>CAVYGD010000001.1:0-2095645 GCA_963768005.1 uncultured bacterium
TTTCTGTGGCCGGCTTCGACCAGTACGTATTGCTACCGGCGTGACCGTTCCGTCCGGCTGGTTCGAGATCGACGGCGAACGGGTCGGGATTCGCCATCAGGCACCGCAGCTGGGTCACTCGGAGCTTCGGGCCACGGCCACGGAACCGCTGCGGGACTCGTTCCGTCCGACCGTCCGTTCGACGGCCTCCGTGTCCTGGATCTCGGTGTCATCGTGGTCGGCGCCGAACTCGGCCGCCTCTTCGCGGACTACGGCGCAGACGTCATCAAGATCGAAAGCACCGGTTTCCGGACGGGAGCCGTCAATCGGCTCTCGACGTGGAGATGAGCGGAGAGTAACATGGGGACACCGCAATAAGCGCAGTCTCGGGCTGGACCTCAAGTCGCAGGAAGGGAAGACGATCTTCCGGAGCCTCGTTGCCCAATCCGACGTCGTACTCACCAACTTCAAGCCCGGAACGCTTGAGAACCTGGGATTCGGATTCGACGAACTGGCCGCGATCAACCCGGGCATCGTCCTTTCGGAGTCGAGCGCGTTCGGCAACACGGGGCCGTGGGCGACACGACTAGGGCTACGGACCGCTGGTGCGTGCCAGCGCCGGGATGACCGCTCTCTGGCGCTACCCGGAAGCGGACGACAGCTTCAGCGACGCCATCACGGTGTTCCCCGATCACGTGGTCGCCCGCCTCAACGCGGCCGCAGTCACCCTCACTTCTCCTGCGCAGACAGCGCACCGGACGCGGCGGCCGGGTCAGCACGGCGCAGGTGGACGCGATCTTCGGAGCGATGGGTGACTGGCTCGCCGTCGAAGGTGTCCGACCGGGCCACCTCGCAACCGGGGCGACCCTGGTCGAGGATGCGCCACGAGGAGTCTTCCCGGCCGACGGCGACGACGAGTGGGTCGTGATCGACGGCGGCGGCGATGCGCGCTTCGCTCGACTGGCGACTGTCGTGGGGCATCCGGAGTGGCTCTCGGACTCGCGGTTCGACAACGCCGAGAAGCGACTGGCGGAATCAGCGGTGCTGGAGGCGGCGACGGCCGAATGGACCAGGCAACGTAGCCCGCGCGACGGGATGCAGATCCTGCAGGAGGCCGGCATCCCCGCGGCACAGATGTTGCGCGTTCAGGATCTCGAGACAGACGACAGCCTGATCGCCCGGAACGCACTCGGTCTGCTCCACCAGCCGCAGATCACCGATCCGCTCACCACCTTGCTTCGTGAGGCTCCTCCCCGCAACCTGCCGGAACCGCGATTGCAGCCCGCGCCTCTCCTTTGCCGAGCACAGCCGGGAGATCATGCGGTCCGTTCTCGGCCTTTCAGAAGGCACGATCGACGAACTCCTCGAGTCCGGCGCTCTCGAACTCCACCCCTCCGCCCAGACTCGTCGCAACCACAGGCAGGATCACCGAATGAACACCACCACGAACATCGAGATCGGCGGAAACGGCGCAGTCCTGGCCGAGAAGCGGGATCACACTCTCATCGTCACTCTGAATCGCCCCGAGGCGCGAAACGCGGTCAACAACGACCTCATGCTGGGTGTCGGCGAGGCGCTCGACTACGCGGATGCCGATCCTGACGTCTGGGTCGTGGTCATCACGGGCGCCGGAGACAAAGCCTTCTGCGCGGGAGCCGACCTGAAAGAGGCGGCCGCCGGACGTCTTGGTCGCGGCGATCCCCGTTTCGAATCGTGGGGTTTCGCCGGCTACGTGACGCACCACATCTCAAAGCCGACCATCGCAGTCGTGAACGGGTTCGCACTCGGCGGTGGCACCGAGATCGTGCTGGCGAGTGATCTCGCCGTGGCGTCTGAAACGGCCACCTTCGGCCTGCCCGAGGTGGCCCGCGGCATCATCGCCGGTGCCGGGGGTGCGTTCCGCCTGCCACGCCAGATTCCGCAGAAGATCGCAATGGAGGTCATCCTCACCGGCCAACCGCTGTCGGCAGCGCGTGCACTGGAACTCGGACTCGTCAACCGGGTGGTACCGCAAGCGGAACTGCTCGACGCAGCGCTGGCATTGGCCCACCAGGTGTGCGCAAACGCGCCGCTCGCTGTTCAGACGAGCAAGCGGATCGCCCGCGGAATCGTCGACGGCGTCGTGCTGTCGGAAACCGAAGACTGGGAACGCTCCACTCGCGAAACGCGCCAGCTCATCCAGAGGGAGGACTCCCGTGAGGGCAGCTCGCGTTCGCCGAAAAGCGGCAACCACGCTGGCAGGGACGCTGAAGAGTGCAGAAGGATGTTCAACCCGACAGGAGCAGAGCTGTGATCGACGAATTAGACCCGCGCACTCCGATCCTCGTCGGTGTCGGCCAGATCAGCGACCCCATTGACGCGCCCGGCTACCGCCAACTGTCCGCCGTCGGCCTCGCGGCCGCGGCAGCCCAGACAGCCCTCGAGGATGCGGGAATCGACCCGGCGATCATCGATACGGTTGCTGGGGTGCGACAGTTCGAAATCTCCACCCCGCGTTCCAGCGCACCTCTTGGCCGGTCCAACAACTACCCCCGATCAGTCGCTGCGAGGGTCGGTGCGGACCCGCGCCGCGCGATTCTGGAGGTGGCCGGCGGGCAGAGCCCTCAGCACCTGATCACCGAGCTCGCGAAGGCGATCGCTGCCGGCGAGGCGAGCGCGGTCCTCATTTTCGGTTCCGAGGCGATTTCGACCACGCGCGCATTCGGCGGTCGCGAAGACGCCCCAGACTTCTCCGAACACGTCGGCGGCACGCTGGACGATCGTGGCTATGGACTCGAAGGACTGACCAGCAAGACTCAGGTCGAGCACGGCCTGATCGATGCGCCGTCACAGCATTGCCCTCTTCGACAATGCGCGCCGGGCACGTCTCGGGTTGGTCGCGCCAGTACGCAGCCGCCGTCGGCGACCTGTTCGCACCGTTCACAAGGTCGCCGCACAGAATCCGTTCGCTGCGGCGCCCGTCGAACGAACCGCTGCCGAACTGAGACGGTAACGGACCGCAACAGGCTCATCTCAGATCCGTATCCGCGGTTCGTCGTGGCGAGGGACCAGGTCAACCAGGGAGCTGCTGTAGTTCTCACGAGCGTCGGGGTGGCGCGAGCGGGAATCCCCGAGCACCGGTGGGTCTTTTTGCACGGCTACGCCGACCTCCGGGAGAAGAACCTTCTTGACCGACCGGACCTCTCCGCCGGCCCGGCGTCGGTCCTGGCCGCCTACCTCTGCCCTGGAGCGCGCAGGAATCGTGGCCGACCAGGTGGCCACCTTCGACCTGTACAGCTGCTTCCCGATCGCCGTGTTCAACATCTGCGACGGGCTTGGGCTGGCTCCCACCGACCCGCGCGGACTCACCCTCACCGGTGGACTGCCATTCTTCGGCGGTGCCGGAAACAACTACTCCATGCACCGTCGCCGAGACAGTTTCGAGACTTCGCGACAACCCGGGTAGTTCGGGTTCGTCGGGGCAAACGGTGGCACGCTCAGCAAGTACTCCGTCGGTGTGTACTCCACGACGCCTCGGGCCTGGCAGGACTGGCACGACTCGGTCGCGCAAGGTGAACTCGATGCCGTCCCTTCGACGAAGAGTGTCGACGTCGCAGAGGGTTCAAGCGCGCATCGAGACCTTCACGGTCAAACAGGACAAGGCGGGCACACCGCTGGGATCATCGTCGGTCGCCTTGACTCCGGAGAACGGTTCCTCGCGACGATCCCGCCCGGCGACTCCGAGACGCTTGAACTCCTCATGGGTGACGCGCCGTTCGACGCGCCGATCTACGTCGCCAGCACTGGCACTCACAACTACGCGTCCTCAAAAGAAGAGCTCGCTCGCACCGCTGTGACCGGCTTGGAAAACGGAATCACGGCTCCTGACACCGGAAGCGTCGCGCTACTCGCGCCCGAACGCGTGACTTCTTTCATTCTCGGCTGCACTGCGCCTCCGGAGCTCCCGACAAGTTTCCGCGGTGGCAGCAGATGGTGATGTGGCCTTCATACTGGGCGAACCCATCCGAGGCCCGTCTGGCGAAGATGGTGAAGTCGAAGATCTACGGTCCGGCAGCGACGCCCGAGGGCATCGCCGCGGATATGGCGGTCGAGGTGCTTTCTGGTGCCGGTCACCTCTACATGACGGGTCGTAGCAAAGAGGCGAACGAAGACGTTCTTTCGTTTGTATCGGCCCACTCGAGCGCTGCGCAGCAATGAACCTGGCAGCGCATCTCCTGCGCACGGCTCGACAGCATCCGGACAGCTCACCCCTAGTGCTCTCACCGGGATGCGTCGGTTTCTAGCCGTTCAGGCAGAGTGCGTGCGATCGCGCTGAGTCATGACATGGGCGGGCGTTTCGTGATGTGGCACCACATGTGCTCCGGGGCTCGACGGTCCTCGTTCCAGGTTGGCGCCCTCCACGTCGACGTTCGGCACAATGCGGTCGAGCCACTTCGGGAACCACCATGCCGACTTGCCGAGCAAGTATGCCGCGGGGATGAGCCCAGCATTCGCACGAGGAACCGTCGACGAGCACACCGAACGCGAGCCGAACCCGATGGGACGAATCGTCGCGGAGTTCGGAGAAGATGAACCCGGCGAACACCGACATCATGATGATCGCGGCAGCGGTGACCACCGGTCGGCCGGCGTGCAGCCCCCGTTGCACGGCGAGCCTTGCGGGAGCGCCGTGTGCATAGGCTTCCCGCATTCCTGAGACGAGGAACAGCTGGTAGTCCATTGCCAGGCCGAACAGCACTCCGACCTCGATGATTGGAAGGAATGCCAGAATGGGCGCCGGATCAATGCACCCCGAAGATCCCGCTTAACCAGCCCCATTGGTACACCGCGGTAAGGCCGCCGAATGCGCGAGGAGCGAGAGTTGAAGAAGGCGCGCGAGCGCAGCGTGAGATTGAGCCCGAAGAGCACGAGCCCAAGGACGACGTACTGCCATCGCACCGCCGCGAGATCGGAGAAGAACTGGCCCGCCGCTTCGAGGAAGGTCTCGAGCGTGTGGGCGATCGAGGCGGAGCCGAGCAGCTCGGGGCTTACAAGCGTGTGCACCGATGCAAGCGTACGGCGGCAGGCGCTGCGGATCGCCGGGCGCGCCGGGCAACCGGGCCGGGGCTAACTACAGGTCGGCGTCCTCGTCGAGGTCGTCGTACTCGTCGAGGTCGAGCTCCTCCTCATCGGTGCTCACGAGCTCTTCGTCTTCCTCGTTCCAGTCCTCGTCTTCGAATTCGTGTTCAGGGCTCTCGAGATGGGCGCTCGGCATCGAGACTCCTTCTTCTGACGGGATGTGCGCGTTGCGGGTGGACGCTCAACTACCGCTGGGGACCCGAAAGGTCGTCCGATAATAGTCCGAGCGCCTGGAGGACCTGCTCGTCGTGCGTGGCAGGCGAGACCTTCGGGATCACGTGTGCGAGAACCCCCTCCTGGTCGATCACGAACGTCGCGCGCTGGACGCCCCAGAACTTGCGCCCGTACATCGATTTCTCCGCCCACACGCCGTAGGACTCGGCGACCGCGTGGTCCTCGTCTGCGAGCAGCGCGAACCCGAGGTCGTGCTTGTCGTGGAAGCGCTTGACCTTTGCGACGGGGTCGGGAGAGATGCCGAGCACGACGGCGCCGGCGCCGTCGTAGTCCGCGCGGTGGTCGCGCACGCCGCACGCCTGCGTCGTGCAGCCGGGCGTGTCCGCCTTCGGGTAGAAGTAGACGACGACGGGCTGGCCGCGGAAGCCCGACAGCTTGACTGGGCGGCCGTCCTGGTCGGGCAGGGTGAAGTCGGGGGCCTTCTCGCGGGACTCGATTATGGGGACGATCCTAGTGACTGCGTATCGGGGCTCGTCCCGCGATCGGCAGACACGCTCGCTGTTGGGATGAAGCGATAGTTTCAGTTCTCGCGTCGGTCCATGAACCAAAGCGGCTCGGTGCAGGAAGGAGAACAACCAGGTGTCCAACGTAATCGCAGGCATCACGATCTCAATGGATGGCTACATCACCGGTCCCCACGACCGCCCCGGTGCCGGTTTCGGCGACGATGGGGAGCGCTTGCACTACTGGGTGTTCGGTGGTCCCTGGACCTATGACGGGACACGGGGAGCGCCGGCGGACGTCGACAAGGCCTATCTCGACGAGGTCTTCACCTCGGCGGGTGCGATGATCTGCGGACGCACGATGTACGAGGTCGCCGGCGGTTGGGGGAGGAACCGGGCTTCGGCGTCCCCTTTTTCGTCCTCACGCACCGCCCGCATGAGCGCATCCTCAAGGGCGAGACGAGCTTCGAGTTCGTCACTGGTGGCATCGAGGAGGCGCTCAGCAGCGCGCGGAGCGCGGCCGCGGGCAAGAACGTCGTCGTGATGGGCGGCGGCGAACTGCTGCGCGAGTTCCTGAATGCCGGACTGGTAGACGAGTTCACGCTGACGATTGCTCCCGTCCTCATGGGCGCAGGCAAGCGCCTCTTCGACGGCCTCGCGCGCACCGACCTCATCTTCGAACGCACGGCCGTGATCGAGTCGCAGTACGCGACCCACTTGCGCTTCCGAGTACGCCCTGAGTAGCAGCGACGCCCTGCGAGCCCCGCTCGGCGCGGAGTAGCGCAGAGGAGCTACTTCAGGATGCGCGAGAGCCGCCGGTCCTTGAGGACCCGGCCGCCGGTCTGACACTCGGGACAGTAGGACACGATGTAGTCTTCGAAGTGCACCCCGGCAATGGGCGCTCCGCAACGCGGGCACGGCTCGCCCACGCGCCTGTGCACCTGCAGCGGCATCGGCAGCTTGTCCGGGATCGGCAGCTCGATGACGTCTTCGTAGTGCTCGAGCGCAGCGCTCAGCTTGCGCGTGATCGACTCGCGCAGGCGCTCGGCCTCCTCTAGCTCGAGGTCCGAGCCGCGCTTGTACGGGGAGAGCGACGCGTCCCACAGGATCTCGTCGACCCACGAGCGTCCGATGCCCGCGATCACGTGCTGGTCGCGCAGGCTCGCGTGGAGTGGCCGGGGCTCCTCCAGCAGCTCCGAGAGCGGCGGAGTGTCCGGCCAAGCCTCGGGTCCGAGCGACGCGAGCGCCGGGTCGTCGGCGAGTGCCTCGGTGGGAAGCAGCTTCGCCCATGCCGCCTGCTTGGACCCGAACTCGCGCATGCGCAGCTCGCGCCCATCGGTCCATTCGCAGGACGAGCCGGAGCGTGCGGTCGCGCGTCGGCCGCGCCCGTTGGTGCTCGAAGGAGCCGGCTCCTCGAAGAGCTGCAGGCGCCCGGCGGACATGAGATGGACGAGCAGTGAGAGGCCGCTGTCGGTCTGCACGATCAGATGCTTGCCGCGCCTCGAGACGTCCGCGATTCGCGCGCCCTCGAGCTCGCTCAGCGGCGGGTCGAAGGTCTTCAGCGTATTGACCCCCGGAGCCATCGCCGACGCGATCGTCGCGCCGCGCAGGGCGGACGCCAATCGGCGCGTTGTGATCTCGACCTCGGGCAACTCGGGCATCGCGAACTCATCGTAGGCCGCCGCCGGCCTCGGCCCGAGCGCGTCGCGTGAGCTGTTGGAAGCGCCGGCGGCTACGAGGCCGGGATCGGTGGGCCTTCGTAGGTGACGTGCTGGTTGCTCACCCAGCGCACACGCCAGTCGACGCCCGCGACCGAGGACTGAAGGCTCCAGTAGCCGAGGCTGTTCGTGTGCACCGTCGCGAGCTGCGAATAGCGATGGGCGCCCTTCCTGCGCACGAGCACCGTCGCCGAGGTCGCGCCGCGGGCGGGGCGGATCAGTCCCCACAGCGAGTAGCCGTGGCCGCTCGTGCTCACGACGAGCGGCACGGACCACGCCGAGTAGAGCGGCTTCGCGCCGCCCGTCGTGGTACTCGAGCCCCGTCTGGAAGCCAACGTAGCCGCCGTTCACGCTCGAACCTGGCGGGCCTCCCACCGGATCGTCGCGCAGCAGGTACTGCGAGAACGCCGCCACACGCGAGTTCGACCAAGCGATCTTTTCGGCAATCGCGTCGTCGACGGCCTGCTGCGACGGGGACACGCCCAGGTAACGGTTCGGCTTGCTCTGCACTCCGAACTCGGTGAGGTAGATCGGCATCCCCGAGCGCACCGCGTGCGCACGCGCCGCCAGGTCGAGCGCACGCACGAGACGGCCGAGGACCCCGATCGTGACGTCGTCCTGGCTCGGCGGACGGTAGAAGGGGCCTGCCGCCGTCGTGTACGCGTGATGCGCGTAGCCGTACGCCGGGAGCATCTGGCAGGAGGAGGACTTCCGGTAGTGGGAGTTCAGGCACAGCACGCCGCGCAGGAACGCAAGCGGCGCGACGTCGTGCAAGCCGCTCGCGTGGTCGTAGCCGGTCGGCGCCGGTCTCGCCCATCAGCACCTTCGGGTTCGCGAGCCCCGCGGCCTTCAGGCCGGCGTAGCCGGCGAGGAAGAGCCCGCGGTAAATGCGCGGCGAGGCTGGCTGGCGATCGGCCGAGAATTGCGGGCGCAGGAAGGCGGGGTGGTTGGGCTCGTTCCAGATCGAATACAGCGCCACGTCCGAGCCGTAGTGGCGGCCGACCGCGGTCATGAATTCCTGGAAGTCGCGGTCGTCGGGCCGCGTGAGGTAGTCGTTGTGAGTCGAGGTCGCCCACTTCGGCACCGGCGAAGTGACCGTAAGCAGGACCTGCCAGCCGAGCTGGTGCGCGGCCGCGAGCGCAACGTCGTACTGGCCCCAGCGGTAGTCGGCGGGGTTCGTCGCTTCGAACGAGGGGCGCGTGCGACTGTTCGGCGAGGGGGCAACTTCGCGCCACGGGAGCTCGACGCGGATCGCGTGGACGCCCAGACGCTGAAGCTGCGAGAGCGTCTTCGGCCTCGTTTTGGGGTTCAAAAGCACCGTTCCCGGCTCGAAGAACACGGTCTCGCCATGGGACGCGAGGGCTTGACCGGGGGCCAGCGACGCGGCGAACAGAACCGCTGCGCCAGAGATCAGGGGGAGGGTGGCGCGAATACGTAGCATGAGCACCCTGGACACCGTAGCCTCGCGAATGTTGCGGTGAGTAGCGGAACAGCGCCGACGCGGCGCGCGCTGAGCGCTCGGAGCGCGAGCACCCCCCGCCACGATACTTTTGCCCGATGAGCACACCAGCAGTCGCCCCGGACGACATAGTCGCGCGCGCTTCGGACGTGCGCGTCGGGGATCGTCCCCCGCTCGTCATCGTCGAGCCGCTCGAGCGATTCCTCGACGCCGAAGGCCTCGGCGAAGGGCCGATCGAAGCGGGGCCGATCGGTGAAGGGCACTCCAACGTGACCTACGCGATCGCCCGCGAGGGAGCACCAGAGATGGTGCTGCGGCGCCCGCCGCGACCGCCACTGCCGCCGAGCGCGCACGACGTGCTGCGCGAGGCGAGGCTCTTGAAGGCGCTCGAGGGGACCGCCGCGCGCGTGCCTCGCGTGCTCGCAGTCTGCGAGGAGCCGACCGTGATCGGCGCGCCCTTCTACGTGATGGAGCGCGTCGAGGGCGAGGTCATCGTCTCGAGCGTGCCCTCCCTGCTCGACGTGCCACTCGAGCGGCGGCGAATCGGCGAGGAGCTGATCGACACGCTCGTCGAGATCCACGCCGTCGACTGGCGCGAGGTTGGGCTCGAGGGGTTCGGCAAGCCCTCCGGCTACCTCGAGCGCCAGTTGCGCCGCTTCGGTGGCCTGTGGGAGCTCAACAAGACGCGCGAGATCCCCGCGGTCGAGCGCGTCGGCGCATGGCTCGAGGAGAACCGGCCCGAGTCCGAAGCGGCGACCGTCGTCCACGGCGACTATCGCCTTGGCAACACGATCTACGCAAGCGATGCCCCCGCGCGGCTCGTCGCGGTCCTCGACTGGGAGATGGCGACGATCGGCGACCCGCTCGCCGACCTCGGTTATCTCTGCATGATGTGGACCGAGGCCAGCGACCCCGACCACGGGTTGCGCGAGCACCTCGGCAGGGTCACGCGCGGCGAGGGCTTCCTCACGCGCGGCGAGCTCATCGCGCGCTACGAGCGGCTCTCGGGCCGCTCGATGAGCGACCTGCGCTGGTACGTGACGCTTGCGCTCTGGAAGTCGGTCGTGTTCATGGAGGGCAACTACAAGCGCGCCCTCGCGGGCGCCACCGACGATCCCTACCTCAAGCAGTTCGGCGACGGCGTCGTCGAGCTCGCGCGCATGGCCGAGGTGGTGGCGCTCGGTGAATGAGAGCCAGAACGGGCGCGAGGCGCTGCTCGTGGACTGGGGCGGCGTGCTCACGTCGAACCTCTTCGTCTCCTTTCACGCCTACTGCAGCGAGGCGGGCATCGACTTCGAGGACCTCGGCAAGCGCTTCGCCGCGGACAAGGAGTTTCGCGACCTCCTGATCGCGCTCGAGACCGGGAAGATCACGGAGGAGCAGTTCGAGCCGGCGCTCGCAGCGCTGCTCGACGTCGAGCCCAACGGGCTCATCGACGGCCTGCTCGCCGGCGTGAGCCCCGACGTCGCGATGATCGACGCGGTGCGCCGCGCGCACGGATCAGGCGTGCGAACGGTGCTCGTGTCGAACTCGTGGGGCGTCCATCGCTATCCGCGCGAGCTCTTCGCGGAGATCTTCGACGGCCTCGTCATCTCGGGGGAGGTCGGGGTGCGAAAGCCGGCGCCGCGGATGTACGAACTGGGCGCGGAGCTCGCGGGCGTGGCGCCCGTCGCGTGCGTGTACGTGGACGACCTCCCGCACAACCTCACGCCCGCCGAGGAACTCGGAATGGCGACGGTCCATCACACCGACGCAGCGAGCACGATCCCCGAGCTCGAGTGGCTGCTCGACGTCGCGCTCACCGAGCGCGGCTGAAACGTTCGCGCCGTGCCACATTAGCGGCGGCCGCGACCGTAGAGCATCTTGAACAGCCAGCCTAGCCGGCGCGACTTGCTCGCCTTGTACGGGTACATGTGCGGCTCGCGCTTGGGCGCGAGCCGCGAGGTAACGACCATCGACTGCGTCGCACAGTACTTGCGGATCCCGCCGGCGCCGTGGCGCTGGCCGAGGCCGGATTCCTTACGCCCGCCCATCGGCAGCTCGAGCACGGTGTAGTTGATGAGTGCGTCGTTGACGTTCACCGCCCCCGCGTCTATGCGGCGCGCGAGCGCTTCACCGCGACGCGTATCACGCGTGAACACCGAGGCGCCGAGCCCGTAGGGGGAGTCGTTTGCGAGGCGCACCGCCTCCTCGGCGTCGCGGACCTTCATCACCGGCAACACCGGCCCGAAGGTCTCCTCCGTCATGACCTTCATCGAGTGATCCACGTCGACGATCAGCGTCGGCTCGTAGAAGCGGCCGCCGTCGCGCTCGCTCCCCATCCGCGCCTCGCCTCCCGTGAGGACGCGCGCGCCCTTCTGGATCGCATCGTTGACCTGGTCCTTGATCGTGGCGATCTGGTCTGGGAAGGTGATCGCACCGATCTCGACCGACCCCGGGCCGTTCGGGGCTCCCGTCCGCAGCGAGCGCAGCTTCTCGGAGACCTTGCCCACGAACTCGTCGTAGACCGCCTGCTCGACGTACGCGCGCTCGATCGAGATGCAGGTCTGGCCGGCATTCTGCATCGAGTAGTAGGTCGCGAAGTTCGCGGCGCGCTCGAGGTCGGCGTCGGCGAGGACGATCATCGGGTCCTTGCCGCCGAGCTCCAGCGAGCTCGGGATGAGCCGCCGCGCCGCGGCTTCCGCGATCTGGCGTCCCACCTCGGTGGAGCCCGTGAACATGATCATGTCGACGAGCTCGATCAGCGCGGCGCCGGTCCCACCCCGACCGGTTGCCACCTGGAAGACATTTTCGGGAAGCCCAGAGTCGCGCATCCCTTCCGCCATCAGCAACGAGGTGAGCGGGGTGAGCGAGGAGGGCTTGAGGATTACGCTGTTGCCCGCCGCGAGCGCAGGGATGCAGTCGCCGAATGAGTTCGTCAGCGGGTAGTTCCAAGGGCCGATCACGCCGACGAGGCCGAGCGGGCGGTAGCGGACGCGCAGCTTCTTGCCCTTGACGAGGATCTGGCTCGAGGAGACGTGCTCGTCGGCGAGGTACTTCGGCGCCTTGCGCGCCCAGAACCCGAAGGCGTTGGCCGCGTACGCGAGCTCCGCGAGCTGCGCGTCCTCGTAGGTCTTGCCGGTCTCCGGCGACGATCGTCGAGATCATGCGCTCGGCGTTGTCTATGATCCACTTCTGGGCGCGCCGCAGGACCTCGCGCGACCCTCGAGGCCCATTGCGCTCCAGCCCAGCTGGGCCGCACGACCGCGCTTTGCCATCTCGGCGAGCGCAGCGGCGTCGAGGTTCGGGACGGTGCCGACGATCTGCCCGGTCGCGGGGTTCTCAACCGGGATCTCGTCGCTGCGCGCCCAGCGCTCGGCGCCGGTATCTGCGCTCTGCGCCGTCGCGTCGGCGTCGTGCGCCGTCTCCTCCGCGCTCACCCCGGCCCCGTTGCTCGTCTGTCCTGCGCGGCCTGCTCCGCCGTCTCGTGGCTATGCATCGGGGGCCCTCCTTCGGCCTACTGCTTCGACACTCTGCTTGCTCGGAAGATCCGGACTCGACTTCGATCATAGTCCGATCGAGAGGCTGCGGAGCCCTAGACCTCGCTCGGCTGCGGGAGTCTTCAGCGGCTCGGCGCTGACGCGTTGTCCGTCGATGCGCAGGCCTTCGAGCGCGTCGATCACGCGCTCCGCCTCGGCCGCGGGGACGCTCAACAGCGAGAAGCGCTCGAGCACTGTGACGTCGGAGATCGCCTCGCCGTCGAGGCCCGTCGCGCCAGTGATAGCTGCAACCAGCCGCGCCACGTCGATCGCTGGTGGCGGCCGCCGGAGAGGATGAGGCGCTCCCTGGGCTCGTCGCCCGCGCGACCCACGTGCGGCTTCTCGTGGCGCCGTGGCGGTCGTACAACAGAGGGCGTGGCAGCGTGCGCGCCGCTCGACCACGGCGCGATCTGCATCCCGATATGGCGCTCGATCGCTTCTAGCTCATGGCGCTGTCGCGGCTCGACGAACGTGATCGCACGGCCCGAGCGTCCAACGCGGCCGGTGCGCCCAACGCGATGCACGTAGATGTCGGGGGTGACGGGGACGTCGAAGTTGATGACGTGGGTAACCGTGGAGATGTCGAGGCCGCGGGCGGCGACGTCGGTCGCCACGAGCAGCGGCAGCCGCGCAGCCTTGAACGCAAGCATCACGCCGTCGCGCGCGCCCTGCGTCATGTCGCCGTGGAGCGCGCGCACGTCGATCCCCTGGTCGCGGAGCGTGCGAAAGAGCCGCTCGCAACGGCTCTTCGTGCGCACGAACACGATCGCCTGCTCGGGGCGCTCCGCCCGCAGCACCTCGACGAGCTTCGCTTCCTTCTGGGCCGCCGGCACAGTCAGCTGGAACTGCTCGACGGTCTCGATCGTGAGCGTCGGGGCCTCGACGCGCACGACCACGGGGTCGTAGAGGTAGCGGTCGGCGAGCGCTTGTATCTCGCGCGGGATCGTCGCCGAGAAGAGCGCCGTCTGGCGGCCGTTCGGCGTCCGCGCGAGGATCCGCTCGACGTCTTCGAGGAAGCCGAGGTCGAGCATCTCGTCCGCCTCGTCGAGCACGACGAAGCGGCAGTCGTGAAGGACGAGCGACCCGCGAGTCGCGAGGTCGAGCACGCGGCCCACGGTGCCCACGACGATCTGGCCGCCGGCGCGCAGCTGCGCCTCCTGGTTGCGGATCGGCGCGCCACCGAACACCGCGACGACGTTTGCCTGCCGCGTCGACCCGTAGGCGCGGAGCGCCTGGGTGACCTGGATACACAGCTCGCGCGTCGGCGTGAGCACGAGCGCCTGCACCTCGCCGAGCGCGCGATCGAGGTACTCGACGATCGGCAGGCCGAAGGCCGCGGTCTTGCCCGTCCCGGTCTGCGCCTGGCCGATCACGTCCCTGCCGGCGAGCAGCGGCGGAATCGTCTCTTCCTGAATTGGGCTGGGGCTCTGGTAGCCCACTTCCATCAACGCTTGGAGGGTGTCTGGTGAGAGGCCGAGCTCCCCGAAGGTCTTACTCATCGCGAGCACGAGCTTACGCACGATTACGCCCGGGGGCCGGGTGGGGTGTCACGGGGCCCACCTCCGGAGAGGCTCGCGCCCTCGCGCTCGCGCGCCGGATATCGTGCGCGCGCATGCCGATCACAGTCACAGGCTCGCTCGCGTTCGACTCGGTGCGGACACCGTTCGGCGCGCGCGAGCGAATGCTCGGCGGAACCGCTGTGCACTTCGCGCTTGCGGCGTCGTTCTTCGCCGAGGTCCGCGTCGTCGGCTGTGTGGGCGAGGACTTCGGCGAGGACGCGATGGACGTGCTGCGCACGCGCGGGGTCGAGGTGGGAGACGTCGAGCGCGTGAGCGGAGGCGAAACGTTCTTCTGGCGCGGCGAGTACGGCTGGGACCTGAACTCGCGTGAGACCCTCGAGACGAGGCTCGGCGTGTTCGAGGGCTTCGAGCCACACCTCTCGGAGCGCTCGCGTGCAAGCGACGTGCTGTTCCTGGGCAACATCCAGCCCGATCTGCAGCGCACGGTGCGCGTCCAGCTGCCGCAAGCGCGGTTCGTCGCGCTCGACTCGATGAACCTGTGGATCGACACCGCCCGCGAGGCGCTCGTGGAGGCGATCGGCGAAGTCCACTGCCTGATCGTCAACGACGCCGAGCTGCGCCAACTCACGCGCAAGCCGAACCTCGTCGCAGCCGCGCAGGAGATCCTCGGGTGGGGGCCTCGCGCCGTGGTCGCGAAGCAGGGCGAGTACGGGGCGGCGCTCGTCACCGCCGACGGCTTCTTTTCGCTGCCGGCGTTCCCGCTCGAGACGGTCGTTGACCCGACGGGCGCGGGCGATACGTTTGCTGGCGGCTTCCTTGGTTACATAGCGGCACACCCCGGGGGCGAGCCCGACGATGACGTCCTCCGCCAAGCGGTCGCGTGCGGCACCGCGCTCGCATCGTTCAACGTCGAGGAGTTCGGCACGGAGCGCCTCGAGCGCCTGACGGCGGACGAGATCTCCGAGCGCGTCGAGAAGCTCCACGAGCTGACACGGTTCAGCCTCGCGCCGCTTCCGCTGCACGGCGAGCGCGCACGCAGCGCGCCCATGAGCGCCGCCGACTGACGGGGCGAAGCGGGCTTGCGCCCGCGGATGCGGGTAGTAGCATCTACGCCGTGAGCCTCTGGATCTTCCTGTGGCTGATGCTCGCGCTCAAGATCCCGATCGTCGCGCTGTATCTGATCGTGCGCTGGGCGGTCAAGCAGACGCCGGAGCCAGCTCCCGGAGTGGATGACGGCGGCATCGGTCCGCGTGGGCTTCCGCGACATCCCCGTCGGCGTCCACCGCGCTCGCCGCGCCGCGGGCCGCATGGAGACCCCGGGCCGCTCTCGCCGCCGCGCACCCGCACCGTGCTCACGCGCAGGCCGCTCTTCAGCGCGCGGCAGCTTCCGAGCGTCGCGAACCGCTGAGCTGAAGGCCGGTGCGGCCTGCAGCCGCTCTCGCGCCATCTCGTGTGCGTGGAAGAATCGGTGCCCGTGAACCAGCGCCTCATCACCTCCGTGCTCTCCGACGGCACGATCGCGACCCTCGTCCGGGAGGGACGTATCAAGATCGACCCATGGGACGAAGGCATGGTGCAGCCGGCCAGTATCGACCTGCGCCTCGGAAATACGTTCCGCGTGTTTCACAACTACAAGGTGACCGCGATCGACCTGCGGGAGACGCCGAGCAACCTGACCGAGCGGATCGAGGTGGGTGACGAGGAGCCGTTCGTGATCCACCCTGGCGAGTTCTGCCTCGGTCGCACGCTCGAGCACGTCGAGCTGCCGGACGACATCGTGGCGCGTATAGAGGGAAAAAGTTCAATCGGCCGCCTCGGCCTCATCGTTCACGCGACTGCGGGCTTCTGTGATCCCGGGTGGCGCGGGACGCTCACGCTCGAGCTCAACAACCTCACCCGCGTGCCGATCCGGCTCTACGCGGGCCTTGCGATCGCGCAGCTCTCGTTCATGACACTCGACGCGCCCGCGCTCAAGCCCTACGGACACGAGGACCTCGGCAGCCACTACCAGGGACAGGTGGAGGCGACCGAGAGCCGCTATGGCGCGCGGTCGTAGGGCCGCTCCCGAAGTCCCGCTCGAACTCGTGCTACGGACCATCGGCCGCTTGTCGCATAATCGGGAGAGGCCCCAGACCCCCTCCCCGCCCCCTTGCCGACAGGAGCAACCATGAGCACCAGCAGCCCCACCCAGGCGCACGAGGTTGGACGCGACGGCGCCCAGCGCGCAGACACCATCACGGTCACCGACAACCGGACCGGGCGCAGCTATGAGCTGCCGATCACCGACGGCACCGTGCGCGGGCTCGACCTCCGCGAGGTCAAGACCTCAGACGACGACTTCGGCCTCATGGTCTACGACCCCGGTTACGCGAACGTCGCCGCGTGCCGCAGCGCGATCACCTACCTCGACGGCGACGCGGGGATCCTCCAGTACCGCGGCTATCCGATCGAGCAGCTCGCGGAACACTCGAGCTACCTCGAGGTCGCCTACCTCCTGATCCACGGCGAGCTGCCGACGAAGGCGCAGCTCGACCAGTGGGTCGAGGACATCACGCTTCACACGTTCGTGCACGAGAACGTCAAGGGCTTCATGCAGGGCTTCCGCCACGACGCGCACCCGATGGGGATGCTGCTCGGCTCTGTCGGCGCGCTCTCGACGTTCTATCCCGACGCCAATCAGATCGACGACCCCGAGATCCGCGACCTCCAGACGATCCGCCTGATCGCAAAGATGCCGACACTCGCGGCCTTCGCCTTCCGGCACAGCCGCGGCCAGCCCTACGTGTACCCGGACAACGACCTCTGGTACCCGGGCAACTTCCTCTCGATGATGTACAAGATGACCGAGCTCAAGTACCAGCCCGACCCGCGGCTCGAACGCGCGCTCGACGTCCTCTTCATCCTCCACGCCGACCACGAGCAGAACTGCTCGACGAGCGCCGTGCGTGGGGTGGGCTCCTCACGCGTCGACCCCTACTCCGCAGTCGCGGGCGGGATCGCGGCGCTCTACGGGCCGCTGCACGGCGGCGCGAACGAGGCGGTCCTGAGGATGCTCCAGCGGATCGAACGCACGGAGAACATCCCCGACTTCCTGAAGGGGGTCGAGGAAGGCAAGGAGCGCCTGATGGGCTTCGGGCATCGCGTCTATAAGAACTACGACCCGCGCGCGCAGATCATCAAATCCGCGGCCGAGGACGTCTTCGCGGTCACGGGCAGGCGCAACCCGCTGCTCGACGTCGCGCTCGAGCTCGAGAAGATCGCGCTCGAGGACGAGTACTTCATCAGCCACAAGCTCTACCCCAACGTCGACTTCTACTCGGGGCTCATCTACGAGGCGCTCGGGCTGCCAGTCGAGATGTTCCCCGTGATGTTCGCGATCGGGCGCACCTCGGGATGGGTCGCGAACTGGCTCGAGCAGGTCCAGGACCCCGAACAGCGCATCGCGCGGCCGCGGCAGATCTACACGGGGCAACGCGACCGCGTGTACGTGGACGTCGACCAGCGAGGCTGAGGCTGCGAGCATCGGGGGGCGATGGCGACGGGCCAGTGGAAGCTCACGGTCCGCAACGGACCGCACGTTGAGCGCGTTCGCTGCGAGACGCTAGACGCGGCGATCGACGCGATCGAGCTGCGCATGGACGAGCTCGCTCCGATCGCCCGCCGCGAAGCGATCCAGGTCTTCCGGCGCCGTTTCGACGCCGTCCGCCAGGTGGCCGTTCGCGCCGAGCTGAGCGGCCCGCGCCGCGGCTTGCTCGGCAGGGTGCGTGGGGGCGTGGACCTGCGCGGCGACGGCTCGGCGGAGGCCTACTACGGCCGCTTCCGGCGCTCGCTCGTTGAGTTGCGCGCCGGCGAGACCGCCTACGACGGGCTGCGCCGGGTGCTCGAGGCGCAGCGCGCGGAGTGAGACGACGTGGGATCTGCTGCGCAGGTCAGGGCAGGACGAGCGTCGCGCCGTAGCGGCGCAGCCACTCGCGCTCGCTTCGCCACGAGGGCCAGCGGCGCTCGAGGAGCGACCAGAAGCGCGGCGAGTGGTCGGCGATCTCCAGGTGGCATACCTCGTGCCAGACGACGTAGTCGAGCACGCGCTCGGGAGCCAGCAGGAGCCGCCAGTTGAAGCTCATGCGGCCCTCCGGCGAACACGACGCCCAGCGCGTTCGTTGCGAGCGGATCGTGAGGTCCCGATAGGGCTTGCCCGCGAGCGCGCTCGCCCGGTCCAGCCTGGAGACGATCTCGGCTCGCGCGGCACGACGATAGAAGCGCTCGACCGCGGCCCGCCGCTCGCGCTGGGGTACGAGCAGCCGCGCGCCATCGCGGCGGACGCGCTTGCGGCCGGCCTGCGCGACGAGCTCGAGCGAGTCGTCGAGGTACGGCACCGTGCCCTCGCGCGCCGCGAGCTGCGCGCGGATCGCGCGCGCCTCGGCCAAGCGCCGCTCGATCCACGGACGCAACTCCACGATCGCGGCGGCCGCCGCTCGCCTCGGAGCGCGCTGCGGCAGCACCACCTCCACCCCCTTCTCGGCGCTCACGTTGACGCGTACGCGCTTCGCGCGCGTGGAGCGACGGACGGTATATGCGATCTCTTCGCTCATCCGGGCTGCAGGGTAGGCGCCCGCGCGGTCGTCGGTCGCGGATAATCGACCGCGTGAGGCCACGCTCCAGGGTGAGGCTGCCGCGCGCGGTGCGCGGCCACTTCGAGGTCTACCTCAATGGCGTCCGACAAGAGCTCGGCAACGACTACGTGGTGAGCTCCGGCGAGCTGCTCTTCGAGCGCGAGCTGCGCAAGGACAAGATCAGCGGCTGGCGCTGGCTGCTCGGCGCGTGGGGCGTCGGCACCTACCGCCAGGACGACTCGGTCGACGTCCGCTACACCGCCGCAGACGGCTCCTCGTGTGTCGCCGAGGGACTGGAGATCGAGCTCGTCGAGCCGGCGTAGACCGTCTTCGCCCACGGCTTGTTGAGCTTCAGCGCGCTCAGGATCGCGCGCGTCGCGGGCGAGCGGTTCAGCGTGTAGAAGTGGATGCCCGGTGCGCCGGCGGCGAGCAGCTCGGCGCACTGGAGCGTCGCGTAGGCGACGCCGAAGTCGAGCACCGCCTCGGGCTCCGCCTCGCGCGCCTCGAGCTCGCGGCGCAATCCCGCGGGGATCGACGCTCCGCACATCTCCGTCATCCGCTGCAACTGACCGAAGTGGGTGATCGGGAGGATGCCCGGGACGATCGGCACGTTGATACCGGCGCCGCGCGCCCTGCGGATGAAGTCGAAGTAGACGGCGTTGTCGAAGAAGAGCTGCGTGATCAGGAAGTCAGCACCCGCGCCGACCTTGTGCGCGAGGTACTCGAGATCGGCCTCCGGGCTCACCGCTTCGATATGCGTCTCGGGGAAGCACGCGGCGCCGACCGCGAACTCGTAGTCGGCCTTGATCAGCGCGACAAGCTCGTGCGAGTACTCGAGGCCGCCCTCGGCCTTCGTCCAGCGCTTGGTCCCGGCCGGAGGGTCGCCGCGCAGCGCAAGCACGTTCTCGATCCCCGCCGCACGCATCTCAGCGAGTGTTCCGCGGAGCTCCTGCGTGCTTGCGCCAACGCACGTGAAGTGCGCCATCGCCTCGAGCCCGTAGTCACGCTTTATGCCCTTGACGATCTCGATCGTCCTGCCGCGCGTAGAGCCTCCGGCGCCGTAGGTCACGGATACAAACGCGGGCTCGAGCGCCGCGAGCTGCCGGAGTGCCTCCTCGAGGTTGCGCTCCCCCTGCTCGGTCTTGGGCGGGAAGAACTCGAACGAGAAGACAGGGCCGCCGTCCGGACCCGTGCCGGCGCCGGCCAGGAGCTCGTCGATGCGCGCCATCGCCAAAGGCTAACACGACCGTGTCAAGGTTCTGCATGCCAGCGCTCGGGCTCGCCGGGGATCGGCCGCGCGCGCCCCTCCATCAGGAGGTGCTCGAGGTAGCAGAGCACCTTCGAGAGCAGCCAGTGCGCGTTGAGCGCGTTGAGCGTCTGCCCATATACGTCGGGCACGATCTCGAAGGCACTTCGCGGCTCGCCCTGCAGCGCCGCGAGGACCGCAGCGAGCCGCTCGTGCACGAGCGACCGGCTCGCGTCGATGTGCGCTTGCACGTCGGCGAACGTGCGTCCGTGCCCGGGCAGGCACAGCCGCGCGCGAAGCCCCTCCACCAGCTCGAGCGAGCTCAGGTATTCGCCGACGGGATCCGGCGAGTAGCCGTAGTCGAAGTACAGCGAGATGCGTCCGAGCAGATGGTCGCCGGAGATCAGCAGGCGGCGCTCGGGCTGGTAGAAGCAGACATGGGATGGCGAGTGGCCGGGCGTCTCGTAGACGGTCCACGGGCCGAGGTCGGTCTCGACCGTGACGCCCGCGATGAGCGGGCGATCGGGCTCCGGCACCGGGAATATCCCCGCTGCGCGATCGCTGCGCGCGGAGGCATAGCTGCGAAGCGGCTCTTCCGGCACGCCGCTTTGGCGCGCGACCTCGATCTGGCGGTCGAGCACTGCCTGCGGGTCGTCCATCATGCGGCGCAGGTGGGCATGGTTCGGGTGCATCCACATCTCGCACCCCGCGCGTTCGATGATCTCGCCGGCCTCGCCGCAGTGGTCGAGGTGCGCGTGCGTGCACACGACGAGCCGCACCTGCTCGAGGCGTAGCCCACACATCGCAAGCGCGCGTTCGAGCTCGCCGAGCGAGTCCGGCTCGTGCATACCGGTGTCGAACAGCACGAAGCCGTCGCCGGCGGCGACCGCCCACGCGTTGCAGTGCGGCACGCCGGGCCAGGGCAGCGGCAGACGCAACCGGAACACACCGCGTTGAATGCGTTCACCGCGCCCGAGCTCCCGCTTGCGCACCGTTTGCGCCACCGCGACGGAGCCTAATGGCTTGCCGGCAACGACTCCGCGGAGCGCTACCGTGGCGCTCAATGCGCAGAACCAAGATTGTCGCCACGATCGGGCCCGCCTCGCGCGAGCCCGAGACGCTCCGAGCGCTCGTGCAGGCAGGGATGGACGTGGCGCGCCTGAACTACTCCCACGGCACGCTCGCCGAGCACGAGGAGACTGTGCAGCGCGTGCGCAACGCCGCGGGCGCTGCGGGACGCCCCGTCGCGATCCTCCAGGATCTCCCCGGACCGAAGCTTCGTATCGGCCCGCTGCGCGACGACGTCGTGGAGCTCAAGCCGGGCGACGTCGTGACCTTCGAGTGCGGCGTGGACGAGAACGAAGGCACCGCGCAGCACATGACGATCACGTGGGCCGGCCTCGCGGACATGCTCGAGGAGGGGGAGGTCCTCTATCTCGCCGACGGCTCCGTGCGGCTGCGCGTGATGGCCGTGCGCGCCGGCGTGAGCGAGATCGACGCGGAGGTCGAGGTGGGCGGAGCCGTGGCCTCGCGCGGCGGCGTCAATATCCCCGGCCCCGTCGACGGCCTCCCCGCGCTCCCCGAGGAGGACCTCGAGCTGCTGCGTCACGGCGAGTCGATCGGCGTCGACATGGTGGCGCTTTCCTTCGTGCAGCGGCCCGACGACGTTGAGCTCGTGCGCGGTCACACGCGCCTGCCGCTGATCGCGAAGATCGAGCGCCCGCAGGCGCTCGAGTGTGCGGAGGACATCCTCAGGGCCGCGGATTGCGTGATGGTCGCGCGCGGCGACCTCGGGATCGAGCTGCCGATCGAGCGCGTCCCGATCGTGCAGAAGCAGCTGCTGCGACTCGCAGGCGAGCTCGCGCGTCCCTCGATCACCGCCACGCAGATGCTCGACTCGATGGTCACCTCCTCGCGCCCGACCCGCGCGGAGGTCGCGGACGTCGCGAACGCGATCCTCGACGGCACCGACGCGGTGATGCTCTCCCAGGAGACCGCGATCGGTCAATACCCGGTGGACGCGGTGGCGATGATGGCGGCGATCGCCGTGCAGACGGAGCAGGTGGCCAACTACGAGGAATGGAACCAGCACCGGGTGCGCCGCGGCGAGCGTGACCCCGCCTACACGGTCGCGCACAGCGCGTGCGTCGCCGCCCGCGAGCTCAAGCTCGACGCGCTCGTCGTGCCGACGCTCTCGGGCCGTTCCGCGCGGCTCGTCTCCGCGCACCGTCCGACGGTTCCGATCTACGCGCTCTCGCCGGGCAAGGAGACGGTGCGCAGGTGCGGGCTCATGTGGGGTGTGCAGGCGGCGTCGATGAGTCGTCACAACACGACCGAGGGCTTGATCGCGGAGGCGGCAAGGCGCGTCGTGGAGCTCGGCTGGTGCGGGCCCGGTCAGCGCGTCGGCATTACCGCAGGGCTGCCGAGCGGGAAGCCGGGGACGACGAGCTTGATTCAGATTCAGGTGCTCTAGTAGCGCCGGCGCTCAGGCCGGCTGCGAGATGAGCGCGCCGCTCTGCCCGTAGAAGTCCGCCTCCTGGCGGCCGAGCTCGGTGACCGGGTCGTCCCCGTACATCCACTCGCGCGCGATTCGGTGCCAGTTCGCGCGCGCGCGTAGCTGCGAGAGCGCCGCGAGCGTGAGCATCTCCATGCGCCGGCCGAAGAGGTGCTCCGGGTCGATCGTTTGGTGACGCATCTCGCGGAAATGGCTCGAGCGCACGTCGGCGCTCTCGATCATCACCTGCGTCGCTAGCTCCGGCGTCAGCTGGACCCGTTCGTCGGCGGTTGTGTACCACCAGATGCCGTCCGCGATGAAGGACATCAGGTGGTCGGGATCGACGCGCTCGGGTTCCGGGAGGAAGCCGCCCTCAGCGAGCAGGCTGTGAAGCGCCTGGGCATCTCCCTCGACCACCGCCCGCTGGGCCGCGAGCTCGAGCTCGACGGCGCGTGGGTCGATGCGCTTGAAGAGCCCGAAGTCGAGGAAGGCGAGGCGGCCGTCGGGCAGCAGCAGCGAGTTGCCCGGGTGCGGGTCGCCCGAGAACTGTCGATGGCGGTACATGCAGCCGAGGTAGAAGCGGAAGAGGATCTCGCCGATACGGTCGCGCTGGGTCTGCGGGTAGCGCTTGAGCTCCTCGAAGCCGACGCCGTCGACGAACTCGCTCACGAGCACGCGCTCGCGCGAGAGGTCCGTGACGACGCGCGGCACGAAGATGAACGGGTGGCCGTCGAAGATGCGCGCCAGCGCGCGCTGGTTTTGCGCCTCGAGCTCGTAATCGAGCTCCTCGCCGATCCGCGCCTTGATCTCGGAGGCGATCGCGCTCGCGTCGAGCTTCGGCGTCATGCGCTTCATGAGGCGCATGATCATCTCCATGTTCTGCAGGTCCGCTCGCACCGCGGCCGCCACTCCGGGGTACTGGACCTTCACGGCAACTTCGCGCCCGTCGTCGCGCAGCGTCGCGCGGTAGACCTGGCCGATCGAAGCGGCGGCGATCGGTTCCTCGTCGAACGATGAGAAGATGGAGCGGATCGGCTCTTCGAGCTCGTCCTCGATCACCTGCCGCATCTGCTTGAACGAGACGGTCGGCGCGGCGTCGCGCAGCTTCGCAAGCTCCTGCTGGAATTCGTCGCGGTACTCGGCGGGCACGAGCCCGACGTCGAGGAACGACATCACCTGGCCGATCTTCATCGCGGCGCCCTTCATCGACCCGAGCGCCGCGACGATCTGCTTCGCGGTCTCGATCTGACGTTTCGCGAGCGCCTCCTCGGCGGCCTCGTCGCTTCGCGCTACGTTCGCCGCCCGCGTGCCGAGTTGCTTGACCGCCTCGCCCGCTGCGAGCCGGCCGACGGTGGCCGAGCGGCGCACTCGTGATGTTGGGATCTTTTCGCGCGCCACAGCACCTTCGATTCTAGGTGGCGGCGGACGTCGCGAGCTCAGGTACAGTCGGCGATCGCTATGTCTCGACGGCGGAGCCGGGGACGATGTCGTCGGATCCGTCGGGCCAACGCACCCACGCTTTGTGCCCCCCGTCGTAGTCGTCGCCGAGCAGGATCAGCGTCGCGGGCTGGCCGAGCGCATGGCACTTGTCCCGGCCCTCGCGCTCGAGGCCCCTCCACACGCGGATGAAGGGATTCTCGGCCCACTCGCGCGCAACGGTCGTGGCGTCGGCGTGGCCGGGGTAGATGACGGTCTCCGCGGGCAACTCCATGAGCGTGCCCATGATCGAGTCCTTGAGATCCTGGTAGCTCGTGTGGCCCGGCGCACGCACACCGCCGACGGAGTCGCGGAAGAGCGTGTCGCCGGTGAACACGGCGCCCTCGGCCCCCGCCTGGCCGTGATCGCCGCCATCGCGACGGCGCGCGCCGTTCGAGGAGCCGTCAAGGCCATCGAAGTGGTCGGTTACGAAAAACGAGAGCATGCCCGCCGTGTGGCCGGGCGTGAGCAATGGCCGCACGCGAATGCTGCCGATGCCGAGCGTCTCCCCGGCATCGACGGTCTCGAGCGCGTCGTGCTCGATCGCGGCGCCGTCGATGAGCTCGCGCTCGAGTGGATGGATGAGCACCCGCAGGCGCGGCCAGCGCTCGCGAAGCCGGCCGACCTCGCTCACGTGGTCGAAGTGATGGTGGGTGAGCAGCACGTGCGTAGGCTCGAGGCCAACCGCGTCGGCGATCGCGACGAGCGGCTCGATCGGCCCGCCCGCGTCGACGAAGAACGCGGCGGCGCCTGGTCCCCGATCCTCGGCGACCAGGTAGGTGTTCGAGAGAAAGCGCGGGTGCAGGGAGCGCTCGACGATCACGGGGGGATGTTCGCACGAGCAGGGCCGCGCGTGGAGCAAGGGGGGGCGCGCTTCGCCCTAGCGATCCTCGCGCGCCTTGCGCAGCCAGTCGCTCAGCTGCTGACCAGCGTCGTTGATCGAGTCGCCGAGATCTCTGAAGGTGCCCTGGAAGCGCTCGGCGTAGTGCGCCACCGCGTCGCTCGCCTCCTCGCGGGGACGTTGCGGCGCGTCGCGCGTGATGTAGCTCCCGCCGACGATGCGGTCGTAGTCGCCCGAGCGCACCCACTCCATGAGCTCGTGCACGCGCTGCACCGACATCGGGTGCGTGAGGTTGAGGTCCGCGAAGAGGCGTGAGAGGCGATCGAACGGCGAGACCTTCTCGCGATACTCCTGCCCTTGCTTCATGAACACCTCGAGGTCGAGGTTCTTCGCCTCCGCGCCCGCGGCGAGCACCATGAGCGTGCGACAGACGGCGAGCGGGTCGCGCACGACGAGCGCCGCCGCGCGGTCGCAGCTGAGCTCCGCCGCGCGGAACCACTCCATGAGCACGGTCTTGAGCGGGAACAGCGGTACCGGGATGCCGGGCACCCGCCCGAGCAGAAGAAGGATCACGAGTGCGGTGCGGTAGAGCACGTGGTCTGAGAGCACGTGGCCGGCCTCGTGCCCGAAGACTGCGCGCTGCTGCTCCACGTCGAGCAGCTCGATGAGCTGCGAGTTGACGACGACGATCGGCTGACCGGCGCCGATCGTGAGCGCGTTGGCGATCGGATACTGCGTGAGGTAGAGCTGTGGCACCGGCTCGAGGTCGAGCGTCCGGTACGCACGCATGTGCGCATGCCAGACGTCCGGCAGCTGCTCCTCGCTGAGTCGCACCGCGGAGCCGAGGACCCCGCGGCGCAGCGCGCGCTCGTAGCCGAACTCGATCAGCTTGCGCACGACCACGTCGAGCTGCGGAATCGCGTGCAGCGCGGCTGTCGCCGCACGGTCGGCGGGATGCTCGTAGGCCTTCGACGCGATTCCCTTGAGCTGGTAGCCGGCAGCCGGGAGGGACATCACGCGAGAAGCTACAGGCTCCCGGCGTGGCGCAGCTCATAGACTCCGCGCGCATGGCACTCATCCACACCTGTTACCGAATCACCGACATCGATCGCTCGGTCGCGTTCTACAACGCGCTCGGCTTCGAGGAGATCGGCCGCATCCCGATCCGCGACGAGGCGATCAACGTGTTCATGAACCAGCCCGGCGACGGCGACAGCCCGCGCCTCGAGCTGACGTACAACTTCGGCACCGACAGCTACGACCTTGGCACTGGCTACGGTCACATCGCGATCACCGCCGAGGACCTCGACGGGACGCTCGCGAAGCTCGCGGCCCAGGGGATCGAGCCCGAGCGACCGCCCTACAGCATCAGCGAGGGCGGAAACCGGCTCTGCTTCGTGCGTGACCCAGACGGCTACAGGGTTGAGATATTGGAGCGGGTGGCGACCTAGGCGTCGGTCGCGGGATCGCGAGTAGCCCGCGCTTGTTGCTGAGAAGGAAAGGGGTCGGATAGCGCCCACGCGGTCTGAGATAGTCCAGCCATGGCGACGGCGTATTCCGTGCGGGATTGGACCGCGCTGTTCGCGGCGAGCGCCGGAGCGTCAGCAGCACTCACGGGGCTGCTCTTTGTGGCGGTCTCAGTGAACATCGAGCGAATCCTCGAGGTGACCGGATTGCCGGAGCGAGCTTTGCAAACGCTCCTCATGCTGTTGAGCGCGGTGATCATCTCCCTGGTCGTGCTGATACCGGGGCAGAGCGCGGCCGCTCTTGGCGTCGAGCTGCTGACGGCGGGCGTGGCGTCGGGCGTCGCACTGGGCCGGCTGCTCCTTATGACCGAGCCGGCGCTTCGACAATACGCACCAACCGGCTGGCAAGTCGCGATCGTGCTGCCAGGGACGCTGCTGTTTGTTGTTGGCGCGCTTAGCCTGCTCGCGCGGACCGGCGGAGGCCTCTACTGGGTCGTCGGGGGGATCATCGGCTCGATAGTCGGAGCGTCGGCCAACGCCTGGGTTCTGCTCGTGGAGATCCTACGCTGACGACGTCCTGGTTGCCGCCCGCGCAGGGCCGGCGTCGTGCGGATCCGTCCGAGGGTGCTTGGTCGGGCGCCGCCAAGACGCGCTTGGCATGTTGGGACGGAACGCACGCTCACCTTCCGTCTGATCCGAGCCTCCTTCCGTCTGATCCGAGCCTTCTACCGGTCGCGGATCGGCCGAGCGATGATCCGCATGGTCAGCCTCAGGACCGCTTACCGGCTGGTGCGAACCGTGTTGCGTATCCGCAAAGCGCTCCGTTGAACACCCGTTTGCGGGCGGCGGAGGACCACCAATACCGGGCGAAGGCACGGCGGCTCTGGGAGCTCGGCTAGCGATCGCGCGAGGCGGACGACGCGGGGCGCGCGGCGCGTGCGATGTGCGTTCCGCTTTGCGTGAGGAGCAGTCGCTCATTTTCGTCGCGCACATCCGTCTGCGTCACAAGCACGGTGCGCCCGGCAGAAACGAGGTGCGCACGGGCGACTGCATCGCCGCGATCCGTGTTGCCCACGAAGTTCGCGCTGAGCTGCACTGCGAACGGAAAGGCGCCCTCCGGCGCGCCGCTTTCGCGTAGCTGCAGCGAGCACAACCAGGTGGAAGCGACATCGGCCAGCTGCACCAGTGCCCCGGCGGCGAACAGTCCGGTCGCCTGGCTGATCTCGGGTTTGAACGGCATCCGCATCACGACCTCGGTCGCATCTCCCGAGACAAGCTCGATACCCAGCGTGATGGCCATATCGGCATCGATCTCGGCCCAAAAGCTCTGCCACTCTGCGACAGGGTCAGCGCTCACGTATCGATGTTCGCACAGCGACGGTCGCCGGACGGCGCTGGGCAGGCCGCTGTAGTCTGCCCGCGCGGTGTCTCCGAAGAGCTTTCATATCGACCTCCACGACCTCGACCGTTGCCGCTTCGAGAGCTTCTGGCGGTAGATGGCAGCGAGCGCCCACCACAGACTCGTGTGCGAGCTCGAAGAGGCCGCGAAGGGCCTCCTCGCGCGCAGCGACCGTGGCGCGGTCGAGGGCGACGACGTCGCGCGCGCGATCGGCCGCGAGCCGGGTGACCCGGACGTTTACAAGGCGTTTCTCGAGATCGAACGCAGGGGAACGTTTGACCTCGCCTCGTGGGGCGGGGCAATGAACCTCCCGCACGCTGTGAGGCTCGCGAGCAGCGCCGAGGCCTGAGCGGCGCTGGCGCACTGGCATCGTGCGCGGACGCGCTACGCTGGCAAGCGAGGAGTCGATGGAGGACGCGACGGGCAAGATCGCGAAGAACCTCGAGCGGTTCGCACAGGCGCTCGCCACGCACGACCGCGAAAACCCGACCCATAACGCGTATGGCATCGGGCTCTCCTACTTCGACCTCGAGCGCCTCTCGCTCGAAGAGGGCGAGGAGATCCTCCCGGGGATCAAGATCTACGTCGACGGCGGCGTGAGCGGCAACTTCCGCATTCTCTGCGACGGCGAGCACGACGAGGGCGAGGAGGAGGAGCGAGAGGAGGAGGTTGTCGTCGCGATCCTCACTCCCGATTCGCCGCTGATGCTGCCCGACCCGGACGCACCGGGGCACATCCCGAGCGAAAACTAGACTGGCGCCGGCACTCCGGCACGGCGCGCGATCATTTCGCTCAGGCGCTCGATCGTCGGACAGCGAATCCCGTGGCGCGCCCCTGCGCGCAGCACCGCGCCCGGTATCGCGTCGAGCTCCGGCGGCCTGCCGGCTGCGATGTCGCGCTGCATCGAGCTCCCGAGTGTGTCGTGCGCGAGGTCGAACTCGGCGATCGCCTGCGCCGCCTCGATGTCCGCGCCTTCGGCGCGCGCGACCGCTGCCGCCTCCTCGATCGCGCCCTTGAAGTCGTCATAGAGCTCCGGCGTCGCGCGGATTTCGCCGAGCAGCTTGTCGTAGGCGCTCGTCACGCACGCAAGCGCGTTCAGCCGGACGAGCTTCGACCACATCACCTGGGCTTCGGAGTCCTGCACCGAAGCAGGGACGCCGACGCGTGTGAGCGTCTGCGCGAGCGTTTGCATCGGCTCGCGCAAAGCCGCATCGCCACTCGCCATCTCGACGTAGAGGAAAGGGCTCGTGTGGACGACGACGCCCGGCTCAGGTCGGTCTGACTCGACGCGGATGGTGCCCGCGACGACGCTCTTGCCGAAGCGCGAGCGCAGCAGCTCGAGGTGATCGAGGCCGTTGAGCAGCGGCAGCACAAGCGCGGGCTCGGCAGCAACCCTTTCGATCGCGGCGCTCAGCCCGCTCGCCTTCGTCGCGACGATCAAGGTCTGCACCGTCTCCTCGAGCGTGCTCTCGACGCGCGGGTGCGTGACGAAGTCGCCGAGGAGCGACGCTTCGCACCTCGAGTCCCCGTGTCGCGCATGACCTCCACCGTCGACTCCTGCGCGACCACGACGACCCCGATGCCGGCGCGCTCGAGCGCACCAGCGATCAGCCCCCCGACGCCGCCGGGCCCAAGAATCGCGATCGTCGGCTTCTCCGTGGGAGGCATCGAGCCGCGAGTGTAGTCGCGGCGGGTCCCCGACGCCGCCCATTAGCCTTCCGTGCATGGCCGAGGTAGACCCGTCGCAGGCGGTGAGCGCGGTGCGCGAGCCGCGCGTGCTCGCCCGCGGGCCCGTGGGCCGATCGAGCGCATAACCGGCTCGCTGGCGCCGCGAGCACTTCCAGCCTGCCGACGCTTACGCGGACGCCGCAGATGCCGCGATCGCGAGCCTCAAGGAACGCGGGTCCCCCAGCCACGACGGGGTTGGCGCGAGGCTCGTCGACTACCGCGAGTACGCGGACGGCCTCGAGCTCGAGCTGCAGCCGCTGCGCTGGGCACTCCGCCTGGTCTCCGGAGACGCATCGTCGAGCCTCGCCGCGCTCTGCGTGACACGCTCCGCGCAGGGTCAGTGGCTCGCCGGGCAGGCGTGCATCGTGGCTCGCATCGTGGGCCGGACGGTGGACGCTCGGTGCGGGCGGCGCGGTCGATGCATGGGAGAACCCCGCGCAGACGCTCACGCGCGAGCTTCAGGAGGAGTGGTCGGTCAAGCCCGAGCGCGTGCGCGCCGAGGCGCTCGTCGAGTTGCCGCAAGAGCTCGTGATGTTCGTCGGCCAGGCGTGGCTTCCCGACGACGCCAGGTGATACCTGACGCCGAGCACGACGCGTTCGAATGGTGGCCTGCCGAGATCGACGAGTGGCCGGCGCGCGCCGAGGAGGGGGTGCGGCGGATGGCGCGCCTGCTCAGCGAATGAGCGTCAGCGTCCCGCGTGCCGAGCCGGTGCGCTTCCTGCACCCGAGCCGTGTTTCACACGACTGAAGTGGACGTCGTTCACACATTCGTGCATCTATACCGCGCTGCTCATATGCGCGTTCGTCGCTCGGCGGCCCGCAGCCGGCCACGTTCGTACTCGGGCTCGCTCACGGCCTGCTCTGGATCTTCATGTCGCTCGTTTGCCTCGCCTGCGTGCGCCTGCGGATCGTGCCTCTGCGCCTCGCCGTCGCGGTAGCGGTGCTCGGTGGCATCGGCCCCTTCTTCGGCTCTTACGAGTTCGTGCGCGAGCAGCGACGAAGGCGCTTGTTAAGCGACGGTAACGGTGAGCTGCGGGGCGCACCGGCGGCCCAAGGGCCGCGCTAGAGTGCAGGGCTAGGAGATGGCAACGAGCACCACGATCGAGGTCCGAATGCCCGAGATGGGCGAGTCGGTGACCGAGGGCACAGTGCTCGAGTGGCACAAGCGCGAGGGGGAGCCGGTAAGCGCAGCCGAGACGATCGTCGAGGTCTCCACCGACAAGGTCGACGCCGAGGTGCCAGCGCCGGCGGCTGGCATCCTTACGAAGATCTACGCGCCCGAGGGGGAGACAATCGAGCGTTGGATCGCTCCTCGCAGAGATCAGCACGAACGGCGCGAGCACGCACACCGACGGCGCTGCGCACCCCGACGGAGCTGCGCCCGCCGACGGAGCTGCGCCGACGGGCGCCCCACCGAGCGACGAGGCGTCGGCTGATCCCGCTACGGCTGAGCCCTCTGCGGCACCGCCCGCCGCGCCTGCGCAAGACGGACATCCCGCAGGCGGCGAGCTCGTTGACGTGGTCACACCGGCCGCAGGCGAGTCGGTGACCGAGGGCACGATCCTCGAATGGCACCGCAAGGTCGGCGAGCACATCAAGGCCGACGAGACGATCGTCGAGATCTCGACCGACAAGGTCGACGTCGAGCTTCCCGCCCCCGCGACAGGGATCGTGACCGAGCTACTCGCGGAGGAGGGAGCGACGGTCGGTGTGGGCCAGGTGATCGCGCGGATCGCGGTCTCCGACGCAGGCGCCCGCACAGCCGGCGCCCGCAGAGTCCCAGCCGTCAGCCACGACGACACCGCAGACCGCGACGCAGGAGGTGCAAGACGGTGGCCGCGTCTCGCCCGTCGCCGCGCGAGCAGCCGCGGTCAACGGCGTCGATCTCACAGGGCTGCAAGGCAGCGGGCCGGCCGGACGCATCACGAAGGCCGACGTGCTTGCCGCAGCCGACGGAGGCGCCACGCAGGCACCCCCCGCTCCCGCAGAAGGCACCTGAACGCGCCGGCGCCGCAGGCCGGATCGCAGAGCATCGAACTGCGCGGGGCCGCTGCCGCGCTCGCGCGATACATGGAGAGCTCGCGGTCGGTGCCGACGGCGACGAGCTTCCGCACGATCACGGTGAGCGCACTCGATGCGCGCCGCCAGGAGCTGAAGGCGGCGGGGATGCAAGGTCTCCTTCACACATCTCATCGCGTACGCGATCGTGCGCGCCGCCACCGAGATGCCGGTAATGGCGCGTCACTTCGCGGAGATCGACGGCAAGCCCCATCGCGTCGACGACCCGCACGTCAACCTCGGCCTCGCGGTCGACGTCGAGCAGAAGGGCGGCGGGCGCATCCTGATCGTGCCGGTCCTCAAGGCGGCGAGCACGATGGACTTCGCGACGTTCGTTCGCCACTACGACGAGCTCGTCGCGAAGGCGCGCGGCGGCTCGCTCGCAACGGACGACCTCACGGGCGCGAACATCACGCTCACCAATCCCGGGGGTATCGGAACGGTCGCCTCAGTCCCACGCCTCATGGCCGGGCAGGGCACGATCGTCGCGACCGGCGCAATCGGATACCCACCAGGCCTCGATCGGATCGGCGCACAGCTCGGCGTCGAGAAGGTCATGACGATGACCTCGACCTACGACCACCGCGTGATCCAGGGCGCGGAGTCCGGCCGCTTCCTCGCGTTGATCGAGGAGTACCTGCGCGGCGAGCACGATTTCTACGAGCTCGCCTTCGGATCGATGGGCGTCGAGCTCGGCGTGGCGCCCGTCACGCCGGCGCCAACCGCCAGGCCCACCGAGGTGCCCACCGCTGCGCCACCGGTGCCGTCGGGCCCCGACTGGGAACTGCTCGAGGCGGCCCAGGCCGCGACGGCGCTGCTGAAGGCGTTTCGCACCCATGGCCACCTCGCGGCCCACCTCGATCCGTTGGGCTCCGAGCCGGAGGGCGACCCCTCGCTCGATCCGGAATACGTGGGCCTAACGCCGGAGCTCATGGCACGCATACCCGCGCGCCTGCTCGGCGCCTATGTCCAGGGCGCCACGCTCGTCGAGGAGCTCCCGTACCTCCGCGAGACCTACTGCGGCACGATCGCATACGAGATCGAGCACATCTCCTCCCACCGCCAGCGTGCGTGGCTGCGCGAGGAGATCGAGTCCGGTGCCTTCCGCGGACCGCTCTCGGCCGATGAGGCCAAGGCGCTGCTCAAGCGCCTGATCGAGGTCGACGCGCTCGAGCGCTTCATGCACAAGGCGTACCTCGGGCAGCACCAGTTCTCGATCGAGGGCCTCGATATGACCGTGCCGATGCTCGACTCGCTGATCGAGCTCTCGGCGGCGAACGGCGCCAATCGCGTCCTCATCGGCATGGCCCATCGCGGCCGGCTGAACGTGCTCGCGCACAACCTCGGCCGCCCCTACGACACGATCTTTGCCGAGTTCGAGGGCGCTTCGTCGATCGAGGCGGACGTGCTCGAGGCCGTCACGACGATCCCGCAGGGCGGCACCGGCGACGTCAAGTATCACCACGGCTTCCGCGGCGACTACCAGCCTCCCCGATGGCCAGAGCGTCGAGGTCGATCTCGAGTCGAACCCGAGCCACCTCGAGCACGTCGGCCCCGGTCGTCGTTGGCGCGACGCGCGCTGCGCAAACGATGCGCGACGGGCCGCACGCGGTCCAGGACACCGACTCGGCCGTGCCGATCGTGATCCACGGCGACGCCTCCTTCCCCGCGCAGGGCGTCGTCGCCGAGACGCTGAACCTGCAGGCGCTCGACGGCTACAAGGTCGGCGGCACGATTCACATGATCACGAACAACCAGGTCGGCTTTACCACCGACCCCGACGACGCCCGCTCGACGCGCTGGGCGTCCGACCTCGCAAAGGGCTTCGACGTACCGATCATCCATGTCAACGCCGACGATGTCTCCGCGTGCATGAGCGCCGTGCAGCTCGCGTTCGCCTTCCGGCAGCAGTTCGGCCACGACGTTCTGATCGACCTCATCGGCTATCGCCGCTACGGCCACAACGAGTCCGACGAGCCCGTCCTATACGCAACCCGAGATGTACGCGAAGATCAAAGCGCATCCGCGCGTGTGGGAGCTGTGGGCCGACCAGCTTGTCAAGAACGGCTCGGTCACGCGCGAGGAAGTCGACCGGCTCGGGCAAGAAGTTTGGGACTACCTCACGCTCGAGCACCAGCGCTTGAAGGCGAGGATCGCCGCAGCTGCCGAGCAGGGCGACTCCGACCAGAGCACGGGCGAGTACCAGCTCGATCGCACGCCTAGCCCCGACGTTGCGACGGCGGTGCCGGTGGTCAAGCTGCGCGAGCTCGGCGATGAGTTGCTGCGCGTACCCGAAGGCTTCACGGTGCATCCGAAGCTCGTGAAGGTGCTCGAACGCCGCCGCCACGCGCTCGTCGCCGATCCCGCGACCGGCGATGGCGAGGAGGCCGAGCGGCCGCGGATCGACTGGGCCCACGGCGAGGCGCTCGCGTTCGCATCGCTGCTGGCCGAAGGAACGCCGATTCGCCTCACCGGACAGGACACCGAGCGCGGCACCTTCAGCCAGCGCCACCTCGTCCTGCACGACGCGAAGACCGGCCAGACGATCTGCCCGATCCAGAGCCTCCCCGACGCGCAGGCGCCGTTCGAGCTTCACAACAGCCCGCTTTCGGAGCTCGCGTGCCTCGGCTTCGAGTACGGCTACAGCGAGCAGATGACCGAGGAGGCGAAGGCCTCGGGCGGACGCGACGCACTCGTGCTGTGGGAGGCGCAGTTCGGCGACTTCGTCAACGCTGCCGAGGTGATCGTCGACCAGTTCATCGCCTCCGGCCTCGCGAAGTGGGGTCAAACCTCCCGGCTCACGCTGCTGCTGCCACACGGGTACGAGGGCGCGGGACCTGAGCACTCATCGGCGCGCCTCGAGCGCTTCCTGCAGCTCGCCTCCGAGGGCAACATGCGGGTCGCGAATCCGACGACCCCAGCGCAGTACTTCCACCTCCTGCGTCGCCAGGCGCTGATCGCGAAGGAGCGCCCGCTCATCGTCATGACTCCGAAGTCGCTGCTGCGGCTGCCGCAGGCCACCAGCTCGATCCCCGAGCTCGCGGAGAACTCGCGCTTTCACCCCGTGCTCGCCGAGCCCGGCATCGTCGACTCGGAGATCACGCGCCTCGTGCTCTGCACGGGCAAGATCTACTACGACCTCACGGGCCATTCCGAGCGCGGGGAGAACCCGAGCGTCACGGTCGCGCGCGTCGAGCTCCTGTACCCGTTCCCCGAACGCCAGCTGCTCGAGCTCGTGGCGCGCTACCCGAACCTGCAAGAGGTGCTGTGGGTACAAGAGGAGCCGCGCAACATGGGCGCGCGCGCACACATGCTTCCGCGCCTCATGCAAATCATGCCCGAGCAGATCCACCTCGGCTACATCGGCCGGCCCGAGCGCGCGAGCCCCGGCGAGGGCTACCCCGTGGCGCACCTCGCCGAGCAGCATCGCATCGTCCGCACCGCGCTCGACCTCAACATCCCGATCTCGCAGTACCCGCGCAAGACGCCGGGCGAGCGCTAGGCGCTAGCGACCGCGCCAGACAGGGTCGCGCTTCTCAGCGAACGCCGCCGCGCCCTCGCGCGCATCCTCAGAGCTGAACACCGGCTCCGTGATCTCCGCCTGGCGGCTAAACGCCTCCGCGGTCGGCCAGTCCCACTGCTCCTCGAGGATCCGCTTGGAGGCGACGAGCGCAAGCGGCGCGCCGTTCGCGACTTGCTCCGCGAGCGCGAGTGCCGCCTCGAGGGCGCCACCGGGTGCGACGACGCGGTTGACCAGCCCGAGCTCGCCGGCCCGTTCGGCGGTGATCGGCTCGCCCGTGAGCGCGAGCTCCATCGCGACGTGGTACGGCATCCGCCGCGGCAAGCGCAACAGCGCTCCGCCCGCGGCGACGAGCGAGCGCTTGACCTCGGGAATGCCGAGCTTCGCACCCTCGGCAGCGACGATCAGATCGCACGCGAGAGCAACCTCGAGGCCGCCGGCGACGGCGAACCCCTCGATCGCCGCCACGAGCGGTTTGACGGGTCCCCGCTGCACGATCCCCGCAAAGCCGCGGTCACCTACCCACGGGCGCTCGCCGCGCGCGAACGCCTTTAGGTCCATACCGGCGCAGAAGCCCTTGCCCGCGCCCGTCAGCACCCCGACGCTGAGCTCGCCATCGCCGTCGAGCTCCTCGAGTGCCGCCGCGAGCCCTTCGGCGACGGGCAGGTTGATCGCGTTGCGCGCCTCGGGGCGATTGAGCGTGATCACGAGCGCGCGCCCGCGACGCTCGGTGAGGACCGGCTGCTCCGCCGCGACGCGCTCGACCTCCGCCGCAGGCTGCGTGTCAGCCACGCTCCTTCACCTCCGCGCTCAGAAGGGGGTCGCGCTCGGGCGCGGTGCGCGCATGCGGATGGGCCTCCCTGCCCTCATCGAGCGCCTTGCGGAACTCGTGGACGGCGCGTCCGAGCGACCGCGAGACCGCCGGCAGGCGGCGGGGGCCGATCACGATCAGCGCGACGACGGCGACGAGTAGGAGGTGTGTCGGATCGATGAGTCCCATGGGCCAGGAGGCACAAAGCGTACCGGAGCACGCGTGCTCGAACGCGGCGATCGCCGCCGATCCCCGGCTTAGGCTTTGGGCGGTGACCGAGGCTTCCGTCGCGCAGCCGCGGCCTTATCCGCCGCCTCCGGAGGCAGAGCCGGCGTGGCCCGCCCTGCTGACCGTGCTCGTGGCGATCGGCCTTCAGGTGTTCCTACCCGACCGCCTCACCGTCGGACCCTCGTGGCTTGTGCCCGCGCTCGAGGGCGTGCTGCTCCTCGGCCTCTTCGCGGCAACTCCTCGCATGCTCGAGCATGAGCACCGCGGGCGCCGGCGCGCCACGATCGGGCTGACTGCGCTCGCAAGCGCCGCCAACATCTACTCGCTCTACGCGCTCGCACACCTCCTCCTGCACCACAGCGTCTCCAACGGACGGCAGCTCATCGGCTCGGGAACGCTCATCTGGCTCACGAACTTCCTCATCTTCTCGCTGTGGTACTGGGAGGTGGACCGCGGCGGACCCGGCAAGCGAGCGGCCGGGCACGACGAAGCGCCGGACTTCCTCTTCCCGCAGATGAACGACGACGCGATCCAGCCGCGGAACTGGCGCCCGAAGTTCCTCGACTATCTGTACGTCTCGCTCACGAACGCGACCGCGTTCTCTCCCACGGACACCATGCCCCTCTCGCCCACCGCGAAGGGCGTGATGGGGCTCCAGTCGCTCGTCTCGCTCGTGACGATCGGGCTGATCATCTCGCGCGCGGTGAACATCCTCGCGTGAACAGGCTCGCACAACGTCTCGAGGCCCGCGGGCGACGTTCCGTCCTCGCGTGATGATGTAGTCGGCGCGTCGCGACGATCGCTCCCAGATATCAGCGCTCGGGTGCAGGGCATCCAGGACCATGACGGCCGCCGGCCCGGACATCGGCGCAATGAGCCTTCGCGACCATTTCCTCGACGAGGAACGCCAACGCTTCGGCCTGCTCCTGCTCGCGATCCTCACCGTGTTCGCGATCCAGGGTGTGGCCTCGCCCGCCGCCTGGGAGCAGGTGGTTGTGGCCCTGCTGCTCGCCGGCACGCTGCTGCTCGCGTTGCGAATCGCCAACGTCAGGCCGTGGGTGTTCCGGATCATGCTCGTGCTCGTGCTCGTCCTGCTCGGGCTCAGCATCGGCGAGGCGATTGCGGGCATGGTCGATAACGCCGCGACGCGACTCGCAAACGCGCTGCTCGTCGCGCTCGCGCCGACGGCGATCATCATCGGCGTCCTGCGCAGCCTGCGCGCGCGGCAAGCGGTCACGGTGGAAGCGGTGCTCGGCGTCCTCTCGGTCTATGTGCTGATCGGGATGTTCTTCGCCGCCCTCTACGGCTCGATCGATCACATCGGGAGCACGCCGTTCTTTGCGCAGCACGTCCAGGCGACCGTCTCGCAGTGCCTCTACTTCAGCTTCACGACGCTCACGACCGTGGGCTACGGCGACCTCACGGCCGCCTCCAACCTTGGCCACACGCTCTCGGTCACCGAGGCGCTCGTGGGCCAGATCTATCTCGTCACCGTGGTCTCCGTGCTGATCGCGAACCTCGGCCGCCGCCGACAAGTGACGAGTTGAACGCCACCGACAAGGAGGCTCGCGCCTCGACGCGGGGCATGCTCGCGCCGCTCGCGCTGACCCAGTTCGTCGCGAGCTTCGCGGGGTCGAGCATGAACGTCTCGATCAGCAGCATCGCGAAGGACATCAACACCGACGTGCACGGCGTGCAGACAGCGATCACGCTCTTCCTGCTGTGCATGGCCGCGTTGATGATCCCTGGCAGCAAGCTGACCGACCGCATGGGACGCAAGCAGTGCCTCACGGCTGGCCTCGCGGTCTATGGCACCGGCGCCGTGATCGCAGCACTCGCACCGGTGCTCGGCGTGCTGATCGTCGGCTACTCGGTGTTCGAGGGCGTGGGCTCGGCGTTGATGATCCCACCGATCTACATCCTCGCGACGATGTTCTTCGACGACCTCCAGTCGCGCGCGCGGGCGTTCGGGGTCATCAGCGGCATGGCCGGAGTGGGCGCCGCGGCGGGGCCGCTACTCGGCGGCCTCATCACGACCGCGATCAGCTGGCGAGTCACGTTCCTGCTGCAGGCCGCGATCGTCGGTTCTCGTGATCGTGCTCAGCCGCAGGATCGTCGACCCCGCGCCGCCCGATCACAGCAGGCACTTCGACGTCGTCGGCGCCGCCCTCTCGGCCGCGGGGATGTTCTTCATCGTGGTAGCGATCCTCCAGGTTGGCGTCAACGGGTTGCTCGTCGCCGTCTTCGCGGTGCTCGGGGTGGCCCTCCTGCTGTGGTTCTTCGTGCACATTCGCGCGCTCGAGCGCGCCGGTCGCGAGCCGCTGCTCTCGACGAGCCTGCTCCGCAACCGAACCTCCAACCTCGCGATGGTCACGCAGAACGTCCAGTGGCTGATGATGATGGGCGCCTCGTTCGTGATCTCGGTCTACCTCCAGGTCGAGCGCGGATTCAGCGCGATCCAGACAGGGCTTACCTTCACCGCCGCCACAGTCGGCGTGCTCGCCTCCTCGCTCGCCGCCGAACGCCTCGCGAAGCGCCACGGGCAGAGCACTCTGATCCGCGCGGGCTTCGTGATAGCGCTGGCCGGGCTCGGTCTGATCCTCGGACTCGGCAACGGCACCTCGAGCGTGTGGGCGCTCGCCCCCGGGTTGCTGCTGCTCGGGCTCGGCGTGGGCACGATGCTCACGCCCTCGGTGAACGTCGTGCAGTCGAGCTTTCCAGAGGAGCGCCAAGGCGAGATCTCCGGCCTCTCGCGCAGCGTCTCGAACCTCGGCTCGTCGCTGGGCACCGCGATCGCCGGCACGATCCTCATCGCCCCGGCCGCCAGCGACCACCCCTACGCGATCGCCATCGGCACACTCATCTTCATCGGTCTGCTCGGCCTCGGCGCAGCATTTCGCCTCCCGAGCAACCCTCTGAGCGCTAGCTCCAGCTAGTGCTCAGAGGTCGGTCACGACCTGCACTGATCTCGATCAGACTTCCTTCGTGCGTCCGCCATAGGCCGCGAGGCCATATATCACGAGCAGATCGAGCGTGAAGATGGTGAGCGCAAGGAACGGATAGGAGGGCAGGAAGATGAGCTGGGCGATCGCGTTGAGCCCGGCGATCACGATCCCCGTCCAGCGCGCCCACGCCGACTGCATCCAGACGCCGAAGGCGATGCAGAACTGAAGCACGCCGAGGAGCATCACGACCCAGCCCCACGTGTTGAGGTCACTGATGACGAAATGGGCGTTCGCGACGAAGAAGTGGGAGTTGCTGATCGCGGCGATCCCGTAGATGAAGTTCAGGACGCCAGCCATCATGATCAGGATCCCCGCGAATACGACCCAGCCGTAGCCGCGAGGTTCACCGTATTCCTCCAAGCGCGCCCCTTCGCCCCACTGTTCCGGTTGCGTGCTCCGGTTTGCCTGCGCGTTGGCGATCGCGCCTTCGCTGCTAGCCATTAGGGCTACCTCCTGTCCGTGTGATCTTGCCTCTCCGACGCACGAACGGCCAAATGCCTGCTACGCCGAGCTTTTGAAGGTAGGCGCGGGGACGCGTGGCCACATCACCCGAAAGGAGTGATGCATGGGGGCGCCTTCGTGAGATGCTTTCGCGCTGATGGCCTCCTCGAAGACAGGTGCCGCGAGCGCCGGCGCCGCAGCGGCGCGACCACGTCATCGCGTCCTGGTCCCGGTGCTGCTCACGATCGCGGTGATCGTCGGCTTCTTCGCCTGCTTTGCGATCTGGATCAACCGCCAGGTGATCAATACCGACAACTGGACCAACACTTCGAGCGAACTGCTCGCGAACGAAAAGATCCAGGCGGCGCTCGGCACGTACGTCGTCAGCACCCTCTTCGCGTCCGTGAACGTCGAGGAAGAGCTCAAATCGGCGCTGCCGACGCCAGTGCAGGCGCTCGCGGGTCCGGCCGCGTCGGGCCTGCGCGTGGGTGCCGAAGACGCGCTTCCAAAGCTCCTCGCGACGTCGCCCGTACAGGAAGGCTGGCGACGTGCCAACCGCGTCGCGCACGCGCAGCTGATCCACATCCTCAACGGGGGCAGCAAGACGATCTCCACGCAATCGGGCGTAGTGAGCCTCAACGTCCACGAACTCGTCTCCGAAGTCGCCAAGCAGCTCGGCCTGCAGAGTCAGGTAGCGGCAGCGCGCAGCAAGCTCCAGGGCGGCGCCGGCGAAAAAGCTCGTTCGGTGGCGAAGGAAAAGCTCGGCGTCACGCTGCCCGCCTCGAGCGGCCAGATCGTGATCTTGCGCTCCAATCAGCTGAAGGCAGCCCAGGACATCGTGAAGGCCCTTCGCGGGTCTCGCGCTCGCGCTGCCGCTGATCAGCCTCGCGCTCTTTGCGCTGGCCATCTGGCTGAGCGAGGGCCGGCGCCGGAAGACGTTGCGCACGAGCGGCTGGTGCTTCTTCGCGATCGGCCTCCTGCTGTTGCTCGGGCGGCGCATCGGTGGGGATTCCGTCGTCAATTCGCTGGTCAAGAATCCCGCCAACAAGCCCGCGGCACACGAAGCATGGTCGATCGGCACGTCGCTGCTCTACAACATCGCGATCGCGATGGTCCTGTACGGCCTCGTGATCGTGGTGGCCGCGTGGCTCGCCGGTAACACGCGGGCCGCGGTCGCGGTGCGTCGCGCGATGGCTCCTTGGCTACGCGAACACGCAGTCGGCTCGTATGTCGTCGGCGAGGCGATCCTGCTGTTGGTGGTGCTGTGGGGGCCCACGCAGGCAACCCGCGAGATCCTCCCCGTGATCGGCTTCGCGCTGCTCGTCGCGTTCGCCGTCTGGGTCCTGCGCAGGGAGACCGAGCGGGAGTTCCCCGATGCCAAAGTGGGAGAAGCCACGGCGGCGATGCGGCGGTGGATGTCCAATGTGCGCGGCCGTGGCACCCCCGAAGCCGCGACGGCGCAGGCCGGCGGCCGTGGCCGAGCTGCGAAAGGCGCGGGTGGCCCGGAGGCTGCGCGCGTGCAGACGCTCGAACGCCTCGCGGACCTGCACGAACGGGGAGCGCTCACCGATGAGGAGTTCGCGGCCGAGAAAGCCGCGCTGCACTGATCGGTCTTTAGCCGTCGCTCTCGGCGAGATACATCAGTGCGGCCTTGACCCGGCGACTCACATTCTGGGCCTCGGGAAGGTCGAGCTTCGCGAAGATCGAGTTCACGTGCTTCTCCACAGCGCGCTTCGTGAGCACGAGCGATTCGGCGATCGCGGCGTTGCTCTTGCCTTCGGCGATCTCCGCCAAGAGCTGGCGCTCGCGCGGCGTGAGCCCGGCGAGCGGCGAGCGCGCCGCCTTCCCGCGCGCCTCGATCAGAACGTCGACGACCTTGGGGTCGATCACCGAGTCGCCGCGGGCCACCGCCGAGATTGCGCTGACCAGCTCGCCCTTGTCGCGAATCCGCTCCTTGAGCAGGTAGGCGCGTCTGCCGGAGCCGTCGTCGAGAAGCGCGAGCGCGTACGCTGGCTCGGCGTACTGGCTGAGCACGAGCACGCCGATCTCGGGATCGCTCTCGCGCAGGCGCGCCGCGATGCGAATGCCCTCGTCACCGTCCGAGGGCGGCATCCGAATGTCTGTCACGACGACGTCCGGATGCTGGGCGGCGATCGTCGCTTCGAGCTCGTCGCCGTCGGAGCAGACGCTCACGAGCTCGATTCCGGGCTCGGCGGCGAGCATCATCGTGAGGCTCTCTCTAATCAGGTAGGAGTCGTCGGCGACGATTACCCGAATCCGGTCATCCGACGGCATCCACTGGCCTTTCTGCGCAAATCGGGGGCTTTTCCGCGGCGTGAGTGTAACTACCCGCTTCGGCCTCAATACCCGCTTCGGCCTCAATACCCGCTTCGGCCTCAATCGACCCCGAGGCATCGATGCGACAAACGAAGTCGATCGTCTGGTGCAGATTTCACATGCGCCGCGATCAGCGCGCATCGTCCGAAGCGGGTGAAGCCGGCGATGGACGCCGCGGGCGGGCGCTGCCTAGCAGGGCGCAACCGCGCGCCGGTAGCCCGCCTCGGACCTCCGCGGGCCGGGCCGGGCTACCGGTACTTGCCGCCGCGTCGATCGCCCTCTCGTCGCTGATCGACAGGGTTGCGCAACAGCGAGGCGATGACCAGCTCACGCTGGTGCCGTTGCTGACCTGCGGCGGTGCGCCCATGCGCGGGCCTCTTCCCTTTGGCTCCCGCGAACCCGCCCACAGCAGCGCCGTCGCTGCCAAGAGCGTCGCAATCGAGGCTGTTGGAGGGGTCCGATGGAGCCACGCGCCCAAGGATCTCATCCCAGCGCGCCGGTTGCGATACCGCAGATGTGTGATCTTTGCGCGCTAGCCCCAGATCAAGCCTTCGCCCAGCGCTTTCGCGACCAGGTGGGCGCGCGAGCGTGCGCCAACCTTCGTCATCGCATTGCGCGCGTGGGTGCGCACAGTGTGGTGAGCGATTTGCAGCTCGTCGGCGATCTCGGGTCCGGTGTTGCCGAGCGCCATCAGTCGCACCACCTCGCGCTCGCGCTCGGTGAGCGTCGAGTGCTCGTTCAAGAGTTCGACGCTGCGGCGGAAGCTGCGCCCCCAACGCGAAGTGCTGAGCGCGACGAGGAGCACGAGCCGCATGCCCGTGACGACCTCGACTGTTGCCGCCCACTGCACCGCCACCTGACCGCCGTCGGCGCGGCGCAACGTCGCCTCGCCGCTGAAGCGTTCGCTGCGCAGCGCCTCCTCCCACTCGATGGGAGTGAGCTGCGGTCCACCGACGACGAACTGGTAGATCGGTCGGCCGATCAGCTGGTTGCTGCGGTAGCCGAGCAGCTGCAGATATGGACCGTTGACCTCGACGTGACAACGATCGCCGTCCAGCAGCACCATCGCGTTGCGCGACTGCATGAACGCCGCCGAGAAGAGCGACGACCATTCGCCGTTGCGGGTCGGGGCGATCGTCGCGATGGCTAGCTCACCGCCCTCGGCCGGCTCCTATTGACGACCCGCAGATGCGGCCTGCACCGGCACGCTTCCGGCCACCAGCGTGCCCATCTCCTCGCCTGAGCTCACGGCGAGCATTCCGCCAACGGCCTCGATGCGGTCGCGCATGTTGACGATCCCGCGACCGGGCGCGACCGCGGCGCGCGCGAATCCGACCCCGCTGTCGGTCACTTCGAAGTACAGGCGCGAATCCTTCTCCCACAGGCCAATCGTGGCGACGGCGCCCTCGCCCGCGTGCTTCGCGACGTTCTGAAGCGCCTCGCGGCAGCAGAAGTAGACCGCCGCCTCGGCATCCGGCGCGTAGCGGCCGATGTCGCGCGAGCACACGGAAACCGGAGCCGAGCACTGGCGCGCGGCGGACCTCAGCGCGTCCGTGAGCCCGCGCTGCGCGAGCAACGCCGGATAGACACCCTGCGCGAGGGAGCGAAGCTCCTCGAGCGCCTCGTCGAGCTCGGTGCCGATTTCACCGAGCATCCGCTCGCCGAGCGCACGATCCGCCTGCACCGCCTCCATCGCCAGTGCGAGCTTCACCCGCATCCCGACGAGATGTTGCTGCGCGCCGTCATGGAGGTCGCGCTCGATCCGCTGGCGCTCGGCATCCGCCGCTTCGACGAGTCGCCGGCGCGAACGCGCGAGGTCCACCATCGACGCCTTCAGCTCGGTTTCCAGCTGGGCGTGCTCGAGCCGCAGCGCCGCTGCGGCGCCGGCCGCTCTGACGAAGGCCTCCTGATCGGAGAGCCCCGTGTCGTAGAGGACCGAGGCCACGCGATGGCCGTCGTGTTCGATCTCCGTGACGGCGCGGTTCGTGCGAGATCCGGGCGCCAGAACCGGTGCTCCCGAGTGGTCGACGTAGCCGCCGGGCTGGGCCCGCGGATAGGCGATCGTGAGCGAGGGATCGTGCAGCGCACTCGCCATCAGCGTCTGTAGACCCGAAGGGCTCGTGCGGGATAGCTGCGCGATGAACCGCGCGAGGCCCTGGCCCATGTACTGACGCTCGAGCGCGAGGCCGAGCAGAATTGCGATCGGCACCGCCGCCGACATCGCGACGTAGAGGTACCCGAACGTGTGGCGCGTGTCCGATCCGGGGCCGTGATTGACGAAGAAGCCAAGCAGGAGGAGGACGCTCGCCATGGCCACTAGCACCGTCGGCGTGAGCGATCGGCGCAGCGGGGCGCTCGCGAGGCGCAACCGCCTCACGAGCAGTAGGAACGTACCGCACGCGAGCAGCACCCACGCGGCCAACACGACGGACCCGACGGTTTCCGTGGCCGACGAGGAGCCGATGTAGAGCGCGTTCGTGGGACAGTGCGGCTTGCAATCGAGCAGCGGAGTCGCGATCGCGGGCTGCGTGCTCGTGAGCGTGCAGAACGCCCACGCCGCGGGCAGGAAGATCGCGAAGATGAGGATGAAAAGCCGTTCCATCCGGCCGTGCAGACGCCCTCCGGGGTGGGCGGCGAGCAGGTAGTAGAAGAGCGGCAGCCCGACGCCGGCCGCGGCGACGCCGACGCTGAACGCGAGGCTCTCGCGCGACCCATTCAGTAACCACACGCAGGAGTAGAAGCCTGCCGCAACCAGCAGTCGGCCCATGCGCTCCTGCTTCGGGTCGGTCTGCGCGTAGACACCGGCCAGGATCAGGCTCATGATGATCACGACGCGGAAAATGACCGCGAAGTGAGCAGGCGACGCGACCGGGTTCTGTGCCGTGAGGTAGCCGACGTACGCCGCGCCCGCTGCACCCGCCACCACGATCGCGGTGAGCCTGGCGCGGCACGCGAGCGTGGGCAAAGACCACGCGGACGCGCGCTCAACGGTGGCCGACGCTCCCCAGCCGCCGGCGACGAGCGGCGCTGCGCGTAAGGCCCGAAAGGCCACGTGCACCCCCTCCCCCTTGGCCGGCGCTCGCCTCACCGCCACTCCGTAATCATCTGTCCAACCCCCGCTGGTGGGACGCTCCATGTCGAGGATCCGGAGGCTCTCAGCCTCCATCGTTGCCAAACAACACCACCATGGTATTCCGGCGCCGTCGCGGGTGTCCGCCGGCCGCGAGGCGGACCTCAGGTCACGCCGGCTTCGATCAGCCCGAGTGCGGACGCGCGTGACACAGCGTCCGAGCGCGAAGCCACGTCAAGCTTGCCGTACACGGCGTGCGCCTGGCTCTTGACGGTGTTCGTCGAGACGTGCAGATGGGTTCCGATCTCGCGAAACGACAGGTGCGTCGGGAGGAAGCGGAGAATCCGCAGCTCGGCGGTCGTGAGCGCGCAGGCTCCGTTGAGCGCCGCGACACCGACGTCGTCGATTTCCGCCCAGACGCCATCCAGCCACGTGTGAAAGACGGTCGCGTCCGGCATCCGCCGCGCAACGCGCGAGGCCTGCGAGAGCAGCGTCCGCGCGAGCGGCAGGTCGGCAAGGCGCACAGAGGCGCGCGCGAGCACGACGCGAGTCTCGACTTCGTACCACGGCATGAACTCACCGAGCGCCCCGAGGAGGTTGACGCCGCGACCGAGGCGATGCTTGGCCTCGTCCGCGTGACCAGCATGCGCGGCGGTCAAGGCTGCGACGGCGAACACGAGCGCGGAAGTCGGCCGGTCGGCGAGCTTGCACTTCTCCACCAGCGCCCCTGCCCGTTCCGCGAGCTCGGCCGCGCTCCCCTGGTCGCCATCCTCGAAGGCCATCAGCGCGAGCTGCGCGAGGCACAGCGTCTCCACGCCCGGCGCGCGGCGCGCGTTTCGACGCGCTCCGTCCTCGAGCGACGCACGTGCCTCCTCGCGCGCGCCGGCGAGATGTTCGGCGACGCCGAGCAGCAGCGCGCAAAGGCCGCGCCAGGGGCTGCCCTCGCGCTCGCACGCAGATGCGCGCCCGGCGTCCTTCGCCATCCGCTCGAGCCCGTGACGAGATGCCGCCGCCTCGACGATCGCGATGCCGGCCGCGAGCGATCTCCCCTTCTTGCCCGCCGGCGATCGCTCCAGCTCGCCCGCCACGACGCGAGCCCAGTGCTCGGCGGCGCCGACATCACCCGCCGCTAGCTGGCTGTGCGCGGCACAGAGCGAGAGCTCAGGAGAGCGGGCGATCTGCTCCTCATCGAATCGTTCGAGCCAGCGCTTCACCGTGGCCTCGCGCCCGCTTGTGAAGTGGGCGCGGCAGTGGCTCCAGATGACCTCGCCCGCAACCTGCGGGTCGCCGGCGGCGATCGCGTGCTCAACCGCACGCTCGCTGTCCCCCCGAGCCAGGAACCACTCGATCGCTCGCCGGTTGAGCGCCCGGACGCTCCCGGGAGCGAGCCGAGCAAGCTCGGCGCGGAGCGCTGCCCGCAGCAGCGAGTGGCAGCGGTAGGAGCCGTGAGGGCGATTGAGCGGCGTCAGCATGAGGTTGCTGTCGGCGATCTCCGAGAGCACCGAACCAGAGTCGGTGCGCTCGAGGACCGCGTCGCAGGCATCCGGCGAGAGGGCTTCGAAGATCGACGCGCGCACGAGGAAGTCCCGCGCGCTCGGGGTGGCGGACGCAAGCACCTCTTCGCTCACGTACTGCACGAGCGCGCGGTGATCGCCTGCGAACGGCTCGAGCGCCGATGCGCGATCCGTCTCGTCGTGGAGCGAGCGAACGCACAGCGAAAGTCCGGCCGGCCACCCTTCGGCCAGGCGCAGCAGTCGCTCGCGCCGCGCGTCGCCGAGCGCTGGACCGCTTGCACGAAGTAGGTGGCTCGCCTCTGCGTCGCTCATCGCGAGGTCGCGCACGCCCAGCTCCACGAGTGCATGCGCCGCGCGCAGCCGACCCAACGGCAACGCAGGAGCGGTGCGCGAGGCGAGCGCGAGCACAGCCCCCGAGGACAGTCCGACGGCAAGCGCCCTGAGTACGGACCGTGACCGGCTGCTGCGGAGCGCTTCGACGTCGTCGAGCACGAGCACGACCGATCGCGGCGCGCTGCCGATCGCGCTCGCGAGCTCTCCGGTCGCTTTCAGCAAGGTGGGGAGCGTTCGATCGCGTTCGGTGCGCTTCGATGATCCGTCTCGCCAGCGAACCGTCAAGCGCCTGAGTGCGCTCCAGCGACGCAGCGATCGACGCGAGCAGGAACGGCGGGTCCTCGTGCGCCGCGCCCGAGCGTGACCCAGGCGAAGACGCGATCGTCCTCCTGCGCCCACTCCGCGAGCAGGCTCGTCTTGCCATAGCCCGCGGGCGCAGTGATCAGCGACGAGCGGCGCCTCGTGCTCCGCGGCCAAGAGGCCGGTGAGCCGCGGGCGGGCGGTGAAGCCGCTCGGGAACGGCGGCGGCTCGCCGGCGTGGCTCGCGACGAGCGCCGCAGGCGAATGAACGGGAGCGACCAAAACGGGTGAGCGCGGCCCCTTGCGCGCGCCCAGCCGCGACTGGCGCTCATGTGGGGCGCCTCTCCTCCTCGTGCGAGTGCTACCCGCCGCGGCACTCGCAATCTCAAGCGGCCTCTCGGCCGTGTGACTGCACTGGTCTGCATCACGGCCTCCTGGGGAGCATTCTTGGTGTAGAGCGCTAGGCGACGCAAGGGCGCGTGCTTCCCAAGTCGTGTGCGTGCGTGCACCACCCGACGGCAGCGCCGGTCCGCGCTCAGCGCTCGGCATACTCGCCGATGCCCGAGCTCGGCCAGCCAGCGCCTGAGATGCTTGTGGACCGCCTCCGCGCCGATGATCTCCTCCGTTCGGAAGCTCGAGCTCCGCGGGATGAAGCAGGAAGGGAAACGACTGCGTGCCGCCCATGCCGCCGTGCGATCCGACGAGCTCCTCGAACGCGGCGACCTCGTCGGACTCCTGCCAGTAGGTGCTGTTGACGACGATGTCCGGGCAATGCGGAAACGCGTCGGTGCGCTTGACGTGACGCGCCGCATGTGGCGCCGAAGGGCGCCAGCGGATCCTCGCCCTCGACGCGTTCTTCGTCGAGGTAGTTGATGCCGGCAGCGCCGATCGCGAGTGCGCCGTGCTGCGTCGGAGCGCACGAGCAGGAAGCCGACGCCCGGGGTGCTCGCGCAGCGCGGCGATCAGCCGCGGATGTTGGCGCTCGATGTGCTCGAGCGTGATCCTGCCTGGCTCGCGGGGGAACGAGACGAGCCCGAGACAGCCCGGAGGCCATCACGACCGCCTCGGGCAACGCGGAGTCGTCGGTCGCCCACCTCGTCCTCGGCGCGGATGCGGACTTCGCCGTCGTCCGCGTGCCCGCGCACCGCGCGCCGCAGCGCCCTCGAGGTGCGCGAGCTCCCCGCAGCGGCCTCGCTCAACGACGCGCCGAGGAATGCCTCCGCTTCGCTCGGGTCTGCCCGTCGAGCCCTCTCACCGCGTCGTGCCGGTGGCCGTTCTCGTTCACGACCACTCCGCTTTCGCGTCTGACCAGCTCCTCGAGCGTCATGCCGTAGCGCTCGCGGAAGGTCGCGCCCTGCGATTGCCCGTGGTCGGAGAGCACCACGAAGCGATATGCGCGAGGGGCACCGCGGGCCGCCGCTGCGATGCGCGCGATCTGCCGATCGACACGCCGCAGCGTCGTGAGCGTCTCTGGCCGCTCGATGCCCGAGTGATGCGCGACCTCGTCGTAGGCGAGGAATGTCGTGTACGCAACCGGGCGGCCGGCGTACATGTCGGCGATGATCGAGTTGACCTGCAGGTCGCGCTGTACGACCGTCGCCCACGCCCGCACGAGCGCATAGGCAAAGCCACGCTTGATGCGTGGCTGCACGTCCAGGCGGCGCTGGCGGAACGCGCTCCAACGCTCGCTGAAGACCTCGCCCACCACGAGCATGAGCGTGCGCGTGACGTTGTAAGGGTTAGCGAAGTAGGCAAAGTAATCCTGGCCGATGCGGCCATCGCGGTCGCGGCGCAGGACGGTGCTCATCGTGAGCAGGCTGTGCGGCGCGTCGCCGGAGACGATGTTCGCCCTGCTCGCGCCGTCGGAGAAGAGCAGGCCGCGACCGTTCGAATGGCGTCGCTCGAGCTCCATCGCGTCCCGCGGATGGTTCGTGACGATCGCAGCGCCGCGATCCTTCTCCCACCACCGAAACGCCGGCATATCGTCGTTGTCGCCGTGCAGCAGCCCCGCCTGGCATGCGCCCGTTTGCGAGGACCAGTCGGTCTCCCATCGCGTCAAGCGGTGCGAGCCGCGGCGCAGCCACCGTGCCATCGTCGGCGCGTTGCCGTCTCTGATCGCACGCATAAGCACGTCGTGTGCGAGTCCGTCGATCTCGAGGAAGAGCAGCCCCGGCGCGTCGAGGTCACTCGCAGGATCCGTACGCTTCGCATAGCGGCGTACGACCTGCTGGTACCAGAACCAATCGTCGTCGAGGGCGAACATGTAGGAGGCGACGGTGTTGACGAGCGTGATCGCAAGCGCCACGATCACGCCCGCGAACAGCGTCGAGACCTTGAGGCCGGGCTCGATCTCCGCGACGAGCAGCACGATCGCGCCGTTGAGCACGACGACGCCGAGGCCCAGCGTGAGCACGGTGAGCGGAAGCGCGAACCGCAGGACGAGTGGCCACACGAGCGCGTTGATGAGGCCGATGAGCGCCGCTGCGGCGAATGCCGTCGCGACGCTCGTCACGTGGACGTCGTTGAGCACTGCGCTCAGCAGCAGGAGGGTGCCCGCGGAGAGCACCCAGACCATGAGAATGCGCAGCACCGGTCGCGCGCGAGGCTCCGCCTCGCCGATCGGCCGCATTCTCCGCGCTCACACGTCCTCCCCCGCCGATCCTCCGCGTGCGGGTGGGTCGACCTCGGCGCGCTCGCCCGGCGTGAGGATGCGGACTCGACGTGTGGGGCATCGCGCGCGACGAGCGCCGCGAAATCGCGGGCGGGCCGCCGACCGTCAGCCGCCCGGCGCGCCGCCGGCGAAGCGCAAGCGTGCCCCAGTGGATCGGAACCGCGACGCGCGGCCGGATCAGGGCGGCCGCCTGTGCGGCCCGTACTGGATCGAGATGGCCGGGACCGAGCACGGGCCCCCAGCCCGGCACACCGGCAAAAGCGCGACGTCGATCGTGCCGGCGAGCGCCGACATCTCATCGAAGAGGTCTGTGTCGCCGGCGAAGTAGCAGCACTGCGAGCCGCCGAGCACGAACCCGACAGGCGCTGCGGATGCGCCCCCGGGCCAGCGGCGCGAGTCGTGTCGGGCTTGCGTCGCGCTCACTCGCACCGGTCCGACGTCCGCGGCCTCACCGGCACCCAACTCCTGCACGCGATGGAACCCGCGACGCGCGAGCCAGCCAGCCGCACCCGTGGGTGCGACGATGGGCGTCGCGCTGCCGATCCGGCGCAGCGACCGAAGGTCTGCGTGATCGGCGTGCAGATGCGAGAGCGCGACCGCATCGATGCGCTCGAAGACCTCCTGCGCGAACCGGCGCCGCCGTCCGCCGCAGCAGGCCGACACGATTGCCGAGAACCGGGTCGGTGAGGATCCGCACGCCGTCGAGCTCGACCAGCGCCGTCGCGTGGCCGACCCAGGTGATCGGCGAGGCCTTGTCGCTCGGTGGATTCACCGGGCATGGTGTGCAGGGGGTTGCAGGGGGCGGCGCGTGAAGGAAATCAGAAGGGCCTTCCTGACATCATCGGCGACGAACTGGGGATGCGCACGTGACTCTGTGGACATCGAGCTTGTCCTCGTCGCGCTCGGTGCGATGCTCTCGCCGACAACGCTCTCGTTCTCCGTGCTCGTGTTCGTGCTCGGCAAGCGCCCGCTGCGCTCGGGGTTTTGGTTCTACCTCGGCGCTCATGCGCGACGCTCGCGGTCGGCGTGATCGCGGCATTCGTGATCGGGAACGTCGCGGCGGACCGAAGTCGAACACGCCCAAGAAGCCGGTCGCCGTAATCGACATCGTGCTCGCGGTTGCTCGTGCTCGCCTATGTCTTTCGCGCGGCGCAGGCGTCCGCCGAGCAACAAGCGCACGCAGAAGATGATCGAGCAGATGGCAAGGTCACCGACTCGCCTGCGATCGCGGTGCTCGGCGCGGGCGCAACACTCGCGAACCCCGGCGGGTTCATCCCGATCGCGCTCAAGGACATATCCGAGACCAACCCGAGCGCCGCGCAGTACGTGATCGAGTGGGTCGCGTTCACGCTGATAGCGCTGCTCCCGCTCTCGCTAGCGCTGTTGGCGCTGCTCGTGGCGCGCGAGCCTACGCAGCGCGTGCTCGTGGGTCTTCGTGGGTGGCTCGAACGACGCGCGATGATGGTCGCGGGGGTGATCCTCGTCCTGCTCGCCGCGGCACTGCTGCGAAACGGCATCGCCGGCCTCACGGGTTAGGGGTGAAGGCCAACGGTCTCGGTCGACTTCAGATCGCGCTCGTCGGCCTCGTTGCGATGCTCGAACCGGCGACGCTCATCTCCTCGGCGCTCGCGCTCGTTCTCGGCACGCGGCCGGTCCGCACGGGCGCGCTGTTCTACCTCGGCGGCATCGGCGTCACGATCGCGGTCGGGGTTGCCGCCGCATTCCTGATCGGCAAGGTCGCGGCGCCCACGCGGTCGGGCCCGAAGACATGGGTGATCGTCTTCGACTTCGTCGCCGCGCTGCTGATCCTCGCGTACGCGGCGCGGGCGGTCCGGCGCCCGCCGGACCCCGCTCGGATAGAAGCGAACGTGGAGCGCATGCGGAAGGTCGCCGACGCACCCGCGTTGACGATCGTCGCCGCCGGCGCGCTGCTCGCCAACGCCGGCCCATTCATGCTGATCGCGCTGAAGAACGTCTCCGAACTGGGCCCCAGCGCCGGCCAGTACATCATCGACTGGCTGCTCTTCGCGCTCGCGTCGCTGCTGCCCCTTGGCGTCGCGCTCGCCGCGCTGTTGGTCGCGCCGCGCTGGACGCAGCCGAAGGTGGCCGCCGCGGGACGATGGGTCGAGCACCACGCGCGCGGGATCGTGCTCGTCGTGGTCCTCGCGCTCGCAATCTCGCTTCTGCGCGACGGGATCGCCGGGGTGACCGGCTAGGCGGGGACTTCGCGGGGTGCCGAGGGGGAAGCTGGACCACCCGCAGAGGCCTCCGGCGCCGCGTCGCCCGCGTCCGCCTCGGATTGGTACTCAGCGAGCAGCCCCTGCTCCTGCTCGTGCTTCGGGAACTTGAAGAAGACGAGCAGCCACGCCGATCAGGACGGCGATGATGCCGGCCGCATAGGCCCATTCGTCGCCTTTGAGGAAGGCGGTCTTCGCGCCTTCGATGATCTGGCTCGCGTGCGCCGGGTACTGCTTCGCCGCGTCGGCGGCGCTCGAGAACGACTTCGTGAGCGTGTTTTCGATCGAGCTCGTCACGTGCTTGCCGGCGAGCTCGGCCGCGGCGGTGGCCGCGTAGCCGGCGGTCAGCAGCGCGCCGAAGATCGACTGCATGACCGCCCCGCCGAGGTCGCGCTGCAGGTCGGCCGTGCCCGAGGCCATGCCCACGCGCTTGACCGGCACGGAGCCGGTCAGCGCGTTCGAGGTGGGAGGCCCCGCGAGGCCGACGCCGATGCCGACGATCGCGTAGCCGACCCCGACCTTCCAGTAGGGGATGCCCTCCTTCCAGAAGAGGAGCATCCAGAGGAACCCGCGAGCACGAACGCTTGGCCGATGAGCACGCACACGCGCGTGCCGCGGACGTCGATGATCTTCGCCGAGCGCGGCGCGACGAGCACCATCAAGACCGCCGCTGGGAGGATCGAGAGGCCCGCGTCGACGGTCGAGTACGCGAGCACGTTCTGCAGGAACTGCTGGCCGATGAACATCGCGCCCATCAGCGAGCCGAACACGATGATTCCCGCGCACGCGCCCACCCAGAACGTCGGTCGCGCGGCGATCTTGAGGTCGTAGAGCGGGTTCCTCGCACGACGCTGGCGCAGGAAGAAGAGCAGAGCGCGGCGACGGCGACGAGCCCCAGCACGACCGTCAGCGTCGTCTGGTTGGGGACCGGCGCGAAGTTGATCGCGAGGATCAGCGCGCCGACCAGCACGAGCGAGAGGATGCCGCCGAGGTTGTCCACGGGCTCCGTCGTCTCGTTGACGTGCGCGGGCACGAGGAACCACACCATCACGATTGCGATCACTGCGAGCGGCAGCGTGATGAGGAAGACCGAGCCCCATTCGTGATGCTCGAGCAGCAGACCCGAGAAGAGCGGCCCGAGCGCTGCGATCGCCCCGCCGATGCCGGACCACAGCGCGATCGACCGCGTGCGCCCGGAGCCCGACCACAGCGCGGTGATCAGCGCGAGCGTGGTCGGGTAGGCCATGCCCGCCGCGATCCCGCCGCCGACGCGCGCGATGAACAGGACCGTGTCGCTGGGCGCGAAGCCGGCGAGCAACGAGAATGGGATCGCGAGGACGGTGCCGATGAGGCAGATCAGCTTGCGCCCGTAGCGATCGCCCAGCGCCCCCAGCCAGAGCACCGAGCACGCGAGCCCGAGCGAGTACCCGACCGCGATCAGGTCGAGCGTCGTCTGGCCCGAGTCGAAGTGCCTGCCGATGTCGGGTAGCGCGACGTTCGCGACCGAGAGGTTCAGGTTCGCGACCGCGGCGACGAGAATCAGCGTCGTGAGCACGAGCCCCGCTCGCGCGGGCGCTCGATCGCGCGGTCGATTCGCGGTGGAAGCGCTCACGTGTCGCGTAGGCTGGCGCTCGAAAGCGCTCGCTGCATCGTCCCGATCGGGTGACGGCGGGGAATCATCCAATCGGAATGATGCGGCACGCGGAGGGCCGCGCAAGGGTTGATCGTGAGGATCCTGGCGAAGGATTCACGAGGGTGAGCGCGAAAGGAGGTCTTTGATGGCGACGAGTGTCTCGAGTGGTGAGCGGCTCTACGGCATCACCGACCTGGTGGTTCTTCGCGCTGTTCGGCATCCTCACGCTCGGCGTCGGCGTGTTCTTCGTGGTCGATCCACACGAAACGCTACGCACGTTCACGATCATCGCCGGCATCTTCCTCGTCGTCGACGGGGTGGTCGCGGTTTTGAGCTCGCTCTTCGGCCGCGCGCGAGAACCGTGGGCTCGTCGCGGTCTGGGCGTGATCAGTGCGATCGCGGGCCTCATCCTCATCAAGAAGCCGTTCGAGACGCTCGTGCTGCTCGCGCTCATCGTCGGCCTGTGGTTCTTCGTCGTGGGCGCGTTGCGCTTCGTGCTCGCCTTCGCCACGCCCGAGAACCGCGCGGGCAACATCGTGCTCGCGCTAGTGGAGATGATTGCTGGTGTGCTGATCCTCGCGTGGCCCCAAATCGGGCTTGCGACGCTCGCGGTGATCCTCGGCATCGTGCTGATCATTCGCGGCATCCTCTTCACGATCGCCGGGTGGCAGCTGCGGGGTGCTCCGCGGGGAGCTCGCGCCGAGCCCGCCGGGCTCGCCTAGCTCCTCGCCGTCCTTCCCGGCCGCTAGCCGCGCGCTCATCTTGATCGCTCGCACCGCGCCCGTTGCGCCGGCCTGCAGCGTCACGCCGAACGTGAGCAGGAGCAGCCCCGGTATGAGGAGCACCGGCGACCCGAGCATCAGGATCCCGACGCGCGCGATCAGGTAGGGAGGTGTGCAGACCGTGAAGCTCAGCCCGGCGCTGATCGCCGACACCGCGAGCTTGTCGCGTCGCGATGTAGGTCGGGCGCGTGCCGATGAGCCGCGAGGGCACGGCGACGTAGCTGACCATCATCGCGCCCGACGACGAGCCCCGAGCGCAGGGTGAACCAGGGCGCGCCGTAGCGCGTGGCGACGGTGGCCGCGAGCGCGAGCGGCACGCCGAGCACCAGGCCGGTGATCGCAATCGGCGACGAGCCGTTCCCGCGCCGCGGCGAAGGCGGGGCGCACCCGCGGCGGCGGCGGGCCCGCGATCGCGAACGCAAACGCTGCATCGAGGTAGAAGGTCGCGATCGTGATCGCGACGATTGCGATGCCGATCGGGATCAGGATCGGCCCGCGCAGCGTGTTGAACGACTTGCCGTGAAAAACGTGCGCCTTGAGGTCGTACATCGCGACCCAGATCCACACCGCTGGCAGGACCTGGACGAGCGTGAGTCGCCAGTTCGACAACAGCAGCCTGCACGCCCTGCAGGAGCATCGCGACAGCGCCGATGACCAGCGCGAGTGGGGCGAACAGCCGACGCCGGCGGCTGAGCTCGAGCACAGCTTCGAGCAGGACGGGGTCGTCGTCCTCGATCGCGCGCACCAGCCAAGCGAGGCTCTTTGGCAGGCTGAGACGGTCCAATCGGGCGCGCATGCGCATACGGGGCGAGGATCCCATAGCTCCGCGCGCGGCGGCGCTCTCCATGGCACATAGGATGTCCGGCGATGAGCTCGAGTGACTACGCGGTCGGCCTGCCCCGGCAAGACGCGGACGCTCTTCGGCCCGGTGATGGGACTCGTTGCGGTGACCGTCGGGTTCGCGACGCTTGGCGTGTATCTCGCGCGAAACCCGGCGGCGGCGGGTGGTTCTTCGCCTGGATCATCGCGCTCGGCTGCCTCGTCGGCTTGAACGTCGCGAACTCGCGCGGCAACCACGGCCTCGCGCTCGTGTTGCTGTTCGTCTTCGGCCTGCTGATGGGTGCGGCCGTCTCCACGACGGTCAACTACTACTCCGCGACCGATCCAACCGCCGTGCGCCAGGCGTTCGGCGCCACGGCGCTCTTCATCGCCGGTCTGGGCAGCGTCGGCTACGCGATCCGTCGCGACCTCTCCTATCTCTACCGGCTCCTCTTCTGGCTGCTGCTCGCGCTGATCGTCGCCGGTATCGCGCTGATCTTCGTTCGCATCGAGGCCCTGTACACCGTCTATGCGATTGTCGGACTCGCAATCTTCGGCCTCTTCACCGTCGTCGACTTCAACCGCCTGCATCGCGCCGGGACCAACGAAGCGATACCGCTGGCGGCCGGGATCTTCCTCGACATCCTGAACGTGTTCCTGTTCTTCCTGCGGCTCTTCGCACGCGCGTAGCGACTCATGGGGCTTCGGCGCCGCGCTTGCCGTACGCGACGAGCCCGTAGATGACGAGGACGTCGAGCGCAATGATCGCGAGCGGAGCAAAGGGTACGCGGGGATGAAGAGCAGCTGCGCGATCGCGTTGAGACCCGCGAGCAGCACGCCGGTCCAACGCGCCCATCCCGCGCGCACCCAGATCCCGAGCGCGACGCAGAACTGCAGCACGCCGAGGATCATCACCGCCCAGCCCCAGGTGTTCAGGTCGCTGATCGACGTAGTTGCGTGTTCGCGACGTAGAAATGCGAGTTCGCGATCGCCGCGATGCCGTAGATGAAGTTCAGCGTGCCCGCGATCATGATGATGATGCCGGCGAATATCACCCAGCCTTCCCCGTGGGATTCCTCGTACCCGGCCTGTGGCTTCGCGTCCCGCGACTCGTTGCGGCGCTCGACATCGGTCTGCCTCCTTTGTCTGCCGATCGCGTGACTCCATCCGAGCGTAAGCGCAGGCGTCTGCGCGCATCGTGCGAATGGGGTGATGCGAAGTGATCGCCGCGTCTGGTTGATTGGCGGTGCGCATGGGCCGCACGGCTTACGACCGAAGACTGCTGCGAGCGGCCCCTGCGACGCGTGACCTTCATCGGGCGTCTCGGTCGTGCTTGGGAGCGATCGCGGCGATCGCTCTTCGTCGCGCAGGCGTGGCTGATCGCCGACGTCGTGAGCGGCGCGTTCCTGCGGGCCAAGGACCTCGGCGAGCTCGCCGGCGCGCTGGGGGCGCTGCTGCTGGTGCTCGCTCGCGCGCTCGGCGATCGCGTGGGGAAGCTCAGGTGGCGGCGAGCCGTGGCGCGACGCGCGCGAAGTCGCAGCTGCGCGCGGCGCTGCTCGCGCACACCGCGGCTGATCGGCGCCCGACGGCGCTCGTGGCGAGCGCACGGGCGAGCTCGCGACGCTGGCGACGCGCGGCATCGACGCGCTCGACGGCTACTTCTCGCTGTACCTGCCGCAGCTCTGCCTCGCCGTGATCGTGCCCGATCGCGGTGCTCGCGGTGGTCGCCGAGCAGGACTGGATCTCGGCGGCGATCATCGCCGCCACGCTCCCGCTGATCCCGCTCTTCATGGCGCTTGGTCGGGCGCGACCACGCGCGAGCGCATGGACCGGCAGTTTCGACGCGTCCTGCCAGCGCCTCGCCGGTCATTTCCTCGACGTCGTGCGCGGCCTGCCGACGCTGAAGGTGTTCGGCCGCGCGAAGGCGCAGATCGTCGCGGTCGGGAACGATCACCGACCGTTACCGGCGTGCCGCGATGGCGACGCTGCGCGTCTCGTTTCTGTCCTCGCTGATCCTCGAGCTCGTGTCGCGACGATCTCGGTCGCGCTCGTCGCCGTCGCGATCGGTCTGCGACTGATGAGCGGAGCGCTCGATCTGCACACGGCGCTCTTCGTACTCGTGCTTGCGCCGGAGGCGTACCTGCCGTTGCGCCTGCTCGGCGCCAACTACCACGCGAGCGTCGAGGGGATGAGCGCGGCGGAGCAGGTCTTCGCGATGACTCGCGCGCCCGCGCGCGCCGCGCGGGCGCCGCCGCGACGTTCCCGATCCCGCGCGGCCGAGGTCGCCGTCGAGTCGCTCACCGTGGAGCGGCCCGCGCACGCGAGCAGCCGGTCCTCGACGCGCGTTTCGCTGACGATCGAGCCGGGAGAGGTGCTCGCGCTGAGCGGTCCGAGCGGATGCGGCAAGTCGACGCTGCTCGGAGTGCTGCTCGGGCTGGTCGCGCCGCAAAGCGGGTCGGTGCGCGTCGGCGGGGTGGAGCTCGCCGAGCTCGACCCCGCCGCGTGGCATTCGCGGCTCGCGTGGGTGCCGCAGCGACCGCACCTGTTCGCCGCGTCGATCGCCGAGAACGTCCGCGTCGGTCGCAGCAAACGCCTCGCGCGCGCAGGTGCAAGAGGCGCTCGCCTGCCGCCGGCCTCGCGGAGGTCGTCGAGCAGGCTTCCGCGCGGGCTCGACACGCTGCTCGGCGAACGCGGCGTCGGCCTCTCCGCCGGAGAGCGCCAGCGCGTCGCGCTGGCGCGGGCGTTCCTGCGCGACGCGCCGCTGCTGCTGCTCGACGAGCCGACAGCAAACCTCGACGGCGCCACCGAGGGAGCTTGTGCTCGACGCGGTGCGTGCGCTGCTCGCGGGCCGGACCGCGGTGCTCGTCGCGCACCGACCGGCGCTGCTCGCGCTGGCCGACCGCGTCTTCCCGCTCGGCCTCGTGGCGGTGAGCGCGTGAGCGCGAGCGGCGGAGCCACGCAGCGTGAAAGCACGCTCGCAAGCGCGAGGGAGCGCTCGCGCCGCTGCTGCGCACGCTCGAGATCGCCCGGCCGGCCGAGCGCCGACTTCGCTGCGCTACGCTGCTCGGCGCCGGCGCGATCGGCGCCTCGATCGGGCTGATCGGCACCGCCGCCTGGCTCATCTCCCGAGCCTCCAGCGCCCGCAGGAGTCGGCGCTCGCGATCGCGATCGTCGCCGTTCAGTTCTTCGGCATCTCCCGGGGCCTGCTTGCGCTATGGCGAACGGCTCGTCGGCCACGACGCCGCGTTTCGCGTGCTCGCGAGCGTGCGGGTGGGCGTCTACCGCCGGCTCGAGGCGCTGGCGCCCGCCGGCCTGCCGGCGTTCCGCAGCGGCGATCTGCTCGCACGGCTGGTGCACGACGTCGACTCGCTGCAGGACCTGCTGCTGCGTGTGATCCCGCCGTTCGCGATCGCCGCGCTCGCGGGCGCAGCGACGGTGACCGTCGTGTGGTGGCTGCTCCCGAGCGCCGGGCTGATCCTGCTCGCTGCGCTGCTGCTCGCGGCGACGCTCGTGCCGTGGCTGACGGGGTTCTCGGCAAGCCGGCGCGAGTCTCGCCTCGCGGCGGCCCGAGGGAGCACTCACCGCGTCGGTGGTCGACCTCGCACAGGGCCTTCCCGAGCTCGTCGTCAACGGCTCGCTCGGGCGTCAGCTGGGGCGCGCCGCGGCTGCCGACGAGGAGCTCAAGCGCGTGGCGCTCGCGAGCGCGCGCACCGCGGGCAGCGGCCAGGGCCTCACGACGCTGCTCTCCGGGCTCGCGATGTGGGGGGCGCTGCTGGTGGGCGTCTCGGCGGTGCGCTCCGGTGCAGATGGACGGCGTACTGCTCGCCGTGATCGCGCTGATCCCGCTCGCGGCCTTCGAGCTGGTCGGCGCCCCTGCCCACCGCGACGCAGACGCTCGAGCGCGTCCGCGCGATCCGCCGCGCGCGTCTTCGAGGTCGCCGACGCACCGGCACCAGTGCGCGACCCGCAGGTCCGCGTGGCGCTCCCGCCGCGGCCGTATCACCTCCGCGTGCAGCGGGCTGCGCGCGCGCTACTCGGCGACCGGCCCCTGGGTGCTCGACGGGGTCGACCTCGAGCTCTCGCCCGGCCGGCGGATCGCGGTCGTGGGCCCGAGCGGCGCGGGCAAGACGACGCTCGCGGAGGTCCTCCTGCGCTTCCTGCCCTATCAGGAGGGCTCGGTCGCGCTCGCGGCGTCGAGATCGAGCGCTTCGCCTCGGACGAGTACCGGACGGTGGTGGGCATGGTCGCCCAGGACGCCCACATCTTCGACACCACGATCCGGGAGAATCTGCTGCTCGCACGTCGCGATGCCTCCGACGAGGAGGTCCGGCTGGCGCTCGCGCGGGCGGGCCTGCTCGATTGGGTGCAGGCGCTGCCGCGCGGCCTCGAAACCGACGTCGGAGAGCGGGGCACGCAGATCTCGGGCGGCGAGCGCCAGCGCCTTGCGATCGCCCGTGCGCTGCTGGCCGACTTCCCGGTGCTGATCCTCGACGAGCCGGTCGAGCACCTCGACACGCTCACCGCCGATGCGATCGTCGCGGACCTGCTCGACGCCGCTGATGAAACGAGCCTGCTCCTGATCACGCACCGCCTGAGCGGCCTCGTCGCGGTCGACGAAGTGCTCATGCTCGATCGCGGCCGGGTGATCGAGCGCGGTACGCACGGCGAGCTCGTGGCCGCCGACGGCCGCTATGCGGAGCTCTGGCGGGGCGAGCACACCGGCTGAGCCAGACAGCCGGCGCGATCAGGTCGGCGAGGGGCTCGCGCCGGCGCCGGGCGTTACTTCGGGCGTCGCCGCGGAGCCGCTCAAGCGGCCGCGGAAGACGTGGAAGGACCAGCCCTGGTAGATCAGCACGAGCGGCAGGAAGATCGCCGCCACGATCGTCATCACCTTCAGCGCATAGCCGCCCGAGGCGGCGTTTTGCACCGTGAGGTTGTAGGCGGCGTTCGTGCTCGAGACCATCACGTTCGGATCGAGGTTGATGAAAATCGAGCCGACGGTCGCCGCGATCGCGATCGCCGACGCCGTGAAGGCCCAGCCGTCCTGGTCGGTGGCCGCCAGTAGCGTCGCGAAGATCACGGCGATGAGCGTGAGGATCTGCACCGGATCGGGCACGTCGGGGCCCCCGGCGACGACGCGCGTCCAGACGATGTGGCCGACCACCACCGCGATCGCGGCCCCGCCCAGGGGACGAGCCAGCGAGCGCGCGCGCTCGCGCACGTCGCCGGTCGTGCGCAGCTTCAGGAACGTGGCGCCGTGGAGCAGGCACAGCACGAGCAGCGTGACGCCGGTCCACACCCCGTAGCCGGTGAATAGGTCGAAGAAGTTGCCGGTGAACTCGTGGCTCGAGTTGATCGGCAGGCCGTTCAGCAGGTCGCCGAGGCCGACGCCGAGCAAGAACGGCACCAGCAGGCTGCCGATCGTCAGTGCCCACCTCCACGCGCGTCGCCAGCGTTCGTTGTCGCGCTTGGTCGTGTACTCGAGCGCGACACCGCGCGCCATCAGCCCGACGAGCACGAGCAGGAGCGCGAGGTACAGCGCCGAGAACATCGTCGCGTACCACGCCGGGAAGGCCGCGAAGGTGCCCGCGGCGGCGACGATCAGCCAGACCTCGTTGCCGTCCCACCAGGGGCCGATCGTGCTGACCGCGAGACGCCGCTCGGACTCGGTCTTGCCGACGAGCATGTGCAGCGCGCCGACGCCGAAGTCAAAGCCCTCGAGCACGAAGAAGCCGACCCACAGGATCGCGATGAGGACGAACCAGAGTGTGTTGAGGTGCAGCACTCAAGTCTCCTAGTAGCTCATCGCCGGAACCGTCGTGGAATCCTCGGCGCCGCCGACCTCGCCCTCGTCGCTCCCGAGGCCCTTGCGCGAGTAGTGGAGCATCAGCACAAGGTCTGCGGCGCCGAGCGCGATGTAGATGAGGACGAACGCGATCAGGCTGATCCAGATGTCAGTCGACGTGACCGACGGGGAGTTGGCGTTGATCGTCTTCATCAGCCCCTGCACGATCCACGGCTGGCGGCCGTTCTCGGTCAGAAACCAGCCGGCGGTATTCATTAGGAAGGGCGTGATCACAGCCCACACGGATATGGCCAGGAACCACCTGGAGCGCTCGAGCTTTCCCCGATACACGAGCCAGCCGCCCCACAAAGCAAGCAGCAGCACGAGCGTCCCCAGGTAGGCCATCACGCGCATCGACCAGTACTGGATGAAGACGTTCGGAACGTATTCGCCCGGCCCGTATTTGGCCGTGTATTCCCGCTGCAGCTGAGTCATGCCCTCGACCGCGCCGTTGAATTCACCGGTACCGAGGAACGACAGCAGGTGCGGTATTTCGATGATCTGCGATGGGGTGTGGTCGTTCTTGCCGCCGCCGATCTGGAACGCCGAGAACGAGCACGGCTTGCAGCTTTCCCACTGCGCCTCGGCGGCGGCGATCTTCATCGGCTGGTACTTGGTCTCGATCTCGCCGAGCTTGTTGCCCACGAACAGCTGCAGGATGATCACCGGCAGCAGCACGATCACGGACAGGCGCGCGCTGTTGCGAAAGAGCTCGACGTCGCGCTGCTTACGCAGGTACCACGCGGAGACGGCGAGCATCACCAGCGAGCCGGTCACCAGCGAGGCCAGGATCACGTGCACGTAGCCCCACAGGAAGGTGGGGTTCGTGAAGAGCGCCGAGACGCTGTTCAGTTCGGGCATTCCGTGGCTGTTCATGACATAGCCGACGGGGTGCTGCATCCAGGAGTTGGCGGCCAGGATGAAGAGCGCCGAGAGCATCGACCCGATCGCGACCAGCCAGATGCAGGCGAGGTGAACGCGCTTGGGCAGGCGATCCCAGCCGAACAGCCACAGGCCGAGGAAGGTGGACTCCAGGAAGAACGCCGCAAGGCCCTCCATCGCGAGCGGCGCTCCGAAGACGTCGCCTACGAAGGCCGAGTAAGCGGACCAGTTCATCCCGAACTCGAACTCCTGGACGAGACCCGTCACGACCCCGACGGCGACGTTGATGATCAGCAGCGTGCCGAAGAAGCGGGCGAGGCGTTTGTACTCGGGCTTGTCGTTTCGGTACCACGCCGTCTGCAACAACGCGACGAGGAACGCCAGCCCGATCGTCACGGGCACGAAGAAGAAGTGGTAGATGCTCGTGGTGGCGAACTGCCAGCGCGCGAGTTCGTTGGTCAATCGGCGCTCTCCACGGTCTCGAGCACGTGATCGTGGGCACGTACACGACCCTCGATCACCTGGTTCTGGCGGTAGCCCAGCCGCGAGGCGATCCAGTCGATCAGCACCTTCAGGCGGTGGCCCGGAGCGCCACCGAGGTAGTAGAGGTGCACACTGAGGTAAGTGAAGAAGGCGAGGCGACCCGAGAGCTTGTGCCCGCGGATTTCGCACACCGCGCGTCCACGACCGACGACCGCGAGCGTGCCCTTGTCGAAGTATCGAAACGGCGCCGTCGCCCCGGGGGCGCCGCGCCGGATCCCTTCGGCCACGTGGCGCGCCTGCTGGAGCGCGACCGTCGCGAGGCCCGGCAGCGGCTTACCGTCCGGCCCCTGCAGCACGGTCGCATCGCCGATCACCGAGATCTCGGGGTGCCCGGGCACCGCGAGGTTCGGCTCGATCTGCACGCGCCCGGCGCGATCGGTGCTCGCGCCCGTGGCCTTCGCGAGCGTCTCGGCAAAGGGCACCGCGCGCACACCGGCGGCCCAGATGACCGTCCCCGCGGCGATGTGCTCTGTGCTCCCGTCGACCTCCACCGTCACCCCGTGGGCGTCGATCGCGGTCGCGCAGGCGTGCTCGCGAACCACGATGTCGAGCGAGGCCAGCTGGGCGGCGACCTTCGCGGAGAGCTTCTCGGCGAACGCGGGTACGACGCGATCGCCGGCATCGAGCAGGATGATGCGCGCCTCGCACGGGTCAATGTTCGCGTACTCGCGCTTCATCCCGTGGTGGGTGATGATCCCCAGCTGGCCCGAGACCTCCACGCCGGTGGGCCCGCCGCCGATGACAACGAAGGTCATCCACGCCTTGCGCGCCGCGTCATCCGAGGCGCGCTCGGCTTCCTCGAGCGCCCCGTAGAAGCCGTTGCGCAGCTCGATCGCGTCGTCGATTGTCTTCAGCCCGTAGGAGACCTCGCGCCACTCGTCGTTGCCGAAGTAGGCCGTTTCGGCCCCGCACGCGACGATCAAGGAGTCGTACTCGATGCGCTCGCCACGGTCGAGGACGAGCTGCCGGCGCTCGACGTCGACTCCCCTCGCTTCGGCCATCAACACACGCATGTTGCTGCCACGGCGCAAAGCGACGCGGATCGGATAGGCGCACTCGCCGGAGGCGAGGCCGCCGGCGGCAACCTGGTAGAGGAGCGGCTGGAAGAGGTGGTGGTTCTGGCGATCGACGACCGTCACGTCCACGTCAGCGCGGCGGAGCTTCTGCGCGGCCGCGAGACCGCCGAACCCGCCGCCGACGATCACGACGCGGCGCCTGCGCGCGGTGCCCGTGTCAGCCGCCATTGCTCGCGCCGAGGCGCTCGAGGAGGTGGTCGCCGACGCGCAGCGCGTTCGCCATCGCCGTCAGCGCGGGATTGACCGCGCCGATGCTCGGGAAGAAGCTCGTGTCGACGACGTAGAGGTTGTCGAGCTCGTGCGCGCGGCAGTTGACGTCCAGCACCGACGTCGCGGGATCGCTCCCGAAGCGGCACGTCCCGGCCTGGTGCGCACAGCCGGCGACCGGGATGTCATTTTTGAGGTACACATGGCGCGGGATCAGATGCTCGCGTTCCATGCCGAGGTGACCGAGCATCGATTTCAGCTTCTCGAGCAGCTGTTGCTTGGGGACGTCGTTGCAAGGCTCGTATGCCAGCTTGATGCGGCCCTCGCCGTCCAGCGTGACGCGGTTGTCCGCCCTCGGCAGATCCTCCGTCGAGAGCCAGAAGTCGACGGCGTGGGTCGCGATCCGCTTGAGCGTCCGCGTCGGCGCGAGCATCGTCTCGATGGGCTTCTCGCCCCGGTACATCTGCGCCTGGGACTTGCCGACCATTTGGATATTGCCGAGCGGGTAGCCGTACTCCTCGGTCGTGAAGTAGAAGTCGTTGACGCCGAGGGTCTTCTGGAAGACCGTGGGGTTGGGCTCCTCGGAGACCGCCAGCACGGCCTGGCTGTTGTGGAAGGTGTAGTTGCGCCCGACCTGGTCTGAGCCGTTGGCGAGGCCGCCCGGGTGTGAATCGTTGGCCGAGCGCAGCAGCAGTGCGGCGGAGTTGGCCGCCCCGCAGGAGACGACGACAACGTCGGCGCTAATGCGCTCCGTGCTCGCGGCGTCCTCGCGCTTTATCTCCAGCTCGGACACGCTGTTGCCCGAGGCATCGGTGTGAAGCATTACCGCCTCGGCGTTTCGCAACATGGTCACGTTGGAGTGCTCCAACGCCGGTCGCACGGCGCAGACCTCCGCGTCGGACTTGGCGTGCACGAGGCACGGGAAGCCATCGCAGTCCGGGCAGCGCACGCAGGCGCTGTAGGGCATGTTCGACTCCTCGAGCATGATCCCGCAGGGTGCGTGGAAGGGATGCAGCCCGAGTGCCGCGAGGTCATCGGAGAGCTGCTGGATGCGCGGCTCGTGCGAGACAGCGGGGAACGCGTAGGGCGCGCTCGTGGGCGGTTCCGTCGGGTCCACGCCGCGCTCACCGTGCACCCGGTAGAGCTCCTCGGCCTGCGTGTAGTAGGGCTCCATGTCCGCGTAGGAGATCGGCCACGCGGGCGAGAGACCGTCGTAGTGCTTGATCTCGCCGAAGTCCTCCTCGCGCAGGCGATAGAGCGCCGCGCCGTAGAGCTTCGTCGCGCCGCCGACGAAGTAATGCACCTGCGGCTGGAACGGCTTGTCGTGCGCGTCGTACCAGGTATCCGGCGAGACGTAGCGGTTCTCGACGAACACGTCCTCGGCGAGCCAGTTCTGCGGCTCGCGCGGCAGCCAGTCGCCGCGCTCGAGCAACAGGATCCGCTTGCCGGACGGCGCCAGGCGGTGCACAAGCGTCCCTCCGCCCGCGCCGCTGCCGATCACGATCACGTCGTAGTGCTCGCTCATCACGAGATCTCCGCGAGACGCTCCGCGACGATGATCCGGGAGGCGGCCTCGATCAGCGCGAGGTGTGAGAACGCCTGGGGGAAGTTGCCGAGGTGGCGGCCGGTGCTGGTGTCGAACTCCTCCGCGTAGAGGCCAAGCGGCGAGGCGACGCTCAGCAGCTTTTCCATCAGGTCACGCGCGCGCTGGTGCTCGCAGATGATTGCGAGCGCGGAGACGAGCCAGAACGAGCAGATCAGGAAGCTCCCCTCCTTCCCGGACATGCCGTCGTCGGTCTCGTCGGTGCGGTAGCGCAGCACGAAGCCATCCTCGGTGAGGTCTTCCGCGATCGCCATGACGCTCGCGCGCAGGCGCTCGTCCGCGCCGTCGAAGAAGCCAAAGATCGCCGCGAGCAGGTTCGACGCGTCGAGGGCATCGGTTTCGTAGTGCTGGCGCAGCACGCCGTTTGCGCTCACGCCGTGAGCGAGGATGTCCTCCCTGATCTCGTCCGCGGTCGCGCCCCAGCTCTGCTCGAGCTTGGAGTTGCCGGCCATCGCGCCGAGCTTCGCAGCGCGGTCCATCGCCACCCAGCACATGAGCTTCGAGGAGACGTAGTGGCGGGGCGCGCCGCGCGCCTCCCAGATGCCCTGGTCGGGCTCGCGCCAAACCTTGCTCGCGCAGTCCGCCTGCGCCTGCACGATCGGCCACAGCCGCCGGGGCAGCCGCTGGCTGCGGCGGGTGTGCAAGAGGATCGAGTCGAGCGCCGCGCCGAAGACGTCGTTCTGGCGCTGGTCGAACGCCCCGTTGCCGACGCGCACCGGGTACGCGCCGGCGTAGCCGGTGAGGTCCTGGCGTAGCGACTCCGTCAGATCGCGACGCCCATCGATCCCGTACATGATCTGGAGGGCGCCGTCCGCGTTGGGTTCGAGGTCGGCGATGAACTGCATGAACTCCTCGGCCTCCCAGTCGAGGTTGAGGTAGTGCAGCGCCTGCAGCGTGAACGTCGAATCGCGCAGCCACGTGTAGCGGTAGTCCCAGTTGCGTTCTCCGCCGGGCGTCTCGGGCAACGAGGTCGTGAGCGCCGCGACGGTGGCGCCCGTCGGCATGTACGTGAGCCCCTTGATCGCGAGCGCGGAGCGGTTGATCGCACCGCGCCAGCGGTGGTCGGGCAGGCGTGCGCTCTTCAGCCAGGTGCGCCAATAGGTAGTGGTCGCCATGAGCGCCTCGTTCGCCGCTTCGATGTCCTCTGCCACGCCGAGCTCCTCCGCCCAAGAAAGCGCGCAATAGCACTGCTCGCCCGCCTTGAGCACGTGCCGAGCCCGCACCCAGTCGCCCTCGACGCCGACAGCCATGTCCGTTTGGAGCCTGATCGTCAAGTCGCCGGCGGTCGCGTCGGCGCGGTGCCCTTCGTCCTGTACCGACCATTCGGCGGGCGTGCGCCCGTAGTCGAATACCGGTTCGAACGTGAGCTCTATCTCGACCTCGCCCTCGAGGCAGATCGCGGTGCGCACGAACTGGTGGTCGGCATCGTCGTCGGCCGGCGGGCGCGTGTGCGGGGTGACGAGGTCTTCGTGGCGCCGTGGGCCCATCGTCAGCGCCTCGTGCACGCGCACCCACCCCGTGGGCGTGTTCCACACCGAGACGAGGATGTTCGTCCCCGGCTGGTAGGAGCGCGCCTCCGGGACGTTCACCCCGAACGGCGCGAAGCGGAAGCTGCCCGCCTGGCGGTCGAGCAGCGTTCCGAACACGCTCGGGGCGTCGAAGCGCGGCACGCACAGCCAATCGACCGACCCGTCGGGAGCGACCAACGCACCCGTGTGACAGTTCGAGAGAAACGCATAGTCGGCGATCGGGGGAAACGGCGAGAGCGCAGCCGCACTCTGGGGCGCCGACTTCTCCGCAGCGTCGCTCGCCGACTCCGGCCTCCGTGCAGCCTGACCGTCGAGCTTCCCCGCGTCCGCCGGCTTGGCGTTCTTGCTCTTGGCCGGGCTCATGCTCACACCTTTCTCTGGCTCGTCTGTTTTGCGGCGCCTATTCCTCTGCGGCCTCTTCCGCGAGCTCGATCGCGAATCCAAGCGCCTGCGCGATGTTCCCCGTCGCGGCCGCGATCCGCGCGGTGCCGACGATCGGGGCAACGGCTGCGAGCACTCCGCGGATCTGCTCCTCGTCGATCCCCGCCTCGGCGGCGGCGCCGAGGTTCATGAGGTACGAAGCGGGCGGAGCGTCGACCGCGACCAGAGCGGCGAGACGAACGAGCATCAACTCATCCGTGTCCAGGCTCGAAGCTTCCAGCGAGCCGGCCGTCATGTTTGCGAGCAGGTCGAGCACCGGTGTGTCGCTCCCGTTTGTCATCGAAATGTCCTTTCGCGAGTTCTTGGCCATGTGGCCGAGGGCGCACGCCTACGCGGCGGCTCGTTCACAACTGCAATCACGTGAGCACGCGTTCGCCCACGTACGAGACCTCGCCTTACCTCGGCGCCCAGCTCGGCCGGATTACGAGCGGCATCTTGCCCCGTTCGCGCTGCGTGCGCATCACCCGATGTGGGTGAGCCCACTCGGCGGCGCCTCACGTTGATTCGACGATCCACGGTCCGTGCCAGCCGCCGTAACCGCTCACGAGCCGCTCCGCCTCCTGCGGACCCCACGACCCCGGTTCGTACGAGTACACGGGCGGCGGCGCGTCGAGCAGCGGTTGCATCACACGCCAGGTCTCTTCGACGGAGTCCTGCCGCGTGAAGCGTGTGCTGTTCCCCTTCATCGCGTCGAGCAGGAGCACCTCATACGGGGTCGGCCCCTCACCACCCTCTTCCGCGAACTCCATGTCGAGCGTGATCCCCTGAGCGCCCTTCGCGTCGGCTCTGTGCGCGTCGAGGATCAGCCGCGTCCCGGTCGTGGGATCGAGCTTGACGACGAACTGGTTGGGCTCCGGGCGGCGACGGCCGCCCTCGATGAAGAGGAGCTTTGGAGGCCGGCGGAAGACGGCGCGCAGCTCGGTCTGCGTGACGGGAAGCAGCTTGCCCGTACGAATGAACCACGGCACGCCCGCCCAGCGCCAGTTGTCGATGTCGAGGCGGAGCGCCGCGTAGGTCTCCGGTCGTGGAGCCCTTGGCGACGCCGTCGACGTCGAGGTAGCCGTCGTATTGCCCGCGCACGTACTGCTCGGGCTTTGCGTCCTCGAGCGCCCTGAACAGGGCGTACTTCGCGTCCTTGAGGGTCTTCGCGTCGTTGCCCGCGGGCGCCTCCATCGCGGCGACGGCGAGCAGCTGCATGAGGTGGTTGACGACGACGTCTCGCAGCGCCCCCACGGGGTCGTAGAAGTGGCCGCGATCCTCCACGCCGAAGCTCTCGGCCATCGTGATCTGGACGCACCCGATGTGGTTGCGGTTCCAGATCGGCTCGACCATCGTGTTGCCGAAGCGCAGGTAGAGCAGCTCGTCGGTGCCCATCTTCCCGAGGAAGTGGTCGATGCGATAGAGCTGGGACTCGTCGATGTACTCTTGGATTTCTTCCGCGAGCGCGCGGGCGGATTCCAGGTCGTGCCCGAACGGCTTCTCGACCACGACGCGCGCACTGTGCGTGAGGTCGGCTTCCGCGAGGCCCTTGATGACCATGCCGAAGAGCGACGGCGGGATCTCGAGGTAGAAGACCGGGCTGCTCGCGTCGCCGATCGCGTCCCCGATCTGCCGGTAGGTCGCGGCGTCGCTGAAGTCGCCGCTGAGGTAGGAGAGCCGCTCCGCGAAACGCGCGAACACGGCTTCGTCGAAGCCTTCGCCCGCGGCCTCGCCACAGGCGCTGATCGCTTCACGTGCGTGTTCGCGCAGGTCCTCGGTGCTCCAGTCGTTCCCCGCGACGCCCACAATGGGGCAGTTCAACAGCCCGCGGGCCTCGAGCCGGTAGAGCGAGTGGAAGGTCATCACCTTCGCGAGATCGCCGCTGATGCCGAACACGACCAGGACATCTGCGGGCTTCGGCTTCTCAGCCTGCTGGCGCTGCACGGTGCGACGGTTGGCAGGTGCGGTGGCGCTCATGCTGTGTCCTTCCGGTCGTCTGAGTGCTTGGGTCCCGCGTAGTGTGCCGACTCTCGCGCGCCCGTGGGCGTGACGCTGATCGAGAAGCGGGCGCTCCGGCTCTCCCCCGCGGGCACGGTCCGCAACCCCTCGCCGCTGCGCAGCGCGTTCGTGGGCGCCGTCATGGGCTCAAAGCAGATGAACTGCGCCCGCGCGGGGGTGAAGACCTGGGCGCCGGGATAGCCCTCGAGGAAGTCGACCACGATTCGGCGATCTGTCCCGGCGAGCGCGAAGCGCGCCGGTGTTAGGAGCGAGTCGAAGCCGTCATCGAACTCACGCTCGTCGAGCGCGAAGCGCTGCGCGGCCTGCTCGGCGCCCGCGCCGACCGGGATCTGGTCGTCGTCGAGCACGATCGCGCGCATCGCGGGCAGCTCGATGGACCATTGCTCGCGTGGCGTGCCGGGCAGGGAGAGGTAGGGGTGAAATCCGAACGCGAGCGGCACCGCGTCCGCGCCACAGGCGTTCACGGTCACCCTGAGCTCGATCCGCTCGTCGAGCACGCGCGCGTCGTAGAGCAGCTCGTGCTCGAACGGGAACACCTCAAAGAGCGCCTGCTCGGACTCGCGCCACCGCAGGCGCGCCGTGAGCGCATGCTCGCCTGCCTGCGGACGGCGCGTGAGCTCCCAGCCCATCCGCCCGCCGATGACGCCGTGGATCGGCAGGCCGTGCGGGTCGAGCGCGATGCGAGTGGGGTCATGTGGAACCTCGACCGTGCGCCCCGCGACGCTGTAGTCGAACGCGGCGAGCCTGTTGGCCCATGGGTAGAGCAACGGAATCCCCATCGTCTTGCCCTGCTCGGCGTAGGCGCTGACGCCGGCGTTCTGCGCGAGCAGCTCCTCCCCGCGGTAACGCAGCGACGAGCACAGCATCCCGGCACCGGGGATGAAGCTCGCGCCGAGCAGCGACTCCCCGTCGCCCAGCTTCACGGTCTCAAGCGGCGTGACGCGCGTCATGCGTACAGCAGGATTGCAATCCGGCGCCGCGCGCGGATCACCCCGAGTGGGTGATGCTCGAGAGCCGCGCGCGCGCGAAACTCACGGGTCATGTGCCGTTGGCTTGCCTACTCCGGCTCGCCCCTGCTTCTGGCGGAGGCGCTCTACGCGCCGGCGCACTCGCTGATCGATCAGAGCCTGCACTCGCGCCTCGGCGCGGAGGCGACGAACGGCGACGGCTTCGGGGTCGGCTGGTATGACGCGACGCCTGCGCCGGGGATCTTCAAGAACACCGAGCCGGCGTGGAACGACCAGAACCTGCGCGAGCTCGCGAGCCACATCAGCTCGCCGCATTTCTTCGCCCACATCCGCGCCGCGATCGGCTCGCCGGTTCAGCAGACCAACTGCCACCCCTTTCGCCACGACCGCTGGCTGTGGATGCACAACGGCTTCGTCGCGGAGCTCGCGAAGGTGAAGCGCGAGCTCGCATTCGCAGTCGACCCGTCGCTCTACCCCGAGATCTCCGGCGGCACCGACTCCGAGCTGCTCTTCTTCCTCGCGCTCACCTTCGGCCTCGAAGAGAACCCGCCCGACGCGGTCGCGCAAGCGATCGGGCTCGTCGAGGCACGCGGGCGCGAGCACGGGGCGAAGTACCCGTTTCAGGGCACGATCGCGACGACGAACGGCGAGCGCACGTGGGCGTTTCGCTACTCGAGCGAAGGGAACTCCCGCACGCTCTTCTACACGACGCACGTGCCGACGCTCCGCGAGCTCTATCCAGAACAGACGATCCTGCGGGAGGTATCAGACGACGCCCATCTGATCGTCTCCGAGCCGCTCGGAGACCTGCCTGGCGTCTGGAACGAAGTGCCCGAGGCGAGCTACACCGTGATCCGCGGCGAAGAAGACGAGCTGCACCCCTTCGCCGTCAAGACTCCCGTCGTCTCCGCCGCGCTCAGCGGCTGAGACCGGGGCCCAACGCGGTGCTCGCGTGATCAGCCGCGAGCGCTGGATGGCGCTGGGCTTCTCCACCGGCGCTGCGTGCTTCCTCGTGGGTCCGTTCCCCGGCTACGCCGAACTCGTCGGCGAACGCGCGGACGCCATCACGTTCTTCGTCGGCTCGATCCTGTTCACGGCGGGCGGCGCGCTCCAGAGCTCGCTCGCCTTCCCCGAGCGACGCGTTGACGGCGCCGGCCGCGCCGCCTGGTGGGCGGCGGCGATCCAGTCGATCGGCACGCTCTACTTCAACGTCACGACTTATCGCGCGCTGCACACGGCCCTCACGAACCCTGGCTACGACAGGCTCGTGTGGCGCCCCGACGCGGTCGGGTCGATCTGCTTCCTCGTCTCCGGCGCGATCGCCTACCGCGCCTCGCCCCGGCGGGGCTTGCTGCCTAAACGCGCGGGCCCGGGATGGTGGGAGCCCGGGGTCAACCTCCTCGGGTGCGTCTTCTTCGGCTTCTCCGCGATCGCGGGCTACTTCGTCCCGGCGAGCGGCTCCGTGCTCAATCTCGCGGCGTCGAACTTCAACACGTCGCTTGGCGCGGCGTGCTTCCTCGCGTGCGCGCTCGCGACGCTCCGGTCGGGGCACACGATGAAGTCGCCGCGACTGCGTCGCCTCGCGCTGCTCGAGCACACGCTAGGCGAGCGCGTCGAGCGCTCCGTGGCCTAGGCGCAGAGCCGTCCGCGCGGGGTCAGTAGCCGACGCCGGTCTTCGCGCGCTTGCGGTCGTGTGGGTGAAGCCCGCCCTTTTCCGCCAGGACCTTGCACGCTTCGGCGATGTCGTCCGCGAGCGTCGTCGCAAGCGTGTGGCCAAGCGTGAGCTTCACGAGCGCGCGCATGATCGTCACGTGTTCGGCCTTCGGTGGCAGCGTGTACGCCGGCACCATCCAGCCGCGCTCTGCCGACAGCTGAGAGGAGACGTCGAACTCGTCGTAGTTGTGATTGCCTGCGAGCTGGAAGGCGACGAGCGGGAGCTGCTCCTCGTCCTCGGATCCGATCAGCTGGAACTCGCCGATCCCCTCGATGCGACGCGCGAGCGCGCGCGCGTTTTCCCGCATCGTCTCCATGATGTAGCGGTAGCCGTCGTGCCCGAAGCGCACGAAGTTGTAGTACTGCGCGAGCACCATCGAGGACCCGGTCGAGAAGTTGAGCGTGAAGGTCGCGTCGCGCTTGCCGAGGTAGTTCTCGTAGAAGACGAGCTCCTCCGGAAGGTCGTCGCTTTCGCGGAAGACGAGCCAACCGATCCCGGGGTAGACGAGGCCGAACTTGTGGCCCGAGACGTTGATCGAGCGCACCTGCTCGAGCCGGAAGTCCCACTCGCTGTGGGGATAGAGGAACGGCCACACGAAGCCGCCGCTCGCGGCGTCCACGTGCAGCGGCACATCCCACCCCTGGCGCTCCTTGAGCGTCAGGAGCAGGTGGTTGATGCCGACGATGTCGTCGGCGTGGCCGGTGAAGGTCGTACCGAGCACCGCCGCGACGCCGATCGTGTTCTCGTCGACGTGGGGCTCGACGTCCTCGGGGCCGATCGTGTACTTCTCGGGCTGCAGCGGGATGATGCGTGGCTCGACGTCGAAGTAACGGCAGAACTTCTCCCACACGACGTGCACATCGCCGCCGAAGACGAGGTTCGGCCGGGTGTGGTCCTTGCCGGCGGCTTCGCGACGCGCGCGCCACTTCCACTTCAGCGAGAGCGCGCCGAGCATGATCGCCTCGGACGAGCCTTGCGTCCGCGTGCCGGTTGTCTCGCCGGGCGCGTTGAAGAGGCTCGCGATCATGCGAATGCAGCGCTGCTCGATCTCCGCGGTCTGCGGATACTCCGCGTGGTCGATGTAGTTGCGGTGCAGGTTTTCGGCGATCACGCGCTGCGCCTCGGGCTCCATCCAGGTCGTCACGAAGGTCGCGAGATTGCGGTTCGGGATCCCGTCGAGCCACAGCTCCTCGCCGATCAGGCGCATCGCGTCGACCGCGCGCATTCCGTGCTTGGGCAGCTCGTTGTCCGGCGAGGGTTCGAGCAGGAAGCGATTGCCGTATTCGTCGGCGAGCTTGTCGAGTTCGCGCCCGAGCGCGCCCGTGGCAACGGTGGGGGCGACCGCGGTGCTGCCGCTTGGCATTTTCATGAGACCTCCAACGATGGGGGATTGACCGACCGCCGCGATTATCCCCCTACGGCGCGCCTCCGGGGCGCAAAGCCATCATCCGATGGGGATGACGTGGAGCGCAGAGAGGCCACTAGCATCTCCGGCGCACCGGGGGTGTGCGGCTGATCGGGCGCGCGCAAACCGAGAAAGACAAGGAGCTACATGGTTATCGCAAGCAGCTATCCACTGCTCGAAATCTTCTGGACGATGCTCATCTTCTTTGGCTTCGTGATTTGGATCTGGATCCTTTTCACCATCTTCGCGGACCTCTTCCGCCGCACCGACACCTCCGGGTGGGTAAAGGTCATCTGGTGCATCTTCATCATCGTGTTCCCCTTCCTCGGCGTCTTCGTCTACCTGATCGCCGAGCACAAAGGCATGACCGAACGGAACATCGCGAACCAGCGCGTCGGCCAGCAGCAGCTCGACGACTACGTGCGCCAAGCGGCGGGCGCGGAGGACCCCACTGCGCAGATCGCACACGCGAAGGACCTGCTCGACAGCGGCACGATCACGCAAGCCGAGTTCGACGAGATCAAGAGCAAGGCGCTCGCGCCCGCCTGACGCATTCCCGGATCGTGAGACGGGCGCCGGGTGCGCGACCCAGGCGCCCGGAGCATCACGTGTGGGCTTGGGACGGCGGGCGGCGCTCTCTCAGGCCGCCGCCGCGCGAGCCATCGCCTCGACGGCGAGGTCGTTCGCGCCCATCTTCTTGTAGATGCGCGCAGCGAAGCGGTGCGCGGGCGAGCTGTCGCTGTCAGCGCGCGCCCACTCCCGCGCCGAGCGTGCCGCCGCCTCGAGGTTGCCGGAGCGCCAGAAGGCGATCGTCATCAGCCGCAGTACAGCGACGTTACGCGGTTCCGCGTCGCGTGCGTAGATGAGGCGCTGCGCCGCGAGTGTGTAGTTGGCTTCCGCCATCGCGTGCTTCGCGGCGGTCACGAAGCGGGCGGCGCGCTCGCCCGCAGGGTCGGGCTTGGAGAAGTCGACGAAGTACATGCTCCCGGCGGGCACCGTGCGCACGCCGTGCTGGAAAGAGACGCGCGCCCACTGCTGGACGGCGTCGCCTTCGCCGGTGAAGTAGATGCCGGTCACCGTCCCCACGCCCCACTCGGGATACGACACGCAGCGCGCATAGCGATGGACGATGGAGTGGTCGGGCACGCGGCTGCCGAAGGGATCGTGGCGCTTGCGCTCCGCGGCGTGCTCGCGCGTGCGCTGCTCGGCTTCGTAGGCCCGCCGGCCCGCCTCGGCACGCGCCTTGCGTGCCGCGCTGGCGCTCGCGCGCACAGCGCTCGCAGACACGCGGCCTCCGCGCGAGGTCTCCGCGAGCCGCTCCAGCACGTCGGCCGCCTCGTTGACGACCTTCAGGTGACGCTCGTGCTCGTAGCGCTTGCCGGGAGGTGCGATGTCCGGATGCCACTGCTTGGCCATACGCCGGCGCGCGAGCTGCACAGCGCGCTTGTCGAACGGCGCCGAGAGCTCCAAAAGCAGCAGCTGCTGCTCGATGTCGAGCACTTGCGTGGCCATAAGCAAGCCACGTTACCGCCTCCCTGCGCTCCTGCCAACGGGGGTCCACATATTTCCGGTGCTCGCTCCTAAAGCTCAAGTCGCGAGCGCACCGCGCGCGCTCCAAACGTGTTATAGGTGCCAGAGGGGGAAACCGGGAACCAGGAGGGTCTGATGATTGCCACGTCTCGCCGGCTGCACGCCGGAATCGCCACGCTTACGCTTGTGCTCGCCGCGTCGCTGACGCCAGCGGCCTATGCCGCACATGCGAGAAAGCACCACCACCATCGTGCCGGACACGCGGCGCGCCACCATGCGCGGGCTTCCGCGAAGGCCAAGAAGGGCGGCGGTGAACGCAAAGTCGAAGGCAGCCTCGACTACGAACTCACGCCGGCGAGCAGCAGCCTGCCCGCGACGCAGACGATCACGCTCTTCTTGCCCGGCGGCGTGCGCGTCGCCGGCGCGAAGATGCCCAAGTGCAGCCCTGCGGCGCTCGAAAAGAGCGGGCCCAGCGTGTGCCCGAAGGGCTCGCAGATCGGCACCGGAAGCGCGACCGGCTGGACGCTAGGGCAACTCTGGCCGCTCACGCTCACGTTCTACAACGGCCCCGGTGGCAATCTCCTGAGTTACGTTACGGCGACGACACCGGTGAAGATCGAAACGGTCGTCGAAGGGCACGTCATGAAGCCGGCGGGCGGAACTTACGGCGAGGAGATCGTGGCCACGATCCCTTCCGCCCTGCTCGAACCACTCCCCGGAGAACCCGGCGGAGACGGTGAACCTGCACGTCCACGTGAGCGGCTCCTCGGGCTGGCTTCGCAGCACGAACTGCGCTCCGCACGCGCTCGCGGTGAACTTCAGCTTCGCCTACACCAATGGCCAGACGATCTCGATCGGCGGCAACCTCAACTGCGTCTCCTAGCTCTGCGCCGATAGCGGCGCCGGGAGCCCTGCTCGCGCCCTAGCGTGCGAGCAGGGAGCGCAGCACGTACTGGAGGATGCCGCCGTGGCGGAAGTACTCGGCCTCGCGCGGGGTGTCGATGCGCACAATCGCGTCGAACTCGCTGGGGGCACCATCGCGCTGCGCTCGAACGCGCATCGTGCGTGGCGGCGCACCGCCGTCAGCCATCGCCTCGGCGATGCCAGTGATCGAGAACGACTCCTCGCCGGTGAGGCCCAGCGACTGCGCGCTCTCGCCGTCGGGGAACTGCAGCGGGAGCACGCCCACGCCGACGAGGTTCGAGCGGTGGATGCGCTCGAAGCTCTGCGCAATTACGGCCCTTACGCCGAGCAGGCTCGTACCCTTCGCGGCCCAGTCGCGCGATGAGCCCGACCCGTACTCGCGCCCCGCGAGCACGACGAGCGGGATGCCGTCGCTCGCGTAGAGCATCGCGGCGTCGTAGATCGTCATTTGCGCGCCCCCGCCGTCGCCGAGGTAGCGCGTGAAACCGCCTTCGGGCAACGTCTCGCCGCCGCCGATCAAGTTGCGCAACCTGATGTTCGCGAAGGTGCCCCGCATCATCACCTCGTGGTTACCCCTGCGCGAGCCGTAGGAGTTGAAGTCGCGCACCTGCACGCCGTGCTCCTGGAGGTAGAGACCCGCCGGGGAGTCGCGCTTGATCGAGCCCGCAGGTGAGATGTGATCGGTGGTGACGCTGTCGCCGAGCAGCGCGAGCACACGCGCTCCCTGCACGTCGCTCACAGGCTGCGGGGCGTCCGGCAGTCCCTCGAAGTAGGGCGGCTCGCGCACGTAGGTCGACTCCGCGTCCCACTGAAAGCGCCCGCTCGTCGGGGCGCCTCCATTTTCGCCCCCGGAAAGCGCGCGCCAGCGCTCGTCGCCCGTGAAGACCTCGGCGTAGCTCGTGCGGAACATGTCGGACCGGATCGCGGACTCGATCGTCTGCGCGACCTCGTGCTCATCGGGCCAGAGCTCGCTCAGGTAGACATCGCGGCCCTCCACGTCCTGCCCCAGCGGCTCGCTCGCGATGTCGATGTCCATCGTCCCCGCGAGCGCGTACGCGACGCACAGCGGTGGCGAGGCGAGGTAGTTCATCTTCACGTCGGGGTTGATCCGCCCCTCGAAGTTGCGGTTGCCCGAGAGCACGGACACGACTGCGAGGTCGTGGTCGTCGACCGCCTTCGAGATCTCCTCCGGCAGCGGGCCGGAGTTGCCGATGCAGGTCGTGCAGCCGTATCCGACGAGGTTGAAGCCGAGCTGCTCGAGCGACTCCGTGAGCCCGGCGCGATCGAGGTAGTCGCTGACGACGCGCGAGCCCGGCGCAAGCGAGGTCTTCACCCAGGGCTTGCGCGTGAGGCCACGCGCGACGGCGTTGCGCGCGAGCAGGCCCGCGCCCACCATCACCGAGGGATTCGACGTGTTCGTGCAGCTCGTGATCGCTGCGATTACGACGTCGCCGTGGTTGAGCTCGAAGCTCTCGCCCTCGAGCGTCACGCGCGCGGAGTCCGCGGTCCGGGAGCTCGCGCTTCCAGCACCACGCGCGGCGCGTGCGCCGGCGACGGGGGTCGCCTCCGCGAGGGGCTCGTACGCAGCGACGCCGTCGGCGGGCGGGTCCGAGGCCGGGTAGGACTCTGCAACCGCCTCGTCGTAGGCATCCTTCAAGCCGTCGCTGTCGCCGTTTGAGACGTAGTCCGAGAGCGCCCGTTCGAACGCCGTGCGCGCTTCGCTCAGCGCGACCCTGTCCTGCGGGCGCTTCGGGCCCGCGAGGCTTGGCACGACCGCGCCGAGGTCGAGCTCGATGAGGTCGGAGAAATTGGGCTCGGGCGCGTCGGCGTCGTGCCATAGACCCTGCTCGCGGCAGTAGGCCTCGACGAGCTCGATGCGCTCGCGCGGGCGCCCGGTAAACTCGAGGTAGCGCAGCGTCTCCGCGTCGACGGGGAAGATCGCGCACGTGGAGCCGAACTCCGGCGACATGTTCCCAATCGTCGCGCGGTCGGCGATCGGCAGGCCCTCGAGCCCCGCGCCGAAGAACTCCACGAACATCCCCACGACGCCGCGCTCGCGGAGCATCTCCGTGACCGTGAGCACGAGGTCCGTCGCCGTCGCGCCCTCGCGCAGCTTGCCGTGGAGCTTGAAGCCGAGCACCTGCGGGATCAGCATCGAGACGGGCTGCCCGAGCATCGCCGCCTCGGCCTCGATTCCGCCGACGCCCCAGCCGAGTACGCCGAGGCCGTTGACCATCGTCGTGTGCGAGTCCGTGCCGACCATCGTGTCCGGGTACGCCTGCCCCAAGGCCTCATCCGCGAAGACGACGCGCGCGAGGTACTCGAGGTTGACCTGGTGGCAGATGCCCGTCTCCGGCGGCACGACGGCGAGATTCCCGAACGCCCCCTGTGCCCAGCGCAGGAACGCGTAGCGCTCGCGGTTACGCTCGAACTCGCGCTCGGCGTTGACGCGAAAGGCGTCGTGCGTCCCGAACGCGTCCACCTGCACCGAGTGGTCGATCACGAGCTCGACGGGCACGAGCGGGTCGATCGCCGAGCCGTCACCCCCCATCTTCGTGATCGCGTCGCGCATCGCCGCGAGGTCGACGATCGCTGGCACCCCCGTGAAGTCCTGCATGAGCACGCGCGCGGGCGTGAACGCGATCTCGCTGCTCGGCGTCGCAGCGGGCTCCCAAGTTGCGAGCGCCTCTATGTCTGGCGCACTTACGGCGCCCTCGCCCTCGTGACGCAAGAGGTTCTCGAGCAGGACCTTCAGCGAGTACGGGAGCCGCGCGACGTCGAAGCGCTCTGAGAGCGCCTGCAAGCGGAAGATCTCGTACTCGCGGCCGCCGACCTCGAGCGGCCCCTTCGCGCCAAAGCTGTTCTTCGACATCGATACCTCCAAGCGAGGGTGGTCTTCATGCTCGCTCCCCTGCTGTCAGTCTCGCAGAACGGCGCGGCGTGTTCGCGCCGCGCGTTTCACCCCGACGTAAGTGCGGCAGCCCCCATTTGCGCACGCGGCAGCGCCCTATCCCGTCTGGACCAATTCGGAGCCGAAGCCCGAGAAGAACGCTTCGCCGGTCACCGTCGCGGTCGTCGCGAACGCCGCTTGCGGCGCGGAGGCGACCCGATCTCGCGCCTTCGTACTTCAAGCGGGCGGGGTTCAGTCCATTGCCGGCGCCGCTCTTGAACCTCGGGCGAAGCGTCCCTTCCAGCGCGGTGTCGAGCCCGAGCGAGGGCTCGACCACCGTCAGCTTCACGCGGCCTTCGGGCACGGGGGACGCATAGCAACCCTTGCGTCCGGATTCTTCCGCTTCGACTTCCACGGCTTCTTCTTGTTGCGCCGAGGATTCCACGCGTTGCATCGTCCCTTGGCCTAGCGAATAGGCAACAACGTCAAGCGCGCTGCGGGCCGCGTCGAGGGTATTAGCGCCCTCTGTACCCGAGCCCATGGTGAAGTGAGCGTTGACACGGCGACGGCGTCCCTGGCTGTGCCCCACAGAGCTCGACCGCGCGCGAGTGGTCGATGCGAACGAGCGTGTGCGCACGCTGCGGATCGTGAGCCTCTCGGCACTCGGCGTCGCGCTCGTCGCCTCGGGGCCATGGATCGGGTGGGGCTACGTGGCGCTGCTCGTGCCAGTGGCCGCGACGTTCCTCGCAGTGGACCTGACGATCAAGAAGGTCGCGCGTCCCGAGCGCGTGAGCGCCGCGGCGATCCTGATCACGCTCACGATCCTCGCGACCGGAGTCGCGCTCAACGGCGGCTCCACGAGCGCCGCGTTGCCGTGGCTCATCCTCCCCGTCGCCACAGCTGCTGCGCGCTTTCGCCCGACGGTCGTGATCGCGGGGCTCGCGCTCACAGCGGTCGCGATCCTCGCGGCGACATTCGGCGCCGACCCCACGCAGGCGGCCGAAGAACCCGTACCCGTAATCGCGACGCTCGGCCTGCTCGTGAGCGTCATCGCGATCATCTGGGCGATCCAGGCGGCCGAGCTCTATCACCGCGGCGCCGCGGTGCTCGACCCGCTCACCGAGCTGCTCAACCGCAGCTCGCTGCTTCCGCGCTTTCGCGAGATCTCCCAGCAGGCACGACTCACACGCCGCCCGGTGAGCTTGCTCATGTGCGACATCGACACCTTCAAGGAGATCAACGACATGTGGGGGCACGATCGCGGTGACGCCGTGCTCCGAGACGTCGCCTACCAGATGCGAAAGCAACTTCGCTCGTTCGAGCTCATTTACCGTCTCGGCGGCGAGGAGTTTCTCGTCGTACTTCCGAACGTCGGACGCCGACGGGCGAAGGAGATCGCCGAACGGCTGCGCGCGGCGGTGCAGGAAATGCGCTCGAGCGGACTTGGCATCACGCTGTCGGTCGGCGTAAGCGCTGCGAGCGGCGAGGAGGTCGAGTTCGACACGCTCTTCAAGGCCGCCGACATGGCGCTCTACGAAGCCAAACGCGCGGGGCGAAACCGCGTCGTCGTGAGCCCTCGATCCGGCGAGGGCGGCCAGCGCCCCCCCGAGGGAGATGCTCCCGAGCACGGCCCGGATCGCCTCTCCTTGCCCGCGAGCTCCTAGCTGGCAGGCGCCTCAGAGCTCGACGTACGGCAGCCCCGGATCCTCGACGAGCTCGGGGTGAATGAGGAACGCGAGCTGCGCGACGCCGTCGACGAGCCGCGGTGCCGGCCGCGCGTAGTAGGCGTTCGCGTCGACCGCGACGACCCGGCAGCCGAGGTCGGGGAGCGCCGCCTCGCGCGCGGCGCGCTCGTGGTCATAGCCGCACGGGGCCGCGACGACGAGCTCGGGGCGTGCCGCGCGGACCTCCTCCCAGGTCGTCGGGTATGAGGGAGCGTGCGCGCTCCCGAGCAGCTCGTGCCCACCGGCGAGCGCGACCATCTCGGGGATCCAATGGCCCGCGGCGTAAGGGGGGTCGAGCCACTCGGCGACGCACACGCCAAGCTGTGGTGCCCCGCGCACCCGCGCGCTCACGGCCTCGGTCCGCTCGCGCATCGCTGCGGCGAGCTCGTGGCCGCGCTCGGGGACGCCGAGCACCTCGGCGAGCTCCACGACGCATCCGCCGACCTCGCCGAGCGAGTGTGCGTCGAGCGCAAGCGTGCGCGTATCGGTCGCACAGAGCTCGCCAACCGCGTCGCTGGACGCCGCACACACGGCACACAGGTCCTGCGTGAGGATGAGGTCCGGTGCGAGCGCATCGAGGAGCTCCGCGTCGATCGCATACAGCGTCCTCCCGTCCCGCACAGCCTCGCGCACCGCCCGCTCGATGTCACCCCCTTCGAGCTGCCGCGTATCGACGCGCGAGGCGCTCACGACCGGCAGGCGCTCGACGCCCCGCGGCCAGTCGCACTCCTCGGAGACGCCGACGAGCGAGTCGGCGAGTCCGAGCGCGCCCACGATCTCCGTGGCGCTGGGAAGGAGCGAGCAGATGCGCATGGCCGCTACGCAGCGTAGCCCCCGAGGTGGCGCAGCGAAGGGGTGCCTAAGGGCGCGGGTCGCGCCACATCGTCCACATCGTCGGTCCACGCGGCAGGCGCAGCTCGCCTGTGACGCGAAACCCGTGACGCGCGTAGAACGCGAGGTTGCGCTCCTTCGAGGACTCGAGGTAGGCGCCGACGCCGTCGGCGTCACACTGCTCGAGCACCGGACTCAGCACCGCGGAACCGAGCCCATGGCCCTGCGCCGGCGGATCGGTGCCGAGCATGGCGAGATACCAGTGGGGCGGCTCGCGCGGGTGGACCTTCTCGACGCCGAGGAGGCCACGCACGACGAGCGGGAGGTGCGCGATCAGTCGCGGGTGAAGCAGCGAGCGAGTCAACGCGAAGTCCTCCGCGGCCGTCGTCCGCCAGCGGCCCGGCGGCGCCCACAGCGCCGCGCTCGCCGAACCCTCGGTCATCCATACCTCTTCATCACCGAGCAGTTGGCGAAGCCGCGCGCCGTGGAACCGTTCGAGCATGGGCGGCCGCATGCGCTCGTAACGGCAGGCCCACATCGCGACGGGATCGTCGAAGAACGCGCGCGCGAGCATCCGCGCGAGCGCCGGCACGTCGGCCGACGTCGCCCTGCTCACCATGAGCGCAGCGAGCGGTCGCTCATCGGCCGCGTTTCGCGAAGCGCTCGAGCTCGCGGCCGAACGCCACCTCGACCTCCTGCGACATCATCAGCTGATAGGTCGCGAGCAGCACCTGCGAGGAGAGCGGGCGCAAGCGGTCGATCGCCTCTGTGACCTCCGCCCAGCGCTCCTGCGGGTAGCCTTCGGCGGCGAACGGCTTCCAGAGATCGTCGAGGAAGAGGCGCACGAACTCCCGCGCGACGGTCTTGCACTGCTGGCTCACCTTCGCCGTCACGGACAGCGCGTGGCGCAGTGGAACGCCGCGTGCGACGACCTCCGCGGCGGCGTCCACGAGCGACGGCATCGGCGCCTCGTAGCGTTCGTCCCCGAGCTCTGTCAACACACCCATCCTCACGGCGAGCGGCAGGATCTCCGTGTCGTCAGCGCGGGCTCCGAAACGCTCGCGCAACTCGTCTGCGGTGAAGACCTTCGGCTGCTCGCTCTCAAACGGCGCCGTCACGGCGTGCCGGAGGCTCAGGAGCTGCTCGGGCGTGCCGCGGGTGCGATCGAGCAGGCGCTCGATCGCGCGCAGGTTGAAGCCGTCGGCCTGCAGCTCTTGGATCAAGCGCAGGCGCGCGAGGTGCTCCGGGCCGTAGTAGCCGACGCGTTCGCGCACCTCCGGTGCCGGTAGGAGCCCGCGCGCGCGATGAGCACGAATGTTGCGCACGGTCATCCCGCTCTGCGCGGCGAGCTGCTCGATCGTGAGCTCGTTCCGTGAGTCGCTCGCACGCGGGGGCTGCTCACTGCGAAGCGTGCGTTGTGCCATCGACGCAGCATATCTGCAATCGACGGCACATCAAATGATGTGACACGATATGATGTCAAGATGTTCATCTCCTCGAGCAGCACCGTCCCTCCCGGCCCGCGGCTGCCCGCGTTCCTCCAAACGCGCATGCTCTGGCGCCATACGCAGCGCTTTCTCGACCACATGCAGAAGCGCTACGGTCCGGTCTTCACGATCCGCGCCTTCCCTTGGGGCACCGCGATCGTCGTCAACGACGCCGAGCTGGTGAAGGAGGTCTTCACCGGCGACCCCGCCGTCTTTCACGCGGGCGACGGAAACTCGATGCTCGCACCCGTGCTCGGCGTGCGGTCCGTGCTCGTGCTCGATGAGGACGAGCACCTCAGGGCGCGTAAGCGGCTGCTGCCGCCGTTTCACGGCGAGGCGGTCCGCCGCTATGGCGAGGTGATCGAGCAGATCGTCGCGGCGGAGGCCGAGAGCTGGCCGCTCGGCGAGCCCTTCGCGCTGCACCCGCGGATGCGCGCGATCACGCTCGAGGTGATCTTGCAGGCCGTGATCGGCGTGAGCGACCCGGCGCGCACGCGCGCCTTGCGCGAGCTGCTGCCGAAGACCGTCGACCTGAGCTTCCTGATCATGGCGATGTGGGCCTTCCCGACACTCGGTCGCTTCGGGCCCTGGAGGCGCTACCGCGAGACGGTCGCAGAGGCCAACCGGCTGTTGCGCGAGGAGATCGCGGCAAGGCGGATGGACCCGCGCCTGCAGGTGCGTGAGGACGTCCTCTCGCAGCTCGTGCGCGCCGGCGAGATCGACGACGAGGAGCTACGCGACCAGATCATGACGCTCCTGCTCGCAGGACACGAGACCACGACCACAGGCCTCGCGTGGGCCTTCGAGCGCATCCTGCGCAACCCCACGATCCTCGCGCGCGCGCGCGACGGCGACGAAGCCTACCTCGATGCGGTGATCGCCGAGACGCTCCGCGTGCGGCCGGTTATCCCGGCGGTGCTCCGCCAGCTCCGAGCACCCGTCGAGCTCGGCGGCTTCGATCTCCCCGCCGGCGTCACCGTGATGCCGGCGATTACGCTCACGCACTTCGATTCGATGGTTTATCCGGAACCCGCGCGCTTCGATCCCGAGCGCTTCCTCCCGAGCGGCAAGAGCTCGACCTACACGTGGATCCCGTTCGGCGGCGGACGTAGGCGCTGCATCGGCGCCGCGTTCGCGAGCTTCGAGATGCGCGTCGCGTTGCGCACGATCCTCGCACGCACGACACTGCGCGCCGATCGCGCACAGGACGAGGAGGTACGTAATCATCACATCACGCTCGTGCCCGCCCGTGGCGCGAGAGTAGTGAGGGAGGCTTGACGCGCCACTCGACTCCGACACCCACCAGAATGGCGGCCGCGCGCTCGCCGACGGACGCCCCGAGCACCATCGGGTCGCGATCGTCGGAGCGGGCTTCGCCGGCCTCGGCGCCGCGATCCGGCTCAAGCAGGCCGGCATCGGCGACATCGTCGTGCTCGAGCGCGCGAGCGACGTCGGCGGCACGTGGGAGGCCAACCGCTATCCGGGGTGCCAATGCGACATCCCCTCCCACCTCTACTCGTTTTCCTTCGCTCCGAACCCGGACTGGAGCCGCACGTACTCGCTGCAGCCGGAGATCTGGGACTACCTGCGGCGCGTCTCGCGCGAGCATGGCGTCGATCGCCACATCCGCTTCGGCTGCGAGGTGCTCGAGGCGCGCTGGGACGAGGGTTCCGCGCGCTGGCGGCTGCGGACCTCCGCGGGCGAGCTGAGCGCCGACTTCGTCGTCGTCGGCGCGGGGCCGCTGAGCGAGCCGAGGCTGCCGCAGATCGAGGGCATCGAGCGCTTCGCGGGAAAGGTGATGCACTCCGCGCGCTGGGACGAGGCGCACTCGCTCGCGGGCGAGCGCGTCGCGGTGATCGGGACCGGCGCGTCCGCGATTCAGCTCGTCCCGCCCGTGCAGCGCGAAGCGTCGAAGCTCTACGTCTTCCAGCGCACGGCACCGTGGGTCGTGCCGCACGGCGACCGGCCGATCTCGCGCTTCGGGCAGCTCCTCTACCGCGCCTTCCCGCCCGCGCAGAAAGCGGTACGCGCTTTCGTCTACCTCTCGCGCGAGCTCATCGTGGGGTTCCTCATGCATCCCCGCGTGCCCTCGATTCCCGAACGCCTCGCGCTGAGACACCTGCGCGCGCAGGTCCCCGACCCGCAGTTGCGCGAGCGCCTTACGCCGCGCTACCGCATCGGGTGCAAACGGATCCTGATCTCGAACGACTACTACCCGGCGCTACAGCAGCGCAACGTCGAGGTCGTGACCGACCCGATCTCCACGATCACCGAGCACGGCATCGTGACGGCGAATGGGACCGAGCGCCAGCTCGACACGATCGTCTTCGCGACCGGCTTTCACGTCACCGACATGGCGTTCGCGAGGCGCGCGCGGGCGCGCGACGGCAGGACGCTCGAGGAGCTCTGGCTGGGCAGCCCACAGGCGTACCTCGGGACGACGATCGCGGGCTGCCCGAACCTCTTCATGCTGGCCGGCCCGAACACCGGCCTCGGGCACAACTCGCTCGTGTTCATGATCGAGTCGCAGCTCGGCTACGTCGTCGAGTGCATCCGCCACATTGAGCGCGCGAACGCAGCGACTTTCGATGTGCGCGAAGATGTGCAGGTGCGCTTCAACGAGGAGATCCAGCGACGGCTCGCCGGCAGCGTTTGGAATTCGGGCGGCTGTGCGAGCTGGTACATCGACGCGAACGGCAAGAACACCGCGCTGTGGCCAGGGTCCACATGGCCCTACCGCCGCCGCCTGCGGCACTTCGACCCCCGCGACTACGAGCTAGGACCGCGCACGCGCGAGACCCGCTGAGATCGCTGCACCGACACCGGCGGGAGCGCGATGAGCCCGAGCGCCGCCGGGTACGACGTCAAGGGCCGCACGGTCTTCGTCACTGGCGCCGCGCGCGGCATCGGCGCGGCCGCTGCCGAGCGCATGCACGGCAAGGGTGCAAACGTCACGTTCGTGGGGCTCGAGCCCGAGCGCTTGGAGCAGAACGTTGCGCGGCTCGGAGCCGAGCGCGCGACGTGGTTCGAGGCGGATGTCACCGACTTCGATGCGTTGCGTCGCGCCGTGGACGGGACTGTCGAGCGCTTCGGCGGGATCGACGTCGCGATCGCGAACGCAGGACTCGAGCTTCGTGGGCGGCCTCGCAGCCAGCCCGATGGAGCAGATCGAGCGCACGCTCGCCGTCAACCTCCTCGGCGTCTGGCGGACGGACCGCGCGGTGATCGAGCAGATCGAGGCGCGACGCGGATACCTCCTGAACGTCGCGTCGCTTGCCGCGATTCTGCACTCCCCGCTGATGGGGGCGTACACGGCCTCGAAGGCCGGCGTGGAGGCGCTCACCGACGCGCTGCGCATCGGAGACCGCTCCGAGCGGCGCCCGCGTGGGATGCGCGTACTTCGGCTTCATCGACACCGATCTCGTGCGCGCGGCCTACGCACAGCCCTCGGCGAAGGCGGTCAACGCGCGCTCGCCGGGGTTCCTGCGCAACCCAATCCCGTTGCCGCGCGCGATCGACGCGATCGAGCGCGGGGTGCAAGAGCGCTCAGCGCGAGTGTGGGCGCCGCGATGGGTGGGCATCGCGATCGCGCTTCGCGGGGTACTGCAGCCGCTCGTCGAACGCGGCGCGCTGCGCGAAACGGGAGCGATCAGCGAAGCGCTGCGCCTCGCCGAAACCGGTCGCGACGAGAGCGCCGCCGACCCGCTGCTCGGGATCTCCGCGCAGGCGCTCGAGGACGGCGCGGATCAGACCGAGACGCGCCCGCCCGTCAGCGCTGGCTAGCCGCCGCTCGCTGGCACGCGCGGGACTCGGCGCCGCTCAGGGCGCTTTCGCGAGGTACTGGTGCCCGGCCTTCACCGAGAAGTGGCGATGGTTGACGAGGTCCGTCACCCGCACCTTGTCGCGCGTGACGCGAATGAGCGTGCCGTCGCAGAGGTCCTCGGTGAGCCATTCGGTGCCCTGAACCGCGCCGGCCGCGTAGTTGCCCTTCGTCGAGAAGCTCCCGTGCGCGTTCGCCCACAGCTTGCGCACGACATGCTTGCTCGATGCGTGCTTCGCGCTCGCGCTCGCGTGCCGCGCCTTGGAGGCTTTGCCGTGGCGCGGGCACACGGCGAAGTTGCCGCCGGTGAGCGTCGCGACGACGAGACCGTTGGCGCCTTGCGAGAGGATGAACTCGCCGTCGAAGAATTCGCCGGTTTGCGTCCCGCCGTGTGGTCCCGCGGTCGTCACGCTCACACGCCCGTGCGTCGCTTCGATGACCGTGCCGAACGGAACCTGCTTGAGCGAGGTCAGCGGGACGAACGTCGTCGTTCCGGGCAGCTCCACCAGCACCACTCCGGAGACCGGCGCGACGTTCCCGGTCTTGGCGAGAACCGGTACCGGCGGGGCCGCTGACGTCGTCGTCGTGGCCACGGTCGAGGTGAGCGCTGTCGGCGGTGGGACGTACGTGAAGAAGTCCCATTCCCCATTCGCGCTTTCCCCGCCGGGCGTGCTCACGACGATGCCGACCGTACCCGCTTCGTGCGTCGGGCTCACGGCGATGAGTTCGGTCGAGGAGATCACCGACACGGAGCCCGACTGCACCGCGCCGAAGCGCACGTGCGTCGCCCCTTCGAAGAATTCGCCGTGGATCGTGACCGCGGTCCCACCGGCCGTGCTGCCCTGGGTGGGGGAGATCGAGATGATCTTCGGCGACTGGGGCGCCGGCGCGACGTAGGTGAAGTGGTCGGCGGGCTCTTTTTCGCTTTCGCCGCCGGGAGTGGTGACCACGATGTCGACCATCCCTGCTGCATGAGCGGGGCTCTTGACGGTGAGTTCGCCCGAGGACACGACCGTCAGCCCGGTGCCGGCCTTTTCGCCGAAGCTGACTACGGTCGCGCCGTCGAGGTGTTCACCGGTGACGACGACGGCCGAGCCGCCTTCGGTACGTCCTTCGTTCACGCGGACGCTCTTGACCACGGGTTGCGCGACGAAGTTGTAGCGATCGCCCGCGTCCGTCGAGCTTTGGCCGCCCGGCGTCACCACGACGACGTCGACGGCGCCCGGCGTTTGTTTCGGGCTGGTCGCCCTCAGTTCCCCTTCGGATACCGGTTCCACCTTCGTTGCCTTGACGAGGCCGAAGCGGACTTCTGAGGCGTGTTCGAGATGTTCGCCCTTGATCACGACCGTGGCGCCCCCGGTCGCCGGCCCTTCCTTGGGCGAGACGGAGCTCACGCTCGGCGCCACGCGATAAGTGAAGTGGGCGGCGCTCGGCTCGACGCTTTCGCCGCCTGCGGTCTTGACGAACACTTCAACGGTGCCTGCTTCGTGCGCCGCCGGAACCTTGACAGCGAGTTCGCTTTCGGACTTCACTTCGAGGCTCGTCGCCGCCGTCGTTCCGAACTTGACTTCCGTCGCACCCGCGAGATGTTCTCCGGTGATCGTCACGCTGATGCCGCCCGCGACCGGCCCTTCGCTCGCGGTGACAGCGTTGACAGACGGCACGGCGCGATAGGTGAATGCCCCCGCGATGCAACTGCGCCCCCCGGGCGTGACGATGCAGACTTCAGCCGCCCCGGGGGGCCGGCCAGGGGAATCCACTTCGACTTCGGTTTCCGTGTTCTTGACGATCGCCGCCTTCGTGCCGGCGAATTCGACCGCACTGGTACCGGCGAGGTGTTCGCCGGTGAGCTTCACGGGCGTCCCACCTGCTTCCGGCCCTTCCTTGGGCGTGAGCGTCTTGAGCGTTGGAGCGATCACGTACTTGAACGCTGTCGGCTTGCAGTTCGTCCCGCCGCCGGTCGTGACGCAGACTTCCGCGAAGCCTTCGGCGTGGGGCGGCGTGAGGACTTCGATTTCGGTCGCGTTGTCCTTCGAGATCGTCGCTGAGACGCCGCCGAACTTGACCGCGGTCGCGCCGTCGAGGTCTTCGCCGGAGATCTTGACCGGCGTGGCGCCGCCCGTCGAGCCTTCGCTCGGAAGAACGCTCTGAACCACGGGCGGCGGCGGCGGCGGGCCTTCGTAGGTGAAAGCCGAGGGCTTGCAGCTCGTGCCTCCGGCTGTCGTGACGCACACTTCGACGACGCCTTCCGCGTGCGCCGGCGTGACCACTTCCAGTTCGCCAGCACTGTCCTTCGCTATCGAGGCTAGCGCTCCGCCGAACGTGACCGTGGTCGCCTTCGTGAGGTTGCTGCCAGTGATCGTCACCGACTTCCCGCCGGTGGTGATGCCGGTGGCTGGTGAGACCAAGGTCACGGTCGGGGCCACGCGATAGGTGAATTCGTCAGCCGGGCTGGTCGCCGAGGTTCCTCCCGCCGTTGTCACCGTCACGTGCATCGAGCCAGAGCCGGATGGATCCTTCGCGATCAGTTCGCCGGCGTTCTTGAATTCGACCGCGGCCGCGGCGCTCGCGCCGAACTTGACTTCGCTGCCGCTCGTGAAGTTCGTGCCGGTGATCGTGACCGAGGTGCCGCCGGCGGTGGGTCCTTCGTTGGGCGTGATCGCGGCGACGGTAGGTACAGCGCGGTAGGTGAATTCGTCTGCCGTGCTGGTTAGCGAGCTCCCGCCCGCAGTCGTGACGGTGACGTGCACTGCACCCGACCCGGCGGGATCCTTGGCGACGAGTTCGCCTGTGTTCTTGAATTCGACCGCGGTCGCGGCACTCGAGCCGAACTTGACTTCGCTGCCGCTCGTGAAGTTCGTGCCGCTGATCGTGACCGAGGTGCCGCCGGCTGTGGGTCCTTCGGTCGGCTTGATCGCCGTGACCGCCGGCGTCGCACGGTAGGTGAATTCGTCGGCGGCGCTGGACGTGGAGATGCCGCCGGCGGTGGTGACCACGACATGGACTGCGCCCGCAGTGTGCACTTCAGGGCTCACCGCTTCAATGGCATCGTTGGTGTCCGTTCGGATCGTGGCCTTCGTGCCGCCGAACGTCACTTCCTTTGCGGCTTCGAGGTTTTCGCCGTTGATCGTGACGGTTGTGCCTCCCGCCTCTGGGCCTTCCTTGGGAGCGACGGAGGTGACCTTCGGGACGCCACGGTAGGTGAATTCGTCCCCGGCGCTCGTCGCCGCCGTGCCGCCGGCCGTCGTGACGAAAACGTCGACGCTTCCGCTGCCCGACGGGGTCGTGGCATGGATTTCGGTGGCGGAGTTGACTTCGACCTTCGTGGCCGGGCTCCCGCCGAACTTGACTTCGCTACCGCTCGTGAAGTTGGTGCCGGTGATCTTGACCGAGGTGCCGCCCGCGCTGGGCCCTTCCGTTTGCGCAATCGCGGTTATGGTCGGCGCTTCGCGGTAGGTGAATAGGTCCGCGCCGCTCGTCGCCGAGGTCCCGCCCGCGGTCTTGACCCGCACGTCGACCGAGCCGGTGCCCGACGGGCTCTTCGCGATCAGTTCGCCCGCATTCTTGAATTCGACCGACGCGGCGTCGGTCGTGCCGAACTTGACCGCGGTACCGCTCGTGAAGTTGGTGCCGCTGATCGTTACCGTGGTGCCGCCAGCGGTTGGCCCTTCGTTGGGTGTGATCGCGGTGACGGTGGGGACTTCGCGGTAGGTGAATTCGTCAGCGGCGCTGGTCGTAGAGGTGCCGCCGGCCGTCGTGACCGTAACGTGCACCGCGCCCGACCCGGAGGGGTCCTTGGCGACGAGTTCGCCGGAGGTCTTGAATTCGACCGAGGCGGCGCTGGTCGCGCCGAACTTGACTTCGCTAGCGCTCGTGAAGTTGGTGCCGCTGATCGTCACCGACGTGGCACCGGCCGTGGGTCCTTCCTTGGGCGTGATTCCGGTGACGGTCGGCGTCGCCCGGTAGGTGAATTCGTCAGCGGCGCTGGTCGTAGAGGTGCCGCCGGCCGTCGTGACCGTGACGTGCACCGCGCCCGACCCAGAGGGGTCCTTGGCGACGAGTTCGCCGGAGTTCTTGAATTCGACCGCGGCGGCGGCGGTTGCGCCGAACTTGACTTCGCTCCCACTCGTGAAGTTGGTGCCCTTGATCGCGATTCCGGTGCCACCGGCGGTCGGACCTTCGTTCGGGCTGATCGAAGTGATCGCGGGCCCCGGCACATATGTGAACGCGGATGTCTTGCAGTTGCTCCCACCCGCCGTGCTCACGCAGACATCGACCGAGCCGGTGCCCGACGGGCTCTTCGCGACAAGTTCGCCGGAGGTCTTGAATTCGACCGAGGCGGCGCTGGTCGCGCCGAACTTGACTTCGCTCCCACTCGTGAAGTTGGTGCCGCTGATCTTGACCATTGTCGCGCCACCCGTGGGTCCTTCGTCGGGGTTGACCGCCGTTACGGTGGGTGTCGCGCGGTACGTGAATTCGTCCGCAGCGCTGGTCGTAGAGGTGCCGCCGGCCGTCGTGACCGTGACGTGCACCGCGCCCGACCCGGAGGGGTCCTTCGCGACGAGTTCGCCGGAGGTCTTGAATTCGACCGCGGTGGCGCTGGTCGCGCCGAACTTGACTTCGCTCCCACTCGTGAAGTTGGTGCCGCTGATCGTGACCGACGTGGCGCCGGCCGTGGGTCCTTCCTTGGGCGTGATTCCGGTGACGGTCGGCGTCGCCCGGTAGGTGAATTCGTCCGCCGAGCTTGTCGTTGAAGTCCCGCCGGCGGTCTTGACAATCACGTCAACCGACCCAGAGCCCGAGGGGCTCTTCGCGATCAGTTCGCCCGCGTTCTTGAATTCGACCGAGGCCGCCGCGTTGGTACCGAACTTGACTTCGCTGGCGCTCGTGAAGTCGCTGCCGCTGATCTTGACCGTGGTGGCACCACCGGTGGGCCCTTCGTTGGGCGTGATCGCCGTGACGGTGGGAGTCGTGCGGTAGATGAATTCGTCGGCGCTACTGGTCGCCGAGGTGCCGCCGGCGGTCTTGACCCGCACGTCCACCGAGCCGGTGCCCGACGGGCTCTTCGCGATCAGTTCGCCCGCGTTCTTGAATTCGACCGAGGCCGCCGCGTTGGTACCGAACTTGACTTCGCTGGCGCTCGTGAAGTCGCTGCCGCTGATCTTGACCGTGGTGGCACCACCGGTGGGCCCTTCGTTAGGGCTGACCGCCGTGACGGTGGGTGTCGCGCGGTAGGTGAATTCGTCCGCAGCGCTGGTCGTAGAGGTGCCGCCGGCGGTCGTGACCGTGACGTGCACCGCGCCCGACCCAGACGGGTCCTTGGCGACGAGTTCGCCGGAGTTCTTGAATTCGACCGCGGCGGCGCTGGTCGCGCCGAACTTGACTTCGCTCCCACTCGTGAAGTTGGTGCCGCTGATCGTCACCGACGTGGCGCCGGCCGTCGGGTCCTTCCTTGGGCGTGATGCCGGTGACGGTCGGCGGCGCCCGGTAGGTGAATTCGTTCGCGGCGCCGGCCGTCGAGGTGCCGCCCGCCGTGGTGACGGTGACGTGAACCGAGCCCGAACCCGAAGGGCTCCTTGGCGAGGAGTTCGCCGGAGTTCTTGAATTCGACCGAGGTCGCGGCGTTGGGACCGAACTTGACTTCGCTAGCCCTCGTGAAGTTGGTGCCGCTGATCTTGACCGTGGTGGCGCCACCGGTGGGCCCTTCGTTGGGCGTGATTCCGGTGACAGTCGGGGTCGCGCGGTAGAAGAATTCGTCGGCGCTGCTGGTCGCCGAGGTCCCGCCCGCGGTCTTGACCCGCACATCCACCGAGCCGGAGCCCGAGGGGCTCTTCGCGATCAGTTCGCCCGCGTTCTTGAATTCGACCGAGGTCGCGGCGTTGGGACCGAACTTGACTTCGCTGGCACTCGTGAAGTTGGTGCCGCTGATCTTGACCATTGTCGCGCCACCGGTGGGCCCTTCGTTAGGGCTGACGGCGGTGACGGTCGGGGTCGGCGTAGCTTCGTAGGTGAAGCGGTTTGCAGGCCCGCCCGCCGCCTCGCCGGCGGGGCCGTCGAATTCCACTTCGACCGACCCGGCCGCGTGCGGAGGAGCTTCAACTTCGAGTTCAGTCGCGGATTCCTTGAGGATCTTCGCCGACGAGCCTCCGAAGCTCACGGAACCGGATTCAAGGAATTCGCCGAAGATCTTGACGTGGGTGCTGCCTGCTTCGGGGCCTTCGGTCGGTTCGATCTTGTCGATAGCCGGACCCGCTACGAACGCGATGCGATCCGCCGAGCCGGTGGCGCTTTCACCGCCGCCCGTCGTTACGACCACGTCCGCGCTCCCAGGCGTATGCGCGGGAGCTTCGGCCGTGATTTCGGTTTCTGGAACCGACGAGATCGAGCCAAGTGATCCTCCGAAGGAGACTGCGCTTGTGCCCTTGAGGTGTTCGCCCTTGATCTTGATCGGGCCGCCTCCGGAAGCGTTGACCGCTTTCGGGTTGACCGAGGTGACCTTGGGCTGGTACACGAAGCAGTTCCAGCTGAAGGCGTTGTCTGGATTCGAGGGATATCCAAACGAGGAGGTTTCCGGATACTGCGCCTCGCATAGGTTTTCCATGCTCGGTGCAGGGCCTGTTTCCACGATTTCAACTTCGTCGCCGTTGTCTTTCACGCAGGCCCAGTTGTGATAGGCGAAGTCCGGTCCGGAGACTTCCTTCTTCAGAAGAGCAGAGGCGGGTCCGCCGTCTCCTTCATCGCCGATGCTCTTGCAGTACGCTTCGATGACCTGACCGCCGAGCTTGTTGGGCGGCGTGTAGAAGTACTGATCGTTCGGCGTGACTTCGGAAGTGCCCACCGAGGTCTTGACCGTTATGTCGACCGGTTCGCGCTTGCCGGCAGGGCTGATAGCCGTCAGTTCGGTGCCCGACTTGATCACGACGCCGCTCGCTTCATTCCCGCCAAAGGAAACCTTGGCGCCTTCGATGAAGCCGCTGCCCTTGATCGTCACTTCCGTTCCGCCCGATTCCTGGCCTTCGTTGGGAACGACTTCGGACACGGACGGCGTTTCCGAGCGCGCGAGCTCGACGACCGCGTTGTCTCCCTGCGAGGCGACGTAGACGTTCGTGCCGTCAGGGCTCACGGTTAGGCGCCTCGCGCCCATGAGGCCCACGAGCGTGTCCGAGGTGCAAGCCCCGCCACTGGACCCCGAGCTCACGCATTGATCGGGTTCGGCAAGCTGGGCGAGGGCACCCGAGGAAGGTTCGCGCGAGAACTCAGCGACGGAGTTTTCGCTCGTACTCCCCACATAGACGTTTTCGCCGTTCGGGCTGATCGCGACGCCGCGCGTGCCGCCGATCCCCTTGACCTGCGTACAGCCGTCGATCGCTTCGTCACTTATGCAGTGGTTGTTGCCGCCGAGTTGCGTAAGCGCGCCCGTCGTGCCGTCTCGTTCCAGCTCGACGACGGCGCTATTGGGGAACGAGGTCGCGTATACGTTCCTCCCGTCGCCGCTCACGACGAGATCCTCCGACCCCTTCATCGCCGTGGCGGACCTGCAGCCGCTGATTTCCTGGCTAACGCATCCTTCTTCCCCGGATAGCTGTTTCAGGCTGCCGTCGGATTCCCGCTTGAACGCCGCTACGTCCCCTCGCTCTTCCGCGGAGCCCGCCGCGACGTAGAGGTTCTTGCCATCCGGGCTCAGCGCCAAGCCGATCGGTTCGTGGAGTCCAATTGCTGTTTCGACCGGGCAACCGCTCTCCGGTGCGCCGATGCATTCATGACCGCTGATCGGCGTGAGCAGCCCCGTGGTCGTGCTCCGTTCGAGCTCGGCTATCGCTTCGCCCTGAGCGCTTGCGACGTAAACATCCTTTTCGTCGGGGCTCACAACGACGCCGTAGGGGGTGCTGAACCCCTTCGCCGCTTCTGATTCGCATTCGGACTCCGCTTCGCCCGTCACGCACGCCTTGCCGGCGCCCATGATCGTCAGCAAGCCGGTGAGAGGTTCGCGTTCGAGCTCGACGACCGCGTCGTGGCCCTGGACCGTGACGTATACGTTCTGGCCATTCGGCGAGATCGCGATCGCCGTCGGCGCTTCCATGATCGCCACCTTGTCCGTGGAGTTGCTCTTCGCGCACGGACTCGAGCTCGCAGTTATGCACCCGATCTCCGACAGCGCGCCGGTCGCGGGATCACGCTTGTACTCGATGAGCGCCCCGTCGATGGCCACCGAGTACGCGTTCGTCCCTTCGGGGCTCACCTTCACCTGATAGGCGAGGCTCAAACCGGAGGGGATCTTGGTGCCGCAATCCGCGACCCCTTCTGCTTCCTCGCCGATGCAGTTCGCGGGCGAGGACAGCTGCGAAAGGGCGCCTGTCGGCACCGTAGCGCTCGCTGGCACAGCTCCGCCGCAAAGGATCCCCGCCGTCACGAACAGTGGAAGGCAGGCGCGGAGAGACGTACGGAAGCACACGCGTCGCGGCGCGCGCAAGCCTTCCATGGATATGCGTCCGTTCTCGCCCACTATGTGCCCCGCCATGCGACCGCAAGTGACGCGCCGTCGCATGCTCGCCTCGTGAGCAGGGGAGTGTACACGCGCAGCGCGCTTCTGTCCATCGCACGAGCGTTGGACTCAGCGCTCCCTTTCGGATAGCCTCCGTGGTGCGAGGATCGAGGGCGAGAGCGAGGCACTGCATGCGCATGGCACGCAAAGAGCGACGCAAGATGCTGTCACTGCTCGCGGTCGCGGCGCTCGCCGCGGGCCTGGGAACAGTTGCCTACGCTACTCACCTTTTGCGGCGCAGCGAACTGCAATCGCTCGATGCTCGCTTCTCGATACGCGGTAAGCAGGCGCCTCCGTCGAATGTCGCCCTCGTGGCGATCGACGAATCGACGCTGGCGCAGCTACGCGACCGCCAGCTGCAGTCCGAGTATCCGCTGCCGCGCAGCTACGACGCGAAAGTGATCGACAACCTCCGGCGCGCTGGAGCCAAAGTAATCGCCGTAGACCTCGAATTCACGCACCCGGTTGAAAAGGAACAGGAAACGGACGAGCTCTTCGAAGCGCTCGAGCGCGCCAGCGGTAAGACGGTGCTCGCGACCGTGGAAGTCGAACCGAACGGGCGCACGGAAGTCCTCGGCGGACATTTCACGGAAGCGGGTGCGCGCGTCGGCGAGGTTAGGTTCCCGCTCGACGCCGACGGTGCTATTCGTCACTTCGGCTACTCCTACCACGACGTCCGCAGCTTTGCCGTAGTGACGACTGAACTCGCGACCGGGCGCCGGATCCATGCCTCGCTCTTCGAAAAGCGAAAGTTGCCGATCGACTTCGTGGGACCCGCAGAAACTATTCACGCAATTCCCTACTACAAGGCGCTCACCGGCGACTTTGCACCGAGCGAAGTCCGCGGCAAGGTCGTGATCATCGGTGCCACCGCGCCGATCCTCCAGGACATTCACGCGACCTCCACCGATCAGAGGATGCCCGGTCCGGAAATCTGGGCTAACGCAGTCGCGACCCTCCTACGGGGAGTTCCGCTCAGGAACGCGTCAGGTGCTGTCAACATCTTGCTGATCGCGCTACTCGGCATCGCGGTGCCGCTGGGGAGCATGCGTGTTCGGCGCTGGCGCTCGCTGCTCGATGCGCTCGCACTCGCCGCGGTCTTCACTATCGCGACTCAAGTCGCGTTCAACAGCGGCGTGATCATCACTTTCGTCTATCCACTGCTCGCCCTCGTCATTGGCACGCTCGGAACACTGGCCGTGCTGTACATAACCGAGACGATCGAGCGCGAACGCGTGCGTAACGTGTTTGCGCGCTTCGTCCCGGCCGGCGTTGTCGAGGAGGTGCTCGCGAAGGCCGACGAGAACCTTCGCCTCGGCGCCGTCGAACGTGACTGCACGGTGCTCTTCTCCGACCTCCGTGGCTTCACGAGCTTCTCCGAGACCCAGCCCGCCGCGAGGGTTATCGACGTCGTCAACTACTACCTCAACGAGATGACCGAAGCGATCCTCGATGCCGGCGGAACGCTGATCGCTTACATGGGCGACGGCATCATGGCCGTCTTCGGCGCGCCACTCGAGCAGGATGACCATGCCGACCGCGCGGTCGCTGCCGCGCAGGAGATGATCGGCCCGCGCCTTTCGCACTTCAACGCGTGGCTGCGCGAGCAGGGCTTCGAGCACAACTTCCAAATGGGCGTCGGGCTGAACAGCGGCACGGTGATGGCCGGCAACGTCGGTTCCGAACAGCGCGTCGAGTACACCGCGCTCGGCGACACCACGAACACGGCCTCGCGACTCGAGGGTATGACGAAGGGCTCGGGGCACATGCTCTTCATCGCCGACTCCACGCGCGAGCGCATGCACAGCGAGCCGCCCGGCCTCACGCCCGTAGGCGAGCTCGACGTGCGCGGGCGAGCGGCGAAGCTCGCGGTGTGGACGATCAGCATCGACGCGTCGCACGCCGCCGCCGCGAGCTCGCGACGGCGAAGGCACCAACGGCCATGTGCGTGAGCAAGCCGATGGTAAGCTCCCCGCCGGCAAGACGCCAAGCGTTGGCGCCGAGCAGGAAACCTGAAGGCACTTCCACGCAGCCATGCGCCACAAGAGCTCGATCACATCGCTGTCATGGATCCCGTCGGAGGCGGTCGTAGGAAGCGCGCGTGTCGCTTTCGACGCCGGCGTCGCCCACTACGACCCGCCGCCGCCCGACGAGCTCGAGGACATGGAGGCGCTACGCGCCGCCGACCGCTTCCGCTTCGCGAACGTCCTCAGTGCGTGGGTCGACGTCGATCGCTCCGGGCACGTCACGGACTACGGATACTCCGGCGGCGGCCTCATGGGCGCGACGACGATCAAGGTCGGCAAGCTGCTGCGCACCTTTGAGGCCGTTGGGCTGCCCGACATCCAGCGCGCGCCCGTCAAGCGCAAGGACCACGTGCGCTTCACGCAGACGGCCGGCGGACGCACCGGCGTCCCCGCTCCGCGGCGAGTGCGGCGGCGCCCGTTCGTGCAGTGGCAGGCGCCGCTCGTGTGGACGACGCTCTCGCTCACGATCCATGCCGACGGGCGAGCCGAGGGGACGATCGAGGGAGCGAGCCGCTTCCCCCGCCACTGGGTCTACGACGAGCAGAGGCAGCTCGCGCAGAAGTCCGGGGCTCGCGGACTTCAAGGACTGGTACCGCAAGTCGTTCGGTCGCCACACACCGTGGGGCGACGAGGACTCGAAGGCACTCGTGACCGCGGTCGAGTCGGCGCTCGAGCGGAGGCTCTCCGAGCAGGTGATGCGCGGCGGCAGCAAACCGAAGGTACGCCGGCTCAAGGCCGGCAAGACGCTCGTCGAGCAAGGCGAAGTCGGGCTCCGAGGTGTTCCTCGTGCTCGACGGCGTGCTGCGCGTCGAGCACGACGGCGAGCGACTCGCGGAGTACGGGCCGGGCGCGCTGCTCGGCGAGCGCGCGCACCTCGACGGCGGGCGGCGAACCTCGACGCTCGTCGCCGTCACGCCCTGCCGGGTCGCGTCGGTCGAGGCGAGCGAGCTCGATCGCTCGTCGCTGCAGGAGCTCTCGAAGGGACACCGTCGAGAGAAGGCCGTCCGCGGCTGAGCCCTCGTGCGAGTCGTCTTCTGCGGCGTGCGAGGCTCGACCCCAGCGCCGGGGCCTGAGTTCGTTCGCTACGGCGGGCACACGCCGTGTCTCGCCGCTCGCACCCGACGACAGCGAGCGTCCACGCTCATCCTCGACGCGGGGACCGGGATCCGGACGGTGACGCGAGCGTCTCGGCGGCGCGGCCGTTCAGCGGCACGATCCTACTCAGCGCATCTGCACTGGGACCACGTGCAGGGCCTTCCCTTCTTCGCCGCCGGCGACCGCGATGACGCCCAGGTCGGCGCTCCTCATGCCCGAGCAGGAGGACGGCGCGAGCGCCGAGGCGGTGCTCGCGCGCGCGATGTCGCCGCCACATTTCCCGATGAACCCGCAGGAACTGCGCGGCACTTGGAGCTTCCAGGGAATCGCCGGAGGGCGAGACTGCAGAGCGGGCGGGTTCACCGTGCTCGCGCGTGAGATTCCCGCACAAGGGCGGGCGCACGTTCGGGTATCGGATGAGCGATCGGCGCTCGACGCTCACTTACATGCCCGATCACCGTCCGACCGCGTTCGGCGCGGGACCGGACGGCTGTGGCGAGTACCACGCCGGCAGCGCTCGAGCTCGCCGAAGAACGCAAACCTGCTCGTCCACGACGCGCAGCTGATGCCCGACGAGCTCGCCGCCGAACAGCGCTTCGGTCACGCCTCCGTCGAGTACGCGGGAAAGCTCGCGAGTCATGCCGGCGCGCGCTGCGCGGTCCTCTTCCACCACGCGCCAGAGCGCACCGACGACGCGCTCGACGAGCTCGCATGGTCAGCTTCGCCGAAGAGCCGACGGTGACGGTTGCCGTCTCAAGGCGAGACGGTAGAGCTGTAGCCATGAGAGCGCGCGGGCGTCCAAGTCGCGCTCGCGCGACGCAGTGGTCGTGGGCTCGGGCCCGAATGGGCTCGCCGCCGCGCTCACGCTCGCTCGCGCGGGGTTGGCGGTCGACGATCTTCGAGGGCGCCGAGAGCCCCGGCGGTGGATGTCGCACGGAGGAACTCACGCTGCCCGGGTTCAGACACGATCTTTGCTCCTCGGTCCATCCGCTGCTCGCCGCGTCGCCTTTCTTTCGCGAAGCGGCGCTGCCGGGAGTCTCGTTGAAGGGGCTCGGAGGTCGCCTTCGCGCACCCGCTCGATCGCGGACGAGCCGGGGTGGTAGTGGGCACGCTCGAGGAAACGGTGCGGGCGCGTTGGGCGGTGATGCGAACGCCTATCGACGCCTGCTGGAGCCACTCATCGAGAGCGCGAACTCGATCTTGTCGGCCGTGCTCGCGCCGCTGCTGCGTCTTCCGGCGCATCCGATCGCGTTGGCTCGCTTCGGGCTGCACGGCCTCTTGCCGATTACGCTGCTCGCACGCGAGTTCAAGACCGAGGAGGCGCGTGCGCTCCTCGCAGGTCTCGGCGCCCACGCGATGCAGCCCCTCAGCGCACCAGGCACGGGGGCGTTTGCACTGCTGCTTGGCATGCTCGCGCACACGGTCGGTTGGCCGGTCATCGAGGGTGGCAGCGCGCGCCTGACCGAAGCGATGCTCGAGGCGCTGAGCGACGCGGGCGGCGAGCTTCACGCGGGGCAGATGGTCAACCGCCTCGAGGAGCTTCCGAGCGCCGAGATCACGATGCTCGACGTGAGCACGCAAGGACTGCTCGAGCTAGGCGGCGAGCGACTGCCGAGGCGCTACCGCTCAGCGTTGCGGCGCTTCCGATACGGGCCCGGCGCGTGCAAGGTCGACTGGGCACTCGATGGCCCCGTGCCCTGGGAGGCGGAGGTTTGCAGGCGCGCACCTACGCTTCACCTCGGCGGGTCACTACGAGGAGATCGCCCACAGCGAGGCGGAAGTCGCGAGCGGGCGCCATCCGGAGCGTCCCTTCTGCATAGCCGTTCAGGCGTCTGTCGTCGACGCGAGTCGCGCTCCTAGCGGTCAGCACACCTTCTACGCCTACTGCCACGTGCCCGCGGGGTCGGCTATGGACATGCGAGAGCGGATCGAAGCGCAATCGAGCGCTTCGCGCCAGGCTTTCGCGAGCGCGTGCTCGCCCATCGCACGACGACCGCGGTGGAGCTCGAGCGCCACAACCCGAACCTCGTCGGCGGCGACTTGAACACGGGGGCCGCGACCCTGCGCCAGACGGTCTTCAGACCCCTCGCTCGCGTCAATCCCTACCGCACGCCACTGCGAGGGGTCTTCCTATGCTCGGCTTCCACTCCGCCGGGCGGAGGCGTTCACGGGATGTGCGGCGTGGGCGCCGCCTCCAGCGCGCTGCGCGATCGGCGCTTGTAGCGCGGGCTAGCCGAATCCCCGTTGGGCGGCGTGCAAACTGGTTGAGTCTGCACCGAAAGTCGCTAAAGGTCCGCGGGACCCCTCCGATGGAACCTACGCGGACCAGCTCCTACCCCAGGAGAGCCGGGTCGCATTCGGAAGTCAATTCCGGAAAAAGGCACCCCCGCCGTGAGGCGGGTTCGCAAAGCTAGGGGTTCTCTTGCAGATAGCCCGGCCGCCCGGCAAGTCCTGTGAAACAAAGAACGGAGCTCTTGCCGCATGCCTCGCCTGTTCTGCGAAAAAAGCAGACCTATTGTCGTTTGCGCCGTCGCCGTCCGTTTGAGCGGCACACGGCGAGCTGACGATTACACGAACATGCAGGTGGAGCCTCCTCAGCCCTGGAGGTTCTCTATGTCCCCCGCAAAGAAGGCCCTCGTGCTCGTCGGCGCCGCATTGGCGCTCCTCGGGCCGACCACCACTGTCGCGATCGCCGCGACGAACTCGAACGCTCAGGCCGCGGCGACGCACGCGAAGCACCGCGCGAAGTGCACAAAGGTCAAGAAGACGAAGAAGGGCAAGAAGAAGCAGAAGAAGTGCCCGAAGGCAAAAGGCAAGGGCAGCAGCGCGACGGCGAGCGGCCCGACTGGCCCGACCGGCGTCCAAGGCTTGGTCGGCCCTGCCGGAGTGAGCGGCGCGACGGGCCCCCAAGGCCCCTCGGGCGAATCCAACTCGAGCAGCAATCCCGACGTGCGCGGCGCGTCAGGCCCAACCGGCCCAGCGGGCGAACCGGGCGCAACCGGTGCAGCCGGCGCTACTGGCGTCACGGGCACGACCGGCGCAACAGGTGCGACGGGGAGCCACCGGACAAACTGGAGCAGCGGGAGGAACAGGGGCGACAGGCGCCTCCGGGGAAGCCGGCTCCGCCGGAGCGACCGGAGCTCGGGGAGTGACTGGCGCAACAGGCCTCCAGGGCCCGCAGGGTGAACCGGGTACACAGGGCGAACCCGGTGAACCGGGTGCTCAGGGCGAACGTGGCCTGCCCGGCGAAAACGGCGCACGCGGCGCAACTGGCGTAAGCGGGGAAGCTGGTGAAGCCGGTCCGCAGGGTCAGGAAGGTCCGCGCGGTGGAACCGGCGCAACCGGTGAAAAGGGTGCGACTGGGTCGGCTGGCACGAACGGCTCGAACGGCGCAACCGGCGCAAAGGGCGCAACCGGCGAAAAGGGCGCAACCGGCGAAAAGGGCGCGACCGGCGAAAAGGGAGCCACTGGGTCTGCCGGATCGAACGGCACGAACGGCGCGACTGGCGTCCAAGGTGTCCAGGGCGTTCAGGGCGTTACCGGCGCCGCTGGCGCGACGGGCGCCACCGGAGCAACCGGCGAAAAGGGAGCGACCGGATCTGCTGGCACGAACGGCTCGAACGGCGCAACCGGCGAAAAGGGTGCCACGGGTGGAACCGGCGCCACGGGCGAAAAGGGCGCGACCGGATCGGCTGGCACGAACGGCTCGACTGGCGCGACTGGCGTCCAGGGTGTTCAGGGCGTTACCGGCGCCGCTGGCGCGACGGGCGCAACCGGGTCGGCTGGACGCAACGGCTCGAACGGCGCGACTGGCGTCCAAGGTGTCCAGGGCGTTCAGGGCGTTACCGGCGCCGCTGGCGCGACGGGCGCCACCGGAGCGACCGGTGAAAAGGGTGCGACCGGGTCGGCTGGCACGAACGGCACGAACGGAGCGACAGGCGAAAAGGGCGCAACCGGATCGGCTGGCACGAACGGCGCGAACGGCGCGACTGGTGAAAAGGGCGCGACCGGGTCGGCTGGCACGAACGGCGCGAACGGCGCGACTGGCGCCACCGGCGTCCAGGGTGTTCAGGGCGTTACCGGCGCCGCTGGCGCGACGGGCGCCACCGGAGCAACCGGCGAAAAGGGAGCCACTGGATCTGCTGGCACGAACGGCTCGAACGGCGCGACTGGCGCCACCGGCGTCCAGGGTGTTCAGGGCGTTACCGGCGCCGCTGGCGCGACGGGCGCCACCGGAGCAACCGGCGAAAAGGGAGCCACTGGATCTGCTGGCACGAACGGCTCGAACGGCGCGACTGGCGAAAAGGGAGCCACTGGATCTGCCGGCGCAACCGGCGAAAAGGGCGCCACGGGTGGAACCGGCGCCACGGGCGAAAAGGGCGCAACCGGATCTGCCGGATCGAACGGCTCGAACGGCGCGACTGGCGTCCAGGGTGTTCAGGGCGTTACCGGCGCCGCTGGCGCGACGGGCGCCACCGGAGCAACCGGCGAAAAGGGAGCCACTGGATCTACTGGCACGAACGGCTCGAACGGCGCGGCCGGCGAAAAGGGAGCCACTGGATCTGCCGGCGCGACTGGCGAAAAGGGAGCGACCGGATCTGCTGGCACGAACGGCTCGAACGGCGCGACTGGTGAAAAGGGCGCGACCGGGTCGGCTGGCACGAACGGCGCGAACGGCGCGACTGGTGAAAAGGGCGCGACCGGGTCGGCTGGCACGAACGGCGCGAACGGCGCGACTGGCGTCCAGGGTGTTCAGGGCGTGACCGGCGCCGCGGGCGCGACAGGCGCAACCGGAGCGACGGGCACCAACGGCACGAACGGAGCGACAGGCGAAAAGGGCGCAACCGGATCGGCTGGCACGAACGGCGCGAACGGCGCGACTGGTGAAAAGGGCGCGACCGGGTCGGCTGGCACGAACGGCGCGAACGGCGCGACTGGCGAAAAGGGTGCGACCGGGTCGGCTGGCACGAACGGCTCGACTGGCGCGACTGGCGTCCAGGGTGTTCAGGGCGTTACCGGCGCCGCTGGCGCGACGGGCGCAACCGGGTCGGCTGGCACGAACGGCTCGAACGGCGCGACTGGCGTCCAAGGTGTCCAGGGCGTTCAGGGCGTTACCGGCGCCGCTGGCGCGACGGGCGCCACCGGAGCAACCGGCGAAAAGGGAGCGACCGGATCTGCTGGCACGAACGGCTCGAACGGCGCAACCGGCGAAAAGGGTGCCACGGGTGGAACCGGCGCCACGGGCGAAAAGGGCGCAACCGGATCTGCCGGATCGAACGGCTCGAACGGCGCGACTGGCGAAAAGGGAGCGACCGGATCTGCTGGCACGAACGGCTCGACTGGCGCGACTGGCGTCCAGGGTGTTCAGGGCGTTACCGGCGCCGCTGGCGCGACGGGCGCAACCGGATCTGCTGGCACGAACGGCTCGAACGGCGCAACCGGCGAAAAGGGTGCCACGGGTGGAACCGGCGCCACGGGCGAAAAGGGCGCAACCGGATCTGCCGGATCGAACGGCTCGAACGGCGCGACTGGTGAAAAGGGAGCGAACGGATCTGCTGGCACGAACGGCTCGAACGGCGCAACCGGCGAAAAGGGTGCCACGGGTGGAACCGGCGCCACGGGCGAAAAGGGCGCAACCGGATCTGCCGGATCGAACGGCTCGAACGGCGCGACTGGCGAAAAGGGTGCGACCGGATCGGCTGGCACGAACGGCTCGACCGGCGCGACTGGCGTCCAGGGTGTTCAGGGCGTTACCGGCGCCGCTGGCGCGACGGGCGCAACCGGGTCGGCTGGCACGAACGGTTCGAACGGCGCGACTGGTGAAAAGGGTGCGACCGGATCGGCTGGCACGAACGGCTCGACCGGCGCGACTGGCGCTACCGGCGTCCAGGGTGTTCAGGGCGTGACCGGCGCCGCTGGTGCGACGGGCGCCACCGGAGCGACCGGTGAAAAGGGCGCGACCGGTGGGACCGGTGGAACTGGCGAAAAGGGTGCCACGGGTGGAACCGGCGCCACGGGCGAAAAGGGCGCGACCGGATCTGCCGGCACGAACGGCTCGAACGGAGCGACTGGCGAAAAGGGCGCAACCGGATCTGCTGGAGCCAATGGCGCGACTGGCGCCACCGGCGTCCAGGGTGTTCAGGGCGTTACCGGCGCCGCTGGCGCGACGGGCGCCACCGGAGCGACGGGCACCAACGGCTCGAACGGAGCGACTGGCGAAAAGGGCGCGACAGGCTCGGCCGGTGCAACCGGTGAAAAGGGCGCAACCGGACCTGCCGGATCGAACGGCTCGAACGGCTCGAACGGCTCGAACGGCGCCCAAGGTGTCCAGGGCGTGACCGGCGCCGCCGGCGCGACGGGCGCCACCGGAGCGACGGGCACCAACGGCTCGAACGGAGCAACCGGCGAAAAGGGCGCGACCGGATCGGCTGGCACGAACGGCTCGAACGGCGCGACTGGCGCGACTGGCGCCCAAGGTGTTCAGGGCGTGACCGGCGCCGCTGGTGCGACGGGCGCCACCGGGACAACCGGCGATAAGGGAGCCACTGGATCTGCCGGCGTTACCGGCGAAAAGGGTGCCACGGGTGGAACCGGCGCCACCGGTGAAAAGGGCACCACAGGTTCCGCCGGAGCGACTGGTGAAAAGGGCTCCACTGGCGAAAAGGGCGCGACCGGATCGGCTGGCACGAACGGCTCGAACGGCGCCACGGGCGAAAAGGGTGCGACCGGATCGGCCGGCACAAACGGCTCGAACGGGGCGACCGGCGAAAAGGGCGCCACGGGTGGAACCGGCGCAACCGGTGAAAAGGGTGCCACGGGTGGAACCGGCGCAACCGGTGAAAAGGGTGCGACCGGGTCGGCTGGCACGAACGGCTCGACCGGCGCGACTGGCGAAAAGGGCGCCACGGGTGGAACCGGCGCAACCGGTGAAAAGGGTGCCACGGGTGGAACCGGCGCCACTGGCGAAAAGGGCGCGACCGGGTCGGCTGGCACGAACGGCTCGACCGGCGCGACTGGCGCTACCGGCGTCCAGGGTGTTCAGGGCGTGACCGGCGCCGCTGGTGCGACGGGCGCCACCGGAGCGACCGGTGAAAAGGGCGCGACCGGTGGGACCGGTGGAACTGGCGAAAAGGGTGCCACGGGTGGAACCGGCGCCACGGGCGAAAAGGGCGCGACCGGATCGGCTGGAGCCACAGGCGCGACTGGTGTTCAGGGCGTGACCGGCGCAACTGGGGCAGCCGGAGCGACTGGCGCCACCGGAGCTGCCGGATCTGCAGGCGAAAAGGGCTCAACTGGCTCGGCCGGCACAACTGGATCAGCCGGCGCCACGGGCGCGACTGGTACCGCCGGATCCGCCGGTGCCACCGGCCCAACCGGTTCTGCGGGCGCTGCGGGTACAGCGGGCGCCACGGGCGCGGCGGGTCCCACCGGGGCCACTGGGTCCGCTGGTGCGACTGGAAGCGCGGGTGCCACTGGCGCGACCGGGGCAACCGGTCCTACCGCCACGAGCTCCGGATTCAAGGGGTCGAATCCGACGACCACGCTTGAAAAGGAAGTCTACTCCAAGGTCGCCGAAGCGTCGACCACCATGGCCGCGACGGGCCACGTCGACGTGAGCGCTTCGATCGAGATCGAAGCCAACGAGATCCCGGACGGCGCCACCTGCGAGCTCAAGCTCAATGGCACCGTAATCGATGAGCCCGTCAGCTGGGTCGAAGCCTCAGAAGACACAGGCAAGCCGCAGAGCATCGACCTCAACCTAATCGGCTCGTCGATCTTTGAGGGATCCGGCAAGGAAACTGTCGAAAAGGGCGCGACGGCCACGGCGGAAGTCTTCTGCGAGAAGACAAAGGGTGGAGAAAAGGCAACCGAGACGATGAAGGCCGCCAACGTCCTCGTCTGGGAGACCTCATAGGAGCACCCCAGCGCCGTCCGCCGCAAACGGCGCTGCGCTCCATCGCGGGCGCACCAGTAATCAGCTGAGGCGGGCGTAAACGACCGGCGCGGGACATGGAAGTCCCGCGCCTGCCCGCCCCAAGCGTCGCGAAACGCTCGCGGACGAGCTCCCAATCGAAGTGCTCTCGTGCGCTAGCTTCCCAACGCGTACGTCTTGATGTCTTCTTCGAGTGTCCCCGCCGCGTTGTACTGCCCAATGTGCACGTGCACCACCTTCCCCGCGCGATTCAAATAGATCGTCGTCGGAAGGCCAGCGATCGCGGCGAGCGAGCTCAACGCTTCCGTCGACGTCTCGTAACTCGGATAGCTCACCGGGTGTGCCGCGAGGAACGCGTGCGCGCTGCCACTCGAGTCTTCCGCGTCCGCGCCTATGAAAGCGATCGCTTGCCGTAATGGGCCGAGGCCGACGCGAAGAACGGGAACTCCGTGCGGCACGGCGTGCACCACGACGCCCACACGTTCATTACCACCGGGTAGCCCCGCAATGCGTGCAACCTCGCCATCAACGCGCCGCCCGAGCCCGCGATCTCGTTCGCCTGTTCGTGCAACGCCGCCAGCGGTCCCGGCGAGCCCCGCAACTGCGCCAACGCGGCGCTAACGCTCGCCGGAGGCCTCGGCGCTCGCGCGAGCGCTGCGCGCACCGCTCGGGTGAGGGAGGCCCTCCCCAGCCAGCCCGCAGTGGACACGTCGTAGTGCCACAAAATGCGCCCCGAAGGAGAAACGAGCACGAACCAAGGCTCGTCTTCGACCGCATACCCGTCCGCGACCCGGCCACTCCCGTCGATCGCGACCGGATACGCGAGCGGATGCGCAAGCGAGGACAAAAAGCGCGGCAACGCGGCCGGCGAAGGTTCGACGCTCGCCTCGTCGACGGCGGTCAGGGAAGGCAAGTGCGCCGCCGACGCCGAGGACTCGTAACCCGCGAGCGCTTCGAGCTGCTTCGCGAGGTCGGTCGTCTCGGTGTCCCACGCGTCGAAGAAGAACAGCAAACGCGGCGAGGAGCCCGGGCCGAGCGACACGTCGCCGCCACCCGCGCGCGGCAACGTCGTGCTGCTACCCGGGGCTGATCGACGCGACGCGTTCGTAGGAGAGCTTCGACTGCACCGCCGGGTGACCCAGCAGCAGGCTCGACGCGGCCTGCGCGAGGATCTGTGCCTGCTGGTGGACTCCGGCATACGCGAGTTCGATCAGATACACCTTCGCGAGGTCGCCTCGCGCATCGATCATGTACAGCGCCGGCGTGTGATCGACCGCCCCCGCTTCGATCTGGACTGCGATGTGATACGCGTGCCACACCGCTCGCAACTGCGGCGAGTGACCCGGTGAGGAAGTGCCACTTCTGCATCATCTCGTGCGACTTCCGAGTACGCGCGCACGTCCTTCACCGCCGTCGCCATCGGGTTCGCGTCGATCCCAAGCAGCTGTACCTTTGCACCTGCCGCTCCGAGCAGGCGCTTCGCGTCGACCATCTCCGTCGTCGTAAGCGGGCACACCGTTGTGCACTCAGAGTCGTTGAACGCAAGCATCACGACGTCGCCTCGGAAGGAATGAAGCGACACGCGCTTGCCGAACTGGTCCGTGAGCGTGAAGTCGGGCGCCCGCCCCGACAACGACGTGCCTGAGTCGAGATTCGGGTTGCTCGCGAGCGCCGCTTCCTGCGCGCCCGAGGACGGCGACGTGCGCGTAAACAGCACGATCGCGCTCAACACTGCCGCGAGCAAAGCGACCGTCGCGACGCCCTGCAGCAGAACGATGCTGCGCCTATTCGTTATGGGCAGACGCCCCCTCCCACGTCCCTCGCCCGTTCTCCGTCTCCGCCGCATCGTCATCGCCGTCGGCGAGCAAACGTTCGCGCATGCGCTCCGTCGTGCCCGCGACCGCCGCGCGCGCAGCGCGCTCGTTCGTCAGCTCCACGCCCGCGCGCCGCCGCGAGGTCCATCAGCGCCTGGCGCTCCTCGTCACGCTTCGCGAAGCGCAAAAACAGCCAACCGAGCAGGATCGTCGTGAGGATCACCTGCACGATCATCATCGCCGCGCCCGCGAGGTTCTGATCGGAGACCGGGTTCAAGCCGCGGCGCGCGTCGCTCGCGTCGTAGATCGGATAGAAAACCGTCTGCGCCCAGATGAACACGTTGCCCAGCACCGCGCCGATCAAGCGCACGCCCGTCGACGTAGCCCACGCTTCCCCAGCCCTCGAACCACGCCGGCTTCGGCAGCGGCCCGAGCACCGCGAGCCACAGCAGCGTCCCGAACCACAGCAGGCACGCGTGCTCGAGCGCATGGACCAGATCGTGGCGGATCGCGAGCTGGTAGAGGACCGGCAGGTGCCACACGTAGAGGTTCACCGCCCACAGCACGAGCGCCACCACGGGGTTCACGAGCACCCGCAACGGACGCGTCACGCGGAAGTGAAGCAGCGGCGCGAGCATCGGGCCCGTCAGCCCGAGCACGATGAACAGCGACGCGATTTCGCCGATGATGATGTGCTGGATCATGTGCGCGAGCAGTACTTCGTCCGCGAGCGTGTCGAGTGGCGGAAGCTGCACCACGACCACCGTCAGCACCGCGAGCGTGAACGAGGCTGACGCGCCAGCGCGCGACCGGCCTGCGTCTCGCGCCGCAGCGTGGACGCGCGCTTCGCGTAGAGGGTCAGGTAGTCGTGCCACCGATCACCGGCGGCAAGAACTCACCGAGGTGAAGCGTCGCTGGGTCGAATCCGATTGGTGGCGGTGGCATCGCGCGCGTCCTCTACGCGGCCAGCGGCCCTAACGGCGCTCAGTGCGAAGCGCTCGCCAGGTCCGCGAGCGCCTGTGCGCGCTCGTCGCGGGCCAGCAGATCCACGAACACCACCGACAGCGCGATGCCGAACACCAGCAGCTCGATCAAGCACATCGACGCGCCGGCGAGGCGCTGGTCGGTAAGCGCGGAGATCCCGTATGCGCGCGGCGCGCTCACGTAAGCGGGTAGAGGGTGTGGTTCAGCCACGTCAGCGGCAAGCACACGAACGCCGTCGCCGCCCTCGAGAAGCCCAAGTAGCCGAGGCGCGCGATAGCCGGCCTCGCGGCGTTCGCTCGGCAGCGGGCTGATGATCAGCCACCACAGCGCGAAGCCCGTGTAGAAGAGCGTCAGGTGCGAGAAGTAGTGGAGGAGCGCGTGCTGGCTCGTGTAGTCGAAGACCGCCGGGATCGCCCACACCCACGTCGCCGCCGCCCACGCCGGCAGCGCGACCCATGGGTTCGTCGCGACCGCCCAAAAGCGACCAAGCGGCCCGCGCCGCGCAGTGCGCTTGAGCATCTCGCCGCGGCACACCCAGCGGGAGCACCGGCGCGCGCAAGCCCGAGGATCAGAAGCGGCGGGCGCGATATCCGCGATCAGCGTGTGCTGGAACATGTGCGCCCACAGCAAGTACTCGTCGCCAATCGGGTCGATCGGCGACTCCAAGCGCGATGAACAGCACCGCCAAGCCGCTGAAGTAGAACAGCCAATGGCCCGGCCCCACGGACTGGCCCGTAACGCGCCGCACGCGCCGCAGCATCGTCGCGTAGAAGCACCCCGCGACCAGCAAAACGGCCCACACGAGCGGGTCGAAGCTCCAACTGCCCCATCCGGGATAGCCCATCGCGGCCAGCCTACCTCAATCGGCTCGATGGGGGCGAATACCGGCTCAATCGAGCTGGAACCTGCCCGCCTCGTAGATCACGCGCTCGCTCCCGTCGCGCAAGCGCGCCGTCACCGTGCGATCGGCCGTCGAGACGATGTCCGTGTGCACCGTCGAGTCGTTGAAGCCCAGCTCCTCCCAGCGCTCCCGGCTCACCGTCGCCGGGTCGCCCGCGTAGCAGTCGTGGTAGGACTTCCCCAGCGCGACGTGCGTGTTCCCGAACGGGCCGCCAACGTTCTCGTCGTAGAGCGTCTCCGCCATGAACTTCGTGATCCGCGAGAAGCGCGAGTCCGTGAGCGAGTACTCGCCCACCTTGTCCGCGTTCTCCGTCGCGATCATCTCCGTCAGCACGCGCTCGTTGCGCTCCGCCGTGGCCTTCACGACACGGCCGTCGGCGAACTCCAACGCGATTCCCTCGATCAGGTTGCCGTAGCGGTAGAGCGGCTGGTTGAAGCGGATCCACCCCTCCGTGCCGCGCCAGTCCGGGCTCGTAAAGATCTCGAACGAGGGGATGTTGCGCCCGCTACCCCCGATCCACTGCCGCTGCTCGCCCACCGTGATCGTGAGGTCCGCGTCCTCGCCGCGAATCCGCAAACGCTCGATCGGCAGCGCGCTCAAGCGCTCGACGTACTCGCCTATCTGCGCGCTCACCGCGCGCCAGCGGTCGATCGCATGCTCGTCGTCGAGAAAGCACGCCTCGATGATCTGCTGCCAGTAGTCCTCCTCGGAGAGGCCCGCCTCCGTAGCCATCGCGGGCGTCCCGTAGAGCGCGAGCGTCCAGGTGAAGCGCCCTTCGTTCTCCTTTTCCGTGCGCCAGTCGAGCAGCGGCTTCATCGCCTGCGCGTGGCGCATGATCTTGCGCGGGTCGGCCTGCTCGAGGGCGTGCATGTCTGCGTCGCTCAATACGCCCACCTGGTGGTCGATCTCGTCGATCAAGCCGCGGGCGTACTGCGCCGGGAAGAAGTCGAGCTGGCGCTCGCTCGCGAGCTCGAGGAAGTCGCGCGAGAGGTTGTACTCGCCCTCGTCGTCGGTCACGTAGTGCCCCATCGTGTGCCCGCCCGCGCGCCACACCGCGCGATGCAGCTCGGCGTAGAGCGGCTTCGCGGACTCGTTCGCGACGATACGCACGATGTCGCCATCTTTGATCCCGCTCCCGCCGCCAAGCGCGAAGTTCACGAGCACGTCGGCGTAGCGCTCCAAGATCGATTGTGGTGGTGTGTACGGCACGAAGGCGGAAAAGCTAGCGCACGCGGCCGGCCGCACGCGCGGCTTGCCATTCACGTACCGCGGACGCCCTCGTTGGTAACAGGCAGAAATGAAAGACACGAGCGAAACGGAGCGTCGCATGGACTTCGAACAGATCACCACCGAGCTCGCCGAGGGCGTCCTCACGATCACGCTCAACCGGCCCGAGCGGCTGAACGCGTGGACGCCGCAAATGGGCCACGAGCTGATCACGGCGTTCGATCACGCCGACGCCGACGACGACGTGCGCGCGGTGATCGTCACCGGAGCCGGGCGCGGATTCTGCGCCGGAGCCGACCTCGCGAGCGGTGGCGACACGTTCGACTATCGCGAGCGCACCACCGGCGGCGACGTCCCGCGCGACACGGGAGGGCAGCTCACGCTGCGGATCTTCGACTCCAAGAAGCCTGTGATCGCCGCGATCAACGGCCCCGCGGTCGGCGTCGGCGCGACGATGACGCTCCCGATGGACGTGCGGCTCGCGGCCGAGGATGCGCGCATCGGCTTCGTCTTCACGCGCCGCGGGCATCGTCCCCGAGGCCTGCTCGAGCTGGTTCCTACCCCGCGAGTCGTCGGGATCAGCCGCGCCGTCGAATGGGCCGCGACCGGACGCGTGTTTCCCGCGCGCGAGGCGCTCGAGGGCGGGCTCCTTCGCAGCGTCCATCCCGCCGCCGAGCTGCTCGGCGCCGCCCGCGCCCTCGCCCTGCGAAATCGCGGAGAACACCGCGCCCGTCTCCGTCGCGCTCGCGCGGCAGCTCATGTGGCGCATGCTCGGCGCCGAGCACCCGATGATCGCCCACCGCGCCGACTCGCGCGGGATGTTCGTGCGCGGGCAATCGGCCGACGCCGCCGAGGGGATCACCGCATTCCTCGAGAAGCGCGCCGCCCGCTTCCCCGAACGCGTAAGCACGGCCTTCCCGAGATCATGCCCGACTTCGTCGCGCCGCAGTTCGAATAAACGACGAATCCCGAGCGCATCGGGAAGATCAGCGCGCGTTCGACGTCCTTTGAAAGGCCCGAGTCGAATCGAGAAAGCAACAATCGAAGGGAGAACCCCCATGTTCCGCTACACCCACCCCGTGCGCCGCGCGCTCGTGATCGCACTCGTGGGCGCGGCCGGCCTCGGCGGCGTCGCCGCGGCTGCGAGCACGCCCGTCCTGAACGCGTCCAAGAACTCGAAGCTCAGGAAGACAATTACCGTCACCGCGCAGGGACGCACGGTGTACGCGCTCAGCCCCGAGACGACCAAGCACCTGCTCTGCACGAGCCAAAAATGCCTCAGCTTCTGGCCGCTCGTGACCGTGAGCTCGCGCTCCGTCAAGCTCACCGCCGGCAAGGGCGTCAGCGGCCGCCTCGGCCTGCTCAGCCGTGGCGGGAAGCTCCAAGTGACGCTGAACGGAATGCCGCTCTACACGTTCGCGGAGGACAGCAAGGCCGGGCAAGCCAACGGCGAAGGGATCAAGAGCTTCGGCGGCACCTGGCACACGATCGGCGCGTCCTAGCAACACGCTCGCGGTCGCGCCTCGCGTCGTCGGAGAAGCCCGCGTCGCGACCGCCCTCAGACGCGGGCGCCCCTGCGCCCGTCGATCAAGGCGCCGCCGGCCGCGCCGGCGGCGCCGCCGCGATAATCGCCCGCGATGGCGGCCGCGCCGGCACAACGATTCAGCGGACGGACCGCGTGGGCGCGCAACCTCGCGGCGCCCGTGCGCGACTTCCTCGCCACCGAGACCGGTGGCGCGATGATGCTCTTCGCGGCGACGATCGCGGCGCTCATCTGGGCGAACCTTCCCGCGAGCTCCTACGAATCGCTCTGGACGACGAAGCTCTCGATTCAGATCGGCTCGCGGCGGGATCTCCGCCGACCTCCGCCACTGGGTCAACCAGGGGCTCATGACCTTCTTCTTCCTCGTCGTCGGCCTCGAGGCCAAGCGCGAGCTCGACGTCGGGGAACTGCGCGAGCGGCGGCGGCTCGCGGTACCCGTGGTCGCCGCCCTCGGCGGGATGATCGTCCCGGTCGCGATCTACCTCGCGTTCAACGCGGGCGGGCCCGGCGCCCATGGCTGGGGAGCGGCGATGTCGACCGACACGGCGTTCGCGCTCGGCGCGATCGCGCTGCTCGCGCCGCGCTCGGCGACGCGGCTGCGCGTGTTCATGCTGACGCTCGCGATGTTCGACGACCTGTGCGCGCTCGTCGTAATCGCGGTCGCCTACTCGTCGCACGTCTCGGGCCTCGCGCTCGCCGTCGCGGCCGCATTCTTCCTCGTCCTCATCAGCCTGCGCTACGTCCCGCTCAACCCGCGACGCCAGCTGTTCGTGCTCGCCGGAGTCGGGCATGTGGGTCGCGCTCTTCAAGTCGGGTGTCGACCCGGTCGTGACGGGACTCATCGCCGGTCTCGCCACGAGCGCTTACCCGCCGGCGCGCGAGGACCTCGAGCGCGCGACGGAGCTCACGCGCTCCTTTCGCGAGCAGCCCACCGCGGCGCTCGCGCGCTCAGCCCAGCTCGGCGTGCTCTCAGCGGTCTCGCCGAACGAGCGCCTCCAACGGGCGCTGCACCCCTGGACGAGCTACGTCATCGTGCCGCTGTTCGCGCTCGCGAACGCCGGCATCCACCTCTCCGCGGGCCTCCTCGGCGAAGCGTTCGGCTCGCCCGATCACGCTCGGGATCCTCGTCGGCTACGTGGTCGGCAAGCCAGTCGGCATCCTCGGCGCATCGTGGCTCGCGACGCGGCCCTGGCTGCGCGGTCCACGACCGCTCGTCAGCTGGCCCGTGCTCACGGCCGGCGCAACGGTCGCCGGGATCGGCTTCACCGTCTCGCTGCTGATCTCGAGCATCGCCTTCCATGGGCGCCACCTCGCGGAGGCGAAGCTCGGAGTGCTCGCGGCCGCGATCGTCGCGCCGCTGCTCGCTAGTGTCGCCGTTGCGGTCGTGCGGCGACTACCCACGCAGCTCCGCGCGCGTCAGCTCGCCGGCACGGCGAGTGAGATCCTCGACCTCTCCGACGACGTCGACCCCGCGCGTGACCATGTCCGCGGGCCGGGCGATGCGCTCGTGACGCTCGTCGAGTACGGCGACTTCGAGTGCCCCTTCTGCGGACAAGCCGAGAGCGTCGTGCGCGAACTGCTCGACTCCTTCGGCGACGAGCTGCGCTACGTCTGGCGACACCTGCCGCTCAACGACGTGCACCTGCGCGCGCAGCTGGCGGCCGAAGCCTCCGAGGCGGCGGCGGCACAGGGGGACTTCTGGGAGATCTACGACATCCTCCTCGCCAACCAGAACGAGCTCGAGCCGCCCGCGCTCGGTCACTATGCGCAGCAGCTCGGGCTCGACGTCGAGCGCTTCTGGGATGGGCTGCGTAACCACCAGTACGCCCAGCGAATCGCCGAGGACGTCGCGAGCGCCGATGCCAGCGAGCGTCTCTGGCACACCGACCTTCTTCATCAACGGCCGCCGCCATCAGGGCGCCTACGACGTCCAGACGCTGAGCGACGCCGTACGCGCCGCGCGCACGCGCGCGCGGCTTCTCAGCACCGCCGCGCAGGAGGCCGCGTGATCGCGGCGGTGGTCTTCGACCTCGACGGCGTGCTCGTGGACTCCGAGCAGGTCTGGGCGGCGGCGCGCAAGGAAGTCGCCCGCGAGCATGGGGGCACCTGGACGAACGACGCGACGCTCGCGATGATGGGCATGAGCTCGCCCGAGTGGTCGCGCTACATGCGCGCGAAGCTGCACGTGAAGCTCACCGAGCAAGAGATCGCCGACGAGGTCGTGCGGCGGCTCGAGCACCTCTATCGCGAGCGACTGCCGCTGATGCCGGGCGCGCGCGAGGCTGTCGCGAGGCTCGCGAGGCGCTGGCCGCTCGGACTCGCCTCCTCGGCCAACCGCTCGATCTTCGAGCTCGTGCTCGAGCTCGCCGGGCTCGACGACTGCTTCGCGGCGACGGTCTCCGCCGAAGAGGTCGCGCACGGCAAGCCCGCGCCAGACGTCTACCTCGCGGCGGCGCGGAGGCTCGGTGCGAGCCCGCAGGAGTGCGTCGCGGTCGAGGACTCGACGAACGGCCTGCGTGCGGCCGCGAGCGCGGGGATGCTCCTCGTCGCGTACCCCAACCGGGAGTTCCCGCCCGCGCCGCAGGCGCTCCAGCTTGCTGACGCGGAGATCGCCTCGTTGCAAGAACTGCGCCCGGAGCTGCTCGAGACGTTCGGCGACACGAGCCGCTAGGAGCGCGCAGGCGGCTTAGAGCGCCGGCAGCCAACGGCCGCCCACGCGCAGCGCGCCCGCGCCCGCGCCCGGATGGTCGGCGAGCGGACGCTCGTGGGCTCCGTAGACGCGCACGTCGGCGAGGTCGCCGTCCTCGGCGCGCACGATGAACGCGCGCGGCAGCGGTCCCGTGCGCGTGCCGTCGGCGAGCTCGTAGTCGGCGTCGACCTCGGCGATCCACACGTCGTCCTCGTGCCATTCTGCGCTCACGCGATGGTGGTCGCGCGCAACCCCCCGAGGAAGCTCTCGATCAGCCTGCGCACCGCCTCGGCGCCCCCGCGTGCCGGCCGTCCGCGGCGAGCAGGCGGCCTCGGGCGGGCACCATCGCCATCACGGCCTCCACGTCGAGCGCATCGAGGGCTTCCAGAAGCTTGCGGATCGCCGAAGCGCTCATGCGCGCGATGCTACTCCGCGAGCATCGCACGCTCGGTCAGTGCGAGATCCGCCGCCGTTCCGGCGCCCGGCCTTGCGGTTGCTCGGCGGCTTGCCCTTGGGCACGGCGGGGATTCGCCGCGCAAGCGCCTTGCCCGGAGTCACCCTGATCTTCGCCCCGTGGTGGACGATCTGAAGCGGATCTCCTTCCAGGAGCGAGTACGCGGCGCGCGAGCGGGCGATCTCGACCAGCAGTCGGCGGCCGCGGAACATGAGCCTGAAGGCGACGTGGGTGAGCGCCTGCGGCAGGCGCGGCGCGAAGCTCAGGACCCCGTCGTGGTCGCGCATCCCGCCGAAGCCCGCGACGACACCGAGCCACGTGCCCGCGAGCGAGGCGATGTGCAGGCCGTCGCGCGTGTTGTGCTGGATGTCGTCGAGGTCGATGAGCGCGGCCTCGCAGAGGTAGTCATAGGCGAGCTCGAGCTGCCCGACCTCCGCCGCGACGATCGCCTGGGTGGCACGCAGAGAGCGAAGAGTCGCGCACGGTGAGCGCCTCGTAGTAGGCGAAGTCACGCGCCTTCTGCTCCGCGCTGAACGCGTCGCCGCGCACGTACAGCGCGAACACGAGGTCGGCCTGCTTGACGACCTGCTTGCGGTAGAGCTCGAAGTACGGGAAATGCAGGAAGAGCGGGTACTGATCCTCGCCGGTTGACGCGAAATCCCACATCGCGTGTTCGGTAAAGGACTCCGCCTGCGGATGGATTTCGCGCTCCTCGTCATAGGGGATCAGCATCGCGCGCGCCGCGTCGCGCCAGCTCGCGGCCTCCTCGTCGTTGACGCCGAGCTCCGCCGCGCGCCGCGGGTGGCGCTCGATCACGTTGAACGCCTCGCGCAGGTTGCGCTCGGCCATCAGGTTCGTGTAGACGTTGTTGTCGGCGATCGCGCTGTACTCGTCGGGCCCTGTCACGCCGTCGATGCGAAAGCGCCCGCCGCGCGTCGTGGTGCCCGAGCGATCGCCACATCCGCGCGGTCGCGACGAGCAGCTCGAGGCCGACGCCCTTGCCGAACTCCTCGTCGTCGGTCGCCGCGTGGTAGCGGACGACCGCGTTGGCGATCGCAGCGCCGATGTGGAAGGCCGCCGTCCCCGCGGGCCAGTATCCCGAGCACTCCTGGCCGCGAATCGTCCGCCATGGGAACACGGCGCCCTCGAGGCCCAGCAGCCCCGCGCGCTCGCGTGCGAGGTCGAGCGTCGCGTGGCGCCAGTGCAGCGCGTCGCGCGCGGCTTCCGGCAGTGTGTAGGTGAGCACGGGCAGCACGAAGGCCTCGGTGTCCCAGAAGGTGTGGCCGTCGTAGCCCGGGCCGGTGAGGCCCTTGGCGGGGATCGCGCGCTGCTCGGCGCGCGCACCGGACTGCAGCGTGTGAAAGAGCGCGAAGCGAATCGCTTGCTGGAGCTCGGCGTCGCCCTGCACCTCGACATCGGCGCGCTCCCAGAAATCGTCCAGGTAGGCGCGCTGCTCGCTCGCGAGCCCCTCCCAGCCGGTGTGCTTCGCCTCCGCGATCGCGGCCCGGACCTGGTCGCGGATCGCGCTCGTCGAGCGCTGGCTGGACCACCCGTAGGCGAGGAACTTCACGACCCGCAACGGCTTTCCCGGGGCGATGTCAGCCGTGACCGTGAAGCGCGCCACGTCGGGGAAGCTTTCCATGCTCGTATCGACGCCGGCGGGTCCGTCGACCACGTGGTCCATCGCCGCGCCCATCGAGAGCCCACTCGCAACGGTCGAGTGCAAGAGCACGGCGAGCGCGCCCTCACCGCCGTTGTACTCGGGGCGCAGCGGGGCCGTCGGCGCGCCGCCGCGCGGGTCGCCGTCGCCGTCAGCCGGTGCCTCGTTCGCCACGAGCTCAGACTGCATCACGACGCGTGTCTCGCCCTCGAGCGGCTCCGACTTCGTAGAGGATCGCGGCGACCGCGCGCTGCGAGAACGAAACCAGCCGCGTCGTGCTGATCCTCATTGCGCGCCCCGTCGGCGAGAGCCAATCGACGTTGCGCCGCATCACGCCGTCGCGGAAGTCGAGCTCGCGCTCGTGCGAGCGCAGCTCGCCGTAGCGGACGTCAAACGGCTCGTCCTCGACGAGCAGGCGGATGAGCTTGCCGTTGGTCACGTTGACGACCGTCTGGCTGGACTCCGGGTTGCCATACCCCGCCTCCGCGTACGGCAGCGGACGCAGCTCGTAGAAGGCGTTCAGGTACGTGCCCGGCAGACCGGCAGGCTCGCCCTCGTCGAGGTTGCCGCGCAAGCCCAATGTGCCCGTTCGCGAGCGCGAACACCGACTCCGTCTGCGCGAGGCGCTCGAGGTCGAGTCGGGTCTCGCGCGCCGCCCACGGCTCGACCGCGAACGCGGATTGCTGGATCACGAGCGCTCCAGCAACTCAGCGAGATCGGCGACGACGACGTCCGCTCCGTGCTCGCGCAGCGCGTCCGCCTGGCCCACGCGATCGACGCCGACGACGCAGCCGAAGCTCCCCGCGCGGCCCGCCTCGACGCCGGCGAGCGCGTCCTCGAAGACGGCCGCCTGTGCCGCAGGCACGTCGAGCGCGCGCGCGCCTGCGAGGTAGGTGTCGGGCGCGGGCTTGCCCGCGAGGTGCTCGCGCTCGGCCACGACGCCGTCGATGATCGCTTCGAAGAGGTCCTCGATCCCGGCGGCCGCGAGCACGTCGCGGCAGTTGGTGCTCGAAGAAACGACGGCGCGTCTGAGGCCCGCCTCGCGCGCTGCCTTCACGAAGCGGACCGAGCCCTCGTAGGCCTCGACCCCCTGCTCGCGGATGAGCTTCAAGAGGATCTCGTTCTTGCGGTTGCCGAGTGCCATCGATCGTCTGGCTGCCGGGGGCGTCGCTCGGATCTCCCTGCTGGAGCTCGATCCCGCGCGAGGCGAGGAACGGCGCACGCCGTCGTAGCGCGGGAGCCCGTCGACGTACTCGTCGTAGTCGGCGACTGGGTCGAAGGGCACGAACTGCTCGTCCGTCTGCTTAGCGCGCTCGCGCAGGTACTCGTCGAACATCTGCTGCCACGCCGCCGCGTGGATCTTCGCGGTCTGTGTGAGCACGCCGTCGAGATCGAACAGGCACGCCCTGATTTGCGAAGGCAGTCCGAGCACACGGGGACCGTACCCGGGTCTCCACGTTCGACGCCGTGCGAGGGGCACGTAGGCAACTCCGCCGACGAGCGCGAGCGCCGCGGCGAGGAAGAGCGGCGGAGCGAGGCTCGTCTTCAACAGCAGCGCTCCCGCGATCGCACCGACGAGCATCGCGAGCACCGCGGCGATCCTGCGCACCGAGCCCTTGCCCGAGCCCCCCGCGAGCCGGGAGTCCGACGCGAGGCCGGTCAACGTCATCGTGAGCACGGTGGTCGTGAGGTCGGGTACGCCGAAGCGGCGAACGGTCGCATTGCGCGCCCCCATCGCGAACGCGAGCATCGCGATCAACACGTCGCCGGAGAGCGCGCCGGGCCTGATGTCGAGCGTCGCGGCGAGAATCGCGGCGAACCGATTAGCGACACCTCCGAGGCGAGCGCGCGCGTGATGTGCGCCGGATGGCGCGGTTCGGTCCGCTGCGCGAGCAGGCCGCCGGCGGTTGCGCCGAGCAGAAACGCGCCGAGCGAGATCAGCGGCCCGAGCACCGGGAGCCCGCCGCTGCCGGCGATGCCGAGGCCGAGCAGAACGACGTTGCCGGTCATGTTCGCCGTGAAGACGCGCCCCAAGCCGAGGTAGCTGACGGCGTCGATGAGGCCCGTCGTGAAGGTCAGCACGAGCAGCACCTGTACGAGCGGATGCCGCAAGGACGTGACACCGTGGCCGACGGGCCGGGACTCCGGCGGCTGCGCCGACGGTGTAGTCGTGTCGCTCACCGAGTCACCTCCGAGGGGTTCTTCAGCAGGTCTTCGAGCGTGCGGCCGCTGAGCACCGACGCGGGCTCTTCGGCGACGACGTCCGATCCGGGTCGCGCCTCCTCGTCGCGGCGCTTGATGAGCAGCCACTGCGCCTTCGCTCCAGCGCCCGTGCGCTGCAGCGCAAAGCCCCCGCGGAGCTTGCTCCCATGGAGCACGAAGACGGCGTGCCCACGTTCGAGCGCCTGCGGCCACGGGACCCTACCGCCCTGCTCGTACGGGCCCCGGTCCCACACCACGACGCCGCCCGATGCCGTGGCGCCCTCGAACGAGTTGTGCTCGAGGGCGTGGTCCTCGACCTGCACGGCGAGGCGCTTCACCGCGGGGTCGAGCGACGGTCCCTTCGGCAGCGCCCACGAGCGCATCACCCCGCAGACCTCCAAGCGCAGGTCGAAGTGCCGCGTGCTCGCGGCGTGCTGCTGCACGACGAAGACGCCCGCGCTCACGCCCCGCAGCGCGAACTGCTCGTGGCCCTCGACTCGGGCCTCGCTCACCTCGACGCCGGCAACGGTGGCGCCCCGTGGCCCCGCGCGCAGGAACTCGAGCAGCGAGTCGACCGCCGCCCGCGGCCCCTCCGCGTGCACCGCGACGCTCCCGTCGGCTTCGTTGCGCACCCACCCCGTGACCCCGTCCGCGAGCGCGCGTCGGCGTGTGGCCTCGCGGAAGCCCACGCCCTGCACCGCGCCCGTGACGACCGCTCGGATGGCGCGGCGATCGGTTGCCGGCATCGATCAGCTCGTGGGCAGGCGCCGCAGCTTGCGTCGGCGGCCGGTGAGCTGCCATGGTCCGGGCAGCAGGTCGAGCGCGACGTTGACGACCCACACGATCAGCGTCGCCGCGACGAGCTCCCAGAACCCGTGGATCTGGAAGCCGCTCACGATCGCCTGCGTGACGACGAGCATGAGCAGCGACACGAAGAACCACGCTATGCCGAACGTGAGGATCGCGAGCGGCAGCGTGATGAGCCGCAGGAAGGGCTTGAGCAGCGTGTTGAGCACCCCGAAGACCGCTGCCGCAGCGAGCAGCGCCCCGGCGCTCGAGACGCGCACGCTGGGGAGCACGGCCACCACCACCGCTAGCACGATCGCGTTCGTAAGCCACGAGATGACGAGTCGCACGGGCAGCGACGGTTGACGGTTGGGGGAGGCCATAGCGGAACGCCCTTTCAGTCGCGAAGCCTAGGCGACTGCGCGAGCTCGAAGCCGCCGCGCTCGAGGTCGGGGGCGGTGACGCGGAGCGCTGGAACGGTCTCGCTGGTCACGAGCCCTGTGCTCTGCGTGAGCTCGTCCACGACGTCGAACCAGCTGCCGATGCGCTCCGGCGTGTCGACGACCACGGCGAGAACCGGCACATGGCGGCGCAGCTGCCAGAAGGAATCACCGTGCGGAGCGTGGCTGCCGTGGTAGCCCCAGATACCCCGCAGAACGGTCACGCCGGCCGCCCCTGCCTCGCGCAGCGCCCGCACTAGCTGGTGATAGATCGGATGCGCGCCCGCGCGCGACTGCTCACCTACGTAGACCGTGAGCTGCTGCCAAATCCCGAGACCCGAAGCGTCGGTCCCGCGCAGCTCATGCGGTCGTGCGAGCAGCTCCCCATCGCGCTTGCACACGCGCACGCGCTCGACGGTGATCGTCGGCTGCGCGAGCATCGAGCCGAGCTCCGGCAGGAGCTCGCCGATCGTCCTGCCATTGCCGACGGCGACCACCATCACAGGCACGTGGGTGTTGCGCGCGAAGAAGCGCGCGCGCCTGCGCTTGCCAGCGGCGGTGCCGTCGATCCCCAGGAGCACCGTTGCTCCCGCGACGCTGTGCCGATGGAGCAGCGCGACGATCGCGTACCACAGCGGCCTGCCGTTCGTCCGCTCGTGCCTGCCAACGTAGATGGTTAGCTTGGTTTCCTCATGCCAGTCGTGCCGAGCTCCGGGCGTAACGTCGGACGCGCTCAGCATCCGTGCGCGCTCGAGCGTGATCAGTCCGTCGAAACGCAGTCGGCTGAGCTCGCTGAGCGCCGCCTCGATCCGGGTGCGAGAATCGACGGCAACGGACACCAGGGGGAGGTCCTCGGAGAGCGTCAGCAGGCGGTCGCTGCGCAGGTGCTGCTTGGCGCCGAACCCCTCGACGCCGCGCAGGACGAGGCTTGTGTGGAGCTCGTGGCGGGCGTACACATCGACGAAGGCGTCCGAGAGTAGGCGCCCGTGCGCGCGGTCGCGCTCGCCGAAGTAGGTTGCGAGTTTGAGGCAGTCGTCGTTCACAGCGAAGCACCCAGGCGCCGACCGGCCCAGACGGCAACGATGCCAAGGACGAGGCTGCCTGCGAAGTTCAACGCGCCGAGCGGGAGCTCACCGTCCTCGCCGAGCCGGTGGCTCTCGAAGGCCCAGGTGCTGAACGTCGTGAAGGCGCCCACGAGACCGGTCCCGAGGATCCGGTAGGCGTCGGCGCCGAGGGCCACCCCGGCGAAGACGCCGAGCACGAACGCGCCGGTGACATTGACCGCGAGCGTGCCGTACGGCAATTTGCCGCGCGCGCGGGCGCTCACGGCGCCGTCGAGGAGGAAGCGCGCGATCGCACCGGACCCCCCGACGAAACCGACGGCGAGCGCGACGGCGAAGCTCATCGCAGCACGCGCGCGTGGCGAGCGAGGTTCGTCGCCACCGCGATCGCCGCGAAACCGGCGACGATGCTCACCAGCGCATACGCAAACGCGAGCCCGATCTCGCCTGCGTCGAGCATCCGCAGCAGCTCGAGCTGCATCGTCGAGAACGTCGTCAGCGCGCCGCAGAAGCCGGTGCCGAGCAGTGGCCTGCGGTAGGCAGAGACGGGCAGGCGCTCTTGCAGCTTCGTGACGAGGTAGCCGAGGGCGAACGCGCCGGCGATGTTGACAACGAAGGTCGCCCACGGCCACTGTCCGACGTCGTACGGGAGCGCGAATGCGAGCTCGGCGCGCGCGAGCGCGCCGACGAAACCGCCGGCGAAGATCGCCGCGAGCTCGCGACGGTCAGTGCTCACGCTTGAGACCCGGGCGCTCAGTTGCGCGCAAGGCACGCGAGTGTGCAGCGATGTAGCGCTCCATATGTACCTCCACTCGACGATCGAGAAACGGTCGGTAGAGGCCATTAGCGGCTGAGCCGCGGTTATGGAGCGAGCCTCATCGCTCGAGGACTCACCCTAGCAAGGGCGACCCCGAGCTCAGTCGTCCCACTGCGCGTCGTCGGCGTCCGCCATGGATTGCTCGATCTCCTCGAAGGTGATGTCGGTACGGCGGTCGTCGACCATCGCCTGCAGCGCCTCCTCGATCGTAGGCGCCCACACGCGGCGAGCGACGGCGACTCGTCCGGGCTCCTCGTCGAACTGCTTCCATTCGAGCTCGACGAGCGGCGCGCGCGCGGGAGGAGCGTCCGAGGGAACCGGCGCGCCCCAGCCGTAGAGGGTGATCTGAGCCTGCCAACCATGCGGGCAAAGCTCGCCCATAACCGTCAGCGCCTGCCACTGGTCGGCCACCGGCTTGGGTCGGCGATGGTCGCGCCTGACCATGATCGCGATCAGGACACATGCACCGAAGAGCGCGGCGATGCCGACCGCGACGGCAGCTGTTTCGTAGCCCGATGCCTGCTCATGGCCGCCAACCGCGTTGCCGGCGAGCGCGAGCAAGGCACCGGTGGCGCTCACGACATCCTCACCTGAGCGTCCGATCGAGTATGACCAAGCAGGTACCTCCCACCGCCGTCATCGAACATCACAGTAGCCACCTGCGCGCGACCCTGCGTCACGCCGCGCGGAGCGCGCTAGACTCGCGCAGTTAGGCGTTAGCTGCTGTGGCCGTTGCGGACTGCGGCACAGGGGAGGTACAACGACAAGTGGCGCGAGGGATCCGACTTGCCGCACCGCCTCTGGCGGTGCTCGTGGTTGTCGGCGTCGTGCTCGCCGTCGTGCTATCTGGTGGCAAGTCGAGCGCTCCGCGGCATCGCGAGCCCTCGGCGTCGGCGACGGGTGGAGAGGGGCTCACGACGCAGGGCGGTGTTGAAACCAAGGCAGCGACGCGCGCGACCGGGGTCAGCGGCAAATCGGCTGCGGGTGCTGCGAGCGCTGCCAACGGGAACGGCGGCACCCCCGCTGGTGGTGCGAACGCCGGCGCGCCCGCGACGGGGCAAAAGGGCGTCAGCCATCCAACCCGCAAGTCCGTCACGGGGCCGGCAGGATCGCCGGGAGGCTCGCCATCGCTCGACGCAAACGGCGCGGGAGGCTCGCCTGTGGTGACCGCCGAAGGCAAGCTCGCGTCGAACAGCTCGGAGACGGGCACCTGGTCGACGGTGAGCGTCCTCGGGCCCGAACTGGAGCCGACCCTCACGACGGCCAAGATCACCTTTCCAGTCGCACTCGCGCACGTCATTCCCGAAGGCCGCGTGATCTTCATCAATGAAGCCGAAACGATCAAGCCGGGCAGGCAGCGCAGCCTTCCGATCCGCGAAGCGTGCGGCGAATCGGGAACGCTCGACGCGCCGACGGCGCAGCCGGGGCACCTGTGTGTCTATGCAGGGGTCGAGGACCTGCGGGATCGCAACGCCGCCGGCGGCGTGCCGACGCACGAAGTACACGGCACGCAGACGCCGTTCATCGACGCCGAATTCATCGCGATCGAGAATCGCAACCTCTCGCCGGGCACGGACCGCACCGGCGCGAGCGTCGCGTTCGGCGTTCCGGCCGCCCGCAACTCAGAAGAAGAAGCCGACCACGCCTACCCGCACATCATCGCGAACGGCACATGGGCGGTGAGCGCTCCGTAGCCGTGCGGGCTCGCAGCGCACTCATCTCGGCTGGCCTTTCGCTGCTCGTGTTGTTCGCGTGCGCGAGCGCTCTCGCGGACGCGCAGCCGCTCGGCGCAATCGAAGGCACGGTGACGCTCGCGAGCACGGAAACGCCGATCGAAGGCGACGAAGTTTGCCTGGGCGGGCTGCTCGCGTGCGCGCTCACGGACGCCCGCGGCGAATACGCGATCTCGGGAATCCCGGACGGCGAATACAAGGTCGCGTTCACGAATCGCGGCCTCGTGTGCGCGACGAAGCAGTACAACCTCGACTACCTGCCCCAGTGGTACGACGAGAAGTCCTCCGCCGCGGAAGCCGACCCGGTCTCCGTGGCGGGCTCGGCAGCGACGAAGGGGATCGACGCGAGTATCGTCACCGCGCAGGAAGTCTCCGGTGGCGTGAACGAATATCTCTGCAACCGCGCGCCGGCGCAGCCGATCTCAGAAGGCGGCGGTACGTCGCCGGGGGCGATCGAACCGCTCCAGGGGAACGCGCAGTTCGAGGAAGAATTCTGGGCGGATCCGCCGTGGGAGAAGGCCGAAGCCGAAGAACACAAAGCGAGCCTCGCGGTGGCCGCTCGATCGGCGCTCGTGCGTCACGGGATTGCCCTTTTGAGGCTCGACTGCACGGGCCCAGAAGCGTGCGGGGGCACCCTCGAGCTGGTGAGCAAGGTCACCGCGAGACGCGCATCGAGGCCCGCCGGCAAGCGCAGATCGATCGACCACGTACGTGTCGTCGTGCTCGGTCGGGTCTCCTTCTGGTTGGCCGCGGGCAAGTCGAGCAACGTGCGCGTGCCGTTGACGCGGTCGGGCAAATCGCTCCTCGGCAAGGCAGGCAGCCGCGGACTCGACGTGGAGCTGAGCGGCAGCGACGTCCAGAACGCGACGGTGTTGCTGAAGTAGTGGCTGCCCTCGACCGGCCGGCTCGCACTCCTACGCTCGCCCCGACATCCCCCAAGCGCCAACCATCGACCATGGAGAAGACATGCAGATCACGAGAAGCTCGATCGAGACGACGCCAGGGCCGAGCGAGTGGTTCACCGGCGCGGTCTTCCTCGACGCGATCGCGGCGCCGTCGGAGGTGGCCCGTGTGCAGGCGAGCAGCGTTCACTTCACTCCCGGTGCGCGCACGGCGTGGCACACGCACCCGAATGGGCAAACGATCTACGTCCTCGAGGGCGTCGGCCGCTGCCAGCGTCGCGGCGGCGAGATCGAGATCATCCAGCCCGGCGACCGCGTCTTCTTCGAGCCCGGCGAGGAGCACTGGCACGGCGCCGCGCCGGACCGCTTCATGACTCACATCGCGATGCTCGAGGTCGACGACGACGGCAACCCCGCCGTCTGGGGTGAGCACGTGAGCGACGACGAATACAACGCCTAGCGGTCGATCGCAAGCGAGTGCGGGGCGATGAGGTAACGCTCGAGCATCGTCACCGCCTCCTGCGCGTAGCGCTCGGCGACGATCGTCGCCCGCGGGTGAATCACGAGCCCGTGCGTGATCGCCTCGACGGACTGCACCACGAGTTGTGCGGCGAGGCGCACGTCGGCGACATCGACCTCGGGCCGTGACGCGAGGTAGCGGGTGAGCACGTCGCACGCGCGATCAAACAAACGGTCGAGCGTGCGCCGGATTCGCGGCGGCCGCGGTGCCTCCTCGAAGAGCACGCGGTGGAGGTTCGGCTGATGGGCGTGAAGCTCGAGCAGCGCGCCCATGATCCGCTCGAGCGCATCGCGGACCGGTGGCGGGCCGTCTGCGAGCTCCGTGATCACCGGACCCAGCAGCCGCTCTCCGTCCTCGATGTGGCGCTCGGTCAGCGCGACGAGGATCGCGTCCTTGTTAGGGAAGTACTGGTAGAGCGTCCCGATCGACACGCCGGCGCGCTCGGCGATGCGGTTGGTCGTGCCGCCCACGTATCCATGCCGCTCGAAAACCTGAGCCGCCGCGATCAGAATCGCCTCGACCGTCTCGATCGAGCGGCTCTGCACGGGCGTGCGGCGGGGATGCAGCCGTTGACGAGGAGCTCACCGCTACAGGGTCCGGAAAGGCGAGTAGACAAACACGAGCTATTGCTCATAATAGAGCTTCCGAGGAATCTCCCGCGATGACCGTTCGCGTCAGCACACAGCTGCCGATCGCAGCCGACGAGGCGTGCCGGCTGGCACTCAAGCCGGCACTACTCTCATTCGTGCTCTGGCCTTGGCTTTCGATGCGCCCAACCGCGCCGCTGCCCGCGACGATCGCCGAGGGCGACCGGCTGCAGGCTCGCCTGCAGTTCCTCGGGATCGTGCCCGCGTGGACTCATACGCTGCTGATCGAGCGGCTCAGCGCGCACGAGATCGCATCACGCGAGCACGGCGGCCCGGTCAACGCGTGGAATCACACGCTCACCTTCGAGCCGACGGAGAAGCGCTCGTGTCGCTACACCGACACGGTCGAGGTCCGCGCCGGCGCGCTCACCCCTGTCGTCGCTATTTTCGCGGCGCTGATGTACCGCTATCGCCAAGCGCGCTGGCGCGCGTTGACCCGGGTGCTCGCGCAATAGGCTCGAGCCCGCGTATGCGGCCAAGCGCCGCGAGGTCCACGGCCGCGTATGCGCGGTCCCACGAACGGGAAGACGAGCGTCGAGCGCACGGCCCCCTACGAGTCTTGCGCTCTCGTCGGCGGCGCGTCCACTCGAGCGCGCGTGACGGCAAACATCGGGCCGTGCCCCGGCACGATGAAGTCAGCCAGCGCAAGGATGCGCGCGCGGCTCGCGGCCTGACGCGCGGGGTCCTCGCTCGAGACGCGCCAGAGCGGCTCGTCGGCGAGGTCCTGCTCGCACTCGAAGAGATCACCCACAGCCACGTACACGCCTGCGGGCGTTCGTACCAACACGCTCACGTCTTGGCTCGTATGGCCGGGCGTCGCGATCACTTCGACGTCGTCGTCGATCACGTATGGCTCGCCGCGCGCAAAGGCATGTGAGCTGAAGAGATCGCCGCGCGAGACGTCGTGCGAGACGATCAGCGTCGCGTGCGGGAAGAGCCCGATGTTGCCGACGTGGTCGGAATGCCCGTGGGTGCAGACGACATGGTCGACATCCGCCGGCGAGAGAGCCTCGCCCTTCAAAGCCGCGACGATCGCGCCTCCGTCCTCAGGATTGCCGGTATCGACAAGGATGTTGTGCGGCCCCGCGACGAGGGTGATCGTGCCGTCGGCACGCAGCTTGCCCGCGCCGGCTGGGGTGCAGTAACCCTCCGTGAGCACCTTCACGCGGTATCCCGCCATCGCCGATGTTCGTGGAGTGTCCGCCACAGGACCACTTCGCGGCCGCTCAGATATCGACCTTGAACCCGACGTCGACCTCGCTCGCCGGCGTGCCGCCCACAGCCCAGTTGTCCATCGCCGGCTCGTGCAGCACGACGAGAACGTCCTGTGCCGGTACCTCGAAACCGGCTAGCGCTTGCACGATCGCGTCGTAGAGCCTGCGTTTGGTCTCCATCGATCGCCCTGCGAACATCGTGACCTCGACGAGCGTGTAGCGATCCGAGTGGCGGTCCGGATAGGGCAGTACGAAGCGCTCCGGCGGATACTCGATCAGCCGAACGGCGGGGTCTTCCGCAGGCGCACGCAGAGCTTCGCCCAGCGCCGCCTGCACCGCCTCGACGATGCCGCGCTTTTCCTCCCGTGTGCGGCCCTCGAGCAGCTCGATCCTCGCCAGCGCCATCGCGCGCCAGGGTACCGGCCGCGAACGTCGAGCTCGACGCCAAGCACAACGGATTCCGACACTCGCCTACTACTTCCTCTGAAGCGGATGCCTCGCCTGCTGGCGGCGCCACCGTCGTGCGGTAGCCTCGGGGTCGTGGCGCCGACAATCACAATGCACGGGCTGCCCCCTCGCATCCCTGCATGACGGTCGAGGCGGCGCTCCGCTATAAGGGCCTCGACTTCGAGCGGGTCGACTTTCAGGCAGGCAGCACGTCGAAGCGGATGCAGGAGATCTACGGCGAGGGGAGATCGACCGTCCCGGGAGCCGTGATCGACGGCGATCCCGTGCACGGGTCGCGAGCGATTCTCGCTCGGCTCGAGCTGCTTGAATCGCAACCCGTTCTCTATCCCTCGGACGAGGTGCGCGAGGCCGAGCGCTGGGGAGACGAGGAGTTGCAGGACCTCGGGCGGCGACTGACCTGGGGGGCGCTCCATTTCCGCCCCGAGGCGCTCGGCACTTTCGTCGAGGGGCAGCCGCTCGACGGCCCGGGAACTGATTTCGCGATCGCGTACGTGCATAGCACCTGGAAGTACCATCGAATCACCGCCGCCCGCATTCACGAGGACCTCGCGGGCCTTCCGGCGAAGATCGAGCGCATCGAGGAGTTCGCAAGCCGCGGCGTACTGGGCGGCGCGGAGCCAACCGCGGCCGACTTCCAAATCGGCGCAACGATCCGAGTGCTGCTTCCGATTGGCGACCTGCGTTCCCCTGCTCAACGGCAGCGCCGCAGAGCGCGTGGCGATACAGCCACTTTCCACACTATCCCGGCGAGGTCCCGAACGGCGCCTATCCCGCCGGCTGGGTTCCACCCGCCTAGCCCTAAGTCGCCGAAAATCGCGCACGCGGCCGTCGGTTGCCGGGAGCGCTACCGCCGGCGGGCGCATTCCAGGAAGATCGCGCGCTGCCCCGTCATCGTCTGGAACAGGAAGCTCAGTGCGCGGCTGGGCCATGGCGGGAATTTGTCAGTCCGCACGCACCGTCGCCCAAGACTCCATCGTGATGCGGATGATTACGAGGGTGATAGCGAAACCGATGATGGGATCCGCGATCGGCAGCCCCACGGCGACGACGGCCGCCGTCGCTACGACAGCCAGGCTCACGTAGGCATCGGCCCGCGCGTGGTTGCCGTCGGCGATGAGCGCCGGGCTGTCCAGACGCTTGCCGGCAGAGGTGCGGATTCGGCCGGCCAGATAGTTGCCTACGAAGCCGATGCAGCCCGCGAGAGCGAGGATCGACAGGTGCGTGGGAGCCATCGGGTGGATGAGTCGACTTACGGCCGCCGCGCCGGCGACAGCGGCGCTGATGAAGATCGCTGCCACGACAAACAGACCCGCCCGGCGCTCGGCTACGCGGGAGCGAAGGACGAAAGCAACCCCCAACGGGAGCGCCGTCAGAGCATCGCCCAAGTTGTGGATGACGTCGGCCAGCAGGGCGATACTGCCGCTTGCGAGGAACACGGTGACCTGCAGGGCGGCGGCGGCGCCCAGCACGCCCAGCGATAGTGAAACTGCCCGGATGGCCTCGCGAGAGCGCTTGATCTCGTCGTGGACGAGGCCGTGAGAGTGCTGGTGACCGTGGTCGTGACCATGGTCGTGGCGGTGACGGAGTCGAGCACGATCATGACCCTCGCCCAGGGGCTGCGAGCGTCGCAATGCCGTTAGGTGGCGATGCGGCCCGGTGACGGCGTGGCGATGTACGCGCCGACCATGGCGATGCACGCAGGTAATAGCTGCTGTGTCCATCCTCCCAGCGTACGTGGGCTAGCACTCACCGGTCAAGATGCTCGCCCTCGCCCGCTCCCGCCTCCCTATCGTGAGAGCGTCCTGCGGCGACGCCGCGAGGGCGCGGGCCCAGGGTACTAACCCTCAACGACCCAGCGGGTTACGGCTTGGTGGTGGTTGAGAGGACCGGGGACCGTGTTGTAGGTCTTGAGATACTTGAACCCGGCGCTCTGGAGAGTGCGATTGGGTGCGACGTTGAAGGCGTTCGGCTCGCAGAAGAGCCGCCGTAGTTTCAGGGCATCGAAGTAGAGCCCGACGGTCTCGCGCACGCAGGCGGTCCCCACCCCAGACCGGCGGCGCCGCGGGTCCACGATATGTAGATGCATGTGGGCTTGCTCGCCGTACGTGATCTTGTCGGCCGTCGAGAACCCGACTGCGACGCCTTCGAGCTCCCAGATGACCAGCAGCGTCGAACGCGCCTCGATGGGCTTCGCGTACTCGGCCTCGTACCAAGCACGCCACTCTCCGCGCCTCGGCAACCGCGTCGGATCAACTCCCAACGTCTCCAGGTGCTCGGGAGTCGAGCCGTGAAAGTACTCGATTACGAGGTCCACCTCGCCTAGGGCCATTTCTCTAACCAACAGCGACATGGCCTCATTCTCACCCAGGAGCAGTCAACCCAGCAACCCGGCGACGTAAGAGCGCGCGGTTCCCGGCCTACGAGAGGGGCCAGCCGCCAAGAGGTGGGATACTCCAAGCAAAGTGGAGCAAATAAATCAAGGAGGGTCAGATGAAGTACTTCATCAGCGCGTCACCCGGTCCCATGCCTCCCACGCCGCAGCAGTTCGATGCGGCCATGGCTTGGCTCGAAGAAAAGGCCGATGACGGCACGTTTGATTGCATCTTCGGGTTCCTCGAGGGGGGCGGCTTCAGCGTCACGAACGCCGGTTCCCATCGCGAGGTGCTGGACCTCATGGCGGACTACCCGCTGTTTGGTCTCGTCACGTGGGATATTCGGCCACTGCTCGACTTCAAGGAGGGAATCGACACGATACGGGCGAAGCTCGCGGAGGCGCAGGCGGTGATGGCTGCCGGATAGCGAGCGTCCGCGCTCGTTTGGCGCGTTGCAGCGACGGCGTCTTCGGTCCGTGTGGAGAACCCGCCGACCGAGCGCCGTCGTCTGCTGGCCGTGCGTGTGCTGTCTCAGTTCGTGAAGACGATGCGTCCTCGCGGCGTCGCGGCCTCCCAAGCGGACTCCACGTCGCTGAGGGGGCACAGAACGGGATCGACCACGAAGCTGCCGGCAGTGATTTGACCTGCGAGCTCGGGGAGCTCCGCGGCCATTTCAGCTGTCGTGAGCGAGCCCTGGCCACTCCCCAGCAGTTGCAGGTTGGCCGCTCGTAAGGCCGCTGAGGGCAGCGTGATCGTAGTGCCAGCCATCGAGCCAATCTCTATCCACCAGAGACGCTTGCTGGGCTCCGCACGATTCCTGACGATCGCCGGAATCGCCTGCTCGGTCGTTGAGCCCCAGAGGTAGTCGATGACGACATCTACATCGGCCCCTGCGGATGCAAGCGACCCGGCGATCTCATCGGCCTCGCCGCAGAGCTGGAGGTCTCATCCGCGCCCACGCTCGTTAGAGCGAGTAGGCGCTCCGCGTCACGACCGGCTGCCGCCACGTGGCTGGCGCCGAGGAACTTCGCGATTTGCACAGCCATCCGCCCGGCGTTTCCAGTCGCGCCGAGCACGAGCACCCTCTGCCCTGGCTCGAACGGAATGCGCTTGCGCAGCGCCAGCCAGGAGGACATGCCTGGGTTCATGCCGGCGGCGATTGCGGGCACGTCTGCGTCGTCTGGCAGCGCGACGGCGCGTCGTCTGTCGATCACTGTCCGCTCGGCCATTGTCCCGAACGCGCCGTCGAAGGCGACGAAGTAGAGGAGTTGGCCCTCGTCAGAGCGGCCCACGCCGTCGATACCAGGTATCAGCGGTAGTGCCCCGCGCTCCGTGTAGTGGCTGCCTGACGCGCCCGAGCGCACGCGTGGGTGAAGAGCGGCAGCGAGAACCTCGACCGCGGCCTCGTGCTCGTCCCTCGGCTCTGGTGTCTGAAACGTTTCGTAGTGAGGTGGCTTATCGAAGGACCGGACCACTGCGGCGTGCATAAGAGACTCCAGACGGGCTGTAGTTGGGGATACCAACCATATTAGTTCGTGTCACGTACTAGGTCAAGCTAGGATGGGCTCGTGGCCGATTCGACAGATCCTGCGAACCTGACCGATGCGCTCGTCCAGCTCTCGTTCTTGATCCAGGCGACGCTCGCGCGGCTAGCGAGCGAGTACGAGCTGTCAGTAACCCAGGTCCGGCTGCTTGGGATACTGCGCGACCGCGAGCCGGGCATCGTTGAACTCGCCGACGTGCTGAACCTCGACAAGTCCTCCGTCAGTGGTCTGGTTGACCGGGCGCAGCGACGCGGCCTGGTGAGGCGCGCCTCTTCGAAGACCGCGGACGGGCGTGCCATCCGAGTGGTCCTGACCGCCGCGGGCCGACGAATGGCGCGCCAATTCGCTCAGCGAGTTACGGACGCGCTCGCGAGCCTTGTCGAGGATCTCTCGCCAGCTCAGCGCGAGCAGCTCACTGTGCAGGCTGCTCAAATCGTCACGCACTCAGCCATGTTTCGCAGCTTTAAACGCTCTTTGCGACAATCGCGATAGCGGCGGTGAGCATGGGTCTCTACCGACCGCGAAAGGGGAGTCGCGTCGGCATTAGGCGTTATCGGCCGCTTCTGCTCGGATCTCTCGCGCAGGCACCCGGAGGCGCTACCTCCCGCCGACCTCACGAGCTGTTTCGTCCGTCGAAGCTGGACCGCCTGCACGGTGCTAGCAGACGTGAGCGGGAGCGATGGGACTCGAACCGGCGACCTCCGGCGTGGCCCCGATTCGTCCCTGATATCGAAGGTTGCCGACCGACCGCCGCAGGCCGTATTCTCTCGCCAGCCGCGCCCACGGCGCATCCACCCGAACGAACGAGGAGGATCGAGATGCGAATTGGTTTCCCAGTGTGTGGGCTCACAGGATTCGTCATCGCGCTGGCAAGTCTGGTGCCGATGGCCTCCAGCGCACCACGATCGAGCATCACGAGCGTCGAGTCGGTCTATGGGGTGAGCGACCATCCGAGCAAGGCCAGTGCGCCGTGCACCAAGCGAGCGCTTCAAGCGGCGATGCGACGGGCTCACTCGCACGCACGCGTCGCCACTAAGCACTCGTTCGGGTGTGCCCGAGGCTTCGCATATGCCTTCGCGATCGTGGGGAACGGCGTCAACGGTTATGAAGAGAACCTGTTGTTTCGCGCTAACGGACGACGCTGGAAAGTAGTCTCTCGCGCCAAGTACTGCAACAAGCCTGCTGTCCCTGCGCGCATCAAAAAGGCCGTCTGCTACAGCAGCTAGTTCTGCGGACATCGCGGCCGCCTCCTAGCCGACTACGTACCAACCACCGATGGCCGAATGCGTTATGGGCAGCGTATCCTTGCAGCGCCAGGGTGCCTTACGGCTGAACGAGGTCGAGCACTTCGTGCATGTCCGGCAATGGGAACTCCGCGAGGCCGGGCACGGCCTGAACGATGACCGGCCTCAGCCGATCCTCGTAGAACGCGAGCGCCGACTGGGCGGAATCCCAGACGTCGATGCTCCTGAGCTTGCCCTCGCCGAGGCCCACGAGCGCATGCATGATGAGCCCCGCCGGCGGAGTGATCTCCAAGTCGAGCGCGGCCTTCACGCTGCTGTAGTTATCCAGCGACGCCTCGTGGTCGATCGTCGCGATTATGGCCATGCCCCCTCCTCGGAGCGCTGGAACGGGAGCATCGATCGTACAGGCGCGCGAAGCGGAATCGCGTTTGCCTTTGGGACGTGTCGACGGGTGCTTGACAATAGATCGATCGCCGATATATGCTCGGGACGTGGAGTTTCGCCCACCAAGCTACTTCGCGCTCGCAGCACTCATCGACGGGCCGCTCCACGGCTACGCGATCGTCCGGCGGGCAGCCGAACTCTCCGGTGGCACCGTCAGCCTGTCCACTGGAACGCTCTACGCGCTGCTCGAACGCGCGATGGCTGACGAACTTGTAGTGGCAGGAAAGCCCTACATTGAGCGCGGGCGTACGCGTCGCGACTACGCGCTAACACCAGCCGGTCGTGTGGCACTCCAGGGAGAGGCACAGCGACTGGCGCGGGCAGCCGAAACCGTAGACGTGCGCTTACGCGCCACCGGCGGGTTGGCGGTCGCATGAGCGGAGAGCGGCTCGTCCGCATAGCCATGCTCGCCTACCCGCGAGACGTTCGTGACTCACGAGGTGGCGAGATGCTCGGCACTGTGCTCGACGCAAGCGAGGGGTCTGCCCTGCGCACGCTGCGCGAGAGCTTTGCTCTGGTGGGTTCGGGGTTGAGGACCCATGCAAACCTCGCCGCCGAAGCGGGCACGGGGCGTCTCGCGGCCAACGTGTGCGCGCAGGGCGCCACCGTGTATGGGCTCGTTCTGGTGATCGCGCTGCTCCACTTTGACCGGCTGATCATCGACCACCCGGGTGGAATCGTCGAGCAGGAAACGACGGTGATCTCGATTCAAGTCCTGCTTGTGATGGCGATCGCTGCGGCGCTCATCGGTTATGACCGGATCGCTGCCCTGTTCGGTCTCGCATGGGTCGCGGTCGATCTTCAGGCGGTGGTTGCGCGGCCTGCTTGGCCCGGCGACTCTTCGTCCACTGGGGTCGTCCATTCGTTGGCTCCCCTGCTCGTCCCGCTTGCGTGCTATTCCGTTATGCTCATCGCGCCGCGCGTTAGACCACGGAGCGCTCGGCGACTTGCATGGCTCGCTCTTGTGCTTCTGCTTGGCCTCGCGGTTTCACCGTATTTTCAAGGCCCGGCCTATGGAATGGGTCTGACAGAAACGGTGCAGCTGACGCTGTTACTCGCCGGACTGTTTTTCCTGCCCGCAGGGCCAAGTCTGCCGCTTGCGTTCGCGCTCGCATTGTTCGCCCACGGCCTATCCCTCTGGACCTTCCCTGGCGGTTACCCGTTGAGCGGTGCTCAGTGCCTCCTAACCGTCGCGGGACCGATAGTGCTGAGCGCGGGAGCAGGAGTAACGCTCGTTTCGGCGCGGCGCGGCGTCGCGAGCTAACGGCTTCGCAAAACTTCCCGTTAGCAGGCAATTCCTCCAACGGGAGCGACGGGACTCGAACCCGCGACCTCCGGCGTGACAGGCCGGCGCTCTAACCAACTGAGCTACGCCCCCGAGAGCCTGCGCGTGGTATTGCGGCCCACGGCGCAGCCCACAGTATGTTAGGCGCCTGCAGGGCACGCGCGTGTCTCGTCGGCGCGATCATCGCCAGGCTGGCCGCCACCACCGGGCTCCATGCTCCCTGCCAGGGCGTTTCGGCCGTCCGGTACGCTTCCCCCGAGTTCCCATGGCGCTGAGCGGGCCACCTGCAGTCAACCCAATCCCCTGGCGCTACTGCGCGAGGACGTGCGCTCGGAGCGCGCCGCGACGGTTCCCTTCCCGCCGGGAAAGACCAGCTTCAGCTTCGAGCGGACGCGGCAGGATCGTCTCCGACCCGCTGCCGATGCTGCTCGAAGCCTACGAGCACTACGGCCCCATCTTCACGCTCCGCACGCTTCACCAGAACGTCGTCTTCATGATCGGTCCTGAGGCGAACCACTACGTTCTCGTCTCGCACGCGAACAACTTCAACTGGCGCGATGGTCACTTCATCGAGCTCATCGGCCTGCTCGGCGACGGCCTGCTAACGATCGACGGCGAATTCCACCGGCGTTCGCGCCAGATCATGCTCCCCGCCTTCCACCGCCAGCAGCTCGAGCGTTCCGTCGACGCAATCGTAGAGGAGGTCGAACAGGCCCTCTCGCGCTGGCACATCGGCGATCGCCTCGACCTCTACCTCTGGACCCGTCGCCTTGCCCTACGCGTCGCGATGCGCGCGATCTTCGGCATCGACCCCGACGGCGAGGAGGCCCGCCGCATCGACGCCGCGGCGCTCTTCACCGAGGCACTCGGCTACTACGCGCACCATCCCTTGCGTCGGATCTTTCGCGGCCCCCGCTCGCCCTGGTCGCGCATGCTCGCCGCGCGTGCGCAACTCGACAGGTTGATCTACTCCGGAATAAGGCGCCGCAGGGCAAGCGGCCAACGCGGGCTCGACGTGCTGAGCCTGCTGCTCGACGCGCGCGACGACGAGGGCGCGACGCTCACCGATGAGCAGATTCGCGACGAGGTGATGACGCTCCTCTTCGCCGGCCACGACACGACGACGTCGACGATCGCGTTCATGTTCTACGAGCTCGCTTGCAACCCCGAGCTCGTGCAACCGTTGCTTACCGAGCAGGACTCGGTTCTCGGGGCGACCTCACCGGCTCGGCGCCGAGCACCTCACGGGCCAGCGGCTGCTTGAGGTCGAGATGGTGCTCGACGAGACCCTCAGGAAGTACCCGCCGGCGTGGGTCGGGCCGCGGCGCTCGATCGAGCCGTTCGAGTTCGGCGGCTACACGGTCCCCGGCCGCGCGTACGTCAACTACTCATCGTGGGTGAGTCATCACCTCCCCGAGGTCTTCCCCGAGCCCGAGCGGTTCATCCCCACTCGCTTCACCCCCGAGCGCAAGGCGGCGCTCCCGAAGGGCGCATACGTCCCCTTCGGCGGCGGCTCGCGCACTTGCATCGGCATGCGCTTCGGGCAAATCGAGATCCGCGCGATCGCGACGCTCATACTCCGGCGCTTTACGCTCGAGCTGCCGCAGGACTTCAGCCTGCGGATCCGCGAGATGCCGACGATCGGCCCGCGCGGGGGCGTGCCGGTCACCGTCCGAGCGCGCCCGCCGGCGGCCTTTTCCGAACGGCGAGTCGCGGCTTAGGCTCAGTTCACCTGCCGCGCGCGGATGCTCACCGCAAGCCCTTCGGCTTGCTGCGCCGCGCTCACGCTTTCGACGTAGATATATGGGTCGGAGAAAAGCGTGAGCGAAGCGAAGCCCGCGATCGGGAGACCCACCGGTTCGACGACGATCTTGCCTTCCTTGGCACTTATGAGGGCGTTTCCGGATACGGAGACCCCGACCAATTCGCCCGCGACCGTGAGTTCCGGTTGACCGTCGCTCGCCTGCAGCCCAGTGACCGTGAGTCCGGCGGGCAGCACGTCGCGCACCGCCGCGGCGCTCACGCTCGCGCGCGCGTTCAAAGCGTCGCCGTGCTTGTGCAGGAGGACACCTCCGAGCGGCACGTCGATCGGAGGCACCTTTGAGAGGCCGAGATCCATCGAGGGTGTCGAGAGCTCGGCCGTCGAGACGCCCCCGAGCTGATGCTCGAGGTCCGCGAGCTCGCTCGCAGCGATCGTCATCGCGCCGGCGCTGACAGTGATTTCCTGCGCATCGCCCCACAGGAGCGCTATCGCGGGCACCGCGTGAACGTGTACGGCGTGCACCGGTCCGTAGCGCCCCACGCGGTCGCGCACGCGATTTTCCGCGATCCCCGGGAGCACGAGCTGTGCGACCACCAACGCCAGCACGATCAGCGCCAAGACGGCGAGCGCCACCGGCTGCCACCGCGCGCGCAACCACATGCGTGCCTCCGCTAGCGCCATGGGCGGGTACTCTGACGCCGCGCTTCGACGGTGCCCTCGGGCGGCATTGCCCTAGCTTTACCAGGCGTCTCGTGCGAGTGCGCCCGCTGGGCGGCGAAACGCCGCCGGTAGCCTGTGGCCCTGGACGAGGGCTCTCGAGCCCTACCCTCTTGCTGTATGAGGGCGCGTAGCTCAGCTGGCTAGAGCACCTCGCTTACACCGAGGGGGTCGCCCGTTCGAGTCGGGCCGCGCCCATCGTCTCGCAACCACACATCCTCATGAGCACCTCCACGCCAACACGCGTCGCCGTCATCGGCTCCGGTCCCGCCGGCTTCTACGCCGCGGGTCATCTGCTGGCGGACTCCTCGGGGCTGGTCGACGTGGACATGTTCGAGCGCCTGCCCACGCCGTGGGGGCTCGTGCGCTCGGGCGTCGCGCCGGACCATCCGAAGATCAAGTCGGTGACCCGCGTCTACGAGAAGACCGCCGCGCACCCGCGCTTTCGCTACTTCGGGAACGTCGAGCTCGGCAGCGACGTCAGCCGTGCGGAGCTTGCGATGCATTACCACGCGATCGTCTACGCGACCGGCTCGCTCACCGACCGCCCGCTGGGTATCCCCGGCGAAGAGCTACCCGGAAGCTGGGCGGCGACGGATTTCGTCGGTTGGTACAACGCCCATCCCGGCTACCGCGATCTCGAATTCGACCTCTCGGGCGAGCGTGCGGTCGTGATCGGGAACGGCAACGTCGCGCTCGATGTCGCGCGCATGCTGATGCTCTCTCGCGGCGAGCTCTCGAAGACCGACATCGCCGACCATGCGCTCGAGGTGCTTGAGCACAATCGCATCCGCGAGGTCGTCGTCGCTGGGCGCCGCGGCCCCGCGCAGGCGGCGTTCACGAATCCCGAGCTGCGCGAGCTCGCGGATCTCGAGGACGTCGACGTCGTCGTCGACCCCGCGGAGCTCGATCGGGCGTTGGCGGCCAGCGATCCGAACATGAGTGCGACCGCCGAGCGCAACGTAAAGACGCTGCGCGAGTACGCGGAGCGCCCTTTGAGCCACGAACGGCGGATCGTGCTGCGCTTCCTGCTCTCGCCGGTCGAGCTGCGCGGAGACGCGGATGGAGTGCGCGAGGTCGTCCTCGTGCGTAACGAGTTGGCCGCCGACGAGTCAGGCGCGCTGCGCGCGAACGCGACGGACGAGCACGAGGTCGTTTCCGCGGAGCTCGTCATGCGCGCGATCGGCTACCGCGGCGTCCCTTTGCCCGACGTGCCGTTCGACGAGCGTCGCTGCGTGATTCCGAACGAGCGCGGCCGCGTGCTCGATCATGACGGCTCGGCCCGTCCCGGCGAGTACGTCGTGGGCTGGATAAAGCGCGGACCGACCGGAGTGATCGGCACGAACAAGAAAGATGCGCAGGAGACCGTCGACGCGGTGCTCGAGGACCTTGCCGCCGACCGCCTCCCCGAGCCGCCCGTACCCGACCCCGGCGACGTCGAGCGCATGCTGCGTGAGCGCAAGCCCGACCTCGTCACATACGCCGGGTGGGAACAGATCGATCTCCACGAGCGCAGCCGCGGTGAGCCGCACGGGCGCCCGCGCGTGAAGCTCGCGAGCATCGAGGAGATGCTTGCCGTGGCCGCGAGCGAGCATCCCGAGGAGGGCGAATCGCTCGACGGTGACGCCCCTGAATCGGCCGCGAGGCCGGCGGCGACACGCTGAGAAGAGCCGCCCTGAACGCTGTGGCAGACTGGTCGGGCGCGGCTAGCTCATCGGGTAGAGCACCGGGCTTTTAATCCGGCGGGCTGGGTTCGAGTCCCAGGCCGCGCACCATTGACCGCCACCACGGCGGATAGCAAGCAGAGCGATCCTGACGCGCCACCTGGACGTCGGGACCGGCGGCAGGTACGCCCATGCCGCCGGTCGACAGATTGCGTTATTCAGTGGGCGCCTCCACGTTGACGGCCGTAACCTCCCCGCCCAAATTGAGCGCCGTGAAAGTCGCTCCCCACGAGCCCGCTGCGATCGAGCTTTCCTCGTACGCCGCGTAGATTTCGCCGCCGACGCCTTCTTCGCCCTCCCACGGCGAGAGCCACGCGATAGTGGATTGTGGGATTTCCGCCGCCGAGGACCTCGGCGGGCCCGTGTAGATGGTCTGGTCGAGGACCTTCGTTGCACCATCCACCGTCGTGGATCCGCCCGGGATCTGGATCAGGCCGAGGTTCGTCTGCTTGCCTCCTGCGTGCAGCGACGCGTCCCACCAGTAGTTGCCATCCGCCGCATGGAGACTACGGGAGAGTCCAATCCTGATGATTTCAGAGCCTCCGGCAGGGACGTTCACGGTCGTGAAGCATCGCGAGTAGGCCGAGTGCGTTTCGCAGATGTCGCCTCCCCCTAGCGAGACGGACGAAGTGCCGCTGCCGGTCACGCGCCAGGCGAGCAGCGCTCGCAGCGTACCTCCGGATTCGACTTTCTCGGTCGCGAGGCTGACGTCGCTCGTGGCTACTTCGACGCCACCGTTTGCAAGCGTTGCCGTCTCGGACCATGTGGTGTTGGCCGCCGGCTGGTAGAAGATGAGGGGCTGGTGGACATCGATCAGCCCGGTCGTGGCGGCTGGCCATTGAAAGCCACTCGTCGTGGAAAGGCCCAGCGGCGCGGCCGATGCCGTCGCAGCCTGACCGGCTAGCAGAAATGGTCCCGCTATCCCTACGACCGCGGCAAGGATACGCGCGCGGGCATGCGCGTGACGCACGCGACATGTCATAAGGTCACCTCCTAGTAGTGCCGATGGGTGCTTGAACTCATGGGTCGGAGCCACAGACAACCTTGGTGTCCTGGCGAACAGCACCCTGGCTATCACCCCGCCGAAGTCGCGGAATGCTACGTTCGCTCTCGATGACTGTCAAGGCGGGTCTCGAAAAGTTCACAAGATCGCCTGGGCCACCGCGACGCCAGCGCGGGGGCTTCGCTGTAGGTGCTGGCGGGCGGATCAGCTCGAGCCAGTCCAAGAAGGCGGCCATTAAATAAACTCCGCGCCACTCTTCACCCGCAAACACGACCGACAGGGGCTGGCATGAGCATCGCACGCAATCTTCAGAACCGACTGTTCATCGTCGGCGGCGTAGCCGTCGCGGCGACGTTCGCGGCTGCCGGCGTGGCGGTTGCGTCCAATGCGACCAAGGGCGCCACCTATGTGGGCACCTACAACAAGGGCGGTGGCACCGAGGCCATTGAGTTCAAGGTCTCCTCGAGCGGCAAGCGCGTGATCGACCTGACCGTCACGACTCCCTTCAAATGCCAGGGCGGCTGTGGTGGCGTCGGAAGCCCCAACGAGGGATCTGCGAGGATCTCTAAAGCGGGCAAGTTCAAGGTCACGCTGAAGATCAAGGAGCCTGGTGCATCCAGCAAGTCGATCGGCACCGACAAGGTCACCGGGACGTTCCTCAAGCACGGCGAGGCGAAGGGCACCGTCACCTCGCACTTCAACAAGAGCAGCTCCGGCGAGAACCGTCAGCTGGACCGCGACGAGCTGATCGCCCAGGGCCGCTCCGCTGGCCAGGCGTGAACGGCTCTTTATCGCGTGACTGTCTTGCTGTACGCGCGGTCGGCGAGCGCGTCGGCGACGGCCGGATGGGTGATCTGGCCCGCGCGCACGTTGAGCCCGAGACGCAGGCTTTCGTCCTCCTCGAGCGCCTCGCTCACTCCGAGATCCGCGAGCTCGAGCGTGTACGGGAGCGTCGCGTTCGTGAGCGCGAACGTCGAGGTGATCGGCACCGCCCCCGGCATGTTCGTGACGCAGTAGTGGGTGATTTCGTCGACCTCGAACGTCGGGTGCGAATGCGTCGTCGGCCGCGAGGTCTCGAAGCAGCCGCCCTGGTCGATCGAGACGTCCACGAGAACCGCGTGCTTTCGCATCAACGACAGCTGCTTGCGCGTCACAACCGTCGGCGCGCGCGCGCCGTGCACGAGCACGGCTCCGATCACGAGGTCGGCGAGCGGCAGCATCTCCTCGATCGCGAGCGTCGAGGAGTAGACGGTCGAGGCGCGTCCGCCGAACGCCACTTCGAGCTCGCGCAAGCGGTCGATCGAGCGGTCGAACACGAAGACGTCGGCCTGCATCCCGATCGCGATGAAAGCGGCGTTCATACCCACCACGCCGCCGCCGATCACGAGCACGGTCGCCGCGGCCACGCCCGGTACACCTCCGAGCAGGATTCCCCGCCCGCCGAACGGCTTCTCGAGCATGAACGCGCCCGCCTGCGTCGCGATCTTGCCCGCGACCTCGCTCATCGGCGCTAGCAGCGGGAGCCTCCCGTCCGCATCCTCGACCGTCTCGTAGGCGATGCACGTCGCCCCGCTGTCCTGCAGGGCGCGCGCGAGCTCGGGGGCGGCGGCGAGGTGCAGGTAGGTGAAGAGCGTGTGGTCCTCGCGCAGCCACCGCACTTCGTGCGGCTCGGGCTCCTTGACCTTCAGAACGAGCTCCGCCGCCGCGAACACCGCCTCGGCGTCGTCGACGATCTTGGCGCCCTGGGCCGCGAACTGCTCGTCTGAAAGCGCGCTTCCTGCGCCCGCGCCGGACTCGATCACAACCTCGTGGCCACGCGCGCTCAGCTCCCGTACGCCCGCGGGCGTGAGCGCGACGCGATACTCGTCGGCCTTGCTCTCGGTCGGGACGCCGACCCTCATCGCGCGAGCTCCCGGCCGCGCAGCGCGAGCCGGAACTCGGACACGAGCTTCAGGCCGAGCTTTGCGATCAGGCCTTCGACAGTGAGCTCCACTGCTCGATGCGCTCCGAGGCCTCGCTGAGCACTGCGCGCAGGATCTCCTCGATCTCCTCGAACTGCTCCTCGCCCGCGATCAGCGGGGGCGAGAGCTGGACGATCGGATCGCCGCGATCGTCGGTGCGACAGATCAAGCCGCGCCGGTAGAGCTCGCCGGAAAGGAAGCCCCGCAGCAGCTCCTCGGACTCCTGTGCGTTGAAGGTCTCCTTCGTCTCCTTGTCCTTGACGAGCTCGATCGCGTAGAAGTAGCCGGCGCCGCGCACGTCACCGACGATCGGAAGGTCGCGCAAGCCCTCGAGCGTCGCGCGGAAGCGAACCTCTTTCGCGCGCACGTTGCCGCACAGATCCTCGCGCTCCACGACGTCGATGTTCGCCATCCCCACTGCGCATGCGACGGGATGACCGCCAAACGTGAAGCCGTGATTGAACGTCCTCTTGCCGTGCAGGAACGGCTCGGCCAGGTGGTCGCCCGCGATCACCGCGCCGAGCGGGACGTATGCCGAGCCGATCCCCTTCGCGGTAGTGATGATGTCGGGAAGGTAGTCGTAGCGCTCACAGCCGAACCAATAGCCGATGCGGCCCCACGAGCAAATCACCTCGTCGGAGATCAGCAGCACGCCGTGGCGGTCGCAGATCTCGCGCACGCGCTGGAAGTACCCCTCTTGAGGCACGAAGCAGCCGCCGCCATTCTGCACCGGCTCGAGGATCACGGCGGCGACGGTCTCGGGGCCCTCGAACTCGATCGCCTCCTCGATCGCGTCCGCCGCCCACAACGGGTCGCGGTCCTCGCTCCAGCGATAGGAGTTCGTGTTCGGGACGTGCACGCCCCCGGGCGTGAGCGGCTCAAAGGGAGCGCGCAGCGGCGGCAGCCCGGTTGCTGCAAGGGCGCCCATCGAGGTGCCGTGGTAGGCGAGCTTGCGGGCGATCAGCTTGTAGCGGCTCGGCTCGCCACGGGCCTCGTAGTAAGCCTTCACGAGCTTCCACGCCGTCTCCACCGCCTCCGAGCCGCCGGAGGTGAAGAAGATGCGGTTGAGGTTGCCGGGCGCGAGCGTCGCGATCCGCGTGGCGAGCTCGATCGAGCGCGGGTGCGCGTAGCTCCAGTTCGTGTAGAAGGCGAGCTCCTTCGCCTGCGCCGCCGCCGCTTCGGCGAGCTCGGCGCGGCCGTGGCCGATGTTCACGCAGTACAACGCGGAGAGGCCATCGAGGTAGCGCTTCCCGTGTTCGTCATAGACGTAGCACCCCTCGCCGGCAACGATCACCGGCACCTCGTGGTCGGCGTAGGACCCCATCCGCGTGAAGTGCATCCACAAGTGACGCTTTGCCTGTTCTTGCAGCTCGCTCGACACCCAGCTAAGTCTGACGCAGATGCGTCGCGAAGTGCGACGCAGCCAGGTCTCAGCGCCGGCGACGGCGCGGTGGCCGGTAGCTGCGCAGCGTCACGCGCCGCTGACCGGCGACGGTCGGCGCCGACCGCGGTCCAACGAGCGCCTTCGCGAGCAATGAGGTCCGCTTGCTCGAGCACCTTGAGGTACTCGGAGACCGCTTGCACGCCGAACGGAAACGGCTCAAGTGCCGCGAGAACCCCGAGGGCGCGAAGGTGTGGGCGGAGCACGACGTGCATCGCGTGCCTGCAGCTCCGCGACGCGACGCGCGAGGCGCGCGTTCTCGGAGCGTAGCTCGGCTGCCTGCTGGCGAGCTGCCGCCAGCTCGCGCCCGAGTGCCGGCAACGCCTCGCGCAGCCTCTGCAGTCGCTCGAACAGCGCGCCCTCGTCGAGGGTGCTACGCGTCTCGTGCGGGTGCGATCCACTCATCGGCGCTCGACGCACCGATCAGCGCCGCCGACCGCACACTCGGCGGGAAACGGGACTTCGCGCTGAAGCTCGACGAGTGTCGTGCGCCCACCTTCCTTCGCCCTTAGGCTTGCCCACTGGAAGCACGAGCGGGCTGCTCACGCCCATCGCAAGATCCATCGGGGCCTCGCGCGCCCATCCTACTCCGTTCAAGCGCGCGCGCAAGCGCGTCGTCGGGCTCTCGTCGTGACGGAGACGTGATTGTGGCTTGCGCGAAGAAGGCGCGGGTACTACTACTTAGTCATGAGCATCAACGCCGAGGGCTTTGAAGACCGGCCCGTGCCGGTGCGGCCGCTCGACGATGAGCAGGCACGCATGCTCGAGATCCTGCGCACGGCCGGCGGAGAGCCGGTGACGTTCGGCGAGCTGCGCTCGCGCGGCATCGACAACCCGGCAATGCTCTGCTACGAGCTCGAGATCGCTGGCCTCCCGATCAAGCACGTCGAACGGGCGCAGCCCGGTGGCGGGCCCGTTCCCGTGGGGGTCCAGCTCGAGGAGCCCTGGCTGACGGCGCCGGAGGCGCCGGAGCCCCGCCGGCGCACGGACGCGCTCGTCGACTGGCTGATGCTTGCCCGCAAGCGGGCCGGGGCCGCGGCGCTCGCGAGCCGCCGCCTCGCCGGCGCCTGGGGTGACCGTGTCAATCGCCGGCTAGGAGCCGGAGCAGTCGCGCTGCGCAGCCGCTCGCTGCCCGGAGCCGGCCACTTGCGAGGACACGCGGTTCGCTGGCGACGCGGGTCGCGCGGAGGGATGCTGCTCGCCGCCCCGGTGCTCCTCGTGCTCGCGCTGCTGGCAGTCGTGCTTGCGAGCGCCACGAAGCACTCGGGCGCTACCCCCACGAAGCTCTCCGCACGCGCGCACTCCGCGCTGCTGAAGGGGATCTCCGGCAGCAGCGCGCCACGAGCATCGCGCCTGCAGGTCGCGCACCGTGCGCACTCCACCTCCGAAGGCGACGGCCTCGCAAGCAGCGAGGGGAGCCTGGGCGCGCACGGTCCGGACGCGACGGGCGCCGGCACCGCTTCGCAACTGCAGAGCGAAGGGCACCAACTGCTCGCCGAAGGTCGCTACGCGGCCGCAGCCGCCGACCTGCGCGCGGCGCTGAGCGCGAGCCGCGTCTCGACCGCGGGTTGCGAAGAACCGAGCTCCGATGCGTGCCTCACCTACGCGTACGCCCTCTATGACCTTGGCCGTGCGCTGCAGCTCGAGCATGATCCGAGCGCGGCGGTGCCGGTCCTCAACGCGCGGCTGCGAATCGATAACCAGCGCTCGACGGTGCTGGCCGCCCTCAGGAGTGCGCGCAGCCAGCTTCACTCAGGCTCACAGGCGCACCCCGCGCACCCGCACGGGGGGCACTCGCCGCCCGCGCACCCACGCTCCAACTCGCACCCGGAATCGAGCGGCGAACCGCCGGCGCCCGAAGGCGCCCAGCCGCAGGGGCACCCAAACACCACGACGCCCGAAGCGGAAGGCGGTGGCGGCCCCGGCTCGGGGAGTCAGAACGAAGGCTCGCCTCACGAATACGGCCCCGGGGGCGTGCAGGCACCGAGCACCGGGACACCCGGCTAGGCAGCCGCCCGGCGCGCGCGCGGGAATCGAGCATCGTCGCCCGCGCCGTCAGTGGCGGAAATGCCGCACGCCGGTGAAGACCATCGCGATTCCCGCCGTGTTCGCCGCCGCGACGACCTCGTCGTCGCGCACAGACCCCCCGGGCTGGATGATCGCGCTCACGCCGGCATCGGCGGCGAGCTGCGGCCCGTCGGCGAACGGGAAGAACGCGTCGGACGCGAGCGCGGAGCCGGCGAGCCGCTCAGGCTGCGCCTCGCGCGCCTTCTCGACCGCCACCCGCACCGAGTCCACGCGACTCATCTGGCCCGCCCCGATGCCGATCGTCGCGATCTCACGTGCGATCACGATCGCATTCGATCGCACCTGCATACAAACGGTCCACGCGAACAGGAGGTCTCGCCACTCCTCCTCGCTCGGCTCCCGCTCGCTCGTCACGCGCATCTGCCCGCGATCCTCCGTGACGGCGTCGCGGGTCTGTGAGATGACGCCGCCGAGCACCGGCTTCTCGACCATGCCCGGCCCCGGGCGACGCCACTCCCGCAGCTCGAGCAGGCGCACGTTCTTCTTCTGCTCGAGGATCTCGAGCGCATCGTCGTCGAATCCCGGCGCCAGCAGCACCTCGACGAACTGCTCCGAGATCGATTCCGCGCACGGCCGGTCGACGCGGCGGCTGCTCGCGATCACGCCGCCGTACGCGCTCTGCGGGTCGCACGCGAATGCCCGCTCGTAGGCATCCTTGGGGCTCTCCGCGAGCGCGCATCCGCACGGGTTGTTGTGCTTGACGATCGCCACCGCCGCCTCCGCATCCGTGTCGGGGCCGCCGCCTGTGGGGAACACGAGCTCCTCGACGAGCTCGCGCGCGGCGCTCAGGTCGAGCAGGTTGTTGCACGAGAGCTCCTTGCCGTGGAGCTGGGTGACGCCCGCGAGGAGGTGCGTCGGCGCGCCGACTTGCGCGTAGAAGGCGGCCTGCTGATGCGGGTTCTCGCCGTAGCGCAGGTCCATCACCTTCTCGTAGCTGCTCGCCCACGTGGGCGGGAACCCCTCGTGCACGCGGGGCGCGAACCAGCGCGAGATCGCCGCGTCGTAGCGCGCCGTGTACGCGAAGGCCGCCGCCGCGAGACGCTCGCGGGTGGCAAGCGAGAGCAGCCCCTCGGCGGAGCGAAGCTCCTCGAGCACGCCCTCGTAGTCCGCCGGCGAGACGAGCACCGCCACGAACGGGTGGTTCTTCGCCGCGGCGCGGATCATCGTCGGCCCGCCGATGTCGATGTTCTCGAGCGCCTCCTCGGCGCTCACGTCAGCGCGCGCCACCGTACGCTCGAAGGGGTACAGGTTCACGCACACGAGGTCCACCTGCGCGATCCCCTGCTCCTCGGCGGCGCGCACGTGGGCCGGCTCGTCGCGCCTCGCGAGCACGCCTCCGTAGAGGCGCGGGTGAAGTGTCTTCACGCGGCCGTCCATGATCTCGGGGAAGCCCGTGAACTCCTCGATCCGCTGCAGCTCGACGCCGGCGTCCGCGAGCGCGCGGGCGGTGCCGCCGGTCGAGACGATCTCGACGCCGAGCTCGGCGAGCCCCTGAGCGAGCTCGACGACGCCCTCCTTCTCGTACACGGAAAGGAGCGCGCGGCGCACGCGCACAGCGCCCGGATCTGCCTGCTCGAGGTCTCCACTCGCGGCGCTCGTCTGGTACTCGATGCTCACACCGAGAGCCTATCCGCCACCACGACGCGTCTCGGGTTCTCGGCGTCGATCATCAGCCCCCCGCGCGCGAAGCAGGCGCACCGCCTCCGGCAGCAGCGCGTGCTCGAGGGGGCGCAGCGCCGCGAGCACCTCGGCGGGGTCGCGCGCGTCGGGCAACTCGACCGCGCCCTGAAGGATCACCGGGCCGCTGTCCACGCCCGCGTCCACGAAGTGGACGGTCACGCCGAACACCTTCACCCCGTATGCGAGCGCCTGCTCGATCGCGCGCAGGCCCGGAAAGGCTGGGAGCAGCGAAGGATGAACGTTCATCACCGCGCCGGGAAAGCGCTCGAGGAAGCCGTCGCCGAGCAGCTCCATGAAGCCAGCGAGCACGACGAGCCGCGAGCCGCGCTCGCTCAGCCAGTCCCCGAGCGCGCCGTCGCGAGCGGCGCGGTCGGGGTAGTCATCGCGCGCGAAGACCGCCGTCGGCAGATCGCGAGCCTCCGCGCGCGCGAGCGCGGGCGCGCCCTCGACGCTCGAGGCGACCGCGACGATCTGCGCCTCGCGCCCGTGAACGGTGTCCAGGAGCGCCTGCAGGTTCGTGCCGGTACCCGACACCAGCACGGCGATCGGTACCGGTGAGGAGGCCATAGGAGCGAGAAGACTATCTGCGCGTCAAACGCTGTGACCTAGCTCACAGAGCGCTCCGCCGGTGCTTTGCACACTGGAGCGAAGGGTTGGGATGAGGCTGGTGAAGGGGCCGCATGTGCGGTAGGGATCAACCAGACGAAGTCACGTTTAGAGGACCAATGCTCTCGCAACTACTCATTTTCACGACGTTCGTGCTGGCCTTCGCCGGCGCCACGGGCGCCGAGCGCCGTCACAGCCTGATCTCGCGGCGCCCGTACAACAACCGCTACAACGACGCGACCGGCGCCCGCGACGACCGGTACTGATCGCGTGCGGCCTCCGGCTCCTCGCCGGAGTCGCGCTCGAGCGCATACTTGCCGTTCGCCTCGGCGGAGCCCTCGAGCGGATAGTGCCCGGAGAAGCACGCGTCGCAGTGCGTATCGGGCGTAACGCCGACCGCCTCGTAGACGCTCTCGAGCGAGAGGTAGTGCAGGGAGTCGCACCCCAGCTGCGCGACGATCTGCTCGACGCTGCGACCGTGCGCGATCATCTCCTCGCGCGTCGACATATCGATGCCGTAGTGGCACGGGTGCTGGATCGGCGGCGCCGAGATGCGCAGGTGCACCTCGCGCGCGCCGGCCTCGCGCAACATGCGCACGATCTGCGACGTCGTGTTGCCGCGGACGATCGAGTCATCGACGACGACGAGCCGCTTGCCGGCTATCACTTCGGGCAGGGGGTTGAACTTCAACCGCAACCCGTGCTTGCGCAGCTCCTGGCCCGGCTCGATGAACGTGCGCGCGACGTAGCGGTTCTTGACGAAGCCGTCGTCCTGCGGCAGCCCCGCAGCACGCGCGAGGCCCCGTGCGGCGGCGTTGCCGGAGTCGGGCACGGCGATCACTAGGTCGGCCTCCACGGGCGCCTCGCGCCAGAGGATTTCACCCATGCGCCCGCGCGCGACCTGCAGCGCCTGGCCGTTCATGCGCGAGTCCGGGCGCGCGAAGTAGATGTACTCGAAAACGCAGAACGCAGAGCGTGCCGGCGAGCTCGCGCGGCGCGAATTCACACCGCGCTCGTCCAGCGTCACCACCTCGCCCGGCTCGACGTCGCGCACGAACTTTGCGCCGATGATGTCGAACGCGCACGACTCGCTCGCGACGCAGTAGCGCTCCGGCTCCTCGCCGCCGCCGAGCACGCCGAGCGCGAGCGGGCGGATGCCGTGCGGGTCGCGGAAGGCGACCACGCGGTCCTTTGTCATCGTCACGATCGAGAAGGCGCCGCGCAGGCGCGGCAGGACCTCCGCGATCGCATCCTCGAGCTGGCTCGCGGGATGGGTCGCGATCAGCGCCGCGATGATCTCGGAGTCTGAGGTCGCGCCGAAGGTGACACCCCGCCGCAGGAGCTCCTCGTGGAGCTCGACCGCGTTGATGAGGTTGCCGTTGTGCGCGAGCGCGATCTCTCGCCGCGAGCCGTTCGTGCCCTGCGAGCGGTGCACCGGCTGCGAGTTCTCCCAGGCGTTCGAGCCCGTGGTCGAGTAGCGCACGTGGCCGATCGCGAGCTCGCCCGCGAGCGTACGCAGGTCGTTCTCGGTGAACACCTGGTTGACCAGCCCGAGCTCGCGACGCGTAATGATGTGGCCGTCGCGGTCGGCGGCGGCGATCCCCGCCGACTCCTGCCCACGGTGCTGCAGCGCGTAGAGGGCGTAAAAGGCCAGACGCGAGGCGTCGTGGCCGGGCCCATAGAGGCCGAACACGCCACATTCCTCGCGCGGGTGATCGTCGCTCGCGCGCGCAATGTGCTGCGCCGCCTGCGGCGTGCTCGGCGCCGCCAGCGGGTCAGTTTTTGCGTTCCTTGCCGGCTCCATCCGGCCCGCCGGCGAGGAACCTCCTCGTACGGGCATCGCAGCGTTCACGCTAGCAGCCCGAGACCACGGCGTGCGGGGTGGCTCATCGGGACACGCGAGAGCCATCGCGAAAGCGCTTCATGGCGCTCGGCCCGCGAGTTCTCCGAGCGTGAGCTCGAGCGGCCAGCTCCGGCGGCGCCCAGATCGACAGGCGCTCGCCGCCGACGACGCCGATCATGCGTAGTGGCATGCGCGTTGGCCAGGTCGCCGAGATCCTCCGCCGCGCCGCTGATCAGAAACGCTCCGGCGCTCTCGCCGAAGAGGGCCTCGGGGTCCGCCCCGTCCGCGAGCTCGATGCGCGCGCCGTGCCCGCCCGCGAGGCAGCACTCCGCCAGCGCCACCGCGAGCCCGCCCTCTGCGATGTCGTGCGCGCTCGCGAGCTTGCCCGCGCGGACCGCGTCCCGCACGCGCTCCTGCGTCTCGCGCGCAGCGAATCAGTCGACTGGCGCAAGCGGCGTCCGGGAAGCGCACGGCCCTGGAGCTTGTGCAGCTCGGAGGCCGCGAGGCGCGGCGTGAAGGCGCCCGCGAGCGCGACCGCGTCGCCCGCTCCTGCGCGAAGGCGATCCCTGCGGCGTGGCGAGCGTCCGGAAGCGTCCCAGCATGCCGATCACGGGCGTCGGGTAAATCGGGCCCGCCGGCCCCTCGTTGTAGAGCGACACGTTCCCGCCCACGATCGGCGCCGCGCAGCGCGCGGCAGGCGTCGCCCGAGCCCGCGCACCGATTCCGTCAGCTGCCACGCGATGTGCGGCTTCGTCGGATTGCCGAAGTTGAGGTTGTTCGTGACGCCGAGCACCTCCGCGCCCGTGCACGCGAGGTTCGCAGCGCACTCGAAGCACCGCCTCGACCGTGCCCCAGTATGGGTCCGCCGCCACGCGCCGGCCGTTGCAATCGATCGACACCGCGAGCGCCGGAAGTGCTTCCGCGCACCTCCTCGGGGCGCCAGTCCTCCGCGATCGCGAGCACCGCCGCGTCGGCGTCGCCGGGGCGCCCGCACCGTGCGCGATTGCACGATCGCGTCGTACTGCTCGAAGAGCGGCCGCCGCGAGGCGAGGTTCGCGGACTCGAGCAGCGCGAGCAGCGCCTGCGCCGGGCGAGCAATCGCGGAGCGAGCGTCGCGCGGCGGCGGCGGATAGAGGGGCTGCGCCGGCTGCGCCGGCGCGAGGTCATAGAGCGGGCATTCGTCGACGAGCGCGCGCACCGGCATCTCGCCGACCGTCTCCTCGCCGCTCAGCACGCGAATCAGTCCGCTCCGCGGTGACGCCGCCGATGACGCTGCCCGCCGACCTCCCACTTCTCGCACGTCGCCATCACCGCATCGAGGCTCGCACGCTCGACGACGCACAGCATCCGCTCCTGGGACTCCGACACCATCACCTCGAAGGGCTCCATGCCGTGCTCGCGCAGCGGGACCTTCGTCACGTCGATGTCGATGCCCACGCCGCCCTTCGACGCCATCTCAGCGGCCGCCGACGTCAGCCCCGCGGCGCCGAGGTCCTGCAGCGAGACGAGCAGGCCCGCGTCGAGCAGCTCGAGCGAGCACTCGAGCAGCTTCTTCTCCTCGAACGGATCTCCGACCTGTACGCTCGGGCGCTTCTCGAGCGCACCCTCGTCGAGCTCGGCGGAGGCGAGCACCGAGGCGCCACCGATCCCGTCGCGCCCCGTGCGCGCGCCGAGCAGGACGAGCGCGTTGCCGACGCCGGCAGCGGCGCTCCGCATCAGCCGCGCCCGCGGCGCGATGCCAAGCGCCATCGCGTTCACGAGGCAGCTCTGCGCGTAGGGCGCCTCGAAGTAGACCTCGCCCCCGACCGTCGGCACGCCGATCGAGTTCCCGTAGTGGCCGATCCCCGACACCGCGCCGTCGAGCAGGTAGCGCGCGTGGGCGCTCTCGGGCTCCCCGAAGCGCAGCGAGTCGAGGACCGCGATCGGCCGCGCGCCGACGGCGAAGATGTCGCGCAGGATCCCGCCGACGCCCGTCGCGGCGCCCTGGAAGGGCTCCACCGCGGAGGGGTGGTTGTGCGACTCGACCTTCATCGCGCACACGACCCCACCGCCGACGTCGAGCACCCCTGCGTTCTCGCCCGGGCCCATCACGACGGCCGGGCCCTCCGTCGGCAGCGTGCGCAAGTAGCTTACGCGAGTGCTTGTACGCGCAGTGCTCGCTCCACAGCAGCGAGTACATCGCGAGCTCCACGCGGTTCGGCGGGCGTCCCTGCTTCTCGCAGATCAGCGCGTACTCACCCTCGGTGAGCCCCAGCGCGACCGCATCGCGCGCGTCCGGCAAGCGTCAGCGTCTCAGTCATCGCCTGTCGAGCGCGCGGCGCATCGACTCGAAGATGCACAAGCCGTCCGCGGAGCCTTTGAGCTCGTCGACGGCGTGCTCGGGGTGCGGCATCAGGCCAAACACGTTTCGCGCCTCGTTGCATACTCCCGCGATGTCGTTCAGCGAGCCGTTGAAGTTCTGACCCGCCCTGTAGCGCAGCACGACCTGGCGGCGCTCCTCGAGCGCGCTCGAGCGTCTCGCCGTCGGCGTAGTAGCGCCCCCATGAATGTTTCGCGGGGATCGCCATCATACCGGCCCGCATCCGGCCAAGCACCCGTGAAAGGCGTCCACGGGTTGACCACTTCCAACTGCACCTCTCGACACGATGAAGCGCAAGATTGACGTTCGGCAAGAGCGCCCCCGGCAGCAGCTGTGCCTCGCACAGGACCTGGAAGCCGTTGCAAATGCCAAGCACGAGCCCCCCGCTCGCGCGCCCAATCGATCACCGACTCCATCACCGGCGCAAAGCGCGCGATCGCGCCTGCCCGCAGGTAGTCGCCGTAGGAAAACCCGCCCGGGACGATCACCGCGTCAACGCCGCGCAAGTCGCGCTCGGCGTGCCACAGGACCTCCGCTTCTGCGACGAGCCCTGCCGCGCGCATCGCGTCGCGGTCGTCGCAAGAGCCCGGGAATTGCACGACGCCGAACTTCACGCGCGCGACGCTAGCCGTCCGCAGGCGCCGCTCCATCGAGCACCTGCACCTCGTAGTCCTCGATCAACGGGTTCGCGAGCAGCTTCTCGCACATCTCCTCGAGCGCCGCCACATCGGGGACGTCGAGCTCGATCGAGCCGCCCCACGTGGACATGCTCCACGCCCTCGAAGCCGAGCGCCGGAAGCGCTCGCTCCACGGCCTGGCCCTGTGGATCGAGGATGCCCGCCTTCGGGCGGATCAGCACCCGCGCGCGCGTCACGCGCCGGTGCGCTCTAGGAACGCGCCGAAAGACTGGCCCGCGATACGTTCGTACGCCTCGACGTAGCGCTCGCGCGTGCCCGCGACCACGTCGTCGGGGATCTCGGGCGCGGGCGGCGTGCGGTCCCATCCGCTTGCGGTCGCCCAATCGCGCACGTACTGCTTGTCGAAGCTCGGCTGGCAGCGGCCAGGCTCGTAGCCCTCGGCGGGCCAGTAGCGGGAGGAGTCGGGTGTCAGCACCTCGTCACCCAGCACGAGCTCGCCGCGCTCGTCGAAACCCGAGCTCGAACTTCGTGTCCGCGAGGATCACGCCGTTCGCGAGCGCGTGCTCCGCCGCGAACGAGTAGAGCGCCAGCGAGATCTCCGCGACGCGCTCGCATCAGCGACTTCGTCGCCGACGAGCTCCGCCGCCTGCTCGATGCTGATCGCCTCGTCGTGTCCCGTCGTCGCCTTCGTCGAGGGCGTGAAGATCGGCTGCCGCAGGCGCTCGGACTCGCGCAGGCCTCGGCGGCAGCGCAACGCCCGAGACCGAACCGCTCGCGGTGTAGTCCTTCCAGCCCGAACCCGTGAGGTAGCCGCGCACGACGCACTCCACGGGCAGCATCCGCAGCCGCCGTACGACGAGCGCCCGCCCGCGCACCGCCTCCGGCACCTCCTCGGTCGCCGAGACGAGGTGGTTCGCGACGATGTGCTGCGGTGCGCTCGAACCAGAACACCGAGAGCCCCGTCAGCACCTTGCCCTTGTCCGGGATCGGCGTCGGGTGGACGACGTCGTAGGTCGAGATGCGGTCGCTTGCGACCATCAGCACGCGCGGCTCCGCAGCGTCCGGGAGCGCATACATCTCGCGCACCTTGCCGGAGGCCATGAGCGGAAGATCGAGGGTGGCGGTGCTCATCGTGTGCGCGTCGCTGACTCTAGCTAGTCGAGATGATCGAGTCGCGCGACGATCTCGCTCGCGTGTCGCGTGAAGTACGTGTAGTCGAGGATCTCGTCGAGCTCGAAGCCGCTCGCCGGCGTGGCGCGCCGCGCGGCCTCGATCGCCGGGCTCCTCGGCAAGGATCAGCTCGCGCAGCGGCGTGCGCTCGTCCCACGCGCTGCTGGGTGGCGCGCTGGACGATGCGATACGCCTCGTCGCGGCCCATGCCGGTGCGCACGAGGGCGAGCAGCAGCGCCGCGGAGAAGATCGCGCCGTGGGTGAGCTCGAGGTTCTCGCGCATCCGCTCCGCGTCGACACCATGCCCTCGACGAGCGCCGCCGCGCGGTGCTGCATGTAGTCGAGCAGGATCGTCGAGTCCGGGAGGATCACGCGCTCGACGGAGGAATGCGAGATGTCGCGCTCGTGCCAGAGGGCGACATCCTCGAGCGCCGCCTGCGCGTTGCCCCGAAGCACGCGCGCGAGGCCGCACAGCTGCTCGGAGAGGATCGGGTTGCGCTTGTGCGGCATCGCGCTCGAGCCCTTCTGCTCGGAGCCGAAAGGCTCCTGAACCTCGGCCGACCTCCGTGCGCTGGAGGTGGCGTACCTCCGTCGCCAAGCGCTCCACGCCCGCGCCCGCGAGCGCGATCGCGCATCAGGAGCTCGGCGTGGCGGTCGCGTGCGACCACCTGCGTGGAGACCGGCTCGCGCGCGAGCCCCAGACGGGAGAGCACGCGCTGCTCGTACTCCGGACCGGTCGCGGAATAGGTTCCCACAGGACCCGAGATCGCGCCGACAGCGACTTGCGCGAATGCCGTTTGCAGACGGCGGAGGTTGCGGTGAGCCTCCGATGCGAACCCCGCGAGCTTCACGCCGAACGTCGTCGGCTCCGCGTGGACGCCGTGCGTGCGGCCGATGCAAACCGTGTCCACCTGTTCGCGCGCGCGCGTAACTAGAGCCCCCTCGAGCGCGCGCGCTCCCGCCAGGATCACTTCGCCGGCGGCCCGCAGCTGCAACGCGAGCGCCGTGTCCAACACGTCAGAGGAGGTCAGCCCGAAGTGGATCCAGCGACCCGCGTCGCCGGCGGAGGCGCCGAGCACGTCCACGAAAGCGGCGACGTCATGCCCGGTGGCGCGCTCGCGCTCGCGCACGGCCTCAACGGTGAAGGTCGCCGTTCCGAACCGCCTCGATCTCGTCCGCGCTCGGACCCCACTCCTCGCCGAGCAGCTCCGGGCAGCTCTTCGCACGCGGCGACCTCGACCTCGCGCCAGCGCTCCATCCGCGACTCGTCGGTCCACAAGCCGGCCGAGCTCATCGCGCGTGTAGCGCGGAATCATGCCCCGAGAATCTGCGCCGCGAGGATCGCGGCGTTGCGGGCGTTGTTCAAGCCCACGCACGCGACCGGGACGCCTGGCGGCATCTGCACGATCGAGAGGATCGCGTCGAGGCCCCCCGCGGCGGTGAGGCGGCCGGAGAGCGGCACGCCGATCACCGGCAGGTCGGTGCGCGCAGCGACTGCGCCCGGCAGCGCGGCGGAGATCCCCGCACCCGCGATGATCACGCGCAGCCCGCGCATGTGCGCATTCGACGGCGTAGTCCGCGACAGCCTCGGGGTCGCGGTGCGCAGACATCACGCGCACCTCGTGCAGGATGCCGCGTTGCTCGAAGCTCGTCCGCGGCAGGCTGCATCGCCTCCATGTCGCTCTTCGCGCCCATGATGATGCCCACGCGCGGCGCGTCGACGTCGAGCTCCTCGATCTCCGCGCGCACCTCGGTCTCGGTCATTGGTGTGGAAGGGGTGGACATCATCGATCCGCGATTCCCGCCGGCCCGTTCCCGCGATGGATCATCACGCGTGCGCCGCGATGTCGCGTCGCAACTGCATGCCGGCGAAGGAGACCTGCTGCGCGGCAGCATACGCCGCCGCGCGCGCCGAGCGAGCGTCGGCACCTAGCGCTGTGATCCCCAGTACGCGGCCCCCCGCGGTCAGCACCTGCCCGTTCGTGCTGGCCGTCCCCGCGTGCGTCACCTCGACGCCGCCGGCAGTCCGTCGAGGCCGCTGATCGCGTCGCCGGTGGACGCCGACGCAGGGTAGCCAGCGCTCGCGAGCACCACCGTCACCGCCCACTCGGGCGCCCATTGCAGGTGCGCCCCCTCGAGCCCTCCGGAGCGCGTCGCCGCGAGCAGGAGCTCGAGCAGATCGGAGCGCAACCGCGGCAGCACCGCCTGCGTCTCGGGATCGCCGAAGCGCACGTTGAACTCGAGCACCCGCGGTCCCTGCGCCGTGAGCATGAGGCCGGCGTAGAGCACGCCATGAAAAGGCGTGCCGCGGGAGCCCATGAGCTGCACGATCGGGCGATGCACGCTCGCCACGATCTCCTCGACGCGCTCCTCGTCGACTCCGGCGACGGGCGAGTAAGAGCCCATCCCGCCGGTGTTGGGGCCGCGATCGCCGTCGAAGACGCGCTTGTAGTCGCGCGCGGGCGCCATCGGCACCGCGCGCTCTCCGTCGCAAAGTGCGAGCAGCGAGAGCTCCTCGCCGACGAGGCGCTCCTCGAGTACCGCGCGCGCGCCCTCGCCGAAGCGTCCCATGAGGAAGATCTCCTCGAGCGCGGCCTCGGCCTCCTCGGGGCCGTTGGCGACCGTGACACCCTTACCCGCCGCGAGCCCATCGACCTTCACGACGACCCCGCGCCCGCCGTCCCCGCATAGCTCCCGCACTGCCGCACTCGCCTCGTCGAGCGAGGACGCTTCGCGCCAGCGAGCGGTCGGCACCCCAGCCTCCTCCATCGCACGCTTTGCGAATGCTTTCGATCCCTCGAGCTGGGCAGCCGCCGCGCTCGGGCCGAAGGCCGCATGGCCCCGCTGCGCGAGTGCGTCGACGATCCCGCCGACAAGCGGGGCCTCGGGCCCGACGACGGTCAGCTCGACCCCCTCACGCTCGACTGCATCGACGATCCCACCCACATCGGTGGCGTTCACCTCGAGCAGCCGCGCGTCCCGTGCGATGCCGGCGTTGCCCGGTGCACACAGCAGCTCTGGACGCTTCGGAGAGCGCGCGAGCGCACGTACGATCGCGTGCTCGCGCCCCCCGGAGCCGACGACGAGGACCTTCAAAGAGACGAGATGAAGTCGTCCACGGGGATCGCGGCGAGGGTCTCGTAGCGTCCCGTGCCACGCGAGCCGAGCTCGACGGAAACGCGAGCCATCGTCGCCTCGTCAGGCGCCTCCACGATCGAGATGAAGTCGGAGCGGCCGAGCGTGGCCCACTGCGCCTTTACGCTCGCGCCGAGCTTGTTCACTTCCTCGTTTACCTCCTTGATGCGCTGCGGGTTGTTCTTGACCGTCTGGATCCCGTCCGGGGTCAGCGTGCACAGCATGATGTACGTGGACATTGGTCCCTCCATCTATCGAAGGATGCGCGCGGACGCGCGTTCAGCTTCGTTTGTAGCGCATCCGCGAGCAGCCGAGCGGCTCAACGCGCGCCGGCCAGAACACGCTCCACCCGCTTGCGCCGTGGGTCGTCGCCGCCGACGATGCGATCCAGCCAGCTTCGCACCTCTTCGACGTCGAGCTCGTCGACGCCCACGACGATCTGCTCGATGTCGAGCCAGTCCTTGGGGCGGTTGAAGAGGGCCTTGCAAATGAGCAGGTGCTCGGGGGAGAGCACGGGAATCGTCTTGCCCGCAAAGGGCTCCTTGCGGCGCGCGCGGCGCATCGCTTCGTGGAGCGCGTCGTAGGCGAAGTAGACGTCGATCGGTGTCTGCGACCACCACAGCCGGCACTGGCCCTCGCGCGCGACGATCGCCTCGACGCCGCGCCGGCCGTCGATGCCTAGGACAGCGAGCGCGCCCGCGACCGTCTCGTAGTCGGATGGTGCGACGAAGACGTTGAGGTCGATGTCGATCGTCGCGCGCGGCTCTGCGTAGTACGCGAGTGCGAGCGCGCCGCCGAACGCGTGGGGGGTCTTGACGCGCGTGAGCTGCTCGTGGATCGCGACGATCTTCTCAGGGAGGCCGGGCTCGCCCCCGTTTGCGCTCCTGCGTCTCGTGGCGCTCAGGCGAGGCTCGATTCAATTCGCGGGAAGGCCTCCCGCTCGCTCCTGCGCCGTCTGCGCGGGAAGCTGTCCGCCAGCCGCAGCAGTTCGTGGAGCGTTTCGCCGCGCATCTGCGGTGTGGCGCCGATCCACGCCGCCGCAGCTTGCGCGTTGCTCGAGGCTTTGCGACCCCCTTTCCCCAGCGCATCGCGCAGCGCGCGCTCGAGTGCGGGCCGGGGCCGCGCGCCTTCCGTGAGCGCGCGAAGCAGGTCTGCGGCCGAGGCGTCCACGTCCGCCGGCGCCACCGGGGCTCCAGCCCTTCGCGCGGCCTCCCGCACCTCGTCGGGGTCAAGCGCCTTCGACGCGCGCCGTTGTGCACGTTCGATCGCGTCAGGCGTGAGCGCGCGGAAGGACCCGAGCGTGCGACTACGGGGACCTTTGTCCGTCAAGTGCGACTCGCGAATCTCCCAGGAGCCGTTGCTCCGGGGCACGACGAAAGCCATAGTGGGTTAATCGTACCACTACCGAACCGGCGCAAGTCCTCGCCTCGCTTGCGTGAGGCTCCGCCCACTGCTCAGCGGCGGTCAGAGTTCTGACCGGCACCCCCTCTAAGTTGCGCTTGCGCTCAGGCGCCATACCCACCCATCCATGCACTAGGAAAGGAGGCTGGGGAGGCAGGCCCGCACGGCGAACGCACCCGCTCCTCCGCGGTGAGCGCTGCACCCCTGACCAGCAATGTTCTCAGCGATACAGCGGCGTATCACATACGCCAACGTCGCGGCAACGCTCGCACTCGTGTTCTCGATGACCGGCGGGGCCCTGGCGGCAAAGCACTACCTCATCAACTCGACCAAGCAGATCAACCCGAAGGTGCTCAAGAAGCTCAAGGGCAACAAGGGCAAGAACGGCGCCACTGGCCCCGCCGGCGCTGCAGGTGCTGCGGGTGCGGCTGGCGCCGCCGGAGCGGCCGGACCACCGGGCCCGAACGGGGTCGTCGCGGCCTATGCCGCATCGGCGCCCGCGTCCCTCACACTGGGTGAAGGTGAAGAAGTGGAACACAGCTCCCACACCGTGCTCACCAAGGCCATCGGGGCCGGGAGCTACATAGTCAACGCGAAGGTCGAACTGGCGATGGAGGTCGGCCTCGGGCTCAAGGGGAGTGGCCGCATCACGTGCACGCTGACGGACACGCCGACGAGCGGCTCGCCGGTCAGTGACACCTCCGACTGGGTAGCGGCGGCGAACGTCCCTGTCGTCCTGTTCGGCGCTACGCAAACCACGATCCCACTCTCGCTCAATGTGAGCACGGGAGCAGCGACCAGCACGCTGGCTCTCAAGTGCGAAGTCGAATTCGCCGAGTCGGGGGAATCCGGCAAGACGATCGTCGTGTTAGCGCGTAATGCGAGGATAAACGCCCTCCAGGCAAGCAGCATCAGCTAGAGCCTCCTCGAAACACGAGTCGCGGCAGTCAGAGTCGGGGGCGGGTCAAGCCTGAGGCGTGGCCCGCCCCGCTCGACGCCTCTAACCGACCGTCGTACCCGCGGGCTCCGGCGCCTCTTCCGTCAGCTCCGGCTCGCGGCTGCCGCTCCTGACTTCCAGGACGACCTCGCCGTCGCGCGCGTCTGCGGTCACGGCATCGCCTTCGCGGATCTTGCCTTCGAGCAGCGCAAGCGCCAGTTTGTCGGTCAGCTGGCGCTGGATCACGCGGCGCAGCGGCCGCGCGCCGTAGGTCGGGTCGTAGCCCATGTTGCCGAGCAGCTGGCGTGCGGTCGTCGGTGAGCGTGAGCTCGACGCCGCGTTCGTGCGCACGCTCGGCGACTTGCTCGACCTGGAGGTCGACGATCTCCGAGATCTGTTCGCGCGTTAGCGACTGGAAGCGCACGATGTCATCGAGCCGGTTCACGAACTCGGGCTTGAAGTAGGAAAGCAGCGCCTCGCGCAGCTCCGCGTCGTTCGAGGTTTCCAGGACGGGGATGTTCGAAGTCATGATCAGCACCGTGTTCTTGAAGTCCACCGTGCGCCCCTGGCCGTCCGTGAGGCGCCCGTCGTCCATCACCTGCAGCAGCGTGTTGAAAACGTCCGGATGCGCCTTCTCGATCTCGTCGAGCAGCACGACCGAGTACGGGCGGCGACGCACGGCCTCGGTGAGCTGGCCGCCCTCTTCGTAACCGACGTAACCCGGCGGCGCGCCGAGGAGCCGTGCGACGGTGTGGCGCTCCTGGTACTCGGACATGTCGATCCTGATCATCGCCTGCTCGGTATCGAACATGTACTCCGCGAGCGCGCGCGCGAGCTCGGTCTTGCCGACGCCGGTCGGTCCCAGGAAGAGGAACGAGCCAATCGGGCGGTTCGGGTCCTGCAGCCCCGCGCGCGAGCTGCGCAGCGCGGCCGCCACCGCCGCCACAGCCTCGTCCTGCCCGATGACGCGTTCGTGCAGGTGCTCCTCCATGTGCACGAGCTTCTCGACTTCACCCTCGAGCAAGCGACTCACCGGGATCCCCGTCCAGCGTGCGACGACCTCCGCGACATCCTCGGCATCGACCTCCTCCTTGAGGAAGGTCGCGCGCGCTCCCGGGCCGCCTCCATCCTGCTGGCTTTCGAGCTCCGCAAGCTCCTTTTCCAGCTCCGGTATCTCGCCGTAGCGCAACTCCGCTGCGCGCTGGAGGTCGGCTGCTCGCTCGGCGCGCTCCACCTCCGCGCGTGCCTCCTCGAGACGTGCCTTCTTCTCGCGCACCTGCGAGATCGATTCCTTCTCGCGCTGCCACTCGGCCTTCATCGCGGACGAGCGCTCGCGCAGCTCCGCAAGCTCGCGCTCGATCGCCTCGCGGCGGCCGGCCGAGGCCTCGTCCTTCTCCTTCTCGAGCGACGTCAGCTCGATCTCGAGCTGCATGATCCGGCGCTCGACCTCGTCGATCTCCGTCGGTAGCGAGTCGATCTCGATTCGCAGCGAAGACGCCGCCTCGTCGATGAGGTCGATCGCTTTGTCGGGGAGGAAGCGGTCGGTGATGTAGCGCGCGGAAAGCGTCGCTGCCGCGATCAACGCGTTGTCCTGGATGCGCACGCCGTGGTGGACCTCGTAGCGCTCCTTCAACCCGCGAAGGATCGCGATCGTGTCCTCAACCGACGGCTCGCCGACCAGCACCGGCTGGAAGCGCCGCTCGAGCGCGGCATCCTTCTCGATGTACTTCCGGTACTCGTCCAGGGTCGTCGCTCCAACCGCGCGCAGTTCGCCTCGCGCGAGCATCGGCTTGAGGAGGTTCGCGGCGTCGACCGCGCCTTCCGCAGCGCCCGCGCCGACGATCGTGTGCAACTCGTCGAGGAACAGGATGACGCTGCCGCGTGCTTGCGGAGATCTCCTGCAGCACAGCCTTCAGACGGTCCTCGAACTCGCCGCGGTACTTCGCTCCCGCCACGAGCGAGCCGATATCGAGTGCGATCACGCGACGTTCGCGCAAGCGACTCGGGGACGTCGCCCGAGACGATCCGCTGTGCGAGGCCCTCGACGATCGCCGTCTTGCCGACGCCCGGCTCGCCGATCAACACGGGGTTGTTCTTCGTGCGTCGCGAGAGCACCTGGATCACGCGGCGGATCTCCTCGTCGCGTCCGATCACCGGGTCGAGCTCGCCCTGCTCGGCCGCCTTCGTAAGGTCGCGCCCGTAGCGCTCGAGCGCCTGGTAGGTGTCCTCCGGGTTCTGGCTTTCGACGCGATGCCCCCCGCGCACCTCCGCGAGCGCACGCAGCAGCGCATCGCGCGTCGCACCCTGCGCGCGAAGCGCCTCACCGGCGACGCCGTTGTCCGCCGCGAGCGCGAGCAGCAGATGCTCGGTCGAGATGTACTGGTCGGTCAACGCCTGCGCCTCACGCTCGGCCGCTCGCAGCACCGCCTCGAGCTCCGAGGAGGCCCGCGGATCGGGCGGAGCCTCGCCGGTGAGCTTCGGAAGCAGGTCGAGCGCGTCTCTGCACCTGACGGCGCAGCGGCTCGAGCTGCACACCGAGCTTCCCCAGCACCGGCAGCACGACGCCCGCGCCCGGCCCGCGCGGTCTCCTGCGGCGCGCCAGGGGCCGCGCCGGGGGCGCCCGCAGCGCCGATCAGGACCGCCAGCAAATGCACCGGCGTGAGCTCGGGGTTTGCCTCGTCGCGCGCGAGCCTCACAGCGCCGGAGAGCGCTTCCTGGGACGCGATCGTAAACCTGTCAGGCTGCATAGTCGGACCTCCGTGGGGGACGGGTACGTGGGTGCGCGGCGAACGGGGAGCGCGCGTCGGCGGCGCGAACGAGAGCCGTGCCCGCGCCACCGTTGTATGGGACGAGCTCGGCGCGGAAAGCGCTCTTGACCTCCTCGATCGCCTCCGCCAAACGCTCCTCGGCCAAGCGCTCGCGCGCTTCGAGCTCCTCGACGCGCTCGCGCATGCGGCGCGCCTGGGACTCGAGCGCAAGCACGCGTTCGACACCCGCGAGGTTGAGGCCGAGCTCCGCCGTCATCTCCTGGATCCGCCGCAGCTTGTCGATGTCCTCCTGCGAGTACAGGCGCGTGCCCTTCGGCGAGCGCTTCGGCGTGATCAGCCCGCGCGCCTCGTAGGTGCGCAGCGTCTGTGGATGCAAGCTCGCGAGCTCCGCCGCGACCGAGATCATGAAGACCCCGCGGTCGAGTGCGACTTCGACGCTCGTCAGCCGCCGTCGCGCGCTCATCGCGCCGCCTCCTCGTAGAGGCTCGCGCGCGGATCGCCGTTCATGACCTTCGCGAGGCCCTCGACCGCCTCGCTCTGCTCCGGCGTAAGCTCGTCGGGGACGTCGATCGTGAAGCGGTAACGAATGTCGCCGTTGCCCTTGCCGTTGAGCCGTGGCGGACCCTCTCCGCGCAATCGCTGCACGGTGCCGTGCCGCGTGCCGGGGCGCACGCGGAGCGTCTTCGATCCCGTGAGCGTCGGCACCTTCACCTCCGCGCCTCGCAACGCCTCGGGGATCGTGAGCGGGACATCGACCTGCACGTCGTCGCCGCGCCGCGTGAATACCGGGGACGGAGCGACGTGGACGACCAAGTAGAGATCGCCGTGCGGGCCACCGTTGCGGCCCGGCTCGCCCTTGCCGGCGAGGCGGATGCGGCTGCCCTCCTTGACGCCTGCGGGAACGTTCACGCGCAGGCGACGCATGGTCCGGACGGCGCCGGCGCCATGGCACGTCGGGCAAGGATCGTCGATCACCGTCCCCGACCCGCCGCAGCGCGAGCATGGACGTGAGATCGAGAAGACGCCCTGGCCTTCGGTCTCGACGCCGCGGCCCTCACAAACCGGGCAGACCTTCGGCGCGGTGCCGGGCTTCGCGCCGGAGCCGTGGCAGGTGGGGCAGCGTTGGTGAGTCGGGACCGAGAGCGGGATCTGCGCACCCTGGATCGCCTGGTCGAACGACACCTGTACCTGCGCCTCGAGGTCGGCGCCTCGTTCGGCCGCCGAGCGCGCCTGGCCTCGCGCCCCCCCGCGCCTGCCGGCGCCGCCGAAGAGGTTCGAGAGGATGTCACCCATCCCGCCGCTGTCGCCGAAGTCGAAGCCCTGGAAGCCACCGAAGCCGCCCGGCCCGCCGCCGGTCGCTGCGAAGGGGCCGGTGCCGGCGTCGTACTGCGCTCGCTTCTCCTCGTCGCCGAGGACGTCGTAGGCCTCCGAGACTTCCTTGAAGCGCGATTCCGCGTCCTTGTTGCCCGGGTTGCGGTCGGGATGGTGCTCGCGCGCAAGCTTGCGGTACGCCTTCTTTATCTCCTGCGCCGTCGCCTTGCGGTCGACGCCGAGCGTCTTGTAGTAGTCGTCGGGCCTCGTCGCCACCGTCTACTCCCTGCTCAAGCCGCGACCACCACGCGAGCGGGGCGGATGATGTGATCGCCCATGCGGTAACCGGCCTCGTAGACCTCGAGGATCGTGCCGCTGTGCACCCCCTCGCTCGGGCGCTGCGCGACGGCTTCGTGCTGCTCGGGGTTGAACCCCTCGCCGACCGGCGAGAAGCGATCGACGCCCACCCGCGCGAGCCCTGCGTGAAGCTCCGAGCGCACGAGGCGTATGCCCTCGAGCAAAGGATCGTCCTGCGCCGCGCCCTCGAACGCTCTGTCGAGGCTGTCGAGCGCCGGCAAGAGCTCCTTTACGACCTTCGCGATCCCCTTCTGGATCGCGACGTTCGAATCGCGCGCCACACGCTTGCGGTAGTTCTCGAAATCGGCCTGCGTGCGCTGCGCGAGCGCAAGATACTCGTCGCGCTGCGCCGCCACCGCGACCAGCTCGTCGACGTCGCCCTCGAGCGCCGCCTCGGGGACGTCCTCGGGAGCTTCCATACCCGCGCTCACCGGCGCGGGTATGCGGGCCTCAGGCGGCTGTGATCGCGCTGCGGGCTCGCCGTGTGGCGGGCCCGCAGCCGGAGACTGCTCGCTCAGAGTCTGATCCGTGTCGCGCACTCACGATCACCCCTTCTGCTCTTCGACCACTTCGGCGTCGACGACCTCGTCGTCCGCCTGGTCGCCCTCACCCGCGGCGCCGTCGGTGCCTGCACCGTCGCCCGCAGGATCGCCCGCGGCCGCGCCGGCGCGCTGGTACATCGCCTCGGAGACCGCGTGGAACGCGCTCTGCAGCGCCTCGGTCTTCGCGTTGATCGCCGCCGCATCATCGCTCTCGAGCGAGTCGCGCACGTCCTTGATCGCCTGCTCGATCTGCGACTTGCTGCCGGCATCTACCTGATCGCCGAGCTCGCCGAGCTGGCGCTCGGCCTGATAGGCGGCGTTCTCGCCGACGTTGCGCGCCTCCGCGAGCTCACGCGCGTGACGGTCCTCCTCGGCGTGCGACTCGGCGTCGGAGACCATCCGCTTGATCTCGTCGTCGGAGAGCCCAGAGCCAGCCTTGATCTCGATCTTCTGCTCCTTGGCCGTGCCGAGGTCCTTCGCCGACACGTTGAGGATGCCGTTCGCGTCGATGTCGAACGCGACCTCGATCTGGGGGATTCCACGCGGCGCAGGCGGGATGCCGGTCAGCTGGAACTTGCCCAGCGACTTGTTGTTGGCGGCCATCTCGCGCTCGCCCTGGAGCACGTGGATCTCGACCGAAGGCTGGTTGTCCTCCGCGGTCGAGAAGACCTCGGACTTGCGCGTCGGGATCGTCGTGTTGCGCTCGATCAGCCGCGTCATGACGCCGCCCTTGGTCTCGATGCCGAGCGTGAGCGGTGTCACGTCGAGCAGGAGCACGTCCTTGACGTCGCCGGCGAGCACGCCTGCCTGGATCGCCGCGCCAACGGCCACGACCTCGTCCGGGTTGACGCCGCGGTGGGGATCCTTGCCGGTGAGCTCCTTGACCTTTTCCTGAACCGCGGGCATGCGCGTCATGCCGCCTACGAGCACGACGTGGTCGATTTCCTTGACGCCCTTGTCCTTTGCATCGTCGAGCGCCTGGCGCGTCGGTGCGACCACGCGGTCGAGCAAGTCGGACGTGAGTTCGACGAGCTTCGCACGCGTGAGGCGCGTGTCGAGATGCTTCGGCCCCGAGGCGTCCGCCGTGATGAACGGAAGGTTGATCTGCGTCTCCTGCGTCGTCGAGAGCTCGATCTTGGCCTTTTCAGCCGCCTCGTAAAGACGCTGCAGGGCCATCGGGTCGGCCGAGAGGTCGATGCCCTGGCTGCGCTTGAACTCCGCGACGAGCCAGTCGACGATCGCCTTGTCGAAGTTGTCGCCGCCGAGATGGTTGTCGCCGGCCGTGGACTTGACCTCGAAGACGCCGTCGCCGATCTCGAGCACGGAGACGTCGAAGGTCCCGCCGCCGAGATCGAACACGAGGATCGTCTGGTCGCTCTCCTTGTCGAGCCCGTAGGCGAGCGACGCCGCGGTCGGCTCGTTGATGATGCGCTTGACGTCGAGACCCGCGATCGTGCCGGCGGTCTTCGTCGCCTGACGCTGGTCGTCGTTGAAGTAGGCCGGGACGGTGATGACCGCCGAGTCGACGGTGTCGCCGAGGTACGCTTCCGCGTCGGCCTTCAGCTTTTGGAGGATCATCGCCGAGATCTCCTCCGGCGAGTATTGCTTGTCGCTGACTTCGACACGCACGTCACCGCCGGGTCCGGAGACGACCTTGTAGGGGACGATCGACTCCTCCTCCTTGACTTCGCCCTCCTTGCGCCCCATGAAGCGCTTGATCGAGAAGATCGTGTTCTGGGGGTTGGTAACCGCTTGGCGCTTCGCGACCGTGCCGACGAGGCGCTCGCCGCCGGACGTGAACGCCACGACCGAAGGCGTGGTGCGACCGCCCTCGGCGTTCTCGATCACCGTGGGCTCCCCGCCCTCGAGGATCGCCATGCACGAGTTCGTGGTGCCCAGGTCGATGCCAATTGTCTTCGCCATCTGCTTGCTGCTCCTTACCTTGGGGAAAATCTAAGCCTCTGTCTAGCAGATTTTCTGTGGCCCGTCAAGTGGTAGCTTGTGCTTAATACCACCAAATCGACGGGCCGAATCGTGGATTGGGGACGATTTCGAACGCACCGTGAAACCACCGCGCGCTTCGGTGTATTGCGTACCGAATGACTCGCTTGGAGCGCAACGTCAACATCGCCGCCGTCGTGCTTCCGTTCGTGGGCCTGCTCGCGAGCGGCGCGCTGCTCTGGAACAGCCTGCTCGGCCCGCGCGACCTCGTGCTCTTCCTCGTGATGTACCTACTCACGGGCTTCGGCATCACGGTCGGGTTTCACCGCCTGCTTACTCACCGCGCCTTCGAGACCCACCGCTGGCTCCGCTACACGTTCGCGGTGCTCGGCTCGATGGCGCTCGAGGGCAGCGTGATCGACTGGGTGGCCGACCACCGCAAGCACCATACGTTCCCGGACGAAGAGGGCGATCCGCACAGCCCGCACGTGCACGAGGGAAGCGGGCTAAGGGGAATGCTGCACGGCCTCTGGCACGCACACGTCGGCTGGCTCTTCAGTACCCACGGCCAGGCCTCGTCGCGCCGCTACGCGCGCGATCTCGCCGAGGACCCGGTGATGCGGAGGATCAACCGCTCGTTCCCTTGGCTTGCCCTCTACAGCCTCGCGCTCCCTGCCGTGCTCGGGTTCGCGCTCAGCGGCGGCGTGTGGCTCGCGGCGCTCACCGCGTTCATTTGGGCAGGCCTCGTCCGCGTCTTCCTCGTCCACCACGTCACGTGGTCGATCAACTCGATCTGCCACTTCTTCGGTAGGCGCCGCTTTGACGTCGAGGATCGCTCGACGAACGTGTTCTGGCTGGCGCTGCCCTCGTTCGGTGAGGCCTGGCATCACAACCACCACGCCTTCCCGCGCTCCGCTTTCCACGGCCTGCGCTGGTATGAGCTCGACCCCTCCGGCTGGATCATCGCGGCGATGGCAAAGGTCGGGCTGGCATGGGACGTGGTGCGCGTGAGCGCCGAGAAGCAGCACGACAAACTCGCTGCGCAGGCGGCCTCGCCGCCCTCTTCCCCGCCCGCCGCAGCCGGCGCCTAGACGAACGTCCAAAGCGCACGCGCCGTGCGCTTGCGCGCGCGTCTTGTGCCGACTACCTTCACTGTGGTGAAGCTTCCACAGGCGTCACTCCCGAGCCCTTGTTCGATCCCGCGACTGCTGCCCTCCGGGCCGGTCAAGCCGAGGCTTCGCGGGGTCTTTCACCAATACGCATTCTTCGTCTCGCTCGCGTGCGGCATAGGGCTGATCGTGACCGCGCACGCGGGGCTCACACGCGGTGCAGCCGCGCTCTACGCGGGCGCCGTCTCCGGGCTGCTCGGCACGAGCGCGCTCTATCACCGCTTGACATGGCGGCCAAACGTCCGCCGCTGGATGCGCCGACTCGACCACTCGATGATCTTCGTGCTGATCGCGGCGACCTACACACCGGTCGCGCTCGTGGCGCTCTCGGGCACGCTGCCCAAGGTGGTCCTGATCGTGATATGGGCGGGCGCGTTCGTCGGCATCGTCATCAAGCTCGCCTGGATCGACGCGCCAAAGTGGCTGTTCGCGATCGTCTACGTGGGGCTCGGCTGGAGCACAGTGGCGGTGTTCGGAGAGCTGCCGGCTGCGATCGGCTGGCTCGGCGCGGCTGGCTTCGCCGCCGGCGGCAGCCCTCTACACGGGCGGTGCCGTCGTCTACGCGACGGGGCGCCCGAACCCCTCCCCCAGGGTGTTCGGCTACCACGAGCTCTTCCACGTGCTCGTGGTCGCCGCGGTGGCGCTCCACTACGCCGTGATCGCGTTCCTCGTGCTGCCCCACGGCTGAAAGAGCTTGCGGGACGGGCACATCCGCGCGAGCGCGCAGTGCGTGCAGTCGGGATGGCGCGCGTGGCAGATGCGTCGGCCGTGGCGGAGGAGGTTCACGTGCAGCTCGAGCTCTGCACCGCGGGGGTGAGCGCGAGCATACGGTCGTGGAGCTCCCGCGAAGATGCGCGTGCAGGCAGGAGCGCGAGGCGCTGGCCGACGCGCGTGACGTGGGTGTCGACCGGAACCTCCCGCAGGCCGTACGCGAAGAGCAGCACGCACGCCGCCGTCTTGCGCCCGACGCCGGGCAGCGCCGTGAGGTAGTCGCGACTCTCGTCGAGCGGCGCGTCGCGCATCCAGTCGAGCGAGAGCGCATGCGCGGGGTCCCGTGGGTCCGCGGAGATCGCGCGCAGGATCGCCTGTATGCGCGCTGACTTGACCTTCGAGATGCCGCCCGGGACGGATCGCGCGCTCGAGCGCCGCAAGCGGCGCGTCGCGAACCTCCTCCCAGGTCGGAAACTGCGCTGCGCATGCGCAGGAACGCGACGTCGCGATTGCGGTCGTTAGTCGACTGCGAGAGCACGGTGAGCACGAGCTCGGCGATCGGATGCCCGTGGGGCGCCATTCGCGGGATCCCGTAGACCTCGCGCAGGCGCTCGCGAATGCGCGTCGACGCGGGCGCGCGAGGGCGGCTTCCAGAGGGTTCGGCCGGTGGTCGTGGTTGCTCATGGCACCGGAGAAGATTCGCATCCCAGTGCTTATGCTGGCGCCCATGCCCGGCCCCGAGCGCGCGATCACCGAGCACAACGGCGAGCTTCGCGAATTGCCGGTCTTCTGGCGTAGCGCACCCGTCGACGAGGGACGCAGTGCCTGCGCTTTACCTCCACGGCGTGCCGACGAACTGCGACGACTGGTCGTCCTTCCTCGCGCGCACCGGCGGCTATGCGGTCGACCTACCGGGCTTCGGGCGCTCCGGCAAGCCCGAGTTCCTCACCTACACGATCCCCGAGTACGAGGGGTTCATCGAGAGCTACCTGGAGCTCATCGGCGTCGAGCGGGTCCAGCTCGTGATGCACGACTGGGGCGCCGATCGGCCTCGCCTTCGCGCAGCGCCACCCCGAGCGCGTCGAGCGGCTCGTGCTGATCGACGCCGTTCCCTTCCTGGCCGGCTACCGCTGGCACCGCGTCGCGCGGCTCTGGCGGACCCCGCTACTCGGCGAGCTCGCGATGGGCGCAAGCACGCGGCGCGCGCTGCGGTATGCCTCGCGCGACGCGAACGTCGCCCCGCTCCCGGAGTCTTGGCACAAGAGCGTCCACGACCACTTCGACCAGGGCACGCAACGCGCGATCCTAAGGCTCTACAGGAGCGCTCCGCCGGGCGTGCTCGAGCGCGCCGGCGGCGACCTCGAGAAGCTCACCATGCCCGCACTCGTGATCTGGGGAGCACGCGACCCTTACATCGACCTACGTTTCGGGCGCGAGTATGCGAGCGTGCTGCCGAGCGCCGAGCTCGAGGTGCTCGACGATGCCGGCCACTGGGTCTGGCTCGACGACCCAAGCGTGATCGAGCGCGTCGCCGACTTCCTCGCCGCTCCCTGATGCCCTCGTCCGTCCTCGCCCCTGCAGCGCTTCCCCACTCGCCGCCGACGGCGGTGCGTTCGGAGCCGTGGAGAGCCCCGCCGAGCGGGCCCGTCCCTGCGCGCGGCAAGGAACCACGGCCGCTGTTGCTCGCCACCCTCACGGCCGCCGCGTGCGCGATCGCGTACCTGATCGGCGCGCCGCCCTCGGCAGACCTCGCCGCCGCGACCTACCGCGCGTACACGTTCGCGCATGCCCCCTTCGCGATCTGGGACAACGCCTGGTACGGCGGGCACGACCTCGTCGCGTACTCGCTGCTCTCGCCGGCGCTGAGCGCGCTCGTTGGAACGCGCGTGCTGCTCGCGCTGAGCGCCGTCGTCGCGGCGGCGCTTTTCGCCACGCTCGCCGAAGCGCTCTTCCCCCGCCGCGCAGCCGCGGTCGCCGCGGTGTGGTTCGCGATCGGGCTCGGCGGAGAGCTCCTCGCGGGCCGAGTTCCGTACGTGCTCGGCCTCACGATCGCGCTCGGATCGCTGCTCGCCTTGCAGCGCAGGCATCTGTCGGCCGCGCTCGCGCTTGCTTTCCTGGCGAGCCTCGCGAGCCCGCTCGCGGGCGCCTTCCTCACGCTCGCCGGCCTCGCACTCGCGGTCAGCGACAGGCGCGGATTCGCGCTCGCGGCGAGCGCGCTCACACCGATCGCGGCGCTCGCCGTGGTCTTCCCGGAAGGCGGATACGAGCCGTTCGCGGCAGCCTCGTTCTGGCCGAGCCTTGCCGGCGTCGTGCTGATCGCCGTGGTGGCCGCGCGCGGATGGCGTGCGTTGCGGCTGGCCGTGGTGCTCTATGCGCTGGCGCTCATCGCCGCCTATGCGATCCACACGCCGGTGGGTGGCAACGTCGAGCGGCTCGGCGCGCTGCTCGCGGGTCCGTTGCTCGCCGGCATGCTGTGGGAGCGGCGGCGGGCGCTGCTCGCGGTGACCGCGCCGCTGCTCTTGTGCTGGCAGCTCGCCACGCCGGTGAGCGACCTCGTGAAGGTAAGCGGCGACCCGTCGCTCGCGGCCTCGTACTACGCGCCGCTGGCCGGGGAGCTCGAGCGGCTGAGCAACGGCGCGCCGACGCGGGTGGAGATTCCGATGACGGGCGCACACCGGGAATCCTCGCTCGTCGAAGCGGCGACCCGCTCAGGCGCCTACGGCGTGATCCTCGCGCGCGGCTGGGAGCGCCAGCTCGATACGCGTCGCGCCGCGCTCTTCTATCGCCCGCACCTGAGCGCTTCCGGTTACCACGCGTGGCTTGAGGAAAACGCCGTCTCCTACGTCGCGCTCCCGGATGTCCGCCTCGACGCGTCGGCGGTCGCCGAGGCCTCGTTGATCGAGCACGGCCTCCCCTACCTGCGTGAAGCGTGGCGCTCTGCGCACTGGCGGCTCTTCACCGTGCTGGGCGCACGTCCGCTCGCCTCGCCGCCGGCGCTCCTGACCGCGGTGGGGGTCGACTCGTTCACGCTGCACGTGCCCGCCGCTGGCGCCTATGACGTGCAGCTGCACTTCACGCCGTACTGGGAGCTCACAAGCGGGCACGGGTGCGTGCGCGAAGCCGCGGGCGGATGGACGACGGTCGATGCGGCCGCCGCGGGCCCGGTCCACGTGGGCAACGTGTTCTCGCTCGCGCGTGTCTTCGACCACGGCGCTCGCTGCCGCTGACCCACCGTTTACCTGCTGCGATAGGCTGCGCGCGATGCTCGTCCGGTTGCGTTCGGTGCAGGCCCGCGTGCTGCCGCGCGGGTGGCTGGACGTGCTTCGCCAAGTGCTCCTGTTCGCGATCGCCTACGGCGCCTACCGAATCGTCCGCGGGCTCGTGCACAACGATGGCACCGCGGCCTTCCAGCATGCGCGCGAGGTGATACAGCTCGAGCGCACGCTCCACGTGTTCGTCGAGCCGTCGATACAAGCGTGGGTGTCGAGCAGCCACTTCGTGATGGGGGCGGCGAGCTGGGTGTACCTGAACGCCCAGTTCAGCGTGACGCTCGGTGCGCTCGTCTTCCTCTACATCCGCTACAACCGCTCCTTCTACTTCGTCCGCAACATGCTGCTGATCGCGATGGCGATCGCGCTCATCGGCTACGCGGTCTTCCCGACGGCGCCCCCGCGGTTCCTCCCCGAGTGGGGCTTCGTGGACTCCGTGTCGGACATGACCGGAGTCCACCTCACGCACTCGAGCACGCTCTTTGAAGGGTTCGTCAACCCCTATGCCGCAATGCCTTCGATGCACGTCGCCTTCGCGCTCATCATCGGGTGGCCGATGGCGCGGCTCGTGCGCCCTCGCATCGCACGCGTGCTATGGGTGGGCTATCCCTTCCTGATCGCGTTCGTGATCATCGCAACCGCCAACCACTTCGTAATCGACGCAATCCTCGGTGCTGTCACCGCGGGCGTGTCCGCGTACGCTGCGCGCGCGCTCGCACGACTCCGCACTGGCTCTTGGAGCTTCACGCCGGTTGCGAGCAGCGCGAGCGGGTAGTGCGCGCGCAAGCGCCTCGGCATGCAAGGTCCGCCCACGCCACATAAGCCAAGGTCCACGCGCCGGCCTGCCGGGCGCGAGCGTTGGCGCGTCGCCCGCGGCGTGGGCAGAGCGAACGGCAACGGCCGGGTCGCCATGAGCGCTGCGGAGCGCCGGGAAGTGGTGCGCGAGCGCCTCATCGAGTCCCGGCTGACCCCGAACGCGATATCGCTCACCGGGCTTGCGCTCAACGTGCTCGCCGCCGTTCTCGTGTGGGAACGGCTCTTCTTCCTGGGCGGGCTCGCATTCATCGTCGGCTCGATCATGGACACGCTCGACGGCCGCTACTCGCGGATGTCCGGGAAGGGCACGCCGTTCGGCGCCTTCCTCGACTCCACGATCGACCGCGTCGAGGAGGGGATCGTGCTCACCGCCGTCGCGGCCGTGTTCGCGAGCGAAGGCGCGTCGGGAGCGACGGCCGCGGTGGTGATCGCCGTGCTCGCCTCGCTCATGGTCTCCTATACGCGCGCGCGCGCAGAGGCGCTCGGGGTGGAATGCAAGGTCGGTCTCGCGACGCGACCGGTGCGCGTCGTGATCCTTTCGGTCGGCCTGATCTTCGCGCGCGGCGCCTCGCTCGGGAACTTCAGTCTGCTCGCCCCCGCCGTGTACGTGCTCGCCGCACTCTCGGTGGTCACGGTGCTCCAGCGCGTATGGCATGTGCGCACGGAGCTCTCCCAGCGCGCTGCGTAACGGCTCGCTCCACGTCGAGTACTCTCTGCAACGCACATGCCGCGCCCTCCGCACACGACGAACGGCGCATCCGCGTCGAACGGCGCGGATGCCAACGGAGTCGCCCGCTACCAGCCCGAAAAGGTGCGAGTGGCGATCATCGGCGTCGGCAACTGCGCCTCCGCGTTCGTGCAAGGGGTTCGCTACTACGCCGACGCGAAGGTGGGCGAGCAGGTGCCGGGGCTCATGCATGTCGACCTCGGCGGCTATCACGTGCGCGACATCGAGTTCACCGCGGCCTTCGACATCGACCGCGAGAAGGTCGGCAAGGATCTCGGCCAAGCGATCTGGGCAGGACAGAACAACACGATCCGCTTCGCGAAGGTCCCGCGGCGACTCGGCGTGCCGGTGCACCGCGGGATGACGCACGACGGCCTCGGGAAGTACCTCAAGGAGAAGATCGTCAAGGCCCCCGGCGAGACGGCCGACATCGTCTCGATCCTTCGCGACACGCGTACCGACGTCGTGGTCTCCTACCTGCCGGTCGGCTCCGAGCAGGCGACGAAGTGGTATGTCGAGCAGATCCTCGAGGCCGGCTGCGGCTTCGTCAACTGCATCCCCGTCTTCATCGCGCGCGAGGACTACTGGGACCGGCGCTTTCGCCGCGCGCGCCTGCCGATCGTCGGCGACGACATCAAGTCGCAGGTGGGCGCGACGATCGTTCACCGCACGCTCGCACGGCTATTCGCGGAGCGCGGCGTGAAGATGGTGCGCACTTCACAGCTGAACGTCGGCGGGAACATGGACTTCTACAACATGCTCGAGCGCGAGCGGCTCGAGTCGAAGAAGATCTCAAAGACGCGCGCGGTGACGTCGATCATGGACCACGAGCTGCCAGCGGACGACGTCTACATCGGGCCCTCGGACTACGTGCCCTGGCTAACCGACCGCAAGTGGGCGCACATCCGCGTCGAGGGCCAGGCTTTCGGCGACGTGCCCCTGAACGTCGAGCTCAAGCTCGAGGTGTGGGACTCGCCCAACTCCGCCGGAATCGTGATCGACGCGGTGCGGTGCTGCAAGCTTGCGCTCAACCACGGCCTGGGAGGTCAGCTCGACGGACCCTCGTCCTACCTGATGAAGTCTCCGCACACGCAGCGCCCTGACAACCTCGCGCGCGAGGAGACGGAGAAGTTCATCGCGCGCTACACCGGTCGGCCCGGCGAGCGGCGCACCAGGCGACGCGCCACGGCGAGCAGGGCTCCGTCGCGCGGCCGCGCATAGCCGCAGCGGCACGCGCATTGGCGCGGCCGCCGCGGGAAACGCTTCGCGTATCTCTAGTGCTCGTCTGCTGTCACGAGCGTGAGCTTGCGTGCACTGGCCACCCCCGGCTGTGCGTATCCTGCGCTCGGCCGCTTCGCCGGGGTGGCCCGTTCGCGCATCTCCCAACGCACGTAGGCCAACTCAACAAGCTTGTCACGTACAGACATAAGAGCTCCCGATTTCATGAGAGGTCGGATCTGGAGAAATCCCTGTTCTCGCGGGCGGGATCGCCCGATGAACACGCTCATACGGTCGCACCGGGGCCTCCTGGTGCGTACGGCCAAACGGCCCGAGATTCGAGCCCGACCGTTGGACAAGCGGCCTAGCCCGCTCGCGCGGCGCTGCGAAGCTCTTGCGGCGCCGCTACGCCCTCGCGCGCTGCAGGCGCGGAGAAGCACACAGTCACGATCGCGCCGCCGTCCGACGCGTTTGCGGCCTTCGCGAAGCCTCCGTATGCCTCGGCGGCCTGTTTGACGATCGCGAGACCAAGTCCGGAGCCCGGCTTGCCGCGCGCGCTCTGCGCCCGGTAGAAGCGGTCAAAGACGTGCGGGAGATCGTCCGCGCCGAAGCCGGGGCCGTGATCGCGTATCGAGAGCACGCCCGCACGCAGGCGCACCTCGATCGCGCCGTCGGATGGACTCCACTTGCAAGCGTTGTCGATCACGTTTGTGATCGCGCGGCTGACGCGGTCTGGGACGGCGACGACCTCGGCCGGCTCGAGCTCCACGTCCCACTGCAACTGCGGCGCGCGCCGTCGCGCGCGATCGATCGCTTCCCGCACGAGCAGGTCGAGCTCGACCGGTTCGAGCCGGTCATCCGGAGAAGAGCCGCGGGCGAGCTCGAGCACGTCGGCGACGAGCTGCGTGAGCTCGTCGAGCTCGTCGACGATCGACTGCTGGAGGCTTCTGCGCTCCTCGAGCGGCAGGCGCTCCGCCTCGAGAAAGATCTGGATGTTGCTGCGCAGCGATGCGATCGGCGTACGAAGCTCGTGCGAGGCGTCCGCGATCAACTGGCGCTGTGCTTCGATCGAACGCTCGAGCGCGTCGAGCGTCTGGTTGAAGCTGATGGCGAGGCGCCGGAGCTCAACCGCGCCGTCCTCCTCCAGTCGCGCCTCGGGCTGCGCGAGGCGATTCAACGAGCCGGTCACGCGCTCGGTCCGCCGCACGAATCGCTCGATCGGCGCGAGCGCGGAGCGCGAGATCGCGGCCCCGAGCAGGCCGGCGAGGAGCACGCCGCCGCCGACCAGCAGCACGTAGGTCAGCAACAGCCCGTTGAGCACCGAGTCGACGCCCGTCAGCGGCAGCGCGACCTGCACGGCGTAGTGATCGATTGGGTCGCCGACGGTCAAGACCTCGAGATGCACGCCGCGCACACGGGCATTCGTGAAGAAGCTGCCGCTCGCGCGACGAGCGATCGCGAGCACGCGGGAGTCGACCGGAAGCTGTTGCGCGCCGCCGTTCTGCGTAACCGTGGTGCCATCGGGGTAGACGAACTGGAAGTAGCCCGGCGCGCCCCCGAATCGCGGCGCCGGTGGGACGGGCATTTCGCCCTCCGCGGCGTCCGTGCTCCCAGGGCCGCGATGGGCGGGAGCCGCCGCCGACCCGTAGCCGGGCTGCCCACTCGTCCCGCTGATGCCGCGCGCACCAGCCGGTCCGCCGAACTGATTGGCGCCTGCGAAGCCAAACGGGTGGTTGTGCGGCCTCAGGAAAGGAGCTGCGCGCTCGCGCAGTTCCGTGTGCAGCTCGCCCACGAGATGGGAGCGCGTGCTCAGGTATCCGACGATGCCCATCGTCGCGGCGACAGCCGCGACCGCCAGCGCCGCCGCGCCCGCGATCCTCCTTCGCAGGCTCATGGCTCACGGAGCACGTAGCCGACGCCGTGCACCGTTTGGATCAGCCGGCGCTCGCCGTCACCCTCCAGCTTCCGGCGCAGGTATCCGATGTAGACGCGCAGCGCGTTGCCCGAGGGGCCGAAGTCGTACCCCCAGACCCGGTCGTAGATGACCTCGGTCGAGAGCACGCGTCGCGGGTTGAGCATGAGCAGCTCGAGCAACTGGTACTCGGTGCGGGTCAACTCCTCGGCGCGCTCGCCGATCCTCGCTGCGTGCGCGTCAGGGTCGAGCTCGAGCTCGTGAAAGCGCAGGACCTCGCCGTCGGCGCCCTCGATGTGGCGGCGCATGATCGCGCGCAGCCGCGCCACGAGCTCGCGCACGTCGTACGGCTTCACGAGGTAGTCGTCAGCGCCCGCCTCCAGCCCGTCGACGCGGTTTTCGACGGCATCGCGAGCGGTGAGCATGAGGATCGGCGTGCGGTTGCCGGCGTCACGAAGCGTGCGGCACACCTGCATGCCGTCGATGTCGGGCAAGCCGAGGTCGAGGATGATCGCGTCAGGCACGTCAATCTGCGCATGCAGCAGGCCCTCTTGGCCGTTGGCGGCCTCCATGACCTCGTAGCGCGCGAGCACGAGCGCGCGTCGTAGCGCGGCGCGGACTGCGTCGTCGTCCTCGATCACAAGCAGTCGCATCGCGCGCTCACCCGCCCGGAGTGGCCGAGATCCCCACGGAACCGCTCAGCGTCCGCGGACGCCGCGCGCGCGAGCACATCAGGGGCACAAGGCGGGCCGCGAGCAGCGCTGCGCCCGCAGCAATCGGAAGCGCCACCAATGCAATGAACCACGGCTGGCCGGCATCCGTTCCCTCCGTGAAGGTGTGCACGACGCCCGCGAGCCACGCGACGACGGTGAGGCGATGAATCACGCGCCAGCGCTTGACGCCGATGCGCCGCCGCAGGTAGTACGAGACGCCGAAGAAGACCAGACCCCAGCCGGCGAGGATGCCGAGCGAGGTGGGAAGCGTCTTGTACGAGGATACGAAGGGCACAGTCACGTCGATAAGCGAGGCGCGCAGATAGCTGTCGCCAATCAGCGACAGGCCATGTACGACGATCGCCACCATGGTGGCAAGCGCGAGCGACTCGTGAATGCTTCTGCGCTCCGGCGCGCGCACCTTCGCGCTCGCGCCGGGCCTCATGCCCATCGCGAGGCCCATGCATACGGTGGTGCTCGCGAGCACGAGCGCGGTCGTCCCAGCGGCGCGACTCGTGATCCAGAAGAGATGGGTCGATACCTCGGTCGCGATCATCACAGCTCACCTCGCGGCGGATCGATGACGTCGAGGCTGCCGTCGTCGTAGACGACGAGGCCGCCGTGCAGCAGCCACCGGAGCGCGTGTTCGTGGCCGCTGAGGAGCGCCGCCTTGGCGAGCGCCTCCGCGCCGACGCCCGTGGGCGCCAGCGCCGTGACCTGAAGCACGCCGGTGAAGGCAGGTCTTCCGCTCGCGGGGTCGAGGAGGTGGTGTGCGGGACGCCCGTCGCGGTCGAGCCAACTACGTTTCGTGATGCCGCTCGTCGCAGCCGCGCCGCGTGAGAGCCAAAAGGTGTGCAGGATCGAGCCGTCAAGCGGACTCGCCACGCGCACGTCGCGCTGGCGCGCGTCCGTCCCGCCGAGGCGAAGGTCTCCCGCAGCATCTACCGCGAAGCTGTCGTGAGCGTGCAGCGAGGAGGCGAGCACGTCGGCGAAGAGGCCCTTCGCGACGCCTCCGCTGTCGACGCGAACGCCCCGAGGACGAGTTACGGTCCCGCTGCGCCGTTCGACGCGGATCTCGCGCCATCGCGACCGAGCCGACGGGGCGGCGGGCCGTCGTCGTGGCGCGCTCCGCAGCGCATCGCGAAGAGGCAGGGAGGTCCCGCCGAAGTGCCGCTCGTAACCGGCCGCGTTGATCTCGTCGACGAGCGTCGGATCGAGGAGGCCGCCGGTGGCGCTCGCGGCATCGAGCGCCGCTTCAAGGAAGCGCGCCATCATCGGGCTCACCGGGACAGCTTCTCGCGGGTCGGCGTTGAGCGCGCACAGCTCGCTCGCGGGATCAAAGCGCGAGAACTGCGCGTGCCATTGGAGCATCCTGCGCGCCGAGCGCGTTGCGGCCTCTCGTGAGCTGCCCGCGGGACCGCGCCCCCGCACGAGCACCGCGCACCTGCCGCCGAAGCACTCGAAGCGCTGAACGACCTCGCCGGCGAACGACGCGCCCATCAGGATTGGCCCGTCGTGAGCGCGCTCGAGCTCCCCGATTCGCCGCTGCCCGCACTCGATTCGCTCGTAGCGCCCCCGCTCGCGGAGCCTGCGCTCGAGGACGTTGTCGTCGTCGTGGAGACGCCGGAGTCCGTAGTCGCACTCGTGCTGCTGCTCGCTGCGGCCGTGCGGCGAGCAAGCACCGGGTCGTGCCCGCTGACCATCTGCACGAAGATCACCGACCACGCGCCAACGAACAGCGTCAGTGAGCCGACGGCCACGCGTTTACGGATCGTCGCAGTCCTGCGCCGCCGCGCCAGCCGGCGCGCTCGCGCCACGCGCCTGGCCTCTTCGCTTCTGCCGCTGTCCGGCGAGGGGCCGCGTGCAGAGACGTGCTCGCGGCCGTCAGCGTCTGGACGGGTCATCTGCTGCCTCCTTGGGGTCGAGGTTGGCCACTGCCGAAGCGTTCAGCCCGCACGTGTGACCAGCGTTAAACGGACCTAAGAGCGATGTATGAGCCGCTCGCGCGTGCCGAGGCCCTCTTAGGAATCGCTTAGTGAGCTCTTGCGCGCTTCTTCGAGCGGACTTCGACGCTCTCGCGAGTGCTCGAGAAAGGAGACCGCGATGACCATCCGTACCCTCGTGCTTGCGACCGCCGCATTCGGCGCGTCGAGCACGGCAGCGCTCGTAGCGGTCGGGGCGACGCGCCGCCTCTCGCCCGACCTCCCCTAGCGCGGCGAGCGTGACCCACGATGTCGTCTGAATCGATCGCGTACCGCGCGCCGCGGCGTGCCCGGGCGCGCGGCAGGCTCGGCCGGGGCACGCGTGCGCTCACGGCGCGCCTCGCGCGTCGGCCCGAGCTCGTCGCTGTGCTCGCACTGACCGCCGTGCTCGACCTCTGGGACCTCGGCCGAAACGGCTGGGCGAACACCTACTACAGCGCCGCGGTCCGCTCGATGACCTCGAGCTGGCACGACTTTCTCTTTGCGTCGCTCGACAAGAGCGGCCTGATGACCGTCGACAAGCCGCCGCTCGCACTTTGGGTGCAGGCGCTCTCGGCGCGCGTCTTCGGGTTTCATCCGCTCGCGCTGCTCGTCCCGCAGGCGCTCATGGGCGTCGCCGCGGTCGGGCTCCTCTACGACCTCACCGCGCGCCGCTTCGGGCGCGCCGCCGGATTCGTCGCCGCGCTCTTGCTTGCAACGACGCCGATCACGGTCGCGGTCGCGCGGCACAACAATCCCGACGAGCTCCTCATCCTGTGCTCCGTCGCCGCGCTCTGGCTTGCCGTGCGCGGCATGGAAAGCGGCCGCTCGCACTGGCTTCTGTGCAGCGCTGTCGCGATCGGGCTCGGTTTCGAGACGAAGATGGGCGTCGCGCTGATGGTGCTGCCCGGGATCGCGGCCGCCTGGCTGTACCTGGCGCCGCGCGGCCGGCGTGCCGCCGTCCGGGACCTGCTCGCAGCCGGCTTCGTGCTCGTGCTCGTGGCCGGTGCCTGGCCGCTGCTCGTCGAACTCACGCCCGCCTCACAGCGACCGTGGATATCGGGTACGAGCGACAACAGGATCATCTCCCTCATCCTCGGTTACAACGGCATCGGCCGCATCTCGGGCCAAGCCGGTGGGCCGCAGGCGTTCGGGGGCGGCGGAACCATGTTCGGTGGACCGACAGGGCCGCTTCGCCTGCTGCAAAGCGGACTCGGGGATCAAGCGGGGTGGCTGCTCGGCTTTGCGCTCGCGGCGATCCTCGTGCTGCTCATACGCTCGCGGCTACGGCGCTCCGACCCGCGCTCGGGCTGGCTCATCGCGGTCGGTGGCGCGTTCCTGACCACGGCGGTCGTCTTCAGCTTCGCGGGCGGGATCTTCCATCCGTACTACGTCTCGCTGCTTGCGCCGTTCAGCGCTGCGCTCGTCGGCGCGGGCGCAGCACAGCTCATCGATGGCCGGCGCGATACGAGAATCCTCGCCCCGCTCGCGATCGGCGCGGGTGCGCTAACGGAGCTCGTCGTGCTCGGCGGCCTTGGCGGAGCGCTCTCGTGGGCGCAGCCGCTCGTGCTCGTCGCGGGCCTCGGCGGCGCGATCGTGTTCGCGCTCAAGCTCGGCACGCGGACGCGCGCCGGCGCCGGTGCGCTCGTCCTCGCCGCTTTGCTCGCGGCGCCGGCGACGTGGGCCGCAGAGACGCTCGGGCACGCCACGAACGGAACCTTCCCCGAAGGCGGGCCCGGCGAGGCGTCGGCACGCGGCGGACCCGGCCTCGCCGGCGCGGCGAGCGCTACACACGGTCGCGGGCCAGGCGGCTTCGGTAGAGCGTTCGTCCCCGTGCCGCCCAACGGCGGGCCCGCCGCTCGAGGTGCACCGCCGCAGGGCGCCGGCGCCGCTCCGCCCTTCAGTGGTAGTGGTACGCAGACCGCGAGGAGCGGTCTCCTTGGGGCGGGTGGCCCCGGACCGGGCGGCTTCGGCGCGAGCAGCGGCACGATCGATCTCGCCATCCGCTACGCGCAGGCGCATGGTGGAGGCACGATCGGAGTTGCGAGCCAGAGCAGCGCGGCGGCGGCGATCATCGCTTCTCACGCGAACGTCGCGGGGCTCGGGGGATTCTCCGGGCGCGAGAGCGCGGTGAGCGTTAGCTGGCTCGCGGAGGAGGTCCGCTCCGGCCATCTTCGCTGGGTGATCCCCGAAGGCAGCAGCGGGCCGCCCGGGGACACCCGTACCGGCAGCAGGGTCGCGTTCAGGGCGGTCGAACGCGCCTGTCGTGCGGTGACGATCTCCGGCGCCGGCGCCACAGAAACGCAAATCTACGACTGCGCGGGGGACTCAGCCGCGCTGCTCGCGGCGGTCCACGAGTAAAGCCTGACCAGCTCACGGTTCGAGCGCTCTCGAGGCTGTCCCCCCGCGCGAGGCTCATTCGTCATAGGGGCGACAATGTCCCTGGACAGTCTCTAAAGGAGGCCACATGCGCTACGCACTACTGATCAACGAAAAGCCGGGCGCAGCGGACGCGCTCAGCGACGCGGAACGCGAAGGCGTGTTCGGCGAGTACATGGCAATCGGCGATGACCCCAGCTGCGTCGGCGGCGCACAGCTTCAGCCGGCGCACACCGCGACGACGGTGCGCGTGCAGGACGGGCAGACGCTGACGACCGACGGGCCATTCGCAGACACGAAGGAGGTCTTCGGCGGCTACTTCGTGTTCGAGGCGGACGACCTCGACAAGGTCCTCGGCGTCGCGGCGCGGATACCCGCGGCGCGGCTGGGAGGCTCCGTCGAGGTACGGCCGATCGTGGAGCGCTGACCCTGCTCGAAGAGGTCTTCCGCGCGCACTGGAGCCGCGTCCTCGCATCCCTGATCGGCTTCCTCGGTGACTTCGACCTCGCCGAGGAGGCCGCTCAGGAGGCCTTCGCGATCGCAGCCGAGCGCTGGGGGCGCGAGGGCGAGCCGGCTAACCCCCTCGCGTGGCTTTACGTGACCGCGCGCAACCGTGCGCTCGATCGCGTTCGACGTGAGCGCACGCGCGCGGCGAAGCTGCGACAGCTCGAAGCGCTCGAGGCCCGGGGCGAGCGAAGGGACGAGCAGACGGACCACCCGACGATCCCGGATGAGCGGCTCGAGCTGCTCTTCACCTGCTGCCATCCCGCGCTTGCGAGGGATGCGCAAGTCGCACTTACGCTGCGCGCAGTCGGCGGCATCGAGACCGCGGAGATCGCGCGTGCGTTCCTCGTCTCGCCGGAGGCGATGAAGCGCCGCCTATCGCGCGCGAAGTCGAAGATCAAGGTCGCGGGGATCCCTTTTCGCGTGCCCCCAGACCACCTCCTCCCGGAGCGCCTCTCGGCGGTGCTCGCAGTGGTCTACCTGATCTTCAACGAGGGCTATGGCGGGCGCTTCGAGCTCTCGGCCGAGGCAATCCGCACCGCACGGCTGCTCGTGGCGCTGATGCCCGACGAGCCCGAGGCGCATGGGCTGTTGGCGCTCATGCTGCTCCACGATGCGCGCCGCGGTGCCCGTTTCGAGGACGGCGAGATCGTGTTGCTGGCCGACCAGGATCGCGCGCTCTGGGATGCGTCCCAGATCGCGCAAGCGCGCCTCGAGCTCCAACGCGCGCTGTCGCTGCGAGGACGCGGACCCTACGTGCTGCAGGCGGCGATCGCGTCGCTGCAAGCGGAGGACGCGATCGATTGGCCACAGATCGAGGCGCTCTATGACGAGCTCGCGGGTCTCACGCGATCACCTGTCGTCGAGCTCAACCGCGCCGTTGCGATCGCGGAATCCCGGGGTCCGGCGGACGCGCTCGCGGTCGTGGAAGCACTCGACATCGACGGCTACCGCTACTTGCACTCCACGCGCGCCGAGCTCCTGCGGCGCCTCGGCGACACCGAGCAGGCGCGCGCTGGATACGAGCGCGCGCTCGAGCTCACCGCTTCCGAGCCGGAGCGGCGCTTCCTGCAGCGGCGCCTGGAGGGCCTCGCGCGCGATAATCCTGCGCGATGGCGCCGTCGCTGAGGATCGCCCACGTCACGCCGTACCCGTGGGAGGCCGGCCACGAGCTCAACGCCTACGTGCGCTGCGTGGCGGTGGAGCTCGGTCGGCGGGGACACGCACCGCTTATCCTCGCCCCCTCGCGGTCAGCCGAGCAGGTGCGCCAGACGCGCCGCGCGTTGCGGGCTGCGCGCGAGCGCCCTGAGGATCTCCTCGAGTCCCAAGACGGCGCGCCCCCCGTGCTCGCGATCGGCGAGGTCCTCGACGTCGCCGGGAACTCACGCAGGTCAACCCGAAGCGCGAAGCGGCGGGCCGGCGCGCTGCCGCTCGATGCGTCGCGCACGCTCGACGAGCTCTTCTCCATGCTTCCACTCGACTTCGTGCACGTCTACGAGCCGTTCGCGCCGAGCCTCTCGAGCGCAGCGCTGCGGCACTCGCGCTCGCTGAACGTGGGGTCCTTCCACGCGCCCTCGGAGCCGCTGCTGGGGACGCAGATGACGCGGCGCTTCGTCGAGGGCTTCTTCGGACGCCTCGACGCCCGCACCGCGAGCTTCGCGACAACCGCGCGCCTGCTCGAAGCGCGCTTCCCCGGCGAGTACCGGGTGCTCGGGCCGGGTTCCGACGAGGATCGCTACGCGGGCTCAGCCGACTCCGCGCGCGCCGCCACCCACACGCGCGCCGCAGAGCACGCCTCTGGGGCGCCTGTACGGTTGCTCTTCGTCGGCAACGAGGAGCGCGCCGCGCTCCGGCTCTTCCTGCGCGCGCTCCGGCGCCTGCACGCGAGCGCTCCGGCGGAGGGCGAACGGCTTTGGCAGGCCACGATCGTCAGCGACCAGGAGGACGGCACCGGGGGCGGCGCCTGGGGAACGCTTCGAACGTCGCTGCGCGATCGCGTCAGCTTTCAGAGCTTTGCGCGCAGCGACGAAGCCCTGCTCCTCGCCGACGCCGACATCGTTGTGTGCGCATCCGAGGGAAGCGCCCCCGCGCCGACGTTCCTGCTGCGGGCACTCGCGCACGATGCCGTCGCGGTCGCTTCGCGTCTGCCGGTCTACGAGGAGGTGCTCGGCGAGGGCGAACGGGGCCTGCTCTTCGAGGCGCGCGACTCTCACACGCTCGCGGCGCAGCTTCGCCGGCTGATCGAAGACGCGCAGCTGCGAGCGCGCCTGCGCGAGCGCGGCCGCACGTTCGCCTCAAAACACACCTGGGAGCGCACCGCGCGCGAGCTGGAAGCGGTCTACCGCGACGTCGCCTCGCGCCGGCACCGACCCCGTGCCAACGCCGCGCTTCGGCGCGCACTCGCGCAACGAGCGCTCATCGACGTCGACCTTCACATGCACACCGACCACTCTCCCGACTGCGCCACGCCGGTCGAGGTGCTCCTCGCGACTGCCGCGGAGCGCGGGCTCGGGGCGATCGCGGTCACCGACCACAACGAGATCTCGGGCGCATTCGCCGCGCGCGAGCAAGCGGCGGCCGCAGGGGTCAAGGTGATCGTCGGCGAGGAGGTCAAGACCGCCGGCCAGGGCGAGGTGATCGGGCTCTTCCTCGAACGCAAGATCCCGCGCGGCATGACGCTCGCAGAGACCGTCGCCGAGATCAAGCGCCAGGGTGGCCTCGTCTACGTGCCGCACCCCTTCGACCGCCTCCATGCGGTGCCCGACTACGAGAACCTCCTGCCGATCCTCGGTGAGGTCGACGCGATCGAGGTCTTCAACCCCCGCGTCGCGATCGAAACGTTCAACGAGGAGGCCGTGCGCTTCGCGGCCAAGTACAACATCGCGGCCGGCGCCGGCTCCGACTCGCACGTGCCACAAGGACTCGGCTCGGTGCGCCTGCGCATGCACGACTTCGACGGCGCGCACGAGTTCCTGCAATCGCTGCGAGACGCCGACATCGTCACGAGGCCAACGAGCCTCCTCTACGTGCAAGCGCTCAAGTTCCTGCAGACAAAAGCGACGCCCGCGCCTGCGCGGCGTGCTCGCTCGGCACGCCGCGTGCGCCGCCTGAACACGCGGCGCTGAGAGCTCATTGCCGCAACTCCCCGTGCACCAGCAAGGACACGAGCGGGCGCCGTCAAAACCCGATGCGTCGATGCCCGCGACCGACGACGAGATACGCGAGAAATACCTCGAGCGGGCGATCCGTGAGCTCAACGGCCTCACGCGCGAGTTGCAGGCGTGCGAGCACTGCCCGCGCGGCAACCTCATGCCCGTGCTCGGCTCCGGGCACCCGCAGGCCGACATCATGTTGCTCAAGCACGCGCCGAGACCGTCGGAGATCGAGGAGGGCGTCGCCTTCTACGGGCGCGCCGGCGGCGCGCTCATGAAAGCGTTCAAGCGACTCTCGATCGACCCGCTCACCGTCTACGGGACGCTATGTGTGAAATGCCCAGTCGGCGATCCCGCCCTCGCCGACCCCGCGTGCGTCGAGCGAGTGCTCGAGGAGATCGCGATCGTCGAGCCGAAGATGCTCGTCGTGATGGGCAACGACGCGCTCGTGGTGCTCAACCAGCTCGATGTACCGCTCGCGCGGCCGTTGCAGCCGGCGACGGGCGTCGTGCAGACGCTCACGCCGACGATCGACGCCCTCTACGTCCCCAACATCGACGACTCGCTCGACGAACGCGAGTCCAAGCAGGCCTTCTGGGACGCCTTCCGCGTGCTCGGCGAGTGGTACGCGGCGCTGCCGCCCTACTGACCCGGCGCCCGCGCGCGGCGCGGCGCTCAGATCGTCAGCACGATCTTGCCGAGCTTGCCGCCGGCGTCGAAGCTCTCGTAGGCATTCGCTGCGGCATCGAGCGGGTAGGTCTCGTGCACGGGCACCGTGAGCAGGCCGTTCGCGAAGCCGGGCAGGACCTCGTGTTCCAGGTGGCGGCTAGCGATCGCCTTCTCCTCGAGCGGCCTCGAACGGAGCATCGAGCCATAGATGCACGCGCGCTTGCCCATCAGCGCGAGCAGGTTGATCTCCGACTTCGCGCCTGCGGCGACGCCGATCACGACGATGCGGCCGCCGATGTCGAGCGCCTCGAGGTTCCTGGCGAGATTGGGCGCACCCACGAGCTCCAAGATGACGTCGAACGGCGCGTGCGTGCCGAACTCCTCGGGCGTGGAGACATCGGCACCGAGTGCCTGCACGGCCTCGCTGAGCTCCTCCCGATGGACCGTCGCACACACACGCGCGCCCGTCGCGCGCGCGAGCTGGATCGCCGCCGTTCCCACACCGCCCGCGCCACCGTGCACGAGCAGGCGTTCGCCGATGTGCAGCCCCGCCTGCGTGAAAAGCGCGTCGTGAGCCGTGAGGAAGACCTCGGGCAGCCCGCCGGCCTGCTCCCAGCTCAGCGCGCCGGGCACCGGCATGAGCTGGCGCTCGTGGACGGCGACGAGCTCCGCCTGTCCGCCGCCGCCGGTGATCGCCATCACGCGGTCGCCCTGTGCAAAACGTTCCGCGCCGGCGCCGAGCCCGGCGACCTCGCCGGCGAACTCCAAGCCCGGGATGTCCTGCGGCGAGCCCGGCGGCGCCGGGTAGCGCCCGCGCCGCTGCATCATGTCGGCGCCGTTGAGCCCCGCGGCGCGCACTCGCACGAGCACCTCGCCCGGTCCCGGGACCGGGTCCGGATGCTCCTCGACGACGATCTCGTTGTCGCGGATCGTGACCGCTCGCATGCGCCGGCAGCCTATTTCCTAGCCAGCAGCGACACGCACTCGATGTGAGGGGTCTGCGGGAACATGTCGACCGGTCGCACGCGCTCCAGCGCGAACCCCGCTTGCGCGAGGAGCGCCGCGTCGGCTGCGAAGGTCGTCGGGTTGCACGAGACGTAGACGATCCGCTTGGGTGCGGCGTCGATCACGCGCTCCACCGTCTTGCGGCCGAGCCCCGCCCGCGGCGGGTCGAGCACCACGAGGTCGGGCCGTCCCACCTCCTCGAGCAGCTCGCGCACGACCCGCCGTGCGTCGCCCGCGCGGAAGCGAGCATTGCCGACATCGTTGCGTTCGGCGCCCGCGAGCGCGCCCGCGACGGCGTCCTCGGAAAGCTCCACCCCCCAGACCTCGCCCGCGTGTCGCGCGAGCGAGAGCGCGATCGTACCGAGGCCGCAGTAGAGATCGTACACCCGCTCCCAGCCCTCGAGCGCGGCGTACTCCGCGGCGAGCCCGTAGAGAACCTCCGCCATCTCGGTGTTCGTCTGAAAGAACGCTTCCGGCGGGATCCGGACGTCGAGTCCGCAGATTTGCTCTGCGAGCTCGTGCTCGCCCCACACGAGCTCCGTCTCGCCACCGGCCGTCGTCTCGCCGAGCTGACGTGATCGGCTCCAGAGGACGCCGCTCAGGGCCTCCTTACCCAGTCCCTCGAGCAGAGCGCGCGCCAGTCGCGTGATCTCGAGCTCGCCGTCGGTGCTCACGAGGCGCACCTGGAGGCGCCCCGTGCGGCGGCCTTCGCGCACGACCAGGTTGCGCAGCAACGCGCGCCCGTCGGGCGCGGGACCGGTGCGCTCCGCGTCGCGGACCTGACGCGGGACCGGACGAGACCCACCACGACCGCGCGGTACGGCGGCGCGCTCCCACGCGCGCAGACCGTCCTCGCGGGCCCACGCGAGCGCGATTTGGCGCGCGAGGTTTGCGCGCTCAGAGGCCAGTAGACAGTCCTCGAAGCTCTCGACACGGTTCCAGCGCGCGGGGGCATGGAAGCCGCACACGAGCTCCCCGCTGGGCGCGTGCCCGAACGAGAACTCGAGCTTGTTGCGGTAGCGCCAGCGCTCGCTCGCCGGCACGATCTCCTCGAGCTCAAAAGCCTCGAGCTTGCCGATGCGGTGAATCGCGTCTGCGACCTGCGTCTGCTTGACCTCGAGCTGGCGCTCGTAGGGCAGCACCTGCCACGGGACGCCCGGGTGCTCGGCGCGAGGCGGAATGCGCTCGGCCGAGGGCCGCAGGATCTCCAGCGTGCGCGCGTGGGCGTACGCGCGCTTGCGCTTGTAGACGTGCGCACGCACGCGATCGCCGGGCACAGCGCCTGCGACGAAGACGACGTAGCCGGCCTCGCCGAGCCGCGCGACTCCCTCGCCACCGTAGGCGAGCGACTCGACCTCGACCTCGATCTCCTCGCCCCGGCGCGGTCGCTGAGCGGCACCCGTCGCGGGGCCGTCCGCCAAGAGCCCGCTCATCGCGTTTCGCCCGCGAGCAGCAGCTCGAGCAGCGCCTTCTGCGCGTGGCGGCGGTTCTCGGCCTGCTCCCAGATGCGCTGGCGCGACCCGTAAAGCACCTCCGCACTGATCTCCTCGGGAGGATGAGCGGGCAGGCAGTGAAGCGCGAAGGCGCCCGGCGCGGCGTCGTCGAGCAAGGCGTCGTCGACCCGGTAGCCCACGAGCGCCCGCCGCCGCTGCTCTGCCGTCGCCTCATCGCCCATGCTTACCCACACGTCGGTGTAAACGGCGCACGCGCCCGCCACCGCCTCGCGCGGGTCCGTGTAGAGACTCACCGCGCCGTCGAATCGCGAATCGGGCGCGTCATCGGCTAGCGAGTAGCCAGGTGGCGAAGCGACGGCCACGTGCATGCCCGCGATCGCCCCGAGCGTGATGAGCGAGCGAGTCACGTTCGTCGAGTCGCCGACGTAAGCGACGCGGAGACCCGCGAGGTCGCCGTAGGCCTCGCGTAGTGTGAGCAGGTCGGCGAGCGCCTGGCACGGGTGATGGGACGGGCTGAGCATGTTGAAAACGGGCACCGTCGCGTGCGCGGCGAGCTCTTCTAGCGTCGCGTCGGAGCCAGTTCGCAAACCGACCATTGCGACGTGACGCGAGAGCACGAGCGCGGTGTCGCGTACCGACTCGCCGCGGCTGAGCTGCAGTTCGTCGCTGCGCAGGACGCTCGAACTGCCGGCGAGCTCGACGATTCCGGCCTCGAAGGAGAGACGCGTGCGCGTCGAGGGCCGTTCGAAGATCAACGCGACCATGCGGCGATCGAGGGCCCGCGAGGAGAGCGGCGCCTGCTTGAGGGCCTCCGCGCGGTCGAGCAGCCAGCCAAGCTCCTGCGCGCTCAACTCTGCGCCGGTGAGAAAGTGCCTTGCCACGAGGCGCTCAAGTGTAGGTCAGCGCCGGGCGCTCGCCCGCGAGGCGACCCACGCGTCAGCCGAACTCGGCGAGACCCTCATCGGGCGTCGAGGGCGTCGCGTAGGTGCGCCGGGGGATACGACCGGCGGTGGCCGCCATGCGGCCCGCCTCGACCGCGCGTCGCATCGCGCGCGCCATCGCCACGGGATCCTCTGCGCGCGTGATCGCGGAGGCAACCATGACGCCGTCGCAACCCAGCTCCATCGCCTGCGCCGCATCCGAGGCGGTGCCGATCCCGGCGTCGAGCACGACGGGAACCTTGACGGCCTGGCGGACGAGCGAGATGTTGTAGGGGTTGCGAATGCCCATGCCGCTGCCGATCGGCGAGCCAAGCGGCATCACCGCGGCGCACCCGAGGTCCTCCAGCCGGCGCGCAAGCACGGGATCGTCGGTCGTGTACGGCAGCACCACGAAGCCATCGTCGACGAGCTCCTCCGCCGCGCGCAGCAGCTCCGCAACATCGGGCATCAGCGTCTCCTCGTCGCCGATCACCTCGAGCTTGATCCAGCTTGTGGCAAACGCCTCGCGCGCGAGCTTCGCGGTAAGTACGGCGTCGCGCGCGGTGTGGCAGCCGGCGGTGTTCGGCAGCAGGCGCACCCGCGCGGTCGCGAGCACGTCGAGCAGCGAGCCCTCCGCGCTGGGCTCGACCCGGCGCAGCGCGACCGTCACGAGCTCGGTCGCGCTCGCCTCGACCGCGTCCGCGAGCACCGCCAGCGAGGGGAAGCCGCCGGTGCCCACGATCAGCCGCGATCCGAACGTGGCATCGGCGATCGTTAGCTGGTCGCCGCCCTCTGCAGGGCGCGCCGCGGGTGCGCCGGCACTAGGCGCCGCTGGCTGCTCACGCACGGCGGGCTCGAGCGCGCTCACGCCCGCCTCATCCTCCCTGCATCGCGCCGAGCACCTCGACGCGCGCGCGCTCATCCAGCGCGACCGACTCCCACATCGATCTCGGCACGACCTCGCCGTCGACGGCAACCGCGACCCCCTGCGCTTGCTCGCTCACGCCGAGCCGGGCGAGGACTGCGCTCAAGCGCTCGCCCGGGTCGCTCTCGACGCTGGTGCCGTTCAAGACGATCACGCCGACACCGCCAGCCGCGACGCCGCGCCCGCGAGCACCCCGAAGCGCGACGGATCCGCGATCGAGAGCAGCGGGTCGGCGCTGGCGCCCGCGAGCACCCCGGCGACGAGCTGCGCCGTCAAGGGCGCGAGCAGGATGCCGTTGCGATAGTGACCGGTGGCCCAGATGAGCCCGTCGCAGGCTCCTGCGCCGATGATCGGCGCGTTGTCGGGCGTCCCTGGGCGCAACCCCACGCAAACCTCCTCGAGCTGGAGCTCCGAGATCCCTGGCACCAACTCGTGAACCTCGCGCAGCAGCTCGTACGCCGCGCCCACCGTCGGCTCGAGGTCGAATCCGCGCTCCTCGACCGTTGCGCCGAGCACGTACCTACCGTCTTCCCGCGGCACGAGGTATGAGCCCTCGCAGCGCACGGCGCCACGCAGCAGGCCCGGGCCAGCGGGATCGCGCAGGCGCAACGTCTGCCCCTTCACGGGGCGCACGGGGACGTGCGCATCCGCGGGCAGGCCCTGGAGCGTCCCGCTCCAAGCGCCGGTCGCGATCACGACCTGTCCCACCTCCCGCGCGCTCTCGGGCGCAGTGCGCACACCGACGACACGCTCGCCAGCCTCATCGAGCAGGGGAGCCGCAGCCGAAGCATGCTCGGCGATCTCGACGCCAGAGCGCTCGCACGCACGGCGTAACGCACGGAGCACGAGTCGCGGATCGACGCTGTGGTCGTCAGGAGCTTCGAGCGCCAGGCGCACGCTCGGCGTGAGCGCCGGCTCGCGCTCGCGTGCCTCCGACGGCCGCAGGCGAAGAGCCTTCACGCCCAGCGACGCGCGAAAGGCGAACTGACGCTCGAGCTCGCGTGCCTCGTCGGCGTCGCGCGCAACCATCAGCGTGCCGGCCCTTCTCAGTCCGACGCCGAGGCCCGTCAGGTCCTCCAGCTCCGCGGCGAAGCTCGGCCACAGCTCCGACGAGCGCAGTGCGAGGCCGAGCGCCCTGCGTCCCGCGTCCCCGAGCTCGACCTCTGTGACCGGCGCGAGCATGCCTGCCGCGACCGGCGAAGCACCGGTGCCGACGCCCGCTCGCTCGAGCAGGAGCACCGACATTCCGCGCTGTGATGCGCGCCACGCGACGGCCAGCCCGATGATGCCGCCGCCGAGGACCGCCACATCCGTTGCTCGTGCGCCTCGAGGGTAGAGTGCCACGGTAGTGACTGATGCTAGCCCCACACTCGCGAGCGCGGCGGCGATGTTCGGGGCCGAGGAGCGATGGGTCGCCGTCGAGCGCTATATGACCGAGTCGTTGCTCGAGCGCGATCCAACGCTCGAACACGCGCTCCGCGCGAGCGACGCTGCCGGCCTCCCGCCGATCGCCGTGTCGCCGAACCAGGGGAAGCTGCTGCACCTGCTTGTGCGTGTACACGGCAGCCGTCGGATCCTCGAGCTCGGCACGCTCGGCGCGTACAGCACGATCTGGTTTGCGCGGGCGCTGCCGAGTGGCGGGCGGCTGATCACGGTCGAGGCGAACGCCGATTACGCGGCGGTGGCGCAGGAGAACATCGCCGCGGCTGGCGTGAGCGACGTGGTCGAGTTGCGTGTCGCTGACGCGCTCGAGACGCTCGACGAGCTTCGGGCAAGCAACGCTGATCCGTTCGACCTGATCTTCATCGACGCCGACAAGCAGCGCACGGCCGAGTACTTCGAAGCGGCGCTCTCACTGTCGCGCCCAGGAAGCCTCATCGTCGTCGACAACGTCGTGCGCGGCGGCCGCGTCATCGAACCCGACAGCGAGGATCCCGGCGTGCAGGGAATCCGTCGCTTCTACGAGCTCGCCGGCCGCGAGTCGCGCGTCAGCGCGACGGCGATACCGACCGTCGGCAGCAAGGGCTACGACGGCTTCGCCGTAGTTCTCGTGACGGGCTGAGGCACTCGACGCCGGCTCGACTCGAGCGCGAGCGCGGTGCCAACCTGCTCGCGCAGCTCGTTCAGAGTGCGTCGCCGTCGCACGAGCAGCACTGAGAGCCCCGCGAGCGCCGCGAGCACGACGAACGCGAGCACGGTGCCGAACTTTTCCATCGAGCTCGCGGTGGTTGTCCCCGGCGCCGGCAGCACGACCCCGTGGATCGACGGGGCGTGCCCGCGGCGGCCAACGTCGAGCACGTGGTTGCTCACGGGAACGGTCTGCTCTGCGATTGCCACCATGTCCTGCGGCGAGAGGCCATTCGTGAGAGTGTTTTCGATCCAGTACGTCGCCCCGCCTTCGTGCCACGCGATCGTCTTGATGTGTTCGCCGTCGTAGTAGAGCGAGTAGCGGCGCGAGCCGATAGGTATCTGCTCCGTCGGGTTGTTGAGCAACGGCGGTTCTGACCAGGCGGTTCCCTCTACGTCGTAGAATTCGCCGAGCCCGCCGCGGTCGACCACGATCACGTACGCGGGGTAGAGCTCGCGGCCGGTACCCAGGATGTCGTAGCGGCGCACGATGTCCGGGCCCGCTTCCGCCGTCGTCTGCTGGAAGCGCGGCGCCTCCACCGTGAACGGCAGGTGGGCGGCCTTCGCGCGCGCTTCGGCGATCGTCGCACTCGGCGTCGGTGCCATCCCGAGCGCGGCGCGAGGAGGGAAGGTGATGCGGACGCGTGCTCCGCACTTCGTGGTTGAGCGAGCGCGTCGGGATCGGCGCCGTGCCGCCCATGAACTGCGTCACGGCTTCTTCGAGCTGCTGCGGCGTCGCGGTGTCGTAGGTCGGGAGGAGATTCACGTGGAAGGGAACCTGGCGGACCGGCTTGCCCGCCGATTCGGCCAGCAGCTCGAGCAGCTGCAGCACCTGGTCGGTACCGCGGAGATCGGTTTCGACTGCCTTGCCGAAGATCTGCTCGAGCTTTTCGCGGTCTTCGAGCGCCGAGGGGCCGTACTGGCTCTTGACCGAGAGCAGGAATCGCTGGTCACGAGCGTCGCGTGTCAGCGACGTGTCTTCGTGGCGGTTGGCGACGAATTCGAGCGCTTCCTGGCCGCACAGCCGCTGGTATCCCGGCTGCAGGTTGATTTCGAAGTACTGTTCGCCGCCGGGTTCGTTGACGTGGTAGTAGCGGCGATCCACTGTCATGTACACGCAGCCCATTTCCGTCACCGCGCGCTTGAAGCTGGGGAAGTTCGTGACGAACACGTGGTTTATGGGGAAGTTCCCGGCGCCGCCCAGCAGATGCTTGATCGTTTCGACCATCAGCTTCACACCACCCGTCGTACCGCCGCCCTCCTCGTAGCCGTACGTGTAGGCGGAGTTGATGCGATTCGTGATCACTTCGCCGTTGGGCGTCGTGAACGTCACCTGAAGCTCGCGCGGGATCGAAAGCATCGAGATCGTTGGCTTGCTCGGATCGATCCGGACAAGCAGCATCTCGTTGGAATGCGGATAGACCTTGCCCGCGGGATTGCCCTTCGGCGGCGGGCGTTCGTCGTTGCCGACAAGCAGCAGCGTCTGCGGCGCACCCTGGCTCGTGGGCGCGAGCGTCTGTGGCTTGAGCTTCACCTGCGGATGCTGGCGCAGCGCTTCGACGACCTTGTTGACCTCGCCGAGCGCGAAGGCCGCGGTCCCGGCGGCGGACAGCAGCACGATCGCGAGCGCGCCCGCGAGGAACCGCAGCGTCACGGAGCGCCCCTCGGGGGCTGGCTCGGAGGCCATCGGTCCGAGTGGCGGCGCCGGAGGCAGCGGACCGCGCGGAGGCGGGGCAGGGGGTGTTGTGACGGTGCTCACGAGCTGGTACTCAGGTGCGCGGCAATAAGGCTAGAGCACGGATCCCCGGCGCTTCGCGGCTTGCGCGACGGACGCGCGCGGTGCTCCCGCCGGCGGAGCGCGAACGCAATCAGCTCGAGGCGGCCGTCGCCGGCTCTTCGGGGCCCTCGGCGGCGGCTTGCGAGGAGTCCGCGGAATCGGGGACGCGCGGCAGCACGAGCAGCGGGCAACGAGCGTGGCCCGCGAGGTACTGCGAGGTGCTTCCAAGCATCAGCGTCTTGACCGGCCCGTAGCCGCGCGAGCCGACGATCAGCAGGTCCACGCGTTCGCCGAACGCAGCGAGCTCTTCGCCGGCTACGCCAAGCGTCGCGTCGCCCTGCACGCCCTCCAGCGAGCCCATCTGCTGCTTCGCCTCGGCAAGCACCGATTCGAGCGCATCGCCCCACGCGACTCCGCCGAACCCCGCATACGCCGAGCTCAGGATCTGCACGACCTTCAGCGCATGCACCGTCGCGTCGCGCTCGGCGGCTAGCTTCCTTGCGAGAGCGAGCGCCGCCTCGCTCTCCGCAGAGCCGTCGTATCCCACGCCGATCGTGCGAATGCCACCGAGCTCCTGGGTGTAGCCGACAGGCGCGACCGCGATCGCGCACGGGGCGCCATTGAGGGACACACGCGTGTCGTCGCCGATGAACACGCGGCCGAGTAAGCCGCGGCGGCTGGACCCGACCACGACGAGATCGGCCTCCTCGCGTTCAGCGAGCTGGTGTAGACCGTGCCCGATCGAAGACGCCCCGACGCTCACGAGCCGCGCCTCGACGTCGGCGCGCTCGCGCTCGCTTTCGAGCAATCGTTGCGAGCTTCCGTCGTCGAGGGCGATGCGCTCCCCATCCGTAGGCGCGCTCGAGGGCGCCGGCGAGGCTTCCGAGACGGCCGTCGCGGCACGGGTGGGCACGTCGCCGCCGGAATGCACATGCGCGAGCATCAGGTGGCCCTCGGCGCCGACGAGGATCCGCGCAAGCGCAATCGCATCGCGTCCGCCCTTGCGGCCGTCCACGCCCACGATCACGTTTCGAAACACGGTGCGTTCGTCGCTCATGACTCGAGGCTGCTCATCCTTCCAGATCGTCAGCGCGGGGGCCTCGATCGCGCGACTACTCTTGGCCGGTGCCAGGCGAGGAGACACGGACGCGCACCCATGCGCAGACATTCGACGAGGAGCTGTTCCTGTGGCTTGGGGACGAGCCTCCGGAGGTGCGCGCGGCGGATGCAGAGCGCATCCGCGAAATCGCGGCGGAGTTTGCGCGCGGTTTCGACGCGCTCGCCGACCTCGGCCCCGCCGTAACCGTGTTCGGGTCCGCGCGCACGCCGCCCGGCCACGCGAGCTACGAGCTTGTACGCGAGGTAGCCGCGGCGCTCGGAGATGCTGGCTACGCGATTATTACGGGGGGCGGCCCCGGTCTCATGGAGGCGGCAAACCGCGGCGCGCGTGACGCTGGCGCTGTGTCCGTCGGCTGCAACATCGAGCTCCCCCACGAGCAGAGGCCGAACCCGTATCTCGACATCGCGCTGCGCTTTCGCCACTTCTTCGCACGCAAGGTGATGTTCGTCCGCTACGCGTGCGCCTTCGTCATCGGCCCCGGCGGCTTCGGGACGTTGGATGAGCTCTTCGAGTCGCTCACCCTCATCCAGACCGAAACGATCCACCACTTCCCTGTGATCATGCTCGACAAGGAAGAGTGGACGGGGCTGCTCGCGTGGCTACGCTCGCGGGCGCTCGCCGACGGGCGGATCGGCGCGCACGACCTAAGCAACCTTCGTTTTGTCTCGGGGCCGGAGGAGGTGTGCACGATCGTGGAGCAGGCGCACAGCCGACAGCGCGCTCACGGACGCACGCAGGCGCGACGCACCGCACGGTGACAGAGAGCGGCCGCGGCGGCTAGGGGCAGAGTGGGTTGCGCGGCGCTCCCGCGCAGGGGTTCGGCATCGTCGGCTGCGGCGGCGGAGCCGGCTGGCCGACGGGCGGCACGGCTTCCCTGATCGCGTTTGATTCCTCCTGCAGTCCGACGAGATAGCCGACCGCCGGCAGGCCGCCGCCGGGGCTCGGCGTGGTGCTGTTCTGGCAGCCCCACGTACGCTGGATCGCGGCAGGGAACGTCGCTGCCGTCAGCTGGTTGCCGCTCGCGCAGTTGTTCACGGAATGCGATTCGGGGTACCCAAAGATTTCGCTAAAGCCACCTACGAGCGTGATGTCGCCGGTGAATGGACCTTTCTTGTAACCGTTGCCGACGAACACGTTGTTGCTCACGCGGTTCCCGGCGAGCTGGAAGAAGATCGTGCCTTCGAATTCGTTTTCGGGGGTGAACGGGTTGGGGTACTCGAACCCGAGCACGCCGTTGTTCGGGTTGCGAGCAATCAGGTTGCCTTCCACGAGGTCTGCGTAGTCGCCGGGCAGCTCGACACCCGCACCCCACGGAGCGATCGCAGTCGATTCATTTACCGGTACGGTGAGGTTGTTGTTTTCCGCGATGAGGTTGTTGCGGATTACCGTGCAGCGCGCTATGCGCGTCGTCGTGATGATCGGAGTGGGGTTGGGATGTTCGATGTTCGGCCGACCGCATTCGCCGTCCTGGGGCGGCGGCGGATCACCTGGGTTTTCCGAGTTCGGCACGACCCCGGTCAGGTTGTGCCGGTAGATCGAGTTTTCCAGCGCGAGTTTGCCGCCCGAGTTCGAGCCGGAGTAGCCGAGTGCGTTGTTTTCCAGCGTTGCCCCCGAAACGCGCGCGTCGCATTCCTGGCAGGCGCCGATGTAGATGCCGGAGTCGGCGAAGCCCGAGGCGTAGATGTTTTCCCACGAGCCTTCCGTCTCGTTGCCCGTGAAGATCCCGTAGCCGCCCTGCATCCCGGTGTCATAGGCGGTGAGATAGTTGCCGTACCAGCCGTGCGCCCCGATCCTGCCGGACTCCGCGCCGCCGTTCCACCAGATCTCGTTGCCGCACTCTTCGTCGGGGCACGACGCTCCGAATTCGAAGTTGCGGACGGTCAGGTTTTCGACCCACACGTTGTTCGCCTTGTCGATTTCGATCCCGTTCGCGACGGTGTGTCGGCCGTCGAGGATGACCGTGTTGCGGTTCATACCCCTGATCCAGATCCCCGAGTGCGCGCTCGTCACCTTGACCGATTCGTCGTAGACCCCGGGCTCGATCAGTACCCAATCGCCCGGCTTGGTTGCGTCGACCGCGGCTTGGATCGTCGGGAAGTGACCGGGACCGACGATGTTGACCGTCGGCGCCGACCCGCCCCACGCCGACGCGCTGGGGGCCGTCGCGAGCGCGAGCGCGATTACAGCGCTCGCGGCCAAAACCAGCTCCCAGAGCCGGCGGCGACTCGTTATCCGTGGGGACGTGCGCCCGAATCGCATGCTGCGAGACCTCCTAGCGGACACCGTACCACCGCACGCCGTCTTCGCCAATAGCGTTTGCGCCACATTGCTGCCGACCACTGCAGTCTGCGCGGGCTTCGCGGATGATGGGCGGCCGCGACCGGCGTAATGTGAACGTCATCGCGTGGAGAACGTCCCCGTTGCACTTCGCCGACCGGCGCGATGCGGGGCGCCGCCTTGCAGCGCTGCTCGAGGATCTGCGCGACGCGCAACCGATCGTCGTGGGGATGACGCGCGGCGGCGTACCCGTCGCCGCAGAGGTGGCGCGCTCGCTCGCTGCGCCGCTCGACATCCTCGTCGTGCGCAAGATCGGCGCTCCGCGGAACCCCGAGTACGGGATCGGCGCGCTCGCCGAGGATGGGGTGCACGTGATTGACGACGCGGCGGTGCGCGAGCTCTGCCTCGATGCGGATCAGCTCGACGCGCTCGTGGCGCGCGCCCACGATGAGCTCGGAGAGTGCAGGAACCGCTACCGGGCCGGCCATCCGCCGCTGCCGGTGGCGGGGCGCTGCGTCGTCCTGATCGACGACGGCCTCGCGACCGGTCGCAGCGCGCAGGCCGCGGCGCGCTCGCTGCGCGAGCGCGGGGCGGCGCGAGTGATCCTCGCGGTCCCCGTCGCGGCGCCGGCATCGGTGCGCGCGATGACCGACTTCGTGGATGCGGTCGTGAGCGTGGAGGCACCTGCGGACATGTGGGCGATCGGTCTCTGGTACGAGGACTTCAACCCGACCTCGGACGCGGAAGTGGCGGCGCTTCTGAGTGAGCGCCGGAGCCTGGGCACGCGCGAGGTGGCGATCGAGGCTCCGCCGAGCGCGACCCTTTCTGGCCGGCTGAGCATGCCCGCAGAACCGGCACGCGGCGTGATCGCGTTTGCGCATGGCTCCGGCTCAAGTGCGAACAGCCCGCGCAACCTTCGCGTCGCGGCGACTCTCAACGAGGGCGGCTTTGCGACCTTGCTCTTCGACCTCCTCACACCCGAGGAGGAGCGCAACCGCAGCAACGTGTTCGACGTCGAGCTGCTATCGCGCCGACTCCTCGCCGCTACGCACCAGCTGCGTCGCGAGCCTGACACCGCGCGCCTCGGGCTCGGCTACTTCGGCGCGAGCACCGGAGCTGCGGCGGCGCTCACCGCTGCCGCCCAGCTCGGCGCCGGCGTTGGGGCGATCGTCTCGCGCGGCGGCCGGCCGGACCTCGCGCGCGCGCCCCTGCAGGAGCTGCGGACGCCGGTGTTGTTGATCGTTGGTGGCGACGACGTAAACGTGCTGGCGTCGAACAGGCTCGCGCAGGAAGAGCTCGGCGGCGAGTCGAGGCTCGCCGTAGTGCCCGGCGCGACGCATCTCTTCGAGCAGCCCGGAGCGCTCGAGGAGGTCGCGCGGCTCGCGCTCGAGTGGTTCTCCCGTCACCTTTCCGAGGGTGCGCCCGACGGGAACGCGGAGGTCGCTTAGGCCCCCTGTGCCAGCGGCTGACGTAGCGAAGTATCGCCCGCAGCTGGGAGCGCGCACCCGGCAAACTCGCGTTTAGCTGACAAGCTTTGTGAATGGCTGTCAACGGCGACACCGGGCACCCGCGCGGGCACCGCTTCGGCGTACCCCACGACGAGGGCTTCGTGCGCGTCGCGGCTGGAGTCCCAGAGATACGCGTGGCCGACCCGCAGTTCAACGGTGCGCGCACACTCGAGCTCGCGCGGCGCGCAGCAGAGGATGGCGCCGCGCTCGTGGCGTTTCCCGAGCTCGGGCTCGCGAGCTACACGAGCGACGACCTGTTCCATCAGGACGCCCTGATCAACGGCGCCGAACGGGCGCTGGGCGAGATCGTCGCCGCGAGCGCGCGACTTGCGCCCGTCATCGTCGTCGGCGCGCCGTTGCGCGAGCGGCAGGGGCTCTTCAACTGCGCGATCGTCGTTTACCGCGGCGAGATCCTCGGCGTGGTCCCTAAGAGCTACCTGCCCAACTACCGCGAGTTCTACGAGAAGCGCTACTTCCGAGCCGCGCGCGATGCGCATAGCGACACGATCACCGTGGCCCGGCGGGTGGTGCCGTTTGGAGCCGACCTCGTGTTCGAGTGCGAGGATCTCCCGGGACTCGCGGTGCATGTGGAGATATGTGAGGACCTGTGGACGCCGCTCCCACCGAGCGCATACGCGGGGCTCGCCGGTGCGACCGTGCTCGTAAACATCTCGGCGAGCAACGTCACGGTCGGGAAGGCCGACTACCGGAGGCTGCTCTGCGCCTCGCATTCCGGACGCACGATCGCGGCAGAGCTCTACGTCGCCGCCGGTATCGGCGAGTCCACCACCGACCTCGCATGGGACGGGCAGGCGCTCGTGTACGAGAACGCCGAGCTGCTCGCCGAAAGCGAGCGCTTCCGTGAGCACGAGCAGCTGATTAGCGCCGACGTCGACCTCGAGCGACTCGTTCAGGACCGCCTGCGCATGACGAGCTTCGGAGACTCCGCGCGCGATCACCGCGATGCGCTCGCGGCGATGCGCCGCGTCGCCTTTCGCTGGGGCGACGTGCCGGGCCCCGCCGCGCTTCGCCGCCACGTTGAGCGCTTCCCGTACGTGCCGCACGAGGCAGCGCTTCGCGACGAGCGCTGCGACGAGGTGTACAGGATCCAGGTCGCTGGGCTGGCGACGCGCCTTCGTGCGACGGGGATCGAGCGGGTCGTGATCGGCGTCTCGGGCGGCCTCGACTCGACGCAGGCGCTACTCGTCGCCGTCCGCGCGATGGACGAGCTCGGGCTCCCGCGGACCAACGTACTCGCGTACACGATGCCCGGGTTTGCGACAAGCTCGCTGACGCTCGAGAACGCGCACCGCCTGATGGCGGCCCTCGGCGTGAGCGCAAGCGAGCTCGACATTCGCCCCTCGGCGACCCAGATGCTGCGCGACATCGGCCATCCCGCCGCCGCGGGCGAGCTCGAGTACGACGTCACCTACGAGAACGTGCAGGCGGGGGAGCGCACATCTCACCTCTTTCGCCTCGCGAACCAGCACGGAGCGCTCGTCGTCGGCACGGGCGACTTGAGCGAGCTTGCGCTCGGCTGGTCGACCTACGGAGTCGGTGACCAGATGTCCCACTACGCGGTGAACGCGTCCGTCCCAAAGACGCTCATCCAGTTCCTAATCCGCTGGATCGCGGACACCGAGCAGCTCGACGGCGATGTGGGCGAGGTGCTCCGCTCGGTGCTCGACACGGCGATCTCTCCGGAGCTCATACCGCGTCTGAACGCGACGGTGGGCGCGATGGGCAACCCGGCCGCACTCACTGGGGAGGGGCCGGCGCCCGACAGCGAGAGCGTCGTCGGGCCCTTCGAGCTCACCGACTTCTTTCTCTATTACGTCCTGCGTTTCGGCTACCGGCCGAGCAAGGTTGCGTTCCTCGCTCACCATGCGTGGGGCGACCGCGGCCGTGGCAGTTGGCCGGAGCTGATCCCCGAGCACCGGCGCAACGAGTACTCGCTCGCCGAGATCAAGCGCTGGCTCGAAGTGTTCGTGCGGCGGTTCTTCGCGACGAGCCAGTTCAAGCGCTCCGCGATGCCGAACGCCCCCAAGGTGGGCTCGGGCGGCTCGCTCTCTCCGCGCGGGGACTGGCGCGCGCCGAGCGACGGATCGGCGGAGGTGTGGCTCGATGAGCTGCGCCGCAACGTCCCAGACGACGCATAGGTCGACCTCGCGCGCCGCGCCGCGACCGCCCCAGGGCGGCACTCACCGGGCGACCCGCTGGGGGCCTGCGCCTGCTCGAAGTGACGTGCTGCGCAGCGCTCGTTCGACGTCCGTGATCGACACGAGACCGACGGCCCGGCCGCCGGCATCGACCACGACAGCTCTGCCGACGCGCCCAAACGCGGGGCGTTCGAGCAGCACCGCGAGGTCTTCCTCCTCGCCGATCAGGAGCGCCGGGTCGCGATCGCTGACGTCCGCGACGCGCGCCGCGGCATGCGTGGCCGAGTCGGGCGAGTGCGACCCGAGCGCCTCACGCACGCGGTCGGCCGTCACGAGCCCAAGCGCGCGGCCGCGATGGTCGACTACGGGGAAAGCCGTGTACGGGAAGCGCGCAACGTAGTCGCTCGCCGCGCGCTCCAGCGGCAGATCGGCTGGGATGCAGACCACCTTCAGAGCCATGAGGTCGTCGGCGTGCTTGCCCGAGAAGGCGCCGCGAACTTCCGCCCCAACCGCCTGCTGGCTCGCCGCAGTCGCGATGAAGAAGCCCACGAGCACGAGCCACACGCCGTTGTAGGCGTAGCTGCTGAAGAGCAGGAACACGCCGAGCGCCGCGAGCCCGTAGCCGAACACGCGACCGACGGCGGCGGCGACCGCGGTCGCCCGCTGGATCGAGCCGCTACGTCTCCAGAGCAGCGCCCGGAGCGCGCGCCCGCCGTCGAGCGGGAACGCCGGTAGGAGGTTGAACGCGAGGATCAGCGCATTGATGAGCAGCTGGTATTCGACGAGGACGAGAACGCTCGCGGGGCTCGAGTTGGGCAAGAGCACCAGGAGCACCCCCCAGAAGGCCGTCACGACCGCGCTCACTCCCGGGCCGGCGAGGGCGTAGCGCAGCTCGTCGCCGGGCTCGCGAGCCTCTCCGCGCAGCTTCGAGACTCCACCCAGCAGCCAGAGATCGATCTCCTCGACTTCGACGCCGTGCCGGCGCGCCACGATCGCATGGCCGAACTCGTGCAGCAGGAGGCTCGCGAAGAGCAGGAGCACGCTCGCGAGCCCGAGCGCATAGGAAAGCGCCGGGCTGATCCCGTGGACCGCTTCGGGGAAATAGCCCGAGCCGAGCGTCCAAGTGAACAGCGCGACGATCGCGATCCACCACGGGCTGACCCCGATCGGTATCCCCGCGATGCGGCCGAGGCGAATGTTGCGGCCGAACATGCTCGTCACGTTAGTCCTCCGCGCCCATCCCCACATCGGGGCCAAACTGCTGGCGAGGCTCCGCCCGGTGAGTGGCTCGCCGAAGCGGGCCAGGGCGGCGACCGCGGCGACCCGGGTTGCGCTCACGGCTCGAGCGGGTAGGGTCCCACGGATACTCCCCGCCGCAATGGTCAAGAAGCCTGAGATCCATCGGACGAGCCTCGGTCGCGACACGCTCACGTGACCGGTTGGGCCTGCGCCTCCTCACCGCGCCGCTGCGCCACGAGCTTCGCCGCGCGCTGCCGGCACGGCCGTTCGAGATCCGCTTCTGGGATGGCAGCTCCGTGCCTGCCACGGCTGCGGGTGCCCCGACCTTCGAGCTGCGCGCGCCGCTTGCGATCGCACATCTATTGCGCTCGCCGAGCCGCCTCGGGCTCGGCCGCGCATACGTCGAAGGCTCGCTCGATGCGGACGACCTCGACGAGGCGTTGCGGGTCGTGGACGACTTCGAGCCGCCCCCGATCGCGGCGACCGAGCGTGTGCGCCTGCTCGCCTCCGCGCTCAGCGCCGCCGCCGTCAGCGGCGTCCCCCGCCGACCCGCGCTCGAGCTCGTGCTGCGTGGCGAGCGCCACACGCTCGCACGCGACGCCGCTGCGGTCCGCTTCCACTACGACGCGGGCAACGAGTTCTTCGCGCTCTTCCTCGACCGCTCGATGACATACAGCTGCGCGCTATTCCGGGACGGCGCGCGGACGCTCGAGGAGGCGCAGCGCGCGAAGCTCGAGCTCGTGGCGCGTAAGCTGCGGCTACAACCAGGGCAGCGCGTCCTCGACGTTGGCTGCGGCTGGGGGAGCTTCGCGATCCATGCGGCGCGCGAGCACGGTGCCTCCGTGCTCGGGATCACTCTTTCCGATGCGCAGGCCGCGCTCGCACGCGAGCGCGTCGCCCGGGCGGGGGTGGCGAACCGCGTGGAGATCCGTGTCGCCGACTACCGCGCGCTGCGGGAGCGATCATTCGACGCGATCGCGAGCATCGGCATGGTCGAGCATGTGGGCGAGGTCCAGATCGACGCATATGCGGGCATCCTCGCTTCGCTCCTGGCGCCGGGCGGCGCGCTCCTCAACCACGGGATCGCGGCGCTACGCACCGACGAAGACGCGAGCGCAGACGCGTTCACCAACCGCTACGTGTTCCCCGACGGCGAGCCGCTGTACCTCTCGCGCGTGCAGCTCGCGCTCGAGCGCGCCGGCCTCGCGAGCGAGCACGTCGAGGGCTTCGTGGACGATTACGCGCTCACGCTCGACCACTGGGCGCGGCGCCTGGACGAGCGGCTCGATGAGGCGCGCCGGCTCGCCGGCCCCGAACGCGTGCGTGTGTGGCGCCTCTACCTTCGCGGCGCGAAGCGCGGCTTTGAAACCGGCTACACCGCCGTCTATCAGGTGCTCGCGCGTCGTCCCGAGGAATAGCGAACGGCTACGAGTAGGGACGCGAGGGCTAGGCTAGGCGAGCCTAGCCGCCCGGCGCGCGGGCGCGACGCCGACGACGTCCCACGCGAGCCCCGTGCGCTCGAGCGCCCGAATGACCCACCACGACGGATCGAGCTGCCAGCGGCGCTGGCCGTGTCGGGCGCTCGCGGGAAACGCGTGATGGTTGTTGTGCCACGCCTCGCCTAGCGTGGGCAGCGCGAGCCACGCGAGATTGCGCGACTCGTCGCCGGTTCCGTAGGGCTGCCGGCCGAAGAAATGACAGAGCGAGTTGATCGAGAAGGTGGTGTGGTGGAGGAGGAACAGCCGCACAGCGCCCGCCCACAGCAGCGCAGCGAGCCCGCCCGCGAGCGCGCCGGAGAGCGCCAAGCCAAGCGCAAACGGCACGGCGAGGCCCGCGAGCGCCCAGAGCACGAACGTCCTGTCCACGAAGCGTGCGATCGGATCGGCGAGGAGGTCCTTTGCGTAGCGCTCCGGTTCCGATGCCGCGTCGCCACTCAGAATCCACCCTACGTGGGCGTGCGCGAGGCCGCGGAACGCCCCGATGAGGCCGTGCCCGTGCCCGTGCGGGCTGTGCGGGTCTTCGTGCCCGTCCGAGTAGCGGTGATGCTTGCGGTGGTTAGACACCCACTCGATCAACGGGCCCTCCACCGCCGCTGAGCCAAGGACGCCGAAGGCGAGACGCAGCACGGGGCCGGTTTTGAAGCTGCGGTGCGTGAAGAGCCGGTGAAAGCCAACGGTGATGCCGACCGCGCTGAGCGCGTACGCCACTCCGAGCGCGGCGAGGTCCGGCCAGCGCAGCGCGCCGCCCCACGTCTGCCAGGCAGCGACGCCGAGCATGAGGAAGGGGACCGTCATGACGAGCACGTTCGCGGAGCGGTCGAACTTCCCAGTTGGCCGCCGCTCGGGCACGCCGCGTGCGGGGCTGGGGGATGTTTGGATGGAGGTCAGCTTGCTCCGATGAAGTCGCGACCGGCGGCCGACAAGACGCATAGGCTGTTGCCCCGAGCCGATCGGTATGTCCCGCTGCGACCCACGAGTCTACCGCCTCGCCGGCGCGGTTCTTGGCGTCTTGCTGGTAGCAGGCGTGCTCGTCGCGATCGCCGCGAGCTCGGGATCGAGCGGCGGCGGAAGCCGGTGGTCGACGCCAGCCACGCTGAGCTCGTGCACGGTCAGCGGTTCCCCTGCGATCGCATTCCCGTCGAGCAGCCCGACCCACCGCACGGGGCCCGGCGCGATCGTGTGGTCCGCCGGCCGCGCCTGCGCGCACGGCCCCTCGATTCGCATCGTCGCGCTCGGCTCGAGCGACCATCCGCTCGGCGCGCGCACGCTGCCGGCGCCGCCCAGCGGGACGCCGGTGCCGGACGAGGAGACCGGGGCCGGCGAAGGCCGCGTCCTCCTCGCCACCGGCTGGTTATTGCGCGAATGGGCCCCGAGCGGGGCGCTCGGACCCACGCTGGCCGCCGCGCCGGGCGGCCCGATGGCGCTCGCGACCGCCTACCGGGGGGAGGCGGTGGCGCTGTACGTCCCGCGAGCACTGGCCGCCGCAGACCCGGGGAACGCGCTCGTCCTGCGCCGCGAGCCCTACCGCGACACCGACGACGCGAGCACGACGATCGTGAGTGCCGGCGCCCGTGAAGCGATCGGAGTTACCGCCGCGGCTCTCGACTACCGAACGGACGCGATCGCCGTATGGCGGCAGGGCGAGTACCTCTACGCGCGCTCGCTGCCGCACGCCGGGCCGCCTGCGCCGATCCACCGGCTGGCGCCCGCCGGAGAACATCCGCAGCTCACCGTCCTGATCAGCGATGACGGCCGTGCGATCATCGCCTGGAGCGAGCGCGACGACGAGCAGACCAGCATCTACGCCGAGATCACGAGCCCCGGCATTCGCTTCGTCGCGCCGCGGCTGCTGGGGCGCTACCGCGACCCGGCGGGCGTCCCGCCTCCCGAAGGCTCGCTGCGCCTCACGCGGCTCTCAAACGGGCGCGTGCTGCTCGCGTGGCCAGGCGCGAGCGATGATCGCTACGTGATGCGGCTCGCGCATGTGGCCGTGAGCGGCGTGCAGCGGCCGCGCACGATCGCCGCGCGCACCAGCGGCGAGGGTGCGGTGCTCGCCGACCTCGTCCCGGGCCCTCGTGAGGACGCGCTTCTGCTCTGGAAGGCGGTGCGGCCGGGTACAGACGAGCAGCTGCGCGCGCAGTCGATCTTCGCCTCCTATGCGATGCTCTCGAGCTCGGGGACACCGCTGCTCGGCGGCCCCGAACTCGTGTCCGCGACCGGCGCTGCCGCGGGCCCCAACGCGGCCTTCGACCAGAACAGCGATCGCGCGGTCGCTGTCTGGCGGACCTCCGAGGGCGGAGTCGCCTACGCGGTGCGCGAGGCCGGCGGCACAACCACCGCGGGCTCCGACTAGCGCCTCCACACGAGCGTCGCTGTTCTCGCCGGGTGAATGGCCCGTGCGCGTTGGTGCTGTAAAAGTCGCATGGTGAGGCTCACGAACCTCGCCTGCAACCATCCGCGCCGCGTGCTCGCGGTCGCCGGCGTCGTTTTCGTCGTCGCGCTCGTCATCGGCGGGCCGGTCGTGAACATCCTGCAGGCGTCGCTCTCGGACTTCGAAGACCCAAGCACCCAGACCGCGAAGGTGACGGCCTAATCCGGCGCGCGGTCGGCGGCGAAGACGAGCTCGGGTTCGCCGCGCTCGTGCGAACCAACGAAAAGATTCGCGGTCGGCAGTCCAGGTTTCGCGCCGAGGAGGCGCGTCGCGACGCTCCTGCTCGCAGCAGCCGGGGTTCCGCCGCTCCTACGACTATGCGCATACCGGCGACGCCGAACTGATCTCTCGCAACGGCCACGAAACGCTCGTGATGGCGACGTTTGCGACGCGCGCGCTCGCGTACAAGGCGGCCGAACGGCTGCGACGCCAGCTCGCCCGAGCAACACGTCTCCTTCGGCGGGCTCGACATCGTCTTCGAGGAGCTCACGCACCGCTCGCGCTCGGATCTCGCGCGCGCCGAGCTCTTCGCCTTCCCGTTCCTGTTGCTGCTGACGCTGTGGGTGTTCCGTGGGCTCGTCGCGGCGCTCCTGCCGCTCGTCGTCGGCGCATTCACGATCCTCGGAACCTTCCTCGTGCTGCGCATCATCGATCAGTTCCTCGGGATCTCGGTGTTCGCGCTCAACCTCGTCAGCGCGCTCGGCCTCGGACTCGCGATCGACTACAGCCTCTTCGTGCTCTCGCGCTACCGCGAAGAGGTGGCGGGTGGCGCTTTCGGCGAGCGCGAAGCGATCGGTCGCACCCTCCAGACCGCAGGGCGAACGGTGTTCTACAGCTCGCTCACGGTCGCGTGCGCGATGGCGTCGCTGTGCGTCTTTCCGCTCCCCTTCCTCTACTCGATGGGGCTCTCGGGCGCGCTCACCGCGCTAATCGCGGGTGCCGTCTCGCTCGCCGTGCTCCCGGCTCTCCTCGTCGTCCTCGGTCCCCGGATCGACGCGCTCGCGCCGCGATGGATGCGGCGCTCGCAGCAGCCGCTCGAGGGCGCAGGGGAAGGCTTCTGGTCGCGCCTCGCCAACGGTGTCATGCGCCACCCGGGACCGGTCGCGCTCGCCACCGGCGTGCTGCTGCTCGCGCTTGCCTCGCCCGTGTTGACGATCGGGCTCACGCCCGCATCCTCGAGCCTCCTGCCGCCCTCCTCGGAAGCCCGCCAGGTCGACGAAGCGCTCAAGCACAACTTCGCCGCGAACCCCGCGCTGCCGATCGCCGCGACGGTGCACGCGGCGCGCGACGAACTCGAGCGCGTCCTGCGCCTATGCGCGCCAGGTCGCCTACGCGAGCGGCGAGCCCGAACGCGCACGGCTGCTCTACCTCGGCAACTCGACGTTTGTGGTAGCCATCCCGCCGCGCGGGGACCCGTTCAGTACCGCCAACGAACGACTCGTGCACAAGCTGCGCGCCGTGCGCTCGTCACTCCCGGTCGCGGTCGGCGGCATCACAGCCTGGTTCAGCGACCAGCTCTCGAGCATCTCTTCGCGCCTACCGCTCGCCGTCGCGATCATCGTGCTCACGATGTTCGCGACGATATTCGCGATGACGGGCTCCGCGGTGCTGCCGCTGAAGACCTTCCTCATGAACGTGCTGACGCTGTGTGCCGCGACGGGCGTGCATCGTGCTCGCATTCCAAGACGATGGGCTCGGCGGCGTGCTCGACTTCCGCGGCAACGGCGGCCTCGAGCCCTCCAACCTCGTGCTCCTGCTCACCGCCGCGTTCGCGCTCGCGAGCGATTACGGCGTCTTCCTGCTTGGACGGATCAAGGAGGCGCACGACTCAGGGCTCCCGAATCGCGCCGCGATCGCGCTCGGGCTGCAGCGCACCGGACGCCTCATCACGGCCGCCGCGCTGCTCTTCTGCGTCGCCGTGGGAGCGCTCGTGAGCTCGAGCATTCTCTCGATCAAGGAGCTCGGCTTCGGAGCGGCGCTCGCGGTCGCGATCGACGCGAGCATCGTACGCGCACTGCTCGTGCCCTCGCTGATGGCGCTGCTCGGCGATTGGAACTGGTGGGCAGCCGACGTGGCTACGGCGCGTGCATGAGCGGATCGCGATCCACGAGCGAGGCCCGGGCGATCAGCGGGGCGCGGGCGCGACCGCCGTCGGCTCGACCTCCTCGACCGGGCTCCTGAGGCCGCCGCGATGCCCCCGCCGCGATCCAGCTGCGGCGAAGAGGCAGGCCGTGCGGTGCGCCGTCCCTTGCAGCGAGCACTTGGTAGACGGTGATCTCTCCGTTTCGAACGCGCTCGCGGAGCCGAGCATGTAGAGACGCCAGGCGCGCTCGCGCTCGGCGCCGACCTCGCGCAAGACCTCGTCGCGGTGGCGCTGCGAGGTTCCGAGCCAGCGGCGGAGCGTAAGCACGTAGTGCTCTCGCAGCGCCTCGACGTCGCGCGGCTCGAAGCCACACGCCGTGGAGTGCGCTCATGAGATCGGCGAGCGGATGCAGCTCGCCGTCGGGAAAGACGTAGCGCGAGATGAACGTGCGCCGTCGGCGAGGAGGAATGCAGGCGCGCGATCCCGTGGTTGAGGAACAGGCCGCCAGGGCGCAGCAGCGCGCGCACCGAGCGCGCGTAGGTGGGAGCTCGGCGCGGCCGACGTGCTCGTACATGCCCACGCTCGCCACCTTGTCGAGGGGCCGTCGCTGAGCTCGCGATAGTCCGCGACGCGCACGCTCCGCGCGCTGCTCCAAGTCCGGCGTCGGCGATCCGCGCATCGCGAGCTGGGCCTGGGACTCCGACAGCGTCACCCCGACGCATTCGGCGCCGTAGTGACCCGCGGCGTGGATCAGCAGCGATCCCCACCCGCATCCGATGTCGAGCAGCCGTTCGCCCGGTCGCAGGCGCAGCTTGCGGCAGATCAGGTCGAGCTTCTGTTCTTGCGCGAGCTCGAGCGTGTCCTCGCCGGTAGCGAAGTACGCGCACGAGTAGACGAGGCTCGGGCCGAGCACGCAGCTCGTAGAAGCGGTTAGACACCTCGTAGTGATGGCGTACAGCAGCGCGGTCGCGCGCGAACGAGCGCCGGCGTCCGCGCACGTGTGCCTCGATCGACGGGATCGGCGGCCGTCGCAGCAGCCTCGCGCCACCCACCCTCGTCGCCGCCATCACGAGCCGCGCGCGGTCGGCGATCGTGAGCCTCAGCCCGCGGAATTTGTCTCGCAGCGCAAGCAGCGCCTCGAGGTCATCGGCCTCGAGCAGGCCAGATACCCAGGCCCGTGCGAGCCCGACCTGGTTGGGCTCGTAGAGGACGTGCGAGAGGGCGCGCGGGTCGCGGACGAGCGACCGTCGGCGTGCGCCTTTTCGACGCCGCGAGGGAGTTCTCCGCTCGCGATGCCGGCAGATCGCTCCCGTCCCAGAAACGAAGCGTGAACGGAAGCCGCTCGAGGCGCTGCCCACCGACCGCGCCGAGCGTCTCTCTGACCGCACGCGCGACACCGCCACGGGCATCGATCGTATCGGCAGTCATGCCAATTCGAGATTACGCGGGCCGCAAGCGAGTTAGCGGTAATCAGGCGCTCGGTCTGAACGGGCGGCGCGCCCGCCAGCCCGAGCTGCACCGGCGCTCCATGCGGCTCCGCAGCGGGCCGCTGAGCACCACGCCCTCGCCCGCGAAGACGTTGTCGCCGCCCGCGCGCTTGGCAGCATAGAGCGCGGCATCGGCCGACTTGAAGAGCGAGTCGTAGTCGAACGCCTCGCCCGGCTTTGTCGCCGCGAGCCCAAAGGAGACGGTGGTGCGGACGCCCGGCGATCGGCGTCTCGCCGATCGCCTCGCGCAGCCGCAGCGCGACCTGTTCGGCGTGCTGCCAGTCGACTTCGTCGAGCAGGATCACGAACTCCTCGCCGCCGATGCGGTACGCGGACTCGAACGCGCGCAGGTTCTTGCGCACGCGGTAGCCGATCTCCCGCAGCACGGCGTCGCCCGTCGCGTGCCCGTAGGAGTCGTTAATCGCCTTGAAGCGATCGACGTCGGCGACGACGAGCGCCACGGGCGAGCTTTCGCTCGCCGAGCGGTGGGTGAGCTCCGCAACGCGCGATACCAACGCGCCGCGATTGAAGAGACCGGTCAGCTGGTCCACGATTCCGAGGTCGCGGTACTCGATCGTCGAGCGGCCGATCGTCGTGCCCAGCGCGCCGATCGAGACCACCAGCACGAGATAGAACGCGAGGATGCCGGGGGCTTCGCCCATCAGCGCGGGGGCCTCCGCCACGCCCACTGCGATCGTGATGAACACGGTTAGCACGACGCCGACGATGACGCCGCGGGGCGGGAAAACGGCGGAAGAGCCGATCAGCAGGACGAGTAGCAACGGGAACGCGAAGACCATCGCGGAGTTCGCGAGTAGGCCGCTTATGAGGAACGACGTCTGCAAGCCGATCCATCCCAGGCCGAGCGCGTATTCGGGGTGCCGGAAGCGCTCGATGTGGTGCTCGACGAGAACGTAGATCGCCGCCATCACCGCCGGCGCGAGCATGATCTGCCATCCGTACTGGATCGCGCTCACGCCGCCGAGGGCGAACCCGAGGAGGAATGCTCCCTTGGCCTTCTCGCGCAGCGCGCGGTTGAGCTCGAGCAGCTGCCGACGCTGGACATCGTCCCTGACGAGCCAGTTGCCGGTGGCGGCGTGCTCACGTGCGTTCCAGTGCTCCCAGGGGTCGCCGCGCTCGTCTCCGGACTCGAGGTCGTGATTGTGGTGAGCGCCATCGGACGGTGCGTCTGCGCTTGCGGCTTCGCGGCGGTCGAATTCACGCTCGAGGTGCTCGAACTGCCGCGCGGCCTCCGCCCCGAGCGCGCCGTTGTGGCCGTTGGAGGCCGCCGTATCGGGACCCGCGAGCGGCCACATGCGCACGCGGTTGCCGCCCGCTCGCTTGGCCTCGTAGAGCGCACGGTCCGCCTGGCCAAAGAGCCGGCTGAAGTCGAACTGATCGCCGGAGTCGCTCGCCGCGACGCCGAACGACACCGCGACCGCCGAGACCCTCGATCGCGCGCTCACCGATCGCGCTGCGCAACTTCTCGGCGAGCCCGCGCCCGGTCCCGGCGTCGGCGTCGCTGACCAGCACGATGAACTCCTCGCCGCCGAGCCGATAGGCGCTCGCTGCCCCGCGCAGCGTCGCGCGCATGCGAGCAGCGAGCTCGCGAAGCACGGCGTCGCCGGTCGCATGGCCGCGCTCGTCGTTGATCAGCTTGAAGCGATCGGGGTCGCCCACGATCAGCGCGATCGGCCGCCTGTGCACGCGCGACTGGTGCTCGAGCTCGGCGACGCGTGCGCGCAGCGCGATCCGGTTCGGAAGTTCGGTGAGCGGGTCGACGATCGCGGTGCCGCGCGTGTTCACTTCGAGACCGGCGACGACCATCGCGATGCCGCCGCCCGCGATCATCACGACCAGCGGGTAGAGCAACGCGAACGGCTCGTGGCGTACCGCGTCGAGATCGAAGCCGAGCGCGACCACGAGCATGACCTGAGTGCTGAAGATCACCACCAGCGTCGCGATCCGCGCGGGGAACACGACGCTCGCCAGCAGCACCGGCATGATCATGATCGGCAGTAGGTAGATCCGCGGTCCTGCGGCTAGCGCGAGCGAGGCGCCGAGCCCGAGCTGGAGCACCACGAGGCACGAAAGCAGCGACGAGCTCGGGGCGGCGGAAGCGGTCGAGGCGGGACTGCAGGACCCAGAAGAGCACGAGGCCGGGCAACACGGGCAGCGCCGCGAGCGGCCCGAAGGCGGGCGCGCCGATGGCGGCGGCAAGCAGAAAGAGCACCGAACCTCGGCGCTCCATTTTGCGGAGGCGGCGGCTGACGTCGAGCAGCCGACCCCTCTCCGCGTCATCACGGCACGACAAGAGCTGCACAAATGTACGATCGGCGGCGGGCCCACGCCGCTTGAGCGGGAATGGGCAGTTTCCGCGGATAATCGCCCGTCCCACGGGCGTTTAGCGCCCGGCCGAGCGGTTTGTTCGGCCTCCCGCGGCGGCGCTATTTAGCTCAGGTCGAGGACCGGCATCGGCGGGTCGATCGTCCCCTCGTGGCTCTCACTCGGGACGATCCCGGTGCCGATCGCGAAGAACTCGATCGTGTGGCTGCCCCAGCCATGGCTCTTCTCCTGCAGCTGCACGCCGACGATGCCCTCGGCCTTGATTTCCTGCGCCTCGCTCTGCATCCGCTCCATCGCGAGCTCGCGTGCGTCATAGAGCGCCTGCGTGTAGTTCGAGAGCTCCACGTTGCGGCCGGTCTGCGCCATCGACTGGAGCATTCCGCGGTGCGCGACGTGGTACACGCAGCTTCCCATCACCATCCCCACCGGGCGGTACCCGGTGCGCAGCAGCGTCCAGAAGTCCTGTCCGGAAAGGTCGCTCGTGAAGGGCCGCCCGCTCGGCGCACGATGCAGGACGCCTTCACGGTGCTTGACGGCGGTGCCGATCGCGATGAACTCGGCCATGTCCTGGCCCCATTCGTAGCGGCCGATGTCGAGGCGCACACCGACGATGCCATCCGCGCCGAGCTGGTCGGCCTCCTCCTCCATCCGCGTCATCGCGAGCTGGCGCGCTCCGTACATCGCTTCCGAGAGCACCGTGAGCTCCTGGCTTCGCTTCCAACCCGCGAGCTGGATGCCGATGTGGTAGATCGAGCTCCCCACCACCAGGCCGACCGGATCGAATCCCGCCTGCTTGATGAGCAGGAACTCGTTGACGCTGAGGTCCGACGTGAAGAGGCCGGCGCGGTTCTGCTGCAGGCGCGCGCGGCCCGCCTCGGGCACGCCCTCGAGCGTTCCCGGCTCATAGGGGGACTCCGTCTCGCTGACCTCGTCCTGTGCGGTCTCGCTCTCGGTGCTCTCGTCGCTCATCTGGGCCTCCTATGTTGGCTCTCGCGCTTCGGGCGTGCGTCGCACAACTCGCATCGTCATCAGCTCAGCAGGTCGATGGTCGGCTGCGGCGCCGGCGGATCCGCATCGCTCGCGTCGTCGATCGCCGTGCCGATGGCGTGAAGAGTCACAAGCAGCCCAGCGATGTTCGACTGACCGAACGCGCGCCGCGAGATCTCGTGCGGCATGCGTACGCCGACGATGCCGGAGGCGCCAAGCGCCTGCGCTTGCGCTCCAATCCGCTCCATCACGCGCTCCCGCGCGGCATAGATCGCTTCCGTGAACTCACGCAGCTCGAAGCTTTCGATCCCCGACGTGAACAGCCCGGATTGCGCGCGGACAGCGGTGGCGTAGCCGTACGTCGAGTAGCAGACCGAGCTCCACGCGACGATACCCGCGGGCTCGATGCCCGCGCCGAGGAGCTTTGCGTAGTCGGCTACCGAGAGCTCCGTAAGCACGGGATGGCCGTCCCTGCCCATCGGTGCGCCGCCCTCGCGCCTGACAGCGGTGCCGATCACCGAATATTCGATCGCGCCGGAGCTCATCGACGAATCCGACCGGTTACCCGCTTCGGCGCGTACGTCCACGCCTACGACCGCGTCGGCGCCCACGAGCAGCGCCTCGCGAGCGAGTCGCCCGAGCGCGCGTTCGCGCGCCTCGTTCCAGGCGTCGGTGAGCGTGTCGAGCTCGGTGACGAACCCGACGCGACGACGGCGCGGCCGGCACCGATCCAGGCGGTGGACTGCTGATAGCCCACTTGATAGACCGAGCTGCCCATCACCTGCGCGAGCGGTCGCAGCCCCACTTGGCGGCAGAGCGCGAAGTCGGCCGTCGACAGATCCGACGTGAACGAGCCCCCCGCGCGTGCCAGCCCCGCGAGCCGCTGCTCGGCCGCCAGTGGAATGCCCCCAGCTTCGATACGCGCGAGCGAGTCCTCCGGCGCGCCCCGTTGCACTCGCGGAGGATCGGCCATGTCAGCCGAGCAGCCTTCCGAGCGCCTGCCGTGCGTCGGCGCTGCGGTCGGCCTCCTCGCGGAGCTCCGCGGTCAGCGCGCCGATCCACGTGGCGGGATCGAGCGCCTCGCGCTTGATCGCGATTCCCCCGACCTCGCGCTGCCGGGAGCAGGCCAGCTGCTCACCGGCGACGGTGAGCTCGTAGCGAGTGGCGCCGAGCTCCACGCGCAACTCTCTGACCGATGCATCCCCCCTGCGCAGGAGCCCCCCTCCGCGCCGCTCGACATGCGTGTGTGCAGGCAGCGACTCCTCGAGCTTGCGCGCAAGCACCTCCAACGACATCCGTACGTCGGAGCCGTCCGCGCGCAGACCCGCCGCCGCGAAGTCGAAGTCCTGGCCCGAATCCGGCGCACTCACTACCTCCAAGCGTACTCTCGGCCGGGATCAGCCCGCGCACGTACTAAGGGGCCAGCCCCCTTGGGACGACAAATCCGGCCCTGTTCGGACCCTAGACGGCGAGCGTCGCGTCTGCTCAAATCCGCAAATAGCGGGAAACGAGAACCCGCAGGAGGCCATGACCAACCCAACGAAAGCCCCACGGTGCCAGGGCGGAAGGCCGCGCGCCACGACCTGTGCCCGGGTCGCCTCGAAGCATCTGCGGCACCGCGGGTGCGCGCGCGCCCCGCGGCCGCGGCGGCCGTGGCGTAGATGATTTCGGCGACCGAGCCCGGCGCGCTGACGGTCGATCCGCTGCGCGACGAGAACCTCGCGCTGACGAACCGGCTTGTGCTGCTGCGGGCCGTGCTCGACCGGATGACGAGCGACACCGCGGACGCGCAACGCCGACTCGCGCGGGTACGTGCGGAGAACCGTCAGCTGCGCGTTGCCCTCGAGCGCTCCGAACGCATGTGCGGCGAACTACAGAGCGACTGAGCGGCACCTTCGGCCTCCGATAGAGTCCCCGCGTGCGACGGCGAGCGAGCGCGGGCGTGCGATCGGCGACTCGATGGCTGGTGGCGCGACTGCGCCTCTGGCTCGCTGCGGAGAGCAAACCGAGCGCCATAGCGTCTGCGCCGACGGGCCCCACCCCGTGGACATTGCGGGCGAAGCTCGGCTGGGGCTCGCGCCGTGAGGCGCTGCTCGCGGCGCTGCTCGCGGTGGCGAGCGTCGAGCTGCTGCGCGTGCTCGTACCGGTCGGCGTCGACACCGCGGCGCAGCTCTACCAGACGGTGCAATGGCTCCACGGAGGGTTCCGCTTCTGGGACAACTACTGGTACGACGGCCGTTACTCGTTCGTCGACTACTCGCTGCTCTACTACCCGTTCGCCGGATTCGTTGGACAGTTGCCAGCGGTGCTCGCGACGCTCGCGGCCAGCGGCTACCTCTTCGCGCGACTGGTCGCTGGTCGGTTCGGCGTCAACTCACCGTGGCCGGTGCGCGCTTTCGCGGTCACTGCCGCGATCGGAGTGTGGATCTCGGGCGAGTACCCGTTCGCACTCGGCATGGCGCTGGGGCTACTCGCCCTCTCCCTACACCGCCACCGCCGTGTGCCGCTCGCTGCGCTCGCGGCGTTCGGCGCGCTGCTCGCCAGCCCGCTCGCCTTCCTGCTGTTGCTGCTGAGCTACGTCGGGATCGCGCTCGGCGCGGGGAGCTTTCGCAAGCTCCTGCGACCGGACATCATCCTCGGGCTCGGGATCTGCGGAGCCCTCGGGGTCGCGCTGCAGGTCGCATTCCCGGTCGGCGGCGACTTTCACTTCAGCTTCTGGGCGCTCTTCCAGGTGCTCGACATGAGCGTGTTCGCATACGTGGCATCGATCCGCCTGACCGGCGTCGGCATCATCCGCGGGATCTTCGCCGCGATGAGCGTTGCGGCATTGAGCGCCTACTTCATCTCCTCGCCGCTCGGCGGCAACGCGACGCGTCTGATCGACTACGTCGGGGCGCCTCTCGTTTGGATCCTGCTCGCACGCCAGCTCCAGGAGCGCCGCATCAATCGCGCCGTCGCGATCCTCGTGGGCGCGATCGTCCTCTGCGGTCAGCTCGCGCCGAACCTCGTGAGCGTGTCGCTTGCGCTCGACGTGCGCTCCGCCGAACCCACCTACTGGCGTGGTGCGATCGCGTTCCTGCATGCCCACGAGAACCCCAACTTCAGGGTCGAGGCTGTGGACAGCTCGGGTCACTGGGACGCCTACTATCTCCCGGCCGCGGGCATCCCGATCGTGCGCGGCTGGTTCCGCCAGGATGACTTCCCGGAGAACGCGCTCCTCTATCGACCCGAGCTCGCCCCCGTCGCCTACCGCACGTGGCTGCGTCGCAGCGGCGTGCGCTACGTGGTCCTGCCGCACGAGCGACCTCGACTACAGCGCGACCGCCGAGGGGCATCTGCTGAGCTCGGGGCACTCGGGATTGAGGCCGGTCTATCGTGACGCGTTCGTGACGATCTTCGAGCTGCCGGCTGCGACGCCGTTGCTGGTGGCGCCGCGCGGCGAGCGTGCGTCGGTGCTCGAACTGGGCCACGCGTCGCTTGCGCTGCGCGTCAGCGGTCCGGGCCTCTACTCGCTCGCCATCAACTACACGCCCTACTGGCGCGTCTCGCCCGCGCAGAGTGCGTGCGTGACGCAGTCGACGGACGGCTTCAGCAAGCTCGTCGTGGCGCATGGCGGCACGATCGACCTTCGCTTCGACCCGACGCTTGGCCAGATGCTCGCCAACTCCGTGAGCGAAGGCGCAGCTCCGTGATGACGTGCAGGCCCGAAGCGCTGACGGTCCCCTCGACGGGCGCGTTCGCGCACCCCCCGATAGCTCCCACGCGCGGACGGTCCGGCGCAAGCCGAGGTAGCCCGCGACCCCGGGCAGCGTCGGTAGCCAGAAGGAGAGCGCGCGGTAGGCGAGCACCCCGACGACGGCCTCACCGGCGGGTACGCCGAAGGCGATGAACACCCCGACCATGCCCGCCTCCACTCCGCCCACACCGCCCGGGAGCGGCAGTAGGGCAGCGAGCGTCCCCGCGAATAGGATGCGCTCCGTGGACCCGAACCGTACCGCTCTGCTTGTGATGGACGTTCAACGCGGCATCGTCGAGCGTCTCGGCAGCGAATCGCTGCTCGCGCGGCTGATCGAGGCGTCGAGCGCCGCGCGCAAGGCGGGGGTGCGGGTGATCTACGTGAAGCTCGGCTTCCGCGAGGGCTACCCGGAGGTGAGCCCGCGCAGCCCGACGTTCGCAAGCGTCGTGGAGAGCGAAAGCTTCATCGAGGGCCGCTCGAGCGAGGTTTCCCTGCGATCGCGCCGGAGAGCGGCGACGTCGTGGTGACGAAGCGGCGTGTGAGCGCGTTCTCGGGGAGCGACCTCGAGGTCGTCCTGCGCGCGGGTGGGATCAACGCGCTCGTGCTCGCGGGCATCGCGACGAGCGGCGTCGTGCTCTCGACGTTGCGCGAGGCGGCGGACCTCGATATGTCGCTCGCGGTGCTCGCGGACGCGTGCGCGGACGCCGACGAGGAGGTGCACCGCGTGCTGCTCGGGAAGGTCTTCCCGCGGCAGGCGCAGGTGCTCACGGTCGGCCAATGGGTGGCCGCGCTGCGCGCGCGCTAGCAGCACGCGGAAGGCTATCGCGCGCACGCGCCGAGCTGCCGGCGCACGGTTGTCCTCGGACGTCAGCGTGCGGATGCTCGGGCCGGCACCGCCTCGCTCGCGCGGTAGCGGCGGGGGCGGGCATCACCGAAGCGACTCGCGGTCTCGCGCGCGGTCGCCTTCGCCCAGTCGGTCGTCGTGAGCAAGCCGATCACGAAGATGAGCACGCCGAGTACGGCGATGATCCACCATGCGGCGATGCGTCGCGACGGCGAAGGGCTCTGCCGACGTGGCCCGCGGGCGCGCCGCCCGCGACGGCGCCGAGCACGCGCAACGCCGAGCGTCTGGCCCACCTGGCGGCTCGTGGAAGCGACGCCCGCGGCGACGCCGGCCTGCGAGGGCGGCATGCCCGCGACCGCGGTGTCGGTGATCGGCGGGTTGACGAGACCGAAGCCGAGGCCGAAGAGGAAGTACGCGGCGAGGAGGTAGTCCGTGGGCGTGCTCGGCGCGAGGCGCGTGAGCATCAGCGCGCTCGCGCGTTATCGCGCAGCCCGCGAGGACGCAGCGGCAGCCGCGCGCCGCGGCGTGCCCACGAGCCTTCCTGAAAGCGGCGCGAAGACCAGCGTCGCGCCCGCCATCGGCAGCGTGTAGAGACCCGCTTCGAAGGGCGAGAGCCCGCGGACGTCCTGCAGATAGAGCGTGTTCAGGAAGAGGAAGCCGCCGAGCCCCGCGAACGCGAGCACCGCGATCGCGCTCGCGCCGGAGAGCGGCGCGCTGCGGAAGAAGCGGATCTCGATGAGCGGCTCGTCGCGGCGCAGCTCGTAGCGGACGAGCGCGACGAAGCAGCTGAGCGAGAAGCGCGAAGATCGTGAGGATCTCAGGCGAGGTCCAGCCGCGGTGCTGGCCCTCGATGATCCCGTACGTGAGCGACGCGAGCGCGGTCGGCGACGAGCACCTGGCCGACTGGGTCGAGCCGCCGCGGGTGCTCCGCGCGCGACTCGGGCACGAACGCGGCGGTGAGCGATCAGCGCGAGCGCACCGATGGGAACGTTGACGAGGAACACCGCCTGCCAGCCGACGGAGTCGACGAGCGACCCGCCGACGATCGGTCCGAGCGCCATGCTGACGCCGACCATCGCGCCCCACACGCCGATCGCCTGCGCGCGCTCGCGGGGATCCTCGAAGACGTTGCGGATGATCGACATCGCGACGGGGTTGAGCATCGAGCCGCCGATCGCCTGCACGACGCGAAAGGCGATGAGGAAGTCGAGGCTCGGCGCGAGCGCACACGCGAGCGACCCCGCGGAGAACAGCACGAGGCCGATCTGAAAGACGCGGCGGCGCCCGATCCGGTCGGCCATCGAGCCCGAGAGCAGGAGCAGGCTCGCAAGCACGAGCGTGTACGCGTCGATCGTCCACTGAAGGCCGGAGAATGACGCGTGCAGGGAGCGGTGGATCGCGGGGAGCGCGACGTTGACGATCGTCACGTCGAGGCCCACGATCAGCAGGCTCATGCTGCAGATCAGCAGCACGACCACGCGGCGCGCGCGGCTCAGTTGCGGGGCGGACGCCGTCACGCGATCGATCCTAGCCCCGGCCTCTGTCACAGTTCGCCGCGCATGAAGCGCCCGCTCCGCCGCGCGGGGAAGCATTCCAACGAGGGCCACGAGCTCGGCGTGCTCGGCGGCCTCGCCGCGCTCAGCCTCGACGCCCTCTCGAGCGTCGCGTACGGGCCGGAAGCGATGGTGCTCGTGCTGATCACGGCGGGCATCGGCGCGCTGCGCTTCACGCTGCCGATCACGCTCGTCATCACGGCGATGCTCGCGCTGCTCGTCCTCTCCTACTCCCAGGTGATCCGCGCCTATCCCGACGGCGGCGGCGCATACGCGGTCTCGAAGGCGAACCTCGGGCGCTGGCCGAGCCTGCTCGCGGCGGCCGCGGTCGTCGTCGACTACGTGCTGACGGTCGCGGTGAGCCTCGCCGCGGGGGCCGCGAGCCTCGGGAGCGTGTTCCCGTCGCTCTCGCACCATCTCGTGCTCGTCTCGCTCGTGGGGCTCGCGCTGCTGACGACGGTGAACATGTTCGGCATCGCCGAGTCCGCGAGGCTCCTCATGCTCCCGGCGGCGGTCTTCATCGTGAGCATGCTCGCGATCATCGTCGTGGGCGCGCTTCCATCCGCATCCCGTCGCGCGCATCGGCACGCCGATGTCCGATCAAGCCGGTGGCGAGTCGCTCGGGCTGCTGCTGCTCTTGCAAGGCGTTCGCGTCCGGCTGCTCGGCGGTGACCGGCGTCGAGGCGATCTCGAACGGAACGCCCGCGTTCCGCAAGCCTCGCATCCGCAGCGGCGCAGCGAACCGAGCTCTCGCTCGGCGTGCTCCTCGGCGTGATGCTGGTCGGCCTCGTCGTCGCTCATCCGCGCCCACCACGTCGTGCCGCGCGGCGGCGTCACGATCCTCGCGCAGGTGAGCGCGGGCGCTTTCGGGACGGGGTGGATGTTCTACGTCTCCAACCTCGCCGTCGCGCTCGTGCTCGGCCTCGCGGCGAACACGAGCTTCGGCGGCCTGCCCGTGCTGATGAGCCTGCTCGCGCGCGACAACCGCTTGCCGCACGTCTTCGCGCTGCATGCCGAGCGCCCGGTCTACAGGACGGGGATCGTCGCGCTCGCGCTCGCCGCCGACCGCACTGCTCGTCGCCACCGGCGCGGACACGATCCGGCTGATCCCGCTCTTCACGATCGGCGTGTTCGTCGGCTTCACGCTCAGTCCAGGTGGGCCTCGTGCGCCACTGGCGCACGCTGCGCCCGCCGCACTGGCTGCTGCGCGCGACGCTCAACGGCACGGGCGCCGTGATGACCGCGATCGCCGTGGTGGTCTTCCTCGGCACGAAGTTCCTCGAGGGCGCGTGGATCGTCGTGCTCACGATCCCGGTGCTGATGTATCTCTTCTCGCACACGGAGCGCTACTACAAGCGCGTCGCGGCCCAACTGAGGCTGGGGCTCACGCCGCCGCCTCCGCGCAAGCGCCCGAGCATCGTGATCGTCCCCTCATCGACCGTGAGCCTCCTCACCGAGCGAGCAGTGAGCGCCGCGCTCTCGCTCGGCGAAACCGTCGTCGCGGTTGCGGTCGCGGGCGACGACGAGGAAGCGGCGGAGATCAAGAAGCAGTGGGGAGAATGGAAGTGCAGCGTGCCAGATCGAAGTGCTCGTTGACCCGCGCCGCTCGCTCGTTCGCAGCGTCCTCGACTACGTCGAATCGATCGAAGACGAGGACATGACGATCACAGTGCTGGTCCCCGAGATCGTGCCCTCAAAGCGCCGTCACGAGATCCTGCACAATCAGCGCGGTCGCATCCTGGAGACGGTCCTGAAGGCGCGCACGGAAGTGATCGTCGCGTCGCTGCCCTTCCGCATCCACGAGTGATACGCGACGCGCGCGACGCCTCCGCCTGAGAGAGGTCGCCGCCCTGCTCGAAGACGCGGATCAGTACTCCAGCTCGCGCGGGACGACCCGCAGCTGCAGCGATCTCGCCGCCGCGGACCACGAGGGCATCGACGGGCACGCCGATCAAATCGCCCACCATCAGGCGCTGGATGTCGTCGACTCCGTTGACGCGCGATCCCGCGAGCTCGACGAGCAGGTCCTCGACGCGCAGGTCCGCCTGCTCGGCGGGGCTGCCGGGCACGACTTCGATCACCTCCACGCCGCTCTCCTGCGAGCGCTCGCGCCGTGCGCGCGCGGGCAGCGGCCGCGGCCCGCCGGCGATCCCGAGGTGCGCCCTGCGCACGCGACCGTCGCGCATCAGCGCCCCGATGACCTGGCGTGTCGCGTCGTTGATCGGCACCGCGAGCCCAAGGCCGATTCCCGCGACGGCGGTATTGACGCCGACGACGCGGCCAAAGGAGTCGACGAGCGCGCCGCCCGAGTTGCCGGGGTTCAGCGCGGCGTCCGTCTGGATGACGTTGTCGATCATGCGCAGCGTGCGGCCGGAGCGTGCGGGCAGTGAGCGGCCGAGCGCGGAGACGACCCCCGCTGTCACCGAGCCCGCGAAACCGTGCGGGTTGCCGATCGCGACCACGAGCTGCCCGACCCTCAGCGCACTAGCGTCGCCGAGCACCGCGGGCATGAGGTCGTCCGCCTCGGCGCGCAGCACGGCGAGGTCAGAGAACGGATCGCTCCCGACCACGCTGAAGCCGATCTCGCGTCCGTCGACGAACGCCGCCCGCCCGCTGCTGCGCGGCCCCGCGACGACGTGCGCGGAGGTGAGCAGGAAGCCGTCCGGCGTGAGCACGACCGCGCTGCCGCCTCCGACCGGCACGCGCCCGCGCCGCGTGCTGCGCAGGAGGCGGAGGTTCGCGACGCTCGGCGCGAGCCGCTCCGCGATCTCCGTCACCGTCCGCGAGTACGCGTCGAGCGCCTCGCGCTCGTGCGCAGCTGGCTGCGTCAACGCCTCGCGCTCATCAGGTTGTGGGATCGTCGCCGGCGTGCTCACTGGGACTCCAAGCTGACCTCGACGTCGCGCTCGCTCGCGCCGCGCACGATGCTCACCTCGAATGGCTTGCCGAGCGGCGCCGCGTCGAGGGCGCCGAAGAGCGCGTCGACCGAGTCCACCGATCTGCCGTCGAGGGCGACGATCAGGTCGCCGCGCTCCAGGCCGGCGTGCGCCGCTGGCGAGCCGTCGAGCACGCCACGCACGAGGACGCCATCGCGGTCAGGCAGCCCAACTGCCCGGCGCAGCCGCTTCGCGGCGCGCGGAGGCACGATCGCGACGCCAAGCCTGCGCCGCTGTGGGCGCGCGGCCCGCCGCAAGGTCCTCGATCCGCGAGCGGATGCTCGTCGCGGGCAGCGCGAGAATCAACCCGTCGTCGACGCGGAGCGCGTTCAGCCCGAGCAGGCGACCCGCTTCGTCGAGGAGCGCCCCGCCGCCCGATCCACGCGGCAGCGGCGCAGTGTGCTCGATGAGGCCCTCGACGCAGGCGGCCGCGCGGCCCGCGCAACGAGCGCGGAGAGCTCGTGACCGCTCCGCTCGTCACTCGCAGCCCGCGACCCCGCGGGTCTGCGAGCGCGAACACGGCGGCACCGATCGCGGGCGCATCCGTGGCCTCCGACCAGGATACGACTGGGCTCTCGCCGGTCTCGGCCTCGATCAGCGCGACGCCGAGGTCGTGATCGACTCCGAGCACGCGCCCGGACTCGCGACGCCCGTCGCCGAAGGCGAGCGTGACCTCGTCGCGGCGGAGGTTGCGCGCGAGCGTCAAGACGCGCCCCGGCGCGACGACGACCCCGCTGCCGCCGCGCCCGCGGCCCGCGATACCGACGATGCCCGGGCCCGCTCGCGCCGCGAGGCGCGCGATCGTCTCCTGAGTGGTGGTCGAGTCTCTGTCGTGGGCATTCCAAGCTCCTTGGTAGTCACTCCTAACTTGCAAGTGGCAAGATAGCAGCGCGAACTAGAATCGTGGTCATGGCTCCGACGCGCTCGTGAACCCGAAGCAGCGATCGTCCGAGGACGGGCTGGCCGAGGCCCTCATCGCACTCGGGGACCGCTGGTCGCTGGCGGTCGTCGCGAGCCTGCTCGAGGGCCCGTTGCGCTTCGGGACGCTTCAGGAGAAGCTGCCCGCGATCTCGCCCAACGTGCTGAGCCAACGGCTGCGCGCGCTCGAGGGCCACGGAGTGCTCGTCGCGACGCCGTACTCCGAGCGACCGCCTCGCTACACCTACGAGCTCACGAGCACGGGACGCGAGCTCGCCGGCGCGCTGCGGCTGCTCGGGGACTGGGGGTCGCGCCGCCTCGGCGGCGCCGCGCAGGCGCCTCGCCACGAGGAGTGCGGCACGCCGCTCGAGGTGCGCTGGTACTGCCCGAGCTGCCAGCGGCCGGTCGCATCGCCCTCGCCCGCCGATGAGGAAGAGCTCTACTACGCCTAGCGACTCCTCGCCCGCGAGCAGCTCCATCAGCAAGCCGTCGTGCCAGCCCTCGCCGCCGACGTCGCGCTCGTAGCCGCGCATCACGCCCACGCGGCGGAAGCCCGACCTTCTCGTAGCAGCGGATCGCGGCCGCGTTCTCGGCGGCGGGATCGATCGTGATCCGGTGATGTCCACGCTCGTCGATGAGGTGGCGCACGACGCGCCGCATCACCTCGGTCCCGAGACCCTGGCCGTGGAGCGCAGGATCGAGGAACATGTCGATCTCCGCGCGACGGTACTTCGGCTCGGGCTCCTCCCAGTAGTCGATCAGCCCCGCGACGCGTCCGTCCACTTCGATCGTCTGCCGCGTGCACTCCGGCTCGTCCCAGGGAAAGCCCTCCGCGGGCACGTCCCACCAGCGCATCACCGCCGGCGTCGTGTGGATCCGCCGCAGCTCCTCCTCGTCCCCCTCGGCGAGCGGGCGCAGGATCAGCCTCGCGTCGCTCGTGCCGGTTTCGGACCCCACCGGGGCGGCGCTATCGCCGCAGTTCGCCCGGCTCGAGGTCCGCCGGCGGCGGCACCTCTTGGGGCGGCGCCCCGGACTCCTCCTGCCAATCGGCGAACGCCTCGCCGTCGCGTCCGTGGTGCTCGCCTTCACCGCCGAGCGCAAGCATCACGAGCCGTCGCGGGCCGCGGTTGACGAGCTGCCTGCGCAGCTGGGGCGCGACCCGCATCAGCTCGCCCTGCTGCGAGATCGTGCTCCTCGCCCTCGACGAGCAGCGTGAGCGTGCCCTCGAGCACCAAATAGACCTCCTCCTGGCGCTCATGGCGGTGGATGCGCCCGCGTTGACCAGGCTCGAAGATGATCTGGTTGATGCCGAAGGTGCTCACCCCGAGCGAGCGGCGCAGCGTCAGAAAGCGCTCGCTCGAGTCGAGTTCCAGGCGGGCGGTGGCGGTGCTGTCGTTCACGATCGGTCCGGGATCTGCTGCACTTGCCCCTGCTCCTCGATGTGCCCTGGCAGCTCACTGACGCGCGCTTGTTGCTGGACGGGCACGGCGCAGATCGTAGACGCCATGGAGCATGGACGGGGCGACGCGCTCCGCGACCCGCACGAAGCACCTCCTCCGCAGCGGACACGGGGAGGTCGCCGCGCATACGGACGCGCGCGAGCTCTCGAGGCTGGAGCCGCTCGCGGAGTACGGTGGCGAGCGCTAGTGCGCTAGCCTCGGGTTTCGGCGGCACGCGCGGACGTCGCCGTTCGGCCTCGACGAGTAGGAGCGAACATGGCCAGGCGATCAATACTCAGAGCATCTGACGCCGACCGCGAGCTCGTCACGCAGCGCCTGCAGCGCGCGAGCACCGAAGGGCGTCTCGCCGCCGATGAGCTCGAGCAGCGCGTTGGGCGCGCGCTCTCGGCGCGAACCTACGGCGAGCTCGACGCGATCGTCGACGACCTCCCGGCCTCCCGACACAGCCTGCGCGCACGCAGGCGCCGCGAACGCAGGGAATTGACGGGGCTGAGACCAGCGCTGACGGTTGCGATCGTCGCCCCCGTGGTGCTCGCACTCGTCGTCGCGCTCGTCTTCGCGCTGACCGGGGTGCTGGCGACGTGGGCCCTGTGGCTCGGCGTGGGCTGGCTGCTACTGCGGCGCAGGCGGCGTCTGTGGCTGGCACGCGGTTATCGCGCGGACCGGTGGCGTGCCCATCGCCGCTCGCACACGAGCGGCGCGCCCGCAGACCCCCGCACCTACTGGGCCTGACTACTGGCCCTGACGGCGCGGTGCCCGCGGGCTTCAGTCTTCGAGGTGACCGGCGTAGAGCGCGAACACGGCGCCCTGCGGATCGCGGACGATCCCGATTTTGCCCATCGAAAGGTCGAACGGGCCCGCGATCGTGCCGCCGCCGAGCTCTTCGGCCCGCGCCATTGCAGCGCTTACGTCGTCGACCGCGAAGTACGCGAGCCAGTTCGGCGGCTCTTCGGGCTGGGTCTCGCGCATGCCGCCGTTGTTGGAGCCGCCGTTCTTGATCGTGAGATAGCGCATCGGTCCACCCTCGAGGGGCTCGAAGTCCCAGCCGAACAGTTCGCCGTAGAAGGATGCCGATGCATCGACATCGGGAGAGGCGAGCTCGTTCCAGCAGAGCGCACCGGGTGTGTTCACGAGGCCGGCACCGATGTGCTGCTTGGGCTCCCAGAGCATCAAGAAAGCACCCTGCGGATCCTGGATCACGGCCATCCTCCCCGCTTCCATCACATCGAACGGCGGCGCGTGGACGGTGGCGCCCAGCTCGCCCGCGCGCTCAGCTGTCGCGTCGGCGCTTTCGACCGTGACGTACGACTGCCAGATCGGCGGCACGCCGGCTTCGCGCTGGGCCTGCGGTTGCGGCGCGATCGCCGCGACATCCCTGCCGCCGCGGCGCTGCATCGAGTACACCCCGCCGTCAGGGATCGGCACGTCCTCGGCCTCCCATCCCAAAAGGCTCGCGTAGAAGCCCTTCGCCGCATCGGAGTCCGTCGTCGCGAGGTCGGCCCAAGAAAAGGTACCCGGCGCGTATTGCGTGCGTTCACCCACCGTTGCACCTTACATCACGAGCGCGCACGGGATGTGAACGAGCGGAGACCGGCGCGCCCGCGGCCCTGACGGGGCCGCGGCGAACTCCTCCCGGCACGCGCATTACGCTGAGCGCCTGATGGGCGAGAACATCGACTTCGCGGCGGAGGGATTCCTCGACGGGCTCGAGGGCGAGGAGCGCGCCGAAAGGGCGCGGCTGCTGGAGCGCCTGAGCGGCGACGGCGCGGCGCTCGAGGACCTGCGCGTCGCGACGGAGAACGGCACCCTCATCTTCCTCGGCGCGGACCGGCTCGTCGGCGGCGGCAGCGACCACACGCTGCGCGAGATCGCCGCGCAATCGGGCGTCGAGGTCCCGTTCGCACGCGAGCTCATGCACGCGTACGGACTCGCGGTGCCGGGAGACGACGAGCGCGTCCTGGGCCCCGGGGACCTATCGCTCATGAAGCTCATCGCGCGCTACCGCGGGCTCGGGCTGGCCGACGAGGACCTCTTCGACGTCGCTCGCGTGCTCGCGCGCGGGCTCACGCCTGTCGCCGACACGATCCGGCGCATCGTGCTGAAGCTCGCACTGCGCCCCGGGGCGACCGAAGAGGAGCTCGCGGCGAGCTTCGCCGATGTCGCCGCCCAGCTCGCGCCGGGCTTGGAAGCGGTGCTCGGGGAGGCAATGCGGCTGCAGCTTCGGAACGTCGTTCGCAACGAGGCGGTCAGCGCCGCCGAGCGCAGCGCAGGGGTGCTGCCAGGCGCTCGCGACGTCGGCGTCTGCTTCGCCGACCTCGTCGGTTTCACGCGCGCCGGCGAGCAGCTCGGCCCCGATGAGCTCAGCGAGATCGCGGGCCGCTTCGAAGACGCGGCCGAGCGCACGGTTCAGCCGCCCGTGCGAATCGTCAAGACGCTCGGCGACGGGATCATGCTCGTCAGCGAACACGTCCCGTCGCTCGTCGACACCGCACTCTCGCTCGTCGAGTCCGCGGAGGCGGACGAGCGGCTGCCGCAGCTGCGTGCCGGTATCGCGTACGGCTCCGCCCTGAGCCGCGCGGCCGATTGGTACGGTCGTCCGGTCAACCTCGCGAGCCGGGTGACGAGCATCGCGCGGCCGGGGAGCGTGCTCGCACAGGACTCCGTGCGCGAAGTGATGCGAAACGGGGACTTCGCGTGGTCGTTCGCCGGCCCCCGCAGGCTGAGGGGAATCCGCGAGCCAGTGCGGCTCTATCGCGTGCGGCGCGGCGCGGCGCGGCGCTAGCCGCGCGCCTGCGCGAACGTCACCATCCGCCCGCGGTCCTCGTCCCACAGCTTCAGGCGCACCGCGCGCACGGCATCCCACAGCGAGAGCGTCGGCACTTCGTGGAACATCGCGTTCTCCTCGTGCGCGCGCTTGAGGTTGTAGTTCGGGATGCGCGCGTTCAGGTGGTGGACGTGGTGGAAGCCGATGTAGCCCGTGAAGAACTCGAGCACGCGTGGCAGCTTCAGGTAGGAGCTGCCGCGGAGCGCGGCGTCGGCATACGCCCAGTCGCCCCCGGTCTCCCAGTAGGCGTCCTCGAACTGGTGCTGCACGTAGAAGAGCCAGATGCCCACCGAGCCGGCGAGCAGCGCGGGCGGCAACCAGACAAGCAGGTACCGCTCCCAGCCGATAAGCCAGCAGAGGGTGCCCACGATCACCGCGAGCGCGATGTTCGTGAGGATGACGCTGCGGCGCATGCGCGGGCGCGCGTCGCGCGCGACGATGCGCGGCCCGATCAGCATCGCGATGATCGGCCCCAGGCCGAACATCAGCAGCGGGTGGCGCTGCAGGCGGTAGGCCAAGCGCGAGCGCCCCGGCAGCGAGCGGTACTCGGCGACCGTGAGCGTGCGGACGTCGCCCACACCGCGCCGGCCGAGGTCTCCGGAGGTCGCGTGGTGCACGGCGTGGTCATGGCGCCAACGCAGGAACGGTGACCACAGCAGCAACCCGAGGCCCATGCCAAGCCACGCGTTCGCACGCCGCGAGGGCAGCAACGACCCGTGCGAGCAGTCGTGAAAGAGGATGAATGTGCGCACGAGGAAGGCCGCCGTGGGGATCGCGAGCGCGAGCGCGAGCAGGTAAGAGACTTCGAGCGCGAGGTACATCGCTACCGAGAGCGCGAGGTAGGGAACGGCCGACGTCACGATGTCGACCAGCGCGCGGGCCCACGACGGCCGCGCGTACGGCGCGAGCGTCTTTCGCCAGTCGGATCCGGTGTCGGTAGCGGTCACACCCACCTTGTCGGTCGTGCGAGCCGCGAGCATGAGCGCCGCCGCCGACCGAGATGGCACACGATACCGACGCCCAAAGACATCTGCGCCGTCATGTGCGCCGGTCGCCGAGAGGCGCTCAGGTGCCCTTGGGCGCCTCGGCCTCCAGCAGAGCGCGCGCGGAGAGAAGCTCCTGCAGGGCGTGCGGGTCGGGCGCGGGATAGTGCGGGTCGATGTCGACGAGCGCTTGCACGAGCACGGCTCCCACGGCGATGTGCGCGAACCACTTGTGATCGGCGGGGATCACGAACCACGGCGCCCACTCCGTGCTCGTGTGCGCGAGCATCTCCGAGAACGCCCGCTGGTAGTCGTCCCAGCACGCGCGCTCCTTAACGTCGTTCGCCGAGAACTTCCAGTTCTTTTCGGGGTAGTCGATGCGCTTGAGGAAGCGCTCGCGCTGCTCCTCGCGGGAGATGTTCAGGAGCAGCTTCACGATCCTGAAGCCGTTCTCGACCAGATAGCGCTCCCAGTCGTTGATCGCCCGGTAGCGGCGCTTCCAAACGTTGCCCGCTCTCGCGGGCGTGGGCAGCTTCTCCCGCTCGAGGAGCTCGGGGTGAACGCGCACCACGAGCACCTCCTCGTAGTGCGAGCGGTTGAAGATCCCGATCCGTCCGCGCTCGGGCAGCCGCGAGGCGTAGCGCCACAGGAAGTCATGGCTGAGCTCTTCCTCGGACGGAACCTTGAAGCTGTGGACGACGACGCCCTGCGGGTTGACGCCACTCATGACGTGCCGGATCGTGCCGTCCTTGCCGCCGGCGTCGAGCGCTTGGAGCACGACGAGCACGCCATGGGTGTCCTGCGCCGCGAGCCGCTGCTGGTACTCGGCGAGTAGCTCGACGCTGTGCTGGAGAAGCTCGTCGCCTTCCTGCTTCCTTGCCCAGCCGGCGCGGTAGCCGGGGTCGTGGTCCTTGGGCAGGTTCACCTTCGACCCAGGCGCAACGCGCATCGGCTCGATCAGCTCCGCGAGTCGCTTGCTTGTCGGGTCGGCCATCGCTCGCTTCCTTCGCGCTCGCACACTACCGCTCGCGCGTGCCCGTGCGGGCGTCAGCCGAACGTGAAGTCGTAGACGGCGACTCCGGGCGAGGCTTGAATCGTGAGCGTGTGTTCCTGGACGCTCGGCAGTTCGACCACCTTGTAGAGGCGGTCGAAGCCCACGGTGGCAAATCCTTCGTGGACGTCCGCGCCCGCCGCCGCCGGCGGGATCGGTCGGCCGTCGAGCAGCACCCGCACCTGCTGGGGGTGCCCGGGCGAGCCCATCACGAGATAGACGCGCCGCGCGAGGAAGTGCAACTGCAGCTGCGAGTTGCGCACCGCCATCGTCGCCCAGGGCCCGACCTGCCACGTGCCGGCGTAGCGCAAATAGCTCAGCGGCAGCGCTTCTTCAGAGAGCGATCCGAAGTCGTGCAAACCGGGAGTAAGCGTGCCGTTGAGGAAGCGTTCGCCCCGTTCCGCCCCGAGGTAGGACTCGGGGGTTATTTCGACTTCCGAGGGCTTGAGCGCGTTGACGTGCGTCGTCCCGCCGAGCCCACTGGCGCCGGCTTCCACGAGCAGGCTACGGATCGCGCGCTCCTTGGCTTCGTAGTTGCCCTCGCCGAAGTCCGCGAGCCTGATGCGCCCCTTCGCGTCGATGAAGTACTCGGCCGGCCAGTATTCGTTGTTGTACGCGTCCCAGGTTCCGCGTTCGTTGTCCTGCACGACCGGGTAGTGGATCCCGTCCTGGTCGATCGCCGCGGCAACATTGCTCGCCGAGCGCTCGAAGGGGAACTCGGGCGTGTGCACGCCGACGATGTCGAAGCCCTTCGAGTGATACTTGGCGTACCAGGCGTTGAGGTAGGGGAGGGTACGGATGCAGTTGATGCAGCTGTAGGTCCAGAAATCGACGAGCACGACGTGCCCGCGCAGCCCGGTCATCGTGAGCGGCCGCCCGCCGGCGGTGTTGAACCACTTCTCGGTATCCGTGAATTCCGGCGCCTGGCCCAGCACGGGGAGCTGCGCGCCGGTGGCTGCTTCGCGAATGCCGCCGGCCTGCGCGCCCTCGTGTCCACGTAACTCGGCAAGCCGAGTCTTCGCCGCATGTCCCGTTTCGATGCCTTCGGTGGGATTGACGAGAAACGAGGGCAGATCGCTCGCGATCGCCGTCTCGAAGCGCGTGTCGTAGTTGCCGAGCATCGCGACCGCGATCAGCACCATGATCGCGCCCAATGCCATTTGGAAGCGCACGCTGCGACGCGCCAGCGGCGCGGTGAGGCGGCGGCCGCCGAGCATCAGCGCGTAGAGCACCACCGCCGAGCCGATGCCATAGGCGAAGGCAACGGCGAGTCGCCCCGCTGTGAACTGCTGGGAAGCGGACACGGTGATCACGCTCGCGAGGATCGGCCCTGCGCAGGGCGCGTACACGAAACCGAGGCCGACACCGACGAGCATTCCCGACCAGAAGCCGCCGTCCTGCCGATTGCCGTGCACGCCTAATTTCGCTCCGAAGCGGCCAAGGGACGCCTCGAGGCGGTCGGCAAGCCGCGGAATGAGCAGCGAGATGCCGAAGACGAGCAGCGTCACGATCGCAAGCGTGCGCAACAGCCCATCGGGCAGCCCGAGCGCGGAGATCAAGTAAACGAGCGCAACCGTCGCGAACGTAAACGACAGCGCGAGCCCCGTCGCCACTCCAAGTGGGCGCCGATGCCCGCCCGTGACGCCCGCGGAGAGCGCCACCGGGAGCACCGGGAGCACGCACGGCGAAACCGCCGTCGCTGCGCCGGCGAGGAGCGCAAACCCGATCAGCAGGAGCATGTCATCAGTATGAGACGCAAATCGAGCAAAACTCTTACAGTCTGCGAGGCGCGGCGATGAAGCTCGAGGGGATCCACCACATCACGGCGATCACGGCGGACGCGCCGCAGAACGTCGAGTTCTACGCGGGCGTGCTCGGGTTGCGGCTCGTCAAGAAGACCGTCAACCAGGACGACCCCACGGTCTACCACCTCTTCTACTCGGACGAGCAGGGCTCACCGGGCTCCGACCTCACCTTCTTCGAGTATCCAGGCGCGATCAGGGGCGTCGCGGGTGCGGGCACGGTCCACCGCATCGGTTGGCGCGTGGGCTCGCCGGAGACCCTCGACTTCTGGTCGGAGCGGCTCGCCGGACACGGCGTTCAGACGGCTCGCGAGCAACCTGACCCGGAGCGCCCCGAGCGCTTGCGCTTCTCCGATCCCGAGGGCCTCGAGCACGCCTTGATCGTCTCGGAGGCAAAGGACGCGCCGCTGATCGCCGAGACGCCCGGGATCCCGCGCGAGCACGCGTTGCAGGGCTTCGCGGGCGTGCGGGCCTACAGCTCGGATCCGGCGGCGAGCGAGTACCTGCTCCGTGAGGGCCTCGGCTTCACCGGCGGTGAGGACGGGCGCTTCGAGGTCCGAGGCGACGTGCGAGGGAGCTTCTACACCTACGACCCGCCGCCGCGCGAGCCGCCCAGGCAGGGCGCGGGAAGCGTTCACCACGTCGCGTTCGCCGCCCAGATCCCGGACCACGAGGCATGGCGCCAGCGCGTGATCGCACACGGCGGCCGTCCGACGCCGATCATCGACCGCTTCTACTTCCGCTCGATTTACTTCCGCGAGCCGAGCGGCGTGCTGTTCGAGATCGCAACCATCGGTCCCGGCTTCGCCGTCGACGAGGACCCAGCGCATCTTGGCGAGCACCTCTCGCTGCCACCGTTCCTCGGGGGTCAGCGCGCGGAGATCGAACCGCTGCTGACGCCGCTCGTAAATCCCCGGACGGGGGTCGGCGCGCGCCCCTGAGCGTGCGGCCGCGCCCGCCGTTTTCAAGACCAGGTGCGCATGACCGGCGAGCGGCCGCTTCTGATCGCCGACGTGCCGTGGCTGCTCTACCGGTCGTTCTTCGCGCTCCCGAAGTCGATCGTCGGTTCGGGCGGGCGCCCGGTGAACGCCCTACTCGGAACGGCGAACGCGCTGCTCGCCGCGGTCGGCGTGTGCAGTCCGCGCGCGGTCGCCGCGTGCACGGGTGCCGAGGAGGCGGTGTACCGCGTAAAGCTCTACGCGCCCTACCACGCCCACCGCGATCCGATGCCGGAGGCGCTCGCGGAGCAGTGGCAAGAGGCCCCTAGGCTGCTCGAGGCGCTCGGCTTCGCCGTGACCAGCGGCGGCGAGCTCGAGGCCGACGACGTGATGTTCTCCTACGCCCGCGAGGAGCTCCGAGCGGGCGGGAGCGCCCTGCTCCTGAGTGCAGACCGCGACATGTTCGCGGTCGTCGGCGATCGCGTCTCGATCCTCGAGCTATCGCGCGAGGGCAAGCCCACGCGCATCGGACCGGACGAGGTTCGCGAGCGCTACGGGGTGGGCCCGGAGCTCGTGGCGGACTTCATCGCGCTCAGGGGAGATCCCTCGGACGGGATCCCCGGCGCCCCGGGCGTGGGCGCGAAGACGGCCGCCGCGCTGCTACGCGAGCACGGCTCACTCGAGAGGACGCTCGAGGCGGCGCACTCCCCCGTGCCCGAGGGCATGAGCCCGCGCGTCGCCGCCGCGCTCGCCGACAACGACGCGCTCCTTCGTACCTTCAAGGAGGTCGCGACGCTCCAGCAGATCGCCCTCGCTCGCCCCGCCGATGCCGGCGTCGACCACGTCCGTGGCGCAACGGCCGCGCGCTCGCTTGGCATGAACGCACTTGCGGATCGACTCGAGGAGTCCGCAGCGCGACGAGGGAGCGCCGTCAGGTCCGGAGCTTGAGCAGCCGCGCGGCGTTCTCCTTGAGCACGAGCGGTCGCACCTCGTCCTTGATCGGCAGTCGCTCGAAGTCCGACAGCCAGCGGTCCGGGGTGATCATCGGGTAGTCCGACCCGAAGAGCATCTTCGTCTTGAGCTGCGTATTCGTGTAGCGGATGAGGTTCTCCGGGAAATACTTCGGGGACCAGCCCGAGAGGTCGATGTAGACGTTCGGCTTGTGCACGGCGACCGCGAGCGCCTCGTCCTGCCAGGGGAAGGACGGATGCGCGAGCACGATGTCGAGCTCCGGGAAGTCCGCGGCGACGTCGTCGACGCGCATCGGGTTCGAGTACTTGAGGCGGATCCCTCCGCCTCCCGGCATGCCGGCGCCGATCCCCGTCGTGCCGGAGTGAAAGAGCGCGATCAGCGACGCCTCGGCGATCACCTCGTAGAGGGGGTAGTGGGCGCGGTCGTTGGGCCAGAAGGCCTGCGTGTTGGGATGGAACTTGAAGCCTCTCGCGCCGGCGGCGACGAGCTCGCGGGCTTCCCTGACGGCGAGCTTGCCGCGGTGCGGGTCGACGCTGGCGAACGGGATCAGGACATCCGGGTTCTCGCGCGCCGCTTTGAGCACCTGCTCGTTGCCGAGACGCTTGCGCCCGAGTCCCGCCTCATCGTCGACCGTGAACACGACCGCCAGCATGTTGCGCTCGCGGTAGTAGTCGGCGACCTCCTGTGCCGTCGGCTGCGGCGTGTGCCCCCCGAAATACCGCTCCGCCGCCGCGAGGAACTCCCCCGTGACCGGATCCTGCGGCTCGCCCTCGTTGCGCTCGGCGTGCGTGTGAACGTCGATCGCGACGATCCGCTCGAGCGAGACGCCGTCTGAGGTCATGCGTAGTGCCGGAAAATGCACTCCGCGACGAGCGCGGGCTTCTCGGATCCCTGCACCTCGACCGTCGCGCTTACCTTCGTCTGCAGCCCGCCGGGAACCTCGCTGACGTCCACGAGCTCTGCGCCTCCGCGCCAGAGGGCGCCGACGCGCAGCGGCGCTGGGAAGCGGACCCTGTCGAGGCCGTAGTTGATGTTCGTTGTCGCGTCGGTGACGTGCATCAGCTGCCCTATCACCGGCGCTAGGAGTGAAAGCGTCAGATAGCCGTGTGCGATCGTGCCGCCGAAGGGTGTCTCCTTCGCGCGCTCGACATCCACGTGAATGAAGTTGTGGTCGTCGGTGACGTCGGCGAACTCGTTCACGCGCTCCTGTGTCATCTCCATCCAGTCCGTATAGCCGAGGTGCGTGCCCGCGCTCTGCTGCAGGCCCGCCATGTCCGTGACGAGGCCGTTCGTTGATGTCGACATCTCGCTCTCCTATCGTCGCTGTTGCCGGGTGCGGCGGCTGGCCCTGCCCGCGGTCGCCGATCTTACGCCGCGCCCTCAGGCACGCGCCTTTTCGCGGCCGAGCACGTCCGCTGAGGACTCGCGGCCGGGTCGCATCGGCGTACCCGCGACTGCGCAAACGACATCGTCGAGCACCGTCGTCGGCGCCGAGCCGTCCGCGGGCGCTTCGGACGCGAGCACATCCGGGCTGATCGTCGCCCACGCCAGCAGCCCCCCTGCCGCCGCGAGTCCCGCGCACGCGAACATCGCGGTGTGGAAACCGCTGGTCATCGCCGAAGGGTCGTAGAACGCTTTCCCGGTGAGCCCCGCTATAAGCGGCAGCACCGCGACCGCGAGCAGCCCGCCAACACGGGAGACGGCGTTGTTGATCCCCGACGCGATTCCGGAATGCCGCGCGTCGGCGGCCGCCAGCACCGTCGCAGTTACGGGCGCGACCACGAGCGTTAGGCCGAGGCCGAAGACGAACACGGCCGGCAGCACGCTCGTCACGTAGCTGTCCCCCGGCTCGATGCGCGTCATCAGCAGCAGACCCGCCGCGATCACGAGCGGACCGATCGTCAGCGGGATCCTGGGCCCGATCCGCTGCGCGAGCGCGCCCGAGCGCGCGGAGAGGAGCAACATGAGGAGCGTGACTGGAAGCGACGCCGCGCCGGCCTCGAGTGGGGTGTAGCCGAGGGAGATCTGCAGGAACGAGACGAGCAGGAAGAAGACTCCGCTGAGTGCCGCATAGACGACGAACGTGACGGCGTTCGCGGCGCTGAACTGCCGTGACGCGAAGATCGAGAGCGGCATCATCGGATGCCGTGTGCGCCGCTCCCAGAGCAGGAACGATGCGAACATCGCAACGCCCGCCAGCCCCGCCAGCAGGACGCCCGCCGAGGCCCCGCTTCCGGGCCCTTCGATCAACGCGTAGGTGATCCCGGCGAGGCCAAGCGCCGCGAGGAGCGCACCCACGATGTCGAGCCGCTCGGGCGCGTCAGTGTTGCGCGTCTCCGGGACGTGTCGGGTCGACATCGCGATCACGGCGATACCCGAGCGGGACGTTTATGAGAAAAATCGCGCGCCAGGACACCGCGGTGACGAGATAGCCGCCGAGCAGCGGTCCGAGCGCGGTCGCGACGCCGCCGAGCCCAGACCACGCGCCGATTGCGCGCGCCCTGTCGGCGGGGCGGAAGCTCGACTCGATCATCGCGAGGCTCCCGGGGGTGAGCAGCGCGCCCCCGACGCCCTGCAGGAGCCGCGCTGCAATCAGCTGCCCCGGCGGTCGTGCTGATCGCGCACAGCAGCGAGGAGGCGGTGAAGATGCGCGGCGCCGATTGCGAACACGCGGCGTCGTCCGTAGCGATCGCCGAGCGCGCCGCCGAGAGGATCAGCGACGCGAGCGTGAGCAGGTAGCCGTCGAGCACCCATTGCAAGGTGCTTGTCGAAGCGTGGAGCGCGCGTCCGATGTCGGGCAGCGCGACGTTGACGACGGTGCCGTCGAGGAAGACCATCCCGGAGCCGAGGACGGCGACAGCGAGCACCCAGCGACCTGGAGCGCTCGAGAAGCTGATCCCGGCGCCCGGAGCGGAGTCGTTGCTCACCGCGACCGCGACCGCCCGCTCGCTCCGGCCGAGCTCACGGAGCTCACCTGAACGCCGATGCGTCGCTGCGCCATTGACGACGACCCTAGCGTGCTGGATGCGAGCCAGGCCCTGGCCCTCCGGTGGGCTGTCACTATCTGCGCGTGCCGACCTCCACGCGCGCATCATGCGGTTAGCGACCTGGAACGTGAACTCCCTGGTGGCGCGGATGCCGCGCGTCGTCGATTGGCTGGAGCACGTGCGTCCCGACGTCCTGTGCATGCAGGAGACGAAGGTCGCCGACGCGAGCTTTCCGCGCTCGGAGCTCGAGGCCCTGGGCTACGAGGTCGCCTCCCACGGAGACGGGCGCTGGAACGGCGTCGCGATTCTCTCGGCGGTGGGAGTCGCGGAGGTCGCTCGCGGCTTTGCGGAGGAGCCCGGGTTCCCGGAGCGCGAGGCGCGGGCGCTCGCCGCGACCTGCGGAGGACTGCGCGTGTGGTCGATCTACGCGCCGAACGGCCGCGCTCTCGACAGCCCCGCGTTCGCGTACAAGCTCGCCTGGCTCGCCGCCCTGCGCAAGGCGATCGAAGCGGATCTCGAGCGCTCGTCAGCGTTGGCGCTGTGCGGGGACTTCAACATCGCGCCGAGCGACAAGGACGTCTGGGACCCGCAGGCATTCGTCGGTTCGACGCACGTCACCGACGCCGAGCGCGAGGAGCTGCGCGGGTTGCTGCGCCTGGGGCTCAGCGACCTGCGGCCGCGCGCCCTCAAGGGCGCGCCGTTCACCTACTGGGACTACCGCGCCGGCATGTTCCACCTAGGCCAAGGGATGCGCATCGACCTCGTGCTCGCAAGCGACGCCGTCGCCTCGGGCGTGAGCGACGCCTACATCGATCGCGACGCCCGCAAGGGACACAAGCCTTCGGACCACGCTCCCGTGGTAGTCGACTTCGAACTTGCCGACGCCCGAGTGGTCGCCGCGGCGCGTGGTTCCTAGGCGGCCGGCGGCGCTCGCGTTCCGGCCGCGACTCAGAGTCCCATCGCGCGCGCGACGAGACGGTCCATCGTCCGCGTCGGCAACAGCCGCGCAAGCAGTAGCCGCATCCGCGCGTCGCGCCCGACCACGTAGTGCGTCCGCGGGCGCCGAGCTACGAGCGCGTCCGCCACTTGGCTCGCGACCTGCTCCGGCGGGATGCCGGTGCGCTCGGCTGCCTCGATTGCCTTGCGTACAGCGTCGATCCCGGAGCCATAGAGCTCGAGGCTGTCGGCGGGCATTCGCGCGGTGAACTCATCGGTGCTCGCACGGGACTTCTCCCAGATCGGCGTCGCGACAGCGCCCGGCTCGACCGCCACAACCTCGACCCCGAACTGGCGCATCTCCATACGCAGCACATCGTTCACGGCCTCGAGCCCGAACTTCGACGCGTTATACGGCCCGAGGAACGGCGTCACGAGGCGGCCTCCGATCGACGTCACGTTGACGATCCGTCCGCGTGCCCTGCGCAACGCGGGCAACATCGCCTGGATCACCGCGACGGCGCCGATGAGGTTCACCTCGAGCTGACGGCGCCATTCGTCGATCGAGACGAGCTCAACCGGTCCCCCGAACGCCACGCCCGCGTTGTTCACCAGTCCCGCGAGTCCAAGTGGCGATGCCAGTTCGACGGTGTCGGTGGCGGCCGCGATCGATTCGGTCTGCGTCACGTCAAGCAGCACGGGCTGAAGGCGCTCGGAGGCCGAGGCGCGCAGGGCGTCGCCGTCGGACTCCTTGCGGACACCCGCGAGGACAGTGAAGCCGAGGCCGTCGAGGTGCTCGGCGCACGCTCGGCCGATCCCGCTGGAGGCACCGGTGATGAGGACGGTGCCGCGGCTCGAACTGCTCGCCATGGCCGCGCGATCCTAACAGCGGTAGGGAGCTTTGACGCGCTCGCACGGTGTCCCTTCGCGCTTGACATCGCGCCCAGCGGCTGCGAGCATCGCCGCGGATGGCGGGTCGATACTGGTTGTCGGGGGCTCTCGTCGTCGCGATGGCGCTCGCGGGCTGTGGGGCGTCGAGCAGCAACTCGGCGAGCACGAGCTCGACCACGAGCGCGCTGAGCCCGGCGGCGGCCGTTGCCGGCGTGCGCGGACATGTCCTTCGCGCGGGCGAGCTCACGGGCTTCACCCCCGCGGCCACCGGGTGCTCGGCGTCAACGCGCAGAGCTGGGTAGGTGGGCTCGGCATTCCGCCCGAAGACCAGCCGGGCGAGCTCGAACGGCTCCAAAAGGAGGGCTTCGTCGCTGGCATCCTCGAGCAGCTCGAGCCCACTAATGGCGGATCGGCAAAGGGGCTTTCGATCGTCGAGGAGTTCCAGACGCCGGAAGCCGCGAGCTTCGAACTCGAAAACCAGCTCAAGCAGCTCGCGAAGCTCGGCGCCAGCGCGTTCGCCGTCAGCTCCATCCCCAAGCCCACGGCTACTCGCAGCACTCGCGCGTCAATGTCGAGTTCGCGGGCGGTCCTTACTACTACGACATCGGCGCGAGGTGGATGCCGGGGACGACGAATCCGCCCTCGCCCGCGTCCGTCACCGCGGCGGCGGAAAGCCTCTACAAGCGCGTTCACTAGCAGCCCCGAATGGACGTTTGTTCGAGGGTGCGAGGTATCCGGCACCACGGGTTTGCGGCACCCGCGGCGAAGGGGCTCCCTGAGGCGTTGCCGGCGAGCTAGCCGACCCGACCGGTCCGCCCGCCCCTCAGCGGGCGAATCGGTCAGAGGTCAGATGGCCGTACGATCAAGGGCAACGGACAGCTGCCGGATTATCGGTAACGACGAAAGCGGAGTGTGGACGGATGTCCGGCCCGCGCGCTTGATCGAGCACGACCACTCTGCTGCACACGAGCAGCGGGTGCGCGCTTGAGTGCGCCGCCCGCGTGCCCGATATCGCATGCGTGGACCGCAAGCGTAAGTCGACCCTCCAGCGCGCAGCGCCCGGCGCCCGGCGCGGGCGCGGAGGCCGCGCCGAGTCGGCGAACGGCGAGCAGGCTCCCCGCGAGGAAGCGCTCGCCGCGACCATCATCGACACGCTCGCCGACGCGGTCGTTGTCACCGACGAGCGCGGCAAGATCGCGTTCGTAAACACCCAGACCGAGGCGCTCTTCGGCTACGCGCGCGACCAGCTGCTCGGTCGCGAGGTCGAGATGCTCGTCCCGGAACGCTTTCGTGACAAGCATGCGGGCCACCGCGACTCGTATTTTGCGGCACCGCGCGTGCGCCCGATGGGCGCTGGGCTCGAGCTCTACGGACTGCGCAAGGACGGACACGAGTTCCCTGTCGAGATCAGGCTCAGCCCGCTGACGACAAAGGCCGGTGTTCTCACCTCGGCGGCGATCCGGGACGTCAGCGACCGCAAGTCCCAGGAGCAGCGACTGCGCGAGGCGGAGGACCGCTTTCGCGGCGCGTTCGAGTCGGCGGCGATCGGCATCGCGCTCGTCGGTCCGGACGGTCGCTGGCTGCAGGTCAACCGTTCCCTGTGCGAGCTGATCGGCTACGCCGAAGACGAGCTGCTTGCAGGCGGCACGTTCCAGGCGATCACGCATCCCGACGATCTCGAGTTGGACCTCGGCTACGTCGATCGGATGCTCGCCGGCGAGATCCACTCCTACCAGCTCGACAAGCGCTACATACACAAGCGCGGCCACATCGTCTGGATCCACCTCAGCGTCTCGCTCGTACGCGACGCGAGCGCCGCGCTGGTGCACTTCATATCCCAGATCCAGGACACAAGCCAGCTCGCGGCAGGCAACACCTACCTCGACGCCGAGCTCGCGCCCACGCTGACGTCCGGCGAGCTGATTGCGCTCTCGCCGCTGACCCATCGCGAGCAGGAGGTTCTCGCGCTCGTCGCGGATGGCTTGACCAATGAGAAGGCAGCGGCCGAGCTCGGCATCTCGCCGGAAACGGTCCAATCGCATATTCGCAACGCGATGGCGAAGCTCGACGCCGACAGCCGCACGCAAGCGGTCGCCAACGCGTTTCGGCGTTCACTGCTCGCGTGAGCCTGCGAGCGCCTCGCTGAGCGCGCGGCGCGAGGATATGCCGAGCTTCGAGTAGGCGTGCGAGAGGTGCGTGTCGACCGTCTTCGGGGTCACGAAGAGGGCCTGCGCGACCTCGTTGTTCGTGCGCCCCTCCGCCGCGAGCCGCGCGACGCGAAGCTCACTCGGCGTGAGTGCGTCGCGACCTGAGGCGCGCTCGCGCCGCGGACGTCCACCACTTGCCTCGAGCTCGGCGCGCGCCCGTTCGCCGAGCCGGGTTGCGCCTGCAGCCGCCGCGATGTCGAGGCCCGCACGCAGCGGCTCGCGGGCCGCCGCGCGCTCTCCGCTCCGCCGCATCGCAGCGCCCAGCTCCACGAGCGTGCGTGCCTGCTCGATGCGGGCATCCGAGCCGCCGAGGATCGCAAGGGACTCCTCGAGGCGCTTGCGTCCCTTCGCCTCGCTCTCGAGCACACCGAGCGCGCGTAACGCAACGCCGATCGCGCGCCCGTGACCGACGCGACGCGCGGCTCGCAGCTCCTCCTGGACGAGGCGCTGTGACTCGCTGCGCTCCTCCGGGCCGAGCATGAGCGCGAGCGCCGAGCGCCAGTTCGACGCGTTCGGGTTGCGCAGGCCGAGGGCGTCAAAGATCGCACCCGCCGCGCGCAGGTCCTCGACCGCTGCAGCCGTTTCGCCCCGCGCGTGCCGCACGCGCCCGCGGACATCGCGCAGCATCGCGCCCACGTGCAGCTCGGAAAGCGGGCCGAGCTCGAGCGCGCTGATGAAGGAAGCGAGATCGTCCGCCTGTGGGCGCTCGAGCACGACGTCGGTCGCGAACCAGAGCTGGAAGAAGAGGACAAAGTTCAGCCGTGCTTCGCGCGCCGGCGCGAGCGCCGCGCGAAGCGCCTCTTCGGCGGTTGCGAGGCGTCCATGCCGCGCATCCACGAAGCCCAGGTACGCGGTCCCGAGAATGAAGCCCGCGATCGAGCCGAGCGCGCGTGCCTCCGCCAGCAGCATCGCCGCTAGCTCCCTCGCGCGCTCGGATTGGTCACAGAGGATCAGCGCACCCAGGCCTTGCCCCACGGCCCATGGTTCGACGCCCGCCGCCAGCGGGCGTCCGTCTTCGAAGCCGCGCTCGATCAGCGGTAGCACCTCGTGCTCGTCGCCGGTGCGCCAGGCGCTGACGGCGCCAAGCAGCAGCGCAAGCGAACGAGCCGGACACGCGCTCTCGCGTGCAAGCTCCTGGAGCGCTGCGGCGCGCGCGTCGAACTCGGCGACGAGACGCGGGTCGGCGCGGCGATGCCCGCACGCAAGCACTCGAGGCGCAGCGCGAGCTCGGGTTCGCGCCGTCGAGGTCCGCGAGCGCTTCCTCGACGAGCGCCACGGCTCGTCCCAGGACTTCGTGAGCACGGCGGTGCTTGCGAGTTCGAGCGCGGCCGCGTTGCGTATCACCGGGTCCTTAGCGAGTCGCCTGCGCGGCCGCGAAGTGTTCGACTGTCGCCGGCTGGCCGGCGAGCTTCGACGCCATCCCGAGCTCGAAGGAGATCGCCGCACGCTGCTCGCGCTCACAACCCTCCTCGAGCGCGCGCGCGAGATACGCGACGGCGTTTTCGGGCGCGCCCCGCGAGAGCGCGAGCGCGGCGGCGTCGCGAAGCGTGGCCACCACCGTCTGCGAGCCGGTCGGCTCGCTCGCGAGCAATTGCGCGGCGATCGCATCGAGCTCCGCCCCCTCGGCCGCGAGCAGCGCCGCCGCCTCCCGGTGAAGCCGCGAGCGCTCGCCGGGGCCGAGCTCGTCGTAGACGGCGGCGCGTACGATCGGATGCCCGAAGCGAACGCGCGTGCCCGCGCTCAGAAGCTGCGCCTGCACGAGAGCGTCGAGCGCTTCGAGTGCCGCGTCCTCGCGGAGGCCCCCAAGGAGCGCGGCCCTCGGCAGGGTCGCCTCACCCGCCAGCACCGCGACCGCGCGCGCGAGCGCGAGACACCCGGCGGGCATGCTCCCGATGCGAGCGAGCGTGGCGTGGCCGACCGCTTTGGGTCCGAGCTCCTCGACGCGTGCCGCCTCCTCGGCGGTCGGCCTGATGGCGTCGGCCGCGAGCGCTGCGACGAGCTCGTGCACGAGGAAGGGAACGCCGCCCGTCGTCGTGCGGCAGTTCGCGCAGAATGCCTCGTCCGGCGCCTCGCGAAGCCCGGAGCCGATGAGCTGTGCGACGCCTTCGGCGCTCAGCGGCGCGGGATGAAGCGCGCGAATGGAGCGAGCGTCCGTGAGTCGTCCTACGAGCTCGGGCGCAAAGCCGCGATCGCCGGACCGCGCGGAGATCAGGAGCGCCGCCGCGACCCCGTCGAGGCGGCGCGCGAGGTGAAGTAGGAATCGCAGCGAGGGCGCATCGGCCCACTGAACGTCGTCGATCGCGATCAGCGCAGGCGTGCGCTGCGAGAGGTTGACGGTCAGCCAGTAGAGGCCGTGCGCGAAGCCGAACGTCGTGTCTTCACGGGTGTCTGCGTCGAGCTCGCCTGTGCCCGTCAGCACCGGCTTTGCGAGCCCCGCTGCGCCTGCGAGCAGGCGCCGCCGCGTCGAGGCGCTCGCCTCCCGTAGGAGGGGCTCGAAGAGCTGTCTGACGACGCCGTAGGAGAAGTGCCCCTCGAGCTCGCCGCCGCGTGCGACGAGCGCGAGCATCCCGCGCCGACGCGCGCGCTCTTCTGCGGCCGTCAGGAGGGTTGTCTTGCCGATCCCCGGTGGGCCTTCGACGAGCAGCACGTGGCCCGCGCCGGCCTTCGCGTCGCGCAGCGAGCGGTCGATCTCCGCCAGCTCGCTCGCGCGCTCGATCAGAGCCTCCGAAGGCCTGCCCGCGCCACCCCGTGCCATGCTCTGAGGGTATCCGCGCGCGCTGATCGGATGGGCAGGGCGACCGGGCCCGACGGCGCGCGTCTCGTCGGGCCCGGCATGTCCTGGCCTACGGGCGGGGTCAAAAGATCAGGTGCTCTTCCTGATGCGAAGCGCGGAGGCGACTGCGAGCATCGGGGGTGATGGAACGAGAGGTCCAACGCGTCACGATCGAGATCGAGCCCGCGGAGCCGATCCAGGGCCGCATAGTCGACGGCAGCGGATCTCCGCAGGCATTCCACGGTTGGCTCGAGTTGAGCGCGGCGCTCGAGCGCGCACGCGGAGACGCGGGCGCGGCCGCGGCGGACGCACAGGAGCCCGAGCTCGGCGCAAGCCACTGATACGGAGGTACTTCGTTGTCACTGAACAGAACCGCAGCGATCGTGATCGTGCTCGTGGTGAGCGTCGCCGGCGCATGCACGTTGCCGGGCGTCGCGAGCGCCGCGGGCCAGTTCACCCTCGATCCGCAGGCGGAATCGATCGGTCCGATCGTGACCGACGAAGCCGGCAACGGCTACGTCGCGTGGCTGAGCAAGGGGACCCCCGCCAAAGAGATGTTCTGCAAGCTCGCACCCGGGGCGACGAAGTGCGCAGACCCGATCACGCTCCCTGTGACACTGAAGGAAGAGCCCAGTACGTCCGTCGACACCCCATTTCCCGTACTCGGGCCAGGAGAAGACGTCTTCGTAGTCGCTCCCAGCTACGACACGAGTCAAATGGTTATGTGGCAATCGACCAACGGCGGCGCAAGCTTTGGCCCCGCCTACGTCGGGCCTCCGACATCTCTGAACCTCGCGCTCCACTGGACCGACACGTGCAACGTCGGGCTCGAGCTCGACGACGTCGTGCCATTCAATGCGCTGGGCGGACAGTACGACCGCAGCCAGGGAAGCTCGACTCTCGGGAGCGGCGGCGCCTCGCTCATCGAGTTCGAGATGAGCTCAGCTGACCCGTTCGCGTTCTGGAGCTTCGACTTCTACGGCGAGTCGTGTTACGTCTCGAGCTCGATCAACGTCACGCCCGGCCGGATCCCCGCGCAGTGGTTCGGGTTTGACGAAGGCGCCATCGGGACGGATCTCACCACGCTCGGTTGGGCCGGCGGCGGCAGCGCCGCGTGCTCGTTGGTCGCGCCTGGCGACGAGGTCGAGGCCTATGTGCTTCCCACCGAACCCGAACGGATCCAGTTCTTCCGCTGGAGCGCCCCGACAGGTGCATGTGGCGGACCTGGACACAACTACGGGCCGTCCGGCGACGTCAAACTGGAGTGGTCCGACGACCGTCACGCAGGGGTCTGCGCCCCGACTCGCGGGCGGCAAGTCCGGCCTCTTCCTGCTCTCGGGCGACGAGCTCTCGGCGTCCGCCCATGCGCCCGAAGCGGTGGACATTCGCCAGTACGACGTCGCGAGCCACGCGTTTGGCGCGCCGACGCGGCTCACCGGCATATCGAACCCGAGCGGCCTCGACCCGGACTCCGGCGGCCTCGGGCAGAGCTTTACGACGGGTGAGCTCGCGGCCGCTTGGCCCGACGTCACGGGCTCGGACGGCATCCTCAGCTTGTTCATCTCGACCGATGGCGGCACGCACTTCTCAGCGGCGCAGGACATCGCCACCATCGGCAGCGCCTACGCCGACGGCGACGACGCGCGCGTCGCGCTCGCCCCCAACGGCACCGGCTTCGTGACGTGGAGAGACGGGGGCGGACTGCACGTCGCGGACCTCGACACGCTTGGGCTTCCTTACAAGCGCCTCACGGTCCATCACGGCTTCGAGCTCGAGCTTCCGGCGACGTGCGAGTCGCCTTCGAGCCCCTGCACGGCGCGCGTGCGCGTGCGCGCAAAAGGCACGACGATCGCAAGCGCGCACGTGAAGGTGCCCTCGGGCCGGACGGTGATCCTCCGAGTGCACCTGGGCCCGAAGGGGAAGCGCCTGCTTGCCCACGCCAAGGGCCACCTCGCAGCGACGCTGAGGCTCACGATCACGCACCCCGGCGCGAGCAGCGAGCGCGTGGACGAGCCCACGGAGCTCGTCCATTACGGGTCGGCGCGCTAGTCGGTCCACCAGTCGGCGACGAGCTCGCCGTCGCCGTCCTCGGGCCTGCTGCCACCGATCGCGATCAGCTCGAGCCCCTCCGGCCCGGCCTCAAACGCCCGCGTGACCTCGGGGCTGACGCGAACGACGTCCCACTGGCGCAGATCCACGACGTCGTCGTCGAGCTTTGCGCGCCCCGAGCCGCCGATGACGACGTATGCCTCCTCCTGTTCGCGGTGGCGGTGCCCTGTGCGCGAGCGGTACCCGGGCACGTAGCGGAAGTAGCTCACGCCGAGCTCTCGCGAGTCGAGGTGGCTGCGCGCGAAGCGCCCCTCGATCTCGGGGACGCGACCACCGACCAGGTCCTCGACCTCCTTGAGGTTCTTGATGGTGTACGCGCTCACAGCCCCTCCTCAAACGCCGGGCGCGTCGGCCCGCTGCCGCGATCGATCGCGATGTGCGGGAGGCGGTGTTCGAGCCATGCCGGCAAGGCCCACGTGCGCTCGCCCAGAATCTGCAGCACCGCGGGCAGCAGCACGCTGCGGACGACGAACGCGTCGAGGAAGACGGCGCTCGCGAGGCTGAGCCCGAAGAGCTCGACCACGCGTTCGCCGCCGACGACGAAGGAGAGAAAGACGCACACCATGATCGTCGCCGCCGCCGTTATCACCCGCCCGGTCGAGGCGAGGCCGTGGCTCGACGGCGCGGTGGGCGTCGCGCGTGCGCGCCCACTCCTCGTGCACGCGCGAGACCAGGAACACCTCGTAGTCCATCGAGAGGCCGAACACGATCGCGAACAGCATCACGGGAATGAACGCCTGGATCGGCGCGCCCTTGACGTCGAAGATGCTGCCGAGCCATCCCCACTGGAAGATCGCGACGACTACGCCCAGCGAGGCGCCGATCGAGAGCAGGTTCATGATCGCCGCCTGCAACGGGATCACGAGCGAGCGGAAGACGACGAAGCAGGAGCAGCGCCGAGAGCAGCACGACGATCGGCGATGAAGAGCGGGAGCTTGCTCGACGAGCACCTGCGTGAAGTCGATCGCGAGCGCATTCGTCCCGCCGACGAGCAGCGTCGCGCCCGTCGCGGCCGCGACCGGCGGCAGCGTGCGGTGTCGCAGGATGCCCACGAGTTCCGTCGTCGCAAGCGCCTGCGGCGCCGAGCGCGGGTAGACGTTGAACACGGCGGTCATGCCGTGCGGGCTCACGCGCGGCGGCGAGACCGAGGCGACGTCGCCGGTCGTCGCGCAGGCGGCCTCGATGCTCGCGAGGGCGGCGGCGTCTCCTGCGTGCGGCAGGCTCGCGACCACCTGAAGCGGGCCGTTGAAGCCGGGGCCGAAGCCCTTCGCGAGCAGGTCGTAGGCCTGCCGCGTCGTCTGGCTCGGCGGGTTGTTGCCGGCGTCGCTGTTGCCCAGGCGCAACGCGAGCGCGGGCGAGGCGAGCGTCAGCATGATCGCGAGGCCCGCGATCGCGCCCGGCCAGGGGTGACGCGCGATGAACGCCGACCAGCCCACCCAGAAGCCCCTCGCGGCGCCCTGCGCGCCAGGCGCCTGCCCGCTGCGCCGCCCGCGGCCGATCCGCTCGCCGAATCGCGAGAGCAGCGCCGGGAGGACGGTCAGCGCGGCGAGCATCGTCATCAGCACGGCGAGCACCGAGGCGATCGCGAGCCCGTAGAGGAATTCGACGCCGAGTGCGAACTGGCCGAGCAGGGCGATGATCACCGTCACCCCCGCGAACAGAACCGCGCGCCCCGCCGTGTCCATCGCGCCGACGATCGACGCCTGGAGGTCGCTCGCCACCGCGATAGTTCTCGCGAAAGCGCGTCACGATGAACAGCGCGTAGTCGATCCCGACGCCGAGGCCGATCATCGCCGCGAGCTCGGTGGAGAAGTTGGGCATGCCGATCGACGTGCGAGGCGATGCCGGCGAGGCCGATGCCCGTGCCGAGCCCGAGCAGCGCGGTGATGATCGGCAGGCCCATCGCGACGACCGAGCCGAAGGTGATGAGCAGGACGACGATCGCCGCGAGCAGCCCGATCGCCGTGGCCGCGCCGAGCGACGGCTTCTGCACGGATTCGATCGCCTGGCCGCCGAGCGCCACCTGCAGCTGCGGCGTCGCCGCCGCCTGCGCGGTGCTCGATCACGTGTTCCACCGCCGCCGTCGGCAGCAGGTTCGCGCGCTTGTCGAAGGTGACGGTTGCGAACGCGACCTTGCCGTCGGGGGAGAGCGCCTTCGCGCCGGCTGTGCGAGTAGGGGCTGACGACGCCCGTGACGTGCGGCAGCGCGGCGACCTTCGCGAGCATCGGCGCGACGCGCGCGCGGACCGCGGGGTCGTTCACGCTTCCCGCGCGCACCGCCAGCACGATCTGGTCGGAGTCGCCGGCCTGGGCCGGGAAGTCGCGCTTGAGCAGGTCGGCCGCCCGCTGCGATTCGGTGCCGGGCAGCGAGAAGTTGTTGGAGAACTCGGTGCCGAGCGCGCCCGAGACGCCAAGCGCGGCGACCAGCAGCACGAGCCACGCGAGCACGGTTGCCTTGCGGTGGGCCGCGGTCCACCGAGCGATCCGGGCGAGCATGCCTGCGTTCGCCCGCGCGTCAGTTGGGGAGCTCATCTGGGGCTTCGTCGAGCCGCGTCGAGTGAGGGCGGGTTGTGCCTCGAAATGCTTCGAGGCTCAAACTAGCATCCGCGAGGCCGAGTCTCAGCCGGCTTTCAGCTCGAGGCTTGAGATCTGCTCGCGACGGTCCGACCTCTGGCGACGCTCGGCCTCCGCGCGCCGCTCGTCGCCGGTGACGGGCGAGCGCGGCACGTAGGTAGGCAACGACCGCGTCGGCGTCGGCTGCTCGCCGTCGCCGCCGCTGCGAGCCCGAGACGACGCCGCTCGACTGGAGCTCGTCGAGCAGGGCGTCCACGACATCGGGGTCGAGCTGGCCTCCGGCGAGCGCACGAAGCTCCACACACGCTGCGTCGTGGTCGAGGCGTGCGCGGTAGGAGCGGTCGCTCGTCATCACCGAGTACGTGTCGCAAGCCGCGATGATGCGGGCCGCGAGCGGGATCTGCTCCGCGCGCAAGCCGTCGGGGTAGCCGCGACCGTCCCAGCGCTCATGCGTGGCGCGAACGATCGACGGCGACGGGGCGCAGCGTCGGCGCGGCGCTGAGGATGCGCTCACCGAGCAGCGTGTGCTCGCGCATGAATTCCCACTCCGTCGTCGTTGAGCGAGCCCGGCTTTTCAAGGATCGCGTCCGGGATCCCCACCTTGCCGATGTCGTGCAGTTCGGCGGCGCGCACCATCCTCTCGACGTCATCGACGCCCATCGGGAAACGCCGCGCGGCGAGGCGGCACAGCTGGGCCACCTCGTTCGAGTGGTCGTGCAGCTCAGGCTGCTTGGCCTCCATGATCTGCAGCAGCACGTCTCGCGTCTGGTCGGCTGTGGCCGGGGAGCGGACGCGCTTGAGCGCGTACATCCGCTCGTCGGCGAGCTGCATCGCGTAGTCGAGATCGCTCGTCTCGTGCGGGAGCAGCACGGCGCCGTACGAGGCGCCGACCGCGAAGTTCTCGCCCTGCTCCTCGAGCGCCGAGGCCGCCTTCGCGACGACGTCGAAGAGCTCCTCGGAGTGGGCCGGCAGGAGCACGCAGAACTCGTCGCCACCGAGGCGGTATGCCGCGCCCGCATCGCCGGTGACCGCCGCGAGCTTCTCGCCGAGCCGCGTGAGCATCGCGTCGCCGGCGAGGTGGCCGAAGGTGTCGTTGTAGCGCTTGAAGCCGTCGAGGTCGAAGAGGATCAGCATGAGCGGCTCGGAGTCGGATGCGTCGGGCAGGTGCTCTTCGAGGTCGGCGACGAGCTTGCGGCGGTTGCCGAGCTTGGTGAGCGCGTCCGTGAGGGCCTGCTCGCGCAGCACCTGATGCGCGACGATATCGGCGGACGCCTCGCGCGCGCGGTCGACGAGGTCGTTGACGACGGCCTGCTCGTCGTCACCAAAAGCGCGTCCCTTGCGAGCGACTGCGAGCGCGCCGTTGGCCTTCCCCGTGTCGCTCGAGAAGCCGAACGGCAGCGCAAGCGCCCACACGCCCTCGCGCTCGAGCTGACACGGCTTCTCGTCGGTGTCGGCCATCGCCGCGGCGCTCCGCAGCACGTCCCCGATGCGCGGGTCGGTGCTGATCTCGAGCTCGCGCGGATCGAGCTTGCCGAGCGCCCCGCTCAGCGTGAGCCGACCGGCATCGGCGTCGAGTGCGTCGATCGACCCGCGCAGGACGATGTCCGTGAGTGCGGTGAGGTCGAGCTTCGCCGCGAGCGCCTCGCCGAGCCTGCGCACCGCGGTCTGCAGCCGGCTTCGCTCGCGTGCTACGAGGTGGAGGCGCCGCTGCGCACGCTCGATTCGCGCGCTGCGGTCGCGCGAGGCGAGCAGCAGGAGCGCGATCAATGGAAGGATCAGCAGCACTTCCCTCGCGTCGTGGCGCGCGGCGCCCGCGATCAGAAGCCCGAGCGGTGCGACGCAGGCATCGATCAGCCATACCTGCGCGATCACCCGCGCCTGCAACTCCGAGCGCACGCCCGATATCGCCGCCTCGCGGATCGTCGCCGAGGCGAGGTCGAGCAGGCAGCCCGACACGAACGCCGCGATGTAGACGAGCACGCGTACCGGTCCGTGAGTCGGCCCGGCGAGCACAAGCACCAGCGCCGGCCCGAGCGTGTGCCAGGCGTCGGGAATCGACAACGGCACGCGCTCGAGGCCGACGCGCTCGACGGCGACTTGTCCGAGCGTTCCCAACGCAAGGCCGGCAGCCGCCAGCAGGGGAACCGTGCCCGGTGGCAACAAGAGCAACATCGGCACGAGCACCAGGTAGGAAGGCACGACGTAGCCTGCGCCGATGGGGAACTTCACGAGGCGCGACGCGAGCGCGTAGATGCCTACGAGCGTCACCGCCAGCAGCGGTTCCATCGGTCGCTGGTGGGGTGCGAGAAGCGCGAGCGGGATCGCGCAGCAGAAGAACAGCAGCGCGGCGATGCTCTCGACGACGACCTCCCGCCGGCTCGGCCGGCGCGAGCGCGAGGTCCAAGACTCCTCCATCAAGCGCTCGACGGGGTCGCTCGAGCGCACATCGTCCATGACCGGATCACTCATCGCGGCGAATCTCCAGGTAGTGGTGAAGCCGGCGGCGCTGAGCGCCGCCGGCTCCTCCCGTCAGGTCTCCTCCTATCGGCTGTATGGATCGATGAGGACTTCATCGATCGCCCAGGACGAGCCGTTAGCCGGCTGGAACACCAGATTCACGCTGACGTTGTCAGGTGCCCACCACGGCAAGACCCTCGCGAGTTCGAGCACGGGGCTCAGCGCCCACGAGCCGTTACCCAGGAGCCCGAACGAAAGCGGCATCGTGTGCGTGATTCCGAACCCATCTTTGAAGCGCAGGCTCACGTTCAGCGCACCCCGAACCGGCCGCCGCTGAGCTGCTTGGCGTAGAAGCGGAAGGAGGGGATGTTGCTGCTCACGCAGAAGGCCGGCGAGATCGCCTCGCCGCCGGGGTGGATCAGGACCGCGTGACCGCTGTCACCGCCCGCCCCTTCGCTGCCTTCAGATACGACTTCCGCGTTGATCAGCGACCAACCCGGAGCGCCGGACTCGAACGAGCTGCCTTCGAGCAGGAAGTACGACGCGTTGTCACCGTTTTCTGCGAGTAGCTGCGATGATTCCGGTGTCGGACACGCAGCACTTGCGAGAGCGGGCATCGCGCCGAAAAGCGCCGTCGCACCGAGAATGGCCAACACGACGCTTCGAACCCGTCGAGGACGAATTATGTACGGCATCTCAGGACCTCCATGTCCACATCGCAGCTGGCCACGATGTCTGGCATTGAGTCGGTAACCGGGCGGTCTTCGAGAAGATCCCTGGCTTTGCGTCCCCGCCTCGCGACGGGTTTGCCCTGAGCGACACTGACCTTCTGCGCGGAATGTCGGCACAAAGGGGCCGCCGCTTTAGCCCCAAATGGGCCGATGGACGGAAAAGGGCAGACAGGCTGTGGCCCGAAAGGGCCGACAGCGACTGGGCTCGGCCGCTCAGGCCGACGCGCGTGCGTGCTCGACGCCGGTCCCGACCAGCTCTCCCCGCGGCGAGCGGGAAATAGCACGCGGCGCATGTGCCGCCGCCCTTGTTCTCGAGCACCGGCTCCTCGCTCGCGCACCGCCCTTGCGCCTTGGGGCAGCGGGTGTGGAAGCGGCAACCGGCGGGTGGGTCGGCCGGGTTCGGCACGTCGCCCGAGAGCGGTGCGCGCGTCTCGCCGGCGCGGGTGGGCTCCTCTGCGGGCGCCGCGGCGAGCAGCGCTCCGGTGTACGGGTGGCGCGGGTAGCTGTAGAGCGCTCCCGCGTCGCCGATCTCGACGATCTTGCCGAGGTACATCACCGCGACGCGGTCGCACATGTGGCGCACGACCGAGAGGTCGTGCGAGATGAAGACGAGCGTCAGCCCGAACTGCCGCTGCATGTCGCGCAGCAGGTTGAGCACCTGCGCCTGGATCGAGACGTCGAGCGCGGAGACCGGCTCGTCGGCGATCAGTAGCCGCGGGCGCAGCGCGAGCGCACGTGCGATGCCGATCCTCTGGCGCTGACCACCGGAGAACTCGTGCGGGTACCGGTTGTAGTGCTCAGGGTTCAGCCCGACGACCCCCATCAGCTCGCGCACGGCTGCCCGGCGCTCGCCCTTGCCGCGGTTCGAGGCCGTGGACGACGAACGGCTCCGCGATGATCGACCCGACCGTCTTGCGCGGGTTCAGCGAGGAGTACGGGTCCTGGAAGATGAGCTGCATCTCGCGCCGTACGGCCTTCAGCTGTGCGCCGCGCAGCCTCGTGATGTCGCGGCCATCGAAGTAGATCTCGCCCGCCGTCGGGTCGAGGAGGCGCGCGATGAGCCGCGCGGTGGTGGTCTTGCCGCAGCCGGTCTCGCCGACGATCCCGAGCGTTTCACCAGGGGCCACCGTGAAGCTCACATCGTCGACCGCGTGCACGGCGCCGCGTCTCGCGCCGGAAGATAACGCCGCGCGTGAGCGGGAAGTGCTTGACGAGGCCCCGCACATCGAGCAGCGCCTCGTCGCCGCTCATCGCCCTCCCTCCTGTGCGTGCGGCTGCTCAGTGCCCGGTGCGCCTCCCACCTCGACCGCGGCGAGCGCCTCGGGTGGTGCGTGGCCGCTACGCAGCTCCGCCCACAGGCGCCGGCGCGTCTCTGCTGTGAGCAGGCACGCGACGCTGTGACCGGAAACGCCCGGCACCGGCTCGAGGCGGGGATCGATGCGCGCGTGCTCGGGGCGCGCGAACGGGCAGCGCGGGTGAAAGTGACACCCGCTCGGGCGGTGGATAAGGCTGGGCGGCGAGCCTGCGATCGGCACGAGCGTCCGTGCGCGCGGCCCGTAGATCCTTGGGCGCGAGCCGAGGAGCCCCCAGGTGTACGGGTGTTCGGGGGCCGCGAAGAGGCGCTCGGCGGACGTGCTCTCGACGATGCGCCCGGCGTACATCACGGCAACGTCGTGCGCGGCCTCGGCGATCACCCCGAGGTCGTGGGTGATCAGGAGCACCGCCATTTCGAGCTCGCGCTGCAGGCGCTCGAGGAGGGCAAGGATCTGCGCCTGCACCGTCACGTCGAGCGCGGTCGTCGGCTCGTCGGCGATCAGGAGCTTCGGCTCGTTGACGAGCGCCATCGCGATCATCACGCGCTGTCGCATCCCGCCCGAGAGCTGATGCGGGTAGAGCTCCACGCGGCTGCGCGGGTCCGGGATGCCGACGAGCCCGAGCAGCTCGACCGCGCGCTCGCGCGCCACCGCCTTCGGAACGTTGCGGTGGGCGCGCACCGCCTCAACGATCTGTGCGCCGACCTTGTAGAACGGGTGCAACGCCGAGAGCGGGTCCTGGAAGATCATCGCGATCTCGTTGCCGCGGATCGCGCGCAGGGCGTCCTCGCTGAGCGCGAGCAGGTCCTGTCCCCCGAACAGGATGCGCCCCGAGATGCGCGCGCCCATCCGTCGCGTCAGCCCCAGGACGGTGAGCGCCGCGACGGTCTTGCCGGAGCCAGACTCGCCGACGATCCCGAGCGTGCGACCGTGGGCCACCTCGTAGGTGATCCCGTCAACGGCGTGCAGCACGCCGTCTTCGGTGTCGAACTCGACGCGCAGGTCCTCGACGCGCAGCAGCGGCGCCTCCGGCGACGATCCGGCCGGCACGTCGCGCTCGTCCGCGACGAGCTCGGGTCGTCGGGATCCGTTGGTGGCGCTCACGAGTAGCGCACGCGCGGATCAAGGTAGGCGTAGGCGATGTCCACGACGACGTTTGCCACGATGATGAACATGGCCGCGAGCAGGACCGTCCCCTCGACGACTGGGAAGTCGGACTGCGTGATCGCGTTGTAGTTCAGCCGCCCGATGCCGGGGATGTTGAAGACCGTCTCCGTCAGCACCGCACCCGCGAGCAGCACTCCAATGTCGAGTCCGAGCAGCGTCACGATCGGGTTGATCGAGGAGCGCAGGCCATGGCGCAGCACGACCCGTCGCTCCGAGAGGCCCTTCGCCCGGGCGGTCCTTATGTAGTCCTCCTGCATCACCTCGATCAGGCTGGCGCGCAAGACCCGCCCATAGATCGCCGCAAAGGTCGCGGCGAGCACGAGCCACGGGAGAAGCAACGAAGTGAACCATCTGATCGGGTCGACCGTGAGTCCAACGTAGCTGTTGGCCCCGGGAAACACGTGGATCAGCCCGATGTCGGTCGCGAAGACGTAGAGCGCGATCAAACCCAGCCAGTACACCGGCGTCGAGATCAGGACTAGCGCCGTCCCCATCGCGGCGCGGTCGAGCAGCGAGTGGCGCTTGACCGCCGAGACGATGCCAACGGGTATCCCCGCGAGCAGCCACACGACGCCCGCGCCAAGCGTCAGCGACACGGTCGCGGGAAGCCGTTCAGCGATGAGGCTCCTCACCGACGCGTTGCTGTAGTAGCTGTAGCCGAGATCGAAGTGCAGGAAGATGCCCTTCATGTAGAGCCAGAACTGCGTTATGAGTGGCTCGTCGAGCCCGAGGTTGTGGCGAATCTCCGCGAGCACCCTGGGAGTCGCGAGGCGCCCTGCGCGCAGCCGCGCGGGGTCCGCGGTGGGGAACACGCGAAAGAAGATGAAGGTGAGCGCCGCGACGATGACGAGCAGCGCGATCCCCCACAGCACTCTGCGGATGATGTACCGGATCATCGAATCGCTGTCTGTCGCGGCCCCTTCACGAGCGCAATCGGTCGGGAGCGGGTCGCGCACGCGTGCGCGACCCGCTCCCGCCTCCGCCTACTTCAGCGAGGTGAAGCTGTAGTCCCAGGCGCCGCCATCCCAGAGGTTGCCGACCCCGGCGACGTCCTTGGACTCGATCGCCGGCGCCTTGTCCCAGTCATACGGGACCGCGACCGCGTTATCGACCAGTTCCTTGTCGATGTTCGCCCACGCCTGCGCGCTCGCGTTCGCTCCAGCGATCGTTTCGGCGTTTTCGATCGCCTTGTTGATCGAGGGGACGTTCGCTTGGCTGAAGTTGGGGTTAGAACCGGTCGTGCTGATCGCCTTGCCGTTGAAGTTGATGCCCAGCACCGCGTACGGGTCGGCGAAGTCGGCCACCCAGCCCACACTCGGGCAGACGTCGATCTCTTCCTTGACGACGGTGCAGTACTTCGCGTACATCGTCTCCTGTTCGACGAGCGTGAGCTTCGTCTTGAAGCCGAGCTCCTTCAGCGCTTGCACCGCGATTTCGGGAGCCTGCGGCACGTCGTTGGAGCCGACCACCTGAAGCGTCGCGTTGCCTGTGTACTTGCCGCTCGGATAGCCCGCGAGCTTCATGTACTTCTCGGCGACCGCCATGTCGCCTTCGGGGTGTTCGTTGTAGTCGACCTTCGGCCCAGCGAGCCCGCCCGCCTGTTCGAAGCCCGGGATTTCCGGATAGAGGAAGTGCGTCATCACGTTCGTCACGAGTTCGCCGCCGCGCGCCTTGTTCATTGCGACGCGGTTCAGAGCCGCCCAGAAGGCCTTGCGGAGGTTGATGTTCGTGAAGGGCCCATGCGCGTTGTTGACTGCGATGTAGTGATCGCCGGCGCCGGGCGAGATCATGAGCTGCGAGGGGTAGTGTTCGTAGGCGAGCTGCACGATCGAGCGTTCGGGCGGGTCGTTTTGGACCATGTTCGACCCCTGGAGCACCTGGCGGCCGATCACGTTGGACTGGCCACCGATGCTGATGTTGATCTGATTCAGACACGCCGGCCTGAAGTCGGTAGCGGGGTTCCAGTTCGGGTTGCGCACGAGGGTCGCCGACTTCCCCGGCTGGTAGCCGGTGCCGAGAACCTTGTGTTCGCTGTTGGCCTTGAACATGTAAGGGCCCGTTGCCACCTGGTAGTTGCCGTATTCGCTCGGTGACTTTTCGTCGTACTTCTTTGCGTATTCTTCGGGCACCGGCGCGCTCAGCGGCAGCACCAACGCGTTTGCCACGATCTGCGCCTTCGGTTCCGTCAGATGGATCACGAGCGTGTACTTGTTCGGCGTGCGAATCCCCGGGATCGGGCCACCCTTCGCCGAGCTCGCGCCTTCCACGGAGGCGAAGTAGATCGGGAAATACGGGTTTGCGACGTTCGGGTTGGCGCCGCGATCGAGCGCGTAGGCGACGTCCGCAGAGGTCACTTCGCGGTTGACGGGCGGGCTGAAGTGCACCCCGTGGCGGATGTGAATCGTGATCGTCTCGCGGTTAGACGAGATTTCGGGGGCGCTTTCCGCAATGTCCGGGACGACTTCTTTCAGCGAGTTCGGCTTGTAGGTGTAAAGCGGCCGTTGCGTCGCAAGCAGGACCTCGTAGTCGAGCGTGTTGTAGGAGATGCCCGGATCGATGTGTTCGAAGTCCTCGTGATCGAGGACGGTCAGCGTGCCGCCGCGTGTCGCGCACGTGAGCGACTGCTTGGCCGGAGTCTGAACGCCGGCCGGGATCGTCAGACCGCTCGGGACGGTCGTGCTGTTGTTACTGGATCCGCACCCACCGACCACCAGCGCGAGGGCGCAGGCGACGGCCACAGTTGAGATTTTGTTGGTAGACCGGGTCATGGTGCCTCCAGTCGTTGACGTTCCACGAAGCGGCTTATCGGCCGATTCTCGGATTGAGCGCATCTTGCAAGCCGTCGCCCAGCAGATTGAACGCGAGCACCGTGAGCAGTAGCGCGAGGCCGGGAAAAGTCATGTACCACCAGGCGGTGTTGAAGATCGGAGTCGCTTCGGCGATCATCTGGCCCCAGCTCGGCGTCGGCGGTCGCACGCCCACACCGAGAAACGACAGCGCCGCCTCGAGCAAGATCAGCTGTGGGACGAGCAGGCTCGAGTAGACGATCACCGGCACGAGCAGGTTCGGCAGGATCTCCCGAAACATGATGCGCGTGTTCGACGCACCGAGCGCCCGCGAGGCTTCGACGAACTCGCGTTCGCGCAGTGACAGGACGAGGCCGCGCACGATTCGCGCCATGTAGGTCCAGCCAACGAGCGCGATGATGAAAATGATCTCGCCGACCCCGGGCTGGATCGTGCCGCCGAGGCAGCCCCGCACGGAGCAGGCCTCGCCGAGGCCGATTCCCAGCAACAGGATGGGTATCGAGAGGGCGACGTCCGCGGCGCGCGAGAGCACCATGTCCGGCCAGCCCCGGAAGAAGCCGGCGAGCACGCCGATGAGCACGCCGAGCACGCTCGCGACGAGCGTTCCGATGATGCCGACCTCGAGTGAGACCCTGCTGCCGTAGATCACGCGCGAGGCGATGTCGCGTCCGAGCGCGTCGACGCCGAACGGATGGGCGGCGCTCGGTCCGAGCGGGGCGCCGAAGGCGTTCGTGAGGTTCGCGTTCTGCACGTCCGGCCCCGGGAGTCCGAGCACGCTCACGACCAACGGCGCCGCGATGGCGATGAAGATAAGGAAGGCGATGAAGCACAGCGACGCGAGCGCGACGCGATCCGTGCGGAACCTGCGCCAGAAGACCTCGAACGAGGAGCGAGCCGCGACGTCGGAGAGCGTGCCAAGCGGATCTGCCCCTGGCTCGCTCCCGGCGAGCAACTCGCCGGCCGCGACGCTCACCGTTTTTTGCCGCGCGCGTCACGACGTCGCGCCTTTGCTTCTTGCGTGTCGAGCAGTCTCACGATCGGTCACCGGTCGCAGTGGATGGCGTGCACCGACGACACTTCGCCGCACGATGGCCGGCCACCTTCTTTGCCTACATCGGCCCCGCCGAGCCAAGACTCAAGCGCCGACCGTCAAGCACGTGCGCACGAGATGACTCGCGCAGGTTTGGCGACACTTGCCCTACCGCATATGCGGTAGGTCACGGCGTGCGCGGTGGTCGCTCTCCCTCGTAGTAGTCGACCGTGTCGACCATCCGAAACATCGCCCGCAGGCCGCCGCCCCGGGGGCGCCGCTCGAATGCGCCGAGCTTGCCCGAGTCGGGATAGATCACGATGTCCGGCTCGCCGCTCGTGCTGAGCGCGAGGAAGCGAACGGTCTCGTCGCTGTCGTTGAGGAGCTGGTGGGCTCCGGCCTCGCCGCGTGGGAACGCAACTACCTCGCCCTCGGCGAGCTCGCGCCAGCCGTCCGGCGTGCGCAGGCTGGGCCGCCCTTGGAGGACGATCAGCAGCTCCTCCTCGACGAGGTGGTGGTGGTAGGGGTAGGCCGCTTGCCGAGGCGGAAGCTCCCACAAGCTCGCGCCTAGGCGCTCACAGCCGGCCTGGCGGCCAAGCCGGGCTCGCAACGCGCGGAAGCCGTCGTGCTCGCGGGGCTCGTCGAACTCCGGGTCGTTGAGGTTCGGCACCGCACAAGGGTACGCGCGCTCGCGCCTCGCGCGCGCGTATACGATGCGGCCGTGTCGAGATCTCACGTTCGGCGCCTGCGACGCGTCTGTTCTGAGGTATGCCCCTCGACGCGTTTCAACTAGTCGCCGAGCGCCACAGCGCTGATGTCTGGCGCTTCTGCGCGAGCCAGGTCGGCAGGGAGCTCGCGGACGAGTGCTACCAGGAGACGATGCTCGCGGCCCTGCGCGCGTATCCGCGCTTGCGCGACCCCCGCGCCGTGCGTACGTGGCTGCTTCGCATTGCGGCGCGCAAGGCGATCGACCTGCGCCGGGCGAACGCGCGCGCGCCCGTCCCACACGATGAGCTCGACGCGGGCACAAGCCCTCCACCGGAAGCCGGCGAGGACTCGCTCGTTGTGCTGCTGGAGACGCTTCCGGCCAAGCAACGTGCGGCGCTCGCTTACCGTTTCGTCGCCGACCTCGCCTACCGCGAAATCGCCGCGCTCATGCACACGAGCGAGGCGGCGGCGAGGCGCAACGTGCACGAGGGGATAAAGACGCTGCGCGTGCAGCTCGGTGACCATGCCCAAGCGGAGATCCAAGCAACACCATGATCGGAGGGACGATGGTCGAATACGAACAGCTGAGACGCGATCTTCATGCCGAGCTTGGCGCCGGCCCTGCGGATGCGGACACGGCGCTGCTGCTCGCCGAGCTTGCTCGGCGCGCCGCGCTCGCTGGCCTCGTGGACGCCGCGTACGACGTGGTCGACTCCCCATTTGGGCGCCTTCTGGTCGCGGCGACCGCGGCGGGCGTCGTGCGTGTCGGCTTCGAGTCCGAGGCGGAGGAGCGCTTCCTCGCGGAGCTCTCGAGCGGCGTGTCCGCCCGCGTGCTCCGCGCGCCGCGGCTCCTCGACGACGCGCGACGGCAACTCGACGAGTACTTCGACGGACGCCGACACGCGTTCGAGCTCGATCTCGACTGGCGGCTGACGCACGGCTTCCGCCAACGCGTGCTGCGCGCGACGGCGAGGATCCCGTTCGGGGAGACGAGGAGCTACCGCGAGGTCGCAATCGCCGCCGGCAGCCCGAACGCCGTTCGCGCGGCTGGTAGCGCGCTCGCCAACAACCCCGTCCCGATCATCGTGCCCTGTCATCGCGTGCTGCGCAGCGACGGCGGGCTCGGGGGCTTTCGCGGCGGCACGGCGATGAAGCGCGCGCTGCTCGGCTACGAGGGCGCGCCGCTCGCGAGCAGTTGAGACGGCTTCAGCCGACGAGCATCGGCGAGGGAGGTATGCGGGTTTCGCCCCGAATCTCGGGGATCACGAAACCGACGTCGTCGATGAAGCACCACGACCAGTCCTCGTGGGGCTCGAGCGAGCGAATGATCGGGTGTCCGGAGTCGTGCGCGTGCTCCCGCGCGTGGCGGCCGGGCGAGTCGTCGCAGCAGCCGACCCTTCCGCACTCCAGGCAGATGCGTAGGTGAAGCCACTTGCCCCCGGTCGCAAGGCACTCCTCACACCCTTCGACCGCGGCCGGGAGCTCGGTCACGCGGACATCTCCGAGATGGGTGCAGACTGTCATCGGCGTCTCCTTTCACGCAGGCGAGCTGGGATTGCACCTGCCCACGATACGCCGCGCGCGCTTTCGTGCCAACGTGCCAAGATCGTGAGACGCGCATGAGCGAGACCGCGCGCGCAGGGATTGAGCAGGCGCCCACCGGCGGCGGCGCCTTAGGCGACCGCGAGGGCTCGGAGAGCCCGTGGCCGCGGTCGGTCCAAGGGCGCGATCTCGAGCTCCCTGCGGAGCTGAGCCGCCGCAAGCTCCGCACGCGGCTCCTCGTCGGCGCCGGGATCATCGTCACGATCGTCCTGCTCGTGACGCTCTTGCCGGGGCTCGGTGAGCTGCGCTCGCGACTCGCCCATGCGGACCCTTGGTGGCTTGCGCTTGGTGCCGGCCTGAAGGTGTGCTCGGGGCTCGGCTACGTCGCGGTCTTCCGAATGGTGTTCTGCCGGCGCATGAGCTGGAGGGTCTCCTACCAGGTCGGAATGTCCGAGCTCGGCGCGAACGCGCTCTTCCCCGCGGGCGGCGCCGGCGGGCTCGCGCTCGGGGCATGGGCGCTCAGGCGGGGGGGCATGTCGCTGAGCGAGATCGGCCGCCGCTCGGTCGCGTTCTTCCTGCTCACGAGCCTCCCGAACGTGCTCGCGCTGATCGGGGTCGGGCTCGGGTTCGCGGTCGGCCTCTTCTCTGGAGAGCCGAACCTCGCGCTCGCGCTCATCCCGGCCGCGGTGGCGGTGCTCGGCATCGTGGGGGCGCTGCTCGCAGGGCGCATCGCCGCGCACCTGGAGCGCCGGTTGGATCAGCGTGAGGGCGAGGAGTCGCGGAGGATGCGCGCGGTGCGCGGCACGCTCGCCGCGCTCGCGAGCGGGGTGGACGAGGCGGTCGCGTTGCTCCGCGAAGGCAACCTCATCCTCGTCGTCGGCCTGATCGCATATCTCGCGTTCGACGTCATGGTCCTCTGGACGAGCTTTCGCGCCTTCGGCGCCGACCCATCGGTGGCGATCGTGTGGATCGCGTACCTCATCGGGGAGCTCGGAGGGCTGATCCCCATTCCCGGCGGCATCGGCGGCGTCGACCTCGGCCTCGTGGGGACGCTCGTGCTCTACGGGGTCTCGCTCGCTCCGGCTACGGCAGCGGTTCTTGGCTACAGGGCGATCGCGCTCTGGGTCCCCGCGGTGCTCGGCTCATTCGCGTTCGTCGCGTTGCGTCGCACGCTGCGCAACGAGGCGCAGGCGATAGCCGTCTGTGCACCGGAGACGGAGATGGACGTGATCGGCCTCGGGCGGGTCGTCATCGATTCTCCGGCGTGATCGTCGCCGAGAGCCACGCGGCGGCAGCGGGGATGTGCGCGGGGTCGATCTGGTGGCCGACGTCCGACTCGTGATAGTCGACTTCGAGCCCCGCCTGCGCGAGCGTCGCGGACGCGACCCGCGCGAACTCGACGTCGATCACGGGGTCGTTGCGTCCGTGTGCGATGAACGCGCGCAGGTCCGCACGGTCGGAGAAGCTCGGCTCCCAACCGTCGACGGTGGGGATGAAGCCGGAGAACGCGAGCACGCCGGCGACCGCTGGGCGGTCGGCGGCGAGGCCGAGCGCATAGCTCATCACCGTTCCCATCGAGAAGCCTCCGAGCACGGTCTGCGCCGCCGCCACCCCGGTGCGCGCCCAGAGCTCGTCGTGAAGCTCGGCGAGCGCACGGTAGGCGTCCGTGAAGGTGCGTGGGTCGGGGTAGCCGACGCGGGGAACGACGTACCAGTGGTACCCGGGCGATCCGGGGAGCTCCAGCGGGGCGCGCGGTGTGACGACGTGGAGTCGGCGCTCGGGGTCGAGCAGGTCCGCAAGCCCGAGCAGGTCGCGCTCGTCGGTGCCGCGGCCGTGGTGTAGGACGAGTAGGCCCGCAGGAACGCCGTGCGGCGGACGTTCGCGATAGACGAGCATCGTGGGGGGGCGCAGCCTAGGCGAGCGCGAGCACGAGCGCGTTGCCGGAAGGATCGTGCACCATAGGGCCCTCCTGCGTCTGCGCCAGCGGCTGGCCGCTGCGCTGCACCCGCTCGATCACCTGCTCGCGCCCGCGCGGGTCTGAGAGCACGATGGTGGCGTAACGAAGCGCGGCCGCGCCTCGAGGTGGCTGCGCGGCGCCCGCGCTTTCCCAGATGTTCGCGCCGAGGTGATGGTGGTAGCCGCCCGCGCTCAGGAACGCAGCGTAGGGGCCGAGCTGTGCCATCAGCGCGAACCCGAGAACGTCGCGATAGAAGGCGACGGTGTCGGCGATCGCGGCGACCTTCAGGTGCACGTGCCCCATCACGGTGCCCTCCGCGAGCCCCTCGAACGGCTCCGAGCGCGGATCGTCGAGCTCGCTCAGGAGGCTCTCGACGTCGAGCGGAAGCGTCGTCATGCGTGCGGCGACCAGGCCCTCCCACTGCTCCCGCGGGCGATCCCAGTAGATCTCGATCCCGTGGTCGTCGGGATCGCTCAGATAGAGAGCTTCGCTCACGAAGTGGTCGGCGAGCCCCACGAGCGGCACGTCCTCGCGCACCGCATGCGCGAGCCAGCGAGCAAGATCGCGCCGCTCGGGAACGAGCAGCGCGAAGTGATAGAGGCCGGTGCTGGCGCGAGCCGGCCGCGCACCGTGCTCCTCGTCGAGCACGACCAGCTGCCGCCCCCCCACTCCCAACCACGCGCGGGCGCCCTCGCGCGCGATCGTCGCGAGGCCGAGCACATGCTGGTAGTACTCGAGCGAGCGCGCCAGGTCGGCGACGGTGAGGTGCACGGCGCCCACCGTCGTCGACGCCGCGATCTCCGCCCTCGCGTCGGGCGCCGCCGCCTCGAGCTCCTCGGGATCGCGTGGGCTCACGAGGTCACTCTACTCCCGGTTGCGCGGCCGGAATCGTGTTTGCGAGCCGCTCAGGGGAGCTGTCACTCGAGACGACGACGTTCCCGCTCGGGGACACGATAAATTCGCCGCCGTACCGACGCTAGGATCGCCGCGTGAGATCCCTTTCGCTTTGGTCCGAGGACTCGTTCCTGTCGATCGCGTCGCAGGGCTCATTCCTGTCCGTGGGCTCGATCGGCTCGGCCTTCTCGATCGGATCGATCGGCTCGCTGGGCTCCGCGTTCTCGGCCGCATCAGTCGCGTCGCTTGGCTCGGTCCTCTCCGCGCGCGCCGATGCATCGGTGCTCTCGTACCACACCGATGGCGCGATCCTCGGGTCGTCCGATTACGGTCCGATGGGTGGAGCTCTCGCGTGCGTCCTGCTGGTGGCGAGCGGAGCGTTGATCGCCCGCCGCGCGCTCGCGGCTTCGTAACGGTTCCGCGCCTGCGCGGACTGAAGTGGTGCAAGTCCACTTCAAAGAGAGGAGCAAGAAATGAGAAGAACCACTGGCCTCACCGTCGCGCTGCTCGCCGCCGTAGCGTCCGCGTTCGCCGTGGGAGCGGCGCCCGCGCTCGCGAACGGGGAGGGCGCGGTGTTCGTGCAGAACGACGGCCTCGCGAGCAACCAAGTGGTCGCCTACGACCGCTCTCCCGGCGGCGCGCTGACGCAAGTGGGTGTCTACAACACGGGCGGCCTCGGCGGGGCGCTCGAAGGCTCCGTCGTCGACCACCTCGCCTCGCAGGGCTCGCTCCTCTACGACCGCGAGGACAACCTGCTCTACGCCGTCAACGCCGGCAGCAACACGGTCTCGGTGTTTGCCGTCTTCGGTGATCGCCTCGCGCTGCGGCAGGTGATCAGCTCCGGCGGCAGCTTCCCCGTGAGCATCGCCGCGCACGACGGCCTCGTTTATGTGCTGAACGCCCTCGACGGCGGCTCGGTGCAGGGCTTCGCCGTCGTTTTCGGACGCCTGGTAGCGCTTCCGGGCTCGAACCGAGCGCTCGGGCTGAACCCGGCCGCGACCCCGCCATTCACGAACACGCCCGGCACGGTTGTGTTCTCGCCCGACGGATCGCAGCTGATCGTGACGACGAAGAAGAACGGCAACGACGTCGACGTCTTCCAAGTCGAGTACCGCGGCGAGCTCTCCGCGTCCCCGGTCGTGAATCCGCTGCCCGAAACGGTCCCGTTTGCAATCACGTTTGATCGCGAGCAGCGCCTGATTCTCGCGGAGAGCGCGGGCGCGCTCGGCAGCTTCCAGCTCAACGCCAACGGCACGCTCGAGCAACTCGACGTCGTCCCCTCCGGCCAGATCGCGACATGCTGGGTCACCGAAGTGCGCGGCGTCTTCTACACCTCCAATCCCGGGAGCTCATCGCTGAGCGCCTATAAGGAGGGCTTCGGCGGCGCGCTAACGCTGCTCGGCGACACGCCGACCGATGGCGGCACCGTCGACTCGGTCGCGAGCCCCGATGGGCGCTTCCTCTACGTCCAGACGGGCGCGGAAGGGCTCGTCGACGAGTTCGCGGTGGCGCCAAACGGTGCGCTCAGCAAGATCGGCTGGGTGAGCGTCCCCGACGCCGTCGGCGGTGAGGGCATCGCCGCGAGCTAGCTCGAGCCGCGACGTGCAGGCCGCGGCGCCAACGCCGCGGCCTGCTCGACCGAACCCGAGTGACGCGAGCCGTGACCGCGAGCTTGCACCTGCACACGCCGGTGGCGCATGGCCCTGATCGCCTCGCGTCGCAGGCACCGGAAGCCGCTCGCGCGCGACGACGAGCTCGTCGCCCGCGTTCGCGACGGTGATGAGCAGGCTTTCCTCACGCTCGTTGCGTGCCATCAAGCAACGATGCTGCGTCTAGCGCGATCGATGGTTGCGAGCACGGCTGTAGCCAAGGAGGTCGTTCAGGACACGTGGCTGAGCGTCCTGCGGGGACTCGACGGCTTCGCCGGACGTTCGACGTTCCGAACCTGGCTGCTGCGGATCCTCGTGAACCGCGCCGCGAGCACGGGGCTCCGCGAGCGGCGGAACGTCGCGGTAGGGGACGCCGTCCCCGCCGTCGATGCGAGCCGCTTCGACGCCGCAGGGGCATGGATGTCGCCTCCGCAACACTGGGTGGAGGAGAGCGAGAGCCGCGTGGTCGCGCAAGGGGCGGCAGAACGGATCCAAGCGGCGTTGGACGAGCTTCCCGCGCGTCAGCGCGAGGTTGTGATGTTGCGCGATGTCGATGAGCTCAGTGGCCCGGAGGTGTGCGACGTGCTCGAGATAAGCGAAGCCAACCAGCGCGTGCTGTTGCACCGTGGCCGCAGCTACCTGCGCCAGGCGCTCGAAGACGAGCTCGGGGAAGCGTGAAGATGTTCTGGCGTAGAGACGAGCTCGTGTGCCAGGAAATGGTGGAGCTGATCACCGACTACATCGAAGGTGGGCTCACGCGCTCGCAGCGCAAACGCTTCCAGGCGCACATCGCTGGCTGTGAGCATTGCGCCGAGTACCTCGAGCAGATGCGGGCCACGATCCGCGTCACCGGAATGCTGCGCGTGGACGATCTCACGCCGGCGATGCGTGAGGAGTTCGCCGTGTTCTACCGCAGCTGGCGCGAGGCTTGAGCGCGTGGGCGGACCACGGGCTCAGGCGCGCGAAGCTTCGCGCTCGGCCGCGCGCAGCGCCCCGAAGGGCGCCACGCGCGGCGCCCGCGCGGGACGGGAGGCGAGCGGCAGCAGGAGCGCCGCGATGAGAATCATCAGCGGGGCGGTGCCGACGTCGGTCGCCTGCCCTGTGAAGAATCCGCCGAGGCCCTCTGCGAGGAACCAAAAGCTCAGCGAAATCGCGATCGACCCGAGCAGGGCGATCCGCGTTCCCCGCAAATAGAGCACGGCGAGCCCGACCTCCGCTGAGACGACGGCGAGCACGAGCGCGATCGTGGTGCCCGAGTGGCCGACGGCGTGCGCGGCCGCGGAGTGCAGGCTGGTGAGCCAGCCGATGCCCGCGGGCGCTTCCGTGAACTGGCCGTCGAGGGCGCGTGCGCCGGAGTTCGCCGGAAGCACCCACATCGCGGCGGTCGCGAGCCACAGCGCCGCCCAGCCGATGCGCACCGCGGATTCGCTCAGCAACCCGAAGTAGGCGCGGTCAGCTCCGTTCTCAGAGCGCTCCGGCGGCGTGCGCGGCCACACGAGCAAGCCGGCGAAGATGTACAACGGCGCGGTCCCGATGATGCCCGTGAGCGGATCCGGAGTAGCGCCGGTGAAGAGGCCGCCGAGCCCCTCTCCAGTGAGCCAGATGTTGAGCGCCCATGCGAACGACGCGAGCAGTGCGGGCTTCACCGTTCGCGGTACGAGCAGGCCGATGCCGATCGCCCCCTCGGTGACGCCGGCGAGCGCCGCAAAGATCGTCTGATGAGGCTCGACGACGCCGCCTACCCACTTGATCACGCTGCCAATGAACCCAGGCTGGCCGGCCGCATTGGGTTCGATCACCCCCTTTGCGAAATGGTGGAGGATGTAGGACTGGAGCTTGAGCGCGCCGTCGATGGACCAGATGCATCCGAGCGCTATCTGCCCGAGACGCGCAGGCGAGCGGTCTGCGGGAAGAAAGCGGCTTGGGTGCTGAGTCGTCGATCGGGTGTTCGCTGCTGAGTCTTGCATCGGTGCCTCGCGTATCGGTTTCGGGATCGCTGTTAGAACGACCGACGCCGAACCTCGCCGTTCCTTCCGGAAAGCCACGGCATGCTCACACTGGCGCGCGCGTGACGCTCAGCTGTTACCGCGTCCAGTCGTTCGGCTCAGCTGTTACGGCGTGCAGTCGGACGCACCGCAGCCACCGGCGCCGGGGAGGCGATCGAGCAGCTCGATGAGCGTCTCGAGCTCGCGCGCGGAGTAGCGCTCCTCGAAGAGCGCGCGCAGCGCCGCGACGTGTGAGCACGCCGCCGCCTCGAGCTTCTTGCGCCCTGCGTCCTGCAACACCGCGTAGGTGACGCGCGCGTCGCTCGCGCAACTCGCCTTCTCGACGAAGCCGCGGTCGCGCAGGCCGGCGAGCAACCGCGTGACGCCCGACGGCGTGAGTTGGAGACTGTTTGCGAGGTCCACGCCGCGCATGTGGTTCCCGTCCGCGTGGGAGAGCAGCAGGAGCGCCTCGTACTCGTTGACGCTGAGGCCGTGATCGGCCTGCAACTGGGCGCTCACCTCGCGCCGCATGCCCGCGTGGCCGCGAAGCAGGCGTACCCACGCATCCACCGGGCGGGACTCTTGCGTAATCAATAGTTGAGGACTCATCATTTCCGTGCTAATGTTGTTGAGTACTCAATTATATCCCACCCAGGAGGTACCACCATGACGAGCACGACCGTAGATTCAACCCAGACCCTCCCCGCGGGCACGTGGGCGCTCGATCCAGTCCACTCCCAGATCGGCTTCGCCGTCGGATACCACGTCGGCACCTTCCGGGGCACCTTCTCGCCCGTCAACGCGACCCTCGAGGTCGGCGAGGACGGCAGCGCGAAGCTCACCGGCTCGGTGCCTGTGAGTGGGGTGAAAGTGCAGGACGAGAATCTCTCGGCGCACCTGCAGGCCCCCGACTTCTTCGACGCGGAGCGCGCACCCGAGATCTCGTTCTACTCGACCGCGATCCGTCCGGCCGGCGACCACCTCGAGATCGAGGGCGAGCTCACGATCAAGGGCACGACCGTGCCGGTCGTGGCGCGCGGCCGCGTGGGCGAGCAGAAGGTGTACATGGACCGGCCCTACTTCGGGCTCGACCTCGAGGCGACGATCGACCGCACGCGATTCGGGATCAACTGGAACAATCCGCTTCCGAATGGCGAGGCGGCGCTCGCGAACGACGTGACCGTGACCGCAGAGCTGTTCCTCACGAAGGCCTAGTCCGATGAGGGTCCTCGCGATCTCGGGAAGCTTGCGGCGCGATTCGTACAACCGCGCGCTGCTGCTCGCTGCGGCCGAGCTGTTTCCCCCCGACGTGGAAGTCGAGATTTTCGAGGAGCTGAAGGCGATTCCACCGTACGACGAGGACGACGACGTCGACCCGGCGCCGGCGGCGGTCAAGCGCCTTCGCGACGCGATCGCCGCCGCGGACGCGCTGCTGGTCGCGACTCCCGAGTACAACTCTTCGCTGCCTGGCCAGCTCAAGAACGCCCTCGACTGGGCCTCACGGCCGCTCGCGACGAGCGTCCTGCGCTACAAGCCGGTCGCAGTCATCGGCACGAGCGCAGGCGCGTTTGGGGCGGTGTGGGCGCAGGCCGAGCTGCGCAAGGTGCTCGGCGCCACCGGCGCGCGCGTGCTCGACGTCGAACTCGCCGTCGGCCACGCAGCTGAGCACCTCGACGCGGAGGGCGTCCTTCACGACGACGCACACCGCGAGCAGCTGCGGGCCGTCGTCGCTACGCTGGTCGCCGAGGTGCCCGCCAACGGGCTCACGGCGGCCGCCTAGCGCGCGCGGGACCGCCGTTCACCGATCGACTGGAGGCCAGATGCACGACAGAGCGACGAGCACAGACGAGCGAAGCCACGTGCTTGCGGACGGGGCGCGAATACCGTCGCTCGCCCTCGGCGTGTGGCAGATACCGAACGGCGCCGATTGCGAAAACGCCGTGCGCTGGGCGCTTGAGCTCGGCTATCGGCACATCGACACCGCGCAGGCCTACGGAAACGAGGAGAGCGTCGGGCGCGCACTTCACGACAGCGGCGTGCCACGCGAGGAGGTCTTCCTGACGACGAAGTTCTACCCCGGTGGCAAGGACCCCGCGGCCGAGGCCGCACGGAGCCTCGAGCGACTCGGCGTCGAGCAGGTGGACCTCTACATCATCCACTGGCCCCAGGGCGGGCCGACGTGGGCGTGGCCGGGAATGGAACATGCAAAGCAACTCGGATACGCAAGCTCGATCGGCGTCTCGAACTTCAGCGTGCAGGAGCTCGACGAGCTGCTCGCGATCGCGAGCATGCGCCCGGTCGTCAACCAGGTTCAGTTCAGCCCCTTCGAGTACCGCCGTGCCCTGCTCGACGCATGCGAGCAGCAGGAGATCGCCGTCGAGGCCTACAGCCCGCTGGGAACCGGCAGGCACCTCGGCGATCCGACGGTTACGCAGATCGCGGAGCGAATCGAGCGCACTCCCGCGCAGGTCCTCTTGCGCTGGTGCATCCAGCGGGACACGGTCGTGCTTGCCAAGTCCACTCGCCGCGAGCGCCTCGAGGAGAACGCCGCGATCTTCGACTTCGAGCTATCTGATGAGGAGATGACGACGCTCGACGCGCTCGATCGCACCGGCGGCACCGATCGCGCGCGCGAGCAGAAGTGGTGGTAGCCGGCTAGTCGAAGAGTGCTGAAGCGCCGATGCGGCGCGCTGGACAAACGCGCAGTCCTGAGCGCCCGACTTACGCCAACGGTCCAAGGTTGCGGCGCGCTCGCCGCGGGAGAATCTCGCGGTGAGCAGCACAGAGATGACTCTCCCCGTGCTCGACGGCTATGAGCCGGACGCACGGTGCCTCGACGAGCTCTTCGCGTCCGACGGGCGGCCGCGGCCGGTGGCGCGCCCACTCGTCGAGGCGCTCGCGCGACTCGGGCCCGAGGGATTGAGCGACGCCGGCCGCCGTCGCGATGCGATCTTTCTCGCACAAGCGATCACGTTCGAGACGAATAGCGACGGCCAGGCCTCGCATGAACGGCCGTTCCCGCTCGACCTCGTCCCGCGGATCCTGACTGCAAGCGAGTGGCTCGCGATCAAGCGCGGCCTCGCGCAGCGCATTCGCGCGCTCAACCACTTCGTCGATGACGTCTACCACGCCCGCGAGATCGTTCACGAGGGGCTCGTGCCGTGGCGCCTCGTCGCCGGATGCCCGCAGTTCGCGCGCGCGGTGCACGGGATCCGCGCGCCCGGCGGCGTCTACACGCACGTGGCTGGATGCGATCTCGTGCGCGACCGCGACGGCACATGGCTCGTGCTCGAGGACAACGTCCGCATTCCCTCGGGCATCTCCTACGTGCTCGAGAACCGTGCGGCGATGGCGCACCTCGTGCCGGAGCTCTTCGCCCGCTACCGCGTGCGGCCCGTAGACCACTACCCCCAGCTGCTGCTGAGCGCGCTGCGGGCGATGGCGCCGTGCGCGCAGAGCGAGGCGACCGTCGTCGTGTGGACCCCCGGCCCCGCCAACCCCGCCTACTTCGAGCACGCGTTCCTCGCCCGGCAGATGGGCGTCGAGCTCGTCGAAGCCTCCGACCTAGTCGTGCGCGAGGACGTGCTCTACTTGCGCACGACGCGCGGGCTCGAGCGCGCGCATGCTGTCTACCGACGACTCGACGACGACTTCATCGATCCGCTCGAGTTCCGCGCCGACTCCCTGCTCGGAGTGCCGGGGCTCATCCGCGCCTACCGCGCCGGGAACGTGGCGATCGCGAACGCGCCGGGGACGGGCGTCGCCGATGACAAGGCGATCTACCGCTTCGTCCCCGACATGATCCGCTTCTACCTCGGCGAGAAACCGATCCTGAAGAACGTCTCCACCTACCTCCTCTCGGACCCTGAGGTGCGCGAGCACGTGATCGAGCATCTCGACGAGCTCGTGCTCAAGCCGACCGGAGAGTCCGGCGGAAGGGGGGTATTGATCGGGCCGCGTGCGGAGGAGGCCGAGCTTAAGCACATGCGCGCGCTGATCCGCGCCGACCCGCGTAGCTGGATCGCGCAGGACCTCGTATCCCTCTCGACGGTCCCGACCCTCGGCGCAGACGGCGCGCTGCATCCCCGCCACGTCGATCTTCGACCGTTCGCGGTCTTCGGTGAACGGATCGACATTGTCCCAGGGGGACTCACCCGGGTCGCGCTCGCGGAGGGCTCGCTGATCGTCAACTCATCACGCGGGGGCGGGTCGAAGGACACCTGGGTCCTCGCCGACGGCGACGACGTCGACCGCGCCGGGCCGCCGATCGCCGACACGCTGCCGCCCGCGCTCCCGGACCTGCGCTACGGCGGCTGGACGGGCCAGCAACAACAACAACAACAACAGGGACGCGACCGGCCGGCGAGATGAGCCGACGCTGATGCTCGCAAGGATCGGATACGAGCTCTACTGGCTGGGGCGCAACCTCGCCCGCGCCGAGTTCACGGCGCGCGCGGTGGAGGCGGTCTTCCAGTCGGAGCTGCAGGGCGCGCCCGACACGATGCCCGCCGTCAGCTTCGGCTCGGGCAGGCTGCTCGCGATGCTCGGCGACGGGCAACCCCCGCGCAGCGAGCCGCTCGCTCAGCTCACGCTCGACCGCGGTCGCCCGAACTCGATGCTCGCGAGCGTAGAACGCGCGCGCGACGGCGCGCGGACCGTCCGCGACGTGATCAGTGCAGACATGTGGCAAGCGATCAACACGACCGCGCTCGGTCTCGGCGAAGGTGGTCAACCAGGGTGGGGCGCGGCGGCCGGCCCGTACCTCGCGTCGCAGTACGTCAAGGAGCGCACGGCGCTGATCTGGGGCGTGGCAAGCCGCACGATGCTGCGCGACGAAGCGAAGTGTTTCCTCGACGCGGGCGGCCTCATCGAGGTCGCCGACATGGTCCTACGGATGCTCCGCATCGCCCTCCCTGCGAACGAGGACGCGCCCGCGGACGGCTATGCGTTGATCCTGCTGAATGCGGTCGGCGGCTTCCATGCCTACCTGCGCGCGGTCACCTCGCCTCCGAACGCCCATCCCGTCGCGCGGTTCCTGCTCTTCGAGCGCGCCTACCCCGACAGCGTCGCAGCATGCGTCGACTCCCTGCACAAGACCTTTGCCGCAGCCGACGCGGGCCCGCGCAACTCGAAGCCCGTGCTGCGGGTGAGCCGCCTCGCGGCCGACCTCGACTTCCAGCGTCGCGCGCTTCCGCAGGGCGCGGAGCTCGGCGAGATCTGCGAGCGCACGCAGCAGGAGCTCGCACGCATCGACCAGGACGTCGCGGAGCGCTACTTCGCCGGCGCCGCCGCGGGCGCGCGCGGCTGAGAGCCGTGCAGTTCGCGATCCGCTACCTCACCGAGTACCGCTACGACGGCGCCGTCACCGACAACCTGAACGCGCTCCGGGTGCGGCCGGCGACCACGCCATCGCAGCGCTGCGACGAGTTTCAAACGCGTATCGAGCCGGAGACCCGGGTCAGCCGTCACCTCGACTACTTCGGCACGGAGGTGCTCGAGTTCGGGGTCTGCACACCACACGAGCAGCTCACGATCGACGTCTCGGCGCGCGTCGCCACTGGCGACCCGGCGGAGCCGCCCGACGCGCCGTGGGAGGGCCTCGCGAGCACCGCTTATGTCGACGCCGCCGGCGAGTTCGCCTTGCCGTGGCAGGACCAGCCCGCGGTCCCGGGTCTCGAGCAGCTCTTCGGCGAGATCTACGCCGAGCGCCCGCTGGCGGTGGTCGAACGGCTGTGCGCGGTGATCCCCGAACGCTTTGAGTACCGGCCGGGCGCGACATACGTCGGCTCGGATGTCTCTGACCTGCTCGCGCTGGGCGCGGGCGTGTGCCAGGACTTCGTGCATCTCTCGCTCGTCCTGCTGCGGCGCCACGGCATCGCCGCACGCTACGTCTCGGGCTACCTCTGGGCGGCTCCCACCGACGACGGCGGCGATTCGCTCGAGGTCGACACGCACGCCTGGCTCGAGGCGTTGCTGCCCGGCGAGGACGCGATCGAGCCGATGTGGGTGAGCGTCGACCCGACCAATGGTGGGTTCGGCGACGAAAGCCACGTGAAGATCGGACACGGCCGCTTCTATGGCGACGTCCTCCCCGTCAAGGGCCTCTACCGCGGCGGGGCGACGTCGGAGCTGAGCGCGACGGTGACGATGACGCGGCTCGATCGCGAGCGCGCCGGCGGCGCCTGAGGGGAGGCGCTACCCCGTCGGTCCGAAGCGCTCAGTCCGGATCTGCGGCGCCTCGAAGCCGACTTCCATCAGCAGCATGCTCGCGGCCTCGACGAATCCATTCGATCCGCAGACGAAGGCGATGCCGCCGCTCAATCCGCTCGCCGCCTCGCCGATGAACTCGCGGTCGATACGGCCGCGGTGGCCACTCCAGCCGCTCGGGGCGGACCGCGTGAACGTGAGCACCGCGTCGTCGCCCAGCTCGTCGGCGTAGATCACATCGTCGGCGTCGCGAACGGAGTACACGAGTCGCATCGGAAGGTCCGGCATCGTGCGCCGGCGATGGCGCAGCATCGACATCAGCGGCACCACCCCCGAGCCGCCGCCGGCGAGCAGCACCGGCTGCTCGCCGCGCCACACGAAGTAGGAGGTGAATGGACCGCGGACCTCGACCCGGTCGCCCTCCTGTACGACATCGTCGAAGTAGGGCGAGACCTCTCCGTCCTCGAGGCGATCGATCGTGAGCTCGATTTCGCCTTCGTCGAGCGGCGAGGAGGCGATGGAGTACGAGCGCTGCGCCTGGTAGCCGTCGGGCGCGGTGAGGCGCACGTCGTAGTGCTGGCCGGGGAGCTGCGGCATCCACATCGGCAGCGTGATGCGAAACGACTTCACGCGCGGCGTCTCGCGCAGGATCGCAACGACCGTCCCGATCTGCCAGCTACCAGGCGCCCGTTGCTCGACGGGCGTCAATCGCTCCAGTAGCGCTGTTCTTTCCACGGGTCCCCGCGGTTGTGGTAGCCGTTGGACTCCCAGAATCCGGGCTCGTCGTGATCCATCACGCGAAGCCCCTGCACCCACTTGGCGCTCTTCCAGAAGTAGAGGTGGGGCACGAGCAGTCGCGCGGGCCCACCGTGCTCGCGCGGGAGCGGCGCCCCATCGTGCTCGGTAACGACCCACGCCTTCCCGCCCGTGAGGTCCTCGAGCGCGAGATTGGTCGTGTAGCCGCCGTAGGACCACGCCATCGTGTAGGCACCGTGCGGCGCGGCGCCCTCGAGGAGGACGTCGACGGATACGCCGCCGAAGCTCGTGCCGAGCTTCGACCACTTCGTGACGCAGTGGATGTCGCAGGGGATTGTTTCGAACGGCAGCTCCGAGAACTGCTCCCACGACCATTCCCGCGGCCGCTCGACCATCCCGTCGACGTGCAGCGACCACGTCTCGGTCGCGACATCGGGCGTCGGGCCGGCGGTGAGTACGGGAAAGCCCGACTCGGCGTACTGACCCGGCGGCAGTCGCGCCGCGAGCTCCTCCGGCGTGCGCCGGCGACCCGTGAAGCCGCGCGAGACGAACGGGGCCACCGCTACCCCGGGCCCGGGCCCAGGCGCCCCTCCTCGGCGACCGTTCGCTCCGCCGTCGGCACGGCTTCCAAGCGCTCGTCGGGGATCTGCTCGCCGCTCTCGACGGAGAGCCCGTAGGTGCCGCCTTGCAGCCGCGCTTCGGCACGTTCGACCGCGGCCAGCTGATCGCGCAGTTCCTCGTCGCGGCCCTCGCCGAACTCGTCTTCATAGAGGTTCTCGGATCCCCTGTCGCCGGGGTCCGTGCGAGCGGAGGACTCCAGGGCGCCTTCGGTCCGAAGCACGCCCAGCTCTCCTTCGATGCGCGCACGCTCGTCTGCGAGCAGTTGCTTGGCGCGCTTGGAGTCCATCGGCGAAGAGTAGCCCGAGCGGCGCTTCGACGCTAGGGTGCGCCCGATGGCCAGGATCGACCTCTGCGCTCCGCACGCGCAGCGTGTCCTCGAGCGCGTGCGCGAGATACCGCCGGGCTTCGTCCGCACCTACGGCGACTGCTCTCCAGGCTCGCCCCGGGTCGCGGGCGCGGTCCTCGCGGCGTGCCGAGACGGCGAGGTCCCGTGGCATCGCGTCGTGCGCGCCGACGGGTCGCTCGCGAAGGGCGCCGGCCAACGTGCTCTCCTGGACGCCGAGGGCACGCCCTTTCGCGGTGCACGCGTCGACCTCGGCATCGCGCGCATGGTGGAGGCCTGAACTCTCAGCGCTCAGCGCGCGATCATCCGTGGCGATGCGCGTGGTGCAACTTGCGCCTTTCTTCCTTGCGCCGGCGTTTTTCTTCGCGGACCTGTTGGCGATGCTTGCGGCGTTCTTCGCGAATCTGCTGGCGGTGATGACGCTGTTCTTCGCGGTGATGACGCTGTTCTTCGCGGCGCTGGATCCTCCGCCTGCGCCTTTCTTCGCGGTGTGAATGCCGGTGACGCACGGGATGCCGCAGGCGAGTGATCGTCACCGCGAAAGGCTCCGAGCGCACCCTCACGCCGAAGACGCGCCGCGGCAGCACCACTCGCAACTCGGTCGGCACTCCTCGGCTCGGTACGCGGAAGACATGCGTAATCGAGTAGGCCCCGCCGGGGCCAGCGTCGTAACCGGCGGCGATGCGATGCCAGTGGCCACCGCGCGAGAGCCGCTGGAGCACGACATGAGCGCCGATCTCGGCGGGAGAAATCGTGCCCGTGAAAGTGATGGGCGCGCTGGTGTCGATTACTTGCGGTGGCGAGCTGACGGTGAGCTGCGGCGGCGCAGCGACAGCACCCTCGGGCACGCATGTCGCCGCGGCGCTCGCCGCGAGGGCGAGCAGTGCTCCGCGCACGCCTATACCCGCCAGTTGCTTCGTTGGGGTGATTGAGCGCTTGAACATTGGCACACCGTCCTTGTCAGTAGCCGTGGTTTGCACTTGCTCGACGTCGAGCAAATGTCTACCCGGAAGACCACTTAGGTGCGGTTAGGAAGCCATTGACGTGTGTGTATCCGTTAGCCCACGCGGGGGTTGCTCGCCGGTGCTGCGGAGGGCGGCGCGGTGGCGTAGAGTGGCCGCTCGATGGCTTCCGCCGACGATGACCTCTTCGGGCCCGAGCACGTCCGCGTCTACCGCGAGACAGAGGGCGAGCAGGGATACAACTGGCGTGGAACGACGGTCCTGCTGCTCACCACGCGGGGTCGTAAATCCGGGGAGTCGCGGACGACGCCGTTGATCTTCTGCTCGGACGGCGAGCGCCTCGTGGTCGTCGCCTCGAAGGGCGGTGCGCCACGCAACCCGAACTGGTTCGAGAACCTCGTCGCAGAACCCGAAGCGCTCGTCCAGGTGCAAGCCGATGAGGTGCCCGTGAGCGCCGCGCCGGCCGAGGGCGAGGAACGGGCCCGCCTGTGGTCGCTCATGACCGAGGTGTGGCCGGCGTACGACGACTACCAGCGCAAGACCGAGCGCGAGATCCCCGTGGTCGTACTCGAGCGCCGCTGAGTTAAGCGGTCAGCGCCTCTGTGGGCGAGACGCCGAGGCCGTACGCGGCGACGATCTCCTCGATGTCCTCGCGCTCCAGCGTCTCGTCCTCGAGCAGGCGCGTCGCGATCATGTCGAGCAGTGGGCGGTGTTCGGCGAGCAGCGACCACACCGCTTGCATGTTGCTGTCGAGGAGCTTCGCCTGCTCCTGCTCACGCTCGTAGCGGAAGGTCTCGCTGAGCGGGTGCTCGGGCGTCGCCGCGAGCAGCTGCTTGCCCATGCCAAAGCGGTTGAGCATCTCCTTCGTGAGGATCGTCGCGCGCTCGAGATCGTCCGTCGCCCCCGTGCACACGCTTCCGATCACGAGGCTCTCCGCCGCGCGCCCTGCGAGTCGCACTTGGAGGGCGGCGATCAGGTCGTCCTTCGAATGCAGGTAGCGGTCTTCGTCGGGAATATGAAGCGTGAAGCCGAGCGCGCCGCCGTGGGAGACGATCGTCACCTTCGCCGGCGGGGGATAGTTCGGAAGCACGATCGCGGCGGTCGCGTGACCGGCCTCGTGGTAGGCGAGGATCCGCTTCTCCTCCGGGTTCACGAGCTTTCGCGTCTCGTGGCCCACGGTCACCCGGTTGAACGCTTGCGAGAAGTCCGCCGCGGTGATCTCCGAGCGCGCGTCACGCGCGGCGAAGATCGCGGCCTCGTTGCAGAGGTTCGCGAGGTCCGCGCCGGAGAGACCGCTCGTCGTTGCGGCGATCCGCGCGAGGCTCACCTGTGGACTTAGCGGCTTGTTGCGCGTGTGGACCGTGAGGATCCGTTCGCGTCCCGCGCGATCCGGGACCGCTACGAAGAGGCGTCTGTCGAACCGCCCAGGACGCAGGAGGGCGGGGTCGAGCGTCTCGGGGCGGTTCGTGGCACCGATCACGACGACTTGCTCGTGTTCGGTGAAGCCGTCCATCTCCATCAGCAGCTGGTTGAGCGTTTTGTCGTCCTCCCCGTGGAAGTCGAATCCTCGCCGCTTGCCGGCGGCGTCGATCTCGTCGATGAAGACGATCGCGGGGGCATGCTTGCGCGCGGCCGCGAAGAGCTTGCGGAGCTTTCTCGCGCCGATGCCGACATAGATCTCGGTGAGGCTGCTCGCCGAGAGGTAGTAGAAGCGCGCACCCGTCTGGCGCGCGAGCGCCTTTGCGAGCAGCGTCTTGCCGGTGCCCGGCGGCCCCGTGAGCAGGAACCCGCGCGGCACGCGAGCACCGGTCGCCGCAAAGCGCCGTGGGTTCGAGAAGAACTCCGTCACCTCGCGCAGCTCCGCCTTCGCCTCGTCGCAACCCGCGATGTCATCCCAGCCAATGTCGCCGACCGCGGTTGGCTTGATGCGGCTGCTGCCGATCTTCGGCATCGAGCCGCGCATCGTAAATATCACGAAGATCAGCGCGAGGGCGATGATCGCCTCGAAGCCGATCGGGCCGTAGCTCTGGAGGAAGTTGCCGACCCCGGCGAGGAACCCCTGGTGTTCGGCAGCGCGCGGGACGAAGGCGGGCAGCTCTTCGACGTGCGTGCGCGTTGCATAGAACACACGGCCGTGTGCGCCGAAGGTGCCCGTCAGCGTGACGACTGCGCCGTTTAGCTCCCGCGCGACGCTGTCGGTGCCGGCGGCGGGGTAGCTCTGGGCCGCGACGTACGCCGGTCCGGCGCCGTCGATGACCGTGTGCGTGAGATCAACGGCGTACCGGGTGTGCCGTACGCGCAGCGTCCATGCGGTCGAGCTGCTGTCGATGCTCGTGAAGCGCTCGACGGAGGAGAGCTCGCCCCTCAGCGTGCGCACGCCCGCTGGAGCAGAGGCTGCGTGCGCGACGCCGATAGCGGCCGCAGGCGATGCAACCACCGCCAGCACGGCCAAAGAAAGGATGATCTTCCGAGGTTGATTTGAGAGCTTCACCACGCGTCCCTGCGGGTCTTCCTGCACTGCCGATTGTAGGTCGCACCGGCTCGGCAGCGGGGCACTGAAGCTTGAAGCATCGAAAACTCGCCGTCAAGCCGCTAATCCTCACCACTCGCGGCGCCCCGCGATGTCGGGCAGCTTGCTGACTGCGTACCAGTCGGTGACGAGCTCGGGCGCCCCCTCGCACGTATCGCGGACGATCTCGAAGACCACACGCCGGCCGATTTCGCCGTGCTCGTCGCGGGTCCCGCCCATCGGCGCGTCCTCGTTCCACGTCGCGTGGATCTCCTCGTCAACCTTCGCGAAGGAGACCTGGTCGCGTTCGGGGCCGAGCTTCAGCAGGAGCATGTCGAGCGCGTCAGGCGGCGCGCCGTACCCGGCGTGAGGAGTGACTCTGAAGACCACGCGGCAAGGCTACAGCCGCGTGCGTACGGCAGGCGCGCCGCTAGGCGGCAGCGCCCGCCGCGACGGACGTGCGAAGATCATTCGCCTGACCGACCGCGGCCGAGCAGCGCAGCGCGCCGGCTTCGCTCTGATCGCCGAGCTCGAGCAGGAGTGGGTGAGACGCTTCGGCGCGTAGCGCGTCGCGGCGATGCGGGAGCTGCTGCTCGACATCGTCGCGAGCAAGTCCGAGCTCGCGGTGGCCGCGTAGCGAGCGAGCGGGGTAACGTACTCGCCATGAAGGCGAGGGTCGCCAGTGACACAGATGCGCGCCGGCGGTCGGCGGCGCTGTTGATCGTAGTGAGCCTCTTGCCGGTGGCCGCGGCCGAGCGCGACATCGAGCGGCGTCCCGGGGCCCAGGTGCGCGGGGGCAAGCGGATCTGGCGCCTCGCGTCCCTGAACGCACTCGGCGCGCTCGCCTACTTCCGGTGGGGGCGTCGAGCGGCTTGACAGGCGGTTGCCTGTGCGGCGGCGTTCGCTTCGAGCTGAGCGAGCAGCCGCGCGAGGCCGGCTACTGCCACTGCACGCGCTGCCAGCGCCGCACCGGGACCGCGAGCTCCCCGCAGGCGAGGATCGACGGCGGATCGTTGCGGCTGCTCGAGGGCGAGGAGCTCATGCGCGCGTGGCGCCCTCCCGACGGCGGTTTCGAGAAGTCCTTCTGTGGCCGCTGCGGCGCTCACCTCTTCAGCCGCAACCCGCGTGACCACACGCAGATGAGCGTCCGTTTGGGCGCCTTTGACGAGGATCCTGGCGTGCGGCCGAGCTGGCGCGCGTTTGTCGCATACGCCGCGCCGTGGGAGCCGATCCCGGACGACGGCCTCGAGCGCTTCGCCGAGGGCAAGCCCTACGCGTAGGCGGGCCCTGCCGCCGGCGTGCCGAAAGCGGGCCGAGTGGGGGAGAATCCGGTTGCAATCGCGGCGGCGCCACACCGCCTCCGGCAACGGCCTACGCAAAAGGAGATCCGATGGGTTTCGACCAGTACCACGAGCCGCCCGACGAGCTGCCCCAGGCGACGCGAACATTCGCGCGGCTGTGCGCGTCGCTCACCGAGGAGGCAGAAGCGATCGGTTGGTACCAACAGCGGCTTGCGGTCGAGACCGACCCCGAAGCGCTCGCGGTAATGCGAGACGCACAGGGGGAGGAGTTCAAGCACTTCAGCATGGACCTCGAGTTCCTGCTCCGGCGCACAACGTCGTGGCGCGAGATCGCCCACGGGATCCTCTTCCAGGACGGCGACATCGTCGAGCATGGTGAGGATGCAGAGGCGGAGACCTTCGAGGGTGGCCCGAACGAGGGCGTCGAGGGATCGCTCGGCATCGGGAGCCTCAAGGGAGCGTTGCGATGAACCACCTATTGCGGTCGCACGCGCCGATCAGCGATGCCGGATGGGAGCTGCTCGATGCCGAGGCACGCGAGCGCCTTGCACCCGCGCTCGGTGCTCGTAAGCTCGTCGACTTCTCCGGCCCGCACGGGTGGGAGCACTCGGCGACGAACCTCGGGCGCACGAGCCCACTCGAGTCCGCCCCCGCGACCGGCGTATCGGCGCTCAAGCGAAACGTCCTTGCGCTGCTCGAGGTGCGAGCTGACTTCGAGCTGCCCCGGAGCGAACTGCGAGACGCGGACCGCGGGGCCGACGACGCCGATCTCGCGGAGCTCGACAAGGCGGCGCATCAGATCGCGATCGCCGAGAACATCGCGGTGTTTCACGGCTGGGCGGGAGCGTCGGTCGGCATCGCGGAGGCATCGCCGCACGAGCCGAGCGAGCTCGGCGACGCCGCGAACACATACCCTCGCACCGTTGCTAGCGCGGTCGAGCAGCTGCTCTGCAGCGGCGTCTCGGGCCCCTATGGGCTCGCCCTCGGCCGCGAACAGTACCGGCGCGTCGTGGAGACCGCGGAGCATGGCGGCTACCCGCTCCTCGACCACCTGCGCAAGATCCTCGACGGACCGATCGTGTGGGCGCCGGGTGTGACGGGGGCGATCGTGCTGAGCCTACGTGGCGGGGACTTCGTGCTCGAGTGCGGCGAGGACTTCTCGATCGGCTACGAGGCGCACGACTCCGAGGTCGTTCGGCTGTATCTCGAGGAGAGCTTCAGCTTCCACGTCGCCACGCCCGAGGCCGCTGTCGCATTGAGAGCCGTGAGGTCTCGCGCGCGGTCGGCGGAGGATCCCCTCGGCCGCGCAGAGGAGCACGAGCACGGCGGTGCACGTTGCGACCGCGTCCCAGGCGCGCAACCCTGCGCCGAGCGCGAAGATCGCGAGCACGAGCGCGGCGGCAAGCACGGGCTCCGCTTCTTCGCGCAGGTGCGATGAGGCGCTCGCACCGAAGTCGCCGAAGTAGATCCACCAGAGCGCGATCGTGAGGATGAGCGCGAGTGCGACGACGGCGACGACCGACGTGTCGAGCGTCTCGGCGCTCGCCGTGAGGCCGATCGCGAAGATCGACTCGCCGAGGCAGACGATGATGAAGGGTCATCCGTCGCTTGCTCGCGCTGCATGGCCGTTGGAGATAACCTACGAGAGAGGGTTGATCCACTGGATCCCTAGCGGAGGGGATGGCATCGTCCAAAGAGTCCCAAGCAGGTATCGTCGCCGCTGAGGCGACGTTGCGACGTCGCGAGTGGGCGGCGCGCTTCGGGCGCGACGAAGCGCGCGCGGCGGTGATCGTAGCGGCGGCGCTGTACCTCGTCGGCGCGGCGTTGACGGCGACGGCGCTGCTCGTACCCCACGTAAGCTCGCCGGCGGCGGTCGTCGCGATCGCGGTTGTCGCATGCGTCACCGCCTTGGGCCTGTTGGCTGCGGCACGGCAGCATCGCGGCGGGCTGCGCCTCGCCTTCGTCGCCGATCTCTGGGGGACCGTACTGATCGCGCTCCTGTGCGCCGCCACGGGCGGTGCCGACAGCCCTTACGCGCTCATCTACTTCTTCGCGATCTGCCACGCGGCGGCGTTTCAGCCGCCCAAGCGCTTCGCGGCGGCGTCGCTCGCCGGCCTGATCGCGTTCCTCGCGCCGCTTGCCTACGAAGGCGTGTCGTCTGAGTTCGCCGCGTTCGCGAGCGTTGGCATCGTGCTCGCGCTGCTGCTTTCGACCGCGATCCATCTGGCGCTCGCGTGGATTCGCGACCAGCGGAGCCGGCTTCAGTTCATGATCGCCGCGAGCGCGAAGCTCGACACCTCGCTCGAGCCTTCGCAAACCCTGCGCAAGATGGCCCACTCCGCCGTGCCCGAGCTCGCCGAGCTCTGCGTCATCGACCTCCTCGACCGCAACGGTTGGGTCGACACGGTCGCGGCGGCAACCGATCCCAGCGTCGCCGCGAGCGTCGAGCAGATGCGCAACGAATATCCGATCGACGTCTTCGGCTCGCACCCCGTCGCGCGGGCGTGGTGCTCGGGCAAGCCGCAGATTGTCAACGACCTGGACGACGGAGCCGTCCTGCACGAGGCGGCCGAAAGCGCGGAGCACCTGCGCTTCATGCGCGAGGCCGGGTATCGCTCAGCCGCCGTCTTCCCGCTCACGGCCCGGCACCGCACCCACGGGGTGATCTCGTTCTTGCATCTCGCGAAGGACGCGACCTACTCGGAGGGCGAGCTCGCGGTGCTCGAAGACCTCAGCGCGCGTGCCGCGCTTGCCTACGACAACGCGCGCCTCTACGCCGAGCGCGCGCACGTCGCGAGTGCGTTGCAGCGCAGCTTGATGCCGCCGAAGCTGCCCGAGATCCCGTGGGTCGGGCTCGCGAGCTACTTCCAGCCGATCGGCGCTGCAAATCGCGTCGGCGGCGACTTCTATGACGCGTTTCGCGACGACGGGCGCTGCTGGCTCGTCGTCGGCGACGTCTGCGGAAAAGGACCGGAGGCGGCCGCGCTCACGGGGCTGCTTCGCCAGAGCACGCGCGCTTACGCACGCCACGCGTCGAGTCCGGGCGAGGTGCTTGCGCATGTCAACGAGGCGATGCTCGACCAGGACTACGCCGAGAGCTTCGCCACCGCCGTGCTCGTGAAGCTCGAGCCTCACGCGGCTCGCGTCGACGCGACCGTTGCCGCCGCGGGTCACCCGCCGGCCGTGGTCGTGCGTTCGGACGGGCGGGTCGAAGAGCTCGGGGAGGGCGTGCTTCTCGGCAGGTTCGAGGGCGCGCGCAGCGAGGACTTCTCGACGCCGATGGACCCGGGCGACGCGCTCGTCCTGTACACCGATGGGCTCTCCGAGGCGTATGCGCCGCAGCGCATAGTGAGCGTCGACGAGATGACAGCGCCGCTTCGCCGGCGCTCCCCGCACTCCGCCCAGCACGTCGTCGACGCCTTCCTGAAGCCGATCAGGGCGGGCGAAGAGGTCCGCGACGACATCGCGATCCTCGCCGCGCTCGCGCTAGCAGGGGTCGAGCCGAACGGGGGCGCGGCGAGACCAGGGTCGGCGCAGCGGGCACTCGTCGACCGGCGAAGCTGAGGCGGATCAGCTCACCTGGACCTCGGTGCCTGCCACCACGTGTGTCGCGATCCAGTCGATCGCGCTGTTTGCGAGCCGCACGCAGCCGTGGGAGCGCGCGCTGCCGAGCGGGTCGACTAGGCTCGCGCCGCCCCGCCCGTGCAGCGCGACCTGACCGTCGCCGCCAGCGAAGCGCCGCAGCACATCGGAGTGGGCGGTGAGAGGCAGGACCCACGAACCCTCGAATTCGTTGGTGCGCGGCTGGCGCAGCTCCGCGGCGATCGCGAAGCGTCCCGCAGGGGTGGGTGTGGACGGCTTGCCGACCACCGCCCTGAACGAGCGCGCCAAGCGGCCGTCCCGGAAGACACGAACCTCGCGCTGCGCGCGCGAGACCGCGATCCGCCACGGGTCGCGCTTGAGCACCGTGTCCGCTGCGTTTACCCATACCGCAGTTCCGTTGGGGCGCTCGTCGAGCAGCACTCGCAGCCACTCGGCGCCGCCCGCGCCGCGCCGCGCGTCGAGCACGAGCAGCTCGGTCGGCGTGCCCCACGGCGAAACCGGGAAGATCGTTGGGAGCGCGCGCGCGGACGCGATCGGCGCATCGCGCGGAATGGTCCGGAAGACGACGCTCGCCACCCACTCTCGCGAACGCGAGGGTGCGAGATCGCGCGACTGTGCCGCGATCTCAGGCGGGTTCGCGCCGGGCCCCGTCGCGAGAGCCGACGACGTCCCGGATCCCGCAGCGCCGAGGATCGCGATGGCCGCGCACGCGCTCGTCGCGCGCAGGAGCCGAGAGCTACCCCGTGACCGCACTTTCGCGGCGCGGAAGGACGGCGCCGCGCACGCGCGTCCCAGCACGTGCGGTGACGCGGGCGAAGTTCTGCCCGGTCGCGGTCGCATGGTTGACGATGCGCCCGCGTGCGTTCGAGTCAACGCGCAGCTCGAGCTTGAAGACGTGGCGTTTTCCGGCGGCGAGGGTGCGGAGCGTGAAGCAGACGCGCCCGTCGTCGAGCTTCCCGCCGCCGCGGGAGACGACCGTTGTCTGGGCCGGGAGCCGGTCGCAGACCCTCACGTGTTCGGCGGCGTAGCGCCCGGCGTCGCGCACCACGAGTCGGTATGAGAGGCGCCGCCCGGGGGCGCTCACCGGGTGGTTCACGAGCTTTCGCAGCGTCACGCGCGTGGGCGGGTCGGCGCTTTCACCCGCGGGCAGCACGCCGGAGCCCTGCGCGGGCGCCGCAGAGACTTGCGTCCGCGCGGTCGAGGAGTTGTTCGCGGGTTCGGGATCGGGCTCTTCTGCGCTCACGGTCGCGGTGTTCGCGAGCGTTCCGGGACCGGCGGTGACGTCCGCCGCAACCCCGATCTGGGCGCTTGCGCCGTTCGCGAGCGTGCCCAGTTCGCACTTGAGCTCCCCCGAGGCGTACTGGCACGAGCCCTGCGAGGCACTGGAGCCGACATAGGCCGTGCCAGAGGGCAGGGGATCGACGACCGTAACCTTGCGCGCAGTCGAAGGCCCGTGATTGCTTACCGCGAGCGACCACGCGATCTGTGCGCCGCTCACGATGCTCGCAGGGCCGGTCTTGACGATCGCGACGTCGGCTGCGGGGCCCGTCTGCAGTTCGGCAGAGGCACGCGCCTTCGCGGGTTCAGGGCTGCCGGTGGTGCTCGTCGCTTCCGCGGTGTTCGTGATCGTCTGTTCGCCCAGAGTGATCGCGACGTGTACATGGACGTGAATCGTCCGGCTTGCTCCATTGGCGAGTTCGCCGAGCGCGCAGGTGACCTTCTGGCCGGCCACCGTGCATCCGGCGTCGTCGCTCGCGTAGGAGATCCCGATCGGGAGCGGATCGGTGACGACCACGTTCTCGGCCGCATCGGGCCCTTCGTTTTCGACGTTCAGCGTGTAGGTCGCTTCGCCCGGCAAGTCCACGAGCGTCGGCGTGACGGTCTTTTCGAGCTTCAGCAGCGCGGCGGGCTGGACTTCGAGCGGCGCTTCCGAGGAGGCTTCGGAAGGTTCGGGGTCTTCGGCTTCGCTCGAGGCCGTCGCGTGATTGACGTAGTGGGCGACGCCGTGGGTGCCGACGACGACTTCGACGCTCGCGTTCAACCCCGAAGCGAGTGTCCCCAGCGGGCACGTCACCACCTGCGCGACCGCCGTGCAGCTCGCGCCGGTGGCGCTCACGTAGCTCAGCCCAGAGGGCAGCGTGTCCACGATCTTCGCGTTTTCGGCGTCACTCGGGCCTTCGTTAGTGGCGAACAGCTTGAAGCGCGCCTGCTGGCCATCGAGAACTTCCGGCGTGAGCGCTGTCTTCTGCAACTTGAGCACCGCTTCCGGATGCGTGTTCGCTTCGACGCTCGCTTCGTTGTTGAGCGGTTCGGGATCGTGAGTTTCGCTGCTCACGACGACGGCGTTCTTGATCTTGCCCGTGGCGTTGCTCGGTACCGCGACGACAATTCGGAAGGAAGTCTTTTCGCCCACTTCGAGCGTGGCCTTTTCGCAGCTCACGGTGCCGGCGCTCTGCAAGCACCCCGGAGATTCGACGTACGTGACGCTCGTGGGCAGATGATCGACGAGCTTCACGCCGTGGGCCAGCGATGGCCCCTTGTTCTTGGCGCTGATTTCGTAGGTCAGGTTGCGGCCGGGGACTGCGATGCCCGAGCCCAGGATGGTCTTCTGTGCTTCGAGGTCCGCGCTCGTCGTCGTTTCGATCGTGCCGCTGGCGTCGACCGGCGTCGCTTCCTCGAAGTCGTGGACCGCCACTTCGTTTACCAGCTGGGTCCCGCTCGCGAGCGTCGAAGCGGTGGCGACGGGCACGGTGATCACGACCGTTGCGCCGGAGGCGACCGAGGCGACCTTCCACGTCGCCGACGAGCTCGTGGCAGCTTCCTCGCTGAAGCCGGCGGACGGCAGCGCTGTGGCGCTGCCAGGCGTGTAGGTCATGCCGCTGCTCGGAATCGTGTCGGCGACGATCACTTCACGCGCCACGCCTTCGCCTGAGTTCTTCACGGTGACCGCGTAGGAGTCGGATTCGCCTGCGTTGACCGTCGCGCGGGTAGGCACCTTCGTCACTTCCAGCTTTGGCAGGATCAGGATCGCGACAGCGTTCGCTGGGCCGGCGGCGAAGGGCCCCTGCGCGTCTTCGGAGTTGCCCTCGGCGTCCTTGACGGTGGCGCTGGCGACGTTTTCGTTCGGGTGCGAAGCGCCGCTTCCGGGGTCGGCCTCAGCGCCGAGCGTGGGCTTGGCTTCGTAGGTGAGGGTCGTGCTTTCACCGGGTTCCAAACCGATCGCGCTTTCCCACGCCAGTTCCTTGCCGCTCGCGAGCGAGCCGGATTCGGTCGGCTCGAGGGCGCCGCCGGGCGCAAAGCTCGCGCTGTGGGCGACGTATTCCCAGTTGGCTGGGAGATGATCGTTCACGTGCACTGCCGTCGCCCGCACCGAGGACGTGTTCTTGACGACCAAGCGCCACTTGAACGGCTGCGCGACTTCCGCTTGTGCGCTGTGCGGGAAGCCGCTCGCGCCGGTGGTTTTTTCGATCGAGATCGACGGCAGTTGCACGGTTCCGTCGACCTGCGCCGAGGGGCCAGTGTATTCGCGGTAGAGGATCGATTCGCCGGCGAAGTTCTTGTTGCCCGCCGTCCGTTCTGCTTCGGATGCTCCGAAGTAGGTGGGGATCTTCGCTTCGTTGTCGACGGCCTCGCCCTGTTCGAGCTGCTTGACCGGCACGAGCTTGGAGTCGTAAGCGAGCGTGACCGTTTCGCCAACGGCGACGGGACCCGGAACCTTCCATGCGATTTCGCCGGCTTCGTTCTTCGTGACGTCCGCGGCGCCTTCGGTAGGCGTGATCGCTTCGAGCGCGTGCGAGGGCTTGTCGCTTACGCTCACGTCATAGGCGGGGGAGGTTCCGGTGTTCTTCACGCTCAGCTTGTAGGCGAGCGTGTCGCCGTCGGTAAGCGTAAGCGGTCCCTTGCCGTAGCTGCCGCCGTTGACGGAGGCTTCCTTCGTCAGTTCGAGGTTCGGTTCGACGAGGGTGGTTTCGGCGGATTGCGTGGCCGTGTACTTGTCGAACGACCCCCCAGCGGGAATGACTTCGTCGTTGAAGGAGCCCTTTTCGCTCTGGTTGTAGTAGAGCACAGCGCTGTTCTTGATCGTGTTGGGCACTTCGATCTTGGCGCTGCCGTTGCGGTGCGTCGAGCGCGCGCTGGCGCGGTAGACGAGCTTGACCGTGCGCGCTTCAGTGCTGTTGTCGAGCTTCCCGAGGTACCACGCGACCCGCGTGCTGCCGGCCGTGATTTCGGGCTTGTAGGTGTGGATTTCGATTTCCGGTGGGCACCCGCCTTCGCACTTCGATTCGGACGCGACGTATTCGTCGAAGTCGAGTGAGTCGGGCAGCGTGTCGATCACGGTCTCGTTGTACGCGACGACGTGCGCCGGCAGCGTGACGGTGAGCGTGTATGTGATCTTGTGTCCGATCGTTGCCTGCGGACTGTCGGAGGCCTTGGTCAGCGTCGAGCCCTGGACTTCGAGTTTGGTTTCGGTGCTCGATTCGTATCGCTTCCCTATTTCTTCCGTTGGCGCGTTGGCAGCGGTGCGCGCGAGCGGGTATTCGCTCGACTTCAAGCTCGCGGCCGTCGCGGTCGCGGTGTTCTGCAACACGGAGGAAGCGACCGGTTCGTTTGCGACCTTCGCGTAGAAGACGTAGGACTGCGCGTGGGCGGGGCCGGCTTCAAGCTTCGCGAGTTCCCACGTGATCGTGCGGCTCCCTTCGCTCCACACGCCGCCGCTTGCCGTCGATTCGCCGTTCAGCAGCGGTTCGCCGCCGACCTTGGATGGAATGAGGCCAGACGGCACGGTGTCGACGATCTTGTTGGTGAAAGCGGAGCTTGCGCCGGTCAGGTCGCTGAGTTCGAGCTTGTATTCGACGAGCTGGCCACCGTGTACGGGGCCGCCGGAGTTGTTCGATTGCGTCAGCTTGATAGACGGTTCGACGAGCGGCACCTTGTTTTCCTTCGTCGCTTCGTGCTGGCCCGTGAGGGGGTTGGTCCACGTGAGCTTGCCCGTGTTCGGGATCTTCGCCTCGGCTTCCGAGCCCGCGGCGTCGTTTTCGCTGACATTCGCGATGTGCACCTTGAAGTGCATCGTGACCTTGAGGCTGGCATTTTCTTCGGCGCCACAGTTATCGGGCATCGTTACCACCGGGCTGCCCGACACCGATTCGGCCTTGAATTCGCCAGGACACGCCGCCGTCCCGCCGCTGGTACTGACTTCAACCGATGCGGCTTCGTAGATCATGCGCGCGCTGGGAATGGTGGGGTCGGTTATCGTCGGTGTGCCACTCAGCGTGGTGCCGGCAGGAATCGTCGCGGTGACTTCGAAGGTGACGAGCTCGCCGATCGTGGCTTGTTCCGCGCTGTTGCCGGTTTCGATGACCGAGGTGGTGTGGGTCTTTTCGACCTTCGCGTGTTCCGTTTCCAGCGACGCATTCGAGTTCGCCGCCGGCACGGTCCATTCGCTTTCGACTACCGTCGGGTCGATGTTCTGAGCGGGCTTGTAGGTGTAGGTCGTGCCCTGGTTCGTGGCGCTCGTATACCTGCGGACACCGCTCTTGTTTTCGAGCGTCGTGCCGGGGTTGATGGTGCTGGGTACCTTCACGGAGTAGTGGAGAACCCTTTGGCCCTTGGTAGTTTCGCCGCTGGCTGTTTCATTGAAGCCCGGCACTTCGACCGCCGGCTGCGGCGAGCCGAGTTCGGTTTCGCCCCAGGTGATCCGGTTGTTGATCGAGGAGCAGGTTCCGCCGTCCGTGATCGAGCCCGCGACGACGTCCGCACAGGTGAGGCCACTGGGAAGGTTGTCCCACACTTCTGCGTCCGTGGCTGCGAGTTCGCCGGAGTTCGTCAGCGTGAGCGCAAATTCAGCTTCCTCATTGCGCTTGACTGTCGCCGAGCTCGCTGGCAGTCCTGAGGTTGAGCCTCCGGCTTTCACGACCTTCTTCGAGATGCTGAGGTCCGGGAACTGCAGTTCGTAGTCGGCTTCCGCGCGCAGCGCGAACGATTCGCCGGGCGTGTTGATGCTTGCGAACTTCATGAGGTTGCCCTGTAGCTCGCCCGGCGTCGGGCTCTTCTTCGGCAGCTTGGCGGTTGTCGCAAAGACACGTTCGAGAATCTGACCGCCGCCACCCACGAAGCCCGAGTCGGGCAGCTTCCAGGTGAGCACGCCGCCTTCCGCGCCGTGGCCGGCTTCGGCATGGCTGAAGGTGGTGGTCGGGAGCGTGTCGTTGGCGGTCGTCGCTTCCCCCGCGTTGGAGTTGAACGCTTCGTCGAAGATGTCCGATTCCGGCAGGAAGTCGGTGACTTCGGAGCCGTGCGTGCTGAGCGAGGACGGGAAGCTCGCCTCCACCAGCCAGCAGATTAAGTCGCCGGGGTGGTACACGGGCTTGGGGGCCGTGAGGTAGGAGTCCGCCTTGCATTCCGTCCCCGAGGAGGCAATCTTCTTGACGATCGTCGGTCCTTCCGCGCTCTGCGACGCGCTCGCGGACGCCGAGACCGATTCTTCGAGTTCCCGTTCGTGGTATATGCGTTCGGTGGAGCCCGTCGAGCAGTCGGTGTCGCCGGCGCACACGACGTTCGCGGTCGCTTCCGCGAGCGCGTCGTTTGTCACCTTGTCGTTGGCGAGGATGGGCGTGCTCTGCGAGTGCCCGGACTGGTAGTACGCGCGCGTTCGCGAATAGAAGGTGATCGTCGTGCTTTCGTTCTGATCGAGCTTCGCGAGCGCGGAGTCGGTTGCTTGCGTCCAGACGAGTTTCCAGGTGCCGTTGGCTTCTTCGGTCGCGGTCTTGTAGGGGGAGGACGGTTCGTCGACGCCGACCGGTTCGCATTCGCTGCTGTGCGCGTAGTTTTCGGGACCCAGCGGGCAGAGCCCGTTGGGCAGCGTGTCGGTGACGGTGATCCCGGTGTTGAAGCGGTACTCCGAGGAGTGCAGCACGATCGTCCACTGCGTGATTTCACCGTCCGCGAGCACGTTCGTGTCGGCGGACTTTTCGGTCGTGATGTCCTTTGCCACGCTCGTGAGGGTGTCCTTCGCGGACACGGCCGTGGTGCCTTCGAACTTGCCGGCGGTTTCGGCGAACGTCACGATCGACTCGCCGTCGTACGTTTCCTTGCCCGAGTTGTTGTCGAGATTGGCGGCCTGCTTGCCGCTCGCTGCGCTCGGCTTCGTGCCGGTCCAGGTGAGCGTGTTCTCGCGAATCGGCACCGCAGCACGGAATTCGAAGGTGCGCGTCGCGCCGTGCGCGAGCGTGCCGAGGCTCCAGTGCAGGTGGGTATAGACGGCCTTGCCGTCGCCGCCACTCGGGTCGGGTTCGGCTTCGATCGTTTCGACGAGTTCCGGTGCTGTGCACCCGCCAAGCGCGGCCACTTCGATCAGTCCCGAGCCCGGGTACTCTTCCTTGCCGTGGAAGGGGTTGGTGGGTGCTTCTTCGGTGTGGTCAGAGTTCGCTCCGCCACAACCGAGGTACTCGAGCGCCGCCGGCAGGTAGTCGTCGAGCACGACGTTCGTGGTTTCCTTGATGCTGTTGTTCGTGACGGTGATCTTGTAGACGTACTGGTGACGGTGCACCCCGCGCAGCAGGGTGCCACCACCCGACTGGCTGATTTCGATCGCCGTGATCTTGCTCGAGGTCGAGCCAGTTGCGCTGCCGGTGAACGAGTGCGCTTCCGGGCCTTCGGGCGCCCCAGTGGCGCTGAACTTGGGGAGCCACCGGGGTTCCTTGTTGATGTATGCGCCCGCTTCGACCGCGAAGGTGCTGCCCACGGTGTAGGTGACCGTCGAGGGTGTGACTTCGAAGGAGAGTGTGTTGTGCGATGCCGGCGAGAGGTCTCCGACGTTGCTCCAGATCAGCGTCGTCTTATTCGTCGAGGGCTCGTTTTCGATCACGGTCGGCGTGGGCGCTGCGCCGCCGGAGCCGAGGTGGCTGCTGCCGGCGACAAAGGAGACGCCGCTCGGCAGGACCGCGCGATAGCTCAAGTTGTAGCCGTAGGGCTGCGTCGACGGGTTTTCCGCACTGAGCGTGACGGTCGCCTTGGACCCGTAGAGGACCTGCGAGGGGGACTGAGCCGAAAGCGTGATCGCCGGGGTGTCTTCCGCCTGCGCGAGCGCAGGAGCGAGCATCGACCCCGCGGCGACGAGTAACGCGACAACGGCTCCGCGAGCGCAAGCGGTATTACGCCTTGCGTGCGCGCACGGGGGTGCGTCCCGACGTAAGGGATGGGGAAGCCAAGGCGCGCGTGCGGCAGCGGCGCCGGCAGAGCGGACCAGCAAGAGCACGGGTGTCCATCGGCAGGGTCCTCGACGTGCTTAAGCCGCGCGTCCGCCCTCCTGGCCCATGAACCGAGCGTACCGAACGGTGCGGGGTACCTTCGAAGCCACGACGAGCTACGCGATCAAGAACGTCAAGCAGGTCAAGGACAAGGCGCCAAAGTTCGGGTTGGGGTCCGGTTTCGAGGCCCGCTTCGCTCGCAGGATGACGCCGCGATGAAATAGGTCGACTGGCCCGGATAGGGTGCTCGCTAGTCCCCCCGCACCCATCTGCGTCGTGTGGGCCACACGATAGTTAGGCTCTATACCTAACGACGGCGTCAGACCACGCGCGCAAGAGCGCGGGTAAGCTGGCGCCGCGATGGCCGCAACTGGCCCGCCTGCGCTCTCGGCCCTCAGGGTTTGGCTGCGTCGGCACGATCCCGAATACGCCGCGTTGCGCAGGGCGGCGCGCGCGGCGTTGATCATGCCGGCGGTGTTCGCGCTCGCGGACAAGGTGATCGCGAATCCTGCTCTCGCGACGTTCGCCGCGTTCGGCTCGTTTGCGATGCTGCTGCTCGTCGACTTCACGGGCTCGATGAGAGACCGCCTGCTCGACCAGGCCGCGCTCGGCGTCGCATGCACGCTCCTCATCTGCCTCGGGACACTCGCTTCGCGCACGACGTGGCTCGCCGCGGTCTCGATGGGCCTCGTCGCCCTGATCGTGCTCTTCGCGGGCACGATCAGCTCCGTCTTCGCCGGTGCGAGCACGTGCCTGCTGCTCGCCTTCATCCTGCCGGTGTCGCTGCCGGCGCCTGCGTCGTCGATCCCCGACCGGGCCGCCGGCTGGGGGCTCGCGGCGGCGGCGTCGCTGTTCGCGATCTCACTGCTCTGGCCCGCGCCGACACGGAACCCGGTGCGCACCGCGGCCGTGAACGTGTGCCGCGCGCTCGCGGATCGCCTGCGGGCGGAGGTCCGCTACGTGACGGCCGGAGACGACGCACGCGCGAGGGAGGCCCACAGCGCCGCGATCAAGCGCGCAGACGAAGCGTCCACGAAGATGGAGAGGCTCTTCTTCGGCGTCCCCTATCGCCCGACCGGGCTGAGCGCTGAGGCCCGCGCATGGGTACACCTCGTCGACGAGCTGCGTTGGCTGAGCGCGATCGTTCTGCGCTCGGCGCCGCGTCGCCATCCCCCCTTGCCGGCTCCGCACGCGTGCGCCGTCAAGCGCGCGGCCGCGGAGGTGCTCGAGCGCGTGGCGAGCTCGCAGGAGCACCCGCGAGAGGGTCGTGCAGAGCTGCGCGCGACGCTTGACGAGCTGCGCGCCGAGCTCGTGGAGCTGGAACGGGCGACGGTCGACCTCACGCCCGCCGCGGCGGCGTTGGCGCCCGGCGAGCAAAGCGTCCACACGATCGTCAACTCGCTGGATCCGAGCTTCAGTGCGCAGAGCCTCGGGTTCCTTGTCGCCCACATCGCAGCGAACGCGGACTATGCCGCCGCCGCAGCTCAGCGCTCGTGGCTCGAGCGACTCCTCGGGCGCCGCCCCGAGGACCTCCCGGGACCGCTCGCCGCCGCACAGCTGCGCGCCGGTGCACGCGTGGATCGCAATTCGCTGTGGCTTCAGAACAGCCTCCGGGGAGCGAGCGCGCTCGCGCTCGCCGTCCTCGTCGCAGACCTGAGCGCCGCCCAGCATGCCTTCTGGGTCGCCTTCGGCACGCTCTCGGTGCTGCGCTCATCCGCGCTCAACACCGGCCAGAGCGTTCTTCGCGCGCTCGCGGGCACGGCCGGCGGGTTCATCGTCGGCGGCGCGCTGGTCGCCGCGATCGGTCCGAACCGGACGGTGCTCTGGGCGCTGTTGCCGATCGCCGTGCTGCTAGCAGGCCTCGCGCCCGCGGCGATCTCGTTCGCCGCAGGCCAAGCCGGTTTCACGCTGACGCTGCTGATCCTTTTCAACATCCTCACGCCCGTCGGTTGGAAGATCGGCATCGTTCGCGTCGAGGACGTCGCGATCGGGTGCGCCGTGAGCCTCGTCGTCGGCCTCCTGTTCTGGCCTCGCGGCGCGGCGGCAGCGCTCGGGCGTACGCTCGCGCGCGCGTACTCGGAGAGCGCGGGCTACCTCGCCGACGCCGTCGCCAGCGGCGCCGGACGCCTTGACTCCTCGGGAGCTGCCGGATCGTCGGTGCGTCGCCGCGACCTCGATGCGCTCGCCGCCGCGCTGCGACTCGACGACGCATTTCGGAGCTACCTCGCCGATCGCGGATCGAAGCCCGCGCCGCTCGCCGACATGGCTGGGCTCGTGACCGGCGTCACGGGCATACGAATCGTCGCCGATGCGGTGCGCGAGCTGTGGAACGGCGACCGCGCCGATGACGGCGGCTACGCGGCGTCGCGGAGCGAGCTCGCAAACGCCGGCTACGCGGTCACCGGCTGGTATGAGCGTCTCGCCGCCGCGCTCGCGGGCGATGAGGCCGTGCCGGACTCCCTTGCGTCCGACGAGCGCGCAGGTGGGCGGCTGCTCGACGCGCTCGAGCGCGATGTGCACGACGCTGGCGGACACCCCACCGCGACCAGCGTGCGGGTGATCTGGACGGCGGACCACATCGATGCTGTGCGCCGACTGCAGGAGACGCTTGTCGCTCCCGCGCGTGCGGTCGCGAGTCCACGCGAGCGCGCACGAGACTGGTGAGCCGGCTCTCGCGGGCTTGCTTCTCGCGCGCGTCTCAACACATGTTCGATGTCGCCTTTGCCGCGAGCGGTGTATGCCAGAGTAATGGGTGGTAACTGATCCCCAGCGAAATGCCGCGCCAGCTTCTCACCCGCGCGCGAGAAGGACAACACAGGACATGAGATCGCCCCCCCAATTCGAGGTCTACGACGAGATGAGCGCCGGCAGGGCGCGGCTCACGCCGGTGGGCGAGCTCGACATGGCGAGCGTGCCAGCGCTCGAGCGGGCGACGCGGCGGATGCTCGGCGGCGGCGCGCGAGAGCTCATCATCGATCTCAGCCGCGTTCCGTTCATGGACTCCTCGGGACTGCGGTTTCTGATCTCGCTGCACGACGAGGCCTGCGAAGAGGGCTGGACGCTCGGGCTGCTGCGACCCGCCGAGGGGCCCGCCGCGCTCTTTCACCTAACCGGCCTCGACGAACACCTGCCGCTGATCGGGGAGCCGGTCGGCTGATGCCGGGCGCGCAAACCGCCGACGCGGAGACCGGATGCCACGCCCACGTCGAGCTGGCGCTGCAACCGACGCCGCAGGCGCCGGGCCTCGCGCGCGCGGCGGTGCGCGAGCTGTGCGCGGCCGACGACGAGCCCGGTGCGCGACAAGTGTCAGCGGCGCGGTCCCGTGAGCTCCAGCTCCTCGTCTCCGAGATCGTCACGAACGCCGTGCGGCACACCGACGATCCAACCGTCCGGCTCACGCTAACCGCCGAGATGGCGAAAGACTCGATTCGCGTCGCGATCACCGACTCCGGGCACGGGTTCGGGGAAGAGAGCAAGCGCCACGCTGGTGGGTACGGGCTGTTCCTGTTGGACAAGCTCGCGAGCCGCTGGCGCGTCGAGCAGCTCGACGATCGCAGCGCGGATACGCGGGTTTGGTTCGAGCTGCCACTGCGGGACGCGGCTTAGCGGGCTCCGTACGCGCTGCTGCCTGAGCTCTTTGCTCGGTACGCGTGAGGCGCCGCGGCCGCGGTGCGAGCCCTTTGCCCCAGCGTCGAGCCGACTGCGTGGGCGTGCCGCGCTCAGGCGGCGCCGAGTAGGCCTACCTGGCGCAGGATCGCAACTGAATCCGAGTAGACGTCCTTGCGCTTGACGAGGCCCTGCTCGAACGGGATCACGTCGGCGCCGCGCCACGTGACGATCCGCCCGGTCGGCTCGGCGACGAGCTCGCCGCGCCTCATCGTCTGTCCGTGCGTCGCGGTCGCCGTCCACTCCTGCGCGACCACACCATCGCGTACGTACAGCCTTTGGGTGTCGAAGTGGATGTCGGGCCAGGTCTCGAAGATCGACGCGATGTGCGAGCGCACCTGCTCGCCCTGCGCCGACTCGCCCGCCGTGTGGTTCTCGAACGTCATGTCGCGCGCGTGCATGGACATGATGGCGTCGAGGTCGTGCGCGTTCCAGGCATCGTTGTAGCGCCGGATCACACGCTCGAGCTCGGGCGCCGAGTCCCTCGCGTCGGTCATGGCCAGAATCCCTCCTCCTTCTCGAGCGGCGGCTCAGAGAGCCGCGACGAGACGATCAACAGCTCCGCCTCGGCTCCGCTGTCATTGTGAACCGAGCGGTAGCTGTCCCCGCCGATCCGCACCGCGGTCTGCGGCCCAGCCTCGAAAACCTCGTCGTCGACCTTGAACGTGACGGTGCCGGAGATCACGAAGTAGATCTCCTCCTGGCCCGGGTGGCGGTGCCCGTAGCTTCCGCGCCCGCCGGTGCCAGCCGGCATCCGTCGCCAGCTGAAGGAGACCTGCTCCGTGTCGAGCGCGTCGCTGTACCAGCGCTGCTCGCCATAGTCCGGGTAAGCCGCCATGAAGTCGAGCGCCTGCTCGCGTGTCGCGACGGAATACGTGTCGTGCGTCACCGTTGCCTCCTCTGCGGCTCGCATTGGCGTGACTACCAACTGGTAGACAGGCAGCCTATCTACTGATTCGTCGGCGATGCTCGTCGCACGTCCCTGCGGCGATGTCGCGCGGTTCAACGCCACCGCGCCCGGTCTTTTCCACCGCGCCCGGTCTTTTGCCGAGGGCTCCTGACGTCGAGTCCTGGGCGACTCGACGAATTGTCGATAGGCAACCGCCGCGCGAAGCGCTAGCTTCAGGCCGACGGGGCGAAGTCATCGTGCCCTCAACCGTGTCAACCCTGCCTGTCGACGGCATCGCGCGTGGCGACCACGTGTGTGCGGTGCTGGACAGCCAAGCGGTGCAGGAGGAGCTTGTGACGGAGTTCGTGGAGGCGGGCCTTAGAGACCACGAACGCGTGGCGTACTTCGCAGGCGACGACTGCCCCGAGCGCGTGCTCGGCATGCTCCACGCCGGTGGCATCTCGACGGCGGAGCCGCTCGCGCTCGGACGGCTCTTGGTGATCCCCGCACTCGATCACGACCGGGGCGAGCGGCCGTTTGACCCCTCGCGCAGGATCGCGGGCCTGAACGCCGCTATCGATGCGGCACTCGAGGACGGCTACAGCGGCTTTCGCGCGACCGGCGAGCAGTGGAGCACTTGCGAGCTGCCCTCCGAAGAGCTCCTCGTGGAGTACGAGCGGCGGGTTGGCGAGCTGTGCGCGGCCCGCGCGGCCGCTGGACTCTGCCAATACGACTCAGCGCGCTGTGATCGGCCGCTGCTCGAGCGGATGAGCGAGCTGCACGAGCATGTGGTGCGAAACCCGCTCGTGAGCGCCAACGAACTCCTTCGCATCGTGCCGCTCTCGGAGGACAACGAGGGCAACTGCTGGCTGAGGGTCGCTGGCGAGGTAGATCTCTCGAACACCGAGCTGCTACTCGCAGCGCTCGACGAGCACGAACACGGCGATTTGCATCTCGACCTCGCGCGCTTGCGGTTCGTGGACCTCAGGGGGGTCGAAACCCTCCAGGACCTCGCCGATGCGTTGCTGCCCTCGGAGCGAAAGCTAGTCTTGCACAACGCGCCCACGACACTCCGGCGAGTCATCGAGATCGTAGGCGCACACATGCGCGGCGTGGAGATCTCGGCGCCATGAGTCGGATCGGCAGCTGGCGCCCCCGCGCTCGCGAGCGCGTCGCGCACACCGCGCTCTTCTACCTCGGCGAGCGGGAATACCTAGATGGTGTGCGCACGTTCATCCGCGAAGCGATCAACACCGGCTCGCCGGTGCTGATCGCGGTGCCGAGAAGCGGGCTGCGGCGCATCCAGGCGGGCCTCAACGGCGACTTGGCGCGCGTCGAGCTCGCCGACATGACCGAGCTCGGCGCGAATCCCGCCCGCATCATCCCCGCGATCCGCGCGGCCCTCGACGCCCACGCAGGACGAACGCTCTACTTCGTCGGCGAGCCGGTGTGGGCCGAGCGCTCCCAGGACGAGATCAGCGAGGCGATGTGCCACGAGGCGCTCATCAACCGCGTTTTTGCCTCCGCACGCGTTCGCATCCTCTGTCCCTACAACCTGACTGCGCTCGAGGCGCCGACGATCGCGGATGCCGAGTGCACGCATCAGTGGCTCTCCGACGGCGACGGCCGGCGCGCGAGCTCGTCCTACAACGCTCGCAAGCTGCCGTCGAGCGCTCACGCGCCGCTGTCGATCCCGCCCTCGGAGGCCGTCTCGCTGCGATTCGAGCTAGCCGACCTCGTGGGCGTGCGTGCGCTCGTCAGCGAACATGCGGCGAGGGCCGGCCTCACCGTCGGCCAATGCGGAAACGCCGTGCTCGCGGCGAACGAGATCGCGACGAACAGCATCCGCCACGGCGGCGGCACCGGCACGCTTCACTGCTGGCACGAGCACGGTCGGATGATCTGCCAGGTCAGCGACGCGGGCCACATCCGCGATCCACTCGTAGGACGCGTTCGGCCCGACGCGAGCGCGCGCAGCGGCCGTGGCTTGTGGCTCGTAAATCAACTCTGCGACCTCGTGCAGATCCGCACCGGGCGCGGCGGCACGATCGTGCGGATACACGCGCGGCGGCACGAGGCCGGTGTGCGCCAAGAGCACGAGCCCACGATCGTCGGCACGAGAGCTACTTGACGATCGTGAACGTCAGGTGCTGGGGGGTCGAGCGCCCCATCGCGTTCGTAGCGGTGATCACCAGCGTGTAGCGAGCCGGCTTGAGCTCCCGCGAGCGGGCGACGCGGCCGGCGAAGTGCACTGTGTTCGTGCCCGCGTGGCCGGCGAAGCTCATCGCAGCCGTCGTCGAGGTCCGTGCGCAAGCGCGCCCAGGACGGTTACGCGGCTTCGGAGTGACGCAGTGTCGTGAGACCATGCGGCCGCGCGCCGTCTGCGTGAAGGCGAGCCTCACCGTGGCCGCCTCGTTGAGCTCGAACGAGAAGAAGGTGCCGACGGGAGCGCTCGACTTGCGCGCGCGGCTGATCTGCACCTTCGCACTGCCCTCGCGCCAGCGCCTCGTCGACTCCCACGCGCTTTCCACGCGCGGCCGCGCGGGAGTCAAAGCCGACGGGAGCGCCGTCGGGCTCGAGGGTTCGTCGGCGACGGCGACCTGCGTGGTCGCGGTGTTGCCGGCGAAGCTCGTGGCTGTCGCCGTGATCACGTTGACGCCCGGAGTGAGCGCCACGCGGGCGCCGAAGGACGAGCCCGACACCGTCGCCGGGGAGCCGTCGATCGTGACCGACTTGACGCCCGACCCTGCGCTTGCCGTGCCGCTGACGGTTGCGGTTTCGCCGCTCAGCCGCGCGCCGCTCGCCGGCGCGGAGATCGAGATCGTCGGCGGCTGGGCCTGGTCGCGCATCTGCACGAGCGCCGCAGCGGCGTCGCCCTGGACTTCTGCGAGGCTCGTGCCGGTGGCGTAGCTCCACGTGATCGCGACGGAGCCGCCCGCGGGCACGGTGCGCCGGTAGTCGAAGAGCGCAGACTGCTCGCCGCTCGGCCCATAGTCGGCCCACAGGGTGTTGTCGAAGCTCACAGAGTTGTATGGGGTGCCGAACGTCATCGCTGCCACCTGATTCGTGAAGCTGGGTTCGAGCGCGGGGTTGTTGGTCGCGTAGACCGTGCCGGGCGCAGAGGGCGCTCCCGCGCTTTCTTCGGTTTCGCGGTGACGGAACGCGCCTTCGCCGGGCAGCTCCCAGGCCGACGTCGAGCCTTCGAGATCAGTCTCGTAGAGCAGGTCAAGCGTGTGCGCAGCACCGTCGGTGCTCGTGTAGGTGTCGGTCACCGTGGCCACGCGGCCGGCGTCGGTGAAGCGCGTCACGCGCCCGATCGAGAACCCCGGTGGAGGCGAACGCGGTGCAGCTCTGCGCGGTCGCCGCGTAGATGTCTTCGGGCGTGCAGCGCACGAGCTGCTCGCTCTCCGTCGTCTGCGCTTCGCCCGTCGAGGGATTGAAGTACTCGAGCGTTGCGCTCATGGCGGGGAAGCCCGGGAGTTCGGAGCTCGACGGTTCCGAGCCGTTGCGCGCGAACAGGCTCGCGGCCGAGTCAGATCCATATGCGTTCTGGCCGTCGACCTCGATCTCCGCGCGCGTGAGGTCGAGCGTCTTGGTCGCGAAGAATTCCACCGGCGAGTTGTAGAAGTTTCCGGCGCAGTCGAGCAGATAGCCGCTGATGTTCACTTCGGCAGAGCCGTCCGGAAGCGCGCTGAAGGGACCGCAGCTGTCGATCGATTCGAGGTAGCCCTGAGTGCTCATCGTGTCGTCGCCGAAGAACAGGTTGTACGGATCGCCGGCGTTCGGGCCGCTCGAGACCGTTGCGACGCTCAGCGAGCTGAAGCCGACGCGGGGACCGGTGTAGGCGGTGCCGGGGTTCGGCTTGGTCCCGTGCGGGACCGCGAGCAGATGACATGTGCTGGGGCGGAAATCGGACTCGGGGATGGAGGCCGAGAAGCTGCCGTTAGCTTCGACGGGAACGCCTGCCGTGTCGCCCCCGTTGCGGGCCGCGCCCTGATAGCAGAGGATGTCGACGCTGTCGCCCGTGGTCCCGTTCGTCGTACCTTCGACCGTGAACGTCTTGCTCGGTTCGGTCACCTCGTTCTGGACCACCAGCGTCCCGTCGATGGGAGTCGCGACGTGCGATTCGCTGATACCCGCCGCCAGCGCAGTCGGCGCCATCCCCGCCGCGCCGGCGAAGGTGCATGCGAGCGCGAGCGCGCTGGACGCCGGCAACCAGGACTTCCGGACCATCGCATCTTGATCGGCGCAGCCTTGCGGATGCTTGAACACCCGCTGCTGGGTCTCAACGGTCTCGCCAAAAGGGCGGCTGGTGGCGCGAGAGCTAGCTGTGGATCGTCGCCGAGCGGCCGATCACGGTTCCAGCGCCGTTGAGCGCTTCCACCTCGACGTAGGGCTGCGCAGTGGCCTTGATCGTGGTCTCAAAGCCGCTCTTGGCGGTGCTTGCGATCTGCGCTAGGTGTTCCGGCGAGGAGCCGCCCAACAGGCGCCACGTGCTCACCCCCGTCGCCCCGTTCCAGCTTGCGTATGCGACGAAGCTGCTGCCGCTGCCTTCGGTGGCGAGTGCGGGGGGCGACGTCGGCGTGCCGGTCCATTCGGTCTTGTAGGCGCGATAGGAGCTTGTATGTTCGCCGTGCTCGGAGCTGATCGGTTCGATCGGCATGTGCGCGTCGTAGATCATCGTCCCCGTAGGGCTGAACTCGGTGAAGTAGGGTTCCCCTCCCCAGCCGACGAACCAGTTGCCGTCGGGAAGCAGCTGCACGCTTCCCTGGCTCGAGGACTGCAGCGGACGGGGGTGATTGAATTCGGCCAGCTTCGAGTCGGTGCCGTTTTCGAGGTTCAGTTCGGTCACGAGCACGCGCGACTGCTGGTGGGTCGTGAACGGCGCACCGCCGTTGTCGAAGATGCTGATGTCACCGTTTTCGAGCGTGTTCGCGTCGTGCTGGTATGCGGTCTCAGTGCCCGGTTCCATCTTCACGCTCGAGTGCTTGCCGCCGATCGTCGTGTCGATCTGGCCGCTGATGTCGTTGATCAGGTAGAGCTGCGAGGTGTTGCGCGCCGAGAGCAGCGTGCTCCCGCCGGGACGCGGGTCGACGGTGTTGAGGTGCATGTAGTCGTAGGGCCATTCGGCCGAAGCCTGCGTGGGCGCCGCATACGACGCTTCGAGCGCCACGTGGTCGACGCCGCTCCATTCGCGCCTCACGAGACCGGTCTTGAGGTCGAGTTCCTGAAAGAGCGAGTCGATGATGTCGCCGTCGCGCGGCCCGCCGACAGATGTGAGGTCACAGTGGATCGTGTTGAACACCGTGAGGAGCGCCGTGTTGTCCGCGCCCAGGCGGAAGACGTGAAGGTCGGCGTCGTAGCCGTTTCCGGCACGAACGTGCAGGATCGGCTGGTAGGCGCTGTTGGCGATTATCTCTTCGCCCATCCCGAAGCCGTTCTGCGGGATGTACCCCTGCCACCAGGTCAGCACGTTCTGATTGTCGTAGCTCTGAACCTGCAGGTTGGTCGCGTAGACGTGTTCGGGCAGCGGATCCATCCACACGAGTTGGCCGTTGGGTTCGAAGATCATCGGCCCCGTCTGGCCCGGGCCGCTGTACGGCGCGGCGAGGATGTCGCCACCCTGTCCCGCTTCGGACGTCGAGTAGGTGACGTCGACGGTCGGCGGGTGCAGTTCGGGGGCGGAGTGAAAGCTCTGGTAGCTCCCGGGTGTCAGCCCCACCTTCGACCCCGGGGGTTCGGAGGAGATCGGATCGGGGTACTCGACCGCGAATCGATAGCTGAAGCGCCTCGAGGCGCCGGCCGCGCTCACCTGCCCGTGCACGTCGACCGTCTCGCCCGGGTAGAACGCGGGGTCGGGCACAAAGCTCGCGCCGTCGCCCTGCGAATAGGGGATCAGGCGACCGCGGTGGTCGCCCGTCAGCGACCCCGTCACCTGGAGTTCGGTGATGTCGTGTGCGGGGACGCCGAGCATGCTGATCTGGGTGTGAGGCGAGGCGTCGAAGGAGCCGGGGAGCGGGGAGACCGCGAGGTGGGTGCCCGGTAGGACCGCAGAGACGTTCAGCCTCGGGGGGACGCATTGCGCCGCCGCGGGGCCGCTGTAGGGCGCCTGCTCGCGCTCGATGCGGGAGACCGCCGGGACCAGGGTGCCGATGCTCGCCGCAAGCACCAGCAACGCCGCCCCGAAGAGGCGGCGCCGCAGTCGGCGAGCAGCAGTGGAGGGGCCCCAGCTCACCGCTGATCGGCCATGTTGAGTTTCGTTAACACGCGCCCAATGAAACGCCAACCTAACCCGGCGGACGGGCGGAAGTTGCGCCGCGCGCCTCGCGCGCGGCACGTTTTATCTCCTCGCGCCCGCGCCGCATGTCACCGCGCCCGCGCCTGGCCTCCTCACGTCCGGTCTGACGGAGCTCGCTCCAAGCGGCTCGCGCCTGCTTGATCGCCTCGAGCACCTGTCGCCGCGCGTCATCGGCTGCGAGCGCCGCGTCTCGCAGCTGCTGGCGCGTCCGCGCGCCTTGGGTGAGCAGGTTGAACGACCACAGGCCGGCGTCGAGCAGCCGCGCGGCCCGCTCGAGATCGGCAACGACGGCGGCCCGCAACTCGGCGCCGCGCAGTCCATCGACGATGTGGCGCATGTTGGAGGTGAACGCGAGCTCGTGCAGCGCCCCGATCGCGCGTGCGGCGATCATCGGCTCCGGGTCGCGCGGGTCCACGTCTGCGAGTGCCGCGAGCTCCTCGGTGGCAACCTCTACGAGGCGCCCATGGAGCTCGAGCCACGCGGCGCGCAGGGCGGGCGTGTCGGCAATCATCGCGGCGAACCGCGGGAGAAGCTCGTAGAGCTCCTCGGGCAGCTCTTCGAGGTCGCGCATGTCATCGTCGAGCGCACGCAGTACGGCTCTCGTGGGCGACTCGCCGGGCGAGCGCTCGCGCAGTGCCCTGACGATGCGCTCGAGCGTTTCGTCCGTGCGGTCGAAGACGAGCGACTCCTTCGTCGGGAAGTAGTTGTAAACCGTCTTCTCGGAGACGCCCACGACGTCGGCGACGTGCGCGACCGTGACATGGTCGAAGCCGCGCAGCGCGAACAGTACGGTGGCGACGTCGGAGATCTGCTGGCGCGTGCGCCGCTTCTTGCGCTCCCGCAATCCGTCCTCGGGATGACGCCGCTGCGCCCAGCGCTCCTGCGCCTGCCGCGCGAGCACAAACGATCTCGCGATCTCCTCGCCGAGCTCCCGCCCGAGCAGCGACTGAATCCTCGCCTCGTCGGGCAGGGCATCGAGAGCCTCGTTCTCGGCGGCGTGGCGCTCCTCGCTCGGATCCGAATCCTCCGGCAGGGACAGTACGTCGGACCGCTCGTCGGCCATAGCAGACATCCTAACAAAACTTCAGTGGCAGACTTTTTTCAGTTACTGTATTCTCTGCTCCATGACCGACCTGATGATCGAGGCCTACGGCCTCCACAAGCGCTTTGGGCCCACCGTCGCACTCGGCGGCATCGACCTCGAGGTCCCGAGGGGCGCCATTCTCGGCGTCCTCGGGCCCAACGGCGCCGGCAAGACGACGGCGGTGCGGATCCTCACCACTCTGTCGCTGCCGACCGCGGGCGTCGCGCGCGTCGCCGGCCACGACGTTGTCAGCGACGCCGGAGCAGTGCGGCGCAGCATCGGCGTGACGGCGCAGGACGCCACGCTCGACCCGGTCCTCACGGGACGCCAAAACCTCGTGATGGTCGCGCGCCTGAGCGGGCTCGGCGGATCCGAGGCACGCGCGCGCGCGGCGGAGCTGCTCGCGCAGTTCGGCCTCCACGACGCGGGCGACCGCGTGCTGCGTGAGTACTCAGGCGGGATGCGCCGCCGCCTCGACCTCGCAGCCGGCCTCGTGACGAGACCTCCCGTGCTCTTTCTCGACGAGCCGACGACCGGACTCGACCCCACGAGCAGGGTGCGCATGTGGGGCGTGATCCGCGAGCTCGTCGACGACGGGGCGACGATGCTGCTCACGACGCAGTACCTCGACGAGGCCGACGAGCTTGCCGACCGGATCGCCGTGATCGACCACGGGCGCGTGATCGCGAACGGAACCGCGACCGAGCTGAAGGCGCAGGTGGGCGGCGCGCGGTTGGAGGTCACGTTGAGCGAGCCTCGTACGGAGGCGGCCGACACGGTCGCGCGGCTCGCCGCGGGAGCCGTCGAGGTGAGCCACGACGGACTGCTGCTGCGAGCAGCGGTGCACAGCACAGCCGGCCTTGCGAGCGAGGTCGTACGCGCACTCGACGAAACGGGCGCGTCGGTAGATGACATCGAGGTCCGCCAGCCATCGCTCGATGACGTCTTCTTCGCCCTCACCGGCCATCCGGCGGACGAGGAGACCGAGCCGGAGGTCCTTCGCGTATGAGCGCCTCAGCCTCCTCGACGGCGCTGCGCCGAAGGGTCTCCGACGTCGCGGTGCTAACCAAGCGCAACCTCGTACACATCGCCCGCGAGCCGCTGCAGCTCTCAGACGTGACGGTCCAGCCGGTGCTTTTCACGCTGCTGTTCGTCTATGTCTTCGGCTCGGCCGTCGTGCTGCCCGGGGGAGGCACATACACCGACTTCGCGATCGCAGGCCTGCTGGCGATGAACCTGACGACGTCGGCGATGGGCACCGCCGTGGGGCTCAGTACGGACCTCGGCAGCGGTGTGATCGACCGCTTCAGGACACTTGCTATGTGGCGGCCGGCCGTGCTCGTCGGGCGTTCCCTCGCCGATCTTCTGACAGCCGCGATCTGCGCGTCCTTCGTCGCCGCGACCGGGCTGCTCGTCGGCTGGCGTCCCGAGGCGAGTGTCGCTTCCTCGCTCGCGGGCTTCGCGATCTTCCTGCTCTTCAGCTACGCGTTGTCGTGGGGCTGCGGGTGCCTTGGCATGATCAGTAAGGGCCCGGAGTCCGCCCAGAGCGTGGGCCTCGTAATCCTCTTTCCGCTCGCGATCGTGTCGAATGCCCTCGTCCCCACCGAGCACATGCCGGCAGTGCTCCAGACGATCGCGAACTGGAACCCCGTAAGCGCGGTCACCGCCGCCTCGCGCGAACTGCTGGGGAATCCGAATCCCTCGGCGCAGGTCCATGCGTGGCCGATGCAGCATCCAATCGTGGCCGCGCTGATCTGGTCGGCCGTGCTGCTCGCGGTGTTCGCACCGCTCGCGACCCACCTTTACCGCAAGCGCACGACCGATTGACCACCCCCGATCGGCGCCGTCAATCCTCGAGAACGGTGAGGTCGAGCGCCCGCAGGCGTTCGGGGTCGGCGAGGATGTCCATCTCGGCGATCCTGCCGCCACGGACGGCGCACGCCATAACCGAGAACGGCTTACCGGCCCTAGTAGCGACGACGCCCGCGACGCCGTTGATGACCGCCGAATGCAGCTGGAGATCGAGTCGCGAGAACGTGAGCGCGCCGCTCGCCACCGCCTCCGCGCCGTGGACCTCTCTGGACTGGGTCGACATCGCGCCCGCGTCCGCCCTCAGGACGACGTCGGGGTCGAGCACCGCTACGAGTGCGTCGAAGTCGCCACCACGCGAGGCGGCGAGGAAGGCGTCGATGACCTGTCGCTGCCCGTCGAGATCGGTGTCGGGGGGCGGAGCGGCACCGGAAACGCGGCGTCGTGCGCGACTTGCTAACTGGCGCACGGCGACGGGCGAGCGCTCGAGCATTGGCGCGATCTCGTCGAAGGGCACCGAGAACATGTCGTGCAGCACGAACGCGAGCCGCTCCGCGGGAGTGAGCGTTTCGAGCACGACGAGCAGCGCGAGGCCGAGCGAGTCGGCGAGCAGCGCCTCGTGCTCGGGGTCGGAGCCATTCGCACGATCGATGATCGGGTCAGGAACGTGCGGCCCGAGCGGCTGCTCGCGCCGCGTTCGCCGCGAGCGCAGGATGTTCAACGACACCCGCGCCACGACGGTCGTGAGCCAGCCACCGAGATTCTCGATCTCGCTCGCATCCGAGCGGCTGAGCCTCAGCCATGCTTCCTGGACCGCGTCGTCGGCCTCGCTTAGCGAGCCGAGCATGCGGTAGGCCACCGCCCGAAGATGGGTGCGGTTCTCCTCGAAGCGCTGCGCGAGCCATTCTTGATCGCTCATCGGCGTTGCTCCATGGCGGATGCGCCGCCCTCGCCCGCGAGCGGCGCCACCCGCCAATTCGTCGCGTCCGGGTTCACGCTGCGTGAGCGACGCCGTCGCCGGTGTCGATCCACTGGGCGACCCACTCCCCGGTGATTTGCCTCGTGGCCGCGTTCACACGGTTCCAAGTGTTGATCGAGGCGATCGTGAGCACGAGCCCGGCGAGTTCCTGCTCGTCGTAGCGTCGCGCGGCCTCCTCCCAGACCTCGTCCGGGACCGGGTCCGAGCGATCCGCGAGGCGGGTCGCGGCCTCGGTCAGCGCAAGCGCGGCGCGCTCGGCGTCGGTGAAGTAGGAGGACTCCCTCCACGCGGCAAGCGTGAAGATGCGCTCGTCCGGCTCACCTGCTGCCCGCAGCTCACGCGAGTGCATGTCGACGCACACGCTGCAGCCGTTGATCTGGCTCGCGCGCAGGACAACGAGGTACTGCGTGACCTGTGGCACGCCGCAACGCTTCGCCGCCTCGGAGAGCTTCTGCAGCGCCTGCATCGCGCCAGGCACCGTCATCACGGGGTTCTCGATACGTGCGTTCACGGCTTGAACCTCCAACGGAACAGTCGGTTGTCATCAGTAGCCCGCAACCGCTCGAGCGGGTTATACCCGGGGCTCGCGGCAAGATCACGGTTCTATCTCCATGACACGGGGCAACGCGCAAACGTGACAGCGGACCAGCCGCCCAAGGGTCGAGCCAGCCGAAACCACGGGACTCCGGACCGCGGTTCGGCTTCGCATGGAGTGTTTGAAACAGGATCCCACGGGTAGGTGGCGGACAGAGGTGGGAGCGAACGCCGCGCCCAAGGATCAAGACAAGGAGGGACTTCGTGTCGTTGGCGAGATCGAGTGGCAAGCGCCCTTTGAAGGCGATCGGCGCCGGACTGCGGTTGGTAGCGGTTGCCGCGATTTGCACACTCCCGCTCCCGGCCACCGTATACGGAGACTCGCCCTCGGAAACCCCAGGCCAGACCGAAGCACCTGCGCCGCCGACAGAATTTCCAACTCCGCCGACGGAATTCAACCCGGTGGTAGAGGCCGAGAACTATTCCATCACGCAGCAGCGCCAGCAGATCTACGACACACCGGAATACCAGGCGCTGCTGACCGAACAGAGCCTCCTGAACACCGATGAAGCGACCGCCGAACAGGCGATGGACCCCGAACGTTTCTTTGCCGACGATCTCTGCTGGAACGGCGCTAACGGCTGTGCCGGTGACGTCCGCCTTGACAACTGGGAACGGGATGGCTATGGGATCGTCCGCCACGTGCTCTTCACCGCGCGCGACGGCGCCACGATCTCGGGTCGCGTGTGGGCGACAATCGGCGGGCCGCCGAAGCGGCCGGGCATCGTTATCACCGACGGCTCTGTCCAGGCAAACGAACAGCTCTATTGGTACGCGGCCCAGGCGTTAGCCAAGGCCGGCTACGTGGTGTTCACGTTCGACCCGCAGGGCCAGGGGCGAAGCGACACGTTCGGGCAGGCGCCGGATCAGGACGAGGGTTTCCCAGCACAGACAGATGGGCGCCCGTTCTATGACGGCGCAGAGGACGCGCTCGACTTCTTTCTCTCGACTCCGCAGCACCCGTACGAGCCGGTGCCAAGCTGTGAAACCGGAACGAGTCATGCGGCAAAGCAGAACCAACGCGTCGCAGAGGGCCTCGACGCCGCGTACAACCCATATTGGGAACTGCTCAACCAGTCCGAGATCGGGCTCGCTGGTCACTCGTATGGCGCGCTCGGGGTTTCCTACGTCGGCCAGTGGGACCCACGCGTAAAGGCGATCGTCGCTTGGGACAACCTCGGCCCCCCCGCGCCTGAAGGCGGCGAAGTGCCAGGCGCCTACCCGGGATCGAGCGGGACGATCGGGGAGAAGCCTTGCCCCGCCGACCCGACCGACCGCACGGTCGTGCCGATCACGAAGCCGGCGCTGGGCATGTCGGCGGACTACGGCCTGCCGCCAGTGCCGAACACATCGCTGCCCAACCCGCTGGGGAAGTCCAAGGAGTCTCTTGAATACACGAAGGCCGGGGTCGACACAGGTGAGATCGTCATCCGCGGCGGCTCACACCTGGACTTCAGCTTCATTCCCAACCAGGCCTTCCCGGCGTCGCTGCGCGGCGCGGATATGGTCACCTGGTACACCACGGCGTGGTTCGACAAATACCTCAAGCACGAACCTAGTGCGGACGCGCGACTGCTCACGACCCGCTGGCGCGAAGACCCGATCGAGGCCGAACTCGATCCCAACCACGACGGCAACGCCTTCTCCTTCTACTACCTCTCGCGTCTCGACATCCACTTAGCGGACGGGCAGGTGTGGGACTGCGAGAACCTGCGCGCCGGCTGTCCCGGAATGGTGAAGAAGGACGGCTATCCGGGCACGTATTCGTACATCTCAGTCGACACCAGCCGATAGCAAGATCAGCCCGGATCGCATGCCTCGGCCCACGTCGACACTGACCCGGGACGGCTTGAAGCGCGGGCGGCGTGCTGGGTTACCCGCGCTCGCACACGCCTGCAGCTGCGAGTCGATCCCAGTGTGCGTCGCTTCGCCCGGGCACCATGGCAACGCCCAATCGCCGACGATCTGATCGATCGCGCGGCCGGTTGCGGTGCAAGACTTCAACCGATGTCGCCAGCTCCGCCGATGTTCGGCCGCTACGCGCGCCGCGTCTGGACGATCGCGACGGGCACCCTCGCGGCCACTGCCCTAACTTGCTTGCTCGGGCTCGCACAGGCCGTGATTGCGCACGCCGCGGGCTCACACTTTTCGATCCCGCTCTCGGCTCGTCAGCTCATCGTCGTCTCGAGCCCAACGTACGACCCGCCCAATTACCTCGCGAGCTTCCGCAGCTTCCAACGGGCGAGCGCCTCCTCGCGATGGACGCCCGCGTTCGGCGCGTGGCAGGCTGAGATTGGCTCGGGCGAGCTCCGCAACGTCCGTCGTGAGGGCGACCACGCAACCCCCACCGGGGTGTATCCGTTCGGCCTCACGATGTACGGGAATGAGCCGGATCCCGGCGGCCTGCACGAGGCCTACCACCACCTCGTCTGCGGGGACTGGTGGGACGAGGATCCGTTCAGTACGCAGTACAACCGCTTCGTGCACGTGCCATGCGACTCGACACCGGCGTTTGCGGGATGGTCGGAGGCGCTGTGGACGGAGACGCGGGCCTATCCCTACTTCGCTGTGATCGATTACAACGACAACCCGACGGTCTCGGGCGACGACGCGCCCGGCGCGGGCATCTTCTTACACGCCTGGATGGGCGAAGCGACGGAGGGCTGCGTGGCGCTGCACATCCCGGAGCTCATGAGCGTGTTGCGCTGGCTCGAGCCGGCGGATCACCCGGTCATCGAGATCGGCACGGATGCTGAGTTGGGCGACGTGCCGCCGCCTGCCGCAACACCTTCCACCCTGGCGAGCGCGCGGTCGACCTCGCCGCTAGCCAGGGTCTGGCGAGTCGCAGCGCGTGGCCGCCGGTAGACTCACGCGGCGTGGCTCTCGACGTCGCGCTTGTCCGCTTCCACGGCGAGGACACCGCCGTGCTCAGATACGCCGACGCAAAGGATCGCTCGGCGCGGGACGCGCACTGGGCACAAGAGGTCGGGTTTGTCGAACGTCACCACAGCGGGCGCCTGTTGCTGCGCGGCACGTTCGCCGGCCGCTACGTCGACGTCGACGAGAGCGATCACGTCTCCCAGCAGGGTGCGGCGGAGGGTGCGGTGGCCGCTGGGCTGCTCGGCGTGCTCGGAGGGCCCCCGGGGATCGCGGTCGGGTTGCTTCTGGGCGGCGTCGTCGGCGCGGAGGCCGGCCGCGTGGATGAAACCGAGGCCGAGCCGGGGGAGCTCGCAGATAAGCTTCGGGCCGCGATACCGCCATCGTCCTCTGCGATCGTCCTGATCGCCGAAGCAGCAGACGTGGAGGGCATGCTCGCAGCGCTCGGCGAGAGCGCGGAGGATGTCGTCCGGCGGACGCTCACAGCGGACGAGGAAGCCGCGCTCGAGGCGTCGATCAGCGCATCGCCGCCGACGGCGCCCTAACGCCGGAGGGTCGGCTCGGCCATCCCGGCCGCGGCGCACAGGCCGCTCGGGTGAAGGCCACGCGGCTTGACTCGCTACCCTGCGCCGCGCTCCCGTCTTCTCGTGGCAGCCGCCTTCGCCGCCGCCTCTTTGCGGTGCTGCTGCGGATGCACGCCGAGTTCGTGCCAATCGGTCTCGGAGAGATTGACGTCGTAGTACTCCGCCGCCTGCTCGATGTTCGCGAAGGCCAGTTCTCGGTCGTCATCAGAGACGTCGATCACCTGGTCGAATCGCGCGACCGCGTTGCGAACGTGCTCTGCATCGGTCAACGGCTCCTTGCGCTGCTTTGGAAAGGCGAAGACCGTGTCCGGCAGGTCGCTCTCCCTCGTCAGATGGCCGTGCTTCTCGTGCGGTTCCCAGGTTGCCTCTACGGGTGGGCTCATTTGACACCTCCGTTCGATGATTGCCGTTCTAAGGATTCCACTGTCCGAGTCCACATGCCCGCCGCGCCGCGATCAGGCAATATCACCGACAACAAGCGGCGTAGGTGGGTCCGGCTCGAACCGCCCACGCCAAGCCCTACGAGTTGTCTGACGGAGAGGAAGGAATGGATCTTCAAGAGACGCTGGAAAAGGTTGTGGAGCTCGCCCGCGAGGAGCTACACGTAGTCCGCAAGCGTGCCGAGGAGAAAACGGCGGCCCGCGACCACGGCAAGGACTACCACGAGGCCGAGGCGGCCGCCGACCGCTTGGATCACTACGCCCACCAGCTCTATCGGCTCCACGACGCCGAGTATCGCGATGGCTGGAGGCACCACAGCGCGGGCGATCGCGACTAGCGCCTCAGCCGGCCGCTGTGGCGGCAGCGGCGCGCTTCTCCATCTCCTCCGGCGGCACGTCCTCGATGTGGGTGGCGATATCCCAGCGGTGACCGAAGGGATCCTCGAAGCGCCCCGAGCGATCGCCATAGAACTGCTCCTCGACGGGGCGTAGCGCCTCGGCGCCCGCGGCGATGGCCCGCTCGAACACGCTGTCTGCATCCTCGACGTACACGTGCAGCATCATCGGAGTGCCGCCGATGGCCCGGGGCCCACGCACGTCGATGTCCGGATTCTGGTCGCCTACCATGATCATCGAATCGCCAAGCTCGAGCTCGGCGTGGAAAATCGTGCCGTCGGGCCCGGGCATGCGCATCCGCTCTCTCGCGCCAAGCACCGAGCAATAGAACCCGATCGCCGCGTCAGCCCCATCGACGAACAGGTATGGCGTGACGCGGGGGTAGTCGTCGGGGATTGGCTTCGTCATGTGCGTGGACCTCCTGCTGGTGGTGAACGGTTTGCGAACGACGACACGTCGCGGCCGAGCACGGACGCTAACGGCCGGGCGCCTGACCGACCGGCCTGCGGCGATGATCCCGACTCTCTTGACGTTACCCGGTTGCATTAGGTTCCTTTCTCGAACTCGGAGGCGAACAGGTAGCTGACCGCGAGGCTCCGATATGGGCGCCATCGCTCGGCTACCTTGACCATCTCCTCCTCCGTTGGAAGGTGGTCGAACCCGTAGGCGCGTTCGACAGCGCGTCGGAGCGCGAGGTCGCCGGAGAGCAGCACGTCGGGCCGGTCGAGAGCGACGATCAGAAAGCCATGCGCGGTCCACGGCCCGATCCCCGGGACCTCGGTCAGCGCTGCCTCGATCTCGGCGTCGGTCATGCGCGCGAGCGACTCGTCGCTCAACCGTCCGTCGAGGAACCGCTCTGCGAGCGCCCGTAACGTGGCTCCCTTGCGGCTGGACATACCACTCGCGCGAAGCTCGTGGGGGTCAATCGCGAGCAGCTCCTGCGGTGAGGGCAAATGGCCACCGAAGCGCTGCTGCAGACGCGAGACGATCGTCCGTGTCGCGCTGACTGACAGCTGTTGGCCGATCACCTGAAAGATCAGCGTTCCGAAAGCATCGAGCGGGGGAAGCTCGTTCAGCCACGCGCGCGGATGAAAGTCGGGGTAGGCGTCTATCAACCGCCGGAGGATCGGATCTGCGTGCCGGAGGAACTCCAGCGCCTTCGGATCAGCAACCGCGTCTGCTTCAGCCTGCGGCGTCATTCCTTCAGCAGTCTGGTCGTCAACACGATCTCGACGATCTGTGGCACCGTCTCTTGTCGGCTCCAGTCGCGCTGTAGCTCGCACGCGAGCGAGACCCAGCCGATCGGCACGGCGCCGGCCTGGACGGCATCCGGCCTCTGCACGAGGCAAGCGGTGGCAGCCACGCGGGTCCCTCTCAGTGCTCCTCCTGGTCCGTGCCCGTCTCGGGCGGCTCGGCCTCGGCCGCGACGTGCGCGCCGAGTGCCCCCAGAGCCCCGGCGCCCAGAGCGGCAAGAGCCCAGCCGGAGCCGGAACGCTCTCGTCCCAGTACGGCGTCCAGCGAGAGTGCGCCTGGTCCGACCTCGGCAAGCGCGAGTACGGCGGCGATCAGGACCAGGTTGTACTCGTAGCCACCGTCGTTCAGCCAAGGACCCTTCTTGCCGTGCACCCGGTAGATAGCTGTCAGCATCGTCGCGGTCAGGACCGATGCGGCGAGGGGCGTCGCGAGTCCGACCGCGAGCAGTACCCCACCGCCCGTCTCGGCCCCACCGGCCGCAATCGCGTTGCGCCGGCCCGGGCGCAAGCCGAGCTGCTCGAATCCCTGCGCCGTCGCGTCGAGGCCCTGACCGCCGAACCAACCAAACAGCTTCTGCGTACCGTGCCCAACGAACAGTCCGCCCACCACCAGCCTCAGCAGCAATCGTCCGATCTTCATCTGTTGACCTCCGTTTGGTTTGACCTGAGTATGCGGCGCCAGAGCTGCTCCGCATGCTCGCAGGGGAGCGGCTGCCGGTGGGTGGTACCTTGCGCTGATGCCTCCTACGGAGGACAGTCATGCGATAGAGACTCTGCTCGCGGACATCCCGCAGAGCGCCAATGGCCTGGGCGCGCCGGCGGCGCCCGTGACGCTCGAGTACTTCGGCGACCTCGAGTGCCCATTCTGCAAGCAGTTCTCACTTGAGGTGCTGCCCTCGATCATCCAGCGGTTTGTGCCTACGGGCGACCTGCGAATCGAGTACCACGCGTTGCAGACGGCGACGCGCGAGCCGGAGGCGTTCGTGGCCCAGCAGGTCGCGGCGTTGTCGGCGGGCCGGCAGGACAGGGCTTGGTACTTCATCGAGATCTTCTACCGCGAGCAGGGCGAGGAGGGTTCCGGCTACGTCACCGAGACATATCTCGAGGGCATCGCACGCCAGGTTCCGGATCTGGATCTATCGCAGTGGTTGCGCGACCGCAGCGACCCGGAGCTCGCTCAGGAGATCGCGGCGGACGAGCAGTCGGCGGAGGAGCACGGCCTGGCCGGCACCCCCTCGTTTTTGATCGGCCCGACCGGGGGTCCGATGAAGAGCTTTTCGCCGACCGATCCGAAGTCGTTCGACGCAGCCATCGAAGCACTTCTGAAGAGCTAGCAGCCGCATCAACGGAGGCGGAACATCTGCTCAGTGAGCGGCCCTCGGCGTCGAGCTGCGCCTGGAGGCCTCGCGTGCCGTGCATGTGTGATGCTTAGGCACATGCCACGCGATTTGTCACTCGGCGAGGCCGCGAAGGCGATCGGGGTCAGTACGGACACGCTGCGCCGATGGGACAGTGCGGGCAAGCTGCGCACACGCCGTGACGAGCGCAACCGCCGCCGTGTCCCCGAGGCCGAGGTGCGCCGCCTGACGGGGGCGCCGCGGCGCCATCGAACCGGAGCGGAGGGCTCTGCCCGCAACCGCTTCGAGGGAACCGTCCGCTCGGTCGAGGTCGACGGGGTCATGGCGCTCGTCGAGATGCAGGCTGGCCCGTTCCTGATCACGGCCGCGATCACCCGCGACTCGGTGGATGAGTTGGGCCTCGCGGCCGGTGTTGCGGCCACCGCGGTCGTGAAGGCCACCTCGGTGATGATCGACCGAGGCGCGAAGTGAGAGACGACGCAGAGGCTTCGAGTGGACGAAGTCCGCTGAAGGCAATTGAAAGGAAACAGACGTGAGCGGAATCGCATCGAGACGACGGATTGCATGGACAGCGGGGGGCTGCGGGGCGGTGACGCTTGCAGCCGCGGCGACGATCGCGCTCGCCGGCAGTCCGGTGGCAGCGGCGCCTAGACGGGGCACCCCAACGGCCCGCATCGCGGCTGCAAAGGTTACGGCCATCTACGCCGGCTCTCTAGTGGACATCATGGAAAAGGCCTTGGGCCCAGAATTCACAAAGGCCACCGGATACCCGTTTGAAGGCTTCGGCGGCGGATCCAACGAAGACGCAGCCGCAATCAAGGGCAAGGTCCGCCAGGCCGACGTTTTCGTCAGCGCGGCCGCGTCGGCCGACAACGAACTGGAAGGAGCAGCCAACGGCAACTGGGTGTCCTGGTACTCGACGTTCACGTCCTCCGACCTCGTCCTGGGCTACAACCCGAAGACCAAGTTCGGCAAGCAACTGGCAGCCGGCAAGCCTTGGTACAAGGTCATCAGCGAGCCCGGGATCATCGTCGGGCGTACCGAACCGAAGGCGGATCCCAAGGGCAAGCTGACCGTCGAAGCGATCGACGCCGCGGCCAAGAAGCTGCGTGACCCCAAGCTCACCAAGGCGCTCAAGCACTTTCCGATCTTTGAAGAGACCGCAATGCTCGCGCGCCTGGAAGCCGGACAGCTCGACGCCGGCTTCTTCTACGTGGTCGAGGCGAAGAAGGCCCATCTGCCCACGGTTCCGCTGACGCCGGTCTACAAGTACGCCGACTACACCGTCACGCTCCTCAGCAACGCCGAAAACCAGAGCGGAGCGGAAGCGCTCGTGGCCTTCCTGCTGAGCCCCAAGCGCAAGGCCGTGGAAAAGGAATACGGGCTAGTCCCGATCAAACCGAAGTTCTCCGGCGACACCGCTGCGGTGCCCGCGGGCCTGCGCAGCATCGTGGGCGCGCACTAGCGCATGCGCGCCCGGGCGGGCAGCCCGCTGCCCTGGTTGGGCGGGCTGCTCGCCCTCTACCTGCTGGTCCCGATCGTCGCCTTCGTGGTGCGCCTCGCGGGCGGGGCCCCGGCCCCGCCCGGGCTCGGCTCGGCGCTACTGACCTCGCTGTTCACGGCGACGATCTCGGCCGCGATCATCACCTTGCTGGGCACGCCGCTGGCCTATCTGCTTGCCCGCAAGCATGGCGCGATGTCGCGTGTGCTGTTGGCGCTGGTGGCGCTGCCGCTGGCCCTGCCAACCCTGATGAGCGGCGTGCTGCTGCTCTATGTGGTCGGTCCCTTCACGATCCTCGGGGAACTGTTTGGCGGCAAGCTGACCGACACGCGGACCGGGATCATTCTCGCTCAGACCTTTGTCGCCGCCCCCTTCCTGATCATCGTCGCGCGTGCGGCATTCGCCGCCGTGGACCCGGCCTTGGAGGACGTGGCAGCCACGCTCGGGTTCGGGCCACTGGCGCGCTTCGCGCGTGTGGCCGTGCCCGCGGCGCTACCCGGGATCGTCGCTGGGATCCTGCTGAGTTGGCTGCGCGCCTTCGCGGAGTTCGGCGCCACGGTGATCCTGGCTTATCACCCCTTCTCACTTCCGGTGTTCACCTTCGTGCAGTTCGACGAGAGCGGCCTGCCGGGCACGATGCTGCCGATCGCCGCCGCGCTGGTCGCCGCCCTGACGATCCTGTTGCTCGTGCAGCTGCCGGTGCCGCGACGGCGAAGAGGTCACCAATCGACCGCCGCGCCGCTGGCGCTCGCGCCCGGTCCACCGGCGGCCCTGGACTTCGCTGTGGCCAAGCAGCTCGGTGGCTTCTCGCTGGACGTCGCCCATCGCGCGCGCAGTCCGCGCCTGGCGCTGCTGGGCCCGTCGGGCGCAGGCAAGACGCTGACCTTACGTCTGCTGGCCGGGCTTACGTCGATGCAGGGCGAGGGACACATCGAGGCCGGGACGCAGGCGCTTCACCTCTTGCCCACCGTGCGCCGTGGCATCGGCTACGTGCCCCAGCAGTCGGCGTTGATGCCACGGCGCACGCTCTGGCGCCAGGTCACCTTCGCTCCCCGCGCACAACCGGGCCTCGCGGCTTGGTGGATCGAGCGTCTGGGCCTCGCAGGCCTCGAGGATCGCTATCCCGACGAGCTCTCAGGCGGCCAGCGGCGGCGAGTCGCGATCGCCCGGGCGCTGGCGGTCGAGCCACAGCTGCTACTGCTCGACGAGCCTTTCACCGGACTTGACGCGCCGGTGCGAGACCAGCTTCGACGCGACCTGCGGCGGCTGCAGCGAGAGGTCGGCCTGAGCACGGTGATCGTTACCCACGATCCCGAAGAGGCCGCCCTGCTGGCCGATGAGATCGTTGTCCTGGGGAACGGGCGTGTGCTGCAGGCAGGCACCCGGCAGTCGATCTTCCACGCACCGGGCTCTCCGCAGATCGCCGCGCTGCTGGGAATCGCCAACACCCATCGCGGAGTTACCGTCGCACCCGACCGCATCCTCAGCGACGGCGTCGAGTTAGCTGCGCCCACGGGTGAGTTGGCAGCGGGCACGCCGGTCGTCTGGTGCGTGCGCCCCGAGCGTATTTGCATAGCGCCGGACGGGCATTACGCGGCGACGCTGATCGACGACGTCGACCTCGGCACAGGGCGCGAGCTGACGCTCGCGCTGGATCGGAGTCTGCAGCTCACCCTGCGCTATCGCGACGCCCAGCACCTCGAGATCGGCCAGTCCGTGCGCCTGGACTTGGCGCCCCGGGACATCGCCGTCTGGCCGCTGACCCGCTCGGCACAGGACTCTGGGGCCACCAGCAGCGCACTCGCCACGGCCAACGGCGGCGCTTGAGCCCACGGGAGGAGGAGGGCCAAGTGCTTTGCGAGCTCAGCTGGCGTCGAAGAAGCGCTCAAGCACTGCCCTGCCGGCCGTTTCGACGCTCGCCACATCGCGAGGCGGTAGTGCTCCGCCTGCAGGTAGATGGGGTTGCATCGTCGTCGCGAGAGCGAGGTCCAGCTCGACATGGAACTGCAAGCCGCAGGCGCGGCCGAGACGGAACGCCTGATTGACGCAGTGATCGCTGCTGGCGAGCAGCTCCGCGCCCTGCGGCAGAGTGAAGGTGTCGTTGTGCCAATGAAGGACGGGTAGCACAGGGCCGGCTGCTCCAAGTACCGCGTCGCGCTCACCGGCTGGAGTCAGCGCCACGCTACCGAGGCCCAGCTCTGTCGTTGCCATGCGAAGCACCTCGGCGCCGAGCGCGCGGGCGAGCAGCTGGGCGCCAAGGCAGATTCCGAGGACTGGCACGTCGGCGCCTACAGCCGCGGCGAGGAGGTCGATCTCGGCTGCCAGATACGGATGCGCCTCGATGTCGCCGACACCCATCGGCCCGCCGAGCACGACGAGCCCCGCGAGCTCCTCGAGGCTCGGGATAGCGTCGTCGCGATACAAATGACGGTGATCGAGCTCGAGCCCGTGAGCCCGCGCCTGTGCCGCGATGAGCCCTGGTCCCTCGAAGGGAACATGCTGTAGAACCGCCCAGGCCGGCATCACCGCTCACCGCCTTTGGGATCGAGGGTTAGGAGCGACCCCGTGCCGGATTCGGGCGCCCGTGCGATCGGCACAGGGGCAGTTCTACGACGCGACGCCAAGGACCAGCCCAGCCCAGTGGCCCATACAAGTGATCAAGACGGTGGACGCCAGCCCCGGGCCAGTGTTGTCTGACCCACCTCGATTATGTAGCCGTCGGGATCGCGGATGTAGCAACGGATCTCAGTCTCGTGCTGCTTCGGCGGGGTCAGAAATTGTGCGCCGCGCGCGCTCCACTCGTCGTAGAGCGCCTGGATGTCCGCGACCCGGATGTTGAGGAAGCTGCTCACCCGATCCGGGTCGGGCGGCGTTTCGAGCGTGACGGTCGGCTTGTCGTCGGTTGGACCTCCCCCTTCGTTGATGATGATCCAGCTGTTGGCTAGCGCGACGTACGTCACCTCGTCGCCCGCCTCGCCGGAGATGACCGTCTTGCCGCCAAGGACGTCTGTATAGAAGCGGCGGGAACGCTCTACGTCATCTGAAACGATGAAGTGAGCCACGACCAGCTCGTCGTCAATGGTGCTCATACTGACCTCCGTGGTCGGAATTTGACACTGTTGTCGCGCCTTACAGCGCGCATCGCGCCTCGTGTGCCGCTCCGATGCCCGGTCGCTGGGCGAGTGCCGCCGGCGCCGTCACGACCCTTCCCGTTCTGAGGAGCGTAAATCGGTGTCGCCGCAAGACTGTATCCCCCATCGTCAGTGCCCGGCGCTCTGGCCGCCGTCGATGTGCAGGATCTCTCCGGTCACGAAGGGCGCTGACTCGAGATAGAGGATCCCGCCGACCACATCCTTGATCTCGCCTACCCGTCCGAGTGGGTGCAACGCGCCCATCCCCGCATACGAGCTCTCGTCGTGCATCGGCGTCTTGATGACACCAAGAGAAACAGCATTTACCCGTAAACCGCGGGAGGCATACTCGATGGCCAGCGACCTGGTTGCCGCAACAAGGCCTCCCTTCGTCAGCACGGAGAGTGCGGACGGTATGCTGCTATCCGCCTGCTCAACGAGCGTCGTTGAGACATTTACCACATGCCCGCGGCTCTGATCGAGCATGTGTTTGATCGTGCACCTTGTCATGTGAAAGAAGCCCGCGAGGTTGACGGCGACCAGGGCATCGAAGTCCTGGAGGGTGTAGTCCGTGAACGGCTTGCCGATGTAGATGCCAGCGTCGTTGATCAGGGTGTCGATCCGGCCAAAGCGCTCGACCGCCGCGTCCACGACGCGCCGCGCCGTGTCAGGCTCGGCGATGTCACCCGCGATCGCGACGATGTCGGGGTCCTCAGACGGCCCGATCGACAGAGCGTTCGCGATCACGGCATACCCGAGCTCACGGTACGCGCTCACGAGGCCCGCTCCGATCCCCTGCGAGGCGCCGGTGATGATCGCGACTTTTTGATCTCTCTCACTCACGATAAGCACCGCCGCTCGCGCGAGGTCCGCCGTGCCTACCTGCACAAGTAGCGGCGCGGCGCTCTTCCGCGTCGGCGAGGCCTGGCTCGCGCCGGCCTTCCGCCGATCCCTGAAGGCTTTGATCAAGGTCCTGCATTGCTTGAGATCGAGCAGTGCTCACGGCAGTTGCGGGTCTGGCACGGCGGGGCGCAGCCATGGTCTTAGCACCCTCAGTGCCCCCGCTTGAGAGGCCACCCGCGGCTGGCTATGACCGCAACCGCGGTGTCAAGAATGGTAAGACGTTGGCACCGACTGGGGGGAGCGCTTGTCCCATCCGTGAAATGGCGAGTAGTCGCCTGCATCCCACGCGTCGCGCAGCCCCGGCTTGCTTAGATCCCAGTCGGGGCGGATCTCGCTGGTCGCGGTCCGTAGGTCGTGCGTGAGATCCGCGAAGGAGGGACGCCCCCAGAACCAGTAGCCGTTGTAGATGCTGTGAATGACCAGCCCGGGCTTGAGCACGAGCGTGTGGGGGATCATCGGGTCGTGCTCGGGGTCGGTGTACTCCTGGATTTCGAGGTCCTTCTGGACGGTCCGCTCCGGGTCGGAGAGGAAGGGCCACTGGGCGCCGGTCGACGCGCGGAACTCCTGGCTTGAGTGATGGGTGTCGGTCGAGATCGTGGCAACCTTCGTGTAGGCCACTGCGATCTTGGGGTAGTTGGCGGCGAGCTCGAGGTGCTGCTCGTGCTCCTTGGGGCAGTAGTTCCCGCGCGCGAGCGTGAGGATCAGGGGGTCGTCTCCTTGGATCTCGCTGAGCTTTCGATTGACGTTTTCGTGATCGGGCAACTCGTAGTCGGGGAAGGTGCCGCCGGGGGCGATGTCGCTGCGCATGATCTGCTCCTGTCTATGGTTGAGGAGTGACGAGAGCGATGGCCGCCGTCCCGTCCACTGACGCCCGGTGGTCCACGGGTCCGGACCCCCGGTCCGCGGCACGGGCGTGGACCAGTGGTAACGCGGGCGCCATCGGAGCCTTTCCGGTCCACATTGAGCCTAGTCAACCGGCGCCGCGGGCGCCAGAAAGGGGGCCATCCCGATGAGTACCCACACGCCGGTGTGCGAGTTGCTGGGGATTGAGCACCCGATCGTCCAGGCGCCGATATCTGCGGATCCCCGCCTGCCCGCCGCGGTCTCCAATGCCGGCGCTCTCGGCAGCGTGGCGCTGGCATGGGCCGATGACGCCGGAGACCTGGTTCGTGAAACGGCGGCGCTCACCGACCGGCCCTTTGCCGGCAATTTCGTTCTTAGCCGCTCGGATCAGCACCAGCGACTCGATGAGGCACTTTCCGCCGGTCTGCGGATCGTGTTGCTCTTCGCAGGCGATCCCGATGGCTATGTCGAGTCGGTGCATGACGCCGGAGGGCTTGTCATGCACACGGTCGGGAGTGCCGAGGAAGCGCGGCGCGCGGCCGGATGTGGAGTGGATATCGTCGTTGCGCAGGGCTGGGAGGCTGGCGGGCACGTGTGGGGTGGCGTGGCAACGCTCCCATTGGTGCCAGCGGTAGTCGACGCCGTGGCACCGGTACCGATCATTGCGGCCGGCGGGATTGGCGACGCTCGAGGAGTCGCGGCCGTGCTCGCCCTCGGCGCGCAGGCCGCCTTGCTGGGCACCCGGTTTCTCTTGGCCGACGAGATGCCGATCCACGAGGAGTATCGGCGCCGCCTGATGGCCGCGACCGAGACAGATGCAGAGTGGTACGCCAACTTGTATGAGGTGGGATGGCCGGACGCCCCTCACCGCGCCATCCACAACTCAACCGCCGAGCGGTGGGAGACCGCCGGCCGGCCGCCACCGGGTAGTCGACCGGGAGAAGGCCAGGTGATAGCGCACTTCGCTTCGGGCGAACCCATCGTTCGATATTCCCCCGCGCCCCCGCTCGTTGGAACGACCGGCGAGATCGAGGCGCTGTCGCTGTGGGCTGGACAGAGCGTTGCGCTCGCCAAACAGCGACAGCCCGCTGCAGAAATCGTGGCCGAGCTCGTCTCGCGCTTGTAGCAGCCGCTCGCTCGGCGCTCAGGCATCCTCGGCCAGCGCCCTGGGCACGAGCGCCGCGAATGCCACGAGGATGAAGGCGAGCAGGGCGACGACGCCGACGGCGTGCGCCCACGGCGCGTCGGCCACGTTGAGCATGCCGATCCCGACGATCAGCAGCGCCACTGCCAGCCGGGCTCCGAGCGTCGGTCCCAGAAGCAGCTGAGCGACGCCGCTCCGACCGGCGGTCGCGACCGGCTCGGTCTCCCCGTCGTGGGCTTCGAGACGGCCTCGCAGGGTGAGCGTGAACAGGAGAGCCAGGGCGGGGAACAACAGGACGGCACCCGCCAGCACCGCCACCACGACGGCCACCATCGTGTCGTGCGGGGCGGCCGCCTGGTCGACGGTCAGTCCCGGCAGGAGCGTCGGCCACCGCGCAATCGCCCAGTCCGCGACAACGAGCGCCACGGCGAGCGCGGCCGTGTAGCGGGCTAGCTCGAACCGACGCGCCGTGTTGAGCCCCATCGTCGTCGTTCCTATCACGACCGACAAGATGAGCACCGCAAGTGCGGCGCCGTGGACGAGACCTGCGTACAGCGGGTGCTCGTCGGCGTGGACGACGATGAGCCCGGCGAGCGCCAGGCCGCCGGCGACGGCGCCGGCGCCCAGCGCCCGCACCCGGAACGCCTCCACCAGGTCGGTTTCCCCGCTCCGCGCCGCGTCGGCGGCGAGATAGACGGCGGCGAGGTAAGCGGAGAAGGCCACCGCCAAAAGGCCGACCAGGATCGAGATCGGGTTCAGCCAGCTGGTGATGAGATTCCCCGCCGCGTTACCGACCGGGACGCGTTCGGCCGCGATGCCCCCCGCGGCCGCGCCGAGCGCGAACGGCGTCACCAGCGACGCTACCGCGAAGATCCCGTCGATCGTTTGCAGCTCGCGTGTACCGGCGGCGCCGGAGCGCAGCGCGTAGCTCGCGCCGCGAAAGATGATCCCGACGGCCGCAATGAACAGCGCCACGACGAGCGTCGAGGCGACCGACCCGAAGAACACCGGATACGCGGTCCAGGTCACGGTCAGCACGAAGATGAGCCACACGTGGTTGGCCTCCCAGACGGGCCCCATCGAGCGGTGACAGTGGTCGCGGATCCGCTCGTCCCGCTCGCCGCCTCCGCTCAGCAGCCGCCACATGCCGGCGCCGAAGTCCGCGCCCGCCAGCACCGTGTACAGCACCAGGCCGATGAGCACGAACACGAGCGGAAGAGCGTCGAGCATCAGGCGGGCTGCGGGGTCGAGTCGGGAGGCGCGTCGGCGCCGGGAAGGTGAAGTGGCGAGCGCGCCAGCCGGCGCAGAATCCATACCAGCGCACCCGCGACGGCGATGTACGTGATGACGAGGACGGTGTAGCCGACGGGGATGCCACTCGCACCGGTGACGGACTGCGCAGTCGTCATCACGTGGTAGACCACCCACGGCTGGCGTCCGACCTCAGTCGTCACCCAGCCGGCGATGAGCGCAACCGTCGCAGCGGGCCCCGACACGACCAGCGCCGAGTAGAACCATTTGGAGAGCGGAAGGCGCCGGCGACGGATGCGCACGAACAGATAGAAGAGGCCGAGCAACGCCAGCAGCGTGCCGATCCCGACCATCGTCTGGAAGGAGAGGCGAGTGACGTTGATCGGGGGACGCTGGCTCGCCTGCACCGCGTCGAGACCCGTGACGCGCGCGTTCCAGCTGTGGAAGGCGAGCAGCGACAAGAGGTGCGGGATCCCGATCCCGTACTTGATCTGGCCGTTGGTGTACCAGCCGAGGATGTGCTCGCTCGCGCCGCGGGTCGTCTTGTAGAGCCCCTCGATCGCCGCCAGCTTGATCGGCTGCTCCACCGCGATCACCCGCGCGATCCAGTCGCCGACGAGCACCTGGACCGGCGCCGCCAGCGACGCGATCGTAAGCGGGATCGTCATCGCCACGCGCTCGTACCGGGTCCAGCGCCCACGCAGCCGGCAGAACGCGTAGGCGCCCGCCATCACGAACCCCGTAACCATGTAAGCGGCGATGTACATATGGATCAGCTCCGACCACAGCAGCGAATTGCCAAACAGCGCCGTCCACGGGTCGACGTCGACCACCTTGCCGGCGACGAGGCGGAATCCTCCGGGATGGTTCATCCAGGCGTTGACCGAGATCACCGAGAGCGAACCGGTGAAGCCGGTGATCACGATCGGCAGCCCGGATAGGAAGTGCGCTCGCGGCGACAGCCGGTCCCATCCGTAGGCGTAGATCCCGATGAAGATCGCCTCCATGAAGAACGAGAACCCCTCGATCGCGAATCCGAGCCCGAACACACTGCCGAAGGTCGCGGTGAAGTTCGGCCACAGCAGACCCATCTCAAAGCTGAGGATCGTGCCCGTGATCACGCCGATCGCAAACAGCGCCAACATGATCCGGCTCCAGCGGCGCGCCACCGTCCGATAGAGCGGGTCGCCGGTTCGCATCCCCAGCCACTCCATGAACACCACCATCGCGGGGAACGCGATCCCAAAGCACACAAGCGGGATGTGCATGGTGAACGACAGAGCTTGCATCTGCCGAGCCTGCAGCAGGTATTGCTGATACACCGGGGCGAAAGCCGCAGCGAGCACGCTCATGCCTGCGCTGCAAGGTACCTCTCCGAGTCTCTCGGCGAAGCCTAGGGCTGCCCGATAGAGGGCCGGCGGCAGCCGGTCGCGCTCGCTACCTGTCGCCGATTGGCTCCGTCGTTGGTGCTGCGGGCCCGTTCCGCGCGATCGTTGCAATGCCCGATTGCGCGCTCGGGCGCTCCGATGACGGGTCTGGAGATGCGCCCACTCCTCGCCGGAGCTCCACCTGGGGTATGAGCCAAGAGGCGAGAAACGCGATGAAGCCGATCGGCGCGGCGATGATGAACACTGTCTGGATCGACTCCGCGTAGGCGGCGGAAACACCGTGGTGGACCGCCGCGGGAAGCTTGTCCAGGATGGCTGGTGTGACGCTCGAGCTCGACAGCCCCGTTGGCAGCTTGGCGGTGCCGAGGTGCCTCACCAGGTTGCCCACGAGCACGTTCGAAAAGATCGCACCGAAGATCGCGACGCCGATCGACCCTCCGATGGACCTGAAGAACGTCGCGCCCGAGGTTGCGACGCCGAGCTCGGAGTAGGGAACCGCATTCTGCGCGATGAGCACGAGCACCTGCATCACACAGCCGAGTCCGATGCCGAGCACGAACATGTAGAGCGCCGCCACGATCAGGCTCGTCCCGATCCCCACCTGCGACAACAAAAACAGCGCGACGGTGATGAGCGCGGTGCCGACAATCGGGAAGACCCGGTAGCGCCCGGTCTTGCTGATGACGATCCCCGATCCGGTCGAGAAAATCACCAGGCCGACGAGTAGGGGCAGTAGCCGCAGCCCGGAGATCGTTGGCGACTCGCCGTGCACGATCTGGAAGAACGCCGGCAGGTAGGTGATCGCCCCGAACATCGCGAAGCCGACGATGAAACCCACGAAGCTCACGACCGCGAAGGCACGGATCGAGAAGAGGTGCAGCGGCAGTATCGGCTCGATCGCATCTCGCTCCACGACGACGAAGATGCCGAGCAGCACCACACCGGCGACTCCGAGAGCGACGATTGGCGCCGAGCCCCACGGATATGTGGTGCCACCGAGGCTTGCGAAGAGCACGAGGCAGCTCGCCGAAAGCATGAGCAGAGCGGTGCCGAGATAGTCGATGACGTGGTGGACGCGGCTGAGGTCGCTGGGTACCTGGTGCATGACGACGGCCAGCGCGACGGCCCCGATCGGGATGTTGACGTAGAAGATCCAGTGCCAGGAGAGCTGGTCGACGAAGACGCCCCCCAGCAGAGGACCGATGACGCTCGCCACACCGAACACCGCCCCGAAGAGTCCTTGGTAGCGACCGCGTTCGCGGGGAGAGACGACGTCTCCGACGATCGCTTGCGCTCCGACTATCAAGCCGCCGCCCCCGAGACCCTGAATGGCCCGGAACACGACCAGCTCGGTCAAGCTCTGGCTGAGCCCCGAGAGCGCCGACCCGCACAAGAAGATGACGATCGCCGCCTCGAAGAAGAGCTTGCGCCCGTACTGGTCGCCGAGCTTGCCCCAGAGCGGCGTCGAGACGGTAGCCGCGAGCAGATAGGCGACGACGATCCACGACAGGTGCGATGCGCCATGGAGGTCGGCGACGATCGTGGGCAGCGCAGTCGAGACGATTGTCTGATCGAGAGCCGCCAGGAACAAACCCAGCAACAGCGCGCCGATGATGATAAGCACGCGGCGGTGGCTGAGGACGGGGATGGAGAGCTGGTCTGACGGTTCGGCCGACATCTCAGTTATCGCTCCTCGCTGGTCTCGCTCGTATCCCCGGAATCTGGTTTGGCGGTGCGTTCGGGGTCGCGTGGGCGGCAGTTGTCGCCACCGACGGTGTTGCAGAGCTCGCCAGTGCAGAGCATAGGCCAGCGGGCGAACGATGACCGACCGCCGCGAAGAGCCGACTCTCGCGCAAAAAACTAGGATCGAAACCGATGCACGAGACGGTCTCTCGGGCGGGCTACAGAATGAGCGCCGTGCGGCTGCACTCCGAGCGCGTCAACCAGGCGCTTCTGTTGGCAGTCGTCGGCGGATTCCTCGACGCCTACACGTTCGTCGGGTACGGCGGCGACCGTGCTCGTCACGGCTGCGGTGGCGTTCATCGCCTCCCTACAGGTCTCGACCTTTCGGAAGGTGCGCGGAACGCCGTACAGCTCGACGCTGACGACGACCAACCTGCGCAGTGTCGTCACCGGCCGCTTCGCGTGGCTCGTCAGTCACCAAAGCGGAGCTCGCGCGGCCACGCTGCGGATCGCCGCGATCATTGCTGCCTTCGCCGGCGGCGCGGCGGTCGGCGCGCTAGCTACCAAGCATATGGGCGCAAAGGCAAGTTGGCTGCCTGCCGGTGCGTTGACCGCCGTGCTCGCTCTGATCTGGCAAGACACCAAGCTGTCTGCGCGACTCGGGTGACCGTGAAGCGCCGACCCCGCAGCGGTTCTCCGGGATCAGCGTGACGAAAAGCGAACCGATTACACCGCCGCTGCCATCGCCGGCGAGAGCGCGAGCAGCTTCTGCTTGATCAGGTCCGCGAGTTCCATGGTGGCTTCGTGGCACGCCTTCGAGTAGCGAGTGAACTGCGGGAAGCCGTGGGTGAGGTCGGGGTTATGCACGTAGGCGATGTCGTTTCCCGCGGCGGCCAGCTTCTGCGCGTACGCGTGCCCCACGTCGCGCAGCGGGTCGAACCCGTTCGTTACGAGAATCGCCGGTGGCAGGTCGCTGTGCGAGGTCGCGTTCAGCGGCGTGATGTAAGGGTGGCGACCGTCGTCTGAGTTCTTGACGAGGTTCCGCACCATCTCGTAGATGCCATTGGTCTCGAGGTACAGGCCGGTGCGGTTCTCGCTCCCGGACAACGTGTCCCCGGGAAATGCGGCCTCAGGAAAGAGGGGCACTTGGAGCGCCAATCGGGGTCCGTGCTCGTCGCGGAGCTTCAGCGCGATCACGCAGGTCATGTTGCCGCCTGCCGAGTCCCCGCCGAGCGCGATTTTTGCGGGGTCCACACCTTCCTCTTCTGCGTGGTCGAAGAGCCACCGCACGAAGAACTCGATCTCGTCGATCTGCGTGGGGAACTTCGCCTCGGGAGCCAGCTGGTACTCGATGGCATACGTGGCCATGCCCGCGCGCTCGGCGATGAGTCGCATCGGCACCTCGAACTCATCGAGCGTTCCATACGTGAACCCACCGCCGTGGATGTACACGAGCGCGCCCATGGGGTCGCTGCTCGGCTCGGTGGGTGTATGGCAACGCACCGCCAGCGAGCCGTGCGGGCCGGAGAGAACCAACGTGTCTACCGCGCCAATCTCCGGCCACGGTCCCTCTCCGAGCATCGTGTGGTCGCGCCGTCCCTGCGCGATCGACACGTCCGCGCCGAGCGTGGGACCGTGCGGCAGCCATTCCTTCAGTTCGGGGTCAAGCGTCCCGCGCCCAACCGACTCCGGAATCGAGTTGCGGTCGTAAACGGTCATAACAAACCTCCAGTGGAATCGAGGAAACCCCTGAGCCACGAGTAGAGCGGTTCCGAAGTCCCACTTTCCATAAAAGCCCTTCGAAGCTCACCCCGACAGAGCCGACAGTTGTTCGGCCATCGGTGGGGCATCTCGGGCCGCTCCCAATATGAGCTGTGTGATCTGATCGGGATGTGTGACTAGGGAGAGGTGGCCGGAGTTGATTTCAACAGTTCTCGCGCTCATGCGTTTGGCGAGGAAGCGCTCCAGATCCGGTGACGTCGTGCGATCGTCCTTCGAGACCGCATACGAGCACGGCTTGTTCCTCCAGGCGGCCTCGCTGACGCGTTCACCGAACAGCGTCTGTGAGAACCCGTCCCTGGACGGCGTACAGGCTGCGTGCTCGGCCGCGCTCGACGCCGTTTGCGAAGTCCTCCAGAAAAGCCTCTTCGGTGAGCCCACCAAAGCCGTTCTTGAACACGAGCCCAGCGTTGGCGGGCGGTTCAGGGAAGCGCCTTGCGAGCGCCCCGTAGTCCTCGCCAGCGTCCGGCGCACGCGCCGCGACATACACGAGGCTCACAACCCGCGGGTCCACGCCCGCCTGCGTGATCACCGTCCCGGCGAAGGAGTGGCCGACCAGGATCGTCGGTTCATCATGGAGCTCGAGGATGCGCAAAGTGTGCGCCACGTCGTCGGCGAGCGAGTTGAGCGGGTTCTGCACCGCCGTGGCGGTCAGGCCGGCGGCCTGCAGTCGTTCGATCACCGCCGACCACGACGAACCGTCGGCGTACGCACCGTGGACGAGCACGACATTCCCTACCCTCAACGGAGCGTCATCGCCGGCCGGCTGGGGGTTCATGCTCGCATCGCTCCTTTCAACCGTTGCGTCGCATTCTGACCGCCTTGGGTGAGGGTTGCCCGCGTGTGCAGCCTTTAGTGTTTTCTACTCGCCCCGCGCGCCTCCCACACACGCGCACGTGCAAAACATGCGCAAATTGCGGTTTGTGATGACCGCTATTTGGCATGGATTCCACACCGACGCCACCGTGAGCCGCAGCGAAAGCGCTATGCGGTCGCCTGCGAGCGGAATCGATCAACGACGCGCGCTGCTCGCTTCCCGCCCCTGCAACTCGGCCACTCGGCGCAGCAAGCGAGCATTATCCAAGGAGGCATACCGTATGGGAGAGGTGCAGAAGGTAGCTCCGGATGCGAAGGAAGCGCGAGAGGCCGGCATTCGAATCGCGAATAAGATTGCCGATTGTGGGCCGCTTGGGATCGAGAACCTCATTGGCGTCCGCTCACCTGGCGATTGATCACACTGAGGAAGAGGCGCTGGCAAAACTCGACGCGCAATTTGGAGCCCTTTTCCACACGCAGGACTTTCTAGAGGGCCGGAACGCAGAGGCGGAAGGCCGAAAGCCGGTCTACCAGGGAAGATAATCAACGATGAGCACCGCTCCGCTGCGGTTCGTGCACGACTTTGAACCGGGCCTGCGCCGCGTGCGGGCCGCTGGGGGCTTCGTCTATCTCGACGGGCACGGAGCGCTCGTCGAGGACTCGGTCGTGCTCGATCGGATCCGCAGCCTGACGATACCGCCCGCATGGAACTCGGTTTGGATCGCGCCCAGCGCGGACGCTCACCTACAGGCGACAGGTGTCGACAGCCGCGGTCGAAAGCAGTATCGGTATCACCCAGCGTGGCAGCATCAGCGCGATCAGGTCAAGTTCCGCGACATGGAGGCGTTTGGCCGAGCGCAACCGCGTCTGCGCAGGCGGATCGAACTCGGGCTCAGCGACGGGGGTGAGTCGCTCGGTCATCGCCGCGTGTTGGCGCTGTCGCTCCGTCTGCTCGACATCGGTCTGCTCCGGGTGGGCTCTGATCGCTACGCGCGTGACAACAAGCACTATGGCCTCACGACGCTGCTGCGCGAGCAGGTGACCGTCAGTCCAGATCACGCGGTGTTTGACTACGTCGGCAAGGCGGGAAAGCGACACCGACTTGCGATCGCTGACGCACCCGCGCTGGACGTGCTCGCGGCTCTCAAGCGCCGTCGCCAAGACCCGCGCGAGCTCCTCGTGTTTCGCGCCGCCCATACCTGGACCCGGGTCCATCGTGAGGATGTCAACAACTTCCTGCGCGCCGAATCGGGCGGTCCGTTCTCGGCGAAGGAGTATCGGACCTGGAACGCCACAGTGATCGCCGCTGCGACCCTTGCTGCGCTAGAACCTCGCCCATCGCGCGCAATGACGGTGGCGTCACGCGCCGTGGCCGCTGCACTCGGCAATACTCCGACCGTCGCGCGTAAATCCTACATCGACCCCAGAGTATTCGAGCGATTCAACGACGGACGCGCCATCGCGCTCGACCGCCTGCCGTCCGAGCCGTGGCAAGCGCGGCGGCGCGTCGAAGTCCGCGTGCTGGACATGCTCGCGGCGTGACGCCCGCAGAGCGGGTGCTCCCGGAGGCTCGTGCTCTGCCGCCAACGCGCCAGCCGTCCAGCGGTGGCCTGAACGGACCTCGGGCTCGACTCCCCGAAGCAGCGGCTCAGTCGACGGGTGCGAGCGCGCAGGTCCGCATCGCGTCGATGATCGGGGCGAGGCGGCGTCCGCGCTCTGTAAGCCGATACTCGACGGTCGGTGGGCTCGAGGGAATGACGGCCCGCTCGACCAGGCCAGCGGCCTCGAGGTCGTGCAGTCGCTCCGAGAGCATTCGTGGGGAGATCCCGGCGACGGCCTCTGCGAACTCGTTGAAGCGGAGCGCTCCCGCGAGCGCGGCGTAGATGATCGACAGCTGCCAGCGGCGCTCCAGGAGGTCCGCCATCTGACGGACCTCCTGGGGAACGGGCTTACATCTAGGAGACGTATGCGACATCGCGTGCCGGCTCCAGTGCGCGGTCGAGGACCTCCTGGACGCTCATCACCGGATGGAAGCTCATCTGGTTACGAACCTCCTCGGGAATCTCATCCAGGTCGCCACGGTTTCGCTCCGGCAGGATCACATCGGTCAGGCCGGCCGCGTTAGCCGCGAGCGCCTTCTGCTTGAAGCCGCCGATCGGCAGCACACGACCTTGCAGCGTGACCTCACCGGTCATGCCCACCGTGTGCTTGACGGGGCGTCCGGAGAGCAACGAGGCGAGCGCCGTGACCATCGTCACGCCCGCGCTCGGACCGTCCTTGGGGATCGCCCCGGCGGGCACGTGCACATGGAACTCCTTGTTCTCGAACGCGTGCTCCTCGATGCCGAGCTCCTCGGCGTGTGCGCGCACGTAGGAGAGGGCGATCCTCGCCGACTCCTTCATGACGTCGCCCAGCTGGCCGGTCAAGACCAACCCGCTGCCCGAGCCGCCGTTCTTCATCGCGGTGGCCTCGACGAACAGCACGTCCCCGCCGGCGCCTGTGACGGCGAGCCCGGTGGCGACGCCGGGGGTCGCCGTCCGCGTGGCGGACTCCTGGAAGAACTGCTGGCGGCCGAGCGCGTCGCGTACGGCCTCGATGTCGATCTTCACCGGTTGGACATGCTCGTCCGTTGCGGCCTGGCTCTGGGCCGAGGCGATCTTCGTCGCCGTCTTGCGCAGGAGTGTTCCGAGCTCGCGCTCGAGGTTGCGTACGCCAGCCTCGCGCGTGTACTCGGCGATAATCGTGCGCAGCGTCTCGTCTGAGATCTCGACCTCATCCTCGCGCAGGCCGTTGCGCTCGCGCTGGCGCGGCCACAGATAGCCCTTGGCGATTGCGAGCTTCTCCTCGGACGTGTAGCCGTCGAAGCGGATCACCTCCATGCGGTCCAGAAGCGGACCGGGGATCGTGTCGGCGACGTTGGCCGTGGCCAGGAACACGACCTGGCTGAGGTCGAGCTCCACGTCGAGGTAGTGGTCGCGGAAGGAATGGTTCTGGGCGGGATCAAGCACCTCGAGCAGCGCCGCCGATGGGTCCCCGCGCCAGTCCGCGCCGGCCTTGTCGACCTCGTCCAGCAGGATCACCGGGTTCATCGTGCCGGCGTCGCGCAGCGCCCTGACCAGGCGTCCGGGCAACGCGCCGATGTAGGTGCGCCGGTGTCCGCGGATCTCCGCCTCGTCGCGCACACCGCCAAGCGACATGCGCACGAACTCGCGGCCGGTCGCACGCGCAATCGACTCGCCGATCGATGTCTTACCGGTGCCCGGAGGACCGATCAGGGTGAGAATCGCGCCGGACTTCGGGTCGGCCTCGATGCCGCGCTCCTGGCGCAGCTTGCGCACTGCCAAGTACTCGGTCACGCGGTCCTTGACGTCCTCGAGGCCGGCGTGATCGGCGTCTAGCACCGCGCGCGCCGCGACCGGATCGAGGCGCTCCTCTGAACGCTTGCTCCAGGGCACGGCGATCAGCCAGTCCAGGTAGGTGCGGATCATGCTCGACTCGCCGGTCTGATCACCCATCCGCTCGAGGCGGCCGAGCTCCTTCAGCGCCTGCTCGTGAACCGCCTCGGGCATGCCGGCGTCCTCGATCTTCGCGCGGTACTCCTCGGCCACGGAGGCCTCGTCGTCGCCGAGCTCCTTACGGATGGAGTCCATCTGCTTGCGCAGGAAGTACTCGCGCTGTTGCTTCTCGGCGCCCTCCTGCACGTCCTCGCGGATGCGCTTTCGTACCTGAAGCTCGGCGAGGCGCTCGCGCTGCAGCCTGACTGCCAGCTCCAAGCGCTCGGTGACGTCGAGCGCGCTCAGCAGCTCCACCTTCTGCTCGTAGGTCAAATCGGGGGAGTAGCCGGCGGAATCGGCCAGCGCCCCGGGCTCGGCGATCGCACGCAGGAACGCGGCGACGCGTCCATCGTCGCCGCGCAGCTCGAGGATCTCCTCTACCGTCGCGCGGTACTCGCGCTCGAGCTCGCGCGTGCGGCCATCGACGGGCACCTCGTCGGGGCGCTCATCCACCTCGACGCGCAGCTCGCCATCGGGCCCGGTTTGCGCGGCGCCGATCAGCGCGCGGTGCTGGCCGGAGATCGCGACCGCGCGGGCGCCGGCGGGCAGCCGCAGCTGCTCGGAGACCTCGGCGATCGTGCCGACCCCGAGGAATTCGCTTTCATGCCGTGGCACGAGCACGACACGCTCGTCATCGCCGACGTCGACGGTCAGCGTGATGCCCATGTTGGGGAAGACGACGGTGTCCTCGAGCGGGATCAGGCGTAGAAGCTGCTTGGGGTTTGGCGGATTGGTCGGCGTGTTCTCTGCGACTGGTGTCATGAGTTATCGCTCCATAGGTGCTTACAAAAGTATAGTTAGTATAGCTGCCGATAGTTGCGTACGCAAGTACCCTTCGGGGCCGGCCGAAATGGGCTCCCAGAGCCGAAACTCGCCTGCCGGCGCGCGGGAATGTCAGCGTCGCCGGCCCCGCACAGACCGGCGCCAGAGCGCAGGCGCGGTGCTCGCGCGGGCGTGGGAGGCGGGCACGGCTTAAGGCGCCAGCCAGTGAGTGACCGTTGGCGGACGGCTGGGGTCGGTCATCGCGGTGGCGTCCTGGAGGCGCTGCTCGTCGCGGAGGCTGACGCGTTCGTGCTGGCGGAGGTGTTCATCCCAGGAGCCGACGACGAACTGCTCGAGCACGTGCCCCGGATCGGCCGCGTCGCGCCACACGCGCCAGCTGATCGCACCCGTGCGCCGCCGCGCGTGCCGGCCATCGTGGAGCGCCTCGACGAGTTCTTGCTCACGTCCTGGTGTCGGCCAGTACTCGATCGTCACCTGCACCGGCCCGTCCGTCTCGCTCGCGCCGACCAGGTGCGGGTCGGGCCAGTCGCCTGCGGGTAGCAGGTCGTGAGCTGAGATCGACCTGAACGGGAGCAGCAGGCCGGCTAGCGCGACGAGCGCGAGCCCGACCGCGGCGACGAGCAGCGCCGTGTGCAGCCCCGCGTTCTGTGCGATGACGCCGAACGCGGCGCTGCCGAGCGCGCCGCCGCCCTGGAAGATCACCAGGTAGTAGGACATGCCGCGCGCCTTGGCCCAGCCGGGCAGCGTCGTCTGATACAGCGAGTTCAGCGTCGAGAGCACGAGGATCCACGCGACGCCGCCGATCACCAGCGCCAACGCGGCGAGCGCGCTGACGCGTACGTACGCGAGCGTCAGCGCGACGACGGCGAAGACGAGCGTGCCGACGGTCATGAGAGCGCCTGCCGTCAGTCGCGCGCGCAGGCGCGGCAGCGCCGCGGCACCGGCGACCGCTCCGATGCCTACGCCACCGAGCAGCAGCCCATAACCGCCGGAGCCGAGATGCAGCTGCGTGTGCGCCACCACAGGCAGCAGCGCCCAGATCGAGTTCGCGAACAACATGAACAGCCCGGCGCGCAGCAGGATGACGCGCAGTGCGGGGCTCCCGGCGATGTAGCGCGCTCCAGCGCGTATCGCCTCGGTGACGTGCTCGGGCGCGACTGCGCTCGCGGCGCGTTTGCCGCCGTGCCAGCGGGCGACCACGCCAATGACCGGCACAAAGCTCGCTGCGTTTCCGAAGAACAGCGCGGCGGCGCTGGTGGCCGAGTAAAGCGCACCACCAAGGGCCGGTCCTACCGCTCGGCTCAAGTTCTGGTTGACCGCCCCCAGTGCGATCGCCTGTGTGCGATCCTCCGGCGCGACGAGTTCCGGCTGCAGCGTCTGCCACGTGGGCGAGGTAAGCGTCTGTCCGGTGCCGACCGCGAAGATCAGCGCGAGCAGCACCCACGGCGTGACCTGCCCGGTAAGCGCCAGCACGGCCAGCACCAGGGCCGCGAGCAACATGAACGACTGCGACGCGATGAGCAGCCGGCGACGATCGACGAGATCGCCGATGGCGCCCGCGGGCACGGCGAGCAGCACGACCGGAAGGCCCGCAGCCGTCTGGATCAGCGCCACCAGCGTCGCTGATGTCGTCAGCGACAGCATCAGCTCCTGAGCGCCGACCGTCTGCATCCAGCCGCCGACGTTGCTCACGAACTGCGCCGAGGCCATGCGCGCGAAATCGCGGGAGCGAAACGGCGCCCACGGTGACGAGCGGGAGTTCGTCTTCGCCTGGACCATCGGCTTGGCCTGCTCGCGAGACGCTTTCATCGCCGCCGCATCGTCGTCGATCACGGCTTCAGTCCAGGATCCGCTCGGCGGCGGAGGACGGGATTCGGTGATGCGCGATCAGGTGCGCGCGGGCGTGTGGAGCGCCAGGCAAGTTTTGCGGTCTGACTAGAGGTAGCTGGAGACGCGAGCGCACACGCGAGAGCGCCCGCTCTCGGCGACCATGGCCCGCCAAAGCAGGTAGCCCGCGTAGGTGGCTTCCGGGCGGTTGGGCGAAACCCAGCGCCGCACAGTGCTGCGGGCGCCGTCCGCGCCCACGATCACGTCGGCCTCGTGGCGCCGCCGCTGGCGGGTGCGAACCCATCCATCGCCGACCTCCACCACCTCGGCGCCGCGAACCACCTCGATCACCCGGGACTGACCGCGCCTGGGACTCAAGCCAGCCGGCCAGCAGCGGCCACGCGGTGGTGTCGCGGTCGGGGCCGTGGTAGACCGGCGGACGACTGCTGAACCCGGTCACTGCGGCGAGCAGATCCACGTCGACGCCGAGGCCGCCCCCACCCTCATAACGAGGGCTTGCAGTCCGCTCGAGGACCGTCACCCTCGTACCCGAGCGAGCCAGGGCGATCGCACTCGAGAGGCCCACGAGGGACCCGCCGACGACCAGCGCTCGCAAGGGCGCGGCTCCAGTGCGGCTCAGGCTCGTCGTCAGCAAACCCTCCCTGGACCGGTCGGTGATCCGAGACTCCAGGACGCCTAGTAGGCGAACTTCCGTAACCCTGCGCGGCGGGCAGACCGAGGATAATGCGGCGGTGATGCGCGCGTCCGCCGACGAGGCCGAGCCGCGCCGGGACGCCTCACCGGAGACCGCCTCCGCGGCGTGAGCGCCGTTTCACTCCCCGGATTTCGCGCGAATGCGGTACCCATGCACCATCATTACGAAGATGCGCGCGATGATCCTCGAACGCCAGCGTCAGCCGCTGGAGCTCGCCACGCTTCCCGACCCGGAGCCCGGCCCCGGGCAGCTGCTGCTGGACGTCCACGCCTGTGGCGTCTGCCGGACCGATCTGCACCTTCGCGATGCGGAGATACCGGCGACCAAGCTGCCGGTCGTGCTCGGCCATCAGATCGTCGCGACGACGCCAGACGGCCGCCGGGTCGGCATCCCGTGGCTCGGCTGGACCGACGGCACCTGTGAGTACTGCACCTCGGGGCGTGAGAACCTCTGCGTGAACGCCCGCTTCACGGGGCGCGACATCGACGGGGGATATGCGGAGCTCACCGTCGCCGACGAGCGCTTCTGCCTACCGCTGCCGGGGGAGCTCTCAGACGAGGAAGCCGCGCCGCTGCTATGCGGCGGGCTAATCGGCTACCGCGCCCTGACCTTCACCGGCGACGCGCAGCGGCTGGGACTGTACGGGTTCGGCTCGGCCGCGCACATGATCTGCCAGCTCGCGGTGTTCCAGGGACGGCAGGTGTTCGCGTTCACACGCGCGGGGGACGAGCGCACGCAGGCTTTCGCGCGCAGCCTCGGCGCGTCCTGGGCCGGAGGCAGCGACGAGGCGCCGCCCGAGCCGCTCGACGCGGCGATCATCTTCGCGCCTGCCGGCCCGCTGGTCCCCCAGGCGCTCCAGGTGTTGGCGCCCGACGGAGTGGTCGTCTGCGCCGGCATCCACATGAGCGACATACCGTCGTTTCCCTACGAGCTGCTCTATCACGAGCGCAAGCTTCGCTCGGTCGCAAACCTGACTCGCCGCGACGGCGAGGAGTTCATCGCGATCGCGCCGAAGGTGCCGATCCGGACGACCGTGACGATCTACGGGCTCGAGCGCGCCGAGGAAGCCCTCACGGACCTGCGGGCTGGGCGCTTCGAGGGCACCGCGGTGATCGTGCCGTAGTGCCGGTTCGCTCCTGCACACGCCACGATGCACTCCGGCGCCTGGATCGAGCGGGCTTGCCGGCACCCGATGAGAACGTACTGTTCCAAAGTACTGTCGCCTGCCCCGACTCCGAGGGCCCAATCTGAATCCGGAGATCGGTCCGACGTCGGGACTGGTCGGCCTCTGCCGCAGGTGAAGGTCCTACTCATTGTCGAAAGGGTGGATGGTTTCCTGCTCGAGCGATTCAACGATCGGGGCGAACCTGTCGGCGATACGCAACACGAGACGCTGGATGAAGCGATGCGCCAGGCCTACTCCGAATACACGATCTCCGATTGGAGATTTTGTCCCGATGACGCTGATCCACTGGCATACATCCAGGCGCAATCCGATCCTTGATAAACACCCGGCCGATAGCTACATCGCGCCAGAAGCAGCTGACTCTGCTCGCGGCCGTCCTCGGTACGAGCGTCGTCTTCCTCGACGCGACTGTAACCAGCGTCGCGTTGCCCGCGATTCGAAGCGACCTCGGTGGCGGTCTCGCGGGCCAGCAGTGGGTGACGAACGCGTACCTGCTCGCACTCGGGTCGCTGTTGTTAATCGGCGGCTCGCTTGGAGATGTATTCGGTCAGAAGCGCGTGTTCTTGGTTGGCGTCGCCGGGTTCGGCCTCGCTTCGGCTCTCTGCGCAGTGGCGTCGTCAATCCCCGAGTTATGCGCGTTTCGTTCGATCCAGGGTGTGTTCGCGGCGCTGGTGACGCCCACCGCATTGGCGGTGATCATCGACGTGTTTCCCGAAGACGAGCGGGCCAGGGCGATTGGGACGTGGACCGCGCTCAGCTCGATCGTCGGGGTTATCGGGCCGTTCATCGGGGGAGTCTTGATCGCTGCCGGCTCCTGGCGCCTGATTTTTCTGCTCAACGCGCCGCTCGTACTCGTGACCGTGACGCTGATTGCTCGTGGCGTGCCCGCGGGCGCGACCGCTGGCACCGCCGGGCGTCTGGACCTCCGAGGGGCCCTCTTGGCAGCGGTCGCGCTCTCGGGTTCGGTGTTCGCTGTAACCGAGGAGCCGGCGCGCGGATGGAGCACCCTGGTGGTCGGCTCGCTCGCGGTGGGGATTCTGGGAGCCATGGCGTTTATTGCGCACGAGGCGCGAGCCCGGGCGCCGATGCTCCCGCTGAGCCTGTTTCGCGAGCGCAACTTCGCGATCGGAAACCTGGCGACATTGACGACCTACCTTGGGTTAGGGGGTGTGATCTTTCTGCTGCCCGTGTTTCTGCAGGAGGTGAGCGGCTACAGCCCCGTTCAGGCGGGGCTTGCGCTTCTGCCGGTCACCTCGCTGGTGATCGTGCTCTCCCGGCGGTTCGGTGCGCTCGCCGACCGCATCGGGTCGCGGGCGCTGATAAGCCTCGGGGCGCTAGTTGCTGGCTGCGGCCTTTTGCTCTTGGCACGTGTCAATCACCGCGCCGATTACGTCAGCGAGGTCCTGCCGGCGCTGCTCGTGTTCGGGTTGGGACTCGCGATGCTTGTCGCGCCGTTGACCGCCACGGTCCTCGGAGCAGTGGAGGAGGATCACGCAGGCGTCGCCGCCGCGGTGAATACGACGCTCTCACGCGTCGCGCAGCTTTTCGCGGTCGCTGCGCTGGGAGCCGTCGTCTCTCTTGCGTTTGTTAGTCGCGTCGACGCGACGCTACGACGATCCGCGATCGATCCCGCTGGCCGCGCGGCGATCAGCCGCGCGAAGCGCGAGCCTCTCGTCGCGGCGAGCCTGGAGGGAGTACACCCTGGCGAGCGGGTTCTCCTCAGAGCGGCCTTCGACGATGCGGCGGTGCATGCGTTCCGCGTGGCAGACGCGATCGCAGCCATCCTCGTTGTGAGCGGGGGTCTCGTTGCGTTCGTCGGGGTCCGTAATCCCCGCCGCATGGTGGCCGCCGAGCTGTGCCCAGCTGGGGCGCTTTGCGGAGCCAGCCAAGAACTCGTCAGTACCCGCCAGACTCGGATCCTGGACCGGGCTTTGGTCGATCGCGCCGTCGAAACGCCGTCACGGCGCGTGGCCGGGTGAGCGACACCTCGAGCGCGGGCAACTGCACCGTGCGTCAGCGTTGTTGTCGAGGCGGTGTTGCTTCCGCCGTTAACAAGGCGGGCGCGTCGCCGCGCGCGCCAGGCTAGCGGAGCGGACGAGCTGCGAGAGCGGTCACGACCCAACGCAAGCCCGGGCCGAGGACAGCGACCGTCGCGGTAACGCCTTGACAAAGCATCAAATCTGATGTATCAATACTGATGTGAATGCGGTAGAGCTGTACCTACTGGGCCGCAGGCTGATGAAGATCGCCGAGGAGGCGCTTCCCAAGCCTGAGACAGGAGGGGCGCCGACGAGCGTGCGGATGATCCTGATCGACATCGGAGAGCATCCCGACAGCTCGGTCGGGGAGATCGCCACGCGGACCGGCTTCCCGCAAAGCCACGTCTCGACCTCGATCGCCCGGCTGCGCGAGTTTGGTGTCCTTGCGACATCGATCGACCCGCGCGATCGTAGACGGACGCTGGCGCGGGTAGCTCCCGGGATCCGTCAGCGCTCGCAGCGAGCGGCGGTCCCCGTCGATGCCGTGCTCGCCCCGGCCCTGGGCAGCTCGGATCCCACAGAAATTGAGGAGGTGATCGAGGCGCTCGACGGGCTCGCCGCGCGCCTGATGCCGGCCGACGATCGCCACCACACCCAAGCGGCCGGCACGAGGAGGTAGTTCTCATGCTCACGACCATCCTTCTGGGAGGCCGCTCGCGCACGCTGATGCTGATTCGCTTCGGGTTCATCGGCGTGCTGCTCGTCGTCACGTTCGCGTTCCACGTCAGCGGCACCGCGCTTGTCGAGCTGCGAATTGCGCGGCTGGTGTTGCTGGTTGGGCTCACTGTCGGCTTCGGCGTGATCTCGCGTCCTCGCAGGCGGCACGCGGCCCAGAACAGCTCGGTCAGCTCCGAGACCCAGCTCGCTGCGGGCGAGCGGAGCTGACCGCGTCCTATCGAGCATTCGGCCGCCGACCTAACGGTCTCGAAACTGGTGCGGGCCAACTAGCCCCCGGGGAGTCTGTTACGGCTTGACCGTGAGCGGCCCGCTGGCCCTGAACACGATGCTCGCGCTCTTGATCCCTGAGACATTCGGGCCGTTGTTGCCCACGGAGCACGTGGTCGCCTTGGCCTGGATCGGGCCGGTGCCGCCGAACGTGACGGAGAATTCACCGTGTCCAGTGGCGCCCTTGAAGCTGCCCGTGCTCTTGTCCGTCACGACGGTGTACGTCCCGCTCATCGCTTGCTTGAAAGTGCACGCACCATTCACCGGCCCGGTCGCACTGCCGACGCCGTTCGCGTTCTTGCTGAAATGCACGACGGCGAAGTCGCCAGCCGGCGTTTCGAACGTGTGCTCGCCGCCGTTGCTGCCGCCGCCCAGGTTCACGGTATGCGCCGTGGTGCTGACCACGCCGGCCCACGTCATTTCCGGGAACACCAGCGGCGCGTTGCTGTTCTGGCTCTCCAACAGCGAGACGGCCTTCGAGCCTGTGATGGAAGCGCTGAGCGTCTCGGTGCCCGATTTAGTGCTGCTGGTGCTCCCGCAGCCCGCTGCCAGTAACGCCATGCCGAACGCGGCCACGATCCCTGCGATTGGCTTTGTTCTCATGGTTCCACCTCGGGTCGAAGCTGGGGGACCAGCCGTGAGCACACTGCCAATCGTGCACTCGCCGGGCTGGTAACCGAAGCGTCGCAGAGTATCGGACGCCTCGGATGCTTGCTCACTCCTGGCTGTCCTTGGCACTGATCAGTGCGAAGGTAATCGCGGCAGCAGGCCGGCGGCCGGCCTGAGCTTGACGAGGTGAAGCTGCCGGCGCGGCAACCCCAGACGGTGGAAAGGAGAACTCTGGCCACGCTTCTCGTAACCGCGGCTGGCCTCCGGGTACCCTGATCTCGCTCATGGCCGAGACTACGGGGCGGCTGGCGCGAGGTCGCACCCACGGGTGGCACCGTCTGCGGGCGTCTTGGCCGACGCTGGCGCTCACGGCGCTCGCCGCCGCCGTTGCATGATTCATCGCGCTTCGCGGCGCGACAATCAGATCGTAGGCTCTCGACACTCGTGCAATCAGATCGCGCGGGCATCGAGGCATCAGCGATGCGCCCCACTGGGTGCGCGGTTGGCTCGGGATCAGCGTGACGGAAGCGCCTCACGAGGATCCGGAGCGCAACAGCTCTCGCGCCGCGCTTGCGATGTGCTCGGAATCGATGCCAGCCCAAGCCAGCAGCTCCTCGCCGGAGCCCGATCCAGGCATTTCGCGCACCGCCAGATGGACGAGCGAGAGTTGCTTCGATCCGCCGGCGAGCAGAGCGTCGACCACGGCCGAGCCGAGGCCTCCCTCGGGCCGGTGGTCCTCAGCGATCACAAGCCTGCCAGATGTCGCAGACGCGGCGGCTTCGAGCGTGACCGTGTCGATCGGCTTCACCGAATAGCAGTCGATCACGCGCACGTTGATCCCATCGCGCTCCAGCAGTTCCGACGCACCCAGACAGCCGTGCAGCGTGACGCCGGCACCGACCAGCGTCACGTCGTCGCTGTCGCTCGAGCGCAAAAGCTTCGAGCCGCCGATCGGGAAGCCCTCGCTCACGTCGTAGAGCACCGGATATGCGCCTCGGGTAGTTCGCAGGTAGGTGATGCCGGGAGTCGAGGCCATGGCGTGCACGAGCGCCGCGGCGCTCGTCGCGTCGCTTGGGTAGAGGACCGTGGTTCCGTGCGTGGCGCGCATCATCGCTAGGTCCTCGAGCCCCATTTGCGAGGGTCCGTCGGCGCCGATCTCGACTCCGCAGTGGGAGCCGACAAGCGAGATCTCGACCCCGGATATCGCCGCCATGCGGATGAAGTCGTGCGCTCGCGTAAAGAATGCCGCGAACGTCGACGCGAACGGGTGGTAGCCGCGGGCGGCCAGGCCGGTGGCCGCCGCGACGAGCTGCTGCTCGGCTATGAACATCTCGAAGTATCGCTCTGAATGTGCGCGGGCGAACTCCTGGGCGAAGGTGGAGTTGCCCACCTCGCCGTCGAGTGCGACGACGCGCGCCTCCGATGATCCGAGCGCGACGAGCGCGTCACCGTACGCCTTGCGCGTGGCAACCGCCTCGCCGATGACATAACGCGGCGCGGTCCATGCCACAGTCGTTGCGGGCGGGCTCTCGCTGCGTTCGGCTACCGGGCGCGGGCCGCGGAGCACGAGGTTCCGCACGCCGCCGAGCTCGGCGATCGCGCGCTCGGCCATGTCGGGGGGAAGCGGCTTGCCGTGCCAACCCAGCTGATCTTCGACCTCCGAGAAGCCGCGGCCCTTGATCGTCCTGGCGAGAATCACCGTTGGCTTGGCTTCGCCGACCGCGGCCGCCGCGAGGGCGTCATCGATCGCAACGAGGTCGTGGCCGTCCACCTCGACGACCTGCGCGCCGAAGGCCTCGGCGCGAGCGGTGTAGGCCGCGAGGTTCCATTCGAGCTCCGTCGGCCCGCGTTGCCCGAGCCGGTTGACGTCGATCATCGCGACCAGGCTCGAGAGCGAGTAGTAGGACGCCTTGTCGAGCGCCTCCCAGATCGATCCCTCGGCGACCTCGCTATCGCCGCACAGCACCCACACGCGATACGAGAGCCGCTCGAGGAACTTGCCCGCGAGCGCGATGCCCACGGCGTCGGGCAGTCCCTGCCCGAGCGATCCGGTCGCCACGTCGACCCAGGGCAGCACCGGCGTCGGGTGACCCTCCAGCCGTTGGCCAAAGCGCCGGTATCCGGTCATCAGCTCGTGATTCCCTACGACCCCCACCGCCTTGAACACCGAATAGAGCAGCGGGCTAGCGTGCCCCTTCGAGAAGATCAAGTGATCATTGGCTGGCAAGTGCGGCTCGTCCCAGTCGAAACGCAGGTGCCGGGTGACGAGCACTGCGAGGAGATCAGCCGCCGACATGCTCGAGGTCGGGTGGCCAGAGCCAGCGCTCGTGCTTGCACGGATCGAGTCGACACGCAGCTGCGCGGCGAGCTCCGCCACGACGTCGAGGTCGTGATCGGAGGCGGTCGGAGTACTCGTGCTTGTCATCTCGTCAGACATGGTGATCACCTGCTCAAGGTCGAAGGGAAACGGAAGGCGATGTCTATCACCCGCGCGCCGAGCTCACGCCTCCGAGACATGCTTCTTGATCGTCTTGAGATCCTGGACCCGGGCGGCGTCGCAGCCGTAGCCCTGTGCCAGCGAGACGATGTCCAAGCTGGGGAGATCCAGCCCGGGGGCGCCCGGCGTCGCCTGGAGGATGGCGAAGGCCTCGAGGATCGCGTACTCGTCGTTCCGCGGCACGAGGATCAGCATTGGAAGGCGCAACCGGGCGGCGCTTTCGATCGGTGGCGCGCCCATACACTGCGCAGCTGGTGAATTTGTGGATTCCCGAGCGCAGCGACAGCGAGGCGATCGGCGAGCTGCCGCAGAGCGTCACGCTAAGCGTCGTGCCACGCGACGGCGAGCTTCCTCCGGGACTGCTCGACGCGGAGTTCCTCGTGCTCACCGCGCACGATCGTCGCGCGCTCGGGCTGCTCCCGAGCATGTCGTCGCTGCGGGTGATTCAGACGATCTCGGCGGGCGTCGACTGGGTGCTGCCGGTGCTCCCGGCGGGCGTAACGCTGTGTGACGCGCGCGGGAGCAGAGACACGGCGGTAGCCGAGTGGGTGCTCGCGACCATACTCGCCTCGCAGCGGACGCTGCCCGAGCTACGCGATCGCCAGCGTGCCCACGAATGGGCATGGCGCATCTCCGACGAGCTGGCGGGCAACACGGTGCTGATCCTCGGCTACGGTTCGATCGGCGCCGCGGTCGAGGAGCGACTGGAGCCCTTCGACGTCGCGGTGATCCGCGTCGCCAGGAGCTGCCGCGCAGGCGTCCACGGGTCCGACGAGCTGGCCTCGCTGCTGCCGCTCGCCGACATCGTGGTGGTACTGCTCCCGCTCACGACCGCCACGACCGGCTTGCTGGGTGCCGAGCTGCTCGGGCGAATGCGCTCCGGCGCGTTGCTCGTCAACGCCGCGCGAGGTCCGATCGTGGATACCGAGGCGCTGCTCGAGCTGCTTAGTGACGGGCATCTCAGAGCCGCCTTGGACGTCACCGACCCCGAGCCCCTGCCACCCGATCACCCGCTCTGGGAGGCGCCGGCCACGCTCATCACCCCCCACTACGCCGGCGACACGCTCGCGGCGGGCCGGCGCGCCTTTGCGCTCGCTGGCGAGCAGGTGCGACGCTATGTGCGTGGCGAGCCGCTCGTGAACGTTGTCGAGCACGGCTACTAAGTCGGCGTGATGCAGTCTGCACCGCCAGGTCGGACCCCAACTCTGCTCGCAGCGTAGATCCCGGTCTGTGGGCGGCTTCGGCAACATCGGCGAGCAGCGAGCGTCTGTCGGCCGGCTCCAGCGGACCGTGGTCATCGGCAATGTCGCTAGCCAAGCTCGCGAGCTCCTCAAGGGCCTCGCCGAGCGTCAGGACGTGCAAGGCCGCTCGGATCGTGGTTCACGCAGAATCTCGTGGACGTAGGCAAGAGCGGCCTTCGACGAGAGCACGGGTGCACGATGATTGCTCCGGGCGGCAGCCACCTGGGTCGCAAGGAGGGACCGCCACACCGAACTCGTTTCTAGAACGACAAGACTCCGTCGCATGTGCTCCCCAGTTCGACCGTAGTCCCGCTGAAGAGTTCAGGACGACGAGCGCCTACGCGGTCCAAACTCCTCCGCCTCACTACCTCGCGTGCTCTGGTCGCGCTGCTCGTCGATTAGGCTGGCGCGGTGGCCGGTAGCGAAACGCATCGCCTGCCAGAGGATCCCGCGCTGGCCCACGTCGCCGCCGCGATGCAAGGCGCCGGCCACTGGGGCTGGGTCCTAGACCACCGCTGGCGCATCGTCTTTGTGACGGACGAGCTGCGGCTGACCTTCGGCGGCCACCTCGCGCTGGCGGATTTCCCGCTGGGCGCACACCTGTTCGGCCCAGAGGTCATGACGGCGAGTCGTAACTGGCGGTTCGGGATGACGACCCTCGATCTCGCGCGCCTAAACTTCGCAGCGCTCGGAGGATGGGTTCTCGCCGACACTCCGGGCGGGCGCGAGGAGCTGCGCAGGCTCGTCGACCCGGCGATTGGAGACGTCGTCGACGGACTCACGGTCGACGAGCGACCCGCGCTTTGGTTTGCCACCGCCAGCATGGGACTCGCCGAGATCCAGTTACCCACCCTGGGACTCCGCATTCGCACCGCCGATGGCCTGCTCGCCGGCACCGCGCTCATCTACAAACCGGCGGCCGGGATGGCGACGCTCGGTGCGATGACCGGAATGGCCAGCACCGATCACCTTCGGCGGATGCTTCAGGTGGCCAAGCCGGGCCGGCGGCCGGCGGCGATCCTGTTTGCCGATCTGGAGGCGTCATCCGCGCTTTCGCGGCGGCTCTCGACCGCACGCTATTTTGCCTTCGGCCGGCGCCTCGCCGTTGCCGCCGACCGTTGCATCATCGATGCCGGTGGCTTGCCGGGCCGGCATGTCGGCGATGGCGTGGTTGCCTTCTTCCTCGCGGAAACGGCGGGCTCGGAATCCGCCGCCGCGCGCTCCTGCATCGCGGCCGCTCGCGCACTGCGCGACGCACTGCACGACCTCGCGGCCCGAAGCGATCTGAAGCCGGAGGATGTCCTGCTGCGCTTAGGGCTGCACTGGGGATCGACGCTCTACGTCGGGAGCATCACCACCGCCGGGCGCTCGGAGGTCACGGCCCTCGGAGACGAGGTCAACGAGGCGGCGCGGATCGAGGCGTGCGCCGGCGGCGGACTGGTCCTCGCTTCCAAGAGCCTCGTCGAGCGACTCGAGCCCGATGACGCCTCCGCCCTCGCCCTCGACCCCGATGCGCTCTCCTACACAGTGCTGGGCAACCTGGCGAGTGCGACCGAGAAGGCGCGGCGGGACGCTGCCGCGATCGCCGTTTGTCAACTCTGACCACGGCGGTCTGCTGATAGCAGCACTCTCATACAACTTGATGGCTGCGCCTAAGACTGCCGGTGATTTCTGTACGTGTTGCGGCAAACGCTCTTTCAGGGACGTCGCTACGACTCCCGAAACGACAAGAAGTCCTGCAAATCGGCGGGTCGGTGCTGATGCCAACCGCGGGTAGATCCGCGTAGATCCGCGAAGTTCCCGTTGGCAAAAGGACGTGGCGCGCGCCACGTCTTTTCAAATGCGCTCCCGGGATCCGGTCGGCAGGGTCGGCGAAGCGTTGGCGCGCGCGCTGTCCGATCCTTGACCGATCTGGTTACGCAGTGCTACAGTTTTCCCGCTTGTATCAACGGTCACGTACGGGAGCCATTCGTGGCCGTCCATTTGACCTGTCAGCGGACGTGGAGGGAGTGCAAATTGCTGAAGATCAGAGGGATCATGATTGCTGGAGCCGTTGCCGCGATCGTGGCGGTCGCAGCTCCGGCGATGGCCAGTGCGAGCTTGCCGGTTCCATACGGAGACGAAGCACTTGGAGACTTCGTCAGCGCCGAGCTCTTTACACCGACGATCGTGCCCGGAGCAAACGACAACTGCAAGCCGAGTGCGCAGCATCCATATCCGGTCGTGCTGGTCCATGGCACGGCTGAAGACGAGGGATCCACGTGGGTGTCGATCGCTCCGCTACTTGCGAACAACGGCTACTGCGTGTACGCGTTCAATTACGGCGAAACCATCTGGTCGCTGGGTGGCCGCGTGGACGGACTCAACTACATCGAACACTCGGCCGAAGAACTGAAGACATTCGTCAACATGGTGCTCTCCGAGACCCATGCGTCGAAGGTCGACATCGTCGGCCACTCCCAGGGCGGGATGATGCCGAACTATTACCTCAAGTTCCTTGGCGGCGCCGGCAAGGTGAACCTCCTCCTCGCCCTCGCGCCAAGCAACCACGGCACGACATTCAGTGGGCTTGTGACGCTTCTCCAGGCACTCCCGTTCGCGTCGTTGCTTGGCAATCTCGGCCAAGATATAGGCCTGGCCGCACTCGTCCAGCAGGAGATCGGCTCGGCCTTCGAGACCCATCTGTTCGAAGGTGGAGACACCGTCGAGGGGCCGCGTTACGTCGTGATCGAGACCACCCATGACGAGATCGTCACGCCGTACACGAACGCGTTCCTGAACGGGCCCAACGTGACCAATATCACGATTCAGAACCAGTGCCCTAGCGACCCGGTCGAGCACGTCGGCATGACCGAGGACTCACCCGTATCGCAGAATGTGCTCAACCAGCTCAGCGCCAGCCCGAACGCTTCCTTCAAAGCGACTTGCGCCAACTACGGGCCGAGCATCTAGCGGGCTCGCGCTGACAGGCGCAGCAGACCGCCAATCACAGTGCCCTGGCCCGCATGAGTGCGGGCCAGGGCACGGGTTGGAACGCCCGTAGCATTCTGTTCCTGCATGCCGTTCGCTCCTGCTTCTTCTGAACGTAAGGCTCGCGTGCCTGTAGCGCTCGCCGGCCACACGGAGCCCTCATCGCCGGCGATGGCTGTGCCCAAGACACCGAAGCACCCCTAATGGCAGCATGCGCCGCCGACCGGGGCCCGGGCCATGCGATCGACTACGACCGTCACGCACCGGCCTATCCGGCCCAGCGCCGCGCCGACCCGCGCATCGCCGCCCGCATCCAGGCGGCGCTCAGCGACGCCCGCACCGTCGTCAACGTGGGCGCAGGCGCCGGCTCATACGAGCCCAGCGACCGCCACGTGGTCGCGGTCGAGCCCTCGGCCGGCATGCGTGCCCAGCGTCCGCCGCACCCAGCTCCAGCGATCGAGGCCCGCGCCGAGGCGCTGCCGCTCGACGACGACTCGGAATCGCCAGCGCGTGCAGTAAGAAGCGCCAGGCGTTGAGTCACTGAACTGGCAGACGGGAGCAACGTGCGGCGTTCGTCTTCCGTGGACACCCGGCTAGCCCTGACGAACGAAAGGCGACAATGGCAAAGCAACCGGTGATCGTGTTCGACGTCAACGAGACTCTGCTCGACCTAGAAGCAATCCGCCCCACGTTTGACCGGATCTTCAACGATCCCGCGGCGATCCGCCTGTGGTTCGCGGGGTTGATCACCTACTCCGAGGCGCTGACGTTGGCGGGGGTCTATGTGCCGTTCACCGACCTCGGCGCGGCCGTCCTGCGAATGCTCGCCGCGACGCGTGGCATCGCCGTCAGCGATGCCGACGGCGCGGAGCTCACAGAGCGATTCGCGTCGATGCCGGCACACCCAGAGGTCCCCGAGGCGCTACGACGCCTCCGGGCTCAGGGCTTCCGGTTATTCACGCTCACCGACAACACGCTCGAGATCTCCGGCGAGCAGCTCGAGAAGGCAGGCGTGATCGACGTCTTCGAGCATCGCTTCAGCGTCGACGAGACCGTGCGTCGCCACAAGCCGGCACCGGAGGCGTACCATTCCGTGGCGAGTGCGCTCGATGTCTCGCCGGACGAAATCTGTCTCATCGCATGTCACGTCTGGGACACGATTGGCGCTCTTTCCGCCGGCTGGCAGGCCGGGCTGATCCTGCGTGAGGGCAATGCGCCATTGGAAGTCGGCCCCCAGCCGACGTACGTTGCGGACGACCTCAACGGGCTCGCAGATCAGCTGATCGCACGCTATTGCGGGGCGCCGGCCACACTCGCCAATTGATGAGGGCGCCGCAGGAGCTCACCGGGCTCGCGACAGCGCGTGCCCCTGACCGCGGGGGGGTGGCGCTGCGACGCGCGCTGTTCGCGCTACTCCGGGTCGAGGTTGCCCAAGCGCCGGGCGGCCTCGAGCACGCCGTCGTGGTCCGCGCGACAGCCCCTGCACACACGCAGATGGATGGCCGTCGCCGGGAAGCGCTCCCTCGGATCCTCGCCGCGGAGCTCGATCTCGACGTATTGATCCATGATGGGAACACCGGCATCGCAGCCGGCATCGCCTTCGTCGGCGCGCAGAAGCTCATCGAGCGAACGAAGCCCGATCATGTTTGCTCCCTTTCGTCAGTGAGCGGATAGCCGGCGGCAGCGAGGGTGTCACGCAGCTTGCGCCGAGCGTCGAACAGGTTCTTGTAGATCGCGTTGCGGTTTGAGGCAAGCTCAATCGCCAGCACATCGATCGGCACCTCGTTCAGGGCAACCGCGACGAACACCTCTCGCTGGCGCGGGGTCAGGACCGTCTCGATCGCTCTCCTGAGAACGACGAGCTGCTCACGGCGCTCTGCCTGCTCGCTTGGCCGGTGCTCGAGGCTGTCGGGAAGCTCGTGCAGCTCCAGATCGTCGCGGGTCGGCGGGCGCCGCTGCCAGGTATGCCGCGAGAGCTTGGTCGACACCTCGAAGATCGCGAACTTATACGCCCAGGTCGTGAATTGGCTGAGCCCCTTGTAGTCATCGATCTTCGCGAGGATGCTCACGAGCGCGTCGTCGGCGCACTGATGCGCCAGGTCGTCGAACTCGGGGCCCGCCAAGGCCGGCAGTTGGGCACGGCGGCGGCGAAGCTCGTGCAGAGCCGTACGCCGAAGGCCTTCGTGGAGTCTTGCAACTGCGCGATCGTGGCGGGGATTGCCTGGATGGAGCTGCTTAACCCATCGGCGTGAGGCCGAGTCCTGGAGCGCGAGTCGTTGCTCGGCTACGTCTGCACGCAGGTCCTCAACGCCCACCGGCAGATGGTAGAACCCGGTCGCGTGATCGCCGCTGGACCCGTCGCAGGTAAGACGGCGGCGCGCGGCGACACGAAGTCCATTTAGAGCGCTGATCCTGGCGCCAAGAAATCATGAGCGATCACGACGTTGAGAGGACGAGATGGCAAATTCGATTGCGTGGAACCAAGTGACCCATGACCACGTATTGCGGGCGTTAGACGAGTACGACCGACTGGGGCCGGATCGCTTCTTCGCTGAGCACGGATTTGCCCCGACGACGACTTACGACCTCGTCAGGGACGAGCGCCGGTACCCACCAAAAGCGATCCTCGGCACCGCTTATGAGTTCGCGACTGGCGAGCGCCTGGCGTCCGGCGATTTCGAGGGCGGCAAGACAGGCGCCGTAAAGGTGCTCGGGCGCCTGGGGTTCACCGTTCGCGCCCGATAAGCGGTCGGGGCCGCCAATGGAGCTAGCGGGACTTCTATCGACCCGCAGGTGGCCTCGAGGCTTGCGGACGTCAGCCAGTCGCAGCCGGTGCTCTGTCTCGCGCCCGGATGAACACGTCACGATGCGCCTCGATCCACTCCTCGGCTGTTGTCGGGTGACAGCTGGTGAGCTCCCGATATGTGTCCGTCTGCGCCTGCGCATCTCCGTTGCGCCAGGCGCGGAAATGACAGACAACGCCGATCGCAGCCTGCTCAGCGGTCGCTGCCCCGGCGCGGCCAACGTCGCCGGCTGCCACGTGGGCCACCATCCCCTCTCCAGCGGAGGCGATGATCGCACCGGTCTCTTCGATCCACGGCACCATCGACAGCAAGCTCGTCTCGAGCACTGAGGTCGGTGACAGGAGCGCCCACTCCAGTTCGGACTCGCGAATCAGGCAGTCGCTGATGCCGCTTCCGAACATCCTTGTCGCACCCGTAACCAGAATCAAAGTGGCCTCCTCGGTCTTGGTGCCCCACCCGGGTGCCGCGCTTCTAGGGCGCGCCTGCATCTCGTCCGTAGCGAGCGCGTCGGCCTTGACGTCCAACGCGCTCGCAATGCTGGCGAAATCACCCGCTTGGGGCGGGTTGCGCGGAGTGGGCGGAGCGCCTGTGCAGGATCAGGCCGACGAGGCCTGCGGGAAGGTACAGCCAGTAGTTGAAGAGCCGGTAAGCGAGGGTGGCGAGCACGGCTGCACCGCCGCTCACGCCGATCAGGGCGAGCGCGCCGGTGAGGCCCGCCTCGACCACGCCGAGCCCACCCGGGGTGAGCGGGATCTGCCCGAGAAGCGATACAGCCGAGTAGGCCACGAGCACCAGCGCGACGTTCGGGCGCGCGCCGACGGCGGCGAGCGCGAAGACGAGCGTGAGGTAGTCGAAGACCCACTTGCCGGCTGCGGCCAGCAGCGCTTGCCACCAGTGGCTGCCCACCGCCTCGGTGACAGCGTCGCGCTGGACGAGCAGTCGCTCGGGAAGACCCTGCACCGGCTGGGAGTGGCGTCTCAGCTTGTTGAGCGTCCACTGGGCCGCGCGACCGACGGCCGTCAAGAACCGGTCGCCCCTGAGCGCGAGCGAGCCGACTAGGACGATGCCGAGCAGCAGCACCACCGAGATCCATGCTGCCGCCAGCAGGGTCGTGGGCACACTCACGCCCAGCACCACCAGCGGCAACGCGAGCACGTTCAAGACCAGTAGCGTCGCGAACACGATCACCGAGCCGGCGGTCAGCCCCGACGCGGCGTGGGCGGGCTCGACTCCCTCACCCACCAGCATCTCGTACTCCAGCGCAGCCGAGGTGGCGGCGCCACCGGGCACGAGCTCGCTCACCGCGTTGCCGACGAGGTAGGAGTTCAGGAACGGCGCCCAGCGACGCTCCCGGCTCGCGATCCGCTGCACCGCACACATGCACACCAGGCTCGCGCCCTCGCTGAGCGCCATCACCGCAAACCAGCCCGGCTCGATGTCACGCAGGCGCGGCCAGGCGCCGAGCACTTCACCCGAGCTTCGGCGCGAGTCCGTAGAGCGCAAGCCCCGCCACGCTCACGGCCAGCAACCGCTTTACGATCAGGCCACGCGTAATCTGCCGGCGCTTGTTCGTTCCCGCCGCTCGGGCCATGGTCACCTATTCTCCCGGGCAGAGCCGCCGCATAACGCAAAGTTGGGTTTCGTGAAACCGGCCCTCGACCGCGGATACCCGCGGTTTCCCGCGGGGCTCGGGCTCCAGGGAGGCTTCTGGTTCGCCGCGGCAGTCGACCAGGGCGGGCTGGGGCGCCTCCCTCTCCTCGTGGCCGTCGGGAAAAGCCTGGGTGGCGGTCAACCATGGGCGACCGGCCCCGTTTCGTTGACCGACGGCCAGCCTCAACCTGGGCAGTCGCGGCGTGAGTACCGAATCCCCGAGAAAGCGCTAGCGCGGAGCGGGTCGGGCACGACGCCTGCGCCTCGTCCATCGCGCAAGCGTGACGCCGCCGTTAGCTGACAGACGCGGGTGCGCCGGATACGGACATCAGCCCGTGCAGGAAGACTTCGAACATGCGCCCGTAAAGAGCGGGGTCGAGGTAGGGCTCGATCGTGCGGGCGAGCAGAAACCCGTCGGCCATGAACATGGCCATGGCGGCGACGTCGCGCGCGGGCACGGCGGGCGTGGCGTTGAGATCGGAAGCCCAGCGTTCGAAGACGGCGGCCATGCGCTCGCGCAGGTCGCGCTCGCGGGCGGCGAACTGCTCGCGGAAGGCCTCGTTGCGCCCGGCATGGGCGGCCAGCTCCCGATAGAGGCCCCGCCACTCCGGTTCGGAGTCGACGCGCGCGAGGAAGCCCTCCGCGGCGGCGCGCGCTTCCTGTGCGGGATCGCCGGTCCCCTCGAGCACAGTGTCCAGCCGCGCGACCTCGGCGGCGAAGTGCTCGTCAAGCAGCGTCAGGAACATGTCCTCCTTACTCGCGAAATGAGCGTAGAACGCGCCCTTCGTATACCCGGCGTCGGCGGCCATACGGTCGATCGAGGCCCCGTGCATTCCCAGCTCGCAGATCAGCCGCGAGGCCGAGCGCACGAGCGCGGCGCGGGTGGCGTCCGAGCGCTCGATCCGCGACGGGCCGGCGCTCCCCCTGCGGGAGCGGAGCGCGCTCAAGCCGGTGTCGCTTCCAGGGCAGGCGCGGATTTAGGCGCCGGTGAGGACACCGGAGGGCGCCCGACGATCACCGTCGCATCGTGTCGCGGGGTCTCGGTGATCGCGCGTCGGTAGTTGCGCTCTGACTCGGGACGTGCCGGGGCAAGGGTGCGCCGTGAGACCAGCTCGCGCAGCACGACCTCCATCTCAAACTGCGCGAATGCCGCGCCCAGGCAGCGTCGGATGCCGCCGCCGAACGGGATCCATGTGTAGGTCCCGGGCGCCCGTCCCCCCTCAGACTCGATGAACCGCTCAGGCCGGAACTCGTTCGGATCGGGGTAGATGTCCGCGCGGCGATGGACGAGATGGATCGAGGGCACGATCGACGCGCCCGCCGGCAGCACATGCCCGCCGAGCTCCATCGGCTCCTGCAGGCGGCGCAGCACAATCGAGATCACTGGGCGCAACCGCAGGGTCTCCTGGATGACCGCCTGCAGGTAGGCGCTCTGTTCCGCGTGCACCTCTTCGGTCAGGCGCTCCATCCGCTCGGGATGGCGGCACAGCCGCTCGACCGCCCAGGACAGCGCATTGGCGGTCGTCTCGTGTCCGGCGACAAGGAGGGTCACGAGCTCGTCGCGCAGCTCGGAGTCGCTCATCGGCGAGCCGTCCTCGTGGGTAGCCTGCAGCAGCAGCGACATGATGTCGTCGCGCTCGGCCAGGTCGGGGGCGAGGCGGCGCTCGGCAATCTCCTCATAAATCGGCCGATCGATGCGGTGCAATTCGCGGCGGAAGCGCTTGATCCGGGTGATGCGCTCTGGCCCGAGCGCGAGCAGTGCGACGCCGTGCAATGGGTCGGTCACGAGGTCGAGCACATGGCGCAGCTCGGAGCGCAACAGCTCCATGCGCGGCACCTCCTCGTTCATCCCGAACACGGTGCGTAGGACGATCTCCAGGGTCATCGCCTGCATGCGCGGGCGCAGCGGGTAGGGCTCGCCGAGCGGCCAGCGCTCGATCTCGGCGGCGGCGACCTCGGCCATCAGCGCGCCGTAGCGCTGCATCCGCTCGCCGTGGAATGGGGGCAGCATCAGCTTGCGCTGGCGTAGATGCGACGCGTCATCGAGCAGCAGCACCGAATCCGGACCGAGAATCGGCAGCAGGATGCGGTTCGCCTCTCCGGCGTGCAACAGGCGCGGGTCGCCGGTGAACACCTGCTTGATCGTCTCCGGGTCGGAGGTGATCACCCACGTGCCTTCGTTGGCGATCTTCAGCGTGAACATGTCCCCGAACCGCGCCTGGCACTGATCCATTAGCCACTGGGCGCTGCGGTACCAGATGACGCTTTGGATCGCGCGTGGCAGGCGCGGGCCGGGAGGAAGCGCGGGCTGGGTTTGTGAGGGCATCGGTCAAGACCGCCTTTCAGCGAAGTGGGCGCGAGCGAGAATTGGAGCAGCTCGCATACTGATTGGTATCTCATCACATACTCGGTGGGATGTCAAATCCGTAGCGTCCGTGATGGCGAGCTGGCCTCGCGCGCCGGTAACAGGACCGCGACTGGGTTGTGCTGTTAGCCGCCAGCAGAAGTGTCGAGCCGCCTGGAAGATGGCGGGCGCCACCGCGGGCCACTCTGTATATGGGTGCCACGTTCGGAATGCACTTGCCCAGAGCCGCGAGGCTTCTGGGCGCAATGGAGTGGCGGCATCCTCGCGAGCCGCATTACTACTTTGCGAACATCGGCGTGGTGCCCGAGATGCAGCGAGGCGATCAGGTCCCACCGATCAACGACCGTGCCTCTGCGGGGCCGACTACGAGATCGTGAAGGTCGCCGCCCACCTCGAGTCGACTCGACTGTTCGAGCCCGCCGACCTTCACCGGCTCGAAGCCGGCCATTCGGATCAACCGCTCGACTTCCTCGTCAGCACGGTCGTCGTCGGTCGCGTAGAAGAGGACCGCCGGCTCCGGTGAGCGGTTGCTGGAGGACTCGAAGAGATCGGCCGACAGGCTTCCAAACGCCATGGCCAAGCGCACCCCCGCCGGCAACCACCCGGCTACAACCCCGCCAGAGGATTGCCCTTTCGGCAGGAGACGTGAGAGGTTGCCTCGTGCGTCGATGCCGAACGGGTTGCTCGGAACGACGACGAGCTTGTCGCTCAGCGCGTCGGCAATCTCGTCTATGACGCCCTTCAGCGCGGCAAACCGCAGCGCGAGCACGACGACATCGGCGCCCTGCAGCGCGTCGCCGTTGTCGGCGGTGACAACCGCGGCTCGACCGATATCTGCAGCCAGCGTTCCCGCCGACTTCTTGTCGGCGCTCGAGAGCCGCAGGGTCTCGCCGCCGGAGGCGAGCTGGCGGGCGATCACCGATCCGATCCCTCCAGTGCCAATGATCGCGGTGGTCATGACCGAAACCTCCTCAGTGTCACGGTACTGACAACGACGGCCCCGAGCATCGCCGGCCCGAGCGGGTCTCAGCGGCTAGCTCGGAGCGGGGAACGGCGGGTACGAGGGATCTTAGTTTCCGGGGGCCTGGCCACCGTCGATGTGAGGTATCTCGCCGGTGATCTCGGCATTCACTCCGGCTCCCTGCCGGCAGTACTCGACAGCCACTCAGGGCGCGACCAGTCTCCCTCTGGGTCCGTGGTCTGTCCCACCTCGATCAGATGACCGTCGGGATCGCGGATGTAGCAACGGATCTCATACTGGTGCTGCTTCGGGGGCGTCAGGAATTGAGCACCACGGGCGCTCCACTCGGCGTGCACCGCCGCGATGTCCTTCACGCGGATATTGAGGAAGCTGCTGACCCGGTCGAGCTCGCGTGGCGTCTCCAGGGTGACCGTGGGCTTGTCGTCGGTCGGGCCTCCGCCCCGATTGATCACGATCCAGCTGTTGGCTAGCGCGACATTCGTCGGTTCTCCAGCCGGACCGGAGAAGGCCACCTCGCCACCGAGCACTTCGGTATAGAAGCGCCGAGAGCGCTCGACGTCGTCGGAGACGATGAAGTGGGTCAGCACAATTCCCTCTGCCGGCGGCGTGAATTGGGGGGGCGACCAGTCCCCATCTGGGTCCGTGGTTTGCCCCAGCTCGATCAGATGACCGTCGGGATCGCGGATATAGCACCGTGTCTCGTACTGGTGCTGCTTCGGCGGCGTCAGGAATTGAGCACCACGGGCGCTCCATTCGGCGTACACCGCCGCGATGTCCGCGACCCGGATGTTGAGAAAGCTGCTCGCCCGGTCGAGGTCGCGCGGCGTCTCCAGGCTGACCGTGGGCTTGTCGTCGGTCGGACCTCCACCCACGTTGATGATGATCCAGCTGTTGGCTAGCGCGACGTAGGTCAGACCGCCCGGGCCGGAAAAGACCACCTCGCCGCCGAGCACTTCGGTATAGAAGCGCCGAGAGCGCTCGACGTCGTCGGAGACAATGAAGTGGGTCAAGACGATGTCCTGCGCGGGCGCGCGGGACCCGGTCGGGGTTTCACTGCTCAGGTCGGTGCTGCTCATGCTGACCTCCGTTCTTGATCACTAAAGGAGCAGACTGGGGTCGCCGGTGGGCCCCGACCGCGGGGGCCGGGCCGGTCAGTGTCGCGCCCGGCCGGATCGCGACCGTACCACGGGCGCCCGGGCAGCATAACTGGGGCGCCCTGCGGCGCCTCGGCGACCGGTTGACCAGATTCCCTCGACCCGGCCACGCAGGTCGGTCCGCTGGCGAGTGCCCGTCAGCGCGAGCGCGTCGAGGGGTACATCGCGAAGGGGCGCGCCGAGGGCGGCCGCGTCGTTGCTGGAGGCGGTCGCCCGCCGGAGCAGGATCGCGGCTGGTTCGTGCAGCCCACGATCTTCGCCGACGTGGACAACAGCTGCACAATCGCCCCCGAGGAGATCTTCGGACCGGTGCTCGCCGTGATTCCCTACGACGGTGTCGACAATGCTGTAGCGATTGCCAACGACTCCGAGTTTGGGCTCGGCGGCAGCGTGTGGACCCGCGACACCGAACGTGGCCGAGACGTCGCAACGCGGGTGCAAACTGGCGGCATCGGCATCAACCATTACGTGCTGGACCCCGCCGCCCCGTTCGGTGGAGTGAAGGCGAGCGGCATCGGACGCGAGCTCGGCCCCGAGGGTCTCGACGCCTACTTCCAGCTGCAGTCGATCTACGAGGCTCCGCCGCACGCTCCGGACGCTCCCTGCTCGGCACCGGATCTTCGGCGAGTTGTTGCGGGTATTGCCCGACATCGAGGCACACGACCCCGAACTGTTGCGCAGCGCGTTTATCCACGGCGCCACGCGGATGGATCGCACGTTTCGCTCTGGCGTCTGGATGGCCGAGGAGCTGGTGTGATCCGGAGCGCCGAAACGAGGATCGCAAGCGGTGCAGGCGGACGCGAACCCGCGGTAAGGTTGCGGGCCGAGGTTCAACTCTCCCGCGCCCCCTCTTCCTCCAGGGGCGGTCGTCTCGGACCGGATGCGGTCGCGACCGCATCCGGGCGAGAGCGGCAGGCACCTCTCTCAGCGGACCGCGTGTGACGTGTGTTGGAGCGTGGGAATGGTTGTTGTCCTATCGCCGGGGAGCATCAAGGATTTCGCGCCAGTGTTTCGAAGCTGCCGGACCCGTCCACTCGCGTTTTCGGCTAGCGCCCGCGTGGGTCGATCCCTTCGAGCAGCCAGTGGCGAACCACGGCGGGGCGCCAAAGGCCGTCGTCCTCGCGCGTCAGGATGAAGCGGCTGATCGTCAGCTGGCCACCCTCGTGGTCACCGTAGAGCAGATCGACGGTAAGCATTTCATCGGCTAGGAACGCCTCGTCCAGACCGTCGCGGAAAGGATCATCGGGCTCGCGTATCGCCCCCTGCCAGTAGCCGGTGTCGCCGGCGGGCACGTACAGGTCACGCGACTGCGGGCGGTGCTCCGCAGGCTCGGCGTGCGGGGTATCGATCTGCGGGGGCCGCGCCATGAACCGCCACGCCCGAAGGACCGCGAGGCCGTTGCCGACGTTGCGAAGCGGCATCACGAAGTAGTAGTTCTCGCCGTCGCGCTGGACCGCCGCCATGCCGCCCTCGACTGTCACCATCAGCCCCTCGACGAAACGGACCGTCTCGGGCGGATCGGTCACGCGAGCGGGAGCAAGCACCGGCCGCAGGCCGAGCAACAGCGCCCGCTCGGCAATCGCAGTCGAACGCTCGGCGATACGTGTTGAGCGCTGCCCGAAGCGCACCGAGGAGAACGTCGCGATGGCGAGCACGAGCGTGCCGCCCGCCGTCGCCAGCGAGGCAATCGTCGGCCAGTCGACAGCGAAGGGCAGCGTCATCCACCTGATGTTGTCTTGGGGCGCGGACAGCGGGGACGATGGGGCGCGTGCCCGCGGTCAGCACCGGTGAACCGATTACTCGAGTCGAGCGCAGCAGCGGGAGACCGGGAGCGGGCGAAGTTCGCGGCCGCTCTCTCGGATTTCGTCCGCCGGCTCCAGCATTCCGGGCTGCTGCGTCGCTGTTAAGCGGGAGCGCGACCCGCGTCGGCCAGGTGTTCTGGTGGTCCTCAGAAGCGGCACAGATCGCAGTGCTGCCGCATCACGGCGCAAGCAGTGGCCCGAAGCGGTCGGCTCACCACGCCTGCTTCTCGTCCCAAGCAGGAGCGAGGTGGCAGCCGTCCGGCACGCTCGAATCCCGCGCGAAGCGGCAGCCTGATCTCTCGCTCCCGACCCGCTGGCCGCCGCTCGCGTGGATCCCCCATGTGGCTCTAGCTGTCGCGGGCTAAGCGCTCTGCGGCTCGCCATCCCGGACAGGAGCGCGTACGCCGTGGAGAATCATCGCTAGGTGGCGACGCCAGTCGGCACCGCCGGGCTTGTAGTACATCGTCGAGGTGATGCCACACATCACCATTCCGAAATCCTCGAAGGTGAAGTCGTCTCGGACGGCTCCGGCACTGACTGCGCGCTCGATGATCCGGGTCACGACCGCGGCCATGGCGGCCTTCTGCTCCTCGATCCCCTCCCACTCGAGCTGGTCGGAGCCCATCAGCGCCAGCTGAAAGCCCACGTCTCCCTCGACCGCTTCGGCGGAGCGGCGCATGACCGTCTCGAGCGCGTCCCGCGGGTCTACGGTGTCCTCCGCGAGCGTGGCGATCGCTGCGAACTCCTCGAAGCGGACGCGCACCATCTCGGTCAGCAACGCCTCCTTGGTCGGGAAGTGGCGGTAGACGGTGCCGATCCCGACGCCGGCGTGCGCGGCGATCTCGTCCATCTGTGCCTCAGGACCGTCGCGTGCGAACAGCTCGCGGCCCGAGGCCACGATCCGCTCGTGATTGCGGCGGGCGTCGGCTCTGAGGGTGCGCTGATCGGTGGACATGAGCTTGACAAACGGAATCTTAGCTCCGTATGCTGCTATAAGCAAGGGGAACCGTAGTTCCGCTTCCGGATTCTCCCCCCATTCCACTTCAGAGAGGACCAGCATGACCACGACCGAGACCCAATCTGGTGGCACAGCGACGATGGGCTTGCGTCCGCGCCGGGCAGCCGCCGACCTGACCTCAGAGCGCGGCAAGAACCTCGCTTTGATGCTCTTGGCGATGACGCAGTTCGTGGTCGTGATCGACGCGTCGATCGTGAACGTCGCGCTCCCGTCGATCGGCGCCCACCTGCACTTCTCCCGGGATGACCTCTCGTGGGTCGTAAACGCCTACACCCTGACCTTCGGGGGGTTCCTGCTGCTCGGCGGACGCCTTGCCGACCTGCTCGGGCGCCGGCGGATGTTCATGATCGGCCTGGTCGTCTTCTCACTCGCCTCGCTGGCCGGCGGCCTGGCCCAGTCTGAGGCATGGCTGATCGCCGCGCGTGCGGTTCAGGGCCTCGGCGCAGCGATCGTCTCGCCGGCGGCGCTATCGATCATCACGACTACGTTCGCCGAAGGCGCGGAGCGCAACCGCGCATTGGGCATCTGGGGTGCCGTCGCCGGCGCCGGGGGTGCTGCCGGGGTGCTGTTGGGCGGCATTCTCACGAGTGGGCTGAGCTGGCGCTGGGTGCTGTTCGTCAACGTGCCGATCGGCATCGCCGCGGCCACGTTTGCGCCACGGTTGTTGCTCGAGAGCAAGTCCGAAGACGGCACCGAAGGCTTTGACATCCCCGGAGCTGTGACGGTCACGGCGGGACTCGCGCTGCTCGTCTACACGGTCGTCGACGCCGTCAACGTGGGGTGGGGCTCGACGGGCACGCTCCTCCGGCTCGCCGGATCGGCCCTGCTGCTCGCGGCGTTCGTGGCGATCGAGCGCCGCCAGCGCCATCCCCTGCTGCCATTTTCGATCTTCCGCCGGCGCACGCTCCGAGGAGCGGACATCGTGGGGTTGCTGATCGGCATGTCGCTCTTCTCGATGTTCTTCTTCATCTCGCTCTATCTGCAGGACGTCCTGGGCTTCTCGGCGATCAAGACAGGGCTCTCCTATCTGCCGCTGGCGGTGGGGATCATCATCTCGGCCGGGGTCGCCTCGCAGCTCGTCACGCGCATCGGCTTCAAGCCGGTCCTGATCGCGGGTCTGTTGCTGATCGCGGGCGCTCTGCTGTGGTTCTCGCGGGTACCCGCGCCGGGTGGGTCCTTCGGTGCGGACGTGCTCGGGCCGTCGCTGCTCGCCGCGTTCGGCCTCGGGTTCTCGTTCGTCTCGGTAACGATCGGCGCAGTGACGGGGATCAAGCCGCATGAGGCCGGACTCGCCTCAGGGCTGATCAACACGTCACAGCAGGTCGGCGGTGCGCTGGGCCTGGCGATTCTCGCGACGGTCGCCAACAGCCGCACGCAAAGCCTGCTGAGCGGCGGCGCGCACCCCTCGGTCGCGCTCACGAGAGGGTTCGACCGCGCCTTCCTCGTCGGTGCGGGCTTTGCGATCGTCGGCGCGATCCTCGCGGCCGTCCTGATCTCCTCGCGCGACAGCCGCGAGCAGGCCGAGGCCGCGACTCGCGGCGAGCTCGAGGCGGTCCCTGCCTAAAGCCGGAAGCACGCGTCCAACTGGCATGACCCCGCCGAGGGAACGAGACGGTGGCGACGAATGCTTCCGTGATGCTTCGAGCGCTGGAACCATACTCGTCGGCCTCAGCGGGGCGGCTACGAGCGCGTCAGACCTCAGTCGAGGTTTGAGCAGTCCCTGGATCGCACCAAGCTGGCGAGTCAGGCCGCTTGCGACGGCCGCGTCGCCGCGTTCGAGGCGGGCGTTCCCCGCGCGCTCCAAGAGGCCGATGAGGGCGGCGCGCAACCGGTGGATGTGCCCGGCGGCCCAGGCGAAGTCGGATCCTTCGAGCGGTTCGCCGCGCCAGAGCGCGAGCGCCGGTTCGAGCGCCTGCGGCTCGCCATTCCGCCCTGCGACGTGCGCGCGCTCTTGTTCTCGTAGCCGCCGGTGATGATTCCCGCCGGATCAGGGACGATGGCGCCGTCGTAGAGAAACACGTTGACGTGGTCCGTCGCCGCCAACAGCGCGCAGATGTTGCCCTGCAGTACGAAGTACGGACGGTTGGTGCGTTTGATCGTTTCGGCAACCTCGTGGTCGGCCGTGTGGACGAGATCGCGAACCTCGCGGCAGATGGCTTGCTGCCAATCGGGCCGGGCATCGATGTAGGCGTGAACACGCGGGTCGGCAGCGTGGGTCACGCCGGATCCACCATAACTTGATGACGTCGTTCAGACCACTGAGCGCGCACGTACGTCAGCAGAGCAGGTGGCGGCAACCAGCACACCGCCACATGCTCTGCGCGAACGGACTCCGGGGGTCAGTGTTCGACCGCTGGAATGGCGATGGGCGCTGGAATGGCGATGGGCGGAACGGTCTCCGGCCGCTCGCCGATTCGTGCGACGTCGAGGGCGATCAGGCCGAGGTTCGCACCGGCAGCTGCTCCGACGATCGTGGTGATGACCGCCATGAGCCCGGCTGTTGCGTTGAACCCCAGCAGCGCGCCGACGAGGGCGCCCGTCAGCGCGACCGCGAACCCGATCCTCGTGGCCCTGGCCGGCCGGTCGCGGTTGACCCAGGCCCAGTAGGTGCCGAGGCCGATCGGCGTGCCGATGGCGAGAACAGCCATGAGCTCGCTGTCGAGGGGGACTGTCGGCAAAGCCACCAGCACGATGATCAGGCCGATGAACCATCCGCCGAGGCCGAGTACCAGCAGGTAGATGGAGCGCAGGATCGCGCTCGCCTTGCGCCCGAAGCCGCCGCGCTTCTGCGCCCGGCGCCACATCAGTAGCAGCGACAGGATCGTGAGGAGTCCGAAGCCGATCATCGCGCCGGCGATGGCCTTGGCGGGTCCGGTCTGTGTGGAGTCGGGCGTGAGTTTAACCTTTTGAGATTTGTACAGCGAGGCGTCGACGTTGCCTGTGTCGAAGTAGGTGTTAATCAGGTGCGTGCTCGCCTTGGTCTGTTCGGTCCAGAAGGAGGTTGTGTGGCCGAAGCCGGCGAGGATGACCTGGTGGCCGTTGGGCAGGTAGGGGAGGAGCTCCTTGGTCGCGTTCTGGGGCGGGGTGGCGAAGTCGAGACTGCCGCCGATCAGGAGCGTCTGCACGTTCGATGTCTGGACATGGGTGTACTCGTTGTCGGCAGGGTTGGCCGGCCATGCGTGCAGGAGGCCTCCGCCGCCGAAGAGGAATTCCGTTCCGGGGTTGCCGATAATCGAGGGGCCGTCGTGTTCGCTTGACGAGTAGTAACGCTCGGCAGCTTGGTTGTCAGCCATTCCGACAGCTGCGACGTCGCCCCACACAAACACCTGCGGGAAAACGAGCTGGGCGACGAACGACTCGAACCAGAGCCCGCTCGCATCACCGTGGGCGGCCGAGAGCCAGGCGTCCAGGGTCATCGGTCCGGAGAGCGGCGAGGCATTTTCCGTCGTCTCCATGAGTCCGAAGAAGCTGGCGATCCGTGCGTTGCCCTTCTTGATCGGAAAGAACAGCCAGCTGTTCGGCATGTGCGCGACGGTCCGCTTCAGCGACGCGGCGAGATCACTGGTGCGCTTGTGGCACGTCGCGTCTTGCGCACAGAGGCTGGCGTAGCGCCCAATCTGTTCGTCCGTCGTCTTCGGGTACCAGATGAAGTTGCCGGGTGGGTTGACGCCAATCATCACCGAACGGTGGATGGCGGTCGGGTAGCGCCAGGAGTAGATCATCGCGGTGCGGGTGCCCGCGCTTTCGCTCAACAGGTCGATCTGGTGGTAGCCGAGGGCTTTCCGTGCCGCCTCGAGGTCCTCGACCCGTTCGGGGAGTGTGTAGCCGGCGAGATCGACGCCGTTTGCCTCGAGTCGCTTCGCGCACGAGCGCAACGCGTTCGAGTAGGCATCGAGGGACTTCTGGCCGAGGAAGTCGGCGGAGTGCTCGAGGGCCGATTCGACCTCCGGGCAGTCGAGCCGGACGGAGCCGTCGACGCCGCGGTAGCCGACGAGGACGACATCGTGGTTGGCGGTGAACCGACTGGCGTCTGCGAACTTCATGTTCGTGACGCCGGGGCCGCCTTCCAGGCGGAAGATCGGGGCGCCCGGGTGTGCCGAATGCGCACGGATCCGGATGACCGGCAGCGCGATCAGCCGCGAGTGCGGGTCGGCGCGGTTCTCGGGCACCACGAGCGTTCCGCAGTCGGCGGCGTAGGCGCCCTTCTCGGTGTTGTAGGTACAGCTCTTGAGCGTCAGCTGGCCCGCATGCGCGCCGGCAGGCACGGAGACGGCCGTAGAACTGCCGGCGAAGGCGAGGTAGGCGAGCCCGAGCGTGAGGACGGCGATCAGGGTCAGGCCGATGATCCGGCCGCGACTGAAGCGTCTGGTCGAGGGATGCGTGGTTCGTTCTTTCCTGCTGGTAGCGGTCTTGGTGGTCATGCTCCATCCTCCTTTGGGCTGGACTTCGGACATGACGACAGGCTCTCCGTTCAGCGACTGAGAAACCAGGGGGCCTGGCAGGCGTCTGTGACGTCGGGTAGCGGCCCGGGATACGTCGGTTTGCCGCCAGCTCGGGGCGGCCAGCCGTATGGAACCAAGCGCGGCCCTGCGCGACAATCAGCCCTCATGAGAAAGACTGTCCTGATCGTGGATGATCACCCCAGCTTCCGCGCCAGTGCGAGGCGCATGCTCGAAGCCAACGGCTACGCCGTCGTTGGGGAGCTCGACAACGGTGACGGCGCGGTGGCTGCCGTGGAGAAGCTGAACCCAGAGGTTGTGCTACTCGACGTGCGCCTACCCGACATCGACGGCTTCGAGGTTACGCGGCGACTACTCGATGCGAACGGCGCTACCCCGCAGATAGTGCTTATCTCGAGCCATGACTTCACCGACCTTGACGAGGCGGTGGGCGCCAGCGGCGCGCGCGGGTTCGTCGCCAAGAGCGAGCTGAGCGCGGAGGCGATCTCTTTACTCATCCGCTGACCGCACCGCGACGCACCCTGATCGGTCTCGCCGGCTTGGCGTTCCTGACGGGCATCGCCGCGTTCGTGGTCATGCTCAACGGCGAGCACAACGTTCACCGGGGCGCGTTTGCCGGCTTGTTCCTAGTCACCGGCTGGGGGTTCGTGGGAGTCGGGCTATGGGTTTGGAAGCAGCGGTCGGCCGGCAACATCGGTCCGCTCATGGTCGCGGTCGGCCTTAGCGGCTTGCTGAAGGGGTTGGTCTTTTCCAACGACGGCGTCGTGTTCGCGATCGCCTCGGTCGGGGAGGTGCTGATCTACGCGGTGCTCATCCAGCTGCTGCTGTCGTTTCCCTCGGGGAGGCTCGAAACCCGGCTGGACCGTCTCCTGGTCACCATCGCCTACGTCAACACGACGGTGGTGCAGCTTGGAGTGTTCCTGTTCACCGACTCAAAGGCGGGCTGCACCCGCTGTCCCAGTAACCCGCTGCTGATCGGACACTCCGAGGCTGCCAAGGTACTCGAAGCGGCGCAACTAGACATCTCGATCGCGTTGCTGGGTGCCGTGGTCGCGGTCCTCTATCGACGCTGGCGAAGCGGCACCCCAGGGCGAGCGAGGGTGTTCGCCCCGATCGTCGCCGTCGGCGGGCTCACGTTTCTGCTGCTGATGGCCGCCCTCATCGTCGAACAGGCCGGCCTGTCGAGCGACATTTCTGACGCGCAGACGTTGGCTTTGTTCGCGTCCATCGCCTGCCTACCGTTTGCCTTCTTGGTGGGCCTCCTGCGATCCCGGTTCAGCGAAGCCGACGCGATCAGCGAGCTCTTGGCCCAGCTCGGTGAGGGTGGTGGCCGCGGAGCGTTGCGCGACGCGCTCGCGGACGCGCTTGGAGACCCGACCTTGGAGCTCGCCTATTGGGTACCGGGCCAGGACGCCTACGTGGACGCCGACGGTCAGCCGGTTCGGGTCGATCCCGCGCCGGAGGGCAAGGTCTCCACCATCGTCGAGCATGAGGGCGAACGAATCGCTGCGATCGTGCACAGCTCGGACCTCGCGGAGGAACGCGAACTGGTGCAAACAGCGGGTGCCGCCGCCGGGCTGACGCTCAGAAACGAACGATTGGACGCAGAACTACGGGCGAAGGTTGCCGAGCTTCAGGCCTCGCGCGCGCGCATCGTGCAGGCCGGCTATGAGCAAAGGCGCCGACTCGAGCGGGACCTCCACGATGGCGCCCAGCAGCGACTCATGGCCCTCGGCATCGACCTACGAATGGTCAGAGAACGCATCGAGCCCGACCCACAAGGGGCGGCGGAGCTCCTCGACGAATCACTCCACGAGTTGAACGAGGCGACCGCCGAGCTGCGCGAGCTCGCACGAGGGATCCACCCGGCCGTGCTCACAAATCGCGGCCTGCACGCAGCACTCAAAGGCCTCGCCAGCCGCTCCCCGGTTCCTGTGGAACTGCTCCAGACGCCGGCCGACAGGCTCCCGCCGTCGGTCGAGTCGGCGGTCTACTTCGTCGTCGCCGAGGCCCTTACGAACGCGGCCCGCTACTCGCGCGCGCAAACGGTAACGGTGGGGGTCGTCCGCGACAACGGCCACGTCGACGTCGAGGTGAGGGACGACGGCGTCGGGGGCGCCGCCGCCGATCAGGGCTCGGGGCTGCGAGGGCTTCAAGATCGGGTCGCGGCGCTCGACGGCCGCCTCGAGCTGACGAGTCCGCAGGGGTTGGGCACCATCCTCAGGGCGACGATCCCGTGCGCGTGATCGTCGCAGAGGATTCCTTGCTGCTGCGGGAAGGCATGGTGCGGCTACTCGAGGAGGCCAAGTTCGAGGTAGTCGGTCAGGCCGGGGATGCCGAGGAGCTGCTGCGAAAGGCCAGGGCGCACAAGCCTGACATCGCAATCATCGACATCCGCATGCCGCCCACCCACACAGACGAGGGGCTGCGTGCGGCGCGCGTGATCCGGGAAGAGATGCCGGACACTGGTGTGCTGGTGCTCTCGCAGTACGTCGAGGAGGACTACGCGCTGGAGCTACTGGGAGACGACGCCGCCGGCGTCGGCTACTTGCTCAAGGACCGCGTCTCGGACCTAGAGCGCTTCGCCGATGCGATCAGAAGAGTCGCCGAGGGAGGCTCCGCGCTCGATCCCGAGGTCGTCTCAGAGATGCTGGGTCGCAAACGCACAGACGATCCACTGAACGTGCTGACCGCGCGGGAGCGCGAAGTGCTCGGCCTGATGGCAGAGGGTCGCAGCAATCAGGCAATCGCCGAGATACTCGTGATCACTGAGCGCGCCGTCGAGAGGCACGTCACGAGTATCTTCGCGAAGCTCAACCTTGCCCCGGCGGCCGAGGACCATCGCCGCGTGCGGGCCGTCCTCGTGTTCCTCGGTACGTAACCCAGTTGCGGCGCGGCAATTCGTGACGCGTAGCATGACTGGTGTACATGGACCTTAGTGGTCACCACTCCAACCCTCCAAAACCCCTGGAGTCTTTGCTCGAGCCTGCACGCGCGGACGACAGCTCATGAGTCCTCGGGCGGGCCGGGGCACACGGGGAGATTTGAGCATGTCGGGCAACGCCGCTGTCGCTGCTGCTTTGCGAGACATCCAAGCGTCTCCGGTGCGACCGAGCTCACGCTCGCTTGGGACGAATACGAGGCGTCTCGACTGCGCTGGCCGTCACGCCTGCTCCGACACGGGGATCGAGTCCTCCCGAGCCAGCAAGATGATGCTGCTCACGAGAACGACCACCAGAAGAAGCACGAACCCGATCAAGTCCAGCACCAATCCGAACGAGGCGATGACGCCGCCGAGGCCGAACCCCTGAAGGAAGAGCAGCGTCCCGACGAGGATCGACATCCAGCCGAGCCAGCGCGGCAAGACCCCGCTCCTAAGCACAAGCGCGCCTGTTGCGAAAGCAAACAGGCTGCCGAAGACATCGCCAACGCTCTCCAACGCGAACGTCATCAGGTACAGCGTGTAGGACGCGCCAGGGTCGTGTCGGGCCCCGTACGAGGCGAGCTTTGCTCCGACCAATCCGGTGATGCCGATGTCGCTGACGGCATGGAGGGTGACGAAGAGCACTCCTCCAACCAGCACCAACGAACCAAGGAACCGCGTGCGATCAGTGTCCCCGCGCAGCAGGTTGTGCAGCGCGCTCAGGTAGATCACGAACATGACCGCATAGACGACGGACAGGCATGCGATCACGATCAGCCGCGTTTCGTGGGCGTGAAGACCGTTCGCAATCTTCGCCGCCGAGTCGTTCTGGCTCAGTTCGACTCCAACGGCGACGACGATCTCAGCTACCAGCGCGATGACGAAAACGATGCCGGCCACCCAGCCATAGCGCTCCCACGATCTCCGCTCTACATGGTCGGGGATCGTGGACTCCTCAGGCATCAGACAGGCAAGTATCCCGCCTGCCCGTTACGGCTGCTTTGCGAAGCTGAGCGAGCATCCACGCTTGACGCGAGCAGACGCCCGCGTAGGACGAGGAGCGATCGCGCGGCTGGTCGCTGGCCAGCCTCCTGCTTCCGCGTTCCCTCGGAGTGAAGCGGTAGTCAGGGACTGTCGATTGTCTCCGCTCGATAGACCTGCTCCGGAACGCGAACAACATCACTACGCGCCACGCCTCACCCTGCTGCTTGGTGGCGGGGGGACGCGCGAGCGACAGCCGATGGGTCCCAACGAATAAGCCCTCCGCAGCTCTGGGCACCGGCTCGCAAAGGTGAAGTCAGGGCGCGCTCAACCTTTCGCGGGCCCGCCGGGGTTAAGGTTGATGATGCCTGCGATGCGAATAGGGAGCCGCGGCCGTGCCAGGATGGACTTCGAGCGCTTCGTGGCGAGCTGCGCCGACGATCTGCTCAGCACCGGATACCTGATCGTCGGGGACGTCGCGGAGGCCGAAGACCTGGTCCAGGAAACGCTTCTGCGGGTTGCCCGGCGTTGGCCTCGCGTGCGCAGGATGGAGCACCAGAAGGCGTACGCGCGCCGAATCCTCGTCAACCTCGCCGTCGACGACGCAAAGCGCCGCTCGCGGCGGCGCCGCGAGCTCGAGCCCCCGCTCGGCGCGCCTGCCGATGCGCGGGCCGACGAGGCCGCCGCGGGCGCGTTCGGGAGGCTTGACACCCGAGCGGCGCTTCTTGGCGCGCTTGGCACGCTCGCACCGCGTCAGCGGGCGGTGATCGTGCTGCGCTACTTCGAGGACCTCTCGGAGGCCCAGGTCGCGCAGACGCTCGGCTGCTCCGTGGGGACGGTCAAGAGCACCGCCTCACGCGGGCTTTCGCGTCTGCGCGAGGCGGTCGAGCGCGAGGACGCATCGAGGGCGCCGGAAAACGGACAGATGATCAGCGAGAAAAAGGTGATCAGCGAGACAAAGGAGTCGCGACCATGATTGACGCATTGGAGGATGAGCTGCGCGCGGCGCTCGCCGAGCGCGCCCGGGAGATACCCGCCGAGGCACGGCAAAGGATTCGGACGGTGGACTGTCACCCGCGCACACGAGCGCTGGGCCCGCGTATGGCGCTCGGTGGGGTAGCCGTCGTGGCCGCCTCGACCGGTGCGGTCGTCGCGCTCGTTGGCCTTGGATCCAGCACGGCGCCGGCGTTCGCGGGCTGGAGCGCAACGCCAACCCAGCCGGCGAGCGGGCAGACCGGCACAGCGCGCGAACGCTGCGCCTCGCAGCTCTCTAGCACCGGGGGCTCGCAGGGCATTCCGGCTACTGGCTGGCAACCGGTCCTCACCGACACGCGCGGGCCCTTCACGGCGATGATCCTGCGCAACGGCGGTGCAAACGCCACCTGCTTCACCGGTCCCTCCTTCACCACCCTCCAGGCCAACTCCGCCCCCGGCGGACCCTCCGAACACACCATGTCCGGCTCGGCGAGCGGTTCAGCGTCGGGCAGCGGCTCCACGTCGTCGGCAATCGGCGTGATGGGGCTTGGAGGCCGCCCTTCCGGCCCGATCTCCCAAGCGTCGGAGGCTCATCTCACAACGAACGCGGGACAGGCCTACACGTTCCTGCAGGGCCAGGTCGCTACCGACGTGAGCGCCCTAACGCTGGTGCGCTCGGACGGCAGCGAGGTCCAGGCAACGGTGGCCGACGGATCGTTCGTGGCATGGTGGCCTGGCAGCACGGACGCCAACTCGGCGCAACTGGCGAGCCCTTCGGGCACGAGCACGCAGCAACTCTCGTTCACCATGCTGCCACAACCGCCGTGTCCGGCCGGGACGGCCTGTTCGTCCGGATCGGGCGGCGCGACGCCTGGCGAAGCTCACGGCAACGTGGAACGGTCAGTCAAGTGACGTACTCAGGAACGTTCCAGTCGCCGCCCGGTTGCTGAGACGCGCACGCAATTTCGCTCGCGCACTCCCAGCGCTCTCTCATGGATGCGAGCGCGCCGCTCACAACCGCTCGCGCTGTCGCTGCGGACGAGCTGCGAGAGCACGGCTGGCTCCCGGCGGCGCTCCTGCTCCGGCCTACGCTCGTCGCGAGCGGAAGTCAGCGGCGGCCGCTTTGGCCCGCTCGAGACACCTCCATCGGAACGGACTCGAAATACCCAGACCGCCTGTCCGGCACTTCCGCATCCGCGCGCAATGCGGGCGTCTCCCGGCTCACGCCGACCAGTGGCTCGGCGTCGTGCTCCACGCGCAGATACACTTATGGCTCCGTTTCGCCCGCGTGCCATTCCTACGCATCAGCCCGACGCACGCCTTCACGCCCGCCGATCTCGGTCAGTTCTCATCCAGGATCGAACGGCGAATAACACGATTTCTGTACGTGTTGCGGCAAACGCTCTTTTCAGGGACGTCGAGATCAGGGCCGAAATATCACAAAAGCCCTGCAAATCCGGGGGTAGGCGCTGATGCCGAGCGCGCGTGGATACGCGTGGATACGCGTGGATCCCGTTGGCTTAAGAACCTGGCGCGCGCGCCAGGTCCTTTTCAAATGCGCTCGCAGACCGCTGGGCTCGGGCTCCGGGGATGCTCGTGGCCCGCCGTCAATACGGCAGCCGGCCAGCAGAGGGTTGGGGCGCCTCCCTTTCCTCAGAGGGGGGAGCCTGGCCGAGGCTCCTGCTTCTGGCGAGGAGCAGGGCTGGACGCTAGGCGGTGCCAACGAGCCGCTTCGATATCGGCGCGGCGCGCTCCGCTTGGCGCTCGCAACCGAGGCCGCCCTTGTGGCGGCGTGACCTAAACTCGCGGCGATGTCGTTGCACCTCTTCGCAGGTCTGCGCGTGCGCGACCTCCAAGCATCCCGAGAGTGGTACGAGCGGTTGCTCGGTGAACCGTCGTTCTCCCCCCACGCCGCTGAGACTGTGTGGACGCTAGCCGAGGACAGGTCGGTATACGTCGTGGAGCAAGCCGAGGGCGCGGGCAACTCCGTGGTGACGGTCTTCCTCGATGATCTCGATGCGCGCGTAGCGGCAATCGCTGCCCGAGGGCTGGAGCCCGATGTTCGCGACACGTACTCAAACGGCGTACGCAAGCTGGTGTACCGCGACCCTGACGGCAACGAGGTCGGGTTCGGCGGCGCGCCGCACGGTTAGGATCGATCAGGAGAAGTCCATTTGCCCAAGGAAAGCGATACTGGCCTCCCGAAGCTGTCGGCGCCGGCCCGCCGCGCACTATCGAGCGCGGGCCATACGCACCTAGAGCAGCTGGCGCAAACGTCGGAGTCCGAGCTCAACAAGCTCCACGGGATGGGTCCAACAGCGCTCGCGGCCCTCCGCGCCGCGCTCCATGCGCGAGGACTCTCGTTCAGAAACTGAGGAGCTGATGGCCAAGCTGATCTATTCGGCAATCGCCTCCCTCGACGGGTACGTCGAGGATGGAGAGGGCAAATTCGATTGGGCCGCGCCGGACGGCGAGGTGCTGGCTGCCGTCAACGACCTCGAGCGGCCGATCGGCACCTACCTCTACGGCCGCCGGATGTACGAAACGATGGTCTTCTGGGAGACGGCCGGCGCCGGCGCCGATCAGTCGGCCGGGGCACGGGACTTCGCCGAGCTCTGGCGGGTCGCGGAGAAGATTGTCTACTCCCGAACGCTTCAGACGGTCACCAGCGCAAGGACGCGCATCGAGCGCGAGTTCGACCCCGGGGCGGTCCAGCGGCTCAAGGAGACGTCGGTATCCAACATCACGGTTGGCGGTGCGGAGCTCGCCGGCCACGCGATCGCGGCGGGCCTCGTCGACGAGTGTCACTTATTCCTCAATCCGATCCTTGTCGGTGGCGGCAAGCGTGCATTGCCGGACAAGGTGCGCGCCCGCCTCCGCCTCCTGGATGAGCGCCGGTTCATGGGCGGCGTCGTCCACCTTCGCTACCGGATCAGCGTCTGACCGAGTGCCAACAAGATAACCGGCACGCGCCTGGTGTCCTCGTCGCGAGGAGATCGCAATGTTTGTCAGCAATGGGCCTGCTCCGCGCGGATACCCGCTCCAATCGGCTCCCGACGCCTGCTCCTGTCGGTTGGGAATCCCGGTCCGATGAGTCTGGCCGGGTCGGGCGGTCCCATACAACAGGATTCGACTAGCCCATAGGAGTGGAGATGAGCAAGCTGAGACTCAGCATCACGATGTCGCTGGACGGCTACGTCTGCGGACCGAACCAGAGCGAGGAGAACCCGCTCGGCGTCGGCGGGATGGAGCTGCACGAGTGGTTCTTCCCGCTCAAGGCGTTCCGGGAGATGCACGGCGAGGAGGGAGGCGACGTCAACGCCAGCTCTGCCGTGGTCGACGAGCGTCGGGCAAACATCGGCGCCACGATCATGGGCCGCAACATGTTCGGGCCGGTTCGTGGTCCCTGGCCGGATGAGTCCTGGCGGGGCTGGTGGGGCGAGGATCCCCCCTACCACCATCCCGTATTCGTGCTCACCCACCACCCGCGTGAGCCACTCGAGATGGAGGGCGGGACCACCTTCCACTTCGTGAGCGACGGGATTGAGTCGGCGCTCACGCAGGCCAAGGACGCCGCACGGGGACGCGACGTCTGGTTGGCAGGCGGCGCGTCGGTGGTCAACCAGTGCTTGACCGCGCGGCTGGTTGATGAGATCGACGTCTCGATCGCGCCCTTGATCCTCGGCGCCGGCGCTCGCCTATTCGAGGGGCTCGAGCGCGGGGTGCTCGAGCTCAAGCTGATGCGGGCCGTCGACGCACCCGGCGTCACACACATCAAGTACGAAGTCGGCTGACCCGCGTTCACCGAGCCGCGCGTGCTCCGCGCGGGTTCCGGTAAGACCCGCTCCGCGCGGATAGCGGGAGTCTAGGCGCGCTTGGCCGACGGCTAAGCCGCTCCTGCTGCGGAACGATCTTGGCATCCTCGATCCGCGAATCGGACACTGCAGCTTCGTCCGGGCCAGGCACGGGAGCGACAGCCCGTCGGCGGCCAATCTGCCTGCGGCTGCTCAACTCCAGAGGCGAGCCGTCCAGGCCCGCGCCGCCGGCAATGCCGGAGCGGGCGGGCTAGGCGCCAAGTCGGCTGGTGGGCACAGCCGCCGTCGAGCGACGGCGCTCAGCCCCGGGTCTCTCGGGGGCGCAAAGCTTGCGCCGCATCGTGGCTTGCCGTAGCCTCGGCTCGTGCAGCCACCGCCAACGCAGTACGTCGAGCGCGGCGGGACAGCGATCGCTTATCAGATCGTCGGCGATGGCCCGGTTGACCTGCTTGTCGCTCCTGGCTTCATCTCGCACCTCGATCTGCAATGGACGGACCCGCGCTTGGCGAAGTTCATCGCCCGCCTGTCCTCGTTTACGCGGCTGATCATGTACGACAAGCCCGGCACGGGGCTCTCGGACCCGATCCTTCACCTACCGACACTCGAGGAGCGCGGTGCCGAGATCGAGGCCGTGCTGGATGCCGCGGGCTCGGATCACGCGGTGCTCTTCGGCATCTCGGAGGGGGGGCCCTCGTCGGTGGTACTCGCCGCCACGCGGCCGGAGCGCATCAGATCGTTGATTCTCTATGGCACGTTTGCGGTCTGGCCGACGGCTGCTCCCGACGCCTACTCGCCCGAGGTAATCAGACGTGTCGAAAACGGGGTTCGCGAGCTCACAGCCATGGTGGACCATTGGGGTGACGGCGCGCCGTTAAAGCTGTTCGCGCCCAGCGCCGGGGAGCTCCAGCAGCGTTTCTACGGAACATACGCGCGTGCCGCCGCGAGCCCACGGATGGTGCGGGCTCTCGTTCAGACATGGGTCCAGCAGCTCGACGTACGCGACGTGCTGCCGTCGATCCATGTGCCAACGCTCGTACTGCACGTTGAGGGTGACCTCGTGATACCTGTCGAGGCCGGCCGGCTGCTTGCGGACGGCATCGAAGGAGCGACGATAGTCACCTATCCAGGGATCGACCATGCATTCTGGTTCGGCGACTTCGATGCGATCGCCGATGAGATAGAACGCTTTATCACCGGCGCTGTGCACCACACCGAGCCCGACCGCGCACTGGTCAGCGTGCTCTTCACGGACATCGTGGAATCGACCCAGCGTGCCGCCCAACTTGGGGACAGCGCGTGGCGCGAGGTGCTTGAGCGCCACGATGCGCTCGTTGACAGCACGGTGACGGAGCACGGCGGTTACGTCGTCAAGCACATGGGTGACGGAGCGCTTTCGGCGTTCAACGGGCCAGCGAAGGCGATTCGGTGCGCCGAGGCCTTGCGCCACGGGTTCGCGGATCTCGGTATCGAACTGCGAGCCGGCATCCACTCCGGCGAGTGCGAGGTCTTTGACGCGGACCTCGGTGGGCTTGCAGTCCACATCGGAGCCCGTGTGGGCGCACTTGCGGGGCCGGGTGAGATCGTCGTCTCCTCGACAGTCAGGGAGCTCGTGGTTGGTTCGGGTATGCAGTTCAACGATCGCGGCGAGCACGAGCTCAAAGGCGTCCCCGGCTCGTGGCGCCTCTACGAGCTCGCTGATGGGCGCGCACCTCGGGAGGAGCTTGACGCAGCGGCTCCGTATATGCGGCGATTCGATCGCCTCGCGGTCTCGATGGCACGGCGAGCGCCACGCGCCATGCGCCTCGGCGCGCGGCTGGCAAGCCGCGGCGCACAGCCAGCCTAGGCGACACCCTCGCGCAGTCGGCCGACGGGCCTTATCCGTACAGGCGACGGTAGAGGTGTTCTGCGGCCGCGACCACAGCGGCACGAGTCGGCGCGTTGGGCGTGCCGGTCGGCCACCCGGCTCCCACCAGGTAGTAGTAGGGGCCGGCGGTAAACGCGACGTTGATACCCGTGGTCTGGCCATGCGAGCCGCCGAAGCCGGTGGCTCCCGGAATCCCCGGCACGGCGAACGCCCTCGCACCTCGGGCCTCTGACATCCTGAGCTGAGCGGCAAGTTCGGCGCTGGCCGCGGTCTGCGACGCGAACTGCTCGACGATCGATAGGGCTTCGGCCGCGGTGCCGTTTGTCGGAGCTAGTCGCTCCCTCACCGCGGCGACAAACCCAAGGCGTTGCAGCCTCGCGGCTTCCTTCGCCTGTTCGGCCGATGGCAGTTCCTCCTCAACCACCCAGCTCGACGCGTTACTCCCGAGCACGCGGCGACCCTGTGGCGTGAAGCCGGGGAGCTCGCCAGCCACAAGCACCCGGCCGACGACGCCGCTCAGCGCAGGAGGACGCCTCCGCGGCGGGGAGATGCCGCTCGTCGGCACAGTGGTGGTTGCAGTCGCCGTGCTCGCCGCCTTCGGACTCGAACCCCCGCAGCCCGCAATCACGAGCGCCGTGACCATGCCGGCAAGCACCAAGGTTCTCCGCACCATCTGGGTGGGGATCGTATCCGGCGCGCATGCGCAGCATATGCCCGTCTGATGCGTCAGAGCCAAACCACGGCCAAGCACGGCATATTCCGCCCGTCCCGCCCCCGGACACACGGAACCCCGAAGCGCGAGGCGTCCTCAGCGAGGCGAGGTCTTCAGCGCACGATCCGGAAGTTGGCGCTGCGCGGCGCGCTCGTGCCGCCGGTCGACTTCGCCCTCGCCATCAGGCGGTACTTGCCGGGCTTCAGCTTCTTGCCGCCGAGGCGGCCGGTGAAACGGAAGCTGTTGTTGCCCGCAGTGTCTGCGTGGGTGAAGCTGCCCAGCAGCTTGTAGTAGGTGCAGCGCTTGACCTCGGCGCCCTTCCTGCGGTGCTTGGGCGCCGCCGCGCACCGCTTGGACTTGCCGTGACCCTTGAGTACGCCAGTCTTTCGCCGCTGGACTTCAAAAGTCGTGGTGGCGGCCTGAGAGTCGGTGTAGGAGAGGCGCGTGCCGGTGGCGATCGCGCTCAGGATGCTCGGGCCCGAGCCTGCGGCTCGAAAGGCGCCCTTGGAGAGCGAGAGCGCACTAAGGCTTGGAGCAACCGACTTAGCTGGCGGGGGTGCGGTGCCGGTCCCGCTCAGCGTCACGGTCGGCAGCGCGTTGACGGCCGTCGTGGAGAAGGCGAGCGCGGCCGTTGCGGTGCCAGCCGCGGACGGCTCGAATGTAAACGAGAGCGCGCAGGTAGTGTCGGCCGCGAGCGTTGCGCCCGAGCAGGTGTCGGAGGTCTTGGTGAACGACGCGGCACCGGTGTCGGTCAAAACGTCACCCGAGACCATGAGAGGGGCCGGGCCTTCGTTCTTGAGCGTGACGCTCTGTGCGGCGCTCGTTACACCCACAGTCTGGTTGCCGAAGGCGAGCGTGGAGCCGGAGAGACTCGCGATGGCGCCTTGCACGACGAGCCAGTCATAGTTGTAGTCGCCGTGACCCAAGGCAAACACCCCCGACAGACCAGAAACGGCGACCGGCGAGTCATGTTCTTCGGTCGTGCCGTCTCCGAGGTCGCCGTACTCGTTGTAGCCCCAGCCCGCGAGCGTGCCATTTGAGAGCAGCGCGAGGCTGGAGAATCCGCCGGCTGAGATTGCCGTCACGTTCGAAAGCGTGCCCGCGCCACCGATCCCCTTGACTTCCACGGGCGTCTCGACGCAGTTGCAGCCAGTTCTGTTCGTTTTCCCGTCCCCGAGCTCGGAATTGTCGTTTCCGCCCCAGCTCACGACGGTGCCGCTTGAAAGCAGCGCCAGGTTGAAATACAGCCCGCCTGCGATCGCGGCCACGCTCGAAAGCGTCCCCGTCCCGCCCACGCCCTTGACCTGCACCGGAACATCGCTTGTCGTCGTGGTTTCGTTGCCGAGCTGGCCCGTCGTACCATCTCCCCACGCAGTAACGGTGCTGTTCGAGAGCAGCGCAATCGCCGAGTAGCCATCGGCGGAGATCGCGACCACGCTCGAGAGCACACCTACACCACCCACGCCCTTGACCTGGATGGGGACGTCGCTTTCGCCGGTCGTTTCGTCGCCAAGTTCGCCGGAGGCGTTCTGGCCCCAGGCCACGACCGTGCCGTTCTGCAACAGGGCGAGGCTGAAGTATTCCCCCGCCGCGATCGCGACCACGTTCGAGAGCACACCTACGCCACCCACGCCCTTGACCCGCACGGGCGTGTCGCTGCAGTCGCAGCCGGTTGTGTCGGCGGTGCCGTTGCCAAGCTCGCCGTAACGGTTGTAACCCCACGCGATGACCGTGCCGTTTGAAAGCAGCGCGAGGTGGTGGTAGGCGCCAGCCGCGATCGCGGTCACGTTCGAGACGCCGGGAACCGCAACAGGGGCGTAGCCCTCGGCTTCGGTGTTGCCCAGGGCAAGCTCGCCGTAGCCGTTGTAGCCCTGTGCCTCGATCGTGCCGTCTGCCAGCAGCTCGAGGCTCGAGTCGTAGCCTGGGGCGGCCGCTACGACGTCAGGCGGCAGGAAGGGATTTGCGGCGAACGTGTGGACGTTGGTGCTCGTGCCGTCACCGAGCTCTCCGTAGCCGTTGTAGCCGCTGCCATAGACCTGCCCTGCTGGGATGGCGTTCGCCGCCGGGGCGAAGCCGATCAGGCCCGCCGCGGCGAACCCGGCCGCGAGGCTGAAGTAGGTTCGGATGATGTGCCTGCTCCCAGGGGATTCGACGTGAATCCTGCCATCTGGCACCCTACCACTGCTGACCGAGCGGCGGGTACCGCAGATCAGGGACCACGTGCGCTGCTTTACCGCGACAGCGCTGATGCGGACGCTCGGCTCGCGGCAAGCCAGCAAGCGCCGCCGCCGGAGCGCCCGCTAGGAACGGCCGGGCCATTCTCGATCCGAGCATTGGACAGTGCTGCTTCGCTGCGGCCCGGTCCGGGACTAGCAGCCCGTCACGCCTCATAGCACGTGACCTCCCAGTCCTCAAATCGGGCGGCGCGCCGGACTGTGCTGGATTCCCGCGGAGGAGAAGCGCGCGGCGTGCTACTTCACGATCGTGAAGCCCAGCGACTTCGGCGCAGAGCGCGCTCCAGCGGAGTTGGTTGCGGTGATGACGAGCGTGTAGCGCCCCGGCTTCAGCTTCTTCGAGCGCGAGACGCGCCCCTGGAAGACGACCTTGTTCGTGCCACTGTGGCCGGTGAAGGAGAGCGTGGCCTGAGTCACGCTGCGCTTGCAGCCCGGTTTATGGCGGTTCCTCTTCGTCTGCGCGACGCACTTGCCCCCGACCTTGTGGCCAGCGAGGCGCTGGGTGAAGCTGAAGCTGATCGCGGCCTGTTCGTTCAGCGAGAAGGAGAAGGTGGTGCCCACCGGAGGCTTCTTCTTTCTCTTTCTACTGATATCGGCGAGCTTGCTGCCCTCCCGCCAAGTAGAGGCCGACTGGCCTACGCCGGTGATAATCGGAGACGTGACACTTGGAAAGGCGGTGGGGGTCTGCGTCAGGGCAGCGATGCCGCTCCCCGAGAGCAGAACCTGCAGTGGGCTGTTGGCGTAGTCGTTTGAGGTCATTAGAAGCGTCGCGGTACGAGCTCCCTGCGCCTGGGGGGCGAAGCTGACCTCGAGCCGGCACGTGCCTTCTGGCGCGATCGAGCCAACGCATGAGCTCGCGGTCATGACGAAATCGCCCGGATCCGCCCCGGCGAGCGAGAGGCCGCTGATTGACAGGTTCTGGTGCCCGACGTTTGCGACCGTCAGCGTCAGCGGAGCGCTGAGCGTTCCCTGCGGCGTCGTCCCGAACGCGATCGGCGAGGCCGGGGTCACCTGTGCGACCGGCACAGACACTGCGACCCGCTCCGGCTCGCTGCCGCCGCTGATGAAGCTCTGGTTGACCCCGCTGCCGTCGAGGTTCGCCCTGCCGATCGTGCCGGTGCCGCGGTTGGTCCAGTAGAGGTGTTCGCTTTCAACCGCCACCCCGTACGAGGCGCTACCCCCGCTGATGAAGCTCTGTTCGACCCCGCTGCCGTCGAGGTTCGCCCTGCCGATCGTGCCCGTGCTGAAGTTGGCCCAGTAGACGTGCTGCCCGTCGACCCCCACACCGGTCGTTTCGCTGCCACCGCTGATGAAGCTCTGGTTGACCCCGCTGCCGTCGAGGTTCGCCCTGCCGATCGTGCCGGTGGGCGTATTGGCCCAGTAGACGTACTGACCGTCGACAGCTAGCCCGAGCGGTTCGTCAGCACCTTCGATGAAGCTCTGGTTGACCCCGCTGCCGTCGAGGTTCGCCCTGCCGATCGTGCCGGTGGACGCATTGGCCCAGTAAATGTGCTGGCCATCGACCGCCACCCCGAATGGTCCGTGACCGCCTTCGATGAAGTTCTGGTTGACCCCGCTGCCGTCGAGCTTCGCCCTGCCGATCGTGCCCGAGATCTGGTTGGTCCAGTAGATGTACTGGCCGTCCACCACCACGCCGGTCACACCGCTGCCACCGCTGATGAAGCTCTGGTTGACCCCGCTGCCGTCGAGGTTCGCCGCCCCGATCGTGCCGTTGCCATCGTTTGCCCAGTAGACCTGCGGCGTCGAGAGCGCCGCAGCGGCCGATGCTTGTAAGAGCAGACCGCATGACGCGAGCACCAGCGCCCCGCCCACCAGCAACGCTACCCGTCGACAACGAACCCTGAGAAAACAAGAAACAGTGCCCATCTTCGCTCCTCGATCGTAACCAGCGTCTGCGCACCCGACCGATCCGCGCTTACACCAAGCCAACTCGGCGCGTGGGACTGTAGCGCACACCGGTAGCGCGGACCGATTGCGCCAGCACCAGCGGGGCGGACCAAAACAGCCGTGCGCTCCTTGAGCCACACGAAGGCGGGTAGACTCGGCGATCGGCAGAGTGCTGCTCCTTATCGGAGCAGAAGCCTCGCGGCACCATGCGAGGCGCTCGAGACTTCCCCTCGGGAACGCGAGCACCATCGCGGCTGGTGGTGGCTCGTGCTGCCGCCTCGTCACCGCGCGACGACGAAGCAGAAGTGCGGTAGCGGGTGCGGCAGGGTATCGAGACTCCTCAAGAGCAGGCACCTGCTCGGGGCTCCTGCATCTGGCGCACAGGAGGTCTGACGCCAGAGGGGCCGCTCCGCCCCGCTTTCGACTTGGCACGTGCCCGGCGGCGCCACCGCCGGTCGGCGCGATCAACGTGTCCGTATAACCCCCGCTCGCTGTCGAGCCGCCGGCCCTGGAGGCCGATTAGCTTAGGTGTATATGGACCATCCGCGGTGCCCCAACCTGGCGCATGACAAGAGCAAGGTGTGGCGTGCCGGCTGGTATGGCACGAAGCCTCATCGTCGCCAGCCGTGGTGGTGCAAGCCTCGCCGCTCGGGGCCTGACGTCGGCGCCGTTTCTCCGCGACGCAGCACGCGGCTCTGCGCGCTGGCCGGCCGCGCTCAGCCGAGGTGAAGCGCGTGCCGGACGCGGCGATGCCAGGCGGCGAGGTGCTGCCACTTCTGGGCGGGGATGTTGGCGAGGCCCTGCCGCTTCTGGGCGCGGGTGTTGGCGAGGCCCTGCCGCTTCTGGGCGCGGGTGTTGGCGATGTGCGTACGGATGCTCATGGCTGCTCCTTAGTCGGGCCAAGGTGACCCGGGAGGGGGCGCGCTCGCCGACGCCTCGGCTTCTTGAAGTGCGGGGTCATCGCGTTTGCAGGCTCCTTGGGTTCCCTGCGAGTGTAGACCGATGCGTGGACCGGCACGTCAGTATTTCGTAGCAGGTCGGTGCAGCGCTGGCTGCCGGGTCGACGCCCAGGACTCGCATCCATGAGAATCGCGGGCGACCACGTGTTCGCTCAAGCGCGCCCGGCAGGCGCGGCAGATGAGGTCTCAACGGCGGAGGGTCGTCACCTGTATGCTGATACGCCCGGGCATCAGCTCGCCCACAACACCCTAGGACGGAGGTGTGACGATGCCCCGAATCCGGCTGGCAATTTTAGTGAGTACCGCAGTAGTGGTTTGGCCGACTGGCGCCCTCGCGTCCGGTCATGAGGCCAAGCACCATGGAAAGCATCACGGAAAGCATCACGCCAAGCATCACGCCAAGCCGGGCGCCATCAAGACCGGCACCTACAAGGCAACGGCGTTAGCGACGGGCCTAGTGGCCGCCGACGGAACCGCCGTCGAGCAGTTCAACATCACGCTAGAGAGTGGGAACGTCGCGGTGCCAAATGCGCCGTATATCGTCCTCGCAACCCCGGCGAGGTTCGAACTGCCGCTTTCGAGCTTCGCGACTCCCGCTGCGCTCCCCTCATCGGGCACGCTCACCGAGCACGCACCCACGACCGCGGACACCGTTCCCGGTGCGCCACCCGCAACGGGGCAGAACACCTTCTCGGTCACGTTCTCCAAGGATGGCACGGCCAGTGGATATTTCGAAGCGACTATGACGTTTGTGGTGGGTACGGAAACCGTCACGGAGACCCCTGTCAAGGTGCCGTTCACAGCCAAGCTGGGTTGAGCGAGCCCGGCGCGGCAGCTCGGTGACCGCCGCCTGCGATCCAACCGTGTCTGAGCCTGCCCGCGCGGCGCCGCTGTGAGGCAGCGAGCGCGCTGGGTCGCGAAGCTGCAGACACTCGCGTGTGGCGACACACGAGAGAAGCCTGCTGATCGCGGCAGCACTACGCTCGCTTTTGCTCTCGGTATCCGGCAAGCGGGCCGGCAGCATCGCTCAGCAGGGCTCGGCGAAGTCCTCGGCGTAGTAACTCGAGCTACCCGATTCGACGACGCCGACGCCGAGAACGACCCACTTCGCTTCGATCGGGATCTCGAACTCTTCTTCTTCTGGCGTCAGCATGCTGTTGGCACCGAGAGCGGCGAACGCGGCGGGCTGGGCAAGGGCGCGCCCGTGGAGGTGTTCTTGCTCAAGGCGTTCTTCTGCTTCCCTGCCGGCCTGTGAGATCCCCACGCCAGAGATCTCGCGCTGGCTCTTTGTGCAGAGGCCCGCGTTCTTGATGTCCACGTAGACGTCGTGCCCTGCGTAGTCGGAGTTCATTTCCGCCATCTCGTGCGCGCGCTTTTCGGAGATCGCCTGTAGCGGCGCGGAGGTGGAGAGAGCCGGCCTCGGCTTCGCATCACGCGGGGTCCACCAGCTGAAGGGAGTGCCCGGCGACTGGGAGCTGCTCGCGGCCACCGGCAGCACGACCGTGCCAAGCGTGCCCGCACAGCCTCCCAAGCCGCGACTGAGCGATCGGCTCATCGTCACTGCGGCGCGCCGGGCACCGCGGGTCCTGACCGCCCTTAACCGTTTCGACTCTGCGCGCTCGCGTCGCCCGTTCCTGAGGGCCGGCAGCGATTACCCACGCGGGCCGCCGCCCAGCCTTCACCAGCGACCGCCTGTCGTTGCCTTTGGTTCGTTACGAAGCCGCCCGATGCGGTTCATGCTGCAAGGGAGGCGAGCGAGCGGAAACGAGACACGGCTAAAGCAGCATCGCCTCTGGTTTAGACCCGGCAGCGGGCCAGCGCGCTTGTCCCGGTGCACTGTCGCTTCGGGCTACTTGCGGCAGTCTCGGCGAGCCCGTTTCGCGCGGCCGAGAGTGCTGGTTCGGAGCGTGGGCAGACACCCGCGCCGAGGCTCCCTGGCTCCCGCTTAGTCGCGACCCCGGTGCGGTAGCGGAAGCCCCGGGGCCCGGTCCGCCCTAACGCAGCGGCTATCCCCAGTCGGTCTGCTCGCGCAGCTTTGCCTTGAGCACCTTGCCGCTCGGGTTGCGCGGAAGAGGCTCCTCGCGCACGTCGACGTACTGCGGGACCTTGAAATCAGCCAAGTGTGTGCGGCCATACGCGACAACCGCATCCACGTCGACCTGTGCTCCGGGGGCGGGCACGATCACTGCGCCCACCTTCTCGCCCATCATCTCGTCCGGCACTGCGATCACCGCGACCTCGCCAACCCCCGGAGCCTCGGCAAGCGCGTTCTCGACTTCCAACGAGTAGACGTTCTCGCCTCCGCGGTTGATCATGTCCTTCTCGCGGTCGACGATGTAGAGCAGGCCACGAGCATCGATGCGGGCGAGATCCCCGGTGTGCAGCCAGCCGTCGACGAAGGTCTCGGCAGTCGCCTCGGTCTTGTTCCAATAACCCTGGACGACGTTGGGGCCACGAACGAGAAGCTCGCCGACACCGCTCTCCGGATCGGCGCCCTGGATCGCGAGATCGACGACCGGCACCGCGAACCCGACTGAATCAGCGTGCGCGGCCACCTCCTCGTGCGGGAGGAAAGACGCAAGCGCCGAGGTTCTCGGTCAAGCCAAAGCCGTTTGCCACACGCGCGTTCGGAAAGGCGTGTTCGATTTCGCGAAAGAGCGCCTCGGCGATCGGGGCACCTCCCAAACCGGCCCAGCCAACGCCGCTTACGTCGAGCTCAGCGAACTGCGGATGCCGAAGCATGGCGTGATAGATGGCCGGAACCGCCACGATCTGGCCGACACCGTGCGCCCGGACGGCGCGGAAGTAGCCGTCGAAGTCGAGCGCGTTTGAGAGCAGCTCGACCCTGCCGCCGACCTCGAGCTTGAGGATCAGCTGGCTGTTACAGGCGGTGACGTGAAAGAGCGGCAGCGAGATCAGGGTCGGGATGGCCGCCACCTCCGAGCGATCCATTCGCATGATGCGGAAGGTGCTCTCGCTGTTTGCGACGAAGTTGGCGTGGCTCATCATCGCGCCCTTCGGGAAGCCGGTCGTGCCGCTCGTGTAAAAGATCGCGGCGAGATCGTCCGGCACGAGATCCTCGACGACCAACGGAGCATCGTCCGGCAGGGCGGCGCCTGGCGCGAAGCTAAAAACGCTCCCCGAGTCCTCGAGGATGTAGGCCGCCTCCTGCTCGATGAGGCGGGTGTTGATCGGCACTACGACGGCGCCGGCGAACTGTGCGCCGAAGAAGGCGAGCACCCAGTCGATACCGTTGGGCAGGCGAATGGCCACGCGATCGCCGCGCTTCACTCCGCCGGCACGCAGACCGCCGGCGACGCGCGCGGCACGGTCCCAGAGCTCGCCGTAGGTCAGCGAGCCGCCGCGCACCTCCACGACGGCACTCGCCGCCGCATCACGGTCCACGCTCGCCCGCAGCAGGTGCACAAGCGAGGCCGGTCTATTCGTGTAGCGAGCGATGCCGTCGGCCCGACGCTCGATGCCCGTCATGTCAAAGGGGTTGCGCCCCCGCGGCGCCGGCTTCACCATCACCGCGCTCGCAGAGGTGTGCACTCGTCACGCTCCGACCGCAGGGGACGCGAGCATGGGCTCGCCCTGGCGCTGCTCCTTGGAGCGGTACATCGCCTCGTCGGCGCGCTTGATGAGCTCATCGGCGCTTATCTCCGCATCGCCGGCCCACGCGACGCCGAGGCTGGCAGACAACTCCAGCTTGCCGGACGCGAGCTCCAGCGGGCTGCGCAGCGACTCGCGGATGCGTCCGGCCACGCTCATCGCGAGCTCGGGCTCCGGCAGACCGCGGATCAAAAGCAGGAACTCATCGCCGCCCAGGCGTCCCACGATGTCGTCAGTGCGGCCGGTGCCGTGGCGAGTGGCCGCCCTCAAGCGTTCGGCGACCATGACCAGCACATCATCGCCCACTGCATGGCCGAGGCTGTCATTGACTTGCTTGAAGCGATCGAGGTCGACGTAGACGACGGCCATCTCGGCGCGGGTAGAGCCTTCGAGCTCGCGTTCGAGGGCGGCCAGCACCGAGCTACGGTTGTGACAGCTCGTCAGGCCGTCGTAGGTGGCGCGGCGCTCGAGCTCCTCGCGCGCGCGCGCCGAGTCGGTCACATCGAGCACGCACGTGATCGTCCCGCCAACTTCGCCGTCCGGGCGCAGCAGTGCCCGGATGCTCAGCAGCGCGCGTCGCGAAGCCCCACGAGGAGGCATGACGTCCACCTCGACGTCCTGGTCGACTCCCTCCTGCACGACATCGGCCAGTGCGGCGTTGAATGCCGACGACCCCTCCTCGGTGAGGGTGGACAGGAGCGTCTCAAGCGAGGTGGTTGATGCCATCGCGCCGCTCTGCTCCGAGGTCGATGTCGCAGAGCTCGCGCCCGCGGTGCCCTCGGGGGCGTTCTCCAGGATTTGTGACAGGCGCGCGTTGTGGTGCACCACGTTTCGATCCGTATCGAGCTGCAGCAGGCCCACGGGCATGCCCTCGGTGAGACGACGCAAGAGCTCCCCCTGCGCCTGCAATGTCTCCTGCGCGGCCATCTCGGCGGAGACGTCGATGATCTCGACCAGCACATGGTTACGATCGGCCTCGTTGAGGTAGTTATGGAGTGTCGTATCGATCCACATCCAGCTGCCGTCCTTGCGAGCGCGCCGGCAGCGCATGTGCTGCGGGCGGCGCGTGGCGAGCATCGTGAGCCAGCCCTCGACAGCCCGTCCCTGGTCTTCGCGATGCAGATGGTCGAGCACGTGCTTGCCGACAACCTCCTCGGCCGAGTAGCCGAACATCTGAGTGAAGGCCTCGTCACACTCGAGCACGTTTGCGCCCTCGTCCTCTTTCAGGGTGCAGAACCGCGGCGCGGCGCGCGGAGCCTCCTGCTCGGCGCCACCTTCTCCCTCGGCCACCTCCTCGCCGGGGATCAGAACGCACATCAAGACGCCGTGATCGGCGCGCAGGTCGAGGAAATGCAGTGTCATCCACCGGGACGGCGCCTCGAGCAGACGCACCTTCCCATTGGCGGCCCCATGGCGCTGGGTTTGCACCCAGAGATCGATCACCTTGCCGCGATCCTCCACGACCACGCCATCGATCACCGCGCGCCCCTCGATTGGCGAGTGACCACGCAGTCCAAGCGAACCGGGCACCGGCACGATCAGACCATCGCCAGCGAGACCGCAGACGAGCGCGTCGGGGTGCTCGCGCAAGAGAGCCTCGGCGCCTAGCTCGACGCTCTGGATGTCGACGGGTGCTTGCTCTGCGTCAGGCGGCATCGATCGGCGGCGACGGGCCGTGCGAGCTTTTGCGGTGTGGGGAGGGGGAGATCGGATAGCGACGCATGGCCATTCCTAGCCGCTGGAATCGGGTGCCATAGGGGCCTACATGAGCGAGGCGCGCGCGGCTGGACGCGTGGGCGGGGAGGTTTGCAACTTGCGTCCCACGTCCGCTGCCGGCTGCGGCCTCGGCGGGTCACCGTCACTCGTGCAGCACGCCGACAGCTGCCGAAGAGACCTTCCTGCAGACCTGGCCCGAGAGCGCCGCTCCACGCTTGTCGCACGCTCTGCAGCGCGGCCGGCTTCGCGGGCTCCCCGCGAGGGCGGCATGACTGGATCAGTGGCCGACGCCATCCGCACACGCTCGCCGGTTGGACCCAGAACGGGCGTCTGAGCGATGGAATCTGACGCTATCGCCCAGCACGAGAGGCTAGAGCACGGTCGGCGGCTGGTCGCGCTGCTGTTTGCGCATGTGCTCGTCGCGAAGCGGCAGTCCGAGACGGCCGATTAGCTCCGTTTGACAGACCTGCAAGGGAACGAGACTAGGTCCCGGCACCGCGGCAAGCCCACTTATGCTCCGTCTACCGCAGCCTGGAGCTGCAACCCGGCGAGCGCCGACGCGAGCTTACCCCGATCACCCAGCTCTCGGCTATTTTCTTTGCAACCGAGTAGAAGGACCGCGCCGTCAACGCGGGGCTCAGGGGAAAGCACATGCCCATCAGCACCGATTATCTGGTCATAGGGGCGGGCGCGAGCGGCCTTGCCTTCGCCGATGCACTCGCGGCCGAGGCCGATGTTGAGGTGACTCTGATTGACCGCCGAGACACCCCCGGGGGCCATTGGGGAGATGTGTATCCGTTCGTTCGCCTGCACACCCCCTCCGCGTACTACGGCGTGAACTCGCTGGCGCTCGGCGAGGACGGCATCGATGAGGTCGGCGAGAACGCCGGGTACTACGAGCGGGCGACCGGCGAGGAGGTCTTCGAGTACTTCGCGCACGCGGCCGCGCGACTCAAGCACACAGACCGGATTCGCGTGCTCACGCGCCACGAGCACTTGGGCCCCGGCAGCGACGGTGAGCAGGTCAGAGACTTGAGCACCGGAGAGCTTCACGACGTGGCTGTACGTCGGAAGGTCGTCGACGCTCGATACCTGGAGGGGTCGATCCCGGCGACCCACACACCGCCGTTCGAGGTGGCCGGCGGCGTGCGGCTCGTGCCGATCAACGACCTGCCGGCGGCCGCGCAATCGGGCCGCTCCTACGCGGTGCTCGGGTCCGGCAAGACGGCTGCAGACGCGTGCACCTGGCTGCTGGAGAACGACGTGCAGCCGGAACGGATTTGCTGGATCCGGCCCCGCGACGCGTGGTTCTACGACCGCCGCCACCTTCAGCCACTGGAGCAGGTCGGCGCGATCATGGAGGGGCTCTCGCTCGATGCCGAGGCCGCCGCCCAGGCCGCAGACGTCAACGACCTCTTCGGGCGGCTCGAGGCCTCGGGGCGCCTGGTACGCATCGACCCGGCGTGGCCGGCGACGATGTACCGCGGCACGATGCTCAGCGCCCGCGAGCTCGACGCCCTGCGGCAGATCGAGGATGTCGTGAGGCTGGGCCGAGTGCGGCGGATCGAAGCCGACCGCATCGTGCTCGAGCACGGCGAGACCGAGACCGGCCCCGACGTCGTGCACGTGGACTGCACGGCACTCGGCCTGAACAACGCCCCCGCCACGCCGATCTTCCAGCCTGGTCGGATCGTGCTCCAGCAGGTGCGGCTCCTCTCGCCCTGCTTCAACGCGGCGCTCATCGGCTTCCTCGAGGCCCACCGCGACGCCGATGCCGAGAAGAACCGGCTATGTCCGCCAAACCCCTACCCGAGCAGCGTCGAGGACTGGCCGCGCCAGATGAGCTGCACCTGGATAGCGACGGAACGGTGGGCGGGCGAGCCCGACGTCTCGGAATGGGTGGCGCAGAGCCGGCTCAACCTGCTGCGCGCGCTTCCCGACCACGCCGCCGAGCCGTCCGTGCAAACTGCGCTCGAGCGATATCTGACGCACCTCGGCGCCGCGATGGAGCGGCTGGGTCAGCTGAACGGGTCGAGCTCGCCAAACGGTACATAGGGCGCCGGGCTTGGCCAGCAAGCAGGAGTCTGCGGACCGCCCCAAGGTCGGCGCGAGGCTCCTGCAACGGAACGCCGCCGCCATGCCGGCGAGTGGCTCATCGGACTTCGTGTACTTCGGATTCCCAGGAGCGTGAACTCCCAGCTGCGCTGACGGGGTCGCGGGCACAGCCTCGACCAGCATGGAGGCGACCCGTCCGGCCACGCCGGACCAACAGACTCCAAAGGAGGCAACATGTCAACCCCTTCAATGCTGGACGCCGCCGGACGTCGCCGCTCGCCGGCGACGCTGCCGGGCTATCTGTGTGGTCGCGCACCCAAGAACAAGGGCATGCGCTTTCCTGCCGATCCGCCGCGAGTGGAGGAGATCATCGCCGTGATGCGCGTGGCTGGCGATAGCGCGCACGGCCTGCGCGTTAGAGCACTCGTCGCTGTGCTTTGGCGCGCTGGGCTTCGCATCTCCGAGGCGCTCGCACTAACCGAGTCCGACGTCGATCCGGGGCGCGGATCGGTGCTCGTTCGCCACGGCAAGGGCGAGAAACGCCGCGGGGAGCGGCAGCCCCTCGCAGGGCAGCGGCGGTGTTTCTCTTCCTCAGGACCAGGTGCCTCGGCGAGAGTTCCGGTCCGCTCCGAGAGCAGGTGCAAGGCCGGTCCGACGCCGGACGCCTCGCGTCCAGAGCAGCCACGCGCTTGGCCTACGGCGAGACGCCCGCTTGACCCAGAAAAGCAGGCACGCCTGCAGATCGCCTCGGTCGCCTCGGCCTCGAAATCGAACTAGGCGGTCCCGCCGACGCCCGAGTCCCGCGAAGCTCATGCGGTCTAGGTGCCGCGGCGGCGAGCGATTTGCCAGGATGCGACTCCACATTTCGCGACGAAGCGGGAGCTTCGATGGCAACAGTGTCTGGTTCCGTGAGCCCGGGCGTTCAGGCGCAGGGCCTGATCGCGCATTACGAGCAGGAGTTCATCGACCGGGTCGAAGATTTCAACGATCCTCGCCAAGAGTGGCAACGTCTGATCTCCGAGGCGCTCGGCACGTTCTTTCTGGTCCTCGCGGCGGCCGGTGGCGGCATGATGGGCCACGCCTTCCCTGGCGTGATCACCCATACGGATGCTGTCGTCGCGCCGGCGCTGACGGTGATGGCGATCATCCTGTTTATGGGCAAGGTCTCGGGCGCGCATCTGAACCCTGCGGTCAGCATCGCGTTCGCCTTGCGCCGCGACTTCCCGTGGTGGCGCGTACCCGGCTACATCGTCGTGCAGCTGATCGGCGCGACACTCGCCGCGCTGTTCCTGCATGCCGTCATCAACGTGTCGGCCACCTACGGATCGAACTATCCGGCCGCCTCCTACTCGGCGGGCGCGGCGTTTTGGATGGAGTTCATCCTGACCGCCGGCCTGGTCAGCGTGATCCTGGGTACCGCCTCAGGCGCTCAGAGCGTCGGCTTGTTCGGCGCGTTTGGTGTCGGCGGCTACATCGCTCTCGCCGGGCTCTGGGGCAGCCCGATCTCGGGCGCATCGATGAACCCGGCTCGCACATTCGGTCCGGACCTCGTCGGAGGGAACTTCACCCACTACCTCGTCTATATCGCGGGGCCGGTCGCCGGGGCCGCCGTGGCGGTCGTGATCGCATGGGTCCTGCGCGGCCGAGGCGGCGGCGCCGCGGGCTCAGGAGCAGGGCAGGGCGCGCTGTTCACCGAGAGCCAAGATCCGGGGACAAACCGTTGATCCCCTCCGCCATAGCCGAATCCGACAATCACAGACTGACAGTGACCGACGTCGTGCCGGCGGGCTGGAGCGAGTGACCGCCAGCTTCATGCCCGCTCACCAACCCCCGCAAAGGAGCCGCCCGATGAGCCACGATCGTTCCCACGCAATGGATCATGTCGTTGTCGTGCTTTTCGAGAACCGATCGCTCGACAACATGCTGGGGCATCTGTACGGACCGAGGGACGGTAAGAGCTTCGAGGGCGTTGTCGGCAAGGACCTCAGCAATCCGATCCCGGCGTGGGCCGAACACGGCGCCGAGCGCAAGGTGGTGCCCTACAACATCACTACTGATCTGAACTCACCGAACCCGGACTCCGGCGAGGAGTACTACCACACCAACACGCAGCTCTACAACACGCTTGACGAGCACAACCGCTTCAAGATCGGCGAGGCGGTGACCGCACCGTGGAACGTCCCGCCCCCCGGTACCGAGCCGACCATGGCAGGGTTCGTGACCGACTACATCAGCACCTACACAGGCGAGGTGGGCCGCCAGCCCACCTATGAGGAGTACGCACAGATCATGACCGGCTACACGCCCGAGCAGGTGCCGGTGCTCAGCGGCATCGCCCGTGAGTTCGGGGTGTTCGACCACTGGTTTTGCGAGGTCCCGTCTCAGACTTTTATGAACCGGTCGTTCTGGACGGCGGCAACATCCTCGGGGCTGGTCGTCAACAGCCCAGCGAAGAAGTGGTTCACGAAAAACGACGCCGAAACGATCTTCGAGAGACTCGAGGCGCACGGAAAGGCCTGGAAGGTCTATGTCGGGGAACCGATGGGCGTGTCGTTCGCCGGCATCATCCACTACCCCCGGTTGAAGGACAGGCTGGCGACGCATTTCGTGCCGTTCGCCGAGTTCGAGAAGGACGCTGCCGCAGGCACCCTGCCCGACTTCTCGTTCATCGAACCGGACATGGCATCGGGCCACTCCGACTATCACCCGGCGTTTGGTCGATCGTTCATTGGCGGCAATGTCGACGTCGGACTAGACGCGCCCTCCGGCGTACTCGGCGGCGAGGCCTTCTTGGAGCGGATCTTCAACGCCTACCGCTCCATGACCTCAGAGTCGGGCAGCAACGTCTGGAACACCGCCCTTCTGATCGGCTGGGATGAGCCAGGCGGAACCTACGACCACGTGGCGCCCGGACCGGTCCCGCCGCCTGACCCCACCGCGCCTGAGGGCGAGTTCGGCTTCAAGTTCGACCGTTCGGGCTACCGGGTCCCGGCGATCATCGCCTCGCCATGGGTTGAGCCGGGTTCGGTCTACAACGAGGAGTACCGGCACACGTCGTTGATCGCGACATTGCGCAAGCAGTGGGACCTGGGCGAGGCGCTCACCCAACGCGATGCGTCGGCACGCACCTTCGACCACATCTTCAGCCGCGAGATCGCGCGTGACCCCAAGACCTGGGCCACCTTCAAGGCCCAACCGCTGCCTGAATGGCAGATGGACCCCGAGGTCGTGGGCAAAGCCATCAGCATGCTGGGCAAGAACATCGGGGCCGGCGTCATCGAGAAGGCCAAGGAGCTTGGCGTCAAGCTTCCTCCGCAACTCGGCGACCCCTCCGCCGAGCTCACGCCGGAGATCATCATCGAAGTCGTAAGGGACATCGGCTTCCACTTCTTCCCGCTATTGGCGCCGGGCGCCGGCGACAGCCACTGAGGCGAGCGCGAGAGCAAACTTCCGCTTTCTGGGAGAGGGAGCGTCTCACAACGGCCGTGACAGATGTTCGGATTGGACGAGCTGCGGGTCCGATGGGCGGCACCCGGGGCGCTCCTGCTTCCGCGTCCGTGCCGCGGGAAGCAGGAGTCTCACGCCTCCGAACCCCCGGGCTCAACACACCTCCTTCGGAACGCGAGCTGGAGCCCGTGCTGCTCGACGCCGTTCTGCTGCTCCTGTGCGAGCTGATCCCCGAGCCGCAGCCCTTCGGGTCGGAGCAACGCACCGTCCTGTCCTCAGGACGAGCGCCGACGACGGTGGCTGCCACAAGGGGCGAAGGAGCGGTCGGAGAGCCCGACTGGCGAGACAAAGAATCGGTCAGGCGAGCTCAGTTGGCGTTTCACGGTGGGTGACCGTCGCTTCACCGGTTCAGGCTCCACCAAGGCCGATGGCGTGGTTGGGGCGCCCGATAGCGGTCCCCTGAGAAGGCTGCCTCAGCACAGGAGCCGCGCCAGCTTCACCCGAGCGGCGCGACAACGACTCCGTAACAACTCGCTCACAGGTCCGCCACTTCTTCGCGATCGCGCGCCCCTAGGGTCAGCCGCAAGGACCCGTGCTGGACTGCGCGGATCTTCCGTGCTCACTACCAAGGAGAACGATATGCGGCTAACAGGCCATCTGACTGGAGGGCACCGGCGTCGCCGACTGCTTGCGGCGGCTGCTGCGGCGAGTTTGGTCGCCGCTGCTGGGGTTGCGACCGCCGAGGGGGCATGGGACTCGGGCCCGCCCGTCGTGATCCCGGGCAACCTGCTGATCACCAAGAGCGTCTTTGCGACCCCGAATATCACCAAGGGCGAAACGGAGCTGCCGCCAGGCTGCTCCGGAACGGCCTGCCACCCGGCCAGCGCGGGCAACGCCTATCCCGAAGTCTTCAACAATGACGCGGCAGACGAAAGCTTCGGCATTGCCTCGCCGATCTATCTCGACCAGGTGGATCCGAACACCGGGCACCTCATCAGCACGATCCCGGTCCCGACGAGCGACCTGGTAACGAGCTTCTCCTCCAAGTCAGAACTCGCCCTGAACCTCTCGACGAGCGGCCAGCTGGTGTCGTTCTTCGGCTACTCCGCGTCGACGGGCTCCTCCGCAGCGCCCGGCACGCTCGACGTGTCGGCCTCCAACACGCCCGGCGAGTTCGACTCGACCAACCCGGTCTCGGAGACCGACTACCGCACGGTGGGAACGATGAACGGTGCGGGCGAATTCCACTTCACCGAGACCAACGACTACACGGGCGACAACGCGCGCGCGGCGATCATCGCGGACGGTCCACCTGCCGGCCCCCCGCCGCCCTTTAGCGCCCCTGAAGAAACCGTGTTCCCAGTCATCTTCGGGGCCGGCAATGCCGGCAACGGCAAGGCGACCTTCAACGGAAACAAGACGCAGTTCGCCGGGGTCATCGAGGGCACCGGGGCGCAGGCCATCGCACCATCGATCGGGCCTGAGGCGTTCCAGAGCCCCGGTGGGCCGACTCCGGCCGGCAGCTTCAGCCCGACTCAGCTCGGTAACAAGGCGGACAAGATCGGCAAGGACACGAACTTCCGCGGCCTGACGATCTTCGACAACGTCGTCTACTTCACGAAGGGCAGCGGTAGCAACGGCATCAACACCGTGTACTTCATCGACACGACCGGCAAGGCCTGCCCGAGCACCAGCTCCACCCCTGGCACCGGCGTGCCGCAGCCTGGCGCGAAGCTGCCCAGCGCGCCAATCCCCTACAACCCAGCGGAAATCCCGACGAAGGGCATCTACCCCTACAACATGTGCATCCTGAAGGGCTTCCCAACGTCGCTTGCAAACTCCGAAACGGTGACCCCGTCCTATCCGTTCGGAATCTGGTTCGCCAACGCGGATACGCTCTACCTTGCCGATGAGGGGAACGGCGGCAACGCCTACTCAACCGAAACCGGGACCTACACGGAAGCCGCCAGCGATAAGACCTCCGGGCTGCAGAAGTGGGTCTTCAACAAGAGCGCGGGCGAATGGAAGCTCGCGTACACCCTGCAGAACGGGCTGAACCTCGGGGTGCCGTACACGGTGGCGGATAACCCCCCAGAATTCCCGACCTACCCGACCGGCGATAACCCCGTGACGGAACTCCCGTGGGCGCCGGCGACTGACGGCCTGCGTAACATCACGGGCCGTGTCAATGGCGACGGGACCGCGACGATCTGGGCGGTCACCTCAACCGTCAGCGGCGATGACGATCAAGGCGCCGACCCGAACAAGGTCGTCTCGATCACCGATCCGCTCGCGGCGACCACGCCCGCATCATGCGAGACGTTCAAGACGATCGAGGAGGCCAAGGCCGGCGAAGTTCTGCGCGGCGTGGCGTTCACGCCGGGAACGACCACCCCTACCTTGGCGCCACCTCGCCCCGGCGTCATCTGTCCGCCCCCGGCGCACCCTGGGCCCTAAGGACCACTCACCTCACAGCGGCGATACGACGGCCTCCCGCGGAACACCTGCGGGGGGCCGATCGTCTTGCTTGGGGGCGGCGTCGGGTTCAGAAACTCTGCATCTTTGGCCGCCGGCACCTCGACGCGATGAACAGCCTGATGGCGTGGGGGCTTCCTCGTGTCGCCGCGCGACGCTGCCAATCAGACGCGTCGTCGAACCGCCTGACGTCGCCGCGCTTGCCCTCCACATCATGAACAACACGGCTTTGACCGGAGCGACCTACAACATCGACGGCGGCCAGCAACTCGTCTCGGCCTAGCAAAGCGCGTCCTAAACCCCTTCCGCGGACAAACTGGCGCGCGTCGGCTCACAGTGGCAAACCGATGCGTCGGCCGAACGCAGTGGCTTCCCGAGACGAGTCGGCGGCCGCGACGTTCCTTGGCGTGCCCGGCCCGACACGATCGCACCGCGCTTCCCAGGCACTCACCCGCCGAACTCGAATCTAGGACGACAAGTCTCCGCAGCGTGTATTCCTGGGTTCGACCGCGACCGGGGCGCGGAGTTAAGGACCGCGACGGCCTGCGCGGTCCAACACGCCTTCTCACCGGTGCGCGCTGTCGGAGCAAAAGGCGGGTGCGCGGTCACTATGCGCCACAAGCGATCGCGCGTGAGAGCAGTAGCTCGCGCTCGCGCTCGTTGTTGCACAGGTCGGCTGCGCTCTCGAACTCCTCGCGCGCCTCCGCCAGCCGCCCCAGACGCACGAGGACGTCGCCGCGCCGTCTTCGAGGTCTACGCAGCGGCTGCCCTGGGACTGCGCCACCAAACCTTCGCGGTCAGCTAACCGCTGCCACATCGAGCTCTGGTTAGTCGAGCGGCTGCTACGCCGCTGAGATGACCTCGGACGCTTAGGCGCGCACTGAGCTCGGGCGGGCTTGGCTCACCGTGCGGAAGATCGTTAGGGCTCTCAACGTGACGACGGCCGAACTCGGAGCCGCGGTCGATCGCGAGGGTGGCCACCTGGCGACGAGGAGCCGATCTGTCCCGCTACCCGAGGCCCAGGGACCTCGCTGGTTACCCGCACAGCGCCTCAAACCCTCAACCTCCCTCAAGCAAAAGGACCTGAAAAGGACCTGGCGCGCAAAACGGCCCTCTTCGAGGCCTCTCGACCGCCCTCCTTGACCGCCTCAAAACATGCCTATTTGCAGGCATCTTTAGAAATGGCGAGACCCGGAATCGAACCGGGGACACCACGATTTTCAGGGACGACGACATGAGGGCCGAAACATCACAAAAGTCCTGCAAATCAGCGGTTTGGGGCTGATGCCCTCCGCGGGTGGATACGCGTAGATAAGCGTAGATCCCGTTGGCTTAAGGACCTGGCGCGCGCGCCAGGTCCTTTTCAAATGCCCTCGCAGTCTGCTGGGCTCGGGCGCCGGGGAGGCTCCTGGTCCGCCGTCAATGCGGCAGCCGGTCAGCAGAGGGTTGGGGCGCCTCCCTCTCCTCACGAGCGACACAGATCGTGCCACTGCTGAATCTTCATGAAAGCGGCAGTCCGGCGATTGATCCGGTAGGCGATTAGTCTCGCCGTTGCCTGGAGTCGGAGTAGCAAGAACCGACTCGGGCAGCTCGTGTAATCCACCCAGAAAGGAAGCAGCGCATGGCCTCGCTAGTTCTGAAGATGTCCGTCTCGCTCGACGGTTACGTCGCGCCAGCGGACGGCAGCAGTGACTGGGCAGCCGCGGGACGCTCCGAGGACGGCGCTGCCTGGACGCTCGAGACCGTGAGCAATGCGGACACACACCTCATCGGCGCCGCGACCTACGCCGGCTGGGCCACGTTCTGGCCCGGCGCCTCCGGGCCGTTCGCCAAGCCGATGAACGAGATCCCCAAGGTCGTGTTCTCGAACTCACTCGCGTCCGCGGACTGGCCCGAGACGACGATTGCCACCGGTGACCTAGCCGAAGCCGTCACGCGGCTCAAGCAGGAGCGCTCCGGCGGATACCTGCTCGTCCAGGGCGGTGTGCAGTTCGCGCGGTCGCTGGTCGAGACGGGCCTGATTGACGAGTACCGGCTTGTCGTCCATCCGGTCGTTCTGGGCGAGGGCGAGCGGCTATTCCTCTCGCCGCTCACCATCGAGCCGATCAGCACCACCGCCTTCAGCGGTGGCGCCGTCGCGCACGTCTTCGCGGCGCACCCGTGATCGAGCTGGATCGACAACCGGGGGGCGGACGCGCGCCCAGCACACTGCCCCCTTGTCGCCCATGCAGGAGCCTCCGGGCGTGGCCCAGGGATTTCCACCGACCCGCTTAGGAACGGCCTCGACACTCTCAACGCGTCATCTGGTCTGTCCTGCTTCAGGCGCGGCAGGAGTGACGCGCGACCGCGGCAGGGCTTCCGAGGATCCTCAACGCCAGCAGTGACAGCGAAGCTGCCGCGATGCCACGGGAGGAGGAGCGCGGGGCGCGCTACTTCACGATTGTGAAGCTCAGCGACTTCGGCGAGGAACGCGCCCCGGCGGAGTTGGTCGCGGTGACGACGAGCGTATAGCGCCCCGGCTTGAGCTTCTTGTGGCGTGAGACGCGTCCCTGGAACACGACCTTGTCCGTGCCGGAGTGGCCGGTGAAGGACAACGTGGCGGCCGTTACGGTCCGCTCGCAGCTCTTGTGCTTGTGGTTCTCCCGACTCTTTGTCACGCACTTGCGGCCGACCTTGCGGCCGACTACGCGCTGGGTGAAGCTGAAGGTGACCACAGCCTGCTCGTTGAGCGTAAAGGAGAAGGTCGTACCGACCGGTGGCTTCTTCTTCCTGCTGATCTGCGCGAGCTTGTGGCCCTCGCGCCATCGCTTCGCCGTCTCGCGCAGGCTGCTTAGCGACGGTGCGAGCAGCAAGGAGGTGGCTGTGGTCGGCGCGCACGGCGGGAGCGCAGCGGGGGTGGGCGCCTCGACTGCCCCCATGTCGACGATCGCGGGCCCTGGCCCGGCACAGGTCACATGGCCGGGGAGGATCCGCGTGTCGCCCGCGAGATCGGTGGTGAGGCCTTCGGGCACAAGCGCGTTGGAGCCGGCGTCGATCGTCGGGCTGGATACGGTCTCCGAGCCGTTTGGATTCAGCAGCGGGTCCGCGCAGATGTCGCCCTGACCGGCGGGGACCGCTGGCCCGCCCGCCTCTTGGCAGACGTCCGAGTATTTGAAGCTCGGCGCCTTTTCGCCCGTGGCATAGCCAAAGATCTCGGGCTGGGGGGTATTAGCGAAGATGATCGAGTTCTCGACTGTCAGAGAGTCGTTGGCGGAGCCCCACAGCGCACCCCCCTCGCTGGCCGACCCGGGCTTGACTTCGTTTGCGTAGAGCGTCGAATCCTCGAGCGCGAGGGCGGTGCCCGCGCATTTCCCCGGCGTTTCGCAGCCGGCGCCGTGAAAGCCGGTGTAGATCGCGCCACCCCAGCCTCCCGGCGCAACTGAGTTGTGCGTAAAGAGGTCATTTGCGGCGGTAAAGGAAGCAAGCTGCGAGCTCTCTTCGGTGCTCGATCCGAGCACTCCGAGTGCGCCCCCCTCGGGGGGTTCGCCTTCATCGACCGTCACGCTGTTTTCTCTGAATACGTCGTCGGTGCTATGAACATCGACACCGAGCACTGACTCACCGCCGCCACCGGCACCCAGCGTGCGGCCCGATTCCTCGTTCGCTTCGACGACGTTTCCAGCAAACGTGTTGTGCGACTGGACGGTGCCGAAGCTCTTGCCGTTACTGCCTGCCACCACGGCTACCGCGATGCCGCCGCCCTCGCGCGCGTAGTCCGCGTTTGCGCCGGTGACGCGGTTCGCAGTGAAGAGGTTGCCTTCGAGCGCGACCGTCTCAACGCCACTGCCCAAGATGAAGGCACCGGCACCCGAATCGAGCGTCCGGTTTGCGTTGAAATCGTTATCGATGACCGTGACCGGGGCCGCGCCTGCGTCATTGCTGGTTTCGACCAGGAGCCCGCCGCCTCCACCGAACTCATGGGCCGCTTCGTTTTCGGTGAAGCTGTTGTGGCTGACCGACACGGGGCCCGAGACATAAAGAAAAGCCCCCCCGCCGCCATATCCAGCAGAGCTGTTGCCTTCGCCGACGGCTCCGAACGTGTCGCCTTCAAGCGTCGTGGCTTCGCTCGCGGCCCTCCCCGAGTCTTCGATGTACACCGCACCGCCGGCGTTCTTTGCCCTGTTGTCAAGGAATGAATCGTCGCGCAGCGTGACCGCCTCGTGTTCGGAATTGACATACACGGCGCCGCCATATTCATCGCCGACCGATTCAGCACTCCCGCTCTTGAATGTGAGCCCTTCGAGCGTGAAGCGCACGCCTGCTGTATTCGACTTAAGGATCGACTCGGTGGAGGTGTTGGGGGTCAGCACGGGGCTGCCGATGCCCTTGAGCGTAAACGGGTTGTCGTTGGTAACGTCAACATTCGTTGCGCAGGATTCCGAGAGCTCGAGCACCTCACCGCTGGTGGCACCATTCACTGCGGTTTCGAGTCCCGCGCAGGTGACGGGAGTCGGCGCCGCGTCCGAGACGCTCGCCGTCGCCAGCAACACCGCGGCGGCACTGGTAGTGGCCGCCGCGAGCACCCGGGAGCGATTTATCGTGATCACCAACACGATTTATACAGGACGCGCGTCCGGGCGTCCCGGTGTTGAAGATGCGAGCGCCGCAGTTGTCGCGGCGGCGGCCCGTCAGGCAGCGGCAGTCTGCTCCAAACGCGACGCGCGGGTCGTTCAGCCTGCTGCGTTCAGCCGTGAGCAGCACGCCTCCAGCACCCTGCTCATACCTCGCGAGACTTCCGAGGCCGAACGTAAGCGGGCGGGCCTTCCCCGGTTTGGCTGACTGCTCCATCGAGACCGCCGAGCGGAGCGAGCGGCGGGGTCACCCCCCGACAAGATGTGGTGGCGACTGGGAAGCCTTCGCTTGGGCGCACGCCCAGTCGCGGAGCGCGTGCACGATCCACACATTCGGCTCCCAGTACGTCCCGAGGTCGCGCCCGTGGTCGATCTCGACGGGCGAGAGCCCTTCCGGGAACGCGTAGCGGCCGTCGTCAGGGAACTGCATGGCGATCCACTCGTGCCATTCGGCGATCGTGCCGGTAATCAACATCGAGCGCGGGGCCGGCTTGGCGATCTCGCCGCCGCGGCGGATGTGCAGTCGGATCCATGGGTCGAATGGCGTCCCGTCCTCTCGCGTCCAGGTCATGTAGCGCTCGATCGGGGTCGTCGGGTAGCGATCCTTGACGCTGGGGCGGACCGGGGCGAGAAGGTGCGCTAAGCCTGCGCGGCACGCCATGTCCTGCATGGCATCGAGCGTTCGGTCGGCAAGGCCCATGCCACGAAATCGTGGCCTCACCTCGACGGCAAGCGCGCAGAGAGCCGTTGGCTTCTCGCCGCCGTCGTGTGCCTTGAACGCAGCGGCGATCATGGCGTCGATGCCTTCCCCCAGCCCATCCACGGTGCCATCCCAGCAGCAGGGCACCGCGTGTCCCTCCGCCCGGACCTCGCCTGCCTGCTCGTCGTAGAGGACGAGTTGGAAGCCAGGGAACTCCTCGAACAGGCGTCCCCAGTAGCGGTCGAGCACGTCGCCGTGCCGGTTGTACCTCGGCCACACTTCTTCGGTGATCTCCGCGGTCTTGCGCCAGAGCTCGGGACGCTCAGCATGGGTGTGGACGGCGATGGCCATTCTCTGAACACTCGCATCCCGTGCCAGGCGGTGCGTACGGCCGCCTCGCGAATGGCGCGCGCTTCTCCATCACGTGGCTCGCAGCAGGCTCGCACTCCCGCTTGAGTTGTCTTCACAGACCCGGTTTGGAACGAGACCACCACGCTGCCGGCTGGTTACAGAACTACTGCTTCGTCTGGCCCGGCGCGCTGTGACCGGCAAGCGCGAGCCGCGTCTCGTGCTCATTGGTCGACGATGACCGTGGATTGGTGGTGATGTAGCCGGCGCCGTGATGCGCAGTCGCGAGTGCGCGCAGTCGTATCGTGTCGACCATGCGGCGTTCATCGATGCGAAGCGCGGACTCAGGACGCGACGCGAGGGCACGCGAATGGGAGCGCACCTCGCGCGTGGGCCCGTTCGCCGCCGTCGGTTCCGGGGTGCTTGCGGGCGTCAGTCATTGGGACACCGGCGACCTGATTCTCGGTGTCTACCTGGCCGCGATCAGCCTGTTGCTCTGGACCCAGAGCGCCCGGATAAGGCTCGCGCGCTCAGGAGCGCCGTTCACCCCAACGGTGGGCCTCACTCTTGCCGTTGCGTTGTGCGTCGGCGTGCCGCTCGGAGCGGTTAATGTAGTCACGGGCGGCGCCATCTAGCTTCGTCGGTCCCCGGGGGCTCGTGACTCCCGCTGCGCCCGTCAGACTGCGCGGAGATGGCGTCTGTATCTGCTCAGCCAAACGTTCCGGGCCGCGGGATCGTGGCGAGCTACAGCCCGCGCTTCTGGATGCTCGTGGTGCTGATCGGAGTGGCGGCCGGTGTGGGTGCGGTGGCGCTCATCGGGCTTCTGCACGCCGTTCAGCATCTTGCGTGGTCGTACGAGACGGGCCATTTCCTTGAAGGCACTGAACGCGCCTCAGATGCTCGCAGGGTGCTCGTGCTGGCCTGTGGCGGCGTGATCGCCGGCGTCGCCGCGATCGGCCTGGCTCGGATAGGCGGAGGAGGCGAGGTCTCAGAGGCGCTCTGGCTGCGTGCTGGACGCTTGCCGCTCCTGGGCGGCTTCGCGCGCGCAGTGGACTCCATCGTGATCGTGGGGCTCGGAGCGTCCCTCGGCCGCGAGGGAGCGCCCCAGCAGGTGGGCGCGGCGGTCGCGAGCGCTCTGAGCGAGTGGGCGCGGCTACCGGCCTGGCAGCGCCGCCTGCTGGTGGCGTCGGGAGCGGGCGCCGGGATGGCAGCGGTGTACAACGTCCCGCTGGGTGGTGCCCTCTTCGCGCTCGAGGTGCTGCTCGGCACCGTCAGCCTGCCGCTCGTGCTCCCGGCGCTTGCAACCAGCCTGATCGCGACCGCCGTGTCGTGGGTCGCGCTCTCTTCCCGACCCACCTACCTTGTGCCCACCTACAACGTGCACTCCTCGCAGATCGTCTGGGCGCTGCTCGTCGGGCCGATCGCAGGACTCGCCTCGGTGGTGTACATCCGCCTGATCAGGAGCGCACACGCTCTTCGGCCCGTCGGCTGGCTGAGGGTCGCAGCACCGATAGGCGTGTTCACCGCGCTCGGGGTGGTGGCGATCGCATATCCGCAGGTCCTCGGCAACGGCAAGGGTGTTGTGCAGCTAGCGCTGGTGGGCCGCCTTGCGGTCGGCGTGATGGCGGTTCTGATCGTGCTGAAGCCCCTCGCGACCGCGGCGTGTCTCGGCAGCGGCGCGCCTGGGGGATTGTTCACCCCGACGCTGACGCTCGGCGTGGTTCTAGGCGGCGTGCTTGGTGACGGCTGGTTGCAGATCTGGCCGGGTGCGCCGCTCGGAAGCTACGCGGTGATCGGTGGTGCTGCGATCCTCGCCGCGAGCATGCAGGCGCCCCTCGCAGCGATCGTCCTGCTGCTCGAGTTGACTCATAAGGTCGACGGCCTGATGGTCCCAATGCTCCTCGCCGTCGTAGAGGCGACGGTCCTCTCCCGGCTGCTCCGCGCACACTCGATCTACTCGGCCCGGCTCCCGGGCACCTCGGTGAATGCGGACGAGCCGAGCTACGGGGACAGCGACGGGAATGTCACGGCCGAGGGAGCCATGCTCCCGGAGAGGTCGTCCCGAGGTAAGTAATAGGTCACGCGGAGGTAGCAAGCCCTAACCCGAACACGGCACACACTGTCGCATTCGCACAGGTGCGGGCCTATCGCCACACTCAGCTATGGGTGTAGGATCCGCCTTCACTGCCGTCGGCCCGGGGCAAGTTCGCGTACGGGAGCATCGTCGCCGGAACGAGTCGGACCAGCGTGCACATCGATCCGTACATAGTTCTGGGGAGCGCCGTCGTGGGGTTTCTCGTCGGCATGACCGGCGCCGGCGGAGGCGCGCTGATGACGCCGATGCTGATCCTGCTGTTCGGCGTCACGCCGTCGGCAGCAATATCCAGCGACCTTGTCGCAGCGGTCGTCATGCGGCCGGTCGGGGCTGGCGTGCACCTGCGCAAAGGGACCGTCAACAAGGGCCTCGTCGGCTGGATGGTGCTCGGCTCGGTCCCGATGGCGTTCGCCGGGGCATACCTGCTGCACGTCATCGGCCACACGAAATCGGCTCAACAGAAAATCGAGGTGATCCTTGGCGTGGCCCTGCTGATCGGTGCTGCCGCGATGGTGCTGCGCTACGTCCTGGACCGGCGCACCGGAGAACGCCGTGGAGGGGCGGTCCACGAGATTGCTGTCCGGCCGCTACCAACGGTTGCGATCGGGATGCTCGGCGGGATCGTCGTGGGGATGACCTCGGTGGGCTCAGGCTCCCTAATGATCGTCATGCTGCTCTTCCTCTACCCGATGCTTGGTGCCAACCAGCTCGTCGGTACCGACCTAACCCAGGCCGTGCCACTCACCCTGGCCGCCGCGCTCGGCGCCCTGGCGTTTGGCCACGTCGAGTTCGGCGTCACTGTGTCGCTAATCATCGGGAGCGTGCCGGCCGTGTTCGTAGGGTCGCTCTTCTCGTCGAGCGCACCTGACCACTACATCAGGCCCGCGATCACGTTCGTGATCGCGGCCTCCGGACTGAAGTACGTCGGGCTCGGCACGACGGCCCTCGGTTGGACGCTATGCGGCATCCTGTTCGCCGCGGCCGCTGTCTGGCTGGCATATATACGTCCTCGCCAGAACGCAGCCGCACCCGAAGATCCCGACCTGAATCCGGTCGCCCCCCCAATCGAGCCAGTGGGCGTCGACTGACACACGCCGTCCGACCAGCACGGTCGATCGGCGACGCCTCAGAGCGAGACGATAGACAGCGCGCGAGCGGCTCCGACAGGGCGCGCACCGCCGCCTTGCGCGGGCAAGCAGGCTTTTCCACCACCGTGGCCGTGCTATCGCAATGGACGGAGGGCGTTGCAACAACCTCCGGCCGCGTCGGACCTATGAGGCTCCCTTCGCGGCTGTCGCGGAGATCAAGGGGCACGTCGCGTTCTATCCCGCGCGTGTCGATGCGATCACCGAGCAGAGTCCCGCCTGACTAACCATGCCCATCCGCTGGTGCTGGCAACCCTGACCGAACGCCGGTACTTCGGCGAGGACTGGCTGCTAGAGCGAAGGCTCGACAGTGAACGCTGCGTCGCGCGCAAGGGCGGCGCCGACTTGCGGCTCGAGTCGCGCACCGGCAAGGATCTCTGCCAGCTCGGCGTCGAGCTCACCTGACGATCGGTCACGGCCATGCGCCCGCGGAGCGTCCCGCCAACACTCTTCTCGGAGCAGGTTGGGTGATGACCGCAGTGGGCGGCTTGGCTTCGAGCTACGGCGCCAAGCGCTCCACCACCCAGCCGTCACCCTCGCGGCGGTAAAGCAGCCGGTCGTGCAGGCGATCGTGGCGCTGCTGCCAGAACTCGAAGGTCTCCGCGGCGAGGCGGAACCCTCCCCAGTCGCTCGGCATGGGCAACTCACGATCAGCGTATCGGCGCTCAAGATCATCGACGCGGCGCTCGAGCTCCGCGCGGCCCTCGAGCCTCTGGCTCTGCGGGGAGGCCAGCGCGCTGAGCTGGCTGCTGCGGGGCCGCGAGCGAATGTACGGCGCCGACTCCGCGGCGCTCGTGCGCTCAACCGGTCCCTCGATTCTCACCTGCCTCCCGAGCGGATCCCAATGAAAGAGGAGCGCGGCGCGCGGGTTGGCCGCAATCTCGAGCCCCTTGCGGCTGGCGTAGTGTGAGTAGAAGACGAAGCCGCGCGAGTCGAAGGCCTTGACGAGCACCATTCGCACCGACGGGACACCGTCGGCCGAGGCGGTGGCGAGGGCCGCCGCCCCGGGTTCCCGAACGCCCGCTGCCCCGGCCTCTCCCAACCAGGACGCGAACTGGCGCACGGGGTCGCCATCGAGGTCCTCCCCGCGAAGGGGTATCCCGTGATCGGTCACGGGACCATTCTGCCCGTCCGCTTGCGCCAAGCTCCGAACTAGGTCATGGGAACCTCGATGGCGCGCGCTTCTGCGAAGGCTACGGCGAGCCGCGCGCGCGTCTGCTCCTCCGGCGGCACCGAGCTCTTGACATGCGCCCGCGACTGTCGCCATTACGGCTAGCGGTCGCCCTGGAGAGGGTGCCGAGCCGTGGCACGAGTGCGCTGAGAGCGCGGTGGTCCTGCATCCGGCGCCAAGCAGGACTCGGCGAGCGGTGACAGGACCATGGTCAGGCTTCTCCTTTGGAACGCCTGCGCAACCCGCGCCCGGGTCGAGTCTCGCTGTCGCTTCGTCCCGATCTTCATTCGTCCCCGCCGCGGTCTGCCATCGACCCAGCCCCATTAATTGTCTAGTGCAATAATGGCTATATGCATGCAGCGCTCGCGTCGAAGACCGACGGCGCCCCGGCTGTGGACCGAGACGAGCTGGTCGATGCCGTTCTCGGAGCGAGCCGTGCGCTTGTGGCAGTGGCCGCGCGCTCGTTGGCGAACCTGGCCGAAGACGTCACGCTGGCCCAGTACCGGGTGCTCGTCGAGCTGGCCGCTCGGGGACCGCAGCGCCCCGCCGACCTCGCAACTGCGCTCGGCGTCGATCGCTCCACGGCAACGCGGATGTGCGAGCGGCTCGTGCGCAAGCACCTCGTGCACAGGCGCCGCACGAGCGCGGACCGCCGGACCGTGCGCGTCTCTCTCACGGCGTCCGGGCGTGAGCTGGTCGACGAAGCGACCAGGCAGCGTCGGGCGGAGATCGCCCGGATCCTGCGGCGCATGCCGAAGGCAGATCATCGGCCCGTGCTGAGGGCGCTGCGTGCCTTCGCCGACGCCGCCGGCGAGGTGCCCGAGCAGGACTGGTCGTTGGGCTGGCGCCTGCACCGGTGAGCGCGGAGCCCACAGGCGCCTCGTCCGCAAGGGGAGATCTCGCCCTGCCCTCGGCGCTCAGGGACGCCGGAGCGTGGCTGGGTGGCGCCCGACTCGGCCTGGTGGTGATGGCGCTGCTCGTCGGCGCCGTGGCGGGCCTCGGCGCCGTCCGCTTCCGCTGGCTGATCTACGCAATCACGTGGCTCGCGACCGGCTATCAGCAGTTCGGCCAGCAAGGCCGCGTAGGCAGCCTGCACTTCCCCTGGCTGGGGATCTGGTTCCTGCTGCTGATCCCCGTCGTCGGCGGTCTCCTCTACGGGCCGCTGATCCAGCGCTTCGCGCGCGAGGCCCGTGGCCACGGCGTGCCGGAGGTGATGCTCGCGGTAGCCGAGAACGGCGGGCGGATACGTCCGCAGGTCACCGTCGTCAAGGCACTGGCCTCGGCGATCTGCATCGGCACGGGTGGATCGGTGGGGCGCGAGGGCCCGATCGTGCAGGTCGGCTCGGCGCTCGCCTCCACCCTCGGCCAGATCGTGCGCATGTCCGAGGGCCGGCTGCGCATCCTCGTCGCCTGCGGCGCCGCGGGCGGGATCGCCGCCACGTTCAACGCGCCGATCACCGGTCTCTTCTTCGGATTCGAGATCGTGCTGCGCGAGTTCTCGCTCGACGCCCTCTTCGGCACCATCCTCGCGGCGGTGAGCGCGGATCTCGTCAGCCGGGCCTTCTTCGGCTCGGGCCCGTTCTTCGCCCAGGTGCCGCACGACCTGCTCGTGCCGCACGCCTCCGCCTACCTGCTGGTCGCGCTGCTCGGGCTCTGCGCCGGGTGATCGGCGTTCGGTTTAAGACCGTCCTCTACGAGCTCGAGGACTTCGCCGATCGGCTCTGGAAGGGCCGCCCCGAGTGGGCGAGGCCAGCGGTCGGCGGCGTGGCGCTCGGCGTGGTGCTGCTCGCGCTGCCGCAGATGTACGGGGTCGGCTACCCGGTCATGTACAAGATCCTGGGCGGCCACGAAGCGCTGTGGCTGCTCGTCGTTCTGATGCTGGGCAAGATCTTCGCCGCGAGCCTCACGCTCGCGATCGGCGGCTCGGGCGGCGTCTTCGCGCCGTCGCTCTTCACCGGCGCGGCGGGCGGGATGGCCTTCGGCCCGGTCGCCGAGCACATCTTCGGGCCCGCGATCGGGCCGCCGGCGCTCTACGGCGTCGTCGCGATGGGCGGCGTCTTCGCCGCCGCCGCGCAGGCGCCGCTGACCGCAATCGCGAGCGTCGTGGAGATGACCGGCAACTTCGGCATCACCCTGCCGATCATGCTTGCCGCCGGCATCGCCGCCGCGCTCTCGAGGCGTCTCACCTACGGCACCATCTACACGACCAAGCTGTTGCGTCGCGGGATCGACATCGAGCGACCGCGGCCAACCAGCGCGCTGGAGACGTTCACCGTCGCCGACGTCATGCAGCCGTTCGCGGACGGAGATCGGCGCGCTTCGCTGATCAGAGACAGGGCGCACGCCCGACACCGCGCACGCGCCGAAGAGCCGTGGGAGCGGCTCGTCGGTTCCGTCGTCGGCCGCCGTGAGCCGCAGGCGCTCTTCGCCGACGAGGATCTGGAGCAGGCACTGCGCCAGCTCGTCCTCTACGGTCGCGACGGGCTGCCGGTGCTCTCCCACGACGGGCAAGAGCTGCGCGGCTGGATCACCCGCAAGGACGTGCTTCGGGTCCTCGACGAGCGCGTGCGCTCCTCCGCCCGCGAGATCCAGCAGGGGGCGCTCGCCGCCGGATTCGCGCTCGATGAACCCGAGTCGCGCCTGCATGTCCCGAGCACCCCGTTGGAGGGCTACGAGATCCTGGAGCTGGCGGTCTCCGCGGGGTCGCCCGCGCTTGGGCGCCGCCTCGGTGACATTCCCTGGCCGGAGGGCTCCCGTGCGGTCGCGGTCACCGAGGGACGCGAGATCCTCGCCGCGCGCAGCGACATCCGGCTGCGCGCGGGCGACCGGGTCGTCCTCTTAATCCGCAGTCCCGACCGCCTCGCGCCGGTCGACCCGCAAGCAGCAACGCTATGGAAGGGCTGAGCTCACGCCCGCGCGCGCTCATGATCCAGGTGGGATGTGACGGCGACTGAGATGGCTCACGCTGGGGCTGGCGTGGGAGGTCCGTCCGCTGCCGGGTTCGGTGCGGAGCGGAAGTCTCAGAGCGTCGCTGGCGACTTGGCCGGCTGCCGGAATGGAACGAACTCGAAATACCCAGACCGCCTGTCCGGCTCTTCCGCATCCGAGCGCAATGCGGGCGTCTCCCGGCTCACGCCGACCTCTGGCTCGGCGTCGTGCTCCACGCGCACATACACCTATGGCTCCGTTTCGCCCGCGTGCCGTCCCTACGCATCAGCCCGACGCACGCCTTTACGCCCGCTGATCGCGGTCAGCTCCTCATCCAGGATCGAACCGCGAATAACACGATTTCTGTGCGTGTTGCGGCAAACGCTCTTTTCAGGGACGTCGAGATCAGAGCCGAAAAACCGCAAAAGCCCTGCAAATCAGCGGGTCCGCGCTGATGCCCACGGAGGATGGATACGCGTAGATAAGCGTAGATCCCCTTGGCTTAAGGACCTGGCGCGCGCGCCAGGTCCTTTTCAAATGCGCTCGCAGACCGCTGGGCTCGGGCTCCGGGGATGCTCGTGGCCCGCCGTCAATACGGCAGCCGGCCAGCAGAGGGTTGGGGCGCCTCCGTCTCCTCAGGAGGGGCAGCCAGCGCGGCCGTGCCGCATCGTTGGGGAACCAGAAGCGGGAAGAGCGCTGCCACTGCTTGCCGCTGCCGTTCTGTTGAGTCGCAGGCCGGATCGGACCGACACTAAGGACTCTTCGGCGCGGATGGTCGGGCTGCGGCATCCTGATCGGTGATGACCGGGGTTGAGGCGGAGCGCTTCCATGCTGATCCCTGATACCGCATCAACGCGGCCAGCGTGGCCACGGCTGCTGCGCCTCCTGCGGCGAGCGCAGCCGCCAGAGAGTGAGCAGAAACGACGGCGGCGAGCAGCCCGGCGGCGGAGCCCGCAAGTACGGCCGTGATGAACGCGACCATGCCCGCGACCGTTCGGAATGCCTGCCAACGTCTGCCCCACAACCCCTGGACTTGGAGCCGGTGCTGTTTGACGCCTGCGTGCAGGGGTGGTTGGGGAAGATCGGCTTGCCGCTGTGCGGGGACGCTGAGCAGATATGGGATCAGCTCGGGCGCCGCGTCGAAGTAGTAGCCCCGCAGCAGCGCGATCCGCCGCGCATAACCGAGATCCTCGATTCCCGACTGCAGCACTCGCTCGAACGTCACCAGCCCGGTGAACGCGAGCGTCGGAAGCAGAACGAGACCGAAAGCGTAGAAGGCTGTGCCCACGCGAGTAGCCGTTGCGATCAGTCCCAAGGCCACCAAACCACCCGAGACGGCCCCGAGGAACATCGTCGCTCGTCCGGTCGACTCCGCGATCGTGGCCGCCCGAGCACTCTGGAGCGTGAAATGCTCGGTCGTCGCGAACGACACCGCCGCCGGGCGCGGGGCGGCGGCTGGCTCGTCAACATCGCGATCAGGCCGTGGGCGGCGCTCCCCGCGTCCTTCGCTACTGGCGTCCTGGTGTGTCACTCTGCGCCATCCTCGAATCGCGCGGCCAGCGCTGGGTCGAGGAACGTTTCGATTGCGACGATCTCGCCGCCTTCGACTATGAGCAGGGAGATCGCGTGAGGGACGAGCTCGCCGGTCGCCGACCACATAGAGGTTGTGACCGCCGGTCGCCCGTTCGCCCACCTGGGGGTTTGGTGGAAGTTCGCGTAGGTTCCGTCCGGGGCCACCGACCGGAGGAACTCCGCGATCGCATCCGCCCCGATCACCGCCGGCTGCGGCGGCATGCGCAGGACCGCATCGTCGCGCAGGATCGCCACGAGCCCGTCGACGTCGTCGTTCGCGAACGCCTCGCACATATCGCTGAAGCAGCTCACGCTCGTCCTCGGCGGCGGGTGCCGGACCGGCCGTGGGGAGGCTCTCGTCGATCGTTGCTCGCGCCCGCTGAAGCGCGCTGTTGACCGCTGCGACGCTCGTCTCGAGTAGGTCTGCGACTTCGGGCGAGGTCCAGCCCAGCACGTCGCGCAAGATCAAGACCGCGCGCTGCCGGCCTGGGAGCTCTTGGATCGCCGTCAGGAGCCCGAGCTCCAATCCCTCGCGGAGCGCGTAGCGAGCGGCCGGGTCGTACGTCGGGGCATCCGACCCGGCGAGCGGCGTGTCGGGGTAGGGCTCAACCGGCTGCGGACGGCGCGGTCGCCGCTCGATCTCGTCGAGCGAGGCGTTCGTCGCGATCCGGTAGAGCCAGCTCGAAAGCGGCGCGCGCGGCTCGTAGCTCCCCAGGTTGCGCCATGCGCGCAGAAGAGTCTCCTGAACGATGTCTTCGGCGTCGTGAGGAGAGCCGAGCATCCGGTAGCTGTGGATCGTGAGCGCCCGGCGGTAGGGCTCGACGAGCTGGCCGAAGGCCCGCTGGTCGCCCGATTGCGCGGCCTTCAGGAGGGCGCTCTCTTCGCCGGCTGGTGGTCGTGCTGCGATATCCGTCATGGTCTCTCGACTGGTCCAACGGTCGCGGGCGCCGAAACTAATCGGTCCGGTCGGGATCTTCCAGACAAACGTCGGTGGCGAGCCTATAGAGCCAGATCCGCGCCGGCGCACGGGGGTCGACACGGTCGAGCTCGCGCCACCCGCGCAGCAGCGTCTCGTGCAGCGCTTCGTTGGCTCGATCGGGGCAGCCGAGCATCAGCTCGCAGTAGAGCTCGAGCCCTCGTCTGTGGTGCTCGATCAGTCGCCCGAAAGCGCGCTCGTCGCCGAGCCGCGCCGCGGCGAGCAAGCCGCGGTCCTCATCGATCCGACCGGGGTCTCGGTTGATCGTCATACCCGGTCAAACGACCGTCGCAGCCTGAACTAATCGCGAGCGCGGGTGACCCCCGGAACGCTGGGCCGGTGACTCAGATGCGAGCCGCTTCCTGCCCTGCGGATCCTCGGCGGGGCTCGCGGATTGCGCGTCACCGATGAGTCTCGGCGCTCCGCGGTCGTTTGATCGTGCGAAGGGCCATCGACCGGCAACCGATACATGACTGGAGAACGAATGACCACGACATCCCCGCATATCAATCGCTGGCGCGCGTTCGCGCTGCTCGCGGTGGCGTACTTCATGACGATCGTCGACCTGACGATCGTCAACGTCTCGCTGCCGACGATCGGCCGCGCGCTTCACTTCTCGGAGACCAACCTGCAATGGGTCGCGACCGCGTACGCGCTCACGTTCGGTGGCTTTCTGCTGCTTGGCGGGCGCGCGGCGGACCTGCTCGGCCGCCGCCGAGTGCTGATGGTCGGCTTGGCGTTGTTCACCGCAGCCTCGCTTGCGTGCGGGCTGGCGAGCAGCGACGCGTTCCTGATCGGAAGCCGGGCGGTGCAGGGGATCGGCGCAGCGATCATGCTGCCCGCCGCCCTCTCGATCGTGATGAACATGTTCGAGGAGGGCGCCGAGCGCAACAAGGCGCTCGGGATCTGGGGCGGGCTCGGTGCGGCCGGCGCGACCGTCGGGATGCATCGCCGGCGGGCTGCTCACCCGCTACGCCGGGTGGCAGTACATCTTCTACCTGAACGTCCCGATCGGGACTGCGGCGCTGCTCCTGGCGCCGCGGATCGTGCCGGAGAGCCGGCTCGCCAGCGTCGGTCGGCGGTTTGACGCAGCCGGCGCGCTCGCCGGCACCGGCGGGCTCGTGCTGCAGTCGACGCGATCTCGCAGGCCCCGCAGTACGGCTGGGGCGCTACCAGGACGATCGCGGTGATTGCGGCGTCCGCGGCGCTGCTGGTGGCGTTCGTCGTGATCGAGAGCCGGGCCAAGGATCCCGTCCTGCCGCTTTCGATCTTCCGGCTGCGGACGCTCGTCAGGCGCGAACGTGGCGGGGCTGCTGTTGGGCGGCAGCTTCTTCGCGTTCATCTTCGTCGGCACCCTGTACATGCAGGAGGTGCTGCACTACTCAGCGCTTCAGACCGGGGTGGCGTGGCTGGCCGCGTCGCTGACCTCGGTCGCGCTCGCCGGCCTCTCGCAGGCGCTGGTCACCCGTGGCGGGGCGAAGATCGTGATGGCGGTCGGGATGACATTGATCGGCGCAGGGCGTTCTCTGGGCGACGCAGGTCCCCGTCCACGGTCATTTCGTCGGCGAACCTGCTCGGGCCGTTCATGGTCGCCGGCGCGGGGACCGCGTTCGCGTTCATCCCGATCTCGATCGCGGCTCTGGCGGGCGTGGAGGAGCACCGGGCCGGGCTGGCGTCAGGGCTTCTGAACACCAGCCAGCAGCTCGGCGGTGCGATCGGGATCGCGATCGCCTCGAGCGTCGCCGCGAGCCACACCCAGGCGTTGCTTCACGCCGGCCACGCCGTGCCCGCGTCGCTCACCGGCGGCTTTCAGCAGGCGCTCTGGGTGCTCGGCGCGATCGGGCTGCTCGCAGTCCCGGCGATCTTCGCGCTGGTGCGCCGCAACGAGCTCTCCGAGGCCGTGGCGAAGACCACGGTTCGCGAGCCGCAGCCCGCTGTTGCCACCGCTAGCTGAACACACATCGACAGCCAAAGCAAAGGAGAGAAGACCATGACTTCCAAGAGCTACCCAAAGGAGCCAACGATGAAAATCCTGGCAATCGGAAAGCTGACCGGCGCGGACATCACTCCGCATCTCGCCGAGGAGCAGCGCGTAGTCGCGCAGTGGAGCGAGGACGGCTTCATCCTCGACTCGTTCCTGCGGCGCGACCGGTCGGGAGCGATCCTGCTGCTCGAGGACGCCAACGCTGCCGCCGCCGAGCAGCGCCTCGCAAGACTGCCATTCGTCGAGCGCGACCTCATCGAGTTCGACCTGGTTGAGCTTGCCGACTGACGGCCGCGAACCGATCCACAACCGAGGTACCGCGGCGTTGAGCGCGCCTCACGGCCGCCAGCGCGGCGGTGCCCGGAGATCATGGGCACAGCCAACCTCTCGGCGCCGTTGCGTCACGGGGGACCACCGCGGTTTCCTTTGGTTCCCCGTGGATTGAGGACCTGGCGCACGCGCCGGGTCCTTTATGCCCGCGCCTGCTTCAGCACGTAACGGACCGTCCAGGCGGCATCAGCACTCGCCATCGCGTGCCCGGTGCCTGAGGAGCTGGTCCTAATCGATCAGGACGCGATCGTTGGATATCGCCGCCGACTCGAATCTCAGTTGGAAACCGTCCAATCGGACGCAGAAAGGAGAACCGAGATGGGGAAGATCGTCATAAGCGAGAATGTCACGCTCGATGGAGTCGTCCAGGACCCGGCGGGCCGCGAGGGCTTCAGGCTCGGCGGGTGGGTCGGTCGTATCGGCGACCGGGGTCGCGAGCAGGCGGGGAAGGTCCTGCTCGACGAGAACCTGGGCGCCGAGGCCCTGCTGCTGGGTCGGCGAAGCTACGAGTTCCTTGCAGCGGTGTGGCCGTCGCGGAGCGGCGATCTGGCGGAGCGGTTGAACAGCATGCCCAAGTACGTCGTGTCCGCGACCCTCGAGGACCCTGATTGGAACAACACGAGCGTATTGAAGGGCGACGTGGTGGACGGAGTCTCGAAGCTCAAGCAGGAGATAGACGGGGAGATCCTCGTCCCTGCCAGCTTCCAGCTGTGGCACGCGCTGCTGCAGCATGACCTAGTCGACGAGCTGCGCCTGATGATCTACCCGGTCGTCCTCGGGGCCGGTGAGCGCCTCTTCGGCGAGACCAGCGAAGAGACACCCATGCGGCTCGTCGACGTCCGAACCGTCGACGACCTCGCCCGCCTGACCTATGAGGTCGTGCGGTAGGGGCCCAGCCGGCGTCCGCCAGTGCCAGCGTTCCGTGAGGCTCGCATGCCCGCCCGTCGCTGCGCGGGCATGCGATCGGGCGGACCGATGGATTCCAGCGCCTCCGTGTATCTGTACTGAGTAGAAGACGCATGAGAAACATACGCGATCATCAACCGGGCGGGCTCGTGCATCTCGAGCTGCATACCCACGACCTCTCAGGTGCAAGCACGTTCTATCGCGAGCTCTTTGGTTGGCGGACAGATCGCCTCCACTGTCGATCGGGTACGTACCACGGGCTCGAGCTCGGCGGCACGCTCGATGGGGGAATCGTGGAGTGCGGTACGCGGCGGCCGACCTGGCTCCCTTATGTGGAGGTGAACGAGATCGAGGCCACGACCGAGCGCGGGCGGGCGCTTGGAGCAGCGGTTCTGCTCGAGCCGCGTGAGGGACCGAGCGGCTGGCGCAGCGTCCTTGCCACGAGCGAGGGTGGCGAGATCGCGCTGTGGCAGGCGAAGCGTACCCTCGGGCGAAGGATCGGATGATCGACTCTCAGCTGATCGAAGCAGCGCTCGCGGGGGATGAGGGAGCCTTCGCCGAGCTGGTGGGGCCGCACCGGCGGCCCCTTCACGCCCACTGCTACCGGATGCTCGGCTCCCTCCAGGATGCCGAGGATGCCCTCCAGGAGACGCTGCTGCGCGCGTGGCGCAATCTGTCGTCGTTTCAGGGGCGAAGCTCCCTGCGCACCTGGCTCTACACGATCGCCACGAATGCTTGCCTGCGCGCGATCGAGCGCAGACCTTCGCGTGTGCTGCCGATCGACTATGGGCCAGCCGCAGATCCACACGAGCCGATCCGAGAGCCGCTGATCGAGTCCGTGTGGATCGAGCCGTACCCGGACGAGCAGCTCGGCCTCGACGAGAGCCTCGCCGGACCGGAGGCCCGCTACGAGCAGCGGGAGAGCATCGAGCTCGCGTTTGTCGCAGCGATCCAGCTCCTACCGCCCCGGCAGCGGGCGGTGGTGATACTCCGCGACGTGCTCGGCTTCTCTGGCGCGGAGGTCGCCGAGGCGCTCGCGACTACGCCGGCGTCGGTATACAGCGCCCTGCAGCGCGCGCACGCGACGCTTGAAGAGCGACGGCCGGAGCGCACTCAGCAGGCGATGCTCAGCTCGCTAGGCGACGAGCAGCTGAAGGCGATCGTCCAGCGTTACGTCGATGCCTGGTCTAGCAACGACGTGGACACGATCGTTGGAATGCTCACCGACACCGCGACGCTCGCGATGCCCCCGATCCCGAGCTGGTATCGCGGGCGCGAGGCGATCGCGAAGGTGCTGCGCGACGTGGTGTTCGTCGACACGCGGAGTTGGCGGATGCTGCCCACCACCGCCAACGGTCAGCTGGCTGTCGGCGCCTACGAGCTCGACGGCTCCGGCGTCTACGCCCCACACGGCGTGACCGTCCTGACGCTCGAGGGTGAGCTGGTCGACGAGATCATCCACTTCCGCACGCCGGCGATGGTCGAGTCTTTCGGGCTGCCTCCCCAGGCGTGACCTCGCCGCTGAATGTCCGGTGCGGGAGCTGCCGGGGCCAGGCTCGCGTCGATGCTTTCAAACGCGGGGAAGAGGGTGACGGGCGCCCGCATCCAGCCGTATATGGTCTCCGTCACCAGCGATGGCTTCGATTCGCAAGGAGATCGTGATCGACGCGAGCGCCGAGCGCGTCTGGGATGCGCTGCGTGATTGGGGACGGCTGCATGAGCGGCTCGTGCCCGGTTTTGCGACCGATGCCCGACTGGATGGCGAGGACCGCATCGTCACGTTCTTCAACGGCAGCGTGCTGCGCGAGCGATTAGTCGACGTCGACGACGACGCGCGGCGGCTGGTGTGGTCGGTCGCCGACCCGCCGTACACCCATCACAACGCAGCCGCTCAAGTGTTCGCGGACGGAGCGGAGCGCAGCCGCTTCGTGTGGACCGCCGATTTTCTGCCGAGCGACCTCGTCGATCGCGCTGCAGCGCTGATGGAGCGCGCTTTGAGTGTCATCAAGCGCACGCTCGAGTCCGAGGCGACCGGACCAATCGGTTCAGCTTTCCCGCGCACGTAGCCCCCGAGCAACCTCGCCCACAGCCCACGGCTCCCGCGAACGGGCACGCCCCTGAACGCCGCACGGCCGGGGGTGCGACACCGAGCGATGGATTCCGGCTCCTCCTCGTATCTCAATCGACAACGAGGAAGTACTGCCAACCCACTGACCGCGGAGGTAGCAGATGACGCGCACAACACGACACATCCACCGCTGGCGGGCCTTCGTGCTGTTGGCGACGGCATACTTCATGACGACAGTCGACCTGACGGTCGTCAACGTTTCGCTGCCGACAATCGGCCGCGACCTGCACTTCAGCGCCACCAGCTTGCAATGGGTGGTTACCGCGTACGCGCTCGGGTACGGCGGGTTCCTGCTGCTCGGCGGGCGGATCGCCGATTTGTTCGGCCGCCGCCGCGTCCTGATGAGCGCGCTCGGAGTGTTCACCGCCGCGTCGCTCGGCTGTGCGCTCGCCCCCAGCGATGCGGCCCTGATCGCAAGCAGAGCGATCCAGGGACTCGGCGCCGCGGTGATGCTCCCGACCGCCATGTCGATCGTGACCAGCATCTTCGAGGAGGGCCCTGATCGCAACAAGGCGCTTGGGATTTGGGGCGCGCTCGGTGCGACCGGCGGGACCGTCGGGCTGCTCAGCGGTGGGCTGATCACCCGCTATGTCGGCTGGCAATACATCTTCTATCTCAATGTTCCGGTCGGCGCGCTCGCGCTGGCGCTTGCTCCCGGGCTGCTGCCCCGCGGCGCGTCCACAGCGACGAACCGGCGCTTTGACCTGCGGGGAGCGATCGTCGGCACTGGCGGCCTGGTCGTCCTCGCGGACGCGATCTCGCAGTCGCCGCAGTACGGCTGGGGCGCAACGCGCACGATCGCGTTGCTCGCAGCGGCAGTCGCGTTGCTCGCAGCGTTCCTGGTCACCGAGAGCCGCAGCGAGTCGCCGATCCTGCCGCTGTCGATCTTCCGGGTGCCAACGCTCACCGGCGCGGTCGCTGCCGGTCTGTTGATCGGCGGCAGCTTCTTCGCGTTCCTCTTTGTCGGCACGCTGTACATGCAGCAGGTGCTGCACTACAGCGCACTGCAGACCGGGCTGGCGTGGATGTCAGGCTCCGTGCCGTCGATCATCTTCGCTGGCGTGTCCCAACGGCTGGTCACGCGTCGCGGCCCAAAGATCGCGCTGGGGGTCGGCGTGGGCCTCGTCGCGACCGGGGTGATCTGGGGAACTCAGATCCCGGTTCACGGGCACTTCCTCGCCAACCTCGCCGGCCCGTTCGCGCTCGCAGGCGCCGGAACGGCGTTCTCGTTCATCCCGATCTCGATCGCCGTGCTCGCCGGTGTCCGCCAGCACCAGGCCGGTCTCGCGTCCGGGCTGATGAACACCTCGATACAGCTCGGCGCTGCGCTCGGGATCGCGATCGCCTCGAGCGTCGCCGCAAGCCAGACCCAGGCGCTGCTGCGCACCGGCACAGCCGCCCCCGCAGCGCTCGCCGCCGGCTACCACCACGCGCTCTGGCTGCTGGGAGCGATCGCGCTGCTCGCCCTCCCAGCGACCTTCGCGCTCATCCGCCGAAACCGCCCGGTCGAGCTCTCGCACACGGGCACCGTCGGCGCCGCCCAGCCGGCGCTCGCCACAACCAGCTGACCCACTCCAACACAACGAAAACCGACCACACATAAGGAGACGCAACCATGTCCACCACAACAATCGAAGGTAAGACAGTTCTGATCACCGGGGCCAACCGCGGCCTCGGGCAAGCACTCGTCGATGAAGCCCTCCGGAGGGGCGCAAAGCGGGTGTACGCCGCGTCGCGCCAACTGAGCGCCTACTCAGACGATCGAGTCACACCGGTGGTCATGGACGTGACCGACTGGGCGCAGATCCAGCAGGCTGTCGAGAGCGTCGAATCGCTCGACATCCTGATCAACAACGCCGGAGTGTCGGTGCCCGATGACCTGAGCAGCCGGGCCGCGTTTGAGCAGCACTTCGACGTCAACGTCTATGGCCCGTTGATGGTGACCCAGGCGCTGCTGCCGTCGCTGACCCAGAGCAGGGGACGCATCGTCAACGTCGTCTCGATCGGGGCGTTCGCCGCGGTCCCGATCCTTCCGGCATACTCGGCCTCGAAAGCGGCAGCGTTCTCGGTTACGCAGTCGCTGCGCGCGCTCCTGGCCGAACGGGGCGTGAGCGTTCATGCCGTCCTGCCCGGTCCGATCGACACCGACATGATTCGGGACCTCCCGATCCCGAAGACCCCACCAGAGTCGGTCGCCCAAGCCATCTTTGACGGCGTCGAGAATGAGGATGAGGAGATCTTCCCCGACCCGTTCTCGGAGATGCAGGCGGAGAGCTGGCGCATGAGCGCGGCCAAGGAACTTGAGCGCCAGAACGCGGCGATGGTCCAGGCCGAGCCCGTGGCGGCATAGGGCGAGGGGATCCCAAACCGTCCGCCGTCTCTCGTCGGTTTAGGCTCACGCCACCGACCTCAGCACTTGTTAGTGGCGTGAGCCGGGTCCGCGGTAACGAGGCCGCGGGGCGCGCGGGGCAATTACAGACCGAGGTAAGGAGCAAGACATGAGTGAGAATGACCGTGAGCCGCAAGTCGGCATCAACGATGCCGCAATCCCTGCCGTGGTCGACCGGGCGACGTTCCAGGCCGAGCTCGACGCGCTGCGGGTCCGAGAGAAGGCGCACACTCGCGAAGGCGACGCGATCGCCGCTGCCCGGCGACGACTTCCAATGGTGGAGGTCGACGCCGCCACCCGGCTGATCGGGCCGAGCGGGCCGTTGGCGCTGCTAGACGTCTTCGAGGACCGCCGGCAGCTGATCGCCTACTACTTCATGTGGTACACCGGCCAGCCCGCCCCCGAGCAGTGCGAGGGCTGCACGCGCTACACCACGCAGATCGGCGACCTCTCCTACCTGCACGATCGCGACATCACCTACGCCACGCTCTGCCAGGGCCCCTACGAGGAGAGCGCGCGCTACCGCGAATTCATGGGCTGGACCATGCCGTGGTACTCGGCGCAGGAGTCGCTCGACACGCTCCTTACCGAGCGCCAGGTCGGCATGTTTCACCTGACGTGCTATCTGCGCGACGGCGACCGCGTCTTCGAGAACCTACTGGACCAACGGCCGCGGCGCCGAGGCGATGGACTACAGCTACGCGCTGATGGACCTCACCGCGTATGGACGCCAAGAGACCTGGGAGGACTCGCCTGAGGACTGGCCGCAGTGCGGCGACTACAACTACCGCACGAACGGACGCCCTATCGCGCAATGGTCGCGGATCGAGGTCGGGCGCTCCGACGACCTCGGAAACACAGTGGCATGACGGGGGCCGCTGAAGCCAAGGTCGCGTTCACCACGTGCGAGAGAAGCGAGCCCTCACCGAATCGGGCCAGATGGAACAGGAAAGAGAGGCACAGAAATGTCCGAGACACCCGCTGAGTACAACGCGAAGATCATCGTGGAGTTCCGTGCAAACGAAGGACGCGTTGGCGGCATGTGGGAGGGAACGCCGCTGCTGCTATTGCACCACACCGGCGCGAAGTCCGGCGTGACCCGCATCAACCCGGTGGCGTACCTACCCGACGATAGGAGCTACGTGATCTGGGCCGCGAACGGCGGAGCGCCGAACAACCCCAACTGGTACCACAACCTCACGGCGAAGCGAAACACAAGGATCGAGGTCGGCGGCGAGACGATCGACATCGTGGCCCAGGAGGCGACGGGGGAGGAGCGCGAGCGACTGTTCGCGAGCGCAACCGAGCGATACCCGCAGCTCGCCGAGGCCGAACGAAAGGCCGGTCGTCGCGTAATCCCATTCATCCTCCTTACGCCCCGTGGGAGGGCCTGAGCCTCGGGTCCCGGCAGGCTCCTGGTTCGCCGTCAATGCGGTAACCGACCGGCGATTGGCTGGGGCGCCTCCCTCTCCTCAGCAGCGGAAGCTTGATGCAGAGTCCTGCCCCTGGCGATTTGCGAGACTCGCGGCGGGCCTTCGTGCGGGCCTGCTTTCAGCTGCCCGCGGTGCTTACGACGCGCGCGAATCGCGCGTCGCCGTCCGAGTGCCGGGCAGCGCCGCCCGGGATAAGCAGCAGGCTCGTGCGCTGTCGCTCCAGAACGCATTCAGCACGACCGGGTCGCGCGATCGCCCCGGGCCACGATCGCAGCCGCTTAGGGTCGATGGCCGGTGCGGCCGACACCAGCGGCGCGCCCGCTCGCCTGTCCGCCCACATCGTGGCATGGGGACGTGAGCTCGACACCCGGCCTATCACGACAGCCTCAGAGCTGACCGACGCGAGTGAGGGCGCCAGTCGAACGGATCGGCGTGCCGATGCTCTGCAGACTTGTCAGACTGCTGTCGTGGACCACGGGCGAGCTCGCTGCGGGCGACGCCCGGGCAGCGGCCGCACCTGCACGCTGCGATCTCCACGGATCATCTGGAAAAGGAGGCGCACCATGTCTGTCACCACTGAGCCGCGGACATCCGCAGAGCAGGTGGACTCTGAAGCGATCCGTCCGTTTACATTCCAGGCAACTGAGGATGATCTCGATGACCTGCGTGCGCGCATCGCGGCCACGCGTTTCCCCGAGCGTGAGACCGTCAGCGACCGCTCCCAGGGCGCGCAGCTGGCAAATGTACAGGAGCTCGTCGACTACTGGGCCACTGATTATGACTGGCGCAGGCTCGAGGCCAAGTTGAATGCGCTCCCCCAGTTCATCACGGAGATCGACGGGCTCGATATCCATTTCTTCCACGTGCGCTCGCCGCATGCGAACGCGCTGCCGCTGATCATGACCCACGGCTGGCCCGGCTCATTCCTCGAGTTCGTGAAGGTGATCGGGCCGCTAAGCGATCCCGAGTCCCATGGCGCTCGCGCGGAGGACGCGTTCGATGTCGTCGTGCCCTCAATGCCCGGTTACGGCTTCTCGGCCAGGCCGCAGGCGACAGGCTGGCATGCCGAACGCATCGCCGGCGCTTGGGTGGAGCTGATGAGGCGACTGGGCTACGGGCGCTACGTCTCCCAGGGTGGCGACTGGGGTGCGCTCGTCACGGACGTGATGGGCCGCCAGGCGCCGGAGGGTCTTTTGGGTATCCACGTCACCACGTTGTTCGGCGCGCTCCAACGGCCACCAACGCCGAACAAGCAAGCGACCGTGCCTCCCGAGGTCGCGAACGCGCTCAAGAACGGTGAACCGGCGCCGGCGGGCCTCTCGGCCGAGGAAACGGCCGCCTATGAAGGATCTAGAAACCTTGCCACGGGCGGCTCGGGCTTTCGGGCGATACAGGCCACGCGCCCGCAAACGATCGGCTACTCGCTCGCGGACTCGCCGGTCGGCTTGGCCGCTTGGTTGTACGAGAAGTTCACGGAATGGACCGACACGGACGGCGAACCCGAGCGCGCGCTCACGAAAGACGAGATGCTCGACGACATCACGCTGTATTGGCTCACGAACACCGCGGCGTCCGCGGCCCGCACATACTGGGAAAACAGCGCCCACAAAACCAAGGCCGGCGAAGTCTCGATCCCTGCCGCCGTGAGTAGCTTCCCAAGAGAGATAATTCCCGTAGCGCGCAGCTGGGCCGAGCGCGCCTACCCCAACCTCGTGTACTTCAACAAGCTCGAGAAGGGCGGTCACTTCGCCGCCTGGGAACAACCGGAACTCTTTGCGGGCGAGATGCGAGCGGCGTTCAGGTCGCTGCGTTGATCGATCCGGCCCGGATGGGTCCTGCTTCGGTGTTTCCGCGAGTATCGCGGCAGTCGACCTTCGGGCGCGCAGGGCGGGTGCAAACGTGGCGGTGCGCTCCTGTGGTTCCGGTGATCGGCACCATCGAGACGTCGCCGATGTGGTCGCGCGCCGAAGCCGCTGTCGAACGACAGCGACTTCGTGTTAGGCTCGCGCGCATGTTCAGGGGATGGCGGTGCATCTTGATCGCTTTCGCGTTACTGATGATCGGCGTCGGCGCAGCGTCCGCACTGACGACGGTCACGGTCAAGCGCTGCGGCTACGCGGCCAAAGGCTTCTATGGCAAGGACGCGATCTATCCGTGGCACATGTCATGCGCGCAGGCCCGGACAATTCTTGCCGGCGCCATCAACCCACACGCCAAGCACATCAACCTGACCGCGGACGGGGCCGCCACCGGCGACGCCGGGCCGGTACTCATTGACGGCCGCTGGTGGGTGTGCGGCGGTCGTATGGGGTTCTACTTCTGCGGCTATCCCTACCGCCCGGCCTACATCTCAGGGACCGGCGGCGGAACCACTTGGAAGGGTCCCTTCACAGAAGAGTCCGACTACAACGCGTGCTCGGCCGGGGGCACCTGCGGTCCCCGAGATGTTGTCTATCCGCCGCACTGAGCGGCATTGCGCTGGCGACAGGTCGCCGAACGCAGGACAGTCCACGAACCTGACCGGGGGAAATCCCGGTGGCTGGGCGACGCCTGGGGTCGCCTAGAGCGGGAGAGCCCGGGCCGGAGCGTCGGCACGCTTGCTACCGACTGAGGCCAAACGTTCGTCCGCAGCTTTAGACCGACATCGCTAGCAGCCTCCCGGCTTCCCGTAGCGGCGGGGGGCGAGGCGCTCTCAAGCGATCGGTTCCCTCCCAGCTCGGGCAGACCGCTCGCCACTGCCTCGGCGACGCCTCGGTCGTCCCCCGATCGAGCCGGCAGGCGATCGGATCGGCACGCTTGCGATCGCCGGTCGTCGAGAACCTCCTTCGACCTTCGGACGTACCTGCTGGCGCACGAGTGGGTGATCCTCCTTTGCGCGGCAAGGAGGGGAGACCTTGCGGGCGTGGGGTCGAGCTTTCTTCGGAAGCGAGAAGCGGCGTTGCTATTCCGCGCCCGCCCGCCGGGCGATGCCTGGGTAGTCGACCACGAACTCGTTCTCGTCGAATTGGATGTCAGCGGTGAATCCGCCGGAACTGAAGCGCACCAGCCCGTTGCCGAGCGGCTCGTATCGCTGCTCGGATGTGGTGACCTCAAGCGAGGGGATGTCCACCCAGCGCATGACGTAGTCGCGTGCCGGACCGGACTCCAGGAGGCGGTCGCGCATGACCGGCAGCGAATTGAACAACGGTGACCAGCCCAGGTCGAAAAAGTCGGCGTCGTCGAGCGGCACCTCAAGCGAGCGGTGCCCGACGAGCTCTAAGCGCAGCAGGTCGGGCTCGAGCCGGTAGCGCAGCTCGTAGACCGCTCCGAGCTGGGTACCGACCGCGGTCAGTTCCCGACCGCGCCGTTCGGCGTGTGCCACCTCCATTCGAGGCGCACCGTCTCCAACCCACGCGAGCGTGATCGGCAAGGGCGGTCAATTTAGCTCAGTGTTCTGGCAGAACTCATCCGGCCAGATCAGCATCTGGACCCCGGTCCCGCTGATCAGCAGCCAAGGGGGCGCCGTCGGGACCTCCGAAGGTCTCGTAGGCGATCTCGACGGCCCCTTGGCGTGCGTAGTGCATGGTGTCGGTCCTGGTCCCGCCGCCGAAGACGGCGGGACCAGCGCCTTAAAAGATACCGATTTGCAGGCATCTTTAGAAATGGCGAGACCCGGAATCGAACCGGGGACACCACGATTTTCAGACTCGTGGCGAAGCTCCATCGAAGTGTCCAATTTGCAGGTATTTTGTAACGCCCGCAAGCGCCCTGGGCGGCGGAGATGCCGGCGGTTCCGCGCGGATCCGCGCGGGTTTGGGACCGCGACCGGGTTCCGCGGTCCAAAACTCGAGCGCGCGCGACGTCCGGCCACACGCGGTGCCGGAGGCCGCCGAGAACCCGCACCGCGGGCGCCGAACAGCACCGGATCTCGCTGACCATCCGCGCGTCCTCGCCGCAACGGCCGGCGCGTCAGGTCACCTTCTCTGCGTAGCGCCTGCTCTGCGTTGAAGGAGCAGCCGCCGATTGGACCGTCGGCGGACCTGGTGCTCCTCAAACTGGGCAGTCCCCGCGAGGCTGTCGGATCGCCACCGATGCAGGAGCCAACCGGAGAACGCTCCCGCGCTGTCGTAGCTCGTCCCTTTGCGGCACTGGCACGTGCTTACCGCGGGACGCGCGCTCGCGTAGGTACCCGATCGCGACTCGCGGTGGCCCAGGCCGTCAAATACAAGCCACCACCCCTGGCCGCTATCACCCTACTAGTAGCGGAACCGGACTAGCCACTGCTTGTCGCTGCAGTTGGAGCCGGTGCCCGTCACCTTGACCTCGATCTTGTCGCCGGGCGCCGCAGGACCCGAGCCGCTGGCATTGGAGCAGCTGCTGTTGCTCGTTGAGTTGACGGTGCAGGAGAGCAGCGTCGCCCCGGTGGTGTTGTCGATGACCGCAACGGTCGCTTCTTCTCTGCCGCTCAGCGTCGCGTTCGTCTGAGCATACAGGCTCGTCACGCTTGCCCCGTTGGCGAACGTCCCGGCCAGGAGCGGGCTCGAGGAGAAGCCGGACGTCCTCTGGGGGCAGGGACCGTTGCCCGGACCTTCAATCGCCGTGTAGTTCAGACACCAGCCGCTCGGCACGCCCTGGAAGCTCGCGAATGTCGCGCTCGCGCCGTTGCCAGCCGGCCCGGTAGCGCCGGTGCCGCCTGTGGCTCCCGTCGCCCCGGTGACTCCCGCGCTGCCTCTGGCTCCTTCCTTGCCCGTCGCCCCGGTGACTCCCGTCGTCCCAGTGGTGCCAGCCGCGCCAGCGCGGCCGCTAGCTCCGGTCGTGCCCTTGGCTCCTTCGTGGCCTGTAGCGCCGGTCGCTCCGGTCCTCCCAGTTGCTCCCGCCGCTCCGCTCGCTCCGGTGGCTCCGTTTGTTCCGCTGGTTCCGGTTGGCGCTTGAGCTCCAGTCGCGCCGGTTACCCCCCGGAGTCCGGTCGCTCCGGTTGAGCCGGCCACTCCGGTTTCTCCAGTCGACCCGGTTGCGCCGGCCCGACCGGTCGCTCCGGTAGCGCCGGTGGCTCCGGTTACGCCAGCCGCACCGGTTGCTCCGGTCACGCCCTCGTTCCCGTTGTTTCCGGTGGCGCCCGTCGCTCCGATTTCCCCGGTCGGTCCGGTCGCCCCGGTTGCCCCGGTGTTGCCAGATGCGCCTGTCGGGCCGGTTGCTCCGGTCACGCCACTTTCGCCGGTTGCTCCGGTGTTCCCAGTCGGTCCGGTGTTTCCAGTCGCCCCGGTCGCCCCGGTCGCCCCGGTTTCCCCGGTTGCCCCGGTGTCGCCCGCTGCTCCGGTCACGCCGCTGGTTCCGTTGTTTCCGATTGCTCCTGTAGCGCCGGTTTCTCCTGTGGCTCCGGTTTCCCCTGTGTCGCCAGTCGCCGCACCGGCTCCAGTCGCGCCCGTCACGCCCTGCGGCCCGGTCGCCCCGGTTGCTCCGGTTTCACCTGTCGCCCCGGTGGCGCCGGTGGTTCCGTTGGGTCCGGTGGCTCCTGTAGCGCCGGTTTCGCCGGTGTCTCCAGTTCCGCCGGTCGCTCCGGGGACTCCGATGGCTCCGGTCGCGCCGGTGGTTCCACTCGTTCCGGTCGCTCCGGTCGCGCCGGTCACGCCCCGTGCTCCTGTTTGGCCGGTTCCTCCGGTGGCTCCCGTCGCGCCGCTAGCTCCCGTTGGTCCGGTCGCACCAGTCACCCCGGTGGCTCCCGTCGCGCCGGTGGCTCCCGTCGGTCCGGTCGCTCCGGCTTCGCCGGCGGCTCCGGTCGTGATCCGCCCGATCGAGCTGTTGCCGAAGTTGGTGAACCAGAGCGCGCCGTCCGGCCCGGCCGCGATCCCCCGCGGCTCGCTGATGCCGGTGCCCGTGTAGTTGGAGACGACCCCGGCCGTCGTGATCCGCCCGATCGAGCTGTTGCCGGCGTTGGCGAACCAGAGCGCGCCGTCCGGCCCGGCCGCGATCCCCCGCGGCTCGTCGATGCCGGTGCCCGTGTAGTTGGAGACGACCCCGGCCGTCGTGATCCGCCCGATCGAGTTGGTGCCTTCGTTGGTGAACCAGAGCGCGCCGTCCGGCCCGGCCGCGATCGCTTCCGGCTCGTCGATGCCGGTGCCCGTGTAGTTGGAGACGACCCCGGCCGTCGTGATCCGCCCGATCGAGTTGGTGCCTTCGTTGGTGAACCAGAGCGCGCCGTCCGGCCCGGCCGCGATCGCTTCCGGCTCGTCGATGCCGGTGCCCGTGTAGTTGGAGACGACCCCGCCGGTCGTGATCCGCCCGATCGAGCCGGAGCCGCCCAAGTTGGTGAACCAGAGGTTGCCGTCCGGCCCACCGGCGATCCCGACCGGGTTGTCGATACCGGTGCCCGTGTAGTTGGAGACGACGCCGCCGGTCGTGATCCGCCCGATCGAGCTGTCGAAGACGTTCGTGAACCAGAGGGTGCCATCCGGCCCATCTGCAATCCCGACCGGGAGGCTGATGCCGGTGCCCGTGTAGTTGGTGACCGTTGGGGCCGCGCCGGCCGGCGCGGCCGTCGCCGCCAATGACGCCACCGCGGCCAGGCAGGCGAACGCAAGCCTGAGTAGCAGCGAACGCGAGCCGCACGGGCGAGACGGGCCGACCGGGGCTGGCGCCCCGCGTGCGCTCAGCGCGGAGGACCTCATCAGTCGGTGTTGCTTGCGTTTCATGTCGCTGTCTTCATGGTCTGGTCGCATGGTGGGCTGCTCGCCCTAGTAGCGGAACGTCACCTGCCATTGCTTGTTGTTGGCGCTGGAGCCGCTGGCCGTCACCTTGACCTCGATCTTGTCGCCGGGTGCCGCGGGCCCAGACCCGCTGGCGTTTGCTCGAGTGCTCTTGCTCGTCGCGTTGACCGTGCAGGAGAGCAGCGTCGCCCCCGTGGTGTTGTCGATGACCGCGACGGTCGCTTCTTCTCTGCCGCCTAGCGTCGCGTTCGTTTCGGCATAGAGGTTCGTCACGCTTGCCCCGTTGGCGAAGGTCGGACCAGCCAGCAGCGGGCTGGCGGAGAAGCCAGTCGTCCTCGACGGGCAGGGGCCGTAGCCCGGACCCGCCAGCTCCGTGTAGTTCAGACACCAGCCGCTCGGCACGCCTTGGACGCTCGCGAATGTCGCGCTCCCACCATTGCCGGCTTGGCCGGTGGCACCTGTGCTACCGCTCGCTCCGGTCGCCCCGGTGCCGCCCCTGGCGCCTTCTTTGCCAGTAGCCCCGGTGACTCCCGCCGCCCCAGTGCTTCCAGTTGCCCCGGCGGGCCCCGTCGCCCCGGTCGTGCCGTTGGCTCCTTCGTGGCCGGTGGCTCCTGCGTTACCGGTCGGACCGGTCGCTCCGGTGGGCCCAGTCGCTCCGGTTTCGCCGGTGGCTCCGTCGGTCCCGGTCGCTCCTTGTGCTCCGGTCGCTCCGGTCACCCCCTGGAGTCCCGTCGCTCCGGTGGCTCCGGTGGCTCCCGCGGGTCCGCTCGCGCCGGTGACTCCAGCTGTTCCGGTCGCTCCAGTCGCCCCGGTTTCACCCGTGGCTCCGCTTTCGCCGGTCGGGCCGGTGACTCCACCTGCTCCGGTCGTCCCGGTCGCCGCGGTTTCTCCGGCGGCTCCGGTCGCTCCGGCCGCTCCGGTTTCTCCTGCGGCTCCGCTCGCGCCGGTCGCGCCGGTGGCACCGGTTGCGCCGGTCGGTCCCGTAGCTCCGGCTTCGCCGGTCGCTCCGTCGGTCCCGCTCGCTCCGGTCGCCCCGGTTTCACCGCTCACACCTTGCGCTCCGGTTTGGCCCGTTTCTCCCGTGGCTCGTCGGCGAGGCCGCCCAGCACGCAAGCGAGCGCCTGCGCGCCGAGGGGCTGGCCCCCCTGCCGCACATCAGCCCGCACTCGCTCCGGCGCACCTACATCTCGATCGCGCTGCTAGCCAACAACTTCGACGTGCTCTGGGTCATGAATCAGGTCGGCCACACCGACTCGAAGATGACTCTCGACGTTTACGCACAGCTCCAGCAGCGCGCCAAGCGCGAACACGGCGCGAGCTTCGACAGGCTCGTGCAGGCCGCGCGCGAGCAGCTGCACGGCAGCGGGGATAACCAGCCGCCGGGGGGTGCGGATCGTGGCGCCGGGCCGGATGGTCGCTCTCGCGCCGTGACGCAATACGATCGGCCGCCTCCATCGCCTTTGCGCTGACGTCGAGCCGGTGCCGACTGGCTACAGGCGTCCTAGACCAGCGCCGCGAGCAGCCCCAGGTAGCCGCCGGCGATCATCCACACGACCGCCTCGCGGAAGATCGCGATGCGGGTCGCGACCGTGTTCTCGCCCTCGCGCAGCATCCGCGAATACGCCGCGGCTAGGTATTTCACGGTCGGCCTCGGCTTGTGACTCAGGACCGCGGTGTCAATCGTCTTGAAATCGGCACGCACCGCCATGATCGCCGCGGCGCCCCCAAGGCCATACACGACCAAGAGCAAGCTGGCGAGGAACAGAACGAGTCGGATGCCGGTCGGTCCGTCGGCACGGAACGCGCCCCCGATGGCGACCGTGACGGCGGCGCCGATCGCAAAGAGCCACTGAGCGCGCCCGCGAACCTCCTTCAAGTCGCTCAGTTGGCGATCTGCCTGTCGGCGTCCCTCCTCGATCATCCGCTCCCGGTCTGGGTCGGACCAGTCGTCGAGCGACGCGGGCTCCGTCTTGTGCGCTTCGTGTGGCTCCGCTTCGACACCCGGCATGAGCAGCGCGACGAGGTGCGTGCAGTAGACCCACCGGTTGTGCCGGAACCACCTCGCGCGCTGGCGCAGGGGCACCTTCGCCTTTGGGCTGTCGACCGCATCCGTCATGCCGTCGCCCCGCCGAGCCATGCGGCGATGCTGCCGGTGATCTCCGAAGCCGCGGGCTCGGGAAGGAACAGCCATTGGCCGGCGGGGTTGAGGTCGAGAAAGCAGGGCTGGCCGCCGGCGACGATCCAGTCCTGACTCGAGTAGCCGACGCGGGTCTCGGCCGCTAGCGCAAGTGCCTGCAGCGCCACCTCGCCCTCCTCCGCCATGACGAACGAATGATGGGCCTCGGCACTCACGCGCCAATCCAGCTCGAGCCCCGCCGCGTCGAGTTCGCAAACCCACGCCCGGTCCCTCACGGTGACGACGCGCAGGTGACGTTCCGCGGCGATCCGACCCTGCAGGATGAACGGGGCCCCGGCAAGGTGATCGAGCTCGAGAGCCTCCACGTCGAGCGGCTGCGTCCACACGACCTGCTCGACGGCGTCCTCCGCGGTGTAGTGCCCCGTGCCGAGTGGCTTGGCAACGAGGTCGCGCCCGAGCGCGCCCGGTATCAGGCTGCGATCCGAGGTGACGACCGTCCGCGGCGTGCGGATCCCGAGCGACCGCGCGCTTCGCTCCTGCAGCAGCTTGTTCTCCGAGAGGAAAAGTCGCTCGAGACGCGTCAGCCATTCCACGCTCGCGTCTCCGGCGATGCCGACCATGAGCCCCGTCCACGCCGTACGCACTGCCCCGGCCTGGGAGCCGCCGACCACCCCCGCCCGCCACTTCGGAGGAGCCAGCCGCCGAATCCAGCCTCGCGTGTCTGCCCCGAGCTTCACCGGCGAGCCTGCGTCGCCCAGCCGAAGCTCACGCTCGTACAGCAGGTAGCCGCGTTCTTCGAGCTCAGCCGCGTCGAGTACGGTCAGCCGGAGGTCGGGAACGTCGAGACGCTCGGCTACGGCGGCGACGTGCTCGTCGTGCAGGCCACCGATGATGAGCGCGGACCGCGTCAGGCTCGATCCAGCAGAACGGTCACCAGACCGTCCTCGCTGTCGTTGTCGAGGGTCTCCTTGGCCGCCGTGATGCTGGTCTCCCCGAAGGACGCGGCCGCTGAGGGAGCCGGCGTTCCGAGCACGTCGTAGAGGGTCGGTCCCTGCAGCGGTGTGCGTAGGTCACGCATCGACGCCTAGCCCTGGAAAGACCGCGTCGGAATACTCGTCGGTGGTCTCCGGGGCTTCACGCGTGATCCGGGTCTCGCCGTGTTCCATTGACTCCGGCGTCGGCGCCGCGAGCACGTCATACAGGGTCGGCTCCGTCCCGCCCGCCCCAGGGAACTCAGTCATTCGATCATCACCCCTTCCGGCAGTGCCTCGTCGTCCGCGTCGAGCGTCTCCTTCATGAGCGTCCGCTGCGTCTCACCCGCGGCGACGCCCTCGGGCGCCGGCGCGGAAAGTAGCTCGTAGAGCGTCCGATCCTCGCAGGTTTCCATCGACAGGTTGAATCTATCGCGAAGCGCCAGGAGCCCTGCTCATCGGACAGCTCAAAGCCCGCCAGCCGAAAGCGCACCTCCCGCCGAACTTCAAGCCCGGCGGGCGACAGTGCCCGATCAGGCGCGTCGCGGGAGCCGGCTCCGGCGGCCCACCTAGCCGCAAACCCTCAACCTCCCAATATTTAGGACCACGAATAGGACCACGGGCGCAAAACAGCCTCGAACTGGCCCGGAATGCTGCATCGAGCGCCTCGTCGAAACCCGCCAATTAGCAGGCAAAAAAACGAATGGCGAGACCCGGAATCGAACCGGGGACACCACGATTTTCAGTCGTGTGCTCTACCAACTGAGCTATCTCGCCAAAAGACCTGCTAAGCGCCAACTATCCGCCTCTTCGCCCGCGGCAGATGTCCGGCCATAGGCCCACCTGTGGGCCCACCCTGCCTCCGAGAAGCGGTCGTCGAGTGCGCTGAGAGCAGCGTCATGGCCTCAAGCCTAGCCGCTTGGAACTGCTCGTTGAGCGTCACCGGCGAGGCACCCTCGTAGCGACGGATCACGCGGCCGTAGGTCTCGGAGATCATCTGGATGCTCGTCCCGCACCAGCCGGCGATCGTCGCGAGCGAGATCCCGGCCTGAAGGCAGCAGCTGATGAAGGTGTGGCGTGCCGCGTACGGAGTCGCGTCGCGTAGGTCTGCGAATTGGGGGAACTCAGCGGCTACCTGGCGGACGACGGGGCGAAACTCGCGCTCCCGCCAGTTGCGCGCCTGGTGCTCGGTCCAGATACCGACGTCCTGGCGCGCGGAGATCCAGAAGTCGGTCGGTCGGAGCGGCTGCCCCGCATCGCGGTATGCGCGCTCGACGCGTTTGAGCTCCTCGGCGAGCTCGGCCCGCAGGGGCAGGTCCCGCCCGCGGCCGGTCTTGGACCCGGCTGTGTACTCCCCCATGGAGCTCCGACCCTCCATGTGCAGACGACCGTTGCGCACATCCCCACGGGTCAGACCGAGCGCCTCGGAGGGCAGTCGGAGTCCGCCCATGAATCCAAGGGCGACCATCAGCGCGTCTCGCTCTCGGTCCAGGGGATAGCGGCGTAGACGCGGCTTCTCGCCGACGATCGCGGGGCGCGTGGGGCGGCGCAGGTAGTCCACGACCACAAACCAAGCGGCGAGGTCCACGGCGAGTGGCTCCGACCGGGGACGCGCGCGACTGACCGTTCGGGCTCTGCCCCGGCGCCCCTGTTGCGTCAGCAGCATCAACGGGTTGTGAGGTATGACCCCGTCTTCGGCGGCTGCAGAAAACATCGAGGAGAGGACGCGCTGCGCGTGCTCGAGCGCCGACTGCGACTTATCCCTCGCAAGCGTCGAGCGCCAGTCGACGAGCAGCTGTGGGTCCTCGATCACCTGCCGCAGCTTGACGTCACCCAGGTGGGGGGCGATGTATGAGGCGTAGGTGCCCCTGTAGCTGTACTGGGTTGCTCTGGCCTTGGCCACGGTGACCTCCTGGACCCACCATCGCTGCCAGTAGTCGTCGATCGTCAGCCGGGTCGCGGGGCGACGCAGAGGTTGACCTTCTCGCCGCGCGGTCCGCATCGCCTCCTCGTGCGCGCGTGCCTGCCTCTCTGTCCGAAAGCCGCTTCGCGACTGGCGCTCACCGTTGCCGGTGCGCCATCGCGCCCGGAAACGGTTCTCGCCGTCCTTCGTGGTGTAGCGAACCGGCACCAGAGCGGAACATATCGAATGATCGTGTGCTCAAGAGACCTTGACGCGACGCCGGGCTCGCGGCATCGCCGGGTGGCGTCGACGGGGCGGCTCATGAGGCTCGCTACTCGGTGCCGGTGGCGCCGACGGCCCTACCGGCGCACTCGGCCGTCGCGGTGAGCGGCTCTGTCGTTCGAGCCATTCGGTGAGCCACGGAATGGTCGTTTTCGGTGTGCGACCGACCACAACGTGCTCCATCTCCCGCACGATCAAATCGCGGGCAGCGCGCCGGGACGCCAGCTTCAGTGCATGTTGGACGTCGCCGGGGTCGAGAAGCGTGGGCACCTCGGGCGTCATGGCGAGCCCGCGACGCCTTCGGTGCCCTCTCCCGCGCCATGTCGTTGCGGTCTCCTGGTGCGCACCGCGCAAAATTAGCAAAAACAGCCAACAACATCAATAGGACAGCTAGACGCGCCGATTGTGCGGCGCGCGGGAGAGAGGTCTACCCTGGCGAGTTGCGAACCATTGGCCCTTCGGACGTGCGCGCGGCCGCTGCGCCCTGGTACGGTTTGCTCGTCCGCCGGGTCGAGAGGAGGCTTGGATATGGCGCAGGAAGTCGAGTTTGGGAATGGCGGCGCCGGCAAGGTCCGTAGCTACTGGGTTGGCTTTGGGCTAGTGATCGTCACTCTCGGCTTCTATGGCTTGTTTTGGTACTACTTCGTCAACGACGAGTTGAAGGACATCGGTGCCGCCAGAGGGGATCAGAACCTCGCGCAGTCGAGTCCCGCGCTGTCTGTCACCGCGCTCGTCTTGGGCGGCTTCACGTTCTGGATCGCCCCCCTGCTGTCGGTTTACAACTACGGGCAGCGCATCAAGCGGGCTCAAAGACTCGGGGGTATTGACCGCGGCCAGCAAATCAACCCCATTCTGTCCTTCCTGCTCTACTTCCCGGGCTTGTTGTTGATCGTCCCGTACTTCGTGCACTTCTGGTACGTGACCAAGCACCAGAACATCGCTGTGCGCGCTGGCGGCGGCTTGCCGCCATTCGGCGACCCGGTCGTCCCGGGTGCGGCGCCGCTGCCCGTGCAGTAGAAGGAGCCTCCGGCGTGCCCGTCAGGAAAAGCGTCGAGGAGACCGTCGTGGTCGATGGCGAGCGCGACGACTGGCTGGAGAAGTGCTTTGCGCTGCTGAACGAGCAGGGGTTCAAGGGGGTTACCTGCTCCGAGACGCTGTACCAAGTCGGGGGCGACTGGAAGCCCGTGATCGGCACGTTGTACGGCGACATAGAGATCACGCTCACGCCGCAGGGGAACGACGCCACGCGCATGCGCATCGTGGGCACGGGCGCCGTGGACAACATCTACGCTCTGTTCGGCAGCCCGGGTAAGCGGCTCATCGCGAAGTTCAAGGCCGGTATCCACTAGCGATGCCCGGCGCGGCTGTGGCGCTCGCGCTCGCGATCGCGAGCGCGGCAAACTGTGGTACGCGCCGCCGGATGCTCGGGGCCCGGTGCCGCGCCTGACGCAACCGTGATCAACGGAGCGCGTCGAGTGCTCGCCGAATCCCGTCCGGGGTCGCCGGGATAACCCCGAGCCTCGCGGCCTGCATGGCGTAGTCCCTTAGCAGTGCATCGAGTTCGCCGCAGGTCAGGACCCCGTCCGCCAGCAGATAACGCCCGCCTTTGCCGCAAGCCGGCAGATCGCCGACACGGATAACGCCTCGGATGCGCTGAACGACGATCAGCCGACGCTGCCCGCCTACGCGGTAACCGGCGAGTGCATGCGGCTTGCCTCCGCCGCGTGTCCCAGACACCGGGGCGCCGGCAGACGAGACCTCGGCGGGGTCGCATTCACTGCCTGACTGGCGGGCCACCGTAGTCGATGATGTGGCCCATCTGGCGTTCGACCCGTACCCGGCGATCTCGTCGGCCCGCAGCGCGGCGCCTCCTCCAGGACGCTCCGCCATCTCGCGTGCGATGGCGCGGCGCTCCGCCCGCACCTCTCCCCGGCTGCTCGGCCGCTGCCGCCGCAGGCGGCGAATCTCACTGCTCGCCTGCGCCCTCGTCCTGGGCGTCGCGAACGTTTGCCCTGTGCGGCTGGCGAGCTGGCGCAGGTAGCGCAGCTGCTTCTGCGTGGGTGCATTGGTCGGCTGGCTCATGGCGATCCTCCTGTGGTTGGCTGTTTGCGAGCATCACGTGGGCGAGAGCGGGCCGCACGCGGCTGTCAAGCCCGGGCCCGTCAGGGCTCGCCGCAGGCGATGCGCGCGACGGGCTTGACAGCGAGAGCGGGCGGGCCGCTACCGTGGCCAGTGCTCGCTGCCACCCCAGGAGGGCGCCGGCAGCCCGCGGCGGGGACCGGCGCTCGTCGAGCGTGCGTAAGTCGTCCGCTAGCCCAGCTCGACCTCGTGGGGCGCGACGCCAAGGCCCTGTCGTGCAATTAGCGCGAGCGTCTCGGAGTGGATCCACGGCGTCGGCGCGTGACCGCCGCCCTCGGGCATTGCTCCGATCCTGCGCGCGAGCCAGCTCGTCTCGCCCGCCACGTGTCCGCGGCCGTCGCGCTTGATGCGCCCGCAACGCATCGCGATCTCACTCATGCTGAGGCCCTGGCGAGCCACCGCGCTCAGCACTGCTTCTCGCAGCGCACGGTTCAGCACGACGTGGCTCCTGGTCAGGCGCGCGAGCTCGCCGCGTAGGACCGCCGTCGACACGCGCGGATCTCGGCGGTCATTGGCCAGCGCGCGGATCGTGAGGGCGCGCGCGGGCTCGTAGCTCTCGAGGCTTGCCACCGCCGCGCGGAGGCTGACCGTCTCGGTGCGATCGTTCCCTGAGAGCTGCTCGGCCCGCTGCCAGCGCAGCTCGGGGATCGATCTCCCATCCGATACCGCTGCGAGGCAGTAGGTGTACCCGCGACGGTCGAGCAGAGGTCCGCAGCGGTCGGACGACGCGCGGGCGGACCCGTTCAGCGGGGATCCGTCGATCACAGCCAGCGGATCGCCGACGAGGTCCTCCTCGCTAAGGCGCCGGCAGCGCCGGGAGCGCCCGTCGGCGAGGTACAGCGCGCAGACGATCCTGGCGTTCTCGCGCGGCTCATCCGCCGCGAGGTGTGCGACGAGGCGTTCATCGCTGGCGCTCACCGCAAGGCGGTCGATCACCAGCGTGCTACCCGCGGCGCCAGTGCGGGCGACGATCTCGCGTCGCAACTCGCGCTGGTCGGCATAGGCACCGAGCAGCGTGTGACAGACGCCGGCCCGGCGAGTGGGGCGGGCTGTTCGGGGTGGACACGGTGGCGCGATCGTGCTCATGGCGTGCTCCTTCCGGGAGGGCCCGCCGGCTGCGGGCCGTTGCCCCGGGCCGCGCACGCGCCAGCGTGCGAGCATCGTCGGGCACGGCCCCCGCCGACGCCGCCCGTGGCCCCGCGCTTACGGCACGCTCCGGCCGCGCCAGGCCGGGCGCACCCACCGGGCGCAACAGCATCCGTGCACGCCCCCTACCAGAACAACCGAAGCCCTCCGTACGCTCCGGCGATCCCTAGAAATGGGAGAACCCGCAAAGTGCGGCATGCGCGGCTGCGCTCCACCTCGACGCAGATCCGGTGCGCGAGAAGGCCGCTAGGATGGCGCAAATGAGCAAAAGCAGCGTTGCGAAAGGTGAGAAGAAGATACCGGGCGATAGCGAGGTGCTCGGAGATTGGCAGCAGGGGATGCTGTCTTGGGCGGGCGCAGTGGAGGCGCACAAGATGGCTCCCCCGGACGACGACTTCGCCGCCCGGCTCGCGGCTCTGTCGGAGGGAGCAAGCGAGGCGGCGCGAGTCTGTAGGACCGCAGGCGCGGCCGGCTTCGAGTGGCCCCCAGCCCGCAAGGCCGACAGCGAGCCGCCGTACGAGCTGCGACCCGGCACGGGCCGCCGCGGCCCCCAGGCGCTCTGGCGGCGCTTCGATCAGGCGGTTGGGCGGCTACGCGCGATGGCGTCGGACACGGACATGCTCGAGGTCTCCGGCGCCTTCGAGGAGATAGCGGCCGCGGCACGCGAGCTCGCCGACGCCGTCGCCACAGAAGACCGCGGGCCGACACGCAGACGCGCCCGCGGGCGCCGCTCGGCCTAGTAGCCGCGCCCGACCGACCCGGCTCGGCCTCTCGAGCCGGCCGCGCGAGCCCGCGCCACGCCGTCTCTGTGGCGGCGTTACCTACGCATCTCGCCTCAAAAGTGCGCAAAGAGCGATAATCTGCACTGTGGTGGCGTGGTCCGTGGCGCGGAAGAGAACGCGCGCCGTACCGAGCGGCCGGGAGCACGGGAAAGGAGTCTCTGCAACGGCAACGAAGCCACACACCCGCCTCAGAATCTCAGACGCTCCCGGCGTCGGGGGCATCCGGCGCGCGTCGACGATTCGCTCAAGCTCGACGCGGCTCGGCGACCGCCGCGCTCATCCCGTCCCAGACCGAGTGCGGGCGCTCGTCGGCACGCCGACGGTAAGGGAGTCCGAGCGTCTCCGGAGACCACGGATCGCGGTGACTTCCCAGCGGATTCGATTCGCCCTGCTGGCGGGTGATCATCGCGTCCAGGTCCTCACGCCGCACGCGGTAGACGTGCCCCACGCGCACGGCCGGAAGCGCGCCGCCCTTGATCCAGTTGCGGATCGTCTGCGTGGTCACCTGGAACTCCTCGGCGATCTGCTCGACGGTGAGGAGCTGTGTGGGAGCTGGGTCAGGCATACCCAAATTGACAAAAACAGCTTAGAATAGTTCTACACACTAGCAAGGACAGATGGTCACGGAGGAACCGTAGTGCCACCCAGCCACGAGGACGGACCCCGGCCGGAGCAGGGCGACGAGCTGATCGCCCAGATCATCCCACTGCGCAAGCGCGCAAGTGGATCAACGCGGTGGGACGCGCAGGGATCCGGCGCGTCCGAGGAGCCCGTGAGCCCCCGGCACTCACGCCCCACGCAGCGCTCGGTGTGGGATAGCCCCGGGGCGGACCTCCCGCGTCGCAAGGCTGTGGGCAGCGAACCTCGACCGGGCCGGCGCGGGGGCTCGCACCTCAGGTGGCGTGGGGGCAAGTGGGCAGCGCTGGCACCTGCGCTCGCGCTCGGCGCGGGTGTCGTCGTCGTACTTCTCGTCAGCGGCAATCACGGCGAGCGCCAGCCGCAGCGCTCAGTAACTGCGCCGATCGCTGGGACGAGCGCCCCTGTGAGCATCGCCCCTGCGAGACGCAGCAGTGGGCCTCGCAGCTCTCAAAGACGTCCGGTGCGGGTCGCGTCGCGCCGACCGCGAGCTGTGACTATTGCGAAGCTCGCGACCGCTCGACACGCCGGCGTCGGAGCCGCGAGCCACGTGGTCACGCCGACGGCCCCTGAAGTCTCCTCCGCCGCCGCCCCTGCCGCGGTCGAACCAAGCGAGCAGGCGCCCACGAGTCGGCAACCCGGCGGCTTCTCCTACCTGGGCGTGCCCGCGCGCGAAGAAGCCACCGCCCAGGCCGCAAAGGCCGCGAGCTCGAGCGCCGAAAGCACGGGAGGCCCGTTCAGCCCTTAGGGCCGCCGCGAGTCCCCGGCGCTTCCCAGGCGAGCGGGGCCGGCAGACAGGGCTCCCGGAGCGCAGACATGAAACGAGATCACACCACGATGGCATCGCAGGCAGCCGCAGGGAGGCGCCTCTCGAGCGATCCAGCGACGCTGCGACCACTGTTCTCGATCAGCGTCCTGGTTGCGATCGCGCTCGCCACGCTCGCGCTGCTCGCCACGCTCGCGCGGGCCGATCAGATGACCGTCTTCTCCTGCCACGAGCCCTCCGGCGCACTGGTCGGCGACTACGGCTGGGTCCAGGAGCATTCCGGAGGCGCCTTCATCGAGACGACCGACGCCTGCGCGGAATCGGGCAAGGGCGCGCTCGTGGCAGAACTGTCGGGGCGAAGCGGCGGCTACGCCAACTTCGAACAGGCCAGCTGGGTCTTCGCCGCGCCGCCATGGGCGACGATCGCCAAGTACACGCTCCAGGTGCCAGACAGCTACGCGATCCCCTGGGACGGCTCCGGGGGCGTGGGACAGGCCTACATCAACGCAAGCGACGAGGCCGATCCCTATTACGACTACCGCAACCTCGGCAGCGGCTCCTACGGCCCAGAGACGATCGAACGCACGCCGCCGGATGCCGTGACCGCGGTCACCGCGGCTGCCTCCTGCGACTCGGGTTGCCCGCAGGTGGCGCTCACCGCGCAGATCGAGGTCTCGCAATCCACGTTCGTCCTCAACGACACGACCTATCCGACCGTCAAGTCCCTGACCGGTTCGCTGCTCTCGGGGGGCCTGCTCTCGGGCCCGGTCGAAGTCGGCTTCACCGCCGAAGACGCGGGCCCCGGCGTCTACGGTGCGCACTTCGTCGTGGACGGCCAGCCACAGCCGACGGTGGGCGTGAACTCCAACAACGGGCTCTGCCGGAACCTGGGAGAAACGAGTGACGGCACGCGTTCCTTTGACTCTCCCGAACCCTGTGCGAAGAGCGTCGTGGGAGCTCTCGCGCTTGAAACCGCGCACTGGCCGGACGGTGCCCATCGCGTCCAGCTGGTGATCGAAGACGCGTCCGGAAACGCGGTGACGGCATACAGCGGGACCGTTACGTTTCACAATTCAGCCAGCGGCCTGACTGGAGCCGGCGCCCCGAACGGTACTGGCGCGAGCGACAGCGCGAGCCTGCACCTCACGACCCCTTCGAGGATCCATCGCTCCTACGCGCGGCGGGCGCTCAAACTGCGCGGAGCGCTCGTTAGCGCGCAGGGGCAGCCGATCGACGGCGCCGTCCTCGACGTCCTGCAGCAGACGCGGGGGAGCTCGGAAATGAAGCTCATCGGGCACGCGATAACCGGCAAGGGCGGAGCGTTCACGGCGAAGGTCCCGGGAGGGCCCTCGCGGACAGTGGAGATCGGCTACCGCGCCTTCGCCGAGGACACCGTGTACGCGGCGGAGGCCGGCGTGTCGGAGTCGGTCGCCGCCGGAGTGAAGCTGGAAGTGAGCCCATCCTCCACAGGCCCGACGGGGATCATCACGCTCAGCGGTCGGGTCCTCGGCCCCATTCCGAAGCACGGCGTCCTCACCGAGGTGCTCGTGTACTACCGCGGCGGGTGGGAGCCCATCCGCGACCCGCGGACGAACGCCCGGGGACGCTTCCGCGTCGTCTATCGCTTCGACGGGGCAGTCGGGCGCTTCCCCTTCAAGGTGGAGGTGCCCGAAGACCAGGCCGGGTTCGCCTTTGGGCGGGGGGCAAGCGCTGCCGTCGTCGTCGCCAGTGGCTGAGCTGCACCGGTGGAAGACGTAGGGCGACTGCGCGGTTCGCCGGATCACGCCGCGAAGAGCTCCAGCTGCATGGCCTCGCCGAGCGGCTCGACGGGCGCGCAGTGGCTGGGCTCGGGCGCGAACGCGATCACGTTCGCGGTCGTCTCCCACGCCGCGCGCAGCTCCGCCTCCGGGATCTCCTCACCCGTCACGGGCACGCCCCGCGCCTGCAGCTCCTTGAGCACCTTCTCTAGCGAGATCGGCTCCTCGCGCTCGTCCATGAGCTGTCCGTCGAGCGCGAGGTCCGCGGCCGCGGCCTTGGCGGAGAGAAGCTCCCACTTCTTCTCGTCCAGCGAGCCCTTGGTGAGCATCACGTAGACCGTCACAGGCTTGCGCGATGAGAGCCGGTGCGCGCGGGCGATGAACTGGTCGAACATCTCGTAGGAGAAGACCAGGCCGTTGACGACCACGACAGACGCCGTATCCAGGTTGTGCCCCAGGCGGATCGCAGGAATGCCGCAGAGCAGCACCTGCAGGCCGCCGTGACGGAAGTCACGCATGACCGTCGCGCGCTTCTTGGGGTTGACCGTGGCGGCCTTGCCGTCTCGCTCCTCGACGATGTGCCCGGCTCGCACGCCCTTCTCGAGCAGGCGCTCGCAGAGCCAGCGGCCGGTCTCGATCAGGTCGGAGCCGACGAGCACCTTCTCCCCGCTCGCGCGTGCTCGAGGATCAGCTCGAGGGTCTTCATGTTCTTCGGCGTCCAGTTGGTGTGCCCAAGGCCCGCGAGCCCCGGCCAGTCGCGGTCGGTCGCGGCCTCGGGCGCCGTCGTCGCGTACTCGAGCTTCGTGAGCTGCCCGCAGGCGGCGGCGAAGCGCTCGATCTGGCCGCTCTGCACGAGCGGGTGCTCCGGGTATTTCCAGGCGAAGAACGACGCGAACGTCGACTTGTTGAGCCAGTGCTCGTAGAGCTCGCGCTGCGAAACGCCCATCGGCACGCGCACGGTCTTCAGCGTGCAGGGGACGATCGGCTCGCCGAAGTCGCGCTTTCGCCTGCGGATCATCGCCGCTGCCGATAGCCGCCAGAAGCGGCTGACGTTCGTGATCTGCGGGAGCACCCTGCGCTTCTCGCGCCGGTGCGCGGTCTCAGAGCCCTGGCGGCCGTAGGTGTACTCGATCACGCAGAAGTCGGACTCGAACGCCGCGAGGCCACCGCGGTAGCTGTATGGGAAGCGCAGGCTCGAGTCGCCCAGGCACCACCACATAAGCCAGAAGATCTGGTTTACGTAATTGGAGATCGGCGTCCCGGTCGCGAGCAGGCGGTTACGCGCGCGCAGCCCCCGGATCGCCTTGGAGCGCTGCGAGCCGTCGCCCTTGATCAGCGTGCCCTCGTCGATGCAGATGACGCCGTCGGCGAAGGCGCCCGCGAGGTGGTGCGCCGCGCTCTTGACGCGCAGGCGCTTGTGGACGTAGGCGCACGTGCGCACGCGGCCCGTGACTTCGTCGGTGTGCCGGGCGCGAGCAGACCAGTGGGCTTCGCTTCTGCCAGCCGTCGTCGTAGGAGGCGCGGCAGGCGGGACAGAATTCGGAGGAGTCGAGCGCCACCTGCGGCCGTCCGCCGCGCGCTCGCGGACCTCGCGCGACCGGCAGCGGCTCGTTCTTGACGCCGAGCAGCGAGAGCGCCTCGTAGTGGGTGATGTACCAGCCTTCGCCACCTGCGCGCAGCTGCCGGGCGACCTGACGCGCCTGCGCGGGAGTGGTGATGTGGTCCAGGGCGATGCCGAGCTTCTCGGAGATGTCCTGGCGGTACTGCGGGATCAGGTCCTGGGGGACGATGAAGAGCACCTGGTTACGGGCACCGTTGGCAACCGCGCCGAGCGCATAGCCGGCGGCGCCGAGCGTCTTGCCGCCGCCCTGCTCCCAGCTCAATATGAAGCCGCCGCCCTCGCGGGTCTTCGCGAGCGCGCGCGCTAGGTCCTCGCGCTGGAAGCGCTTCCATTCGAAGGACGGGTCGCTCCCGGCCGCCCGGCCCTGCGCCGCGATCTCGTCGAGCAGCCGGCGCTGGCGCTCGACCTGCTCGGGGAAGCGCGTCGCGATGTCGCCGGGGTTTGGGACCTCGAAGTAGTCGAGGATGTACTGGATGTCCTCGCCCGACTCGGTCAGCTCCTGCTCGGCGATGCTGATCACGAGCACCTTCGCTTCTTCCTCGTACTTGCGCACGACCGGCTCGCCGTCCTTGTTCCGCGTGACCTTCTGTCCCGTGGTGACGTTGATGCGCGAGTCGGTGCGCAGCGGATAGCGCTTGCCCCTGCTCGAAGCCCCGCTCGGAATCGGAGCGCGTGCAGAGGATCGAGTCGAGGTCGGTGAGGTACCCGAGGCGCATCTGCGGGCGGACCTCGTAGAGCGGGATCACCTCGCGCTCGGCCGCTGAGGCCACGCTCGCGACCGCCTCCCTGACGGCCGGCGCGATGCTGAGGTCACACGCCTCCTCGAGCTCCCCGAGCAGCCGCCAGTCAAGCGTGTTGAGCGCGAAGTGCCCGACCGGCTGGTTGTGAAGGGTCTCAAGCAACTTCAGCCGCCCGGTCTTCGCCAGCGCCTGGCGAACGAACGGTGACGGGCGGATCGAGAGGCGCTCGCCGGCGCGCAGCTCGACGTCATAGGTCGGGCGCTGGCTCTCCGCCTCGCGGCGACGGCGCTCCAGTTCGCGGTGCACCAGCTTCCAGGCCGCGAGGGGGCCGCCGCTCGGCCTGGCGACCCGGTCGACGTAAACGCTCGCCTCCCGCATCGCGTGCCTGAGCTCATCGCGCAGCGTCTCGTCAGCGAGTGCCGCCTTGGCCGAGGGCGCCGAGACGAGAACGCCCGCGGAATCCTCGTCGCGGTTCTCTGGAGCGACGAAGAACGCGATCAGGCACGGGAGGGCGACGTCCGCGAACAGGTCGCCGCACTCCACCGTGGCGAACACGCCCGCCGCGTCCTTGCGGGCGAGGACCTCGCGGTGAAAACGGTCGCGCCCGCAGATAAACGCGCCGGCGCCGTACTGGTCAAGTAGCGCGAGGCCCATGCGCCACGCGCCCACCGTGCTGCTCTCCGCGCGCCCCGAGCCATCGGTCCAGGTCAGGCCGAACGGGGGGTTTGCGACCACGCGCCCGAAGCGGACGCCGAGCTTTACGAGCATCGGGAAGGCGCGCTGCACGTCACCCCTAATGGCGTTGTACGCGCTGTGTCGTACCTGGTCGGGGTCGATCTCGATGCCGAAGCGAAGCTCCTGGCGCCACGGAGAAAGCAGCGCCCCATTGCCCGCGGTGGGGTCCAGGACCGCTGAGCGGCCGTACGGGTCGATGATCTGCTGGACGAAGTCGGCCGCCTCTGGCGGGGTGAAGAACTGCTGGAGCCCGCGTTGACCGGCGCCGCGATGGGCGCCGAGCACGCTGCGGGATGAGTCGAGGGCTTCGTCTGAGAGCGCACCGCCGAACAGCGCGCCACGCTTTGCGCCGTCGGGGACGCTCGCAACCGCAACCGACTGGGACATGGATTTCCTTTCGGGAATGGCCCCACCCGATGCAGGGCCGATCACCGAGCCCGCCGCACGCGCACGCGTGCGAGCATCGGGCGGGGTCGGCCCGGCAGCGCGGGCAGCCGCCGGTTCAGCTCGCTGCGGCGATCTGGGCGCGCAGACGAGCGCGCGCTCGCTGCGCGAGCTTGCGGTACTTCTCCGTGCTCCAGCCGGGTGCGAAGGCAGCATTCCCCGGGCGGCTCGCCGCCCATCTGGCTTGAGAGCACGTGGCGCTGGTCGGGGCTCAGCGTGCGCATCGCCGCCGCCAGCTCGCGGAGCTCCTCGCGCTCGATCAGCTCCCGGACGGTGTCGTGCATGTCAGGGACCCGCTCGGCGACCAGCGCAAGCGGGCAGGCGTGCGACCTGGCGTTCGCCGCCGTGCTGCGCCCCGCCACCGCACGGTGGTGATCGACCACGCGGCTTGCGAACTTCTGACGCACAGCGTTGCGCACGTGCGCCGCGGTGCTCAGCGTGGGGTCGCGCCGGGCACGCGCAAGCAGCTCGAGGACGGCTTGGCTGAACAGGTCCTCGAGGTCCTCGCGCCTGGCAGTGGAGGAGTAGGCACGGATGAGGATGGCGCGTAGGGCGAGTGCCTCGCGGGCGATGAGCTCCTCCACGCCGGTGCATCGGCGAGCAGTGGATGACATCGGGGGCCTCCTGGGGTTGGGGCCCCGCCGGGTGCGGGGCCGATCCCCGACCGCAGCGCGCGCGTATGCGCGCGAGAATCGGCGGGGTCGGCTACCCGCGAGGGGGTCTGCGTATCCAGGTAGCTACGCGCAGGTGACCGGGTATCTGTCGGCCGGTGAGGCGGACAACTCGCACCGGGCGTCGACGCGCAGCCGGCCCGAAAGCAGCACTATCGCGCGACGCTATCCACGCTCTCGAAGGCGTTCCGATCCGGAACTCTGGCTGGGCTTCGAGAAGGCTCACCACACGCCTGGTCTTGTCCAAGAGCGGAAGCACGTAACGACTTGGTGCGCGCGCGCTTGCGAACTCTCCTGAGCCTGCCGCCTGGGGCTCTCGGTCGACGCCGTTCGGCGCCGCTCAGCTCATGAAGAACTGCTGGTAGAGCAGGAAGACGTTGAGTGCGCTGATCAGGGCGGCGCAGCTCCAGGCGAGGATGGTGGTGAGGCGGCGGTTGACGTGGATGCCCATGACGTCGCGGCGGCAGGTGAGCATCACGAGCGGCACGAGTGCGAGCGGAATGCCGAAGGAGAGCACGACCTGACTCAGCACAAGCACGCTGGTGGGGTTCATTCCGATGGCCAGGACCGCGATCGCGGGGATCATCGTGATCGCGCGGCGCAGCAGCAGCGGGATGCGGACGTTGATGAAGCCGGCCATCACGACCTGGCCGGCGTAGGTGCCGACGCTCGAAGAGGAGGCGCCGGAGGCCAGCAGCGCGACCGCGAACGCGAGCGCGGCCGTGCCCCCCACGAGGTGGCCGAACTGGGCGTGGGCCTGCTGGAGCGTGGAGATGCCCGTGAGCCCCGGTACGTGAAAGAGCTTCGCGGCGACGGCCAGCATCGCCATGTTGACCAGCCCGGCGAGCCCGAGCGCGATGATCACGTCCGTGCGCTCGAAGCGCAGCACACGGCCGCGCTCACGGTCGTTGCGGCAGGGCATGCGGCCCTTGGTCAGCGCGGAGTGCAGGTAGATGACGTGTGGCATCACGGTCGCGCCGATGATGCCGACGGCGAGGTAGAGCGAGGTGTCGCCGTGTAGGCCGGGCAAGAGGCCCTTCAGCGAGCCATGGGTGGACGGGCCGATGCGCAGCGTCTCATACAGGAAGCCCGCGAAGATGATCCCCAAGAGCGCCGTGATCGCCAGCTCGAAGCGGCGGAAGCCGCGTGTCTGCAGCTCGAGGATCGCGAACGCGATCGCGCCGGTCATGATGCCGGCCGGCAAGAGCGGCACGCCGAAGAGCAGGTTGAGCCCGATCGCGGCGCCGAGGAACTCGGCGATGTCGGTCGACATCGCCATCACCTCGGCCTGCGCCCACATGCCCCACGTGAACACGCGGGGGAAGTGCGCGCGCACGACTTCGGGATAGTTGTGGTCGGTGACGATCCCCAGCTTGGCGGAGAGGTACTGGATCAGCATCGCCATCACGTTCGCCAGCAGCACGACCCACAGCAGCAGGTATCCGTACTGCGCTCCACCTTCGAAGTTGGTGGCGAAGTTGCCGGGGTCGACGTAGGCGATCGAGGCCACGAACGCAGGGCCCAGCATCATGATCGTCGCCCGCAGGCGACCCTTGGCCAGAAGCCGCTCGAGCGCGCTCGGCCCCGCGAGCGCTCCGCCCAACTCGCCGGGCAGCGCGATCGAGGCGCCCTCGGCGGCGCCTTGAAGCGCGGGGACCGGATCGGGGCGCAGCGGTGCTATCGCTGACGCTCTGCGATCTCGATGCGCATCGCGCGCGCCAGCGCGCCACCAATCGCATGCTCACGCTCGCCGAAGCGTACGAACACCGGCCCACCGAACGGTTGGCGATCGACGATCTCCAGCTGCTCACCGAGCGCAATCCCGTGCTCGGCCAGGTAGTGCAGCATCTCGGGGTCAGAGTCAGAGACGCGCACGAAGCGCCCCGCGGCGCCCGGCGCGAGCTCATCCAGGCTCTGGGTCTGGCGCTCCTCGATCACGAACTCCGCGGTGGGGATCGGATCACCGTGCGGATCCACGGTGGGATCACCCAGGCGCGCGGCGATCAGCTCCTCGAGCTCCTCGGAGAGCGCGTGCTCGAGCACCTCGGCCTCGTCGTGCACGCGATCCCAGGACATCCCGAGCTCCTCGGCCAAGAACAGCTCTAGCAGCCGGTGGTGGCGCAGCACCTCGAGCGCGACCCGGCGACCCTGATCGGTGAGCCTCACGCCGCGATAGGGCTCGTGCTCGACGAGGCCCACCTCGGAGAGCTTGCGCACCATCGCCGAGACCGAGCCCGGCGTGACCCCCAGCCGCTCGGCCAGGTCATTCGTCGATACGGCCCCGCCCTGGCGGGTCTCCAACGCATACACCGCCTTGGCGTAGTCCTGAACGGAGGCGGAAATGGGTTCAGTCGTAACCATCGCGATATTTAGGCACATCAAAATCAATTTGTCAAGGGCTATAAACCATCGTTGCGATGCCGCGACTCGGACCTCGTCCCAACGTGCGTTAGTCTGAGCTCGTGGCGGATGACCGTTGCGATCTGCTCTGTCTGGACCTGCCCCGCGCGGAGGCGATCCGCCAGCGCTTGGATCTCGATCTCGCGGCAGGGGCGGCGGCCCGTGCGAAGGCGCTCGCCGACCCCACGCGGCTGCTCATCGCGCTCGCACTGCGCGACGGCGAGGAGCTGTGCGTCTGCGACCTGGCGTGGATCACCGCGCGCGCGGAGAACCTCGTCGGCCACCACCTGCGCGTCTTGCGCGCTGCCGGACTCGCAGGCTCACGGCGCGAGCACAAGATCGTCTTCTACGCGCTCACCGACGCCGGTCACCGGCTACTGGACGCGCACCTGGAACTCGCCGAGGTGACCTCATGAGCACCCCGTCGCTCGAACTGCTTAGCGCCGCTGGGGCGACGCGCGCCTCGCGACAACAGACCCGCCTCGAGGTGGCCGAGCGCGACCGCCTGATCCGCCGCGCGAAGGCGCTCTCCTGGCTCAGCCTCGCCTATATGAGCGCCGAGGGCGCAAGCGCGATCACCGCGGCGATCCTCTCAGGCTCCGTGGCGCTGCTCGGCTTCGGCCTCGACTCCGTGATCGAGGGCCTCGCCTCGATCATCGTGATCTGGCGCTTCACCGGCACCCGCCGACTCTCCGAGCACGCCGAGCAACGCGCGCAGCGGCTCGTCGCGATCACGTTCTTCCTGCTCGCCCCCTACATCATTCAGGACGCCATCCGCACACTCGCAGGCGGTTCGCATCCCGGCACCAGCTGGCTCGGTATCGGCCTCTCGATCTCGAGCATCATCGTGATGCCGCGTCTCGGCAAAGCCAAACAAGGGATCGGCCAGCGCCTTGGCTCCGGCGCGACCGCCGGCGACGGCACGCAGAACATGCTCTGCGCCTACATGGCCGGGGGTGTGCTCGCCGGGCTAGCGCTCAATGCCGCCTTTGGTCTGTGGTGGGCAGATCCCGTCGTGGCGCTCGGCATCGGCGCGCTCGCGCTCTACGAGGGCCGACAGACCTGGCGCGGCGAGGGCTGCTGCGCCGCCTCGCCGCTCCCCGGCGAGCCGCTCGACGCTTGTGAGGATGACTGCTGCTGTTGAACGCAGCACATGCTTGATCACAGGCGTTGTTGTCAAACCATTGGCCACAGCAGACGCGGCACTCTCGGATGACCCGACAGGACTGTCGAATCCTCCGGACGCGGCGCCGCAGAGTGCCGCTCGGGAACGTTAAGGGCACCGTTGATCGGACGTAGGGCGAGGGGTGCTTGCCGCCTGGTTGGTAGTGCGTATGGTGGCGCAGAGGATCCTTTGTGACCGGGTTCTGCGGCTTGTCCGTGGCTGCCATCTGGCTTCCTCTCGGTCGCATTGGTCAGTGCTGAGCAGGGCGCAGGGTAGCTGGCGCATTAGGCGTGTTGGGCTCGAGCGCCTGGATCCGGAGCGCGCTGTCGGAGGCGATCGAACGGGACGCCGCGACGAAGGTCGATCACCGTGGGTCTGCCGGAGTGGCGCTCGATGACCACGTCGTGGAAACCGGGGCGCGCTTCTAGGCCTTCACCGCGTGCTTGCGGCGGTTAGCTGATCGTGCTCGAGCTCGAGGGGAACATTGGCGGCACTCGCCATCGAGACCCCAGCAGCGCACTCGGTCAGCGTGGATCCGGATAACCGCGTGCTCGCCGCTGATCGCCTCCGTGTCCGAGTCTGTCGGAGCTCTACGCGCGCGTGAGGTTCAGGTCGAATTCCATCGTCGCGTGTTCGGTCACGTTGACGAAGCCGCCGATGCTCGGAGCACTCATGCCGAATTCGCTCCAGGGGAAGGTCAGGGAACCCACCGCCTGGAGGGTGGACCGCGACAGGCTCATTTCCACCGGGAGGGTCTCCTTCTTGGAGGTGCCGTGGATCGTGAATGTCCCGCTTACGGAGACGTGCGCGACCTTGCCCTTGAGGGCGCTCACGGAGACGGTGAGCGGCGCCGAGAGCGCGAATGTTGCGCTCGGATAGCGACTGCTTTCGAGACCGATTTCGTGGATTCTCTGGTCGCGCATCGAGCGGTCGCTCTTTAGGGTGTCGACGGCGACATTGAACGAGGCGGCGGTGATCGTGAGGGTGCCCTTGGATTCGCTGAGGGCGACGCTGCCCGTGATCTGCGACGTGCGCCCTACCGCGTCGCTCTCGGCCGGCAGGATGGCAAGCTTCTCGCGGACGCGGTAGCCAGCCTGCGAGCCGTCGGCGACCTTCCAGACCCCGCTCAGGGCCGTTGTCGAGCTTTGCGTCATGGTAGGACTACGCGTGCTGGTCGTGCTTGTCGCCGTCGTGCTCGTCAGCTTGAACGGTTTCGGCGATGAGGTCGGGAAGATCACGAAGTAGACCACTAGGAACGCGGCGACCACGAGAGCGAGACCGCCACCGAGCGCGAACACGACAACGCGTGTGGACCGGCGTCTGGGTAGTTTTGGCATCGCTCAGAACCTCCTAGTGTTAGGGGAATCGGCCGCTCCGGCCGCGAGAGCCGCGGCCCACTCGGGACCATGTCGTTCGAGGCCTGGGAGGAGTCTTGCGAGCGCCCATAAGATCGGCGTAGGAGGGCGGACGGCGAGCAGCCGCTTGCGCGCGGCCGCGGCTGGAACGCATCGGGGGTGCGGCACGGAATAGGTCTCGCGGCAGACGCGCATCGGTTGAAGGCTGCCGGGTTGCTAGACGCTAGACGAGAGCAGCAGTGCAACCGGCGCGGAGCGAAAGCACTGCGTGCGTTCCAACGCGGAAGCTTCGTCAACCGACCGCGGACCTCTTGAGACGCCCGGAGTCGGCTGGAAGGAGCAGCGCCTCGAGCTCACGCGAGGGCGTCCAGCGGCCAAGGGGCGATCGGCGTTGCCGACCTCGGCGAGATGCTCGCGGGAGGGCTTCGGCAGACTCCGTGCGTCAGTCAGTTGGACGCAGCTCGATCCAGACTGTGCGCGCTAGCGCGCACAGCACCCCCTCCGCAGAGAAGAGCGTGCTCCCGGTGCTGAGCTTCCGGCCGTCACGACCTATTGGCCACGCCTGAACCACGTATTGCAAGTCAGCGATCACCGGCCGCCTGATGTCGGCAGCCATGCGGCCGAGGAGGATCAGGCCAACCTCGCCGAACAGATCGGTCACGACGCCGCTGGGACAGTCAAGCGCGGCCCAGACGAACTCATCGCGGACCCTGCCCGTTGGCGTCTGCAAGCGACCGCTCGCGAATCCACGGCGCCGTGTAGATAGACCGCTCATCGACTGGCCCTGGGAAGACCCTGAGCCCGTCGCCCACGGCACGCTCTGGCCTGCAAACGAAGCACCTCGGGTAGGGATGGCTCTCGCGCCATGGATACCGCACCATCGCACGCTGCGCTTCCGCGAGGCCGATCGGCACGGGAGCCCCTTCGTCGACGCTGCCAGGGCGTGCTTCGGCGATGACGCAGCCGTCTGCAAGCAGGACAACCTCCTCGCGTCGTCGCTCGACGTCGAGGTGCCGGGACAGCGGGGGTGGCGCGGGCAACGTAACCTCGGCCGGCCCGTCTATGAACCGGGCAAGAAGTCCACACGTGTAACCTCTGTTCGCACTCTCTGGCGGACCGCGAAAGCGCGGGTCGATGATTACATTCGCAGGCACATGGCGAGCCTCCCACGCGCGCGGAGCCAAATCAAGCGGGTAAGGGCGCCGCTCAAGAAGGACGGGGCGCCCGTAGCGCCGCGATCACCGGAGGGGCGACGCCAGGTATCCTGGGCGCTTGCTGCAGCGTCGAATGGCAAGGACATGTGCGAGGGACCTGACGAAGTGAGTCGGGCGACACCGGTGTGCGGGAGATCGGGCTTGCGGGCTCATCGTCGATCGGTGGGAGGGGCCGCCCTTGCCTGCCTGGCGTTTGGGCTGCTCGCGCCTAGCTCGGCCCTCGCCGCCAGGACGTGGTACGTAGCGCCGAACGGCAGCGAAGCCAGCTTCTGCGTCCAGCAGGAACCGTGCACCCTCAAAGACTATGCGGAAGAATGGGTCCCCTCGAACGAAGTCAAGGCCGGCGACACGGTCATGCTCGCCGGCAACGCCGGAACCTACGGCTCCCCGGGCACGCCGATCACGTTCCAGGTCCCTGTTCCCGCGGGGGTCACGTTAACGGGCACCCAGGGACAGCCGATGCCGAAGGTCTACTCGAAGTTCTCAGGTATCGGTGGCGCGTTCGAACTCAAGGGCGCGGGATCGGTGCTCTCCGACGTCGACGTCGAGTTAGAAGCAGTGATCGCTAACTCGGCTGTGGAGGTGTTCGAAGGATCGATCAGCCGCGTCATCGCCCACGCCACGGACCCCGCGTCGGGCTGCTCGATCTCCTTCGGCGAAATCACCATCACCGACTCGGTGTGCGCCGGACGCTACGGCGTCTTCGGCGGCATCGGGGGGTCGACAACCGTGCACTACGTGCTCCGCAACACGACGGCCTACGGCTCCGAACACGGCCTGCATCTGACCTCTGAAGGTGCCAGCGGCGGTGACGTCGAACTGACCGCCACCAACACGATCATCCGCAGCGGTGTCGGGGGCAAGGACGTCTACGCGGAAGCAAAAAACGGCCCAGACAGCGTCTTCGCGCTACTCGAATACTCGAACTACGCGAGCACTGAAACTGCGGGAAGCGGGAGTAAGGCGATCACGCCCCCCGGGTCCGTCGCCCAGTTCGACCAGACCGCCTCGCCTCTGTTTGTCAATCTGGGCGCCGATGACTTCCACGAGGCGCCGGGATCGCCGACGATCGACGCCGGCATCGACAGCGTACTCAACGGTCCGCTCGACCTCGAAGGCAACGCGCGCCACATCGGCCCGCATACAGACATTGGGGCGTACGAGTTCGTGATCGCCCCGATCGCGCTCACGGGCGCCGCCAGCGGCGTTGGCCAGAGCATGGCCACCCTCAACGGCATGGTGAACCCGAACGGCGCGGCCAACGGGAGCTACCGTTTCGTCTACGGCACTACGACCTCCTACGGGAACGCGACCGCGACCGCGAGTGCCGGCTTGGGCACCTCCTCCACCCGAGTGTCGGCGAACCTGACCGGCCTTGCTCCCAACACTACGTACCACTACCAGCTGCTCGCCAGCAACGAAGGGGGCGAAAGCTTCGGCGGCGACCGGACGTTTACGACGTCGTCTACTGGCACGGCGACGGGCACCGAGACGCCGATCGCCAGGGCCGCCACGCTGGCGGGCCTGTCTGAGACCAACAAGACCTTCGCGCCCGCGGCCTCTTCTACTCCCCTGACCGGGCACACCGCGAGGCGTCACAAGCGCGGCACAGTGTTCTCGTTCACCCTCGATCAGACTGCCACTGTCGCGGTCCAGATCCAGCGGATCGGCACGGGACGCCGGGCGCATCGCACGTGTAAGGCCGCACGCAGGCGGCTGCGACATAGTCCGAAGTGCACGATCTACACCACGGTGGCCACACTCACGCGCTCAGGCCATGCGGGCCTCAACAAGCTTCCGTTCACGGGACGTATCGCCGGGAAGGCACTCAATCCAGGGCGCTACCGAGCGCTCTTCAGCGTCAACGACGCCGCCGGCGCCTCGAAGGCACAGGGCATCGCGTTCACGATCGTCGCCAAGTAGGAGGTCAGGTAGCACTCCGTGTTTGCGTCCGCGGGCGCGCTTGTGCGTCCGGCGCATTCCGGTAGCGACGGCAGCAGACCTGCTGTTGAGGACCCGGAGCTGCGTTGATCAGTCCGCCGCCGACTACTGCTCCGACGCTCGCTCGTCGGGACAGGCTGCGCCATCCCCAATCGTTATGGAAGTGATATCGGGCTCGGCCATCGAGCCGCGCTCTCGATCGAACGCGAAGGCGTTTGACTCCGTGGCGGTGGCTCCCGCGCCGACCTCCAGGACGCCACCTCGTAAGCGGCGCTCGCGAAGGCCAACGAGGACCCCGCGAATACGGGCTCAGCGGCACGAACTTCGGCGAGCTGAACGTCAGCCCGCGCTTCGGCGCCGAGCACTGCGGCGCGGACACGCGCAGTGTTCTGGAAGGTGCCGCTCGTCGTCAGCCGCGCCCAGCGCCACCGGGCTCCCGAGCGCTACGCTCCGCAGGCCCACTACGGGGGGCCTGAAGGCACATGGACATCAGGCTCGCGCTCGGATGCGGCGAGCCCAGCACACAGGAGGCAGACATGCTTAGGAGCCGATCCCGGCTTGCCGGGATGTTTCTGGCCTTGCTCCCGGCGCTCGTGATAGCGCTCGGGAGTGGCGCCGCGCAGGCATCGATTCCGGATGCCCACGGGGTCATCCACGGTTGTTACAGTCGGTTTACCGGCGGTATTCGTCTCATTGACACGGAAGCGACGCCGCCGCAGAGTTGCCTGACGTTCCTGGGCGAGACGGCGGTGAGCTGGAGCGTGAAGGGTCCGGAAGGGCCTCGTGGCGCGACGGGTGCGACGGGCGTGACGGGTGCCACTGGAGCCCGCGGCGCCACCGGCGCGCAGGGCGCCACGGGCAACAGCGGCGCCACCGGGCAAAACGGTGCAACCGGGTCGACGGGGGCACAGGGTCCGGCAGGCCAAGCGGGCGCTACGGGTGTGAGCGGTGCGACCGGCGCAACCGGTGCGACGGGCGCGCAAGGCGCCACCGGCGGCCAAGGCCCCCAGGGCGAAACCGGACCGACGGGGTCCACAGGCCCGAGCGGCCCGGAAGGCCAAAAGGGTGAAACCGGTGCGACGGGGCCGCAGGGCGCGACGGGCACGGTAGATGCGTACACGAAGACCGAAAGCGACAGCCGTTTCATGAAGACCAGCCAGTTCGGCAACCCCGCCGAGGCACACGAAGGCGGGGGCGGCTCGGACTCGAGCTGCATCCTCGGCGAGGTGAAGCTGATGGCTGGTTTCGAGCTCCCCGACAACTGGGAGTTCGCGCACGGGCAGATACTCGCGATCGCCACGAACACGGCGCTGTTTTCGCTACTGGGCACAACGTACGGCGGCAACGGCACGACGACGTTCGCGCTGCCCAATCTCGAAGGAGTCGAGCCGGCCGGGAAGAGCGGCGTCGGCGTCAACTACGTGATCTGCGTATTCGGGATCTACCCGTAAGCGTGCGGGAGACCGTTGGTCGACAGTCAGTGACCGACCACGGTGGACGACCGGCGAGGGTGGGCGCCGGTCGCCGCGCCTGCAAGCGACTGGCACAAACCGCCGGTACGGCGGGTTCGGTTTGCCTGCATCGGACGAGCTTTGAGCGCTCACGGCAGGCACGTCACCGGCCCGAGACGAGACGCATGCTTGGACGCGCTCCACTCGTCTTCGTCGGCGACGGGGCGCTTCTGCTCACGGAACTCAGGAGCACTCATACCCATACCCAGACATCTGCTCGTGAGGAGCACAAAGTAGGGTCACGTCCCGCGACCGGCTTTCGCTCCCGCATCCGATCGCGACGGAGCGGCAGCGAGCCTCTACTCGGCATCGGTGCGCGCTCGCGTTCCTGAGCAGCAGCGAGATACTCGAAGGCGGACCCTGAAATCAGTTCTGCTATCCGCCCAAGTCGGGACCAGCGGCATGCGCGCTCACATGGTCGACGTGAAGCAAGACAAGATCCGTGCCCGCTTGGAGCGGTTGATGAATGGCAGGTCCAACTGCTTACGCGCGACCGGGCGAGTCAGCCCGGAGCCAATCAGCGGGATCGAGGCTGTCGCGCCCGACTCCTACGTCCGCGGTGCCATGGTCGTCCGTGAGATCTCCGGGTAGGTCGACCGATAGCCAAACCGACGCGCGATCGGAGCGATGGCGCCAAAGATCGCGCGCTGTACCGTCGGCGGGGGCGCACGAAACACGATGACATCGCTGAACTCGCGCGCGAACAGCGCGAGCTGCAGCGGATGTGGCATCCCCTTGTCGTTCGTATGCCCGAGTCGCGCGAGGCCGAACAGGGTCTCGATCATGTGGGCAAAGCGCTCGCCGGGTGTGATTTCCACCCGCACGCGAGCGTCGCGGTCGCTCGCATTCCACCAGTCGTGCCAAACGTCCGGGTCGACGACTGCCGCCTCGCCCTGGCGCAGAATGCTCCTCTCCCCGTCGATCTTCACAGTCAGCTCGCCCTCGACCACAGTGAAGCGCTCCGTGGCAGCGGGATGGCGGTGCTCCCCGGCGACCCGCGCGCCCACCAGCGCCGTGAGCTCGGCAGTCGCGCGACCCTCAGGGTGCTTGAAGGGGAGCTCCAGAATCGTGGCGCGCTCTCGAGTCACTGGGTTCTCGAACACCTCGCCGACCTGAATCGGTGTCCGGTCTGGCGGGCCGTTCGGGTCGGGGTGCGACATGCGGACGATCCTCGTCGATGCCGGCCCGGCTGTCAACAGCCCGCCGTGCGCCGATCTCAGCCTGCTACTCAGGTTGACCATCCAGGACCGTGGTCGCCTCGGGCGAGCCGGAGCGTCCGAAGGTCCCGCCAGCACCGCGGTGACCTCCGCTTGCTTGACGTCCTGAATCTCGCAGGGCTCTAGGCCTAACGCGGTCCGTTTGGGCCAGTTGGGGCAGGGGATCATCAAGGCCGGCCGCGCCGTCGTCGCCGCCCAGCGCCACCGCTGACCAGTTCGTTGCACCCTCTAGGATTGTCGCCCTGTCAACTATCGGCACCATTCTCTCTATCGTCCTCGCCGTCGCGTTCGCCGCAGCGGGCGGCACCAAGGTTGCAAACGTCGGCCCGCACGAAGAGGAATTCCCCCGCTTCGAGCTCCCGGCGATCGAGGCTCAGTTGGCGCGGGTCCTCGTCGGAACGGTCGAGCTAATTGCTGCCCTGGTGCTGATCATCGCTGTCATCGCCGACAGCACCACGCTGGCCGTCGTCGGCGCCGTCGTCGTCATTCTCACGATGATCGGTGCCCTCGGCACCCATGTCCGCATCGGGGATCCCCTTCCCAAGATGGTGCCCGCCGCTGTGCTCGGCATCCTCGCCGTGCTGCTGCTGATCCTCGTGTGAGGTCAGACAGCGACCAAGCAGAAGCCCTCTTGCCGGCCTTGCTGGTGCCCGGTCGCGTTCCCAGGCAGCAGCCCGAGAACAGCCGATATGAGCGGTCACGCACTCCTGCTCGGCGTTGCTTGCGGCACTACTCCGCGCCACGGACCGCTGACCTGAGGCGGCGGCAGAGGTCGAAACGGCCAGGCGTGCCGGAGACAAGGTGCCGTTCGTCTCGACAGGCACGGGCACGCTGGAGAGGGGCAGGCGATTCTCACCGAAAGGCGGACGTGGGCAAGGCGGTGCTCAGTCCGTGAGCGCGCTTACACGAGCGAGGGCATAGACTGCAAGCGTCATGGGGCGGTGGTCATCAGCGGCCATGGAGGGCTGCACGAGACACAGGGCGAGGGCGCTGGTCCTTGGGCTTGCGCTTATGGCTATCGCCCCTGGGCTGGAGGTGACTGCGTCCCCGGCGCTCGCGAAGGGGACCAAGGTCAAGCCCGCCGCCGATCGCGCGCTGATCGAAGAATACGCGCGGATCGAGGGAGGGAAACTTCACGTCTCTCTGCCCGGCGGGCCGGCCGATTTCATCGAAATGAAGGAGTCATCCGCGTGGGAGATCTCGACCCCGACGGGTCCTGCGCTCGCGACAACCGATTGTCGCGACGCGGCCGGCAAGACGGTCGGTCCGGCCGTCGCCTGCCTGGTCGAAATCGCGGTCGAGCCGCACGCCACGGGCGAAATCCGCCTGGTGCTAGCGCACGAGGTCTTTCACTGCTACGAGGCGGTGATGTCGGGGACGCTGGCGAACGACCGCCGTGCGGGGGACGAATGGCTCACAGAGGGTTCGGCCGAATGGGTCGGGTCCGAACTCGTCCATCACAACGAGCACGCGCGGGACGTTTGGAGGTCGTACCTGCGCTCACCGACTAGCGCGCTGTTCACCCGTATGTACTCGGCGATCGGCTTCTTTGGCCACATGGCCTCGAGCGGCATCTCGCCCTGGAAATACTTGCCGGCCATGTTCGCCGCGAACACCAACGATGCGGCGTGGGCGGCAGGAGTCCGCGGCAACCTCACGTTCCTCGACTCTGAGGCGTCGGTCTTCTTCCGCGACCGCTTCCTCGGGCCCGCGTGGGAAGAGTACGGGCCCAACCTTCCGAGCGCGCGTGAAGTCGGCTACAAGCCCCCGGTCAAGACGATCGACGCAGCGAGCCGCAAATCAGAAGATCTGACGGCGGCGCCCTACGCGGATAGCCCTTGGGTGCTCTCGATCGGCAAGCTTCCGAAGACCGAACCGATCGTGGAACTGCGCGTCAGGCGCGGCTATGCGCGGATCGCGGCGACGAAAGGCGTGGCCGTCAACAAGGTGATCACCGGGCCGATCGTGATCTGCAACGGCTCCAGCAAAGAATGCCAGTGCCCGACCGATCACCACGCCTACGACCAGCTCAAGCAGGGAGACCTCGCGATCACGGGCGGCGCGGAAGGCGGTGACGTGACGGTGTCCCGCCGCGCGCCGTGCGAGGTGCTGCTGCCACTGCCGGGCTGCCAAACGCTGCTGCCTGGCTTCAGCCTTGAGGCCTCGGAAGGCGTCGGAATGGTTGTGGGAGGGACGGGGTCGCTCGGCACGACCGTGAGCTCGCCCGGCGGAAGCGAGAGCTCCGACTGCGGCCTTCTCGAGAAAGGCCACCTCGAAGTCGAGACGGGGGACTTCGTCGGGGTGTTCGCGCCGTTCGTGCAGGTCCTGCGAGCGCCCACAGACGCCGGCGCCGCGATGTACTACAAGCTCGTCGCCCCGGCGCTCAGCGCGCTGGTGGCCAAAGGCTACGCTCTGTCCTCCCCCGATCTCGGGGATGAAGCCGAGCTTGCGACCAGTAGCAGCGGAGACTACGGCAGCGAGGCCATCCTGCGCGAAGACAACATCGTCGTCTTCTACGGACTCTTCAGCACGGCGGGCAACGACGAAGCCGACCCGCCGGAATCGCTGCGGCTACTGCGGGAAGTCGCAAGCCGGCTGTGATGTGCGCGCGCCGGGGCCCCGGCGCGCCTATCTTCCGGACCTCCGGGACGTGAGCAGCCGATCTCTTCCCGCTCTTCAGCGACAGGCACCGCCCCGCGCGCGGCATCAGACGCTAGGTATCGTGGCGAGCGGGCTACTGCTTGCCCGGCACGCTTACGGGAAATGACGACGAAAGGGTTGTGATGAAGTCGATTCGGCATCTTGATCGTTGGCGCTGGCTGGCGATGTCGCTGGTCGTGCTCGGGCTCGCGCTGGCCCCTATCCCGGCAGCCATGGCCGGTCCACCCGGGATCACCCTGCATGTGAGGGTCGTGCCGGAGCGGGTCAGACTTCATGGAGTGTTCAAGGTCAGGGCATTCGGCGTCTCATCGGATATTGCAGGCCTCGAGGTGTTCTTGAATAAAACGCACGGGTGTGCATCGACAGCGACGGAAGACGGCGCCATCGCAGGTGATCACGTCGCCTTCAGTCACCAGGTCGAGGGGCCGTTCAGTCGTTTCAAGCGATTCGAGGCACGAGCGCACGGTGCGCACCGCGTCTGCGCTTACGTCACTGGACCCTCGGGCACCGCCAGCGCGCAGACGGTCTACCGCGTCGTGGGCTAGACAGCCGAAGGCGCCCATGTCCCGCGACTAACCGTTACCGCGCATTCCAGCACCGTGGCCCAGACGCCTGCCTTTGAGGATCCTCGGAAGCCCTGCCGCGGTTGCGCGTCATTCCTGCCCGCGCCTGAAGCAGGAGAGACCACATGGCGCGTCGAGAGTGTCCAGGCCGTTCCCTAGCAGCAGCCTGAGCGGGCTCCAGCGAGAGGCGCGACGCTTCTGCTCTGCCGGGGAAGCAGCACTCACGCCAAGAGCCCCGCATCTGAGGATCCGCAGGCACGTTGATTGGCCGGTGAGGGGGTGCCGCTCCAGCACCTCGGTCGTGACGACGCAGTAGCGTCCGCCCCGCGGATCGTGGATGCCCAGATCGTTCTCGCTGGGATGTCACCGCCTCCCCATGGCGTCGCCGCCGCGTCGCCTCCCCAGCGCGTCGGCCGGGTCGGTCGCGGGGCTGCCCGCCGTCTCCCACAATTGGCGCCCGCGCCGGCCCAGCCTCTTCCGCTCACGAGCGAGGGGCTCGTCAATCAGGTCGCGCCTTTCGAGCGCCGTAACGAGGTCTTCGCGCTCGCCGTGCTCACGACCGGTAACCCCTCCATGGCCTACGGCGAGGAACGATCTCGGGCGTCACTGCGCGCCCTGCTCGGCGCCAGCTGAGCGCCCAAAGATTCGTCGGCAGGCGCTCCTCTGTTTGCCGGAACCTCCAGTGCGTTAATACCGGAAGGCCACCCTCCAGCTCGTGGGCACCGCCGTTGTGCTCACGCGCACCAGCATGTAGTGGCCCTTCGGGATCGCCGTGGAGCTCGGGCTTTCGCAAGTCGTCTGACCGGCCTTCACTGCGCAGGACAGGACGACTTCCTGCGGTCCCGACGGCGGCGTCATGTCGATCACGCTGACCGTCGCGCTCTTCCCGGACGGCATCGTGCTGCCGGCTTCCGCCCACAGATTGGAGATCGAGCCGCCTGCCGCGGGCACCGGGCCTTCGGCAAAGTGCAGGAACTGGCCTTCAGAGATGCTCGTCGGGCATTCGCCGTGCCCGAAGTAGCCGCTTACGCCGAGACACTTGCCGTCGTGCACGCCGCTCTGGCTTGCGAACCTCACCACGGCCCCGCCGAGGGCATTCGACCCGGTCGGCCCGGTCGCGCCGGTTGGCCCTGTCGCTCCCGTCGAGCCGGCGGCGCCCGTCGAGCCTGTGATGCCCTGTGACCCGGTGGCACCTGTCACTCCTGCCGACCCGGTCGCGCCGGTTGGCCCGGTCGCTCCCGTCGCACCGGTTGCCCCGCCTTTCCCTAGCGACGCCGTGTAGGTGAAAACCACCTCCTGCGGTTCGCCAGCGCCGCTCGCGAAGCTTGCTCCCTTGGCCGACGAAGCTACGAAGCTGGAGCCCGCACCACCACCACCGCCTTCCCGCGTGGTTTCGAATTCAGGCACACCACTGCCACCACCGCCGCCACCGTAGTAGCCACCACCGCCGCCACCGCCGGGCGTTCCGAACCCCTCAACGACCGACCCGCAGAGGGTGCAGACCTCGTCGCCTCCGTTGCCTCCCTGTCCCAGCGTTCCTTCGCTGCCGGGAGAGCTTTCGCCGCCCCCGTTGCCCCCGCTGCCCCCGCCGCTGCTAGTCGCAGCTCCCCCGCCGGAGCCCGGCGATAGGCTGCCGCTCGCGCCGGCTTCGCCCGTCGGCCCGGACGCGTTGCCGCCAGCGACCCCGAAGCCGCTCCCACCGGCGCCACCACCGCCGGCCGCGACAACGAGTCGGGATTCGAGCGATTTCGTGGCATTGCCTCCCGCTTCCTTACGCACGTCCGAGGCACCGCCACCGTGATCGGCAGGGCTCGCCACGCAAAAGGTCAGGTCCGACCCGAACGTTGAGCCGCCGCCGCCGAAGTCGATGTAGATCGTCTTCCCCGGTTCAGCTTCGATTGTCGCGCTGACCCGCGCGCCCGCGCCACCCGGCTTGATCGTGCACGAGCTGCCGGCCCCGCCGACTGCGCTCACTTCGATCTGGGTCACGCCTTCGGGCACTTCGAACGCCTGCTCGGAGCCGCCTGCCGGGGTGAACATCCGGAAGCCCGCCGTCGCGCTCGCGGTCCACGCGAACATGCAGGCAATCGCCACCAGGAGGCCGGCGCCGAGAGGCCGAATCGTGGCTGAGAATCGCATCTGGACTCCTTTCCTCGCCTGTCGAGAGCCCGGCGGACTCCCCCCGCGCGGCACAGGCGCCGCGCTCTTGGCCCGATCATATTCCCCGGCCTTCGATCACGCCAGTGAAAAGCCCCGCTCACGCGGAGCTTGTCGTAACGTTGAGTCCCCGCCTCAAGTAAGCGCGGGCAAAGGCTCTCCACGCGGGGAGGCGGCGAGGAGCTCGGCGAGGCATGAGAAGAGCGATCGCCGTCGCAACCGGCAGGCGATGGACGCCGAGAGCAGCCGCGCGATTCGGCGCTCGCCGTCCTCTGACTGGCTGCCCAGCGAGAGCTGTCTGTAGATGACCGCGCCGCGCAGCGAGCGCTCTGCGTGGTTGTTGGTGGGCTCGACGCCGTGACCTTGGCGAAGGTCCAGAGCGCCTGCCACGCCTTCAGCAGGTTGCGCGCCATCCCGCGCGTGCGTCGGCATGTTGGACGAGCTGTCTGGTGACGGCTTGGCGTCGCCGCTTCTCCTTTTGCACACGTCCGGCACTCACGCTGATACTGCCCCCTTTGAGGATTTGCGGTAACTCCAGTCGGCGCTTCGCGCGCTTCCCCTTTCCTAGGAGCCGGGTGTCTCAGGGTGTTGTGCAGCCCCGGCTTACCCTCGAGACCCGAGCCGATGAAGTACGACGTACCTCCGCCCACCCGCCATCGGCCACCACCACGGGCCGGTGCCGGCGGGGCTTCGCGGCAGGCCGAGAAGCACGCGGATCAGCAGCCGGGCCTGCCGCTCGTCCTGTGGCGGGCTTAGATAGTTGCAGCCGGCCTGTCCGACGAGGGCCGCCGAGAGGACATCGGTGACCTCGACCACGTAGAGGCTCCGCTCAGCCACGCCTGACTCCGAAGAGGGCATCGAGCCGGCGCCGCAGCTCGATGAACTCCTGGCCGCTCGCGGGCATGCCCCAGACAAGCGAGGCCAGGGTGTAGATGTCCCCGCCGAGCTGGCTGCCGGACGGCGTGGTGCAGGCGAAGCAGGTCCAGCCTTCCTCGGCGGTGGGGTAGGCGTGGAAGCTCGGCGTCCGGTCGTCGTGGAACGGGCAGCGCGTCTTGCCGTCAGGGCCGACGACGCGCCCGATGAGCAGGCGCACGTACTCCGGAGGTGCGATCGCGTGCAGCGGGTCACTGCTATCGCGCGGAAGATGCGCCGCCGCTCGGTGCTTCGGGGCGGGCTGCTCTGGCAACCGCGGCAGCACGCCGTCGATCTCGCTCGGGTCGTATCGGGCGCCGGCGCAGCGGCGCAGCAGCACGGGACGAGGCGGGGTGTGCTTGAAGGAGAGCGTGCCCGGCACACGCAGGATCCGCGCCGCCTCTGCGCAGCGTACGTCGGCGCCGAGCGCGGCGCCGAGGCGGCGGTTCAGCTCCTCGAGGCGCGCGACGTCGACCGGCTCGCTCAGCATCCAGTAGCCGTGGGCATTGCCCGCAGTGCCGGAAGCGACGACTATGTTCGCGGGCGGCACGAACTCGTACAGCGCCTCGCTGGCGCCGGCCGAGTCGCAGTCGGCCCACAGCAGGGCGGTAGGCGCCACGTCATCCCGTCTGCCGGAGCGGCGAAGCCGGGGGGCGACGCCCACGTAGACGTCGGTCCGCTGGCCAACTCTTGTGACGAGCGCGGCGCGTTGCGGCGCGTGCATGGGTACGAAGAAGCGGGCCAGGCCGTGGCCGCCGATGCGATAGCGCACGTCGAGCAGCGTGCCCGCGGGGGCGAGCGCCGCCAGCGCGTCCAGGTAGCGCTCGGCGGCGAGGGGCTCGTTGATCGTGTCGGCAAGGCTCATCGCTGTGTCCTCTGCGGCGGCGACCGCCGGAGGGCGCCCGGCGTCTGGCCGGACGCCCTCGACGTCGGGGTGCTACGCGGCGACCGGCTGTTGGGTTTTGGTGGCCTCTGCCCCGCTCTCTCGTGGCGCGGCCAGGAACTCGACGTTGCCGACCACCTCCCAGTCGCGGCGCGCCTGGCCCTCCCGGGTCTCCCAGTCGTGGTACTGAAGCCGCCCGTCGACGAGCACGAGCCAACCCTTGGTGAGGACGCGCGCCGCGGCCTCGCCGGGAGCACCGAAGCAGCTCACGTCGATGTAGCCGACCTCCTCATCACCGCGGGCGAGTCCCTTGACGGCGATGCGCAGCTTGCACACCGCGCCGCCGTCGGGCAGCTCGCGCAGCTCGGGATCGGCCGCCAAGCGGCCCGTTGCCTTGTAACTGTTCATTGAACCTCCTTGGGTCTGTGGTGTGTCTGACGCAGCCCCAACCGCCGCCGACCGGCGGGGGCGGGGCCGAGCTGATGGGAAGACGTCCGCCACCGGGGCGAGACCCCGACGGCGGCGGCGAGAATCCCGGGGCAAGACAGACACGCCACAGCGGGGACTCATGGGACATCCCCCGCCGGTGTGGCGTGTGCACTCGCCAGGCCACGCAAGAGCCGCCGACTCACGCTGGGGCGCGCGGGCCGGCCGGCCGCCAGCGCCCGCAGAGCGCGCCCCGCGTACCACGGACGCAGCCGCAGCCACGCCGGTGCGAGGCGCCCGTAGATGAGGAGCGCCGTGTTGGTGTGCGCCTGCCGCACGCGATTCGGCGGAACGAGCGCGCGCAGCTCGCTCGACACCGTGCGCGCGCCGGGGTGAAGCATCCCCGGCCTGTGCATCGAGACGCGCGCGATCTCCTCCTCGCCCAGCGTGTGGCTCAGGTACTCGAGCGTCGCGCGGTCCCCGACGCCCGAGCAGAAGAGCCGCGCGCGGTGGTTGGCGATGATCGTCTCCGCGCGCGCCGGTCCCCAGCGGTCCGCCGCCTGCGAGATGTTCTGCAGCACGGTCAGCAGCACAAGGCCCTGGCCCGGTCCCGTGGAGGCGATCTCGTCGAGCCCGGGCAGCGGCGCGATGTTCGCCACCTCGTCGAGCGCCAAGAGCAGCGCAGGCGAGACGGGCTTGCCGTTCTTCGCCGACTCGGCGAACGCACCGGCGGTGATGTCGGCCACGAGCGCCGAGAAGAGCCCCCGGAGCCGGCGCTGGTCATCAGCCGGCGAGATCAGGTAAAGCGCGTTCTCGCCCGAGAGCAGCCAGCGCGCGCCGATCTGCGAGTCACCAGCCGTCGCCGCGGCGATCTGCGGCTCCTGCCAGGGATCGAGCGCCGTCGCCACGGTCTGAAGCAGCGAGGAGCGAAAGCGCTCGTCGGCGTCCCAGACCGAGCGCAGCGCCTCCAGGGCCGGCTTCGCCCCCGGCGAGGCACACGAGTCGAGCAGCTCTGCGGGCTCACCCTGCTCCGTGCGCGCGATCCACGAGAGCACCTCGCGCATGGAGAGGTCGCCCTGCGCGGCGGCGAGCAGCAGCGGCCCGAGGTAGCGCGCCCCTGCGGGCCGCCAGAAGGTCTCGTCGGCCGAGCGCGCTTCGCCGCGCTCGCCGACGGAGAGGAGTCTCGCCGCCGTGCGTCTCGCGCCCTCCCAGGAGCGCGACGCCGCCACCGGCGACCAAGGTGTGTGCGCAAGGCCGCTTGAGAGCGTGGGGTCGAAGATCCGCACCTCGCCCCGCTGCGCCCTCGCGGCGTGCGTGTCGTGCACGACATCGCTCTTGATCGACGTGGAGAGAACCGGTCCTGCCCACTCCAGGATCGCCGGCACGACGAGGCCCGAGGTCTTGCCCGATTGCGACGGGCCGACGACCATCACCGAGGAGCGCTCCTCCGCTGCGACGAGGACCCCGCGGTGCGCGCCGAGTGTCACGCGACCGGGCCGCGCGCAGCGGACGCGGAGCTCTGAAAGCTCACCGCGCGAGGCGAAACGCGCGGCGCGGCGGGTGGACGAGCCACGACGGGCAAGCCACGTCAGCAGTGTGAGGCAGAGCGCGAGCCCCGCAACCACGAGAACGAGCGAGACCACGAGCAGCGCCTGCAGGACAAGCGGCCCGGGCAGCCGCGAGCGCAGCACGGCGGGCCATGCCTGCTCGGGGTGGCTCAGGTCGGCCGGCAGGCGCACGAGCACGCGCGCGGCCCCGGCCGGACCGGTGGCGAGCGGGTGCCCGCCCGCGATGAGGCCGCCGAGGATGCCGGCAAGCCAGATCACGCAGAGCGGCGATGCGAGCACAGCACCGGCAGCGAGCATCCTCGCGGCGTCGGTCCCGGCGTGGGCATCCCCTCTCACGGCAGCGCCCCGGGCTCCAGGTGCTCGTCCCAATACCCCGGTCCCTCGCGCAGCGCCATGGCCGCGTCGGTGCCTGTGAGCGCCAGCTCGCGCTCCGAGCGGATGTGGCGCACCTCGTAGGAGCGCCCGCCGATCCGCCACAGCGCCACGCCCTGGGGGTAGTGGCCGATCCGCTGGGCCTCGGTGCTCGAGAGGCCGAGCGCGGCGACGGCGCGGGGGATCTCCTCGTGGTGCTGGCGGTAGACGATGACCGTGCCGGTCTCGGCAAGCAGGCCCCGCGCCAGCGCCTGCTGGCGGGAGCCCTCATCGCCCGCGGCGTCGAGGTCCGAGAGCCGGTGGAGCACCATCCAGTGCTGCACCCCCGTCTGGCGCCCGAGCTTGAACGCGGCCTGGTAGTACTCGCCGAGCCCCGCGATCGGCAGCGCGCGCCAGGCCTCGTCGTTGACGCGGATCGTGTGCTCGGGCTCCCGGCCTGCGCGCTGCGCCTCCAGCGCGCGGCCCATCCGCCGCGCGTCGAGGAAGGCGGTCGCGCAGACCATCGTGATCGCGAGCGCAAGCTCCGAGCCCGCGCGCCCCGCCGCGACACCGGAGATATCGAGGCAGATGACCGCAGCGTCGAAGGCGTCGTGCTCGCTTGAGGGCGCGTCGAACATGCCGCGCAGCGGTCCGTGGTGAAGGCGCATCAGCGCGAGCGCCAGCTCGCGCAGCTCCGCGCGCGCGGCCTCCCGATCGAGGTCGAGCGCGGCCGTGGTGCGCTCTGCCGGATCGCGCAGCTGCTCGACGACGTCGGAGACGCAGACCTCACCGCGAACGGACTCGTCGGCGGCCGCCAGCGCCTCGACAACGCCGACGGACTCCGACTGGCGAAGCGGGCGGCCGAGCATCGCGTGGGCGACCGCCTGGAGTAGCCCCTCGCGCAGCTCCTGCGTCCCGATGCGGGTCAGCGGGTTGAGTCTCGTCTTCCCCCCAGGCTCGAGGCGGATCGTGACGCCGCCGAGTGCCCGCACCAGCGCTGCGTACTCGCCCTTCGGGTCGATCAGCTCGCAGCGCCGGCCGAAGACGCGCGAGCGATAGAGCCACGTCTTTGTCAGCGAGCTCTTGCCGAAGTCCGGCATGCCGAGCACGACCGTGTTGGCGACCGAGAGGATGCGCCGGCCGTAGAGCAGCCAGGGGTCGTAGACGAAGGGCCCGCCGTGCAGGTCACAGCCGATGTACACGCCGCGCGAGCCGAGACCGGCCTCGGCCATCGCCGGGTAGGCCGCCTGGAAGTGGGCCGTCGAGGCCTCGTGGCCCTCGCGCTCGTCGCGGCGGGGGAGGCGGGCAATCTGCGTGCCGGCCGGCTGGGAGAGCTCGCGCCGCAGTGTTGCGAGCCGGACGTGTCGCTCGGCGGCCAGGGCGCGCCGCTCTGCCCGGTGCTCCAGACGAGCGCGCAGCGCCTTCACCTGAGCCCCCGGCAGAGGGGCAGGCAGTAGGTGAAGGCCTCGGCCTGCTGGCCCCACATGCGCTCGAGGCGAAGCGGCGCGCGCTTTGCCTCGAGGTCGACGCGCGAGACTTCGCTCTCGAGCAGCGCGCGCGCGTCGGGAGCCCATGCAGGGACGCTGACCGTCACGTAGGCGGCGTAACGGACCGCGGCGTGCCCTTCGGCGAGCTCGCGCTCGCGCTCGTTGGCGGCGCGGTCGCGCTGGGACTGGCGCTGGCTGGTGCGCTGGCCCACGCGCGCCCGCAGGCTCTGCTCGGTGGCCGTCTCGGTCGCCCTGCGCTCGGCCGCCCTGATCGCCCTGGCCGGCCCCACCAGCTCCATGCACATCGCGATCGCGCGCGTCGAGGACGAGTCCATCAGGAGCGGCTGCAGGAAGAGCGCGCGCACGTCGATGCGCGGCCACTCCGCCGCCCAGAGCGTGCAGTGAAGCGCGCCGTCGGCCTGCAGGTGAGACCAGCTCTCAGAGCGCGCCATGGGGCCCGCGGTGTGCGCGGCAATGCCGTCGTCTGCGCCGCTTCGTTCCGGGTGGCGGCGGCGCACGCGCCGCCCGAAGGGGTCATAGGCGTCGCGGATCGCCGCGGCCAGGCCGCGGCGGGTGAGCACGCCGCCGACGGCGATCTGCGCGGAGTCGAGCAGCTCGATCAGCTGCCCCACTTCTGCACCGAGCACCGCCAGTGCGCCCGGATCCCCGCCGCCCATGCGTGCGATCGCGCGGCCCGCCACCGGACGGCCGGCGTCGATCTGACAGGCGAACAGCAGCTCGTGCTCAGATGCAACGTCGCCGGCGCGCGAGATCAGCTCGAGATAGGAGACGAGCTCCTCCGGCGGCTCCTCGAAGCTCGCGTCCTCCCGCTTTGCCTCCAGGAGATGGTCGCCCAGCTCCTCGCCGCCGCCCGGCAGCGCCCGCTCGATCCACGTGATCCGCCGCACGGCGCTGCCGTCGCGCGCGAGCGCCGCGAGCACGGCGCCGTAGTCGGAGAGGCGCTGCTCGCGCTCGGCCGGTGAGAGCAACGCGAAGGCCTGACCGCGGACCGAGAGCACGGCTGTGAACGTGCGCGCATGCCGGTCGGCGGCGATGCCGAAGCGCGCCTGCTCGTAGAGCGCGAGCGTGCCCTCCAGCAGCTCGATCCCTGCGAGCTCGGCCGGGAACGACCGGGGCTCCTCCGCGTGCCGGGGATCGAGCCGGCCGCTCGGCAGTGTGACGACGTGGCCGAGCTGGGCGCGCTGGGCGCGAAAGCGTCGGCGGCCGCCCTGGCGGGCGAGGAGGAAGCGCACGAGCACGGGCGCCCACTCCTCCAGCGTGCGCCCGTGGACCGGTACCAGCAGCACGCCGCCGGCCGTGGCCAGCACGGCCAGCGCCACCGCAAGGCCGCCGAGGCCACCGAGCCTGAGCGCGAAGAGCGCGAGCGCCCCGGCGATGATGAACCCGGCGAGCTGCGCCACGCGCAGCGAGAGCAGGAAGCCGCTCGCCGGATGCGGGGCAAAGCGATAGGTCCTCTCCGCCAACTACTCACTCCGATCGGTGCGTGCTCTGCCGCGTCGGCGCGCCCGCCCCGGCGGGAACGGGTGCGCGTGAGGGCGCACGGCGTTTCGGTGCAGGAGGGGGCGCAGGGCCGAGGTTCCCCTGCGAGCCGCCGGCGCTCGGGTGCCTCAGTGCCGAGGGCGCTGGCGGCAGCGACGCAGGACGGGCACCGCGTGCAGCGCGCGCATGATCGGCACGCTGCGGTAGCTGGGTCGAGGCTGCGCCTTCGGCATCCGGCGGGCCCTGGCTGTCGTGCGTGGCTGTCGGCGAAGCCGCGAGCGAGCTGCGCTCCTCGCGTGACCCGCCGGCCTCAGCGGGCTCGGCCCACGCGCCCGCCTGGGCGCCGCGTGTGGAGAGGCCGGCAGCAGCCGCCACCGCGCCCGTCGGCACGGCTGACTCGCCGACGGGCAGCGACTGCTCCGCGTCGCCTGCCGCCGAGTCACGCGAGGGGCTCGCCGTCACGGTGGCGGGCCTGCCCGCGCGGGCGCTCTCGCCTCCGCGAGCGCCGCTCTTGCCTGCACCGCCACCGGCGCGACCGTTGCCTCCGCCGCCGCGAGGGCCGCTGCGTCCGCCGGTGCCACCGCCACCGCCGCTGCCACCGGAGCCACCGCCCGAGCTTCCGGAGGGCCCGCCGCTCCCTGCGGGGCCAGCCTGACCGCGAAGGCCCCCGGCGCTTCTGACCGACCGGGCGCCGGGGTCGGTGCTTGCGGCGACCGCGGCGCCCCTGAGCCCGTGCAGGGCATATGCGCTCTCCGCGTCGGCCGCGAGCAGGTACATGAGCGCCCACGGCGCGAAGGCGGCGAGCGCGAAGATCACGGTGGCCGCGAGGATCGTCCCCACGGAGCCGGGGATGCCCGATTCGCCGAAGGAGAGTCCCGCCGCCGCGGCGTTGCCCGCGAGCGAGAGCACGATCAGCGCGACCGGCTTGAGGATCACCAGCATGAGCAGGAGCCGCGCGAGGCGCCGCGGCCAGGCGGAGAGCGCCGGCCAGATCCCGGCGGCCAGCGTCGCCGGGAAGAAGAGGACCGCCACGTAGATGCCGGCGTTGCGCACGATCAGCTCCAGCCAGACGAAGACCGCCGCGAGCACCTCGATCAGCGCGATGAGCGTCGCGAGCGCGGAGGAGCCGAACCCGCCGAAGCCGCTCCTGCCCCAGGCGTGGGCGACCGTGCCCCAGAAGGCGTGCGGCGAGGAGGCGATGACCGCCGCGGAGAACCTGATCGGCGACGCTCAAGCCGATCACGGTGAGCGCGACGGCAAGCGTGGTGCCGAGGCCAGCGCGCACGATCCCCACGAGCGTGGCGGCGAGCGCCTCGGGGCTGCGCCTGATGGCAGCCGAGGCCAGCGCGACGAGCGCGACCAGGAGGCCGAGCGCCGCGCCCAGGTCGGCCATCGGTGCGAACTGCGCCTCGTACCAGGCGGAGGCGAGCTGCGGCGTCGTCGTGGCGCGCATCTGCTCGGCGACGAACGAGGTGATCGCAGTCGCCGCGCCGATCATCCAGCTCGCGACCATGCCGAGCACTCCTTCGGCGGCCGCGCCGGCCGCTTCGCTCGCGAGCCCGCCGACGGCACCCGCCGCCGCTTCACCGCCTTCGCACAGCTTGCTCACGGCCCCGCCGATCACGGGGATGCCGACGCTGCACGGGGCTTCCTTCCTGTGCGCTTGTTCCTTTGCAGCATTCACGGCATGGCCGGCCTGGGCGCCGGCCGGCGGGGGCAGCGCAGCCGCAGGCTGGCAGAGCCAGAGCGCCGTAAGGAGCAGTGCCAGCGGGCAGAGGGCGCGCGGCAAGGAGCCTCACCCCGCTGCGCCGTAGTAGGGCGCGCTCATGCCGGCCAGCGCGGAGAACGCCCCGGCGCGGTCGTTCGCGCCCTGCACATAGACGACCGAGGGGACAGGCGCGGCCGTCGCGTCTGTGCTCGAGGAGATAACCAGCCAGCGCCCGCGCTGCCACGAGAGGCGGGTGTCGACGAGGTTCCAGGTCTGGCGAGGCTCGAGACGAGGGCCCCACACGAACCCACCGAGCCACGTCGTGACCGTGGCGCTCGCGGGCGAGTAGGCGTCGAGCCGGCGCGCGGCCACGACGGCGATCCCACGCCCGCCTTCTGAGTAGTTGGTCATGTTCTGCGCATCCGCGGCGCGGATGTGGCTCGCTTCGGAGAGCGCGGCCGAGCGGGCGTGTGGTGCGAAGGCCTGTGCGACAAGCGCTTCGAAGGTCCGCGGGTCCTGCTCGACCGACTGCGACGCGAGCGCCACGTAGTTGTCGGCGGCGGCGAGCGCTCCGGCGCGCGAGTCAAGGACGCCGACCGGCACGCCACCGACCAGCTCGACGGCGCCGGGCGGGCCAGCGGGAGCGGTCGCCCCGTCCCGGCTGAGCGAGAGCACCGGCGCTGAGGCGAGCGCCCCAAGTACGAACGCCGCAGCGAGCGCCGCCAGGCGCCGCCGCCCGAAGCCCGGCTCCGCCATCAGCCGAGTCCGTACGCGAACTGCAGGATCGCGGCGGCGGCGCCGATCAGGAACGCGACGCCGACCGAGACGGCCATCCCGATCTTGCCGCCGACGGCCGTGAAGTCGTTGCCGATGCGTCCGCCAATCGCCCAGGTCGCGCCGCCCAGCAGGAAGCCAGCCAGGCAGGCGAAGAGGCCGTAGACGGCGATCACGTTGATCGCGCTCTGGATGCCAGAGGCGCCCGGAGCGTGGCCGGGTTCCGGGGTCACCTTGAAGGTGAACGCCGCGACCGCGGTGAGGAGCTGCATGAGGATCACCTCCGTTGCGTTCGAGGAAGACCTGCGTTACGATGCCAAAATAGCAAAAACAATGCTAGATAGCATTAGATCACGATGGGCATACATAGAGCAGGCGCTGATGGAGCACGGCGATGAAGGCCCCACTCGCAGCCGCCGGGGCGCTCACGCTGCTGCTCGCGGCGTTCGCCGGCCTCGCGGTCGTGTTGGGCGCGGGCGCGCAGGGGAGCGGGTGCTCGGCAGCCGGCGTTCTCGCCAGCGAAGAAGGGGGCTCCTGGGTCGCGACCGCCTACGGCCCACCGTGGGGAGGAATCGAGGGCGATGGCATCACCGCAACGGGCCTTGACCTGAGGGCGGGGCAGCCCGCCTACGAGGTAGCGGTGGACCCCCGCCTGATCGCCCTGCGCAGTTACGTGCGGGTCGAGCCCAACCCGTTCGGCACCACGAGCGCCTTCTACGCCGGCGACACCGGCGGCGCGATCGTGGGCAGGCACGTCGACATCTATGACTGGAGGGGGCGCGCGAGCCAGGACGCCTGGGGCGAGCGCCACGTGACGCTCACGCCCGTTCCAGCTCCCGGGGCGGGGAACCTGCTGGGCGCTGTCGCGCCGGCGCCGCTCGGCGAAGGCGGTACCGGAAGCGCGAGCTGTCTCGCGTCACTTGACGGCGGAAGCGTCGGGCTCGCGCCGGGCCAGACAGCGAGCATAGAGCCCGACGGCGCCGCGCTCTCCCCGCGCGAAGCACCGGAGGCGGTCAGGCGCGCGATCGCCGCGGGCAACCTCATCCACACCCGGCCCTACCCTGAACCTGACGTCCACTTCGGCACGCTTTCCAAGCTGTGGCCGGCGTATGACTGCTCGGGAGCGGTCTCCTTCCTGCTCTACGGCGCCGGGTTACTGGCGCCGGAAGCGCTGGACTCAGAAAGGCTCGAGAGCTATGGGCTTCCCGGACCGGGGCGCTGGATCACGGTTTACGCCAACAGCGCCCATGCCTTCATTGTCGTGGCGGGGATCGCGTTCGACACCGCCAACTACGGCGGACCGCCGCTGCCGCCCGGGTCGGGGCCGCGGTGGCGCTCTGAACCGCTGGCGAACCTGAGCGACGGGACGGCATACGTGGCCCGCCACCCCCCAGCCCTGTGAGACGCGTCAACACGTGTCTGCGGGCGATGCCGTTGATCGCTCTGGCGGCTGTCGGCGGCTGCGGCGGGGCTTTAGCCGCAGGCGAAGGGCACGAGCTGGGCAGGACCTTCGGAGCGGAAGGCGTGTCGGTCGTCCCGGCGCCGGCGCCGCAGGGCGACCCCGTGCCAGAGCGCGGCGGGACGGTCCCGGCGCGCGCAGCGGCCCACGAGGACGCGATCGACCCCGGAGCCGCTGCGCAAAGCCCGCAGGCGGCTCTGCGCCGCTACGCGCTTGCGTACTCCAACTGGTCGGCTGCGGAGTTGCCAGCTCGCGAGCGGAGGCTTGCTGCTTTATCCGTCGGACCGCCGCGCCTGGCCGCCGAGCAGCTTGCGGCCTCGCAGAGCACCAATGCCGCGCTTGCGGCCGATCACGTCGAGAACCGCGGCGTGGTGCTCTCAATCGCCGAAGGCCAAGGACCGGCGCAGGGAGAGTGGGTAGTCGTGACCGAAGAAGAGACGAGCGGGAGCGGGACGTACGCGGGGCTGCCGGTGGGTACACAGGTGACCCTCGCGCGGGTCACTCGTCTCGGGGGCGGCTGGGCGGTGAGCGGATGGACCCCATGACACTAAAGGCCGTCACTGAGGGCATAAGTGGCCGTCGCGCGTGTTTGGCCCCGGATGTCGGACCTAGCGAGAGATGCCCACGCCGCGCTCGGCGACGCCTGGGTCGGGTGCGCTGCAGATCGCGACGCGATGAGCTGATATGCAATTCAAGGCCAGCGGAAGCTGAGCGAGGGAAGAAGGAACCCCGGGCGGCTGCCTCACGCTGCGGCCCTGCCCCGGGTCCCGTGAGGGCACGGCGTGCGCGAACCGTCCCAGGCCGCTCGTAGGATGCGCCGCGTGATGAGGCACCTCGCGGTCATCGAGCAGGCAAGCTCAGAGACGTTCAACGGCAAGAGCGTTCAGCAGCGCGCCGCCGGACGCTTCTATACGCACGAGCTCATCGGGCGAGCGCTTGCTCGCCAGGTCGTTGAACGCCTCCCCTCGGGATTGCGTTCCGTGTCGGTCATCGACCCGTTCGCTGGCGACGGCCGCTTGATCTGCTGGTTGGCTCCGTTGCTCGCCGAGCGGGGCGTCGAGCACGTCGACGCATCGCTGTGGGACCAGGACGAAGCGGCGATCGGTGCTGCCGCTCGCTCTGTCGAGGACGCGATGACCGATGTCGGCCTGTCGAGCGATGTCGACGCCTGGACTGGGGATACATTCGACCGTGCGATGGTGGAACGGCGGCGATGGACCGCGGTCATCACGAACCCTCCGTGGGAGTTGCTGAAGCCCGACAGACGAGAGATGAGGATGCTTCCGACGGACTTGCGCGACGAATACATCGCCGAGCTCCGGTCCTTCGATCGCCGTTTGGCGAGCGAGTACCCTGTCTCGCAGCCGTCTCGGCGCTTCGCTGGCTGGGGCACGAACCTCTCGCGTGTGGGCACAGAGGTGGCGCTGAGGCTCACGGTAGAGGGTGGCGTGTGTGGGGCTGTTTGCCCGTCGTCGCTGCTGGCCGACAGCACCACCGTCGCGCTACGGCGCTGGCTGCTCGAGCAGTTCGCCGTTGTGGAGGCTGTTCACTATCCGGCGGAGGCGCGTCTATTCGACGGTGTCGACATGCCGTGCTGTACGTTCGTGGCGGTTCGCGGTGCCCGGCAGAACGGCACGCGACTCATCCGTGTCAGCGCCGATCGCCGCATCCTCGACGAGGCCGAGATATCTCTCTCCCGAGAATGGCTTCAACGGCGCGACTACGCCATCCCGGTCCAGTTCGGCGCGTGCGGCATAGCTCTACTCGAGCGCTTGGATCATCATCCGAGGTTTGCCGCGCTGGAGATGTCTGCTGCAAGCGGGCTTTGGGCCGGCAGGGAGCTAGATGAGACGAACCGAGCCTCATTCACTCTCACGCGCGGCTCGTGTCCATTCATTCGGTCGGCGCATATCCAGCGGCTCAGGCGGTTGGCGATGCCACAGGAGTTTCTGGACGAGAGCAAGCGAGCTGCTCCAGCGTCGTCTCGGCGTCTGCGACTGGCGTGGAGGGACATATCCCGTCCTTCGCAGAAGCGGCGCGTGCACGCAACCCTGCTCCCGCCAGGATGTGTGACAGGCAACTCGGTGAGCGTGGCGTACTTTCGCGATGGTGATCTACCGCGCACCCTCGCGCTTCTGGCAATCGTCAGCTCGCTTCCATTCGAGTTTCAGGTTCGCTCGCTGTTGATGACCCATCACGTCTCGCTGTCGGTGATGCGCGCTGCGCGATTGCCATCCTTGACAGGTGATCTCATTGCCCCACTGGCAAGGGCAGCTACTGCCTGTCTAGACGGACGCGACTGTGCCGAGGCCCGTCTTGAGGTCGTAGCCGCTCGCGCATATGGACTTGACGAGGTGGAGTGGAGCGGAATTGCGTCACACTTCTCGCTCTCAACTGGCGAACGAGATACGCTCCAGCGTGCGTGGGGAGAATGATGGCGGCAGCCAACCACTACAGCGCGACGCTGAGCGATCTCGACATGGAGATCGTGCGGTCGGTTCCTCCGGGCGGGAACTGGAAGGACGTACCTGAGTCAGTCAACTGCAAGCGACTTGAGACGATCCGAGCGTCATTCGCTCGTGGCGAGGGAAGCCGGTCAACCTACTATGGCCGACTGCGAGCCGAGGCTCCGAGCTACACGATCAACACCTACTTCTCGCGTCCAGGCAACGGTTGTCATATTCATTATGCACAAGACCGCGTCATCTCTCAGCGAGAGGCAGCGAGGTTTCAGTCATTCCCGGACTCTTTTCGCTTCTACGGCGCCAAGGCTGCCATCAACAAGCAGATCGGCAATGCCGTACCGCCGCTTCTCGCGTTCCAGGTGGCTTGCCGGATGGGCGAGCCAGGCGTATTCGTAGACCTCTTCGCGGGTGCGGGCGGCCTGTCGCTCGGCTTCACCTGGGCCGGCTGGAAGCCCTTGGTCGCAACTGACGTCGATCGGCCTTCGCTTGAGAGTTATGCGGCGAACTTGCATGACCAGGTGGTCCTCGGAGACATCCGCGATCCGACCGTTCGAGGAGAACTCGTGGATCGAGCACGGCGAGCACGACAAGAAGCACCCGATCGTCAGTGCTTGATCCTCGGCGGTCCTCCCTGCCAGGGGTTCTCGACAGCGGGGAAGCGGCGTTCCATGGGCGATAAACGCAACCATCTGTTTCAGCATTATCGAGGGGTAGTCGATGCACTCGAGCCCGACGGCTTCGTCTTTGAGAACGTCACCGGCCTGCTCAACATGGAGGGAGGCGAGGTGTTTCGTACGGTTCGTGCGGTCTTGGCGGAGTCGATGACGGACATTCGTGCCGACGTGCTCAAGAGCGAGCACTTCGGCGTGGCGCAGCGTCGCTGGCGAGTATTCGTCGTTGCTCGTCGAGACAGCGCCTGCCCGTCGCCGCCACGAGCGATCAGCGACTATCCATCGGAGGACGCGGAGCACAAGGGACTGTCCCTTACGCCGGGGGCGCAGGACGCGATCAGTGATCTGCCGGCACTTACGCCCGGCGAGGACGGGTCTGATCGAGAGCTGACAGCGCCGATGTCTGCATACCAACGACTCTGCCGCGAGGAGATGGTGCCTGCGGACTATGTCGCGGACTTTCGTGCCACTTGCAGACCGGCTGCTGGGGAGCAGTTGTCGTTGGCGACCTGACGATCCAGCTTGCCGTTCACGGGCTTCTAATCGGCGGGGCCGTCCAGCTCTTCCAACACATCGGACCAGAGCTTGATCGCGCGGTCATCGGAGAACCGCTCCGCGAGGATCTCGGCGGACTTGTCCATGAAGCCCACGAACGCTTTGCGGAGGTAGCGAAAATCCTCGGGTGGCTGATAGTGCGTCGGGCCAAGCAGCTCCTTCAGCCGGTTCTCCCGCACCTTGGCCGGCTCATCGCGATCGAGCGCTTCAGCGAGCGGCGCGCGCCAAGACGACGGGTCAGATGCTGCCTGGGCGACTGCTGCGTCCACTCGCCGCCGCTCCTGGGCCAAGAGTTCCTCGGGGATGCTCGGGACGTTACGGCTCGCCTTGAGCGCATAGTCATCAAGAGCTTCGAAAGCGATGCGCACGAGCCTCGCGGCCTTGCTCCGAGCATACGTCGCCTGCCGAGGCGTGTGCACGATCTGGTCATAGCTCAGCGTCAGCGGATCGAGCCCTATGAACGACACCCGTTGCTCCGCAAATTGTGGCGACAGGAACTGTAGAAGTGCGTCAGGCGCAGCCACGCGTGCCTGCAGCAACAGCCGAAGGAACTGATGCTGGTTGACGTTCATCAGCTTAGACAGGCGAAGCGCGCCAGCGTCGTCCTTGACATCGAGTTTCAACAGGTCCCAGATCCGGGTCGCGTGCCAACTGGTCACTTCGACGCCTCTCGTCTCGAGCACCAGGAGGAGTTCCACGTCAGACATGCGCATTCGGTTGTTCTTAGCGCTGTTGCACGCCAAGCAGACCGCTTGAAAGTACGGTGTGTGGCGGAAGCCAAGCGAAATCGGTCCCACGTGGTCGGCCGTCAGCTGCCGGACCCTCTTGCATCGAGGACACCGGCCGACGCCCGTCCGGCTCATCAGGACGTTCGCGGCCTCCCAGTCTCCTTCTGACCAGTGCTCGAAGGCTCGACGGTCGACGCCGTAGGTCTTGAGGTTGTCGAGCGAGCGCCCGGTGTCTTGCCTTGACCTGCAACAGAGGTTGTAGGTGTGAAAGCCGTCCAGGCGGTCGGGAGCATCGCTCATCGCGCCTGGCGAGAGCTTTCGGCTCTCCGTCGCCACGAGCCTCGACTCGGCGAGCTTCTTGAGTTCTCCAACGTCGAGGCCGTCCGTCGGCCCGAGCTCGGGGAAGACGTCGACCATGATCCGACCTGAATGCTCGAGGCCGAGCGCTTGGACCAGGTGATCGATGACCTCGTAAATGTCGAGGAAGTCCGAGTGGTCAACCTGCTCCTCGTCTGGCAGATGCCGGTTGAGCCGATGGACCGTCCGCGCGGCCGGATAGCTGTAGCTGATCCGCATCCAGCGACCACACGTCTGGCAGGGTTTCCATCCCCAGGGATGGATGATCCTGGCGACCTTGCTGATCCAATGACCCTCGGTCGGGATGCTGCGCTCCCTTGCCTTCGCCGCCCACCATGCGTAGCGTCTCTGGCGGCCATCCCAGTTCTTGGAGCCGGGAGCGCGATTGGAAGGAATCGTCCAATCGACTTTGCCCTCGGTGTCGAGGGCGCACGGCATGCCCTTGTAGGCATCATCTACGACTATCGCGTAGGCGTAGCGCAGGAACGGCTCGCTCCACCGGCGACGCGCGTCGCCATGACGATGGTCCGACGGCAAGGGACGAAGATCGGGCGGGCGCGTCTCGACCTCGCTCTGGCGACCCTGCGGGCTCATCTCGAGAGATCTCGCATAACGACAGAGGATCGAGGCCTACTGCGAGGCTGCCTCGGCTGCGCCATCAAACGGCGACCGGTTGCGCACAGAGGGCTTCCCAGGCGCATCGCGGCCAAGCAGCTCCTCGATCCGCCCGGCGGCGTCGAGTACGTCCTCGTGCTCCCATATGCGAAGTACTCGCCAGCCGGCGGCGGCCAGCGCGGAGTTCTCTTCACGATCACGCGCGACGTTGCGGGCGAGCTTGGGACCCCAGTACGCCTGGTTGACACGCGGCTTGGTGCCGTGAATCGGACAGGCATGCCAGAAGCACCCATCGACGAACACAGCCAAGCGGGCCCTTGTGAAGACCACGTCCGGCCGGACCCTCCGAGCAGCAGTCCGGATGGCCAAGTCCTTGCGAAAGCGCCAGCCGCGCCGGTGGAGCAATGAGCGCAGTGCGAGCTCCGGGCCAGTATCGCGTCCGGGGTTTCGGCGCATGCGCCCGCTGACGGCGGGGCTCGTGGGATGTGGGTAGGGCAACCTCCCCATTGCACTCGTCGTATACCACGGGGCCTCTCGACGTGTCGCACCGCGTGCTTGGCGATGCTCGGGTGCCGCGCGTGGTGATCGCGCAGGTTGCCTACCGGCTGGCGCGTACCGCCGACTCGTCGCTCGAGTCCGGGTTCCTGTGGTCCTTCAAGACTGGGCTCCTCGCCATCGTGAGTCCCACCGCCGACGATCTCACCCGTGCCGCCGAGGTGGTCGAGCAGCATGCACAGACTTGCCGCTCGGCACGAGCGACACCTGCGTCGCCGCACTGGCTTAGCGTCTCGACATCACCGAGCACGCGACGTTAGACCGAGCCGCTTCAACGTCGTGCGGCCACGCCACACCCACGCGCTGACGCTGATCCCAATGACTCCGCGGCGCCGCAATGTTACGAAGCTAAAGCCAAAAGGTGCGCCTCCTATCCTCGGCTGGTATGTGTCGCAGCTCAAGACGATTGCCACACTGCCTCCACACCTCACAACAGACTTGGTCGCTGTACGCAATGCCGCCATCCATCAAAACCACACTCCGAGCAACGAATATTCATGGACGGCCCTCGACCTCGCGAAGCACGTCCTCGAACTCCATGACCCGTTGCCGGCTTAGATGCCGAGCTGAAGCCGATACTTCGACTGGCGTAGAGTACGACTTGTGCGACACAGCACGCCAAGCAAGTGCCTCGACCTGTGCTGTCGCGGGTGTGGTGGCATCGGCACCGGTTGCGCGCGGCTCCGCGCCGCCTGACATCACGCTTACCGGATCATAGACAAGCCCTGTCAATCGCTGGATAATGTTGCGATGAGTCACGATCGTACATCGGCCGACTTTCGTGGGCAAAGGCGGAGGCTGCCACCCGAGGCATTTGCACTTCATTCCGGAGAGGAGCCCGAAGTGCGTGATCTGATCGATCCGAGGACCTGGGAGAGTATTACGAGTCTCCCCGATGATGTATCGCTTCTCACTAGCGAGCAGCACGGCCAAACTCTGCACAACGCCAATGCCGCGTGGGGTCATTGGCCCGGCTTAGTGGTAGACATCCAGAGTCTCTGTGATGATGTCCCAAACGATCCACTCGCAGTCGCGGCACTCAATGCTACCGATGAGTTTCAGGCCTCGCTATATGCCGCACTGACCGGCTTCTACCGCCAGGCGATCGGCACGCTCCGGCCGGCAGTTGAGGCGATGCTCGCCGCGGTTTACTTCAAGGTGCTGCCGGACGCGGCTGCCTTCGCTAAGTGGCGCGAGGGCGACCACACCGGGCGGCTCTTTGTCAGCCGCGTCCGGCGCAAGCTCGACAAGGAGAGACCGTTTAGTGATTTTGGGGAGCCGGGCAGGACTCTTATGGCGGATGCGGGATGGTTTGCCTGGTTATACGGCATCCTCAGTGCGTTTCTGCACGGCCGACCGGCCCATGCCAGCGAGGGAGGCCTACGGACGGAGACAACCAACGGAGGGATGTGGGAGAGCAACGGACCAATCTACGCAGAGCAACCCTTCGTGCTCTGGTCCCGTCTCTACTTCGACGCGCTCCTACTGTCCGTCCTGCTCGCAGGAGTTGCAGATCCGCGTCTAGTGCGCGTTGCGGAACCGAGCGACATTGCGTATGAAACCTACATTGAACAGTTGCTTGCGTGGCATCCATCTCCTAAAGCGCCGGACACGGCCGCAGAAATCGCCGAGTACCTGATGCCCGAGGGCAGAGGCGACGTATGAGGCAGGCTCCTGAACCCCCAAGGGCCACAATCATCGACGTACTAGAAGAATCGCTTGGTGCGCTCACGGTGGATCGTGTGCAGAGGCTTACGCCGCAGGCACTGGACAAGTTGGCAGATGCGGTCAATGGCTACTACAGGACGTGGACCGCCCCGCCAATGACTGACGATGAGCTGCGGCTCTACTCGGGCGGTTGGATCGCAGGCAATCTGGAAGGGGTGGAGCCTCGTCAGTATCTCTTTACGTCATTGATCTACGCGCCCTCTGTGATCATTCACGACCACATAGCAGAGTGGTTCTACCCTGGTCGGGACGCCCTGCATTCGCCAGCTCCAATTCCCGCGAGACACGGACAGATGATGATTCAGGGCGCTGAGCCTCAGTTGCTTCGAGGCAACGGGTTCTACGTGTTTCGCCAGGATCCAGCACGCAGTCGCGAATATCTCGCACGAGTTGTCCCAACGATGGCTGTGCTTGCTCCTTTGATTCGGTCAAGGGCCGTAATACCCGTACCTCATCTACAGATCACGCGCTCGCGTCAAGACGCGATTCTGGCCGCGGTGCGCCATGATGTTCAAAGTGAAGAGTTTGTGCAGCTCGTTGCCAATCCCATCGATGTTGCGCCGCCTCGTTCTGATCAGATTCGTGGCATGGACGTACTACCCGAGGGCGGCGTGGCAACCGGCCACGAGATGCGCGCTGTCGGGCAGAACCCGTCATATTTCCTCAACAAGACGCTCGCGATAGCGGATGCCACCGACAGCCTGTATGTACCACCGGCAGCGACCGATGCGGTGCTGTTCGACTATCGCCTCCGACTGCTTGCGCGGGACTTGGCGAGTAAGAAGATAGACCTTCAAGTAGCCGCTGGCCTCACGACCGCAAACCTGCCGTTTCTGGGTAGCCTCGATCCTGCCACGTTGGTGTCGATACGCCAAGACGAAACTGCGTTTGCGGACTGGCGCAGAGAACTGCGCACGGTCGGCCGCCAGCTGCAGAACACTCCCGCCGACGGGCCTGAGTTTGCTCGTGAAGCGGGTGAGGTGCTATCGGACGCGCTGATGCCCAGGGTCCATGAGATTGAAAGAGCGGTCGCGCGCTCGGCTGTGATGAAGGACGCCGCCAAAGATAGCGCCGCTGAGTTGGCCATCGGCGCAGCATCGGCAGTTGGTGCCGGTCTGGCCACAGGTGATCCAATCATATCCTCGGCAATTGTTGGCGGCCTGGGACTGTCAGCAGTCGCACGCTGGGTTTATGGATCGGTCTTTCGCGGTGCACCATCCGGCACAAAGGGTGTTCTAGCGACCCTCATCAAACAACGCTAGGTCAGGTGGGAATGCGATAATTGTTACATGGCAGGGTTCGAGCTGATTCCTGAAGGGCTGCGGGTCGCCGTCTACAACGCTATGGGCGGCTGGGGACCGTACACCGTCCGCGAGATCGACGAGCTCTTTCGGCTCTACGGCTTCACTGACACGGAAGACATCGATGACGTGGGAGGAGTCCGACGTACGGCGGCCGAGTCATTTCAGCGGCGAATTGACTGGAGCGATCCTGTGCAACGGGAGCGCTACCTAATGTTGATTGATGACGTATTGGAGAATTATCCCGACGTCGAGGGTAAGCCTGATGACACTGCGCGAAAGGTACGTCGCGCCGTAACACTGGCAAACGCTCAGTCTCCACAGCAGGCACCATCAGAGAGCGAGAGCTTTGAAGGTCTCTGGCCCGTCGGTACGGTACGAATATTTATCTCTCATCTCGCTAAGCTGAAGGCTGAGGTCCACGACTTGGCGAGGGTACTCCGGGCGATTGGCTTCGCGTGCTTCGTTGCCCACGACGCCATCCAGCCGTCGCGCGCCTGGCAACGTGAGATAGAGCGAGCCCTTCGCTCCTGCGACGTCATGGTGGCGTATGTTTCGCCTGGTTCCGCCGAGTCCGACTGGACAGACCAGGAGGTAGGGTGGGCACTAGGCCGCGACCTCGCGGTCATCCCGATCAGCGTGGACGGGGAGACGCCCAAGGGGTTTCTCGGTACCTACCAGGCCGTGCGGCGCCGTGACAACCAGGGTGACGTCTCCCTGGCGCGCGAGGTTACAAAGGCGATCGTGGACGCGGTGTTTGAGGCGCAGCGCCCGGCAGCGCCGGCCATAAGGGATCGGATCGCCGCGCTCCTCGCTGACGCGTTCTGCAGGGTCCGGTCCTACGACGGCGCGCGGTTCTGGTACTCAGTGCTGACCCGCCTACCGAAGGCGGCGTGGACCAGCGAGATGAGGTCCTCCGTGGAAGACCGCGCTGGGCGAGAATGAGCAGCTTCGAGGTGCGGTCCTCAAGGACAAGGCCGGAACTCCTATCCCTGACGCCATTAGAGCGCTGATCGGATAGTCGTCGTCACGGCGCGAATCGCTCGGCGCACCGCTCGCTAATGCGCTCCCACACAACGTCCGAGTTCAAACTTCGTCCCGTCACTCCCGCTACGTCAGGGACGGGCCACCAAAACCTCCGACTCGTCGATGGCCGACGCGGGGGCGAGCCGGGCGCAAGGCCTAGGTTTCGTCGGTACTTCTGGACACAGTGTTGGTCGCGTGTGATTCAGAGGCCGATTTCGATTCCGACGCTCCGGTCGGCCTTGGCATCGCGCCCGAGCCGCCTTTGGCTTCGCTCAACCACCTCACATGCACGCTCCCAGTCATACTGCTGGCCACGGTGCCCGGGCCTTGGGCCCAGCGCGTCGCTCGGATCGGTCACGTCATACATCGCCCGGTACTGCGCCGCCTCCCGCACGCCCCGCTCCCACGCCCCGCGGGCCTCCGGCTCCTCTGGGCGCTCGCCGAAGGTCGCCCGCACCCAGGCGCTGGGCTGCCTCAGCTCGCGCTCGGCGAGACGGTCCCGCAGAGCGGCCTGCTCCCTTGAGAGCTGCCTGAGCTCGCATTCGAGCCCATCCCGTTCCGCTCGGAACTCGCCCGGGTCGCCGAGCTCCCGCGCCCGCATCGCGCGCTGCGCGAGCACCGCGTCAAGCTCGCGCTCGGCGCCCTCGTGCGCGGCCTGCAGGTGGGCACGCTCCACCGCGTGCTCGTCGTGTACGCGGCCCAGCCGTCGACGAGGAGCGGGCAGGTCGGCGAGCTGGTCCGCGAGCCGCTCGCGCTGGTGGGCCACCGTCGCCGCCCGCGCGTCGAGGTCGTCGATGCGCTGCAGCTCATGTGTGGGCAGCGCGCGAAGCTGCGCCTCCGCGTGCCGCAGCTGCTCGCGTAGCTGCGGAAGGCGTGCGTTGCTGGTGTCGCCGACCGCAGCCGCTTCGGCGTGCACGGTTCCGCGCTCCTGGCCCTGCTCAGCCTGGAGTCCTCGCGCCCTCAGGACGGCGGGATCGTCCGGCCGGCCGGAACCCGAGAGCCGCTGCACGGCGAGGTCCTCGTCGTCGCGCTGCAACATCCGCCGCTGGGCGCGCGCGATCAGCTCGAGGTGACCACGAGCAGGCGAGGGGTCGCGGGGGGAGAACTCGCTGCGCTCCTCCGCTCGACGCTCGTCGTAGATGAGCAGCTCGGTCTGCCCGCGGGCGCGCGAGAGCGCCGTGTAGCTCCAGCCCGCTGTCAGGTCGTGCGGGGATGCCACGACGATCGCCGCCTCGACCGTGCCGCCCTGCATGCCGTGGCCGGTGAGCGCGTAGGCATGCTCCACGTGCTCTTCGATATAGGCGGCCGACAGCTCGCGCGCGAGCCCACCGTCGGTGTCGATCACGACTCGCTCTGAGTCGACGTGACGCACGGTGCCGCGCATGCCGTTGTCGACGTCGAAGCCACGGTCGTTGCGACGGCAGATCACCCGGTCGCCGACGGCAAGCTCGAGCGCGCCGTAGCAGCGCTCGTCGCCGAGCGCGCCGGCGCCGCGGCGAAGCTCACGCGCCTGCGCGGTTTAGCTCCTTGCGCGTCTCGTTGTCGCGCGCCACCATCACCGCCTGCGCGGGCCCGACCTGCTGCACGGCACGCGCCCAGCAGAAGACTGCGCGCTCGCACGCTCTCCGCGGCTCGCCGAACGTCTCGATCCGCCCGGCGCCCTGGGCCCACTCCATGTAGATGGCAGGCCGGCGCTCGTGCAGCGCGCCGAGCGCGCGCCGCTCTGCGGGGTCGCGCTGGCGCATCACCTCGGTCAGCGAGACGACGCCGAGCGCGTCGCCCACCGCACGCAGCCACCCGCCCGCCTGCACTGAGGCGAGCTGGCCGGGGTCGCCGATCGCGATGACCTTGGCCCCGACCGCCGCCGCCGCCTCGAGCAGGCGCGCGCTCGCCCTAGTCGGCGCCATGCCAGCGTCGTCGACGATGAGAACGCAGCCGGCAGGAAGCTCGTCGCCGAGCTGCTCGACGTCGAGCAGCAGCCGGTCCAGCGTCCGCGCCGGGATCTGCGCCTCCTCGTGGAGCTCGCGCGCCGCCCGTCCGGTCGGCGCCGCGCCCAGCACCTCGCGGCCGGCCCCCTCGTAGAGCTGGCGCAGCACGCCGGCGGTGTAGGTCTTGCCCGTCCCGGCGAGCGCCTGGATCACGGTCACCCCGTCTCCGCTCGAGACCGTGTGGCGCACCGCCGCCGCCTGCTCGGCCGTGAGCGGACGGTCGGCTGCCGCGATCGCGCGCTCTGCACTGGCCTCGTCGACCACCCCCGCACCCTCGCCGGCGCGTCCGATCGCCGACGCGATCAACCGTCGCTCCGTGCCGACGAGCTCCGCCGTGGTCATCTCGCCGCAGCCGGCTCCGATCACGTCGGCGCGCTGCGCGAAGCGGCGCCGCCTGGTCGCGGACCTCCGCGACCGCCTCGCCTTCCCGTGCGGCGCTGGCAAGCTCCCTGAGCACGGCGCGCTCGTCGAAGGTGTTCGCGTGCTCGGTCAGGCCCGCGGGGCTCACGAGATGGTCGCCGAGCGTGCGCTCGTCGACGCCTCCTCGCCTGGCGCTTCCGTCCCGGACTCGCTCCACGCCAGCGAGCAGCAGCGATCCGATCTCCCGCTCTCCGAGGGCAAGCTCGGCGGCTCGTGCCTTGACCTCCTCCCGCCATGTGTGGGTCTCGAGGCCGTAATGCTTGCGATCGCGCGTGGCGATCGCTGCGCGCTCGGCGGCCGCTTTGGTGCCCAGCCCGATGCCGCCGCGCTCTGCCTCCCGTCCCATCTCGTGCCGGCGCTTGGAGAAGTGCTCCATCACCTCGTGCGGGACGCCCGTGAGCTCTGCCGCGCCCTTCCTGACCTCGCCCCATGCAAGCCCGAGCCGCTCGGTGACGAGCGCGCGCAGATGCGCCTGGTAGAGGGTGCCGGCGGTCTTCGCGGCGTCGTAGAGGAGCGTCGAGTGAAGCGCGGTGAAGCGGCCATCCGGCCCGCGCGCGAGATTCGCCGCGACGACGTGGGTGTGGAGCTGGGGGTCGAGCGCCCTGCTCATCCGGTGGCGGTAAGCGGCCGCGATCAGCCCCTGCGCTCGCTCGGTGCGCTGGCCTCCGGGCCCGCGGCGCACCCGGACCGCCGTGTCCTCGAGATAGGAGAGGCTGGCCGCGACGGCCTCTTCGTGGCAGGCGACGAGCTCGCGCGAGGTTTCCTGCGGAGCGATCGCGAAGAGCACGCTGACCGACTTCGGCGCCGAGAAGGTGAGGTCGAAGGCGGCGATCTTCGGGTCCTGCGGGGTGGAGCGAAGGCGCGTCCCTGGCCTGCGAGGATCGAGCCCGGCGATCAGCGCGCCGAACTGCTTGCCGGTCACCCGGCCGGAGAGCCCGCGGGCGCCGGCGCCCGCCCAGACGCCGGGTGCCTCGCCGCGACCCGAGTAGTAGTCGTCGCGCCCGCCTGCGACCTGTTGCTCGTAGTAGCGGTGCTGGCCGAGCGCGATCTTGCCGATCGAGAGCATCCAAATACCAAACTAGCAAAGACAGCACTATGCAGTGCAACTGTGTGCGGCTGGGTCGAGCGCAGCGAGGCGCTGACGCGGGAGGGCGTTGACGGACGGTCTGGACGGCGGGTCAGGGCAGGATGGGTCGCGGGCCGGGAAGCTGAAGTGGCGAAGCAGGGGTGCGTGACGAGAACGAAGCGGGAGTCGGTGCGGTGAGGACGGGCGGCCGGCTGTGGCTGAGATCGGGAGCGAGGTCCGCGCCGTGCCGCGAAAACCACGGGCGGGCGGGAACGGGACTGCCGTCCCGCCCGGCGCCAGGGCTAGCGTCTCGCCTATGCAGGCGACCACACCGACGGCGCCGGCGGACAGCGTGTCGCCGGTCCCCACGCCGGAGGAGCTGCTTCGGCGCTTCGGGCTACAGCAGTTCAGGCCGGGCCAGCGAGAGGCGGTCGAGGCTGCGCTACAGGAGCGCGACAGCCTGGTGGTGATGCCGACGGGCGGCGGCAAGTCGCTGTGCTACCAGCTCCCCGCGCTGGCCGATCGCGGGCTCGTGGTGGTGGTGAGTCCGCTGATCGCGCTGATGGCGGATCAGTGGCGGAGGCTGGAAGAGACGGGTGTGAGGGCCACCATGCTGGCCTCCGGGATGCAGGAGGGCCACAACGCCCAAGCGCTCAGGGACATCGCGGGGGGCGTGACGCAGCTGGCGCTGGCCGCGCCAGAGCGGTTCGCCTCGGGAGCCTTCCGGCAGGCGCTGGCGCGCTGGCGAGTGGCGCTGTTCGTGGTGGACGAGGCGCACTGCGTGACGGAGTGGGGTCACGACTTCAGGCCGGACTACCTGCGACTGCACGACGCGATCGCCTCGCTGAACGGCGGCTCGGCCGGGCGAACCCGGCCGGCGGTGATGGCGGCGACGGCAACGGCGACGCCGCGGGTCGCCGAAGAGATAGCGGCGCGTCTGGGGCTGCGCGAGTGGCTGTCGATCCGCTCGGGGTTTGACCGGCCTAATCTGACCTTCGACGTGGTGAGCGTGGAGGGCAAGGGCGCGCTTGCACGCAAGCGGGCGGTCCTGATGCGCGTGCTGGCGGGTCCGGATGCAACCCCGGCGATCGTCTACTGCGGGACGCGCAAGGACACCGAGAACCTGGCAGGGAGCATCGCGCGGGAGGGAATCGCGACGGTGACCTACCACGCGGGCATGAGTCCTCAGGCTCGCCAGGAGAGCCAGGCGGCGTTTATGGAGGGCAGTGCCGAGGTGGTGGTTGCGACGAGCGCGTTCGGCATGGGCGTCGACAAGGCGGACGTGCGGACGGTGGCGCACTGGGCGCTGCCCACGAGCCTTGAGGCCTACTACCAGGAGGCGGGCCGGGCCGGACGCAACGGCGAGCCGGCGCGTGCGCTGCTGCTTTCCGCACGGATGGACCTGGGAAGGCTGATCAGGTTCATAAAGGATCGGGAGACCAGCGTGGAGGATGTCAAGCGCTACGTGGCCCGGTTGCGGATGAGCGCGCAGGACGGGGTGGTGGCGATCGGACACGGACAGCTGGACGACCGGGGGAGGGTGCTGCTGTCGATCGCCGAGCGGGCCGGCGCGGTGGAGCTTGAGCCGGGCGGCAGCGACGGCCTGCTCGTGAGGCTGACTGGCCGAGGAAGCCCGCGCATGGCGTACAACGCGATCAAGGCGGCCAGAGATCGCGGCTGGGAGTCCTACAGGTCGATCGAGCGCTTCAGCGCGGACAGCCAGGCGTGCCGCAGGCGCCAGATCCTGGATCACTTCGGCGACCGGGCGCCGGGTGCGCCGACGGATAGATGCTGCGATGTGTGCGACCCGGACCGGGCGCTCGAGCAGGCGGCGCGGTCGGTGCCCGCGAGCGCTCGCCGCACGCGGGGCCCTACCGGCGCACGCGGCCGTGCCATGGCGCAGGAGCCGGATCAGCCCGTCGACGAACGCGACTTCGAGGCACTGAGGGCATGGCGGAGGGATCGGGCGGAGGGCAGGCCGGCGTTTACGGTGACGACTGACACGGTGTTGTGCGCGCTGCTTGCCGAGCGACCGCGGAGCGTGCCGGAGCTGCTCGAGATCAGGGGGATCGGGCAGGCGTTCTGCGACAAGCACGGAGAGTCGCTGCTGGCGGCGCTTGCCTCGTTTCACTGACAGGAGGGTGCGGCGGCCGAGAGGTGGGCGCCGGCGCAACCCGGCGCCCACCCGGGCCGAATTCAGGAGGCGTGCTCCTCGGCCGCGTCGGACTCTCCGTCCTCGGGGCGCCCGCCGAAGCGCACGCGGCCTAGGACGGAGTGCTTGGAGCGCTTGCTGCCGTCCTGCGCCTCCCACTCGCGGTAGACGAGCCGGCCAGTGACGGCGATCGCGCGGCCCTTGCCCAGGTACTTCGCGCAGGCGTCGGCGCTGGCGCCGAAGGTCGCGACGTCGATGTAAAGCGGCGGCTGATCTGACTGGTCGTTGACGGCCAGGCGCAGGTCGCAGACGCTGCGCCCGTCGGGCAGGGAACGAAGCTCCGGATCGCTGGTGAGATTGCCGACCAGGGCGACGCTGTTGACTGCCGGTGCTTGAGTGCTCATTGCGGTCCCTCCTTGTGGGATCGGTGGTTGACAGCGACCGAAACGCCGGCGAGCGGACGACGCGGAACCGAGCCGCAGGCGAGGGGAAGGGAGCCCTGCGACCTTGGAGCGCCTGTCAGCCGTTGGCGATAGTGGCGATGGCAACCGACGCCGCTCCCGCGAGGAGGGGCACCGGATGCGCACCCCTGCGGCCCGCCAACAGGAAGGCGCTCGGCTACCGGCGACGATGGGCTGCGCAGGCTCGGCGCCGCAGGCTCCGCCAGCGCAAGAGGAGCAGTCTCAGACAGCGACAGCAATGCTCTCCCTACGTTCCGATCCGGGAGCCCGACCAGCGGCCAGGAAGGCTCACCGTGAGCATGTCGGCCTGAAACTGCGCTAGCTCGTCTCTGTGCTTCGCCGCAGCTTCCTCATTCGCCTGGTCTGTCCTCGTCTGTGCCTTCTGGGCGATGATCACGAGCGCACCCGTGTAGAACGCAACGCCGGAGAAGATGAGGTTCAAGAGGATCCACGGCTCGGGGTCGAATTCGCCGCCTTTGGTGATGGCCTTGCCGGTGCTTTCGAGGTACTTGACCGCGCCGTTGACGAACACCCACCCAAGGATTATCAGCGAGCCGATGAGGACGAACTGCACGGTGCCCATGCCCGAAGCGACGTTCTCGGCCACGCGCTCCATGAAGCTGCTTCCGCCGGCGTAGGGCGAGGGGTGCTTGCCGCCTCGTTGGTAGTGCGTATGGTGGCGCATAGGATCGTGCGTCGCCGGGGTCTGCTGCGGGAGCTCCGTCGCTGCCATTTGGTTCCCTCTCGTTAGCGGTGGTCGTGCTGAGGATCAGCGGGAGCGTAGTCGCAGCCGTGCTGGGGAACCCATACCCACGAGCCCACGTTCGAGCTGCGGCTGCTTACGCAAGCACGGCGCTCGTCACCGAGGTGGGAATGACCGGGCCCAACGACGGCGCCCAGGTGCCCGCCTCTAGGAGACGGAGGCAACTGGCGATGGGCCTCCGTGCGGTGCATTGATGCGAGCGGCGCGCGCCGGCGCCTCCGCGGTCCGGGAAGTCAGGATCGGATCCGGCCGGACCACCAGTTCATCGACCCTGCACCCGACAGGATCGAGGTGAGCGCGGGCAAGCGGCAGTTGCCTTCAGCGCGAACCAGGGAGCCGGGCGCTTCAGCCTCGCTTGAGTAGCGAGCATCGGGGTAGGTTATGGGCGTCTGTGAGAGAGCTACCCAAACTACCCAGGAGGTGACCACGATGGTGAAGCCGATCCCGGACGAGTACCCGCGGGTGATGCCCTACCTGATCGTCGACGGCGCGCCGGCGGCGATCGATTTCTATAAGTCAGTGCTCGGAGCCACCGAGCGGATGCGCATGAACGGACCGGATGGTCGCCTCGGGCACGCGGAGCTCGAGCTCGGCGAGTCGGTGATCATGCTCGCCGACGAGAACCCAGAGATGGGGGCGCGAGGCCCGAAGGCGATCGGTGGCAGCCCCGTCACTCTGCACGTGTACGTCGAGGACTCCGACGCGGCGTTCCAGCTCGCGATCGATGCCGGTGCAAAGTCGCTGCGCCCGATCGAGGACCAGTTCTACGGGGATCGCTCCGGCCAGTTCGAGGACCCGTTCGGTCACATATGGAACGTCGCCACTCACGTCGAGGACGTCCCGCCCGAGGAGATGAGAGCGCGCGCCCAGGCCGCGATGGCTAATGCGTAGACGCCGATAGGTTCTCGTCGGCGGGCGGGCTCCCTGTCGTCGAGGCCACCGACGACTTGGTCGCTCCCCTCGCGTGGCCCGGCCGGCGACGACGGAATAAAAGGACCTGGCGCACGCGCCAGGTCCTGAATCCACGGATAACCGGGGATAACTACGGGCATCTCGGTACCGTGTGTCGAATTGTCAACCCGCGCATTTGCTGGCATTTTGTGCCATCTCGACCTCAAGTTACGTGTCCCTGAAAAGAGGCGATCGGACGCGCGCGCGCACCCCCAGAAATCATGTTGTCCTCGGTTCGAACCTAGGAGAGCGACTGCGGCGACTACGACGAGTCTCGCGGTGGGGGCGTGCGTCGAAAGAAGCTAGGACGCCACGCACTCCGAGTGAGTGGCTGAAAAGTCTATCGCTGGCGGGTATTGTGCCGTCGAGCAACAGATCGTTTCGGCCCCCCCGACGGGACCTCCCATCTGCTCAGAACGCGGGCACCGACGGCTAGACGCAGACTGACCCTCTACCGCGATACCGCTGCGCGGTCCGCCACTCGGCTCGGTCGCGGCGGCCAGCCTTCGGTGCCACAGGTAGGGGAAGGCGCCATCCAGCGGGCGCGGCGCTCCCACGTGAGCCACGACCACCCTGGTTGGTCCTCGCCTCCGCTACGCTGGGAACTGATTGCGATGGCGCAGCAAGAGACGCCCAGCGACGACGTGGGCGTCGAGCAGCAGCCCGGCGCAAGCGCCGCTGCGGAGAACCGAGAGACCGCCCAACCGGCATCTGGCGCGCCCGAGGCGACCTGGCCGGGGCGCCGGTTCGCGCGCGGACCGCTGAGCGCTGGCGAGCGGGATCGCATGCTCAGCGAGGCGCGCGACATCAGGTTTCCGATCGCGATGCGCGGCTACAACCGCGCCGAGGTTGATCGCTACGTGAAGGAGGTCAGAAGGCTGATAGCCGAGGTCGAGATCTCCTCGTCGCCGGAGTCCGCCGTAAGACATGCTCTCGACGAGGTGAGCGAGGAGACTCGCGGCATCCTCCAGCGGGCCCACCAGACGGCGGAGGAGATCACCGCCCGCTCACGCGCCAAGGCTGACGACAGGTTGCAACAGGCAGAGCAGGAGGCGCGGGAGACCCGCGAGGCCGCCCAGCGCGAAGCGGAGGACACTCGCGAGGCCGCGGCGAGCGAGGCCCACCAGCTTCGTGAAGTCGCCGCACGGGAGGCGCAGCAGCTACGCGAGACCGCGCAGCGCGAGGTTGCGGCGCTGCGCGATGCCGCGACAGGCGAGGTAACCGAGCTCAAGGAGACGACATCGCGCGAGACGCGTCAGTTGCGAGCGGTCACGGAGCGCGAAGCGGACGAGTTAAGCGGAAGCACCAGGCGGGAGGCGGATGAGATGCTCGAGGCCGCCGCGAGCCGCGCGCGCGAGCTCACCCAGAACGCCGAAGCGATCTGGCGGGAACGCCGGCGCCTGATCGAGGACGTCACCGCCGTTGGTGCACAGCTTCTCGCGATTGGCGAGGCCGAGGCGAAGCGCTTCCCGCGCTTTGCCCAAGACGCTGCGATCACCGCCGAGCGCGGGGATGACTCGGAGCCAAGCGAACGCCGCAAAGCTGACGAGCAGCATTAGGGACCGCGGGGAGCTCAGCCGCGCAGGTCGTTCGGCCTGGACGCACTCGAGCTCTACTCGGCGCTGCTTGACCTGACCCCCGAGCCCGTCGCGTGCGAGCCCGTCCGTTCGGCGGCGCCAGCGGCTTCTGCTTGTCCAGGGCGTGCCGGCGGTTGGCGCTACCGTGCCCGGCCAAGCAACCGCGCTGTGACGCCTTCGATCGTCTGCTCGCCGTAGGCCATCGACGGATCGTGAATGGTGAGCGCCGCCAGCGCGAACACGATCGGCGGGCGTTCCAGGCGCGCCACCTGATTGACGAGGCCTTCGAATTCCGGCAGCCAGCCTCCCTTGAAGAACACCTGGAACTCTGGACGGGCGACCACCGGTATCCCCCAACTCTCGCTCGGTTCGATCGTCGAGAGCAGCCAGCGTGCATACCCCTCGAATTGGCGCGGGATGATCGCTTCCTGGTGGAAAAAGAAGTTGGCCAGATCGGCCGCCGAGACCTCCGTAAAGCCCCAGAAGGCGCCGCCCGACTCGTAGTTGGCCATGCGTGCGTCCCTAGCGACGCGATCGAGCGCATTCTCCCCTACGATCGCGAGCACGGCCGACGCCGCTTCGTTGCTCGACGAGTGGATCATCGGATACAGCAGCGCCTCGCTCGCGTGGTTCAGAGAGCGGTGTTTGCGGGCGAGCATTTGCAGATAGGCGACGAGCAGCAGCGATTTGACGACGCTCGCCGAATGGAAGCGGCGATGCAGGTGGACCCCACTAAGCCTGCCGTCGTCGTTGACCACCGCAAAGGCCTTGGTGCCCGCGCGGGCCGCGAGATAGCGGACGGCCGCGGCCAGGCGCTTTGACGACGGGTACTCAGGTGCTTCGACGACGACCTCGACAGTCGGGCCAGTCGGCCCGACTGTTCCCACAAGGGCAACTCGGAAGCGGGTGTCGCGGTAGACGCGCACGGCGGCAAAGCTGTAGCTCCCGTCGGTGGCTGTGACCGTGTGCGCGACGTTGGTGAAGTGACTGTGTGGGACCGAGTCGCGCTGCAGCTCGAGCAGCTCTCCCGCCACAGGGCCCGCGGGAGCAGTGAGAGTGCCCGAAATGGTCGTCGCGTGTCCCGAGGGCAGCCGGGTCGGCGTGGCGTTGGTCGAGATGTCCCCGGCCAAGGTCGCCACGGTCAGGACCCGGTCGGCAGCTCGCGCGGAGGATGCCAGCAGCGCGCACAATGCCAGGGCACCGGTGCACATCAAGATGCGCCTCATGAGCCACGCATCCTCGCGACGGCGATCCTATTCACGCGATCGGCGGCTGTGCCCCGCATCCTGCCAGGGCATGGTCTCGACGATCATCGGCTCTGCGCCGCCAACTTGCCGAGGCTGATTCGCGGTTTCAACGGGCTGCTGCTCCGGTCGGGGCGCTGCGCCGGTCCCCTGGCGCGGCCCCCACGAGCCAGGCGTCCCGTACCGCCGCCGGTCGTCGCCGGAGGCACCAATCGGAGCTGCCGTCGAGAGTACTACGCGCGCCTCAGGTTCAGGTCGAATTCCATCGTCGCCTTTTCGGTCACGTTGACGAAGCCGCCGATGCTCGGAGCGCTCATGCCGAATTCGCTCCAGGGAAACGTCAGGGAACCCACCGCCTGGAATGTGGATCCCGACAGGCTCATTTCCACCGGGAGGGTCTCCTTCTTGGAGGTGCCGTGGATGTTGAAGGTCCCGCTTGCGGACACGTGCGCGACCTTGCCGTTAAGGGCGCTCGCCGAGACGGTGAGCGGCGCCGAGAGCGCAAATGTTGCGCTCGGATAGCGACTGCTTTCGAGGCCGATTTCGTGGATTCTCTGGTCGCGCATCGAGCGGTCGCTCTTTAACGTGTCGACGGCGACGTTGAACGAGGCGGCAGTGATCGCGACGGTGCCCTTGGACTCGCTGAAGCTGGCGCTACCGGTGATCTGCGACGTGCGCCCCACGGCATCGCTCTCGGCGGGCAGAATGGCGAGCTTCTCGCGGACGCGGTAGCCAGCCTGCGAGCCGTCGGCGACCTTCCAGGTCCCGCTCAGGGCCGTTGTCGAGCTTCGTGTCGTCGTGGGGCTACTCGTGCTGGTCGTGCTCGTCGCCGTCGAGCTCGTCAGCTTGAACGGTTTCGGCGATGAGGTCGGGAAGATCACGAAGTAGACCACTAGGAACGCGGCGACGAGGAGTGCGAGGCCGCCGCCGAGCGAGAACACGGCGACGCGTGTGAACCGGCGTCTAGGTAGCTTTGGCATCGCTTAGAACCTTCCAGTGCTAGGGGAATCGGGCGCTCCGGCCGCGGTTGCGGCGGTGCGCTCGGGACTGTGTCGTTTCGAGGCACAGGCGAAGTCTCGCGAGCGCCCATAAGATCGATGTAGGAGTCGGTGCGCGGGCCGCCGAAGCGCAGCTGCGGCTGGAATCGACGGGGCGTGCGGCACGGACAGGTCTAGCGGTAGGCGAGCCTGGCTCGAAGACTGCCGGAATGCTAGACGGAGCAGGAATGCAAGCGCGCGCCGAGCGAAAGCACTGCGTGCGTTCCAAGGCAGCAGCGTCGCCACCCTCAATCCAGGGGTGCGAGACTCTCGCTCGCAACCGAACGCGGCAGCCTACTCGGGAACTTGGTGGCAGCCGGTTGGTGTTCCGTTTGTCAGGTCAATCCTGAACGGCGCCGCCTCAGGGCCGTCCAGCGGGTCGGCGGTGCCAAGCAACTCGCCGCCGGCCACCTCATCAATAACGATCCCGTCGACGGCAACCCGGCGGCTGCGCCACCTGATGCCGTCGGCGTCAAGCGCCCAAACGCGCCAAGGCGAGGCAAACACGAGCAGGCCCTCCTGCGGCACCGGTATGACCTCGACGACGGGTCGGCCACGCATCAGCTCCCAGGTGCTCGGGCGAAACGCGTCGATTCGATAGGTGTCGCCGCGTAGCACCACGACGAAGACCTCCGGCGCCGGCGTGGCGTAGATCCCGGACTTGGCGCCGGCATAGGTCAGACCTGGATCGGCGACGATCCCCGTCCGCGTCGGCTGCCCCTCGGGCGTAACCGCAAGCATCTCGCCGCCCGGGGTATTCGCCCGGACGGACCGGTGAGCTCGTAGTCCAGACCTCCGGCACCGGGCATCTCAGCGAGCCGCTCGACGGTGTACGGGCCGGGAAAGACAGGTCGATTCTCATGGTCACGACCTCAGGGTAGGCCGCCGGCCGGCTCCCGGCGCATCCTCGCCACCACAGCGACGGGCGCGACCGTGGGATCGCGCCGTCGCTGCCCAAATCGAATCAGTGGTAGCTGAAGCGATCGGCCGGCGTCTTCATGCTCATGCCGCCGGGGTTCGTCTTCACGGTCACATCCACGGGGGCGGGCGGATGGGGCGGCGAGACGACGAAGATTTCATGCTGCGTGCCCTCGAGCACCGGCACCGCGCTGGGGCCGAAGCGCGCGACGACGTGGGCGCAGGCGACGCACACTTCCTCGCCTGCGGGCAGGAGGTTTTCACCGGAGATCTTTACGCGCGTGAAGCCCGCTTTCGTGCCTTCCGGCGGGGACACGGAGCTGATTACCGGCAGCGGTCCCGGGACCTGCTTGGGCGCGGCACCCACGTATGTGTAGTTGTTCTTAGGCTTACTCGTGTTGCTGCCGCCGGGGGTCGTGACGATCACGCTCACATTACCCGGATTGCGTTCGGGCGTCACGACGTCGATGCGGCCCGGCGAGGCCGCGAACACGAGTCCCGGTTCGCTGCCGAAGTAGACGATGACTTCGGCGCACGCCCCGCCGTAAGGGGTGCCCTCCTCGAATTCTTCGGCGACGTTGCACGATTCTCCTCGCGGCGATAGCCGTTCGCCGGTGATTTCGACTTCTGTGCCGCCAGCGGTGCTCCCTTCGCGCGGCGAGACGCCTTTGATGACGGGCGCCGTCCCCGGAGCAGCCGGCTGCGCTGTCGCGGCGGGCGCGCCAACCAGCGCGGCCATCGCAAACGCTCCGCTCATCGCGGCCGCAAGTACACCAATCCGCCGATGTCCACCCAACCGGCTTTGCCGACTCGCGTTCGTCCTTGTCATGTCAACTCTCCTCTTCTATTCGACTACAAGACGACCGTCACGGCTGTAGGCGGCTCGGCGCGTAGCGCGACGGATTGTGCCCTGCGCCGCCCTCTGGTCGTGGGCCCACCGATCAGGAGCCGTACCCGCGCTGCGCGCGGCGTAAACCACCTACAGCGGTCCGGTGGTCTCGCAGTCGGCGCGAGACTTCCGCTTGCCACTGCAGAATCGTTATCGAGCTGACGTGCAAATTTGGAGCAGCCGTCGAGGTGGGTTGGCCCACGCCAGGACTCGTTCCCAGGCAGTCGTGCCGGGAGACTCTGAGCCCCACTCGGATAGTTCTGGTGACGGGATGCGGCAGCGCGGCGCTGCCCCGGCGACGCTCAGCCCCGGTCATAGTCGGCCTGCTAGTCGCCCGCGAACCCGCTCCGCTCCCATCCGGAGCACGGGCCACGGACGCTAACTACGAATCCCAGCTCGAGAACCTCTCGGGCGACGCAGCTTGGACGCCGTGCTCAACCTAGGCGTTGCGGGCGCATTCGGTAATCCCGTATGGGTGCGCAAGCGCCGCAAAGCTAGCGAACGTGACTACGGCGTTTGGCGCTCCGCCCGGGAGGCAGGTTGCCTCGGCCGCGGCAAGAGCATCGCGGGCTGCACGATCATGGGCTACGGCCCTGTATCGCCGGGCGGCTTTGACCCACGGGGCTCCCCGCGCGGCTGCTTTCGCCAAATGCGAGCGAGGACCCGTCGGGCGACGCAGCTCGGCTCGTTGCACCGCTCCCCAGACATCGGCTGCGGAGCCCAGTTGTGTGAGCGCCGTTAGCCGGTCCGCGGCACGCGCAGCTCCTCGAAGCTAATCAAACTGAGTTGTACGCCCAGGCGTAGGCTCAGTTTGTGGAGTACCCCGGATACCCTCGCTGCTCCTTCGCGCGCCTTTCAGCACCGACGCCAAGTCTTCCGCTGCTGGGGAGAGGGAGGCGCCCCATCGCACTGTCGGTCGTCTGCCGCTCTGACAGCAGAGCAGGAGCCTCCCTGGACCCCCGAGGCGCACGGTGCGCCAGCGCATTTGAAAAGGACGTGGCGTGCGCGCCACGTCCTTACGCTAACGGGAACTTCGCGGATCTACGAGGATCTACCCGCGGTTGGCATCAGCACCGACCCGCTGATTTGCAGGACTGTTGTGATACTTCGGCCCTGATTTCCACGTCCCTGACAGGAGCGGTTCAGACGCGAGGACACTCCCAGAAATGATGTTGTTCGCCGATCGACTCTGGATGAGGAACGGAACCGAGATTGGTGGGAGCGCGCGCGTCGGATAGGCAGCTGACCCGGAAGCCGACTCGCTGGCGTCAGGGCGCTCTCGGAGTTCGCCTCATCCCAAAGCGCGCGAAGATTCCACCTCGTGCCCTATCAAAGGCGCCCGATCTGCGCTATACGACAGTCGTGACAGCGCCTGAGCCCACCAGCCACGCCGCGCTCCAAGTCCTCCCGGAGCGAGAGCGTTCCCGCCCTCGACCCCAACCGAGGCGCGGCTGAGCCTCAGGCGGCGTTGTCTCTCCTCTCCTCCTAGACAGCGGGGCCGGGCTCGGAGCGCTCGGCCTCTGTCGCACCGACGTACGCGGCGGCGCGCGATGGCGCCCCGCCGATCGGCGATCTCGCGGCCCGAACACCGGGTCCCGGTGAGCGTTCGCAGACACCTATGCTCTCCCGAACGTCGCTGACAACATCCGACCGCAGAAAAGGACTCCCCATGGCTCCTGACTTACTGACGAGCGTCCGGCGCGAGCTCGACGCACGCCTGGGCGAGCTGCGCCCGCTGCTCGCCGAATACGAGCGACTGACGGCCGCTGCCGAGGCCCTCGGCGGGATCAATCACGGAGCGGCAAGGTCCCCCAGCGTCACCCAGGCAACTCCAAGTGGCTCGCCGGCCACGCGCCGTCGCCGCGGGCGCCACGCGGGTCCCGGCCGGAGCCAGCGCGCGCCCTCCGGCACTGCGTCCACAACGGTCGCTCGCCGCACACGCAAGCGCGCCCCGCGCGGCGCGGCGCGCCAGGCGATCCTCGCGGCCCTCCAGCACCACTCTCATACCCCAGGCGAGCTGGTGAGGATCACGGCGATGACAAGAGCGAACGTCTACGAGAACCTCCAGCGTCTGCTGCGCGAGGGAACGGTCGCAAAGACAACACGCGACGGGAAGAGCGCGTATGCGCTTGCGTCGGCCTCCCGCGGGAACTAGCTGGCGAGCGTCACCGGCAGGTTGGCGGCGGGTCCGCGGCGCGAGGATGAGGAGCTCACGCCCACACGGCACCGTCTTTCCTCGCAAAGTGCAGGGCCAGCTGGCGAGGGCCCTTGCGATCGGCCGGCGAGAGTTTGTACCGTGGTGCCAGACGCGGTTGCGAGCCGCAAGAGCGAGGCCCTCGAGGTGTGAGGCCGCGCCACCCAAACCGGAAGCCTACGGCGGCCGGAGCGGGTTCCTCAACGGCTCGTAGCTGCGTCGTTTTTCGGCGGGTCGCTCGGCGGACACCAGCGACGCCCGACCACCATCGCCGCGACCCGTAGCGCCCCATAGCGCAGGGACCCGCGTGAGTGCCAACGCGAAGGACCGATGGTCGAGCAGGCGAGGCGCTGATTTGGGACCGGTGGCCAATGCGCACGCCGGCCGCGTGTGCGAGGATGACGCCCAGGTTCAACCCAAGGGGGAGCCATGAGCAAAAAGCCAATCGCTGGGATCGTGGCCGCGTTCGGTATCGCCGGGCTGGTAGCCGGCTGCGGGAGCACCAGCAGCACGAAATCGGGCACCGAGACGTTCGGCGCTTCGATCACCGGCTCGAAGGCCATCGCGACATTGGAGAGCCACAGCAACGCGCCGCTGGTGTTCCCGGAAATGACGTGGGCCGGCGTGGTCAGCACCACCGCGCATGACGTGGCCCTGGGCGGCGCCGGCAACGGCGAGCACACGTTCGAAACGCCGGCCGGCGACTTCGCCGTCACGCATGCGAGCACGAACCCGAACGGCGCTGAAAGTGCGACCGGGCCCCTGAACGGCGTGTGCGCGTTCAAGGACGTGATGAGCGGGACGTACACCGCCGTGACGGACAAGAGCACGGGCAGCTTCAAGGGCGCCACTGGACACGGTGACTTCGCCCTCACCATCAGCGGCACCGGGCCGATCCAGGCCAAGGCGACCACGTGCTCCGTGAGCAAAAACGGCCCGAATGTCTCGGGGATCAAGAGCGCGAGCATCGTCTTCAAGGCCAGCGGGCCGCTCACGGTCAAGCCATAACAGACCCCTGGGGGATCGGAGACTTGCCGGAGCCCCGGCCGCTTGCCGCTCCCGCGGCCGCCCGTGAAGAAGCGGCATTAAGATTCGAGACTTGCGAGGGTTGCGCAGATCGTTCCAAAGCGGTCCTGTCGAGCTGAGCACGCCGACGGTCGGCGACTTCCGCTTCGCGGCGAACGCTCTGGCAGGCGGGAGTGCTCGCGCTGACGGTCAGGCTCCAGTGACGGGTCGCGAAGCCCTGCCGAACGGGGCCTCGAGACTGGCGGTATGCTCGCTCCGTGGCCGAGGCGTCGAATTTGAGGGGAGGACGAGCGGTCGCGCTGCGATCGGCCGGCGGCGCGGCTGTGCTTGCGTGCCTGATGTTGGGGCTTCTCGCGCCCAGCTCGGCACTCGCCGCCAGGACATGGTACGTGGCGGCCAACGGCAATCTCAGCCTATGCACGCAGCAGGCACCGTGCAGCCTCGAAGACTATGCGGAAGAATGGGTCCGCGCGTCTAACGAAGTCAAGGCGGGTGATACGGTCCTGCTCGCCGGCAGCACAGGAACGTACGGCTCGCCGGGCACGCCGATCACGTTCCAGGTACCCGTTCCTGAAGGAGTTACATTCACCGGAACCCCCGGCCAGCCGATGCCGCAGGTCTACTCGAAGTACTCATCAGGCGCGGCGTTCGAACTCAAGGGCCCTAGCTCGGCGCTGTCTGACATCGACATCGAGTACAGCGCGTCGGCCCAGGTGGCCGTCTTTGCAAACGCGGGCATCGTCAACCGCGTGATCGCCCACTCCACAGCCGGTGCCTGGGGCTGTCAGCTATCGAATTCGGCCACCATCACCGACTCGGTCTGCGCCGGGACCTGGGCCCTGGTTGTTGGCGGCGGCGGCGTGACCAAGCAGTACACGGTGCGCAACACGACGTTGTTTGGCTCCGAATTCGGACTGTGGGCGACGGCTTCGGGCGGACTGAATGCCGAAATCGCCGCCACCAACACGATCATCCGCGGCGGTGTAAAGGACATCTACGCCGAAGCCGCAAGCGGAGCGGCCGTCAATGCGGCACTCGAACACTCGAACTACGCAAGCGTCGAAGAAGCAGGGGCCGGGACCAAGGTGGTGACGGTGCCCGGCACCAACTTCAACCAGACCGCGGAACCCAAGTTTGTGAACCTGGCCGCGGGCGACTTCCACGAGGCGCCTGGATCGCCGACGATCGATGCCGGGATCAACAGCGCGCTGAACGGCTCGCTGGACCTCGAAGGCAACCCACGCGAAATCGCGTCTCACACCGATATCGGCGCGTATGAGTTTCTGATTCCGCCAGCCGCGCTCACGGCGGGCGCGACAGGTGTCGCCCCGAGCAGCGCCACGCTCAACGGGACAGTCAACCCAAACGGCCTGGCCACCAGCTTCCACTTTGTCTACGGCACGACGACCGCCTATGGGAGCGCGACCGCAGCCACGAGTGCGGGGTCAGGCACCGCCGCCACCGGCGTGTCGGCATCCCTGGCGGGTTTGGCCCCCAATACGACCTACCACTATCAGCTGCTTGCGAGCAACTCCGCCGGAGCAAGCAGCGGTGGCGATCGGACGTTCAGCACGCCGCCAATCACGGCCATCGCACCGATCGGCACGCCCATCGCCACGATCGCCACGATCGCTCGCCTCTCGGAGACCAACAAGACATTCGCGCCTGAAGGGACGTCCACGCCGCTGACCGGCAGCACGTCCAGCCGTCACCGGCCCAAGCGCGCTAAGCGTGGCACGATCTTTTCGTTCACGCTCGACCAGGCCGCCAATGTCACGGTCGAGATTCAGCGCACTGGTTCTGGACGGCGCGTGGGTCACACCTGCAGGGTCAGCAGCAAGCGCCGACACCATAAGCCGAAATGCACCCTCTACACGACGGTGAGAACGCTCACGCGCGTCGGCCACGTTGGCCTCAACAAGCTGCCCTTCACAGGGCGCATAGCGGGCAAGGCGCTCAAACCCGGGCACTACCGCGCGCTCGTCAGCGCGACCGACGCGGCAGGCGTCTCCAAGGCTCAGGCGATTGGGTTCACGATCGTCGCTCCATAGGCAACTGTCGGTTGACTTGACAGCAGACGAAGCGGAAGGGTTGTTTGGGAGGGCGCGGTTTCCCGAGATCGTTCCCGACCAGCAGCATCGGCGGCGTGCGCAACCGCTGTCGATACTTCCGCTCCCGGCAAACCAGCTGAGTCCGCCTGGCCCGCGCGCCGGGCGTCGTCGCTCAGGAGGTCACTGAGCGGCGGGGGCTTGCAGTCATGAGGGTCCGTCACCGACGGCAGTAACTCGCGCTCGAGAGCACGACGCCCGCAGCTCTGGCAACATTGGCAGGGTGCTGTGTGGGCTCCGATTCGGTCTGAGCGGATGACCCCTCCGGACGGTGGCGCGGAGGGTATCGTCGACGTCGACTGGGTCGCTGTGCGCCTCGGCGATCCGAGCATTCGCATCGTCGAGGTCGATGTCAGCCGCGCCGCCTATGACGAGGGCCACATTCCCGGTGCGGTGCTGTGGAACGCCTACGCGGACCTGCGCGATGAGGCGTACAGGCCGGTCGGATTGGCGGAGCTCGAGCGTTTGCTCTCGCGCTCCGGCATCTCGCAGCAGACGCGGGTGGTTGTATACGGCTACAGCGCGCCGCTCGGCTTCTGGCTGCTGAAGGCTCACGGCCACGAGGACGTGCGGATCCTGATGGGCGCACGCGAGCAGTGGACGCAAGCGAGAAACGAGTGGAGCACGGATGCGGCTGAGCCTCCCGCGAGCGCTCACCCAGCTCTCGCGGAGAAGAACGGCTTGCTCGCCGACCACGCCGCGGTGGAGGACGCGATCAATGACCCGGCCACGATCGTCCTGGATGTCCGCGCCAAGTCCGAGTACAGCGGAGAGCGCTTCTGGCCGTCGGGGGCGACCGAGGACATCGGGCGTGCCGGTCACGTGCCAGGCGCCGTCAGCGTCCCCATCGACCAGCTGCGCGCCGAAGATGGGACTCTCAAGGGTCCCGACGAGCTACGTAGTGTGCTCGAGGATGCGGGCGTGACCAAGGACGCGAAGGTGATCACGTACTGCACTATCGGCAACCGGGCGAGCGAGGCGTGGCTCGCGCTGAAGTACCTGCTCGACTATCCCGACGCGCGTGTCTATTACGGCTCGTGGGTCGAGTGGGGAAAGACGCCTGAGTTGCCGATCGAGAACCTAGGCCTGCGGCGAGCGGCGCCAGCACCAGCCGCCGCCCGGCCGCCTCCCCTACGTCGCACCGCAGGGTCGTCCGCTTCCGGTTCGGTGGGGATAGGAGTAGCTGAAGGCTCGCTTCCCCCGCTGAGGCTTCGCGGGCATCCTGATCGTCGCGCTGGGCTGCCGTTCCCGCTCCGAGCCGCAGCGAAGCGGCAGCGCGACGCGAGCCTCGCCAGAATGCAGGGGTCGTTCCGGAGCAGGCCTCTCGAAAGGTGCAATTCGCGCGTCGCCGACTTCCGCTTCGCGCCGAGCGCAGTCGAAGGCAGGAGCACGGGTAGCAGCAGCCCGTGGTGTCGGTCGTCCGGAGCGACACGCGGGTCAGGTTGAAAGCATCACCCTCGGAGTCTCCGCGCTGTCTGCGCCGTAACCCGTTTCTCCAGCTTGCTGCTGACCGGTCGATCGAGTCTCTCGAACGTCAGCATCATGTGGACGCGAGCCTTGCGCACGAGAACATAATCAAGGTAGGTGACGTAACTATGGCCTTCCGCGACGATCGGGACCGTTAGGCGATACGCGACGCTTTGAGCGCCGTAGCGCGGAAGGGCCAGATGCGCGATGTGGGCTTTGCCGACCGAGTTGCCAGATTTTCGCAAGCCTGGGCTGGTGATGGCGGCTCGGAAGGCTTCGCCGAAGCACGGCGGCGCATCAGGTCGGTCGAAGATCGAGAACCAAGTCTTTGCCGTCACGACCGTTGGCTCCACCGTCACGGTATTTTCGATGTGAATGTAGCCGCTCGGAGCACCTTCGTCCGTGTTGTCGCCGAAGTCTCCCGACGACACGGTGGCGGGGTTCTTGCGCGCGACGACCGACAAATCGCGATGCAAACAGGTGATCGCCGTGTAGTGAAGGAGGCGGCCTGGACTCGACGGTTCTTCTTCCCCTCCCCTGACGCCTCCCTCGTATTCGGCCGGAAAGTCGGACTGCCGCAGTAGGGCGCGTTCCCCTAACGCCCGATCCTCCGCGACGACCCGCGGCGAGGCTCGTTCTGTCGACGCCGTCTGGTGTCCAGCCCTGGCTGCGGAGGAGCTTGGCCCGCAGCCGGTCATGTACAGCAAGACGACGAGCAACATGCCTGCGATGGCGAGCACATCAGCTGTCTACCACGAGACGGCACCCGCGTGCCGGGTGGCCGGCTCGAGAGCAGCGCATCGTCCTGCGCGCGCCGGCCGCTGCATTCGTCGCAACCGAGGAGTAGCGCGGCGAATGCCGTTCGTGAGGACGGTCGGGTTCCTAGCAAAGGGTTCAACCCGCTGCCCCTTCGCGCTCGGGGCTTGACGAAGCAGAAACCGGGTCGCTCCCCAGGCCCCGTGCCCTCAGACGTTCCAAGGCAGCACCGATACGAGGTCTCCCCGAGACGCCGGAGGCTTCTCCTTTGCGACACCGGCCACCGCATCGGCGCGATCCACGCCAACTCCGGCGGCACAAGCCTCAATCACTGGCTCGCGTAGGCCGCCGGCTACAGCTTCACGCTCCGCGATGGGACGAACGCGAGCGCGACCTCGAACATAACGCCGCCGAGCATGACCGTGATGATCCCCGCTCGTCGCACGCCGATATACCTGCATTATCCCGCGGGGGCGAGTAGTGCATCAGTTTGAGCGCGAATCGTAGCGCCGCGTTCGGCGGGGTACATTGGTACTGCATGCTGTCAAAGCGTCAAAGAGGACTAACGGATCGCTACGAGCGGCGCGCGGTCGTGATGTTGTTGCCGCCGGCGCTAGTGGCCTTCGCGCTCATCTATGCGTTTCTTGGGAGTGAGGCTGCCGCGGTCGCCGCGGCCGTGCTGGCGGGCCTCGGATTGCCAACGCGGAGGACGCTGGCCGCACGGATGCGCGGGAGGGGTCCAGATTCAAACTGATGCCTACCCGGGGCGGGTAGGCATCGCTCGACATCTCTGGCTACAGGACGAGTCCTTGGAGGACACCAACACCCTCCCCGCGCCGGAGGTCATCGCGGCAGAGATCGTCGAAGACGTACAAGCTGCCCTAGGAGGGTTGGCGAAACGACTAGCGAAACTCGTGGGCGGGCATACTGCTTCTGATGAGACGGGCAGCCGTCTACGCGGGTTGGGCCGGAATCGCTGCCCTCGGCGTCGTGCTCGCCGAAGGCTGGCAGCCGTGGGCGACGATCGTCGGTGTGCTCGTCTTCGTGGGCTGGGTGATCCTGATCGCCGACTTCGTAATGCGCCACCGCACGTGGCGTCCGGTGCTACGCCGCGAGCGGCGCGGCTCGCGCTCTGGTGAGCGCACAGGAGAGCTTGGCCAGGATCGTTAGGCCGTGTCCCGCGGCGAATCCATCCAGGCTCATCGGGTTCGTCGTGGACACGCCGCTGTGACCCTGGAGCCGCGCGCCGAGCGGGAAGCCTTCATCGAGCAGGTGCGTGCTCGCGAGGAAGCTCGTGATGCCGAGTTCTTCCGCCACTTCTCGAGTGCGCTGCTAGCACCTGAGCGCCGTCGTGTATACGTCACACTGTCCGCGGAGATGGAGGATGGATCTCTGGTCTCCACCGGGCGCAGGGATTTAGGGCTCGGCGGGGTGTGCACCAAGCACGGAATCGAAGAAGTGCTCGACAGGATGCTTGGACGCGCTCCTGAAGCGCACCGCCCACCAAGACTCGGGTGGGATGGCCTCATCGCGACCCTTGCCGACCACGGGTTCCAGGTGACAGAGGAGGAACTCATCGCTGCACCCATCACGGTGCAGCTCGACGATCCGCTCGAACCGGAGCTCGCTCAACCGTAGAGCTACGTCGTCACGACGACATATCGGCGGGGCCGGGAACGTGCATCGGCCGCCGAATCAGGTCGCGCGTAATGCTCGCCCGGAACGTCCGCCTCTGCCGTTGCTCAGCCTTCCCGAATCCGGCCCGTTGTGGCTCTCAGCCTACGCCGGGAAGGCTCTCACTGCGCATCCGCGCCGTTCGCGAGGCGTATCATGGCCCGCTCGCTTTCGGGGAACTGGAATGTGGCCGGATCGATCACGGGCTGGTTCTGCCAGTTCTCGAGCCTCGGCGGGACGCCGAAGTCCCACAGCTCGGTTGTGGTCCAGGGCGCCTTCGCGTGCTTGGAATGATCGTCCGGGAGGCCGCACACGCCGAATCGGACCAGCCGACCGAGTTCGTTGATCCACACCTCCGCCTGCAACACGCCTTTGGGCCTCGGGTCCGGGACCGTCTTGATTGCTAGGCGGGCGAGGCGTGAATCGTCCATCGCCGCCGCTGGACTGCGGTCCGCTTGCGGCCACGCGATGCGATCGACATTGAGCTTGAGCGCGTAATTTATAGTCAGCTCGCCACGCACTTCCTCGTGACGCTTCTCGACGGCGTCGATGACCGACTCTGTGCGGATCAGATCAAGGAGCGTCAGTCCTAACGGCTTGCGTGGCAGTCCGGAAGGCCATTTTGGGTAGGGCTCTTGCCAGCGGCCCAAGAGGCAGCCCGACATCGACGGCCCGTCGAACAAGATGTAAATCGGGATGTCCGCTATCCAGCGCTTCGCTAGGCGACGAGCGATGCCGCCATCTCGGTGGACTGAGCGCGTGATCGCACGACGAGCGGCGAAGTCCACGATTCCCTCGGTCGCGTTGTTCATCACACGCAACGGCGGGCCAGTTGGCCTACCCCGTCGCTTGACCGACCAGAACCGAGCAGTCTTCTGGGCGCTAATCGCCTCGGGCGCCGATTCCCACGGCAACGTCATGGATTAACGCTACCCTTTGCAGCCTCATGCGAGGTTCGCCAGCCTCCTGCTCACAGACTCGGTGTCACGCCATCCCTCACGGAGCCGGTAAGGTGCGCGGACCACTGGCTTCCAGCCAATAGATATGCCCGGGGGCTGCTGCGAGCGAGAGCGAGACTATGCTCTCGGAGTAAGCGAGCAGCTGGGGCCTCTTGTCGCCGGCCAGAAGGGCGTAGACGGCACGGCCGGGGAGAATTTCCGCCATCTTCGCTGTTGGATTGCTGAACAATCCTTCGATCATCCACGCCATGCTTCCCGACGGCGTGACGACCACCTGCACCACCCCCCGCGAACCTTCGCTGAAGTCCGTTCCCGGCATTTTCCGCCTGCGGCCGGTCTTTGCGTCGAATAGAACAGCCGTTTCGCCAAATTCTCCCGTTCCTTCGCCATGCCCCAGAGCACAGGCGACAAACCGGCCTGCGACCACGAACTTGGAAAGCCCCGGTTCACCCACGCCCGAGTTGTTGATGGTCAACAGCCGCCTTGTCGGCAGCCACTCGATATACGTGATGCTCGCTGGCGACTGCCGGAGCCGTCGCGCGGTGGCTTCGAACACGCGAACCTGCCTGTCTGCGGCCAGCGTCGCACACCGGTACGCTGAGCAGAGTCTCGACTCCCTAGGTGCGCGGTCCGCTCTCGCGGTGCCTGATCCGAACGAGATCGTGACCGCTACAAGCCCAAGACTGCTGACGCAGGCGCCTCGGATCCTTCGAAGCCGCTGCGAAGATCGGCCTGACGCCACTACGCTCATTGCAGCGCCCCACTCTATCAGGTGGGCGTGTGGGTTTTGTAAATGTGATAGATCTGTCGCGGGAATTGGCGCGCTTCAGTGCTCGTGGGCTCTGCTAGTCCGCTGTCAAACTCTGCATTCCCACGCATCGCGTAATAGAAGAAGCGGGTGACCTGTGCTTGACTCGTTAGCTGGTACGTCTTGTAGTCCATGTATGCCTTCATCGCGTGCTGCGCTGCTGTGTGGTTGTGGTAAAACGGCGTCCGGCGTTGTCCTTGCTCAAAAATCACGCCGGCCTCGGTGATCCAGATTTCCGGTTTGCGGGTCTTTTTGGGGAAGCCGTCGATCTTGCTCTTGAACTTCTTGAAGACTGACCACCAGTTTTTCGGTTCCCGAAATTTGTGGCCCGCTTGTTCACCGTCGAAGTACGGGTGCCACGCCCATCGTTCGGCGGACGCCGGTCGTTCCATGCCTTCCATGTATGCGCTGAGGTACCCGCCGCCGAACGACTTCTTATTCTTCGCTTCCCGCATGTCGAAGTCGAGAAAGTCACCGGCGGCCACCTTGCATTTTGGCGTCTTGCTATCGCAAATCCCGTCGAGGACCTTCCAGTATTCGCCCGCCAGTCGGCCCGACGGCTCTCCCGAGACCAGTTTCAAGTGGTTCTTCGACACTTCTTCAGCGTGGTTTGGCTCATTCCAAGCGGTAAAGTTTTCCACTTCATTCAGCGGTGCATTCAGATTTGCTGAATTGACCACGTAGGGTTCGAAGAACGCCTTGACAGCGGCTTCGTATTCCTTCCACCCTGGGGCCGTCGAGCACGGCTCTTCTTCCAGGGGCTTGTGTTCCTGTTCCAGCTTTGCCGCGGTCAGCGGATTGATCCATTTCTTGCTCGCTTCACCTTCGCCGCAGTATTTGAACGATATATACGCTTCGCCTTTTTTGTTGTTGAGTTCTTCTTTGGCGTCCTTTAGCCACGTGCGCAGTTCGGTCAATTCGGTTTCGGCGTTGGGGTTCCCGTGATGACCGTGCTCTCCTTCCCACACTAGGTTCCACGGTACCTGATGTCTGACAGCATCAACATGAAGTTCCTTGAAGGTGCTCGTCTTGAAGATGTCGTATGAGGACAGCCTCTCGTCGTCTGCGATCCCCATGTACTTTGTTGCCACAGGATCTTCTTCGACTTCTTGGTATTCGGATGGCGGATCTTCTAGCGAGCAGTCGCTCGGCGGCCCTTCGCCAGCCGGATAGCACGTCCCGTACGCTATGTTTTCCTGTTCTTCCGACCCTTCGCTCGATTCGGGTTCAGCTTCGGGTCCACTGTAGTTCGTGACTTCCCCAGCCGCGTTGTAGCAATAGGCTTCGGTTTCTTCTTCGCCACCGGGCCTATGGCGCACGATTGTCTCGCCGATATTCGTTTCCGGATTGCACGTCGGGCTCGCTTGGGACGGGACGCGCGGACCGCGTCGAGGCGGGCCGAGGCAACTCTTCGCGCGACTCTACGCGGCGTGTGGTCAGCGCTGTAAGCCGGGGTGATGTGTGTGGCTCCGCCCTCTCTTACCTCCGGCCCGCGCGACGCTAGCCTCCCTGCGTGGCATACGACGACCATCGCGTCCAAGCCATCCGGCGCGGGCGCCAACCTGAACCGGACGATCGTGCGGCGCGCTATCTGATCGACGAGTTGGAGAAGTGCTGCGTGCGCGATCCCGCCGCCGATTCTCTGGGGACACGCTATGACGCACTGATGACTGCGCTCGAGGCGGTTTGCGAACGTCGGGACATCGCTTTCAGGCCGCGCTATCCGTCATTGAGGGCCTGGGGGAGGGGCAGAGACATCTCGCGCGAGCCCGCGATCGCTCAGCGCGCGGCCGCGCGCGGTCAGTTCCTTCCAGTCCTCGATGCTCTGGACTGTGTAGCCGAGGACGAGCTCAGTCACGCGGCGGACGAGACGGAGGTCTCCGGCTGGCCAGCGATTGAGACAGCCCTGCACGGCCTGCGCGTCGATTACGCGGTCGCCCAAACGGTGAAGGAGTACAAGAGCCTGGCGATTCAGTGTCGTGACGTCTTCGTAGAACTCGCGGACCTAGCTTATGAGGAGCATCGCCACGGACCATTACCGCCACGACCGGCCGGTGCCGGCGGGGCACCGTCGTCCCGCGTCTCGAGGCTGTGATCCGGTCCGAGGCAGCCGGCGGCGATGAAAAGGAGATGCGTTCATTGGTCGCGAGGAGCCTCGACCTAGCAAACAAGCTTCAGCACCGCCGAAGGATCGAACGCTGGCAAGCGGCCTCAGTGGTCGATGCAACGGTCCTGAGCGTGGCCCTGATCCGCCGTCTGGTTCAACGCGAGCCGTAGAGGGCCGCCTTCGGCAAAACGGTCGCGACCTGCCGGGACCCCTACGGACCCGGCCCACCGTTTCCTCGCCGCCGCCGTCGCCGCCGCCAGTTAGCGAGCGCAGCTCTCTTAGAGAATCGCCCGGATGCGGCCTGGATGCGCCGTCACCATGTTGTAGCCGCCGACCGCGAAGTCGAGTCGGATCGTGAGCCGACCGTCCTGATCGACATGCGTGACAGTGCCAGCCACGACGGCGGCGGGTCCCATAACGGCTCCGGGGACCTGCATTCCGGACAGATCGACCTGAACACGCTGGCCCACCTGCGGTGTTGGCTTGGACGGGTCGCTGGCCACAGCTAGCCCTCTCCGGCGCGTCGGTCGCGGATCGCCCGATTCACGGCGCGGCGCACCTCGGCTCGTGCCTCGGGCATTTGCAACAAATCGCGGAGTGAGGCGCCCTGCGGACTTGTCAGCATGACCTGGTCAAAAGCCTCCGCTTCAGCGGCCAGAACCTCGCCGAGAGGCTGCCCTGTCTCCACCCGTGGCCTGGCGAACGCGAGGTTCCAGTTCTCCTGGAGCTCCAGCTCCTCAAACACGGCGGCGGAGGCCTCTCGCAGTCGGATCACCGGGATCTCGGCTCGGGTCAGACTGTGGACGAAGCGCTGCTGAAGGAGTAAGACGCCTAACTCCGACAACATTGCAATCCGATGCTCGAGCTGAAGCGCACCGGCCTCCACCGTCCCGAACTCGTCGAACCTCGCCGCATAGCCTTGTTCGGGATGGCTCGGGTCAAGGCCGGGAAGAGGAAAAACCCTGAGATGGTGCGTCGGCCAGCGTTCAAGCGGGACGCGCTCGTAGGTCACGACCGGGATGACGGTCACCTTGGCCCGCAGTCGCGGGCCAGCGCGCATCACGCATGGGTGAGCAATGACCATGGCGGCCGGGCATGCGGAAAGACCTGGGATATCGACTTGATCGAAAATATCCCCCTGGCAAATCGGACGGTACGGGTCAACGTCACCGGCGCGGGCGAGATAGAGCTCGTCCTCGGAGGCCGGCCTGTCGAGCACGGCGTCAGTGTTTGTCGCTTGCGACTATCGATGGCAGCCCATCGGGCCCCTTCACCACAGCAAAGCTGTCATCGACACCGTACCGTTGACGCCATTCGGGGTCGGCCGCGTAAAGGACCTCGTGCGGCGCCAATCGCAGGGCGGCAAGGTCGAATAAAAGTTCGTGGCGGTTCATCGCGTAAAGATCGGCGGGAGTGAGCGTCGACTCCTCCGATATACGCATCTCTAGCCACGACGCTTGGTCGCAAATGGCTGGGTAGTCTGATCGGAGCAGCTCGAGGAATGCTGTAAGACGGGCGATCGCTCGACGGTTCTCGGGCGTCACAGATTCCCCTCGCCTCCACCTCCTGATCGCCGTCTGGCTGACGCCCAAGAGCTTCGCGATAAGCGTCCACGAGAACCCCACTCACTGGAAAGCTCGGCCAGAAGGTCGGTGTAGTCACGTTGCGCTACCGCCGCCGTTCGGCCGTCCAAGACCCTTCCCTGGAGCTCTCCATGCAAATCATCGACATCCTGCTGGGTGACGTGGACTTCATCCCTGACGGCAGCCGCTCGACGGGCGAGCCCGTCGTAGGTTGTCGTCGCCGGCGCCTGCGGCAGGTCCGTAATCATGCCGGTTCCGGTGCCCGTACCCTCTGGACTCAACTCGGCTCCTTTCTGAAGATGTCGCGCAGCCGGTCGGTGATCGCCAGCTCGAAGAGGTCGTGGATCGGCTCCCTCAACCCGGAGGTTGTCTCCAGGATGGCGTCCGTAGAGAACTCTGGCAGCTCCGCCTCGGCCGCATGCTCCCAGTAGCTATCGAGGTCAAGAAGGAAGAACGGCCCCGTGTCGCGCGTGCGCGTCCGTAGAGGCCCATCGGCGTTGACCACCCTGCCTGCTGCAGCGCCGTGCCGCATAACCACGCTCAGTCCGTCGGTGCCGGCGTACTCGACCTCGGCATTCAGCCGATGAGCACTAAAGCCATCGGCTGAGATGGCGATCGCTGCAAGCAAGGACGGCGCGATTAGACCTTCCCATTGCGCCGGCAGGGCAACACCGGGTACGCGGATTTCGTTGATGTAGCGCAGGCCAATGCGGCTGAAGCCGGCAACCTCCGCTGCCGGAACTGCCGCGAGGACATACCGCAGAAACTCGAAGAACTCCTGGTGGGAACGGTAGTCGGTGCTCTCGATCACGATCGCATCGGAGCCAACCACAACACCGAGCGTTCGGCTACGGTCATGCATCCGCAGCGGTCCCTGCGTCTGAACCATGCCCGGCGCACCCAGCGTGACTTGCAAGGCCTGCTGAGTCTGGACTATGGGCAGCCGCTCCTTGACCTTCTCCCAGACCTCCGTCTGACCAGCCCGATCTGCAAGCCTCAATGTATGTGGCGTGCGCAGCTCAAACGCCACCATCTCAAGTGGTGCGCTGGGATAGACCTCTGTTGTGGGCGCCGTCGCAGTCATCCTGGCTACAAGCGAAACCGAACCAAAACCAAAAGCACCAACGACACTATCGTAGGAACCATAACGGCGCCCTAAGCCCTACCAACAGAATGGACGGATGGGGCAGGGGCCCACCGCCGACGAGCGCGCGCTCATCGGGCTCATCCCGACCGACGGCTACCCCGCAGAGCGCCAGGACGTCGGCACGCCTGAAACCGCTCACGCGGCCATCAGTCGTGTGCTCTCTCATAGGCCCACCTATGGGCCCACCCTGGGCGTCTGAGCGCGTTCGAAACCGCTCTAATCGACCCTTGACAGCAGTGATAACGGCGGCCCGGCATAGGAGCGAGATAGCGCTTTTCAGTCGTGTGCTCTACCAACTGAGCTATCTCGCCGCTGAGCGCGCTTCGAGCGAGTCGATGCTAGCGACTTGCGTCAGGCACGGATCATGCGCGCGCGGGCGTCGCGACGGCCGGCGAGAACATGTTCGACCGTCGTCACACACTGCTCGATGTGCTCGAGCACGAGCACCCCGCCGCGGTCACTCCGAATGTGGCTCGCCGCAGAGCCTCCGATCACCACCGGCAACTCCGGATAGCGCTCGCGCATGTCGCTCAGCAGGCGCTGCATCGCGGGCGCAACACTCGATGCGATGCCGCCGAGGATGAACACGTCCGGCTCTTGGTTCTCGATCGTAGCTGTGAGCCGCTCCGGCGAGACGTCGCTCACAAGGGTCGCGCGAAAGCCACCCGCAACGAGCTGGTCGTGCGCCATCTGCAGCCCGAGCGTGTGCCAGTCGCCCTCGACTCCAGCGAGCAAGACACGCTCGCGGCTCGGCTCGGAGCCGTTGATCATCGAGCGGTAGACCGTCGCGAGTATCCGCCGTGCGATCGAGGTCGCGCGACGCTCCGCATCGACGTCGATATCACCGCTCTCGCGCGAGGCGTCGAGCGTGCGCATTGAGGGCGCGATCAGCTCGGTGTGCAGCGTCGCAGGTTTCATGCCCTCCTCGAGCGCCTGCGCGACGGCCTCCTCGGCCATCTCCGCGTCGCCGCGTTCGAGCGCCTGCGTGAAGCATTCGAGCAACGGCCCGGTCGCGTGCGCAGATTGTGCGACGGTCGCGGCGCTCGACTCCGACGCGCCGATCAAGTCCATAAACGCGTCGAGCACCTCGGCGTCGAAGTGCATCCCGCGCTGTTCCTTCATCATCTCGACCGCCTTTTCGGCGGCGAACGCCTTGCGGTAGACGCGATCGCTCGTGAGCGCGTCGAAGACGTCCGTGACCGCGACGATCCGCCCCTCGATCGGGATCTCCTCGTTCGTGAGGCCGCGCGGGTAGCCGGTGCCGTCCCACTTCTCGTGGTGGCTGAGCGCGATCGAGGCGGCGAGGTCGAGGATCGACGACGAGGAGCGACAGAGCAGGCGGTGCCCCTCCTCCGCGTGCGTCTCGACGATCGCGCGCTCGGCGGGCGTCAGCGGACCGGGCTTCAGGAGGATCGCGTCGGGGATCGCGACCTTGCCGACGTCGTGCAGCGGTGCGGCGTGGTTGAGCCGCGAGCAAAATGCGGGGTCGAGGCCGATGTGCTCGGCGAGACGCGCCGAGAGGCGCCCGATCCGCTCGATGTGCGCACCCGTATCCTCGTCGCGGAACTCGACGGCCATCGAGAGCCGCCGCACGGTCTCGGCCTGCGCAACCTCGAGCTCAGAGAGTGCGTGCCACAGCTCGTGCGAGCGGTCGTTGATCTCCCGCTCGAGCTCGCCGCGAGCGTCGAGCCCGACGCTCCAGCCCGCGAGCATGCCGCTGCACAGCAGCGCGAGCACACCAGCAACGATCGGAACCGAGGCGCCTGCGCTGGTCGCGATTGCGAACGCGCCGGCGCCTGCAATCGTGACGCACACGCCCGCGCGCGCAAGCGCTGGCAACCGGCGCCAGAGGCGCGGCGAGGTCCGCCGCAGCCACCTCAGTAGCGGATTGGACGCGAGCCATGGCGAAGGCTTCTCGGCGGCGTTGTAGCCGCCCGCAACAGACGCGTTCTCCCACGTTGCGCTCGCCATGTGTGTGTGCCATGCCCGCTGACAGGAAGCGGAGTACCCACCCAACGTCATCCTCGGTGGCGACGCACGCCCGATTGAACCTGTCAGGAGTGCCTCGACGTATAGGCTACGGAAGCTACGGCTTTCTTTGCAAGAGATGTGACGAGTCGGCCCGAATGGTGCCGGGGCGTTCTAGGTGTGCTCGAGCGCTTCGATGTCGATCGCGTTCGCCGGAGCTTCGATCGACACCGGCGCGTTCCAGTCGCTGAAGATGAGCTTGCCCCCTCCCGAGCCGCTCTTGACGGCTGCCACGGGGAAGGGCTTTCCCGTCGTCGCGACGTACAGCGTCCCACCTTCCGCAGAGCCGGTGATGCCAAGCACCGTCCGCCCTTCGAGCTTCGTCGTGCCCGCGGCCTTGAGCGCGCCGTTGTTCTTGAGCAACCCGCCGAGCACGGCTTGCATGTTGGTGAGCGACGCGAGCGACGCGAATTCCCCACTGTTCGCCGGCGCCTTCAGCCACTTGCCCTGAAAGAGCTGGGCGGCGGCCTTGCCGCCGAAGTGTTCGTAGAACGCGCGGCTGCCGTAGATGTAGACGTCGTTCCCGAGCGCGATCACCTGAAAGGAGAGTCCGTGCTCGCTGATCTCGCCGCGCGCGCCTTTGCCGGCCGCGAGCGTCAGGTCGAGTGAGAGCGGAGCACGTCCGGCGGTGAACGAGCCGACGAGGCGGACCGACTTTGCTCCGCTCGCCGCCGACTTCGCCGCGGTGAGCACTTCGTCGGGGCTCTTGGACTCGATGCCGTTGCTCGAGACGCCGCCGCACGCGGTCAACAGCGCGAGCGCGAGCACGGCGCTCACGGTGCACGAGATGCGCCTGCGCATGGGCGCTAACCCTACTGCCCGCCTCAGCGGCCACCGCCCAGGGCGAGCGCGACGTACTTCGTCTCGAGGTACTCGTCGATCCCCTCGAAGCCGCCCTCGCGCCCGAATCCCGACTGCTTGACGCCACCGAACGGTGCGGCGGGGTTCGACACGATCCCCTGGTTGACGCCGACCATTCCCGCTTCGATCGCCTCGGCGACGCGAACCGCGCGATCGAGATCGCGCGTGTAGAGGTAGGCGACGAGGCCGTACTGCGTGCGGTTGGCCGCCTGAATCGCCTCCTGCTCGGTGGCGAACGTAGAGATCGGCGCGACGGGCCCGAAGATCTCCTCCTCGAACACACGCGCGCTCGCGGGCACGCCGACGAGCACCGTCGGCTCGAAGAAGTAGCCGCGGCCGTCAATCGGCGAGCCGCCGGTGAGCACTCGCGCGCCGGTGGCACGGGCGTCGTCGACGAGCTCCGTTACCTTGTCCCGCTGAGCGTCGTCGATCAGCGGGCCGACGTCTGTATCGGGCTCGCTGCCGCGGCCCACCTTGAGCGCCGCCATCCGCTTCGCGAGCTCGTCCGCAAAGCGCTCCGCGATCGGCTCGGCGACGTGGAAGCGGTTGGCGGCGGTGCACGCCTCGCCGACGTTCCGCATCTTCGCGAGCATCGCACCCTCGACCGCGGCGTCGAGGTCGGCGTCCTCGAAGACGAGGAAGGGCGCGTTGCCGCCGAGCTCCATCGAGACGCGCAGAACCTGCTCGGCGCTCTGCTCGATCAGCTTGCGCCCGATCTCCGTCGACCCGGTGAAGGAGAGCTTGCGCGTGCGCGAGTCGTGCAGCAGCGGCTCGATCACCGCTCCGGCCCTGCTCGTAGTGATCACGTTGAGGACCCCCGGGGGGAGCCCCGCGTCTTGAAGGATCCCGGCGAGCGCGAGCATCGAGAGCGGCGTCTGCTGGGCCGGCTTGACGACCGTCGTGCAGCCGGCCGCGATCGCCGGCGCGAGCTTGCGCGCGCCCATCGCCATCGGGAAGTTCCACGGCGTCACGAGCACGCACGGACCGACCGGCTGTTGCATTGTGAGGATCCGACCGCTGCCGGTCGTGTTGACCATGTAGCGGCCGTGGATGCGCACCGCTTCCTCGGAGAACCAGCGAAAGAACTCAGCGGCGTAGGCGATCTCCGCCTTCGACTCGCGCACCGCCTTGCCCATCTCGAGCGTCATCAGCAGCGCGAGCTCGTCGCTGCGCTCGCTCAGCACCTCATAGGTCCGCCGCAGGATCTCCCCGCGCTCGCGGGGCGGATGCGCACCCCATTGCGCCTGCGCGCGCGCCGCCGCGGCGAGCGCCTCGAGCGCGTCCTCGGGCTGGCCGTCGGCGACCTCGACCAGCGTCGCGCCCGTTGCGGGGTCCTCGACTTGCAGCCGGCCACCACCCGTCGCCTCGCGCCAGTGTCCGTCGATGAGCAGCTCGCGCGGGACATGCTCGAGCACCGCGCGCTCAGCGTCACTCGCGTGTTGCACCGGTGTGTGCGCCATTTGCGAGGAGGATGTCACGTTCGTGCACGGCTCATGTGCTCGCGCTCGCCTTCCGAGGTGGAGTGCGATGGGACTCCAGAAGGCCAAGCTCGCCGTGCTCGCGGGGGCGGTTGCGCTCCCGCTCGCGTTCGCCGGCGCCGCGCATTCATCCACGGTACCGCGCGCGCGCGCGAACCACGAAAGGATGCTCGTGATCCACGGAGCGGGCGACGGGCACGGTGTGGGAATGAGCCAGGAGGGCGCCCTCGGGTACGCGCTGCACGGCTACTCCGACCGGGGCATCCTCGCGCACTACTACACGGGTACTACGATCGGCAATGCGTCCGGCAACGCCGTCGTGCGCGTGCTCGTCGGCACTCAGGTTCGCAGCGTGCCACTCGAACGCTACGTCCGCGGCGTCGTCTCCGCGGAGATGCCGTCGACGTGGCCGGCGGCTGCGCTCGAGGCACAGGCGATCGCGAGCCGCACGTACGCGCTGACCTCGCACGCTGGCGGCGCGCGGTTCGACGTCTACGCGGACGCTCGCTCGCAGGTCTACAAGGGACGCGCGGCGGAAACACCACAGACGAACGCCGCGGTTGCGGCGACGGCGGGGCAGGTCGTCACCTACGCCGGCCGCCCCGTCACGACCTACTTCTTCGCGAGCTCCGGCGGGATGACCGAGGACGTTCAGAACGGCTTCCCGGGCTCCGAACCGGAGCCGTGGCTGCGCGGCGTCGAGGACCCCTACGACCAGGGGCCGCTGCACAGCTGGACGATCACGATGAGCGTCGCCGCGGCGGCGTCGCGCCTGCGCGGGCTCTTTCGCGGCTCGTTCGAGGGCATCGAGGTCCTCAAGCGCGGCTACTCGCCGCGGATCGTGAGCGCGAAGGTGCTCGGCTCGCAGGGCGCAAGCGAAGTCAGCGGGCCCGAACTCGCCGGGCGCCTCGGGCTGTATGCGACTTGGGCCTACTTCAGCATCGCGGGCCCGCTCGGCGTCCACGCCGAGCCCGACGTCTCGCACTACTCGCGTCCGGCCGAAAGCCCCGCCCCGCCCGCGAGCCCAGCGCCCGCGAGCGGCGAAGCGAACGCGCCGTCCGCTGCCGAGGGAGGCGGCGCGGCGGCGAGCGCATCGGAGCCGGGCTCCGTCGACGGCGGCGTCGCGTGGAGCGTCGGGCCTGCGCAGGGCGGCGGCACGCCTAGTGGCTGAACTTGACGGTGATCACGTCGCCGTCGCTCATCACGTAGTCGCGACCCTCGAGGCGAAGCGTCCCGCGCTCGCGCGCGGCGGCGTACCCGCCCGCGTCAACGAGCTCGCGCCAGCCGATTACCTCGGCGCGCACGAACCCCTTTTGGATGTCGGAGTGGATTTCCCCTGCGGCATGCCACGCGGTGCCCCCCTCGCGCAGGTGCCAAGACTGCGCGGGCTTTGACTCGCCGGCGGTGAAGAAGGCGATCAGCTCGAGCAGCGAGAACGCAGCACGCACGAGTCGCTCGAGCCCGCTCTCCTCGCTGAGGCCTAGCTCCGCGCGCATCGCGCGCGCCTCCTCGTCGTCGAGCTCAACGAGTTCCGCCTCGGTGAGTGCGCTCACGGCGAGCGCGAGCGCTCCTTGCGCGCGTGCGTGATCGGCGATTGCGCTCGGCACCTCCGCCGCGCTCTCGTCGACGTTCGCGGCGAAGAGCACGGGCTTCCCGGTGATGAGGCCGAGGCTTCGCGCCGCGGCGCGCGCGTCCTCTGGAACCTCGACGGTGCGCGCGGGCTGCCCGCGTTCGAGCGCGGCGATGACGTCGCGCAGCCATGCCTCCTCTGCGAGCGCATCGCGACTGCCCGCTTTGACTGTCTTGGCGACGCGCTCCGCGCGACGTCCCGCCTGCTCGAGGTCCGCGAGCGCGAGCTCGGTCTCGATCGTTTCAATATCGCGGAGCGGCTCGACGCTGCCCTCGGGGTGTACGACGCCGTCGTCGTGGTGCGCGCGCACGACGTGGATGATCGCGTGCGTCTCGCGGATGTGACCTAGGAACTGATTGCCGAGCCCCTCCCCGCGGTGCGCACCCGCTACGAGCCCCGCGATGTCATGGAAGTCGATCGTGTCGTAGACGACGTCTGAGGCGCCGATGGTTCGCGCGACCTCGTCGAGGCGCCTGTCCACGACGGGGACGACGGCGACGTTCGGCTCGATCGTCGTGAACGGGTAGTTCGCGGTCTGCGCCTCCGCACGCGTGAGCGCGTTGAAGAGCGTCGACTTGCCGGCATTTGGCAGCCCGACGATGCCGATGCGGGTGCTCACTGCGCACGCTCCCAGACGGCTCGCCGCGACGCCAGCCCGACGGCGGCGCCAAGCGCGAGCCATTTCGCGGCGTGCTGCCCGAGCGAGGAGAAACGGGCGGCCATTCGCTCGGCGCGCGGGGTGTGCCCGTAGGTGCGGGCGATCCGCAGAAGCCTCTCGTCGCAGGCGCGCGCGGCGCTACGCACCGAAGCCGACGCGGTGCTCCTCGTTCTCGACGCGGACGTAGACGACTTCGCCGAGGTTCACGCGCAGGCCCCCGTCCTCGGTCGCGAGCTCGTGCCAGCCGGGGTTGCCGAGCGCCTCGTAGAGCGCGAGCAACCGGTCGTCGCTGACGCGCACGGCGACGACCTGCCCGCCTTGGAAGCCGATGCTGACCTGGTGATACGTCGCCATCAGCGCACCTCCTTGGAGGCGCGCGCCGCACTCGGGGCGTGGCCGTTCGCGCCGGCGCTCGCGGGCTCGACGATCTCCACGAGCACGCGCGCGGTCGCGGCGGGGCTGAGGAAGGCGACGCGCGAGCCGCGGATCCCGCGGCGAGGCTGCTCGTCGATCAGCTCGAGCCCGGCGCGCTTGATTGACTCGAGCGTCGCGTCGATGTCGCGCACTTGATAGGCGACGTGGTGAAGGCCGGGGCCGCGCTTGGCGAGGAACTTCCCCACGGCGGTCTCCTCGCCGAACGGCGCGAGCAGCTCGACGTGGTTCTCGCCGACGTCGAGCAGTGCGGCCTCGACGCCTTGGTCCTCGACTACCTCGCGGTGGACGAGCTCGAGGCCCAGCTGGTCGCGCCAGAGCGCGAGCGCTGGCTCGAGCGCCTCGACGGCGATCCCCACGTGGTCGATGCGGTCAAACACGAGCGGCCACTCTATCCGAGCACCCTCGCCGCGAGGTCGCCGAAGAAGGTCGTCGCGAACGCGAGGTCGCGCACGTCGATGCGCTCGTTTGCGCCGTGCACGAGCGGCGAGGCCTCGAGCAGCGTTTGGTGGCGCTGAGGAAAGAAGCCGTATGCGACGCATTCGGGAAAGGCCGCGCGGAAGTGCCGCGAATCGGTGAACCCGGGGAGGATGACGGGCACGACCTCCGCCCCGGGATCATGCTCGCCGATCCACTCGGAGATCGTGCTCATGAGCTCCGAGCGCACGGGTGAGCGATTGCCCTCGATGCGCTCGGTGAACGCGAACCGGAAGCGGTGCTCGCCCTCGCCGTCCCCGAGCACGCGCACGATTTCGCGTCGCACGTCTTGCTCGCCGAAGCCCGGCGGGACACGGCAGTCGACCTTGAGCTCCGCTTCACTCGGGATCACGTTGATCTTCTCCGACGCGCGGATGCGCGTCGGCGAGAACGTGATCTCGAACATCGGCTCGAAGACGTCCGCGAGCCGCGGGTCCTCCGCGCGCAGCCGCGCGATCGCCGCCGCGGGGTCCGCGGGATCCTCACCGAGCGCTGCGAGAAAGGCCTCGCACTCGGTGCACACGGAGTAGGTGGGCTGGCATCCGGCGAAGCGGTTCAGGAGCGGGCCCATCTTGAGCAGAGCGTTGTCGCCGAGCGCGGGGAGCGATGCGTGGGCAGCCGTGCCGTCCGTAGTCACGGCAAAACGGAACACGCCCTTCTCGGCGCAGCAGACGCCATAGCGGCGCCGGCCCATGTAGTCGAAGACCTCCCCGCCGCCCTCGTTGATGAGCAGATCGCACCGCACCTTCTCGGGATGCGTGCGCGTGAGCCATTGCGCGCCGAGCTCGCCTCCGGTCTCCTCGTCGACGACGGCCGCGATCAGGAGCTCGCCGCGCGCGGGGCGCCAGCCGGAGCGCGCGAGCGACGCCGCGGCGACGACCTCGGCCGCGACTTGCGACTTCATGTCGAGCGCGCCGCGGCCCCAGAGATAGCCGTCGAAGACCTCGCCGGACCACGGATCGTGCTGCCACTCGGCGGGATTGGCGAGCACGGTGTCGACGTGGCCGAGGTAGCAGAGCGTCGGACCGTCCTGCGCGCCGCGCAGCCGGGCGAGGAGGTTGGGGCGGGCGGACTCGGCGCCGAGCAGCTCGCACTCGAAGCCAGCGTCGGCGAGGTGGCCCCGGAGGTATTCCTGCGCCTCGCGCTCCTCGCCGGGCGGGTTGACGGTGTTGAAGCGGATGAGGTTCCCGAGCACGTCCTCGGCTTGCGCCGCGAGGGAGTCCGTGCCGAGTGCGGGCTCGCTGCTCATCGAGAAGATCCTACGCCGAGGGGCGACACCTGCCGCGCACGCGCGCACGGAACGCGCTTGCGAGCGCGTGATACTGGTTGGGAGTGAACACGCTCTTCGACGAGGATCATGCGGGGGATGCGCCGCGGGAGCCCGTCGGCGCCCCGCTAGCCGCGCGCGTGCGCCCGCGCGGGGTGCGGGACTTCGTGGGCCAGGAGCAGCTCCTGCGCGAGGGCGCCTCGCTGCGCACTGCGCTCGATCGGAACGAGCCGCATTCGATGATCCTCTACGGCCCACCTGGCTCGGGCAAGACGACGCTCGCGCGCATGTTCGCGGACTCGCCGGGGTGGGTGTTCGAGGAGCACAGCGCCGTCCAGGTCGGCCTCGCGGAGGTGCGTGCCGTGCGCAAGCGGGCGCGCTTGCGGCGCGAGGCGCAGGACCTAAGAACCGTCTTCTTCCTCGACGAGATCCATCGCTTCAACAAGTCCCAGCAGGACGCCCTGCTGCCGGCCGTCGAGGAAGGGCTCGTGACGCTGATTGGGGCGACGACCGAGAACCCGGCGTTCGAGATCAATGGCGCGCTGCTCTCGCGCGTTCGCGTCTATGCGCTCGAACAGCTTTCACCGGCCGACGTCGCGGCGGTGCTGCGGCGAGCGCTCGCTTCCGGCGAGGCTTCGGGGCTGCCGGCGGGCCTGTCGGTCGACGAGGAGGCGATCGAGCACCTCTCGAGCCGCGTCGAAGGCGACGCGCGGATGGCGTTGAACGCGCTCGAGCTCGCCGCGGGAGACCGCGAGCGGGCTCGGCGAGCCGCGTATCAGCGCGGCGCGTGCGGCGGACGCGCTGCAGCGACGCGCGGTCCTCTACGACCGCGCAGGCGACCGCCACTACGACTACATATCGGCGTGGATCAAGGCGACGCGCGGTTCCGATCCGGACGCGTCGCTGTACTACCTCGCGGTGATGCTCGAGGGCGGCGAGGACCCGCGCTTCATCGTCCGCAGGATGGTGATCCTGGCGTCTGAGGACGTCGGCAACGCTGACCCCGCGGCGCTCGGGGTCGCAGTCGCCGCCGCGAACGCAGTCGAGCACGTGGGCATGCCCGAGGCGCGCTATGCGCTCGCGCAGGCGGCCGTCTACCTCGCGCTCGCGCCGAAGTCGAACGCCGCGGGCAGCGCACTCGCAGCCGCCCGGGCGCACGTGCGCGAGCACGGCGCCGCGCCGGTCCCGCCGTGGCTCATATCCGGTCCACGACCGTCGCAGCGGCCGGCCGACGGGGAGGGCTATGACAACCCGCACAGGCATCCCGGCCACATCAGCGCTCAGGAGCTCCTGCCCGAGGCGGTATCGGGCACGCGCTTCTACGACCCCGACGACGCCGAGGCGAAGCTGCGCGCCCGGCTCGAGGAGATCCGCCGTGCGCGAGGGCGGGGATAATCGCGACATGGCGAGAGCCCAAGAGGCCTCTGAGCCGGCGGGCACGCAGCAGCAGCTGGTCGCACGCGACCCCGCCTCGGGCGCGTCGCTCGGAACGGTCGCGCTGACGCCCCCGGAGCAGATCGAGGACGTCGTCCGCGCCGCGGGGAGGGTGCAGCCGCTGTGGGCGCTCCTGAGGGTGCAGGACAGGGCGCGCTACATGCGGCGCGTCGCGCAGGCGATCATCGACGAGCTCGACGAGCTGCTCGAGACGATCTGTCGCGAGCAGGCACGTCCGCGCGCTGAGGTGCTCACGCTCGAACTGCTGCCGGCGATCGACGCGCTGATGTGGATCGCCGCCGAGGGTGGAAGCGCGCTCGAGCTGCGTCCCGTTCGCGTGCCGCGCGCGATCTTCCCCTTCAAAAGCGCACGCGTGGCGTTCGAGCCCTTCGGGGTCGTGGGCGTGATCGGCGCCGGCAGCGCGCCCTTCGCCCAGCCGATCGCGCAGCTCGCGGGGGCGTTGCTGGCGGGCAACGCCGTTGTCTTCAAGCCGGCGCGACGCGCGGCGCTCGCGGGTGAGGGGATCGCGCGGGTCCTGGGACGCGCCGCGCTCCCGGAGGGGCTCGTGCGGATCGTGCACGGAGGCTCGCAGGCCGGCGTCGCGCTGGCGCAGTCCCCCGTCGACAAGGTGCTGTTCACGGGCTCGCCTGCGGTCGGGCGCGCGGTCGCACGAGCGTGCGTCTCGCGCGACACCGAGGTGACCGTGGAGATGGGCGGGAAGGACGCGATGCTCGTGCTCGCGGACGCTCGCTTGGGGGCCGCCGCCGATTGTGCCCTGTGGGCGGGCTGCGCCGGCGCCGGCCAGGCGCGCGGCGCGGTCGAGCGCGTGTACGTCGCGCGCGAGGTCTACGAGCCGTTCGTGCGGAGGCTCGTGAGCGGCGCGCAAGCCATGAGGGTCGGGGATCCACGCGACGCGGGCGTGCAGGTCGGGCCGCTGGCGTCGGCGAGACGTCTTCAGCACGTGGATGCGCTCGTCTCGGCGGCGATCGCCGACGGCGCGCGACTGCTTTGCGGCGGGCCGCTCGCGGGAGGGGCTGCGGAATGGACGCCCGCCTACTATGCGCCGGCGGTGCTCGTGGACGTCAATCACGAGATGCGCGTGATGCACGAGCCCGTCGACGGGCCCGTGCTCGCCGTGATGGCGGTCGACTCGCTCGACGACGCGCTGCGGCTGGCGAATGACTGCGAGTACAGCCTCGGCGCGTCGGTGTGGACGGCGGATCGCTACCAGGGCCTGCGGATCGCGCGCGAGCTGCGGGCAGGGATGGTCTGGCTCAACGACCACCTTCCGAGCCCCGCGATATCTCGCGGCCCGTGGGGCGCCTTCGCAGGCGGCGGGCTCGGCAAGACGCTCGGGCTTGCGGGCCTGCGCGCGTGCGCGCAGGAAAAGCTGATCGCGCGCGACTCGCCGAGCGTGCGGGGATTGTGGTGGGGCCCCTACGACGAGACGACCGAGCGCGCCGCGCGCGCGCTTGCAGACTGGCGCTCCGCGCGCACGTCCGACCGCGAGCGTGCGTGGCGGCAGGGGGCCCTCGCGCTCGCCCGCCTCGGCGCCCGCGCGCTCATCCGCCGCTAGCGCTCACCCCGCGCTGGGCGCTCGGCACCCTCCCGAAGGCTACCCTTGGAGGCGTGTCTGCCGAAGGTTACGCAGGTAAGCAGTGCGTGTGTCAGCTGCGCAGGGGAATTTGCGACCAGTCGTGCGTCCAGGACATGCTCGAGACGCCGCTCTACATCGCGTGCTTGAAGCTCACGGGCAAGCGATGCGTGGTGATCGGCGGCGGCGAGATCGGGCTCGGCAAGGTCGAAGGGTTGCTCGCGTGCGACGCGGACGTCACGCTGATCGCGCCGGAGGCGCATATGGCGCTCCAGAGCTACGCGCGCGAGGGCTCGATCGAGTGGCAGCAGCGCAGCTACGAGGGCGCGAGCGACCTCGAGCGCGCGTTCCTCGTAATCGCCGCGACCGACGACACGGAGCTCAACATCGCCGTCTTCGGGGATGCGGAGCGCCGCGCGATGCTCGTGAACGTCGTCGACGTGCCGCCGCTTTGCAACTTCATCCTGCCGGCGATCATCCGCAGCGGGCCGCTCGCGATCGCGATCTCGACGGCGGGCGCGTCGCCGGCGCTTGCGAAGCGGATGGCGAGGGAGATCGCGGACCACTTCGGCGAGCCCTACGCACAGCTCGCGCTGATGCTCGCGGCGCTGCGCGGTTGGGCGAAGGACACGCTGCCGACCTATCAGGCGCGAAAGGTCTTCTTCGAATCGATCGTCGGCGGCACTCCGGATCCGATCGAGCTGCTGCGAGCAGGCGACGAGGCGGCCGTGCGCGCGTTGATCGCGGATGCCCAGGAACGGATGGTTGGAGCGCCCGTCGCCTGAGCCTGGCGGCGGCGCGCTCGCGCTCGAGCTGCACCGCCTCACTCGCCACTTCGGCGAGCGCGCCGCGTTGAGCGCGGTGTCGCTGTCGCTGCCGGCCGGCCAGACGCTCGCGGTGCTCGGTCCCAACGGAGCGGGCAAGACGACCCTCCTGCGCGTGCTTGGAGGGCCTGCTTCGCGCGCAGGGCGGGGCGGCTGCGCGTGCTCGGACGCGAGCTCCCGCGGGAACGCTGGGCGCTGCGCGGCCGCGTGGGTTGGCTCGGCCACGAGCCGCTCCTCTACCGCGAGCTCACCGCCCGCGAGAACCTCCGCTTCCACGCGCGCCTGCACGCGCGTGACGAGGGGCCGTGTCGAGGAGGTGCTCCGCGACGTCGGCATGTCCGCACGCGCCGATGAACCGCTGCGCGAGCTCTCGCGCGGGATGGTGCAGCGGATCGCCGCTGCGCGCGCGGTGCTCGCCGAGCCTGAGCTCCTCCTGCTCGATGAGCCGCACGCGAACCTCGACCCGCTGGCACGCGAGCGGATGGAGCCGCTGATCGGCCGCGAGTCGGGGCGCACGCGCGTGATCGCGAGCCACGACCCTGCGGCGAGCCTTGCGGAGGCGGACGTCGTGCTGGGGCTCCGCGATGGACGCCCCGCTCTCTACCGCAGCGCGCGCGAGGTCGACCCGAGCGAGCTCGCGGCGCTGTACCGATGATGAGCGCGACGACGCCGAACCCAGGGCTCACCGAGGCCGAGCCGGCGCGGGCGCCCATGGGGAATCCCGCGCCCGCCCTGGCGGCCCACACCCCCGAGCGACTCCCCACGCAGCGGGCCGTGCGCGGGCCGGGGACGCGAGCCGCGGTCTCGGCGCTCCTGCGTAAGGAGCTCCTGATCGAGTTGCGCACGCTGCAGTCGGTCCCGGGGATGTGCTTGTTCGCGCTCAGCACATTCGTCGTTTTTCACTTCGCGCTGAACCGCGGGAGCGTCGAAGGGAACCTCGCTGCGGGCATCCTCTTCGTGACGCTCCTGCTCGCGTCGCTGCTCGGCATCAACCGCCTGTTCGTCGCGGATGCCGAGCAGGGGGGTTTCGACGGCTTCCTGCTCGCGCCGGTCGACGGCACCGCCGTGCTGATCGCGAAGACGCTCGCGATGCTCGCGTACCTCGTCGTGCTCGAGGTGATCGCGGTCGCGGCGTTCGCGCTCCTTCTGCTCGGCCCGTCCCTCGGCGATGGGCTCGCGGGGCTCGTGCTGGTGCTCGTGCTGGCGGACGTTGGCATCGCGGTCGTGGGGACGCTCGTCGCCGCGCTCGTCGTGCGCTCCCAGGCTCGCGATCTGCTCGGCCCGCTGCTCGCGCTGCCGTTGCTGATCCCCGTCGTGATCGGCGCCGCGAGTGCGCTCGCGCCACTCATGAGCGTGCACGCGCCGGCCTTCGGCGCCTGGTTTGGCGGCTCCGCTGCTCGTTGGCTTGCGACGCTCGCGCTCTATGATCTGTTGTTCGGGCTCCTCGCCTACGCCGTATTCGACTTCCTGCTCGAGGATTGATAGTGCGCATGCTCAGACGCGCCAGCCAAACGCTTCCGCTCCTCACCGCGGTGACCCTGTGCGCGGCGCTCGCACTCGTCTTCTTCTACGCGCCGCTCGAAGCCGAACAGGGCTTCTTGCAGAAGATCTTCTACGTGCATGTGCCGCTCGCGATCGTCACGTTGTGCGGCTTCGTGTTCGGCGGCCTGATGGCGATCCAGTACCTGCGCACGCGCGATGAGCGCTGGGACTTGCGCTCCTACGTAGCGATCCACATGAGCCTGATCTTCGGCGTCGGAGTCCTCGTCACCGGCTCGATCTGGGCGCGCGGCTCCTGGGGCCACTGGTGGATCTGGAACGAACCAACGCTCGTCTCGTTCCTCATCATCATGCTCCTCTACGCGACCTACCAGCCGCTACGCTTCGCGATCCCGGATCGCGAGCGCCAGGCGCGTTACGCAGCCGTGTTCGCGATCACCGCAGGCGCGTTCGTACCGATCAACTTCATCGCGGTGCGCCTCGCGCCCGCCTACGTGCATCCGCGCGTGCTCTCGAGCGCCTCGAACCTCCCCGCGTCGATGGGGCTAACGTTCGTCGTCTCGCTCGTTGCGATCACGCTCCTCTACGCGATGCTCTGGCGCTACGAGATCCACGCCAAGCTCACGCGCGCCCGCCTGCGCGCGCTGCGCGCACGGCTGTTGGCGTGGGAGAGCCTCGAGGGGGCTCTCGACCCGCCGCGCCCGACCCGGGGCGCGAGCCGATGATCCTGCTCGTCGCCCCCGCGCTTCCGCTGCACACGGCCGGGAAGTACGTCGCCGCCGCGTACATCGTTTTCTTCGCGCTGATCCTCATCTACGTCGCGATCATGGCGACGCGCCTCGGCCGCATCGAGCGCGAGCTCTCCGACCTGCTCGAGCGCTTCGACCGCGACACCAACCTCGAGCCTCCGAGCGAGCGCGGCGACGTGCTCGAGCACGCGATGCCCATCGCCGAGGCGGAGCTCTCCGACGCGCAGGAGTCGGCGCGCGTATGAACGAGCTGCTCGCGCTCGGCGTCTCGCACAAGACCGCACCGGTCGCTTTGCGCGAGCGACTCGCGTTCACCGAGACGCAGGCGATCGAGTTCGCCAAGCGGCTGATCGGCGCAGGCGGCGAGGAGCCGATGTCCGCAAGCGAGGTGGTCGTGATCTCGACGTGCAACCGCACCGAGATCTACGAGGTGGCGGCGGACGCGGTGAAGGCCGAGTCCGAGCTGCTCGGGCTCCTGGCGCGGCGTGCAGACATCCGCCCGACCGAGCTTGCCGACGCGATCTACTCGCCCCGCAACTGCGATGCGGCGCGCCAGCTCTTCCGCGTGACGGCGGGGCTCGAGTCGATGGTCATCGGCGAGGCGGAGATCCAGGGCCAGGTACGGCGCGCCTACGAGCTCGCCCTCAACGAGCGCCTCACGGGGCCGCTCATCAACCGCCTGTTCACCGCGGCGCTCACGACAGGCAAGCTCGCGCGCTCGCAGACCGCGATCGGCGCGAGCCGCGTGAGCATCCCCTCGGTCGCCGTCGATCTCGCGTGCGGGGTGCTCGGCGCGCTCACCGATCGCCAGGTGATCATCCTCGGCGCGGGCGAGACGAGTGAGCTGACCGCGCAGGCGCTCGCGCGCCAGGGCGCGGGCACGGTGTTCGTCGCCAACCGGCACGCGGACCGCGCGCGCTCGCTCGCGGAACGCTTCGGCGGTGAGGTCATGAGCCTCGACGCGCTGCCCGAACAGCTCGCGCAAGCTGACATCGTCGTGTCCTCGACGTCCTCGCCGCATCACATCGTCGGCGCAGACGAGCTCGACCTCGTCATGGAGCGGCGGCGCGAACGGCCCCTGCTGCTGATCGACATCGCCGTCCCGCGCGACATCGACCCGCGCTGCGGTGACCTCGACGGCGTCACCCTCTACGACATCGACGACCTGCAGGAGGTCGTGGGGCGCAACCTGAACACGCGCGCCAACGAGGTGCCCCAGGCGGAGGCGATCGTCGAGCAGGAGATCCGGCGCTTCGCTCGCTGGCTCGGGGAGGTCGACACGCTTCCCACCGTCGGCGCCTTGCGCGAACACGCGAACGCGCTCGTCGAGCAGGTGCTAGCCGAGAACTCCGGGCGTTGGGAGTCCGCCTCGCCACGCGACCGCGCGCGCACCGAAGCGATCGCGCGGGCGGTCGCCAACAGGCTCCTGCACGAGCCGACGCTTCGCCTGCGCGGCCTCAGCGGCGCGCGCCGCCACGCGACGCTCGAGCTCGTTCGCGAGCTCTTTGGGCTGCACGACCCCTCGGAAGCCGAGCAGCAGGATGAGGAGGCGCTCGCGAGCAGCGCTTCGGAGTTCGTCGCGGGCAAGCACGATGAAGGCGAGGCTCCGCTGGCGACGGTTCATTCATTGCAAGACCGCCGCCGGCGCTGATGCGCCTCGGCAGCCGCGGCAGCGCGCTTGCGCTTGCCCAGGCGAGGCTCGTCGCGGACCTGCTCGGCGGCGCCGAGATCGTTACGACCGCCGACCTCGCGAACCTGGCCGACAAGTCCCGCTGGGTTCGTGGTCTCGAGGACGCGCTGCTCGCGGGCACGATCGATCTCGCGGTGCACTCCGCGAAGGACGTACCCGAGGAGCTGCCGGAGGGCCTCGCGTTGCTGGGGGCTCCCGCGCGCGCGGCCGCCGAGGACGTGCTCTGCGGCGCGAGCTCGCTCGACGCGCTTACAGAGGGTGCACGCGTGGGAACGAGCAGCCCCCGCCGCGCCGCACAGCTGCTCGCGCACCGCGAAGACCTCGCGGTCGTCCCCTTCGCCGGCAACGTCGACTCGCGCCTGCGCAAGCTGCGCGAGGGCGCGGACGGTATCGATGCGATCGTGCTCTCGCGAGCCGGCCTGCAGCGGCTCGCTCGCGAGCGCGAGATCGGCGCCGTGCTCGACGCCTCTGACTTCGTGCCCGCCCCGGGGCAGGGCGCGATCGCGCTCGAGGGACGCGCCGACGACGAGCAGGCGCGCACCGCGGCAAGAGCGGTCACGGACGCGAGCGCGCTCATATGCGTGCGCGCGGAGCGCGCCTGCTCGCGCGCGCTCGGCAGCTCCTGCAACACGCCGATCGGCGCCCACGCGACTCTGGGCGAGACGCTTACGCTGTGCGCATGGGTTGGGTTGCCGGACGGTTCGGAGTGGATCCGGGACGAGCTCGCCGCGGCCCCGGCGGGCCCAGAGGAGCTTGGAGACGCGGTGGCTGCGCGCATGCGCTCGGCGGGGGCGGAGGATCTGCTGCGCGCTGCACAGGAGATGACCGTTGGCAGCCGCTAGCGGCGAGCACGCGGGGATCGTCTACCTCGTCGGCGCGGGACCCGGTGACCCCGGGCTCCTGAGCGCCCGCGCGCTGGAGCTGATCGCGGCGGCCGACGTGATCCTCTACGACCGGCTCATACCCCCGGAGGCGCTCGAGGGAGCGCGCGCGGACGCGGAGCTTCTGTACGTCGGCAAGGAGGGCGGCGCGCATTCGGTGCCGCAATCCGAGACCGAGGAGATGCTGGTGGCGCGTGCCCGCGAGGGCAAGCGCGTCGTGCGGCTGAAGGGCGGCGATCCGTTCGTGTTCGGGCGCGGCGGCGAGGAGGCGATGCGCCTGCGCGAGCAGCAAATCTCCTTCGAGGTCGTGCCGGGGATCAGCGCGGGGCTCGCGGCCAGCGCCTACGCGGGCATCCCGGTGACCTTCAGGGGCATCTCGAGCGCCGTCGCGCTCGTCACCGGCCATGAGGATCCGGGCAAGGAAGCCGTCGCGCTGGACTGGGAGGCGCTCGCGCGCTTCCCCGGGACGCTCGTCTTCTACATGGGCGTCTCGGCCCTACCCACGATCGCGCGCGCGCTGATCGACGCCGGCCGCCAGGCGAGCGAGCCCGCGGCGGTGATCGAATCAGGCACGCTCCCCTCGCAGCGGACGATCGCGGGCTCGCTCGAGACGATCGCCGACGAGGCCGCGGCGGCGCAGGTGAGGCCGCCGGCCGTGACGGTCGTGGGCGAGGTCGCGCGGCTCACGAGCGAGCTGCGCTGGTTCGAGGCGCAGGCACGCCCGCTGCTCGGTCGTACGGTTGCGGTGACGCGGGCGCGCGCACAGGCGAGCGAGCTCGCGCGGGGGCTCCGGACGCTCGGCGCTCGCGTCGTCGAGGCTCCCGTGATCCGCGTGCAGGCCCTCGAGGGCCCACCGCTCGACCCGGCTCCCTACGACCTCATCTGCCTCACCTCGGTCAACGGCGTGGACGCCTTCTTCGAGCGACTCGCCGCGGGTGGCCGTGACGCGCGCGCGCTCGCCTCCTGCTGGATCGCCGCGATCGGACCGGGCACGGCGCGCGCGCTGAGCGCTCACGGGCTGAGAGCCGACGTCGTCCCCGAGCGCTTCGTCGCGGAGTCGCTCGTCGAGGCGATCGACCGCGAGCTGCTGGCCGGGGACAAGCGCCATTCGCCGGTGCGCCGCGCGCTCATCGCGCGGGCGCGCGAGGCACGCGAGACGCTCCCCGAGGCGTTGCGCGAGCGGCACATCGAGGTCGACGTGCTCGCGCTCTACGAGACGCTCGCCGAGCGACCTGCCTCCAAGCTGCTCGACGCAGCCCTGAGCGCCGACTACGTGACGTTCACGTCCTCCTCGACTGTGCGCTTCTTCTTCGAGGCCCTCCCTCCCGACGCTTCGCTCGCGCCGAGCACGCGGGTCGTCTCGATCGGCCCAGTCACGAGCGCGACGTTGCGTGAGCGCGGCATCGAGCCCCACGTGGAGGCCTCCCGCCACGACATCGAGGGATTGCTCGAGGCGCTCGTCGCAGATGCGAACGAGACCGCGGCGCTCGCCTCCGCCGAGCGCTAGTCGCGATGGCGGGGCCACTCGTCAGCTTCCTCTCCGACTACGGTCAGCACGACGAGTTCGCCGGCGTGTGCCACGGCGTGATCGCCAAGCGCTGCCCCGAGGCTCGCATCATCGACGTCACCCACGGCATCCCCCGCCACGACATCCGCGCGGGCGCGATCGCGCTGCGCTCCGCGGTGCGCTACCTGCCCGCCGCCGTGCACCTCGCGGTCGTCGATCCGGGCGTGGGACTCGAGCCGAGGCGTGGGGTCGCGCTCGCAACGACCATCCCCGGGCGGCTCCTCGTGGGGCCCGACAACGGCCTCCTGTGGCTGGCGGCGCAAGAGCTCGGAGGCGTGCGCGAGGCGATCGACATCGGGCGCTCCCCGGAGCGCCTCGAGCCGGTCGCGCCGACATTCCACGGTCGCGACCTCTTCGCGCCCGTCGCGGCCGCACTCGCGTGCGGCAAGGCACGCGGCGAGGTCGGCGAGCAGGTGGATCCCGAGACGCTCGTGCAACTCGAGCTTCCGCGCGCGCATGCACGCGCTGGCGCCCTCTGTGCACACGTGCTGGCGATCGACCACTTCGGCAACCTCACGCTCGACGCGACCGTCGAGCAGCTCGCCGAGCTCGGGCTCGCGCTGAGCGCGACGCTGGAGATCGAACGCGGCGATCCGGGCGGCGATCCGGGCGGCGATCCGGCCCTTGCTCGCGTCGGACACACGTTCGGGGACGTCGCACCCGGCGAGCTCGTACTGCACGAGGACAGCCGCGGGATGCTCGCGCTCGCCGCAAACCAGGGGTCGGCGGCGGAGCTGCTTGGCGTCTCGGCGGACGGCGAGCTCAGAATGCGGGCGCGGTGAGCGGGCCCGCAATGCAAGCAACGCGGACCGCGCTCGGTGCGCCGCGAGCGCATTTCCGGAACATAGGCTCCACCAACGAGCGCGCTCGCGTACTGGCCGGCTCCGGCGCGCCGCACGGAACACTCGTCACGGCCCGCGAGCAGACGGCCGGGCGGGGCCGTCACGGGCGCACGTGGTGGGCGCCGGCCGGCAGCTCGCTGCTGATGTCGTTGGTCCTGCGCGAAGCACCTCCGCTGCTTGCCCTCAGCGCGGCGCTCGGCGTGTGCGACGTCGCGGGAGAAGCGGCGCGCATCAAGTGGCCGAACGACATCGTGCTCGAGCGAAGCGAGGACGCCGCCACCGCCCCTGCGCTCGCCAAGCTCGCGGGCATTCTCATCGAGGGCAGCCCACCGCAGACGTGGGTGGCGCTCGGCATCGGGATCAACGTCGCGGTCTCGCCCGCCGCGGCGCCGGAGGAGCTCAGGGACCGGATCGCGAGCCTAGAGCAGCCGCCGTCGGCGATCGAACCACTGCTCGCTCGCCTGCTCGCGGCGCTCACCGAGCGCATCGCGGAGCCGCCCGAGGCCACGCTCGCAGCGTGGAGGGAGCGCGACGCCCTCTACGGACGCCTCATCGGCTGGAGCGAGGGTGCCCAGGAGGGTCGCGCGGAGGGCATCGACGGCGAAGGGCGCCTGCTCGTAAGGCGCGCAGACGGCACTCGCGCGACGCTCGGCGCGGGCGAGGTCCACCTCGTCGGCCGCTGAGGCGCCCGCGCTCTCAGAACAGCTCGGCGCTACTGCTCCTGGTCGGCGCCGACCGGCTCGGCCGCGGCCGGTTGCTCGTCCGGTCCCGCCCCGTTGGCAGACAAGACCGGCTCGGCGACTGCCTGGCGCGAGGCGCGCGTCGCGCCCGCCGGGCGTCGCTCTTGGCCGCCGTTTCCCCGCCGCTTGCGCCGCGAGCCGCGGGGCCTGCGCTTGGGGAAGTTGCGCAGCAGATCGCGTGCCAGGGAGGTCGGCTTGCGAGCCATCCGCGTGCGTGCGCCGCGCAGCGCCTCCTCAGCCTCCGGAGTGTGCGCGAGCGCTGCCGCAAGCAGCGCCGCGGCGAGCCGGCGGTCCTGCTTACGTGCGGCATGCGCGAGCCTCCGCGCGTTGCGCGCGTGGGCGCTCCCCGCGGAGTTCACGAGCAGGCCGAGCAGGCGCTTGGTCTCCGGCCATCGTTGCGCCGCGTACTCCTCGTGGATCTCGCGCGTGTACTCAGCGAGCCGCCAGATCCACGCGTTCGCCTGGTCGCGGCGCCCAATGCGTCGCTCCGCGAGCGCGCGCAGCATGATCTTCGTTGCCTCCTTGCGCTCCTCGCGAGGCCAGCCGCCGATGATGTCGACCGCGGTGTCGAACGCATCCGCGTCGCGCAGCGCGGCGATGTCAGCGAGCGCTCGGATCCGCACCTGCAGGTTGCGGTTGCGCTGCATCGCAGTCAACAGGAACCGCCGCTTGAGCTCGCCGCTGCGGTCGAAGTGCAGCATCGTGCGTGCGCGACGCCAGCCGCTGGGCGTCACGCGCGCCCCCGCGAGCGCGGCCCACAGGTGGCGCTCGTCGTAGTCGAGGTTCTCGACCGCGATCCGCCACAGCTCGCGCTCGAAGACCGCGAAGCGGCGCTCCTTCTCGGCGGCCACCGGCAGCACCCTCCGCTCGACGCGCACCCTGCGGCCGCGGCCGCGTCGCACCGGGCCCACGACGATCGCGCCTCCGCGGTAGACGTCGCGATCGAGCAGCGAGTGCAGCGTCACGACCGCGTCGTCGTTCTTCGTCGCGGGATCGACGAAGTCCACGACGAGACCAGCCTCCTTGCCGGGATGGCGCCGCGTGACGCGGCCGACGCGCTGCTGGTAGACCCGTCGCGACGCCGTCGGCGCGAGGTGCACACACACCGTCGCACGGGGGCTGTTCCAACCCTCGGCGAGCAGCTGCGCGTTGATGAGCACGTCGATCTCGCCGCGCTCGTAACGCGCGAGGATCTGCGCGAGCTCGCGCTTGGGGGTCTCGCCGGAGACGGCCTTGGCCTTCAAGCCGGCCTCGAGAAACGCCTTCTCGAGGTTGTAGGCGTGCTGCACGCCGGCGGCGTAGACGACGCCCGGGACGTTGTCGAAGCGCGTCTTGTAGAGGTCGGCGGCGGCGAGGTTGAATGGATGCTGGTCGAGCAGTTCCGCGAGCATCTCCTGGTCGAACTCGGTGTCCACCTCGCCCCGCCGCAGCGGCACCTTGGCGATCGTACGCACGCCCGCTCCGGGGCGGATGCGAACGCACCGCAGCGGCGAGATCACGCCGCGGCGAGCGGCCTGCGCGAGGTCGAAGCGCGAGGTCTGGGTCGGGAAGAGGTCCGTGACGTGGCGCGCGATCAGCGCGCCAGTCGCCGTCATGCCGATGAAGATCGGTCCGGTCCAGGCCCGGATCGCGGCGCTCGTCTTGTCGCCGAGGGCGGTGTGCGCCTCGTCGCAGATCACGATCGTGTAAGCGCTCGAGATCTCGCCCGCATTGCGGACGAACCACTGGTAGGTCTCCACCGTGACCGGGCCGTTCGCCGAATCCTGGCCCTTGAGCAGCGGGCGGCTGATGCGCTTGGCGTAGCCGCGGTCGCGCAGCTCGCCGAGGAACTGATCGACGAGGTTGCGACGGTGCGTGAGGATCAGCACGCCGCCTGTGCGCGACGCGTCGACGAAGCCCAGGGCGGCGACGGTCTTGCCGGCGCCCGTCGCGTGCTCGAACCAGAAGCGCTTGGCCGCGTTCGGGTCCTCGTCGGAGTCGGCCAGCTCCTCCTCTTCGGCTTCCTCTTCCTCTTCCCAGTCGCGCGGCTCCTCGTCGGCTTCCTCCTCGAGGTCCTCTTCGGGTTCGTCGTCGAGCTCGGCCTCGGCCGCCTCCTCCTGCGCGATCTGCTCGAACTCCGCTTCGAGCTCGTCCTCCTCCTCGTCGGGCTCCTCTTCGTCCTCGTCCTCGTCCTCGTCCTCCTCATCCTCGTCGTCCTCCTCTTCGTCGAACTCCGCGTCCGGGTCGGGAGGCTCGCCTTGCTCGGGCTCCGCGTCCGCCTCGCCTGGCTCTGAGGACCCGTCCACCTCGAGCGTCACGGTCGTCGCGATGAGCGCGGGCGCGCTCAGCTCGGCGGGGCGCCCGTTCCCGTTCGCCGAACGCTGGGACTCGGCGATCAGCGCGACGAGCGTGCCCGAAAGAGCATCGACCTGATGCGAGGAGAGGACCGTGCCATCGGCGAGTCGGGGCTCCTCGTCGGAGAGCACGCGTTCGAGGCCGAGCAGCAGCGAGAACTGCCGCCGCCACGAGGTCGACGGATGCTTCGCACCTTCCTGGAGCTCGGCGAGCGCCTGGTCGAGCGCCCGCCGCCGAGCGGTCCCCGGCGCGAGCACGACGGCGGCGTCCTCTCCCTCGTGCAGGAATTTCTCGCGCACGAATTTCTCCGCGCGTGACATCTCGGCGGAACTGACTTGTTGCGCGGCCAGGGCGGCCGCTGGCGTGGAGTCGGCCATTGCAGGCTTTCGATTGCGAGATGCAGCAGTCGCGGATCGATATCCCTACGCGACTGACGACCGGCACCTCCAACCGGCATACCGCCGGGCGCTCAGGGCAAGCCACCCGGCTCGGACTGAACTACAGGATACAACACCCCACGGCGAGATTGAAGTGGGCCTGGACGGGCGATAATGCCCCCTTGCCCGAAGTCAGGATCGACCCGCTGAGCGGGCACAAGGTAATTGTCGCCGGCGCCCGTGCGCGGAGACCCGGCGGCGGTCCCTGGTGCGCGCCCGCGCAGCCGATAGACCCCAGCGGCGACCCGTTCGCCGAGGGCCACGAGGACCAGACGCCGCCCGAGCTCTACGCCGTTCGCCCCGGAGGTGGGCCACCCGACTCGACGGGCTGGCGCGTGCGCGTCGTGCCGAACAAGTACCCGGCGCTCGTGCCGCGCGCCGACGACGAGCAGCACGGCGCACACGAGGAGCCCTCGCTCGGCGCGGCGAACGAGACGGCGGCGCGGCTCGGCCTCTTCTCGGCGATGCCGGCGACGGGCGCACATGAGGTGGTCGTCAACGCGCCCGATCCCGTGAGCTCGCTCGCGGAGCTCTCCGCGGAGCAGGTCGCGCTCGCGATGGAGGTTTGGCGGGAGCGGATGCGCACGCACGACACGAGCGCTTGCGTGCAGCTGATCGTCAACGAGCGCTACGAGGCCGGGGCGTCGCTGCCGCACACGCACGCGCAGCTCTACGCGCTGGACTTCGTCCCGTCCGCCATCGCGCGGGAGCGCGAGCGCTTCCGCGCGTACGCGAACCGCACGATGGGCGAGAACCTGCTCGGCAGCCTCGTCGCGGAGGAGGTGCGCCGGCGCGAGCGGATCGTCGCGATCGACGACGAGGCCGTGCTGATGGCGCCGTACGCGTCGACCCTGCCGTTCCAGCTGATGCTCGCGCCGCGCCGTCCGCGCGCGCGGTTCGAGGACGACGGGCCGCTCGGCGCGGGTCTGCTCTACGACGGCCTCGAGCGGCTCGCGCACCATCTCGGCGCGAGCCCGCCGCTGAACCTCTGGGTGCGCACCGCGCCTGCCGGGGCCGAGCATTTCTGCTGGCACATCGACGTCACGCCCCGCCTGAGTCACCTCGCGGGGCTCGAGCTCTCGACCGGCCTCTCGCTGAACATCGTCGCGCCCGAGGAGGCGGCTGCGACGCTGCGCGAGGCGTAGTGCGCGCGCTCGTGCAGCGCGTGTCGCGGGCGCTCGTCCGTGTGGACGAGCGCGAGGTGGCTGCGATCGGCCCGGGTCTGCTTGTGTTGCTCGGGGTCACCCACGCCGATGAGGCGTCGACCGCCGACCGGCTCGCCGAGAAGGTTGCCGCGCTACGCGTCTTCGACGACGCCGACGGCCGCATGAACGAGTCGCTGGGAGCGCGCGAGGTGCTGTGCGTGAGCCAGTTCACCCTCTACGGAGACACCCGCAAGGGCAACCGGCCGAGCTTCGTTGGAGCCGCAAAGCGCGAGCACGCGGAGCCGCTCTATGAGCACTTCTGCGCGCGCATCGGCGCCAAGCGCGGGGTCTTTGGAGCACACATGGAGGTCGAGCTCGTCAACGACGGGCCCGTGACGCTGATGCTCGAGGGCTAGGAGCGCCGGCGCCGCGCGCCGCGCGCGCGGCGATGCCGGTGGCGCGCCGGCGCTGCCACGCTCGCCGGGGGCGCGGGTTCATGCTGCCCGCTGTAGACCGCAAGCCAGGCGAAGAGGCTCGTCGTCGCGGCCATCGTGCGGAACATCGCGGGGTGCGTTTCGGGGTCTTCGATCGGTCCGCCCCACCAGCTGCCCAGCCACAGCCCCCCGCCGCTCGGAGCGTGCGCCGCTGCGGAGGCCGCGTTGAGCTCCGCGAGCTTCAGCCAGTACGGGTCGCCCGTGGCCTGTCCGTAGGCCATCATCCACTGCAAATAGATCGTGTCGTACTCGGGCCCGTAGTTGTAGCGGTAGCCCGCCTTGCTCACGTTCGTCTCAGCCATCGTCGCGGCGGTCCTGCCCGCGCGCACGCAATAGCTTTCGCCCGCGCCGTCCTTGCAGAGCAGGTACTGCGCGTAGATGAGCGGCGCTTGCACGTAGTCGTTGACCGATTCGGAGGCGTTCGCCTGCTCGAGATAGAGCTGCCGTTCGTCGTGCGTATCGTTCGCGTTCGCCCAGTCGACGTAGGTCTTTACGTCCTGGTACTGCCACGCCGCGTGGTCTTCGCTGTAGAGGAGGATTCCCAGCAGGCTGTCGGCGGCGATCGCGGGACCGGAGTGGTAGGGGTGGTCGGTGTTCCACCACATGCCGCCACTGGGGTCCCAGCCCTGCGTCGCGATGAAATCAAAGGCGCGCTGCGCATCGCGCAGATAGCGCCCCTCGTGTGTCGCTCGGTAGGCGTTGAGGAAGGCGAGCCCGAGCCAGCCGTTGTCGTCGAACCACGCCTCGACCCCCTTGCCGCGGTCGTTCGGGTAGGGCGCGTAGCCGTCGAGGCGGGGGTTCCAGTAGTGCTCGGAGGCGCGCGCGAAGCGGTCCACGAGCGCGCGGTGGGCAGGCGAGGGGTCGGCGATCTGGAGCGCGTCGACGGACTCGAACATCGGCACCTCGCCCCACACCGTGAGGAGCGAGTAGGGGCCGTTCGCGCACGCCAGGTATTCGCAGTACCAGCGCCCGCTGCGCCACCTGCTCGTTTGTGCGATGCCGGCCTGCGCGAGCTGCGCGTAGTTCGCGACCAGCGGGTCGGGGAGCTGCATCGGGGGCTGGCGCCAGGGAGTGAACGGCTGGAACGCTCGTTCTTCGACAAGCGAGGAGGCGCCGGCGCCGGGCGCGCCCACGAGCAACGCGGCGAACGCAACGAGGGCGCCCAACAGGACGCCGCGTCGAGTCGCTGCTCGTCTCACGGGGGGTGAGAAGTACGTCATCGATGCGTCAATCGAGTGCCTCGGGACCGTTCCTATTTATAGTCGGCACCGCCGGGCCCCGGGTTGGGTCCAAGCCGTGAAGATAGGCGTGTGTTCCAGCCGCGCCTGCGAAGCGCGGCAGGCGGGCTCTCGGCATGCCCCCGCCAGGAGTCGAACCTGGATTTACCGCTTAGGAGGCGGTCGTCTTATCCATTGGACTACGAGGGCGCGCGCGGCGCTTTCGGGGCCCGGCGAAGGCTAGCGCTCAGCGGTCCCGGCGCTCGGGATAGACATCGTCGATCGTCGTGAGCGCGACGTACGGGCCGTCGAGTACCGCTTCGATCGCCGCCCCGCCGCCGGCCATGCGATCGAGCACGCTGAGCACGCCCGCGATCACGATCTGCTCATCCTCGAGGCGTCGCAGTAGCTCGACCGTGGAGCCGCCGGTGGTGACGACGTCCTCCACCACGAGGCAGCGCTCGCCGGGATCGAGCGGCGGACCTTCGATCGTGCCGCCGAGCCCGTGCTGCTTGCGCTCCCGGCGCACGATGAACCCCTTCCGAAGCGCGCCGTCCTCGCTCGCCTCCGCGGCGGCGGCGAGCGCGGCGCATGCCACCGGGATCGCGCTGATCGGCACACCGCCGACGGCCGTCGCCCTCAGGCGCCTGGCGTGGTGGGCGATCAGCCTGCCGAGGGCGAGGAAGCAGTCGGCGCGGAGCACGGCGCGCTTCGCGTCGACGTAGTAGGAGGCGCGGGCGCCACTCGTGAGCGTCACCTCGCCGATCACAAGTGCATGCTCCCGCAGTCCCCGCACAAGCAACTCGCGGTCGCTCGCGAGCCCGTTCACACATTCGTCGAGTTTCTGGTTTTTGCTCAAGCGGCGATCTAACCTGACTGGCGTGTCACGCGGAGTCTCCTTCTGGCTGGGACGGACGCTCGGGTGGGCCTCGACCGTGTGCTGCCTCGTCGTCATCGCGTCCTTCGCGGTGTTCGCAGTCAATCAGACCAACGCAGCCTCGCGGCAACAGCTCACCGAGCTCGGAAATGTGCAGCCCGCGGGAAGCCCCGGTGCGAGCTCGCAAGCGGCCAACGAAACCGGGTCCTCGAGCACGCCCGCGACACAGAGCCACGAGAGCAGCCTGCACCGGCTTCTCAACCGCACGGCCGAAGCACTCACCTCGCCCTTCTCGAGCCTCACGTCCGCTTCGCACAGCGAATGGGTGGTCCGCGGCGTTGGCACACTGCTCGCGCTCCTGCTCTACGGCGTCGCGTTCCGTTTTCTCGCGCGGGCGCTGCGGATGCGGCTGAGCCCCTCGCCCAGCGGCGCTCAGTAGTAGACGTCGACCGGCGTCCCGATCTGAAGCCACGCGTAGATCGAAGGCGCATCGAGGTTCGGCACGCGCAGGCAGCCGTGGCTCGCGGCGTACGTCGGGACTTCGGGATATCCGTGGATCGCGTAGCCGCTGATGAAGTAGTTCGAGTCGAGCATCATCTCGGAGTTGAACCCGGGCGTCTTCTCGTAGACGCGGAAGCGTCCCGTCACGGTGGGCGTCGAGGGCTTGCCGGAGCTCGTCGGATAGATGTTCAGCACACGACCGTGGGGCGCTATCTCGGCGAGCACCTGCTTCGTGAGATCGGCCTCGACGTGCCGCCCGTCCTGCGGGAAGCGCACGTGGAAGGCGCCCTCGCCGCGTTTGAGCGCGCGGAAGACGCTCGCGTCGGCATAGGATTCACGCGGCAAGCCGGTGAGCTTGCGGAAGGCGATCACGGCGTCCGCGGTCGCTTCGTCGAAATAGCCGCTCTCGGGGATCGCGTAGTGGAGCGCGCCGAGCGCTCGCTGGAGCACCCACACCTCCGCGCCGCGCGCGCCGATCGACATCTGCGCGGCCGCGAGCACGCTCAGGTCCGGCGTCGCGGCTGAGAGCGCCTGCAGCTGCGGCGTCGCGACGTGCGACGCGAGCACACGCACGCGCCCGGGAAGCGCGTTGGGGAAGCTCACCTGAAACTGACCCGCGCTGCCGTGGCGCGAGACGCGCACCGTTTTCGATGCCTGCAAGTGCCCGTCGCGGTAGAGGCTCAGGCGCACCCGCTGGCCCGAAACGAACGGCACGATGCTTCCGCGCACGGGAATCCCTTCGTGGGCGATCGCAAAGGCCGCATTTGAACGGATGCCCGCGAGCACGAGCCGCATGTGTCCCGCGAGCGGCGCCGGCGTCGCGGGCGGCGTTGCGGGGGTTGCCGCGCTCGTGCTTTGCGCATGGGTCGCGGTGGGCAGCGCCAGCAGCGCGATGCTCGCCGCGGCCGCGGCGGCCGCCCTCGATCTCATCGGGCAATTGTATGGGCACGCCGGGCGGAGGCTCGATGGTGCGCGGGCCCTACGCGACCGCGCGCGCCCGCTCCTCCTTGATCACGCCCACGCTCCGCAGCGTCCACGCCAACAGCCAGAGCACGCTCATCGCGGCGGCGATCAGCAGCAGCACCTGCCACCACCACCACCCCTCGAGGCTCCCGAAGGCGATCGAGTTGTTCAGCGCGTGGACGGCGATGCAGGGGTAGAGCGAGCCGGTCGCGCGGTAGAGCACGCACAGCGCGAAGCCGAGAACGCCGAGCGGCACGAGGTCGATCGCCGGCGCCGAGCCGATGTGCACGGCGCCGAAAACGACCCCGGTGAGCACCGCGGCGAGCCACGGGCCGCGCCAGTTGGCGAGCGCGCGGAAGAAGAAGCCGCGGAAGAGGAACTCCTCGCAGATCGGCGCCATAACGCACGTCAACGCGGCACTCAGCACAAGCAGGATCGCCCCTTCGTTTGCGCCGAGCGTTTCGAGCAGCTTCTCCTTTTCGTGGACGTTCAACAGTTCCGCCCACACGATGTCGAAAACGAAGAACGCGACGTAGGTGGCGGGGACGGCGATCGCGACAACTCGCCAACTCACGCGCGGGCGGCGCAGCCCGAACTGCCATGCGCCCACGACGCGGCCGCCGACGTGAGCGAAGATCACCGCGGAGGCGACAAAAGCGACGTCCTGAACGGCGGTGTCCGCGATCTCAAGACCGGCGGGCAGGTTTGACGATTCAATGTGAACACCGAGGAGGGCCGCGGGGATGTCGAGCGCGAGCGCGCCGAGCACCGCGAGCGCGAAGCCGCCTAAGAGCGCGGCGACCGATGTCCACGGCGGCCAGGAGAACCTGTGGGTAGAGCTCGTTGGTGTCCGCCTGCGGGGAGGGCTCCGGTGGCTGCAACCCGTCGGCCGCGAACGGCGGCGACGAAACCTGCGGTTGCGACCCCTCGGGGGGAAGTTGCGGCTGTGGCGTCGAGGTGCTCAACGATTCACCCCAGCGAGCCTAACCGCCCGCCCCTGCGATCACGGCCGGCAACTCGTCCAGGGAGCTGATAACCGGCACACCGGGCGGAACGGCGACGCACTCGCCGGCAGGGTCGCGCCGGAGGAGGACGGCAGCGATGCCCGCAGCGCGCGCGCCCTGCACGTCGTTCGCGATGGAGTCGCCGACGTGCAGCGCCTGCGCCGGCGAGACACCGGCAACGGCGAGCGCCGCATCGAAAATCTCGCGTGCGGGCTTAGGGTGGCCGACGGCGCCCGAGCTCACCACCCCGTCGAGCTGGCCCGCGAGGCCGACCCGCGCCAGCACCGACGGCAGCGAGCAGTCCCAGTTGCTCACGACCACGGCGCGCAGCGCGCGCGCGCGCAGGAGCGTAAGCGCGCGGCGCGCGTCAGGTTGCGCACTGAACCGCAGCGATGCGAGGAGCAGCTTCAGCGGCTCGTCCGCGCCGAGCATGTTCGCCACCGCGCCGGGAAGCGCCTCGGCGAGCACCGCCGCGCAGCGCGCTCGCAGCGCCTCGAGCGTGGACTCGTCGTGAGCCTCGTGATGGTGCTCGCGGTAATACGCCATCTCGCGCGCGAACGCGCGGTCGGCGTCCGCGCGGCTGATCGCGATTCCGTGCTCGCGCAAGAGCGCCTGCACGAGCTCTGGCCCGGGCGGAGCGAGCGCGACAAGCGTGCCGAGGGCATCGAGCAGCACCGCCCGCAGGTGCGGCGCGCTCACGCGACCCAGTGCCAGCTCGCAAATGCCCCTGTGAAGAAGGCCATCGAGAGCGCGAACACGGCGAGCACCGGCGCGCGGGCACGAGGATGCGCGGTCAACCACGCTCCGAGCCACATTGCGAGCGGGAACAGGACGAGCAGGAAGCGCGGCAGCGACATCAGCGGTTCCGAGCTGACCGGATACGAGAGCGGCAGCGCGAGCGCGAGCAGCACGTAGACGCCGTATGCGAACGGAAGCGTCCGCAGCACGCCGACCACGCCGAGCACCGCGGCAATCGCGAACACGAGCAACAGCACGTTATGCGAGGCACTCACAAGCGGCGCACCGCTCGCGTGCGGGAAATAGGAGTGAGCGCCCTGCAGCGAGAGCAGCTGGCGCGCGCCGTCGAAGGCGGCAACGGCCGCGCTCCAGAGCCCCCCGAAGGGCCCTGCGAAGTCGCGCCCCCAGAGCGACTGGGCGTGGAAAGGCGCCGATGCATCACCGCCGGCGAGCGCGAGGTAGGCGGCGAACAGCGCGACGCCCGCAGGCATCAGCGCGAGCCACGAGAGCTCGGGGCGAAGCCTGTAGCGCGGCTGCGCGACGCTCACCAACGAGCGCAGCCGGCCGCCGGTTTCAGGCCCTGCGAGCGCCCGGTCGGGCGGCCGGTCCTGACGCGGACCGTAGAGGTAGAGGACGAGCGCCGGGGCCAGCAGGAGGATTCCCGTCGGTCGTGTCGCGCACGCGAGCGCCCCGAGCACGCCGGTCAGGGCCCAGTGCCCCTTGCGCGCGCACCAGAAGACGCCGACGGAGAGCGCTAGGTAGAGCGACTCGCTGTAGATCGCAGAGAAGAAGAACGCCATCGGCGCGAACGCCGTGACGAGCACCGCGAGCCGCGCGACCTCGCGCCCACGCCTGCCGCCACCCGCCTCGAGCGCAGTCAGGCGGTGAAGACCGTAAAGCGCGGCGAACAGCGCGAGCAGCGACACGAGCACGCCCGCGATGACTGGCGGCACGAGCAGAGACGACACGCCGCGCACAAGCAGCGGGTAAAGGGGGAAGAAGGCCGCCCGGGGCGCGGTCACGGCGCCGAGCGACGGCTTGTAGCCTTCGCGCGCGATCAGCAGGTACCAGCCGGCGTCCCAACGCGCCGCCGGCGCGACGAGGATGTCGCCGAGCCAGCCATGTCCGCGCGTGAGGGTTTCGTGCGCGATCACCTTGCGCGCCGGGCCGAGGCCGAGCGCAGCAACCGTCCCACTGCCGGCCACCCACACGAGCAGCCGTGAGCTCCAAAGTGCGCGCCACGCGTCGCGAAGCGCCGCCGCGTGCGCGGGCGACGTGACGGTGTGCTCGCCGCTCGTCTCCCACGCGGGCAACGTGCCGAGCTCCGCGCGCGCGTGCGGCGAGGAGAGCGCCAGCTCGCCGGTATCGGTGCTCATACCTCGCACATGATCGCCGCTCGCCTGCCAGACTTCGTCACATAAGCGATGTCAAGGCAGGCACGACAGCGTCGCCGCAGGCGTAACCGCGCGGGGGCGCCCCACATTTTCGTCCTCGCACTCGGCGCGCTAGGCAGCGCGTTCGTAGTCGGCATCGCCGCCGCAACCCTATACGTGCTCTCCGTTGTGCACTCCGCGCCCTCACTCGCGTCCGTGCGGCCGATCGTCCTCGGCACTCCATCCGAAGTCCTGGCCGCCAACGGCACTCGCCTCGGTTTCATCCAATCCGACACCCTGAGAACCCCCGTCACCTGGAGCCAGATACCCGAGAACCTCAAGAACGCCACCGTCGCGATCGAGGACCAGCGTTTCTACCACAACGACGGCATCGACGTGACCGCGATCGTGCGAGCCGCTTTCGCCGACGTCTCGCACGGTGCGACGCTCCAGGGTGCGTCGACGATCACGATGCAACTCGTGCGAAACCTTTACCTCGGAAACGACCTTCGCACGTTCAAGCAGAAGCTCACGGAGGCGAAGCTCGCACTCGAATACAACAAGCACCACACCAAGCGCGAAATCCTCACCGAATATCTGAACGACATCCCATACGGTACGGTCGGCGGTCAGACGGCGATCGGCGTCGAGGCGGCCTCGCAAGTCTTCTTCAACAAGCCCGTCTCGGGACTCGATCTACAGCAGGCGGCGTTGCTCGCCGGATTGCCGCAGGCGCCCTCCGATTACAACCCACTCGCCCACCGCACGCTCGCACGCGAACGACGCAACGTCGTGCTCGCGAAGATGGCAGAACTTCACCTCATCACAAATGCACAGGCCCGCGCCGCCCAGCGGGCGCCACTCGAAGTGCACCGCGGTTACTACTATGCACAACGCAAAGAAAGCTTCTTCTTCGAATACGTGCGCCAGCAGCTCGTCGAACGCTACGGTGCGAACACCGTGGACTACGGCGGGCTCAAGATCTACACGACGCTCGACCTCACGATGCAGCGCCAAGCGCGCAACGCGATCGACGCCGTGCTTCCGGAACCAGGCGACCCCGCCGCGGCGATCGTCTCGATCGATCCGAGCGACGGCTACATCCGTGCGATGGCCGAGGCGCCGCGCTACGAAGGCTCGGAATTCAACCTCGCCGCCGACGCGCACCGGCAGGCCGGCTCGACGTTCAAGACTTTCGTCCTGCTGACCGCCCTGCGTCAGGGAGTCGATCCTTACACGACCTACTACACCTCCCGACCACTCGATTTCGTGGACCCGCGTTGGGGGCCGATCAACATCCACACATACTCCGGCACGCTCGGCGCGAGCTACAACGTCCAGACCGCGTTCATGCAGTCGAACGATCCGATATTCCAGCTGCTCGACCTCGACGTTGGTCCTCAGAACGTGAAGCAGACGGCCCAGCTCGCCGGGATCGCCGCGCCGCTCGAAGGCGTGCCAGCGGAGGGCCTCGGGGGCCTGCGCGTAGGCGTCACCCCACTCGAAATGGCCGACGCGTACGCGACGATCGCCGACGGCGGATGGCGCAACCAGCCGATCGCGGTCACGAAGGTCGTGTTCCCGGACGGCCACACAGACGACCTCGGCACGCCCCGCCGCACGAAGGTCTTCTCCGATGGCGTCACAGCGGAAACAACGAAGCTGCTCCAGGAGTACATCACGCAGGGTCTTGGCACGGGCGCGAACTTCGGCTGCCCCAACAGCGGGGGCAAGACGGGCACGACGGACAACAACACCGACGCCTGGTTCGTCGGCTTCACGGACCGCCTCGCGACGTCGGTGTGGATCGGTTACCCGCAGGGGAAGATCCCGATGACCGACGTGCAGGGTGTCACGGTCGAGGGTCCGAACCTGCCCGCGACGATGTGGCACGACTACATGGAAAGCGCCACCGCCGGCGAATGCCCGCCATTCCCGCCGGCCACGCAGCCGATCGTCTTCCAACCGTTCAACGGCAAGTACCAGAGCTCGAGCGGCTCGACGCACCTGGAATCGCAGCCTTCGGCGCCACAGATCGAAGCGAGGCCGCCGACGGTCACTCACCACCACAATCACTACGGCGGCGCCGAACGCGAAAAGCAGCCGGCCGAAGAAGAACGCCATAGCGCGCCGGAACACACACCGGTGCCGGAACCCGCGCCGGAAACCACGAACAAGCCACGTGAAGCCGAAAGCGGCCCGCCCGAAGGAGGCGCCGCGGAAGGCGGCCAGCCGCCGACGCACGGCGAAGCCGGCGCCAGCCCGCCGGCCGGGTAGCACCCGTCACAGGAGCGCGCGTGCTGATAGCTTCACCCCGAAAATCGAGCGCGGTGGCTGCCCCCGGGGCGGGCGCGCCGGAGGGGATGTGAGCGTGGCGAAGGAAGACAAGATCGAATTCGACGGCGAGGTGATCGAGGCGCTGCCCAATGCGATGTTCAGGGTGAAGCTCGACAACGATCACGTCGTCCTCGGCCACGTCGCGGGCAAGATGCGGCGCTTTCGCATCCGCATCCTCCCCGGCGATCGTGTGCGCGTCGAGCTCTCACCGTACGACCTCGACCGCGCGCGTATCGTCTACAGGCATCGCTGAGCGCTCCCTGATCGACGCCATCGCGGCTGAGCTCGCGGATCGCGGCGCGCGGGTCCTTCGCGGCATCGGGGACGACGCCGCTGTCGTACGTGCCCGCCCGCTGTGCGTGACGTCGATCGACACCGCCGTTGACGGCGTGCACTTCCGGCTGCGGGAGGGATGGATGACCCCCGAGGAGGTCGGCTGGCGAGCGCTGGCGCGGGGACTCTCGGACCTCGCGGCGATGGGCGCCGATCCCGGCGAGGCATACCTCGGCCTCGCGCTGCCCGCCGGCCTCAGCGAGCAAGCCGCGCTCGCGATCGTTCGCGGTGCAAACGAGCTGGCGCGCCGGTGCGGCGCCACGATCGCCGGCGGCGACGTCGTGAGCGCGCCGGTGCTCGTAGTGTGCGTGACCGTCGTCGGCTGGGCCGAGAGCCCTGACGAGCTGAGTGGACGGGACGGTGCATGTGCGGGGGACATCGTGGGCGTCACAGGCGCGCTCGGGGGCGCCGGGGCCGCGCTTGCCGTCCTCGAGGCGGATGGACGCGAGCTCGGCGCGGCGCCGATCGAGTCCATCGATCCGAGCCTCGAGCGACTGCGCCGTCCGCTGCCGCGGATCGCGGAGGGTCGCGTGCTTGCGGGAGGCGGGGCGCACGCCATGATCGACCTCTCCGACGGCCTTGCGAGCGACGCCGGCCACATCGCCCGTGCGAGCGGCGTGCGGCTGCGGATCGCGCTCGAGGAGCTTCCGCTGGAGAAGGGTTTGCGCGAGCTCGCGAGGGCGCTCGGACTCGACCCGCTGCAGTTGGCGGCGGCCGCCGGTGACGACTACGAGCTGTGCGTCTGTGCGGATCCCGGAGATCGCGCGGGAATCGAGCACGCACTGGCAGCGATCGGCGGTGTCCCGATTACATGGATCGGCGAGGTGCTCGAGGGTGAGCCCGGCGTGGCGCTACTCGACGGCGAGGGACACGAGCTGGCGCTCGAGGGCTTCGAGCACCGCTGGTGAGGGCAAGCGCGGCGCCTAGATCGATTCCGTGAGCCCACGATCGGGGAGCCCGAGCGTGTGCGCGAGCGCGCTCGTTGCGTACGAGCCCGCGACGAGGCTCTGCACGTAGGCCGCGGCGGCGCCGAGCGGCACGGTGGCTGTCAAGCGCCCGAACACGAGGATTCGCTGGGCGGCACTGAACAGCGGCGTGCACGCCGAGAGCACGATCCGCGGATGGCCGACGGGGCGCACGGCGGCCATCACGTCGCTCGGGTTCACGACCCTGCTGCCCGTAACGGAGTAGGTGAAGCGCCCGTAGGGCATCGTGAGCGTGATCACGTCCCCGTGTCGGAGTTCGTTGATGTGGCGAAAGGGGGCGAGGTAGGTGGTGCGATGGCCCGCGATCGCGGTCGTGCCGGAGAGACCCGGGAACGTGCGCTGGGGATAGCTGGAGCGCGAGTAGATGCCCGGTCCCTCCTCGAGGTCGGCCGTGTCCGTGCCGTTGACCATCACGTAGTCGGCGCTGATGCGCGGGATGTCTATACGGCCGACGGCACTCCCGTCGGAGGCGTTCCGTTCGAGGTGTTCGGCGAGCAGGGCGATCCTTTCATCGACGCGATGGGCGAGCGCGAGCCGCTGTGCGAGCACCCCCGACGGGGTGGCCTGCTCGAGCGCACGCAGGGAGCCGCCGAGCTGGTCCTGCTGGATCGTCGCGTAGAGCGCCGTCAGCGGCTCCTGCCAGACGAGCGTGATCCCGGCGTCGGCGAGCGCGATCAATCCCGTTGCGATCAGCGCCCACGAGAGGATTCGCGTGAGGCGTCCCGCGAGCGTGCGACGCGGGACCCTCGCGCGCGTCCGCGAAGCCCGCCGAGAGAACACGCCGGGGAAGCTACGGCGGCGCTCGGACCCACCCGCGTAGAGGCCGACGAGGCCCCAGCAGCAGTAGGTAAAAGCGCCCCCAAGGTAGGAGAGCGCCAGCTTGCGTGAGACGCGATGCACCGGGAAGCGGTTGACCACGGTCGGTGGCGTCGCACGCATCTGCCCCACCTACCTACCTACGCAGCGCGGACTCCGTGCCCCCCAAAGACCCCGGGCCAGCATAGCTGAGCGGCCCGCGGACCGTGATCGGCCGCGGTTCCTCGCGTACGCGTGGCGCCGTGCGACCCGCGAGTGCGACGATCGTTGCAGCGGCGACGCTGCCGAGTGCGCAACTCCAGAGCACGAGGGTCCCCACCCCGATGCGGCCGCCCGCGATCAGGAGCATCGCGGCCCACGCCGAATCTGTGAACCCGCCCGCGAACTGCCCTGCGTAGTAAACGACGACGAGTGCAGGTGCGCATACACCCAACAGTACTACCCCCAAGGAGGCCCACCGGTGCCGTGGGCGCAGCTCCGGGGCAGCCACGACCAGCCAGAGATGGACCGCGGGGACCATCAGGAGCGCCGCGAACGGGTTCGCGAGCCACGTCACGAGCGCGACCGCGTCGAGCACCACGAGCAGGCCGGCTCCGGCCGCCGCTGGAAAGGAGCCCCGCGCGAGCCCGAGCGAGCGCCACACGCGCGGCAACGACAGCCAGCCGAGCAGCAGCGCGAGCAACGAGAGGCTCGTCGCGGCGATCGCCCCGGCCCCGAGGGGCACCAAAGCCCCCGAGACCGGCGCGCCGGGCACGGGTCCGGCGAGGCCTACCGCACCCATCACCGCGAGCACGAGGGCGGCGAGTAGGAACGGATACCCGCACGCGAGCGTGAAGCAGATCCAGCGCCCCACCGGTTCGCTGCGCCTGCGCACCCGCGCGAAGCCATCGAGTGAGGCCGCGAGCGCCGGCAGCAGCAGCGCGGCCACCAGCAGCCGCACCGTCCAACCAGGCACGACGTCGTGGGAGAAGACCAGCTCGTCCTGCGGTCCCGTGGGGATGTCTGGGTTTGCGTCGAGCGCATCGATCGTGCTGAGGACCGCGCTCCCCAGCCCTTCCATGCGCGCCGCGCTGAGCGCAGCGTGCGCAGCCGGCCCGCGTTCGCCCGACGCCTGCACCAGCACCGCGGGGATGCCGGCCGCGTTGAGCGGACCCTCTTCGCCGGGCGTGAGCGGCACTGCGAAGTGCACGATCTGATCCACGAGGCTCGGGGCGCCGGCCTTGACGCCGGCCTGCTGGGCGATCGCGCTCGCCGCCGTGTCCGCGAGCTCCGACGGGGCGCTTCCGACGGCGCTCGAGAAGGGAATCACGAGCGGCGCTCGCATGGACGCGGAAGCAAGATCGCCGAGGGCGATCGCGGCGTCCGCGGGACGGCCGGCGGCAGCTTCGGGGACGGACTGCGGCGTGCTTTCCCCGGACGGCCCGGACGCGGCTTCGCCCCCTGCGCCGCTTTCACCGCCGGCAGGCGCTTCGCCGCCCGAGAGGCCTTCGCTCCCCGCGCCGGTGCTCGATTCCGTCTGCGCGGGCGATGCACCCGCCGCGCCGGTTCCCGCCTGTGGGCCCGACAGCCCGCTGGCCCCTGTCTGCGCCGCTGTCAATCCCGACCTGGCGAGCCACGGTATGCGCCCCCCCTGCAACGCGCTCGCGAAGCTCGCAGCGCCGGTGTCGCCCCCGCTGCCGCCGCTTGTCGACACGAGCAGGACCGTGCGGTTCGTCTCGCGGTCGGCGAGCACGCGCGCGAGCTCGAGCAGCACCGCCGTCCCCGATAGCGCCGCCTCCGAGCCGCTTCCCGAAGCGTCTCGGTGGGCGAGCACGACGATCGGGCTCTCGCTCGTCTTGCCGGGTCGCACGGCGAGCACGGTGAGCAGCGAGCGTTCACCCTCGACGGTCTGGCCGCTCGTGTGACGCACACTCACGTGGAAGGCGCCGTCGAGGCTTTCGAGCGTCTGCGCGACTCGGCGCGCGAGCGCATCATCCGCCGGGCCGCCCGGCGGGCGATCCGGAAATTCATGCGCAAGCGTCTGCAGCTCCTGCATCGTCCAGCCGCCGTCGAACGCATCCGAGGTGAGCGTCGAAGTGAGCGCGGGTGGACGGCTCGTGAGCGAGAGCGCAGCCACCGCGATCACCGCCACCAAAGGCACCATCGCGGCGCGGTATATGCGTCCGTTGAGCAGTGCGAGCAACCGACCCGGAAACTTAACCGCTCGCGCGGCATCGTTACCGGCCGCCGACCGGCGGCAGCCGCATGCAGCGCGCGCAGCGCCCACGTTACCGGGCCTCCGGCGCTTATAGTCCGTGCGTGCTTCAGCCCGTTTCGGTCGCCAGCAAGCCGCTTTCCGACTACACCCACATCTGCGGCAAGGAGCTGATCGAGGAAGTGCGCAAGCTCGCGGAGCCGCTGCAGGGCATGAAAGTCGTCCACGTCTCTGCCACGGCCTTCGGTGGCGGCGTCTCCGAGATCCTCTACACGCTCGTGCCGCTCATGCGCGACGTGGGGCTCGAGTGCGAGTGGCAGGTGATCTACGGGCGCGAGGAGTTCTTCAACGCGACGAAGCTCCTGCACAACGCGCTGCAGGGCGCGGAGACCGACCTCTCTCCCGAGCAGTGGGACTGCTGGTGGCGTTACAACGAGATGAACGCGCGCGAGCTCCCCGACGGCTGGGACATCTGCCTCGTCCACGACCACCAGCCCGCAGCGCTCTACGAGCTCGCGCCCGAGAAGGCGCGCGGCTGGATCTGGCGCTGCCACCTCGATCTCTCCACCCCCAACCCCACGACGCTCGAGCAGTTCCTGCCCCAGGTCCAGGACTATCCGCAGAGCGTCTTTCACCTGAAGACGTTCGTGCCCGAGGGCATGCACGGGCACGTGAACGTCGTGCCGCCCGCGATCGACCCGCTCGCGCCGAAGAACATGGCGCTCTCGGCCGATGAAGCGTCCTATGTGTGCGACCAGCTCGGCATCGACACCGGGCGCCCGCTGATCTGCCAGGTGTCCCGCTTCGACCCCTGGAAGGACCCGCTCGGGGTGATCGACGCCTACCGGATCGTGAAGGAGTCCGACCCCGGCGTGCAGCTTGCGCTCGTCGGGTCGATGGCGAGCGACGATCCGGAAGGGTGGGACTTCTTCAACGCCACGCTCGCCCACGCCGGTGAAGACCCGGACGCGCACGTCCTGAGCAACTTCAACAACGTTGGGGCCGTCGAGGTGAACGCGTTCCAGACACACTCGGACGTCGTGATCCAGAAGTCGACGCGCGAGGGGTTCGGGCTGACGGTCTCGGAGGCGCTCTGGAAGGCTCGCCCCGTCGTCGCGGGCGACGTCGGCGGCATTCCGCTGCAGATCGAGGACGGCGTGACCGGCTTTCTCGTCTCCAGCGTGGAGCAGTGCGCAGAACGCACCGCGCAGCTGCTGGGCGATCGCGAGCTCGGCGCCGGCCTCGGGCGGCACGGCAAGGAGCACGTGCGGCGTCACTTCCTCATGCCCCGCTACCTCCGCGACTACCTGCGGATCTTCAACGAGATGGGGCTATGAGCGCTTCGCTCGTGCTCGTCTCCAACCGCGGTCCGGTGACATTCGACGAGCAGGGCAACGCCGAGCGCGGCTCGGGCGGACTCGTCACGGCGCTGACGGGCCTCGCGTCGCATCGCGAGGTCCGCTGGATCGCCTCCGCGATGACCGAGAGCGACGCGCAAGTCGCGCGGGAGCACGGCGGCGGTCCGTTCTCCGTGCGTTTACCCGGTGGCGGCGAGTACAACCTCCGCTTCGTCGTCTCCGATCCCCAGGCATACGACCGCTTCTACAACGTCTTTGCGAACCCGATGCTGTGGTTCATCCAGCATTACCTGTGGGATCTCTCCAACGCGCCCGACATCCGCCGCGAGGAGATCGAGGCGTTCGAGTTCGGCTACAACGTCGTCAACGAAGACCTCGCTCGCGCCGTCGTGGAGGAACTCGGAAGCGACCCCGAGCCGGTCGTGATGGTCCACGACTACCACCTCTACACGCTCCCCGACCTCGTTCGCCGCGCACGGCCTGAGGTCTTCCTGCACCACTTCATCCACATCCCGTGGACGCAGCCCGACGCGTGGCGGGTGCTGCCCTCGCGCATCCGCGAGGACATCTTTACGGGCCTGCTCGCGAACGACATCGTCGGCTTCCACACGCGCTCCTATCGGCACAACTTCCTGCAGTGCTGCCGTGACCTCATGGACCTCGAAGTCGACTTCGAGGGCGGCGTCGTCCGCTTCGGCGATCGCGACGTGTGGGTCCGCGCGTACCCGCTGCCGATCGACCATCTCGCGACACGGCGCCTCGCCGAGAGCGAGCGCGTGAAGGCATTCGAGGAGGAACTCCTGCGGCGGCGGCGGGACTTCCTCATCCTGCGCGTCGATCGCGCCGACCTTTCGAAGAACGTGCTCCGCGGGTTCTCCGCCTTCGACCTCTTCCTCGAACAGCACCCCGAGGTCCGCGAGCGCGTCACGTTCGTGGCCCAGCTCATGCCCTCGCGCACCGACGTGCCGCAGTACGCCGAGTACCTCGAGCGCATCGAGGCGCTCGTCGCGGTGATCAATCACCGTCACGGAACGCCCGACTGGATGCCGATCCAGCTCAAGCTTCGGGACGACCTCGAGGAGGCGGTCGCCGCCTACAAGCACTACGACGTGTTGCTCGTCAACGCGATGTTCGACGGCATGAACCTGGTCGCGAAGGAGGGCCCGATCATCAATGAGCGCGACGGCGTCTCGATCCTCTCCGAGAACACGGGCGCGCACGAGGAGCTCGGTGAGTACGCGCTCTCGGTCAACCCATTCGACATCCAGGAGCTCGCAGACTCGATCGACGCCGCGCTCACGATGGAAGCCGCCGAGCGGCGGCGGCGCGCGCGCGGCCTGGTCGAGATCATCACCTCGCGCGATCCCGGCGACTGGATCGACGAGCAGCTCGCTGACATCCGCCGCAAGGCGCTCGCGAAATCACACTGAGCCTGCCGCCGCCCGGCCGCGGCGCGCCGGGTATCATCCGGGAGTCCGCACGCGGGCTCCAGCAGCGCGTGTGGTTTTCGCTTTATGCCGTCATCGAACGACACCGCCAGCACATCGACGCTCGCTACGTACGACTTGGTGCTGCTGCTCGACACCGAAGCCGAGCAGGACGCTCGTGAGGGCGTGATCAAGGACGTAAAGAACAGCATCTCCGCGGACGGCGAGCTACTGCGTCACGACCAGTGGGGCAATCGCGAGCTCGCATACCAGATCCGCCACCGCAGCCAGGCCGAGTATCACCTGCTGCAATTCCAGCTCTCGAAGGTCGACGTCCTACAGGGCCTTGACCGCTCGCTGGGCATCGCCGACGAGGTGCTCCGCTTCCGTATCGTCAAGCTCAAGCCGGGCACGCCCGAGCCGCCGGACATGCGCGGGGGGCAGGTTCCGAGCGAGCATCGTGCGAGCAGCGCCCCCGCTGCGCCGGCCGAGCCCGCAGCCACGGCCGAGCCCGCAGCCGCAGCCGAGCCCGCAGCCGAGCCTGCGTCCCCAGTTGAGCCCGCGCCCGCCGCCGACGAGGCGGCTGCGCCCGCCGATGAGGCGAGTGAGACTCCCGAGGCCGCAGAGGCCCCGGCGGCGGAGGCCTCCGCAACAGACGAGCCCGCCGGCGAGGAGGGAAGCCTCGCCGGTTCAGAGTCGAGCTAGGGAGGGCCTCCTCGACGGGGCGGAGTCGGCGACGCTGGGCAGCTCACGCAAATCATCCCTGCCGCTGCTAGCGCCCGTCGTCGCAGCCGTGCTGGGCCTGGTCACGATCGGTGGCGCGAACCTCGCGCCCGCCCTCGCAGCCACGCACACCGGGGCGACGTCCCCGAGCGCGCCCACCGACCCGCGGGTGCGTGTGCTAATGCCCCCGGTTGGCCTCTCCATCGAGTACCCGCTGATGGCGCAGGAGCTCGGCTCGGGCCCCTGCCCGCCGCCCGCGCTCACCGCCGAGCTCCTGAAGCTCGGCGCGCCGCCGCTTCATCTCGGCGGCAACAGCCAGGACCTCACGGTGCCGGCGGGTGTGTTGCCCGTTCCCTCGCCCTCCTGGGACTCCTCCACCCTCTACACGCTCCCGGCGAGCTTCTGGAGTCAGCTGCACTGCCTCCTCACCGCGACGAAGGAGCCGCTCACAGTCGGCCTCAACATGAAGACGAGCGAGCTCGCATGGGTCGCCCAGATGGTCGCCGGCGCGCAGAGCGCGGCGACGAACGGGCTCGCGTTCTCGCTCGGGAACGAGCCCGACCTCTACTACCTGCCGAACTACGGATCGCTCGGCAAGGCGACGCCGAACCTCGAAACGCTCGGCGTGGGCCTCTACCTGCAGCTCGGTTCATACCTCCGACAGGCGGTCGGCACCGCTCCGATCGTCGGCCCCGAACTGGCGCGCGCGCACGACTGGCGCAAGCAGCTGCTGCGGGTCGTCGAGGAACTCCACATAGGCGTCGTCGGCGTTCACCTCTACCCGCTCAGCGACTGCGGTAGCCCGAGTGCGGTCACGATCCCGCGGCTGCTCTCGGTGGAAGCGGCGGATGCGCCGAACGAACTCGCGTGGGTCGTCGCGGATGCCAACGCGGCGGGCGTGCCGGCGGTCATCACCGAGGCCAACTCCGCGGCGTGCGGTGGCAAGCCCGGAGTGTCGGACAGTCCCGCGTCCGCGGTGTGGGCGATCCGCTACGTCCTGAGCGCCCTGAAGATCGGCTTTCAGGAGGTTCGCTTCCACCTCAGCGGCGGCGCCTACGACCCGTTCGTCGTTGAAGGCTCACGCGTGAAGGATCGTCCGCTCGACACCGCGCTCACGGCGCTGAACTCCTGGCTGCCCGTTGGCTCCTCGCTCGCAACCGTGCCGAGCTCGCACGGGATCATCGCGACCTCGGTCACCGGCGGCCGCGTACAACTGATCCTCGACAACGAGCGCACGAAGACGCAAACGGTCACGCTGCCGATCGCGCACACCGTGCAGCTCGAGGCGCTCAGCTCGACGCGCGCGGGGCTAGCCAAGGAGGTTGTGCCGGCGCGTCACGGTCGGGTCAAGCTGCGCATCCCCGCCAACAGCCTGGTCGCGCTGCTCCCCTGACGGGCGCCTAGATCCCGCCGAGTCGGTTGTCGTAGCGCCAGTGGCGCCCGCCGTCCTTCGAGACGTACACCCATGTAACGCTCGCGCCGTTCGTCCCGCTCGCGGCCTGCGCGAAGGCAAACAGCTGCCCGTTTTCGGCGGCGACCACTGCGAGCACGACTTCACCGAGAATCGTCCGCCACCAGTGTTTGCCGTCATCGCTCGTGACGTCGACGGCCTGACCGCCGCCCGGTCCGCCCCAGGCAAAGATCGTGCGCCTGCTCGCCGCTCCGAGCTGGAGCACGACGAGCGGCGCCTGGGCGGCGTTTACGTGCAGCGCGGGACCGTCGATCCTCCACGTCCCGCCGCCGTCCGCAGTCGCCGCCGGGTACTGCGCCTGCTGGACGCTCGCGAGCGCGAAGCCGTGGCGCGCGTCGACGAACACGCGGTGACCCAACTGTGACTGACGTACGAGCGTGCCCGGGCGCCGGGTGTTGGGTGTCCGCGTGATCGGCGTCGCCGTGGCGTTGGCCGGCGGGACCGGTGCGCTCGGACCCGCGGCGCTCGTGGTGGCCGCCACCGCGGAGCCGCAGAGCGCGGCCGCCGCGGTCAGGCCGACGGCGATCCGCATCGGGCGTGGCTGAGCAACGAGAGCTTGGCGCATCGGACCTCCTCGGGCGCGAACGGCCTCCCTCAGAACAGCTTTTACATCGGCGGCGCGATTCCTTCACACTTCGAGTCGATGAGTCGCCGTACGCGAGCGCTTGCCTTCGGCGCGTGTGCCGCGCTCGTCATCGCTGGCGCCGCGTGCGCGGCCGCCGTCGCGGGCCTCACAGGGGAAGTCCTCGCGGTGGTCCTGCTTTGCGCAGGGGTGGGCGGAGCCGTGCTCCTCGTCTTCCTCGAAGTCGGGCTGAGTGAAGAAAAGGAGCGCCCTCGCAGACGCAGGCGTCGCTGACCCGCAGCGTGGTGGGCCGGCTGCAACCGGCGGTATTCTCCGCACTCGCGGCTACGCTTGCCCCGTCATGCCCTACACCGATACGGACGCGCGCCAACAGCTCCTCGACGGGCTTGCGCAGGCCGGCGACGATCTCGCGCAGGCGCTCTCCGCGTTGGGGTCGGCATACGAAGACCTCGACGAGCAGCAGGCGGAGCGCCTCGAAGCGGAGCTTTTCCAGCCACTCAGGCGCGCCTACGGGCGGGCCAAGCGCGCGCACGCCGGGTTCGCCTCACGGTACGGGCTGCCCGCACACGAGTTCCTCACGCCATCGCCCGGTGCGCCCGCGACGGGAGTCAAGGGCTTCATCGAGGAGGCGGTGGAAGCGGTCGGGCGAGCCGAGACACAGCTCGTGGGGATCCAGGACTCGCTGATGCCGATCGAGGTGGGCGACGCCGACCTGCGCGCCGGCCTTGCCGAAGTGCGCCAACTGATCGAGGGCGTCGGCCAGAACGCGCGCGCGTTCCTGCGCACCTTCGGCCGCTAGCTCCTCTCGCCGCACCGGCGGGGCCGTTAGAGTGCGCGCCGTGAAGGCGTTCGTCACCGGCGCAACGGGCTTCATCGGCGGGCACGTCGTACGCAAGCTGCGCGCGCGGGGGGACGAGGTCACGGTCCTCGCGCGCTCGGCGCCGAAGGCCAGCGCGCTCGCCGAGCTCGGCTGCGAGGTGATCGAGGGCGACCTCGCCAATCCAGCCGCGATCGCCCGCGGCGCCGAAGGCTGCGACGCCGTCTTCCACGTCGCCGCCATCTACAGGGTCGGCGTGCCGGCCTCGGAGCGTGCCACGATGCACGACGCCAACGTCCGCGGCACCGAACGCGTGCTCGACGCGGCGGCGCACGCGGGCGTCGCGCGGGTGGTGTACGTCTCAACGGCCAACGTGTACGGGAACACGAAGGGCGACGTCGTCGACGAGACCTACGTCCGCCCGCAGCCGCCCGAGTTCCTCTCGCAATACGACCGCACGAAGTACGAAGCGCACCAGGTCGCGCTCGCGCGGATCGCGCAGGGCGCGCCGATTGTGATCGTGATGCCCGGAGGGGTCTACGGCCCCGACGATCCTTCGGAGCTCGGCAACATGATCGACCAGGCGCGCACGGGAAAGCTCAAGCTGCGGCTGTTCCCCGCGACGGGGTTCAACTACATCCACGTCGAGGACGTCGCCGAAGGGATCATCCTCGCCCACGACAAGGGACGCGCCGGCCAGGCCTACAACGTCGCCGGCCAGCGTTCGACGATCGGCGAGCTCGTGGACAAGGTGTGCTCGCTGTCCGGTCGCAAGCCCCCGCGCCTGACGATGCCGCCCGCGCTGATGAAGGCAGCCGTCCCGATCGGCCCGCTCGTCGGGAAGCTGCTCGGGTTCCCGCCGAACCTCGCAGAGCTCATCCGCACCTCCGACGGCGTCACGTTCTGGATCAGCGACGAGAAGGCTCGCGGCGAGCTCGGCCTGCGCACGCGCGACCTCGACACGGGGCTCGCGCAGACACTCAGCGCGAACGGTGCGCCGACGCAGGCGCAACCACAGCTCGCACCCGCGGAGCGGAATACCGGGTAGGCCGGGCGCCCGCGTGCGCCGCTACGGCCGCTCGCGCGCAGCTATTACACTCGTCGCGTGCAGGGCACCGAGCGCAACTCAGCGACCTCGCGCACAGACACGCTGCGCGCGTCGCCGCGGATGTTCGACTCCGGCCTGCTCGACTTCTTCTCGCGCGTGCATCCGTCGGTGCCGATGATCATCTTCACGCCGACGATCGTTGTGCTCTCTGTCCTCGCCCTTGAGCATCTCTCCGTGCTCGTCTTCGCCGGCCTCTTCGTCGGCGGCTACCTGACGTGGACGCTCTTCGAGTACTGGCTGCACCGGATCGTCTTTCACTTCGAGCCCGAGGATGGGATCGGCGCACGCCTTCACTGGATCATCCACGGCGTCCACCACGACCACCCAAACGACCCGATGCGCCTCGTCATGCCCCCCGCGGTGAGCGTTCCGATCGGCGTGATCATCATCGCCGCGCTCTACCTCATGGTCGGCTCCCACTACGCGCCGGCGCTCGGCGCCGGCTTTGTAGCCGGTTACCTCGCCTACGACATGACCCATTACTACCTCCACCACTTCATGCCGCGCGGGCCGCTCGGTCGCTGCTGCGCGAACTCCACATGCGCCACCACTTCCAGGACCACACCCGCGGGTTCGGCATCTCGGCGCCCTACTGGGACGCCATTTTCCGCACGTTGCCGCGTCGCGGCTCGCGACCACCCGTCGACTAGGCCGCTCGCGCCGATAGCTGCACTAGACTCGGTCGTTCGCCATCCGGCGCGAAAAGCGCAGCGACAAACAGGAGAAGACCGTGGCGGCATCAAACATCAACAGGGTCGTAATGACCGGAAACCTCACAGCAGACCCCGAGCTGCGCTCGCTGCCGAGCGGCACGTCCGTGTGCAGCCTGCGCGTCGCGTGCAACACGCGCCGCAAGAACGGAAGCACGGGTGAATGGGAGGACAAGCCCAACTACTTCAACGTGACGGTCTGGGGCGCGCAGGGCGAGAACGCCGCGCGCTACCTCTCCAAGGGCCGCCCCGTCGCGATCGACGGGCGCCTCGAGTGGCGCGAGTGGGAGGCGCAGGACGGCACGAAGCGCCAGGCGATCGATATCATCGCCGAGTCGGTGCAGTTCCTGGGCTCGCGCGAAGGCGGCCCGCAGGGGAACGGCTCGGCGAGTGGGTTCGGCTCCGGCAGCCCCGGCGGCGACGTACCGATCAACGGCCAGGACTTTGAGCCAGCGCCGGTCGGTGTCGGTGGATCGCAGGGCGCTGAAGGGGGCGAAGCGGCCCACGGCAGCGACGACGACATTCCCTTTTAGACAGCGACATCGGTAACGACAACGAGGTAGCGACGTGGCAAAGCAGCGCAATGCACGGGCCAAGCCGGCCCGCCGTCGAGACAGGCGAGCAGGCGCCTCTGGCGGGCGCCGCAAGCCCTGCCAGCATTGCCGCGAAAAGGTCGAGCAGGTCGACTACAAGGACATTTCGGCGCTGCGGAGGTTCATCTCCGAGCGCGGGAAGATCCGCTCGCGGCGAATCACCGGGGCCTGTCGCCGCCACCAGCGACAGGTCGCGCGGGCCGTTAAGATCGCTCGCGAACTCGCGCTGCTGCCGTACGTGAGCGAGGGCGGCGGAGGGCGCTGAGGTGCCCGAAGCCGTGCTCCTAGAGGACGTCGAGGCGCTCGGGGAGCGCGGTGCCGTCGTTGACGTCTCGAAGGGCTACCTGCGCAACTACCTCGTCCCGCGCAAGCTCGCCACGCAGGTGACGCCGGGCCTGCACGAGGCGATAAAGCACCAGCAGGAGGCGGAGGAGCGCGCGCAGCGTGAAGCGGTGGAGCGCGCCGACGAGACGGCCGCGCTGCTGAACAAGACGGTGCTCACGATCCCCAGGCAGGCCGGTACCGACGGCCGCCTGTTCGGCTCCGTAACGGCGAAGGACATCGCCGACGCGGTGCGCGCGGCGCGCCAGATCAAGCTCGACAAGCGCGGCGTGCACCTGCCCGAGCCGATCAGGAACGTCGGCACCTACATGGTCGTCGTGGAGATCGCGGGCGGGCTCACCGCCACGGTCAAGACGATGGTCGTGGCGCAGGGCGAGTAGCTGCATCCCGTCCGCCAAAAAAAAAAAAAAAAAAAAAAAAAAAAAAAAGCATCTCGTCTGCAGTGACGCGCACCATTGTCGCATGCGCGCACCATTGTCGAGGTGCGCGTAATTTCATGCCCTCTTAGCGGAATGGCGTCGGCAGGCGGCGAGCCGGATCTACACTCGCCGGACCGATGAGCTACCCCCGCACCGCGACGGTCGGGAACGGTTCTTCGCGCTCAGCCGCGGAGCCGCTTGTCCCACCGCACAACCTCGACGCCGAGCAATCGGTGCTCGGCGCGGTCCTCCTCAGTGACCGCTCGCTGTACGCGCTCGTGATCGAGGAGGGCCTGCAGGCCAGCGACTTCTACCACGAACGCCACGGGCTCATCTACGACGCGATGCTGACGCTCTACGAGGAATCGGAGCCCGTCGACGTGCTTACGGTGACCGAGCGCCTCAAGCGCACGGGACGGCTCGAGGACGTAGGAGGCGCAGGCGCGGTGGACGAGCTGACGGGCGTCGTGCCGGCCGCGGGCCACGCGCGCCGCTACGCCCAGATCGTGCGCGAGAACGCGCTTTTGCGCCGGCTTCTGAGTGCGGCGTACGAGATCCAGTCGAGCGTCACCGAGCACCAGGCGCCGCCGCGCGAACTCGTTGAGCACGCCGAGAAGGCGATCCTCGAGGTCGCGCGCGACGACCGCAAGCAGGACTTCCGCGCGATCGAGGAGGTGCTCCACGAGGAGCTCGACAAGCTCCATCGGCTCTCGATCGAGAAGACCTCGCTCACCGGCACCCCCTCGGGGTTCAAGGATCTCGACGAGATCACGGGCGGCTTCCAGCCGGGCAACCTCATCATCATCGCCGCGCGCCCCGCGATGGGCAAGAGCGCGCTCGTGTGCAACATCGCCGAGAACGCCGCCGTGCGGCATTCGCGAGCGGTGGCTCTGTTCTCGCTCGAGATGGCGGAGGCGGAGCTCGCACAGCGCTTCGTCGCCTCGCAGACGCCAATCAAGGGCGAGGAGCTGCGCAAGGGACGCGTGCCCGAGCCCCGCTGGCCGAAGATCCTCAAGGCCTCCCAGCGGCTCGCCGCCGCGCCGCTATGGGTCGACGACTCGAGCGACGTCGGGCTGCTCGAGATCCGCGCGAAGGCGCGGCGCTTGCACAACCAGTGCGACGGAGGGCTCGGGCTGATCCTCGTCGACTACCTACAGCTGATGCGCACCGACAGCCGCTACGACAGCCGCGTGACCGCCGTCGGCGAGCTCTCGCGCGGCCTCAAGATCCTTGCGCGCGAGCTCGAAGTCCCCGTGATCGCGATCTCGCAGCTCTCGCGTGCCGTCGAGCAGCGGCCAGGCCAGGAAAAGCGTCCTCAACTCTCCGACCTCCGGGAGTCGGGGAACCTGGAGCAAGATGCAGACCTTGTGGTCTTCATCTACCGCGACGAGTACTACAACGAGGAAACCGAACGCCCGGGAGAGGCCGACCTCATCATCGCCAAGCACCGCAACGGCGCGGTGGGCAAGGTGACGCTGACCTTCCACAAGGAGTACCCGAAGTTCATGAACTACGCGGGCGAGCGCTACGGCACGAGCGTCGGCGGCGGTGAAGTGGGCGCCTACGCGCCACGCGAAGAGCGAGCGGCCGTCGGCGCGCAGGCGCTCGACACCGGTGACGCCGGTGAGCCCTTCTAGCGTCACACCGCCATCTGATCGCTGCCCGCTCGGCCTATGCGACGGCAGCGGCTTCATCGTCGACGAGGAGACCAACACCGCGCGCGACTGCGGTTGTCGCGCGGCGCGCATCGCACGGACACGGGCAGCGCAGCTCGAGGGCCGCGTCCCGCGTCGCTACCAGGGCGTCTCGTTCGACCGCGCGCCTGTTCCGACGATGCCCGAGCCCGTGGTCGCCGAGGTTCGCCGCTATGTGCACAACATCTCCGCGCGGCTGGCGGAGGGACGCGGGCTGTGGCTCGTGGGCGACGTCGGCACCGGAAAGACGACGCTCGCGATGCTCGCCTCGAAGGCGGCTATCGACGCCGGACGCTCGGTCGCGATCTACTCGCTCCCGCGGCTGCTGAACCTGATACGCGACGAGGTGGGGCAAGACAGCGGCCTGCTCGACCTACTCGACCGCCTCGCCTCCGTGGACCTTCTGCACATTGACGACCTCGGCGCCCAGCACACGACGCCATGGCGGCTCGAGCAGCTCTACTCGATCGTCGACGCGCGTTACCAGGCGTCGCGCTCGATCATCGCGACGGCGAACCTGATGCCCGATGAGCTCGCGCGCCAGATGGCCGGGCGCGGCTCCTACGCGCACGCCGGCGAGGATGCCCGCTCAGAGCCGGACGAGGCCACTCAGCAAGTGGGGAGGCGCATCGTCTCGCGCCTGATCGAGATGTGTGGCGACCCGCTACCCCTCTTCGGCGAGGACAAGCGCCGCGAGCTGCGCCTGCCGGGCAGCGAGGCCGCTCCTGCGGACGACGCATTCGGCGAAGTCTCCGCCTACGAGGCTCGCGGCTTCGAACTGAGCGCGTGAGCGCGCATACCCTTTCCTAGACTCTGAGGCGCCTATGCCCGGGATCGTGATCGTTGGCGCCCAATGGGGCGACGAGGGGAAGGGGAAGGTTACAGACCTCCTCGCAGAGCGTGCGGATGCCGTCGTGCGCTTTCAGGGCGGCAACAACGCCGGCCACACGATCGTGCGCGGCGACGTCCACTGGAAGCTCCATCTGATCCCGTCGGGCATCCTCTACCCCGGCAAGCAGTGCGTCATCGGCAACGGCGTCGTGATCGACCCGCGGGTGCTCATCGACGAGCTCGAGACGCTGCGTGGGCGGCGCGTAGACGTAAGCGGCTTGCGCATCTCGGCGAACGCGCACCTCATCATGCCCTACCACCTGCTGCTCGACTCCGCCGGCGAGGCGAAGCTCGGCAAGCTCCAAATCGGCACCACCCAGCGTGGGATCGGACCGTGCTACGCGGACAAGGCGGCGCGGCTCGGGATCCGCGTGCAAGACCTGCTCGACGAGAAGATCCTCAAGAAGAAGATCGTCGCGGCGATGGAGCCCAAACGGCTCTCGCTGCGTCCGTTCGAGAAGGATCCCTCGCTCGACCTGCTCACGATGACCGAGGAATACCTCACGTACGGCCACCGCCTCGAGCGCCACATCGCGGACACCTCGCGCCTGCTGTGGGAGCTGATCGAAGCGAACAAGACCGTGATCTTCGAGGGGGCACAGGGCGCGATGCTCGACCTCGACCACGGCACCTATCCGTTCGTGACCTCATCGAACCCCGTCGCCGGCGCCGCGTGTGTCGGCACCGGCGTGGGACCGCGCAGCATCAACGAGGTGTGGGGGATCGCAAAGGCGTACACGACACGCGTCGGCGCCGGACCCTTCCCGAGCGAGCTCCACGATAGCCTCGGCGACACGCTACGCGAGCGTGGTAAGGAGTTCGGCACCACGACGGGCCGGCCCCGGCGGATCGGCTGGCTCGACCTCGTCGCGCTGCGCTACGCGACCCGCCTGAACACGCTGAGCGCGCTCGTCGTCACGAAGCTCGACGTGCTCTCCGGGCTAGACCGCGTGAGCGTGTGCACCAGCTATCGCGGCCTCGAGGGCGCCGAGTTCGCCGACTTCCCGTATCACCAGACGGTCCTTCACCACGCGACGGCGGAGCTCACCGAGCTTCCGGGCTGGAGCGCGAGCCTTGGCGAGTGCCGGACGATTTCGGACCTCCCGGACGCCGCACGCGAGTACCTGCAGTTCATCTCCGACCAGGTGGGAGTCCCGGTCGCGCTCGTAGGCGTCGGCCCGGAGCAGCACCAGGTTGTCTGGACGGATGCCGCGCGCGACACGATCATCGGACGCGACGGCGCCAGCGCCGGCTAGGCGATGACGAACGCGACCGGCAGCATGCCGGCGATCTCGCTGCGCGGCGTCGTCAAGCGCTACGGCCCGATCACGGCCGTCGACGGGCTCGATCTCGTGGTGCGCTCCGGTGTCTGCTTCGGCCTGCTCGGCCCGAACGGGGCGGGGAAATCGACGACGATGCGGATGCTCACGGCACAAACGATCGCCGACGCCGGCGAGCTCAATGTGCTCGGCTACGAGCTGCCGCGGGAATCGAAGCAGTCGCGGCTTCAGATGGGCGTCGTTCCGCAGCTCGACAACCTCGACACCGAGCTCACGTGCAGGCAGATCCTGACGGTGTTCGCGCGTCTCTACCGCGTCCCCCGCGCCGAGCGCGACGCCGCCGTTGAGCGCGCGCTCGCGCTCGCGAACCTGCGTGAACGCGCGGACACGATCGTCAAGGAGCTCTCGGGCGGCATGCGCAGGCGTCTGCTGGTCGCGCGCGGGCTCATTCACGGTCCGCGCCTCGTACTCCTCGACGAGCCCACGGTCGGGCTCGACCCGCAAGTGCGCCAGGAGCTGTGGTCACTCATCGACGGTCTGCGCGCCAGCGGCGTCACGGTGCTCATGAGCACGCACTACATCGAGGAGGCCGAGCGGCTCGCGGACACCGTCGCGGTGATGTCACACGGGAAGATCGTCGCGCAAGGGCAACCCGAGGATCTCGTGCGCGAGCACGCGGGCGAGCAGGTGCTCGAAGTCTATGGGCCGCCGGAGCGGCTGATCGAGGTCGGCGAGCTCGCCGCTAGCCGCGGCTGGCAGAGTCGCCGCAGCGGCCCTGCGGTCGCGATCATGCGGGCGGAGGAGCTCGACGGCGAAGCGCCCGAAGGAGTGCGCCGCGGCGCGAACCTCGAGGACGCCTTCGTCGCGCTCACGGGAGAGCAGATCGAATGAGCCCGCAGAGACCTGGGACGCCCGCCGCCGTGGGGGTCGCCCTCAACGAGCGAGTGGTCCCTCAGGTGCACCGTCTCGAACCAGCCGCGCTCGCAGGCGTCATGAGCCGCGACGTTGCCGTGTTCGGGCGCTACTGGAGGGCGACGACGTTCTCCTCCGTGGTCCAGCCGCTCATCTACCTGCTCGCGTTCGGGCTCGGCTTCGGGAAGTTCGTGCCGGAAATCGCGGGCCACAACTACAAGGAATACGTCTCGACCGGCGTTGTCGCCACGGCCGTGCTCTTCTCCTCCGCGTTCCCGGGCATGTTCAACACGTTCATTCGCTGGCAGTTCCAGCGCACCTACGATGCGCTGCTCGCGGCGCCCGTCGACGTCGAAGAGCTCGTCACCGCGGAGATCACGTGGATCTCGCTGCGGGCGGGCGTTTACGGGCTGGCGCCGCTGCTCGTCGGCTTCTTCTTCGGGCTCACGCCGACTGCAGGCATGCTGCTGGTGCCGTTTATCGGCTTTGTGACGGGCTTCGGGTTCGCCTCCTTCGGCGTCCTCGTCGCGGCGGTCGCGAAGACGATCGACAACTTCAACTACATCACGAGCGCCGTGCTCACGCCGATGTTCCTCGTCGCAGGCACGTTCTTCCCGATCTCAGCACTGCCACCGGGACTGCGCACGCTCGCGCAGTTCAACCCGCTCTACCACTGCGTGCAGCTCGTGCGCGACGCATCGTTCGACGCGCTCGGGATCGCGGACCTCGGCCATGCGGCCGTGCTCGTCGCGTTTGGGCTCCTCATGTGGCGCCTCGCGATCTGGCGGCTCGGCAAGCGGCTGATCGACTGATGGCCTTAAGCGCGACTGTCGACGACGTACTCGTCGAGCTCGTCGAGGGCGACATCACGCGGCAAGCGGGCTTCGACGCGGTCGTCAACGCCGCGAACGCGATGCTCGCGCCGGGGGGCGGGGTTGCCGGCGCGATTCACCGCACGGCAGGGCCGGGGCTGGCCAAGGAGTGCCGGCCGCTCGCGCCGATCGAGGTTGGCGCATGCGCGATCACGAGCGGCCACGGGCTACCGAACCCGTGGGTGATCCACTGCCTCGGACCTGTGTACGGCATCGACGAGCCCGCGCCCGAGCTGCTCGCGTCCTGCTACCGACGCGCGCTGGAGATCGCCGATCAGCGGGAGTTGGGTTCGGTCGCGTTCCCAGCGCTCTCGACCGGCGCGTTCGGGTACCCGCTCGAAGAGGCGGCCGACGTCGCCATTTCAACGGTGCTCGCGCAAGCTCCCGCGCTCGCGCACGTCAAGCGGGTTCGCTTCGTCCTCTTCGGAGCCCCCGCGATGCGGGCGCACGCCGAGGCCCTCAAGCGTCGCGTGGGCGAGCAGGCGAGCTAGAGAGGCTCCCGTGGGTGTCGAGCGCCCTCTCGGAAACGCCGTCGAGTGGACCCGTCTGCGGCGCCCCGAAGGGGCGCCGATGCGGGGATCGCACGTGCTGCTGCGAGCGCTCGAGACCGCGGACGCGGAGCCGCTGTACGCCGTATCGCACCCGCCTCACGGCGACCCCGCGGTTTGGACGGATCTCCCCGACGGCCCATACGAGAGCCCGGACGAGCTGCGCCAGACGATCGCCTGGGCGCAGAAAGTCGACGACCGCGTTTACTTCGCGATCGTGGAGCTCCGCGACGAGCGCCCGCTCGGCTGGGCCTCGTACTTGCGCATCAAGCCCGAGTTCGGCGTCGTCGAGATCGGCCACATCTGGTTCGCCCCCACGCTACAACGCACCACGGCCGCGACTGAGGCGATCTTTTTGCTCGCGCGACACGCATTCGACGACCTCGGCTACCGCCGCCTGGAGTGGAAGTGCAACGCCCTCAACGCCGCCTCGCGATCCGCAGCGGAGCGCTTCGGCTTCTCGTTCGAGGGCGTCTTTCGAAAGCACCAGATCATCAAGGGGCGCAATCGCGACACCGCGTGGTACGCGATCACCGACGACGATTGGCCCGCGATCCGTGACGGCTTCGAGCGCTGGCTCGGGCCGCAGAACTTCGACCCCGAGAGCAGGCAATTGCGGTCGCTCAGCGAGATGATCGCGGAGGCCCGTGCGGACTAGGAACGAGGCGCGGCGCGCGATCCACGAGAAGTGGGCCGTGTAGGAATCGAACCTACAACCTTGGGCTTAAGAGGCCCCTGCTCTGCCAGTTGAGCTAACGGCCCGAGGCCCGGACGATCTTAGCCTTCTTCGCCGCCCGAGGCCCCTTCAGAGCTCGAGGATGGCGGCTTGCCGTTGTCCTTCTTCAGCGTCGCGAGCTCGCCCCTCAGCCGCGCCTGTTCTGACTTCGGAGCGAGCGCGACCGCCTTTTCGCCCGCGAGATCGCCTTGGCGCTTGTTGTTCGCCTGGTAGGCGTACTGCGCGAGCTCCGAATAGAGCGCCGCGCTCGGCGGCTGGGAGGCAATCACGATCTGGAGCGCTTGGACCTCGGCGGCGGCGTTTTCGGCGCCGCCTTCGCCCAGCACGTTGATCATCTTGTGTGCGAGCTGCGGGCTCGGGTTCTTCGTTTCGAGCGCGAGGTAGCGTTCCCACGAGCGCTGCATCTTGCCGATCAGCAGCTTGCCCTTCGTCGTGAAGCCGCCGTTGCTCTGGTTGGAGTATTCGCTTTCGCTCGACTGGTGAAGCTGTGCTTCGGTGAGCGCGGCCCACGCCGCGGCGCTGTTCGGTTCGCGCTGGGTGCGCTTCTGAGCCTTCGAGACTTCCGCCCCGTAGGTCTTGCCCGAGCTTTCGCCGTTGAAGAGTTCACCGACGTTGAAGCTCGAGCCGAAGCCCGTGCCGACCCCGATTCCGACGAACGCAAACGCGAACAGCAGCGCGAGGCCCCCGTAGACGACGCGCACGGTCGTACGCCTGCCGCGGCTTCGCAAATCGAAGAGCATGCGAAGATGCTAGGGCAGAGCGGCCGGGCTTGCCCCCGGCACGTCCGTTGCGGCGGTGCGTCGCGCGCGTCGCTCGACCAGCGAGGCGACGAGGATGCTGGCCTCGTAGAGGATGTACAGCGGCACCGCCTCGAGCGCCATCGTGATCGCGTCGCCCGGTAGCAGGGCGGCGATGAGCACGCACACGAGCACGGCGTAGCGACGTCCCGCGCGCAGTTTCTGCGGGGTCACGATCCCGGCGCGCGTTGCTCCGAGGACGACGACCGGCACCTCGAAGCAAAGCCCCATCGCGAGCAGCGTCGTCGCGGCGAACTGGTAATAGGGGCCCGCTTGGACGAGCACGTTGAACTCCGCGCTGTTGAAGTTCTGCAGAAAGCGCACCGCTGCGGGCAAGACCACGAAGTAGCCGAAGACGACCCCGACCACGAACAGCACCGGCACAGCCCACAGCAGCGGCTGTGCCGTACTGCGCTCGCGCGGCGTGAGCGCCGGCAGCACGAAGCCGTAGAGCTCGAACAGGATCACCGGCAGCGCGAGCAGCACCGCGAAGTAGAAGGCCACCGCGATCGTGCTCGTGAACGGCTCGCCGATGCCGAGCGTGACCGGCTTGTTCCCTTGTGGCACCCGCGGCACCTTCGCGACGTCGGCGTGCAACTGCGGGATCTCGCGCGCGATCTGCGCGCGAATGGCCGCCGGGAGGCCGCTGCTCGGTGCGCTCAGCGTGCGAGCAAGCGTCGCCGTATCGCCAGCGACCTTCAGCACCGCCTGCTGGGCGACCGCTGTCTGACCGAGCGGGCCCTCACCGCGCTGGACCTGCTTCTGCGTCTGCTCGCTCAGCGGGCGGTTGACGATGTGCAGGAGCGTGTGGCTCTGCCACAGGCAGATGCCGAACGCGAGCGCGAGCGCGAGCAGGCTCACGATCAACCTCCCGCGCAGCTCCTCGAGATGGTCCACGACGCTCAGCCGATCGTCGTGTCCAACCATGCCAACCGCTTTCGCCATGGCCCCGATCGTACAAACCTCTAGGGATTGGGAGCGGAGCTAAAGGCACAGCCGGTACGGGTCGATCACGGCAGCGAGGATCATGCGACCCAACCGCACACACCAAACCAACGAGCTCCAGCCGGCAGCCAGCCCGGGACGTACGCGGATTCCAGAGGATCTGCACGTGTGCCCCTACTGCAGCGGCAACTTCGTATACCCGCTGGATTGGAGCGAGGAGGGCCCGTGGCACTGGCGAATCGTGCTGCGTTGCCCAGAGTGCGAGCGCGTCGGCACCGGAGTGTTTCCGCAAGCGATCGTGGAACGCTTCGACAACGAGCTCGAGCGTGCGTCCGGAGAGCTTCTCAGCGACTTGCGGCGGCTCACGCACGCCAACATGGCCGATGAGATCCAGTTCTTCATCCGCGCCCTGCAAGCCGACGTGATCGTCCCCTCCGACTTCTAGCCCTCCTTGCGCGCGCCGGCCCAACCGGCGCAACCGCTAGCGGTAACGGTCGACGACCGCGTCGGCGACTGCGTCTAGCAGCCCGATGAGATGGTCGGGCAGCGCGGCCGGCAGTTCGGTCTTCGCTCTGCGCACGATCTTGAGCGCCCAGTCGCGGGCCTCCTCGAGCGCGCCCGTCGCCGCGATGCGATCGCAGACGACGGCCGCCTGACGCGGTCCCCGCAGCGCCCGCAGGTCGAACGCCGCGAGCTCACGATCGGACTCTCGCGCGAGAATGAGCGGAAGCGTGACCGTCCCGTCGAGGAGGTCCGTGCCCCTCGACTTGCCCGTGTCCGCGACCGGTCGCGCGACGTCGAGCACGTCGTCGATCAGCTGGAACGCGAGCCCGATGCGCCGCGCGAAGCGCCCGAGGATGTCGTCGAGCCGCGAGCGGTCGCTCGCGGCGGCCAGTGACCCGTTCGCCTCCACGCGCGCGGCCCGTCCGTCGGCGAAGGCCGCGCTCGTGCGATCCGCGAGCCCGAGCGCGGAGTCGGCGCCTCGCTCGACGCTCGCGTCGGGCTCGAGTGGCTGGACGCCTGAGACCGCGAGCACCCCCAGGCGGCATGCGACCTCGAACAGCGCCGCAGTCTTCAGTTCGCAGCGCTCCATGTAGCGGTCGACCGAGACGTCCTTCGAGAACACGTCTTCGTGCTGCAAAAGCTCGCCGACCGCGAGCGCCAGCGCCGCGTCCGAAAGCGCGCGCAACTGGGCGATGTCACCGTTGTGCGAGAGCTCCGCGAACGCCCGCGCGAAGAGCAGGTCGCCGGTGGCGATCGCGGCCTTCGTGCCTGCCAGCGCGACCACCGTCGGCTGTCCGCGGCGCAGCCTCGCGCCGTCGAGGACGTCGTCGTGGGCGAGCGTCGCCGAGTGCATCAGCTCCACCGCGACAGCGGCGCGCGTGAGGGCCTGCTCGCGGGCGATGCCGCCGCTCGCGGGGATCGCTTCTGCGGCGAGGAGCACGAGCAGCGGACGCACACGCTTTCCACCCGCGGCGACGTAGGACGCGAGCGGGGCGCCGACCTCGGCGGTTGCCTCTTCGAGGTGCGACTCCGTGCGGCTCATCCTGGCGCGCAGCCGTGGGCCGCCGCGGCGCATGAGCGTCTCGACCGCCGCGATGTCGCGCTCCGTGCGCTCAGCCTTCGCGGGTGCCCGTCCTAGTGCACGGCCCACCGGCATTTAGGAAACAGTACCGGCGTGCATGGCAATGATGCTGCCCGCCGTGAGCACGTACTTGATGTCCACCAGGCCGGCCCGCTGCATCTCGGCCGCGAGCGCCTCGGGCGAAGCGAAGGCGCGGACCGAGCGCGGCAAGTACGCATAGGCGTCGGAGAAGCCAACGACGTTCCCGAACGCGGGTACGAAGCGGTCGAACCAGAAGCCGAAGAAAAGCGAGAGCGGTGGCCGCGTGGGCGTCGTGATGTCGAGCACGACGACCTTCCCGCCCGGCCGCACCACCCGCACCATCTCGCTGCAGGCCACCCGCGAGGTCGACGAAGTTGCGCGCGCCGAAGCCGACGGTCGCCGCGTCGAAGGAGTCCTCGGCGTAGGGCAGCGCGAGTGCGTCGGCCCACTCGAAGCGCACCTTCCCCGCTGCCTTCGCGCGCGCCCGCTCGAGCATCGCCTCGGAGAAGTCACAACCGACGACCTCGCCCGCCGCGCCCGTGCGGCGCTTGAGCTCGAGCGCGAGGTCGCCCGTGCCCGTCGCGACGTCGAGCGCCCGATCGCCGGGCCGCAAGCGAGGCAAGGTCCGCGGCGCGAGCGCGCCAGCGGTGGTGCAGGCCCGCGCTCATGAATGTGTTCATCGCGTCGTAGATTCGCGCGATCCCGTCGAACATCGCACGCACCTGATCGGCCTGCGAGGACGCGGGTGCCCGTCGCCCCGCTTTGCTCGTGCATCGTGCCGCCGCTTACTTGAGCTGCGAGAGGAAGTACTCGATCGCTTCGAACTTCCTCGGCGGCAGGCTCTTGAATGACGGCATCGGCGCGGTCGGGTTCGCGAGCGTTCGCGCGATCGCATGCGCCGGGACGCGCGAGCCGACGTGCGTGAGTTCGGGCCCCGGCCCGGCATTGCCGTTGCCCGCGATGTCGTGGCAGTCCTCACAGCCCGATTGCGCGACGGCGAGCCTGCCTTCTTCGAACTTGTTCACCGCGGCGGTCCCTTGCTGCACGACCGCGGGCGGTACCGTGAGGTTGAGCGCCGTGGGCGTCCCGACCGTCGCTCCGTCGTAGGTGAGCAGCGCCATCGCGCCGGCGACGAAGATGAACGTTGCGATCGCGATCGGCCGCCGCTCGGGCCGCCGCTCGGGCCCGCGATCGTAGAACGGCAGCAGGAACAGCAGGATCATGCCGAGCGTCGGTATGCCGATCGTCGCGAGCCCCACGAGGCTCGGCGGCTTGATCACGCGCAGGAGCTCGAAGAGGAAGAAGAAGTACCAATCCGGCCGCGGCACGTACGTCGTCGTCGTCGGGTTGACCTTCGAGCCCTGCTCGACGCCGAGCACGAGCGAGAGCGTGATGATGCACGAGCAGCACGACGCACGCCATCACGCTGTCCTTCGTGACCGCGTACGGGAAGAACGGCTTGCCTGCGGCCTTCAGGGCGCAGTACTCGCGGAGGTACTCCTCCTTCTCGCGCTGGTTCATCGCGCGCCTACACCTCGACCGTGTCGAGCTTGACGTCGCGCGGCACCTTCCGCCAGGGCGGCGCCGTCGTCCCTAGCTTCGTCACGAGGTAGAGATGGGCGCCGATCAGTGCTGCGATCAGCCCGGGCACGACGAGCATATGGATCGCGTAGAAGCGCGAGAGCGTCGTCGCCTCGAATTCGGGCCCCGCGCGCAGGAAGTCGGCGAGATACGGGCCGACGATCGGACCGGTCGCGGTGATGTTCGTCGCGACGACCGTCGCCCAGTAGGCGCGCTGGTCGAACGGCAGCAGGTAGCCGGTCAGCGCCATGACCATCGTCAGGATCAGCAGCACCACGCCGATCACCCAGTTGAGCTCGCGCGGGTACTTGTAGGCGCCCCAGAGGAAGGTGCGCCCCATGTGCAGGAAGACCAGCACGACCATCACGCTCGCACCCCACAGGTGCATCCCGCGCACAAACGCGCCGAGGAACACGCCGTTGGTGATGTGCCGGATGGATTCGTACGCGCCGCCGGTGGCGTCGGGCCGGTAGTACATCGCGAGGAACGACGCCGGTGACGGCCTGCGAGAGGAACGCGAAGAGCGTCGCCGAGCCGAGCGTGTAGTACCAGTTCGTGCCCTTCGGCACCTTGCGGAACATCAGCCAGCGCCCGGCGCCGCTCAGCGAGGTGCGCTCGTCGAGCCAGTCGACGACCGTGACGCCGGCCTCCGCCGCGGGGTGCTTCGGGCGGCCCGTTCTCGCTTCTGTTCGCCGGGCGTCGGCGGGGGCGTCCTCAGCGGGGCAGGGCAGCGGCGGTGCTGGTAGCTTCGGCATCGCCGCGGCGCTCTACTTGCGTTCGTCGAACTGGGCCGGGTAGAGGTACTGGCCGATCCCGTCGAGCGGCTCGCCGGGACCGCGCGGCGAGAAGGGCTGCAGCTCGCTGTTGCACGAGTAGCGCGGGCCGAGTTCGACCCTTCCGTTGCTCACGCGCGTGTAGAAGCGGTCGAGCGGACGCGGTGGCGGCCCGCCGACGCGGCGTCCGAGGATGTCGTAGACACCGCCGTGGCATGGGCATGCGAAGCGCTCCGCGGCGGGCACCCAGCGCACGGGGCAGCCCGCGTGCGCGCAGCGGTCCGAGATCGCGATGAACGGATGGGTCGCTGCGTCGCGGTCGTACTTGTCGGTGTCGAGCGCAGGCGTTGTGCTTGCGTACGTAGACCGTCGTCTTGCCCACCTGGCCGATGCCGGGGGTGAGCGTGATCACTACCGGGATGTAGTTGTCGTCGGGGAACATGTCCGTCGGCCCCGCGACCTCCCAGCGGTGCGGCGCTGCTTTCGAACACCGGCGCGAGCGCGAAGCCGAGCGGCGGGGAGGGTGAACGAGGCGGCGGCCACCGCGCCGGCGACGTTTGCGCTGCCCGTCATGAACCTCCGCCGCGTGATCGTCTCGCCCTCGAAGGCCCCCGGGATTCGCGCGATCGGCGGTGTACTTGGACTTGTACCGGTCGTGCTTTGAGGACATCTACTGCTCCTGGGAGGGGGGTTGGTGGGCCGTTTCGCCGACCCGCGCGGTCGGGGCCGGCAGCGCGGGGCCGATCCGCCGGGGGCCAGCGCGGGGCCAAACAATACCGAGTGCTTCAGGTGCGAGCGCCCGCTGTCGGCTGGGCGCTCGATGCGCAATGCGTCAAGCGCCTCGGGGTCGCCCGCAAACGCGAGCTCCTTGGCCCGGTTGTGCGCCGGCGCTCTCGCCCCAGCCGATCGCGCGCGCGCCCGCCAACCACGCAGTCCCCGCGAGCTCGGGGTCGTCCGCCTCCTGCGCACGCGCGCTGATCGTGATCAGGTCGGCGAGCTCGCCGACCGCGGGGACGTCGCCGAGCGCCACCAGGCGCGAGAGGCCGAGCGCGTACAGACGATCGCCGGCCAGCAGGCGCATATCGGGCTCCGCGCTGTCCATCACGCGTGGCTCGCCGTAGTGCAGCAGGTATCCCTCGTAGATCGCCTCCACGAAGAGCTCGTACTGCTCCCGTCGGCCCGCTGCACGGGGCCCCGCCGCGACAACCTGCGCGGGCCCGTGGCCGTTCTGGCGGCTCGCCGCGACGGCGCCGTCCGCACGCACGAGGCCCGCGAGCATCCCGCCCTCGGCGCGGATGAGCGCCGTAAGGCGCAGCAGCGAGGTCATCGGCGGAGGCTACCGAATGCGCCGCGTGCGGCCTCGACGTGCGCTCGACCTGCTCCGGGGAGTGCGCGAGCGAGGGGAACCAGGCCTCGAACTGCGACGCCGGCGGGTAGACGCCGCTCGCGAGTAGCTCCCTGCACCACGCTGCAAAGCGCTCGGTGTCGCATGCGATCGCGTCCTCGAGGCTCCGCACGGGCCGCTCGCTGAAGAAGACCGTGAGCAGTCCGGGGAGGCTCTCGACCACGACGCCCTCGCGCTCGCCTGCATCGCGCAGCCCGTCGGCGAGCGCGCTCGGTCGTCGCCGCGAGGCGCTCGTAGGCCTCGCCGTCGAGCAGCTCCAGCGTCGCGAGGCCCGCGGCCATCGCGAGCGGGTTGCCCGAGAGCGTCCCCGCCTGGTAGACGTCGCCGGCCGGCGCGAGCAGCTCCATCAGCGCCCGCTTGCCCCCAACGCGCGCCAGCCGGCAGCCCGCCGCCGATGATCTTGCCCATGAGCACGAGGTCGCCACGCACCCCGGTGAGCTCCTGGGCGCCGCCGCGCGCGACGCGAAAGCCGCTGATGACCTCGTCGAGGATCAGCAGCGCGCCCGTCGCATCTCGCCCGTTCGCGCAGCAGCTCCAGAAACCCCGGGGCTGGCGGAACGAGGCCCATGTTCGCCGGCAGCGGCTCGGCGAGGATCGCGGCGAGATCATCGCCCGCGGTCGCCTCGAGCAGCGCCTCGCGATCGTTCCAGGGCACGACGGTGGTCGCGGCGGTAACTGCCGCCGGCACGCCCGGGCTCGAGGGGATCCCTTGCGTTGCCATTCCCGGAGCCCGCCTGCACGAGCAACCCGTCGACGTGGCCGTGGTATGCGCCGGCGAACTTCAGCACCCGTTCGCGTCCGGTCGCGGCGCGCGCTAGCCGCAGCGCCGTCATCGTCGCCTCCGTACCGGAGGAGGTGAAGCGGACCATCTCCACGGCAGGCATTCTGCGCACCACCTCCTCGGCGAGCGAAACCTCGCCTGGGACAGGCGCGCCGAAGCTCGTGCCGAGCGCCATCGATCGCGCGAGAGACGCGAGCACCTCTGGCTGCGCATGCCCAGCGATCAGCGGCCCCCAGGAGCAGACCCAGTCGACGTAGCGGTTGCCGTCGACGTCCTCGAGCTCCGCGCCCTGCCCGCGCGCGATGAAGATCGGGTCGCGCCCGATCGCGCGCATCGCGCGCACGGGCGAGTCGACCCCGCCCGGCAGGACTGCGAGCGCTCGCCGGAAGAGCTCGGCCGAGCGCTCCTCGCTCACCGCTCGCGCCGGCGCCGCTCAGGAGCTATACGTCGGCGTGCTCGCGCTCCCACGCGCGATAGTCCTCTGTGAAGTAGAGAAGGCGGATCTTCTTGAACTCGGTAGACGAGTAGAGCGTCGCCCGTTCGGTGATGCCGGTCTGCTCGGCGATCGCATCGAGGATCGCGTCGCACTCGTCCTGCGAGCGGCCGTGGGCCATCGTGAAGATCGAGTACGGCCAGTCTTTGTAGACCGGGCGCTGGTAGCAGTGCGAGATGCCGCGGAACGCCGCCATGCGCGGGCCTAGCGACATCACCTCGTCGTCTGGCACCCGCCACACCCCCATCCCATTCGCCGAGAACCCCGCTCGGCGGTGGTAGAGGATCGCCGCTACGCGCCGCAGCAGGCCCCGCTCCTGCATGCCGCGCATGTGCTCGAGCAGCGCCTCGGTACTCATCTTCAGGCGCTCAGCGGCAGGGGCGTAGGGCTCCGCACAGACCGGCATATCGCCTTGCGTCGCACGGATCACGGCGATGTCGAGCTCGTCGTAGGGAACGGGCGTCGCCTCGATCGGCTCCTGCGCCTCGCCCGCGCTCGCGAGCGCCTCCGTCCCACCCTGCATCTCGAGGTCCATGCGGATCTTGAACAGCCGCAGCGTGGGCAACTGTCGCACCGACGCAGCGCCGGTCTCCTCCTTGAGAACCTCGAGCGTGCCTTCGAGACCGAGCGGCGAGTCGGGCGCCGTCGCGATCGTGAACCACATGTTGAACTCGTGGTTTCGCAGGTAGTTGTGCGAGACGCCGGGATGCGCGTTGACGATCTTCGCCGCCCGCCACGGATGCTCCGGGTCAACCTTCGCGGCCACGAGCATCGAGGCGTAGCCGAGCGCGCGCGTGTCGTAGATGGGGGTCACCTGGCGGATTATGCGGCCCTCGAGCAGGCGCGCGACCCGCGCGAGCACGTCGCGCTCGGCGATCTCGGCCGCGCGGGCGACGGCCTCGTACGGCTGCGCATGCAGCGGGAAACGCACCCTGCATGAGGTTGAGCAGCTTGCGATCGAGGTCGTCGAGCGGGATCGCCGAGCCATCCCGGCGGGAGCGCAGCTTCGGCACGGCCGCCGCGCCGGCGCTCGCGCGCGGCGCCGGGCTCACTCGCTCAGCCACCGCGCGGCGTCCTTTGAGTGGTAGGAGATGATCAGGTCGGCACCCGCACGGCGCAGCGAGGTAAGGATCTCGAGCACCGTCTGGCGCTCGTCGAGGTATGACGCTGCGGCGGCTGCCTTGACCATCGCGTACTCGCCGCTCACGTTGTACGTCGCGACCGGCAAGCGCGTCGCCTCCTTGACCGCGCGGATCAGGTCGCCGTAGGCGAGCGCTGGCTTGACCATCAGCACGTCCGCGCCCTCCTCGACGTCGAGGAGCGCCTCGCGGATCGCCTCGTCGCCGTTGGCGGGGTCCATCTGGTAGGAGCGGCGGTCGCCAAACGCCGGCGTCGAGGACGCCGCCTCGCGGAACGGCCCGTAGAAGGCCGATGCGAACTTCGCCGAGTAAGCCATGATGCCGGTCTCGAGCAGCCCCTCCGCGTCGAGCTCCGAGCGGATCGCGCCCACGCGGCCGTCCATCATGTCCGACGGCGCGAGGAGGTCGGCGCCCGCGCGCGCGTGGCTGCACGCGACGCGCGCGAGCAGCTCGAGCGTGGTGTCGTTGTCGACCCCGCCGTCCTTGCGCAACACGCCACAGTGGCCGTGCTCGGTGTACTCGCACAGGCACACGTCGGTGATGACAAGCAACTCGGGGTGTGCGCGTTTGATCGCCTGCACGGCGAGCTGGACGATCCCCTCCTCGTCCCACGCCGCCGAGCCCTCGGCGTCCTTCTCGGCGGGGATGCCGAAGAGCAGCACAGCGGGGATGCCGAGCGCTGCCGCCTCGCCCGCCTCGCTCACCGCGGCCGAGATCGAGAGGCGCTCCACGCCGGGCATCGCGGCGATCGGCTCACGCGCGGCGCTGCCGACCGTGCGCTCAGCCACGAACAGCGGCAACACCAAGCGCGAGGCTGAAAGCTCGGTCTCGCGCACGAGCCCGCGCAAAGCGGCGGACGCGCGCAGGCGGCGCATGCGGGTCTGCGGGAACGCCATCGGCCCCAGGATACCCCTACGGCCGTGCCGCTCACCTAGCGGCCGGCTCGCTACAACAGCGGTCCGGGCGCCCTGTCCCAGCGCTCGAGCACGAGATGCGCCCGCAGATAGATCACCGTCTCGCGCAGGATCGCGACCAGCGGGAGCGCGATGAGCGCGCCGAGGATGCCGTAGACCTGAAGGCCGAAGAGCAGCGCGAAGATCACGAGCAGCGGATTGATCCGCAGCGTGCGCCCGAAGATCTGCGGCGCGACGATATGACCCTCGAACTGCTGCAGCCCCACGAAGAGCAGCGCGACCCAGACGGCGGTCAACGGGCCCTCTGTGAAGAGCGCCACGAGCACGGGTATGACTGCGCCGAGGAACGGGCCGATGTAGGGGATGAGCTCCGCGATTCCGTAGATCACGCCGAAGGCGAGCGCGAACCTGCTGCCGTCGGGGAAGATGCCGAGCGCGCCGTAGATGTAGAGCCCGAGCCCGGTCGTGAGCCCCATGAGGGTGCTGAAGAGCAGCTGGCCGCCGACGTAGCGCGAGACCGCGCGTTGCACGAGCGTGGGGTAGTCGTCGGTCCGGGAGTCCTGGCCGCCCGGCATCACGGAGCGCACTAGTCGCCCGATGCTCTCGCCGTAGAGCAGCATGTAGACCGAGAGCACGAAGACGATGATCAGGTCGAACAGCGCCGCGGCGCTTTCCGTGAGGACTGCTCCCGCCGATTCGGCGATCTTGGAGGCGCTCTTCGCGAACTTCGACTCAAGCGTCTGTAGCGCCGTGTGGCCCTGCTTCAGGATTTCCACGTGGAAGCCGTTTTCGTTCAGTTCCTTCTGGAGCTTGGCCAGCTCGCTGTTCGCTTCGTCGATGATGTGCGGCGCGCTGTGTCCGAGCCTCTGCGCCTGGTGGGCGATAGGGTGCGCCAGCAAGTAGCCCACCGCGGCGAGTGCGAGGAAGAAGCCGAGGTAGACCGCGAACACGGCGATTCCGCGACGGACGCCGGCGCGTCGCAGAAGGTTCACGAGGGGATTCAGGATCAGCGCGATGATCGCCGCGACGATGAACATCACCACGACCTTGCCCGCGGCCCTGATCACGACCCACGCGGCGAGCAGCGCGATCGGGAGCAGCACGAGCTGCACCCATCGCGGCACTACCTGCTGGACGAACTTCGCGCCGGTGACGGCGCTCTCCTCACGCTCGTCGCCGCCGGGCTGCGATACGCCTGAGCGCTCCTCCTCGCCGTCGCTCATCGCGGATCCACCATTGGCGGAGTGTGACGGCGCGGGCAGTCGGAGCGGCCGCGGTGGCTGAGCCCGCTACGCACGGCGGGCGGGCCTCCGGCGAGGGCATCGCTGCGGCCAGCATCCTGTTCGTCGGCGACATCGTCGGCGGATGCGGGCGCCGCACGCTGCTGCGCTGCCTGCCGCTCCTGCGCGAGCGCCACGACCCCACGTTCGTGGTCGTCAACGGCGAGAACGCGGCGGGCGGGCTAGGCATCACCCCGCGTATCGCCGATGAGCTCTACGCGGCCGGCGTGGACGCGATTACGCTCGGCAACCACGCCTATCACCGGCGCGAGATCATCCCCTACCTAGAGGACGAGCCGCGGCTCCTGCGGCCCGTGAACTACGTGCACAGCCAGCCCGGTCGCGGGACCTGCGTGCTCGAGAGCGCAAGCGGCGTCCGGCTCGGGGTGATCAACCTCTCGGGCAACCTCTTCCTAAGGGCCGCGCACCCCGCTTTCAGCGAGGTCGAGCGAGCGCTGCGCGACCTTGGCGACGTCGAGCACGTGCTAATCGATATGCACGCGGAGGCAACGAGCGAGAAGGTGGCGATGGGGTGGTACCTGGACGGCCGTGCGAGCGCCGTCGTCGGCACTCACACGCATGTGCCCACCGCCGACGCGCGCGTGCTTCCCGGGGGTTGCGCATACATCACGGATGTCGGCATGACAGGGGCGCGCGGCGGCGTCATCGGCGTCGATCGCGAGCAGGCGATCGAGGGCTTCCTCACGCAGATGCCGAGGCACTTCGAGGCCTCCACCGACGATCCCTGGCTGATGGCGGTCGTCATCCGCTGTTCGCAGCCGCGGCGTGCGGACACGATCGAGCAGGTGCTGCTGGAGGCGCCTGCGTAGCGCGCGAGCGCGCCTCGATATGCGAGTGCGCCTCGATACGAGTCACGCGGGCGAGAGGGCGGGCCCAGCCGCAGGGGGAGCCTGCGCCGAGGCACCGAAATGGCTCGCGACAATCGGCGCTACGTCGCAGATGCTCCACTGCGCGGGCTCCGCTACGAACGGCTCACACCCGCAGAGGATGAGCGCCGTCAGCGAGTCTTCTGCGCGCAGCGAGCCATGCGAGCCGCCGCCCACGTGGCCCTGCCCTCCCCAATCGAGGAACTCGTAGCCCGGCGCCGCCGAGAGCAACAGCTCGCCGGAGGTCTTGCAGCAGAGGGCGGCCCACACACGCGTGAGGGCGTCGGGGAACTCGGGAGCATCGAGCACGTCTGTGGCGCGCGCCATCGCGAGCACCGCGAGGTCCCCGTCGACGCTCCAGAGCGCCCCCCGCCGATCTGCATGCTCGCCGCCCGGCGCAAAATGGAGCTCGCCGCCATCAGCGCTCGCGATCACCGCTTCGGTGGGCGAACCGTGCACGTCGCGTTCGAGCCAGCACACGAGCTCGACACCCTCGAGCGCACTCGCGCGTGCTCGCGCACGGGTGAACAGCTGATCGCCGTCCGGCTCCCCGAGCACGTACACCATCGCTGCGCGCTGGGACGGGCACACCGCGAGATGCGGCTCGTCGCCGAAGCCGCCGCGCGGAGGGCTCACGCCGAGCTCCGAGAGGCCTCCCACGAGGTCGATCGTGTGCGCAATCGGCGCCTGTGAATGATCGCCCATAACGATCACGGCGTGGTCGCTCAGGAACTCCTCGACGCCGCCGGCCGCGTCCGTTAACCGCGCGAGCTGCGCGTCGGCGAGCGGGAGCGAGCGGACCTGCGCCTCGGGCCCGTGCTTGTGCGAGTACCAGTCGTTGTCGGGCAGCGAGAGCACGAGGAAATCGAAGAGGTCGTGCTCGACGAGATAGACGCCGACGCACCCGGAGTGGCGGTCGCGGATGCCGGGCATACCGAGCACTGCGTTGCACGGTGCGGGGCGGCTCGCGAAGATGTCGGCGTAGAAGAGCTCGCGGGGGCCCATCACGGGATGGCGCACAAGCGGCGAGGCGAGCCGCGTGAGGAACCCGTCGCGACGGGGCTCGTGGCGGTGGCGCCCGCGATAGACGAGATAGGTCGTGCTCGCCGTGCGGACCCCAGCGTCGTCGAGCACCTCAATTGATGTGCTCGCGCCGGGAGACAGATGCCCCTGGTTGAGGTTGTAGACCGTGTCTGTGAGCTGGCGCGCGATGCCGAAGCGCTGAGCGGAGCGTAGGCTCGACCCGTATTCGACGTAGCGGTCGAGCTCGCGGTGGTACCAGTTCATGCCCGGAATTCCATGGCGCTCCTGCAACGTGCCCGTCAAGATGGACGCAGCACATACGGGCGTCACCGACGGAAAGGCCGCGACGCACTCGCTCAAGTAGCGGCCGCGCTCGACGAGCGCGGCAAGCGTTGGCAGCGCCCCTTCGGCGATCGCGCGCTCGAGCGACGCAGGAGCCATTGCATCGATCACACATAAGACGAGCTTCGGTGGGTTGCTCATGGCTTCCTGCGCTACCGTGGCAAGGGCCATGACGATAGAGGATGGCCCTGGGAAGGCTGGGCGTACGCGCCACTCCGCTCATGAGCTGCGCCGCTATGAGGCGCTGTTCGCTGCACGTACCCGCCGCATGCGCTCCTCGGCGATGCGCGACATGTTCGCGCTCACCGAACGGCCCGATGTGATCTCCCTCGCGGGGGGGCTGCCGGACACCTCGACCTTTGCGCCCGAGCTGTACGCGAAGCTCATGTCGAAGGTCGCCGCGACTTCCACCGCGCGCGCGCTGCAGTACGGCCCGACGGAAGGGATGCAGGCCACGCTCGGCTGCGTGCTCGAGGTGATGGCGGCTGAGCAGACGTTCGTGGATCGCGAGGACGTGATCATCACGACTGGCGGCCAGCAGGTCATCGACTTGGTGTGCAAGGCGCTCATCGACCCCGGCGACGTGATCGTCGCCGAGGCGCCGACCTACCCCGGCGCGATCCCCGCGTTCTCGGCGTACGAGGCGAGCCTCGTGCAGATCGAGATGGACGATGAGGGAATGCCGATCGATGAGCTCGAGCGCGTGCTCGATCAGCTCGAGCAGGAGGGTCGCCGGCCGAAGCTCATCTACACGATCCCCAACTTCCAGAACCCCGGAGGCGTGACGATGTCGCTCGAGCGCCGTCGGCACCTCGTCGCGTTGGCGCGCGAGCGCGAGCTGCTGGTGCTCGAGGACAACCCATACGGGCTGCTTCGCTACGAGGGCGAGCCGCTTCCAACGCTTTATTCGCTCGACGCATCGACCACCGGGCGGGGCGGGGCGTCGGACTTCGTCATCTACCTGGGGACGTTTTCGAAGATCCTCTCCCCGGGCGTGCGGCTTGGCTGGGCGGTCGCGCCGCGGCCTGTGCTCGAGAAGCTGAACCTCGGCAAGCAGGGTGCGGACCTCTGCTCGCCGTCCGTCACGCAGCTGTTCGTGAGCGCGTACTTCGAAGAGCGCAGCGCCGACGGCGGGCCGGCGTGGCGCGACTACGTCGATCAGCTTCGGGCACTCTACCGCGCGCGGCGCGACGTGATGCTCGAGGCGCTCGAAGAGCACTTCGGCGAGGAGGCGCGCTGGACCCACCCGCGGGGAGGGCTTTTCATCTGGACGACGCTTCCCGACTACATCGATACGACCGATCTGCTCGCACGCAGCGAGACGGTCGCGTTCGTGCCGGGCCGCGCCGCATACATGGACGGGCGCGGGGGCTCGAGCTCGATGCGGCTGAACTTCGCAGGATCCACTGAGCACGACATCCGCGAGGGCGTGCGCAGGATCGGCGAGATCATGGGCGGCGACACCGGCCTCTTCGGCGCGCTCACCAAGCCCCGCGGGCGAGCGCGCCGCAGACGACGCCGGTGGCTCGCAAGCCCGCCGCAGAGAAGGAAGAAGCGCCGCCGAGTGACGAGGACGGGGGCCTCGCGGAGGTGCTCGAGCTGCCGCGGCGGCGCAAGGGCTCCTCGGGCCGGCGCAGCAGCTAAATGAGCGTGCGAGTCGCCGTGCTCAAGGGCGGGCGCTCGCTCGAGCGGGGAGTCTCGTTGCGCTCCGGCGCGCAGGTGCAGGACGCGCTCGAGCGCCTTCACCACGACGTCGTCGCGATCGACGCGGGCGCAGACCTTGCGCCGATGCTCCGCGATGCCGCCCCGGAGGTCGCATTCGTAGCGCTGCACGGGCGCGACGGCGAGGACGGGACCGTCCAGGAGCTCCTCGAAGCGATGGACATCCCTTACACGGGCTCGGGGCCGGCGGGGTGTATGCGCTGCACGGACAAGGTGCTCGCGAAGCACCTGCTGCGCGAGGCCGAGCTCCCGACGCCCGACTTCTACGCGTTCAAGGAGCGCTCGATCAAGCGAGTGGGACGTCGCAAGCGTGCTCCCCGACGTCGAGCGCAAGCTCGGGTTTCCGATGGTCGTGAAGCCCGCGCGGCAGGGCTCGGCGCTCGGCGTCAAGTTCGCGCGCTCGAGCGAGGAGCTGCCGGGGGCGATCGTGGGAGCGCTTTCCTACGACCGCAAGGTGCTCCTCGAGCGCTACATGCCGGGCCGCGATCTCGCGGTCTCGGTGCTCGAAGCGTCGCCGGGCGCGCCGGCGGCGACGGATTGCGGGCGCTGCCGGTGGTCGAGGCGGTACCCACCGAAAAGGACTTCTACGACTTCGAGGCGCGCTACGAGATCGGGCGTACGCGCTTCGTCTGCCCCGCCGAGCTATCCGCGGAGCTCGCCGAGCGAGCGCGTGAGCTCGCGCTCTCGGCGTACCGCTTGCTCGGCTGTCGAGGCTTTGCGCGCGTCGACCTCATGCTCGCCGAGCAGGATGACGCGATGCACGTCCTCGAGGTCAACGTCGTGCCGGGACTGACCGAAACGAGCCTGCTCCCGCAGGCCGCCGACGCGGCCGGCATCGGCTTCGACGAGCTCATCGAGATGGTCCTCGCGAGCGCGCTCTCGCGGCGCGAGCACGTCACCGCGAGCGTCTGAGCGGAGAGCGCTCGGTCAGGAGTTGCCGGCGGCGAAGTCCTCGGGGGACACCTCGTCGAGGAACTCCTTGAACTTCTCGATGACCTCCTCGCTCTCCTCGACGTCGTGCTCGAATTCGATCGCCGACTCGGCGATCACCTCCTCGGCGGCGTAGATCGGCGCTCCCCAGCGCACTGCGAGGGCGATCGCATCGCTCGGACGCGAGTCGATCTCGAGCTCGCGGCCGTTGACGCTCAGCGTGATCGAAGCGAAGAACGTGTTCTCGCGAAGCTCCGTGACGGCCACTTGGGTGCACTTGACGTCGAGCTCGCCAAGCACGTCGCAGAGCAGATCGTGTGTCATCGGCCGCGGCGTGGAGGCGCCCTGAAGCTTCATCAGGATCGACGCCGCCTCGGGGTGCCCAATCCAGATCGGTAGGAACTTGTTGCCGTCTACGGTCTTGAGCAGGACGATCGGCTGCTTGCCAACCATGTCGAAGCTCACGCCGTAGATGACCATCTCCTGCACGGGGTCATTCCTCCTGCGGAGGGGAGGGCTCAGAGTATAGGTCGGGGCGGAAGCTCCAGAGCTTGTTGCCGAGGAAGTTCAGCGGCGTCGCGAGCGCGAGCGCGAGCACCTCCGCGACGACCTTGTCGAGTCCCGCACCCTCGACGAGCCCGCGGAGCACGGCGAGGTTGAAAGCGAGCGCGAGCAGGCTCACGAGCAGAAAGCGGATCGCCTGAACACGGACCTCGCCAGCGCGCGCCTTGAAGGTCCAATGGCGGTTCCAGACGAAGTTGTTCCCGGCGGCAATGATCCAAGCGATCGACTCCGCGACGAGGTACTGGATCCCGAGATGCTTGACGAAGACGTCGTAGAGCACGAGATTGACCGCGAAGCCGCTCGCGCCGACGATCGAGAAGCGAACGAGCTGCAGCCAGTTGGCGGGCCGGCGCAGACCGTGGATGAGGCGCACGTGGGCCCGCGACCCGGTCTGTGCGCCTCCGACACCGTCGGTCGCCGCCGCGCTCGCGCGCGAGCCCGTGGCGATCCTTCGCGAGAGCCCGCCGCTTGCTGTGTTGGCAATCTCGGCAGATCCTTCGAGGTTCGCGGGGTCAACGTCCACGGTCGTGGCCTCGTCGCGCATTTAGTGCAGATTAGCTACCCGGGGGTACCACTCGCCACACACCGGGACCCGTCTTGCGCGCCGAGAACCGCCGCTAGCATTGGCCAGGGTGAGCTCATCGCGAGATAGCGCGCTGTTTTCGGCGTCGCGGTGGAAGCCGCGAAGAAGTTTGCGTGGGCGCCGGGAGCGCCCGTCGGGCAGGCGCGTGCTCGTGGCGCTCGCCGCGCTCGCGGTCATCGCCGGCGGGACGGCGCTCGCATTGAACGCGGGAACGTCATCCACCGGGAGCACCGCCCCCGGACACGCCCGCGGCGCCGCGGCTCGCGGCGCCGCACCCCCGCTCAGCACTCCCAGCGTCCCTGCGAAGACGCCCGTGCACGAAGGGGCCAAACCCTCGACGGGCACCCACGCCTCGACGGGCACCCACGCCTCGACGGGCACCCACGCCTCGACGGGCACCCACGCCTCGACGGGCGCTCGGCCGGCCGGCAGCTCGCGCGCAGTAGCCGAGATCCGCGACCCCGAAGAAGCGAAGAGCTTCCCGGTTCCGCCGCAGGTGAGGTCGCACTATCGCAACGCGACGACACCGGGCAGGGCGGCGAACGCGTCGTTCGTCGCCCCGGGCGCGCTGTCCACCGCGCAGGTCCAAAAGGACCTTGCGCAGGAGCAGGCCCTGGAACGCGCTGAGCAGGCTCAGGCGACCGTTCCGGGCGGCGACTCGGTCGGCGGCAACGGGACGATCCCGATCCCCTCCGACGTGCCCACAACGGTGCAGCAGGTGATCGCCGGCGCAAACGCGATCACCGACCTGCCGTACGTCTACGGCGGAGGTCACGCCTCGTTCGTCGACAACGCCTACGACTGCTCGGGCTCGGTGAGCTACGCGCTCGCGGCGGGCGGGCTGCTCTCGGCCCCCGAGACCTCGGGCGAGCTCGAGAGCTGGGGCGCGCCGGGGCCGGGCAAGTGGATCACGATCTACGCGAGCGAAGGTCACGTCTACATGTACGTGAACATCGGTGGCGCGTGGATGCGCTACGACACCGTCGGACGAAGCGGCCCGTTCGCATCGCGCTGGCAGCCCGCCGCGCGTTCGAACGAAGGGTTCGTGCCGCGTCACTGGCCCGGGCTCTGAGTCGGGCAGCCCGTGCTACGGGCTGCAGCTCGCGCCTAGTGGGACAGCACGAACGAGCTGATGAGGCTCGTGCTGAGCGGGTTCGTGCGCGAGGCGTTGCGGACGACGACGCGCAGCGTCAGGTTCAGCTTGTGGACCCGCTTGAGCGCCTTGCTCGTCGCTTTCGAGAACTTCAGGCGTATCGCTCCGGTGCCGCCCTTGCGCGTGACGAGCACCGCGCGGCCGATCACGAGCGACTTCGGGAAGCCGCTCGGGAGGCCGACGGCGAGTGGCCCGCGAATGTGCAGCTTCTTGGCCGTGGACGCGTTGAGGAGCACCTCGATCGTGCCTGCGACCTGCTCGTTCACCGAGTAGCGAATCATCAGGCCGCGACGGAGTGCGCTCTTGAGCGACCCTGACGCAGCGCCGGCTGTCGCGGTCGGGGCCGGAAGCACGGTGCTGCCGGCGCTCGAGGCGCCCGCCGACTGACCCGAGGGTGCGCTGCCGGTCGTACCGGTCTTCGTGTTTCCGCTGCCTCCACCTTCGGGGGTGGGGCTCGGCGGCGCTGGGCCGTTGACCGTCACTTCATGGGTGACGCTGTTCACGTTGCCACCGGTGTCACGGACAGTAAGCGTCACCTTGTAGGTGCCGCCGTAGGTGTAGGAGTGGAAAACACTGGCTGCGCACGGGGGTGCCCAGGGTGTCGAGCATGGCGGCGCGCCGGGCGCAAGGCCCGACACCGTCGGGGTTCCGTCGCCGAAGTTCCAGGTGTAGGTCGCGTAGGTCTGCGAGGGCGCCGTCAGCGAGAGGCCCGCCCAGTTCAGCGAGATGGCGGACTCCATGCCGTCGAACCCGACGATTTCGCCGGCATTCACAGCGTTCGGCGCCGTGAAGCTGGGATCCATGTCGACGAAGCTCTGGCATCCGCCGCCGACGTACCTGAGCTTCAGGCCACCGAGCAGGAACACGTCGTTGATGTAGTACTGGTTACCGTGAAGGGTCTCGTTTGTGAGCGACCCAGCGCGTGTGTTCTTGCTAGCACCCGAACTGCCGCCAATGCTAGGCGACCAGAAGTCGTTGCGGCACTCATCGGTCACCTCGTTGCCTTGAGAGTCGTGCCAGGCGTCCAGCAGCGGGTCAGTGACGATGTTCTGCTGCTCGACCGCGATCTGGTTCACGAGGACGTCCGCCAGTCCCTGGTCGTAATTGCCAGCGAGGTCAAGTTCTCCGATAGCCGCCTGCGGCTCCTGGAGATGGGGCTTTTCCAGTTCTTCCTTTTCCGTGATTTCGGCGAGTTCCTTGCTGTACTTGGATTCGAGTTCGACGAGTTCCAGTTCGCAGTTGTGCTGGACTTCTGCTTCTTCTTCGGTGCCTTCGACTTCCTTTTCCCGAGTGCGGCAGTTCTGCTTGCTTTCTTCGAGTTCCTTGCGGTGCTTGGCTTCGGCTTCCTTCCGGGGCTGCGGATTCGCGTGCTCCTTTTCCCCGGGCGGTTCGGTGCTGGGATCGAACCCGCCGTCCTGGCAGTCATACGCGGGGCGCACCGGTGATAGTTCGTTAGGGTTGGCGCCCTCGCTCCCAGCAGTCCAAGGGATCACCCCGTAGAGGATCGTGTTCGCGCTTCCCGTCAGAGGGTCTTCCGGGGTGATCGCCGCGTGATAGCTGCAAAAGCTGTTGCGGTAGCTTTCGTATTCGGCTGCGGCTTCTTGCGTGTGGGTTTCGGGGATGCCATGCGTGTGATCTGAGCAGTGCCCGGTGGGCCCGCCGGCGGCGAGGCAGACCGTCACGCCCGGCGGCGTCAGGAGGTAGTAGATCGTGCCCATCCCCTTCGGGAGGCTGTGTTCGGAGATAAATGTTTCCAGCTGCGTGCGGATCTGCGCGTCGGTGATGCACGTCACCGCCCCGATCGTGAACGGGTCGGGATCTTCGCACTCTTCGCCGAGCAGAGGGTAGGCGTTTGTGTCGGTATAGGAGCCGCGGAAGCTTGAGTGGGTCGTCGCGGGTTGGTTCGTCGAATCGCGGTACTGCGCGTCGACGGCGAAGTCGGTTCTCGAGGTCGCCTTCCGAGGTGCCAAGTTCGGCCATAAAGTTGTCGATGATCTGCTGCCAGTTGCCGTCGAAGATGTCTTCGGGATCCCAGTAGATCACGTAGGTGTTGGCGGCGTGCAGCACCGGCTTGCCGGTTGCGTTTTCAAAAGTCGCCGGGGTCTCGCCGAATTCGCCGATGGTCGAAGCGTTGTGCACCTGCTCGCCGACCGTGAGGCCTTCGACTTCGACGACCTTTGCGTCGGCCGATGCGGGTAGGAACGCCATGCCCGCCGCGAGCGTGACAAGCGCCGCGAGCGGTAGCCGTCTCCGAGGGAGGGTGGCCCGGAAGGCGCGCACGCGAGCACGGAAGCTCGGCGGGAGGGCGCGAAGGCGCGACCCGGGGGACGGCGGACGTGCGGATGGCGTCACGATGCCCTCATCGGCACGCTGCAGCCCAGAGCTTTAGCGCCACTGGACGCCCCCGTCGGCCCTTGCACAAAGCTCGCCGAACGTGGATGCTGCCGGGGTGAGCGAGAGCACGCGAGCATGAGCGGCGCCTCGGCGTACGAGGGCGCCACCCCTTCAACTGAAAGCGCCCGCAAGGAGCACGCGCGGGAGCTCTTCGCGGCGCTCCCGCAGGACTACGATCGGGTCGGCACGATCATGAGCTTCGGGCAGGACCCGCGCTGGCGGCGCGCGCTGGTGGCCACGCTCGGCGCGTCCAGAACCGAGCGCGTGCTCGACGTCGCGACCGGCACCGGGCTCGTCGCGCAGGAGCTCGTGCGCCGCTATGGGTGCTCGGTCGTCGGCATCGACCAGAGTCCCGAGATGCTCGCCGCGGCGCGTGCGCGGCTCGAGCGGGACGCACTCCTTGCCGACCGCATCTCGCTCATCGCGGGCGAGGCCGAGCGGCTTCCGTTCGGCGACGGGGAGGTCCACCACCTCACGTTCACGTATCTCCTGCGCTACGTCGAGGACCCCGCGGCGGCGCTTTGTGAGCTCGCGCGCGTCGTGCGACCCGGTGGGCGCATCGCGTCGCTCGAGTTCGGCGTGCCGGGGCGGCGCCCGCTGCGCGCGCTCTGGAGCGCCTATACACGCGCGGGCCTGCCACTCGTTGGCAGGCTCTTTTCGCCCGAGTGGGCGCAGACGGGGCGCTTCCTCGCCGAGTCGATACCTGACTTCTACAGACGCCACCCGCTCGAGCAGCTGCGCGGCTACTGGCGCGCTGCTGGCATCGAGGCTGTGCAGGTGCGCCCGATGAGCTTTGGCGCGGGAGTCGTCATGTGGGGCGTGAGGGGGGCGCCGCGTGGCGAGCGAGACGCAGGTTGAGCACTCCGCGCAGCTAGCGCGGCCGGCTTTCTACGCGCTTCGCCCGGGCGGCTGGCGCGACCTCGTGACGCTGCTGCATCCGCCGTACACCGCGTGGCACCTGAGCTACGTCGCGATCGGCGCAGCCGTCGCACCGCACTTCTACGGCGTGCGACTGCTCGCGAGCCTCGGCGGCTTCTTTCTCGGCGTTGGCGTGTGCGCGCACGCGCTCGACGAGCTCCACGATCGCCCGCTCGGGACGCGACTTTCGCGGACCACGCTGATCGCCTTCGCCGCCGGCGCGCTCGCGGGCGCCGTCGCGCTGGGCATCGTCGGCGCGGTCACGGTGTCGCTGAGCTTGCTGCCGTTTATCGCGGCTGGGGCCTTCATCGTGCTCGCCTACAACCTCGAGCTCTTCGCGGGGCGCTTTCACTCGGATCTCTGGTTCGCGGGCGCATGGGGTGCGTTTCCGGCGCTCACGGGCTACTGGGTCAACGCACTCGAAGTGCGTCTCACGACGGTGCTCGTCGCGGCCGCGTGCTTCTTCCTGAGCCTCGCTCAACGCCGCCTGTCCACCCCCGTGCGAGAGCTGCGGCGGCGAACGATCAGCGTCCGGGGCGAGCAGGTGCTCGCCGACGGGCGCGTGCTCGAGCTCGACGGTGAACGGCTCGCGGCGCCGATCGAGGGCGCACTACGCGCGTGCGCGCTCGGCATCGTGTTCCTGGCGGCGGGTTCTCGTAAGCGCGCGCTTGATCGGCTAGCGCTCGACGGGACCGTGACGATACGGTCCGATTACTTGCTGATCACGGTCGCGCGCCAGGCGCGGCTCCGCACCCCTGGGAGGCTTTTGGATGGTGAACGTACTCTGCGTCCTCTATGACGACCCGCGCGACGGCTACCCGCCCGCATACCCGCGCGAGGACATCCCCACGATCACGCGCTACTGGGACGGCCAGAGCACGCCGACTCCCGCGCGGATCGACTTCAAGCCGGGCGAGCTCCTCGGATGCGTATCCGGCGAGCTGGGGCTGCGAACGTTCTTGGAGGAGCGCGGGCACCGCCTCGTCGTGACTTCCGACAAGGACGGACCGGACTCGGTGTTCGAACGCGAGCTGCCCGCGGCGGAGGTCGTGATCTCGCAGCCCTTCTGGCCCGCATACCTGACCGCGACGCGGATCGCGAGCGCGCCGAACCTGAAGCTTGCGATCACCGCGGGGATCGGCTCGGATCATGTCGACCTGCAGGCCGCGATCGAGCGCGGCATCACGGTGGCGGAGGTGACGTACTGCAACTCGATCAGCGTCGCCGAGCACGTGGTGATGATGATCCTCGCCCTCGTGCGCAACTACATCCCCTCCTACGAGACGGTCATCGCGGGCGGCTGGGACATCGCCGACTGCGCGTCGCGCGCCTACGACCTCGAGGGGATGCAGGTCGGAACGGTCGGGGCGGGGCGAATCGGATCGGCGGTGCTGCGGCGTTTGCTCCCGTTCGAGGTGGGCTTGCACTACACCGACCGCCATCGTCTATCCAGTGAGGTCGAGGGACAGCTGGGACTGAGCTACCACGAGGACGTCGGGACCCTCGTCGAGGTGTGCGACGTCGTCACGATCAACGCTCCGCTACACCCCGAGACGGAGCACCTCTTCGACGACGCGCTGATCGCCAGGATGAAGCGCGGCTCCTACCTCGTGAACACGGCGCGCGGCAAGATCTGCGACCGCGACGCAATCGTGCGCGCGCTCGAGAGCGGCCAGCTCGCTGGCTATGCCGGCGATGTCTGGTTCCCCCAGCCAGCGCCCGCGGATCACCCGTGGCGCTCGATGCCTAACCACGGCATGACCCCACACATCTCCGGCACGACCCTCTCCGCCCAGGCGCGCTACGCGGCGGGGGTGCGCGAGATCCTCGAGTGCTGGCTCGAGGAGCGGCCGATCCGTGACGAATACCTGATCGTGCAAGGGGGCGCGCTCGCGGGAGCCGGCGCGCATTCCTACAGCGCCGGGGATGCGACTGGCGGCTCCGAGGAGGCGGCACGGTTTCGCTCGGGGTGAGCCGGTGCGCTATATAGTCGGCAGCCGATGAGGGACTTGCGGCGCCGGACAGCCGGATTCGCGGGCGCGTTTGCCGCAGCCGTCGTCTTGGTGCCCGCGGCAGGCGCCAACTCGATGGGCGGCGGCGGCGCGGCTTCAGCGAGCAGGATCATCGCGAAGCCGTTTCGCACGCCATCCGGCCACATCGGCTGCTTCTACACGACCGAACCGACCTTCTTGCGCTGCGACGTGACCTACCACACCCGCTTCACCGGAAGGCGTTGCGCCGAGGGTGTGTACGGACCGGCGTTTGGCATGACGCCCACAGGCCGCGCGCATGCGCTATGCGTGAGCGACTCAGCGATCGAACCGAAGGCGCCCGTGCTCGCATATGGCACGAAGAAACGCTACGGCCCATATGTCTGCACATCGCGCAGGACCGGGCTCACGTGCCGCAACGGTCGCGGCCACGGTTGGATGCTGTCGCGGCAGCGGCAGCTCTTGTTCTGAAGCGGTCGGTGATCGGCACGGCGGCCCCATCGGCGTGCTCTTGTACGCTCAGTAACGTGGGCATTTCCCGGGCCGCCGCGCTGCTGGCGTTGGTAACCGTCTTCTGGAGCCCAGCCGCGGCGCTCGCCGGAGTCTCGTCTCGACCTGAGTACTTCCAATGGCAGCCCAACGGGCCAACGAGCGGTCCGCAGCTGCTGCTCGAGGTGAAGGCCGACGTAACGGGTAACTTCGGAGTGCAATGCGGCGGTGATTGGGTGTACGCGTCATTCGGAGGCGGCGAACACGACCCGATCGTTCAGAATGGCGCGAGCGGTGTGATCTCCGGCACAGAGACCTATCGCACAAACGAAATCGGCATCGGCTCGAACTACGAAGCGGCGCAGTCGAACTTCGAGCTCCTGCGCAGCGGGGGCCCGCTAGTGATGACGGTTAACGCGCAGGTGACCCCATCGGTTGCGATGGCGAGCGCCGCGACTGGGACGCTCGCCCTCACGCTTTACAAGCCGGGGTCCGAGCTTCCCGCCGGCGCCGCGAAGGTGTCGTCCAGGCACAGGCACAAGCGAAGACACAAGCGCGCGCGCAAGCCGAAGCGCAAGCCCAGTGCGAAGGCGTCGCCGATCGCGAACTGCCAGGTGCCGTTCGACGCTGTCAACTATTACGCCGAAACGTAGTCCGTCGCTCTTCGCAAGACGGCCTCGATCAAACGTCCACTGGGTCCGAGCCGAGGCGCTCTTGTGCGAGCACCCAGACGCAGTCGTGTGCGCACTCGCCGTCAGCGCAGGATCCCACGAGGCGACTATCTCAAGCGCATCGGATCGAGCGGGGCGCGTTGCCTGCACTCGGGAAGCGGAGTAGTGTGCCGCCCACAACGGGCGGCCGAGCGCAATTCAATTCCCCACTTGAAAGGAGTTCGGATGGCAAGCCAACCCTCGGGAGCCACCCAGACGGAGGGCCGAATCGGTTCGAACGAGGTGGCAGGCGTGGTAACCAAAGCCAGCTCGCGGTCGGTGTCCGACACCGTTAGCCGCCTGACCTCAATGGTCGAAGCGAAGGGGATGAACGTGTTTGCCGTGGTGGACCACAGCGGCGAAGCGGAACGCGTCGGGCTGGAGCTGCGCGACACCAAGCTCGTCGTCTTCGGGAGCCCAAAGGCGGGCACACCGGTGATGGTGGCCGCGCCCCTCGTGGCACTCGATCTGCCGCTCAAGATCCTCGTTTGGGCCGACGAAGGACAGACAAAGGTCAGCTACACCGCGCCGGATACCCTGCGCGCCCGGTACGAGCTGAGCGATGAGCTCACGGCCGCGCTTGCCGGCATCGAGCCTCTGGCCGACGCCTTGGTAGAAGGCTAAGTCAGTCCCCGTCCTGCTGCCTCTCGGCCGGCGACAACGATGAGTCGGATGGTCGATCAAGGCGACGATTTCGGGGATGGCCAGGGCGGGCGTTCCACGCGCAGTTCGGCGAAGGAGCCCGACCCGCGGTTTACCTTTGCCAACGAACGCACATACCTCGCCTGGAATCGCACGTCGCTCGCACTCATCGTCGGCGGCCTCGCCGTGGCTCAGTTTCTAAAGGTCGGCGCCGAAGGAACACAGCTCATCGTGGCGGTACCGTTGATCGCACTCGGAGGGTACCTGTCACTCAGGAGCTACCAGCAGTGGCGATCCAGCCAGCGATCCCTGCAGCTCACCCAGCCCTTGCCTTCCTCCGCCCTCCCAAAGGTCCTGCTTTACGGCGTTGCAATCTTTTCCGTTGCCGCGATCGCGTTGGCGGCTTTGCACTTTGCGACGTAAGCTGGGCGCATACCTGACTCACGACTCGGCCGCTCGAGACGGCTACTTGACGATTGTGAAGGTCAGCGACCGCGGCGGTGAGCTTCCAGCGGAGTTCGTAGCAGTAATCGTCAGCGTGTAGCGACCAGGTCTGAGCTTTCGCGTGGGCGATAGCCGCCCTTGGAAGACGACCTTGTTGGTCGCGCTGTGGCCACTGAAGGACAGCCGGCCCGCCGTCACCGTCCGTGTGCAAGCCCTGCGTGTGGCGTTCTTGCGGCTCCTGGCAACGCACTTCCGCCCCACCTTGCGGCCGCCGACGCGTTGGCTGAAGCTGAAGGTCACTGTGGCCGGCTCGTTCAGCGCAAAGGAGAAGGTCGTGCCGACGGGTGGCTTGCGCTTAGAGCGCTTGTGCGGCGAGCTGATGCGGGCGGGCTTTTTGCCCTCTCGCCAAGTCGCACTCGACTGCGTGACGTCCGTGATGTTCGGCGGGGTCGCGCTGGATACGGCGGTGGTTGTAGTCGTCGTGCTGGTCGTCGCAGTCTGAGTGACCGAGGCTTCGACCTTTGCGCTTAGTAGCAACCGATAGCCGGTCTGCGTGTGGTTGGGGGCTGCGGTGGATCCATTAGCGAGCGACGGCGATTCGTAATACGCGGTGATCGGCGTGGTGCTCGAGGTATCGAAGATCAGCGCGCTCGATTCATTGTCGAGGCCGAGCAGGTTCCGGCCTGGACCGGCAACGAGATGGTGAACGTGTTCATCCCGGTGCTCAGTGTCCTGGGCAGACTGCTCGCTTCACCGGCATACTGGCCGCCGCCTGTCGGGCGAAGGACGCGTAGCTCGACGCTGCCGCCAGCGCTGCCCGCGTTGACCGAGAAGCTCGTCACGGTGCCGGCGAACGGCACCTGCAGGCTCGGGTTCGAGCCGCCCGTAAAGGGCACATACGTGCAGTCGACCATCGCGAGGCAAATGTTGGCGCTCGGTGAGCCACTCGTGCTGCCGAGCGTCACCGTCTGCGTCGCCGCGCCGGCGGTAGTGATCCAAGTCGCGACAGCCACAGCGCCCGCTGCCGCCACGAGCAACGCCGCGATTGCGGATCGTCTAATTCGCACGAGCCAAGCGTACCCGAAGCCGCTCCTGCAATCGAGATCGTCCCAGTATCCCGGCGGCCGCCGGTCAAATACGGGGCGGCTGAGGCTTCCATCAGCGAGGTAAGACCCGGGCCGAGCGCCTCCCCGCCGCTCGGCCCGCCATCTACGGATGACGCGCGATTCGGCCCCCCGGCCGCCGACGGCTCGTCCGTCGGGCCGACAAATCGCGCGGTCTTATCCCGGGCCACCTCGAAAGCGAGGAGCGGCCGGGCAACCCTCATCTCCCTATGAGCGCGCTGTATGGAGCGCGGACCTGCGCCTGGAGAAGTGACGGGAGGCGCCGATCGACATACGGAATGGGTACCAAGTCGGAGACGAGCGCCGCTACCACAATGTGGCCAAAGCAACGATCGAAATGTTCCACTGTGGCACACTGACGCGCAGGAGACGCGCGGACGTCAGCGATTCGCGGGCTCGCGGTGGTCGGCCCTCAAGGCTGCTGCGGCGAGACGCCCAGCTCCTCGAGACGGAGCGCGACCTCGAGCTCCGGCTGGCATGCGTTGAGCGGGCGGCCGAGCCGGTCCTCGACGGCGCGCAGGCGGCGCGTGACCGTGTGGCGCCCCACCCCGAGCGCCGCCGCGGCTGTCGCCGCGTTGCAACCTGCGGCAAAGTAGGCGCGCAGCGTTTCGCGGGCGCCGAGACCGCTGTCGTCGCGAGGGCCGAGGGCCGTGAGCTGCAGCTCGACGAGGGACGCCGCGAGCACCTCATCGCGCAGCACCGCCGCCTCCAGCCCGACGTCGGCGAACCGCGTGGTGCCGTGCGGCCTGCGCAGCGCGACCGCCATCGCCGCCTGTGCTTGGCGGTGCGTCAGACGCCAGCCCTCGAGCCCCTCACCGGGCTCACCGATCGCAATCGAGAGGCCCGGAACTCGCCGCGCAAGTAGCAGCGCGCTCCACGTCGGCGATCGCCAACGGTCGCTGACCGCCCAGCCAAGCCCAGACCGTTTCCTCGCTGCATGCCACGCTCAGCAGCGCGCGGCCAAGTTCTGCGGCCACGCGCTCGGCCGTCTGGCCCGCCTTCTCGCCCATCGCGATGAGGCCAACATGGGAAGCTTCGAGCTCGTAATCGAGCTCGGTCGCATCCACGCGTACGCCGACGAGCAAACGCTGCACATGCTCCATGCGGCGCAGCTCGGGCGATTGTGCCGCGCGCTCAAGTTCTGCGTGGTATTCGCGTACCGCCGAGGCTGTCAGGTGATCGAGCAACGCCCCCTGCGTCCTCAACACCTCACGCACTGCGCCGACGTGGCCCGAGAGCTCACACCGCTCGACTTCCTGCATGAGAATGTCCTCCATCAGCATGTTGCCCGCCGTGTAGCGGTGCAGGACCGTCTCGAGGCTCACCCCGTTACGTGCAGCGCGGCGCGCCTGGGTCGCCGCGGCGGGCGGGACCGAACCCAGCCACTGCTCCCCGTGCATCAGGCCGACGAGGCTGTAGTCAATGGCCTCGACAACGGCCGCGCGCACGCCCGCGATGTACTCGGCGTCCTCGCGTCCCGCCGGATCGAAGCCGACGTGGACGTGAGCAAAGATCGCGTTCTCGACCTCTGAGCGGCGTCCTCGCAGTCGCTCCGAGAGGACGAGCCGAAGGTTCTCCAGCGACGCCGCATCTGCCGTGCCATTGACCAGCGCCGGTCGATCACTCGAGACGACGTTCATCGGGACGTTCCTATGTCGTTCTGCACAGCGCACCGTCTTGCAGGTCGCAAATAGCGGACTGTCTGGCAGATCATACGGCCCAGCGGGCCCCGCGCGCGCCGATTCGCCGCTACCACGGGTCGAGCCGGCAGGGGCGCGACCTGCGTAGCGTGTCGCCGGCGAGCTGAGCCTAACCCAGTAGCCGATTGGCTGTGTACGAATGCGACCGAGCGACACAAGAGCCGATCCCAGTCCGCCCCCGGCGGCTTGACCTGCTCGTGAGTTGCATTCCAGCGTCTTGCGAGCCGTCAGCGTCCACTGTGAGGTGTTGCCGAAGGCGAAAGAACGCACCACCCGACGGGCCCGGATTGCTCGCCGACTTCGCGAACGCCGGCAACGCCGCGATCTCCGCCGCGAACGGCTCGTTCTTGAGCGCGGGCAGGGCGATCGCCGCGGCGACGGCTGAGGGTGTCGGTGTGGAGTGGCGCGCCGTTTGCCCGGGCCACGAGATGCTGCTCGTCAGACGCACGCTTGCGCTGCTGATCATCGGCGCCTGGGCGGGTGAGTACGTCGCCGACGCGGTGCTCGGGATCTGGTCGGTGAAATACGATCTGCCACTCCAGCTCACGGACGCAATCTCCGTGATTTCGGCGCTTGCTTTGTGGACACGACGCCAGTGGCTCGTCGAGCTGTGTTACCTGTGGGCGACAACCGCCGCGCTGCAGGCGCTGATAACGCCGGACCTCGGGTACACCTCCCCGAGCATCTTCTATTTCACCTATTTCACCTACCACGGAGGCGCGATCGTCGCCGCGTGTCTGCTCGTCTTCGGCGAACGTCGCTACCCAACGCGCGGCGCCGTCGCACGCGCGTATGTGGCTGCGCTCGCATGGACCGGGCTTGCGGCTTTGGCGGACGTGATTACGGGAGGCAACTACATGTACCTCCCGAAAAGCCCGAACACGCTTCGCTCGTGAGCATCATGGGTCCGTGGCCGTGGTACGTGCTGGCGACGGCGCTCGTGCTGGCACCGATATTGCTGTTGGCCGCACAAGGAGTGGCTACATTGATCCGGCGTGTCGATGTCGGGCGCGCGGGCGAGGAGGCAGCAGCGTGATCTGTGCGCACAGCAATGGCACCCTTGCGTATGGGCGATCCTGGACTCGAACCAGGGACCTCTTCCTTATCAGAGAAGCGCTCTAACCGACTGAGCTAATCGCCCCCAACTGCGCGAACGAAGGCCCGGCTGGCTCGCTGCCTTGAGTCGGCCTATCTTATCGTCACCTCGACGTGCGACGACGACGCTCTGTAGAGGGAGATCGAGGCCGCGTTAGGGCAGCTTGGTCACTGCTCGCGGGCCTCCCGGCGCGCGGCGCCGAGCGTGCCCGCTAAGCGACCGAGCGCGGCCGCAGCCGTCGCGCAAGCGCGAGCGCTTCCTCGTGCGAGGCGAACGAGAGCTCCGCCGTGTAGCGCCACTCGCCTCGCCGCGCACGCGGACCTCGGCACCCAAGGCCGCTTCGAGCGTCTCTGCGATCTCGCGCGCCCCCGCCTCGCGATCCGGCTGCACGCCGATCGCGGTCGGCTCGGGCTCGGCAACGCCGCCCGCGGCCGAGCGCCCTCGTTGGACTCGCGCGCGCGGCGCTCGGTGGTGCGCACAGACCACCCCTCGGCGGCGGCCTTGCGCGCGAGCTTGCGGCGGGCGTCGTGGTCCTCCGCCATCAGCAGCGCCCGTCCGTGGCCCTCGCTGAGCGCGCGCTGCGCAAGCATCTCGAGCACGTCGTCCGGCAGCTCGAGCAGCCGCACGAGGTTGGAGATCGCGACTCGACTTCGACCGACGCGGCGACCGATCTCCTCGCGCGTCAGCCCGAGCTCCTCCGCGAGCGCGGCGCACGCACGCGCCTCCTCGACGGGGTTGAGGTCCTCGCGGGCCATGTTCTCGATCAGCGCGAGCTCGAGCGTCTGCGCATCATCGGTCGGGCGCACGAGCGCGGGGATCCGCTCGATCCCCGCGAGCCGCGCGGCGCGCCAGCGCCGCTCGCCGGCGATCAGCTCGTAGCCGCCGGGGCGCGGGCGCACGAGCACCGGCTGGAGCACCCCCTGCTCGCCGAGCGAGTCCGCGAGCGCCTGCAGGCTCTCGCCGTCGATGCTCCTCCGCGGCTGGTTCGGGTTCGGCGCGATCAGCTCGACCGGAAGCTCGCGCACGCCGTCGGTGGCAGTCGGGCGTATCGGACGCGGCGAGGATCGCCGCGAGGCCCCTTCCCATGCCAGGCTTCGGGTGTCATGTCCGCTCACCGCGCGACGAGCTCCTTCGCGAGCTCGCTGTAGGCCTCCGCGCCGGCACAGCTCGGGTCGTGCTCGACCACCGGAAGCCGTGGCTCGGCGCCTCGCCCACGCGGACGTTGCGCGGGATCACGGTGTCGAACACGAGCTCCGGGAAATGTCTTCGCACCTCGCCCTCGACGTCACGGCCGAGATGCGTGCGTGCCGTCGTACATCGTTATCAGCATCCCCGCGATCGTCAGACCGGGGTTGAGCTCGCGCTGGACTAGGCCGAGCGTCTCCAGCAGGCTCGCGAGCCCCTCGAGCGCAAAGTACTCGCTTTGCACAGGCACGATCGCCCTGTCCGCCGCGACGAGCGCGTTCACCGTCAGCGGTCCGAGCGAGGGCGGGCAGTCGAGCACCACGTAGGGATAGCGTCGCGGACCGGCGCGAGCACGTCGCGCAGGCGACGCTCGAATCCCACCGCGCGCGGGAGCTCGATGTCGGCGCCGGCGAGGCCACTGCCCGCGGGCACGAGGCTGAGCCGCGGGAATCCGCGTCGCGAATCGTCGCCTCCGCGAGCGAACAGGCGCCGCTCAGAACCTGGTAGACGCCGGGCCCTGGATCCTCGGCACGCCCAGCCCGACCGTCGCGTTGGCCTGCGGGTCGACGTCGACGAGCAGCGTGCCGTAGCCCGACCGCGCGACGCATGCGCAGACGTTCACGGCGGTCGTCGTCTTGCCCACGCCGCCCTTCTGGTTCGCGATCGCGTAGACGGTACCCATCGGCGTCAAGCTAGCGCGCGCGGCGGTCGGACGCCGGAGGAGTGCAGGGTGCGCGGCGCCGGGGCTCACGATCCGCTTCGGGTCAGATCGGTTCACTACCCGCCCAATGGGTGCCTCCGCGCTGCCCCAGGCCGTCGCGGGAATCGTTCGGGCGTCGCCCTAACCTTTATGTAGAGGTACAGATATCGTCGTTGTGCGCCCTTGAACGGCGCCACCTTGCGGATCTCGGCGAGCTCGAGCCCCAGCTCCTGTGCCGCTCGCGCGGAGGCGGCCGTTGTCACCGCGTCGAGCGCGGCGCGCCAGTCGACGAGTGAGCCCCCCTCGCTCAGAAGCGGGGCTGCGTACTCCAGCACCACGGGCTGCGGGGCGAGGGCGCGAGCGAGGACCACGTCGCACCTTTCGGCGCCGTCGGCCCACTCCTCCACGCGCGAACACACGACGCTCGCGTTCTGGACGCCCGTCTCGCGGCACATGCGCTCCAGAAACAGACACCGACGGGCCTGGCTCTCGACCAGCGGACACGCGGCTCGCGGGCAGCGCGATCGCGAGCGGCAGCCCCGGGAAGCCGGCGCCGGAGCCGATATCGGCGGCGAGACTCGCGTCGCGGACTTGCGCCCACCTCAAGCGCGCTCAGCGAGTCGGCGCGTGGAGCTGCACCGCCCGCGCTGGGTCGCGGACCGCGGTCGGCGAGTGCGCGTCGGCCGCAAGCTCCCGGAGGAGCGTTGCGAGCTGGTCGCGCTGGCGCGAATCCAGAGCGTGTTGGTCGGCCAGGGCGCTGAGGCGTTCTTCGGCGAGCGTAAAACGTGAAACGGTCAATCGCGTGTCGGCGCGACGACCAAGTAGCGTTGCGGCTCGTCTCCTTCGGAGTAGGTCTCGACCTCGTCCGTTCGCGGAGGTGTTCGTGCACGACGCGTCGCTCCAGCGCGGGCATCGCTGCCAGCTCTACCGCGGTGCCGGTCCGCACGGCTTCCTCGGCCGCGTCGTCGGCTTCAGCACGCAGCGCCTTCGCGCGCCTCGAGCGGTAGCCGTCGGCATCGACGAGCAGGCGCAGCCCGCTTTCGCCACCCTTCAGCACGATCCGCTGCGCAAGATGCTGCACAGCGTCGATCGTCTGGCCGTGGCGGCCGATGAAGAGGCCTAGGTCGTCGCCGTCGAGGCATCCAGTGAGCACGCCGTCGGCAAACTCGACCGTGACGCCGACGTCGAGATTGGAGCGCGTCGGCGATCGCGTCGAGGAGATCCTCGAGCAGCTCAGCCTCGTCGGCGATATCGGGAGTGATCTCGTTCACGGCCTCATCGCCGCCGTCCCGATCGCTTCTTCTTGCCCTGCGCGGGGGCGGGGGCGGGGGCTCGTTGCCGGCGCCGTTGGAGCTCGCGGAGCCGTTGTCCTCCGCCTGCGCGCGGGCGGCGGCGCCATCACCTTGCTCAGCAGTCCGCCGCTCGACCGTCCCTCGCCGGCATCCGGCTCTCCCCGCTCGGACCTCCGCCGCGTGGACTTCGACTCCCGCCGCCGCGACCATCGCCATCGGGCGGCCCGCCGGCTCCACCCGCCTCGCCCTGCGGCGGCCGCTCCCGCCGCACTCGGCAGCGGCGGCATGCGCCTGCGGATCGCGTAACCCTGGCCGATCGTCCACGTGTTCGTCGCGATCCAGTACACGATCAGGCCGGCCGGGAAGCCGATGATGATGAACGTGAAGACGAGCGGCAGGAAGATCGCCATCAGCCGCTGGTTGCGATCGGCGGTGGCGGTCGAGAGGAGGCTCGAGCTCACCATCGTTACGACGTAGAGGACCAGCAGGACGACGAGCACGAGCCCCGTCGCCTTCGCCGTCAGGTCGGGGATGAAGAGGAACTTCGCCGAGTGCGGGGCGACCATTTCGCAGCTCGTGTTCGCGAGGTACTTCGACGGCAGCTTCGACGTGCTCGTCGACGTGGAGCGCGTGGTAATTCGTGCGCACGTGCAGCGGCAGCGAGTTGTAGTGCGAGACAAGCTGTTCGCCGCAGATGTGCTTCTTGAGGTCGGTGCGCAGCATGTAGAACAGCGAGATGAGCACCGGGAACTGGAGCAGCAGCGGCAAGCACGACGCGAACGGGTTGATGTTGTTCTCGCGATAGAACTTCATCAGTTCCTCGCTCTGCTTCTGCTTGTCGTCCTTGTACTTCTCCTGGATCGCCTTCATTTCGGGCATGTGCCGCTGCAGGGAGACGATCGACTTCATCTGCCGCACGAAGAGCGGGAAGAGCACGAGCCGCACGACGACGGTGAGCCCGATGATTGCCCAGCCCCAGCTCGCGCCGGCCGGCAGGATGTGTTCGTGGATGAAGACGAGGATTTCTTCGAACAGCGTGATCAGCGGTCCAAATGCGTCCTCGATGACGTTCGCGAAGATGGTCATCGTCTGCTGCTAAGCCGGAAGCCGTCCCTCGCGAGCGGCGGGCGGGCCCTGCTCCCCGGCGGCCGGCTTGAAGATGCGCTGCGCCTCGACCGGGTCATAGCCGCCGCGGCTGAAGGGATTGCAACGGAGGAGCCGCCAGCACGCGAGCACCACGCCGCGCGCAGCGCCGTAGCGATCGATCGCCTGGAGCGCGTACGCGGAGCACGTGGGCTCGTACTTGCACCGTCTCCCGAGCACCGGGGAGACAGCCTTGCGATAGAGGATGATCGGAGCGCGCACGAGTGCGCCGGGGAGGTTCGACGAGGGTCATGAGCGCGGCGGCGCTCGGCACGAGCTCGGACTTCGCGAGCAGCTCGCCCAGCGACCTCCTCGATCGCCGCCAGCCCTTGGCGCTGCGCTAGCTCGGAAACACCAGGTCGGGCAACCACCACAACATCGTAGCCCCCGCTCATGCCCGCTTGCGCGCGCTCGAAGGCCTCGCGGAGCAGGCGCTTGACGCGGTTGCGCTCGACCGGCGTTACCCACCTTGCGCGGGACCGAGAAGCCGATTCGCGGCCGGCCGGCAGCTTCATTCGGGAAAACGTAGAGGACGAGGTAGCGGTTGGCATGCGAGCGGCCCTGGCGATAAACACGCTCGAACTCAGCGGCGCGGGAGAGCCGTCCGGATCGGCTGTGTTGCGAGGCCATCACGGTCGGGCGGAGCACGCCGAGACGGTCGTGCGCCTCATGTCAAGAGGTGAGCCGCTTGCGGCGCTTCGCGCGCCTGCGCTTGATGATCAAGGCGTCCTGCGCGTGTGCGCATGCGCGCGCGGAACCCGTGCGCACGAGCACGCTTGCGTTTCTTTGGCTGGTACGTTCGCTTCATTGGCCGGAACCTGCGTTGCCCGATCTTAGGGCATCGACCACGCTCACGCCGCTGCTCGCAAGTGGCCGTGAGTGGCGCTCCCGAGGCGGCCGCAGCGCGCTCGAATCGGTCGCAGCGGTTTTCCTCGCCAATTGCGGGCACCCGGCCCGCGGCGGGTGGACCGGCGCGCTCAAGCGCTCACGCGTGGGTTATAGTCGGCCGCCGGGGTGGTTCCCCTCCTCGCCTCGGCAGCTCACGCCGAGGCTTCCATATTCGTCGTAAACCCATTCCCAAGGGCAGGTCGTCTGCTGCTGTGAACTCGAAGCTCGAGCATGTCTCCGCACGACTCCACACCGAGCTCGGGCGGCCGTCGACGAATCCACATACCGCCTTTGGCTCGAGCCGTTACACATCGAGGACTGCTCGGCCGAAACGATTCTCGTAAGCGCACCGGCGCAGGTCTGTCCGTGGATCGCACAACGTTTTCGTGCCCTCCTGCAAACAATGCGTCTCGCGCGTGCTGAAGTCTGAGATGCGGGTCGTCATCGCCGAGCGTCCGGAGCACTCGCCCTGCCAAGCCAAAAGCCGACACGCAGAATCCACAGCGCTCTCCACAGCTCTCCACAGACTTCACCGGCGAGCACGTCCGGCGGGAGATCCGCGACGTACGCCCGAACCCGCGGCTCACATTCGAGCGCTTCGTGATCGGCACGTCGAACCGCCTCGCCCACGGTGCCGCGCTCTCAATCGCAGAGACGCCGGGTCAGGGCTTCAACCCCCTTTTCATATGTGGCCCGCCAGGCGTCGGCAAGACGCACCTTCTGCACTCGATCTCCACCTTTCTCTCAACGCATAATCCCGAGACCGTCGTATGTCTCACATCGAGCGAGTCGTTTACCAACGAGTTTCTCGTCGGCATTGCAAGCAAACCGCATTGGAAGCTTCAAGGCGCGCTTTCGCCGCGTCGACGTGCTGCTGGTCGACGACATCCAATTCTTAGAGCGAAAGACGCGTACCGAAGAGGAGTTCTTTCACACATTCAACGCGCTCTATGAGGTTGGGAGCCAGATCGTCATGACCTCCGACCGTCCTCCTCGCGATCTGCGCGCGCTCGAGGCGCGGCTGCGTGAGCGCTTCGAGGGCGGCCTCATGGCGGACATCCACCCACCAGACCTCACCACGCGCACCGCGATCCTGCATAAGCGAATCCGCGACCAAGGCGTTGCGCTCACCAACGAAGAGGTCGTGAGCCTCCTCGCCACCCGCGTAAGCTCCAGCGTACGTGCGCTCGAGGGCGCCCTCATCCGCGTCGTCGCGTTCAGTTCACTGAGCGGACGCACGATCACCGTCGAGCTCGTCGGACGAGGTCCTCGACGCGCTGTGCTCGCCGGGGAGCCAGCGCAAGGATGCCGCGCACGCGATCACCGTCGCGGAGGTCCAAGATGCGGCTTGCAAATATTTCGCGCTCTCGCGCACAGAGCTCCTCTCAGCAAGCCGCGCACGCCACCTCGCATGGCCACGCCAGGCGGCGATGTACTTGGCGCGCGAGCTCACGCACGAGTCGCTACCGGCGATCGGCAGGCAGTTCGGGGACCGCGACCACACCACCGTGCTCTACGCCTGCCGGCGAGCTCACGAGCGCCTTTCCCACGATAACGTCGCGCGCGAGGCGATCGACGCGCTGCGCTCGATACTGGCGGCTGGCTGACGTGTCGCACCCTCCCCATACAATCCACACTTGCTTTCAACAGGCATCCGCCCGATTCCTCAAGGTCGCTTCCCCACAACTCACAACTCCAGCCCTCCTACTAAGACAACCATTCTGTAGATGAAGTTCACGGCGCACACCAGCGACATCTCTCAACGACTCCAAGTCGCGGCACACGTCGCTTCGGGGCGAACTGGTCTCGGCATGAGCGGTGGCGTGATGGTCACGGCGCGCGAGAGCGACGTCGAGCTCGCGGCGACCGACCTCGAGACGAGCGTGCGTTTGCCCACGGCAGCGCAGGTCTCTCAGCCTGGCCGCGCGCTCGTGCCCGCCCGCCTTTTGCTCGATGTTGTGCGCATGGCGCCCGGCTCGGAGGTGGCGTGTGAGCTAGAGAGCGCGAGCCAGAGCTTCGTCGTGCGCTCGAACGCGAATACGGCTCAACTACGTGTTCTTCGCGAGGAGGACTTCCCGCAATTTACCGGAGTTGCCCAGCGGCGAAAGCAGCCTTTGCCGGGACGGACGTTTGCCAGCGCAGTTGGCCAAGTGGGCAGGGCGGCCTCTCGCGACGAAACTCGTCCATTACTGACAGGCGTCTCGATGACGGCGGCGGAGGGGACTTTGCGCATCGTCGCGACGGACTCGTACCGGTTGGCCGTGAAGGAGATGGAGCTCGATGGCTCAACCGCGAGCTTCCAAGTGACGGTCCCGGCGCGAGCGCTGACCGAGGCGGCGCGTCTTGCGCAGCAGGAGGGCGCCGAGGGGATTGACGTGGCCGGACCACCGACAATCAGATAATCTTTTGCCATTAACAACATTCAGTTGGCGTCGCGGCTGATCGATGGTCATTTCCCCGATTATCGCCAACTGTTTCCCGAGAGCGTTGAGCACGAGTCTGCACTTTGTGACAGACGAGCTGCTCGATGTCGTGTAGTCGCGTGGGGCTCGTCGCCCAGAAGAACACACCGCTGCGGCTCGCGTTGAAAGAGGGTGAGCTGACGGTGTCGGCGAAAACACCAGACGTCGGCGAGGGGAGCGAGACGATTCCGAGCGAGTTCAGCGGCGAGCCGTTGGAGATTGGCTTCAATCCGACCTTCCTGCGCGACGGGCTCGAGAGCGTTGGCTCGCCGCGGATGGTTCTGAAGCTCGTGAGCGCGTTGCGCCCCGGGCGTGATCGAGGCCGAGGGGGGTGAGGATGGTGGGTTCCTGTACCTCGTGATGCCCGTTCGTCTCGGCGTGTAGGAGGGGGCGTGAGCGCGTTGGGCGATGTCGTCGTGAGAGCGGCTCGACGTGCGGCAGATTTCGCTCCTATGAGCGCGCAGCAGTGCGACCTCGGCCAGCGCCTGACCGTGCTCTTCGGGCCGAACGGCGCTGGTAAGACCAACCTGCTCGAGGCGCTCTACGTTGGCTGCTCCGGACGCTCGGTGCGCACCCGCAACGAGCGTGAGCTCGTGCGCTTCGGCGCGGAGTAGCGCGCGTGTAACGCTCCACACGGCCGGCGCGGCAGCGTCGCATGTCGTGAGCGTGGTCCTACGCCCTGGGGAGCGCAAGGTCGGTGCGCGTCGACGGGCACAGGCGTCGAGCAGGTCGACGCAGGCGAGGCGCGACCGTTCGTATGCGTCTTCATGCCCGATCGCATGTCGCTGCTCAAGGGGGCGCCGGCGCTGCGGCGAGCACATCTCGACGAGCTCGCGCGGGCCCTGTGGCCTGCCTCGGCGCGAGGATCGGCGGGCGTATGCGCGAGCGCTCTCGCAGCGGAACGCGTTGCTCGCGGCGATTCGGAGTGGGCGCTCGTCGGAAACGTCACTGCCTGCGTGGGACGCGGAGCTGGCCTTGAGCGCGCTTCAGTTGCGCACCGGTCGTGAGGAAACGGCGGCCGTGCTGGCCGAGCCGCTCGCGAGAGCGAGGGCGCGAGCTTGGGCTGCCGGGCGAGCTGCGCGCGCACTATCGCCCACGCTCGACCGAGGACCGACGTCGAGGCGTTCATCGTCGAGCTCGTCGCGCGACGAACGCAGGATCTAGAGCGCGGGTTCAGCACGTACGGGCCGCATCGCGACGAGCTCGTGCTGCGCCACGACGGCAGGCCGTTGCGCAGCTATGGCTCGCAGGGAGAACAACGACTCGCGTTGCTCGCGCTCCTGCTCGCCGAGCGCGACTTGCTCGCGCGCGAGCGTGAGAGCACGCCGCTCATGCTCCTAGACGACGTGCTCAGCGAGCTTGACGAGGAACGCCGCCGACTGCTCGTGGAGGAGCTCGTCGCGCACGGGCAGAGCGTCATCACGACTGCCGATCCCCGCCAGCTGCCGGCGCTGCCCGCCAGCGCGGCCTCGCTGCTCGAGATCCCCCGCGACGTCGTTGCACCCGATCCGCGGGGCCGCGAGGAGCGTGCTCGCGCCGGAGGGTCGCTTGCGCCGGTCGTGTCGGGGAGCGCTGCATGAGGGCCGTGCAGACGCGCCGCCGCAGGTCCCCGCGCCCGCTTGCTGGCGCGCTCACGAAGCTCACCGAGCGGATCGAGCCCGTCGGGCCGCTCGCTCAGATCCAGCGCGCGTGGCCGGCACTCGCGGACGCGCTGCCAGTGGCCGCCGAAGCGAGCCCCGCGACGTTTCGCGAGGGCACCCTCACGTTGAGCTGCACGGCCTCCGTCTATGCGAACGAGCTCCACTTCCTCGCCGAGGAGATCATCGCCGCGGTCAACGGGGCGCTCGGTGAGGTGCTCGTGCATTCGCTGCGCGTGCGCACGAGCGGCTAGCGCTCGGCCTCGAGCGCCTCGCGAAGCGCGTCAGCGGTCGCGTCGAGCGCTTGCGAGATCACGCGCGCTCCCGCGATCACCGGCATGAAGCTCGTGTCGCCTTGCCAGCGCGGCACGACGTGCATGGTGCAGATGGTCGCCAAAGCCCGCGCCCGCGACCTCGCCGAGGTTCATGCCGACGTTGAAGCCCGTCGGACTCATGAGTCCGCGCAGCGCGCCCAGCGCGTGCCGTGTCAGGTGCATGAGGTCCGCGACCTCCTCGTCTTTGAGCTCCTCCAGCTCGCCCACGTGGCGGTACGGCGAGACCATCACGTGCCCGCTCGCGTAGGGGAACGCATTCAGCATCGTGAAGCAGTGAGTGCCTCGTTGCACGACGAGGTGCTCCTGCTCGCTCTCGCCGGTAGCGGCGACACAAAAGATGCATTCGCCGGTCTTCGCGGCGGTCACGTACTCGATGCGCCAGGGCGCCCACAGCGGGCGGTCTTCCATGCGCGAAGAGTATGCGCTACTCGGAGATCGCCAAGCGCGAGTCGTGCGGGCGCGCGGGTGAGGCGATGACTCACGGCGATCGGCGAAGCGAGCATGCCCGCGACGTGCACGCAATTGCGACCCTTCGGCCTTCGCCGCGTAGAGCGCGCTCGTCGGTTTCTGCGAGCAGCGAGGAGAAGTCGAACCCGGCCCCGTCGGACGCGCTGACGCCGAAGGACATCGTGTAGGGCATCCCGAGCGAGTGGTCCGCCTCGATCGCTTCGCGCAGCCGCTCCGCGACGATCCGAGCGCCGGCGCAATCGGAGCCCGGAAGCACGATCAGGAACTCCTCGCCTCCCAAGCGGTATGCGAGGTCGTACGCCCGCAGGTGCGCGCGGATGCGCTCGCCCACGGCCTGCAGGACCGCGTCGCCCATCGCGTGACCGTGGTCGTCGTTGATCGACTTGAAGCAATCGAGGTCGCCCATGATGAGCGCGATCGGCTGGTGGCTCACGCGCGCCTGCTGTGCGAGCTCGGCGACGCGCGTGTCGAGCGCGTGGCGGTTGAGCATGCCCGTGAGTGGGTCGATGATCGCCTCGCCGCGGTGCTGAAGGTCGGAGTAGCCGAGCGCGAGCGTGTACGCGACGCTCGAAGCGACGAGTGCGATATCGCCGACGAGCCACACCTGGCTCGGGAGATGCACGTGCCCTGTATGGCTAGTCGCAAGCGCCATTGCGCCGAGCACCGCGCCCGTGAGGACAGTGCCTGCGATCACACCGCGCAGCCGGAAGCGAACGGCGAGCGCGATCGCAGGGATCACGAGCCATGGCGCGAGCGGTCCGCGCAGGCCTTCCGTGCGCAGCGACGCGTAGCCGGCGACTGCGACCGAGAGCAGCCACGCGAGCATCACGCGGTACTCGGGCTGGCGCGCTTTCTCGAGCTTGTGATCGGTCAAGACGACGCCGAAGATGACGATCGCCATCAGCGGGAGCGGCCACCAGCCCAGCCACGGCAGCGCGAGCAGCAGTGCGATGCCGATCGACCCGAAAGTGAGGAGCCGCACGGGTGGGAGCCGCCGCTCCATGTCGATCAAGCGGACCCGGTCCTCAGCGGTCGGGCAAAGCCACGTTCCGTCGTGCTGCTGGTGCGTCTCCACCGTCAGGGCACATCGGACCGAGCGCCGTCAACTTGAGCTAGGAGGTCGATTTCTGGACGCGTGTGCGTGCTGACAGACTGCGCAGATCTCACCGGATCTCGACGCCAATGTTCCCGACCGCGTGCGCGCAGGATGCGCGTGGGTCGACTCGCGCGCTAGCTTCGTGCGCATCGATGAGGAGGCGTTGCGAGCATGTGCGACCACGCTTCCCGCGCGCGCTAAGGTACCGCCGCTCGACCTCGAGACGCACGCGCTCGAGGGGGACCGCGAGCAGCGGGCGGCGTTCATTATTTGCCTCGACGCGGTCAACTTCGGCTCGGGGTGGTGGCCGACGATCCGCAAGCGCCCCGGCTACAGCGGCTACTTCACGATCGCAGCGGGGCTCACGGAGCGCTTTCGCAGCGTGGGCACGCTCTCCGCATCCGAGCTCGTCGAGTTCTCGCCGAGCGACGCGGCGGCGATCTTTCGGCAGGATCGCAAGCACCCGCTGATGCAGCAGTTCGCACAGTCGCTACGCGACGTCGGCGAGCATGTCCTAGCCGATCACGATGGGAGCTTCGCGGCCGTCCTCGACGCCGCTGGTCCCTCGGCTCCCGCGTTCGCCGGCCTGCTCGCGTCGTGGAGCGCTTTCGCGGACGTCTCCACCTATGGGAGTCGGGAGGTCCCGTTCTTCAAGCGCGCACAGATCGCCGCGGCGGACGCGCAGCTCGCGGGGGTGGCCGAGTTCCCCGACCGCGACCGACTGACCGCGTTCGCCGACAACCTCGTTCCGCACGTGCTTCGCGTCGACGGCGTGCTCGAGCTCGATGACGCCCTGCGCGCGGCGATCGAAGCGGGCGACCTCCTCGAGCACGGATCGCCCGCGGAGGTGGAGCTGCGCGCGTGTGCCGTCCACGCGGTGGAGCTCCTCGCCGAGGAGCTCGGGGGCCGGCTCGTGCCGGCGGACATCGACTACGTGCTGTGGAACCGCGGTCAGAGGCCGCGCTACAAGTCGCTGCCGCGGCCGCGCTCGCGCACCACGGCGTACTGAATCCTCTTGTCGCTATCCGGCGCCGGCGAAGCGCGTGGTCCCCACGAGCTCCGAGAGCAGCTCGAGCGAACGCTTGAGCAGGCGCGAGATCTGCATTTGCGAGACGCCGATGCGAGCGGCGATCTCGCTCTGTGTCAATTCCCCCACAAAGCGGAGGTAGAGGATGCGGCGGTCACGCTCCGGCAGCTTCTTGATCGCGCCCACGAGGGCGACGTCCGACTCGACGAGCGCATAGCGCTCGTCGTCGCTGCCGAGCGTCTCACCGAGCGTCGTCTCGTCACCCTCGCGCGAGGAGGCACCCGGTGATTCGTCGAGCGAGAGTGTGCCGTAGGCCTGCGCGGCCCTCAAGCCGTCGAGGACGTCCTCGCTGCTCAGCTCGAGATACGCCCCCAGCTCGGCGACGGTGGGCGCACGCCCGCGCTCGTTCGTCAGACGCTCGCTCGCGCCTTCGACCAGCAGCGCGCGCTCCTGAACCCTCCGCGGCACGTGGACCGACCACGCGGCGTCGCGAAAGTAGCGCTTGAGCTCGCCCAGGATGGTGGGGATCGCGAATGCACGGAAGTCGATGCCGCGTTCCGGGTCGAAACGCTCGATCGACTTCAGCAGCGCAAGGCTCGCGACCTGGACGAGGTCCTCGTATGGCTCCGACGAGCGCGCGTAGCGACGCGCGAGACTTCGCGCCAAGGGCAGGAAACGCCGCACAAGCTCTTCGCGCGCGGCGATGTCGTCGTGGCGCTGGTAGCGGCGAAAGAGGATCTGCACGTGGCGGGTGCGACGCTCCAGCGAGACGCGCTCCTCTCGCGTGCGTCGAATGCGGCGATTCGTGGCAGAGCACTCGGGTGAATACATGATTGTCGGGATCGCTCAAGCGGATGCCCATCGTTGAGCTCTGCACTCCCGGGTACAGAGACAGACGGGGATGTCGGCACTAGTCCTTCCCGCTTCGAGGCGCGTTCAAACGCCTCGACACCAAATCCCCATACGCTAAGCACTCGCGTGCGGATCCTCAACGGAGAGCTCGGGGAGCACTTGAACGAGCGTCAGCGCGCCCGCGAAGAGGTCGCCGCGGTCCTCCACACGCTCGAGCAGCGCCGCGGGCTCGAGACTCAGCTCGAAGGGCTTGCGGCGCCGCGCTCCGCGCTCGACCTGCTCCCACTCGAGCGGCGTCGAGATCGTCGGCCGCTCGCGCGCCCGCAATGAATACACGCACGCGGTCGTCTTGTGCGGGTCGTTCTGGCTCCAGTCGATCAGCACCTTGGCCGCACGGATGCTCTTCGTCATGCGCGACACGACGAGCTGTGGGTGGCGGCGCTCGAGCAAATGCGCGACCGCATGCGCGAAGGGCTTCGTCTGCGCGTATGAGACGGCGCTGTTGAGCGGCGCGTACGCTTGCAGCCCCTTCGAGCCCGAGCTCTTCACGAGCGTCTTCAAACCCAACTCCTCGAGTAACTCGCGGATCCACAACGCGACCTTGCAGCACTCGCGCAAAGCGGCCGGCGCGCCGGGGTCGAGGTCGAAAACGAGCATCGTCGGCGTGTCCATGTCGCGCGCCCGCGAGAGGCTTGTGTGGAGCTCGATGTCCGCGAGGTTCGCGAGCCAAACCAACGTCGAGAGGTCCTCGACGAGGCAGTAGTCGATCGGTGACTTTGCGCGCTCGCTCCAGACCGGTGCCGTCCGCACCCACTCCGGCCTTCGCGGCGGACAGCGCTTCTCGTAGAAGTACTCTGCCTCGACGCCGTTGGGGTAGCGCTTGAGCGTCAGCGGCCTGCCCGCGAGGTGGGGCAGCACGGTCGGCGCGACCGCCGCGTAGTAGTCGATCAGCTCGCCCTTCGTGAACCCTACACGCGGATAGAGAACCTTCTCGCGGTTGGTGAGCTTGAGCTTGCGGCCCTGCACCTCGACCTCCGCCTGGCGTGCCGTCTCGCGGAGCACGACGTAGGGCGGTTCGGGGTCGGGCGGGTTGGGGTTGGCCCGCGGCAGGTCCGGCGAGCCACGCCGCGTGCGCGGCTTCGCGGCACTTTGCTCGAGCACAACCTGCTGCGCCGGCTTGTCCGAACGCAGCCCTTTGAATGAAGGCGCTCGCAGCACGCCCTCGCGTGTCCATTCTGTGAACTCGACCTCCGCGACGAGCTCCGGGTCGACGAAGCGCGCCTCGCGCGGCGGCTGGACGCCCGTGGCCGCGAAGGGGCTCGCCCGCCGCCGCCGCTTCGCGAGCTCGCTCGCGAGGTATTCGAGCTGCTCCTCGTCGAAGCCTGTGCCCACGCGGCCCGCGTAGCGCAGCGAATCGGGGTTGGCGGGATCCTCGTAGTAGCCGACGAGCAGCGCGCCGATGCGGCCCGTGCGCGCGCCTTTGCCGGGGAGCCAGCCGCCGATCACGAGCTCCTGTCTGGCGACGTTCTTGATCTTCAGCCACTCCGAGCTGCGCTCGCCCGCACGGTAGGGCGAGCGCATGCGCTTTGCGATCACTCCCTCGAGACCAAGCTCCGCGGTCGCCGCGAGCAGCTCGCGGCCTTCGCCAACGTGCTCGGCCGGCGTGTGCCAGGTGGCGCCCTCGAGACTCGAGCTCGCTCAGCATTGCTCGCCGCTCCTCGTAGGGGCGCGCCGTCACGAGCTCGCCGTCGAGGAAGAGGACGTCGAAGATCATGTAGCTCACGGGGGCATCGCGCGCGAGGCGTCTGATCGCGCTCTCGGAACTCAGGTGCATCCGTCTCTGCAAGCGCTCGAAGCTCGGCTTCCCGTCCTCGTCGGACGCGACGATCTCGCCGTCGAGCACCACCTCGCACATGCCGAGGACCTCGCCCAGAGGGCGCAGCTCGGGGTAGCGCGAGGTGATGTCGTTGAGGTTCCTGCTCTCGATCCGCATGCGCCCCGGGCGCCAGTAGGTCAGCGCGCGCACGCCGTCCCATTTGACCTCGAACGCCCAAGCCTCGGGCTCGCGCGGCAACTCGCCCGCCGTCGCGAGCATCGGCTGAACGTGCTCGGGCATCGCGACGCGCCCGACCTCCGCCGGATCCATCCTGTGGATCATCCAGTCGCGCTCATCGCCGGCGCGGAAGAGCGCGTAGCGCCCGCGCAAGCGCTCGCCGTGGAAGACCGCGATCACCTCGTCGTCTTCGAGCTTCTCGGCGTCGTAGAGCCCGCGGTCCCAGATCAGTATCCGGCCCGCGCCGTAGCTTCCCTGTGGGATCTCGCCTTCGAAGTCGAGGTACTCGAGCGGGTGATCCTCGACGTGGATCGCCTTGCGGTTGTGCGCGGGATCCTCGGGGATGCCGTTCGGCACCGCCCACGAGAGCAGCACGCCGTCGTGCTCGAGACGCAAGTCCCAGTGCAAGCGCCGCGCGTGATGCTCCTGCACGACGAAGCGCGCCTGCGCGGGCTTCTTGGAGCCGCGTGCTCTGCGCGCCCGTGGCGTCGGCTCCGGCGTCTGCCGGAAGTCGCGTTTGGCGCGATACTCGCCTAGCTTTGCGACGTTCGCGTCCTTCCCGATCTCGTACGTCGCCGTCGGCACGGCCCCGCGCGACGGCGCCTCGTGGGTGATTATCGCAGCGGGCGCGTGCCCGCGAGCGGGAGCGCTCTTCTACGCTTACTAGCCCATGCCTCGCTCAATGTGGAATGGCACGGTCGTGTTCGGGATGGTACGCGTCCCCGTGAAGCTCTACGCGGCGACCGAGTCCAAGGCGGTGCATTTCAACGAGCGCCACGCCACCGACGGCGCGGCCGTCCAGCATCGCCGCGTCTGCGTGAAGGAGAACAAGGAGGTTCCCTACAGCGAGATCGTCAAGGGCTTCGAGGCGAGGGCCGGCGCGTACGTCGTGCTTTCCAAGGAGGAGGTCGCGGCCGCTGACGGCGCCGGAGCGCGCACGATCGCGATCGAACACTTCGTCTCCGGCCAGGAAATAGACCCGCTCTACTACGACCACGCGTACTACCTCGGCCCCGGGAAGGACGCGAGCGAGCCCTATCGCGTGCTGCTCGCCGCGCTCAAGCGAAGCGGGCGTGTCGGCATCGCGCGATTCGTCTTTCACAATCGCGCCCAGCTCGTCGCGGTGCGCGCGCTCGATGACCTCATCGCCGTGCACACGATGCGCTTCGCCGACGAGCTCGTTTCGCCGGCGGAGCTCGAGATCCCCGAGCCCCAGCGCAAGCCGAGCAAGCGCGAGCTCGAGATGGCGAAGGCGCTGGTCGCGCAGATGCGCGGGCGCTTCCAACCCTCGCGCTACCGGGACACCTATCGCGAGGCGCTCATGAGTCTCATTGAGCGCAAGGTGAGCGGCGAGACCGTCGCGCCGCCGCAAGCCGAGCCCGCCACGGCCGAAGAAGATCTCCTCGCGACGCTCGAGCAGAGCCTCGCGAGCAAGGGCTCGCGTGGAAAAGGCGAGCGGCGCGCGCGTTCGAAGGCGGGGAGCGCGGGCTGATGGCCCGCCCGCTCTGGAGTGGCTCGCTGAGCTTCGGGCTCGTGAACGTCCCCGTTGTCCTCTTCACCGCCGTGCGCGATCGCGGTGTGCACTTCCGCCAGCTGCACGCGCCCGATCACTCGCCGATCGCAACGCGCCGCGTGTGCACCGAGGAGAACCGCGAGGTGCCCTGGGAGGAGATCGTCAAGGGCTACGAGCTCGAGGACGGACGCTGGGTGCTCCTCACAGACGCCGACATGGAAGCGGCAGCTCCGCGCAAAAGCAAGACGATCGACATCGAGCGGTTCGTCCAGGAAGAGGAAATCGACCCCCTCTATTACGAGCACGCGTACCTCATCGCGCCGCGCGCGGAAGAGGGCGCCGTGCGCGCCTACAGCCTCCTCACCGAGACGCTTGCTCGCGGCTCAGTTGTCGCCGTCGGGCGCTTCGTCCTGCGCGCGCGGGAGCTGCTCGTGAGCGTCCGCAGCCGCGAAGACGGCCTCACGCTGAGCACGATGCGCTTCCACGACGAGATCCGCTCGCGTGAGGAGATCGCAGGCGCGATCGAAGGGGCGAGGCCGAGCCGCACACAAGTCGAGCACGCCGTCGCCGTGATCGAGGAGCTCTGCGTCGACTTCGACCCCTCGCGCTACCACGACGAACACCGCGCGAACCTCAAGCGCATCATCGAAAGCAAGCGCAAGGGCGAGAAGATCGAGCTGCCCGAGCCGGCAAAGGAACCCGCGGCGACGACCGGCCCCGCGCTGATCGGTGCGCTCGAGCAGAGCCTCGCGCGGATCAAAGCCGAAGCGGCCGACCAGCACGAGGGCCGCAGCCGGCGCGCAAGCTCTGCGCGCCGCGGCTCGCGCCGCGGCGGAGCGACGCGCGAGAGCTGATCAGCTCTCGCCCTCGATCGTCGCGATCCGCTGCGAGAGCATCCATTGCTGGCCGAACGGATCGCGCAGCCGCCCGCTGCGCTCGCCGTAGAACTGGCCTGCGAGCGGGAAGATCACGTCTGCCCCGGCCGCGAGCGCCCGCTTCCACACGCTGTCGACGTCCTCCCAGTAGGTCGCCATGATCGCCGTCACCGCACCGCCCAGCGACGCGGGCGACTTCGCGGGGGCGCCGCCCGTCGCGGGCCCTTCCGTGATCATCACCAGCGCATCGCCGATGCGCAGCTCCGCGTGCACGAGCTCCCCGTCGTCCGCGGTGAAGCGCTCGCCGATCTCTTCCGCGCCGAACGCGTCGCGGTAGAACTCGATCGCCGCCGGCGCGTCGCGTACGACGAGCCGCGGAGTCACCGTACCGAGGTGCACTGGGACAGGCGCAATCGCGCGTTGGTGCGAGCTGGGTGCTCCCGTCAGCAGCGCGATCGCGTGCGGTAGCGCGTCCGCGAGCGCCCTCCCCGCCTGCGCGATGCTCGCGGGGCTCCCGGGGAAGTTGATGATGAGGCTCGAGCCGCGGATCCCCGCGACGCCGCGCGAGAGCATCCAGTGACGCGTGTGCGCTCGCGAGGCCTCCCTCATCGCCTCCGCGATGCCTGGTACCTCGCGCTCGACCACCGCGCGCGTCGCCTCGGGCGTGATGTCGCCGGGTGCGACGCCTGTGCCGCCCGTCGTCAGCACGAGCTCGCAACGCCGGTCGTCGCTCCAGTGCCGCAGTCGCTCTTCGATCAGCAAGCGCTCGTCGGGGATGACCTCGCGGGCGAGCACTTCGGCACCGAGTCCGGCGGCGAGCTCCGCCAAAAGTGGGCCGCTCTCGTCCTCTCCTCCGGCCGATCTCGAGGTGCTGACGGTGATGATCGCGGCGCGCATATCGCGATCAGCCCTCCTGCCCGAGCGCGCCCCGATCGGCATCCGCATCCTCGCGGCGCCAGTCGCTGCGGCCACCGGTCTTCTCCACGAGCACAACTTCCTCTATGCGCACGCCGCGCTCGAGCCCTTTCACCATGTCGTATACGGTGAGCGCGGCGACCGCGCACGCCGTCATCGCCTCCATCTCGACACCCGTGCGACCGACCGTGTGCACCTCGCTCGTGATCTTCACCGCGCCCCCCTCGACATCGACGCTCGCCGCGACGTCGATGTAGGTCAGCTCGAGCGGATGCGCGAGCGGCACGAGCTCGCTCGTGCGCTTCGCCGCCTGAATGCCGGCCAGCCGCGCCGTGCCTAGCACCTCGCCCTTCGGCGCATCTCCCGCCGCGACCGCACCCGCGGTTCCGCTTGTCATCTGTACGCGCGCTTGCGCTCGCGCCACGCGCGAGCTGACGCCCTTTGCTGAGACATCGACCATGCGCGCCTTCCCGCGGCCGTCGAGGTGCGTGAGCCTGATGGGCGCCGGAGTGCCGGGCGCCCATTCGCCGCCACCGTCGGTGCCGAGCGCCCGCTTCCAGATCGGCGCCTCCGCCTTGATCCGATCGATCGCTTCGCGCGCCCCCGCGAAGGCGGCGTCGCGGTGCGCCGCCGAGACCGCCACGATCACGCTCGGCTCGCCGAGCGGGACATTGCCCACGCGATGCTCCGTGGCGCAGGCCTTCAAACCGTGCCGAGCGAGGCACGTGCGCATGATCTCGACGATGCGCTCCTGCGCCATCTCCGCGTACGCCTCGTAATTGAGGCGCTCGATGTCGCGCGTGACGCCCTGGAAGACGGCGATCGCCCCCGCGCCGGGGTGAGCGACGATTCGAGCTAGCGGCTCGATCGAGATCGGCTCACCGCTGATGCGCACGTGAACGTTCGAGGAGCCGCCGCTGAGCGGCGGGATCAGCGCAAGCTCGTCGTCGGCCGAGAGCCTCGTCTCCGAAGTCGCGTAGTCGCGGTTGACGGCCATCCGCACCGAGAGCGCGCTGAACGCTGTGGCGAGCTGCGGGCGCTCGGCGAGGGCGACGATCGCGTCGGCGACCGTCGCGTCGTCGGCCAGCTCGAGGTCGACCCATTCGCTGCCCGCCTGCTCGCGCAGGATCGCAAACAGCCGCACCCTCACGTTCACGCTGGGATCGCCCTTTCCGCAAGCGCTGGCTCGAGCAGCTCGATCTGGACGCGCTCGCCGGCCGCAACCGGCCCGCTCGCGGCGGGGATGATCGCGAGCGCGTCGGCCGCGAGCATCGAGGTGAGGATGTGGGAGTCCTGCGGGCCCGTCGGCTCGGCCTCCCATCCACTCTCCGTGAACCGTAGCCGGCAGCGCAGCGCGTGCGCGCGGCCCGGCTCCTTGGCGTAGTCGGCGGCGAGCGTCCCGATCGCACGCGCGCTGTGCACCGGCGCTCCGCCGAGCGCCCACAGCGCGGGACGCACGAAAAGGATGAACGTGACCATCGCGGAGACGGGGTTGCCGGGCAGAGCAAAGACGAGCGTCTTTCCTTGCGTGCCGAACCAGGTTGGCTTGCCGGGCTTCAGCGCGACGCCGAAGAAGCGCTCGCCCGCACCGAGCTCGGCCAGGCTCGCGCGAACGTAGTCATGCGAGCCCACCGATACGCCGCCGCAGACGACGACGACGTCCGCCGAGAGCGCGGCGGAGATGGCGTCGGTGGTCGCCGCAGGATCGTCGCGAACGTGGCCGACGCCGAGCACCTCGGCGCCCGCGCGGCGTACGAGAGCGGGGAGCGAGTGGGAGTTCGAGTCGTTGACCATCCCAGCGCGCAGCGGCTCCCCAAGCGCAGCGAGCTCGTCGCCGGTGCTCAGCACGCTCACTGTCGGGCGCCTGAAGCAAACGAGGCGCTGCGCGCCGACGGACGCGAGCACGCCCAGCGCAGCAGGCCCCAGGCGCGCTCCGCGCGCCACCACGGTCTCACCCTCGCGCACGTCGCTGCCGATCGGCCGCACGTAGGTTTCCGGTCCGACCCCGGCGAGCACCTCCACGAAGCCGTTCTCGGAGCTCGCGTCCTCCAGCCGGATCACCGCGTCTGCGCCGTCCGGGACGACGGCGCCGGTCGAGACTGCGATCGCCTCGCCAGCGGCGAGTGAGCCCGCGGCCGGGTGCCCGGCACGCGACTCCGCGACCAGCGCGAGACGCACCGGCGATCGCGACTCCGCGTCCGAGACGTCGCTGGAGCGAACCGCAAAGCCATCCATCGCTGAGCTCTTGAAGGGGGGGACCGGGTGGGTCGCCGTGATCTCGCTCGCAAGCACGCGCCCGAGCGCCTCCGCAAGCACGACCTCCTCGGTCCCGAGCGGACGCGCGCAATCCAGCACCATCGCGCGCGCGTCGTCGAGCTCCGTCAGTCGTGCGGCCATCGCTCGGCTCACTGTAATGCGAGACTGGTGGGCGTGGCCAAGGGCTCAAACGGACGCCTCGCGCGAGCGGATCGACTCGGGCGTGAGATGCGCGACCTGCGTGTGTCTGTCACCGACCGTTGCAATCTCCGCTGCCCGTATTGCCTGCCGCGCGAGGCCTTCGGCGAGGGGTTCGCCTTCATGGACCGCGCGGAGCTGCTCTCCTTCGAGGAGATCACGCGGCTCTGCCGTATCTTCGCCGCGCTCGGCGTGCGCAAGATCCGGCTCACCGGCGGCGAGCCGCTGCTTCGTCGCGAGCTCGATCGGCTCGTCGCGATGCTCGCCGGCGTCGAGGGCATCGACGACATCGCGCTCACCACGAACGGGACGCTACTCGCCGATCATGCGCGTGCTCTGAAGGAGGCCGGTCTGCGAAGGGTCACCGTGAGCCTCGACGCGCTCGACGAGGACGTCTTTCACCTCATGAGCGATGCGCGCATTCCGCTCGCGCGCGTGCTCGAAGGGATCGACGCCGCGAGCGCCGTCGGGCCTGCATCCGGTGAAGGTCAACATGGTCGTCAGGCGGGGCGTCAACGACCACTGCGTGCTCGAGATGGCCGAGCGCTTTCGCGCGCGCCCGGAGATCGTGCGCTTCATCGAGTACATGGACGTGGGATCGAGCAACCACTGGACTCAAGGAGAGGTGGTTCCGGCGGCCGAGATCGTGCGCGAGATATCCGCGCGATGGCCGCTGAGCGAGCTCGAGCCCGCGAATGCCGGTGAGGTCGCGAGCCGCTACCGCTATCGCGACGGCGGCGGGGAGATCGGGGTCATCTCCTCCGTGAGCCAGCCCTTCTGCGCGACCTGCACGAGGGCGCGGCTCTCTGCCGAGGGCAGGCTCTACACATGCCTGTTCGCGACCGAGGGCGTGGATCTCCGGGGGCCGCTGCGCGCCGGCGCGGGTGACGACGAGTTGGCGCAGCTCGTGGCGGAGCGCTGGAGGTCGCGCAGCGACCGCTACTCCGCCGAACGACTCGCGCGACGGCCGCGCGTCGAGGGCCGCAAGATCGAGATGTCGTACATCGGCGGCTAGGCTCGTGCCCGCCTGAACCGGTTGCGCGCCGCGGCGCGCCGCTGACCCCCACGCTGGGGGTCGAGGAAGTACATCGCGCCGGCGCCGCTCAGTGCGGTGAGCGACGGGGTTGCGAGCCTGCGCCCGGAGCGCGCCCGCGCGTCGCGCGAGCGCACGAGGCCCAGCCGCGAACAGATGAGCGCGGCGCGCCAGCCGAGCCGCGCGCTCGTACGCATGAGCCGCAGATCGAGCGCGCTCGCGACACGCGCGACGTGGATGACCCTACGTCCCGTCTTCATCGCGCTCGGAGCTTCGCTCGAAGTCGGCCTCCGCGTCCTCCTGATCGAGCGCGCCCGCGTCCTCAGGCTCGCCCTGGTCGTGAAGGATCACGTGCGCCGACTGCTGGTCGCCGTGCGAGGCGTGTTCGATCAGCAGTGCCTCCGATTCCTCGAAGCCCTCCGCCTCGCCGCCGCCCGCCTCGCGGACCGCGCGTTCGGACGGGTCGAGACCCTCGTCGCCCGCGACGCCGCCGATCCCCGCGGCTTCGCTTTCGGCCGCGCGCACCTCGGCCTCGTACTCGGGATCGCTGTCGATCATCTTGTGCCTCGCGTCTCCCCGCTGATCGTAGTGATGAACGCGCTTGCGGTGTAGGGTAGTCCGCGGACTCATGGCACGCAGCAGGCAGGATCCCGTTGACGACACAGCGGTCTGTGTCGTCGAGATCCCTAAGGGCTCGCGAAACAAGTACGAGTACGACCCGGAGCTCGGCGGAGTGAAGTTCGACCGCTTGCTCGCGAGCGCGGCGACCTATCCCACCGACTACGGCTACATCCGCGACACGCTCGCGCTCGACGGCGATCCGCTCGATGCGCTCGTGTGCTTGCACCAGCCGACTTTCCCCGGCTGCCTGATCCCCGTCAAGCCGGTCGGGGTCTTCAAGATGCACGACGAGAAGGGCGCCGACGACAAGATCATCTCCGTGCCGCTGAAGGACCCCTACTGGAACCAGTACGAAGAGCTCGAGGACCTGCCGGCGCTGCTCCGCGAAGAGATCGAGCAGTTCTTCTCGATCTACAAGGACCTCGAACCCGGGAAGCCGGTCACGATCGAGGGATGGGGATCGCGCGTCGAAGCCGACGAGGAGATCGAAGCCTCGCGGGAGCGCCACCGCGAGAGCGCGCCGGCGCTCTCTCGCAGCGCCGGCGTCGCTACGGCAGGATCGTGAAATTGAGCGACTGCGGCGCTGCGCTGCGGCCGCCGTTGTCGGTCGCCGTCAGCGCGACGGTGTAGCGGCCGGGCCGGAGCTTCGCCGCTGGCGAGAGGAGCCCGTCGAAGGCGACCTTGTTGGTGCCGGCATGCGCGGGGAAGGCGAAGAGCCCGTGGCCCACGCCGCGTGTGCACGCCGTCCTCCCGGCGGCCTGGCGGTTTACCGGCGGGCACTTCCCGGAGCTCCCGGTGCGTGTGAAGCTAAAGCTCACCGCCGCCGCCTCGTTGAGCGAGAACGAGAAGATCGTGCCGACGGCGCTCGCTGACGCGCGGGTGATCTTCGCGAGCGTGCGGCCCTCCCGCCACGCCGCGGAGGACTGGCTCAGTTCCGCGATCGCTGGCGGGGTGGATGACGGCTGCGACGACGTCGTCGGACCTTCCCCGACGACGTAGACGACCGTGCGCGTCGCTGTACCGCCGTCGCTGTCGCGCGCGCTCACGGTGAAGAAATGAGGGCCGGGCGTCGCGGTCGGGATCGGCGAGCCGCTCGGGATCGGACCCGTGCATGCGGCGAGGTGAGCCGGTGCCGTCGCCGTGCACGAGTAAGCCGCGGCGACGGTTTCGCCGCGCGCGTAGCCCGCGCCGTTGACCGGCGACGTGATCGCAATCGTCGGCGGCTGGTCGACGAACGTCTGTGTCCCCTGACCCTGTCCGCCACTTGCGTACGCGGAGACAACCGGAGCGAATGCCACGGCGAGCGCTGCCGCAAGCGTCGCGGAGCGCGCGAAGCGAGCGTTCGATGGCTCTAGCACGCGCCGGACTCTACCCTCGAAAGGACGACCGCGGCACGCTCGCCGCATACCTGCGGGAGCCAAAAAACCCAGTCCCAGCCGAAGAACGGTCGCGTGCCGCCGCGCGCGCGATTATTCGGCGTGGGCCCCGAGCGTCCCGCCACCCGCCGGCGCGGGTTCTCGCTCCTTGCGACGCGAGGGCGCATCGGGGTGCGCGAGCAGCACCGCGCCCGCGGTTACGGCGGCAAACGCGAGTGCCCGCAGGGCGCCGAGAACCCCGGAAGGGACCCCCTCGTTGAGGATCACGGTGCCCGCCATGATCGGTAGCGCGTTCGTCAGCAGGGTCGCGATCCCCGCCACCGTTACCGCGCCGCCAGCCTGGTAGCCGATCTGCAGGAACGACGTGCCGAGCGCATAGCCGATAATCAGCGTGACGACGAACGCAAAGCGCACGCCACCCTGCGTCGCGATCTTGGTCGAGATGTCACCGATGGAGAAGAGCAGGCCGCCGGCGACGCCGTAGGCCACGGCCTTGCCCAGCACGCGCGTGCCGAGCGCTACCACCAGCGCCGCGAGCGCACCGGTCGCCGCCAGCCAGATCCCAATGTCGATGAGGGCCCCCTCGCCGCTCTGGTCGCCGCCGTTGACGAGCGACACCGCCAACGCGAAGAGGCCGAGGATCGAGATCCCGACGCCCGCGAGCTCGCGGGTGCTCATGGGTCGCCGCGCGCTGCGCGCCGAGACGTATGCGAGCACGCCGATGCCGCCGGCCGCGACGCTCTGGACGAGCGCGAGCGGAGCGAGCGCGAGCGCCGCCGCGTAGAGGAGAAAGCCGCCGCTCTCGAGCAGGAAAGCGCGCATCCATCGGCGGTCGTCGAGTAGCAGGCGCAGCGAGTGCAGCGGATGACGCATGCGCAGAGGCGGCAGTTCTGCAGCGGCGTCGTGCTCACGCGAGTACGCGAGGTTGGTGCACGTCGTCGACACCATCGCGAGCGCGAGCGCGAGCCCCGTCGCGAGCGTCAACACCGCTTCACCGCGCGCGCTCGCATCACGTCATGCAAGCACAGCGCGCGGGCGGCTTGGGAAGAAACCGCCAGCCGCCGCAGTCGCGTACACGGGACCGCAGCGCTACGATCGCGTCATGTGTCGCAACATCCGCACCCTTTACAACTTCGAGCCACGCGCGAGCGAAGACGAGATTCGCGCGGCATCGCTGCAGTACGTCCGTAAGATCAGCGGCTTCACGAAGCCCTCGCAAGCGAACGCGGAGGTGTTCGCGGAGGCCGTCGACGCGGTCGCAGCGGCCTCCGACGCGTTTGCTCGACTAGCTCGTCACCGCTGCGCCATCGAAGGATCGCGAGGCGGTGGCCGCAAAGGCGCGCGCCGCGCGGCCGAACGGTTTGCCGCTTAGGCGGGGCGCTCGCTGTTTCGCGCTGACGCTCACCGCGCTCGCCGCCCTGGCGGCTCGCAAGCGGTGCACGCAGTGGCCGCAGGAGCCGCCGGGCAGTTCTGGTGCCCGCAAGCGCGCGGCAGCTGATCGTCGTCTCGAGCCCGACGTACGACCCGCCCGCATACCTTGCGACGCTCCGCACGTACGAACGCGCCGATGCGACCTCCCCCTGGCGGTCGGTGTTCGGCGCGTGGCCGGCCGAGACCGGCTACGGCCATCTGCGCGACGTCCGTCAGGAGGGGGACGGGTCGACGCCGACCGGTGTCTTTGCGATCGGCAGCACGATCTACGGCGTGCGTCCGTACCCGCGCGGCCTGCGCTACCGCTACCACCAGCTCGTGTGCGGCGACTGGTGGGACGAGGACCCGTACTCCGCGCAGTACAACCAGTTCGTGCACGTGGCGTGCGGCGTCACGCCGACCTTCGCCTCGCAGTCCGAGGCGCTTTGGACCGAGACCGTCGCGTACCCGTACTTCGCGGTCATGCGCTTCAACAGCGATCCGACCGTCGCCGGTGCTGACGCCCCGGGATCGGGGATCTTCCTGCACAGCTGGGTCGGTGGTGCCACAGAAGGGTGCGTGGCGCTGCATGAACAGCAGCTCCTTACGACGCTGCGCTGGGTGCGCCCGGCGGCGCATCCTGTGATCGAGATCGGCACGAACAGCGAGCTGACTCGCGCCGCGGATCAGGCGCCCGGCCGCGGGTAACGTGCCGCACGCGGTGGAGGATCTCAACCACACCGGTCGGGGGGTCGCGCGCAATCTGCTCGCGCAACGCCAGCTCATAGTCTTCATCCGCCGCATCGCGCGCCTTGGCGCGATCGTGCTGGTGCTGTTGCTGCTCGGGGCGCTCGCTCTTGCGCTCAGCGAGGGCACGGGTACTGGTACTCCTTTCGCTGGGCGCTGGACACCGCGGCTACCGTCGGCGGCTTCCCGCAGCCGCGCAGACCGTCGGCCAGATCGTCCAGGTCGCGCTCGTGGTTGCTCGGGGTCGGCACGCTCTTCTACGCTCTCACGACGGTCGCGGAGCTGTTCGTTGCCGGGCACCTCGCGGATCTGTTCGCGCTGCGCCGCGAGCAGAAGATGATCGACTCGCTCACGGACCACCACATCATTTGCGGATTCGGGCGCGTCGGCCGTCAGGTGTCGAAGGATCTGCGGGTGGCTCATGCGGAGTACGTCGTCGATGGACCGGATGCGGAGAACCGCCAGCTCGCCGAAGGCCTCGACATCCTGTTCATCGTGGGAGATGCAACCGACGACGCGGTGCTCGAGGAGGCGGGGATCGTCCGCGCGCGCTCGATCATCGTGTGCGCCGACTCCGACGCGAACAACGTCTTCATCACGCTCACTGCGCGCGAGCTGAGATCGGAGATCACGATCGTCGCGAGGGCGGCGGTCGAGGACACCGAGAAGAAGCTCAAGCGAGCGGGTGCCGACCGCGTGATCTCGCCTTACAAGGCGAGCGGCACCGAGATGGCGCGGCTCGCGTTGCATCGTCAGCTCAGCGGCGTCGTCGACGTCGGCTCGGAATACCGCATGGAGGAGATCGAGGTGGGGCGAAGCTCGGAAGTGCTCGGCAAGACGGTGGGGGACATCCGCGGCGGCTCGATGATCGTCGGGACTGCGCCGTGAGGGCGAGTTCGAGCCCCAGCCGCAGACGGAGATGGCGCTGCGCACCGGGAGACGTGATCGTCGCGATCGGGACGCCAGCCGCGCTCGGAGCGCATCGAGGCGGTGCTCGAGGAGCGGCCGCGGCTGAGTCGTTCTCGTTCCGCGCGCTACCAGGTGTCGACGAACCGCGCGTCCCGGATCCGGCGCAGGGTACTCTGCGCGAGCGCGCCGAGCGTCGAGCTGATTCGTGCTCGCGTCTCGGCGGGATCGATCACGTCGTCGATCTCGAAGAGGGTCGCCGCGTTGAGCGCCTTCGCGTTCTCCTCCGCGGCGGCGGTGAGCTCGCGGACGCGGCGCTCGCGCTCGTCTCGGATCGGGGATCGCCTCGAGCTCCTTTCGCAAGCCCGAGCCTCACCGCGCCTTCGAGCCCCATCGGCCCGAGGTGGGCGCCCGGCCACGCGACCGTGAGCAGCGGCTCGTGGAGGCTCCCCGCCATCATCGCCTGCGCTCCCAGCCCATAGCTGCGGCGCAAGATGACCGCGATCAGCGGGACGCGCAGCGCCGCGCCGGTGACGAGCAGGCGGGAGCAATGGCGCACGAGCCCCGTCGCCTCGGCGTCGGGCCCACCATCATCCCCGGCGTGTCGAGAAGCGAGACGAGCGGGAGGCCGAACGCGTCGCAGAGCTGCATGAAGCGCGCGGCCTTGTCCGCTCCCTCGCTCGTGATCGCGCCGGCCATGTGCGTGGTGGCGTTTGCGATCACGCCCAGCGGCCGACCCTCGATCCGCCCGAGCGCGGTCACCATCTCGGGCGCGAAGCGCTCGCGCAGGAACGTGACCGAGTGCTCGTCGCAGAGCGTCTCGATGATCGGGGACCACGTCGTATGCGCGCCGCTCGCGCTCGGGCACGAGCTCGCGCAGCCGGCGCTGGTCGGCGGCAGGCCGGGCGGCGTGGCTCCCTGGAAGTAGGCGATGAGGCGCTTCGCGACCACAGTCGCCGCATGGGCTCGTCGGCGACCGCGACGTCGACCACGCCGTTCGCCGCCTGCATCGACGAGCGGGCCGATGTCATCCGCCGCGACCTTTCCAAGTCCCCCGCCCTCGATCATCGCCGGCCCGCCCATGCCGAGCGAGGATGTTCTCCGTCGCGACGATCAGGTCCGCGCAGCCGGCGAGCACGGCGTTGCCCGCAAAGCAACGGCCGGAGACGATCGCGATTCGCGGAACGAGCGCCGAGAGCTTCGCCCACAGCGCGAATGCGCGCGTGTCGAGCGCGGAAACGGTCGCGTAGTCGGTGTCGCCGGGACGTCCGCCGCCGCCCTCGGCGAAGAAGACCGTGGGCAGGCGCATGCGCTCGATCAACTCGAAGAGCCGGTCCTTCTTGCGGTGGCCGACGGCACCCTGCGTCCCCGCGAGCACCGTGTAGTCGTAGGAGAGCACCGCGCACGCGCTGCGATCGCCGAAGAGCTCGCCGTTGATGCGCGCGGTGTCCGGCGACGAGGCCGTCGGCGGGCGTGTTGGCGATCAGGTCCGCGAGCTCTCGCCGACCACGTTGGGCGGCGATCGCAAAGCGCGCCGTACTCGACGAAGCTGCCCGGGTCGACGAGGTCCTCGATGTTCTCGCGGGCCGTGCTGCCGCCGGCGGCATGGCGCCGCTCCACCGCCTCCGGTCGCGACTCGTCCGCGGTCTGCGCGCGGCGCTCGAGCAGAGTGGCGAGGTCGTCACGCAGCGCGTTCTCGTGAGTGTCTTCGCCTGGACATGAGCGCTCCGCGACAATATCCAGCGATAGCCTTTCGCGGCGATGGGCGACCTCTTCGACGTCTCCGGCAAGACGGCACTCGTTACCGGCGGCTCGCGCGGGATCGGGCTCATGATCGCGCGCGGCCTCGTCGAAGCCGGCGCGCGCGTGATCGTCTCCTCGCGCAAGGCCGAGGACATCGAGGCGGCGGGCCGCGAGCTCGGCGGGGCTCGGCGAGTGCGAGGCGATCGCGGCGACGTCTCGACGCTCGAGGGAGCGAGCGCGCTCGCGCAAGCCACGCAGGCGCGCTTCGAGTCGCTCGACATCCTCGTGAACAACGCCGGCGCGGGGTGGGGAGCGTCGCTCGAGGAGTTTCCGCAGGTCGGCTGGGACAAGGTCCTGAACACGAACGTCGAGGGCGTCTTTCACCTCACGATCGCGCTGCTGCCGCAGCTTCGCGCGGCGGCCGATGCGGCGGACCCCGCGCGAGTGATCAACATCGGGTCGATCGACGGGCTGCGGACGCCGGCGCTCGAGAACTACAGCTACAGTGCGAGCAAGGCCGCGGTACACATGCTCACGCGCCACCTCGCGAAGCGCCTCGCGAGCGAGCACATCACCGTCAACGCGATCGCTCCAGGCCCGTTCGAGAGCAAGATGACGGCGTTCATGTTCGAGACGCCGGAGAGCCCGCGAGATGGTGCGAGCAGATGGTTCCGCTCGGGCGGATCGGCGAGCCCGACGACGTCGCCGGCCTGACGATCTTCCTCGCCTCGCGCGCGGGCGCATACCTCACAGGCGCCGTGATCCCGCTCGACGGCGGCATCACCGGCTGCAACTGAGGTGGTCGCTCGCGGCCGCCGAGCGGACCGCGCCAGGCGGCCGCGGTGATCCTCGTGCAAAGATGGCGCGCGGGCCCGAGGTGCTGCTCGTCAAGCGCTCGCCCGATGCGCGTTTCATGGCGACACGTGGGTCTTCCCGGGCGGAGCACTCGAGCGCGAGACGCCGACCCGCCGGCGAGGAGCGCGACGTGCTCATCGCTCGCCGCGATTCGCGAGCTGCGCGAGGAGGCGGGCGTGTCATTGGCTGAGCGCCGACGATGAGCTCGTGGCGTTCGCACGCTGGATCACGCCCGCGGCGCTGAGCATCCGCTTCGACGCTCGCTTCTTCCTCGCGCGCCTACCGCGACGGTCAGCGAGGTGCGGGTGGACGGCGTCCGAGTGCGTCGATCATCTTTGGGTCACCGCCCGCGACGCGCTCGAGGCGGCCGACGCGGGCGAGTTGCTGCTCGCGTTCCCGACGATCAAGCAGTCTCGAGCGCCTGTGCGCGTTCGACGACGGTCGACGAGCTCTTGGCAGACGCCAGCGGACGCAGTGTCGAGGCGGTGGAGCCGCGCGTGCGCATGCGTGACGGCGCGCCCGAGATCCTGTTGCCGGGAGAGGCCGGCTACGACGAGGCCTAGGCGCTGCGCTCGCAGCCGCGCGCGCTTTCGAGATGACGCGCAAAGCTCGGGCGGCGACCGAAGTCGCCGCCCGTGTCTCCCTTCCCCTCCAGCAGCCACAAGGGCTGCAAGTTCGTCGTGGCTACTGCGCGCCGAAGTGCAGGAACACCGTCGCGCCCTTACAGGAGTTCTGGTTTTCACTTTCGGCGGGCGCCATCGAAACTGTCACGGTCGGCGTTCTCCGATTCACCGGAGTTCAGTTCCTTGACGAGCGGCTGCGTTTCGGGCGTGATCGTGAACCAACTCTGCTGGCAGCCGACGCCTTCCTTCGAGTTCCCCGTCATCGCCGAGCGAGCGTTTCGGTGTGAATCGCGCCGGGCGCCGACGTTCTTCACCGTAACTGCGACTTCCTTCGAGCCACCGGGGAAGAGGCCTTCGACAGGCGTGCTTTCGATCTTGAGACTCGAGGTCGGGTTGCTCACATGCGCTTCCCCCGTCCCTTCGCCCGAGACCGTCCAATACGCGAATGCTGCGACACCAGCCAGGGTCAGAACAACCAGGGTTGCAAGCGCGGTGGCACGGCGTGTCCGTCTCTTGATGAGCGGCATAGCGGCAAGGCTCCGTTGTTGGACTTCACAGGACTTGCCGGGCGGCTGGGCCGTCTCTGGCGAGACCCCTAGCTTTGCGAACCCGCCTCGCGACGGGGTTGCCTTTTTCCGGATCTTCTTCGGAATACGGCCCGGCGCTCCGTGAAGGGAGAGCATTGGCCCGCAAGGCACGAATCGGGCATTCGGGCGTCGTCCTTTAATGACGACAGCAGGCGCTAGACGAAAATCGCGCCAAACGGTGCGCCCGAGAACGCGCGCCTCGCGAGGTCACTGGGCAGCGCGCACGCCCGCGACTGTCGCGTGCGCGACGACGTCGGCGCCGAGCCACCTCGACCGCGTCGTAAGGCGCAGTCGTGGCGCCGCTCGCAAAGCAGAAGATCGCGTCGCCGTCATACATCGTGTGCGCGGGCCGCACCGCCCGCGCGAAGCCGTCGTGTGCGACGGTCGCGACGCGGTTCGCCTGTTCCTTGGTCAGGCGCGCGTCGGTGAGCACGGCGCCGATCGTCGTGTTCATGCCCGGGATGAGGCGCGACGCGCGGTCCCAGTTCGTGAGCGGCGCAACCCACTCCCCGCGCTCGTCGTCCCAGATGCCGCCGGCGGAGTTCGCCACGACGACTGCGGCGACGGTCGCATCACCTGCTCGCATGCTCGCGATCCCCACCCCACCCGGGCGCGCCTCGCTCGTGTCGCCGGCCTTCGCAACGGTGGCGCCGGTCCCGGCGCCGACGCGCCGATCGCGGGCGCGCGCGTCGCCGCCTCGCATGCGGCATAGCCCGCGTCCGGTCCCGGTCGCGCGCGCGGATCGCCGATGAGCAGGTCGAAGATGACCGCGCCCGAGACGCCCGGGATCGAGATCGAGCCGAACTCCGCGCCGACGCCGCGCTCCTCGAGGTAGCGCAGGACGCCGTGCGCCGCGGCGAGGCCGAAGAGGCTGCCGCCGGTCAGCAGCAGCCCGTGCCCGCGTTCGATGATCGTCCCAGGGCGGATCGCGTCGGTCCCAAGCGTTCCCGGCGCTGCGCCGCGAACGTCGACGCCGGCGACTGCGCCGCCGGGGGCAAGGATCACCGTGCACCCTGTGCGTCCCACCTCGTCGGTGAAGTGGCCGACAGAGATGCCCTCCGGGAGCGCCGTGTCCGTTTCGCCCATCGATACCTCCTGTTCGTGCTTGCGGTGGCGGCGACGATAAGACCTTCGCGCCCGTGGCGTCTGCGCCGCGAGCAACGACGCGCCGAAGGCACCGAGCAGCAGATCGCGCGGCCAGCGAGCTTCGACGGAGTCAGCGTCGGAAGGGCGCTTTACTGCGCGCGGGGCGCAGGCGCGAATGTCGGCTTGCCGCTCGCAGTGCGCTTCGATTCGTACATCGCGCGGTCGGCGAGGGCCACGAGCGCGTCCGCGCTGTGTGCGCGGCCGGAGGACCAGGTGACGCCGATGCTCACGCGGCAGTCGATGCGCTGCGCGCCGGCTTCGATGTCGTCGCCATGGATCGAGTCGGCGAGGCGCTCTGCGAGCTGCAGCGCGGGCTCAGGCCCGCCGATGTCGGGGCAGACGACGAGGAACTCATCGCCGCCGATGCGACCGACGATGTCGGTCTCGCGTACCGCGTCGAAGACGCGGTTTGCGACGCGACGCAGCAGCTCATCGCCAGCGGCATGCCCGTGACTGGTCGTTGACGTCCTTGAAGCCGTCGAGGTCGACGAACATCACGGCGCGTTCGGCCTTGCCGCGCCCGCTCGTAATACACTCTTCGAGCGCGTTGACGACAGACGCGCGGTTGTGAGCGCCCGTGAGCTCGTCGTATGTCGCCCGGCGCTTTAGCTCGTCCTGCATGCGCGCGCGCTCGGTGACGTCGTCGACGCAAGCGATCGCGCCGCTCACACTGCCGTCCTCGTGGCTGAGCGCGCGGAAGCTCATCGTGCAGCAGCGACGCTCGTCGCTTTCGGGCACGAGCACGCCGACCTCGACCTCGCTGTTCGGTGCCCTCCTCGAGGACGGTCGCGATCGCCCGCTCGAGCCGCGGGCGATCCTCTACGACGATCGTCGCGAGCTGCGCCTCGACGGTCTCCGCGGGCCGCACGCCGAGGATGTCGCTGCAGGCGGTCGTTCGCGAAGACGATCCGCCGCTCTGTGTCGATCTGGAACACGCCCACGGGCAGCGCCGCCGTAAGGCGATCGAGCAGCTGCTCTCGCGCGCGAAGGGCCTCCTGGGCAGCCATCTCCTCGGAGATGTCGACCATCTCGGACACGACGCACCCGTACTCGGGATCGCCAAGGAGGTTGTGATTGGTGACCTCGAACCAGACCCACGAGCCGTCCTTGTGCTGCATCCGTTGACGCAAGCGGCGCGCGGGGCCGGGGCGAACGATCATTTCCATCCAGTTCTCGATCGCGAGCGCGTGATCGTCGGGGTGCAGGAGATCGAGCGAGCGCTCGCCCTCCGCCTCCTCGGCGCTCCCAGCCGAGGATCTTCGCGAACGCCTCGTCGATCTTGAGAAACGTCGCGCGCTCGTCCTTGCGCACCGATGTGATGCGCGGCGGCGGGCGGCGCGATAACGGTCGAAGCGCGGGTCCTCGGGGCCTAGTTCGTCGGGACTGGGTTCCCGCGATCACGGCGAAGACGACGCCGTGGATGTCGCGAACGTCGAGCCAGTAGAGGGTGAAGTCCGGGAGGTCCCGGGCGGTGGAGCACGAAGCTGCTCGCGCCGCGCGCGAGCATCCGCTCCCACGCCGCGAGGAGGCCGCGACGGCCCTCCCCGTCGCTGACGCCGTCGAGGCCCGAGCGCCCCTCGAGGACGAGGTTTTCCTTCAGCGGGATCGACTTCGGCATATCGACGAAGAAGCCACCCGCGGTAAACGCGCCAACCGCCTCCTTGGGGAAGCGCTCGAGCAGCCAAGCGAGCGTCTTTTCGCGCGTCTCCAGGTCGAGGCGCTGCGTCGCTGTGCGCGGTGAACACCTCGGCCATGTCTGGCTGCTCTTGTAGCTCGCCTCGGCGGCGAGACTGGTTGCGTAGGCGCTTGTGGCAAGAGATCTGACGCTTCATGCACGCCGGCCGGGCGCCCAGGACGGTGCACCCGGCGGCCAACGTGGCCATTTACGAGACTGCGCATTAGATCGACAGTTCCCGTCGCAGTCTCAGCGACGCGCGTCGGGGATGGACATTCGGCTAGCGCGTCTTTAGGCGCCGTGCAGCCTGTCCTCAGCGCCGCTCGCGGACTCGCGCCGTCTGCGAGGCTTCGCGCCACCGATCGTTCCACTGGACCACCGAGAAGATGACCGAAAACGCCATCGGAGTCGCGCTCGATGACGCGCTGCGCTTGGAAGCGGATGGCGCGACGGTTCGCGACGACGCTCGCGGATGGCTGGGAGATTTGGGGGCCGAGCGGCGGCTACATCGCGGCGCTCGCGCTGCGCGCCGCGGGGCTTAGAGCCGAGATCGGCGAGCCCACGAGCTTCTACTGCCAGTTCCTGCGCTCGCCGGCCTTCGACCGCGTCGAGCTCGCGGTCGACGTGCTCAAGCGCAGCCGCCGCTCCGAGGCGCTTGCGGTACTCATGACGCAGAAAGGAAGCCCCGTTCTGCAGGCGCTGGTGCGCACGGCCGCCGACGCCCGGGGTTACGAGCACCAGCATGCCAGCTTCCCGATGTCCCGCCGCCGGACGCGCTGAAATCGACCGCTGAGCTCTGGAGCGCAGAGGAGCGCCCCCCGTTCCGGTTCTGGAAGAACTTCGAGCGCCGCCCGATCGACCAGCGGTACAAGCCGACCGACCCCGCGGGCGAGCCACTCGCGCCGGTCGTGCGCGAGTGGGTGCGCTTCCAGCCCCTCTCGAGCTACGACGACCGCATTCATCGACGGGGCGCGGTCGCTGATCCTGCTCGACACCTACGGGTGGCCCGCGGCGTTTCGCGGCCACGGGACGGTGACGTTCATCGCGCCGAACCTCGACACGAGCGCGTGGTTTCATCACTTCGACCCCGCGCTCGGAATGGCTCTTGATCGACCACGAATGCGCGGTGGCGGGCGCGGCCTGCTGGGCGTGAGCGGCCGCGTGTGGGACGTCGAGGGGCGGCTGCTCGCGAGCGGGGGCGCCCAGCTCTGCTGTATCCCCGCCGCGGCGGAATAATGTCTCGCTAAGGCGGCGCGGCGGCCGTCACGCGCGCGAGGAACTAAGCGCGGGCTACGCTGAGGGCGCAGGCTCGGTGAGGCAAGTGTCCTCGTCGGCGTAGGCCGGCGCGCATGCGCAGAGAACCCTGAGCGGGACCGCGCTCGTGTTGTAGAGCTTGTGACGCGTGCCTGGTGGGATGAGCGCGCAGTCGCCCTCCCGCAGCGCGCGCTCCTCGCCGTCGAGGACGAGGCGGCCTTCGCCGCTGCTCACGAGATAGAGCTCCTCACTCGTGCGGTGGTAGTGCTCGATCGTCGCGCTGCCAGGCGGGACGATCGCCTCGGCGAGGCTCTGGTTCTGCGCGGGCGCAGAGACGCGGCCGGCCCACTCTCTGATCTCGGAGCCGTCGAGCGTCTCGAACGGCGTGAGCTCGGCGTAAGAGCGTACATGCATCGCCGTGGGAGTGTAAATCGCGACTCGTAGTGTGACCCGCATGCGCCGCCTGCTGTGTTCGGGTTTCGGTTTGCGTGCGTCGGGTAAAGCAGGCAAGTATGCGCGATCGGGTCATGCTGCAGTTGGGTCCGCGTTCGTGCGTCTCGGCGCTGGTGGCGCTGAGCGCGTGGGCGGTGTTGGCGGCGCCCGGGGCGCACGCGGCCGTCCCGCCTCAGCAGGATCCCTTCTACACCTACACCGGCTCCACGCCGCTCGCGAGCATCGCACCTGGCACGGTCTTGAACACACGGGTCGAGCCCTACCACGTGGTGGGCATCCCGCTGCCGATCACCGCGGTCCAACTGCTCTACCGCTCGACTGGGGAGCTCGGGCAGCCGACGGTGAACGTGACCTCGGTGCTCCTGCCGCCGCTGCGCTTCGGGACGCCGACGGTGATCTCCTACCAGTCCTTCTACGACTCCCTCAACCAGGACGACGAGCCGTCGTATGCGATCTCCGGCGGGCTCACCCTCGGTGGCCTGATCCCAAATGTCGAGTCTGCGTTGATCGTCCCGGCGCTGCTCGCCGGCGAGACCGTCGTGGTCCCCGACACCGAGGGCCAGAACGCGGACTTCGCCGCCGGCCCGGAGTACGGGATGAACACGCTCGATTCGCTGCGCGCCGCGCTCAGCTCCTCAGCGACAGGCCTCGCGAGCGCGCGCAAGATCGGGCTCATCGGCTACTCCGGTGGCGCGATCGCGACGGAGTGGGCGGCGGAGCTCGCGCCCTCCTACGCGCCGAGCGTGAACTCGCGCCTCGTCGGGGCTGCCTTCGGCGGCACGCTCGTCGACCCCGCGCACAACCTGCACTACGTCGAAGGCAGCACGACCTGGGCGGGGGTGATCCCGATGGCGCTGATCGGCGTGGCGCGGTCGTTCCACACCGAAATCACGCCGTACCTGAGCGCCTACGGCATGCAGCTCTACAACAAGCTCCAGCACGCCTCGATCATCGAAGTGCTCGACGCGTACCCCGGCCTCACGTGGTCGGAGCTCGCCAAGCCGGAATACCCCACTCCGGAAACGATCCCAGCCTACGTCGAAGACGCCAACCAGCTGATCATGGGCAGCCACGGAACGCCGACGGTCCCACTGTTCATCGGCCAGGGCGCCGGCGGCGAACTCGAAGGCACGCCTGGTGACAAGCCTGGGATCGGCAGGGGCGACGGCGTCATGATCGCCGGCGACGTCCGCAGTCTCGCGCGAGAGTACTGCGAACGTGGCGTCGCCGTCCAGTACGTCGAATACGAAGATCTCAGCCATGTCCCGGCGGCGGTGGCGTGGCTGCCGGAAGCGGCTTCGTGGCTCGCGAGTCGCCTCGCCGGCGAGGCTGCGCCGCAGGACTGCTCGCAGATCGCGCCAGGCAACTCGCTCGCGCCGATCCCCTGATGCGGCGCGCCGTCGCCACGTAGCTTGCGGTGCATAGAGGTGGCGGCCGCCGCAGGGTGCGCCGACATGAGTGGCCGACGCAGGGCAGCGGCCCTCAGCGCGGGCGCTCCGCGACGCTCCGCCTGTCCCAGCGCGCGGCCCAACTATGGAGCGGCGCGAGCGCCTCCAAGAGCGCGCCGCCCTCGCCGGTGAGCTCGTAACCCTCGCGCGCCGTGACGGTCACGATGTCGGCGGCGCGAAGCTCGTGTAGACGCTGGTTGAGAACGCTCGAGGACATGTCTCCGCAGCGCGCCTGCCGCGCGCGGAACGTGAGTGGCCCCTCGCGCAGCTCCCAGAGCACGCGAAGCGTCCAGCGGCGGCCGAGCAGGTCCAGGAGCGCCATGATCGGCCTGCCTGTACGCGAGCCACGAACCGGCTTGTGGGGTCGCTGCGCGTCGGCGTCTGGGTGCTGCGAAAACAGAAGCAGCTCACGAAGCGGATGGGTCCGGGAAGTCCCGTTGAGCCGCTTCGGCTCTTTCGCACGCTCATGATTCACGATGAGCTGGCCTCTCGCATGCGTCCGCTTGGCGCGGGCATCCTCGGTCATCCGCGGCTCGACCCGCGCAAGCGTGAGTTGGTGATCCTACGCACGTGTGCCCGCGCGGGCGCGGAGTACGAGTGGGGGGTACACGCGATCGCGTTCGGGAAGCCACTCGGCTTGACCGATCAACAGCTCGCTGCAACCGCGAGTGACGAACTCGATGCGCAGACCTTCTCGCCCCATGACTCCCAGCTGATCGCCGCCGCAGATGCGCTGTATGACTCCGACACGATCCCCGGCGAGCTCTGGGAGCGGCTCGCCGATCGGTTCAGAGAGGATCAGCTGCTCGAGCTCGTGGTCGTCGCGGGGTGGTACCGGCTGATCGCCTACCTCGTGAACTCGCTGGGGGTCGAGCTCGAGCCGTGGGCTGCACGGTTTCCCTGAGCGCGCGTCGCGCTTCGCACGACCTCGGCCACCGCGGCGGGGTCGTCAAAGAACGGGAGGTGCCCCGCGCCGAGGGTCAGATGGCGCGCCCACGGGAGCATCGCTCGCGCGCGCGGCGCTTGGCGCGCGTACGGCAGCAGGCGGTCACGTGCGCCCCAGGCCACCGTCACCGGAACCCCGGGCGGCTCCTCGGCGCCGACGAACGCGTAGTCGCCCAGCGCGTCGAGCGCCGCGAGGAATGCGGGAGCTGCGCACGCGTCGCGCAGCGCAGAGACCGCCTCGTCGGGCGGGACCCTTGCCGGCCATCCGAAGAGCTGCGCGAAGAGGATGGCACGGCCGGCGCGCGTGCGCACAAGCGGCTCGATCAGCGGCAGGGTCGGCGCCGGCAGCCGCGCGATCAGTCCCAGCGAAACGAGGCAGTAGCGGCATTCGCGCGCCGTCCAGAAGCCAGCCGGTGAGATCGCACACGCCGAGGAGATCGCCCCCCCGCGCGCGAGCTCGAGCGCGATCGCGCCTCCCATCGAGATGCCCGCGACGTGCGGACGGCCGAGACCGAGCTCGGCGAAGAAGCTCCGAAACGCATCGACGTACGCGGCGATCGTCGGCCGCACGCCCGCGGGCAGCGGTGGGGAGTTGCCGAAGCCGGGCGAGTCGCATGTGATCACGTCGAACTCCCCCGCGAGCAGCCGCGTCACCGGTCGCCAGCCGTGCCGGTGGTGGCCGACGCCGTGGAGCAGGACGAGCGGCGGCCCATCGCCCTCGCGGTCGATAGCTGATCGTCGCCGGCACGCTCGAGGTCGGGGTGCGCCGCCGTGCGCTACGCGTGAGCACGCCCGCGGATCAGATCGGCGCCGCGCTCGGCGATCATGATCGTCGCCGCGTTCGTGTTGCCGCCGGGTATCACGGGCATCACGGAGGCGTCGATGACGCGCAGGCCCTCGAGCCCATGTACGCGCAGCTGCGAGTCGACGACAGCGTTCTCGTGCGTGTCGCTCATGCGGGCCGTCCCTACCGGGTGGTAGATCAACATCATCCGCCGCCGCAGGTCCGCTTCGAGCTCGGCGCGCTCGCTGATCGCCGCCCGGCTTCAGCTCCTTCAACACGATCTCGCGCAGCGGTTCCTTCGTCGCTATCTCGCGCGCTAGGCGCATGCCCGCGACGAGCGACTCGACGTCGTCGGGCTCGGAGAGCGTGTTCGTGATGATCCGCGGCTTCGCGATCGGATCGGCGGAGCGCAGCCATACCTGGCCGCGGGCTTGCGGCGAGATGAGCGCCGGCGCAATCACGCGCAGTGGCCGTCATAGCTGTCGGCGCCGTGGTCTTCGTAATACGCGGCGCCCATGTGGAACTGGATGTCGGCGGCGGGGAGCCCCCGCGCGTGCGCGTGAACGCGACAACCTCGGCGACGGTCGAGGTGAGCGGGCCCGATCGGCGCAGCAGCCACTCCGCAAGTGGCTTCGGGCTGGTCGGCGCCGATAGAGCGTTCGGCGGTCAGAGACCTCCCAGATCATCGTCACGAACGGGTGGTCCTGGAGATTGCGGCCCACGCCGCGAAGCGTCGTGGCGGGCGTCATGCCGGCCGCCCTCGAGCTCCGTCAGCCGGGCCGATACCCGAGAGCAGCAGCAGCTGGGGGGAGTTGATCGACGCCCGCGCAGAGCAGCACCTCCCCGCCCGCACGAGCTCTTCGCCGCTGCGCCCCTTGCGCACGCGCACGCCGACGGCGCGGGTGCCCTCGAGCTCGACGCCGAGGACCTCGCAGCGAGTGCGCACCTCGAGGTTCGGCCGCGCGAGAGCGGCCGGCGCAGGAAGGCGTCGGCTGCGCTGAAGCGCGCGCCGCGCAGCTGAGTGACCTGGAACATCGACGACGCCGTCCTGCTCGGGGCCGTTGTAGTCGGCGATCTGCGGGATGCCCGCCGCCGCGCTCGCGTCGAGCAGGCGGCGGTCGAGCGGGCGTGGGGAGCGCTGCTCGGAGACGTGCAGCGGTCCGCCGGCGCCATGGAACTCAGAGGCTCCGCGTACGTTGTCCTCGGACTTGATGAAGTAGGGGAGGACGTCCTTGAAGCCCCAGCCGGTCGCGCCCTGCGCCTCCCAGGCGTCGTAGTCGAGCGGACGGCCGCGGACATAGAGCATCGCGTTCATCGAGCTCGAGCCGCCAATGCTCTTGCCGCGCGGCACATAGAGCGAGCGCGAGTCGACGTGCGGCTCGGGCTCCGTCGCGTAGTCCCAGTCGAGCTTGGTGTGGAACTGCTTCGCGAATGCCGCCGGGATCTTGATGTTGGGCGAGCGGTCGCGACCACCCGCCTCGAGCAGGAGGACGCTGCGCGGAGGGGTCCTCGGAGAGGCGGTTCGCGAGCACGCACCCGGCCGATCCGGCGCCGACGATCACGTAGTCGTAGATCAGGCCGCGCTGCCGCGCACGATCAGGCGTCCGTGAGCGCGGCGGGCGTCGGAGCGCGCGCCGCGCGGAGTCGCGTGCCGGGCCGCGGCGTGAAGACGGAACTCGCCCTCGTCGAGCTCGCTCGTCTGGTTTCGGTACTCGCGCATGTAGCCTGGCCAGTTCGTGACGATTCGCCCCTGCTCGTCGCGGTACCAGGAATCGCATCGCGTCCACGCGGTGCCCGCTGAAGCGCGCCTGCACGGCGCGGTCACTCGCCGTCCTGAACCTCTGGTCGACCTCGATCGCACGTCCGCGCGCGCTCGCGCAGGCGCTCGAGCGCCTGGCGCACATAGGCCGCTTGCGCCTCCTCGTAGAAGATGATCGAACCTCCCGAGGTGTTCGTGTTCGGCCCGTACATGAGGAACATGTTGGGGAAGCCGCTCACGGAGATCCCGAGGTGCGCGCGCGGTCCCTCCGCCCACGCGTCGCGCAGAGTGCGCCCGCGCGACCCCGGTGATCTCCATCGGGAACATGAACTCCGTGGTCTTGAAGCCGGTGCCCCAGATGATGCAGTCGACCTCGTGGAGCTCGCCGTCGGCCGTTCGCAGCCCGCGCTCCTGCACACGCGCGATCGGCGCCGTGACGAGCTCAACATTCGCGCGTTCGAGTGTGGGCAGGTAGTAGGAGCTGAAGAGCACGCGCTTGCAGCCGAACGTGTAGTTCGGCCAGACCTTCCTGCGAAGCTCCGGGTCGCGCAGCTGGTAGCGCATGAAGACGGCCGAGCGAGCGGCGGCGATCAGGCCGATCGTCCGCGGATGGCGGATCGCCGAGGTGAGCGACTCGCCGTAGTTGAAGACGAAGCGCCTGCGAAACGTCCTGAACGCCGGGGATCCGTTCGATCGCCGCCTTGACGGGTGCCGGATAGCGCCGGTTGCGCCGCGGCATGAACCAGTTGCCGTTGCGCTGGAAGACACTTAGCGTGCTGCACTTCGGGCGCGATCTCGGGGATGAACTGGACCGCGCTCGCGCCGGTGCCGACGACGGCGACGCGGCGCCCGGCGAGCGAGTAGTCGTGGTCCCAGCGCGAGGAGTGGAAGCTGTGCCCGGCGAAGCTCTCGAGTCCCTCGAGCGACGGGTAGGCGGGCTGGTGGAGCTGCCCCGTCGCGAGCACGAGTCGCGTCCGCGTGGTAGCGCTCTCCGTCCTCCGTCTCACCTCCCAAGCGGCTGCGGATCGTCCCACGTGCAGGAGGTGACCGTGCGCCCGTACTCGATCAGCGACGTCCACGCCATGCTCGCGCGCAACCTCGTGGAGGTAGCCGTGGATCTCCGCCTGCGGCGAGCACAGGCGCGACCAGTCGCGCCGCTGCGCGAAGGAGAACGAGTAGAGGTGGCTCGGGACGTCGCAGGCAGCGCCCGGGTAATCGTTGTAGTACCAGGTGCCGCCGAGGTCGGGCGCCTTCTCGAGGATCCGCACGTCGCGTGAAGCCGTTGCGCGTGAGCTCGATCGCGGCCGCGATGCCGCCAAAGCCCGCGCCGACGATCAGGACCGATGGCTTCCCGTGGTTTGCGGCGTTTCCGTTGGCGTCGACTGTCGCGCGCATCTCAACTCCTCGCGTCGAGCACCAATTGTCCACGATGCCGCAAGCGGCCGACGGCTGGTCACCTGCAGACGCCGCAGATTAGCCCGGCGAATGGCTGACTCCCTGCGGAAGCTCGGCGTGGCTAGTGCGCTGTCGGAGCCCGAGCGCGCATACGGTGGTAGCTTTCCGCCCATCAGCAGGATTCCAACTTGAGCCGAATGCCAACGGCTGACGAACCTCGGCGGCGGCGCGCCCGCTCGAATCAGGACCTTGATGCCGAAGACCCGCTACGCGCGTAGCGGCGAAGCCCGAATTGCCTACCAGGTGATTGGCGAGGGACCGTTCGACCTGATCGTTGTTCCAGGCTTCGTGTCGAACGTCGAGTACTTGTGGGAGATACCGGGCGTCGCGGCGATTCTCGAGCGCATGGCCTCTTACGCGCGCCTGATCACGTGGGACAAACGCGGCACCGGGCTCTCAGACCCCGTCGTCGGCCTTCCTCCGCTCGAGGAGCGCATGGACGACATGCTCGCCGTGCTCGAAGCGGCGAACTCCGAGCACGCGGCGCTGTTCGGCGTGTCTGAGGGTGGGCCGCTCAGTATCTTGTTCACTGCCACTTATCCAGAACGCGTTAGTGCACTTGCCCTGTATGGTGCCGCCCCGCGCATCGTAAGCGCTCCGGACTTCGAGTGGGGATTGCCACCCGGCATCTACCACGACGCCGCGCGCGAGGCGGTGCTCGACGGTTGGGGCAACGGTGTGCTGCTCGACGTATTTGCACCGTCCTGCGTCGGCGACGAGAACTGGCGCCAAGTCTGGGAGACCTTTCAACGCGTGGGCGCGAGTCCATCGATGGGGCTGGCCACCCTCGAGGCTCTGATGGAGATCGATGTGAGAGAGATCCTGCCAAGCGTGAGGGTCCCGACACTCCTCATGCATCGTGCCGGCGACCGCGCGATTCCGGTGCAGAGCTCTCGCTTCATGGCCGAGCGCATACCCAACAGCAAGTTCGTCGAACTCAAGGGCGTGGATCACCTCTGGTTCGTCGGCGACGTCGATGCGATCTTCGACGAGGTCGAGGAGTTCCTCACCGGAACTCGGCGCAGCGCTGCCGTGAACGACCGCATGCTGGCCACGGTGATGTTCACCGATATCGTCGACTCGACGCGCAAGCTCACGGAGCTCGGCGATCACCGTTGGCGTGAGTTGATCATCGAACACGAAGCGCTCGTCCGTGGCGAGCTCGCGCGCTTTCGCGGTCGTGAGGTCAAGACAGTAGGCGATGGTTTTCTCGCGACGTTCGACGGACCGGCTCGCGCCGTCGCTTGTGCAGATGCGATCCGCGCCCGCTCACACGGCCTCGGGATCACGATCCGCGCGGGCGTTCACACCGGTGAGTGCGAATTGATCGGTGATGACATCGCGGGCGTTGCGGTCAACATCGCTGCGCGCATCTCGGCGCTTGCCGGCGCGGACGAGGTGCTCGTTTCGCGCACCGTGACCGATCTCGTCTACGGGTCCGGGATCCGATTCGAGGACCGGGGCCCGGCGGAGCTCAAGGGCATCCCCGACAGCTGGCAGCTGTACGTCGCAAATCCCGTCTAGGGCGGCTTGGCTCGTGTGCCGCGGTGGGTGCCGCTAGCCCGCGACAGCGACGTGCGCTGCTAGCTGTGCGTGCGCATCCGTGGCGTCGGCATCTCGAGCGTGCAGGATCACCGTCGCGCCGTTTGACGGGCTCACCGTGATGCCACGCCTGCGTGCCGTCGCTGGGCGGTCCGCGGCCGGCTGAAGGCTGTAGAGGGCGAGCGCTATACGCAGCACCACCTTCATCTCGAGCATCGCGAAGCTTGCGCCGATGCAGCGGCGGCGGCCGCCGCCGAATGGAATCCACGTGTAGGTGCCGGGTGGCGATTCGAGAAAACGCTCGGGTCGAAACGCGTAGGGATCGGGGTAGATCTCTGGGTTGTGGTGCAGCAGCTGGATGCTCGCCATCAGGACCACGCCGGGCGGGTAGCTCACGCCACCGATGCGAATCGGCTTGACGACGAGACGCGGCTCGGCGTTTAGGAGCACTGGCCGCCTGCGCATCGCCTCCTGGATCGTCGCTGTTAGGTAGGCGTCGTCCTCGCCGGCCGCTGCCTCCGCGGCGACGCGCTCCGCGACTGCTGGGTGCCAGGCGAGCAGGTCGAACGCCCAGGAGAGCTGCGAGGCCGTCGTCTCGTGACCGGCGACGAGCGCGGTCACCAGCTCGTCTCGCACCTCCGCGGCACTCATCGGCTCACCGTCCTCGTGCCTCGCCGCGAGCAGCAGCGCCAGCACGTCAGGCCCCTCCTCCCCGGAGCCGCGGCGCTCGTCGATCAGCTGGAAGATCATCGCATCGGCTTCGCCGCGCACCGCTTCGAAGCGACCCACGACGCCGCGGCCGGCGAACGCCCGCTGGGCGAACGGCAGGAGCGAGATCGGGTGGTCTCCGAACGAGAGAAGCTCGGTGAGCAGGTCGCGCAGTCGCTCGAGGCGCGCCCCCTGCTCGAGCCCGAAGACCGCCCTCAGCACGATCTCGAGCGTGAGCCGCTGCAGCCGCGGGTGCAGCGCCACCGGTTCGTCGCGGGGCCAGTTGGCCAGCTCGCGCTCGCTGAGCTCGACCATCAGACGCTCGAGCTTGTCGATCTGCTCACCGTGAAAGGCGGGAAGGAGCAGCCGGCGCTGCTCGAGGTGCGGCGCCTCGTCTAGCAGGATCACCGAGTTGGGCCCGACAGTCGATTCGATGAGGCGCGCGCCCTCCCCGGGGTGGATCACATCGGGGGGCGCGGTGAAGAGTTCCTTTAGCTCCTCGGGGTCCGAGATGACGACCTGTCGAGGCTGTCCGAGCAGCTTGGTCGCGAAGCGAGGACCGAAACGCCGTCGTGCGCGGTCGACCGAGGCGGTCGGCCGGGTCCAGGTCGCGATCGTCTGCCACAGCGCCGGCGCGCGGGAGCCCGGCGGAAGCTCGTCGGAGAGCATCTGCGTCGCATGCCCGTTAGGGCCGCCGTTCGCTGCGGGACCCAGGTGCTCCGCGGTGCCCGGCTCGGTCGATGTGCTGCGCTCGCTTGACATAGGCGTCTCCTTTTCGCGCGCTCCCATCGTCGGTCTACTCCAGCACACGATACCTGAGGCCAATCTCACAGTCCCTTGTCCGCCCCTGCGTCCTCGCAGACGCTCGCGCGATTGCCGGCGCGGCGATCCTGGTCGCACGCTGCTCGCAGCAGCGGGGGATCGCGGCGGACAATGCGGCGCGAGGGGTTTCTGAGCGCCTAAGGCAGGTTGACCGCCGGGACGGGCTGTCCGCGCCGCGCCGCCTCGGCCTTCAGCCGAGGCGCTAGGCGGCGGCCCTTGAGGAGGAAGCCGACCGAGCGCTGCGCGCGATTGCCGGCCACGCTCCAATCGGCGAGCGCGCGTTCGACGCGCAGGCGCGGCCCGTTCTCGCCATGCACCAAGACCCCCATGAGCGTGTGATTCTCCTGCGTCGTAAAACGCTCGTCGTGACCGTGCACGGTCAGGCACGCGGGCCCCGCCGTCGGCTCGGGGGCGCCGGGGCCGAGCGCGAGCGGCACCTCGTCGCCCTCCAACGAGCCCGCTGTCACCGGCAGGCAGAGCGGGAAACCATCGCCGTCCACGACGGTGAGGTCCGCGAAGGGAAGGACGCGCAGCGCGCGCGCCGCTACCTCTCTCCAGCTCGCGGGCGGGTCGAGCCACGCCGGCGGCTGACGTCCACCGGGAGCTGGGTCTGACTCCGGCGGCGGCCGCTCCGGATCGGCCCGCCACTCGCGTGGCTCGCTCGCGAGGGTGCGGTCGGGCCACCAGCGGATGCGCAGTGGCGTGACCTCGATCCAGATCCGGGCGTAGTAGAAGACGAGGCGCCTCAGCAGCGCTTTGGGCTGGCCCTCAACGGCCGCCGGGAGCTTCGCCATCGACGCGTTCACGTAACGGTCGGTGTTCCCCTGAAGGTCGGCGTCGCGCACGGCGGCATGGCCTTGGACGATCGCGACCGGCGCATCCCCCGCTTTGAGGCCGATCGGGTCCGCAAAGAGCAGCGCAACCTTCGGATTGCGCCGGGCGCGCTCCGCTTTGGCCGGGTACGTGAGTCCGGTGGAGACGTCGAGCGTTCCGGCTGAGCCGACGTACGGAGTGGTGGGCACCGTTACCGGAGCGCCCGCGCGTGTGAGGCTCGCGTACTCGCACGTGATCGCCACCTCGAACAGGTCGAGCAGCTCCGGCGGCCAACCAACCCCGGAAAGCGGCTCCGTGCTCACCGCCGGGACTCTAGTCCTCAGACGGCGGCGGCCCAGCCTGCGCGCGCGAGACGCTCTGGGCGAGCCGGGGCGCGCCGCATGCTCTAGGAGATCAAGCGCCGGGTCGAGCGCGATATCACGTAGGGAGACTTGGGCCCACGACATCGGGTGCCTCGCCCCGGCACGCGGCGGCAGCTGGGCATATCTGGTATGGCGGTGCTACTCTTTGCCCCTAGTTTCGGGTTCACGCGGGTGTTCGGGTCGACTCCGCGCGCCGGCGTCGCTGCGGCGGCCAACTGGGTTGCCGCTGCGGCTACAACAACCGAGGGAGGTCAGCGGTGCTACAGACGGATACAGCGGGCAATCTCGCTCCCTCCATGCCTCGCTTGCTGCGGCGGCATTGGGGTCTCTTCATTTCCATCGTCGCGCTGCTCACAGCATGGGCCGCGCTCCTCGCACCGAGCGCGCAGGCGCTTCTGACGCCCGAACAGGACCCGTTCTACAAGTACGAAGGCGCCACTCCGCTCGCGGACATCGCCCCGGGAACGGTTCTGAAGACGCGCACCGAGTCCTACCACGTCGCGGAAATCGCGGTCCCGATAACCGCCGTTCAGCTGCTGTACCGCTCCACCGGCCAGCTCGGCCAGCCAACCGTCAACGTCACCTCGGTTCTGTTGCCGCCGCTGCGGCTGGGGACGCCGCCGATCGTGTCCTATCAATCCTTGTATGACTCCCTCACCACCGAAGCCGATCCGTCATACGCCATCTCCGGCGGCCCGGTGTCGCTCGGAAGTCTGCTGCCGAACCTCGAGTCGGTGCTGATTGCGCCGGCGCTGCTCGCCGGAGAGGCGGTGGTCATTCCCGACACCGAGGGGGAGAACGCCGACTTCGCCGCGGGGGCGGAATACGGGTATAACACGCTCGACTCACTGCGCGCCGCGCTCAGCTCGCCGGCAACCGGGCTGGAAGGTGCCTCCAAGATCGGTCTGCTTGGCTACTCCGGCGGCGCCATCGCCACGGAGTGGGCTGCCGAACTGGCCCCTACGTACGCGCCGGAAATCAACTCGCGCCTCATCGGCGCAGCCTTTGGCGGCACACTGGTGGACCCGGCGCACAACCTGCGCTACGTCGAAGGCAGCTCGGAGTGGGCGGGCATCATCCCGGCCTCGATAATCGGCGTGGCACGCTCGTTCCACCAGGAAGCGGAAGCCACCCGATATTTGAGCGAATACGGGATGGTGCTGGACGAAGACCTCCAGCACACGTCGTTCCTCGAATGGCTGTTCGCCTACCCGGGACTCACGTGGCCGCAGCTCACCAAGCCGGAATACCCGACACCCGAAAGCATCCCGCTCTTCGTGGCGGACGCCAACCAGCTGATCATGGGTACCCACGGCACCCCGACGGTGCCGCTGCTCATGGTGCAGGGCGCGGGCGGCGAACTCGAAGGAACGCCGGGCAACAAGCCGGGCATCGGCGCCGGCGACGGCGTGATGATCGCCGGCGACGTGCGCACCCTCGCCCGCGAGTACTGCAGCCGCGGCGTCACCGTCCAATACACCGAATACGAAGACCTCAGCCACATCCTCGCGGCGGTACCGTGGCTTGTCGAAGCGTACGCCTGGCTTGGCGAGCGCCTCTTCGGCATTCCTGCACCTCAGGATTGCTCCTCGATCGCGCCCGGCAACTCGCTGGCGCCGATCTCGGCTTCCTCCGGCGGACTCTCGGGCAGCCTCACGCTGAAGAAGCTCGGCGAGTCGATCGCGCTGCCCACGGAATCCACCTTCAAGGGCACGACCGAAGTCAACTCGGAAACCGATACAGGCTCGGTGCACGGCCACCTCTCCTTCCCGTCGTTCGGCGCTAGGCTCGCGCTCTTCGGTCTGCTCCCGGTCACTCTTGGCATGAGCATTTCCCAGGTGGGGAGCCTTGAAGGCGCGGCATCGCCGAGTACGACGGAGCCCAGCGAGGAGGCGCTGACGCTTCCGGCAAAGCTCAGCTTCAGTGTCACCTCTGTGGGTCTATTGGGACTGAAGATTCCCACCAGCTGCACGACTGCGGAACCGGCTGCGTTCAACTTCGCGAGCACCCTCACGCGCGAAGAACTGGTGAACACCGACTGGAACTTCGCGGGCACCGTCACGGTGCCGCGCTTCAAATGCTCGGGTGGGTTCTTGGGTGCCGCATTCGCACCGATCCTCAGTGACGTGCTCTCAGGGCCCGAAGACCCCTACGCGCTGAGCTTCCGGGCGTCGGGAGGCTGATAGCTCCTGAGAGGCCAGCCAGCGACGATCGCGATTCAGATCTCGACCGACTCGCCGGGCTCGATCGCGACGACGCGCTCGCTGCGGGACGTGACGCGCTCCAGCGCGTTTGGCACCGGCTCATATACGCCGGCGAGCTCGTAGCCGCCATAGTGGATCGGCACGAGCCGCGCAGCCTGGAGTAGGTCGGCTGCCAGCGCCGCCTGCTCCGGGTCCATCGCTCCCGGCAACGGGCTAGCGGGTGAGCGGTGCGGGAACGTGAGACGTGCTCCGTTGATCGGCGCGAAGACCACGTCGGGTGCCCCGAAGCGCGCGGTGAAACGCCACCACCAGCCATGGAACATCGTGTCGCCGAGGTGCAGGACCCGCTTGCCGGCACCCTCTATCAACCACGACACCTGCGGGTCGCCGGTTCCGTCGACGGCCGGCAGCGCGGTGAGCGTGAACGGTCCGGCGCTGACACTCTCCCACGGCGCGACCGGGCGGCGCTTGAAGCCGGCAGCCGATAGCTCTTGATCGGCTTGCGCCACGGCGAGCTGCTCGATGCCTGTCCCACCATAACTACCCGCTTCGTACACGTCCGCCCCCGCGCGTAGTGCGGCTGCCAGCGCGATCGCGTCGGCGTGGTCGCGGTGCAGATGGGTCACCAAACCTGCAATTGCGCCGACCCGAGGTGGGGTCAGTGCTGGTAGCGGAATCCGCGCCGCGCGCTCGCCAGTCCAGGCAAAAACGGCCGCAGGGTCGCTCAGTGGATCGACGACGACATGCTCACCATCCACCTCCACCTCGACACCCGCCCATCCGAGCCAGCGAATCCGCACTAGGACCCTCCTTCAGCCGCCGCGAGCACTCGCCAGCGCCGTCTCGAGCGCAGTTACCGCGCTCGCTCTGGCGATGCGGAGCGGCTCAATCGTGCGCATCGATCGGCAGAAGATAAAAGCGCCCTCCAGCAGCGAGAGGATTGAGAGTGCGAGCGCTCGCGCCTCGTCAGGGCGGACGCCTGCGGCCACGAAGTACTCAGCAGCGGAGTCGATCCAGTTCTCGAACACGTCGGCGGTGGCTTCGCGCAGCGGCTCGCTGGTGCTCGCCACCTCCAGGGCCACTGTGGCGATCGGACAGGCGTCCGCGTAGTCGGTTTCTTCGAGCGTCTCGGCGGCGCCCGAGAAGAAGTCGCCGACCGCACGAACGGCGTCAGGTGCCTGCGCGGCGATCGTGGCGAAGAGCTGGAAGTACAGCTGCCCTGAGGAGCGGATTACCTCTGCTCCGAGCTGCTCCTTGCCGCCGGGGAAGAAGTGGTAGACCGACCCGAACGGCGCGTTCGCTGCCGCCACGATCTGCTTGACGCCCGTTCCGGTGTAGCCCTGGCGCCGGAACAACTCGGCGCTCGAGTCGATGATTCGGTCTTTGGTACTGCTCGCCATGCTCGGAAAACCACTCCCTTGTCGTGGGGCGCGGTCGCCAAGACGATGATACAGTGCCGCTTGCTAGAGCGATCTATCAAGGAGGCGGGCGGATGTTTTCTTGGCTTGCGAAACGAGTGCTCGACCGCGGATACGATCGTCTGAACGATGGCGATCCGGGCCTGCTGCTGCGGCTCGATGCGGATGACGTCCACTTCAGGTTCCCCGGCCAGAGCTCGTGGACGGCCGATATCCGCGGCAAGGACGAGGTCGAGCGCTGGTTGAGGCGGATGATCTCGACCGGATTACAACACGAGCCCGAGCAGGTGGTTGTCCAAGGTCCGCCGTGGAACATGACCATTTGCCTGCGTGGAACCGACCATCTCACGACGCCGGACGGCGAGGCGGTGTACGCCAACCGCTACGTCATCTGGGGCCGAGTTGCGTGGGGGCTCCTGCGCGAGTACGAGGTCTACGAGGACACGCAGAAGCTTCCGGCGTTGGACGACCATCTCGGAGCCCGCCAAGTCGCTGCTGCGTAGCGGTCCGCACGGCCGCCACGGGCCGCGTGCGGGCGGGGGACGTGCCGGCAAGCGCCCGGATGGCAGCGCCAGACCAGGGGCGCAAAGATGTAGGCACCGTGGATGCGCCCGAGCCACAGACGGTCCTTAGTCCCATTACGGAGGCCGCGATCTTTCTCGTCGTGACCGTCGCCCACGGCGGCGAGGAGGCGGCGAGAGCGCTCCTGGCGGACGTTGCTGCGCTGCGACGGTCGGTCGGCTTTCGCCTGCCTGAGGGTGAGCTCAGCTGCGTCGTCGGGATCGGCTCGCGCGTCTGGGGCCGACTCCTCGGCCCGCCTCGCCCCGCTGCTTTGCACCCGTTCCCCGGCTTCGCCGGCGAGCGCCACACCGCGCCCTCGACACCCGGCGACCTCCTCTTTCATCTCCGGGCACGCCGGTTCGACCTCTGCTTCGAGCTCGCTCAGCGGTTGAGCGAGCGTTTGGCGGGGAGCGCCGAGGTGATCGACGAGGTCCACGGCTTCCGTTACTTCGACGAGCGGGACCTGATGGGCTTCGTCGACGGCACCGAGAACCCCGACGGGGCGGCCGCGGTGGCGGCCATCGAGGTCGGCGAGGAGGACCCCGCATTTGCCGGCGGGAGCTACGTCGTCGTCCAGAAGTACCTGCACGACCTCGATGCCTGGGAAGCGCTGCCGGTCGAGGAGCAGGAGCGGGTGATCGGCCGCACCAAGCTCAGCGATATCGAGCTGCCCGATGACGTCAAGCCTTCGAACTCCCACGTTGCGCTGAACACGATTGAAGACGCCGACGGCGAGGAGCGTCAGATCGTCCGCTTCAACATGCCGTTCGGCACCGTCGGCACGCATGAGTTCGGCACCTACTTCATCGGCTACTCCGGGACTACTGAGGTGATCGAGCGGATGCTGCGCAATATGTTCGTCGGCGACCCGCCGGGTAACTACGACCGCATCCTCGACTTCTCGACCGCGCTGACGGGCGGACTCTTCTTCGTGCCTCCGACCGCCGTCGTCGAGGAAGCGGTGGCCACATCGGGAGCCTCGAGAGTCGATGCCGTGGCGCCGGCCGTCGCGACTCGCGCCGAGGACGAGGGCTCGCTCGGGATCGGGAGCCTCAGAGACTGAGCGTTTCAGCTCAGAGACTGAGCGTTTCAGGAGCCCGCGACTGGGTACTCATAGCGCGCAAGCGGTGCCGGGGATCGCCCGGGCCGATAACCAAGGGAGTGAACAATGGGAACCGTTGATCAAGGGCGGCGGGTCGAAGTGCGGCGCAGCCGACAGGCACGTCGCCGTCAGAGATTCGGCATCGTGCTCGGCGTGGCGGTGGCGCTGGCGGCGGTCGCGCTGCCGGCGAGCGCCTACGCCAAGGAAGCGTCGTATGTGGCGATGGGAGACTCCTACACAGCGGGACCGGGAATCTTGCCGTCGTCGCTGACGGCGCCGCCGGAGTGCGGTCAGTCGCTGAACAACTACCCGCATCTGGTCGCCGCGGCGCTGAAGCTGTCGCTTACAGACGTGAGTTGCAGCGGCGCGAAAACCGAAGACTTCACGGTCGCGCAGTTTCCCGGCCAGCCGCCGCAGTTCGACGCGCTCAAGCCAACGACTGAAATCGTGACGGTCGGAATGGGCGGTAACGACCACAACCTGTTCGCGACGCTGGTGGCCGGTTGCACCGCGCTCGACGCGGGCAAGCCCAACGAAGGTGCGCCGTGCAAGGAAGCCTTCGAAGGCTTCGTCACGAAAGCGTTTGAAGAAGACGTCGGCCCACAGGAAGAAGCGCTACGCGAAATTCACAGGCTCTCGCCGAAAGCAAAGGTCTACCTCGTGGCCTATCCGGAAATCACGCCGATCAACGGTTACTGCCCGACGGCGGTCCCGTGGACAACCGAAGATCTGCGCTGGTTTCACTTCCAGGTGCAGGCCCGCGGCGACCTGATCATGGCGCTCGAGGCGCTGCGCAACGACGCGATCTACACCGAAACCTTCCTGCAGAGCTTCGGTCACAACGCGTGCGAACCCGTGGGTACGCGCTGGATCGAACCGCTGCTCGGCTCGCTCACGGGCGTGCCCGTGCATCCGAACCTGCTCGGTCAGGAACATGACGCCAAAGACGTCGAGCTGACGATGGGGCTCACCGGAGTCAAGTAGCGCTCCCTCGTATCGCGACGCAACACGCGCGCTGGCCGCCTCGTTCGCGCTGGGCACGGGGCGGCGGCGCGTGCGCGATATCATTTGATATCATGCGCTATTATGCCTGCCATGGCAGAAGACCGCGTTCCACTCTTTGTCCGCCTCCCGCGGGGTCAGGCAGCAGCCCTAGACAAGCTCGCCGGTTCCACCGGTCGTCGCAAACAGCATTTGGTCAGCGAGCTCTTGGGAAACGAGCTTTCTGTCGGCCGCGTTGAGCTGCGGGACAAGACGGACACAGAGGATGTCCTGACGCTCGCGGAGGCGGCGGAGATGCTCCGGTTGCCGGAGGAGGCCGTGCTCGCGAGGGCGCAGGCAGGTGAGATGCCCGGCCGCAGATTTGGCGAGGAGTGGCGTTTCACGCGTGAGGCGGTGCTGAGGTGGCTGAGCGCGGGAGAGGACGCGAGCCACACGGGCGCAGGCGCGATGGACGACGACTGATGGGCACGCGGAGGCGTCCGTTCGTGCTAGTGCCGGGTGCGTGTCTCGGCGGCTGGGCTTGGCGTGATGTGGCCATGCAGTTGCGCGAACTCGGTCACGAGGTCTACCCACTGACATTGACCGGCTTGGGGCATCGGGTGCATTTGGCGAGACGCGACGTCGACCTCGAGACGCACATCGCTGATGTTGTGAACCTGTTGGACTTCGACATGATCGAGGATGCCGTGCTTGTCGGACACAGCTACGCGGGAATCGTCGTCACGGCCGCCGCTGACCGTAGGTCCGAGAGGTTGGATGCGGTTGTCTACCTCGACACATCGCCGCTACCAAACGGCACTGCGATCGCCGATGTTCAGTCGCCGGAGCAGCGAGATCTTCAGCAGCGCGCGGTCCAAGAGCACGGGGACGGCTGGGAGTGGCCCGTGCCCGATCGTGACACTCTCATGTCGGGCATGTTCGGTAGCCCAGCGGGCCTCAGCGACGAGCATTTCGACCTGATCGCCACGCTCGCAACGCCACAGCCTTACGCGACTCTGACATCCCCCGTCCGGGTAGCCCATCCGCAACCGCCCGCAGTGCGACGCGCGGCGATTTTCTGCTCGGCCGGCGGCGTCAACGTTGCACAGGTACGCGAACTGGCCGCCCAGGGCGACGCGCGTGGCGCGGTCTTTGCCGGCGAGGACTGGGAGCTACACGAGATCGCTACGGGCCACTGGCCGATGTTCTCCGCGCCCAGACCCCTGGCGGAGCTGCTGCACCAAATCGCGTAGGTCCAGCCCGCGCGCGACACCTGGCCGCCTAGCGTCGCCAATGCATCAGGGATCTCCGAGGAGCTAGCTCAGGTACGCCGACGAGGCTGCCGCCTGACGCACGAGTGGGTGCACGTCATGCCGAAGTGCGCGAAGTGACTCACGGCCCCGCCCGAGGATCCGTGCCGCGGGCGATCAGAGGGTCCTGGGCGGCGGACAATGGCGCGTCACGTGGCTTGGTTTCACGAGTCCACGACGACCACGACCGACAGCTCCGGCGCACGCGCCGGCGCGAGCCTAAGGCGGTAACGCCCCGCGGCGAGGTCACGATCACCGGCCAACCGTCGCCGATTGCGCCCCGCTTGAGCGACGCTCTGGAAAGACTCGACCATGTGATGCAGGTTGCCACTTGAGAGGGCTTCAAGCACTACGCGGACGCGCCCAGTTGCGCTCCCGGCGAACGTAAACGCGACATCAGACGGGCGTACATGACCGCTTCGTATCTTGGAGATCGAGGGATCCAGGTTCGAGCTAATCGCGCAAACGCTCAGCTTCGTCCGCCCGCCGGCGGGCGATCCGGCACCGCTCGGGAAGCTCCGCCATCAGCCGGGCCGCTTCGGAGGCATCGCGCTCGCGCAGAACGGCATACACGCGTCGCCCGGCGGTGTCGAGGTGGATGTTCGCCAGGCGAAACGTCCGCTGAACGGGCCCTTGGACCCAGCGAATGCTCTGCACCTTCGCCAGGGGCACCCAATCGATAACCCGTCGCAGGCGCCCGCTCGTGGTGACCGCAAAGCCCTCGTCGAAGCCCCACGATAGGTGCGAGTAGCGCAGCGGCGACTTCCAGACGGCGCGCTTGGGTGGCCGAATCCGCTCCTCGGTGACGCCGGGGAATATGGCGGCGATTAGGCCCGCGGCTTCGTCTCTGGTGCCAACGGGGAGCAGCGTACGCGCGGCTTTGCCCTCGATGCGATCCTGGCGACCCTTGGACCTCTGGCTGGCGATATCTACCTCCAGGCGGCACCATCCAACCACCCGCCACGCGAGCGGCTCGACTAGGCGGATCGCCTGGATGCGTTGGAGCGGCAGCGTCTCTGCGGAAGTCTGGATCAGCCCGGAGCGCAGACGGAGCCCGTCTTCGGCGTGGGCCACGGTCAGTCCGTAATAACGACTGAATCGACCGAACAGGATCGAGACAGCCACAAACAGGTACAAGATGAGGGCACCCGACGCGGCTCCGACGGCACTGGGCGCAACGACGATGAGCGTGATGAGGACCGCCACGCCGAGCAACACCAGCAGTCCGAGCCCGCTTGCCAGTTGCGCGATCCACAGCCGTTCGGCGGGCACGGTGAGCAATGTGGTCGCGAGCGGCTCCGGCGTCGCCTCGTGCAGGCCTCGGCTCATCGCGAGGAGCTGTGCTCGCAGGGCCTCCCCTTCGGATCGCGTGAGATATGCCAGGCGGCCGGCTCGACCCTGACCGCTGGCAAGCCTGATGCGCAGCTCTGTCAACCCGAAGAGGCGCGCCAGACCCGGTCGAACCGTGTCGATCGCTTGCACTTGCGTCAACGGAAAGCGCTCCGAGGTTCGCCTGATCAGGCCCGTCTCCACCTGGAGCACTCCGTCCCGGACTCGCCACCGGGTGACCAGCCAGGAGACGAACGCCAGGAGGAAGACCACCGCCACAACAACGACGTGGCCTATCGCGCTTTGGAACCCCCCGCCACCTCCGCTGCTTCGGGGCACCGCGGTGAGCAGCAACACGGCGACGATCGCGGCGAGGCCCCGCCCGGCGCGGACGATCGGGGAGAGCGGGTGTAGCCGCTGCCACCTGCCTCCCAACCCCGCTTGCAGGTGCGCATCGGTGGCACGGACCTCGGCGGGTGGCAGGTCGGGTTGTGCGCTCACAGACCCATCGCTTGGGCCTCGCCGACCGACGCGAGCTGGTCGCGCAAGCGGGCCGCCTCTGGCGACGCGAGGCCCGGGATACGCGCGTCGCTTGCCGCCGCCGCCGTGTGCATCTGGACGGTGGCGAGGCCGAACGCCCGCTCCAGTGGGCCGGCGGTGACCTGCAGGTACTGCATGCGCCCATAAGGAATCACGGAGGTGCGCCGGAACATCACGCCGCGTTTGACCAACAGATCCTCAGCCCGCTCGGCATAGCCCCACGCGCGGAAGCGCCTCCCGACGATCACGTCGGCGACCAAACCCAGCACGGTCAGCCCGCCCGCGATCGCCGCCGCGACCACCGTTGGGCCCAGCGCCACGGTAGTCGGCACCGCTACGACCAGCGACAAAAGCCAGACGGCCACGACCTGCCACCGCCGCAGCGTCCGCAATTTCGGTGAGAGTCCGTTCCAGCTCGGCGCGCCGTCGGCGAAACCGTCATCCGGCGTCATGGGCCGACGATACCGGCCATGCTCTCGGAACCGGCGCCGCGCCGGTCCCTCAGGTCGTTGCAGGAATCTCGAGAAATGGAGCTAGGGGGACTCGAACCCCCGACCTCCTGGGTGCGATTTGCCAGCTCTCGGCGCACCTATGCCTGGAAAGTCCCCAGTTGCAGCGGATTGACCCTCCACTCTGGCGTGGACGGGCAGCCGGCATATCGCCCGATGGCGGAGGACGCTGGGCGATTGGGGCACTCGCCGCCCAGAGTGCCCGGATCCGCGAAGCATCCGTCGGCCTATGCGTCGTCGATCCAAAGATCGGCGATCCGGGCGCCTGCAGCCTGCATGCGACTCCTCACGTCCCCCTGCGACTCCTGTGCGTCAAGCAGCAACATATGGAATGGAACCGAGGGACGATCCCAGGACTCTCCACGGTCAACCGGCTCCGACCATTCGGAGCCGGCACTTTCGATAACACGGACGAAGACAGACAGCTGCTTGTGTGACTCGTCCTCCAAAAGCCAGCTAGCTCGTTCTACAATGATCGCGTAAGTGGAACCCGGTAGCCACGCCAAATCGGAGATACACTCGTCCAGTGCGTCCCAGTTGTGGCCAAAATGGGCTGGGAACTCCAAACAGCTCGCAAACTCATCGAATAGTCTCTCGATGGTTCGCGTCCGGATTGCATCAAGAACGCGGACTGGTAAATCTGCGGCCCCTTGTCGAGATAGTGCGCAACCTCCTGGCCACTGAGTGGCCGCGCCACGACAACTAGCCATGGGGGCTCTGGTTTGTAAAGATGGGACTGCGTCAGCGCGGCCGTCGACACAAGTTACCACAACTCTTTGAAGCTACCGGGTGAGTAGTGGTCGTTTGTGTAGTACGCCGATCGGTCGCTCCCCAATGACTTCCCGTCCGGCCTCACGGTCGACGCCGGAGTGACCCCGCAGTCGTCAAGCGGCCAACGCTCGCGGATTACCTGCGGGCAGTGGCATGATATTACGCGACCAAGAGGCCACTCACCCACTCACCGTCACATATCCCCCAGCCGGGCACCACCTTGATGTTCCATTAGCAGCTGGTTAAGCTCGGTAATCATCGCCTGGGCACCGGCTCGTCCCTTAGCGTTAGACACGTTCGACACCTCGATGGCCGACATCGCAAGCGGTCGGCCACGCTTGCGGTGTGCGATACCGACCGCCGGAAACAAGCCAAGGCGACCGAACGAGAAGTGATCTATCTCGGACCAGCTGAGCATATGTGTACGAACCAGGCCTCGGATCCGCACGCCCTCAGCACCGACTTTGACCGACCACAGCGCGGCGCGAATCGCGAACGCTGCGATGACGACAATTGCCACCCATCCACCAATCTTTGCCCGCTCGTTTGACGTATTCACAGTCTGGGCAATTAGCACAGCAATAACTCCGACAGCGAACACCACACTTGCTAACACTTGACCAGCGCTGCGAAATGTGCGATGTGTGTGTGAGGTACTGGCATCACCACGATCACGCACGCACATCATCGGGCCCGCAACAGTTCTCGTTGTATGTTCTTCTCGAGAACAGTTATAACCGCACCGGGCCCTGCGAGAAATGCATTGACGCCTGCTGGCGCCTCCCCGGTCCATCCTAGAACCTGAGGCACCTCAAGGTTGAGAGCTGGTGCCGCACCAAGTAGCGCGGTCCCTGTGATCACCGCTTGTGCACGCCACGAGAAGCCACACGGGCTCGTGATGTTCTGCTCGGTATTGAAGGCGTATGCTGTCGCCGCTGCCGTCAGGCAGACGCCGGTAGTCGCGACGATACATACGCCGATCGCCGCTCCCTCCACAGCCTGTCCTGGGTGTTCGGAAAGGCAGTTGCCTTTAGTCCAGAAGCTTCCGCTGAATGGGTTCGCATTGCATAGGCCCGACGGATCGCTACCGTTCACCGGATTGTCGAGGGCATACGTATAGGGGGCCTCAGTCGTGGCATCCAAGGGATCGACGCTCGTGAACTGCCCGGTGCTCGGGTCGTAATTCCTCGCCCTGAGGTATTGGAGGCCCGTTTCGCTGTTCGTGTACTGCCCGTCATACTCCAGCGGGGTCGTCACGCTTCCTTCGCACGTCGGCGTCCCGTAGGCCGCGTAGCTGCACTTCCCCACGACCGTACCGGAGCTATTCGTCAACAGCCTCGTCGAGGCCTGCTGATCGTGGTGCAGGTAGGTCACCGTCCCGCCGGTAGACACTTGCTCGATTGGTAAGCCTTCGGGCCCATAGACATAACTACGTTCGCCGTCTGAGAGCAGGGACGGGACGCTTTCGGCTTCGTCCCACGTCAAATACCTCGAAGAGCCAGAGATCTTCTCGGATGCTCTGAGACCTTCGCCGTTGTACGTGTACGAGTCGCCGATGCTCGGCCCTTCGGCTCTCGAGACGGACGTCAGCTCATTCGCCTGGTTGTATTCATACTCCGTCGGAGCGCCTGTGGGAGGCGTAGCTTCTGTGCGGTCCCCCTCTTCGTTGTACGAGTACTTGTTGCCGCCAGATTCCTTGAGCTGGTCGGCTGGGTCAAAGCTCTGCTCCGTCGAGCCAATCTTCGTTAGGTTGTTCGCACGGTCGTATTCGTATTCGGTCTTGTGTTCTCCCTGAATGACGGCCCGCAGTCTGCCATTTTCGTCGTATTCGTATTTGGCCGTCCCAGCTTCTGGTAGCCCCACTGTCACCGCTTGCGTGACGTTGCCTTCGTGGTCGCGCGCGTATGTGAGCGAAGCGAGCACTCCGGATTCCTTCTTCATGCTGGCTTCGGTCATCTCATCGGCTTCGTTGTAGGCGTAAAGGTCTTCGTCGCCAGTGCTGACCGGGAAGATGATCTTGCTCAGGTCCGAATCCGGGTCGTATTTGAACGTCGTTTCGTGTTCCAGCCAGTCCTTGACCGTGCTCAAACGTCCATCCTTGTCGTAGGAGCGGCTAACGGCCTTTTCGTTGGGGTAGGTGATGCGTTCCGGCTCGTTGTCCGCGTTGTAGCTGTAGACCACCTTGTCGTGGTGCCCATCAGTGCTTTCCTTGAGCCGGCCTAGTTCGTCGTATCCGTAGACCGAGGTGCCGGTGCCATCCACCATTTCCTTGAGATGTCCGTCGCTGTCGTATTCGTATTTGACGGAGGGTTCGGTGTTGGGCGTCAAACACGCCGATTCTGAGTAGTACGTCATGTCCGTCAGTCGGTTCGCCTTGTCGTATGTGTAGCAAGTGCTGTGTCCTTCAGGATTGGTCACCCTCCTTATGTCGCCATCGTCGTAATAGGCCAGCTTGGTTTCGCGGCCCTTGGGGTCGATGACTTTCTTCACCTGCTCCAAGACATTGTGTTCGTACGTCGTCGTGTGTTCGTTGCCGTCAGTCTGAGTTTTGACTTGCCCTTGCGAGTCGTATGTCGTCTTCTGCGTCTCGCCGTTTGGCTCGATCACTTCGTCGAGCTCGTCGTCCTTGTCGTATTCGTATCGGGTCGTGTGGCCGTCTGGGTCCTCGACGGTCTTGAGGTTGCCGTCTTCGTCGTAGGCGTAGCCGGTCTTCGACGAGTAGGGTCCCCAGCGCTCGATGCGACCGAGGCTACGATCCGTGACCCACATTTGGCCGTCAGGGACGCCAACGGACTGCCCGGGGAGTTCGATTTGCCCTTCTCCTGGGCTCGTGTAGCCGATCGTCTCGATGAACTTGCCTTCGGGCGAGTAGACGTCGAGCCGCATGTTGAACCAGTCCGAGACGAACACGTTGCCTTCCGATCCGATCGCGACGCCGTCCGGGTTGTAGAGCTTTTCAGGGCCGCTACCGCGTGAGCCGACTTCCCTGACGAATTCACCGTTCGAGCATTTGAACTCCTGAAGGCGGCTATTGGCAAAGTCAGAGACCCAAACGTCACACGTGCCGCCCGAGACGGCTAGGGCCAGGCCCTCCGGATACTCGAATTCTTTCGGCCCTTCCCCTCGCTTGCCGATCGCGGGCATAACGGCTTCTTCTGTGGCCGGGTCGATCTCGACCACTCGGTCCTTGCATTCGTCGAGCACCCAAAGGTTGCCGCCCGGTCCGATCGCGACGCCAGACGGACAGTCGAGTTCCGCTTCTGCGCCTTTGCCCGTGATCGACCGCACGTAGTGGCCTTCGGAGTTGAACTCGACGACGTCGTGGTCTCCGCCGTTCGCTACCCAGAGGTTCCCTTCGGAGTCCAGCGCGAGCTGGTTGGGGTAATTGAAATCTCCGTGGCCAATTTCGGCGATGCGTTCACCCGTTTCGGAGAGCTCCTCCACGCGGTTGTTCCACGAGTCGCTGACGAAGACGTGGTGGTTGACGCTGTCCACCGCGAGGCCGCTGGGAACTTCTACGTGCGTCTTGCTGCTAGGGAGATACGCTTCTTCGAAGTAGCCGATTGGGGGTTCGGTGACGAGCGTGGGCCGGCCCTGTTCGTCGCGTTGGATTGTGGTCGTGTACCTGACCGGTTCGCCTTCCCTGACGTTTCCGCGTGGGCTCGTTGTCGAGATCTCCTGGGAATCCTCGTTGTAGGCAAAGGTTCGCACGTCTTCTTCAGGGTCGGTTTCGGATGTGAGGTCGCCGTACGGGTCGTACTTGTAGGTCCACGTGTTATTGCGCGGGTCGGTCATCGATTCGACTTCGCCGTGTTCGGTGTTGTAGGTGTACTTCGTGACCTCTTCGCCTTCGTGCGCAGTTTCGCGGGTGACCTTTTCAGCGGCGCCGGTCGTTTCGTTGCGCTTAATCCTCGTCACTTCGCCATCGGGGGTCTTGATCATCTTTACGTCGTGCAGTGGATCGTATTCCCATTCGGTCGTATCGCCGAGTTTGTCGGATTCCTTGATCAGGTTGCCATCTTCGTATTCGTACTTGGTCTCGTGTTCATCGGGTTCGGTGATCGTCGTAGGCTCGTCGGCTTCGTTGTAGGCGTAGAAGGTGCTCGCTTCTTCGAGGGTGCCGTAGCCCTGAGTGATCTGCTTGAGGTTGTATTCGGAGTCAAACACCTCTCGTGTGACCTCTTCGGTTTCGGGCTTTTCGGGTTCGTGCTTGATGATCGTGATGTATTCTGGCGGCGGCGGTAGGGGCGGTTCGCTGGCTTCATGGAGGTCTCTTTGCCAGGCAGCTTCTTCTTCGCCGGTCGCTTCGCTCATCGATTCTTCTTCAGCTCGGGTTTCGGCGACGACGTTGCTCGCGCCCTCGAAGGGTTCTTCGCCTATCTGTTCGTATTCGAAACGCGTCACCCTCCCCATCGGGTCGATCTCTTCGTGCACACGGTCGTATTCGGCGTAGTATTTGATCGTCGTCGTGTTGTTGCGGCCGTCCGTCATTTCCTTTAGAAGGCCGCCCGATTCGTACTTGAACTGCCAGCGCTTCGTGGCTTCTCCAGGCTCGGTGACGCCCGTGAGGTCGAGCGCTCCTTCGCCCGACCCGTAGCTGTATTCGACGGTATGGCCCATGGGGTCTGTGACGCTCTTGATCAGTTCGGCTCCGGACCCGGTCTTGAGGTAGCTGAACGTCAGTTCGCGGTTGGATGAGTCCTTGACCGTGATCAGATGCCCGCCAGCGTAGGAGAGCGTGTCGGTGTTGTTGAAGCGATCGGCAATGCTGAGCAGCGTCCCACTGGAGTTGAACCGGAGCTTTTCCTGGTCTGGCAGCGTGTAGAGGTAGTTGCCGTCGGCTTCTAAGACGAGCTTGGCCTGGACCCAACGCGGAGCTATCAGTTCGCCGGGGCCGACCCGGTCTTCGAAGGTGACCCTGCTGCCGTCGGCTTCGACCACCGTCGTCGTGTTGTCGATGAGGGCGGCCCTTCTGCGGTGTGCCCGGAGCCCCCCGCCAAATCCGGACCCGCCGCCGAAGGATTCGGTGTAGTTGCTGAATTCGAGGTGCTGACCGAAGGAGTAGCTCCACCCGGCGCCGAGCGCCCCTGCAGAGCCGCCTTCGGCGGCTTCCTGGGAGTTGTAGGTGCGGGTGAACGTCAGCGGCACGCCGCGCCCGCCGACCGTCAGGTCGGTCTGCGACTCGACCAAGTTCCCGGTGGCGCATTCGACGGGATCTGAGCATTCGGTGTGAACGCGGTGGAGGGAAGCGAGCTTGGCGCCGTGGCCCCAATGTTCGCGATGGCGCGGACCATGCCGCCGATGGTCTGGCGCGACCTCAGCGAATGTTGCCGATTCGTATCCGCATTCTTCTCCTTCATGGTGTGCGCAGCTGGTGGAGCTATCCTCGTTGACCCGGTTGCCGATCTGGAATTCAACGAGGACCGGTTCGGTGCCCTTCACCTCGACATTCCACGGTTCTCTGTCGCAGCTGCCGCTCCCGATGGGCTTGCATTCGAATGCGGGATCAGGAGAAGACCCTTCGCAATGAACCCAGTGGCCGCGGCCCAGCCCTTCGGGTCCCCACAGGTGCTTTGTTTCGGGTTCGGCGCCTAGGGGGAAAAATTCCCATTCGTTGAACTGTTCTTCGGAGACGTTGTGGGTGAGCTTGCACTGCGGGGGTGTGAAGGCGTGCGCGGTGGGCGTACCGGCCGAAAGGGCAAACGCCGATACGACAACTGCAGCGAGCAGCGCGAGCAGGGGCGTCGCGATGCGAGATCGACGAGGGCGGCAGCGCTGAGCCGCGGCGGCATCTGAGCGGGGGCCGAGTTGGTGCGTCTCCGCTCTCCGAGATGCCCCCATGCGCCCCATAGCCGGCCACTGTAGTTACGTCATCGAGGGCATGCAAGCCCGACCGTCAACCTTTAGGTGGTGAGAGCGACCTTCCGAGGCGGCCGACCGATCGCGCCAGCACGCTGGGCGCAGCGACCTACGCGCTGTGCCGGCGCACGCGCTCCAGGCCTTCGGCATACCGGCGTCGCTGATCCTCTTCGGTCAGCTCACGGATGACCTGGTCGACGCGCGCCTTGCTGAGAACCAGCGGCCCTGGCCATGTCCTGGCGACTGAGGCTGCCGCTCAGAGCGAGCGCCTGCATCAGCTCGTCGCGTCGCCGGTAAGCGCCAGCCAGCTCGTTTGAGAGCTCGCGGATTTCCCGCATCGACCGAACCTGCCCTCGGTAGTCGTGGCTGCGCGTCGTCCACGTGGGGAGCAGGTCGTCGTCGAGCGTGGTGTAGCGGTGCGCGCGCGGCATGCCCCTAGCATAATAAACTATGCTTTCCGAGTCAAGGCTTGGGTCGATTTTCAGTAGCGCGCCGGTGTCGTTCGGCTCGCTGGCGCTCGCGCCTGGCTAGCCAGCGGTCCTTGGCCGCATGGCGCTCCTCCGGGGTCGTCGCGTCCCACACGTACTGTTGCAGGGTCGTCAGCGCCCGTAGCGCGTCGTCGCCGATCACCTCGACATAGCGGGCGGGGCGGTTCTCGCGCAGAGCGATCAGCGCTTCAAGCGCCTTTGGGATCGTGCCGAGCTCGGCATATTCGGCGAGGAGGAAGTCGTGGAAGCGGTCCAAACGTTCCTGGTGCTCCAGGTCGTGCTTGGCGCCCTCCCTGCGTGCCGCGCGCGTCGTCGGCCGTGAGCGGCGGGCCGCTGAGGCGCCCTCCTCCATCGGCGCCTTGCCTAGCCCCCCCGCCTCCTCGATCGCGCGAGTCATCTCGGCGCGCGCGCGCTCGCGCAGCTGGTGGCCGATCGGGTCGGCTTGCTTTAGCAGCTGATCGCGAGCCGGGGTATCGGGTGGGGGCTGCGGGATGAAGACCTCGCCCGGGCAGTGCTTGCAGAAGTAGCGGTCCCCGCGCATCGGGTCGAGCGAGATGTCGTAGGTCGTCCGCGTTCGCCTCTTGCCGTCCTTGCGCGTGTTGCCCGCGAAGAAGACGTCGCGGCGCAAGTCGAACCTGCCCGGATGCGCCTTCGTTTCGTGATGCTCTTGGATCGCCTGGACGAGTGGGGCTGGGGGCGGCTGCAGCGGCTCCGCGGGGGTCAGGGACATTGCTCAACCGTAGCCCTGCAACCCACCCGGTGGACACGCTGGAATCCGGCTTGCAGGTGTGGATGGATGGATGTATGTCCATCACGCCTGATCCAGGGAAGACGCCCGAGCGAGCGCCGCTTCGCCGCCGCGTGATCGTTGAGCTGACCGTCGAGGAGCTGCCGCTGCTCGAGGCCGCGCGGATGCAACACGGCACGACCCGGCGCGCGGTCCTCGAAGCGCTGCGGTCCGCGGGGGAGGTCGAGGACCTGCGGGCGAGGCTCGCGCGCGCCGAAACGCAGACCAAAGCGAGCCGGGCGCGGCGCGCCGACAAGGAGAACGAGGAGAGGACGCAGCCCGCCGCCGAGCGCAAGCGCATCGCCGAGCTCGAGCGTGAGGTGAAGCGGGCGGACGACGCGCTTGCGGCCGCTGCGGCCGAGCAGGGTAAGGCGCAGGACTGCGCCGAGCGGCTCGAGTCCGACCTCGAAGAGCTGGCACAAGCGCTGGAGGAGCGAGGCACGGAAATCGACGCCCTCCACGAGCGGGCTGTCGATGAGCTCTACTGCGCGCGCTGCGAGCAACTCGTCCCACCCGAGGAGTGGTCCTGGCGCGCAGCCAAGGGCGGTAGCGGGAGCGTCGCCTACCACGAGCGCTGCGGCGACCACGGCCCCGGGATCCTGGGTGCCTCCAGCTGGCTCGCGCTCCGGGACGACTAGCGCAAGTCAACCGTTGGGCACGCTGGAAATGCGCTCGCGCGGCGCTCACCCTTGGAAACGTGAGGCGAGAAGCCACCGATATGCACGCACGAGGGCGCTGGCGGGTCGAGCTCGGCGACTGCATGGAGCTCTTCGAGTCGCTCGAGGACGAGGGGATCGACGCTGTCATTAGCGACCCGCCCTACGGGATCGACTTCCAGGGCGCCGACTGGGACGGACGCGCGATCCGGCGTAGCGCCCGCAAGCGCGCCGGGCACCCCGTCGCCCCCTGCGAGGCTTTCCAGAGCTGGGTGACGGGGTGGGGCAGAGAGTGCCACCGGGTGCTGAAGCCCGGCGGTCACCTGCTGGCCTTCGGCGCACCACGAACCTCCCATCGCCTGGCTTGCGGTTCCGAGGACGCCGGGCTCGAAGTGCGCGATCACTTGATGTGGATCTACGGGCAGGGGATGCCGAAGTCGCGGCGCCTGCCGGGCGGACAGGCGACGGCGCTCAAGCCCGCCTGTGAGCCGATCGTGCTGGCACGGAAGCCTCCCGTGCTGCCCGTGGCAAAGAACATCACCCGCTTTGGCGTCGGGGCGCTCAACGTCGATAGCTGCAAGGTCGACGGACGCTTCCCAGCGAACGTCGTCATCTCCCACGCGCCGGGCTGCTCCGATGAGGGTTGCGCAGCCGACTGTCCAGCCAGGCTCATCGACGCTTCCGCCGAGCTCACACGCGCGAGCTGGGGCGAGCCGCCGAGCCGGCTCTTCTACTGCCCGAAGGTGACGAGAGCTGAGCGGGACGCCGGCTGCGAGCGCCTGCCGCCGCGGGCGCTCGACCTCTTCCCGAGCGCGCAGGCCAAGCCGCCGGCCGCGACGGGCAACCACCATCTCACGGTCAAGCCGCTCGATCTGATGCGCTGGCTCATCCGCCTGGCGGTGCCAGAGGACGGGCTCGTGCTCGACCCCTTCTGCGGCTCGGGCTCGACCGGCTGCGCCGCGGTGCTCGAGGGGCGGCGGTTCGTCGGGATGGAGCTGGTTCCGGAGTACGTCGAGGTCGCCGAGGCGAGGATCGCTCACTGGGAGAGCGCCGGTCCCGCGATGGCCCTTGCGCGACAGGCTCGGCGCGGGTTGAGTTCGCGCCGCCGACCGGCCGGTCGAAGCGCCACCGAGGTCCAGTCTGCGAGCCCGGTCACGCCGCTTGAGGTGCAGGTGACCGACGGCGACCCGCTGCGCGACGCTGTGCGCCTCGACGACGTATCCGTCGAGGCGGTCGCGCAGCGGGTCGCCGAGCTGCTCGCGGCACGCCCGCCCGCCCAGCCGCACCAATCGCGGCTGCTCAGCGCCACCGAGCTTGCCAAGGAGCTTGGCGTCGAGCGCTCGTGGGTGTACGAGCACGCGATCGAGCTCGGCGGGATTCGCATCGGCGACGGCCCCCGCCCGAGGCTGCGCTTCCCTTCCGAGGAGCTGCAGGGGCGCCTTGAGCGCCTCTCTGGCGCCGCGAGCGCGCCCGATAGCCGCGGATCTGCCGGGATGCCCGTCGATTCGGTCCCGCTGCTTCCAATCCACGGCCAAGCAGAGCTAACGTCGTCTTCCGCGCCGCCGGCCGATGCCGGCGATGAACGCGCGGCGCGGGCCTCCTGATGGCCGGAACCTCGACAGGACAGCTCCTAGAGCGCGAGTGGCGCAGCGGGCGCACCTATGCCGTGCGCGTCCACGCGTACGGACGGCGCCACTACCTCACGCTCGGGAGCAGCGGGGATGGCTGGACACGCTCACAGGCGGAGGACGAGCTGCAGAACATCCTTGCCGACATCCGGCGTGGGATCTGGACGCCGCCGCGCCCCGCGCGAGCGAGGACCGCCAAGCCCTCTGCGGACGAGCGAGGCGCGAAGCCGACCTTCCATCGGTTCGCTTCGCAGTGGCTCGCCGGCCGCCGCAACGAAGTCAGCGAGCGCTCGCACGAGTTCTACGGCTGGGCGCTCACCCACCACCTGCTCCCCTACTTCGCCAACCACACGCTCGAGGAGATCACGATCGAAGCGGTCGACGCCTACCGCCGCCACAAGGTCAAGCAGAGCGAGCAGCGAAAGGCGGCGCTCGAAGCGGCCAGTCAGCTGCCATACAGCGAGCGCCCTCCGCGGCCGCTGTCCGCGGTAACGATCAACAAGACGATCGACGTGCTGCAGATGACGCTGGCAGAAGCCGTGGAACACGGCCACATCGCGTCGAACCCGGCGGCGGGTAGGCGCCGCCGCCTCAAACCGCCGCCGCGCAGGCCAATGCACGTCGACAGTGTCGAGCAGCTCCAAGCGCTCCTCGACGCGGCGGGCGAGCTTGACCGTGACCCCGCCTGGCTCATCTCAGATCGCCGGCCGATCGTTGCGGCGCTGATCTTCGCCGGGCTCCGCGCCCACGAGCTCTGTCAGCTGCGCTGGCGCGACGTCGACCTCGACAACGGGCGGATCCAAGTCGGCCGCTCGAAAACGCAGGCCGGCCTGCGCGAGGTCCCGCTGCTGCCGCTGCTGCGCGACGAGCTAGCCGCGCACAAGGGCAACGCCGCGGCTGGCGGTGCGGAGGACTGTGTCTTCCCAACGAGCGCCGGCACGATGCGCGACAAAGACAACCTTCGTAACCGCGTGCTAGTGCCCGTGATCGAGCGAGCCGACGGGCTTCTCGCGGCGCGCGGTCAGGCGCCGCTGCCAGCGGGGCTCACGCCGCACAAGCTCCGCCACACGTTCGCATCGATCCTCGTCGCGCTCGGCGAGGACCCAGCGTCGGTGATGGCCGCGCTGGGGCACACCGACCCGAAGTTCACGCTACGGGTGTACGCGCATGTGATGCGCCGTGGCGTTGGCGAGCGTGGCAGGCTTAAGGATCTAGTGGCAGGGCCTCGGACCAGCGTTGCGGGCGCCCGGCCTCGTGCGCCCACATCCACGCCGCGTAGCGCGAGTCGTCAATAGTCGCGAAAGCTACACCAGTAGCTTGCAAACTCGCTAGCGCCTGACGGATTGACGCTCGGAACCTCCAGCACAACCGCTAGCGCCATACCTGTCCGCCAGGGCCGCCAGCATTCCGGTGTGCTTCTTCGGGGTCTTGGCATGCCTCGTGCGGATCGTACTGTCGTGATCTTGGGAGCGGGTGCTTCTCGGGGTGCGTCCTTCTGCAAACCAGGCGTTGCGGTATTGCCCCCCCTGGATGCCGACTTCTTTAGACAGGCGCAGCATTTGGACGAGGCGATGTACAAGAAGTATGCGCGTCCGGTCCTTGAATTTCTGCGAACCGAGTATCCGGCGAACGATCTTCCGACGCTGGAGACGGTCTTTACGGAAATGGCCGGCTTTGAGCGCTTCTTGCACCAGTTTGCCGTGCGCCCAGGTCGGCCGTCCACGCGATATCAGAAACAGCTCGGATATCTCCATGCCCTGATCCCAGCTGTCTTTCGCGCTGCGTTCAATGATGTGCGGTGCGACTGGCACGATCGGATCGCGCGCGCCCTACGTTCGGGCGACGCCCTTATCAGCTTCAACTACGACACACTGATCGATGACGCTTGCCGGCGTAACTCGGATGGCATATGGGCTGCCGATTGCGGTTACGGGTTCGACATAGGGGTGGGCACGGATGACTGGTCGGCCAAGACCCGCCCCGGTCCTTTCCCCGAAGAGTACCTCAGGCTTCTTAAGCCGCACGGTTCGCTCCACTGGACCAGAGTGAATGAGGACAAACGGACGCTAGCGCTCCGTGGCAACCCCTATGCTCTTTCGCCCGCGACAAAGAACATTATTCCCCCCACTTGGGACAAGACGGTTCTCGGTCAGTGGCCATGGAAACCGGTCTGGAGGGAATGCAGTCGCTATCTGCAATACGCGCGGTGCCTCATTGTGATCGGCTACTCCGTGCCAGTCACGGACCTTATGACGCAGGCGCTAATCAAATCGTCCTTGGGTCATGCCAACCTCCGTTTACTCGTGGTGGTAAATCCCGACGCGGCTGCTCGACGCAGGGTTGTTAATCTCGCCACTGCGGGAATCAAACCGAAGACGCGTGTGCTTGAGATGGGCGCTCTTGAGGATTTTGGTCGACTGTTGGAGGAGACCCGGAGCAGCGAAGGGCACGCGGCGCTGCCGCCACCCGGCTTCGCGAAGCTGTAGACGGGCTTCGCGAAGAGTTGGATGACATGAGGACTGATCTGGAGCTGTGGGAGGTCGACGAGCACTCATACACGATCGCCGATCTAGAGCGGCGGCTTGCCGAGGTTGAGTCCCGCACGCACTAATCATACGTGTGGACGACGGAACCGCTGCGACCCCTACCGCCGGCAGCGAGACAAGGACAGACCATCGAAAGCTGCGCAGAGGTGGATACACAAACGTTACGAGCTCGGCGATCCTCAACTTCTGCACGGATCGCGCCGACGAGTGCGTTACACGCGGCCCACGCGAGTCGAACACAAGCCGCGATCAACAGTCGCGCGCACTATGTGCTCGCGGAACGCCAAACCTGCTCCGAAAATGGCTCGGCGTGCCGGCTAGAGCGATCGCCGCATTTGTAGCACGGTTTACGTTTTCTGAACCGCACGCGCCGCTGACGCAGGCGCCGTGCACGTCGTCGACGTAGCCTGCTTAGCCGTGCACTAGCCGCAGCCGGGTGGTGCCGCCACTGGAGCGGGGATGTCCCGCGATAGCTCAGGTCACGAGGCCGCGAGCGGTGAACTCCTCGCACATCGCCCAGTATGCGCTTTCCTGCCGAGCCAGATACACGCGGCGCTCGGCCTTCTCCTTCGGCATCCGCGTGAGCAGGCCGGCGCGCTCGAGGGTCTTGAGCTCGAGGTGCACAGAACCCTTCCCGGGCGGATCGCCGAGCTCATCCGCGAGATCCTTGGCGCACACAAGGCCGTCGCCCGCTGCAATAGCGGCGCCGACCTCTAAGCGGTACTGGGCACCGCCAAACAGAGCACGCGAAAGGGCTCGTGCCGACTCCATCTCGACGTTATCCGGTGGAAGGCATATCGTCTAAGAATCCTGGACCAGGAACCGTTGACCGTCATTTTGGCAGACATGATCGCTGCCGGGGGAGTCGGGTGCTTGCCGGCCCGCATCCGGTGGCCGATGCACCGCGCACTGTGGCTGATCTACGCTGAGGCCGGAAGGACGGGCGGCTTGCACCTTCTGCCGCGAGCACCCGCGTTTACGCCTTGCCCCGAGACTGGCCGCGCCGCTGCGGGCGCGGACCAGGGATTGCGAACCCTCACTAAGCGCCGCCTCCTGCGTGAGGAGGGCCAGGGCCTGACGGCAACCCTGGTTGTGGACCATGAGGCCGTCGTTAGCTACCGACGGTCTCTAATGAGCCGGGACCCCCGGGCCGTGGCGATGCTTCAGCGCGCGGGAGAGCGGTGGGCTGCGTTCGCCTCCACCGCCGCAAACGCTGCAGCGAGCGCAACCGAATCCGCCCGCGCAACCGTCGTGTCAGCGGCAGCCTGACGCCACGCGCCGCCCGGCCTCCGGAAGTCAGACTCCACGCGAAGCTTGCCGCGGTCGCGCCCCGCCTGCAGCGACCGCGAAACCACGCGGTATTGGGTACGCCGATCATCCGGCAATTGCGGGGGCCACGTCCCGATCCAAGTGCCAGTCGCGTCCTCGCCTTCCACATGCTTCCAGTCGATGCAGCTCACCCTTCGCAGGTTAGTGATAAAGGTCTCGGGCGAGCGGCATCGCTGCCGCGGATCGCGATGGACGGCCTTCCGCACACAGCGTCGGAGGCGCGGAGGTACGTGGGGAGCGAACTCGAGCCTGCTATCCGACACGGCGCGCCATCCTCGCTGCAGCCTCGCCTCCACCGCAGCGAAGTCGAGCGCCTCCCACGCGATGCGGCCGCTAAGCATCTCGAAAAGCGTCATCCCGATGCCGTACACGTCCGCCGAAGCATCGACATGCCCGAGCGCTTTCCCCTCCGGCGGGCGATAGATGTTCGTGCCGAGGACTGCCGGAGCGCGCCCTGCGGCATCGCCGGTGGCCGCGGATCCGAAATCGCTCAGGTATCCGCGACGGCGATCTTCACCGAGGAGGACATTGCCGGGCTTGGTGTCGCGGTGCAGCGCATTGAACTCTCGGTGGAGGTAACCAAGCGCATCAAGCGCGTCGATGGCAATCGTGATGGCCTGCGCGATCGAGAAACGGTAGTCCTCGCGTAACGCATCGTCAACGCTCCCTCCGGCCATCCGCGGCATCACGAACGTGATCGCCTGGTCCCCCGCGGGATCCCACTGCGCCTCGCGGACGGGCACGACGCGTGGGTGCTCAACTCGATTAAGGAACGCCGGCTCGCTTGAGGCAAGCGCGTCCTCGAGAACCGTGCATGCGTACTGTCTTCTGAACGCACGTGCCGTCGAATATCTCGTGGTATGCGAGGAAGACATCGTCTCCACGACCGTCACCGAGTCGGTCCAGGATCCTGTACGTGGGCTTCTCGGCGTGCTCGCCGCGCAGCGGTGTCATCTGCCACCGCCGTTCGGCACCGCCAGCGCGGCGAGCCCCGCAATGTCCCGGCCGGCTTTCCAGTAGCGGCCGACGGGCTCCGTGATGCACCGGCCGACGTGAGAGGCGAGCTCACCCGCCTTCGGGATCCCCAGTCTCGCCCGCACCGTCGGCCTCGGCAGCAGGTCGATGCCGATGTTCTCTTCTACAGCCGCGATCCTGATGAGCGTCTCCAGCGCGACTCGGGGCGCCAGCTCCTGGTATGAGCGCTTATGCCCGCCTTGCTCGGGCATAAGTAAGGCCACTCGTTCTGGGCGCAAGCGGCCAAAGGCGCGCTTGATCTCGTCCAGCGTGGACAGCAGCTCCGCCGAGGCCTCGTACTGAGCCGCGACATCGATGCGCTCGACCGGCGCGCTCGCGACTGCGCCGTCGATCGCGAGCGTCAGATACGCGCAATGGGGGCTGCACGTGACGCCGAGCACACGCATGAGAGCTACGCAGCAGCCGTCGCCGAAGCGAAGGTCTGCAGCCGAGCACGACCGTCGTCCGCTGCCCCCGCGGGCGCCTCGCGCGCCGCTGGCCGCGTTCGAGGCACTGGTGCCTGAAATGAAGTCCTCGCCGCCGATCGGACGGCTCTCATCGACAAGGCCAAACCCCCGGGTTTGCTGCGACATTTGTAGGTGGAGCTAGGGGGACTCGAACCCCCGACCTCCTGGGTGCGATCCAGGCGCTCTCCCAGCTGAGCTATAGCCCCAAGGCCCGGCGCACAAGCCGGGTCGCTTGAGTTTAGAGCCCCGCCGCCGCTCGTACGGTCGAGCGCGCTTAGCCTCCATTGCTGATTGCTGCGCGCGGCTTTCGCGCGACGCTAAGGTTCGCGCCGATGGGACTTCTGGACGAAGCGATCCGAGAGCACTTGGAGCTCAAGCGCCTGCGGGGCGCCGACCCGAGCGAGGTCATTCGCCAAGAGCGCGAAGCGCTCGGAGTGACGGCTCGGCAGGAAGCGAGCGCTTACCAGCCCGATGAGACGGCGGGGCCGTTCGAAGACGAGGTCATCGACGAGGCTCTAGAGACGGTAGCGGAGCACCCTACCGAGGGCGCCGCGGTGCCGGCCGGCGCAGAAGGAGGTCACCCAGCCGGCGTCGAGCCCGTCGACGAGGAACCCGCCGCGCCGCCAGCGGAGCCAGAAGAGCTCCTTCGGCCCGAATCCTGAACAGGACACGGCAGAGGTGGACATGCAAGCGATGCTCGGACTCGAGGACGAGGACGGCGGCGCGGAGGTCGACGAGCACTCGCCGGAAGAGCTGCACGAAGAAGACGTAGACGAGCCCTGGGGCGAGGGCTGAGGTCCCGCATAAGCACGCCCCGGTGGGGAGCGCGGAGCGGGGGCGACGCCGATGTCGTCGAAGGAGCCGCCGCTAGACTCGCCCTCGCGGGGCCATAGCTCAGTTGGGAGAGCGCCTGCTTTGCAAGCAGGAGGTCACGGGTTCGACTCCCGTTGGCTCCACTCCCTGAAGCGCCTGCAAATGGGCAGGTTTGCGTCAGGCGCCGCCACTAGGTCTGAGGGCTGCGCGGCTCCAGAAGTGCCGCTGCTGCCCAATTGCTGCCCATCGAGTGCCTCAGGGGCATGGCCGCCGTGCCTAACGCCGAGTGAGCAGGACGCACAGCAGTGCTGCCGCCGACGAAAAAGCCCCCCGGTAGTGAGCGTGTCTCCCGCGGCCATACTCGGCTTCGCGTGCAGGCGGTGTTCTACCCTCGTCCAAGGGCCGCCAGCCCTTGGCTCACGCGGGCGGGCCGGACAACCGCTGGCGGCGCTAAGGAATGGTTGGACAGTTGAGAGGATAACGAACCAGCAGCCTCCGAACTGCGGTACTTTCTAGCGCGGGACGCTCGGACTATCTTGTCACAACGACGTTGACAACTTGCTGGCCGACGTCTGAGACGGAGTTCGTATTGTCATTGTTCCTTAGCCAAACCATGCCAGTGGTGTTAGGCGCGTAGTCCAATAGCGTATCCCCGACATCCACAAAACCTGGGTTAGATGACCCTCCGGGCCCTCCCGGAGCTGCTCCTGCGTGCACTGCTACTTCTTCAGGGGTAGGCGGAGAATTGCCAATAAAACTGATCAATGCCTCGCCGAGAGCGTTAGCATCCACCCGATACTGGCCTGGATAGATAGACGAGCCATTCGCATCGGAGTAAGGGAAATACTTGGGATTACCGCTCCACTTGCCATCGGTACGCGTGTCGGCCCACAGGTGCTCCCCCGGAACGATTGACAAGCCAGTGTGAACCCATGGCGCAGTTGCTGCAACGGTTACAACGTTTTCGCTAACCACCGTTTGACCAGCGGAGCGCATTGATGAGGAAAGGGTTGGGTCCCTCCACGCGGCTTCGCTTCCTTTCGTGCTGCCACATCCAGCAGCAAGGACCGCAACGGCCGCAAATGCTATTGGAGCACGCTTACGATGCATGAACGCTTCATCCCCCTCTGACTGCCCGGACCGTGTATGCGGCGCGGAGGGCACTCTTGACGTTGCGCGGATGCTACTCCGGGATTCGGAGGGCAATGGGCCGTTCGCCCAGACAAGAGAACAGCGCACTTCCGCCCGCCCTCACCCCAGTGCGTGGCAACGGAGGCGACCGACCGTGAACTGGCGGCCCGACCCAATCATCGCGACGCTCCGGAGCGCGCGGCCAACGACAGTGCAGTAGAACATTACTCGTTTGTGGCCGAGAGACGCGGGCCGGCCGGTTGTCACCGAGGGTCTCGGCCGGACTGCCATTCTGCTGCCTGAGCAAGCGCTCTTTGCGCGGGCCTGCAACGCTGCCCCTTAGGTTCCGAAGCGCAGGTGTCGTATCGCGGGGGTCGGCGCTGGCTATGCTCGGCGAGCGAGCGTGTCGCTTGGGGGCTAGTCTGTCGTGCGTCGCTTGCTCCCACGCGCCGTCCGAGAGCGAGCGCGTCACTCTCGGTGGGATCGAATGCGGGATAAGCTGAGGCGCAGCACCTGGACAGACGAGGACATCGACGCGGAGCTACGGCGGTTCCTCGCCGATGGCACCGTTTGGCCGAGCTACCGGGAGTTCGTGGCTGCAGGTCGTGGATCGCTTCGGAGCGCCGTCACCAGACGAGGGGGTTCGCACGCATGGGCCGCACGCGTTGGCATCGAGTGGGTCGAGCGGCGCCCTGGCTACGCGCCCCGTTGGACCGATGCACGAGTCCGCGCCGAGCTCGAGCTGTTCCTCGCGAACCGCACGGTGTGGCCTTCGCGCGCGGAGTTTGAGGGTGCGGGCCTAAAACTGCTCCGAGACCCGATTAACCGACTCGGCGGCACTGAGCGGTGGGCCGCTGAGTTCGGTCTGCTGCGACCGAACCAACGTTCTGGATCACAGCGGGTATGGGATGACGAGAGGATCGAGCAGACCATTGGCCCCCTTGTTCAGCGGCTCGGGCGCTGGCCGACGACGGCAGAGTTCCACCACGAAGACCTCGCCTCGGCCCTGACGGCTGTCTACACCTATGGCGGCGTCGAGCTGTGGAGCGAGCGTCTCGGTGCCGCAAGCGGCTCGCGTGAGCGGGCCCTACCGCGCTCTCGCTTCTGGAGCGATGAGCGGATCGAGCGCGAGCTGCAGGCGTACTGCCGGGAGAGGGTCGCTGGCCCAGGGTCGCTGGCCCACTTACTACCAGTTCGTACGGGACGGAAACGCGAAGCTGTACCGTGCCGCGAGCATGCACGGAGGTCGGTCGCTGGCAAAAGCAGCTTCGCCTAGAGCCGCCTCGACGAAGGGTTCGGGCCTAGTCACTCGGCTTGGGGCTAGGACGGCTCGCCGATCAAGATCTCCGAGGGCTCTGGCGGAAGAGCCAGGTGGGGGTGCTCGCTGGCAGGGGGGAAAAACCAACGCTGAGCGATCGCGGTCGGGATGATCGCTGACAGCACGACGACAGTTACGAGCAGTGAGAACTGCGTCCGATCGATGATGTGGGCGGTGAGACCGTAGAGCGCGCTGATCGTGCCGAACGTCAACCCGGTGCTCATGAGCAGCGTCGTGAACGTCGCGTTCGGGCCGGTGTGTCGGCGGGCGAGCGGGTAGACCAGGCCGAGCTTGGGCACCAGCTTCGCCGCGATCAACACGCCTAATACGCCAAGATTCGCGAACACCGCCGCGAGAGAAACGTTCATGCCCCCGCGCAGGAAGAAAAACGGGGTAAGAAACGCAAATGCCACGACCCTCAGTCGCCGCTGCTCCTCCTGGTGTCGCTGGTAGTGCCGGGACATCACGAGTCCAAGGATGAATGCTGGCAAGACGGCCTGGCTGTTAGCCGCCGTGCCCAACACCATCAGGACCAAGAGGATCGCGAAGACGAGCTTGATCTCAGGCTCGATCACGCGATCGCCATAGCGCCCAAAGAACCACGGGGAGAGCTTGGGCAGAGCCACGATCAGCGCCACCGACACCACGAGAAACACCGGAAGCCAAGCGGTCGGCTTGATGAAGATGACTGACAGCGCGATCACGGTGCACATGTCCGTTACAAAGCAAGCGCTCATGATCACCTTGCCGACGCGGACGGTATTGAGCCCCGTCTCGACGAGCACCGCGTAGACGACGGCGAGACTGGTGGTCGACAGCGCCGTGCCCGCGATCAGCGACGCTTCCGTCGTCCAGCCGAGAGGCCCCAGCGCAAGCAGCGTCGCTGCCACAAACGGTCCGGCGAAGGAAACGAAGCCGATAGTCACCGAGGCACCGAAGCGCTCGCGAAAATCATCCGGGTCAACCTCTGCTCCGGCGAGGAACGTGAGCACGACGGAGGCAAAGCCCGCGAGGAATACGAGCCACCCCTGGTCCGGATCGAGGTTGAACGTGTTGCCAAGCACGATCCCGAGCGCCAGCTCGATGAGCGCGACCGAGATACCGACCTCGACCGAAACCATGCTCGCGATCAGCGCCGCGCTCATGAGAATGGCGGCGAGTTGGATAACTGTCATCTGCTGACCTCCACGTAGCGTCGTTGGACGTTGTCGCAGAGGCCATCAGCGGCATCGCCGCAGTTCCGGTAATCGGTTTACTGCCGACCCCGTAGGAGCGAGCCTCATCGCTCGCTCTGCAGCTTAGCCGAACAAGAGCGCACTCCGCTTGCTACCGCTCCTGGACCGATGCGAGCGTCTCCGCGTCCATCTTGCAGGTAGCTGCATCGGACGAGACGCGATCGTCAGCCGTGCCCGCTGACGCGTTCGCCGACGGCAGCGACCTCGGGCCAACGGGAGACTCAGAGGGCGCTCCCGTCAGGCCCGTTCGGGCAGCACGACCGAATTGCTGCCCAGTCGCTTTCGGCCGCCAGGCGCAGTCTGGCCACAAGGCAGCGGCGATTTCGGCCGGAGTGCCGTCCTGCTGGCATGTCAAGCGGTCACCCGCGGATCGCGCGAGGCGCGTTCTACTGCATGAGCAAGAGGCCAGAAGCTGTCCGTGCCGGAGCCCAGACCCACGCCCTCGCATCCCCCGTTCGTCGCAGCCGGCACCGACGACGACGCGCAGCACTTCTGCCCACGCGGGCGGAGCGCGAGTGGACGCGCGTTGGCACGGGCCACCGCACACGTTCGCTCGCAGAAGCGATGCGACCGGCCTATCGGCCCGCCCACGCCCCTGCTTCACAAGAAAGGCAGCAGCCCGTCGGGTGGTACCGCGCGGCGAATGTCGTCAAAGGATCGGCGCTTCAAGCACGACCGCGTCGGAGCCATCCAGAGCCGCGGTCCCGGCGACCCGGATTGACACCGAGCCACCGGGGACCGCGATGATGCGGGCTACGGCAGTGCTTCGTATTCGTTTCTGGCCACGAGTTCCTTCCCACCGAAGATCGATGTAAAGCGGTTTTCGGCGTGGTTTTTGTAGCCGCCCTCGACCGACGCGTACGCGAAGGTTGTATTGCCGAGTCCGCCGCTGATCGACGATCGTTCGCCTTCTGCGACGTTATCTTCGCCGCCACTGATCGATGAGTCTTCGCTGCGGGTGGTGTTTCGCCGGCCTCCACTAATTGACGTGGCAGCTTCGACCCCTCCTTCCGCGCTGTTTTCGCGGCCGCCGCTCACGGAGGACCATAGAGTGAGAGCGCTGTTGTCGATGCCCCCGCTGACCGACGACGAGAAACCCCCGGCCCTGTTGCCAGCACCCCCGGTGACCGAAGCGAATTCGCCGCTGATTGTATTCACGGTGCCATCGACAATGCCGCCCCAGCTTGTGTAAGTCTGGTACCGCCCCAGGATCAGGTTATGTGACCCGGTCTGTTCGCCCGGATGTTCGTCGTAGCCGATGATGAGGTTTCCCTTGCCGTTCGCTGTTTCAGTCTTTCCTTCACCGTTCACGATTTGCACGTTGCAGCCGGAGAACCGTACGGTGTGCTTGCCGTCGATGCCGCTTTCGACCGACTGCATACACGGCAAGATCCCTTCGAGCGTCGAGATATCCGTAGAACTCAGGGCGTTGGTCCCAGTGGGGCCGGTCGGACCGGTGTTGCCGGTCGACCCCGTCGCGCCGGTGGCCCCCGTGGCCCCGGTCGCGCCTTCAAGCCCGGTTTGCCCCGTGGCGCCTGTGGCACCGGTGGCGCCCGTGACTCCGTTCTGACCGCTCGGGCCCGCGGGGCCGCTTGGGCCCGTCGAGCCGATGGGACCCCGCTTTCCTTCCTTGCCTTCCGACCCCAGTTCCACGAGGTGGTACCCCAAGAGCCCCAGGCATTGGCCGTCTGGGCTCGGCGTGAGCACCGGGAGATTGGGACCCGATGGCACGCACAACTTGATTCCCCCTGCCGCCCACGAGGGCGCGGCCAACGGCCCCATCGCTACGAGCACGCCGAGCGCGGCGATACCCGCGCAGGCGCTCTTCCGTGCAAAGGACATGAGAATGCCTCCCTGTCGCGATTCCTTCGCGGCCACGAGCTGGCACGGAGCCTCCCCCGCACGGCGCACGCGCCGCGCTTGACGCCCGAGAGTATAGGTACCGACTTGGATCCGTGATCGACACCGGCGGGAGGGAGTGCCCCCACTTCGCGAGAGAGCCTTGCGTGCGGGCTCTTGGTCTTCTGGCGAGCACGGCGAGGCGCGGTCCGGCTAGAAGGCACCGACGATTTCGGCCCGAGAGCCGTCCTGCTAGATCAGCAAGGGGTCATTGCACATCGCGGCTACCGGGGAGAGTAAGGCGTGTGCTTATTTGGCTGTGGAGTGCTTGGTGCGCCGGGGCAGAGACACAACGCTGGCTTGAATGACGCTCTCCTTGCCGCGCTCCGCCCTCCACACCGCCACAGCGTGGCCGCGCTCGTCCATGCCGACATCGGGTTCGCTCGCCAGCTGGCCGCTTCTCGAGAGGGCGTGCGACGCCATCCAGGTCCGTCCTGCGAGCCTGATCGAAGCCCGGACCGTGTTGTAATACCTGGAGCCGTTTTTGCCAACCCACACGGCGACCGCGTCGCCATGCGCGTCTAGGGCGACACGCGGCGCAGTGGGAAAGAGGTTGGCGCGGGAGAGGTCCTTGGGTCGTTGCCAGCGCTTGCCCACTCCGCCGAACGCGCCCGTCACCACGCTTTCGGTGAGGTTGCCCCTGTTCCAGACGACGACCGCTTCACCGTGGGCGTTCATGGCGAGCTGGGGTTCGGCGACGCCGGGGTTTGGTTCGGAGACCTCCTCGGGCGGCTGCCAGCTTCCGCCGGCGAGCCTCACCGCGCTTTGCACGCTGTGTGAGGCGTGGTGAATCAGCCCTTCTTCGACGCCGGTCACGTGTTCCGATACGACGAGCGCATCACCCCGTGCGTCCAGGGCCACCTGTGGGTCCCCAAGATCCTGCGTTTCCGTGGGGACAGTCGACGGGGACGCCCAACTTCCACCCGCGGGCCTGAAGGCGCTTTGCTCAGTGTCCTGGCCTGCGCTCTCAGACTGGACCCAGACCACGATCGCATCCCCTCGCGCATCAATAGCCAGCTGTGGCGCACCCGCCTGCTGGCCTTCCGGGGAGAGGGTTGTGGGCGTCCCCCAAGTTCCCCCAGCCGGCCTAAGCGCAACCTGGACGACGTCGCTCGTAGCGCGCCGGCCAAGGGCCACGTCCCATGCCGCGACGGCGTCGCCCTGTGCGTTGAGCGCCTCGTACGCGTACGGATAGAGCACGTCGAGCGTCTGAAACGGCACGACTGACGTGTCGAGTTCGGGGAGGATCGTTTCCGGGGCGAGCCATGGTCGCCCGGCCGGCTTGAAAGCGCTCCCCAGGCCATTCGATGAGACAAGTGTGATGGCGTCGCCATCTGCGTTCAGAGCCACCTGATGGGTTATTGGAAAGATTCCAGGGGCGCTTTCTGCCGGCTGCCAGGGGCGCGCCGATGGCTTAAAGGCACTCCGAAGGACGGAATGTCCTTGTTCGACGCCCTCCCACAGGGCCAACGCGTCGCCCTGCGCGTTGACGGCGACATTGGGTGATTCCGCCGAGATTTCAGACCCGGTGAGAGCGACCGGACTAGGGGTTCGTTGCGCTGCTTGCGCAAGCGGACAGAGGCAAGAGAGAGAGAGTGCCGTGCACAACACCGCAAGCCATCCAAGGAGCGGGACCCCGCAGAAACACGCCGCTCGGCTCTCCCCGGCCGATCCTCTCATCGAGAGACTGCCACTCCTCGCAACACACATCCACCTGTATATAACCCGGAGCGATAGCTACGGTTTCGGCGGAGCTTGCCGTCTCGCGATCACTCGCTTATTAAACGAGGCGTCGGTGTGTCGAACTCCCCCATACTTCACTGACTAGCCGCGGCCACATGTACGCTAGGCACGTGCGCAGCCTGGCCGACAGCGTGCTCATCGCGTCGCCGACGGGGGCCGTTGCCGGCTCGGACGTGGCTCGGCTCGAGCGAGCCACTGTCGTCGTTCCATGGCGAGCGTTGGCTGTCGTCCTAGGGCGGTCATGCACCGGGAGGCGCACCGGACCCCCTCACACCGGCTCCTGAGTGGCGCGCACGAGCGACTCGGTGACCGCGATGGCTTCTCCGATCGTCCGCCAATCGAGGTTCTCGGGCGTGTCGCTGGGCCAGTGGTAGTTAGCAGGAAACCTCGTGTAGTCGACGGAGGCCAGTTGGGCGACGTTGTAGCCGGCCCGCAGCGCGATCAGGGCGTCCGTGGCCGCGACGGTCCTGATGTTGCGTGCGAGCTCGATCCCCGCTCCCGAGGCAGCGGCGGCGAGCGCCTCCCGGGCGGCGGCGGGGTAGTCGCGCATCAGCAGCATGCCCTCGCCCTCCAGGAGGATCAGCGTGGGCCCGCCCAGGCACTCCAGGCAGAGCATCTCCGTGCTCTCTCGGCCGAGCTCCTGGAAGTGGCGCCTGCCGAAGCCGCGCATCCCCTCCATAAACGACTCCTCGGAGCCGGTCGAGAGCAGGATGACGCGCACGCCGGGTGGTGGTGGCGTTTCCTTCAGGGACTTGGCGATCGCCAGGAGCACGACGACGGCGCTGAGGTTGTCGTTGGCGCCGGGCACGGAGTCACGCAGGCCGATGTCCACCATCGCGGCCACCGTGCCGAGTGCGAAGGCCCCTGCCGCACTCAGCGTGCGCCTGGAGCCGGTGAGCGCACCGGCGCAGGCGAGCAGCGGGCCGAGCCACGTGAGGTGCATGATCGGGAACGTCTTGCTCGAGCGGGCATGCAGCTCGGGGAAGCGATCCGGGAAGAAGCGAGGCAGGGCCGGGTGAAAGACGAGGCCGGAGTGGGCGCTGTCGTGATGGGCGATCAGGACGACAGTGCGCCGTGCGTCTGCGGCAGATGCCCCGAGCTCGCCGACGACATTCCAGGTCGCGCGGTAGGGCAGCAGGGTTCGACGAAACCAGTGTCGTCCGCCGCTCAGGTCATCCCACAGCGCCGCCGCGGCACCGGCTCCGATGAGCGCATGGAGCAGCCGCCCACGCCGGGAGCGAGCCCGCGCGGCTCCCCTTGCGGCGAGCGCGGCGGCGGCGTTGAGGAGGCCGATCGGCCACCAGTAGCCACCGTGGGCGCGCTCCTGCTCGACGCGGCTGTCCACGCCGAGCTCGCGCAGGCGCCCCGCGATCCAGTTGGCCGCCTGGCGCTCTCCCTCTGATGCCGAGGGCCGCTCGAGGCTCGCGAGATGGCGCACATCGGCGGCGAACGCGAGCGCCCGTGCGGCGTGAGCCTCCATGCGGGACTCCCAGATCGCGCGGCGCCCTTCGGCTGCGGCGCTCTGCTGCGCCACCGCGCCACCCCCTGGATTCGCGGAGCCCATCGCGCGAGCAGCCTAGAACATCCCGGTCTTCTCGCCGTTCGGTCGGCGCTGCCGAACTGCTGCTAGCGCGGCGTTGTTCGGTCTTCGGGTAACGGCTGTTCGCGCGCCCAGAGCAGGTGCGCCCGCGATCGAGCGATCCGCGCGTCGGCTCGGGTCCAGGCGGCGGCTGCGACGGCCGCGGCGACGAGAAGCACTGCAGGCCAGGCTCCGATTGCCAGCGCGAGGACGTGAGAGAGGATGAGCGCCCCGAGGCCCACAAGGGCCAGCGTCGCCGCTGTCCTTGCTCCGTGACGGTGCATCCAAGCCTGGATGCACCAGAGGCTGCCGACCAACAGGACGACACCACCCAGGAGCCGAGAGCCCGTGCTCGCCGCGACCGCGTAGCCAACGATCAGCGCGGTAGCCGCAATCGGCGCTGTCGGGATGCGGCGCACGCTGCGGAGCGTAGCGCCACGCAACCGCCTGCGCACGATCCCCAACGTGCATTTGGACAGCAGCCCGAATCCGCTGCCCAAACTCCCCCTGATCGTGCCTAATCCGGTCCTATCCGTCCGATGGCGCGCGTGTCACAATCCCGCATAGACCCCGGAAGATCGCGCTATCCAGCGGGTCCGCCGTCCCGTCGGCTCCAGCATTCCGGGCTGCTGCATCGCCGTTAAGCAGGAGCGCGAGCCGCATCGTCGCGCGCTCACTCGTGCTCGTGGACTGGCCGCTGTTGGCGCTCTCTGAGGTGGCGCGTGTCTCCTTCGAGAGGGACATCGGAGCTGCTCACGATCACTGTGCAGTCCCCAGCTGCGCCCAGCGGGGCCCGAACCCGTCAGTGGTGCCCTTTCTTTGAGTGGTGCTTTTTCTTGGCCTTCTTGATCGGGGTGAGATCTGCCAGCTCGAGCCCGCTGTGGTCCTGGAAGGTCACGAAGCCGTTGCCCTTGCTGTTCAGGGCAAGATAGGCGTTGCCGGCGTAGTCGAAGCCAACCTTAGCCACGTCACCCACGGCCTTGAACGTGCTCCCGTTGCTTGAGGTCCAAAGGCGCATGACCGTTCCGCTGGGCGCAAACTTCGGCCAGGCGACGGCGAGCTCACCGGTGCTCGCGTTCTCATCGATTGTGCCGCCGTTGTGCAGTGAGACTTCGGACTGTGGGTCGGTCACGAGCGCCTTCGGCGGACCGAAGGTTGAGGTGGAGCTGTCGTATGCGCTGACGTCGAGGACCGATGGCACGAGGGAGGTGTTCGAGTGCGGATAGGCCTCGTAGGCGAGGAAGAGCCCATGCGCTCCGCTGGCGAGCTGCGGCAGATAGCCGTCGCCGAGGGTCGTCGGTCCCGTCCAGGCCTGGGGGAGCTGTGCGACAGTGCCGTTGCCGGCGGTCTGGCGGTAGAAGCGGACTTCCATCGGTTCGCTATCGAGCCAGTAGGCCTCGAGCGGGAAGCCATCGGGCTGCTCCCCGAGCGTGGCCCCGCCGATGCCACCGCTGCCGGGGCTTTCGAACTGAAAGCCCGTCTTCTGGCTACCGCCGGCGACGAGGTTGCTCGGAAGCCACGAGAAACCGAGTCCCGGGTTCGAGGAGGCGATGTCGAAGTACGCGACCGGCGGAACGTCGCTGAGGAAAGGCTCGCTGGGTTCGAGCAGGATCTGGTCGACGTTCGTATTGTCGGCGTAGTCTTCTGGCGCGGTTACGTCGACCGGGGGGTCGAAGCTCTGCCCGCCGTTGGTCGAGAGCCAGTAGACGATGTCGCCCAGCACGTAGCGCGGTGCAACCACCCAGACTTGGTTGCCTGCGGCGAGCACTGGGAAGGGCTGGGAGGTCTCGTCGTGTTCTCCGTTCGACCTGCTCGGCAGCGGCAGGGTCATCGGCTTCTTGCAGCTGCTGTTAGCGGGGATCTTGCAGAACATCACCGTTTCGGGCGAGCCGGTGTGCAGCCAGGTCACGTAGCCGTTGCCGGCAGAATCGACGACGATCGGGCCGCCGGACTCCGGGCTCGCGTCGAGCTTTGCAAGTGTCTTGGCCTGCGCTGGCGCCGAGCAGAGCGCGGTGCTCGCGGTGGCGACTAGGACGATGACCAGCGACCTCCGACGCAGCGCCGAGCGAGCGTGGCTCGGGTGTAGCTTCGATCTTGAGGTGAGAATGGTCGATCGCCTTTCTTTCGTGGGGCGGTCTGGGGACCGCCCGATACGGATTCGGTCGGGCTGTGAGTGCTAGACGCTCTGCCTGTTGATCGCCTTGGGGCCCCTTCTCGCCTGCATCGGAGCCGAATGAACCCTTCGACCCTTCTGCGAGCGAATGGTAGCCGGCGCCGAGGATCGCGCTGTGGTGCGATCGACAGCGGTGCCCGCAACGCGATCAGGCCGCGAGTTCGGCCGCAGGATAAAACCCAACGTCACCGCAGTAGCTGCTCGCGACGCGAGCGGGGTTTGAGGCCCGCAACGTCGGCACCGGCGGCGCCTACACGGAGATGGCCGCACGGGCTCACCGCACATCTGACCGAGTAGACCTCCCCCGGATCCGACGCGGCGACAGCTATCGTCCGTTGCCGCGTCTCAAAAGACCGCCCGAAAAGCACCGAACGAGGTGTTGGTGATAGGCCCTCCCACTGGGGCTCTCAAAGGACGCTCGACTGCTGCTGGCCAGCGGCGGTCCAGCTGAGGGTCTTAGCCACAAGATGTACGGAGGTTTCGGGGATCTGACCCTGCGCGACCAGGCGCGGCTTGCACACCACTTTGCGCTTCGTGGCGGCTGCCAGGCAGCCGTATAGAAGCGAGTTAGCTTCCTTTTCCGTTCCCTGCTGCTGGTACCACCACGCGACGGCCCCGTCGGCTGACAGCAGTGGAGTGACCGCGGGGAGATTGCGACTGGAGATGCTGCCGATCACGCCGCGCGCAGCGTTGACAACGAGCAGTGATTGGATAGTCGACGGGCAATTGTTCTCGGAATCGGGGGCCTGGTACTTCTCACACTGCGTCTCGCTGATAACCCCGGTTTCTCGCCTGACGACCAGCCAGCTGTCCGCAACCCGGAATTCGCTCAGCGCGCCTTCTGTGCCGTACTCCTCGTTGTCTTCTTCCTCGCCGATCAAAACGAATCGGTTGGTCTTGCGGTCGCACGCCCACACATCGCGCTTCTGTTCATATTCTCCTTCTGATTTGAGTCTTGTCCGGTAGACGACCACCTCGCCCGCGTGCTTGACGACCTTCGATGTACGGACGCCAGGGACCGAATGCCTGCGAACCACACAGCGCGGGGCTGCCTGCGCCGCAGTCGAGCACACCGCCAGGGGGACCACGCCGGCAACGAGGCATCCTGCCGATGCACTACCCACACGTCGCCACAGCCCGCCTGCCATGACCGGATCCTACCGGGAGCCCCGACACCAGCCGGCGGCAGCCGCCGATACGCTGTCACGCCGGCGCATCCTCGGCCACGGCTTGCTCTACCGTTTGGTGTGACCAGGAGGTGACGCATTGACCGGCCTGCACCGATCCGAGGTGCCCTCTCCGGTCGACATTGTCGGCACGTTCGTCGTCGACCTTCTCAACTGCATGGCTCCCAATCCTCGCCCCTACGCCGAGGTGATCGAGGCGTGGCGGACGTCGTGTCCGCGCCTGCCTGCGTTGGAGGGGGCCACCGACAGCGGCTTCATCGCCCGTTATCATCAGCCGGGACGCGGCGCGTACCGGCTCGGTGTCCGCGGCAGGGGCTGAGCACCCTTCACCTCGCTGCCACAAGGCGGCAGCATGAGCCCCAAGCATGCGCGCCCTTGCATGCGCCCTTGACTTTGGGACGGGGCTCGGCTAGTTTGCCCAGCGTGTCCTTCGGGGGCAGCACGGCGATGGCCGGCGGCGGGTAGGGACGAAGCGCGTGACCGGTTTTTTGGCGGGCGGCGGCGCTGTCAACTGCGTGTCGCACCGAATATCAGCCGCGTTGTCGCTGGCGGGCGGTGCGAATCTCGGTGTTCCCATCCTCCCGAGGCGTGGGAGGCAAGTTCAGCTTAGGAGGCGGCATGTCATCTGATCGCGGAGCGAAGCGGCGAATTCTCCTTTTTGCGTTACTCGTCGGTGTGCCCGTCATGGGGCTGTGCGCCGCTGTCAGCGCCTCCGCTCAGGCTGAAAAGTCGTTCACGGTTCAGTCCTCGGCGGAATGCGTCTTTGCGCCGGGTGCGTTCAACGTGCTGGGCACCGAGCAGGTGGTCTTCCACGCCGAAGGACCAGAAAACGTGACCAAGGAAGGCCAGGTCAACCTGAAGAGCGCCAGCGCCACGATCGAACTGCAGAAGAACTGGGGGGAAGTCATGCATATCTTCGGGGCCACCGAAGCACGCGCGACTTGGAAGAGCTTCGAACTCGAGCTCGTACCAACCGAACCGACGGTCTTCCAGATCCCCGAAAAGCTGACCCAAGCCGAAGACGAAACCGCGGCGGCGATCGAATCAGAAAAGCCACTGATTCTGCGCTTGCCCAAGTCGGGGAGCTTCGGTGTCGGGCCCGCGAAGGCGACGGCGAGCGAAGCGCTCAAGATTGGCTTTGACCCCGCAGCCGGCTACACGGCGTCCGGCAACGAATACAAGGCGACCGGACACGGCGTCGAGCTGACGCTGACCGGCTACAACTCCAAAGGCGAAAAGGTCTTCGGCGCCGCCGGCGTGGATTGCACCACCAAGGAAAGCGCGCTCATCACCCCGCCGACCAGCAAGGCCTCGCCGAAGATCGGTGGCACTCCGCAGGTAGGTAAGACGCTCGAAGTGACGAGCAACGGCGAATGGAAGGGAAGCCCCGTCACGTCGTACACCTATCTCTGGGAACGCTGCAGCCGCTCGGGAACCGGCTGCGCCGAAATCAAGAACTCCGAAAGCAAGCCGGTCACGACCGAAAAATACACGCCTGTCGCTGCCGACGTCGGCCATATGCTTCGGCTAGCCGTGACGGCTCATAATGCCGCAGGCTCGGGAACTGCCTACACCGCGACCACCGGCGTCATCTCGGGCGAATGCACGAGCACATGGGAAGGTCCAACGGAAGGCGAATGGACGACCGCGTCCAACTGGAAGGGGGGGCTCCCTGGAACGGGCTCGGTCGTCTGCATCGCGAGCGGCAAGAGCGTCAAGTTGAGCTCCGGCACACAGCAAATCAAGTCGTTGCTTGACCAAGGCACGATCAAGATCACCGGCGGATCGCTCGAACTCCTCAGCACCGCCGAAGTATCGGAAGCGAGCACGATCGCACTTTCCGGTGGCCAGCTCGCGCTCGCGTCCGAATCGCTCACGTCCGTGGGAACGCTGACGCTCGAACACGCGACGCTCACGGGCGCCGGCGAGATCACGGTGGACAACTCGCTGACGTGGGGCGCTGGCGGGATCATGTCGGGAAAGGGCTTGACGGTGCTCCCGTTCAACGCGACTGGCAAGCTCGTGTCGCCGACGGGCGCGAGCTGCGCTGCTGAACTCACGCTTGAAGAACGGACCCTGAGGAACGAAGGGACGACGACCTTCGGTGAAGGGAACGCGAAGCTCAAGATCGGAAACGGCGCGTTTCTCGAGAATTCGGGCACGTTCAACCTGCGCTCGGAAACCGGCTGCTCGAAGGCCGCGTCCTCGGTGATCGCCGCGGGCACGACCGGGAGCGAACCAGCGATCTCGAACAACGGCAAGTTCGTCAAGAGCGAAGGATCTGGCATCAGCCAGGTCGGCGTGAAGCTCTACACCACGTACGCAGTCGAAGCAAAGGCGGGGACACTCGAACTCACGGCGGGCTCGTTCTCTTTCTCCAGTGGCCAGCCGAGCGAAAATCCAGCGAAATGGGAAGCCGCTGAAGGCGCCGAAATCAAGCTCGCCGCCGGCAAGTTCGAAATCGGGGGCGAAGCCTGGACGACGTTCGGCGGCGCCATCAAGTTCACAGGCGGAACCGCCGTGCTCGGCGGCATCCACGAAGGCGGCGCCAAGGGCTCTCAAGTGACGATCAGCGGCGGGGCCAGCGTGCTCGCAGCCGGAACGTTGGAAGCCGGGACGGCGACGATTGAAAGCGCGACGCTGAACGGTGAAGGCGTCGTCGAAGCAAAGACGCTCAACCTCAACCCGGGAGCGATCATGTCCGGCACCGGACGGACTGTGGTGACAAGCAAGGCTACGCTCAAATCCTCGTGTGCTTCACCGATCCATATCTCGGAAAAGCGCACGTTGGCCAACAAGGGTGAACTGACCTTCGCCGAAGGCATCGTCAAGATGGCCGAACACGGCAAGATCGAAAACGAAGGCACCTTCATTGCGAACTCGGAAACGTCGTGCTCAGGCGGCGCGCAAGTCGAATCCGAAGGCAGCCCGAGCGTCCTGATCTCCAACGCCGACCTCTTCGAGAAGACGGAAAAGACCGGCGGCACGACGACGATCGCGGTGCCGTTCGAGAACCAGGGCACGGTGGAAGCCAAGGCTGGAACGCTGCGCTTCACCGGTGGCGGCAACGGCGAAGAATTCGCGAAGGGTGCCTGGAAAGAGAAGGGCGGCACGATCCGGCTGGCGGGTGGAAAGTTCTTTATAGAAGACGAAGTGCCGTTCGAAGTGACTGTGGAAGGCGCGACGGTTCAGCGCATGACCTACGAAGACTATTCGGCCAAAAACGAGCCGCCGTACACCTGGGCTCCCTACGCTTCCACATCGATTTGGAACAAACCGATCACCGAAGCGGAAGCGAAAGAAGTTCTCTCGGAATCATCGAAATATGTCGCAAAGATCTCGGAATCGGGATGCTGCATATCGGATCCTGGGAACATCGTGACGGGCGAGGTCGAGGCTGAAAGCTTCCCTGCACTCGGCCATGGCCCCGACTATGGCCACCCTGTCTACTGGGCCGCCTACAGGGACCCGCTTTACAAGCTCAAGCCAACCGAAACTGGTCGCGGCTCTAACGTCCTCACGGGCACCGAAATCCACATTCCCGCGGAAGCCATGCCGGCTGACGGGACCGACGGGCACATGGCGATCGTGCAGCCAAACGGAGAAGAGTATGACCTCTGGCAGGCACACAAGCCCGAACAGGGACATGAACTCGAATTCTCCTGGGGTTCGAGGCTAGCGATCACAGGGGAAGGCTTCGGGATCGGACAGGGCAAGGGAGGCGAAGGAGGCGAAGCGACCGCATCAGACTTCGGGCTGCTCGCAGGCATCCTCCGCCCGAAAGAATTAGAAAATGGCGAAATACATCATCCACTCTTCGTGGTGGCCACCGAAACCAAGGGGATCGAATGGCCAGCGATGCACAATGGCGCTGAATGCAACGAAACGGAAGAATACGATGGCCATAAATTCCTCTGCGTTGGCACGCCACCGAAGATCGGACAGCGCTTGTACTTCACGCTCGAAGAAAAGAAGATTAAGGAACTCGCACTTCCACCCTGGATGAAAACGATCCTGACCGCCTTGCACAAGTACGGTGGATATATCGGCGACACCGGTGGCGGCGAATTCGAAGTAAAGAACAACAGGGCCGTCATCGAAGGTAGCTGGGGCGTCGAGGTGGAATCGCCGATGACGACACTGTCGTTCAAGGCGCAGTACGAACGTGAACACGCTTCCGAATGGGAACACAAATCCGAAGCCGAAAAGGAAAAGCTCCTGACGAAGTTCGATGACCCGCTGAAGGCGTTCGCCGAAGCTGAACTCGAAAAGTCGGGCAACCGGATCACAACCGCCCACGCGTCAAACGGCAAGCCCTTCTACGAGTTCCGCCTGAATCTCGAACCGTCCGAAGAACCGATCGAATGGGAAAAGGACCTAGAGTTCATCAAGCCGCCGGCGCACTGAGTGCTAACTGCCCCGCCTCCGGTTTCGATCCGGGGGCGGGGGATCCCAGCAGCTCGACGATCTGCACGTCCTCTCGTTGGATGACCGTGTAAAGGCGCGGTGCGGAGTAAGGCAATGGCCCGCGGCTCGTCGCCGTACACGAGCAGCGCGGGCCTCGCCTACGATGGAACGTCTAATACTCGGGGAGCATGGGCGTTGGCCCTTGCGCTGGGGGGGCGAGTCCAAAGAGTCAACGCGTCGCTGAGCCGGCTGTTTCCCGGATAGCGGTGGCCGCGCCTCCACTCCTCCTTGCGGAGCATCTCAGAACCGACGCTGGTACTGCCGGAGCTGGTAAAAGGCAGCGCTATCAGCTCCCCCTCGCTGTGCTCCCGTACCGCCGAGGAAGCGAGCGAGGGACCACGGGAAGCTCGGACCAGGATTACCCTCGCGGCTCCTGCAGCACGACCGAACGGCTGCCCATTCGCGTCCGGCCGACGGGCGCTGCATGCTAGGAAACACCGAAGGTCTCGGCCCGAGTGCCGTCCCGCTAGATCGGCAAGCGCTCGTCTCGGTGCTTACGCCGTCTTGTCGAGGCTTACGCGGGGTTTGGGCCCGTGGTCCCAGTGGCTGGGCGTCGTGGCTGCCCGAGGGCCTTGCCCGCCGCTCCCGGCGGTGGTACAACTGAATCATCCACATACCACGGGGAGCAGGGAGGAGTGCGTATGTTCAGACGTGTGTTGCTCATCGGCCTCGTACTGGCGCTCGCCGTGATCGCGGTGGCGCCGACGACGGCTAATGCGACGATCGAACAGGGTCATCCCGAGTGGGCGACCAACTTCGTCTTACAGGGGTCGAGCCATCAGGGTTCGGTTGGCCTCGGTCAGATGAAGTGGAGCTCGGCCGCCCTCGAAACCGAAATCACCTGTTTCCAGCAGTTCCTCGCGGCCACCTGGAACGAAGGCTCGCCGGTCGTGGGGCACGGTCAGATCCTCGCGTGGCAGGCCCAAGGGGACGCGAGCAACACCGGTGGCGAAACGAGCCGGGAATGCAAGTTCAAGAAGGGCGCGGCCACAGCCGAAGCCTGGATGACCGATGAACCTACGCTCACCCAGACCGGGACGGAAGGCGAGCGCGGGACGCCGCTGACGGTCCCGTGGAACATCCAACTACGCTGCGGAGAACGCGAAGAAACACAAAGCGCCATCGTCATGATCGGGTGGCCAACGGGCGCCGCTCCTGTCAACGCCTGCTACAGCGAAGAAGAAGAAGCGGCCCAAATCTCAGCGGAAGAAACCGCACGCAAGAACTGCTACGCGACAACCGTTCCGGCGGGATGCATCAAGTTCAACATCGTCCAGCCTTCGCTGGCACTCGAAGACGTCTACGAAGGCTCGCTTCGCGCGCTATACAAGAATGGCTCCGGCAGCGGACTGAACCCGTCTCGCATGAAGTTCGAAGGCGCTATATCGGGGTCGCTTCATCTCTCGAGCTCATTCGCGTCGACGTCCAGTTTCACCGGCGAAGAGAGATTTGCCGGCGTTGGGTTTGAACTGAAGCAAGTCAAGTAGCTGACGCTCCCTTCATAACCGCGAAGCGCGAGCGCCGCGTGGGGCGCGGCTACTGGTTCGAGTCCGCAGGCGGCGCTATCTCGAAGTCGCTCACGAAGTCCTGCGCCTCGACATAGACGACCGGACCGCCCTCCGGGAATAGCAACCAGCCATCCACGCGGGCGGCGTTGACGGTCACTACCGTCTCCCTCTCGCGGAACGTCGAGACGGTCAGGCTCTCTATCGGCCTGCCGGGCAAGCTCACGTCCGCGACTCTAGCGAAGGACCACAGTCCGGCGCAACGCGGCGCGGACGAGCGGCTTAAGCTCGCGCTGGGCTCTAGCGGTCAGGGGCACTCGCAAGCCGCCACCGCAAGTCATCGCCCTGGCGGCTGGGATGGCACGACCGCCGCCGCGACTAGAAGCACCGAAGGCCAGGGGCCGAGAGCCAGTGCTCGCTGCGATCGCGTAGCCCACGGTCAGCGTGCCGGCGAGACGGGCGCTGTCGGGATGCGGCGCACGCTGTGGAGCGTAGCGCTACGCCACCACCTGCTCGCCGCGGGTCCGGACGCCAAGGCCGCCCCTTTCGCCGAGGGCGCACGGTCCGTGGGCCCTTCAACGGTGCTGGCGCTACGAAGCTTCGCAGTCGTGCGGTTCGGGAAGCCCGGTGCTGTGTTTCGTAACGAATTCGTGCGCCGATTCGCCAGGCATTTCGCCAGTGTGCGACCTGCCCGCCAAGTTCGTCGCTTCAACATGGTACTCGTACTCGCAGCCCGGCGACAGATCCAGCTGCGCACGAACGGTGACGGTCTTGTTGCCCGCCGGGATGTTTCCGCTGCCCACTTCGGTCTGTCGCCAGAGCATGTTGCACACGCCTTCACCCTGGCACACCTTGTACTCCACATAGAACGCGTACTTTGTCGCGCTTCCCTCGGGGTTGATACGTGCCTGCAGTTGAGCACCGGTTTCGGTGATATTGGACACGGAGATGCTTTCGATCTTCGGCTTTGTGCCTGCTGCGAGCACGGCCGTCGGTGCGCCGATCGTGAGCAACACACCCATCGCCAAAGCCACTAGCAACTCTTTCCGACGCCGCGCTTGCGCGTCCGGTGCCCCGCCGTCACTGAGCGTCTCGCTGAAGCTCATGGTCCCCACCTCCTAGTGTCGAGGATCGGCTCTTCGCGGCAGCATACTCCTCGCGCTTCCTTGGGCGATCCGCCGCCGCGCCGCCGCGAGCCGACCCCGCCGCGGTTCGCAATGATCCGTCTGTCGTCGACGACAGCCAGTGTGGCGGTTTCGCGGAAGGGGTGGAGATGGTAAACCGTTGGGAAGGCGCCGGTTTCGGCGCTTGAGCCATCCGTATCGAAGGGAGCAGCTATGGATGAAATCGAGCTGGCGCCGGACACGCCAATCGAAGTGGCGCCAGGTGTCCTGAAGCCGTACAGGGACTGCACGGCCGACGAGCTAGAAGGTGCCCTGCAGCTGCTGCGCGACTCCGGAGGTGATCGCATCCCGGCCCCGACCGCTCTCAGCGAGGAGGAATGGGATACCCACGTCGCCGCGGAAAAGGCCGCACACGACGAGGACCAGGCGCGGATCGCGGCACACATCCGGCTCATCGAGGATGAGATCACCACCCGCAGCGGAACCTCCTGATGCTCCGCCGGGCTCCGCCCTGGCCCAGCTGCCGCACGGGTTACGCGACTAAACCCTCGCGCGCGGCCCCCACGCCATCCATTGGTCGATCCAGGGGCTGCAGGAGTTGTCTCCGGCGCAGCTACGGTCGAGTCGTTAAGAACGAGGCTCCCCCGGTCCCTTCGAGCGACGTCGGATCGGGTGATCGAGGGAGTAACCGAGGAGAGCGATGCACCGAACACCCGCGACCGCTTCGACCACGACAATTCGATGGCGGACGTGGCTGCTTGCGACCCTCGGTGCGGCCGCGCTGATCGTGCCGGCAGTGACTCCGGGCGCGGCGTCGGCAGAAACAACCTGGCTGTGCAAGCCGGGGCTCGCCGAAAACCCGTGCGAAAGCAGCGAGGAAACGACCGTTGAGCTCGGCGACGGGAGCGGCTCCGTCGAACAAGCCCAGCCGGCGAGCAACCCGCCGATCGACTGCTTCTACGTGTACCCCACCGTGAGCAGCCAGCTCACGGTAAACGCCAACTTCGAAATCGGCCCCGAAGAGAAGCAGGTCGCGATCGACCAAGCATCGCGGTTCTCCCAGCAGTGCAAGGTATATGCGCCGATCTACCCGCAGATAACGCTCCACGCGATCGAAAACCCCGAAGAAATCACGGTTGGAGCCCAACTGACGGCCTACCTCGGCGTGCTCGCGGCGTTTGAGGAATACCTGATCGAAGTACAACCAGGGCCGGGGTTTCGTGCTGATCGGCCACTCGCAGGGAGCACTCATGCTCAAGCAGCTGATCAAGGCAGAGATCGACTCGAACGCCGCGCTGCGCAAGCAGCTGGTCTCTGCGGTGCTACTCGGCGGCAACGTCCTCGTGCCCAAGGGCGGGACCGTGGGCGGCGACTTCCAGAACATTCCGGCATGCCAGAGCGCCGGGCAGACGCACTGCGTCGTCGCGTACTCGAGCTTCCTCTCCGAACCGCCGGAAGGCGCCGACTTCGGACGCGTGAGCAGCCCTCTCCTCGGGGCCGCCACCAGCGAACGAGATAGCGAATGACGAAGTGCTGTGCGTGAATCCGGCGTTGTCCATCCAGGGCGCAGGCGCGGGACCGTTGCTGCGCTACGAAGCGACGACGGCCATTCCCGGCTTCCCGTTCCCCGTGCCGAGCGCGCCCGACCCCGTGGGTGAGCATGCCCGGGCAGTACTCGGGGCAGTGTGATCACGCCAACGGCGCGAGCTGGCTCCAGTTGAACGACGTGGGCCCCGCCGAAGATCCCCGCGAAAAGGTGGCCGAAGTCCTCGGGCCGCTGTGGGGTACGCACCTGGACGACGTCAACATCGCCCTCGGGAACCTCGTCAATATGACCGCGCTTCAATCGGCGACCTACAGGCGGAACAGTCGGCCGGAAACCGCTGTGCCACCACAATCTCCCGCGCCACCACCGTCTCCTTCGCCACCGCGATCTTCTGCGCCACCGGCATCTCCATTGCCAACCACGACTCGCGGCCGGCGGCATCGCATAAGGGCTGCAAGTCCCAGGCCGGCCACCGTCACGCGACTCACAAACGGTGGCGGCGTGCCGCAAGCACACGCGGCCCGGCCCGCAAGCACAAGCGGCCGGTGCACAAAGACGAAGCGGCCGGTGCACTGACACGGGCTCGCGCGGCCTCGCCTCAGCCGAGACGCCCGCGAACTGCATCAGCTCAGCGCTTGCGGAAGGTCAGAGTGAGGTGTGAGCCGCGCGGGTTGGCCTGCACGGCATTGAGGGTGAAGCGGTATTCGGATCCGCCCAGCGCAAAGCGGGGATGGCTGATCTCGTACGCCCCGCGCGAGCTGTTCGGGGTGACGCGCACGCTCGGCGCCCGCCAGCTCGTGCCCGGCAGCTCGATCCTCACGAGCCTGTTGCTCGCGCCTCCCGCCAGGCTCACCGACGCCTTGCAGATCTGTTCGGAGCCGCGGCAGTTGACGATCGTGGCCTTGCCGGCGGCTGTGGCCTCGCCTGCGGGCAGAGCCCAAGCGACACAAGCGCCTGAGAGGCATAGTGCGAGCGTTACGCGTTTCATGGTTCCTCCTTGCGATCGAGCGGTTGCACATCGATTGCGACGAGTCGTTGGCGTGCGCAGGTAGGGACGGGAGCGCCCCCAAGCGTCGCCCTAGGGTATTACTCCGCCTCCCGTGGAAAACGACGCACTCTTCTTCCACCTGCTCGGCGCCTTCCTCTTCGTCTCGGGGACGGTCCTCGCCGGCGTGGCGTTCGAGGCCGCGCGGCGCCGCGCGGCGCCCGCGGAGATCGCGCTGCTGCTCGGGCTGGCGCGTTTCGCCGTGATCTTGGTCGGCCCTCGGCGGGTTGCTCGTCGGCGTCTTCGGGCTCTGGCTCGTGCACCTTGGCCATTTCGGCTACGGCTCCGGTTGGGTGAGCGCGGCGATCGCGCTCTTCATCGTCGTGCTCGCGCTCGGCGGCTACGGTGGCCAGAAGCCCAAGCAAGCGCGCCTGCTCGCGACACACTCGCAGCGAAGAACGGCTCCGGCGAGCGAGGAGCTGCGGGGCCTGCTCGACGACATGCCCTCTCTCGTCGCCAACTACGGTGCGCTCGTTCTCGTCGTCGTGATCGTCGTGCTGATGGTCTTCAAGTGAGAGGCTTGCGGCCGCTCAAGATCTGCTCGCGCTCGGCGAGGCGGTTCGCCCGCCGCAGCTGAGCCTCGCGCTCGCGACGCTCCTCCTCCGGGCGTCTCCGCGATGTGCGCCGGCACCGGCGTCGGCCGGCCGTGCTCGTCGATCGCGACCATCGTGAGGTACGCCGAGCTCGTGTGCCGCTGCTCGCCAGTGAGCGGGTTTTCCGCCTCCACGCGGACGCCCACCTCCATCGACGTGCGCCATGCCGCGTTCACGCTCGCCTTCAGCGTGAGCACCTCGCCGAGGTGCACCGGGATGCAGGAAGGTGACGCGATCGACGCTCGCCGTCACCGCCGGCCGGCGAGCGTGGCGGATCGCCGCGAGCCCCGCCGCTTCGTCGCACAACTTCATTACCGTGCCGCCGTGGACTTGGCCTGCGTTGTTCGCGTCCAGCAGGCCCATCCACTTGACCAAGATCGCGCTAGTTTCGCCGCCCATCGCCGGATGCTCCGGCGGCGCATGCTAATGGTTGGCGCGGCTTCGCTCAGGCGAGCGTCGGCTCGGGCGCGTAGCCGCCCTCGAGCAGCCGCGCCATCTTCGCTGGCGTTTCCTCGTCCGGGAGCATCATGTAGAGCCCCAGCCGCTGCTCGGGCGCATCGACGAGGTTGAACGCCGCATGCTCGAACACGAGCGTGCCCGCCCGCGGGTGGCGGATCTCCTTGCGGCCAGCGCCGCTGCGGGCCACGTCGTGGCGCTTCCACTCGCGGCAGAACTCCGGGCTCGCCTGGCGCAACGCGTGGATCAGCTCTTCGAAGCTCGGATCGTCGAGATGTCGAGCGCTCTCGGCGCGGAATCTCGCGACCACAGGCGCATGCCCCGCTCCCAGTCCAACCACAGCTCGCGACGCGCCGGATCCATGAACGTAAGCCACACGTGGTTTCGCGCGCCGCGCGGGACCTTCTCGAAGTCGCCGAAGACGGCGCACGCGGCGCGGTTCCACGCGAGATAGTCCCAGCGCCGGCCGAGCACAAACGCGGGATTCGGATCGAGGCTCTTCATCATGCGCTTGAGCGTCGGCGACACGCGCTCCGCGGGGCTCTTGGGCGGCGGCGGCTCTTCACCGCGGCCGAGGAGCAGCAGGTGCGTGCGCTCGGTCGCGGTAAGGCGCAATGCGCGCGCGAGCGCCTCGAGCACGTCGAGCGAGGCGCGCACGTCTCGGCCCTGCTCGAGCCACGTGTACCAGGTGACGCCCACACCCGCGAGCTGAGCGACCTCCTCGCGGCGAAGCCCAGCCGTGCGGCGCCTGCCGCCGTTCGGCAAGCCGACGTCGCCGGGTTGCAGCGCGGCGCGGCGCGTACGCAGGAAGTCGGCGAGCTCATCGCGGCGCTTGGAGCCGTTGGATGCGCCGCCGGGTCGAGGGCGGCCGTTGGCGCGGTCACCGTCCGAGTTCTTCTCGAGCACTATGGGTAGCACCGTCGATACCAGGATAATCTCCTCTCTTCTACCTGGATACGAAACCCTTCAAACTGCACTGCATGACTGTAGCGCGAGTACTTCCGGCCCGTACGACAAATGCTCTCGCGCGGCGGCGCCCGAGCCACACCGACGCGCTGTTGCTCGTCGTCTGCCTCGCGCAGTTCATGGTCATTCTCGACGTCTCGATCGTCAACGTCGCGCTGCCTTCGATCGACTCCGGGCTGCATTTCTCAGCGACCGGGTTGCAGTGGGTTGTGAACGCGTACACGCTCGCGTTCGCCGGCTTTCTCATGCTCGGCGGTCGTTGCGCCGACCTTCTCGGGCGCAGGCGCGTCTTCCTGTTGAGCACCGCGCTCTTCGCCGCCTCCTCGCTGGCATGCGCGCTCGCCGACTCGCGCGAACTGCTGATCGGCGCGCGCGCGTTGCAGGGCTTCGCGGGGGCGATGATGTCGCCCGCGACGCTCTCGATCATCACGAGCTCCCTCGAGGAGGGGGCCGAGCGCAATCGCGGGCTCGGCATCTGGGGCGCGATGGGGGCGCTTGGCGCGTCCTCGGGAGCGTTGCTCGGCGGAATCCTCACGCAGGAGCTCGGCTGGCAAGCGATCTTCGCGGTCAACGTCCCGCTGGGAGCGCTCGTCGTCGCCCTCGGCTTGCGTTTCATCCCGACCGCGCGCGTCGCCGCCGTCGCGCGCCACTTCGACGCCACAGGAGCGGTGCTAGTGACCGCGAGCCTCGTGAGCATCACGTACGGGATCGTCCAGAGCGACACGCTCGGGTGGGGCTCCGTGGGCGTCCTCGGACCGCTCGTCGCCGGCCTGTTGCTGCTCGCCGCGTTTCTGTTCGTCGAGGGGAGCGATCGCAACGCGCCCGCTCGTCCCGCTCGGCGTCTTCCGAATCGGCCAGCTGCGCACCGCGAACCTCGTCGTCGTGCTGCTGTACGGCGCCTTCTTCCCGGTGTGGTACTTCCTCACGCTCTACCTCCAGCAGGTGCTCGGCTTCAGCGCGATCGACGCCGGCCTCGGGTTCCTGCCGATGACGCTCTCGATCATGGCTTGCCTCGTGGCTCGCGCCGCGCGCCGTCGGCGCGTTCGGCGCGCGCAGGGTGATCACCGCAGGGATGACTCGTCGCGGGCGGGGGGATGGGGCTTCTCTCCGGGCTCGCTCCCGGCGGCAGCTATTTCGGCGACGTCTTTGCGGGCGCGCTGCTTGCCGTCGATCGGGATGGGCTTCTCGCTCGTGCCCTCACGATCGTCGCGATGCAGCGGCTTCCCAACCGCGACAGCGGGCTCGGCTCCGGTCTGCTCAACACCTCGCGGCTGATGGGCGGTGCGCTCGGCCTTGCGCTGCTCAGCACGATCGCCGCCGCGGAAAGGCATGCTCACGTCGGGCCGCGAGCGGCGCTCACGAACGGCTTCGACGAGGCGATGGCGGTGGGCGCGCTCTTCTGTGTCGTCGGCGCGCTGGTCGCGGCGACGCGGCTGCGCTCGCAACGCGGCCGCCAGAGCCTGTCCAGAATGCGCCCGACGCGTACGCCGATGCCTCGCCGTTGAGCGCGCGGCCGAGATCGCGGCGAGGCCGAGACGCTCGCAGCAACTAGGCCGCGCCGCCGTCGGCCCGCGCGGCTTCTGTCAACATGCGGGTGACAAGTACGGGGAGCCGCGGGTGAGCGGCTGAGAGGGCGCAACGACGCCGACCCGCAGAACCTGATCTGGATCATGCCAGCGAAGGGAGCAGGAATGCAGAAGCGAAACCGGACCGACTTTCCCGCCGGCGCCGAATGCGTTACGCAAATGCGCCTCGCCCGCGAAGAGGTGCTCTCCCCGGAGATGCTCAGGGTCGCCGAGCGCGAGCACCTCGATGCCGAGCTTGTGCGCGCCGAGGTCGCCCGCGGCCGCATGATCATTCCCGCGAACGTCAATCACCGCTGCACTCGACCCGATGGCGATCGGGCTCAAGGCGCGCGTGAAGATCAACTCGAACATCGGCAACTCGCCGACGACGTCATCGCTCGGGGAGGAGGTGCAGAAGCTCACCGTCTCGGAAGGCTGGGGGGCGGACACCGTCATGGATCTCTCGACCGGCAAGCGCATCGACGAGACGCGTGAGGCGATCATCGACGCCGCGAGCGTGCCGATCGGGACGGTGCCGATCTACCAGGCGCTCGAGAAGGTCAAGCAGATCGAGGACCTAAGCGCCGAGCTGCTACGTCGAGAACATCGAGCATCAGGCGCGCCAGGGCGTCGACTACATGACGATCCACGCCGGCGTCCGCCTCGAGCACCTTCCGCTCTGCCAGCATCGCGTCACCGGCATCGTCTCCCGCGGCGGCGGCATCCTCGCGCGCTGGATGGTGCATCACATGCGCGAGAACCCGCTCTACGAGAGCTTCGACGAGATCCTCGAGATCTGCCGCCGCCACGACGTCTCGATCTCGCTCGGCGACGGGCTGCGACCCGGCTCGATCGCCGACGCCTCCGACGCTGCTCAGTTCGCGGAGCTGGGGACGCTCGGCGAGCTGACCGAGCGCGCATGGGAGCGCGACGTGCAGGTGATGATCGAGGGGCCCGGCCACATCCCGATGGACCAGCTCGAGATGAACGTCCGCCGCCAGCAGGAGGTCTGCCACGAAGCGCCCTTCTACACGCTCGGGCCGCTCGTCACCGATATCGCGCCCGGCTACGACCACATCACCTCCGCGATCGGCGCCGCGATCGTCGGCTGGCACGGGACGTCGATGCTCTGCTACGTCACGCCCAAGGAGCACCTCGGGCTGCCCGACGCCGAGGACGTCAAGCAGGGCATGATCGCCTACCGCATAGCCGCCCACGCCGCGGATCTCGCGCGCGGCAACCGCAGGGCGGCGCGGTGGGATCGCGAGCTCTCCGAGGCGCGCTTCTCGTTCGACTGGCGGCGACAGTTCGAGCTCGCGCTCGACCCCCAAACGGCGCAGGCGATGCACGACGAGACGCTCGCGGACGACTATTTCAAGACCGCCGAGTTCTGCTCCATGTGCGGCCCGAAGTACTGCCCCATGCACAACTTCAAGGACCTCGACTGGGACGCGCTGCGCAGGGCGGTCAAGGAGCGCAAGCAGGGCGCAGCGGGCACGGGAGCGCGACGCGTCCGAGCTGGCGCACGCCGCTTCCTAGACGCCCCGGCGGCCGGCTACGGCGCGCCCGGGTGCTCAGCGCAGCGCGCGCCTGATCGAGGCCGAGTCGAGCCGTCGCACCCGCACGAGCTTCTCCCGCGAGCGCTCGCCGCGTGCGACCGCGACGCTCGAGGGCGGGACGCCCAGCGCGCTCGCGATCAGCTTGCACAGCGCGCGGTTCGCGCGCCCCTCGATCGGTGGCGCGGACACGCGCGCGAGCAGCGTTCCTTCGCGCATCCCGAGCAGCTCGTCGCGCGCGCCGCGCGGGCGCACGTGGACCCTCATCTCGCCGTCGCTCATGTCCTCGCGTCGTCCGAGGTTTTCGTCTTCAGACGTCGAATAACGCCGAGAGCGTGGAGTACGTTGATCTTGGGGTCATGTCGGAGCTGCTGACGGTCGTGCTTGGGGTCGGCCTTACGGGCCTCGCAATGGCGCTGGCGGTCGCGCTCGCCCAAGCCGCCGCCCGCGGCGACCGGCAGTCCGAGCGAAACGTTCAGGACACCTTCAACTTGCCTTCCATGCCCGCCTCGCGATGGCCGGGCACGGAGCAGTAGAGACGTAGGTCGCCAGGCGCGAGCTTCAACGTCAGCTGCCGCGAGCCGCCTCTGAACGTCGGCGTCGCGCCGAGCACGGCGCCCGCCGCGGTGCTCGGAAGGCCAGGACGCGCGATCGTCACGTTGTGTTCGATCGGCGAGTTGTTCGTGAACGTGATCGTGATCGTGCCCGCCTTCGTCTGCAGTTCCTTCTTGTTGTAACGGAGTTCGCCGTTGGGGCTCGCTTCGACCGAGAGCGACATGCTCGCGCTCGGCGGCGGCGGGGTGGAGTGGCGGCGCAGGCGGCGGGGCGGTGCGCCGGGCGGCGTCGGAGGGACGGGAGCCGGGAGGAGGTGTGCCGGCCGCGACCGCGCTCTTCGCGGGCGTGCCCGCGGTGATGACCGCGGCGGCCGCCGTCCGCGACGACGAGCAGCGCGGTGATGCCCATCGCGAGTCGCTGGGCGGCTGCCGTGGGCGGGAAGGATGCGGCCGGCGCAGGCCAACCGCGAGCGACAACGAGCAGCGCCCACGCGATGAGTACTCCGCCGACGATGTAGAAGGCCGTCCGGCTCTTCTCCGCCGCGAGGATCGACAGGGAGCTGCGTCGCCAGGAAGTGCATCCCGCACGCGAGCGTAACGCACCAAGCTGCGGATATGCTTCCGGGCCGATGACGGACGTCGAGCGCACGCCGGAGGAGCTGCTCGAAGGGGTGCCCGACTTCCCCTTTCTCGCGCACTACCGCGAGGTAGACGGCTTGCGTCTCGCGCATCGCGACGAGGGCGAGGGCGCCCCGTGGTCTTCATGCACGGCGAGCCGACTTGGTCGTTTCTGTGGCGGCACGTGATCCCGCCCGTCCGGGAGGCGGGCTTTCGCTGTATCGCCCCCGACCTCCCCGGATTCGGAGCCTCCGACAAGCCGACGGACGTCGGCTGGTACACCTACGACCGCCACACGAGCTTCATGGCTTAGCCTGCTCGAGGACCTCGACGTGCAGGGCGTGACGATGGTCGTGCACGACTGGGGCGGGCCGATCGGGTTGCGCCTCGCGGTCGAGCAGGCGGATCGGATCGACCGGCTCGTGATCCTCGACACCGGGCTCTTCACGGGACGCCAGCGGATGTCAGACGCATGGCTGCGCTTCCGCGACTTCGTCGCGCGCACCGAGGACTTCCCGGTGTCGATGCTCGTGCGCGGCGCGTGCCTGCGGGATCCCGGCGCGGATGTGCTCGCGGCCTACGGAGCGCCATTCCCGAACCCCGCCTCGAAGGCCGGCGCGCGCGCCTTCCCCGCGCTCATACCGCAGTCGCCCGGACGCGCCGGGTGCGAGCAAGGGACGCGAACTGATCGACGCGCTGCGCGTCGATCACCGCCCGAAGCTAATCCTGTGGGCGGACTCGGATCCCGTGTTGCCGCTGCAAACCGGCCAGGACTTCGCCGCGGCGATCGCCGGCCCCGCGCCGCGAGTGATCCCGCAGGCGAGCCACTTCCTGCAGGAGGACCAGGGACCGCAGATCGGCGCGCTCATCGCCGAGTGGCTGACGCAGAGCTGAGGCGGCCGAGCCTGCCGCTAGGAGCCGGTGCGTTCGGTGATGCGCGGCGGTTCCGGCGCGCGCGTCGAGGCCCGGCTCCGAGTGCGCCGCGCGCAGCTCGTAGTCGACGCGCGCGCCGGCGTCGATCTGCGAGAGCACCGCAGTCCGCCTTGAGGAGGCGCGAGACGCTGTCCTGGGTATCGATCGGCAGCAACGCGTTCAGGCGCTCGCTCATCTTCAGGTCCCGCGGGACGTGCACGTCGAAGGTCGGCTCGCGAAGCGCCTGCACGATCGCCTCTGCGACCTGGTGTGGCTCGATCTTGCGCAGGCGCTTCTGCCGCGGCTCGGCGAGCCCGAGCCCGAGCTCCGTGTTGACCGCGACCGGGCTGATGACCGAGATGTCGATGCCGTAGCCGCGGAGTTCCTTGCGCACCGCGCGGCTCAGGTTGATCACGGCGGCCTTGCTCGCGCAGTAGGTCGCCCCGCCCGGGAAGCCGTACTTGCCCGCCTGCGAGGCGATGTTGACGACGTGTCCGTGGCCGCGCGCGAGCATCCCCGGCAGCGCCGCCTTCATGCCGTTGATGACGCCGTGGACGTTGATGTCGATGATCCGCCTCGCCGTGTCGTCGCTCTCCTCGAGGAACGGGCCGAGCGGCATGATGCCGGCGTTGTTGACGAGCGCGTCGAGCGGGCCGAGCCGCTCGTCGACAGCGTCGAGGAACGTGCGGAAGGACGCGCGCTCGGTCACGTCGAGCGGCAGTGCGATCGCGTTTGTGCCGATCTCGGCGGCGGTCTGCTCGGCGGCCTGCGGGTCGACGTCGCCGATCGCGAGCTTCATGCCCGCCTGCACGCACATCTGCTGCGGTAGAGCGGCCGATGCCTCGCGCTCCCCCCGTGATCGCGATGACCTTTCCGGCAAGGATGCGTGGTTGTTTGGCCATTCGATTACCTCCTCGACGCTCGCTCGCCTCCAAAGCTAGCAGGGCGCCTCCGTCCGGCCCCGCCTCGGTCGCCACGCTGCGAAGCCGGCGGGGAGCACCGGGCCGCCATGTAGGATGAAAAGTGACAATGTCGACAAGGTCTTCGTTTGCGTTCCACGGATGGCGCATCGTCTACACGGAGTTCGGCGGCGGGCCGGCAGCGCTCACCCCTTCGGGACAGAGGGGGACAACAGCGCGCAAGGCGCCCGCGCGCGGAAGGCCGCTGATCATGGTGCACGGCGTGCTGCTCGGCCAGACGATGCACTGGCCGCTCGCGGAAGACCTCGCCGCGCTCGGCAATCGCGTGATCACGATCGACCTTCTCGGCCACGGCGCCTCCGACCGCCCGCGCGAGCTCGCGCGCTACACGATGGGCGAGTTCAGCCAGCAGATCGAGGCGCTCATGGACCATCTCGAGCTCGAGGAAGCGGCGATCATGGGCACTTCGCTCGGCACAAATGCGGCGCTCGAGCTCGCGTGCCGCTCGCCTGAGCGTCTGCGCGGGTTGATCCTCGAGATGCCGGTGCTCGAAGGGGCGCTCGTCGCCGGAGCGCTGACCTTCACGCCGATGCTTTTGGCGCTGATGTTCGGCGAGCCGGTGCTGAACTTCGTCTCGCGCGCGGCGCGGGCTGTGCCGCGGCGGGTCGCTGCCGCACTTCGGCAACGTGCTGCTCGACGCGGTCCGCGAGGACCCCTGCTCCGGCGCCTCCGTGCTTCAGGGGTTGTTCTTCGGAAGCATCGCGCCGGCGGCGAGCGTGCGCCGCCGGCTGAAGACGCCCGCGCTCGTGCTCGGCCATCGCCGCGACCCAGTGCACCCGTTCTCGGACGCCGGCATGCTTGCCTCGGAGATGCCGAACGCGCGGCTCGTCGAGGCAAACTCGCTCGTGGAGCTGCGCCTGAGCCCCGAGCGCCTGACGCACGAGATCGCGGAGTTCCTGGACGAGGTCTGGGGCGGGAGCGCCCGGACGAGCGCCGCTTCACGGAAGCGTCGCAAGCCACGCGCCACGGGCGCGGAAGCAAGCGCCTGAGCTCACGGCGCCGGCCTCGTTAGGCCGGCGGGAAGAGCTCGACTTCTCCGATCGCGACGCGACTGAGCTTGCTCGGCACCTTCGGTATCCAAAGCAGCACGAAGCGCATGTGCTTGTTCGTTTCCGCGAGCTTCAGGACGGCGCTCGCCTTCAGCGACGGCGTGAGGCCGAGGCGCTTCCAGGCGCTCAGTTCGGTCGGTGGCTTACTTTCGGTGCTGCCGTAGACTTCGAGCAGGAACCCCGGCGTCGAGGTGTGCAGTTCGATGGTCCCCACGCGCGTCGGACCGCCAAGCGCGATCAGCAGCCCGACGTTGAGGTTTTCGTTCGTCCCGGGCTTCACGGAGACCGACCACGCGGTCCCGGATTCGCGTCCTTCGAGTGCGCGGCTGGGATCGTTTTCCGGCCCTTCGAGCGAGGCCTTCGGGTAGAGCTGGTTGAGCGTGTACGCGCTTGCGGTGAGGCCCTGCAGTTCGTTTTCCGGGGTCGCGCTCTGCGATGTCGTGGTGGTTTCGCTGGAGTGGGTGCTCGAGCCCGTGCCGGCGCCGGTGCCGCTAGCTGAGCTGCCCCCCGAACCTTCGCTCGCCGAGGTCGTCCTCGACTGCGTCGTCGTGAGGGTTCGAGCGAGCGTCCGCGGCGGGTGCGGGTGCGCCTTCAGCGTTTCCGGAGGACCGGGACTGGTCGGCGTGACGGGGGCGCTCGGCGTGGCGGATGTGGTGGTCACAGGCACCTGCGCAAGGCTTTCGTGCGAGGGTTCCTTGGTGCCTCCCTGATTGAGGGCGGCGATGCCGGCCGCGGCCGCGCCGCTTGCGAGGATCGCGCTCGCGACGGTGATGACGCCGGCGGAGTACCAGCCGGCGCGAGCTCTCATCTTGCCGCTCGAGCGCTCGCCGCACTGCGTGCACCAATCCTGCTCAGCGTCCATCGGCGCCTTGCAGTTCGGGCACGTGTGCCCGTCCTCCGCGGGCTTTGTCTCAGTGGCTGCGGACTGAGAGCTGACCGTGGCTTCCTGCTCGGACCCGGGCGAGGGCTCGCCCTCGTGCCGCTTGATGATTCTCCGACGGAAGTCCACGATCACCAATTCTTACATCTCGCCCGCCCCGCGCCCGCGGGTGCACACGGTACGTTGCTCAGCGCGTCTCGGACTCAGGCGCAGGCGGCCCCCCGGGGACGATCTCGCGGCCCGTCGGTTGCAGGTCGGCGTCGAGCTCGAGCTGCCAGTAGTAGCGCGTGAAGGTCAGGGGCGCGGCGAACTCGCCGACGTGCGGCTCCACCTGCTCGCCCGCCGCGAGGCGCACGATCAGCTCGGGATACGTGCGTCCCGGGTGCGCCGCGTAGAGCGGCGCCGGGAACGCGCCCCCGAAGCGGGTGTTGAAGTCGGTGATCGCCAGGCCGACCTCGGGGTCGCGGAAGACCTGGATCGTCGCGGGCCCGCGCACTTCGAGCGCCTCCATCGCGCGCCGCCCGAGCTCGATCAGCTCGGCGTCGTGAATCACGGTGCCCTTTATCGACTCGCCGCCGCGCGACTCGATCATCGTGCGCGGGATCGCGTTCAGGCAGCGCCCCTGCAGGTCACCGAGGCAGTCGATCGAGAGCTCCTCGCCGCGCATCGCGCGCTGCACCATCACCGGCTCGCCCACCGGGGCCTTGACGTCGTTGCTCAGCTTCGCCACGCCGCTCTCGTCTGCGCGGGTGCCTTCCAGGTAGCCGATGAAGAAGCGCGCCTCGGCGGCGTCGCGCGCGAGGTAGATCGAGCGCGCGCCGGAGCCCCGTCGCGGCTTGACCATCGCGGGGTATGCGAACGCCTCGAGGTCGCCGGTGGGCAGCACCGTCGGCGGCGAAGGCAGACCGAGCCGGCCGAGGAGCAGGTGCGCGTCGTACTTGTCGAACGTCGCGCGCGCGATCTCCGGGGTGGGGACGAATGCTCGCAACCCGTGCTCGACGCGCCCCTGGGCGAGGATCTCGATGTCGAGGTCGGTGAGCGGAAGGACGGCGCCGACGCCGTGCTCTGCGCAGAGCTCCAGCAGCGCGGGCACGTACTGCGGGTCGCTCATCGGTGGCACCGCGGCGCGCACCTGCGCGGCGTAGCGCGCCGGGGCGAGCGGGTTGGGATCGGCCGCGAGCGTCTTCGTGTGACGGGCGAAGCAAGAGACGATGTCGTAGCGCTTGCCAACGCCCGTGAGCAGGACCGCGGGCGGACTCACAGCTCGAGCTCCCAGCCGCCGCTCTCGCCCTTGTACAAGCCCGACCCGCCGAGCACGAGCGTGACGGTGCGCGCCAGGATCCTCAGGTCGAGCCGCAGCGAGCGGTGCTCGATGTAGTAGAGGTCGAGCTCGATGCGGTCGTTCCAGGACAGCGACGCACGACCGTTGACCTGCGCCCATCCGGTGATACCGGGCTTGATCGCGAGCCGCCCTCGTTGACGCTCGCTGTACTGCGCCACCTGCACGGGGATCGTCGGGCGGGGGCCGATCAGCGACATCTCGCCGCGCAGCACGTTGAGCAGATTCGGCAGCTCGTCGAGCGAGGTCCGGCGCAGCAGCGCTCCCACGCGTGTGATGCGCCAGTCGCCCTCGTTCACGGCAAGGCCGGCGCCCATCGACTCCGCGCCGTGGACCATCGTGCGGAGCTTCAACATGTCGAACGGCCGGCCGCCGCGCCCGATCCGCCGTTGCCGATAGATCGCGGGGCCCGAGCTCTCGAGGCGAATCGCGATCACCGCGAGCGCGAGCAGCGGCGCGCACACGGCGAGCAGAGTCGCCGACGCGCATAGATCGAAAGCGCGGCGGATCACCGAGTGCCCTCCGCGGCCTGCCAGCTCGCGCTCGTGCCGTGCCGCAGCCAGTCCCAGAGGCCCGCGGGGAGTGCCGAGACAGTGAGCACGTAGTGGCGCGCTACGAGGAAGACGCGCACGCGCCGCAGCGGGCCGGCGCCGCCCAGCAGCGACGCGAGGATGACCGCGCCTTGCAGCCAGAGGGCGACCGTGTACACGAGCCCAGCGCCCTCGAAGACGAGCACGACGTTCGCGACGAGCACGATCACATGCAGCGCCGGTGTCGCGTAGCGCAGGAGCCGGTGCGAGAGGATCATCAGCCCGTAGGCGACGCCGTAGCCGCGCGGCGAGAGCATCCCGCCGCGCACGACGATCGGCCACGTGTGGCTCATCATCCTCCGCTTGCGCGCGAACTCACCCTCGATCGTCGGCACCATCTTCTCGGTCGCCACCGCCGCGGGGACATAGACCGCGCGCCAGCCGCGCTTGACCATGTTGAAGGGAAACGAGAGGTCGTGGCCCATCACGGGGTCGACGACCATATACGCGTCGCGGCGGGTGGCGTAGATCGCGCCGTTGCCGGCGGTTATCGAGCGCAAGCGGGACTCGAGCGAGCGCACCTCGAGCTCGTAGCGCCAGTAGAGGTTCTCCTGCGAGGTGGCATCCGCGTCCGCGGTCGCGGGGAGGTAGCGGACCTGCCCGCACGCGTACCCGACGCGAGGGTCGGCGAAGGCGTCCAAGAGGGCCCGCAGCGCATTACGATCCCACGAGGCGTTCGCGTCGGAGAATGCGACCATCGTTCCGCGTGCACGCTCGACCGCTGCGTCCTGCGCGCGCACCTTGCCACCGCGGGGAAGCTCGAGCACGACGTCGGCGCCCGCCGCTCGCGCACGCTCGGCGGTGGCATCGGTGCAGCCGTCGCACGCGACGATCAGCTCGAGGCGCGTGCGGGGATAGGCGAGCGCAAGCGCATTCGCGACCTTGTCGGCGATCACCGCCTGCTCGTTGTGCGCGGCGACGATCAGCGACACGAGCGGTGGCTCCTCCGCGGTCTCCTCTCCAGCCACGCTCCGGGAGGGCTCGTGCGCCTTACCGGCGAGCGAGGCGACGAGCCACAGCGCGACCGCGTAGCCGAGCTGCGTCCAGACGATTAGCGCGACCGCGACCCAAAAGATGATCTCGAGGGCTCTCAACGTGTGCGTCCTTTCACCGAACGAGATTCTCGCCCAGCAGCGTTGCGTACAGGGTGAGCGTCTTCGTCGCGATCTGCTCCCACGCGTAGGGCCCGCGCGCCGCCGTGCGGGCGCTCTCGGCCATCGCCTCGAGTTGCGCGGGGTCCGCGACCAGCTCCCTCAAGGTCGCTGCGAGCGCTTTGGAATCGCCCGCGGGCACGATCCGCGCGCACCCGCTCGAAGCGATCTCGGGAAACCCCCCGACGTCGCTGAGCACGAGCGGCAAGCCCGCCCCGATCGCCGTGAACGCCGCGCCCGAGGCGTCGATCTCGCGATACGGCAGCACGACCAGGCTCGCGCGGCGCAGGAACGCATGGAGCTCCGCGTCGCTCACGAAGCGCTCGAGGAAGCGCACGCCCTCTGTCGCCGCCGAATGCAGCGGCGCGGTATCCATACGCGGCATGCCGACGATCCACAGCTCGGCTCCGTGCACCTCGCGCCACGCCTCGAGGAGCACGTCAAGGCCCTTGTACGGGCGCAGAAGCCCAAAGAAGAGGACGACCGGATCGCCCTCGTTGGGGAACCCGGGCGGAAGCGCGGCGCTCTCGGCCTGCCCCGTCTCAGGGGCCGCCCACGGTGCGAGCACACCGTGCGGAATCACGTGTACGCGCGCGGGATCAAGCGCCAGCTCGCCGGTGAGGCGGGCGCGACCGTGCCGGCTGTGCACGACGATCGCATCGAAGCGCTCGTAGAGGCGCCGCTGCGCAGCGCGCTGGCCGAGCCGCGGTTGCCGTGGCAGCACATCGTGCGCCGTGATCACGAGCGGCGGCTGCTCCCGGCCGGCCGGGAGCAGCCGCAGATCGAGCTGCTGCACGGGGAGCCACTCGAAGTGCACGATGTCGGCCGCCTTCGCGAGGCGGCGGTAGCGAAGCATGTCCGGGACGTGCTCGGCGAGCTTCAGGCCACGTGCGGCAGCCGAGCGCGGCCCCGAGGCGGGCCCACGCGGTAGATGCGCGGCGCCGTTAGCGAAGCGGTAGAAGTGCTCCCGCCGCGAGTAACCCTGGGGCTCGGGGACGGACCCGTAGGTGAAGCGGCTCGTGTAAAGCTCGACCCGCGCGCCCGCTTGCGCCAGTGCGCGGCAGAGCGCGTCGTCGTAGGGCGGCGTGTACGCCGAGGGGTCGACCACGTGCACGAGCATTCGCTGGACAATATGCGCGTGGGAAGCGTTGACAGCGTCGAGTTGACGTTTTGCGTCGTCAACACGTCCAAGCGCGAGCTGCTTGGACGGGGCCTCGCTGCGATCATGCGCGAGCGCAGCACGCTGCCGTTTGCGAGCGAGGTGCTCGTCCTCGATAACGGGTCGCGAGACGGCTCGGTGGAGCTCGCCCGCGAGCACCCTGCGGTCGACGATGTCATCGCTCTGCCGCAGCGCGTTGGCAAGGCGTTCTGCGACTCCGAGCTGCTGCGCAGAGCTCGCGGTCGCTATGCGCTCCTGCTCAACGAGGATTCGGAGCTCCTGCCGGGAGCGACGCTCGCTCTCCATCGGGCGCTCGCCGCAGATCCGGAAGCGGCGTGCGCCGGCGCGAAGCTCGTGCGCCCCGATGGCAGCGCGCAGGCGTGCGCGTGGCGCTTCCCGACGCCACTCACGGCGCTCGCCACGGCGCTCGCGCTGCACCGACTGCTCGTGGTCCAGAGCCGGGGCTCGCATACGCGGGTCGTCGACTGGTGCCAATCCTCGGCGCTGCTCGTGCGGCGCGGCGCCGCCACCGAGGTCGGCTATCTCGATGAGGCGTTCTTCGTCTACTCAGACGAGGTCGACTTCGCGCGACGCCTGCGCGACGCCGGCTGGCGGAGCCTCTACGTGCCGCGCGCGGTGGCGATCCACGACGAGCAGCTCTCGACGGATGCCCAAGCCGAGCCGCGCATCGTCGAGCTCTCGCGCAACCGCGATCGCTACATGCGCAAGCATCACTCGGCGGCCGCGGCGCGCGCGGTGCGCTGGCTGACCGCGTGGGCCTACGGCGCCCGCGCCCTGCTCGCCGCCGTGCTTCCCGGCCATTCGCCGGAGCGCTACTGGATGCACGTGCGCGCGACGTTGCACCCGGAGCGCGGCAGAGGACTGCGCGAGCTGGCCGACGATTACAACCGCGCGGGAGAGCTGGGGGCGGCGAGGTAGGCTCGGAGGGCCGCGCTCAGATATCTCGCAGCGGGTCCTCGGCGTACACCTCGACGTCGCCACCGGCCGCACGGAAGCTCGCGATACGCCGCCGCATCTCGACGAGAGCGGCGCGCGCCTGCGTGCGCTCGGTGGGCGAGAAGAAGCGCGTCACGACGAGCACCGCGGGGATCAGCGCGAACCACGCCAAGCGCAGGGCGAGGCCCGTAATGCCGTGCGTCGGAAGCAGCAGGTCCCCCGAGACCGCGACGCCGCCGAGCGTCGCGGCGAGCACGCCGAGGCGGAGCCACTCGAAGCGCACGGCAAAGAGCCGCCGTGTGAGCAGATGCATGATCGCGAGCATCACGACGTAGGCGGCGCACAATGCGATGCCAGCACCAGCGATACCCAGCCCCGCGCCCGAGCCGGGGACGAGCAGCAGCAGCAGCGCGATGTTCGCAGCGAGCCCGCCGAGCGCGGCCGGCAGGTTGCGGTTGGTCGCGCGCGCGCGACCGGTGATGACGATCATCACCAGGTAGAGCCCGTACAGAGCCCATGCAAGCGCGAGCCACGGAAGCGCGGTGTAGGCGCCGAAGTATTCGGGCGGCGCGAGCAGTCGCACGATCCACCGTCCGAAAAGCGTCACCGCCGCGACGACCACCCCGGTGCCGAGCACGAAGTACGTGCTTACGAGCGAGTACAGGCGCGCAGCCTCACGGTCGTGCTCGATCGAGTACGCGAGCGGTGGCCAGGCGTACTGGAAGCCGCGAACGAACACGAACACGACGGTCGCGAGCTGCAGCGCCACCGAGTACTCGCCCGCGGCCGCGGGGCTGTAGCCGCGATAGAGATAGAAGCGGTCGGCCACCTGCAGCGCGTAGACGCTCGCGTCGGCGGGCACCGTGGGCAGGCCGAAGCGCAACATCGCGGCGAGGTCGGCGGGACGCACGCGCAGCGAGAAGCGCCGCCGCAGCACCCACCACAGGCCGAGCACGACCACCGCGGAGGCGCCGAAGTTCCCCAGGAGCAGCCCGCGCGCTTCCTGGTCGGCCACGACGACGAGCAGGATCGTGAACACGACCGTCATCGCGACGTTGGCGCCCGAGGCGATCAGGTACGTGCGGGCCCGTTCGTCAACGCGAAGCTGCGCGTAGGCCATCTCGAGGTTCGTGAACGCCCACAGTCCGAGGGCCGCGCAGTCGATGAGTTCCGGATCGGCGGGATGTGCGCCGAGCAGCAGTTCGGAGAGCGGCGCCGCAAAGACGACGACGGCCACCGCCGCGACCGTCGTCGTCCATGCCACGGTCGCGGTCGCGGTGCGCGCGATGCGATCCCTACGTTTGGCGTCGCGGTCCTCGTAGTAGAAGCGAACGAACGCCTCGCCAACGCCGACGCGCAGCAGGATGCTCGCGAGGATGACCGCCGTAAAGAGCGACTGGTATGCGCCGTACTCGCCACGCGAAACGTGGCGCAAATAGAGCGGCAGCGTGAGCACCGCGATGCCCTTCGCCACGATTTCCGCCGCCTGATAGGCGGCTCCGGTTCGCAGCAGCCGCTTCAGATATCCGAACACGGCGAAACGCGCTGCGGCCGCTCAGAGGCGGGCGAGCGGAGGTTTCAGCGCCGACCGCGTGGGCTCCGTCGCGCGCGAGCGCGCAGCCGCCGGGCGCTCGAGCCGACCCCGCGCGAGCGCGAGCGCGACGCCGATTCCCAGCAGCGCCCACGTCTCGGGGTCTTCGAGGAAGTCCGCGTATACCCATGTGTGCAGGACGAGCGCTGCGAACGCCGCCGCGAGTGCGATCCGCGGTGGTGAGCGCGAGGCGCCCGTGAAGAGCACGGCGAGCGCCGAGACTACGAGTGCGACGTACAGGGCGAGACCGAGGATGCCCTGCTCGGCGGCGACGGTGATCGGGATCGTATGTGAGGCCGAGACAGCGGTTTCTTCGGTGCTCACGTGATGGCGGCGGTACTCGAGCGCGAACGAGCCCGCGCCGTATCCCTGCAGCGGCCGCGCGGCGAACAGCGAGAGGCCACCCGAGATGAGGTTTGCGCGGCCGCTCGTCGCGTTGTTTGCCGACGCGCCTTCGCCGCTCAGGCCGAGGTGGGCGGAGGGCGGCGCCGCGAGCGCGACGATGACGGCGAGGATCGCCACGGCCAGCGTCACGTAGATCGTCGTGAGCGTGTCCCAGCGCCAGGCGGCGAGGATCGCGAGCCCGAGCAGCAGCGCGGCCATGCTCGACTCGGAGAAGCTCGTGATGAGTCCGGCCCACAGCCACGCGAGCAAAGCCGCGCCTGCGAAGACCTCCCGCCGCTGTCGCGCGCACAGCACGAGCAGCGTGACCATGATCATCACGAGCGCGAGGAAGCGACCGTAGATGTTCGGGTCGAAGAAGACCGAGTTGACGCGGAAGTAGTTGCCGTACTGGTTCGCCTGCACGAGCTTCGGATTGAGGAAGAGTTCCTGCCGCGCGTACTCGATGAAGCCGACGCCGGCGAACAGCACCGCGAGCCCTGCGGCGACGCCGAGGCACGCGAGCAGGAGCCGCGTGCTCCATCGGACGTCCCGCAGCAGCGCGAAGAGCAGTGCGAACGGCGCGTAGAAGAAGACGATGTTCTGGAGGGCCTTCGAGAAGTCGCTCGAGTAGGCGGCCTGAAGCGCGTAGAGCACGACGAACGCCATCAGAAGCCATTCGAGCCCTCGCGGCGTGAGCAGCTGACGAAGGGCCACCGGTGCGCGCCGTCCGCCCCCGCCGGCAGGCTCATCAGAGTCTTCGCCGTGCTGCGCGGTTGTGGTGGCGCCGAGCATGTCGCCAGCGAGCCGTGCGAGCGCCCCGCCGGCGACGACGAGGTAGAGCGGGATGAGGAGGTTCGACGTGCTGCCTCCGGCGGAAACAGGCAGGCGGAAGGGAAGGGCAAGCACGGCGAGAAGCGGGAACGCTTCGGGCCGTCTCCGGAACAGCACGGCGAGCCCCACGACGATCGCGAGCGCCACCACGCACGCCGCCGCCGCGAGCAGCGGGTGATGGCGCAGGTGCGAGAGCTGGCTCGTGTTCCAGACGTCGACGCCGAGCAGCACCGGAGTGAGGACGAGCGCGCCCAGCAGCGCCCATGCGCGCAGCCGTTGCGACGCACGTGACGGGCGCGCGAGCACGACCAGCGCGAGGAGACCAGCGAGGACGATGACGCCGACCTTTTCTCCCGCCTCGCCAAGGCCAGAGGAGGTCCCGAGCGGAGGGCCGAGGATCGCGCCGAGTGCCCGCACGCAAGGGGATGCGAGCGCGCTCACTGGGCGGCGCTCGCGCGACCCACGAGCGCAAAGCTCGAGGGTGAGAGCACCGAGTGCCCCCCCTTGCGCACAGTTACGCGCACGCGGTAATCGCCGGCGGGCGCTAGCCGTCCGCTGGGGAGCGCAAAGGCCGGCTCGGCGGGACAGATGCCCGCGGCGTCGCGAGCCGGCTGTCCCCGCTGCACGCTGCCGCTGCCACGCTGGCCGTTCCACGTCAGGCACAGCCGCAGGTAGCGTGGCCACGCGAGGTTGTGCACAAGGGTCGCCACCGTGTCGCCGGCGGCGCTCACGATCGAGACCGTGACTTCGTTGTTCTGGGCCGTACGGAACGGAGACCTGCTCGGTCGCACCGCGCGCCGGCGAGAAGGCGGCCGGATGGAGCTGAAAACCCTGGACGCTCGTCGGCGTGTGCTTGATTCGCTGCGCGAGAAACAGCCCGCCGACGGTGGCTACCACGAGCAGCGCGAAGAGGGTGGTCGCCGCTCTCCGCACGTCCGCGGGCACGCTAGCGACACGATCGAATACCGCGGCTCCCGAGGGCTCGCGCGCGTAGGCCCCCTCGGCCCCCATCACGGGCGCCGGTCCGCGGCGAAGCGCTCGACGGTCTCCGACCGCAAGCCCAGGCGCAGCGTCTCCAGCGAAAGCACGTCCTGCGGAGCGATGTTGCCGAGATTGCACTCGGGCCCGAATTGCAGCAGGAACCAGACCTGCTGCTCCTTGAGCGGCGCCTCGAAGATCAAGAGCTCGGGGTCGACGGCGTGAACGATCTCGTCGATGAGGCCCGTCCGCACCTCGCCGTCGGCGCGGTAGATGCCCGCGGTCCCCGACTCCCGCGCCTCGGTGATGACCTTTTGCGCGCCCGCCGCGAGCTCTGCTTCGATCTGCTCGACCCAGCGGTACGGCGCCATGATCGTTCGCGCATCCTTGCTCCCCACCTCCGAGAGGACGGTGAACTCCTTCGCGAGTCGCGTGATGATCTCGCATTTGCGCGCCGAATCGAGTGCGAGCGTGCCGTCGGAGACCTCAACATGGTGCAGCCCGAGCTCCTTTAGCCACTGCACGAGACCGTCGAGCTGGCCCTGGCGGATCGCGAGCTCCGTGAGCGTGCCGCCAAGGACAACAGGGATGCCGTGCGCCGCATAGCACTCGAGCTTCGGCTTGAGGTTCGCGATCACCACCGCGGTCCCCCACCCGAGCTTCACGATGTCCACGCTGTCCCCCGCGGTCTCCATGAGACCTTCCACCGCAGCGACTGAGAGGCCCCTGTCGATCACGTGCGTGATCCCCTTCGCTCGCGGCTTGCGCGAGCGCTCGGGAAGATCGAGGAAGCCGCCTAGACGGCCATTGCTGGCCTCGGGCACCGGTGCCATCGTCACTCGCTTTTTAGCCGGTGCTCCCGCTCGCCGCTTCGCTGCCTGCGACGACGACGACCGAAGCACCGGGAGTCAAAGGCTGCGTCGCCGCTTCCATCGGCCGCAGCGCGCTCGCTTCCATACCCAGCGCCCTCGCAACGCCTTCCGCTTCACCCGCGTAACCGGGGGCGTATTCGACGACGCTCGCGGTGTAGGTGCCCGGCGGGTGAGCGGAGAGCGCTTGCGCCTGACTGAAGCCGTGTTCCTGAAGCGTCGCGGCGAGGTGATGCGCAAGCCCGGTGACTTCGGTGCTGTTGAGGACGGCGACGTGGAGCGCCGCGGGCCCGGCGGGGGTCGCGCTGGCGGCGTGCTGCGACGCGACGTGCCCCGGAGCATGCGAGGGCCGCCGTGTGTTGCCCGCGGTATGGCTCGGCGAGCCGCTGCTGCCAGTCGTGATGAGCGCGACCAGCGCCACCGCGAGCACGGCCGCGAGCACCATTCCCGCCAGGAGCGTCCGGCTCCGGTGGGGGCCTCGCGGCTCCTCCTTGAGGAACCTGAATTCGGTGGGGTCGGGCAGGCGTTTGTCCGCCTGCCGCGCGCTCGCGCGCTCGCGCGCTGGCGGCTCGGACGCGGGCGCCGACGGAGGCGGCGTCGCTGTCACGCGCGAGACTGTGGGCGAGGGAGGGTAGCGAGGACGCGAAAGGGCTCCGGCGCTCTCGGCCACCGCGACTGCTGTGCCGGCTCGCTGGGGTGCATCGAGCCCGGTCGGGCCGTTTGTCGCGCCGTCCTCACGTGCGGCGCGATCGCCACCCGCGGTCGTCGCCGGGGCCGGCACCGCCTCGCCGTTGGGTTGCACCGGCTCACTCCTGGCGGGCCGGGATGGGATCGCCGCAGGCGATGGGGTCGCCGGAGGCGTTGCAGGCGGAGCCCCTGGTGTGGCGGCCGCCACCACGGCGGCCGGCTGTGCGGGGCTCGGAGCAGCAGCAGCCAGCTGTGTGGGGCTTGGAGCAGCAGCGGCTGGCTGTGCCGCCAGCTGCCGTGCAGCCACCGGTGCCGCCGCGGCCGCCGCCGTCGCGGGTGCGGGGACGATCGGAGCTCCATCATGCACAGGGAGGTGTCCGCCTCGGCTCCGCGGCTGGGCTCGAAGATGCTGGTGTCGCTGCCCCCGCCGCGGCGGTGCTCGCGGCGGGGGTGAGCGCGGGAACCACCCCGGGCGCCTGCGGGCTCGCGGGCGCCGGCGACCGCGGCTGGGAGTTGCCGATCATGGCTGGCGCCGGGGCCTGCTGCTGCGCGGGTGCCGGCTGCCGTGCCGCGGCCCGCTGCGCGAAGGCGAGCACAGCAGCGGTGGTTGCCGGTGCACCGGCTGTCGCGGCCGCGGCCGCCGCACGCGTGACGAGCGGAGCGGTGCGGGGTATCGGACGCACGCCCGAGACTGCGCTCGGTGCCGCTGCCATCGGGGTTGAGGCGCCGGCTGCTGGCGCCGCTGCCGCGGCGACAGCAGCTTGCGAGGAGATCCGCTGGTCGAGCTCGGCGGCGCGCTCAGGCGCGCGACCGGCCCACTCGCGCAAGCGCTTTATCTCCCTCCCCTGCGAGAAGAGCAGCAAGGAGACGCACGGCGATGCCGAAGAAGCCGGCGACCGCGACCAAGGCGCCGATCTCCGTGAACGTATGGGTCAGCGAGAGGGCGAGCGGCGTCGCAGTCATGGTGTGAGCGCGGGCGAAGGCGCCGGCGTGTCCGAGCGCGAGGGGAGGCCGCTGACGAGCGAGTCGCAGGCTCCCGCGCAATCGAACACCTTTGTGGTGAGCGTGCCGGCGTCCCCGTCGCGAACGAGGAGCTCGAGCTCCGCGAACCACGCTTGCACGACCTCGGACTGCAGTGGCTCGCGCTGGGCGAGCAGGATCTTCTCCGCGGGTGTCGGCTGCGGCCGCTCGTAGGTGTTGAAGAGCTCCTCGTGCAGCTTCTCGCCGGGCCTCCTTCCAACGACCTCGATCGCGATGTCGTCGTCCGGGTCGAGGCCGGAGAGCTCGATCATCGCGCGCGCGAGGTCCATGATGCGGACTGCCTCACCCATGTCGAGCACGAGCACCTCAGGCGGGCTCGGCACGCCGCCTGAGCGCGACTCGCCCGGAAACGGGTTCAACGAGCCCGCGCGAATGATGAGCTGAACCGCCTCGGGGATAGTCATGAAATAGCGGGCCATCCGCTCGTCCGTGACCGTGACGGGCCCGCCGCGCGCGATCTGGCGCGTAAAGATCGGGACGACGCTCCCCGAGGAGCCGAGCACGTTGCCGAAGCGAACCGCCTTGTAGGTCGTATTCGGATAGCGCGCCGTCGCGAGGTCGAGCGCGAGCTCCGCGATCAGCTTCGAAGCGCCCATCACCGTCGCGGGCGCAACGGCCTTGTCCGTGGAGACGAGGACGAAGCGAGCGGTGCCGACCTCGCCCGCGCAGGTCGCGACGAGACGCGTGGCGAGGGCGTTGTTGCGTACCGCCTCGACCGGGTTCGACTCCATGAGGCCAACGTGCTTGTAGGCGGCGGCGTGAAAGACGATCGTCGGACGGTGCTCGCGGAAGATCTCATGCATCCGCTCCTCTTCCTTGCAATCCGCCAGCACCGCGCTCATCAACGTCGGGGCGCACGTGGCGCTCGTCCTCGAGCTCGCGCTGGATCGCGAAGAGGTTGTCCTCCGCGTGGTCGAGAAGCACGATCCGTCGCGGGCCAACGCGTGAGATCTGGCGGCAGAGCTCGGAACCGATCGAGCCGCCGGCGCCGGTCACGAGCACCACCTCCCCCGCGAGGTATGCGCCGACGCGGTCGAGCTCCACGTGGACGGGCTCGCGCCCAAGCAGGTCCTCCACGCGCACCTCGCGCATCTGGCGCGCGATCGTCCCCGCGCCGCGGGTCTGGAGCAGCTCGAATACGGTCGGGAGCGTCCGCACCGGGACACCACGCCGGCGGCACTCGCGTACGACACGCGCACGCGTGGAGCCCGGAGCAGAAGGGATCGCGATGATCACTTCATCGGGCTCCGCCTCCTCGAGGATGCGAGGAAGGTCGGCATTCGTGTTCCCGCGCACCTTCACGCCGTCGATGTGCAACCCGACCTTCCGCGGGTCGTCGTCGAGAAAGCCGACGGGGGCGAGGCCAAGCTCGTGGTTGCGTACGATCTCGCGCAGCACGAGTCGCCCACCATCGCCCGCCCCGACTATCAGCACGCTGCGCTGTTTCTCGCGGACGCTCGAGAACCCCGCGAGGAAGCGACGCTCGTGGAGCGTCCGGGCGAGGACTCGCCATCCGAGCAGGAACAGCAGCGAGAGCAGGAAGAAGAGGGCGATCACGCTATTGGGAAGACCGATCGCGACCGTGTGGCTGTGCGAGATCGGCCGCACGGGACGCAGCACCGCGATGCCCACTACCGCGAGCAGCGTGATCGCGAACACGCCGCGCACGATCGCCCAGTAATCCCGCTGCGAGGAGTAGCTCCAGCTGCGCTGATACGCGCGTGAGACGACGAGCACGAGCAGGCCACCGACCACGACCCATGCGATCGTGCGATCACGCAGCAGGCCATAGGGCGGCTTCAGCCCGCTGTCGAAGCGCAACGCGAACGCGAGGTAATAGGCGAACGCGAGCAGCACTCCATCCGCGGCGAGCTGGGGGAGGGAGTGCCGGTGAAGCGGCCAAGCCGCCGAGCGGATCCGTCGGCGCATTACGCGGATTGTAAGGGCGACGGTGGGCGGCAGGCGGGGTTGAGCCCCATTTTCGGGGCTAACGCGCTACGGGGTCTTGTGGACGACCTGGCCGCCGGGCGAGATCACGTACCAAAGTCCGCCGTTGGCATCGAGCCCCTGCCCCGTCGCCGTGCCCGCACCCGAGTCCCCTGCATAGGCGTAGAGCGGCCAACCTGCGTACGTCACCACGCGCCCGCCTTCGGGGTTGGTGATGCTCGAGAGCAGCGATGCCTTCACTTCGCCGGCCGCTTGGGCGGCGGTGCCGCGGCCGAGAGCTTCTGCGGCGGCCAGACGACCGCGCACGAGCCACGCACGTGACCTTCGATCGGTTGTCCGGCACGAAGATGTAGAGCGTGTGCCCTTGCGAGTCGACGAGCACGGGGCCGAGACCGCCGACCGACGCGCTTGCGATCTTCACGCCCGTCGCCGCTGCCGCGCTCGAGGCGGGCGCCGCGGCAGAGGTGGTAGTGGAGCTGCTCGAGCTCGAGCTGCTTCCGCAGCCAGCGAGCGCTGCAAGCACGAGCGAGGACGCAAGCACCACTCCGATCCGCGGCACGCCGGTGGACTCAAACCTGGATTGCATCGCAACTCCTTTCTCGCGGCTCATCGCGTCGCACTGTGCGCGAAGCCCACATCGTAGACCTAGGTGCGGCTCGCAGGTGTGAGCAGCAGGTCCACGAGGATGTGCGGGTCGCGGCGCGATTCGCGCGGGACGCTCGGCGGTCGGCTTGCCGATCGCGGCAAGGGCGTCATCGAGCTCCCGACCGAGTGCGTGCCCTGCGCAGACGGCCTTCGCGGATGAGCCGTTCGTCGACCGCTCCGAGCCGACCCTGGAAGGTTGTGAGCACCGGCGTGCCGAGGGCCGCGGCCTCGCGATTCATCGTGCCGCCCGCGGAGATCACGAGATCGGCGAACGCGATCAAGCGATTGAGCGTCGATCGCGTGCGCTGGGAGCCTCAGCTCGTCGAGCCCGCGCAGCCGCGAGCGCTGCTCGGGGGTGCGCGCGAGGACCACGACCTGCGCGCCGAGCTCCCGTGAGGCAACGCGCAAGCGATGCCAGCAGCTCGCCGAAGAGGTCGCTCGCGAAGCGGTGGTAGAGCGCGAGCTCAGGCGGAGTGCGCACGACGATGATCGGCTTCGTGCGCTCCAGCAGGAGCTCCTCGAGGACCGCCACGTTCGGCTCGAAGTCGGCGAGGTAGTACTCCTCCTTTAGGCCCGGGTACGGCGCGAGCTTCTTGCCCGCTCCGTAGCGCCGCAGGCGCTCGGCGGGATCGCGTCGGGGACGACGACGGCGCTCGCGAGGCGGCAGTTGACTGGTGCTGCAGCTCCGCGTACTCGTAGTCGAACGTCGTCGAGCTCGGGATCCCGAAGCAGCGCGGCGGCGACACTTACGTCGTTGGAGCCATGGCCGAGCGCGAGGTCGAAGCGCTTCGATCGCGAGCCAACCCGCGGCCGCTGAGCTCGCGCCCAGCGGCGGGCGCCCACGAGCGCGAGGGAGTCCAAGCGCCTTCGCGGAACGCCGTTCGCCACGGTGGTGCCCAACCGCGACGTGCGGGATCGCGAAGCGCTCGAGCAGCTCGAGCGTCTGGGCGAAGTCGCGCGCCGTCACGGCGACCTCGTGGCCTTCGCGCTCCAGGACCTCGATCACGGGTCGCATGACGAGCACGTGGGGGCTGTTCGTGAGGTCTACCCAGACGCGCACCGCCGGCACGCTAGCGGCCCGCCGCCCCGCCGCGGCCGCTCGCTGCGCTGGCTATCGTTTCGGCAGATGTTCGCTGCGAGCCTCCTCGTCGGGTCGGTCACGGAAGGGATCGTGAACTCGATGGCGCACTTCGTTCGCGACGGCGGTCTGCCGGCGATCTTCGCGCTGATGGCGGTCGGCGCAGCGTGCATGCCGATCCCCTCCGAGGTGGTGATGCTCTTCGCGGGGTTCGCGGTCGCCGACCCGGGCCAGAGCGGTGCGGCGCATCACCTCACGATCGGCGGTGTCATCGCCGCGGGCGTGCTCGGCTCGCTCGCGGGCTCGCTCATCGCATACGCCGTCGGTCGCGGCGGCCGCATCGAGCTACTCGAAAGGCACGGCCGCCTGGTGCACATGGGACCGGCGCAAATCAAACGCGCGGACGAGTGGTTCTCGCGCTACGGAGAGGCGACCGTGCTGTTCGGTCGACTCGTCCCAGTTCGTGCGCGCGTTCGTCTCGCTCCCAGCCGGGATCGCAAGGATGGGGATCGCACGGTTCGTCGTTCTGACGACGATCGGCTCGGCGGTGTGGGTGGTGACGCTCGCATTCGCCGGCCACGCGCTCGGCAGCGAATGGAGGAGCGTGCGGCACGCCTTCGAGTACGTCGACTACGTGATCGTGGCGATGATCGTCGTCGGAGTCGTCTACGCCGTCGTCCAGCGCCGGCGCGACGTCGCGCGGCAGGTGATCCCGCCGTCGACGTGGTCGAGTGAGCAGCGAACAGCTTCCGCTCGGCACGCCGTCGCGCTCGGGCTGATCCAGGGGCCGGCGGAGCTGCTGCCGATCTCCTCGTCGTCTCATACGGCGCTCATCCCCTGGCTGATGCGCTGGCGCTCGGCGGCACTCGACGTCGAGCTGCGCAGGTCGCTCGAGGTGGCCCTTCACGGCGGTACTGCGGCAGCGCTGCTCGCCGGCGGGCTCGGATCGCTTGCGGCCGAGAGACCGCCCGTGCACTCGCTCCTCTTCGCCACAGCCCCACCCGCCGCCGCCGGCTTCCTGCTGGAGCGTTCATCGACCGCAGGCTGAGCTCGCCGCCGACGATCGCGGCAGGGCTCCTCGCGGGGGCGGCGCTGATGGCGGCCGCGGACAACGCCCACGAGCGCGACCGTCGCACAGGTGAAGCGGGAGCGCTCGACGGGCTGCTCCTGGGGGCCGCTCAGGTGCTCGCGCTGGCACCGGGGATCTCCCGTAACGGCGCGACGCTCGCAATCGCCCGAGCGCGGGGCTTCAGGCGCCGCGACGCGAGATCCTCTCGTGGCAGGTGGGCGTTCCGCTGCTCGCCGGCGCCGCGGGGCTCAAGTCCTACCGCGAGGCGCGGCGAGGCCGGACGCGCGGCATGCGTCGCCAACTCGCGGCAGGCGCGACGGCGGCGTTCCTTTCGACGCTTGCGAGCAGGCGCCTGCTCGCAAGCCGGCCGCTCGTCCGTGAGCCGCGATGGCGAGCCTCTCGGCGGCGCGCCCGCGAAGGTTCCACGGGCCCGCTCATGCCGTACGCCGCGTACCGACTCGCGCTCGCGCTCGTCGTGATTCGGCGCTTGCGCGACGATCGCGCGGCGGATCGGGGCCGGCGCGCACGAGACCGGGGGCGCGCCGGGTAGCCAGTGGCCCATGGAGGGGACTCGTGCACCCCAGGCGGAAGGAGGCTCCGCGGGCGGCCGGTTCGTGGGTGTCGCGCTCGCCGGTCGCTACCGGCTGGAGGAGGTGATCGGACTGGGCGGAATGTCAACCGTCTACCGCGCGTTCGACGGCGTCCTGGAGCGGACCGTTGCGGTCAAGCTCTTGCACCGCCAGCACGCGGGCGACTCCGACCAGCTCGAGCGCTTCCGCCGCGAGGCGCGCGCGATGGCTCGGCTCATCCACCCGAACATCGTCACCGTGGTCGACGCCGGCGAGGCGGAGCTCGACGGCGAGTGGGCGCAGGGGGGCGAGACCGAGAGAGCTCCCTACATCGTCTTCGAGTACGTCGAAGGCGAGACGCTCAAGCAGCGCATCCGTCGCAAAGGCGAGCTCGACGTCCAGCAGGCGATCGCGTACGCGATCGAGATCGGCCGTGGCTTGCAGGTCGCGCACGAACACGGGATCGTGCATCGCGACATCAAGCCCCAGAACATCCTTCTCAGCGCCGAAGGCGGAGCCAAGATCACGGACTTCGGCATCGCGCGGACGCTCACCGAGGAGGGGCTGACCCTGAACGGTCGCGTGCTCGGCACGACCGACTACGTCTCCCCCGAGCAGGCACTCGGCCAGAAGGTCACCGCGCAATCCGACGTCTACTCGCTCGGCGTCGTGCTCTACGAGATGCTCACTGGGTCGGTGCCGTTCACAGCGGCAACGCCGGTTGCCGTCGCGATGCGCCATGTTCGCGAGCAGCTCCCGGACGTGCAGGAGCTGCGCCCCGAGCTCTCCGCCTTGATCGCATCCGTGGTCGAACGTTCGACGGAGAAGGACCTCGCGCGGCGCTATCCCGACGCCGCCACGATGGTGCGCGACCTCGAGGAGATCCTCGCGATCGAGACTAGTCGCTCGGGGCAGTCCGCCGGGCGAGGTCACGATGGTCGTGCGCACGCTCCCCGCGCCGAGCCGGCGGAGAGTGCCTTGGCACGTGCGCCACCCCGTGCGCTGGCTCGGAACGCTCGTATTCGCCGGCGCTCTCGTAGCCGCCGCGCTCGTGTTCGCGCTCGGACGCACTCACAGCGGGATTGGAGGCACGGCGACCTCCCCGCCCCACCTGCACGCTGTCCACCTCGCGCAGACGGCGGCGCACGACTACAACCCGTTCGGAACAGGACCCGAGCACCCCAACGAAGTCTCGAACGCGATCGACGGCGATCCGAACACGAGTTGGAGCACCGAGCACTACCTCGGCGACACGCTCGGCAAGCCCGGTGTCGGGCTCTACGTGGACGCCGCGCCCGGCGTCGCGGCGCGCGCGGTCGCGATCCAGACGCAGACCCCGGGGTTCCTCGCCGCGATCTACGCGTCGAACAGGTTCGCGAAGGAACTCCCTTACGGCGACAGCGTGCCGCTCAGCCAGCGCGGCTGGACGCTGCTTGCGGGCGCGCAGCCGATCGCGCGCCAGACCGTCATTCGCTTGGACACAGGCGGTGCGCGCTACCGCTACTACCTCGTGTGGATCACGAGGCTCCAGCCCGAACAGCAGGCCGGCGGCGTCGCGGCGGAGATATCGGAAGTGACGCTGCTGCGCTAGTGCGGCGTGCTAGTCGCGCTTGCGCTCATGCCGCTCGAGCGCACCGCGGCAGAGCCTGTCCACCAGCGCCGAGTAGCCGACCCCGGACTGCTCGATGAGCTTCGCGTAGACGCTCGTCGGCGTGAAGCCCGGCATCGTGTTGAGCTCGTTGACGAGCACCTCCTCGCCGTTTACGAAGAAGTCGACACGCGCGAGGTCCTCGCAGCGCACGCGAGTGAAGACCTCGAGGGCGAGCTCCTGCACGCGTTTGGAGGTGGCGGGGGTGATCGGCGCGGGCACCTGCAGCTCGATCCCGCCGGCTCGGTACTTCGTCTCGAAGTCGTACCACTCGCCACCGAAGCTCACCTGCCCCGGCTCCGAGACGAGCAGCTCCTCGCCTCGAGGGCCGGAGAGCACTGCGCACTCCACCTCCGCGCCCGGCGTCATCGCCTCGACGATCACGAGCTCGTCATGCGCGAACGCTCGTTCCAGCGCCTGCGCCATCGCTGCGGCTGCGGCCACTTTGGCGATTCCGAGCGAGGAGCCCATGCGTGCCGGCTTGACGAAGACTGGCAGCCCGAGCACGCGCAGCGACTCGAGCGCCTGCTCGCGGTCGCTCGTGAAGCGCTCCTCGTCGATGCCCGTGTAGGCGACCTGAGGGATGTGCGCCGTGCCCATCAGCTCCTTGAAGATCAGCTTGTTCATGCAGATCGCAGAGGCTGCGACGCCTGCGCCGACGTACGGAACGTCGAGCACCTCCAGCGCGCCCTGGACGGTTCCGTCCTCGCCGAAGGGCCCGTGAAGCGCGGGGAACACGACGTCTGCGCCGAGCAGGCCGCCGCCCGGAGAGAGCTTGATCGGTGCGCCGTCCACGAGCCACGCGCCGTCCTTGGAGATCGTGATCCACACGACCTCGTGGCCGGCCGCGCGCAGCCCCTCGCTGACCGACTCCGCGGACGCGAGCGAGACGTCGTGCTCGGCCGAGCGTCCGCCCGCGAGCACCGCTACGCGGAGGGTGGCCACCCCCGCTCCGCCTTCGGTGTTGCCCGGCGTCGACATGCTCGAGGTGGCGCTGCTCACGGATGCGCCGCTTCGGTCACGGCGGTGCTCGTGGTGCTCGCCGATTGCTGCAGCAGCGCGCCGACGACGATTGTGATCGTCGTCCCCCGCTTCAGCTTTTGCCCCGCTTCCGGGCTCTGTTCGATGACGATTCCGTTTTCGGATGGGCTCGTGACCGTCCTCGTCGAGCTCGTGGGGTTCAGCCCAGCCGCGCCGAGCGCCGCCGCCGCGGATGTCTCGCTCTTGCCCACGACGTTGGGCACGACGACTTCCCGCGTCGAGCTCGGTGCCTCGGCGAGCACGAGATTCACGGCGCCCCCCGGCACGAGCTGCGCGCCGCCGACGGGGATCTGCGAGATAACCGTTTCGGGCGGCTCGGTTTCCGAGCCCCGCGTGGTCACGGTCCCGACAGTGAGGCCCGCCGCTGCGAGTTCTTCGCTCGCAGCGTGCAGCGAGTTGCCCCGCACGTTGGGCACTCGTACGAGCGCGGGGTTGGAGTTGCCGGCGCTGCCGCTCGAGACGAGCACCGCGACCGTGCTTCCCTGCAGCACTACAGTTCCCGGCGGCGGGTTCGTCGCGATCACGTCACCGGCCGCGACTTTGCGGCTGGAATGCGCCTGCACCGTCGGATCAAGCGCGCGCGCGCGCAGCATCCGGAGCGCGCGCGTTTCTCCTTGACCAAGGACGTTGGGAACGGCGACGTTTGCGGGACCGCTCGAGACCGTCACGTAGACGTGCGTTCCCTTACGCGCGATCGTTCCCACCGCGGGAGACTGGTTCATGACAGTGCCCGCGGGGTCGGTCACGCTCGCGGCCTGGCTTACCACCGGAGCGAGCCCGAGCGCCTTGAGCTTGTGCACCGCCGCGATTTCGGATTGGCCGATCAACGCCGGGACCGTCACCTCAGCCGGTGAGGAGACGAGCAGGAGCGCTGCCGCGAGCGCGCCTGCGGCGAGAATCGTCGCCCCGGCGACCCACCACCACCGCCGCCGTTTGCGCGCTGACTCGTCCGGCTCCTCCGGCGGCGTCGTCGAGCCCCCCGACCCGCCCGCCGGCAGTCCGAGCACCGGGCCCGCGTCCGCGACCGGTGCCACCGCGACCGCGGTGCTGGGGTCCCCATCAGCGCCCGACGCATATACGCCGCCGCCGTGGAGGGGCGTCGTCTCCGCGAGCGCGACTGCCGCTCCCGCCACCGCTCCCGCGGCGAGCGCGGGAGCGTAGTGGCCCGGAGGCTTGGCTTCGACGACCGCGCTTCGGACGCCTTCGAGCGCGGCGATGAACTCGCGCGCATCCCGGTAGCGCTGGGCGGGGTCCTTGGCAAGCGCGCGAAGCACGACGGGGTCGAGCACGCTCGGCACCGCGGGGTTAACGGCGCTTGGCGCTGGTGGCTCCGCTGAGAGATGCTGGAGCGCGATTGCGACGGCGCTCTCGCCATCGAACGGGACCTTGCCGGTCAGCAGCTCGAACAGCAGTACGCCGATCGCGTAGATGTCGGACGCAGCGCTCACCGGGTTGCCCTGCGCCTGCTCCGGCGAGAGGTACTGCGCGGTGCCCATAATCGACCCCGTGTGTGTCATGTCCGACGCGCCCGCGCGCGCGATGCCGAAGTCCGTCACGGTGACGCGTCCCTCGTCCGAGAGGATCACGTTGTGTGGCTTGATGTCACGGTGGACGATGCCGCGGTTGTGCGCGAAGCTCGCAGCGTGCAGCACCTGGATGGTGATGTCGATCGCGGCCTCGGGGTCGAGCGCGCCGTGTTCACGGACGAGCCGCTTGAGCGAGCGCCCCTCCAGGTACTCCATCGCGATGTAGTACGTGCCGTTCCAGGAGCCACGGTCGAAGATCGCGACGACGTTGGGATGCGAGAGCCCCGCGGCGCTCGACGCCTCGCGCCGGAAGCGCTCGACGAACTCCTGGTCTTCAACGAAGCGGTGCTGCAGCACCTTCACCGCGACGTAACGACTGAGCAGGTCGTCTTCGGCGAGGTACACGTCGGCCATCCCTCCCGAGCCGATGCGGGAGAGCACGCGGTAGCGCCCGTCGATGACAGCGCCCGGTTCGACCTCGCTCATTTGAGCAGCGCTTCCATCACTTGCTTCGCCACCGGAGCCGCGTAGGTCGCGCCGAAGCCGGGCACCTTTTCCACCGTCACCGCCACCGCGATGCGCGGCGCGTGTGCGGGCGCGAACGCGATGAACCACACGTTGTTGATCGCGGAGCCGAATTGCGTTTCGGCGGTGCCCGTCTTGCCCGCGACCTGGATGCCCGGAATCTGCGCCGGGGTGCCGGTGCCTTCGTTGACCACCGCTTCCATCATTTCCGTGACAGCCGCGGCGGTCGACGGCTTCATGACGGTGGACTGCACGCGCGGCTTGATCGTTTCCACTGTGCGGCCTTCGGGGTCGACGATGCGTTCGGTCAGGTGCGGGACCATGAGCTGGCCGTGATTGGCGACCGCCGCAGCGACCTCGGCCATCTGCAACGGGGTGACGCGCAACTTGTCCTGGCCGATTCCCATGCGCCCGACGTCGACACGCGGGTCGGTTGGCGCCAGCAGGTGGGAGCCTGCATACTCGCCGCTCGCGGACATCTCTTCTGCGGGGTAGTCGAGCGCCGGCTTGCGATTGAACCCGAAGCGCGCCATGTAGCGCCCGAGCGTCTGCTTACCGAGGTGTTCGGCGACCTGCGCCCAGGCGGTGTCGACGGATTTGGCAAGTGCCTCCTTGAGCGTGATTTCACCAAAGTTTTCATTGTCGTCGTTGTGCAGCGGCACGCCCGAGACGATGACCCCATTGCGGCCGCTCACGAGTGAGGATGGTGTGAACTGACCGCTGTCGATCGCCGCGGTCGCGGTGACGACCTTGAAGGTCGATCCCGGCGCGTAGCCGAACTGCGTCGCGCGGTTGACGAGCGGCGACCCGTTGCCTTCCTGGGAGAGCTTCGAGAAGGTCTGCGGCGAGGACAACGCGTTCGGGTCGAAGCTGGGCGCGGAGGCCATCACCTTCACGGCGCCGGTCGCCGGTTCGATCGCAACGACCGCGCCGCGGTGGCCTTCGAGCGCGGCGACGGCGACTCGCTGGGCGTGGGGGTCGAGCGTGGTGACCAGGTCGTCGCCCTGTGGCTGGCGACCCTGGAGCTGGTTCAGAATCGTCTGGAATTCCGATTCCGTGTTCCCGCTGAGCGCGGTGTTGCGGAAGCGCTCGAGCCCGGCGTCGCCGAGGTCGGTGAAGTAGTAGCCGAGCGCGTGGGCGAAGAGTTCACCGGTCGGATAGGTGCGCTGGTAAGTGCCTTCGTCGCCGCGCACGCTGCGCGCAAGCACGGTGCCGTCGCTCGCGAGGATCCTGCCCCGGGCGATGCGTTCCTGCTCGAGCAGGCCCCGCCGGTTGAGCGCGTTGTTGCGCAGCGACGCCGATTCGAACACCGTCCAACGCGAGGTGAAGCCGACGAGCAACGCGAAGAGCACCACGACGAGCCCGAACACACGCACGATCGGACGGTTCATTGTCCTGCCAGCTGGCCGAGTTCGAGGCTGCGCACGAGGTCCTGCGCGCTCGTCTGCGAGCGCAGCGAGTTGTCGAGCAGCGTGTGCCGCCGTTCGGATGCGATCGTCGACGCCGGGACCCCGGAGATGTAATAGGCGCTGTACAGCTTTACCCCGCCTGGCAGTTCATAAGGGAGTCCTGAGAAGACTGTCACGAGACCGCGCCCGTTCGTGCCGATGAAGTAGACGTATTGCGTGGCGAGATAACCGCCCGCTGCAAGCACGCCGAGCACGGCCGCGCAAACGAGCGCGGTGCGCACGAACTGCCAGGAGCGCCGGCGCCGGCGAGCCTTCCTCGCGGCCTTGTGATCGCCCGGGCGGCGGGGGCGAAGCGGCCTCACGGTGTGTGAGGCGGTCGCGTGATCGACGCTCTTCGCTGCCGGCGCGTTCGTCGTCGGCGGCACGATCGTGGTCGTCTCGAGCGCTCCTCGGGAGTGCGCGGCCTCGCCGTCCGCGGCAGCGCTCGCTTCGCCGTCGTGGGTCGCGGGCGTCACCTCCTCGAGGCGGAAGAGGACAACTGTGATGTTGTCGCGGCCCCCGGCATCGTTCGCCGCGCGCAGCAGAGCCTCGCCTGCGTCGCGCAACGTGGGCTGCTGAGAGAGGATCGCCGCGACTTGCTCCTCGGAGATCATCGTCGTGAGGCCGTCGCTGCATATGAGATACACGTCGCCTGGGCGCGCGCGCTGCGTGTACGTGTCCACCTCCACCGTCGGCTCCGGCCCCAGCGCGCGCGTTATGACGGAGCGCTGGGGGTGGTCCTGAGCTTCGTCTGGTGTAAGACGTCCCTGGCGGATCAGCTCGTCGACGAGCGAGTGATCATCGGTGAGCCGCAAAAGCTCGCCGTCGCGTAAGCAGTATGCGCGGCTGTCGCCAACGTGCGCAAGCGCGACATCGTCCTCCCCGACGTAGAGCGCCGTAAGCGTCGTGCCCATGCCCGCCTGTTCGGCGTTGCTCCGAGAGAGCTCGTAGATACGCGCGTTCGCTTCCTGGATGCGGTCGTTGAGGCTGTGCTCCGCGTCGCCGCCGCCGTTCGGCAGGGCGCGGCGGAAGCTCTCGACGGCGAGCCGCGATGCCACCTCTCCCGCCTGCGCGCCGCCCATGCCGTCGGCGACTACGAACAGCGGCGCCCGTGCGAGCAGCGCATCCTCGTTTGCCCGCCGCTGGCGTCCGGTGTCCGTGGCGGAGTACTGCTCGGCTACTCGCAGCATCAGTCTGTCTCGAAGGTGAACTCGCTGTCCCCGATCCGTACGCGATCACCGGGGTGCAGCGGGCGCGGTGTCTCCAGGAGCTCCTCGTTGAGGTAGGTGCCGTTCGTCGATCCGAGGTCCTCGATCGCGAGGATTCCGCCCTGCTCGAAGATGTGTGCGTGGCGTGCGGAGGCGTAGGGGTCCTCGAGGCGGATTTGCGCGTGGTCGCCGCGCCCCAGGACGATGTCGCCCTCGAGGTCGTAGATCATCCCCGGGTCGTGGCCGGGGGCCTGCTCGACGAGGAGCCGTGGTGCGCGGCTCGAGACGTCGTAGCCGTGTATCGCCGAGGCCGAGTAGAGGCCTGTCGCGTCCTGCGGCGGGATCGTCTCGACGGCCGGTGCGTTGCCCGTGATGCTCTGCCCGCGCAGGTCGCGAAGCGCCGAGCGCGCGATCCAGAGCAGAAACAGGTACATCACCGCGAGGAAGCCGAATTTCAGGGCCACCGAGATCGGCTCGAGCGAGTTCACGGTGGCCTCTGCGGCGTTCACGGTGCCTCGAACACAATCTCAGTCTCACCGAGCTCGATGTGGTCTCCCGGAGCGCAGCTCCGTCGGTCCGTCGATCGGGGACCGATTCACGAAGACGCCATTGGTGGAACCGAGATCGCGGATCATCCACCCCTCCTCCGCGGGCCTGATCTCAGCGTGCCTGCGCGAGACACCCGGATCCTCGACAACGATGTCGCAGCCGCGAGAGCGCCCGATAACGGCGCCCGCGGGCGCGACGAGCAGGCGCTTGCCGCCGAGGTGCACGAACGCGCGCGACTGCCTGCGCACCTGAGCCTCGCGCACGGGGGCACGCACGCGCTCGGATGAGCTGTAGATCATCGTGTGGCCGTGTTCGTCGTCGTCCTCGCTTGCTTCGCGACGGGTGCTCTCGACGCGCGCATCCCCGGCCGCCTCGCGCGCGGCGAGCTCGGCCTCGGGGCTGTCCTCCTCCCCGTCCAGGCGCACGAGTCGCGCCTGGATCCCGAATTCCCCGAGCGACAGGCGCTCGTCGGTGTTGAACGTGACTACCGGGCGCGAGGCGAGCGTCAGCTGTTCGCGCCGCGCGTGTTCGAGCAGGTACGCGCAAAGCTCGTCGATCACCTCGTCCTCGACGCCCGCGTAACGTTCGCGGTCCGCGGCGGAGAGCCATACGAGGTACTCGTTGGGGGCGTAGACGCGCGAGACCGACGAAGTGCGGTGCTCGTCCATCTCGCGGCAAAGCTTGTGCGCCAGTTCGATCGGGCGCACCTCGGACCGAAAAACGCTGCCGAAGGCCCCTTCCAGCAACCCGCCGACGCTGCGCTCGAAGCTCCTCAGGAAGTTCATATCAATGTGACCTCGCGCCGCCCGCGGCGCACGCTCAGGACAAGCGCGGGCGTGCGGGCCTATCTGGTTCGAATCGACACCTCATCAGCGCCATGCTACGTTACACGCCCCTCGATCCGGAAAGGCCGGGACACCGGTCCGCGGAGCGCGCGGGCGCACACCGCGAGGGTCGCACAAAGGATCCCGGCTAGCAGGGCCCCCCGGGGCGATGGGCCGGCAGCATGCACGCCGAGGCCACGGTCGAAGATCGGCTCGGCGCTCACGAGCGCGGCCGCCCAGATCGTTGCGCCGACGACGTCGCGCACAGCGCTGCGCCCGCGCACGACCCACGGGAGGCTCGCCGCGCCGAGCGCCCACAGCGCCGCGCCCTCGATCGTCGCGACGCTGATGAGCGGGCGCAGCACGTACGTCGCGGCGGCCCCCGCGGAGGTGCTCCAGGCGTTCGTCGCGAGCGCGTGCCCGGCGCCCTGCGGCCACAGCCAGAGCCGATGCCCCGTGAGCATCTCTGCGAGCAGCAGCCACCAGTATCCGAGCGCTCCCAAGCCGGCACGCGCGCGCAAGTTGGTCGCTTGGCCGGCGATCGCGGGGTACGCACCGGCGAGGCCGACCGCGCCGAGCGCCGGCGCGAGCGCGGCGATCAGCCATCCCGGCCCCGCGCGGCGCGGCAGCGCGATGAGAGGGGCCGCGAACGCCGCAAGCACGAGCGCAACGCCTCCGTGACCCGCGAGCGCCTGCCACGCGATCGCCGCGAGCGCCCCCGCCCACCAGTAGGTGCGTGCGACCCCGAACCGCCGCCGCCCCGGGGCGGCGGCGGCGAGATGCAGAGGCTGTCCATCGCGGGTGGGTAGCGCCTCCCCGCCGACCAGCGTCCGCTCGAGCTGTACCCGCGGCGGGCGCTCACGGGGAAGGGTGCGCTCCGCAGGGAAAATCGCCGTTGCGGCGCGGCGCGCTTTGCGCCATCCGATCCGCGGTTCGCAGGCGCCGCGAAGAACCTGGCGCAGCTCGCCGAGCGTCCCGCGTTCCTCCCCTCGCGGCAAGAGCGCCCGATCGATCGCCGCGCGCAGGACGGCGGGCAGGTCCGGCCGGTAGTCGGCGAGCGGCGGGACGCTCGTGCCGAGACGGCGCGCGGTCGCAGCCGGAGTCGCCCCGCGCTGGGGGTTCACGCCGCTCAGCGCCTCGTAGAGTACGAGCGCGAGCGCGTACAGGTCGGACTCCGAAGTCGCCTCGAGGCCCTCGCTCTGCTCCGGGGCCATGTACGCGAGCGTGCCGAGGATGTCCCCCGTGTGCGTGAGCGCGTCCTCGCCCGCGATTCGCGCGCTGCCGAAGTCCGTGAGCTTCGCCGGGATGTGCTCCCGCGACGCGTCGGCGTCGGGAAGGACGATCACGTTCGCCGGCTTGACGTCGCGGTGGACGACGCCGCACGCATGAGCGTGCTCGAGCGCTTCGCTCAGTGCGACGCCGATCTCGAGGACCCTGTGGTCGTCGAGCGCGCGGACCGCAAGCAGCCGATGTAGCGGCGCTCCCGGCACGAGCTCCGAGATCAGGTACAGCGAGTCGCCCTCGGCGCGCGCCTCGTGGAGCGCGGCAATCGCGGGATGGGCGAGCCGCGCGGTCGCGAGCGCCTCGCGGTGCGCGCGGTCGCCGGTATGCGCGTGCTCGACGCGCTTGATGGCGAGCTGGCGCTGGAGCACTTCGTCGCGCGCGCGCCAAACCACGCCGAAGCCCCCGGCGCCTAGGCGCTCGAGCAGTCGGTAGCGGCCGAGCAGGAGCTCGCCCCGTGGGACGGGCGGATCGACCGCTGGCAGCCGCGCTTCGGAGGGCGGACGGCGCCACAGGGAGCGCGGCAGCCTTCGCGTCAGCGAGGTCGCGGGCGCGCCCGAAGGGCGCTCGTGGGAGAGCGTTTGTGGAGATTCCACCGCCTCCGCGTTCGGCGATGGCGGTCCTTTCCCTGCGCGCCAGGGCCGCACGCGCACGTTGACGGCGAAATTGCAGCGCGTGCACGGGCGGCGGTCGGGCGGCAGGGCCGCTGGGCCGCCAGTCATACTGAGGCTTTCCTCCTGCAAGGAGTTGCCTTTGTCGTTCTTCGACGAGGACGAGCCACCACCGACAGAGATCAGGCAGACACGCCCTTCGCGGCCTCCGCAGGCACGTTCGCGGCGCACTGCGCGCCGGCCGTCCTCCGGCGAGCATCACGCGATGGTCGTGCGGCGTCGCATCCTCGCGGCCGTCGGCTTCGTCGCGCTGATCGTCATCGTCGTCGTGATCGCGAGCGCGGTCGGTGGGGGCAAGCGCGAAGCGGTCGAAAGCTATGGGCGCAACGTCAGCCAAATCGCGAAGGAATCGAATGAAAACGTCTCCGCCCCGTTCTTCGAGGCGATCTCCGGCGCGGCGGCCCAGCCCCATGGAAGCGTTGAAGAAAAGATCAACGGATTGCGGGTGGCAGCCGAAGGGCAAACCTCGCACGCTGAAAAGCTCAATGTCCCGAGCGGGCTCGAAGCGGCGCAGCGCGACCTCCTGCTCGTCCTCGACCTGCGCACCGAAGGGCTGATGAAAATCGGCGGACGGATCGCCGTCGCGCTCGGCGGCGGCAGTGAAAGCGCGACGGCGTACAAGCAGATCGCGGGCGACATGGAGGGCTTCCTCGCCTCGGACGTCGTCTACTCGCAGCGCGTTGCGCCGCTAATCGAAGAATCACTGAGCGCGAATGGCGCGAGCGGGCAGACCGTCGCCGCGTCACACTTCCTCCCGAACCTCGGCTGGCTCGAACCGAACACGGTGATGGCGCGGATCAGCGGTCACAGCGCGCCCACGACCGCCACGAGCGTCTCGCCCGGGACCCACGGGAGCGCGCTCGTCGGCGTGAGCGTGGGCACCACGACGCTCGTGCCCAGCGAACTCAACCACATCAACAGCGGGCCGAACCCCACCTTCAACGTGAAGGTTGAAGACGTCGGCGAAAGCTCCGAGTCGAACGTCAAGGTGGACGTCACGGTGACGACTGCGGGCAAGCAGTACAGCGACTACAACATCATCCCGAAGACGACGCCCGGTCAGAGCACGACAGTGGAAGTTCCAATCGAAGGCCTGCCGCTGAACACCGGCGCGAAGGTCGAAGTCTATGTCGAACCGGTGCCGGGCGAGACCAACCTCGAAAACAACAAGGCGACCTACGAAGCGACCTTCAGCTGAGCCCGCGCCAGAGCCCGCGACATCGCTCCGGCCGGCACGGCAGACTTAGTCGCGTGAGCGCATCGATCACCGACACGCAGGGCATCATCGCGATCGCGGCCGCTGCGGTCGCGGTTATCGCGTTGCTCGCGAGCGTCTATTTGATCGTCGCGACGCGTCGCCTGCGTCGGGCGCAACGCGTCCTCCTCGGGGAGCGTGGCGAACGCGACCTCATGGCGCACGCCGTCGAGCTGCAGGACGCTTTCGAGTCGCTGCGGGAGTACGTCGAAGAGGTCTCGACGCGCCTCGACATGCGCCTCGGCGGGGTCGAGCGCGCGCTGCAAGGCGCGATCGCGAACCGCGCGCTCGTGCGCTACGACGCGTACAACGAGCAGTCTGGCCAGCAGTCCTTCTCGATCGCGGTACTCGACGAGACGCGCTCGGGGATCGTGCTCTCGTGCATCCACCATCGCGAGCAGGCACGCGTGTACGCGAAGGAGGTCCGCCGCGGAGAGGCGGAGCTGGCGCTCTCGCCGGAGGAGGAGGAGGCGGTGCGCCGCGCCGTTTCCCCCGCGCTCGAGCTGGCTGCACCGCAGGTCGGTTGAGAACGCGCATCGGCTACCTCGGCCCACGCGGCACCTTCAGTGAGGAGGCGCTGCTTGACGCGGTAGATGAGGACGCGGTTGAGCTGGTGGCGCTCGAGACGGTTTACGACGTCGTGATTGCTGCCCGCGACGGTGACGTGCAATGGGCGCTCGCACCGATCGAGAATTCGATCGAGGGTCCGATCACTGTCACGCTCGACACGCTCGCGACCGAAGCGCCACGGCTTGCGATCGTGGGGGAGCTCGTGCTCACGGTCCATCACTATCTCGTCGCCAAGCAGGAGCTCGCGCTTACGCAGATCGCGACCGTCCTTTCGCATCCGCAGGCGGCACGCCAGTGCGCGCACTTCCTGCGCAGCGAGCTGCCGGCAGCGCACGTCACCGCTGCGACCTCGACGGCCGAGGCGGTGCGGCTCGTATCCGAGCACGAGCCGCCCGACTGGGCGGCGATCGGTACGCGCCTCGCGGCGGAGACGTACGGGTGCGTTGTGCTTCGCGAGCGGATCGAGGATCACCCCGACAACGAGACGCCGGTTTGTGTGGCTCGGGCCTGCCGAGGCCGACCCCACGAGCTTGCCGCTACGCGCATCGGTGCACCGCGAGGGCGCGGGCAAGACCTCGCTTGTCTTCTGGGGACCGGGAGCCGATCGCTCGGGATGGCTCGTGGGCTGCCTGGACGAGTTCGCAAGACGCGAGATAAATCTGACGAAGATCGAGTCGCGGCCACGGCGCGAGCGGCTCGGCCACTACATGTTCTTTGCCGACATCGAAGCGTGGGCGCACGAGCCGCGGGTGAAGGACGCACTCGAGGGATTGCGAGCGCACTGCGAGCAGGTGCTCGTGCTCGGCTCCTACCCGGTCGCCTGAGCTTGGCGCCGTGAGCCGGGGCGCCCGCGTGCGGAGAGGGCGCGAGCACGCCCTCGCTACACTCCGCGTGACATGGAAGGCACAGCTCCCCCCGCGCCCGCGGGGTCCGTGTCGTCACCCGAGCGCCTGCGGCACGGACCGATGCCACCGCCGGATACGGCGGGAGCGAGGGCACGCTCGGAGGTCAACGGCCACGACGGCGCAATCGAAGCGGTCGAGGTCGCATTAGCCGATGTCAAGGAGCCGGCGCGCAATGGTGGCGGCGCGGTGAGCGGGAGAGTGCTCGTCCTGAACGCGACGTACGAGCCGATCAACGTGTGCTCGATTCGCCGAGCGGTCGTGCTGCTGCTCAAGGAGAAGGCCGAAATGCTGGAGCGCAACGCGCGCGAGCTTCACTCCGAGCGCTACACGGTGGCGCGGCCGGTTGTGATCCGGCTCGTGAGCTACGTGCGCGTGCCGCGCCAAGCACACCGGCGCAAGATCACTCGTCGCGCGGTGTTCGCACGCGATGGCTGGGCGTGCCAGTACTGCGGCTCGCGCTCGAACCTCACGGTCGATCACGTCATCCCGCGTTCGAAGGGCGGCCAGTCGAGTTGGGAGAATATCGTCGCCTCGTGCGGTCCGTGCAATCGCCGCAAGGGCGACAGCTTGCTCGCGCAGGTGGGCATGCAGCTACGGCGCGCGCCGCGCACACCGCGCGCGGAGATCTTCATCCATGTCTCGGCGCCGACGATCCCGACGGCCTGGCAGCCGTACCTCGCGCAGGCCGCCTAGCGACGCGCCCTGAACACGGAAAGGGCGCCACCGAAGCGGCGCCCTTATCCGTTGGCTACTCAGCTGGAAACATCCGAGACGGACGGGAAGAGGGCCGGTGGGACCAAGGCCGGCGGCCGTCTCGGGGTGTCCGGGTTGGATTCCGCTAAGCGGTCCAGCCTGCCGACCTAACGGCCGGTCACCTCCAGGGTCCCGCAAGAACTGTCAGACAATGGTCGGACCACCTCCTTTCTCTGGTGCTTGCAGGGTAGCGAACGATGAGGACGAGCGCCGTCCAGCCGAGCTCGCAGCCCACCGCTCGATCTGGGTCTGGGGCCGCTTCGGCTAGTCGCTCGGCCCGGCGCCGTTCTCGGTCGCCTCGGGCGAGTTGGCGCCCGGGACCTCTTGGTCCCCGTCGGCGCCATCCATCATCTCCTCGTCGCCGGCGTCGACGACGAGCGCGACGGCCGAGACAACATCCTCGTCCTTGAGGTTCATCAGGCGCACGCCCTGCGAACCGCGGCCGTAGAGGTTGATGCCGCGCACGGAAGTGCGCTGGACCATGCCGCCCGCGGAGATGAAGAGCAGCTCCTCGTGCTCGCGCACGACGAGTGCACCAGCGAGCGAACCCTTGGACTCGGTGAGGGTGATCGTCTTGACGCCCATCGTCCCGCGGCCCTTGCGCGGATAATCGCTGATGGCGGTGCGCTTGCCGTAGCCGTTCTCGGTCACGACGAGCAGCTCCTGCTCGTCGCGCGCGACATCCATCGCGAGCACGTAGTTGCCCTTGCGCGACACGTTCATCCCGCGCACGCCACTCGTGTCGCGGCCCATCGCGCGCACCTCTGTCTCCTTGAAGCGCGCCGCCTGCCCCGAGCGCGAGACCATCAGGATGTCGTCCTCGCCGGAGGTGCGCCGCACGGCGACGAGCTCATCATCGTCACGGATCTTGATCGCGATGATGCCGTCGGCGTTGATCGGAGTGTTGTAGGAGGCGAACTCGGTCTTCTTAACGATGCCCTGCCGCGTCGCGAACAGCAGGTAGCGTCCCTCGGAGTAGTCGCGCGTCGCGAGCACGGACTGCACGCGCTCGCCCTCGCGCAGCGGGAGCACGTTCACGAGTGCGCGCCCCTTCGCGGTGCGCGATGCCTCGGGCAGCTCGTAGACCTTCGAGCGGTAGACCTTGCCACGGTTGGTGAAGAAGAGCAGGTAATCGTGGGTCGAGGAGATGAAGAGGTGCTCGATGAAGTCGTCCTCCTTGAGGTCCATCCCGCTGATGCCGCGACCGCCCCTGTGCTGCTGGCGGTAGGTGGCGAGCGGCAGCGACTTGATGTAGCCGGAATGCGTGATCGCGATCACCATCTGCTGGTCGGCGATCAGGTCCTCGATGTCGATCTCGTCCTCGGAGTACGAGATCTCGGTACGGCGCTCGTCACCGAAGCGCTCGGCGATCTCGCCAAGCTCCTCCTTGATCACCGCGAGCACCTTGCCCTCGTCGCCGAGGATCGAGCGAAGCTCGGCGATGCGCTCTCTGACGTCCGTGTGCTCCTGCTTGATCGCATCCGCCTCGAGCGCGGTCAGCTGAGATAGGCGCAGGTCGAGGATCGCGTTCGCCTGCGTCGGCGAGAGCTCGAAGCGCTCAACGAGCTGCTCGCGCGCTGAGTCGCGATCGCGCGAGGCCCGGATCAGCTCGATCACGGCGTCGAGATGGTCGAGCGCGATCAGCAGACCCTCGAGGATGTGCGCGCGCGCCTCCTTCTGCGCGAGCTCGTACTTCGTCCTCCGCACAACGACCTCGCGCTGGTGCTCGACGTAGTGCTGGATGACCTCGCGCAGGTTGAGCGTCCGCGGCACGCCGTCGACGAGCGCGACCGTGTTCACACCGAAGGTGCTCTGCATCGGCGTGTGCTTGAACAGCTTGTTCAGGACGACCTTCGGAATCGCGTCGCGCTTGAGCTCGATCACGAGGCGCATTCCGCGCTTGTCGCTGTAGTCGTGCAGGTCGGCGATCTCGGAGATCGTCCCTTCTTTTGCAAGCTCCGCGATCTTCACTTCGAGCCCGCCGGGGCCGCCCTTCTTGACCATGAACGGGAGCTCGGTGACGACGATCGCCTCCTTGCCCTGTCTCAGCGGCTCAATGTGAGCGCGCGCCTGCACGCGCACCCGCCCGCGTCCGGTTCTCGTAGGCGTCGCGGATGCCTGCGTGGCCGAGGATGATGCCGCCCGTCGGGAAGTCCGGCCCCTTCACATGGCTCATCAGTCCCGCGACATCGATCGACGGGTCGTCGATGTACGCGATCGTCGCGCTGATGACCTCGCGCAGGTTGTGCGGAGGGATGTTCGTAGCCATTCCAACGGCGATGCCCGAGGAGCCGTTGACGAGCAGATTCGGGAAGCGCGCCGGCAGGACGAGCGGTTCCGCGCGCGTGCCGTCGTAGTTCGGCACGAAGTCGACCGTGTCCATGTCGAGATCGCGCAGCATGTCCATCGCGATGCGCGCGAGGCGAGCCTCGGTGTAGCGCATCGCCGCGGCCGGGTCGTCGTCGATCGAGCCGAAGTTACCCTGTCCGTCGACGAGCTGTGCGCGCATCGAGAAGTCCTGCGCGAGGCGCACGAGCGTGTCGTAGATCGCCGCGTCGCCGTGCGGGTGGTACTTGCCCATGACCTCGCCGACGATCAGAGCGGACTTCGAGCGCGGCCGCGTGGGTCCGAGGTTGAGCTCGTTCATCGCGTAGAGCACCCGCCGGTGGACCGGCTTCAGCCCATCGCGCACATCGGGCAGCGCGCGCCCGACGATGACGGACATCGCGTAGTCGAGATACGCGGTGCGCATCTCATCTTCGAGCGCCCGCGGTTCGATGTTGCCGCCGCTGATTACGTCTGCAGATGCCATCGGCTAGACGTCGAGGTTGGCGACCGCGCGCGCGTTCTCCTCGATGAATTCGCGGCGCGGCTCCACCTGGTCGCCCATCAGCATCGAGAAGATCCTGTCCGCTGCCGCGGCATCCTCCAGATTGACCTGAGCGAGCGTTCGCGACGCAGGGTCCATCGTGGTGTCTGCGAGCTGAGTCGCGTTCATCTCCCCGAGGCCCTTGAAGCGCTGCAGCTTGACGCCCTTCTGCGCGACCTCGAGCACCGCCTCGCGGAGCGCCTCGAAGGAGGGGGCGCTCTGCTGCGCGCCGTCGAGACTCACGTCGAATGCGGGCGTGCCGGCGAGCTCGATCAGCTGACGGTGGACGTCCACCAGGTGCCGGTACTCGGAGGACTCGAACAGCGTGCGCGGTATGTGATGCGTCCGCGTGAGGCCCGTTTTCGTCTCGATCGCCTTCACGAGCAGCTCGTCGCTGTCTTGTGAGAGCAGCTCAGTGGCGTGGGTCTCACCCTCGAGCCCCTCACGGGAGAGCAGCTCGATCGCGGCGTCCGCGCTCATGACCTGCTCACCGAGCAGCGATGACTCCTCGACGAACTGAACGACATCGTGGCCGTAGCTCACGCGCAGCGCAGAGGCCCAGCCTTCGTACTGCTTGAGTTTGCGCGTGAAGCTCTGCCAGCGTGTGCCCGTGAGGTTGAAGGCGCTCCCGTGGCGGTCCTTCACATCGAGTTTGTCCCACTTGTCCGAGAGCAGGATCTCCTCCAACTCGGACTCCTTCTCGATGTAGCGCTCGCGCGAGCCCTGCTTGAGCTTGTAGAGCGGCGGCTTGGCGATGTAGACGTAGCCCGCTTCGATGAGCTCCTTCATCTCGCGGAAGAGCAGCGTCAGCACGAGCGTCCGAATGTGCGCGCCGTCGACATCGGCGTCGGTCATCAGGATGACCTTGTGGTAGCGCAGGCCGTCGAGGTTGAACTCGTCGCGCACCCCGGTTCCGATCGCCGTGATGAGCGCCTGGATCTCGGTGTTCTGGAGCACCTTGTCAATGCGGCTCTTCTCGACGTTCAGGATCTTGCCGCGCAAGGGCAGCACCGCCTGCGTGTTCCGCTCGCGCCCCTGCTTCGCAGAGCCGCCCGCGGAGTCACCCTCGACGATGAAGAGCTCCGCCAGTTCCGGGTCCTTGACCGCGCAGTCGGCGAGCTTGCCAGGGAGCGTGGAGTTCTCGAGCGCCGACTTGCGCCGCGTCAAATCGCGCGCCTTGCGCGCGGCCTCGCGAGCGCGTTGGGCCTGCACCGCCTTCATGATCACCGCGCGCGCCTCTGAGGGGTTCTCCTCGAGGAACTCCGACAGATGCGCGTTGACGATCGACTCGACGAAACCCGCCATCCCCGGATTCCCGAGCTTCGTTTTCGTCTGTCCCTCGAACTGAGGATCGCGCAGCTTCACGGAGACGACCGCGGTCAGTCCCTCGCGCACGTCCTCGCCGGAGAGGTTGTCCTCCTTCTCCTTGAGCAGATTGTGATCGCGCGCGTACTTGTTGAGCGTGCGCGTAAGCGCCGAGCGGAAGCCGGCGAGATGGGAGCCGCCCTCGCGCGTGTTGATGTTGTTGGCGAACGAGTGAACCGATTCCTGGTAGGAGGAGTTCCACTGCATCGCGATCTCGGCCGCGCCCTCGTCCCCGTCGTCGGTGAAGAAGATCACCTTGCGGTGAACCGTCTCCTTGTTCTCGTTGAGGTAGGCGACGAAGTCCTCGATCCCGCCCTCGTAGCGGAACTCCGCAGAATGGCCCGGCGGGCGCTCGTCGGTGATCGAGATCTTGAGCCCGCGCGTGAGGAACGCCGTCTCGCGCAGGCGCTCCTCGAGCGTGCGGAAGTCGAACTCGACTGTCTCGAAGATCTCGGCGTCGGGCAGGAACGTGATCGTGGTCCCCGTCGGCGCGTCCTTGGGCAGCTTCTCGCCGCGCGCGAGGTCGCCGAGCGGTGTGCCGCGCGAGTACTCCTGCGTGAACACGTACCCGTCGCGCCTGACCTCCACCCAGAGGTGTTCGGAGAGCGCGTTGACGACAGACACGCCGACGCCATGCAGGCCGCCGGAGACCTTGTACCCGCCGCCCTCGCCGAACTTGCCGCCCGCGTGGAGCATCGTGAGCACGACCTCAACGGCGGGACGTCCCTCTTGCTCCTGGATCGCGACGGGGATGCCGCGGCCGTTGTCGACGACGGTGACGGAGTTGTCGGGGTGGATCGTCAGCGAGACCTCGGTCGCGAACCCGGCGAGCGCCTCGTCGACAGAGTTGTCGACGATCTCGTAGACGAGATGGTGCAGGCCCATCGGCCCCGTGGAGCCGACGTACATGCCCGGGCGCAGGCGTACGGCCTCGAGCCCTTCGAGGACGGTGATGTCCTGGGCGTCATAGCTGCCGTCGACGGCAGCTGTCGGGTTGCGGGGTCTCTTCGTGTCTGTGGCCAATAGTTCTCCGATAACGTGCGAAAGCCCCGGATACCGGGGCGCGAGCATCGCGATTTTAGGCGGGTAACTGCCTTAAAAAGGATATCACAGACGGTCCCCCGACCCGAAGGGTGGTGAAGCATAAAATGCCTGCAAATACCCGCAATTTAGGGACGCTCGAGGGCCAGGATGGCGCGCTTTCGCCAGACCCCGCCGAGCAGGAGCTCGAACGCCTCTCGATCGACACGATCAGGACCCTTGCGATGGACTCGGTCCAGAAGGCGAACGCGGGTCATCCGGGCACGGCGATGGCGCTCGCGCCGCTGGGCTACACGATCTTCAAGCACTTCCTGCGGATGAATCCGTCCGACCCCAAGTGGCCCAATCGCGACCGCTTCGTGCTGAGCTGCGGGCACGCGTGCATCCTCCTGTACTCGCTCCTTCACCTCACGGGGTTCGACCTCGGGCTCGAGGATCTCAAGCAGTTCCGGCAGTGGGGCTCGCGGACGCCCGGGCACCCCGAGCGCGGGCACGCGCCGGGTGTCGAGGTCACGACGGGCCCGCTGGGCCAGGGCGTCGGCAACTCGGTCGGAATGGCGATCGCCGAGCGCTTCCTCTCTGAGCGCTTCAACCGTCCCCAGAACGAAGTCATCGACCACCGCACCTGGGTGATCTGCTCGGACGGCGACCTCATGGAGGGCATCAGCCAGGAGGCGGCGTCGATCGCCGGCCAATTCGCGCTCGGCAAGCTCATCGTCTGCTACGACGACAACCACATCACGATTGACGGTACGACGGCGATCTCCTTCGACGGCGAGGACCATATCGCGCGCTTTCAGGCCAACGGCTGGCACGTGCAACGTGTGCAGAACTCCGAGGACACCGCCGCCCTGTACGGCGCACTGAGCACCGCGCGAGACGAAACCGCGCGGCCGTCGTTGATCTCGATCCGCTCGCACATCGGCTACCCCGCGCCGCACAAGACCGACTCCGCGAAGGCTCACGGTGCGCCGCTCGGCGAGCAGGAAGTGCGCGCCACGAAGGAGGTGCTCGGGTTCGACCCCGACGAGAATCTTCGTCGTCGACAAGCGCGTCTACGAGCACATGGACATGCGCTCCCCCGGCGCACGCGAGCAGCAGGCATGGGAGGACCGCTTCGACGAGTGGCGAGCGCGATCTTCCCGAGCTCGCCGCGGAGTGGGACCGCTGCGCATGCGGGGCGGCTCGCCGAGGGCTGGCGCGAGGCGCTTCCGCACTTCGAGCCCGGCGAATCGCTCGCGACGCGCGTGGCCGGCCAGCAGGCGATGGCCGCGTTCTCGGAGTATGGGCCAACGATGATCGGCGGGGCCGCCGACCTCGTCGAGTCGACGAAAACGGTCTTCGACGGCGCAGGCGAGTACTCGGCCGTGCACGCCGGGCGCAACGTCCCCTTCGGGATCCGCGAGCATGCGATGGGCGCGATCGTCAACGGCGCGGCCGCGCACGGCGGGATCGTCAAGCCCTACGGCTCGACCTTCCTCGTCTTCTCCGACTACATGCGGGGGAGTGTGCGGCTCTCCGCGCTCATGGAATTGCCGGTGATGTGGGTCTGGACGCACGACTCGGTGGGGCTCGGCGAGGACGGTCCGACGCACCAGCCGATCGAGCACTACATGGCGCTGCGCGCGATCCCGAAGCTGTGGTTCATCCGCCCTGCCGACGCCAACGAGACGTCCGTCGCCTGGCGGGTGGGCCTCGAACGCCAGGACGGCCCGGTCGCGCTCGCGCTTTCGCGTCAGAACATTCCCGGTGTTCGACCGCAGCCGCGTCGCTGACGCCGACGGCCTCGAGCGCGGCGGCTACTCGCTATGGGAGTCCTCGTTGCGGGACATGCCCGAGATCGTCCTGATCGCGACCGGCTCCGAGGTCGCGCCAACGCTGCAAGCGGGCGAAGCGCTCGCCGCGGAGGGCACCGGCGTGCGCGTCGTCTCGATGCCCTGCGTCGAACTCTTCGAAGCGCAGGACGCCGGCTACCGCGACGAAGTGCTCGGGAAGGGCCCGCTACCGCGGCTCGCCGTCGAGGCGGGCGCGACGCTGGGCTGGTGGAAGTGGGTCGGCGAACACGGCGACGTGCTCGGCCTCGATCGCTTCGGCGCCTCGGCGCCGGGCGCCGACGGTGCTCGAGAAGCTCGGCTTCAGCACCGAGAACATCGCCGCGCGCGCGCGGGAGCTGCTCGCGCGTGACGGCGGGTAGTAACGTAGTGGCGAGCGCAGATCGGACGCTGCTGCGCGGGCTCGTAATGCACGCCCCCTAGACGAAGCGGAGGTCATCCCTTATGACTCAGACCTCGACCACCGAGCACGACGTCATCCGTGACGAAGGACGGTGCGCCGCCGGCGGGCGCGCAGGGGAGCGCGGCCCCACTTGCGCGCCTCTCCGCGCTCGGGCAGAGCGTGTGGGTGGACTTCCTCTCGCGAGGATCGATCCGCAGCGGTCACCTGCAGCGCCTGATCGACGACTACTCCGTCGTCGGAGCGACCTCCAATCCGACGATCTTCGACAAGGCGATGGGCGAAGGCGACGCCTACGACGAGGAAATCGCGGCGCTCGGGAAGCGCACCGACGATGCCGCCGAGATCTTCTGGACGCTCGCGCAGCACGACGTCTCCGCGGCGTGCGACGTCTTCCATGACGTTTGGGAGCGCATCCGATCACGGCGACGGCTATGTCTCGATCGAGGTTGATCCGCGCCTCGCCTACGACGCGCTCCACACCTACCGCGACGCGATGCGCTTTCACGAAACGATCGACAAACCGAACCTGCTCGTAAAGATCCCCGCAACGAAGCCGGGGCTCGCCGCGATTGAGGACGTGATCGCGAAGGGGCACTCGATCAACGTCACGCTGATCTTCTCGCTGCGGCGCTACGCGGAGGTGGCCGAGTCCTACATGCGCGGGCTCGAGCGGCTCATCGCCGAGGGCGGCGACCCACGCGGCGTGGCCTCAGTCGCGAGCTTCTTCGTCTCTCGCATCGACACCGAGACAGACAAGCGCCTCGACGCGATCGGCGGCCACGACGAGCTCAAAGGGCGCCTCGCGATCGAGAACGCGAAGCTCGCCTACCAGCACTACAAGGAGACCTTCAGCGGCGCGCGCTGGGATTTCCTGGACTCCAAAGGGGCGAAGCCGCAGCGCGTGTTGTGGGCGTCGACCTCGGTCAAGAACCCCGCGTACCGTGACACGCTTTACGTCGACGAGCTGATCGGCCCGAACACGGTCAACACGATGCCCGAGGAGACGATCCTCGCCTACCAGGACCACGGCGATCCCGCGCCGCGTCTGGAGACCGGACTCGAGGAGGCGCGCAAGCTCCTCGCCGAGCTCGCGCGCGTGGGCGTGGACTACGACGACGTAACGGACACGCTCGAGCGCGAGGGCGTCGAAAAGTTCGAAGCATCCTTCGCAGACGTCGTCAAGACGCTCGAAGGCAAGCTCGCGACGCTGCGCGGAAGCTAGGCAGCGGCGCTCGCCAGCGCCTCGCCGGCGACGCGGTCGGTCGCGTCGTCGGTGCCGCCGAGAAGCCGTCGCGAGAGCTGCGCGCGCCGGAAGAAGAGCGGCGCGTCGTGCTCCCACGTCGCGCCGATGCCCCCGTGCACGGAGATCATCGTGCGTGACGCGTAGTCGAGCGCATGGCCCGCCACGGAGCGAGCCGCCGCCGCCGCGAGCGGGAACTCCGCGGGCATCCCGCGCCGCGCCCACCCCGCGTAGTAGAGGAGTGAGCGCCCGTTTTCGAGTTGCCTCAGGACCTCCGTGAGCGAATGCTTCACCGCCTGGTAGGAGCCGATCGCGCGCCCGAACGTAAAGCGCTCCTTCGCGTACTGGACCGATACGTCGAGCGCCGTTTCGACGCTCCCGATCGACTCCGCAGCGATCAGTGTCTGCGCGAGGTGCCATGCCGATACGAGCGTGCTCACGGAAGCGTCGAGCACGACCGCCGGCGCGTCGGCGAACGTGACGTGACCGAGCAGTCGTGTGGCGTCGTAGCGCACCACCCGCTCGACGCTCACGCCAGGCGCGTCCGCGAGCACGGCGACGCCGACGGGGCGTCCATCCTGCAGTGCAACGCCGACGAGCACGTTCGCTCCGGGCGCATCGGGGACCCACGCGAGGTGCCCGCTGAGCAGCGCGCGACCGTCGTTCCCCGCCGCGCCGAGGGTGGGCAGCTCAGCGCGCTCGATGCCGCTCGCGGGGTCGGTGCTCCAGCGATCGCGGATGTCGTCGGGGGGCCGCGAGGGCAGATACGCCGCGCGGCGCTCGCCGCTTGCGAGCGCGCCCATGAACTCAGTCGCGTTCGGCGACTCGTTGAGGATCGCAGTCGCGGCTAGGTGTCCGAGCAGCGGCACGCTCGCGAGCACGCGCCCGCACTCGCCCAGCACGAGCATCGCGTCGAAGGCGTCGAGGCCCGCGCCTCCCTGCTCTTCGTCGATCAGCAATCCCGGCCAACCGGCCTCGCATGCGGTCGGCCAGAGATCTGGGAGCCCGGGCGTGCGCCCATTGCTCGACGGCTGCCCGGCGTCGTTCTCCTCGTCGAGCGCGCTGCGCGCTGCTTCGATCGTCTTGGTCCGCGAGAGCGCATCCCGCGCGGCCTCGCGCAACAGGATCTGCTCGTCCGAGAGCGCGAGGTTCACGCCTTCGTCGTCTCCTTCGCGCGCAGCTCTGAGAACGGGATGCCCTTGTCGAGCCTCGGCTCGGGTGGCAGCCCGAGGACGCGCTCGCCGATCGTGTTGCGAAGGATCTCCTCGGTGCCGCCGGCGGACTTCAGGCCGGGGAGGAAGGAGATCATGTAGGCCCACTGGCTGTCCGCCGCGAGCGCGTCCGGGCCGATCACGTCGGCCATCAGATCGCCGGCCTTGATCGCATTGTTCACCGTCGTGACCTTCGCGAGGCCGGCCTCGGGGCCCGGGATCTGGCCACGTTCGAGCGCGGTGAGCATGCGGTAGCCGGCGAAGCGCACGGCGGTCAGCTCGCTCACGATCTCGCCGAGGCGCAGGCGCACCACACGATCGCTCTGCACGTGCGGCTCCGCGGCGAGCGCGCGCGCGAAGCGCATGGGGTCGTAGCCGAGCCCCTCCCCGCCGAGGCCGATCGTGACACGCTCGAACATGAGCGTCGTGAGCGCGGTGCCCCAGCCGTTGCCGACGCCGCCGACGGTCGCATCGCTATCGAGCGCGACATCGTCGAAGAAGACCTCGTTGAACTCCGCCTCGCCAGATATCTGGCGCAGGCCGCGAACGGTCACGCCGGTGGCGTCCATCGGCACGATGAACATCGTCAGTCCGTTGTGCTTCGGCACATCGGGATCCGAGCGCGCGAGCAGGAGCCCGAAGGAGGCAAACTGCGCGTTCGTCGTCCAGACTTTCTGCCCGCTGAGTCGCCAGGAACCATCCTCGAGCTGGCGCGCCTTCGTCTGCACGGCGGCCAGATCCGAGCCCGCGGCGGGCTCGGAGAAGAGCTGGCACCAGACCTCGTCTCCGTGCAGCATCGGCGGGAGGTAACGGCTCTTCTGCTGCTCGGAGCCGTGCGCGATGATCGTCGGGCCGAGCATCCCGACGCCGATCGCGTCGAGAATGCCGGGGACCCCCGCGCGCGAGATCTCCTGGCCACAGATGACCTGCTCAATCGGGCCGAGCCCCTGACCGCCGTACTCCTTCGGCCACGTTACGCCCGCCAGACCGCGCCTCCGCGAGCTTGCCCTGCCACACCCGGCGCGCCGCGATGATCTCGTCCTCGTCCTGGAGCGCGCCCGGGCCGCTCAGGACCGGCGCTTCGTGCTTGTGCTCCTCGAGCCAGCCGCGCACTTCGGCGCGGTATGCCGCCTGCTGCGGTGTGTCATCCAGATCCACGCCGCCGCAAGGTTACACGCCCCCGGCTGCTCACACGCCGCCCGGTATCGGCGGTTCGCGCATTCGCGGCACGTGATAGACGTCTTCGAAGCCTTCGTCGAGCAGTTGCTGCGCCTGCGACCCGGGTGCCGGTGAGTCCATGAGCACGACCCCGAGGCGCACGCCGTCGCGCTCAGCGGTTGCCACGAGGCACTTCCCCGCGGCGAGGGTGTAGCCCGTCTTCAGGCCGTCGGCGCCCGGATAGCCGTAGATCAGGATCGGGTTGTTGTTGTAGAGGAAGAGCTTGCCGCCCTCGATCGGAAACGGCAGCACCGCGCTCGCGCTCCGCACGATTTGCGCGATTCGCGGCTGCTCGAGGTCGTCGTGGGCGAGGACCGCGAGATCCTCGGGGCATGAGAAGTTCTTCTGGTCGACGTAGCCGGAAGGCGTCGAGTACTGCGTGCATGCGAGGCCGAGTACGGCGGCCTCCTCGTTCATCTCCTGCACGAAGTGCCTCACGGTACCCCCGACATGCTCGGCCAGCGCGACCGCGGCGTCGTTGCCGGAGGGCAGAAGCAGGCCGTAGAGCATCGTTTCGACGGGGATCTCGCGACCGAGCGGGAGGACGCCGACGCGGGACCCCGGCGCATCCACCGCCTCCTGCGTGATCATGACGCGAGCGCTTGGCGTCGTCGACTCCACTACGAGCAACGCGGTCATCATCTTCGTGAGGCTCGCGATCGGCGCGCGGAGCGTCGGATGAAGTTGCCAGAGGACGCGTCCCGTGTCGAGGTCGAACAGGATGCCCGCACGCGGCTCGCTCGCGAGGGCGCCCGGCACCGGGTCGTCGTCGGGGTCGCCAAGCCCGCTCAAGGCGAGCGCCGGCGTACCGAGCGGGAGCCCGAGCGTCGAGTCGCGGCCCGCGTAGCCCGCCGACCGCGAGCGCGCGCCGGAGGACCCTGCGAGGTAGAGCCCTCTGTGGCCGGCGCCGGCGGTTCCGAGCTTCGCGCCCGAGCGGCTGACGGCGAACACAGCCGCCACCGCCGCGAAGAGCAGCACGATCGCCCCCACGGCGACGCCTCGCCCGCGCCGGCGGCGCCGGTAGATCCGCCGCCGGGGGCCTGGCGGGACGAGGAGCGGCGATGGGGGTGGTTGGTTAGCTGCGGTCATTGATCCGGAGGCTTGCGCAAGCGCGCCTACGATGCCGACGCCGAGCACGACCAGCACGCCGATCGCGAGCACGATCAGGGCGAGCCCGCCCAGGGTAATGCGTTCGCTTGTCAGCATGCTCAGGGTCAGCCCCCCGAGGCCGACGACGAAGAGCAGCGCGATCCCGAGTACGACGAGACGAGTCATTGCCGCTGACGCTGGGCGCGGGACACCGACCCCTCAGTACACCGGGTAGCGGGGCGGAATGGGATGGACACGCCGCGCGAACACCCGGATCAGCGCCGCGCCGAAGGCGAACCCGCCGATATGCGCGAAGTTCTCGACGCCACCGTCACCCGCGCCATGCGAGATCTCCGCTTCGACGATCTGCCACGCGAACCAGAAGCCGAGCAGGGCGACGGCGGGCAGCTCGACGATCGTGAAGAAGAAGACGATCACGATCAGCGTGAGGATGCGCGCGCGGGGATAGAGCACGATGTAGCCGCCCATGACGGCCGCGATCGCCCCCGAGGCGCCGAGCGTCGGCACCGTCGAGTTGGCGTTCACCGCGACCTGCAAGGCGAGCGCGATAACGCCTCCGATGAGGTAGAACGCGACGAAGCCCTCGCGTCCCATCGCGTGCTCGATCGAAGGGCCGAAGATCGCGAGGAAGAGCATGTTGCCGCCGATGTGGAGGATGTTCGCGTACATGAACATCGACGTGAACACGCTTGCCCATGCCGGCGGCAACGACGACACCATTACCCCTTCTGGCACGCGTGCAGGGAACGCCCGGCAGCTGACTTCCGCGCGTTCTCCTCCGGCGTCTGCGCGCTCAGCAGATGGCAGTGGGCGCTCGGGTGGGTGAGCTCGTAGGGGATCGCGCCGTAGCGGCTCTGCGTCGCGTCCGTCGGGCCGCCGATGAAGCTGCCCCCAGGCTTGATTGCGAGGAGGTACACGATGACGTTGATCGCGACCAGCACGACGGTGATGAGAGGGAAGCTGTCCTTTGGGATGTTGTCCTTGAGTGGGAACATCGGCTCCCGTGGCCGTGCGAGCGCGGAACGCGGAGCCTAGTCCGGTGCTCGGCGCCCGCCGTGACGGCCGAGCGCGGCGCGCGCTAGTGGTCGTTTCCCACGGGCACGTGCTCGTCGGCGTGGTAGCTCGAGCGCACGAGCGGGCCGGCGGCGACGTGCTCGAAGCCGAGGCCGTACGCGGCCGCTTCGAGCGCCTTGAACTCGTCGGGATGCCAATAGCGGATCACCGGGAGGTGGTCGGCGGAGGGTCGCAGGTACTGGCCGACGGTGAGCACCTGGACGCGGTGCGCGCGCAGGACGGCCAACACCTCGAGCACCTCCGCGCTGCTCTCGCCGAGCCCCACCATGAGCCCGGACTTGGTGACGACCTCCTCGCCCCCCATTTCCTTCGCGAGCCGCAGCACGCGACAGGAGCGCTCGAAGCGCGAGCCACGGCGCGCCACCGGATAGAGGCGCGGGACGACCTCGACGTTGTGGTTGAAGACATCCGGCCGCGCGGCGATCACCTTCGCGAGCGGCATCTCGTGTCCCTGGAAGTCGGGAGTCAGCACCTCGACCCTGCACCCCGGCGCCTGCGCGCGGACCTGGCGGATCACGCCGACGAACGCCCCCGCCCCCTTGTCGGGCAGGTCGTCGCGGTCGACCGAGGTGATGACCGCGTGGCGCAACCCCATGCGCGCGATCGAGCGCGCCACGCGCGCGGGCTCGAGCGGATCGTTCCACGTCGGGGTGCCCGTCTTGACGTTGCAAAAGCCGCAGCGCCGCGTGCAGGTGTCGCCGAGGATCATGAAGGTTGCGGTGCCACGCTCCCAGCACTCGCCGACGTTCGGGCAGGCGGCCTCTTGGCAGACCGTGTGCAGGTTCTCGGAGCGGATGAGCGCGCCGAGTTCGCGGTAGCGGGTCGCCGCCCGGCGGCGGGACCTTGAACCACGGCGGCTTGCGCTCGCGCAGTGGGCGTCCCTCGGCGCCGAGCACCCGCGCGACGTCCATACCGCCGGGCCTCCTGCGTGACCTCGTCGCCGTCGTGCTCACGCCGGCACCATCCCCGCATCCACCAGGTCGGAAGGGCGCTCCTGCTCGACTCCGAGCTCGTCCGGGCGGACCTCGCGCGGGCGCCGCTCCAGGGCCTCGCCGAGTCGCATCGCGACGTGCTCGCTAAAGCGATCGAGTAACGGGCGCGCGGCGGAGGGGGTCGTGTCCGCCCGCGCGCGCTCGCGCGCGAGCGAGGTCATCTGAACGCCCGCGAGGCCACAGGGAACGATCCACGAGAATGGCTCGAGATCGTTCTCGACGTTGACCGCGAAGCCATGGGTTGCGACGCCGCGTGAGACATGCACCCCGATCGAGGCGATCTTGCGAGCGTCGACCCACACGCCCGTGAAGTCCGCGCCCTCGGCGACGCGCGAATGGGCGGCGATCCCTTCGTCGGCGACCGCGGCAACGAGCGCCGACTCGAGCGCGCGTACGTATGCGACGACGTCGCCGATGGCCACGATCGGGTAGCCGACGAGCTGGCCGGGCCCGTGGTAGGTGATGCGCCCCCCACGATCGGTTGGGACGACCTCGATGCCCTGCGCGCGATAAAAGTCCTCGCTGAGCGGCAGCTCGCCGGCGCCGGCGCGGCGCCCCACGGTGTACGTCGGAGGATGCTCGAGGAGCAGGGCAACGTCGGGTAGCTCCCGCGCGAGCCGGCGCGCGCGAAGCTCCGACTGCATCCGCAACGCCTCGCCGTAGGGCACGGTGCCGAGGTGGCATATCCACAACTCGGGCGAAAGCTTGAGCGCGCTCATCGATTCTTCTGCAGCCTAGCGCCGGGAGCTCGCTCCGACCGGGGCTCCGGGGCTCACAGGGCGAGCGCGGCCGGCTCCTCGAGCAGCTCGCGAACGCGCGCGAGGAAGCGGGCCGCGTCGGCGCCGTAGAGGATCCGGTGGTCGCACGCGAGCGTGAGCACCATCGCGTTGCGCGCGAGCACTTCACCGGCGCGAACGAGTGCGCGTGGCTCGAGCACGCCCACCGAGAGGATCGCCGCCTGCGGCGGATTGATGATCGCCGAGAACGCGCGAACCCCGTACATGCCGAGGTTCGACACCGTGAACGTGCCGCCCGAGAGCTCTGGCGGCGTGACGGTCCCGTCGCGGACCCGCTCGGCGAGCTTGCGTGTCTCGCGCGCGATCTCGCCGAGCGACTTGATGTCCGCGTCGAAGACGGTGGGGACGACGAGCGCGCTCTCCAGGGGATCGTCGGGCTCGACCGCCACGGCGACGCCGACGTTGACGCGCGCGTGGAGCTCCATGCGCGCGTCGCGGTAGCTGCCGTTCACGCGCGTGTGCTCACGCAGCGCGAGCGCACACGCTTTGACCACCATGTCGTTGTAGGTGGGGATCAGTGAGGGGGCGGTCCTTGCGAGCGCAGCACGCACGCGCACGCACTCCTCCATATCGACCTCGGCTTCCAGCGAGAAGTGCGGGATCGTCGCCTTCGACTCGGCCATTCTCCGAGCGATGAGCTGCTGCGTGCGCGTGAGCTCGTAAGTCGTCGCTGCTCCCTTCGCCGTCATCACGTCCGCCGTCGGGGGTGCTGTGGGAACGGCGCTTGGCGGCGCCGGCGTCGGCTCGGCCGCCGCGCTCGGCTCCCTGCGCGCCGCCTCGACGTCGGCCTTCACGATGCGCCCGCCGGGGCCGCTGCCAACGAGCTGATCCAGCGCGACGCCCTCCTCGCGCGCGACGCGTCGCGCGAGCGGGGAGGCCTTCAGGCGCTCCGCGGGTGGCTGGCTCGCTGGCGCACGCGGTGCGGGCTCCTGTCCGCGGCCGTCCTCGAGCGACTCCACGGTCGGGCCGCCTTCGGGGCTCGCGGGGACTGCGGAGCTCGCGGGGACTGCGGGGCTCGCGGCGACTGCGGGGCTCGCGGCGACTGCAGGAGCGTCCTGCACGGCGTGCAAGACCGCCGCGTCGGCGCCCGAGACGTGTGCGATCACCACGCCGATCGCGAGCGTGTCGCCCTCGTTCGCGACGAGCTCGATCACGCCCTCCTGGTCGGACTCGTAGGTCATCGAGGCCTTGTCGGTCTCGATCTCGACGAGCTCCTCTCCGCGCCGCACGTGCTCGCCATCGCGCTTGAGCCAGCGCAGGATCGTGCCCTCCTCCATCGTGTCCGAGAGGCGAGGCATGACTATGTCCGCCATCAGGCGCCTCCGGCTACGGGCGCCTGTCCGAGCGCGTGCAATGCCGCCCGGATCACCTGCGGCTCGTGGGGGTAGGCGATGTCCTCGAGCGCCTTGGAATAGGGGATCGGCACGTCTGCACCGCTCACGCGCTCGACCGGCGCATCGAGATAGTCGAAGGCCTGCTCGGTGATCAGCGCGGAGAGGTTGGCGCCAACGCCCCCATGCGGCCAGCCCTCCTCGACGATTACGCAGCGGCTCGTCTTGCGCACCGACGCAAGGATGGAGTCGAGGTCGAGCGGGCGCAACGTGCGCGGGTCGATCACCTCGGCGCTCACCTCGTGGCGCTCGGCGAGTGCGACGGCGGCGTTCTCCGCGGTCCTCGCCATCCGCGAGATCCCCACGATCGTGACATCAGTCCCTTCGCGGCGGAGCGCCGCGCGGCCAAAGGGGACGAGATGCTCGGCCTCGCCGTCGGGCACCTCTCCGCGCTCTCCGTAGAGCGACTCGTGCTCGATGAAGATCACCGGGTTCTCGTCCCTGATCGCGGATTTCAGGAGCCCCTTCGCGTCGGCGGGAGTGCTCGGCACGGCGACGAGCAGCCCCGGCACGTGGAGGTAGAGCGCCTCGAAGCAATGCGAGTGGGTCGGCCCGAGCTGGTGGCCGGCACCCTGCGGCATCCGCACGACGAGCGGCACCTTCGCCTGTCCGCCGAACATGTAGTGGATGTGCGCTGCGTGGTTGACGATCTGGTCGAACGCGAGCAGGGAGAAGTTGATCGTCATGAGCTCGACGACCGGTCGCAAGCCCGCCATCGCGGCGCCTACGCCCATCCCGACGATCGTGTTCTCGGAGATCGGCGTGTCGCGCACGCGTCGCTCGCCGAACTCCTCGAGTAGGCCCTCGGTGACCTTGAACGCGCCGCCGAAGACACCGATGTCCTCGCCCATCAGGAAGACCGATTCGTCCCGACGCAGCTCCTCGCGCAGAGCCTCGCCAAGGGCCTCCCGGTAGCGCAGCTCGGTCATCACTCCCCGCGTCCCGTCCCCTCCCAGCCGGCGTCTTCGGCCTCCTGCAGCGCGGCCGTCATCTGCTGGGGGATCTCGCCCGTGCTCGAGCGCGTTGATGGCACCTCCGGCCCCGCCTCGCCGGGCTCAGTCGTGCGCACGGAATACCAGCCGCCGATACGATCGCCGAGCACGTAGACGTCGTCGTAGAGCGACTCGGGCGCGGGGAACGGCGAGGCCTCCGCGAAGCGCACGGCCTCGTCGACGCGCTCAATCGCCTCGCGGTCGAGGCGCTCGTAGCGCTCGTCGTCGAGGAGCGCTGCCTGCTGGAGGCGCCCCTTGAAGAGGGCGATCGGGTCGCGCCGCCGCCACTCCTCGACCTGCTCGCGGGTGCGGTAGCGCTCCGGGTCGGCCATCGAATGCCCCCGGTAGCGGTAGGTGATCGCCTCCACGAGAGTCGGGCGTCGCTGCTCGCGGGCGCTGCGCAGGGCTTCGTCGACGACGCGGTAGGTGTCGAGCACGTCCATGCCGTCGCAGCGCAGGCCCGGCACGCCGAAGCCCTCGCCGCGAGCCCGCAGCTCGGTGACCGCGGAGTGGCGCTCGAGCGCGGTGCCCATCCCGAACTGGTTGTTCGTCACGAGGAAGACGATCGGCAGCCGCCAGAGCGCCGCGAGGTTCATCGTTTCCCCGAAGGTTCCCTGGTTGCACGCGCCATCGCCGATCACGCACAGCGTCACCTCGTCGCCGTGCGCGTACTCGGACGCGAGCGCGATGCCAGCGGCGATCGGCAGGTTGCCGCCGACGATCCCGTATCCGCCCATGAAGCGACGCTTCGCGTCGAACATGTGCATCGAGCCCCCGCGGCCCTTCGAGCACCCGTCGACACGGCCGAAGAGCTCCGCCATGACGTTCCGCGGATCGGTGCCGCGCACGAGCGCGTGACCGTGCGAGCGGTAGGTCGAGACGAGGTAGTCGCTGTCGCGCAGGGCGCGCGCCGAGCCGACGATCGTCGCCTCCTCGCCGATCGCGAGATGCAGGAACCCTCCGACCTTCGCGCGCGCGTACATCTCACCCGCCCGCTCCTCGAAACGGCGGATCAGGATCATCGTCGCGAGCCACTCGAGCGCCACGTCGGCCGGGGGCAAAACGCTGTTCGGCCCCGGTCGCGCTGCCGGCGTCGATCCAGCCGCACCCCCGCCGTCGAACGCGCGATCGAGTTGACCACCGTCGCCGGCGCTCAAGGCGTCACACCCAGGTGTCCGATTCGGACCAATCGCGGCCGCTGTCCACCTCCTCGCCCTCCGTGGCGAGATCGACGTTGATCCACCGTTCGCGAAAGCCGGCGGGCTCGAGTTGTGAGAGGTCGGCGCGCAACGCGCGCGCGAGGCGAACCGCTCGGAGCGGCGGGAGGTCCCACGAGAGAAGGACTTCGCCGCTTGCCACCTCGACCACCTCGATGTGGTCCGAGCGGCCTGGGTCGGCGAGGCTTGCGGGCATCCATCCGCCCCGCCGGATGATGAGCCGGTAGGCGCGGTTGGCCCTCATTGGGCGAGCGCCGCGGAATGGCTCGGGGAGGGCGCTCGCGTGCGTGGCTTCGCGCGCGCGCTCCCGCCCATGAACGCCGCCGCTTCCTCGAGCGCGTCTGCGCCGGCAAAGATTGCCCCGCCGGCGCGGACCGCGGGAAGCTCCGTGACGCCGGACCTGAGCGCATCGTCGGTCTCGCGCGCAAGCTCATCGGCAACGGCGTGCCGCGCAAGCGCGCGCGTAACGGCGTTCGGGTGCATCTCGCACGCCGCGGCAGCGAGCAGCACGTACTCGATGTCGGCGAGATCGTGTCCGCCGGCGAACGCCTGCCGGAAGGCCGCCTGGGCGTAGGCAACGCCGCGCCCGATCGCACGAGCATACGTGGCGACGATCATCGCGGGCTCGCTGTCGAAAGGGTGTTGCGCCGGCCACCGCAGCGGCAGCAGTCCGAGCTCGCCGGCGCGTTGCTCGAGCAACGCACGCGCGCGCTCGTCGAGCGCCGGCGCGCGAGGGGCGACCCGCACCGGTCGCCACTCGATGGGGCCCGGCAGCGCGTGCATCACGCGTTCGGCGGCGAGGTAGCACTCGGGGCTCCCGAGGTCGAAGTAGAAGGCTGCCGCGCCGATCTCACCCATGTATCAACCAGCCGTCGGCGGCGCGTGCGGCTTCCATCACCGCCTCGGAGAGCGTTGGATGACCGTGAATGATGCGAGCGACCTCGCTGAAGCCGCCCTCGAGCGCACGCACGTTGACCAGCTCTTGGATCAGCTCCGTCGCGCGGCTGCCGACGATGTGGCCGCCGAGCAGCTCGCCGTAACGGGTCTCGCCGACGACCTTCACGAGGCCTGTGCGATCGCCGTAGACGGCGCCGCCGCCGACCGCTCCGTAGGGCACCTTCCCGACGACGACGTCGTAGCCCTGATCTCGTGCCTGCGCCTCAGTGAGGCCGAAGGAGCCGACGTTCGGCGTGCAGAACGTCCCACGCGGGATGTCCACGTAGGCGATCGGATGGGTGCTGAGGCCGGCGGCGTCCTCGACCGCGATGATGCCCTCGTCGGAGGCCTTGTGGGCGAGCGCGGGCCCATGGACGAGATCGCCGATCGCGTAGATGCCGGTCGCCGACGTTCGCATCGCGCCGTCCACGCGGACGAATCCTTGCTCGTCGAGCTCGACGCCCGCCTCCGCGAGCCCCAGTCCCTGCACGTCGGGCGCGCGGCCGGCTGCGACCACGAGGTAGTCGACCTCGCTGCGCTCGCCGCCGTGCGAGAAGGCCACCTTCGCTCCGTCCGCAGCGACTCCCTCGATCGGGGTGGACGTGTGCACCGCGATGCCCTGCTGCTTGAAGCCGCGTTCCGCCAGCCGCGAGATGTCGGCGTCCTCGGCCGGCAACACGCGGTCGACCGCCTCGAGGAGGATCACGTCGCTGCCGAGCCGCGCGAACCCGGAAGCGATCTCGGTGCCCGAGGCGCCGCATCCGACGACCGCGAGTCGCGTCGGCAGCTCTTGAAGCGCCCATGCCTGCTCGGTGCCGAGCACGCGCCCTCCGAGCTCGATGCCCGGAAGCGAGCGTGGCACCGATCCGGTCGCGAGCACCACCGAGCCGGCGGCGAGCTCACGCTCGCCGACACGCACGCGCGCCGATGCGCCGCCGTTTGCGGCCGAGCGGTGCTCGCCGGTTGGTCCACCCGCGAGGCCCCCGCCCCCGCCCGCCGTGGTGCTCATCGCCATCGCCGCGGCCGCCGCCGGAACCGCACCCATGAGCGTCGCCTCGCCCTCGATCAGCTCGATCTTGTTCTTCTTGAAGAGCGTTCGCACGCCGCCGGTCAGCGTCGCGACGACCCGCTCGCGTCGCGCCTGAACCGCCGCGTAGTCGACGTCCACGCCCGCCACGCGAATCCCGTACTCGGCGCCGTCGCGGACCTCGCTCAGCAGATCCGCGCTGCGCAGCACCGCCTTGGCAGGGATGCACGCGTAGTTCAGGCACCGCCCGCCGACCTCGTCGCGCTCGATCACCGCCGTGCGCATTCCCAGCTGAGCGGCGCGGATCGCCGCCACGTAGCCGCCCGGGCCCGCTCCGATCACGATGCAGTCATACGCGGACTCAGCCATCGCCTGCGACCCTATCGCAGGATGGCTCGACCGCGCGCGTGATCTCGCCGGCCTGGATCCTGCCCATCACGCGGATCAGCTTCCAGAACAACACGCCGCCGAGGGCGATCGCAACGACGCATGTGAGCGCCGCGTAGATGGTCAAGGCGACCACGAGCGCGAGCGCGCACACGACGATCTGGAATGCGAGCAGCGCCTCGAACGCTGCGACCGCCCAGTAGCGTCGCCTGAGCATCCCGATCGCAAGCGCGACGAAGACCGCGCTGAGGAAGATTCCGCCCGGGACGGAGCCGCCATGACGGTTGAGGTCATGAATCGTCGCGGTGCCGGCGGCGATCACGACCGCGAGCAGGAAGGCAACCGCAATCGCAGCGCGTAGCGCCGGCGGCCACTCGCCAGGCGTAAGCGGGACGAGGTCCGCCCGGAGCCGCTCATCGCGCAGCTCCCGCGCCGAAGGTGCCGCGGAAGGCTGGCGGCTGCTAGGCGGCGCGGGCTGCTCTGTCCGCGTGGTCAAGGGACTCCTGCTCGAGCGCGGCGCGCAGAGCGCGCGCAGCATCCGCGGGCTGCTTGGCCTCCGCGATCGCGCGCACGACCGCGAGGCGCCGGGCGCCTGCGTCGATGACCGCGGACGCGTTGCTCGTTTCGATCCCCCCGATCGCGAAGAACGGGAGATCGGCATGGGCGGCCGCGTAGCGCACGAGCTCCAATCCAACCGGCGGACGGCCGGGCTTCGTGGGCGTCGCGAAGACCGGGCCGACGCCGATGTAGCTCGGGCGCCGATCGCTCGCGGCTTGCGAGGCGGCGTCGATCTGGGCGCGCGAATGCGTCGAGAGGCCGATCAGCAGCTCGTCGCCGGCGAGCGCGCGGGCCTCCTCGAGCGCCATGTCCGCCTGGCCGAGGTGAACGCCGTCGGCGCCTGCTACGAGCGCCGCTCGCGGATGGTCGTTGACGATCAGCAGCACACCACGCTCGCGGCACACGAGCGCTGCAGTTTTCGCAGCGTCCGCAAGCTCGCGCTCGTCCAGTCGCTTGTCGCGCAGCTGCACGACGTCGACGCCGCCGTCGATCGCCGCATCCAGGAGCGCCGTGAGCTCGCGTCTGCAGTCGCAGATCAGGTAGAGGCGAGCAGAGGCGAGGCGCGCCCGGCGCGATGAGCCGAGATCGGTGTCTGGCATCCGGTCAAGTGTGGCATGTCAAGCACGACCGTAGACCGGGATCCGCGCCCCGCTGACCGGCGCCGATTGGGACGAGCACAGGAACGCGACCACCTGCGCGATCTCGGCCGGCTTCACCCAGCGCGAGTGGTCGGCAGCGGGCTGGCTCGCGCGGTTGGTCGGCGTGTCGATGATGCTCGGGAGAATCGCGTTCGCGCGAATCCCGTCCGCGGTGTATTCGGTCGCGAGCGCGTCCACGAACGCGAGCACCGCCGCCTTCGCGGTGATGTAGCCGGCGGCGCCGACGAACGGCTGCACCGCCGCTCGCGCGGAGACGCAAACGATCGCTCCGCGTTCGCGGCCGAGCATGCGCGTGATGGAGGCGGCGCTCACGAGGTAGGTGGCCCGGAGGTTCGTGCGCAGCTGCGCATCGAAGTGCTCGACCGGCACCTCGTGCACGCGGCCGGGAGCGTCGAAGCCTCCGACGAGGTTCACGGCCGCTTCGAGCGGCGCTGCAGGCTCGTCCGCCGCGGCGACGACGTCGCTGACGGCACCTTCGTCGAAGAGGTCCGCCTCGAGCAACTGCAGGCGCGCGCGTTGCTCTCCGTCGCCGGTCCTTTCTTCGAGCGCGTGCGCCTCAGCCGCGACAGTGAAGGGGACGACGCAACGCCAGCCCTCCGCGAGCAACGCCGCGGTCACCGCGCCCCCAAGGCCGCCGGTGCCACCTGTGATCAGTGCTGTGCGCGTGCGCTGCTCCAAGTCCCGGAAGTCAAGCACGGCGGCGCGCCCGATGCCGGTAGCGTTTCGTCCGCTCGCCGCTCTACCGTCAGATGCATGTTCGTGAGAGAGCTCAGCGACGGGTGCGAAGTGGACCAGGTGCTGCTCGTGCGGCGCGTCGAGCGACGCGAACGTCGCGATGGGCAGACCTACCTGAAGCTTGCGCTAGGCGACCGCACGGGCGCGGTGCGCGCGATGGTTTGGGAAGAGGTCGAGGCCCACGCAGAGATCCTGCGCGAAGGCGCGCCGGTCCAGGTTCGCGGCCGCTACGCCGTGCATCCGGACTACGGTCCCGAGATCAGGTTGACCGAGCTCCGCGCGCCCGAGGCCGGGGGCTTCGAGCTCGCGGACCTCGTCGACACGGCGACGCGCCCGGCGGAGCAGATGGAGAGCGATCTGCGGGCGCTCATCGCGACGATTCAGGACGTGCACCTGCATGCGCTGCTCGAGCGCGTGTTCGCGCCGGAGTCCGAGCTCTGGGAGCGTTACCGCACGGCGCCTGCCGCGAAGCACTACCACCAGGCCTACCGGCACGGCCTGCTCGAGCACTGCCTGGGCGTCGCGCAGGCGGTCAGCACGACGGCCGCGACGTTCCCGGGCATCGACCGCGAGGTCGCGGTCGCCGGAGCCTTGCTCCACGACATCGGGAAGCTCGACGCCTACTCCGCGCAGCAGCAGGCGTTCGACCTCACGGACCTCGGACGCCTACAGGGAGAGATCGCGCTCGGCTATTACCGCGTGCGCCGGATCATCGAGGATCTCGAGGACTTCCCGCACGAGCTTGCGTGCGCGGTGCTGCACATAATCCTCGCCCACCACGGGACGCTCGAGAACGGCAGCCCTGTCGTCCCGTGCACGCGCGAGGCGACGCTCGTGCACATGATCGACAACCTCGGGGGGCGGCTCGGCAGTTTCGATCGCCTCGAGCGCGAGCTCGCACCCGGCCGCTCGTGGTCTGACTTCGACCGCGCGATCGGCGCCGCCGCATATTTCGGTCCCGCGGACGGGGCCGCCGAGGGCACTGCGCCGCTGGCGCCGGCCGACGCGGCCGCCGCCTGAGTCGCGCGCGGGACTTCCCGTAAATTGCGGCCGCTCGCGCAGGCGCGCGAGGACTGGGGATCGCCCTCTCGCAGGCGGGCTCTATCGTTTCCGCGATGGCCAAGGACACCGAGAAGCTGATCCGACAGCTGTCCCTGATTTCGTACCTGATGGCGGAGCGCAGGCCGGTCACGGCCCACGAGATCCGCCGCGACGTCGAGGGGTACGCCGGGATGAACGAGGACGCGTTCGCGCGGCGCTTCTATGCCGACCGCTCGGAGCTCGACTCGCTGGGCATCGCGCTGACCGTGGAGAAGCCGATTGACGGCGCGGCCGAGCAAGAGACCTATTCCCTGCGACCGGAGAACTTCCACCTACCTGCGATCGAGTTCTCGAACAAGGAGCTCGCGGCGCTCCAAACCGCGCTGCAACTCCTCGACGGGGAGTTCGCCTACGCCGAGCCGCTGCGGCTCGCGCTGCAGCAAATCACGTGGGGCCGGCCGAGCCCACTGCAGGCGACCGGCCAGTCCTCGGTCGCGCTCGGCATCACAGCATCGGCCGGAGGGCAAGAGCTCTCGGCGCGACTCGCGAAGGTCGAGACCGCGATCTTCCGCAACAAGACGATCACCTTCGACTACTACACGATGGAGCGCGACGAGGTCTCGCCGCGCCGCGTCGACCCGTACCACCTGCTCTTCCAGGGCGGCGAGTTCTACCTCCTGGGTTACTCCCACGAGCGCGAGGCGATCCGTGTGTTCCGGCTCTCGCGCATCCGCGGGCGCGTCGCCTACGCGACGAAGGCGGAGCACGACTTCAGGCGACCGGCGGACTTCGATCCGCGCAGCTACGCGAATCGCGCTGAGTGGCAGTTCGGCGATGAGCAGGGGGTCGCGGAGATTGTGCTCTCGGAGCGCATCGCGTGGCAGATCGAGCGCCACTTCGGGCGCTACGGCGAAGTGCTCGCAGGCGATGGCGCGAGCGACGACGAGGACGGCGGCGAGCGGGTGTTCCGCACGCCCTATTCGAACCCGCGCATGATGCTCTCCTGGGTGCTCGGCATGGGCGGTCATGCTCGCCTGCTCGGGCCGCCCGAGCTAGTCGAGGAGCTCGACCGCCGCCTCGCGTCGCTCGAGGAGCGCCACGCGAACGTGCCTACGCCGGCGGCTAACGGCCACAAGCGGCCCGGACACAGCGGCGCAGGGGAGGAGCACGACGCAGGCGCCGGCGGGCGGCGTTCGCGGCGCCGCGGCTCAGGGGGCGAGCGCGAAAGCCGCAGCGAGGCGACGATCCGCCCAGAGCGCTTCGCCCGCCTCGTGACGCTCGCGAGCATCCTCATACAGGCGGGCCGCGAAGGCCGGCGGCTGAAGCTCGCGGATCTCTGCGAGCAGTTGAAGGTCAGCGAGCAGGAGCTGCGCGAGGATGTCGCGCGTCCTCAACGTCGTGAACTTCGGCGGCGGCTCGTACGTCCTCTACGCGGAAGTGCTCGACGAGGAGGGCGAGATCGAGGTCGACCCCGAGCCCTACAGCGACAACTTCGACCGCCCCGCGCGGCTGTTGCCCGTGGAGGCGAAGGCGCTCGTCGCCGCGATCGACCTCATCGGCGAGCACGTCGGCGAGGGCTCGCTCGCTTCCGCGCGCAAGAAGATCGTCGCGGCGCTCGGCGAAGACCCGATGGAGCAAGGCCTTCAGGTCGCCGACGGCGCGGGCGACGACTCCAAGGTCGCGCGGCTGCTCTCGCGCGCGATCGTCTCCCACAAGCTCGTCGAGCTCGAGTACTACAAGGTCAACGAGGACGAGCTCACGGTCCGCGTCGTCGAGCCGTACGCACTCACGAACGGGCGCGAGGGTTGGTACCTCGCGGCGTTCGACCCCGCGAAAGACGCGGTGCGGCACTTCCGGCTCGATCGCGTCAAGCAGGCCGAGCTGAGTCAAGCGAGCTTCAAGCCGCGCGCCGACGTCGTCGCTTCGGAGGCGGCTGACTGGCTTCGCACCGGGCAAGTCGAGGCTTCGCGCACCGCGCGCGTGTGGGTCTCTCCCGAGCGCGCCCGCTGGGCGCGCGAGCGCTGGCAGGTGGCCGAGGAGTGGGACGACGGCTCGGTGGTCGTCGAGGTGAGCTTCGCCGGCACCGATTGGCTCGTGCGCGAGGTTCTCAAGGAAGCGGGCGACGCCGCCGTGCTCGAGCCCGAGGACGCGCGGCTAGCGGTGCTCGACGCGCTCGCAAAGATGCGGGCCGTTCCCGCCGCCGCGTAGGCCGCACGCAGCTCGTGCAAGTGGCGCCGCTCGGGTGGCGGGCGCCAGTAGGCTGACCGTCCAATGAAGGCGCTCAAAGGGCTGATCCTCGCGGGCGGGAAGGGGACGCGGTTGCGGCCGATAACGCACACGAGCGCGAAGCAGCTCGTGCCGGTCGCGAACAAGCCCGTGCTCTTCTACGGGATCGAAGCGATCGCCGCCGCCGGGATCGAGGAGATCGGAATGATCATCGCGCCCGAGACCGGGCAGGAGATCCGCGACGCCGCCGGAGACGGGTCGCGCTTCGGCGTGCGCCTCACCTACATCCTCCAGGACGAGCCCCTGGGCCTCGCGCACGCGGTGCTCACCGCGGAGCCGTTCCTCGGCGAGGATCCGTTCGTGATGTACCTCGGCGACAACCTCCTCCAGGGCGGGATAATCGAGCTCGTCGAAGCGTTTCGCGAGCACGAGCCGGAGGCGCTCATCCTGCTCACACCGGTCCCCGATCCGGAGAACTACGGCGTTGCGGAGCTGGCGAGCGCCGCGCCCGGCGAGACCTCGCGGGTGCTGCGGCTCGCGGAGAAGCCCGCACAGCCGCCGAGCGACCTCGCGCTCGTCGGCGTCTACATGTTCACGCCCGCGATCCACGACGCGGCGCGCTCGATACGGCCCTCCGCGCGCGGCGAGCTCGAGATAACCGACGCGATCCAGCACCTCGTGGACGGCGGTCGGCGGGTCGAGCCGCATATCGTGCGCGGCTGGTGGAAGGACACGGGCCGGCTCGAGGACATCCTCGAGGCCAACCGCTTGATTCTCGACAACCTCACTCCGACCGTCGCTCGGCGAGCTCGTGGACTCGCAGGTCGAGGGGCGCGTCGTGATCGACGCCGGTGCGCGCGTCGAGCGCAGCACTGTTCGCGGCCCCGCCGTCATCGGTCCCGACGCGAGGCTGCGCGATTGCTACATCGGGCCCTACACCGCGATCGGCGAGCGCTGCGAGCTCGAGCACGCCGAAATCGAGCATTCGATCCTGCTCGCGGGCGCCTCCGTGTGCAACCTCGACGGGCGCATCGAGTCGTCGTTGCTCGGGCGCAACGTCACCGTGCGGCGAGGCGAGCGGCAACCGCGCGCCTACCGGTTCATGGTCGGCGACAACTCCGACATCTCGATCCTCTAGCCGGCCGCCGTGAGGGTGCTCGTCACGGGCGCGGGGGGAATGCTCGGAGCCGACGTGCTGCGCGCGGGGGAGCGCGCCGGCCACGAACTCCTGCCCATGACGCACGCCGAACTCGACATAACAGACGCGGGCGCGGTCGACGACGTGCTCGGAGCGCGCGCGCTGGCCGATGCTGTCGTCAACTGCGCCGCCTACACAGACGTGGACGGCGCCGAGGAACAGCCCACGCTTGCGAACGCGGTCAACTCAGACGGCGCCGCGAACCTCGCGCGCGCGGCCGCGAAGGGCGGGATCCCGCTGCTTCACATCTCGAGCGACTACGTCTTCTCCGGCATGCCGCATCGTGACGCATCGGACGAGCCGCGGCCGTACGTAGAGTCCGACGAGCCCGGGCCGGAGTCGGCGTACGGGCAAAGCAAGCTCGCGGGCGAGCGCCACGTTCTTCGTGCCTCCCCGGCCCACGCGGTCGTCCGCAGCTCGTGGCTCTTCGGCGTCCATGGGCACAACTTTGTAGCGACGATGCTGCGCTTGGGGGGCGAGCGCGCAAGCGTCGACGTCGTCGACGACCAGGTCGGGTGCCCCACGTGGACGGGACACCTCGCCCCCGCGCTCATCGGCCTACTCGAGCGCGGCGTAAGCGGGCTCGTTCACCTCGCCGGCGCCGGCGAGGTCTCGTGGAACGCCTTCGCACGCGAGATCTTCCGTCAAGCCGAGGTCCCGTGCGAGGTGCGGCCGGCGAGCACGGCCGCGATGGGGCGGCCCGCACCGCGCCCCGCCTATTCGGCGCTCGCGAGCGAACGCGAGGACATCCTGCCGATGCCGCCCTGGCAGGACGGGCTCGCGGGATACCTCGCGGCGCGTGCTGGGATGATGCGCGCATGAAGCTTCTCGTCTGCGGCGGTGCCGGATTCATCGGCTCGAACTTCACACGCGCGCGGCTGCGTGAGCGCGGCGACGAGGTGACCGTGCTCGACAAGCTCACCTACGCCGGTCGCAAGGAGAACTTCCACGACTTCGCCGAGGACGCCGGCTTTCGCTTCGTCCACGGCGCGATCGAGGACCGCGACGCAGTCATGAACGCGATCGAGGGCGTGGACGCGCTTGTCAACTTCGCCGCCGAGACGCACGTCGACCGCTCGATCGCGAAGCCCGACGCGTTCGTGAAGACGAACTGCATCGGCACGTACGTGCTGCTCGAGGCCGCGCGCGAGCGCGGTCTGCGTTACGTACAGGTCTCGACCGACGAGGTCTACGGCTCGATCGACGAGGGGACGTTCACGGAGTCCTCGCCGCTGCGCCCGTCCTCGCCCTACTCCGCCTCAAAGGCGGGCGCCGACCTGCTCGCTCAAAGTTACGTGCACACCTTCGGGCTGCCGGTGACGATCTGCCGCGGCTCGAACAACTACGGCCCCTACCAGTACCCCGAGAAGCTCATCCCGCTGATGGTGCTAAACGCGATGCGTCGCGAGTCGTTGCCGGTCTACGGCGACGGCATGCAAGTGCGCAACTGGCTCTACGTCGGCGACTTCGCACGCGCGATCGGGCACGTGCTCGAGGCGGGTGCTGCGGGCGAGGTCTACAACGTCGGTGGCCCCGACGAGTGCGCGAACATCGAGATCGTGCGCCGTATCGTCGAGCTCACCGGCGCCGATGCGAGCCTCATCGAGCACGTGCGCGACCGTCCCGGCCACGACAGGCGCTACTCGCTCTCCTCGCAGAAGGTGCGCGAGCTCGGCTGGGAGCCGCAGACGCGGCTGCACGAGGGCCTCGAGCGGACGGTCAGCTGGTACCGCGAGAACACGTGGTGGTGGGAGCCGATCCGCTCCGGCGAGTACCGCGAGTACTACGAACGCCAGTACGGCAGCGCGCTAAACGCCTGAGATCTTCCACGTGCCGTCTTCCTTGACGAGCTTCAGGGTCGACGGCTGCAGCTTGCCCGTGAACGTGCTCTTCACCGTTGCCGTCGCGTGATCCCCGTGCACGCTTACGGCCTGTACGGTGAGCGTGAGGTCCTCGACGTTCTTGAGCTGTTCCTTGATGATTTCCGCGCACGTCTTCGCGCCGGACCTCGCGAGGCTCGTGACGATCGTGTGCGCGAGGTCGTGCGTGCACAGCTTGCTCTGGCTGGCTTCGGTCGCGTGCTTCTGGAAGTCGCTGATGCGCGTGGCGACGGCGTGTTCTTCGCCCTTGAACGACTTGCTCGCGGTCGTCGTTGCGCCGCAGCCTGCGAGCGTGGCGGCGAGCGCGAGCGTGGCGAGCACGACCCGGGCTTGCTTGGATAGGAGCGACATGGCAACTCGACAGGGTACGTGAGCAGGGCCGCCGACGGTGCCGGCGACGAAGACGCGTGCGGCGTCGCTTGCGGAGCTCGAGGACGGTGATCCGCTGCCGGCGCTGCCCGCGGCTCGTCGCGTGGCGCGAGCAGGTGGCTCGCGAGCGGCGAGCCGCGTTTGCCGACGAGGAGTACTGGGGCCGCCCCTGCCGGGGTTCGGCGACCCGCGGCGCGAGTGTCCTGCTGCTCGGCCTCGCGCCCGCCGCGCACGGTGGCAATCGCACGGGCCGGGTCTTCACCGGCGATCGCTCCGGTGACTTCCTCTTCGCCGGCCTCTGGCGGACGGGTTTGCGAACCAGCCCGACTCGGTCGCTCGCGACGACGGCCTGCGACTGCGCGGCGCATGGATCACCGCGGCCGTGCGCTGCGCGCCACCCGCGAACCGCCCCACGAGCGAGGAGCGCGACAACTGCCTGCCGTGGACGCGAGCGAGCTCGAGCTGCTCGCCGCACGTGCGGGTCTCGTGTGCCTCGGCGCGTTCGCGTGGGACGCGCGCTGCGGCTGCCCAGGCGCGCCGCGCGCAAACGGGCGCAAGCCGCGATTTGCGTCACGGCGCCGAGCAACCCGGCGAGGCGTTCACGCTGCTCGGCTGCTTTCACCCGAGCCAGCAGAACACGTTCACGCGCCGCCTCACGGAGCCGATGCTCGACGCAGTGCTCCTGCGCGCGCGCGGGCTCGCCGGACTCTCCGGCAGCACCACGCGGAGCCGCTAGCCTCGCGTGGATGCGACCGGTAAGGGTTGGGCACAAGGGGGCAGCCGATATCGCGCCGGGCAACACGCTCGAGAGCTTCGACGCCGCGCTCGCCGCGGGCGTGGACATGATCGAGTTCGACGTTCTGAGCGAGCATCGCGACCGCACCGGCAGGTTGCTGCTCGCGCACGACTACGACGACCTGCCGATCGCGCAACGCGGTCACGCTCGAGGATGGGCTCGAGCATCTGGCGAGTGCCCGCTATGCAGGGGTCGCGCTCGACGTCGACGTCAAGCTTCCCGGGATACGGGCGCCGCGTCGTGGACGCGTTGCGCGCCCATGGCCTGCTCGAGCGCTCGCTCGTGAGCAGCCTCTTCATCGAGGACCTCGATGCGATGCGCGCGATCGAACCGGAGCTCCGCGTCGGGTGGTCGGTCCCGCGCGCGAAGCGCGACTACACGAAGACGTCCTCACGGTCCTGCCCGCGCTCGCGTTGCTGAGCGCGTGCGGATCCTTTTGCCGGGGCGGCTCGCCGCGCGCTGCGCGCACGCCGCATCGATGCGCTGATGGCGCATTGGCGGGTCATCACGCCCAGCGCTCAGGCCGCAGTCGCCGATGAGCGGCGGGGAGCTCTACGCGTGGACGGTCGACGATCCCGCGATGATGCGCCGGCTCAGGAGCTCGGGGTGACGGGATCATCACGAACGACCCGCGCAAGTTCGCGCTTGCCGAGGCCCCAGCGCAGAGGCCGACATCGCTCGCGGAGCTGCGGCGGAGGAAACGCGGCCCACTTCGCTCGCGGATCCCGCTAGCTGAAGAGGCACGTCGCGGCGCTGTAGGTCGGCGGATCGCTGCCCGCGACGTTCTTGTGGCTGGGCGGTCGTCGTGCGTTGCGTCGAGTACACGACACGCTTGCCGCGCACCCACTCGAAGTTCACGACGCCTCGCAGCTCGTAGAGGCGCGAGGAGCTCGCGAGCGTGAAGCTGCGGCCGTACTGCCGCGTGCCGCCGCGGAGCCGACCTTCAGCATGCCCGAGTTGGCCGTCTGGCCGAGTTCGAGCCACTTGCCCGTCGTCGCGTCGAGGTACTGCAGGCGGAAGGCCATGTACATCGTGTCCTTTGGTTCGCCGTCGCTTGGCATCGACCCCGGATGCCGACGACGTTCGGCTTGTCCTTGGCGTTGCAGATGTTGATCGTCGCCCACAGTTCGTGCGAGTGGTACGGCGAGCGCGGGCTCGTAGCTGCGCTCGCTGGGCGCGCTTGGCCGCGCTCGCGTATGGCACGCTCGACCCCGGCCGCCGCGATGACGGCCACCGCGAGTAGCGGCGTCGGTCGCGAGATTCGCATCGAGCGGAACATAGCGTCGCTTAAACAGTTCGGCGCGGCGTCGGAGCGGCGCGCGTCTGCTATCTCGTGTGGCGTGGCCGGATCGACGCTCTCCGCACCGACGTTCTCGGAGACCGCGCAGCTGCTCGCCGGGCGTGCCTGTGTTCGCGATGCTCGCGCGAGGACGATCTGCAGCGGATCGCCCAGGTCGCGGTGCCCGCGGCGCTTTGCGCCCGGGGAGGTCGTGTTCCGCGAGGGCGATGCGAGCGACACCTGCTACGTCGTGCGCAGCGGTCATTGCCGCGCCGTCCGCGAGCACCCGGACGGCCGCACGATCACGCTCGCGACGTTCGGCCCCGGTGAGATCTTCGGCGAGCTCGCGATGTTCGAGGAGGAGCGCCGCTCGGCGACCGTCGAGGCGGTCGAGGAGCTGCAGGTCGTCGGCGTCCTCGGCGGCGACATGCGCCGATTGATGAAGGAACACCCGGAGATCGCGACGCGTCTTGGTGATCGCGCTCGGGAGGCGCTTGCGCGAAACGAACGAGCGGCTCGCGCGGCGCTCGTTCCAGACCGTTCAGTCGCGCGTCGCGACGGTGCTGCTCGAGCTCGTGCAGCAGGCAACGAGCCAAGCTGAGCGCGATCGGGGCCGGCCCGCCGACGATCAGGCTCGGCCGCAGCGGGACGTGCTCATCACGGCGACGCAAGCCGACGTCGCGAAGCTCGCGGGATCCTCGCGCGAGTCGGCGAGCCGCTTTCTCGCGGTGCTCGAGCGGGCCGGCGTGATCTCGCAAGGGCGCGGCCGCCTCGTCGTCCACGACCCACACGCGCTCGAGGCGTACGTCTACTAGGCGCTCGCAAGTGGCTCGCGGGAGCGCTTGCGGGGTTTTGCAATGTGCGCAAAGACCGATAGCCTGCCGGGACCGTGCAGGTGCTCAACTTCTACTCCACGATCTTCGCCGACGAGCTCAAGCGCGGCCGTAAGACGGCGACGATCCGGCTCGGCGACAAGTCGCACAAGTACCGCAAGAACCAGCTTGTGCTGGTGACGATCGGCTATCAGTATTCGCCCCGCGAACGCATCTTCGAGGCCGTCATCGACCAGGTCGAGGTGATGAAGCTGTCCGAGCTCTCGCCCCGCGACATCAAGCACGACAACCCCGAGTTTCGCCGCCACGAGGAACTCATCCACTTCCTCGAGCAGATCTACGGGCGCACCGTGAGCACGGACGACACCGTCACGGTCGTGCGCTTCTCGCAGATCGTCGACAACCCTCCGGACATGACGCAGGCGATGAAGGGGTTCGGCGGCGCCCAGAACTGAAGGCGCTCTGCACGTTCCCGCGAGCCCACCGCGGCGAGCGGTCCTAAAGAAAAAACTCTCTCAAGACTGCCGGAAGCCCCGTGCAGTCTGGTATATATAGGCAGCGTTGGCACTCTCCCCCCTAGAGTGCCAAAATGGCGGCGACGCCCGCAGGGTTTTTTCAAGCAGTTGAAGCAGTCTCTAGATGGAGGTTTCGAAGATGAAGCTCAAGCCTTTGGGCGATCGGCTGATCGTGCAGGCGGTCGAAGAGGAGGCAACGACGGCCAGCGGCATCGTCCTCCCCGACACGGCGAAGGAGAAGCCGCAGAAGGGCAAGGTGCTCGCAGTCGGCGCGGGAAAGCTCGGCGACGACGGCAAGCGCATCCCGCTTGACGTCAAGAAGGGCGACGAAGTGATCTACAGCAAGTACGGCGGGACCGAGATCCCCGGCGAGGGCGACGAGTTGCTCGTCCTTCGTGAGTCGGACGTTCTCGCCAAGGTCGAGGCTTAGGGATATCCCGAGCCGAAGGAGATTTGGAGAAGAAATGGCACACAAAGAGTTGAAATACGATGCCGACGCGCGCCAGGCGCTCGAAGGCGGCGTGAATACGGTCGCGGACGCGGTCAAGGTCACGCTCGGCCCGAAGGGCCGCTACGTGGTGCTCGACAAGAAGTTCGGCGCGCCGACGATCACCAACGACGGCGTCACGATCGCTCGCGAGATCGATGTCGAGGACGTCTTCCAGAACCAGGGCGCACAGCTCGTCCGCGAGGTTGCGACGGCGACCAACGACGTCGCCGGCGACGGGACGACAACCGCGACCGTGCTGGCGCAAGCGATCGTCCGCCAGGGCCTCAAGAACGTCGCCGCGGGCGCCAATCCGCTCGGGCTCAAGCGCGGCATCGAGAAGGCCGTCGACGACGTCGTCAAGGACATCGAGTCGCAGTCGAAGGAGGTCTCCGGCAAGGAGCAGATCGCGCGTGTCGCGACGATCTCCGCCGGCGACGAAGAGATCGGCGACGTGATCGCGGACGCGATCGACAAGGTCGGCAAGGACGGCGTAGTGAACGTCGAGGAGGGCCAGACGTTCGGCATGGACCTCGAATTCACCGAGGGCATGCAGTTCGACAAGGGCTACATCTCGCCCTACATGGTCACCGACCAGGACCGCATGGAGGCGGTGCTCGAGGATCCCTACATCCTCATCGCCAACCAGAAGGTCGGCGCCGTGCGCGACCTGCTGCCGGTGCTCGAGCAGGTGATCCAGAGCGGCAAGCCGCTGCTGATCATCGCCGAGGACGTCGAGGGTGAGGCGCTCGCGACGCTCGTCGTGAACAAGCTCCGCGGGACGTTCACGGGCGTTGCCGTGAAGGCCCCCGGCTTCGGCGACCGCCGTAAGCGCATGCTCGAGGACATCGCGGTCCTCACCGGCGGCGAGGTGATTACCGAGGAGATGGGCCTCAAGCTCGAGAACACGCAGATCTCGCAGCTCGGCCGCGCCCGCCGCGTCGTGGTCGCGAAGGACACGTCCACGGTCGTCGACGGCGCCGGTGAGACCGACGCGATCAAGGGTCGCATCAACCAGATCAAGACCGAAATCGAAAACACCGACTCGGACTTCGACCGCGAAAAGCTCCAGGAACGGCTTGCGAAGCTCTCCGGCGGCGTCGCCGTCGTGAAGGTCGGCGCGGCCACGGAGACCGAGATGAAGGAGAAGAAGCATCGCGTCGAGGACGCACTGCAGGCCACGCGCGCTGCGCTCGAGGAGGGCATCGTCGCCGGCGGCGGCGTCGCGCTGCTGCGGGCGGCCGGGCATCTCAAGCTCAATGGCAAGCTCGAAGACGACGAACAGACCGGCGCGCGCATCGTCCTGCGGGCGCTCGAGGAGCCGATGCGCCAGATCGCCGAGAACGCCGGCCTCGAGGGTTCGGTCGTGGTCAACGACGTGCGCAAGGCGAAGGACGGCGAAGGCCTCAACGCTGCGACCGGTGAGATCGTCGACCTCGTCGCCGCGGGCGTCATCGACCCCGCGATGGTTACGCGCTCGGCGCTCCAGAATGCCGCATCGATCGCCAAGAACATCCTCACGACGGAGGCGATCGTCGCCGAGGTGCCCGAGAAGGACGGCGGCGCCCCCGGTGGCGGCATGCCCGACATGAGCGGGATGATGTAGAGGACTAGGCCTCTGGTCGAGTCCTTCCCGCGGCGCCTAATAAAAGCGCTCGAACGGCCGATAATCGTTCTATCGGCCGATGAATTCAACAGCGAGAGCCCGGATGAACTCCGGGCTCTCGGTGTCTTTGCAGCCGGTCGAAGAGGTCTGGCTAGGCGACGGCGCTGACCGGTCGCGGTCCCGGTCCCGTATACAGCGCGGTCGGGCGGATGAGACGGCCTTCGCGCTTCTGCTCGAGGATGTGCGCAGACCAGCCCGCGACGCGCGCGCACGTAAAGATCGACGTGAACAGCTCGGGCGGGACTTCGGCGAGATCGAGGATCACCGCCGACCAGTACTCGACGTTCGTCGCGAGCACGCGATCCGGTTTGCGCGCCTGGAGCTCCGCGAGCGCCGCGCGCTCGAGCGCCTCGGCCACCTCGAAGCGGGGCGAGCCGAGTTCGCGGCAGGTCCTGCGAAGGACCCTCGCGCGCGGGTCTTCTGCGCGGTAGACGCGGTGGCCAAAGCCCATCAGCCGGTCACCGCGGTCGAGCGCGTCGCGAACCCAGCGCTCCGCGTCGCCGCTCGCTTCGACCTCGTCCATCATCTTCAGTACGCGAGCCGGCGCGCCACCGTGCAGCGGACCCGAGAGCGCGCCCACCGCCGAGGACAGCGCCGCCGCGACGTCGGCTCCGGTGGAGGCGACGATTCGCGCGGTGAAGGTCGACGCGTTGATGCCGTGCTCGGCGGCGGAGATCCAGTAGGCGTCGATCGCCTTCACATGGTCGGGGTTTGCCTCCCCGCGCCAGCGGATGAGGAAGCGCTCGGGGATCGAGTGCGCCTTGTCGACCTCGCTCTGGGCCACCGGGGGCTTGCCCCACCCACGCGCCGACTGGGCGACGAACGAGAGCGCCATCACCGACGCGCGGGCGAGGTTGTTGCGCGCCTGCTCGTCGGAGATGTCAAGCAGTTGGCCGAAGCCCCACTCGGGCGCGAGCATCGCGAGCGCAGACTGCACGTCGACCCGCGGATCGCCCGAGCGCACGGTCAGCGGATGCGGTTCTGCCGGCGGCAGGCCGGGCTCGAAGCGGCCATCGACGAGCAGGCCCCACACCCGCTCATATGGGACCGTGCCCACGAGGTCTTCGATATCGACCCCGCGGTAGCGCAGTGACCCTCCCTCCCGATTGGGCTCGGCGATCTCGGTGGCGAAGGCGACTACGCCTTCAAGGCCCGACTGGACCTCGGTGCTGGCATTGCCGTTTGCATGCACGGCTCCGCCCGTTTGGACCTCACTCATTGGCACTCGCTTTCTGGCAGGCCTAGTGGTGTTGCCGGGCTTTGTGGGTTCCACGCAGTCCGGCTTTGCGTACGCCTTGTGGGCTACGTATATGGTTGCACCAACCCACCGCGGAAGGAGGCAAAGCGAAGTGCCAGACGCCGAGTTGATGTTCCGGCCCGTGACGACGCTCGCGGCGATGGTGCGCTCGGGCGAGATCTCGGCGCGCGAGCTGGTCGAGCTTTCGCTGCGGCGCATCGATGAGCTCAACGGCAAGCTGAACGCCTTCGTCGACGTCAACGCCGACGGCGCGCTCGCGGCCGCAGACGCGGTCGGCCAGGGCGACCCGAGGCCCTTCGCGGGGGTGCCGATCGCGATCAAGAACAACCGCGCGGTGAAGGACATGCGGCTCACCTATGGCTGCTCGTTGATGGCCGACCACGTGGCCGACTACGACCACAACGTCGCGAGACGGCTGAAGGCGGCGGGGTTCGTCGTCGTGGGCACGACGACGCTTCCGGAGTACGGCATCCTGCCGGTCAGCGAGGCGCGCCTGTTCGGTCCCACGCGCAACCCGTGGGACCTCGAGCGGACCCCCGGCGGCTCCTCCGGCGGCTCCGCGGCGGCGCTCGCGTCGGGGATGGTGCCGGTCGCGCACGGCAACGACGGCGGCGGCTCGATTCGCATCCCTGCCGCGTGCTGCGGCCTCGTCGGCCTCAAGCCAGCGCGCGGGCGCGTATCGCTCGCGCCCGACCTGGGCGACTCTTCGATCACGATCGACGGGGTGCTCACGCGCACGGTGGCCGAGACGGCGGCGATCCTCGACGTGATCGCAGGGTACGAGCCTGGCGACGCGACGTGGGCGCCTCCGCCCTCGGAGCCCTTTGCGGCAACAGCGGCGCGTCCGCCCACGCGTGCGGGCGACGAAGACGACGTGATACCGGGCGGCTTGCGGATCGCGACGACGACGCTCCCGCCGACGCCCGACGCGGTCGTGGACCCGATCTCCGCAGAAGCCGTCTCGGCGACCGCCGATCTGCTGCGCTCGCTCGGCCACGAGGTCCAGGAGGTCGACCCGCCGTGGCAGATCGAGGGGCTCCGCGAGATATTCGGCGCGGTCTTCTCCGATCACATCTCGATGAGCATCGCCTACTCGGGCGCGGTCGCCGGTCGCGATCCGACAGAGGCCGACATGGAGCCGATGAGCTGGGCGATCTTCTCGCTGATGCAGCAGGTGAACGCCGTGCAAGGGCTGGCCCTGAATGCCCAGCTGCAGGGCCTCGCACGCGCCCTCGTCGCCTTCCTCGCGCCGTACGACGCTCTGCTTACCCCCGCGCTCGCGGAGCGGCCGCTTGCGATCGGTTCGCTCGACACCGCCGCACCCGAGCCGCTTGCCACCTTCACGCGCTCTGGGCTCTTTACGCCGTTCACGCCGATAATCAACGCGACCGGCCAGCCGGCGATCTCGGTGCCGCTCTTTCAGGGCGAGGACGGGCTTCCGCTCGCGATGCAACTCGTCGGCCGGCCCGCCGGCGAGGCGCAGCTGCTCGCGCTCGCGGCGCAACTCGAAGCGGCGCGTCCCTGGAGCGAGCGTCGCGCGCCGGTCTCCTAGCCCCGCCGCCTAGCCCGTGAGGCCGAGGACCGCGGGCATCGCCCTCGGCGGTACGCCGAGCCGCTCGGCGTCGCCGCTGCCGCGCGGCGGCGATCATCGTCACTTCCGTGAGCTCGGCCTCGTCCCACGTCGGCAGGAGCGAGTCGCCGCCCACGCGTTTGGCCAGCCGCAGCGATCGCGAGACGAGCGGAGTGGGGACGTTCAGCAGCGGCCGCGGCCGCTCGAGCGCCCGCAGGATGAGGCGCAGCAACCTGCGCCGTGGTGAGCGTCTGCGGGACCGGCGAGCTCGAGGCGCGCGTGTGGCTCGGCGGGCGGGCGGCGCAGGCTCGCCGCCACGCACTCCGCGACGTCGTCGGCCCAGATCGGCTGCAGCTCGGCGCGCGCGCCGACCCGGCACCGGCACGGCCGGCAAGAGCGAGAGCCGCGCTAAGCAGTCGCGCCCAGCGGTCCCCCGGCGCGTAGACGAGCGACGCCGCGAGCACCGTCGTGTGCAGGTCGGCCTCGCCGACGGCCTGCTCGGCGAATGCCTTCGCGCGGAACAGGCGCGAGCGGTGGTGGGTGGAGGCTCCAAGCGCGGAGAGGAACACGAAACGCTCGGCGCCCGCACGGCGCGCCGCGTCGACCATCCGCCAGGAGGCGATGCCGTTGAGCTCCTCGATCGAAGCGTGCGGCTGGTCGCGCGTGGAGGACGCGAGGTGTACGACCGTGTCGATGCCGCGCATCGCGTTGCGAAACGAAGGCGGGTCGGCGAGGTCGCCGAGCGCGATCTGCACGCGCACGCGCTGGGCGCCGAGGCGGCGCGGGTCGCGTACGAGGCAGCGCACGTTCTGGCCGTCGGCGAGCAGTCGCGGCAAAAGCGCTCCTCCGATCAGCCCCGTCGCGCCTGTGAGCAGCAGCATGGCCGCAAGCTAGCGGAGTGCGCCGGCGGGTAGAATGGCGGCCGCCCCCACTTCCGGAAGCCACCGAAAAGGAGCCAGGAACATCGATGGCCTACGTGATCGCCGAGCCGTGCATCGGCACGAAGGACAACTCGTGCGTCGAGGTATGTCCCGTCGACTGCATCCACCCGACGCCCGACGAGCCGGGCTACGACGAGGCAGAGATGCTCTACATCGATCCCGAGGAGTGCATCGACTGCGACGCATGCGTCGAGGCGTGCCCCGTGGACGCGTGCTTCGCCGAAGACCAGCTTCCGGAGGAGTGGGAACGGTACGCGCAGATAAACGCCGAGTACTTCGCGGCGAGCGCTAGGCACCGCCTAGGCCATCGGCAGCGACGCGCCGACCGGCGCGGGCGCTCTGCGGCCGGCTGCCTCCAGCGGCCGCTCTCGACGCTCGCGAGCACCGGCAGCTCGAGCGGTGTCATCGCGATGATGCCACGCGCCGCGTGGCGGATCGCCTGCGAGGCCGGATCGTCTGGGTCCTCGATGAGCAGCGGCACGCCGCCGTCTGCGTGCTCCCGCAGCGGCATCGTCAGCGGCACACTCGCAAGCAGCGGCACGTCGAGTTCGTCAGCGAGCTTCTTGCCGCCGCCCTCGCCGAAGAGCTTGTAGCGCTCGCCGTCGGGGGTCGCGAAGAACGACATGTTCTCGATCACTCCGGCGATCTCGAGCGAGACCTTGTTCGCCATCTCGGCGGCCCTTCGCGCGACCTTCTGCGCGGTGGGCTGCGGCGTCGTAACGATCAGCAGCTTGGATTGCGGTAGGAGCTGAGCGAGCGTCATCGAGACGTCGCCGGTGCCGGGCGGCAGGTCGATGAGCAGGTAGTCGAGCTCGCCCCAATCGACGTCCTGGAGGAACTGCGTGAGTGCCTTGTGGAGCATCGGGCCGCGCCAGACGACGGCCGCGTCCTCCTCGATGAAGAAGCCGATCGACATCACGCTGCATCTCGAAGGCGGTGTTCGGGATGATCTTGCGCTCGGCGGAGACCGCGGGGCGCTCCGCCCCGAGCCCGTACATCCGCGGTATCGAGTAGCCCCATACGTCCGCGTCGAGCACGCCCACGCGCTTGCCTTCGCCAGCAAGCGCCGCCGCGAGGTTCGCGGTGAGCGTCGACTTGCCGACGCCGCCCTTGCCCGAGCCCACGCAGAGCACGTTCTTGCACCTGCGCAAGCGACCCCTCTGGGAGGCTTCCGCGCCCAAGCTTCTGCGCGAGCGCCTGCTTCTGCGAGTCGCTCAGCACGTCGAAGTACACGTTCACGTGGCTCACGCCGTCGAGCGCCGAGACGGACTCCCGAACGGCGTTCTGGAAGTGGGCGCGCACGGGGCAGCCGGGCGTGGTGAGCGAGACCGTCACGTCGACGACCCCGTTCGCGCCGATCTCGATCGAGCGCACCATGTCGAGCTCCACGATCGAGCGCCGGAGCTCGGGGTCGATCACCGCCCGCAGCGCGTTCAGGATGTCGTCTTTGCTCACGGCCCCATTGTGGCAAATGCCAGAGGCACGCCGACGGTCAGCTCCACGGGTGCGGCGGCGTGCGCGAGAACGAGGGGCCGGCGGGGCGGTATTGCGCCGCCCCGCCGGCTTAGGGAGGAGAGGGTCCTACTTTCCACCGGCGAGTCATGTGCCGGCAGACTCACCGCGCCGGTCTCTCCGCACCGGAGCGGGGAAGCTTCCGCAATCGCTAGACCTCGCTGAGCACGCGCTCCTGGACGCGCCCCGCGAGCTCGCTGCTGTCGTCGATCCGGGACTTCAGCGTATCGCCCAGCCACGCCTGCGTCTTTTCGAACTGCTCCTGCGCCTGCTCGACCTGTGCTGAGAGGTCCTTGCGGATGCGGTTGCGCTGCCGGTCGAGTTCGCGACGGCGCTGCCGGACGCCGCGCTCGAAGCGCGTACGCGTCTTGCGCACCTCACGCTCGAGCCGCTTGCGAGCGGTGCCGCCACGGCGCTCGAAGCGGCGCAGCTGAGCCTCGATCTTGCTCGAGCTCGAGTAGGTCGAGATCGTGTCCTCGACGCCGTTCACGACCGCGTCGCGCGCCACAGAGCCGCGCCCACAGGGATCAGGATCGCGCGCTCGGCGTAGTCGCCGACGCGAGTAGTGGGCGTGCGCTTCGCGGCGGCTGCGCCGCTGCGCGCACGGCTGCGCGTGCCGGTGCTGCGTCGAGTTCCGCTGCGCTTGGCGCTCGTGCTCCGGCGCGTGCGTGCGCCGGATGACGAACGGCTGCGCGAGGACGCACGAGGTGTGCTCGAGGAGCTTGCGCGAGGTGTAGTCGAGGAACTCGCCGGCTCCGGCCGCGCGGGACTCGTCGGCTCCGGCGTCGGGGTCGTGAGTTCGCTGGCGTTGAGGTGGGGAGTCGGAGTGGCCATAGCTTCGATGCTTGCCTCCTGAGGAAGCTTTCGGGATTCCGCCGCCCGTTCCTTCACAAGCGGCCGGTGAGGTCATGAGCTGCGCTCGCGACAGCGTACCACGAACACACGTTTGTGCAACAGCGGCACTAGGTGCGGCGCTCCTGGGCGGAGCGGAACGCCGCAAACTGCGATAAATGCTGGGGAATCTCGGAGGCTGGCGCGCGAACGTGCGTTCGCTCGTCAGGCCATCCTCGCGAGCCACAGCGCGGGCTGCTCGAGCTCGCGCGCGCTCGGCAGCGCGTCAGCGGACTCGAAGGCGCGGGTGAGCATCGGCGGCCCCGCGCTGCGCGACCACGGCGTCGCAGAATCGCCGCCCGATCTCGTACTGGCGCAGCTTCAGCTCGATCCCCAGCAGGCGCTCGAGCACGCGCCATGGCAAGCCCCGCGTCTGCCGCCTGCCGCGTCATCGCGTCGCGAAGCTTCGCAGAGCGAGGGCAGCACGTCGGCGCCGACGGCGTCCATCACGTGCTCTGCGTGGCCCTCGATCAGCGACATCACCGATTGCATGCGCTCGACGAGCGTCCAGCGCGTCTCGCCAAGCGTGACGCGCAGCAGTTCGCCGCGGCGAATGCGCCCGACGAGCTCCCCCAAGTCCCCTGCGCGCAGCGCGCTCGAGGACATCGCCGCCGGAGACGGTCACCTGCATGCGCTCGATGAGCTCGCTCAGAAGTGAGGCGAGGTGTCCCTGCAGCCACGGCGTGCCCGGAGAACTGGACCGCGTGCGTGACCTCGTGGATCGCGACCCACGAGGTGAGCTGGTCGCGGTCGACATGCAAGTTGCGCGCCGCCTGCGCCGAGGTTCGGAGCGACGAGCAGGAGGCGGGGCGTGCCCGACGGGTTGAGCAGTTCGATGTCGTACTGGCCGAGCACGCGTTGCGAGAGCATCCCCGTGAGCGCGCCGACCTGCGCGCCGAGCAGCAACCCTGACGCCGAGCGCATCGCGCGTGCGAGCGGCGCCTCAAGGCGCCGCGACTTGCGCGCCGCGAGCCCGCGCTCGGCGAGCGGCTCGAGCAGCGGCCGCATGCTCTTGAGGTTCGCGGCGATCCAACGCGGGCGGTCGACCGCCTCGAGCGCGGGCAGTGCGCGCGTGGGCGTGAGGCCCGAGTAGGCGCTCACCCGCTCCGCGAAACGCTGCGTCAGCGCGCTCACGGAATCGGCCGCGAGCTCGCCGTAGGGCGGGTTCCCGGCGATCAGCTCGCCGATCCGTTGCGCGAGATCCCAATCGATCGCGTCCACCCACATATCCTAGGGGGGTGCCTCCCTCCCGAGCGGCGCCTTTGCCGCTGCCCTCCTCCTCGTCCGGCTCGCGCGCGCCTGGCGGTCGAGGCCGCGCGGCGGCCCGCAACAGGCGCCGATGCTGCGCGGGACCGGCTGCGAAGGGGCGCGCGGTTTGCTGCTCTTGGACGGCCTTCCCGGGTCGGGCAAGACGGAGCAGCTGATCGCGCGTGCGATCGAGCTCGCTGCAGGCGGGAGGCGCTCCCGAGGGCGTGCTCCTGCTCGCGCCCTTCGCGCGAGCGGCGGGCGTACTCGCAGCCCGACTGCGCGCACACCTCGCGAAGCTCACGGACGAGCCCCAGGGACACGGGGTGCCCGAAGTGCTGAGCGCGGCGGCATTCTGCGCGAGCGCTGCTGCGCAGCGAGGCCCTCGCGTGCGGACTCGACCCGTTCTTCGTGCTCGCCAATCGCGCCGACCGGCTCGCGATGCTGCTCGGCGGCTCTCGCCGGAGGGGCGCTCGACCGAGAGGCCCTCCACGCCGCGTCGGCGCTGCGCGCGATCGAACGCATCGACCGGCTCAAGGAGGCGCTCGTCGATGCCGAGCGCTACGCCGCCTGGGCAGAGGCGCAGGAGGACCGCGGGCACTCGCGCGTTCGCGGCGCGTCTACGCCGAGCACGAGCGGATGCTCGCGGAGCGCGATGCGCTCGACGCGGGCGATCCTGCCGTGCGTGCGGCGCGAGCTGCTGCGGGACAGCACCGATTCTGCGTGCGACGGCTTGCGCTCGTTACCAGCACGTCTTCTTCGACGACCTCGAGGACGCGTGGCCCGCGCTGCGCGCCCTGATCGAGCGTGCTCGCGCAGAGCGTCGCTGACATGACGCTCGCGGGCGATCGAGCAGTGGCTCGACGACGCTTCGCGCGTGCCCATCCCGGCGCGGACGCGGTCGAGCTGGAGGAGAGCGTGCGCTGCCCGGCCGACGTTGCTGCACGCCGCGAACGGCGGCCTGAGCGGCCCGCCGCGCGCGGAGCCGGCACCCAGGGGCGCCGACAGTCGCGTTCTGGCGTTGCCCCGATGAGCGCACGCGCGCCGAGGTCGTCGTGGCAGAGATCGAGCGCGTGCTCGGCCGCCGCCGGCGCTTCTGGACGCCGCCGATTGGCGTGCTCGTCGGCTCGCTTAGCCGAGACGGGCGCGCGCTCGGTGGCCGCTCTGAAGGAGCGACGCAATCCCCTATCGCGTGCGAGTGCGCAAGCGAGCTCTTCGAGCGCGCGGAGGTGCGCGACCTCCTCGCATGGATGCGCCTGCTCAGCGAACCGCTCGATCGAAACGCCGCGATCCGGCTGCTCACGCGCCCGCCCGTCGAGCTGCGTCAGGTCGACCTCGCGCGAGTCGTGCAGCTCGCGCGCCGGCGAAAGCTCGACATGCTCGCCGCGCTCGCGGCTGCGCTCGAGGCACCACAGCTTCCGCCGGAGGCGCGCGAGCGGATCTCGACCTTCCTCGCGATCTACGACGAGCTCGCCGCCGAGCTCGACGAGCTGCAACCGGAGGAGCTCGTGCACCGGGTGATCGAGCGTGCGGGCCTGCGCCGGGCGCGCCTCATCGGCGACGGCGAAGGGGCGACGGAGGGATCTGCTCAGCCTGAGCGCGCGTGCAGGAGCTCGCGGCGCACTTCGTCGCGTTCGAGCCGCACGGCGACGCGCGCAGCTTCGCTGCCTACCTGAGCGCCGCGAGCGTCGCGGGGCTAACGCTCGAGGACATCGCCAGCGCACGGCGGCGAGGATCGGGCCGCCGACGACCGGGCGCCGGGTGGTGCTCGTGAGCCTCGAGCGGGCGCGCGGGCACGAGTTCGACCACGTATTCGTGCTCGGGATCGATCTCGCGCGAGTGGACACCGAGCGTGCGACCGAAACGAGACCGGATGCAACCGGCGATCAGGTGCTCGCGGCTTGGTCGCGCACCGCGGGCGAGGCAGATGCGGAGCGCCGACTCCTGAGCGTCGCGATCACGCGAGCGCGCGAGCGCGCTGTGCTGCGTCCATGCCGCGCGCGGCCTCGACCACCCGCCGCAAGCGCCGATCGCCGCGGCCGAGGATGCGCGCGCGTGCCGTAGGCGGGAGGTGGGAGGATCGCGACGCCGGAGCCGCGCAGCTCCGCAGACGCGCTGCAGAGCGCGATCCGCGCGCTTCGCCGCACGTGCTCGAGGACGTCTCGCGCATCGGCGGGCGCCTGGGCGAGCTGCGGCTGGACACCGGCGAGGACATCTCGCACGGCGTCGTCCGCTACCTCCAGCTGCATGAAGCTCGCGGCGCTGCTCGAGCGCCCGAGCGAGCAGAGCCTCGCGGACGCCCTCCCAGACATCAACGCTCGCCTGCTCGCCGCCTCGACGCCGCTCGAGCGGGAGCTCCTCGAGTCCTCCGAGCTCGACGCCGCGCTGATCGCCGAATCCTCTGAAGCCGCGCCGCGGCAGGAGCGCGGCCGCGCAGCCGCGCAGCGAGTCGCCTCACCGAGGCCGCACTCGGCGGGAGCGCGAGCGCGCCCGAGGACGCGCGGCTCGCCTCGTTCCTGCCCCGTCACGGGGCGGGGCTCGATGCTCTCGGCGTCCGACATCGCGTCCTACCGGGCCTGCCCGCTGCGCTACAAGTTCGCGCGCGTGCTGCGGATCCCGTCCGAGCCGACGCCGCAGCAGCGCTTCGGGATCATGGTGCACAAGGTCCTCGAGCGCTACCACTCGGAGTCTGACGGGCGCGCCTGCCGCGGGGCGCGGAGACCACGCAGCGACGCTCATGCGGCTGCTCGACGCCGCGTGGAGGCGCGCGGGCTTTCGCGAGAGCCCCGGCGAGCTCGCGTTGCTCGAGACCGCCCGCGGCGCGCTCGACGCGCTACCACAGGCAGCTCGCCGACCAGCCCGGGCGCCCGGTTTGGTTCGAGCGCTCGTTCTCGTTCCCCGTCGGCCCGCATCTCGTGCGCGGGCGCGTGGATCGCGTCGATCGCATCTCCGACGGGCGACTACGAGCTGATCGACTACAAGACGGCCACCCGCGCACGCAGGCGCAGCTCGAGGGAGACATCCAGCTGGCGCTCTACGCGCTCGCCGCGCGCCGCGCATGGGACGTGACCGCGGACGCCTCGCCTACTACTACGTGCTCGACAACCGCAAGGTGCCGCTCGCGGTCGAGCAGGATGCGCACGTCGCTGCGAACGGGTCACGAGACACGATCACTGACGTCGCCGACGGGATCCGCGCGCTCAAGTTCGAGCCCGACGCCCTCCTACGAGGTCTGCTCGGCGTGCGACTTCCTGAGCATCTGCCCGGCGGCCGAGGCCTAGGCCCGGCTAGCCGCCCTCGCCGCCGCGCTGGCGCAGGAAGCGCTGGAACTCGCGCGCGAGGATGTCGCCGGAGGGGAGCTCGTCGGCGGTGAGCGGCTGCTCCTCGGTCTCGGTCGACTGCTCCAGGCGTTCGACGAACGCCTGGATATCGGGGTCGCTCTGCACCGCGAGGCCGACCTGGCGCTCGTAGTCCGCCGCGGCGCGCTCGAGCGCCGAGGCGTCGACCGATACGCCGACGAGCCCCTCGAGCTTGCGCAGCAGCGCGAGCGCGGCCTTCGGGTTGGGTGCCGCGGCGACGTAGTGCGGAACGCTCGCCCACAGGCTCACCGCGGGCACCCCGGCCTCAGCGCACGCGCGGTGCACGACGCCGACGATGCCCGTCGGTCCCTCGTAGCTCGAGCCCTTCAGGCCCAGCCGTTCGACGAGCGCCAGGTCGGAGGCGAGCCCGGTCATCGGCACGGCGTGCGTGTGCGGGATCTCCGCGAGCAGCGCGCCGACGGTGACGACCATCTGGACGCCGAGCGCCTCGGCGAGCTCGACGACGAGCGAGCTGAAGGAGCGCCAGCGCAGCGAGGGCTCCGGGCCCACCATCAAGCACGAGGTCGCGCGGCGCGCGTGGGACCGGCGCCTCGAAGATCTCCAGCGAGGGCCACTCGATCTCGCGCGTCACGCCGTCGACGAGGCGGATCCGCGGGCGCGTCGCCTGGTAGTCGAAGAACTCCTCGGCGTCGGTCCACGCGAAGCGCTTGCCCTCGAGCGCGGAGCTGAAGAACGAGACCGCCGCGCGTCGCGGCCTCGCCGGCGTCGTTCCAGCCGCGGAAGGCGCAAAGCGAGCGCCGGAGCGCGCAGGCCCGAGGGGCGATGGTCCCATGTCAACGGCTGCATCCGACTCACCGTACATCATCACCTTATGGCCTCAGCGAGCCTCTCACCCGAGCCCGGACGCTCAGCGGCGCCTACGCCGCACGCGCGGCGCGGAGGCGGAACGACGCGCGATTGCGACGCTGCGCGCCGGGCGAGGAGCTCGAGGCGGTGTACGCGTGCACGCGCAAGGAGCGGCAGATCTCGCGCACCGGCAGCGCCTTCCTCACGGTCGAGCTGCGCGACCGCACCGGGAGCGATCACGGGCCGCGCGTTCCGCGACGCCGACTTCCTCGCCGGCTGCTTCGAGCGCGGCGACCTCGTGCGCGTGAGCGGTCGCGTGAAGCAGCTTCAACGGCGTAGCTCCATCTCGAGCTTGGGGCGATCGAAGCGGCTGCCGGCGGGCGACGGCGGACCCCGCGTCGTTCCTGCCTGCCGCCTATCGCGACCTCGACGAGCTCGATGGCTTCCTCGAGCATCTCGCGCGCGAGGTCTACGACGCCGGGCTCGCGGCGCTGCTGCGCGCGCTGCTCGGGGACCAGCGCAGCTGCGCGCCGAGATCCGCCGCGCGCCGTGCGCGGCTGCCAAGAGCGGGAACCGGTCGTCCGACGGCGCCGCGCCGGCGCACCACGCTTACCTCGGCGGTCTGCTCGAGCACACGGTCGCGGTGGCGACGATGTGCCTCGAGCTGTGCACGCTGCATCCGCGCCTCGACCGTGACCTCCTGCTGAGCGCTGCGATCGTCCACGACCTCGGAAAGACCCGCGAGTTCGCATACGGCGCGGAGATCACGCGCAGCGAGCGAGGGATCGTCTGCTCGGCCACATGGAGCTCGGCCTTGCGGCTGATCGCCGAACACGCGCCGTCCTCGCTGCGAGCGGACCGCCGGCTCGCGCTCGAGCACTGCGTGCTCCTTCACCACGGCCCCGACGCCGCGGCGGGTCGCGGCTTCGCGTCCGCGGAGGCGCTCGCGCTCTACCGAGTCAACGCGCTCGACGCGCACGTGAAGGGCGCGCTCGAGGGCTCGCGCGCGCCCGTAGAACACGTGCTTGCACGTTCGCGCCCAGGGGTTGAGGCGCAATGTAGGACGCGTCGAAGAGGCGCGCAAAAGGAGCGGTTGGAACATGGCGCGTAGCAACATGACTAGAAGAACTTCATCGCTCGGCTTTCGCGGCCGGCCGCAGCGACCCTCGCGACGCACGGCGCTCGCGGTCGCTCGCGGCGCTCGCTTGCCCCGCCGCGCGCTGTAGCGGCGCCGCTGGGCGCGGTGACGGAGTACCCCGTCATCAGCGGCAACAGCACGCCGACGAGCATCGCGCCGGGCCCCGAAGGCAACGAGTGGTTCACGGAGAAGAGCGGCAACAGGATCGGCCGCATCACTCCCGCCGGCGTCGTCACCGAGTACCCGATTCCCGACGCCTGGGAGCGAACCCACGGGCATCGCGCTTGGCCCGGAAGGGAATCTCTGGTTCACCGAGTACAAGGGCGACAAGATCGGTCGCATCACGCCCGCCGGCGTGATCACGGAGTTCCCGCTGCGCCGCCCGAACGCGGCCCGCTCTCGATCACTGCGGGCTCGGACGGCAGCATGTGGTTCACCGAGTACGGCATCGGCGCCAAGCAGGGCCAGGGCGGGGCGGTCGGCCGCATCACGACATCGCGGCGCGATCGAAGAATATCCGACGCCAACGGCCGGAAAGCGGTCCCGTTCGCGATCACGAGCGGCCCCGACGGCAACCTCTGGTTCACCGAGCAGAGCAAGGGCAACGTCGGTCGGCTCGTGCCGTCCTCCTTCAGCTTCACGGAGTTCCACGTCAGCGGTGGCGCTCCCCACGGCATCGCGCCTGGGCCCGACGGCGAGGTCTGGTTCACCGAGGAAGGCAGCTGCAAGATCGGCCGCATCACGCTGAGCGGCACGACAGTCACGCTCGTGAGCCTCGAACCGAACAGCCACCCGAACGACATCGCCCCGGGACCAGACGGCGCGCTCTGGTTCACCGAGGACGCGCAGCAGAAGGTCATGATCGAAGGCGAAGAACGAACGATCGAAGTCTCGAGGATCGGCCGCATCACGCCGAGTGGCGAACTCGAACTCTTTCCGACGCATGTGCTCGAAAGCCGGCCCCGAAGGGATCGCGCCCGGCGCCGACGGCAACATGTACTTCACGGAGGCCGCTCGCAACAACATCGGTCTGATCGGGCACCGGTGTCGCGGGCCCGCTGCTCGCGGCGCCCACCGTCACCGGCAACCACGAGGCCGGCTCGGCTCAGACCTGCGGCGCCTCCTGGGCGACGCTGGGCATCGCTGCAGCCCTCCACGAGCGCTCTTCGGTTCGACGGCTATCAATGGCTGCTGAACGGCACGCCGGTCGCGAAGGAATCGACCTACACGCCGACGCAGGCCAACATCGGCTACCCGCTCGCGTGCACGCTGACCGTGAGCTACCCGCTGCTCAACGTCACGACCGGTGCTGCGAGCGCGGCGGTCACGATGATTCCGCCGCCGCCGACGCTCGCGTCGGTGCAGCAGTCGAAGACGAAATGGCGTGAGGGCAAGAACCTCGCACGCATCAGCACCAAGGGCAAGCGCGGCCCACAAGGGCCGCGGACACAAGCACCACAAGCCAAAGCCGCCCGTGGGCACGACGTTCACCTTCACGCTCAGCGAGGAGGCGGGGGTACGCTTCACCTTCACGCACAGCGTGGTCGGCCGTGAGGTCGCGCACAAGTGCGTCGCGAAGACGCGACGCAACCGCAAGCACAAGGGCTGCCATTGCATCGTGACCGCGGGCGTGCTCTCGTTCACCGGCCACGAAGGCGTCAACCACGTGCGCTTCGAAGGCCGCGTCTCGGCCACGACGAAGCTAAAGCCGGGCCCCTACACGCTCACGATCACGGCAGCGAACACGACGGGCCCGCCGCGCCGGTCCCGCCGCTTCACTTCACGATCGTCAAGTAGCGGCGGCGGCGCGCCTCGTGCGCATATGGCGTCTCGCCCGGCCTCGCGCCGCAAGCGGCGAGCGCGGTTTGTAGTAGGACGGTGGAGATGAGCAACGGCGAGCCGCGGCACGCGCGCTTCACTCCGGCTGGCAAGCGGAATCCGCCGCGGCGGGCGCCTGGTGCGCGGCGAGGTGGTCAAGCGCGTCGGAGGCCCGGCTCGCGCGCAGGTGATCGCGGCATTCGGCGGGGTGCTCGCGCTGAGCAGCGCCGACGCGGCGACCGTCGGCGCGGTCGCGCCGCAGCTCGAGCACTCGTTGCACATCGGCATCGCGGAGATCGGGCTTCTTAGCTCGGTGACGCTGCTCGTCGGGGCTGTCTTCGTGGTCCCGGTCGGGGTGCTCGTCGACCGCACGAAGCGGATGCCGCTGCTCGCTGCGAGCGTCGCGCTCTGGAGCGTCGCGTCGCTCTTCAGCGGGTTCGCTGGAAGCTACTCGGGGCTCCTGCTCACGCGGCTTGCGCTCGGCGCCGTGACGGCCACCGCGGGTCCGGCGATCGCCTCGCTCACCGGCGACTACTTCCCGGCGCGCGAGCGCGGCACGGTGTACGCGTACATCCTCGGCGGCGAGGTCGCCGGCACCGCCGTGGGCTTCGTCGTGAGCGGCGTGCTCGCGAGAGCGATCTCCTGGCGTGCCCCGTTCATCCTGCTCTCGATCCCCGGCTTCTTCCTCGCACGCGACGCTTTGGCGGCGGATCCCGGAGCCGCTGCGGGGTGGCCAGAGCCGGCTGGAGACCGGGCGTGAGCGACCTTGGCGAGGCGCTCGCCTCCGCAGCCTCGAGCACTCGCGGTGAAACGGGAGAGAGCCGGACGCCTCGGCGGACGACCTCGCACACGACGTCGTGCGCACGCACGGCGTCCGCCCGGACCCGCGGCTCGTACTGCGCGAGTCGCCACAGCGCATGAGCCTCGTGCGCGCCGTGCGTTACATCTTCTCGATCCCGACGTTCGTGCTGCTCATCATCAGCTCGTCGCTCGGCTACTTCTACTTCGCGGGCCTGCAGACGTTCGCGATCCTGTTCGTGCTCGGGCACTTCCGCGTCGGCCAGTTCACGGCGGAGCTTGTCGTTGTCGGCGCTTGTCGCTGGGGCGCTCGTCGGCACGCTCGTGAGCGGGCGCCTCACCGATTACATGCTCACTCGCGGCTTCCTGAACGCGCGCGTGTCGGTGCCTGCCGTGTGCTACTTCGGCGCCGCGGCTGCTGCTCGTCCCCGGCTTCCTCGGCAGCCACCTCACGCCCGCGCTGTGGTTCGACGTCGGCGGCGCGACGCTGATCTCGGCCGCCAACCCGCCGCTCGACGCGGCTCGCCTCGACATCATGCCAGCCGGGCCTGTGGGGCCGCTCCGAGAGTGCACGCACGTTTCTGCGCTCGCTCGCGCAGGCGTTCGCGCCGGTGCTCTTCGGCGCGCTCGCTGAGCTCATCGCGGGCATCGCTCCGCAGCAGTCACCCGTCGGCACGCACCCCGGCGCCGTCTCGCTCAGCACGGGACAGGGCTGCAGGTCACCTTCCTGATCATGCTCGTCACACTTGCGTTCGCGGGCGTCTTCCTGCTGCGCGCGCGGCTACACCTATCCGAGCGACGTCGCGACCGCCGGAGCATCCGCGGCCGCCGAACGCGAACGGGCGTCCTCGCCGATCGCGGCGAGCCCGCCCCCGCCGCGGAGCGCACACGGCAGCTGACGGCGCGCCAAGGGCTCGGCGCGAGTGCCGCGCGAGGCGTTGATGCGCGCTCGCCGTCCGCTGTCAGGCTGCCGGTGTGCCGGCGTGCTCGGGCTGCTCGGCCGGAGCCACGGCAGGCTCATCGGCCGTAGGCGTCTCGGTGGGCGGTGCCGCGATCCGCGGTCCGGGCGGTGGCGGCTTCTCGCCCTCGCCCATGACGGCGCCCTTGAACTCACGAATGCCGGCACCGAGCGAGCGCCCGATCTCCGGCAGCCGCCGCGCGCCGAACACCAGCAGCAGCACGACTACGAGGATGGCGATGTGGGATGGGTTGTCCAGTCCCATGAACCCCTAAGAGTAGCTCGGAAGACCCCTGCGTGCGACCGGCCTAGCCCTGCGCGGCCGAGGGGGAGCTCGCCGGCGGATCGCTCATGGGAGGCTTGCGCAGCGCCTCGCGCACGAGCTGCGCCGCGACGAAGACGAGGAACACCGCGAAGCCGACGCGCAGCGCCGTCCCCGACAGCGCATTCGCGACGGCCACCCCCCCGGTCGCACCGCCCAGCGCGAAGAGGCCGATGAGCACGCCGTCCCTGCGCCGCACGTTGCCGTTGCGGTCGTGCCTGAACGCTCCGACGACCGCGACGGGGACGATCGCGAGCAGCGAGGTGGCCTCCGCGACGTGCTGGCTCAAGCCGAGAAAGATCACGAGCCCGGGCACGAAGAGCACGCCGCCGCCGACGCCCATGAGTCCCGCGATCGCTCCGCCCGCGAGCCCGATCACGACCGCGCCGATCATTGCAGCACGAGCTCCACCGCGGCGGCGACGAGCACCGCCGAGAACAGCAGCGCGAGCGTCCGTTGCGGAAGCCGCTGGGCGAGCCAGGCGCCGAAGATCACCCCTGCCACCGCGGGCAGGCCGACGAGCACCCCGTCACGAACACGCAGGTTGCCGTAGCCCGCCTGCAGCGCCGCGGCGAACGACGCGATGAACACGATCGCGAGCAACGAGGTGCCCACGGCTTCGCGCTGCTCGTAGCCGAGCCAGAGCACGAGCAGCGGAACGATCACGGTGCCGCCGCCGACGCCGAAGATGCCGCTGAAGAAGCCCGCGGCCGTCCCGATCACCGCGAGCCTGACGAGCCGGTCGCGATCTCTGCGCCCGCGTTCGGCGGGGTGCCCCGCCACCGCGGGCGGGAGCTGGGGCGGCTGTGGCACTGAGGCGGCATACTAGTGCTCGTGTCGCCCACTGCCACGCTTGTGCAGGCATTGGAGCCGCTGCGGTCCGACCCCACGCACGCCGCCGTGCTGCTCGATGTGGACGGCACGCTCGCGCCGATCGTGGAGCACGCCGAAGACGCCCATGTCTCGGAGGCGACGCGCGCGCTCCTGATCGAGATCACGAAGCGCTACGGGCTCGTCGGTTGCGTGAGCGGGCGCCGCGCGCAGGCCGCGCGCCAGATCGTCGCGATCGGGAGCATCGCGTACATCGGCAATCACGGCGGCGAGCTGCTCCCGCCCGGGGCGACGAGGACGCAGCTCCTCGATCCCACGATCGCAACCTGGGGCGAGCGCGTCGCGGCGTTCGCCGACCGCGTCTACGACGGACGGCTGCGCGCGCTGCGCGTGCGTCGTGAGGAGAAGGGGATGATCGTCGCCTTCCACTGGCGCGGGGCTCGCGACGAGACTGAAGCCGAGGCGGCGCTGCAAGCGGTGGCCGAGCGAGCCACCGAGGAGGGCTTCGCGGTGCACTGGGGTCGCAAGGTGCTCGAGGTGCGTCCGCCGGTTGCGCTCGAGAAGGGCCGGGGGATCGCGGCGCTCTTCGACGACGCGCAGGGAGCCTCCGCGCGCAGCAAGGAGAGCAGCGCCGAGGCTGCGGGAGACGACTCACCGCAGGGGGACGAGGGCGCCGAGGGAGCGGGCGAGGGCCGCGAGGAGTCCGGCGGTACGGCGACCGCGTCGGGCTTGAGCGCGGCTATGTACGTCGGCGACGACCGCACCGATATCGATGCGTTCCGCGAGCTGCGCCGGATGGTCGCCGCGGGGACGTTGCACTACGCGCTGTGCGCCGCGGTCGCTTCAGATGAGGCGCCCTCCGAGCTCGTTGAGCAGGCCGACATCGTGGTCGATGGGCCCGCCGAAGTGCGCGCGCTGCTCGCGGCGCTACTGTAGCGCCGCGAGCCTCCGCCGGTCCTGAAAGCCCGAGACGCGCCGGCGTGGACGAACGTCGCACGCGCGGAGCGCCGCTTGCGCTTCACAACGTGTTGAAGCAGCCGTAGATCGTGAACAGCGGGTTGACGACGCTATGGCCCGCGGCATCGTGCATCGTCTGCGCCCCCACGAACGACGGCGGCGAGTCCGCCTTGTAGCAGCCGTCCCCCTGCACGCTCACGTCGTAGGTCACCGGCGTCGTTTCGTACGGGACTCCTCCCGGCTGCGGCGTGAGCACGTAGATCGTGCATGCCCATTCGCCTGGACCGCGCGGGGTGCTCGCGCGGCGAGCACAGCGGCTCTGGACGTTGAGCTTCGCCGCCGGCGGCACGGGGCGGCCGAGCAGGCGCTGCTGCATCAGCGTGAGGTTGTTGAAGATCGGCGAGATGCTGTCCTGCAACCGCGCCGCTGTGACGCCCGCAGGTCCCCAGTTGACGGCGAATGCGAGCAGCGCGATCAGCGCCGCGAGTGCCGCGAAGACCCGCACCGGCTGCCCCCAACCGCGCCTTCGCGATGCCGACGCTCCCGCGAAGTCGCGGCGGCGGATCACCCGCCATGAAACCCACACGCCCCCCGCCGCCCAAGCCGCGCTTACCACGAGCGCGACCGCGAGCGAGCCGTAGTAGGGGTGCTCCGTGAACAGCGCTTGCCAGTCGTTGAAGGCCGACCCGACGAGCAGCAGGTGCACCCAGATGCCGGCTCCGACGAGCGCGAGCAGCTGCATCGCGAGCGCTACGAGGCTCGGCCCGAGGACGCCGACGATCCCGTTGCGCGTCAGCACCGAGAGCACGACCGCGAGCCCGCCGAACGCGAGCGTGGGAGGTATCGCGAGCAGCCAGCTCGCGAGCACGAGGGCGACCGCATGGCCGGGCGCGATGAGCCTGCCGCCGAGGCCCACGAGCGCCTGGTCGCCGACGAAGATCAGCCCTGCGGCAATGCTCGCAATCGCGGTGAGGAGGACGAGCCCGACCAGGAACGTGCCCGCTGCGAGCAGCTTCCCCGTGAAGAGCTCGCGCCTCGTGCACGAGCGCGTGAGCACGGTCTTCCACGTCCCGTAGCGATCCTCGGCGGAGAAGATGTCTCCCGCGACGATCCCCGCGAGCAGGGGGAATCCCCACGAGCCGGCGAAGCTCAGCACGACGAGCGAGACCGGAAAGCCGGATGAGTGGACCCACGCGCCGAGGAGCGTGTCGGCCGGGCTGCCGGTCTGCGCCCCCAGCACCGCCGCGAACGCGAACGGGCCGAGCAGGCAGACGAGCGCGAGCAGACGGATCGCCGTGAGGCTCGCGAGCTTGTGCCGCTCGGCGCTAAACGCGCTGCCGACGCCTCCGCGCGCATGTCCTGCGGGCATGCGCAGAGGATCGCGGCCCGCGTGCGCCTGCGTCGCACTCACGCGGCGCGTGTTCCCGCGAGCGCCTGCGTGCCGGCACCCTCGGAGGTGAGCGCGAAGAACATCGACTCGAGCGGGCTGACGACCAGCTCGAGGCGACGGATCGCGATGCCGGCGTGCCCGAGCGCGAGCGCGTAGGGGTCGAGCGATCCCTCTTTGATCTCGACCGCGAGCCCTCCGGCCGGGGCGGGCGACGCGCGGACGCCGGGATGGCGCGCAGCGAGCTCGAGCGCGCGGTCGTCGTCGCTCGTGACCAGCGCGTAGGCGCCGCCCGGCGACTGCTCGCGCAGCTGCGCGGCCGTCCCGTCCCAGACGACGGTGCCTCGGGACATGAACGTGAAGCTGTCGCAGGTCGCCTCGATCTCGCTGATCTGGTGGCTGCTCAGCAGCACCGCGACGCCGCTCGCGGCCAGCTCGCCCACGAGCGCACCCACCTCGCGCGCGCCCGCGGGGTCGAGCCCCGACATCGGCTCGTCGAGGAGCAGCAGCCGCGGCGCGCGCAGCAACGCCGCGGCGATCCCGAGCCGTTGGCGCATTCCCGAGGAGTATCCGCTCACGCGGTCGGCGGCGCGCTCCGCGAGGCCGACTCGTGCGAGCGCATCCTCGACACCTGCCGCTGACCGCGCGCGGTCGAGCTCCGCGAGCAGCTCAAGGTTCGAACGACCGGAGAGGTACGGGTAGAAGCTCGGATCCTCGACGAAGCCCGCGACCCCTTCGTGCCAGCGCGACGTCGTCGCCCTCCAGCGGGCGGTCGAAGAGCTCGATCGTTCCGGCGTCCGCACGCACGAGCCCGAACAGCAGCCGTAGCAGCGTCGTCTTGCCGGCGCCGTTGGGCCCGAGCAGCCCGCGCACTTCGCCCTCGCCCACCTCGAGCTCGACCCCGTCGAGTGCGCGGGACTGCTCGAAGCGCTTTGCGAGCCCGCTCGCGCGTACCGCGGTCACGAGCGCGCACTATACGCGAGCGTCGCCGGTGCTTCGGAGCGCGCGCCTGACGCGGCGGGTGCTTCTATACGGCGCTCGTGCGCTTTGTCGAGTTCCTCAAGATGACCGTCCTGCTCACGACGGGGGCGGCCACCGCGCTCGCCGCGGTGACGGTGCTCGCCGTGGCGACGGGCGCGTCGAAGACGACGCTCTGGGTGGGCGCGGGCTGGTGGGTTCTCGCCGCCGCGATCGGCCTCTGGCTCGGCCGCCGCGGGGATGACGAGCCCCGCGATCGCGCGTTTGCTCGCGGCGGCGAAGGCGAGCACGGCGCTCCCGCAGGCAGCGCCCGCTGCGGTGCTTATCAACCGGCTGTGGCCGCTGTTCGTGCTGACGGTGGTCGCGGGCGGGCTCGCGGTGATCGCGCCGCAGGTGCCCGGGATCGGCGCGGGCTTCGCGATCGTCGGGCGCATTCGCGTGGCGGCGCCAGCACTCCGCGGTCGCGGCGATCGAGCAGCGCGACGGCGTGCGCTTCTACGTCGCGCACACATCGCCGTTTCGCCCGATCGCGCTCGAGCGCACGCCCGGGCTGAAGGCGGTTGCACCCCGAGCAGGTCAACGGCGCGGTGCCGTGAGCGCGGTCGCGCGAGCCGGTGGACGTGCTGCTCGTGTCGCTCGGGTCGACGGCCGGCTGGCGAGCCGCGGACGGGGAGCTCGCGGAGTCACTGCGGCGGGCGGGCGCGAGCGTCGCCGTCGAGCCGCGCGCACGCCGAGAGCGGTGCGCACGTTCATGCTCACGGACCTCACCTGGTCGCGCGCGGCGCGCGCTGCCGCGCGCGGTCGCGCTGGGCCGGTACACGCCGCGCGCGACGATCTACAGCACGACCACGGCGGCGCTGCTGTGGCCCGCGCGAGGCGCGATCCGCTTCGACGCGCCGGCGGCCGCCAACCGCCCCGGGCGCCACGGCCTCTGGCAGCGGCCGCTCGAGCGCCGGCGCCTCGCGGACTCGCCGTTGCTGCTGCCGATGAGCGAGGGCGCGCTTGCGGAGTCGCCGCCGACGGCCATGCGGGAGCCCGTTCGCTCGTGCTGCCGATGCCGGTCGAGCGCTCGGGGCCCACGGAGGCCGAGCGCGACATCGCCGCGGTCACCTACGCGGGCGACCCGCGAAGAAGCGAACCGCGCGCGTGCTCGACGCGTGGCGCGAGCGCGCCGCCGTCCGAGCGAGCTGGTCGTTGCGGGTTGCACGCGTGCCCAGCTCGAGCGCGCGGCGTGAGGCTTGGCGGCCGCGAGGAGCGGAGTCCGCGTCGCGGGCCGCTGCCGCCCGCCGAGTACCGCGCGCTGCTGCGCCGCGCGCGCGTATTCGTCTGCGCTCCGCGCCGTGAGGACTACGGGATCGCGCAACTCGAGGCGCTCGCGGACGGCTGCCAGCTCGTCATCGGCGCCGGCGCCCGGGCCCTACCGGCGCTCGCGATCGCGCGCGAGCTCGACGCGCGGCTCGTGAGCGACGATCTCGTCGAGCGCGCTTCGCCGTGCGCTCGATGACGCCGGACGCGCGACTACGACACGCGTGCGCGAGCGCGCATCGAGCCGTTCAGCGCGAGCGCGGTCGACCGCCTCGTTGCGCAGGAGCTCCTGCCGCGGCTGCTTGGAGCGCTTACGAAGCTTCCTGAGCTCCGCCCAAGGGCGCGTGTTCGCCACCTCCGCTGCGGTCAGCCACGCCCTTCTCGCCGTCGCGACGCCCCAGCGGATGAGCGGCAGCGTCTCCGGGCCGTGCGCGTCGGAGTCGATCACGAGCAGCACCCCTGCAGCCGCGGCGGCGCGCGCGTTCAGCTCCGAGAGGTCGCGCCGGCGGGGGTTGGCGTTGATCTCGAGCATCGTGCCGCGTGCTCGCCGCCGCTGCGAACACGGCGTCGAGGTCGAGCGCATAGGGGCGGCGGCGCTCGAGCATGCGGCCGGTCGGGTGGCCGATCGCATCCACGAGCGGATGCTCGATCGCCTCGATCATGCGCGCCGTCATCTCCTGCTCGGCCATCGCGAAGGCCGTGTGCACGCTCGCGATCACCCAGTCGAGCTCGGCGAGCAGCGCGTCCTCGTAGTCGAGCGATCCGTCGGGAAGGATGTTGACCTCGCTGCCGACGAGCAGCTCGATGCCCTCGATCCGCGCGTTCGCCTCTCGCACACGCTCGATTTGCCGCCGACAACTCGTCGGGTGAGACGTCGTGACCGAAGCCGTGCGAGGCGGAGTGGTCGGTGATCGCGAGGTACTCGTAGCCGAGCTCTCTCGCCGCGCGCGCCATCTCCTCGACCGTCGCGCGACCGTCGGAAGCGACGGTGTGGCAGTGCAGGTCGCCGCGGAGCTCATCGCGAGCTCGATCAGCTCCGGGAGGCCGGGGCCGCCGGGCGCCGCCGCATCGAGCTCGCCGCGATCCTCGCGCAGCTCTGGCGGGATGAACACGAAGCCGAGCGCGCTCGTAGACCTCCGCCTCGTCTTCGTAGAGCGAGCTTTGCGCCGGTGCGCGTCGTCCTCGATCGCGTACTCGGAGATGTGCAGGCCGCTCCGCACCGCGCGCTCGCGCAGCGCGGCGTTGTGTGCGCCGGAGCCGGTGAAGTGCTGCAGGAGGTTGCCTGCGCTGTGGGGGCGCGCCGATCCGTAGGTCCACGCGCACGCCCGAGTGGGTGACGCGCGCGCGCGCCCGCCGTGCTCGCCGAGGAGGCGCTCTCGATCTGCTCGAGGGCGGGCAGAGCGAGTCGGTGAGCGCCGCGGGCTCGACGGTGGTTGCGATCAGGTCGATGTCCTTGACGGTCTCCGCGAGGCGCCGGGCGGAGCCGGCGAGCGCGACGTGCGCATCGGCCGGTCCATGCTCTCGCAGGCCGGCGGCGAGCGCTTCCCCGAGCTCGACCGCGTCGGGCAGCAGCAGGCGCTTCGGCGGGCCGCTCGTGCTCGCGCTGCTCGAGCGCCGCGAGCACGTTGGCCTCGAACTTCGGACCGAGCCCGCGCACCGTGCGCAGCCGTCTGCGCAAGCGCCGCCTCTTGAAGCGCCTGCGGCGAGTCGATGCCGAGCTCGCGCGTGCAGGAGCCGCGCGCGCTTCGGCCCGAGGCCGGGGAGGCGCGTGATCGCGACGAGCCCCGGCGGGAATTTCGCGCGGAGCTTCTCGGCGGCCGGGATCGTGCCCGTTTCGAGCAGCGCGACGATCTTCTGCTCCAGCGTCGCGCCGATCCCCGGCAGCTCCGTCACGCGCCCGGCGCGCGCGAGGGACGGCCACCGAGACCGACGCCTCGCGCACGGAGCGCGCGGCCGTGCGGTAGGCGACGCACGCGATGGATGACGGCGCCGTCGAGCTCGTAGAGGTCGCCCAGTTCTTCGAGCGCGTCGGCGATCGCGGCGTTCGAGAGCTCAGCGCTCAAGCGAGCCGCGCGGGCGCGCCCGCTCTGTAGGGTACGCCGCCGTGGCTGCTCGTCCGACCGGCACTGCGTGGCTGATCCTGCCCACCTACAACGAGGCCGAGAACATCGAGGCGATCGTTGATGCCGCCGGGCGGGGTGCTCGCGGATGCCTCGCCGAAGGGTTCCGCGTGCTCGTCGTCGACGACGGCTCCCCGGACGGCACGGGGGAGATCGCCGACCGCCTCGCCGCCGAGAGGGAGTGGCTCGAGGTCTTGCATCGCACCGAGAAGAGCGGGATCGGTCCAGCCTACCTCGCGGGCTTCGCCCGCGCGCTCGCACGGCGGGCGCGGGCTGCGTGATGGAGATGGACTCCGACTTCTCACACGACCCCGCCGACCTCGCGCGCCTGCTGCAGGCCGTCCGCGAGGGCGCGGACCTCGCGTTAGGCTCGCGCTACGTGCCCGGGTGGCGGCGTCACCGACTGGAGCCTCCTGCGGCGCTTCATCGCCGCGGCGGCTCGACCTACGCGCGGCTCGTGCTCGGCCTGCACGTGCGCGACCTCACGGGCGGCTTCAAGTGCTTCCGCCGCGAGGTGCTCGAGGTGATCGACTTCGCAGACCGTGCGCTCGCGCGGCTACGCCTTTCAGGTCGAGCTCACCTACCGCGCGGTCCGCGCCGGCTTCCGCGTCGTCGAGGTACCGATCGTCTTCCGCGACCGCGAGAAGGGCGAGAGCAAGATGTCCTGGCGAATCACGCTCGAGGCGATGTGGCTCGTTCCGGCGCTTCGCGTGAGTAACGAGAAACGGGGCGGCGAGCTGCCGGAGCGCCCGACGGCGAACTCGCGCACGAGGGCGAGAGGCGCTCACCGACCCACGCCTGATCAGCGTCGCGCGGACCCGCGTGAGGACTCCACCGGCACGTCCAGCGTCGGCCGATCACCCGGAACGCGCGTCGCCGCGCGCTCTACGGGTGTGGAGGCTCGCGATCGCGCGTCCACTACACTTTGTATAGCGCTCCCCGCTAAACTGGTATGCGACGATGCTGGAGCGCTACAGCGGCTCCAGCAAGCATCCAGGTTCACCGCATCAGACGAAAGGCAGATCCCCATGGCAGGCAACTTGAGTGAGGTCACAGACGCGAACTTCCAGGCTGAGGTGATCGAGTCCGAAACAGCCTGTGCTGGTCGATTTCTGGGCCCCGTGGTGCGGGCCGTGCCGCGTGGTCGCGCCGGTGCTCGAGGAGATCGCCTCCGAGCGGCCGGACCTGCGCATCGTAAAGCTCAACGTCGACGAGAACCAGCAGACGGCAGCGAGCTTCCAGGTGCTCTCGATCCCCACGCTGATCCTCTTCAAGGGTGGCCAGGCGGTCAAGACCGTCGTCGGCGCCTACCCAAAGAAGAAGCTCGAGGCCGAGCTCGAGCCGGCGCTAGCGACGGCGTAGCGCGATCTCGAGCGTGAGGCCGTCGATCGTCGCGTGCTCGCGGTGGTCCATCGCGCGCCGCCGGCGCGTCTGGCCGTCGAGATATAGCGCGACTGCGAGCGTCTCGCCCGAGAGATAGTCGCCGTGCGTGCGCGCGGCTTCGAGCAGCGATAGCGTCGCCGTTGAGCGCCAGCTCGATGCGGTCCTCGACCGCGAGGCCCGCGTTGCGCCGAGCGTTCTGCACCGCGTGCACGATGTCGCGCGAGCGCCCCTCCGCGCGCAGCTCGTCGTCGATCGCGAGGTCGAGCGCGACCGCGTGCGTGCCTTCGCGCTCGACGCTGAAGCCCTCGGGCGCGCGCATGACCAGCTGCACGTCCTCGGCGTTCAGCGTGTGATCGCGGCCACCGACGGCGATGCCGAGCTCGCCGCCGTCGCGCACCGCCGCCGCGACGCGCGCAGGGTCTAGCGCCGCGATCGCGTCCACGACGCGCGGCATGTCCTTGCCGAAGAGCGGGCCGAGCCGCTGGTAGTTGGGCTTTATCTCGTAGCTGCCCGAGCTCGTCCGCGGCGTGCACGAAGCGCACGCCGCTTGACGTTCAGCTCATCGCGCACGATCTCCGCGAGCCGTTCGATCGCGTCGCGCTCGGAGCCGTCGGCCACGACGACGGCCTCTCCGAGTGGCTGGCGGATCTTGATCTTCGCCTTCGCGCGCGCGCCGAGCCCGAGGCGGACCGTCTCGCGCGCGACTCGCCATCGCCTCTTCGAGCTCGGCGTCGCGCGCCGGGAGGCTCCCGCCGAGCGGGAAGTCGCACAGGTGGACGCTCGGCCGCGCTCCGTCGAGGTTGTCGTAGATCTCGTCGCTGATGAACGGGCAGAACGGCGCGAGCACGCGAGCGAGCGTCAGCAGGCACTCGCGCAGCGTGCGAAACGCCAGCGCGTCTCCGTCCCAGAAGCGCCGCCGCGTGCGCCGCACGTACCAGTTCGAGAGGTCGTCGAGCAGCTCCGCGATCGCGCGCCCGGCGGTCGTCGCGTCGTACGCGTCGAGGCGCTCGGCGACGAGCTCCGCGGTCGCGCGCGGTGCGCGAGAGCGCCCAGCGATCGAGGTCGATCCGTGCGAGCCGCTCGCGTCGGCGCGCCCGCGCGCCTCGCGCAGCGCCGGCTCGTTGGCGCGCGCGTAGAGGACGTAGAAGTAGTAGGTGCTCCAAAGCGGCTTCAGGAACAGGCGCACCTGCTCGCCGATCGCGTCGGTGCGAGAAGCGATAGCCGTCCCAAGGGGCCTTCGACGTGAACAGGTACCAGCGGAACGCGTCGGCGCCGTAGCGTCGAGATCACCTCCCAGGGCTCGACGGCGTTGCCCTTCGACTTCGACATCTTCTGGCCCTCGGCGTCGAGGATCAGGCCGAGGCAGACGACGTTGCGATAGGGCGCGCGGCTCGAAGAGGAGCGTCGAGATCGCGAGCAGCGAGTAGAACCAGCCGCGGGTCTGGTCGAGCGCCTCGCAGACGAAGTCGGCCGGAAAGCGCTCGCGGAAGCGCTCCTCGTTCTCGAACGGCGCGTGGTACTGGGCGAATGGCATCGCGCCGGAGTCGAACCACACGTCGATGACCTCGGGCACGCGGCGCATCGGCTGCTCGCAATCCGGCACAGCGCAGCTCGACCTCGTCGACGAACGGCCGGTGGTGGTCCGCGAGCGTGGCGCCGGAGAGGCGCTCGAGCTCGGCGAAAGAGCCGACCACGCGCACGTGCCCGGCGGCGCAGCGCCAGATCGGCAGCGGCGTGCCCCAGTAGCGCTCGCGCGAGAGCGCCCAGTCGACGTTGCCCTTCAGCCACTCCCCGAAGCGGCCGTACTTGACGTGCGGCGGGGTACCACGTGATCGGTCTCGTTCTGCGCGAGGAGCTCGTCGCGCATCGCCGTCGTGCGCACGAACCAGCTCGCCTTCGCGTAGTAGATGAGCGGCGTACCGCAGCGCCAGCAATGCGGGTAGGAGTGCTCGTAGGACTCCGCCTCAAGCAGCAGCCCGTGGCGCGTCGAGGTCGCGGATCAGCTCCTCCGTGAGCTCGGGGTCCTTGACGACGCGGCCCGCGTAGGAGCGTCGTGCCGTCGACGCTGTGCACGCGCTCGTCGAAGGTGCCGTCCGGCGCGCACGGGGTTGTAGACGGTGTGCACGCCGGAGAGCGACGGGGTTCAGGAGGCCGTTCGCTGCAGCGACGTTGAAGTCGTCCTCGCCGAAGGCCGGGCGCGATGTGCACGATGCCCGTGCCGTCGTCGGTCGTCACGAAATCTCCCGCGAGCACCGGCGATGACCCGCGCGTGCGGTCGCTGAGCGTGAAGATCGGCGCCTCGTAGCGCTGGCCCACGAGCTGCGCTGCCGGGGAAGCGCTCGAGCACCTCGGCGTCGTCGCCGAGCACCCGCTCGACGAGCGCACGCGGCGAGGATGAGCGTCTCGTCCGCGGCGCGCGCGCGCACGTACTCGACCTCGGCTCCGACCGCGAGCGCGACGTTGCCAGGTAGCGTCCACGGCGTCGTCGTCCACACGAGCAGCGAGTCGCCCGGCTGCAGCGGCGGCGAGGGCTCGAGCACGCGCAGGCGCACGTAGACCGAGGGATCGACGACGTCCTGGTAGCCGAGCGCGACCTCGTGCGAGGAGAGCGCGGTGCCGCAGCGGTAGCAGTACGGGCACGACCTTGTGACCCTCGTAGAGGAGGTCCTTCTCGTGCAGCTCCGAGAGCGCCCACCACACGGACTCGATGTAGGTCTCGTCGAGCGTGCGGTAGGCGTCGTCGAGGTCGATCCAGAAGCCGATGCGCTCGGTGAGGCGGTTCCAATCCTCGAGGTACGCGAACACCGATTCGCGGCATTTCGCGTTGAAGCGCTCGATCCCGATCTTCTCGTCGTCCTCGATTTCGGCCTTCGAGGTGATCCCGAGCTCCTGTTCGACGGCGATCTCGACGGGCAGCCCATGGCAGTCCCAGCCCCCTTGCGCTCGACCAGGTGCCCGCGCATCGTCTTGTAGCGGGGGTAGATGTCCTTGAAGACGCGCGAGAGGACGTGGTGCGCGCCCGGCGGGCCGTTCGCCGTCGGCGGCCCCTCGTAGAAGATCCACGGCGGCGCCTGCTCGCGAGCGTGCAGGGAGAGCCTGAAGACGTCGCGCTCGCGCCAGCGCGCGAGCACCTCCTCCTCGAGCTCCGGCAGCTCCTGTTGAGGATCGACCGCGCGCCGCGGTATCAGCGCGTTTGCTCAGGAATGTTCGGAGGCGGCCACGGGGGCGCTCATTCTAGGTGTGCGGGGCGCGCCGTCCAGGGCGCTCGCGCTCACGCGGCGAGCTTGCGGCAGAGGTTCGTCAGCGAGCGCTTCTCCTCGTCGTCGAGCGCCGCGAACGCGTGGCTCACGCGCCCGGAGTGTGCGGGAAGAGACGCTCGACGCGTCTCGCGCCCCGCCGGCGTCGAGCGCGATCGCCGCCGCGCGCCGGTCGCTGCGCAAGCGCCGGCGTTCGATCAGCCGCCGCCCTTCGAGCCGCGAGATCACCTCGGTCGCGTTCGGCTTCGAGATGTGAATCGCCGCCGCAACGTCCGCAGCTCGAGTTCGCCTCCCGCGGTCATCAGCACCACGAGCAGCGAGAATCCGGGGGCCGAGAGGCCCTCGCGGCGAAGGTCGGCCGAGAGCTGGCGACGCAGCGCTGCCTCCGCGCGCAACAGTGATTCGAGCGCACGATGGGCGAGCGGGTCCGCGGGCGAGAGGGCCTGCGGGGCGGGGGTCGGATGCGCTGTGAAAACGGCCACCGTCACGGCGACGGTAGCGGCGGCGCCGGACGCTCGGCGGCGGAAACCCTCAGAGGAGAGCGCCAAGCGCTCGGCCCGGCGCTCCGTCTCCTCGGTGTCCGTCTGCAGCGCGGCGCGCGGCCGTGCGTCCTCCTGCCTCGCGGCGAGACGCTTAGTGACGCCTTCGAGCGCCGCCGTCGGGGTCGCGCCGAGACGGCCCACCGTCGAGGCGCCCGTGTCCGGCAGCGCGCCGCGGTAGTCGACGACGTCGACTCCGCCGACGCGCTGGCGCGCCGCGTAGACGAGCCGCGCGATCACGTCGAGCGACGCTGCGCTGCCGCCGAGCACGATCATGCTCGGCTCGAGCGCCCCGAGCGCCGTCTTCAGGCGGCTCGCGTGCAGCTCCACGGGGAGCGTGAGCACGCGCAGGCTCGCGCGCCGCAGGAAGAGCTCCAGCGCCTGCACGTAGAGCGCGTCGAGCTGAAGCGGCCGGGTCGCGTCGAAGAGGAGCACGCCCTCCGGGCGCGTCGCCGTGGCGCGACGCGGTGCGCGGCGGCTAGCCAGCCCGTCGCGTAGCGCCAGGCGAAGCAGTACTCGGCCGAGGCATCGCCGGCATCCTCGCCGAGCGAGTGAGCGCGCATGAGCAGGACCGACTCCACCGTGCGCTCGAGTGAGCGCATCGCGAGGCTTTCCTCGAGCACGACGTCGGCGCGCTCGGCGCAGAATCGCGAAAGCGCGGCGCGCAACGCCTGAGCGGAGGGCGGGCCGGTGCCGCGGTCGCGCGCGATCGCGACGGCCGAGGAGATCTCCCCGGTCTGTTCGAAGGCGCTCCGCAGCGCCTCTATCTCCAGCGAGGTCGAACTGGCGATGGCCGCCGCCGGTTCGCCGCGTCGAGGGATAGCCGAAGCGGCGCTCCCAGCTTCGCAGCGTGTTCGGGCTCACGCCGAGCATCGTGGCCGCGGCGTTCGTTCGCATCGCGCTCATCGCTGCGAGCAATGTTCAGCATTGTTGAGCTCTGCGCAATCTCCGCAAAAGGCCCTGCATTCCGGGAGTTTCGGTGCAGGGGAAGGAGCTTGCAGGGGCGAACAGCGACGCGGCCGCGTTAGAGTGCCCGCCCGGAGATGGCACCGCGACGGCTATATGGCAGCGAGACCGCGAAGGCGATCGAGAACTTCCCGATCTCCGGCGAGCCGATGCCGGTCGCGGTCGATCCACTGGCTCGCGCGGCTCAAGGGCGCCGCGGCGGCCGTCAACTGCCGAACTGGGGCTGCTCGACAAGCGTCGCGCCCGCGCGGATCGAGCGCGCGGCGGCCGAGATCGCCGCCGGGGAGCACGACGAGCAGTTCCCGATCGACGTCTTCCAGACCGGCTCGGGGACGTCCACGAACACGAACATGAATGAGGTCATCGCGGCGATCGCCGGCGAGGGTGTGCATCCGAACGACCACGTGAACATGGGCCAGTCCTCCAACGACGTCGTGCCCAGCGCCGTGCACCTCGCGGCGCTCGACGCCGTGCGCAGCGATCTGCTGCCCGCGCTCAAGGAGCTCGAGCGCTCGCTCGCGCGCAAGGCGCGCGGCTTCCAGCGCGATCGTGAAGTCCGGGACGCACGCACCTCATGGACGCCGTGCCCGTGACCCTCGGCCAGGAGTTCGGCGGCTACGCGGCGCAGATCGCGCTCGGCTCCGAGCGCGTGAAGGCGACGCTCCCGCACGTCGGGGAATTGCCGCTCGGCGGCACCGCGACCGGGACGGGCCTCAACACTCACCCGCAGTTCGCCGCCAAGGTGCTGCGGCGCCTCGCGCGCGAAGATGGCGTGCGCGGCCTCTCGCTCCCGCGCGATCGGTTCGAGGCGCAGGCGAACCGCGACGCGCTCGTCGAGCTCTCCGGCGCGCTCAAGGTGATCGCCGTCTCGCTGACGAAGATCGCCAATGACCTCGCGCTGATGGGCTCCGGCCCGCGCGCCGGCTTCGGCGAACTACTGCTGCCCGAGCTGCAGAAGGGTTCGTCGATCATGCCCGGGAAGGTCAACCCGGTGATCCCGGAGGTCGTGCTGCAGGTCTCCGCGCAGGTGATCGGCAACGACCTCGCGATCACGATCGGCGGCATGCAGGGCCAGTTCGAGCTCAACGTGCGCGTGCCGCTGATCGCGCGCAACCTGCTCTCCTCGCTGCAGCTGCTCTCGAGCGCCGCGTGTGTGCTCGCGGAGAAGTGCGTCGACGGCATCGAGGCCAACCGCGCGGGGACGCGAGCCTCCGCCGGCGCGACGCTCGCGGTGGCGACCGCGCTCAATGGCGCGATCGGCTACGACCGCGGCACCGCGATCGTCAAGAAGGCCACCCAGTCCGGCCGCCCGCTGCGCGACGTCGCGCTCGAGGAGGGCGTCGATTCGAAGCTCTACGACGCGACGATCAACCTGCGCAGGATCGCGAAGGGCAACCGCTCCTAGGCGAGCATCGCCTCCAGCAGCAGCTTCGCGCCAGCCTTCGAGAGCGGTTCGTTGAGGTTGCCGCACTTCGGCGACTGCACGCACGAGGGGCAGCCGCCGGTGCAGCGGCACTCCGAGATCAGCCGCAACGCGTCGCGGCAGAGCTCCTCGAAGCGCATGAAGGCGGCACGGCTGATGCCGACCCCGCCGGGGTAGCCGTCGTAGATGAAGATCGCGGGGCCGCCGGTTTGCTGGTGGAGGTTGGTCGAGAGCCCGCCGATGTCCCAGCGGTCGCACATCGCGAGCAGCGGCAGCACGGCGATCTGCGCGTGCTCGGTCGCGTGCAGCGAGCCGAGCAGCGCCTCGAGCGCGACCGTCGCCGCAAGGCGCTCTAGATCGAGCTCGTACCACAGCGCCTGCGTCGAGAAGCTCGTCTGCGGGAGGTCGAGCGTCACGAGGCCGACGCGGGGCGTGATCCTCGAGTCGCCGGCGCTGGTAGGCGACCACCGTGTCGGTCACGTCGAGCTCGCCGAAGAAGAGCCTCACGCCCAGCGCGTCGCGGCGCTCCAGGACGCGTTCGATCGTCGTCTCGGTCTCGCGCTTGGGCTGCGTGTACCAGTCACCCTCGAACGGCGCGACGAGCGCCTGGCGGCGCGCGCAGGTCGAGCTCGTGCACCTCGTAGGAGCGCCCGAGATGCAGGTAGATGGCGCCCTGATGCACCGTGGAGTGCGCGCGCGTCAGCTCGACGCTCCCGAGCAGCTCGCCCGAGCTGAAGTCGATCACGGCAAAGCTCTCCGCGCGAGGCCGAGCGCAGCGAGAAGCGTCGCGCGGGATAGTCCGCCGGGGCGGCGCGGGACGTAGGTTCTCTGCGAGGGTCGCAGCCGCAGCTCGCCCGCGCTCACGAGCAGCTCTGCCCGAGCCTCCCAGCGCGGGCCGAAGAGCGAGGCGTCGGCCGCGCGAGAGCGGCGCCTCGTGCGCGGCGCAGAGCAGATGCGAGACGTGGATCTGGGGGCTTTCGTGGTCGAGGATCGCCGCCTCCACGGGACGCCCGAGGAAATCGTCTGGATGGCGGCAGAAGAACTGGTCGAGCGCATCCTCGCCGGCTACATAGACGGCAAGACCGCGTCCGCGCCTTCCCGCCCGGCCCCACATCTGCCGCAGCGACGCGACGGTGCCCGGGAAGGTGACCACGACGGCGGCGTCGAGCTCGCCGATGTCGATGCCGAGCTCGAGCGCGTTCGTGGTGATGATCGCGCGCAGCTCACCGCGCAGCAGCCGCTCCTCGAGCTCGCGGCGCTGTGCGGGCGTGTAGCCGGCGCGGTAGGGAGCGACGCTGCTCGGCGAGCTCGGAGTCGCGTCTCCGCGAGGCGTGCGCGCACCGCCTTGGCTGAGCAGCTCCACGCCGCTTGCGCGAGCTCATGAAGCAGATCACGCGGGAGCCACCGCGCACGAGCGTGCTCGACGAGCTCGGTCGCCTCCTGGAGCACGGGTCGCCGCGCCCCGGTGTGCTCGTCCACGAGGGGCGGGTTCCAGACCGCGATCTCCCGACGTGGCGCGGGGGCGCCGTCGCGATCGATCAGACGCACTGCCGTCGAGGCCGGTAAGGCGCTCGGCGAGCTCGACCGGATTCGCGATCGTCGCCGAGGCGAGCAGGAAGCGCGGCGCAGTGCCATAGGCGTCCGCGACCCGTCGCAGCCGCCGCATGACATTCGCGACATGCGAGCCGAAGACGCCGCGGTAGACGTGAGCCTCGTCGACGACGACGACCGCGAGATTCGCGAAGAAGTCGGCCCACGCGGCATGGTGAGGGAGGATCCCGACGTGCAGCATGTCGGGGTTCGTGAGCACGACGTTCGCGCTTCGCCTGATCTCGGCGCGCGCGGCGCGCGGCGTGTCGCCGATGTAGAGGGACGGGCGGACTGCTCGCGTGAGGCCGAAGCGCGAGAGCGCCCGCACCTGGTCCTGAGCGAGCGCTTTCGTCGGATAGAGATAGAGCGCGCGCGCCCTGCGATCGCGGCAGAGCACGTCGACCGTCGGCAGGTTGAAGCACAGCGACTTGCCCGATGCGGTTCCCGTGGTGACGATCGTCGGGCCCTCCCACGCGGCATAGACAGCTTCGCGCTGGTGCGCATAGAGCTGCTCCATACCCATCTCCGCGAGCGCCTTCAAGACGTCGGGGTGGAGCTCCGGCGGCGGCGCCTGGAGACTGCCGCGAGACGGCCCCTCGCTCGCGGTCGCGACGAGCCTCGAGTCGCGTCGCCCTTCGGCGATCAGGCCGCGCCACGGAGCCGCCCCCTTGGTCCGTGCGGCTCTCCTCCGCGGGGGCGCCTTCGAGCTCGTGTTTGCCACTGGTTGCGATAGTAGAGCGCGATGGACGCCCCGGTCACGCGATGCCTGTACGTCGATCTCGACGGCACGCTGCTCGGCAGCGGGGGGTCGCTCCTGCATGACGGAAGCGGCGCGGCCTCGCTCGAGGGGGCTCGCGCGGTCCAGACGTGCCTGCGCGCCGGCGTCGAGGTGGTGTTGATGTCGGGGCGCCGTCGCGCGGAGGTGGCGGAGGTCGCGCGGCTGCTCGGACAGAGCGCCTACATCTTCGAGGGAGGCGCGTGCGTGGTGATCGACGGCGAGGAGCACTGGCTTACCGGCGAGCGCACCGCAATCGCGCAGGACCACGATGGTCCCACGGTTGCGCAGCAGATCGAGCAGGAGGGCGCTCCGGCGCTGCTGCTCGCGCGCTATCGCGGGCGCCTTGAATACCACGAGCCGTGGCATGGCGGGCGCGAGGCGTCGCACCTATTTCGCGGGCTGCTCGACACCGCGGAGGCCAACCGCGTGCTCGCAGAGCACGGGCACGGAGACGTGCGCCTGTTCAACAACGGAATCATCCGCCGCTACCCGCCCGAGTTGGCCGCGCTCGGATCGGTGCACGCCTACCACCTCGTGCCGGCGTGCGTCTCGAAGGCGACCGCCGTAGCCTTTCACCTGCGTGCGCGCGCGTACGCCCCGGCGGACGCGATCGCGGTCGGCGACTCGCGGATGGACCTCGAATGCGCAAGCCAAGTCGGCACCTTTTGGCTCGTCGCGAACGCGCTCACTCAGGATCCCGAGCTCTCCGGAGCAATCGCCGGTCAGGCAAACGTGCACGTGACCGAGTCGACCCACGGCGCCGGTGTCTACGAGGCGGTCGTCAGCACACTCGTGCAGGACCGCTTCAGCGGCGGCCGGTGAGCGCGCTCCAGATGCGCCGCAGGAGATCCGGCAGGCGCCGCCGCGAGCGCTTGCCCGCCCGCCGGCGCCAGCGCGCCGGCGGTGGGACCGTCGTGCGCACGAGGCTCACCCACTCCTTCAGCGGCAGCTCGCCCGCGATCAGCCGGCCGAGCGCGCCCGTAACGGGTGCCTCGACGCCTGCCTTCTCGAGCGTCCGCGCGAGTAGCGGCACCGACTCGAGCGCCTCGATCGCCTGCCCGACGTGGACGGGTATCTCCTCTGCCGACATCCCCGCCGCGAGCAACTCGCCGGCGCGCCGGTTGCGGCTCTCGCGCGCGAGAGCAGTCGCCACGAGATCGCCGGTGCCTGCGAGCCCGATCAGCGACTCTGGGCGGGCGCCGAGGCGCTGCGCATAGCGCCAGACCTCGGCGAAGATGTGGCCGGCAGCCGCGCCCGCGGCGTTTGGTCCCTGTGCTTCGGTTGCGCCAGCCGCAAGCGCGGCGGCGTTCTTTGCCGCCCCCGCGAGCTCGACGCCCACGGGGTCGTTCGACTGCTCGCAAACGACGCCTGCGCGCGTGAAGATCTGCGCGAGCGAGCGCGCGAGTTGCTCGTCACTGGAGGCTGCGACGAGGGCCGCGCCCTCGTGGACCATCTCCTGCGCGTGGGCGGGGCCGCCGAGGCACGCGACGCGGTGCGCTCCGAAGGCGGCGCTGAGCAGAATCGTCGGCGGCATGCCGCTCGCGCTCGTGAGCCCCTTCGCGACCGAGATCACCGCGCTGCGCGCGGGCAGGCCAGCACCCGAGAGTGCCGCGGTCGCTTCGTCGAGGTTGCGCGAGGGGACGGCGAGGAACACGTGGTCCGCGCGCGTCACGCCCGCCAGAACCGACTCGATGCGCAACCCCGCGGGGAGTTCGACGCCGGGAAGGTAGACGAGGTTCTCGCGCTCCCTCTGCAACCGCTGCGCCTGCTCGTCGGTGCGCGCTTGCAGCGTGGTCCGCAGGCCGGAACGTGCTAGAAGCACGGAGAGCGCGGTGCCGAAGGAGCCGGCACCGATCACCGTCGCGCGACGGGCGCCTGGCGTCGGACGGCCCCGCCCGCGTGCGGGCCGCGCCTCGGCCGAGCGCTCGCCGGGCGGTGTCGCCTCGCGGATCTCCCCTGCCGGCGGTGTCCCGTTGCCCTGCGCGCTCATGTCCCGCGGGGGGATATTGGAAGTATCAATCTGCAACCTCAGTTGCCTACAATGGCCGGGTGCCCTATCGCGCGTTCTCCGACCAGAATTGCTCGATCGCTGCGACCTTGGCCGTGGTGGGGGAGCGCTGGACGCCCCTGGTGATGCGGGAGGTGCTGCTCGGGCGCCGCCGCTTTGCCGACATCCGCGATCGCCTGGGGGTTGCGCCGAACATTCTCAGCGATCGTCTGCAGACACTACTGGACCAGGGACTGCTGGAGCATCGGCGCTATGGGAAGCACCCCGAGGCGCTTGAGTACCTGCCCACGCAGAAGGGCGTCGACGTCACGCCCGTGCTCGTCGCGCTCGCGGCGTGGGGCGACAAGTACGCGGCGCCAAAGGGCCCGCCACGCGTTTACGTGCACGTGCGTTGCGAGCACGACGCCGAACCGCAGCTGCGCTGCGGCCATTGCGGAGAGCCGCTCGCGCCGCGTGAGCTGAAGGTCAGGCCCGGACCTGGCGCCGACGCCGCGCAGCGCTCCGAGCCGCTGCTGCCGGCGGGCGATCCGTAGAACGTCTAGATCAGTCCGCCGAGCTTCCTACCTGCGCCCGTGAGCGAGCGCTCGCCAAGGGCCGGCAGCGCCACCTGGATATCGAGCATGCGAGCCTGAAAGAGGTCGGGCTCGCGGACGCCGGTAATCGCATACGCGGGCACTCCGGCCTGACGCGCCGCGGTCGCCACTTCGAACATCACACCGCTCGGCGCCGCCCTGCCGAGGAGCTCGCCGTCGGCGAGCACGACCGCGCGCACGGTGCGCAGCAACGCGAGCTCGAGGTAGCCGCCGAGCCGCAACCCCTCACCGTCGCCGACCAGCGGCAAGGGCGAGAGATCGTATTCCGGCGCGGCCTCGAGGATGCCGTCCGCGATCGCGGACGCGACGCGCGTCGCGCCGAGTTGCGGGAAGCGCTCCGCGACCACGAGCACCGTACGGGGGAAGCGCACGGCAACATCCTCGCAAGCTCCAAGGGCAGTGTCCTCCTCTAGGATCAGCGTGGGATGTCCGACGTGAGCGCGACCGAGGCGGAGGAGGAGTACCTCCAGATCCTCTTTTGGCTGCAGGAGGCGGGGCTGACGATGAGCGCTGCCAACGTCGCGCGCGCGATGCAGCTCTCTGCCCCGACGGTGCACGAGATGGTCGGTCGCCTCGAGCGCGACGGCTACATCACGCGCGACAAGGACAAGACGATCGCCTTCACCCCCGAGGGCATGGAGCACGCGACGCGGTTCGTCAGCAGGCACCGGCTGATCGAGCGCTTTCTGACGGACATCCTGAAGGTCCCGTGGGACGAAGTCCACGAGCAGGCCGAGAGCCTCGAGCACGGCATGTCGCCGGCGCTCGAGGAGCGCATACGCGCGGTCGTCGGGGAGGCCAAGACGTGCCCGCACGGCCATCCGATCGTGCTCGGCACGCGTGAGGCTGGAGTCCCGCTCGGGGACGTCGAGGTCGGTGCCTCGGTGCGCGTGCTGCGCTTCGAGAACGAGGCTGAGGACCTGCTCCACTACCTCAAGGACTCGGGGCTCGAGCCGGGCCTCGAGGGTACGCTGGCCGATCACGACGCGGACGAGGTCGTGCTCGAGACGAGCGACGGACTGCGCTGCGTGGTGACCCCGAGCGTCGCGGAAACGGTGTCGGTGGTCGCCGACCCCTCGCCGCCGGTGCGCACGGCGCTGCCCGAGCAGCTGGTGCTCGGCAAGCAGCGCTACGGTCGCTGAGGAAGCGAGCGCCAGGCGTCGGCTAGGCGCGCGACGCCCTCGCGGATCTCGTCTGGGCGTACCCCCGAGTAGGCGATTCGCAGCGCGTTCTCGCCACCCTCGAGCATGAAGTCCGTGCCCTTCACGAACACGAGCCCGCGCTCCTTGGCGGCGCTCGCGAGCGCATCGACGTCGCTTCCCTCGGGTAGCGTCACCCACATGAAGTAGCCGCCTTCGGGGGCGACGAAGTCGGCCTCCGGGAGCTCGCTCTGCAGGGCGCTCGCGAGCGTCTGCGCGCGTTCGGCGAGCGCGGTTCGGACCGTCTCGATCGAATGCTCGAGCGCGCCCGAGGCGCAGAATTCGTAGACGATCGCCTCCGAGACCATCCCCGGCGAGATGTAGGTGTTGGTGGCGCGTCGCGCGATCTCGGTGATCAGCGCGGCGGGGCCGACGAGGTAGCCCACGCGAACGCCGGGGCAGACTGTCTTCGTAAACGACGACGCGTAGACCACGTGCTGGTCATCGAGCGAGAGCATCGTCGGCAGCGGCTCGCCACCGAAGCGCAGCGCGGCGTAGGGGTCGTCCTCGAGGATCAGGAAGTCGTGCTCCGCCGCGAGCTCGAGCAGCGCGCGGCGCTTCTCCAGCGAAAGCGTGTAGCCGGCAGGGTTCTGGAAGTTCGGGATCACGTGCGCGAGCTTCGGGCGTGCGCCGCCCTCGAGGGTCGCGCGCAGCGCATCGGTGTCGATGCCGTCACGCTGCACCGCCACGGCGTGCACGCGCGTGCCGCGCTCGCGCAACGAGAGCAGCGTGCGATCGTACGTCGGGCTCTCGACGATCACCTCGTCGCCGTCCGCGAGCACCTGGTCGAACAGGAAGGCGTCGGCCTGGAGTGATCCGTTCGTGAGCAGCACGCGCTCGAGATCGACGCCGTGTCGCTCGGCGATCCACGCGCGCAGGCGCGGATAACCCACCGAGGTGCCGTAAGCCGTCGTCCCCTCGGGGTCGGATTCGAACGCGCGCACGGCGGCGTCGCGCAGACCGTCGACGTCGATGATGTCCAGCGACGGAACGCCGCGGGCGAATGAGATCTCGCGGTCCACCGGCCTAGCGTAACCGTGCTAGCGCGCCGGCGACCCTACGGCGCCGCCGAGGATCTCGACCGCAAGCTCGGCTACCTGAGTCGGCGTGCGCGCGACGCGCACGCCATGCCCTTCGAGCGCCTGCGCCTTCGCGGCGGCCGTGCCCGAGGACCCCGACACGATCGCACCCGCATGGCCCATCGTCTTGCCCTCTGGGGCGGTGAAGCCCGCGATGTACGCGACGACCGGCTTCGTGACGTTCTCGGAGATGAATTCCGCAGCCTCCTCCTCGGCTGAGCCGCCGATCTCGCCCGCAAGCACGACGAGCTCGGTCTGCTCGTCCTCCTCGAAGAGCCTGAGGATGTCGACGAAGGAGGATCCCGGCACGGGATCGCCACCGATCCCCACGATCGTGCTGTTGCCGAAGCCGGCGCGCGCGATCTCGTTTCCGATCTGGTAGGTGAGCGTGCCCGAGCGCGAGACGACGCCGACGTTTCCCTGCTTGAAGAAGGCGGCAGGGATGATGCCGACGTTGGCCTTGCCGGGGGAGAGCACGCCGGGGCAGTTCGGCCCTATCAGTCGCGTCTGGGGGTTCTCGCGGCGCAGCGTGTTGAAGACACGCAGCTCGTCGTGTGCCGGGATGCCCTCGGTGATCGCGATCACGAGCGCGACGCCGGCCGCCGCGGCCTCGAGGATCGAGTCCGCCGCGAAGCGCGGCGGCACGAAGATCATCGCGGTGTTCGGCTGCGCGTCCTGCATCGCTTGGTCCCAGCCGTCGAACACGGGAATGCCCTCGAGGTCCTGGCCTCCCTTGCCCGGCGTTACGCCCCCAACAACGTTCGTGCCGTAGTTGCGGTTGTTGAGCGTATGGAACGAGCCCTCGCGCCCCGTGACGCCAGCGACACAAAGGCGGGTCCGCTCGTCGACCAGGATCGACATCAGCCCGAAACCCTCGCCGCGAGCGCGACCACCGCTTCGGCGGCCTCGTCCATCGTGCTCGCCGAGTGGACGTTCGGAAGCTCGGCTGCAGCGAGCAGCGCGCGCCCCTCGACGTCGTTCGTGCCGTCGAGCCGCACGACGAAAGGAACCTGCGGCTCGATCTTCTCGAAGGCCGCGATCAACCCGCGCGCAACCTCGTCGCAGCGCGTGATCCCGCCGAAGATGTTGAACAGCACCGCCTTGACCGCGGGGTTCGAAAGGATGAGCTCCACCGCCTGCTCGATCTTCGCTGCGTCCGAGCCGCCGCCGGCGTCGAGGAAGTTCGCGGGCGCTCCGCCCGCTTGCGCGACCACGTCGAGCGTTGACATCACTAGCCCTGCGCCGTTACCGAGGATTCCGATGTCCCCGTCGAGCTGGACGTACTGGAGGCCCTCTTCGTGCGCGCGGCGCTCGATCGGGTCCTGGTTGGCCCTGTCCGAGAGATCCTTGTTCTCGGGATGGCGGAACAGCGCGTTGTCGTCGAGTGTCACCTTCGCGTCGAGCGCCCGCACCTCGCGCCCGCCGCCCTCGTCCGGCGTGACGATGAGAGGGTTGATCTCGACGAGCGTCGCGTCCTCCTGCGCCCACACCTCGTACATCGCGCTGAGGGCATCTGCGACGCCCTCGATGACGTCGGTGTCCGCGCCTCCCTCGGTGGCGATCTCGGCCGCCTCCGCGTGCGAGATACCGCGCAGCGCGTCGACGTGGCGGCGCACGAGCTTGTCGGGGCTCGTCTCCGCCACCTGCTCGATCTCAACTCCGCCTTCGACGCTGAACATCACGAGCGGCGCGGACGCTGAGCGGTCGAGCATGACCGACGCGTAGTACTCGCTCGCGATATCCGATGCGCGCTCGATCCAAAGCGTGCGCACCGTGTGGCCGCGGATATCCATGCCGAGGATGTTGCTCGCGTGCTCACGCAATGCCTCCTCGTCGTCTGCGAGCTTGACGCCGCCGGCCTTGCCGCGGCCGCCGATGAGGACCTGCGCTTTGACGACGACGGGGTAACCGATCTCCGCGGCGGCCTCGATGGCCTCGTCCACCGTCGCGGCGGCCTTCCCCGGTGAGACCTCAAGCCCGTGGCGGGCGAACAGCTGCTTGCCTTGGTACTCCAGCAGGTCCATGCCGGCGCGGGACTCTATTGCAAGCCGCGTCTCCGGGCCGCCCGGAGCGGTGGCCGCACGTAATAATGCCGGCTCCATGCCGATCCCAAAGAACATTACGTGGGTCACATTCGATGTCTACGGCACCTTGATCGACTGGGAGACCGGCATCTACGACGCCTTCGCGGCAGAGGCTGAGAAGGACGACGTCACGATCGACCGCGACGAGCTGATCGCGCTCTTCCACGAGGTCTCGCGCGGCATCGAGGCGGGCTCATATGAGCTCTACGCGGAGGTCCTTCGCCGGACGGTTGTGAAGGTGGCAAAGCGCATCGGCTGGTCGATGGAACCCTCGCGGGCGCGCTTCCTGCCGGAATCGATCCCCCGCTGGGGGCCCTTTCGGGAAACCAACGCCCAGCTCACGAAGCTCGCGAAGAAGTACAAGCTCGGCTTGATCTCGAACATCGACGACAAGCTGCTGGGCCAGACGCGACGCTACCTGCAGACGGACTTCGATCTCGTCGTAACGGCCCAGCAGGTCCGCTCCTACAAGCCCGACCCTGCGCATTTCGTCGAGTTCGCGCGGCGGGTCGGCGGCAAGCGCGGTTGGGTCCACGTCACCTCGAGCCATTACCACGACGTCGTGCCGTGCGTCAAGCAGCGCGTGCCCGTGATCTGGGTGAACCGCCACCGGGAGACGCTCGAACCGAGCCAGGCGAAGCCGACCGCCGAAGTGCACAACCTCCGCGAGGCGGCGAAGCTGCTAGGCGTCTGAGGCGCCTGCGGAGATCGTGGCGATCGGATCGCCGGCGGCGATCGGAGCGCCCTCGGTGATCGGGAGCTCGACGATCACGCCGGACTTGTGGGCGGTGATCTCGTTCTCCATCTTCATCGCCTCGATGATGCACAGCAGCTGGCCCTCCTCGACGCTGTCGCCCTGCTTGACGAGCACCTTCCAAAGGTTGCCCTGCAGCGGCGAGGTGAGTGTGTCCGGGCCCCCGCCGCCGGCCGAGGCGCGCTGGGCACGGCGCGGCGCCGTGCGCGCCGCCGGACTTGAGCGCAGCGCCCCGCTGCCGTTGGCGGCTGCGACAGCGGCCCCGAGCGGGGAAGACGGCGGCCCGGTCACGGAGACATCGAAGCGCCGCCCGGAGACCTCGACGGTGTAGGACCGGGAGACCTGCTCGCCCTCGTCCGCCTCGAGGTCCTCCGCGGGCTCGCTCGTGGCGGCGGTGCTCTTCAGCCAGTCGGCGTCCTCGAGCAGATCGCGGCAGGTCTCGCCGCGACTCCATTGGTCGGTGGCGAGCAGCGCGCGGTGGAAGGAGATGAGCGTCGTGAGCCCCCCGATCTCATATTCGTGCAGCGCGCGCAGCATCCGACGCGTCGCCTGCGCGCGGTCGGCGTCCCACACGATCAGCTTCGCGACCATCGGGTCGTAGGCAGGAGAGATCTCGTCGCCCGCGCCAACGCCGGAGTCGACCCGTACGCCGGGGCCGGAGGGCTCCTGATAGCGCGTGATCCGTCCGGGCGTGGGGGCGAAGCGCCGCGCCGCGTCCTCGGCGTTGACCCGGCACTCGATCGCGTGGCCCCGCAGCGCGACGTCGGATTGCGTGTACGCGAGCGGCTCTCCCGCGGCCGCGCGGACGCCCTCCTTGACGATGTCGATCCCCGTCGTCATCTCGGTGACGCAGTGCTCCACTTGCACGCGCGTGTTCATCTCGAGGAAGAAGTACTCGTCGCCCTGGAGGAGCCCCTCGACGGTCCCCGCGCCGACGTAGTCGACGGCTCGCGCCGCCTCCACGCCGATCGCGCCAATCCGCGCCCGCAGCTCCTCGCCCACGATCCACACGGGTGCCGGGGACTCCTCGATCAGCTTCTGATGGCGGCGCTGAATCGAGCAGTCGCGCTCGCCGAGGTGGATCACGTTGCCGTGGCGATCGGCGAGCACTTGCACCTCGACGTGTCGCGGGTCGGGGAGGTAGCGCTCGAGGTAGACGGCGGAGTCGGAGAAGAACTTCTCGCCTTCGCGCGCGGCGCCCTCGAAGGCGTCCTCGAGCTCCTCCTCAGCGAGGGCCACGCGAAATCCCTTCCCGCCACCGCCACCGGCGGCTTTCACGGCGACGGGGTAGCCGAGCTCGCCGGCGGCGATCTTGCGCGCATCTTCGAGCGTGCTCACCGGCTCGGTCGTTCCCGGCACGATCGGGACGCCTGCCGCCTTCATGAGCTCGCGCGCACGCGTCTTCGAGCCCATCGCCTCGATCGCGCTCGCCGGCGGACCGATGAAGACGATGCCCGCTTGCTCGCAGGCGCCCGCGAACCGCGCGTTCTCCGCGAGGAAGCCGTACCCGGGATGGATCGCCTCGGCGCCCGCGCGCTTCGCGACGTCGATGATCTTCTCGACGTTCAAGTAGTTCTCTGAGGGCGGCCCTCCGCCGAGGTTGTAGGCGTCATCGGCGCGCTTGACGTACTTCGCCTCGCGGTCGTTCTCGGCATAGATCGCCACGGAGCCGACCCCGAGCTCCTCGGCTGCGCGGATTATGCGCACCGCGATCTCGCCGCGGTTGGCTATGAGGATCCGCTCGAACATCGACGAGGAATCAGGTCGCCGCGGATCATCCCTGCGCCGACCGTACCGTTGGTGGCTTCGTCGATCAGGATGAAGCTACCTGTGCGGCGGTTGGAATCGTAGGGATCCGCGACCAGCGGCGTGCTCGTCCGCACGCGCACGCGAGCCGATGTCGTTGAGCTTGAGCTCGCTCGGCGGCTCGCGACGCTCGAGCGCGTGCACGTCGACGACGTCGAGAAAGTCCTCGACGATCGCGCTCGCCTGGCGGGTCGTGTGCTTGAGCACATAGCGCCCACCGCGGTGAAGCGGCTCGGTCGTAAGCCAGCAGAGGTCGGCCTCGAACTCACGCGTCACCGCCGGGGGGTCCCCGGGACGCGCGATCAGCTCGCCGCGCGAGATGTCGAGGTTGTCCTTGAGCCGCAGGGTCACGGACATCGGCGCGAGTGCCTCCACGAGCGGCCCGTCGAAGGTGTCGATCGCAGCGATCTGCGTGCGCTGCTCCGTGGGCAGCGCGATCACCTCGTCGCCGACGCGCAGCGCACCGCTCGCGAGCTGGCCCGCGTAACCTCGATAGTCGTCTTCAGCTCCGTAGTGGCCGAGCGCTCTCGTGCGCGTGACTGTCCGTTGTCGTTCGGCGAGCTCAGCTCCGGGCCTCGGCCGCCACCGCGCTCGCGCGCGGGTCGGATCACCCATTGCACGGAGAAGCGCGGGGGGATCTCGTACGGGTGGTCGTAGGCGACTTCGACAGTCTCCAGAAGCTGCAGCAGCGTGCTGCCCTCGTACCAATCCAGGCGGTGCGATCGCTCGACGACGTTGTCGCCGCGCAGCGCGGAGATCGGTAGGTACGTGATGTCCTTGACGCCGCTCAACTGCTCGGCCGAGCGCGCGAACTCCGCGACGATCTCGTCGAAGCGGGAGTGCGAGTAGTCGACGAGGTCCATCTTGTTGACCGCGACGACGAGCTGCGGGATGCCGAGCAGCGACGAGATGAACGCGTGACGGCGCGACTGCTCGAGCACGCCGTGACGTGCGTCGATGAGGACCACCGCGAGATCGGCCGTCGAGGCGCCCGTCGCCATGTTGCGCGTGTACTGCAGGTGCCCGGGACAGTCGGCGATGATGAAGCGCCGCTTCGCGGTCGCGAAGTAGCGGTACGCGACGTCGATCGTAATGCCCTGCTCGCGCTCGGCGCGCAGCCCGTCGGTCAGCAGCGCGAGGTCTAGCGTCCCTTCGCCGCCGCGCCTCATGCTCGCTTGCACGAGGTGCTCGAGCTGGTCCTCGTGCACCTGCTTGGTGTCGTACAGGAGCCGCCCGATAAGCGTGCTCTTACCATCGTCGACCGAGCCGGCGGTCGTGAAGCGCAACAGATCGAGCGTCATCGAAGCGTCAGAGCCTCAGAAGTAACCGACTTTTTTGCGGTCCTCCATCGCCGCCTCCGAGACGCGATCGTCCGCACGCGTCTGACCCCGCTCGGTAACGCGCGTCGCGGCGATCTCCGCGACGACCTCCGGCAGGGTCTCGGCGCGCGAGCGCACGCCACCCGTGCAGCTCATGTCGCCGACGGTGCGGTAGCGCACCCACTCCTTGAGCATGCTCTCGCCGTCGATGAGCTCTGCGCCGTTCCACCACGCGTAGAGCATCCCGTCGCGCTCGAACACCTCACGCTCGTGACCGAAGTAAATCGAGGGCACCTCGAGTCGCTCCTGCTCGATGTACTCCCACACGTCGAGCTCGGTCCAGTTCGAGAGCGGGAACACGCGCACGTGCTCGCCCTTGCGAATGCGCCCGTTGTAGAGGTTCCAGAGCTCCGGCCGCTGGTTCTTCGGATCCCATTGCCCGAAGTCGTCTCGGAAGGAGAACATGCGCTCCTTCGCGCGCGCGCGCTCCTCGTCGCGGCGCGCACCCCCGAGGACGGCGTCGAAGCGGTGCTCGGAGATCGCGTCGAGCAGGGTTGTCGTTTGCAGCCTGTTGCGCGATGCACGCGGACCGATCTCCTCGACGACGCGGCCGCGGTCGATCGAGTCCTGCACGCTCGCGACGATCAGCCGCTCGCCGAGCTCCTCGACGCGTCTGTCGCGCAGCTCGATCACCTCGGGGAAGTTGTGCCCCGTGTCGACGTGCATGAGCGGGAAGGGAAAGCGCGCGGGCCGGAACGCCTTCTCGGCGATCCGCAGCAGCACGAGCGAGTCCTTGCCGCCGCTGAAGAGCAGCACCGGTTGCTCGAATTCCGCCGCTACCTCGCGCATCACGTGGATCGCCTCGGACTCGAGCGCCCGCAGATGGCTGAGCGCAGGAGGCGACGGTCGTGCTGCGACGCTCATGCGCGCTCCTGCGTCGAAGCGGGAGCCCCGTCGAGGTGCAAGCCGCACTCGGTCTTCTCGGTGCCAGCCCAGCGGCCCTCGCGCCCCAAGCCCGGCTGCGTGCACGGGGCGCAGCCGATCGACGCATAGCCCTGGTCGTGCAGTGGGTGATACGGCAGCCCCCGCTCGTGAATGCGCCGCCAGATGTCGCGCTCGCTCCAGTGTGCGAGCGGGTTGTACTTCCAGATCCCACGCGCCTCGTCGCGTTCCGGGGACACGATGTTCGCGCGCGTCGGGCTCTGCTCGCGCCGCAGCCCCGTGAGCCAACCCTCGGCGCCCTCGAGCGCACGGCCGAGCGCGGCGACCTTTGCCTGCGAGCAGCAGTTCTCAGGCCCCGTCCAGGGAGCGTTGGGGCTGCTCGCGTCGTAGACCTCAACGGCGATCCCGAAGTGCTCCTCGAACGCCTTCCACGTCTCGAGCGTCGCCGGGAAGAGCACGCCCGTGTCGATCGTGACGATCTTCGCCGGTGTCGGCGACCCCCCGACCCGCAGCAGCTCGTCGACTAACACGGACTCCTCCTTCTGGAAGGAGCAGAGCAGCACGAGCCGCTCGCCGTGGCGCTCGAGCGCCTGGCGCACGGAGTCGCTGAAAGCCTGCGCGCGCTGGTCCGCGAGCGCAGCGGAGCTTCCCGCCGCGGTGCTCGTGTCGGTCAGACTGCGCACTCGCCTTCCCCACGGATGACTTGGAAGGGAACGTCGCGGTTCCAGTCGATGAACTGGTTCATGTTCTCGAGTGAGAAGTCGGCCGGCATCGAGAGATCCTTGACCTGGCTCTCGAGCGTTGCGGTGCCGACGCGTGCCACGTAAGCGCGCCAGGTCTCACCGTCCTCGTGATCGCTTTCATAGTGACGGATCCAGCGCTCGACGGCGTCGGGGATCCGCTTCGCGGGGAGGCGCAGCTTCAATCGTTCGCCGAAGCTCACGTCGTCGCCTTCGAAGGATCCGCCGGCATGGGGGATGTAGGCGGGGATCGTGTGCTCTCCGACCTTGATCGAGGCGCCGTAGAAGCCGATCGCGCCGACATGGTGCTGCCCGCAGCCATTTGGGCACCCGGAGATCTTCACGTGGATCGCGCGCGCCAGCGGGTCGCTTATCTGCATGCTCTCGAGGCGCTCGGCGACCACCTCGTTCAGGCCCATCGAGCTCGTGATCCCGAGCTTGCAGGAGTCGGTGCCCGGGCACGAGACGACATCCTCGACCTGCCGCGTGACCCGACTCCGCCGAGCCCGAGCTCGGAGAGCGAGCGCCAGAGGTCGTAGACGCTCTCCTCGCGCACCCAGCGCAGAACGAGGTTCTGCTGGACCGTTGTGCGCGCGTAGTTGCTGGAGAAGCGGCGCATGATCGCCGCGAGGCCGCGGAACTGCTCGGGCGTGAGGTCGCCACGAAAGACCTTGACCTCGACCGCCACGAACCCCTCCTGCTTCTGCTCCGTGACGTTCGCGTGGCGGAAGCGCTCGAAGTCCGAAGTGTCGCCGTTGGGCGTGCCGTAGGAGGCGAGCGGCGCAGGCGCGTTGGTCTCTTCGTCGAAGAAGGCGAGCCGGTGCTCGACGGAGAAGTCGCGTTCGGAGACCCAGTCTCCCTCGAGCTCCTCCTCGACTTGCCGGCGCAGCTCGTCGATGCCGTACTTGTCGACGAAGACCTTGATGCGCGCGCGGGCACGGTTCGTGCGGAGCCACTCCTGACGGTCGAAGATCCGCATCACCGCCTCCGTGAGCTTCAGGTACTCGCCGTTGTCGAGCTCGACGAACTCATAGAGCTCCTGCGCGAGCCGCGGCATGATCGAGGTGCCGCCGCCGACGAGCATCTGTGCGCCGCGCACCTCCCCGGGGGCCGAGGAGTCATCGCTGGGACGCACGCGCGCGCGGAACGCGACGTCGTGGATTTCGCTGATCGCGCGGCCGCCCGGTGAGGCGTCGAACGCCGTTTTGACCTTGCGCGGCATCGCCTGGGTGGTCGGATGGCGCACGAAGTAGCGCACGTACGCGGCCGCGTACGGCGTCATGTCGAAGAGCTCGTCCTTCGCGACGCCCGCCCAGGGGTCGCCGGTGACGTTGCGCATCGTGTTGCCGCACCCCTCGCGGCTGGAGAGCCCTGCGTCGCCGAGCTCGCGGATGGCCTCCTCGGCGTCCATCAGAGGCATGTGGTGGAGCTGGATGTTCTGGCGCGTCGTGATGTGGCCCTTGCGCAGCGGCACGTACTTCTCGTCACGCTCGCGAACGCCTCGAGCTGCTCGGGGGTGATGCCCCCGAAGGGCAGCTTCGTTCGGATCATCTGAACGCCGCTCTGGCGCTGCCCGTAGACGCCCTGCTTGAGACGGAACTTGATGAACTCATCCTCGGGCGTCTCACCCTCGAGGAACTTCGTCGCCTCGGTCTTGAAGTCGTCGAACTCGCGCTGCAGGATCGGGATCACGTGCCCGGGCACGTGCTGCAGGACCTCGGGGTCCTCGAGCGTGCCGCGCTGCTTGGCTCCGTTGCGTCGCCGCCTGCGCGCCGTCGGGGGATTTGTCTCGAGATGTGCGCGTAGTGGTGGCGACTGGCTCCATTTGCAAAAACCTCCTGCTCGTCGGGGGTCGTGGGGCCGGGTCGGGCAGGGCTACCCGGGCCGTGAGCTAGCAGGTCCTCCTCCAGCGAAGACGATATTGGCCGAAATGCTAGCGCCTTTTATACATTTATCCAGGGCTCGGGCGCGGCGGGCGCCAATCCGCGCCTCACCCCCTCGAGCAGTGCCGCTCGACGCCAGGGGTCAAGCGGCGGGGTCGCGCCTCCATCGACGACGAGAGTGTCGCGTATGAAGCGCTCGAGCGCTCCCACTACCGCCGCCGCCTCCTCAGGGGACGCGGAGGGCACGAGCGACCCGAGCGAGTGACCGTTTGCCGACACGGCGTCAGAGTGGGATGTTGCCGTGCTTGCGCGCCGGCCCTTGCTGGCGCTTGCTCTGGAGCGTCTGGAGCGCCGCGATCAGCTTCGGACGCGTTTCGTGCGGCTCGATCACATCGTCGATGTAGCCGCGTTCGGCTGCAGAGTAGGGGTTCGCGAAGTGGGCCTTGTAGTCGGCGATCAGCTTCTGGCGGCGCTCGTCCGGGGTCGGGCTGGACGCGATGTCGCGTCGGTAGATGATGTTGACCGCGCCCTCAGGCCCCATCACAGCGACCTCGGAAGTCGGCCATGCGAAGTTGAAGTCCGCAAGCAGGTGCTTCGAGGACATGACGTCGTAGGCGCCGCCATAGGCCTTGCGGGTGATCACCGTGAGCTTTGGCACGGTCGCCTCGGTGAACGCGTAGAGCAGCTTCGCTCCGTGGCGGATGATCCCGCCCCACTCTTGGGCCGTTCCCGGCAGGAACCCGGGGACGTCCGTGAATGTGATGAGCGGGATGTTGAACGCGTCGCACGTGCGCACGAAGCGCGCGCCCTTCGCCGAGGCGTCGATGTCGAGGACGCCAGCGAGCTGGTTCGGCTGGTTGCCGACGATGCCGACGGCGAATCCGTCGAGCCGCGCGAAGCCGCAGATGATGTTCTTGGCGTAGTGCGCATGGACCTCGAAGAACTCACCATCGTCGACGATGTGGCGCACGACGTCGCGCATGTCGTAGGGCTTGTTCGGGTTGTCGGGGACGACGCGGTCGAGATCCTCGTCCATCCGCTGCGGGTCGTCGGTGGGCGTCACGCGCGGGGCGTTCTGAAGGTTGTTTGAGGGCAGGAAGCTCAAGAGGTAGCGGCAGTCCTCGAGGCAAGACTCCTCGTCATCGGACGCGAACTGCGCGACGCCGGATTTCGTGTTGTGGGTCATCGCGCCGCCCAGCTCCTCGAATCCCACTTCCTCGCCGGTGACGGTCTTGATCACGTCGGGGCCGGTGATGAACATGTGGGAGGTCTCCTTGACCATGAAGATGAAATCGGTGATCGCGGGGGAGTAGACGGCGCCGCCGGCGCACGGGCCCATGACGAGGCTGATCTGGGGGATCACGCCCGAGCACATGACGTTGCGCACGAAGACGTCCCCGTAGGCGCCGAGGGAAACGACGCCCTCCTGGATGCGCGCGCCGCCGGAGTCGTTGATGCCGATCACTGGACAGCCGATCTTCGCGGCGAGGTCCATGATCTTGCACATCTTCTCGCCCATCACCTCGCCCAGCGAGCCGCCGAAGACGGTGAAGTCCTGGCTGAAGACGCAAACACGGCGGCCTTCGATCGTGCCGTGGCCTGTGACGACCGCATCCGCGAGTGGGCGGTTCTTGTCCATGCCAAACGCGGTCGTGCGATGGCGGACAAAGGCGTCGAGCTCCTGGAATGAGTCGGGGTCGAGGAGCTTCTCGACGCGCTCGCGCGCCGTCAGCTTGCCGCGTTCGTGCTGCTTTTCGACAGCCGGACCCTGGGCATGCTCTGCCTCATGGCGCAGCTCGTCGAGCTGCTCGAGCCGTTCCGTGTAACTCTCTGGGGCTGTCTCGCGCATCGGCGGCGGATGTTATCCGGGGAGTGGCCGCGTCCCGGGCGGCCTGAGGCGCTCAGGAACGCGAGAACGGCCGGTGATGCGCTTCCCCGAGACGGTCGAGGACCGCCGAGAGGACCGCGGTCGCGTGCTCGGCCGCCTCCTGCTCCGCGCTCTCGCTCGTATCTTCGAGAAGCGGCTCGACTCCCGGCTCGGCCACGGGATCGACTGTGGGGTGGGGCTCGGCGTCCACGCTGGGCTCGGCGGGCGGCGGCGGGGGCGCCATCAACCCGGCGAGCGGGTCATCTCTCGTGTTCGGCTCGGCGCCGCGCTCGCGTGGACGCATCGCCCGGGCGCCGCGTCGAAGGCGCCTAAAAAACGCGAGCAGTCCTCGCTCGGGCGCCAGCGGCTCGGGCGCCGGTGCGAGAGCCATCTCCCGCTCGGCCGGCTCAGGCTCGTTGCTCGCGCTCGCGTCAGCTGCCGGCGGTGGCGCGACTGCACGCGGAAGCTCGACGGCCGGCGGCTCCGCGGCGGTGTTTGGCTCGGCGTGCGCCGGCGCCTCATCGGTGGCCGGCTCCGCGACCTGAGGCTCCTCGCGCGCGTGCAATGCCTTGGCCGGGGCTGCCTCGGCCCGGGCTGCCTCGGCCCGGGCTGCCTCGTCGTGGTGATCGATCGTCACCGACAAGGTCACTTTCGTGCCCCAGCCCGCAGGCTTGATCTCGACCATGCCCCGCGTGTCGCGCGCCTCCCACTCCACGCTCTGCTCGGGACTCGTTCGCACGATTCGGATCTCGCCCAGCTCGCCGAGATGGCGAGCGAGGGCGTCTGGGTCGCTCAACTCACCCCAAAGCTCGGGCGGTGACTTGACGAGCGTACGCTGCGCCTCTGCGATCACCATCGCCAGTAGAAGTTCGCGTGATCGGCTTCGAGTCCTGCCGCCGCGTAGCGGCGTTGCAACCCTACGCGACCGCTTGCTCGGCGCTCGCGCCGATGAGTCCGCGCTCGTGCAGCAGCTCAGCGATCTGAACCGCGTTCGTCGCGGCGCCCTTGCGCAGGTTGTCCGCGACGATCCACATGTCGAGCGCGCGCTCGTGCCCGGGATCGCGGCGTACGCGCCCCACGAGCACTTCGTCGCGGCCCTCCGCGAGCGTCGCGAGCGGGTACTCCGCTGCCGCGGGGTCATCGACGACACTCACTCCCGGCGCCGCCGCGAGCAGCTCGCGCGCGCGCTCGGGTGAGAGCGGCTCACGCGTCTGCACGTTCACGGCCTCCGAGTGGCCGATGAACACTGGTACGCGCACGCACGTCGCCGAGACACGAATCGCGGGGTCGGCGAGGATCTTGCGCGTCTCGTTCATGAGCTTGCGCTCCTCGTCGGTGTGGTCGTCCCCCGGCGGGAAGCTCCCGGCCTCGGGGAGCGCGTTGAACGCGATCGGATGCCGGTAGACCTCGGGCTGCAACGCCGCCGCTGCGCCGCTGCGCCTGCCCTCGAGGACCATCTCGGTCTGGCGTGTGAGCTCCTCGACGGCACTCTTGCCGGTGCCGGAGACGGCCTGGTAGGTGCTGATCACGAGGCGCTCGATGCCGGCCTCGTCGTGGAGCGGCTTGAGCGCGACGACCATCTGCATCGTCGAGCAGTTCGGGTTCGCGACGATGCCGCGGTGCTCGGCGAGCGCGTCCGGGTTGACCTCGCTCACGACCAGCGGAACGTCGTCCTGCATGCGCCAGCGCGACGAGTTGTCCACGACCACCGCTCCCGCGCGCGCAAAGCGCGGGGCCCACTCGCCGGATACGCCGCCGCCAGCGGAGAAGAGCGCGAGGTCGAAGCCCTCGATCGAATCGTCGCTCAGCGCGCGCACGGTGCCATAACCCTCGAGCTCGCTCCCCGCCGAGCGCTCCGAGGCGAACGGGACGACCTCGCGCGCCGGAAAGCCGCGCTCGCGCAGCACGCGCAGCATCAGCCTTCCCACCTGTCCCGTGGCGCCGACAACCGCTACGCGATAGCTAACGTCCATCGTCACCCCAGGGTACTCGGCGCTGCTTTACGGCTGCTCAAAAGGACGGCTGGTAGCGCCCGAAGACGTCCTGCATCGCGCCGCACACCTCTCCCAGCGAACAGCGGTCCCGCAGCGCCTCGCGAATCGCGGGTAGCAGGTTCTCGCTTCCCTCGGCAACCGCTCTGAGCTCCGCGAGCCGTCGCTCGACGAGCTCCCTGGTCGCGGTTCTCCTTGAACGCCTTCAACCGCTCCACCTGCTCGCGCTCGGCCGCGGGGTCGACGCGCAACAGGTCAGGCACCTCCACGTCGTCCTCTTGGAACGCGTTGACGCCCACGACGATGTCCTGGCCGAGGCGGTAGCGCTCCTGGTAGCCCCACGCGGACTGGTCGATCTCGTTCGTAATGAACGCAAGCGCGTTCACCGACCCGCCCATGACGTCGACCTTCGCGATCAGCTCGCCCGCGCGCCGTTCGATCTCGTCTGTGAGCGACTCGATGAAGTAGGAGCCCGCAAAGGGATCGACGGTGTCCGCCGCGCCCGACTCGTTGGCGACGATCTGCTGCGTGCGAAGCGCGATCTTCGCGGCGTGCTCCGTTGGCAGCGCGAGCGCCTCGTCGAAGCCGTTCGTGTGCAGCGATTGCGTGCCGCCGCAGACGGCGGCGAAGGCCTGCAGGGCGACGCGCACGATGTTGTTCTCGGGCTGCTGCGCGGTCAGCGTCACGCCACCGGTCTGGGTGTGGAAGCGCAGCATCATCGCGCGCTCGTTCGTCGCGCCGAAGCGCTCGCGCATGATCTTCGCCCACATCCGCCGCGCCGCGCGGAACTTCGCGATCTCCTGGAAGACGTTGTTGTGGCCGTTGAAGAAGAAGGCGAGGCGCGGCCCGAAGTCGTCCACCGCGAGCCCCTTGTCGATCGCGGCCTGCACGTAGGCGATGCCGGAGCAAAGCGTGAACGCGACCTCCTGCACCGCCGAGCAGCCCTTCTCGCGGAAGTGATAGCCCGAGATCGAGATCGTGTTCCAACGCGGGATCCGCTCGCGGCAATACTCGAATATGTCTGTCGTCAGCCGCATCGTGGGCGCCGGCGGGTAGATGTAGTTGCCGCGCGCGATGTACTCCTTGAGCACGTCGTTCTGGGTCGTGCCGCGGAGCTTCTCCGGCGGGGACGCCCTGCTCCTCGCCCACGAGCTCGTAGAGCAGCAGCAGGCACGCCGCGGGCGCGTTGATCGTCATCGACGTCGAGACCTGGTCGAGCGGGATGCCGGAGAAGGCCGTGCGCATGTCGTCGATCGTGTCGATCGCGACGCCCGTGCGGCCAACCTCGCCGAGACAGCGTTCGTCGTCGGAGTCGAGGCCGAGCTGCGTCGGCAGGTCGAAGGCCATCGAGAGGCCCGTCGAGCCCTTCGAGAGCAGGTAGCGGTAGCGCTCGTTGGACTCCTTCGCCGACGCGTAGCCGGCGTACTGGCGCATCGTCCAGAGCTGACCGCGGTACATCTCGCGGTGTATCCCGCGCGTGTACGGGTAGCTCCCGGGCTCGCCGAGCTCGAGCTCTGCCGGGAGGTCGTGCTCGTCGTAGAGCGACTTGATCTCGATGCCCGAGTCGGTGAATCGCCGCGGGTCGTCGGGACCTACGATGGGCGCGATCGTGAGGTGCTCGCGCTGTGCGGTCGGTGGGCTGGCCGCCCGGCGCGTCCTGCTCGCGGGCGTCGCCGGTCGCGGGATCTCGGCGGTAAGAGGTGGTGGCCATATCGACTGATGATATGCGCGGGCGTGCTCGCGGGCGGCTCGTGCGGCCTCGCTGTGGCGCCGTGCGACCGGCGGACGGCTGGGGCGAACGGTATCCTGCGAGACCGTGTCCACCTGTCTTGTGACCGGCGGGGCGGGATTTCTGGGCTCGCATCTCTGCGACGCGCTGCTCGCGCAAGGTCACAGGGTGCTGTGCGTGGACAACCTCGACACGGGCTCGCTCGTGAACATCGAGCACATCCGCGCGCCGCGAGTTCGTCCACCTCAACGTCGACATCACCGAGCCCTACTTCATCGACGAGCCGGTCGACTTCGTCTACCACCTCGCTTCGCCGGCCTCGCCGATCGACTACCTGCGCCTTCCGCTCCACACGCTCAAGGTCGGCTCATATGGAACGCATCACACGCTCGGGCTCGCGAAGTTCAAGCGCGCGCGCTTCCTGCTCGCGTCCACGAGCGAGGTCTACGGCGACCCGCAGGTGCACCCCCAGCAGGAGTCCTACTGGGGACACGTGAACCCGATCGGCCCGCGCGGCGTCTACGACGAGGCAAAGCGCTACGGCGAGGCGATGACGATGGCCTACCACCGCCAGCAGGGGGTGGACACGGCGATCGCGCGCATCTTCAACACGTACGGGCGCGCGCATGCGCCCGCACGACGGCCGCGCGATCCCGACGTTCCTGCGCCAGGCGCTCGCAACCGGCCGCTCACGGTCTATGGCGATGGCTCGCAGACGCGCTCGTTCTGCTACGTCGCCGACCAGATCCGCGGCCTGATGGCGCTCGCGGAGTCCGGCTACCACGATCCCGTGAACATCGGCAACCCGGATGAGTTCACGCTGCTCGAGCTCGCGGAAGCGGTCAAGGAGGTGACGGGCTCCTCGTCGGAGATCGTGTTCGAGGCGTTGCCGATCGACGATCCCAAGCAGCGCAGGCCCGACATCGCGCTCGCGCAGCGAGCTGCTCGGCTGGGTCGCCGGAGGTCTCGCTGCGCGAAGGCTCGCACGCACGATCGAGCAGGCCGGCGTCGAGGCGCTGGTCGGGTAAGGACGGCTTGGCTCGGACATCCGTCCGCCGAGGACTCGCGCGCGTCGGCCAGCGTCGCTACATTTGCCGCTCCCGCGCGTTATACGAGTGATATGGCACGTGCTGAGGAGGCCTTGGCGCCCGGCGGGCCGGCCGTCGTGAAAGACGCCGAGCCTCCGCTCGGCGACGAGCAGGGGACCGCTCGCGCCTTCCCGGTGCGCGGACTGGCCTGCGCTCGCGCTGCGCCCGGAGCGCCTCGATCGCGACATGCGACGCAAGCGCCCGCCCGTGCTCTCGTTCCTGCTGCGCATGGTCACGGCGCGCCGCGTCGCCGCGGTCGTCTCGCTGCTCGCGCTCGACTTCCTCGGTGTCTCGCTCGCGATCTTCACCGCGCTCGTGCTGAAGGCGGCGGTGCTCGCGTTGTTCGGCGACGGCGCGCCGGTGAAACTCGAGCGACGAAATCCACGAGACCGGTCGCTACCTCCCCTTCACCTACCTGCTGACGGTGCTCCTCTTCTGGCGCTCCGGCCTCTACGCGTCGCGCGCGCAGCGGCCCGGGCTCACGCGCATCGTCGCCTCGCTGTTCCAGGTGGCGGTCGTCGCGCTGATCTTCGCCGTCGTCAGCGGACAGCACTACCGCAGCTTCTACGTCTTCTGGGGCTCGCTCGCGTTCGGGCTCATCTACGTACCGCTGTTTCGGCATCTCTACGAGCGCACGACGGGCGCACTGCTGCGTGCGGCGGGCTATCGCCGCCGCGCCGTGCTCGTCGGCACGGGGAACGCAGATCGTCGACGTCGCGCACGCGCTGCGCGACACGGCGCGCGCACGGATCGACGCAATCGCCCGTCGAGGTGCTCGGGTATCTCTCGTCGGAGCCGCTCCCGACGCCGGCAACGGGCTGCGCGCGCTCGGCGGCATCGGCGACCTGGATCGGCGTGCTCTCCGTCGGCCGCGTCGACGAGGTGATCATCGCCGACCCCGAGTTTCCCCAGAGCGACGCCGTCGAGATCGTCGACCGCTGCCATCGCCGTGGCGTGCGTGTGTGCATCGCGCCTTCGACGATGGAGATCCTCGTCAACCGCGCCGAGTTCGTGCCCGGCGAGTCGGTGCCGCTCTTCGAGCTCGGGCCGCCGGTCTTCGAGGGCATCGACTTCGCGCTCAAGCGGGCCTTCGACCTCGTCTTCGCGACCGTGCTGCTCATACTCCTGAGCCCCGTGCTCGCGCTCATCGCGCTCGCGATCAAGCTCTCCTCGCGCGGGGCCGTGCTCTTCCGCTCGATGCGCCCGGGCATCGGCCAGCAGCCCTTCGCGTGCCTGAAGTTCAGGACGATGTACGCCGACGCCGAGCACAGCAGGACGAGCTCGACGAACTCAACGAGGCCAGCGGGCGCGCTCTTCAAGATCCGCGACGACCCGCGCCTGACCCCCGTGGGGCGGTTTCTGCGGCGCTTCTCGCTCGACGAGCTTCCGCAGCTCGTGAACGTGCTGCGCGGCGAGATGTCGATGGTCGGACCGCGACCGCTTCCCGAGCGCGACTTCGCAGCTCCTGCAGGACTGGCACCGCAAGCGCTACCTCGTGCTCCCCGGGATGACCGGCCTGTGGCAGGTCTCCGGCCGCTCCGAGCTCGACTTCGACGACCTCGTGCGGCTCGACTTCATCTACCTCGAGCGCTGGTCGCTCGCGCTCGACCTCGCGATCCTCGCGAAGACGCTGCCCGCGGTGCTTAGCCGGCGCGGCGCCTACTAGAGACGCGCGCCGACCGGCGCGCGGCAGAGGCCGACCGCGGTCGTGCGCCCGGCGCTCGCCTCGTTGATCGCTTCGTCGTAGGCCTGCCACGTCGCCCGCGCTGCGTCCGCCCAGGTCCACTGCCGGCGGCTTCGGCGCGGGTCGCTGCGGCTTGGTGCGCGGCCTCGAGGAGCGCCCTCCATGTCGCCGCGCTCGACGAACGTCGCGCGGGCGCCGAGCACCTCCTGCAGCGCCGAGACCTCGCACGTGACCACCGGCGTGTTGCACGCGAGCGCCTCCACCGTCGGTAGGCCGAAGCCCTCGTCGTCGCTCGGCATCACGAGCGCGTGCGCGCCGGAGTAGATCGCGGCCAGCTTGTCGTCGGGCACGGGTCCCGTGAGGATCACGTTCGGCAGCTCGCGCGCCCACGGCCCGGTCGGGCCCGACGAGCACCAGCGGCAGCTCGCGCGGCGCGGCGGCGAGCTTCGCGACCTGCTTGCGGGGGTCGGGATGGCGCATGCTCCCCACCCACACGAGATAGCGCTCGGGCAGCCCGTAGCGCTCGCGCACGCCAGCGACCTCGTCGTCGCTGCGCGGGTACATCGTCGGCGCCGGCGCCTCGGGGATCACGACGATGCGCTTGGGCTCGAGACCGAGCCGCGCAATCGCGTCTCGCGCGACCGCGCGCGTGGGCACGATCACGCGCACCGCGCGCTGCACTGCGAGGTAGCGCAGCTGGAGGCGCATCCCCGTGCGCAGGTACTCGCCGCGCGCCTTCAGCGGCATGAGGTCGTGGAGGGTGACGACCATCGGGCACGGGCTGCGCAGCACCGCGCCCTGCAGCCACGGCGAGTGGTAGACGTCGGCGCGCCGCGGTCGGTGCGTCTCCGACGATCTCGGTGTCGACGTCGGCGGTCGCGCGCAAGCGCCGCGAGCAGGCAGTTCGAGTAGCGTCCGACGCCGTACTGGTCGGCTGCGGGGCGGCTGTCGAACGCCACCCTCAACGACTCACTCGCATGCTCGCTGCCGCTGCGCTGGCGTGGTCATGCACGCCCTTGCCTCGTTCCTTAGCCTTCGCGGGGCATACTCTCGTATGTCCGCCTTCGGTTCATCCTCTGCACCGTCCCGTGCATCGCAGCATCCCTCAAAACAGCGTCCTCCCAGCGCTGATCCGGGCACGATAATGGTTCGGGTCCCCGGACGCGGCGACGTGGCGCACAAGCGGCCTCACGCCGCGCCGTAGGCTTGCGCGCGATGCGCTCGGAGAGCTACCACGAGCGCCTCTGGGAGAGCGTGCCCGAGGGCATCGAGCCGCCCGACTTCGCGCTGCGCCGGCGCGTTCCTCCTGCGACCATGTCGGCCGCGGATCGAGCGCGTGCTCGACGTCGGCTGCGGCGAGGGTCGCTTCACCGCGGCGCTCGCCGACGCCGGCGTGCAGGTCGGTGGGCGTCGACGTCGCGCGAGGAGCCCCTGCGACGCGCACGCGCGCCCGCGACGCCGATCTGGAGTTCCTGCGGCAGGTGCCGGTCGACCGCGACTGGCCGCTGGAGGACGCGAGCTTCGACGCGTGTCTGGGCGGGCGAGGTGATCGAGCACGTCGCCGACACCGCGGGCTGGCTCTCCGAGCTGCGAAGGGTGCTGCGGCCCGGCGGGCTGCTGCTGCTCAGCACGCCGAACCACGGCCGCTCCGGGTTGCTCACGATGGCGCTCTTCCCGCGTTCGTTCGAAGCGCACTTCGACCCCCTCTCCGACCACCTGCGCTTCTATACGCGGCGTTCGCTCGCTCGCGTGCCTCGAGGAGTTCCGCTTCGAGGCGATCCGCGTCTCGCGCCGCCGGCGGGCTTCCCGGGCGCACGCCGGCTGCTCCTCGCGAGTGCGCGGCGCGCGCGCTGGTGACGGATCGCGTCGTGCGCGCCTAGCGACCGAGCCGCCTGCGCCTGCGGCGCGCGCGCCGATTCTCACGCCAGCGTCGCCAGAACTTCAGCCAATCGCGCATTGCCGTCGAAGCGTATCCCTACTGTCCGGCGGCGCGAAGCGCCTCGAGGTACTCGTTGCGCACGCTCAGCAGTTCGGGGTCGCCCGCGATCTCGCTTTCGGGCGCGACGACCTCTGGGTTGAGGTAGACGGCCGCGCGGAACTCCTGCACCGCGGCCGGCGTAGTTGCCCGCCTGGAGGTCGTGTTCGGCGAGCGCCGTCCACGACTGCGGGTTGGCCGGCTGCAGCTGGACCCCGCGCTGCAGCGTCGCCTCCGCCTGCGCGGGTTCGCCGGTCGACTGCTGGACGGCCGCGAGGTAGCGCAACGCCTGCAGGGAGTCGGGGTCCTCCGAGACCGCGGCCTCGCGCGGCCGCGCGGGCCGCGAGCGGTTCGCGCGGCAGCCATGCGTCAGCGCCTGTTCGGAGCCTTCTGCCGAGCGCTCCGGCTGCCACTCGACCCACGCCGCGAGCAGCGCCGTCGCCACGATCGCCGCCGCAAGCGCCGTCGTGAGCCGCGGAAGCTGCGCGCAGGCTGAGCGCGGGCCTGCGCGCCGCGAGGTCCGCAGCGGGCGCGGCGCCCGCCAGCGGTCCTCTGCCCGCGAGCCAGCCGGCACAGAGGAGCGCCGCGCAAGCGGTGCCCGGCACGTACCAGGTCCAGTCGGCAAGCGAGTTCGCGCCGAAGACGACCACGAGCGCGAGCATGCTGAGCAGGCCGATGCGCTCAGGCGTGTACTCGAGCTGCTCCTTGCGCCAGCGCCACCTGCGCCAGCGGCGGTTGAAGGGGTGCGTCGCGCGCCCCGCCGCGACGAGCCATGCGGCGAAGAGGGCGAGCGTCAGCAACAGGCCCGACGACCCCGAGCTCGGCCATCGTCTGCACGATGTAGCCGTGCGCGTGGCGAACGTTGAGCGTCTCCGTCCGGTAGCGAAGCCGCGCCGTCGAGTAGCCACCCGCGCCGACGCCGAGCGCGGGATGCGCATCGAAGATCTGCAGCGCCTCCTTCCAGTAGCGCGCGCGGACGCTCGCGATCGCCGTGAGCCGGTTCGGCGTGTTCTGCGGCGAGCTCGCGTTCGGGTTCGTGAGCGTGTTCCAGTCGTGTGCGATCGTGCCCGTGAGGCCGCGATGGGTCATCGCGAGGCCGCCGATGACCGCGAGCACTGCGGCGGCGATCAGCGCGAGCAGGGCGCTCCCTGCGCGCCTGCGGGCCAGCGCGGCGAGGGCGCGCGGCGCCCGAAGAAGAACCCCACCGCGACGCCCACGAGCGTGAGCGCGATCAGCACGACGAGCACGAGCACGCCGAGCTGGTGGCCCGCGGCGATGCGTTGTGCGAGCGGAACGTTTTCGCTCGAGAGCGCGTGGCTCGAGAAGTCGAATGCCGCGATCACCGCTGCGCCGAGCGCGCCCGCCATGAGCACGGCGGCTCCGCGCAGGCGAAGCGGGACGATGCAGAACCACACGATGACCCCGATCGCGAGCGCCGCGAGCGGACCGCGTGAGTACGTGAGCATGAGCGTCGCGAGCTCGAGCCCCATCGCGGGATACGCGAGCGCCCGCAGCAGCGCGTGCCCATCCCGCCGCGCGCCCAGCCACATGCAGCCCATCACGCCCATCGCGGCCGTCAGCCCGATCGCGACCCAGTAGCCGTAGGGCTGCTGCAGAGCGCGCATAGGTTTCAGACGCCGCGAACTCGCCCGGGAAGATCTTCGTGAGCATGGCATAGGCGCTCACGACGATCGCCGCGAGCGTCACCCCGCCGAGCATCGCGCTCCAGCGCGCGGGCGCCACGCGGACGAGCGCGACGCCGGCCGCGAACACGCCTGCGTAGGCGAACAGCCTCGCGGCGTCCTGCCAGCTCGCGTCCGGTTCCACCGACCACGCGATCGACAGCGCGCTCAGCGCCGCGAAGGCGAGCAGCAGGATCACCGACCAGGTCCCGTAGAGCTTCCTGCCCGCGGATATCGGCGCGCCGATGACGCACGACGCTTGCGACCACGAGGCCCGCCGCCGATCGTGAGCGCCATCTCGACGCCCGTCATCGGCGCGAGGCTCAGGCCGCCGCCGGCGACGAACGCGATCGCGCTGAGGATCCCGGCGCATATGAGCGTGCACCCTGTGTTGCTCGCCGAGGAAGCGCGCGAGCGCGAGGCCCAGCCGCCTCCGTGCGGGAGCGAAGCGGCGGCTGCGGATGATGTGCGCCCGCGACTGCGATCGACGACCACGTGGCAGCGTGCCGGCGGCATCCTCGCCGTTGCGCCGTCCGTGCCCGGCGTGCTCTCCGCGTCCGCTCGGTCACGCGGGATCGTGGGCGCGCTCATTTGCCTGGGCGCAAGCGCAGGCGAAGTGAGGGGAGGCCGCCTTGCGCAGCGAGACGACGCCGCTGGCCACGGCCAGCGCGAGCAGCGCGGCGAGCAGCGCGATCAGCGGCGTGGGCAGCGAGTTCAGCGCGGAGGCGATGCTCACGGGAACGACCCCGGGCAGCTCCGCGGACTTGCCCACCTGCACCGGCGACGGCCGCGCACGCGCGCTGCACGCGTGAGGACCGCCTGTTCAGCGGGAGTGGGCGGGGCGATGGCGCCCGCTCCCGGGCCCCGCCGCCGCCACCAATCCCGGCCGCCGCGAGGGCGGCCTTCCTGATCAGTTCTTCGCAATCGGAGTACTCGCTGACGTCCGTCGGGAGCTCCCTCAGCGCCTTCGCGTACGCGCTGCGGTGGAAACCCGCGAGCGACTGCCCGTGCGTGCAGCGTTGGATGATCGTCGACGCTTCGTCCGCGCGGGCGTCGGCGACGTTCCACGCCGCCATGAGCGCGAGCGCGATCGTCGCGGCGAGTGCGACGATCCTGGGACTTCGGCGGGCGCGTGACATGGCGCGGTCAGGCAACGCTAACAGTGTCCCCACCCGTCATCTCGTTACGCATCGAAAGGCCGAGCGTCGCAAGCGCGTCGCGAGAAGCCCTCGGCCCACGCCGCGTAGTTGTAGCGCGCGCACGTCGCGTTCGCCCGCAGCCCCCATGCGCGCGCGCAGCCTCCGGATCGGCGGTGAGCGCTCGCATCGCGCTGGCGAGCGCAGCCGGATCTGCGGCGGGCACGACGAGGCCGTTCTCGTGATCGCGAACGAGGCCGCCCGCGGCGGCTCCGACGGCATCGCTGGCGATGACGGGCAGCTGTTGGTTGAAGGCCTCGTTGACCACTAGGCCCCATGGCTCCCGAAATGTGCGAGTCGGGATCGACGGTACGACAAGAACATCCGCGGCCGCGTAGAAGTTGCGCAGCATCGGCGCGGACAGACGTCCCGCGCAGCTCACACCGGCGATCGCTCGCGTCCCGCCCGCGGCGCGGCGCAGGTCCGCAGGCTCGACCCCGACGAGCCACGAGCGCCGCCTCGCCGGGGTCGATCGATAGCGCGCGCCACGCGGAGAGCAGCACGTCGAGGCCCTTCTCCCGCACGGGGCGCCCGACGAACAGGAACTTCGTCGCGCTCTTCACGGGCCACGCGGATGCTCCGGTGGCACCTCGCCGCGCAGCGCTCCAGAAGGCGTTGTCCACCGACTGCGGCGCAACCTGCACGTTGCGCGCGCCCCTCGCGCGCGACGTATGCGCTCACGTGCGGCCCGTACGTCACCACGGCGTCCGCCGAGCGGTAGAGCCGCCGCAGCGCGAGGTAGCTGAGCGCGTGCGGCGCGCTGCGCGGATGCGCCCACAGCGAGCTCCAGAGGATCAGCGGCGGCGCCTCCGCGACGCGCGCCTGCCCAGGCGAGCGGCAGCGCCGCCCTGCCGCCCGTGGAGCACACGACCGCTCTGTAGGCGCCGCCGGCGCGAGCTCGAAGACATCGCGCTGGCGCACCTCCCGGTGCGGGAACGCGAGCTCCGACGCTGCGGGCCCTGCCCCGTGCTGCAAGCGACCGCCGAACAGCGCAAAGAAGACGTTCTCGCGCTCGTGCAGGCAGGCGAACGCGCCCACGCGGTCGGCCGGCGCGTGCCCCGTGACGAAGAGCACCGGCTTCATCGCAGCGCGAGCTCGTAGGCGCCAAGCGTCTGCTCGGCGCAGCGCTGCCACGTGAAGTGCTCCGGAGACGGTGCCCGCGCGCGTTCGCCAAGCGCGCGCAGCCGCTCCGGCGAGGAGAGCAGCGTCGTCGATCAATCGCGCGAGCCGTCCACGTCGCCCGCCGTCGACGAGCTCGATGCCGCCGCCCGCCGCGGCGATCTCCTCCGGGCCGGGCTCGCCGCGCGTCCCGATCGCAGGAACGCCGCCCGCCATCGCCTCGATGTAGGAGACGCCGAACGCCTCCTCCGTCGAGGGCATCACGAAGAGCGTGCCCGCCACGCGCGCTCGAGCGCCTCCTGCGGGGGGAGCTGGCCGGTGATCTCAACGCGCTCCGCGACGCCGAGCGAGTCCGCGAGCGCGAGCAGCGAGTCGCGCTCGGGTCCATCGCCGATGACGAGGTAGCGCAGGCGAGGATGGCGCGCCGCGAGCGCCGCAAGGGCGCGCACGACGTCGGCATGGCGCTTGCGAGCGACGAGGTGAGCGACCGTCACGAGCATCGGGCCCGCGAGAGGCGAGTCCTAGGGCCAGCGGTTGCGGTAGCTCCGCCGCAAGGCGTTCGAGCGGGTGCTCTCGCGACTCTTGCCTCTGGCCGCCGCGCGCGCTTGCCGCCGCTGCAAAGGCGGGAGAGGACTCGCTCCCGCTCGCCGCGGGATGTCCGCGCCGAGATGCACGACACGCACCCGCCTCGCCCGTAGCCGCTCGCGAGCTCGCCCGTTCCCGCGCTGTTCGCAACCACGACCGACGCCGCCTCGAGGGTGCCCTGCACCGCGCGCGCCCCCGCGACTCCCGCGCGCGCCGTGTAGAGCACGTCGCTGCCGTGCACGAGATACACGAGTGGCTCTGCGGACGCACGCGCCGCACCGCATCACCCGCCGGGACCGCGTTGTGCGCGTGGACAGGTCGAAGTCGAAGGAAAGTCGCAGCGCCCGCAGCGCGAGCGCGAGCGCGGGGCGGCCCACGCCCCCCAATAGCGCGTAGAAGCCCGGGCGCGGCGGCGAGACGTAGGGCACGTAGGTGACCGGTATGCCGTCGCGCACTTCATGGCGCGGCTGACGCAGGCGCTCGGCGAGCTCGCGACCCGTCGCGGCTCCGCCCGGCGCAGCGCCGCCCGCGGCGGCACGAGCCGGTGCAGCACGACACGTGCGATCTGCGCGCCCGCGCGCGCCACCGCGAGCGCCTGGCGGTGCGCCCAGATGCCGAGTACGGGGTCGGCGCGCCTCGGGTAATACTCGGCTACGAACGGCGACTTTCAACGGCTGCTCACCACCGCCGGTGGGTCACGAGGGTGCGCTGCAGCTCCGACGCCCGCAGATAGGGACGGTCCGCGAGGAATGCGCGAGCCTCCGTGAGCGCCGCCTCCCGCGAATAGGCGTGCGGCGACAGGCGCGGCGTCGTGGCGTATGCAAACGGCGTCGAGCACGCCGCACCGCCAGCCGTGGGCGCTGTGCGAGCGCAGCCCAGTGCGCGTCGAGGCCCCAGCCCATGCGCAGCTGCCGGGAAGGGCAGAAGCGTCGAGAAGGTCGAGCGCGCCGAACGCGGTCACCGGCCCGATCTCGACGAAGCTCGTCTCCCGTACGACGCTCCCGAAGCGACGGCGCGTGACCTGCCACGCCGCATGCGACGCCCGCGCGTGGGCCGGCTGTGCGAGGTCGAGCGCGAAGCGCTCTGCGAGGAAGAGCAGGTTGTCGAGAAAGCCGCGCGGTAGTACAACGTCGTCGTCGAGCACGATCAGCCAGTCGCGATCGTGCAGCGAGTGCTCCGCGAGCAGCACGTTCAGGTTCTCGAACTTGCCGCGGTGCGCCAGCCGGCGCGAACGCCACGTCGACGTCATGGCGGGAGCGCTCGATCTCGGTCCGCGCGGCGTTTGCGAGCGCAGCGCGCTCCGGGCGCTGCACTCCGAGCACGAGCACGCGCCTGCGCTCCGGGTAGCTCCGCGCCGCGCGCCGCAGGCGCGCTCTGCGAGCCGCTCGCGCGCTCGACGCCGTCCTCGAGTCTGTCGAGCAGACGGCGGCGAACGCGGCCCAGGCCGCCGACGGTTCCGCTCTCGCCGGAGAGGAAATCGTCGGGTGGCGCGCCGCCGTCTGCGTCCGTCCGGCGAGCCCGGGCGCAGCGCTTCCTGGACGCGTCCCGTCGAATGGGCGACCATCGTCATGCCCGCGGGGCAGCGCCTATGACAACGTGCCCGAAGCAGCTCACCAGCGTCGCCAGCTCGCGCACTCGCGCCGGCGCCTCTCCGCGAAAGGCGTCGAAGCGCCGCGCCGCGCGACCACGCGCCAGCGCGGTGCGCATCAGCGGACGGAGGCCTACGTCGTCAGCCGAGCGGCGGTGATAGAGGCCCGCCGCCGCGATGTACATCGTGCGTCCGTCTCCGCTCGCGTGCAGGCGTTCCTGCCACTCCTGCTCGTCGCCGCCTGCTCTCAGGCTCTCCTCGAAGGGCCCGACGCGGTCGAGCGCCGAGCGCCTGATCGTCATATTCGTGCCCCACGCGAAGCGCACGCGGTCGCTGTCCTGCGAGCCGAGGTCAAGCGAGGTCAGGGGCGGGCGCTCGCGTCCACATGAGCGCGGCGCGCGGCCCTCCAGGCGAGGATGGATGGGGCCGGTGAAAACGGCCACGTCCGGATAGGCACCGGCGGCCCGCAGCAGTCCCTTGAGCCAGTCCGGCGAGACCTCGACGTCGTCGTCGACGAACACCACGAGCTCGCCGCTCGTCCGCTGCACCCCCGTGTTGCGTGCGTGGTTGAGCCCGAGCGGGCGCTCGTGCGCGACGTAGCGCGCACCGAAGCGCTCGACGAGCGCCCGCTGCTGCTCTCCGGGCCCGTCGTCGTCGACGACGATCACCTCGGCGCCCGCCTCGGCTGCCTGCGGAGCGATCGACGCGAGCGCGACCTCCAGGTATCGGGGGCGCGCGCGGGTTGGGATGACGATTGATGCTGTAGGGCGCAACGGGTGCGTGTTCGGGATCCGGCCGAGGCTCGGTGCCTCCCGGAGCGCTGCCGGCACGCCCGACATTCTACGGTTGACCGCGCAATGATCCTCTTCGTCCACAACCGCTACCGGATAACCGGTGGCGAGGAGCGCGTCGTCGAGAACCTCATGTGGCTCGTGCGGGAGCGGCTCGGCGAGCAGGCGGAGCTGCTCGCACGAGACTCCGCCGAGCTGCCGCGCGAGCGCGCGGCGCTCGGCTTGTTGCGCGGTGGCCTCGGTGCGGACGAGGTCGCCGACGCCGTCGTGCGTCGCGGAGCCCGCATCGTGCACGCGCACAACCTCCAGCCCAGCTTCGGCTGGAGGGCGTTGGACGCAGCGCGCTACGGCGGGGGCGCGCGTCGTGCTGCATCTTCATCAGTACCGGCTCGTGTGCGCGATCGGTGTGTGCTTCACGCGCGGTGCGCCTTGCACGCGCTGCCACGCACGCAACACAGCGCCCGGTGTACTGCTGCGCTGTCGCGGCGATGCGAGCGAGGCGCTCGCCTACGGGATCGGCCTGGCACTCTCGCAGCGCCGCATCGCCGAGCGCGCGGACGTTGTGGTCGTGCCGAGCGAGTTCGCCCGTTCCCGGCTTCGCGAGCTCGGGGCGCCGCTGCCGTGGGCGCGGACGCACGTGCTGCGCCCGCCGCTTCGCTCCTTCGCGCCCGCCTCGGGTGCGGCGACGGGGGAGTACGCGCTCGCCGTCGCACGGCTCTCGCCCGAGAAGGGCATCGACGTCGCGATCGACGCCTGCGCGATCGCGCGCGTGCCACTCGTCGTCGCAGGGGACGGGCCGCTGCGGGCGGAACTCGAAACGCGCGCGCGCGCGCGCGGCGCCGATGTGCGCTTCGTGGGGCACGTTGGCGCAGCCGAGCTCGAGCGGCTGCGCGCCGGTGCGGCGGTCGCGCCGGTGCCCTCGCGCTCGGAGAACTTCTCGACGGCGGCCGCGGAGGCGATGGCCGCGGGGGTTCCCGTCGTGGCCGCGCGCGTCGGCGGTCTTCCGGAGCTCGTGGACGAGGACGGGCTCGTGCCTCCCGAGGACGTGAGCGCGCTTGCGCGCGCGATCGCGCGCAGATGGCGAGACGGCGACGCTGGCGAGCGCGGCCTCGAGCGCGCGCGCTCTCTTTGCGCGCCGGAGGTCGTCGCCAGCCGCCTTGCCGAGATCTATGCAGGCGCGTAGTCGTGCTGGGGCCGGTCCAGTCCCTAGACTGGCCGCGAGATGACGACCGTCGGCGTGGTTGGACTGGGCTACGTGGGCCTGCCGCTGGCGGTGGCCTTCGCCGAGGAGGGCTGCGCGGTCATCGGCGTCGATCGCGACACGCGCAAGGTGGACGAGATCGCGGCAGGTAGGTCGTACATCCCGGATGTGCCCTCCGAGCGGTTGCGAGCGGTCGCAGGGTCGCTCGAAGCGGGGGCGAGCCACGAGCCGCTGGGCGCGGCGGACGCCGTCCTGCTGTGCCTGCCGACCCCGCTCACGCCCAATCGCGAGCCGGACCTAACCCCGCTCCTCGACGCGACGCGCGCGTTGGCAAAGGTGCTGCGCCCGGGCCAGCTCGTCGTGCTCGAGTCGACGACCTATCCCGGCACGACTCGCGAGCGCGTCGCGCCGCTGCTCGAGGAGTCGGGCCTGGCCGCGGGGCGCGACTTCCATCTCGCGTTCTCGCCCGAGCGCGTCGATCCGGGCCGTGAGGACTTCACGCTGCGGAACACGCCGAAGGTGGTCGGCGGGCTCACGGAGGCGTGCGCCGAGCGCGCACAGGCGCTCTACGAGCACGTGTGCGACACGGTCGTGCGCGTCTCGACGCCGGAGGCCGCAGAGCTCACAAAGCTCCTCGAGAACATCTTCCGCTCGGTCAACATCGCGCTCGTCAACGAGCTCGCGCTGCTCGCCGAGCGCATGGGCATCGACGTCTGGGAGGTCGTCGACGCGGCAGCAACGAAACCGTACGGCTTCATGCGCTTCGAGCCCGGGCCGGGCATGGGCGGCCACTGCCTCCCCGTCGATCCCTTCTACCTCGCGTGGCGCGCGCGCGAGTTCGACATGCCGACGGAGTTCATCGAACTCGCGGGGAAGATCAACCAGCAGATGCCCTATCACTGCGTCTCGCGCGCGGCGCGCGCGCTGAACGATGCGGGACTGCCGGTGAAGGGCGCGCGCATGGGCGATGCTGGGCGTGAGTTACAAGCCGGGGATCGGCGACACGCGGCGAATCGCCCGCGCTCAAGATCATCGAGCTGCTGCGCGACATGGGCGCGGAGGTGCGCTACCACGATCCCACGTGCCGGCGCTTCCCGAGCTCGGCTGGCGGGCGAGGGCTCGAGCAACTGCTGAGCGACTCCGACCTCGTCGTGATCGTGACCGCTCATCCCGAGGTCGATCACGAGCTCGTCGCGCAGCGTGCGCGGCTCGTCGTCGATCTCCGCGGCGTCACGCGCGCCGCCGCCGCACAAAACGTGGTGCGTCTGTGAAGGCCGACGCGCGCGCCCCCGGGCTGATGCTCGGAGAGCGCGTTCGGATCGGCGAGGGCGTGCAGTTCGGCGCATACGTCGTCGTCCACTCGGACACCGAGGTGGCGGACGGGTGCATCGTCGAGGATCACGCCGTGCTGGGAAAGCGCCCGCGACTCGCGAGCCATTCCTCTGCGCGTGGGGACATGGTGACGTTGAGCATCGGCGAGCGCGTTACCGTGTGCGCGGCGGCGGTGGTGTTCGCGGGCGCGCAGGTGGCGCGAGGACGCGATCCTCGGAGACCAGTGCTACGTGCGCGAGCGCACGATCGTGGGCGAGCGGACGGTGATCGGGCGCGGCAGCGTGGTGGACAACGACGTCCGGTCGGCGCCCGTGTGCGCGTGCAGACCGGCGTCTATCTGACCGCGTACTCGATCGTCGAGGACGACGTGTTCGTCGGCCCCGGGGTGATCACGACGAACGACGACACGATGTCCCGCCATGTGTCCGCAAATACCACTGCAGGGGCCTCTGCTGCGGCGTGCGTGCAGGGTCGGCGCGCGGCGCGGTGCTCACGCCGGGAGTCGAGATCGGCGAGGAGGCGTTCGTCGCCGCCGGCGCGCTCGTGACACGAGACGTACCCGCGCGCACGGTCGCGCTGGGGGTGCCCGCGCGGGCGGTCCGCGAGGTGCCGAACGAGGATCTGCTCGAGCGCTGGCGCTAGCCGCGAGCGGCGAGCCTTCTCGGGGCGCGGCCGTGGGGCTCGCGCTCGCCCGTGTGCTCGCGCAACCATCCGACCGTCGCCCGAGGCCGTCCTCGAGCGTGACCCGCGCCTCCCATCCGAGAGCAGCGAGCGGGCTTTCTCCACCGACGGCCAGCGGCGCGAGTCGCCCTCGGTCATGCTCGCAGGGCGCGAGATCGCAAGTCGTCGGGATCCCGGCCGCACGCCCGCCAGACCGACCTTGCGATCTCGGCGACGGGCAGCTCGGCCGCCGCGGAGATGTTGAAGTCCTCGGCCGACCCCGGCCGGGGACGACATCGACGCAAGGATGCCAGCGGCGACGTCGTCGACGTAGGTGAGCGTGCGCGTTTGTGCGCCGGAGCCGATGATCGGCAGCGGCGACGCTCGGCGAGCGCCTTGCCGACGAGGTCCGCCACGAGGTGGGCGCGCCCGGCTCCTCGCCGGGCAGCTCTCCGGGCCGTACGTGTTGAACACGCGGCAGACCGTGTAGCGGAGGCCGTGCTGCTCGTGCGCCGCCCGGCAGCTCGCCTCGCCCGCGAGCTTCGCGAAGCCCTTCGCGGAAAGCGCGGCGTCGGGACATTCGGCAGGTGGTCCTCGGGGGTTGGGAACACCTCCGCGCGTTCGAAGACGGTGCCCGACGACACGAAGGTGAAGCGCTCGAGCGGCTGCGCGAGCGCCGCGTCGATGAGCGTGCCCGTGAGCGCCTGACGTTGGCGGCCATGACCGTGTGCGGGATCCGCCGCAGGCGAGCGCTCCGCCCTCGATCGCCGCGAGGTGGATCACGTGCGCGCAGCCGCGCATCGACCGCGCGCGCCTGGGCCGGGTCGCGAAGGTCAGCCAGTGCGGATCTCACAGCCCTCGCGCATCCACTGCGGCGCCGGGCGCGAGTCGGCGACGCGCACCTCGTAGGAGGGATCGGCGAGCAGCCGTCTCGACGACAGCGGGCCGATCACGCCCGCGCCGCCGGTGACGAGCACGCGGCTCATGCGCCTGGCGTGCGCCGATGTCGCGCGTACTGGCGCGCGAACGCGGAGACGAAGCGCGGGTTGTAACGGGCATAGCGCCGCCAGAGCCGCCGCGGCTCGCGGGCGAGACGGTAGGTCCACTCGAGTCCGTGCCGACCCATCCAGCGCGGCGCCTGCGGAACGAGGCCCGCGTGGAAATCGAACGCTGCTCCGACGCCCACGAGCATCGGCGCCGCGAGGCGCTCGCGCATCCTCGACATCCACAGCTCCTGGCGCGGCTGGCCCGTCCCGACCCAGACGACGGCCGCCCCCGAGTCGTTGATCTCGCGAGCGGTCTGCTCCTCCTCCGCAGCGTGTGAGCGGGCGGAAGGGCGCCGCGTAGCTGCCCGCGATCGGAAGGCCCGGGAAGCGCTCGCAGAGTCGTCGCGCGAGCAGCTCGACCGAGGGCTGGTCGCGACCCCCGTACAGGTAGACGGGCGTGCCCTCGCGCGCAGCGCGAGCGCACAGCAGGAGCATCAGGTCGGGGCCGTAGATCCGCGTCGCCTCGTGCGCGCCGAGGAGGTGGAGCGCCCACACGAGCGGCTGCCCGTCGGGGACGACGAGCGTCGCGCCGAGCACCGCTTCCATCACCGCTGGAGTCCTCGCGCGCACACATCACGAGGTTCACCGCGGCGGCGGTCACGTAGGCGGGCTCGCGCGCCGCGATCCTCGCCTGCATCCAGTCGAGCACGCGCTCGTAGTCGGAGACCGCGATCGGGATGTCGAGGATCGTCTCGGTTGCGTGGCTTGTCCGCGGTGACGTCCACAGGCGGGCGAGAATAGTGTTGGCCGCTCTCGTTGGTCGCCGTCGGAAGAGGGAACACATGAGCCCACAGTCGCTTCGCCGCTTCCGCGCCGAGCGGCTTTTGCGGCGCGATTTCGACGCGCTGCGCCCGAAGGTCCTCTCGACGGTGCGCTCACGCCTGGGCGGCGAGTGCGTGCGAGCTCGACACGGCGGACCTCGAAGCATGCTACGCCCAGGCGTGGCAGGGACTCTACGCGGCGGTCCTGAGCGGCGAGGAGATCGAGAATCCCGCCGGCTGGCTCGTCGTCGTGACGACGCGGCGGGCCGTCGACGAGCGTCGCGCGCGCCACGAGGCGCTCGCGCGCCGCACGCGGAGGCGGAGGCGCTCGGCTTCGAGCCCGAGCATGGAGGCGCGCATCGACGACATGGGCACGCTCCGGCAGCTCTTCGAGGGCCTGCGCGGAGGACTCGGGCACAGGGAGCTCGAGGCGGCGACGCTCTGTTATCTGCAGGGCTTCTCGCGCGCGGAGGCCGCGGCAGCGCATGGGCGTGAGCGCGAGGCGGCTCGACAAGCTCATGGAGGGAAACACGCGCGCGGAGGCGTGGCGACGAAGGTCGGAGAGCTCGTCGGCTGTGATCCGCGCTGAGGCGTGGTGCGAGGAGCAGGGCTCGACGATGCGAGCGCTCGCAGTTGGGATCCTCGATCCGCACGGCGAGCGCTACGAGCTCGCGGTTGCGCACCAGCGCGAATGCCCGGCGTGCAGACGCTACGTGCGCTCGTTACGTGGCCTCGCCGCGGTGCTACCGCCGCCGCTGATGTCGCTGCGGATCGCAGGCGGCGCGGGCACGGGGGTCGGGACGGGCGCCGGCGCGGCGGGAGGGCTTGCAATCGGGGAGTGCGGCCGGAGGCGGAGCGTGGCCGCTGGCGGGGCGCCGTCCTTGCGAAGCTCGCCGGGGTGGGCGCCGTGCTCGGCCTCGCAGCGGGCGGCGCGCTGCTCGCGGTGGGCGGGCAGCGTTCCGAGAACGACGGCAAGTCGGGACGGCAGGCGGCCGCATTGCATACCCCTGCGGACGTAAGCGGGCGGCGGCGCGAGCCTCGCCGATCGGATCGAGCGGTGCGATCGCGACAGACAGCGCGGGCGATCAACGGATCGCGGGCGCACGCGAGCGAGACTTCCGCGCGTCGCGCACGGCGACCCAACTCGGCTCGCTCCAGGCGTGCGAGCACAGGCGCTCGAGTTCGGGATTGAGACCGCGGACTCGCAAGCCGGGTGGACGTCGGCGGCGAGCAGCGCAAGGATGGGGCGCGGGGCGCGCACGGGACACCCGGAGGACGCCCCCTTTCACCACGCCGCGCGCAGGGGAACGCCGGGCGAGTTCTCCTTCGAATGAAGCGTGTCGGGTACCGGCCCGTGTCGGGGTACCGGCCCGCTACTCGCGCGGGAAGACCTTCGCCAGCTTCAGCAGCGCGAGCGGGTTCCCGCGTACGCGCAGGCGGCCGGTCAAGAGCGCTCGCCTCGGGTCGAGCCGGTTCCCGATGATGTCGACCATGTCCTGGTAGGCGATCTGTAAGCGCAAGCTTGGCTGCGCAGCGTCGCCCGCTGCCACGGTGCTCGAACCGTTGTCGACGGTCAAATGCCACGTCGGCACGTCCGGGTCCACGAACTCCCATTGGAATGTCGTCGGCCGTGTGAGCCCGTGTCGGGGGTTCACTTGCAGGCGCATCGAGTCGAACAGCAGTGCGATCGTGTCGGGATCGCGCTTCGTAGGGCCTTCGCGCACGCCCGTGATCCCCGCCATCGCGAGTTCGCGACCGCGCCGCGAGATCTCTTCTGGAGTAAAGCCGCTGAACATCAGTGGCGGCCCAGGGAGCTCCTCCTGCGGCATCCCGGCCGCGCGCAGCCGCGACTGCAGCGAGTTGACCCCCACCGCTCCGATCTCGTCGAAGGTGTAGCCGAAGCACGTCAGGTAGCGCTCGTCCCAGCCGGGCGGCATGCAGAACCTGCCCGGTGTACTGCAAGACTTCGCGCAGGAGCCGCGCGACGGCGGCGGGCACGCGAGCGTCTTCGCGTGAGAGGTCCGCGAGTAGCTTGACGCCGAACGCAATGTGACGCTGCTCGTCGAGCGCGATGTTGCGCATGCCCTCGCGGAACGCCGGCAGCAGCTCGCGCTGCTCGAGGTAGTCGGAAATCATGTGCTGGCCGGGTTGCGCGAGCCCCGCCTCGATCACGATGTGGTAGAGCGCGATCGCGGCGGCGAGCTTCGGCTTCGAGCGGTCGGCACGCAACTCGTCGGCCATCGTGTCGAGGCGATCGAAGATCTTGCGAAAGCCCGGCGTGAGCTGGGGGCGAATGGCGTTGAGCGAGGACGCGGTCGACCCCGAGCCGATGCCGCAGACCTCCTCCATAAAGCGCTTGAAGAAGACCGCGTGTCGAGCCTCATCGACCTGCTGGGTGGCGAGGAAGTACTTCTGCTCCTCGCGCGGAGCCGCATCGATGTACGGAGAGAGATTGTCGGCGACGGCGTCCTCGCCCCAGAAGAAGAGCGCGTAGTTCCACAGTGCGGCCGTGCGTTCGAAGTCAGAGAACTGCTCGCGCCATTGGCGCGCGTCCTCCTGAAGTCGAGCTCCATCGCGCTCCAGTTGCTGCGCTCCCAGCGGGCGTACAGGTCCTCGTAGGAGATCGCGTCGGCTGCCGATGCTGCTGCCGGCCAGGCGCGGCGCTCAGCGGAAGAGGTCTCGGTCGAGCTCGGTGTGGGAGTTGTGATCGCCATGCAAGCTCCTCCTGTTCCCTGCGGCGGCGGGCTGTCTCCCGCGGGTTCGATAATGAACGTTATCGTAATAACAGTTTTTCTGTCAAGTACCATTGTGCTGTGGAGATGGCATCCGCAGCGACCGCTCGCCTCACGCGCGAGCAGAGCAGGGCGGCGACGCGCGAGCGCCTCCTCGCCGCGGCGCGCCGCGTCTTTGCGCGCTCGGGCTTCCACGGTGCGTCCGTCGAGGAGATCGCGTCGGAGGCCGGGTTCTCGACCGGTGCTCTCTACTCGAACTTCGACGGCAAGGAGGATCTCTTTCTCGTCCTCATGGAGCGCGAGATCGACCTCCACGCGCGCGAGATCGCCGAGGCCGTCAGCGAACGCACTTCCGTGAGCGCGCGAGCGGCGGGTGGCGCGCGCCAATGGATGAGCACGATCGAGCGCGAGCCGGAGCTTGTGCTCCTCTTCATGGAGTTCTGGGCGTACGGCGTGCGCGATCCCCACGTGCGTCCTCAGGTGGCCGCGCGCTTTGCGCGCGTGCGCGAGATGCTCACGAAGCTGATCGCCGACGGCGTGAGCGAATTCGGTCTCGAGCTCGAGCTCCCCGCCCAGGACATCGCGATCGCGATCGACGCGCTCGCGGATGGCATCGCGCGGCAGAAGCTCGCCGACCCCGAGGCCGTGCCCGACGACCTGCTCGGGCGCGTGATCGCGCTACTCGTTGCGGGCGCTTCGCGTCCGGCCGGGTCATAGGCTCCATGCGTGCCCTCGCAGGAGCCACACCGCACGTCGCGGGCGCTTGCGCCCGGGCGTGATCGGGGCCTGAGCGAGCGGCTTCTCTCGCCGCTTCGCGAGTCGCCGATAGCGCTGCCGGCGATCGGCGCGTTGGCGCTGTTCGTCGCGTGGGCCACGGACGACGGCGGCTACCCCGTGACCCACTGGGCGCCCGGCGGGCTGGTCGTGCTCATACTGCTCGCCGTCGCGGTTCTCGCGCTCGGGTGGCGGCCCCGCGAGCTCCCGCGGGCGGTGCTGCTCGCGCTCGCGTGCCTCGCCGCGTACACCGCGTGGAGCTTCCTCTCGATCATCTGGGCCGCCGAGCCGGGCACGGCGTTCGAAGGCGCCGAGCGCACGCTCCTCTATTTGCTCGTTTTCGCGCTCTTTGCGACCTTTCCGTTGCGCGCGCAGGGCGCGGCGCTGCTGCTCACGGCGTGGACGCTCGCGATCGCTGGCGTCGCGGTCTTCGTCGCGATACACCTCGACACGCTCGGCACCGCCGGCCTCGAGGCGGCATTCCCAGGCGGCCGCCTGCTCTACCCCGCGGGCTATGTGAATGCAGCGGCGGCGCAGTGGATGATCGCGGCGTGGCCCGCGGTGCTGCTCGCGCGCTCCGAGCGTCTGAACCCCGTTCTGCGCGGCGCGCTCGCCGCGGCCACCGTGGTCCTCTCCGGCGTCGCGCTGCTCAGCCAGAGTCGCGGCGCCGTGCTCGCGAGCGCCGCGATGCTCGTGCTCGTGTTCGCGCTCGTACCGCGACGGCTACGGACGTTCGCGGTGCTGGTCCCGGTGCTGATCGGGCTCGCCGCGAGCGCTCCCGCGCTGCTCAAGGTCGGCGAACGTCTGGAAGGCGGCGTCCCGACGCCCGCCGCGTTGCACAGCGCGCAGGCGGCGCTCCAGAGTGCCACCGAGATCACGTTCCTCGCCGCAGTGCTCGTGGGCCTCGCCGTGGGCGCCGCGGCGGCATACGAGCGACGCGGGCTGCGCTCCCGCGGTGTCCGCGGGCGCCTGCGGCGCCTGACCGCAGCGCTCGCCACGGCGACGCTCGTCGGAGTGCTCGCCGCGGGTCTCGCCGTCGCGGGCAACCCGGTGACGCGGGTGCGCCACGCATGGGACACGTTCAAGAGCCCGCGCGGCTACGAAGCGAACGCGAGCGGCAACCGGCTTCTGAGCGGCCTGGGCTCGAACCGCTACGACTTCTATAGGGTCGCGCTCGATGAATTCGGCGCGCATCCGCTGCTCGGCATCGGCGCAGACAACTACGCGCAGGAGTACCTGAAGCGGGGACGCAGCTCCGAGACTCCTCGCTATCCGCACAGCGTCGAGCTCCGCACGCTCGCGGAGACGGGACTCGTGGGGACTCTGCTAGCGCTCGTCGGCCTCGTGGCGGCGCTCGTTGCCGGGGCTCGTGCGCTGCGGCGCTCCGATGCGCTCGCGGCCGCGGCCGCGGCCGCGGCCCTCGCGGGCTTCGGCTACTGGGTGGTGCACGGCTCCGCGGACTGGCTCTGGGAGTATGCGGGCCTCGGCGCGCCCGCCTTCGCATTACTGGGGATCACGTGCGCGCTCGATCCCGCGCGGCGGGAAAACCCCAAAGCTGCGGCCGCGCGCGACCTGCGGCGACGGCTGGTGGGCGGCACGGCGTTGGCGCTCGTGGGTCTCGCCGCCGCGGCCTCGTTCGTGCTGCCGTGGATCAGCGCGCTCGAGGTGCGAAGCGCGGCGAACGTGTGGGTGCAGGCACCGAACACCGCCTATGCGCGCCTGCGCACCGCCGCCAACGTCGACCCGCTCAACGCCGAACCGGACCTCGTCGCGGGAAGCATCGCGCTTCGCTACAACGAACTGGCGCGCGCCGACCACGAGTTCGCGCTCGCGCTCGGTCGCTCACCCGACGACCAGTACGCTACGCTCGAGCGCGGCGCGATCGCCTCCCAGCGTGGCGAAGTCTCGCGGGCCGAGAAACTGCTCACGCGGGCAGTGGCTCTGTACCCCCGCGACGTGCTCACGAGGGAAGCGCTTTCACTCACGAGAGCCGGTCGCCGCGTGAGCGTCGCGGCCCTCAACCGGTCGATCCTGAGCAAAGCCCAGCAACTCGAATGATCGCTACGCTTCGGGCCGCGAATCGCACCGTTTTGGGGTTGCACATGGTCGCCGCGATTCGCTAGCCTGCAAGCTAGGAATAGTTCGTCGCTCGACGGGAAGAGGGGAGCCGGCGAAGGAGGGACCCGCATGCCGCGCATGGGACGAGACTACGAGCGATAACACACGCATGAAGCACCATCTCAGGGACGAGACAACAATGACTTGCGCACACGCGGCGCCCCGTATGAGGGGGCGCGCAGCGCTGGGCCTCGCGCCGGCGATCGCGTTGCTGCTCTGGAGCGCGCCGAGCGCGCTCGCAGCGACAGCGGGAGCGAGCCCCGAAGGGCCGCTGCTCAGCGGTTACGGAGGGCCTGGAGCCGGCCAGCAGGCGATCCTCGGGGCTCAATTGGTCAAAGGGGGCGGCCGCGGTGGCGGGCACGGCGGGGGCGGGGCAGGTGGCTCCGACACGGCCGGCGCCGGCACTTCGCAAGCGAGCTCCAGCGGCGCGACGCCGCAGGCGAGCACCAGCGCCGAAGCGTCGGGCCTCGCGACGGCGAGCGAACCGGCCAGCACCGCTGGAGGTGGGGGAGAAGTCGCCGCAGGCAAGCCGCAGCGGCAGTCCGCTGTGGTCGGAGGAGCGCCGTCCACGCACGCCCGTTCCGGCGTCGGGGGGCGTGGTTACCATCCGCCGCAGAGCACGCAGAATGCGGTCGTCGCCGCGCAGCCGCTCGGACTGTCGGGGGGCGATTTCATTGCCGTGCTTTTGGTGGCGTGTGCGCTGCTGGGCGTCGGTCTGCTTACGAGGAGTCTGGCGAGGGTGCCGCAATGACGCCACGTCTGGGGTATGAGGGCCGTGGGGCGGTTTCGGTGCGGCCAGAGGACCGAATCAGCGCTGAGGTGGAGCTTCCTCGGATAACAAGACAAACGACGACAGAGTCGCTGCCCCTTCCGGCGCGCGTGGGCGGTTCGCACCCTGCAGGGCGCGCCGAGCCCGGCAGTCTCGACGTGGCGCTCGGGCCCCTGCAGTGGCTGCTCGAAGGTCGCGGCTGGGAGATCCTCGTGCCGGCCGTGGACTTCGTGGCGGCGTGCGCCGCCACGATCGTCGCGCTCGGAGGCGTCGGTGCGGTGGCGAGCGTCTCGGCCGAGAACGCGCCGCTGCTCGCGCTGCCGTTGTTCGTGATGCTTCTGCTCTATCTGCGCGGCCTCTACCGCTCGCGGCTGAGAGCGTTGGTGCTCGACAGCCTCGTGCCCGTCGTGAGTGCGGTGTCGCTGGCGGCGATGGCGGTGGTGATCGTGGGGCTGCTCGTCGTAGGTAACGCACCCGACCAGGTGAACTGGCTGCAGGCGTGGGGCTTTGCGCTGCTCGCCGTGTGGGTGGGCCGTACGACCCTCTCGCTCGGTCAGCGATGGGCGCGCAGTCGCGGCGTTGTTGGGCGGCCGGTGCTCATCCTCGGCGCGGGGCTCATCGGCTCGCAGATGGCACAGCGCCTAGAGCACCATCCGGAGTACGGGTTGCGGCCGGTCGGCTTCCTCGACGATCATCCGCGCGCGCTCACCGAGGTCGGCGGCTGCGACCTGCCGGTGCTCGGCACCGTCGAGGACGTCGACGAGATTGTCGCACGCACGCGCATCACGCACCTGATCGTGGCCTTCTCGTCGGTCACGGACTCGCGCGTTAGCCCGCTCATCCAGCGCTGCCAAGAGCTCGGAATCGAAGTGTCAGTCGTGCCGCGCATGTTCGACACGATCAACAACCGCATCAGCTATGAGACCGTCGGTGGGCTGCCGCTGCTGAGCTTCGCCAGCATCAGCCCCGACGGCGCGCAGTTCGCGCTCAAGCACGCTTTCGACCGCGTCGCGGCCGGGCTCCTGCTCGTCGCGCTCGCTCCGGTGATGGGATGCGTAGCGCTCGCCGTGCGCGCGAGCTCGCCCGGCCCCGTGCTCTTCCGTCAGCGCCGCGTCGGTCGCGACGGCAAGCTTTTCGATCTCTACAAATTCCGCTCGATGCGCATGCCCGACGCGGCCACCGCGGAGGTGGGTGAAGACGCCCCAGCGGCCGACGACGGCGAGACAGCCGGGACGAACCGCCACACGCAGGTGCCGTGGATGAGCCGCGGCACCGCCCCCGGCGGCGTCGAGGGCGTGGACCGGCGCACCGGCGTGGGCCAGGTGATCCGGCGCACCGCGCTCGACGAGCTGCCGCAGCTCTTCAACGTTCTCCGCGGCGAGATGAGCCTCGTCGGGCCGCGCCCCGAGCGCCCCGAGTTCGTCGAGCTATTCAGGCACGAAGTCGCGCGCTACGGCGACCGCCACCGGGTGAAGTCCGGCATCACCGGCTGGGCGCAGGTGCATGGGCTTCGCGGCAAGACGTCGCTCGCCGAACGAGTCGAGTGGGACAACTACTACATCGCCCACTGGTCGCTCGGCCTCGATCTGAAGATCCTCCTGCTCACCGTGCTCGCGCTCGCGCGCGGCGCCGAGTAGGCAGCCGCGAGCCTGGCGCCGCGCTCAGATCCTGCGCTGCGTCGCGCTGCCGGCGCCCTTGCCGTACTGCCAGTACGCGCACCAGCAGCGCTCGCGTGCCGAGACTGCTCGGGAGCGTGAGTCGAGTATTCGTTGAAGCGGTTGAGCGTGAAGATCGAGCGGTAGGCCGGCGCGCCGCGCTTGAAGACTTCGACCTCCATGAAGTCGCCGACCGGCGCCGACCCGCTCGCGATCACCTTGCCGTGGGTACGGCGAAGCTTGAGTGTCACCGGCGCGGGCGTGCCGAAAGGCGACGCGAACACGCCGGCGAGCGCCGAGAAGGACTGCTTTCGCTGGCCGCCGTTGGTGAGTACGCCGAATTCTTCGTCGCTCGAGTCGTGCAGCTTGTAGAGCACCTCGGCGGCTACATAGGGGGTCCGCGCAGAGCGTGCGCGTGAGGTTCACGAGGTTCGCGGCCTGCACGCGCTGGCTGACGCAGCCCTGTTCCTGTTGGACTTGCTGCGGCCAGCAGCTCGGCCAGCCGAACTCGTCGAGCCACACGGGCGTGTCGTCGCCGTGCGCCACCTGCACTTCGTGGATCGCCCGCAGCGACGCGAGCGTGAGCGTGTAGAAGTGCACGGCGAGCCCGTCGTAGTAGCCCTTGATCCCGGCGGCGTAGAGCGCGCTGAGGAAGTTCCCGTTGGGCCCGACGATCGAGCCGCCGAGGATCGGAAGGCTCGGATCGACGCTCTTGGTCGCGACGTAGGCGGCCTTCAGGATCGCCGCGTAGTCTTGGGCCTTGTTGGGGCCCGCGAGGTACTTTCGTTGACTTAGTCTGGCTCGTTCCAGATTTCGAGCGCCGCGAGCGCGGCCCCGTAGCGTTGCACGAGATACGCGACGAAGGTACCGAAATCCGACGGGTTGACCGGCGGCCACGCGTTCGCGTCGCCGGACTGACCGGGCACGCACGTGCTCTCGATCGACGGCGGCGCCGAGGATGCCCAGCAGGGCGTGCTCTGCACCAGCAGGATCACCCGCATGCCGTACTTGGCAGCGGCCTCGACCACGTTGTCGACGTTGCTCAGCGGTTCCGGCGCGATCTGGTTCGGCCCGTTGGGCTCGAGCGCCGACCAAGAAGCCTGTATCCGCACCACCTGCGCGTGCAGCGCGTGCGCTTCGGTGATTTCCTTTTCGACCTGGGCTTGGGGAAGCTCGTTATTGATGGTGATGCCGCGCAGGAACGACGACGAGGGCCGATGCGGCGATGGCCGGTGGTGGTGCTTTTCCGCGCCGCGATGCTTGGGTGTCCGCGCTTGGACGCCGGCAGGCAGACACGCCGCTAAGGCGAGCACCGCGGCTCCAAGCAGGAGCGTGCACATCCGAATGCACTTGGTCATTGCAAACCCGTCCTAGGGACCCATCAGGTTAACGGCCGAAGCTCCCCGCGTGCGCCACAAGCCTGGCAGGTTAACCTGCTTGGCGTGCCGTCGACGTGGATCTGGATGCAGGTAGCGATCGTCGTATTCGTCGTCATCGGGATGATCATCGCGATCACGAAGCTTGCCTAGCCGGCGAGCCGCGCGCGCCGCCACGGCGTCCGCCACCGTCGCCGCGCGTTGTCGATCGCCGCGAGCGTGACCCGCGGGCGCGCCGGAATCTCGCCGTCGGCGATGACCGCGGAGGGCACCGCGACGGTGAGCCAGTGAAAGAGCTCCTCGAGCGGCGCGCTCCTAAGCGCGTCGGCGAGCCCTGGCGGCCGGCTGCGGCTGTTGTGGAAGTCGGAGGCGACGTTGTGGACCATGCCGGCCTCCAGGAGCATCCAAGCGAAGCGGCGCACCGTCGCGCCGAATCGGCCCTTGAAGGACCCCGCGGTCACGGACGTGAGGGCGCCCGCGTCGAGCAGCGACTGCAGCCGTCGGGGCTCACGGTGAAAGCCCGCACAGCGCTCCGGGTGTGCGAGCACCACGCGGTGCTCGCGCCGGTGGAGGTCGGCGACGACGAGGTCGAGGCCGGCCGTCGTGGATGTCAAGCGGAGGCTCGAGGAGCAGCGAGCGCCCGCCGCCAAGCCCGAGTCGCGCGAGCTCCTCTGCGGAGAGCTCAGGAACGCGCATCGCCGCGATCTCGGCGCCTGAGCACACACGTATTGGCTCCGCCTCGAGGCGCGCGTTCAACCCACGCACGAGATCGGAGATCATGGTTGCGTTGTTGTGGTAACGGGCGCTCACGTGCGGCGTCGCGATGAGCGTCCCGACGCCGTCCTCCTGCGCGGCACGCGCGAGCGTGATGGATTCCTCGATCCCTCGAGGGCCGTCGTCAATGCCGGGAAGCACGTGGCAGTGCAGATCGATCACATGCTCTACGTTACGGCGGTGTCGAGATAGGGCGGGGCGCGCGGTTATGATCGCGGCGAGCAGCCTCGGCGAGAGGGCTCAGAACTTGAGACAGGAGTTGCATGTTCAAGACAGTCGTTGTTGGAACTGACGGCTCGGAGACGGCGACCAACGCCGTGCGCCAGGCCGTCGAGCTGGCGCGCGACGTGGGCGCCACTGTGGAGATAGTGAGCGCGTACGAGCCGGTTCCGCCGCAGCGCCTGCGCCAGGAGCGCCGCGAAACACCCGAGGACCTGCAGTGGGCGATCAACCCTCGAGAGGACGTCGAGTCCACGCTCGAGGACGCCGCTGTGATCGCGAGTGATGCAGGCGTGAGCGCGAACACGCATCGTCGGCAGGGCGACCCTGCCGACGCGATCCTCGACGTCGCTGAGGAGCGTGGCGCGGACCTGATCGTGGTCGGCAACAAGGGCATGACCGGCGCGAAGCGCTTCCTGCTCGGGTCGGTGCCGAACAAGGTCTCTCACCATGCTCCCTGCTCGGTGCTGATCATCAGAACGACTTGACCCGCGCACTAGTGACCGGTCTCACGGGCCAGGATGGCTCGTTCCTGGCCGAGCTCCTATTGGAAAAGGGCTACGAGGTGACGGGCCTCGTGCGAGACGCTTCGGAGGCGTCCGCCGGCAATGGGCGCTCCGAGCCCCCGCTGGGCAACTCCGAGCACCTCCGCGGCCGCGTTGCCACGGTGCGCGGCGATCTGCTCGACCCCGCGAGTATGCGTCGCGCCACCGAGGAGAGCGCGCCAGACGAGATCTACCACCTCGCAGCGCCCTCGTTCATCCCCACGACGTGGGAGCAGCCAGAGATGGCGATCAGTGCCCTCGCGGGATCCACCGCGGTGCTGCTCCAGGCCGTTCGTGACGCCGGCGCAGGGCCGCGCCTTTTCGTCGCTGGCTCGAGCGCGATGTTCGGCGCGGCACCGGAAAGCCCCCAACGCGAGGACACGCCCTGCCGCCCGACGAGCCCCTACGCGATCGGGAAGCTCGCGTCGTTCGAGCTCGTGCGTGCGATGCGCGCCCAATACCGCCTGGAGGCGTGCACAGCGATCATGTACAACCACGAGTCCGAGCGACGGCCCGAGTGGTTCGTGACGCGCAAGATCGCCCGCGGCGCCGCTGAGGTCTACCTCGGCCTCAGCACCGAGCTCGCGCTCGGCGACCTGCAGGCCGTCCGCGACTACTCGTTTGCAGGTGACCTGGTGCGGGGCGCGTGGATGATGATGCAGCACGAGCCGCTCGACGACTTCGTGCTTGCGAGCGGCACGGCTCACACGGTGGAGGATTTCGTGCGCACCGCGTTCGCGAGCTTGGGCCTCGACGCCGAGCGCTACGTGCACACGGATCCCGCGCTCGTGCGCGAACCCGAGCCGACTCCGAACGTCGGCGACCCTTCGAAAGCGCGCCGGGAGCTCGGGTGGGAGGCCGAGATGTCCTTCGAGCAACTCGTAGAGCGGATGGTGCAGGCCGACCTGAGCGCGATGCGCGAGCGTGCAAGCAAAGCCTAGGGGCGCGAGCCTGGCGCCCCGCGGACCCGGTGCCAGAGCGCGCGCAGGCGCTCTCGCTGTCTTGGCGGCAAACGCCTCGCGAGGCTGCGAAGCCGCATGTAGGAGTGCTTCGGTACCAGCCACAGGCGGATCAGCGGGTAGCGAGCGCCGAGCGGAAATACCGTCTGCCACACGACCGGCTGCGTGGAGTCGCTGAGACGGCGTTGGTAGTCGGCGTGCCCACCGCCGAGGTCGGCCTCGCGCACGCCCCGTTCCGCGAGCGCGCTCAGTGCCGCGAGGATCGACTGCGTGCCCGGAGCGTGCTGGGACCACGCCGGGTCAAAGCCACCGCTCCAGAAGGCGGCGCCGTGCCCCGCGGTCACGATCAGCTCGGCCGCGATCGGGCCGTCGGGTCCCTCCAGTAGCGCGACCGCCAGGCGTCCGGCGCCGGCGAGCTCGCGCGCCGCACCGACGAGCACCGTCCGTGCGTCGGCGCCGACGGAGGAGCCCCCGCGCTCGCGCCAGCGCTCGTGGTGCAGACGCATGAGCACGTCGATCGAATCCGGCTCGCTCGAGACGCTGCTCCGGGCACCCGCTTCCTCGAGGCGCCGCGAGGTGCGCCTCATCTCCTTGCGAAACCGCCGCTGCCGTCGCTCGAGCCACCGCTCGAAGGATGCGTCGAGATGGATCATCGAGCCCGGCATCACGACGTCCGTGCGGACCTGCGGCCGCCGGCGTGACGGCCAGGCGTCTGCGATCAGGCCGGGCCAGCCGTCGTCGAGGTCCACCCCCTCGAAAACGACGCTCGAGGGCTGGGGCGTCATCGCTGCGAGGGTGCTCGCCAGCACCCCGGCCACCTCGCGCTCGCGGCCAGGGAGCGCAAGCGGTCCGATGCGGTGGGCGAAGCCAGCCGAAAGTAGCCGCATCTCGACGATCCCAAGCGGCCACACCTGGGCAAAGAACGGACCGACGCCTACGAGTTGCTCGCCCTCGAAGACAAGGACGACGCGCAGCCTCGCATCTCCCCGCGCGGCCGCATCCCACCAAGCGAGCATCCACGCGGGCGCACAGTACGGACGCCCCTGCGCGCTCGCGAGCGTGTCCCAAGCCTCGCGGTAGGGCTCGAGCGATCCCTTCTCCTCGACCACCAAGAATCGCAATCCTTCATCCCCCAGATCCAACGAGCGGTGATCGCTCGTACTGCGCACGTCGGTTGTCAACCGCTGTGATCGTACTTGTTGCTTACGCTGCGCGCGGGAACAGCGGCCTCGTGTTCGCCGACGCGCGCGGCCCGCGGCTAAGCTGACGCCACCGATGGACCGTCAAGAGCTCTCACGCACGGATTTCGCGAGCGCGGTTCGCGACCACATGAACGAGGAGCTCGCCGATCACGGTCACCATCCCGGCCGCGAGTACACGCCGCTTGCGTTTCGTCATTACATCAGGCGGCTCGCGGTGCTCGAGGCGCTCGAGGGCGTGAGCTTTCGGACCGCGCTCGATGTCGGTTGCGCGGAAGGATTCTTCATGGCTGCGATCCGGGATCGCTTCGGCGCCGAGGTCTGGGGCGTGGACATCTCGGATGCAGCCGTCGAGAAGGTGGTCAACGACATGCACCTCTCCGCCGCCGCCGCGGACGCGACGCGTCTGCCGTTCGCCGACGGCTCGTTCGACCTCGTCCTCTCGACGGAGGTCATCGAGCACGTCCTCGACCCGGAGGTGATGCTCTCAGAGCTGCGCCGCGTTTCTCGCGGCACGGTGTTGATCACCACGCCCGTGAGTCAGACGGCGCACGAACACGAGCCCGACTACGAGCTCGCGCAGGAGGGGCACGTCAACAACTTCGACCCTGCGACGGTGAGGCGCATCTTCGGCCCCGACGCGGACCTCGGGAGCTTTCGCTGCAACGCGAGCCTCGTTCCGCTGATGCTCGTGGGACGGCACATGCCCCCGCCCGTCCGTGACTGGTTCTACGCCTTCGATCATGCGACCGCGAAGCACCTGGGCGCGCCGGATCACCAACTCAAGCCCCTGCGCAATCGCGACTGGCTGATCAAGGTGCCGGGCCTGGGGAAGGGCGAGGGGCGTCCCGAGTGGCGCTGCCCCTCGTGTCGCGCGCAGTTGATCGAGGAGGACGGATCGCTTCGCTGCACCGGATGCTCCGCGCGTTATTCGATCGGGCGAGGTGTTCCCGACTTCTTCGCTGCCGATGAGGCGTCGCCACCGGCGCCGTAGCGGACGCCATCGTCGTCGACGACGTTCCAGCGGACACGCTCGGGCGCGCGCAGCCGAGCCGCATCGTTTCGTGCGAGCGGCGTTGAGCTAGCCTCAAGGTCAGGTTTGCCCGTGGCTTTCACTCCGTCAAGCGATAGACCAGTTGTCGTAATCGGCGCCGGACCTCACGGGCTGGCGACGAGCGCGCATCTGCGGGATCTTGGCGTTCCGACCACCACCTTCGGCGAGCCGCTGAGCTTCTGGAAGAACACGATGCCGGCGGGGATGCTGCTCCGGTCGGCGACTTGGGCGACGAACATAAGCTCGCCCCGCGGCGAGCTCGGGCTCTCGCGCTGGAGCAACGAAGGCGGCCTGAAGCTGCCGCGAGATCTGCCGCTCGAATCTTTTGTCGAGTACGGCACGTGGTTCCAGGAGCGGGCCGTGCCCGACGTCGACAGGCGCGTGGTGAGCGAGGTGGCGAGGCGCAACGGGTCGTTTGTGGTGCGAACCGCCGACGGGGAGGAGCTCGAGGCGAGCCGCGTCGTCGTGGCGGCCGGCATCGGGGCGTTCGCGAACGTGCCGCCGGTATTCGCGGGCGAGTTCGACGGTCGTGTGATGCACACGTCTGCGAGCCCCGACCTCCACGCGTTCGCCGGCAAGTCGGTGCTCGTGATGGGCAGCGGGCAGAGCGCCCTCGAGAGCGCTGCGCTGCTTCTCGAGGCCAACGCGCAGGTCGAGGTGCTCGCTCGGGCGCCGCGGATCTTCTGGCTCAATCACGGCTGGCTCGGCGAACGCACGGACGGTCTCGCTCCGCTGCCGCCCCCGTCGCCGGCGGCGAAGGGTGCGCCGTCGGGGCCATCGTGGCGCGCACGCAAAAAGCTGTATTGGCGGCACGCGCCGACCGACCTCGGCGGGCCCTTCTCGAGTTGGGTCGGCGCGGCGCCCGACGTCCTGCGTCACGTTCCGCGCTCGATCCGCTTGCCGCTGACATACGACCAGGTCAAGCCTGCCGGGGCGGATTGGCTGCCGGACCGGCTGCGCTTGGCGAAGTTCACGCTCGACCGAAGGGTGACGGCGGCAGAGCTCCGCGACGGGCAGGTTGAGGTGCGCCTTGACGACGGCTGCAAGCGCTCCGCCGATCACGTGCTGCTCGGCACCGGCTACTCGATCGACGTCCGGAAGTATCGGTTCCTCTCGGCGCCGCTGCTCGAAGCGCTGCAGCTGGTCGAGGGCTCGCCGACGCTTGGGCGTGGGCTCGAGTCCTCGGTGGCGGGCCTGCATTTCGTCGGCGCAACGGCGACTGAGAGCTTCGGGCCCACGATGCGCTTCGTCGTCGGGACAGCCTATACGGCGCCCGCGCTCGCCCAACACGTCGTCGGGTCGCGCCGACCGCTTTTCCGCTGGGCCTTCTAGGCACCGGCGCGGAGCTTCGGCATGCGGTCCCTTAGACGCGCTGCGCGGCGACGCAGGAAGTGCGATGCGAGCGCGAGCAGCGGCCCTGGATCGCGTGGGTCGATCATCCCGAGCTCGCCCGCGCCGAGATAGGGCGCGAGCAAGCGCCGGGCGAGCGCAGGGCGCTGGCGCAGCGGCGCGGCGCGGAGCGCGGGGAGAACGCCGTGCCAATCGAGGTCCGCTTGCACGAAGCGCACGCCTGCTCGCAGCCGCGGCTGGGGGCCGAGCGGGCGACCGCTGAGCGCGGCGACCAGCCGGGGGAGGCTTCGACGCCGCATGCGTCGCCCAGTCCCCACTGCCCGGGCAGCCGCACGTTGACCTCGAGGAACCATCGCTCTCCGGTCTGCGCGTGGCGCTTGGCCTCGATGCCCGCGACGCCGACGAAGCCGGCCTCGTCCAGGACGCGCTCCGCGAGCGCCATCGTCTCCGGCAACTGCGAGGACTCGCCGAGGGCGGTCTCCCCGAAGCCGGCGGGATACTGGCGGAGCTTGCGACACCCGAAGCGCACGGGATAGCTTCCGTCGGCGAGCCGCACCACGATCGCCTCCTCGACATCGTCGTCGCCACCGGGTATGTATTGCGCGAGAAGCATCTTGAAGCCGTCCGCGAGTGGCGTCCGCATCAGCGTGCGCGCCTCCTCCGCATCGCGCACGAGAAACGCTCTGCGCTCGCCGTAGCGATCGCGCCACTCGTGCGAGAGCACGGGCTTGACGACGCACGGCCACGGGGCATCCTCGAGCAGACCCTCGAGCTCCGCCGGGCTGTCCGCATATGCGCTCCATGGCACCGCGACGCCCGCGCGCCGAGCGACCGCTTCGGCGGTCGCCTTGTCCATCAGCTCGAGGTGAGCCGACCCTTGGCGCTCGAAGGCGTGGAGCGTCTCAGGCAGCCGCGAAGAGACGTGCACAAGCCATGCGCTCGCGCGGTCGGTGCCCGTGAGCACGACGCTCTCCGGCGCCGCGGCGGACAGCCGCTCGAGGACCGCGAGCCATTGCTCGCCGTCGCGGCGGTACGCGCAAGCCACGCTCTCGACGCCGCGGCTGTGAGCGACGAGCGGCTCCCCCTCGACGACCGTGACGCGAGCGCCGCGCCGGACCATGCGGCGCGCGAGGGCCAGCCCGGCGTTGTAAGGGTCGAGCAGGATCACCTGCGGCCAGCTCACCACAACGACAGGCTGCGGACGCGCTGGGTCGCGATCCAGCCGTCGTCGCGCATCCGTCGCAGCGCTCCCGTGCCCGCGACGTTGAAGCGCCGCGCCGTCCGCTTCGAGTCCGCGAGGTCGCGTCGCAGCGGCCGCTCGTGGCCGCGGAGGATCTGGTGGGCCGTGCGGCGCAGGCTGAGCCCCTTCTCGGACGGCAGGTGCCAGAAGCCGTAGTCAAGTGGCCGCTCGACGCGCGGCGCGTTGTGGCGCGAGCCTGTGTGGATCCTCCGCGCGACCGCCGACATGTTCTCGAAGCGGGTGCGACCGAGCGCGCACGCGAGCGTGAGAATCTGCTCCTCTGCGGGAAGTGCCTCGCGCATGTCTGCGAGCCTGTCGTCAAGCTCCTCGCACGTGGCGACGAGCGCACGCAACGTCCGAGCGTTGCCCGCGAGCAGCTCTCCGCCGACCCACGGAGGCACGTCCGCGGAGCCGCCCATCGTCCTCGCGAGCTCGCCGATCGCGCCCCGCGAGACGAATCGCTCGCCGAAGCTGACGGCATCCCAGTCCGGGGGATACGGAATCCAGATGCACCCCACCGCGGGTGCGGCTGGAGTTGCGGCAAAGACGCGCTCCGCGTCTGGCCACACGCAATCCAGGTCGCTGAAGTAGAGGAGCCGCTCGTCCGCCTGCGCGGCCGTCGCCGCGACGATCGCGTCGAGGAGGTAGCGCGAGGAGACGTAGTTTGGGTGCTCGCCCGCAGGACGGTGCTTGTACTCGGCTGACAGCAACTGCACATCGAGCGCCTCGATCGCGTCGAGCAGCCTCTCCCCGGTCGCGCCCGTCACTCGGCGATCGATGATGTTCGTGGCGAGTGCGAGATCGCACTCCACGTCCCGCAACCGGAGTGTCGCGGCTTGGGTAAGCGCGCACTCGAGGTAACGCGCCGCAACGGTCGCCGGTGACTGCGCGGAACGTGAAGTCGGATAGTGGAACGCCTCGCCTGGATCGTGAACGTACAGATATTGGACGACCAGCGGTCGGGGCGAGCTAGCGGCGGGCATTCGCGGTGACGGACATAATAGGCCGCCGATGAAGATCGTAAGTGTGATGACGACAGACTCGAGCGGTGGCGCAGAGTTCGCGGCTGTAGAGATGCTGGACGCGCTGCGTCGCAGAGGTCATGAGACGGTGATGCTCACGGACTCACCATTGATCGTGCGTGACACAAATGTGAAGGTCGCGACAATCTCGCTCGGTCCGAAGCTCTCGACGCGCACCTGGATCAGCCTTGGGCTGCGCTGGCCCTTTCTGCGCTCGACGCTGTCGAGTGCGTTGCGCGAGCAGTGGCCTTACGACGTGCTGATGGTGCACTACAAGAAGGAGCAGCTGCTCGCGGGCATGCTGCCCTCGGACTTGCGAGCGACGGTCGTGTGGGCGGAGTGGGGTCCCGTTCCGTTCCCGTTGCGCAAGGGACTTCCGCGCCGCTTCTTCCTCGCCGCTGGGCGCCGCGCCGCGCTCGTGACGGCGGTCTCGGAGGGCACCAGGCGTTCGCTCGCGGATGTCGGCATCGACCCGGGCAAGCTCGTCACGGTTCCCAATGTGCTTCGCACGGACGCCATCCGCTACAGCGACGAGGGGCGCAGCAGGGTTCGCGAGCAGCTCGGCATCCCGGCTGACGCGTTCGTCGTCGGCTGCATATCGCGCTTTCACTACAAGAAGCGAAATGACGTCGTGATCGATGCCGTGCGCGCGCTCGAGGACGACCGCGTTCATCTGATCCTTGCGGGAAGCGGCGAGGAGGAGCAGCGGCTGCGGGCGCTCGCGGCGCCGCTCGGAGCTCGCGCGCATTTCATCCCCACGCCGGGCGCGGATGTCGCCGACGTGCTCTCGGCGTTCGACGTCTCCGTCTTCTGTCCGAGCCCGACCGAGGGCGCGCCGCGCGCGGTGATCCTCGCCATGCTCGCTTCGAGGCCCTGTTTGGCGACCGGCCCGGAGGGAGTCGCGGACATGATCTCGCCGGAGATCGGAGGGATCGCGGCGCGCGAGAACGACCCGGACTCGCTGCGCGAGCTCATCCAGCCGTACCTCGATGATCCCGCGCGCATCGAGCGCGAGGGGACAGCCGCGCGGGTGTATGCGGAGCGCACGTACGCGGCGCCGGTCGTCGCGACGCAGCTCGAGGAGCTGCTCGACGACGCGATCGCACGGACGCGAGCGAACGGCGACGGGGCCTCGCAGCGAGAGTCATAGGCGCCGACGGTGGGTGCCTCGCAAGGGATCGCGCGTCCACGCGGACGCAGGCTCTTGATGGTGGAGCAGGGGGGCCGCGGCGGCGAGGCGGATTACACGGCAGAGTTGACGCGCGCGCTCGCCGAGCAAGGCTGGGAGGTCGTGCTCGCGACCGCGGCGGACCATCGCTACGCCACCCGCGGCGTGACGGTGCGGCCCGTCTTTCACTACGTCCGCGGGGACGCGCGGCTGGGACGGGCGGCGCGACGCGGCGGTCTGGGCCGGCTCGTAAACGGCTTGCGCTTTCTCGCGGCGTTGCCGCGGCTCGCGCTGCTCGCACGACAGGCGGACGTCGTGCACACCCAAGGCTGGGAGTTCGTGCCGCTCGGCGTCGTCGCGGTGATCTGCATGCGCCTCACCGGCGCGACGGTCGTGCAGACGTGGCACAACACGTTCGAGCGGGGGGAGGGGGCGGCACGCGGTCCCGGCTTCGCACGGGAGCTGCTCGCCCGAGCGACCGCACGCACGATCGTCCACACGCAGGCGGATTTTGAGCGGCTGCCCGCATGGATGCGCGCGCGCACCGTCGTGATCCCGCACGGCGAGTACGGTGGGCTCGCGCGCACCGGCAAGCAAGCCGACCGCGTTGCGGCACGCAGCGCGCTGGGGATCACCGCCGAGACTCCTGTGACGCTTCTCTTCGGGCAGCTGCGATCGGACAAGGGCCTCGATGACCTGCTTACGGCGGTGGGCACCGTCGACGGGCTGCACGTGATCATCGGCGGCCAAGAGCTCGGCGCGCTCGCGAAAGCGGCCTCCAAGCTGCGCAGCGCGGAGCTCGCGGGGCGGGTGACGATCCGCGAGGGCTTTCTCGACATGAGTGAAGCGGCTGAGCTCTTCGCGGCCACGGACACGGTCGCGCTGCCATACCACGTCGCGAGCCAGAGCGGCGTGCTGCTGCTCGCTTACGGGTTCAGCCGCCCGGTCGTCGTCTACCCGGTCGGCGGTCTCCCCGAGGCGGTGATCGACGGCGAGACCGGCTGGATATGCGCAGCGGCCGATCCGCGAGCGCTCGCCGACGCGCTCGCCCAGAGCGCCGCGGCGGGCGCAGAGGAGTGCCGCCGCCGCGGCGAAGCCGGCGCCGAGCTTGCGGCCACGCGTTTCTCCTGGCCCGCGATCGCGAGCCGCACGGCCGAGGTCTACGACGAGGTCCTCGCACAAGGCGCGAACGCCTGACGGCCGACGCGCCGCGCGAGGGCTCTAGGCCATGCAGTCCGTATGCTCTGCGCCGATGTCGTCTGCGCCTCACGCCGCCCTGCGCCCGCGGCTCCTCGAACCCATCGCGTCCCTCAGCTTCGTCGCGTCGTGAAGCGCGCGGTGATCCTCGCGGGCGGCGAAGGCACGCGTCTGCGCCCGTACACGATGGTGCTGCCGAAGCCGCTCGTGCCGGTCGGCGATCGGCCGGTCCTCGACATCGTCGTGCGCCAGCTCAAGGCGCACGGCTTCGAGCACATCACGATGGCGACGGGCTACCTCGGCGAGCTGATCGAGGCCTTCTTCCGCGACGGCTCGCAGTACGGCGTCGCGATCGACTACCACCGCGAGCGTGAGCCGCTTGGGACGGTCGGGGCGCTCGCGACGATCGACGGGCTCGCCGACTCGGACATGCTCGTCATGAACGGCGATGTTCTCACCGACATCGACTACCGCGCGCTTCTGGAGCGTCACCACGCGAGCGGCGCCGCCGCGACGATCGCGACGAAGGTCCGCCACCTGCAGATATCGCTCGGCGTCCTGCGGTGTCTCGACGAGAGCGACCCCACGCGGCTCACCGGCTACGACGAGAAGCCGGTGATCGACTTCACGGCCAGCATGGGGGTCTACTGCTTCGCACCGCGCGTTCTCGAGCACATCGAGCCCGAGGTGCGCCTCGACTTCCCCGACCTGATTCTGCGCCTAATCGCGGCCGGCGAGCTCGTGCGCGCGTGGCCGAGCGACGACTACTGGCTTGACATCGGGCGCCACGACGACTTCGAGCAGGCGCAGGAAGAGTTCGCGGGCGTCCGCGACCGCCTCATCCCGCCGGAGTGAGGACACCCGCCACCGCGTCGACGACCACGCCCATCGCGGCTTCGTCCATCGACGCGCTCAGTGGCAACGCGCAGTGGCGTTCGGCGGCGCACTCCGCATTCGGCAGTCCGCCGGAAGGCGCTAGCTCGCGGCACTCGGTGAAGGAGTGCAGAGCGGGGTACCAGGTCGTCTGAACGCCTGCGGCCTTGAGCTCGGCGCGAAACAAATCTCGGGCCGAACGGTCCTCGAGCAGCACCGGGAAGGCGAAGTGGCTGGCGCGCTCGACGATCTCGTCGTCCCAGGGAATCTCGAGCCCCGGGACTCCCGCGAGCCGCTCGCGGTAGGCGCGGACCGTTGCGCGTCTCGCGTCGATGTCGGCGTCAAGGCGCTGAAGGCGGCTGAACCGAGCGCGGAGCGAGGCTCGTCGAGTCGGTAGTTGAACCCGAGCCCGACCACGTCGTAGGTGTCGGTGAGGCCGCTGTGCCGCTCCCAGGTGCCGCTCGTCATCGCGTGCGAGCGCAGCCGCCTCACCCGCTCGGCCAGCTCGTCGTCCGCTGTGGCGACCATCCCACCCTCGCCCACGCACAGCTGCTTCTTGGAGAAGAAGCTGAAGGCGCCAAGCTCGCCAACGGTGCCGACCTGACGTGCGTCCTCGACACGAGCGCCGATCGCCTGCGCGCAGTCCTCGATCAGCGCGATGCCGTTCTCGTCGCAGAGCTCGCGCAGTCGCAACACGTCGGCGGGGTAGCCGCAGAAGTGAACCGCGATGACTGCACGCGTGCGCTCGGTTATGCGGCGTGCCACGTCCTCGACGTCGATGTTGAAGTCGTGCGGCCCCACGATGTCGCAGAGGACGACCTTGCAGCCGAGGTAGCGAGGCGCGGCCGCGCTCGCGATGAAGGTCAGGGCGGGCACGATCACCTCGTCGCCAGGCTGCAGGCCTGCGGCGAGGCACGAGAGGTGCAGCGCCGCGGTGCCGCTCGAGACGGTAAGCACGTGCGGGGAGCCGGTGTAGGCGGCGAGCGCGTCCTCGAAGGCCTTCGTGCGCGGGCCCATCGTCAGCCAGCCGCTGCGCAGGCACTCCTCGACCGCCGCCAAGTCCTGCTCTGTGACGGCGATGTCGGTGAGGGGTACCAGCCACTCAGCCATCGCTGGACCTTACGGCACGTTCCGATAGCCGGCCGCGAAGGGGTCCGCGAACTGCCGCGCGTCGAGTGCCGCGATCACCTCCGCGATGCCATCGGGGACGGTCATCAACGTCTCGAAACCGAGCTGCTCGCGGATCTTGTCGAAGCTCACCTTGTAGTCGCGCGGGTCCTCGTCACGATGTACGTAGGAAACCTGCCCGCGGTCGGTCTGCTTGCGGATCTCCTCGACGATGTCGAGCTTGCGGTAGTTCTCGCCTGAGCGACCGCTGTTGAAGACTTCGCCGGACACGGTTCGCGCGGGGCCTCGAGCACCGTCCGCACCGCTCGCGCCGCATCGCGCACGTGAATGTATGGCCGCCAGAACTGCTCGCCGAAGACTTCGAGGTCGCGGTCCGCCCACAGTTCGCGCGTGAACTCGTTGACCGTGAGGTCGAAGCGCATGCGCGTCGCGACGCCGTAGACGGTGGCAAAGCGAAGGCACGTCGGCGCGAGGCCGTTCTCGGCTCCGGATCCGAGGACGAGACGCTCCATCGCCACCTTCTGCTCCGCGTAGAGCGAGACCGGTCGTAGTTCGCCCTCCTCGGTGATCGGGACCGTGGGGTCGGCCATGCGCCCGTAGTTGGAGCACGTCGAGGCGAACACGAGCTGGCCCACGCCGGCGGCACGCGCATCCTCGAGCAGCGCGCGCGTGGCTGCGACGTTGACTTCGTCCGAGAGCGAGGGGTCTTGCGCACACGCTGGATCGCCGACGATCGCGGCTAGATGGACGACCGCCTGTGCTCCGTCGAGCGCGCGGCGGCGAAGGTCCTGATCGCGCACGTCTCCGCGCACAACCTCGACGCCTGCGCGATCCTGCTCGGTGGCGATTTCCTGCTGGCCGTGCAGGAGGCTGTCGAGGACGCGGACCGGTCGGCCGGCTTGCAGGAGCTCGTCGACGACGAGCGCGCCGATGTAGCCGCTGCCACCAGTTACAAGCGTCATTTCAGACAGATCGACTCCCTTCAGTTGTCGCCACCAGGATTGCGTCGGCGCGCGTTGCCGTTGAGAGGGCTCAGCGCCAGTCGGGACGGTATTCGATCGTGTAATCGATGCCGCGCTCGCGCTCGCCGATCGGACGCGCCGGCACGCCGCCGACGATCGTATAGGGATCGACGTCGCGGGTTACAACCGCCCCGGCGCTCACCACCGCGCCCTCGCCGATCGTGACCCCACCGAGCACGATCGCGCGCAACGAGATCCAGGCATAGTCGCCGATGACGATCGGAGCGGCACTGGTCCCGAACGTGCGTGATTGCACGTTGTGCTTGCCGGCGACGAGGATCGACTCAGAGGTGATGTTGACGTTTCGTCCGATCCTCACCGAGAAGCCTTCGACGCTGTTCGCGCGGCAGTCGATGATGCAGCGCCGCCCGATGACCGTGCGCTCGCCGATCGTGAGCTTCTTGGGCGCCCAGACCTCCGTCGCGAGCATGATCGTGGTGGTTCTCGATATCCTCGAACTCGACGCCCAGCGCACGATAGATTTTCATGCGCGGGACGCGAAGTGGAATTCGGTTCGCGACATGGTTGAGCATGTAATCGCGGTCCGGTCGCGTGACGCGTCTCGGGTATCGGAGCTCCGCTCGCACCATCATGCGCAGCGTATCGGGAAGCCTGCGAACGCCGCCATGTACCACGCTCCCTCGGTGGACAAACGTCCGGCGTACGGCGCATCCGGTAAGCATTCCGGCGCCCGGTGCCGGGCAATGCCACGAATAGGCTGAAACTGTCCCATGGCGACTCTGGCCCGATCAGCGACGAGGCAACGCGCAGGCCGCGACATCCTGATGCAGGTCGTCATTCGCGTGGCCAACCTCGCCCTCGGGGTGGTCGTGACGGCGCTCGTCGCGCGCACGCTCGGCAGCGTCGGCTACGGCCAGTGGTCGACGATCTTCGTCGTCCTGCTGCTCGTGGGCTACTTCGTGAACTTCGGGACCGAAACGGTGGTGATGCGCGAGGCGGCGCGGGACCCGGAACACGAGCACGAGTGGCTCGGCGCGGACACGTTCGTGCGGCTGATCGCGCTCGGGCCGGTGATCGTGGCGTCGGTCGCGGCGATCGTGTTGCTGAGCAGCTCACAGGAAATGCTGCTTGCGGGGCTCATCCTCGTGATCACGATGCCCTTCAGCGGCGTCGGGGCGCTCCAGCTCATATTCCGCTTACGCGTGAACAACCTCGTCCCGATGCTCGTGCTCACGATGCGGAGCCTCCTCTGGGCGGGCGCGGTGGCCGTGATCTTCGTGCGTGGGGGTGGCTTGGTGGCGCTTGCGATCGGGATGACGGTGACGAACGCAGCGGGCACGATCGTGCAGACGATCGCGGCGCTGCGGCTGGTCGACAAGTGGCCGCGGCCATCTAGCAAGCGCGTGCGCGCGCTGATGCGCGAGGCGATCCCGGTCGGGATCGCGTGGACACTGGTGATCGCTTACGCGCGGGTCGGCCAGCTGCTCGTCTTCACGATCGCCGGAAGCAGCCCGGCGGGCCTCTATGGGAGCGTCTACACCCTGCTGGAACGGTCGTATTTCGTGCCGATATCGATCATGACCACGCTCGCGCCCGTGATCGCCGCGTCGTGGCCGGCAGACCGCGGTCGCCTCCTGCGCACCTCGCGGCTAACGGCGGAGCTGATGGCGATCACGTCCTTTGGCGCGCTCGCCTTCGCGTGCGTCGCCGCGGAACCGTCGGTGCGGCTGATCTTCGGGCAGGAATTCGTCGCGGCGGCGCCCGCGCTACCCGTGCTCACCGCCGCGTTCGTGTTCGTGTGCTTCGACTACCTCAACAGCAACTTGCTGATCACGTTCGGCATGCAAAAGCGCCTCGCGGTGGTCAGCCTCGTCGCGCTGCTGGTGAACGTGATCGGCAACGCGATCCTGATACCGCTCATCGGCTTCATGGGCGCGGCGTGGATGACGCTCGTCACCGAGATCGTCGTCTTTCTCGCGAGCAGCGCGCTGATCCTCGCTCGGCTCGAGATGAGGATCCCCGCGCCGGGCCGCATCACCCGCACGCTCATCGCGGCGCTGCTGCTCGGCGGCGGCCTGGCGCTGCTCGAGGCGGCGGGCGAGGGGCTCTTCGTGCTCGTCTTCGCCGCGTGCGTGACCTACCCCACGCTGCTCTTCCTCCTACGTGCGATCAGCGTCGAGGACCTGCGCGTGCTCACGAGGCGCACCGCATAGGACCTGCCACGCGGCGGCTCGTACGCCCGCTACCGTCTGCTCGCAGCATGCGAATCCTCGTCATCTCGAACCTCTACCCGCCCGTCGCGCGCGGGGGCTACGAGGTTGAGTGCTCGGCCGTCGCCAAGCACCTCTCGCAGCGCCACGAGGTCCTCGTGCTCACGAGCTCCTCCGAGCGCTCGCGCGCGCCGCGTGACCCGCGCGTGCGCCGCGAGCTGCCGTTCCTGACCCTCGACAGGCGTGGCGCGATGCGTGCGCCGATCGTCGCGCCACGATCCGTCGGCGTCGCGCGGCGCGCACTCGCGTGGCGACCAGACCTCGTCTACGTCTGGAACGGATCCTCGATCCCGCAGTCGGCCCTGCGCGTGCTTGCCGACAGCGGCGTTCCGATGGCGTTCCGCGTCTGCGAGCATTGGTTCGCGGGCATATTCGCTCGCGACCAGTACCTGCGCGAGCTAGTGCCGGCGCGGCGGGGGCCGGCACGCGTCGCCTGGGCCGCCGGCGCCCGCGCGGTGAACAAGCTGCCGACGATGCGCCTCGATCCGCTGGCTCCGATGCGCACCGCGATCTCATGGAACTCCGAGACTCTCGAGCGGATGGTCCCGATCCCGCCGTTCATCGACGTCGCGCTCGAGCGGGTGGGGCACTCGGTGCCGGCGCACGGCGATCGCTACGCAGCAGTCGTGCGGGAGCCCGCTGCCGAGCCCGAGATCCTGTTCGTCGGCCGCGTCACGCCGTACAAGGGGGTACATGTCGCGCTCGAGGCGCTCGCATTGCTTCGCTCCGAGCATGGCGTCGCTGCGACGCTTGTCGTCGCGGGCCCCGAGGATCCGCAGTACGGCGCGCAAATGCGCCGGCTCGCGTCGGAGCTCGGAGTGGCCGAAGCTGTGCAGTGGGTCGGCCAGGCCTCGCCCGCTGACCTCGCACGGTCATACGGCCGCGCACACGCGCTGATCATGCCGCCGGTGTGGGAAGAGCCCTTCCCGCTCGTCACGATCGAGGCGGCCCTTGCGGGCGTGCCGCTCGTCGCTTCCGACGTCGGGGGCGTCGGCGAGGGCATGCGCGACGAGGAGCACGCGCTGCTCTTCCCGCGCGGGGATGCGCGAGCAGCGGCGAGCGCGCTCGCTCGCGTCGTCAACGAGAGCGCGCCGACGGCGGCCAGGACTGGGCGCGCTCGCGAGCGCGCAGAGGCCTTCCGCATCGGGCCGTACCTCGATCAGCAGGAGCGGTTCGTCACCGACGCGCACGCGGTCTTGACCGACACGGACGCGTCAGGGACGTCGCACACGGGTGCAAATGCACCCACGCGAAGGGGTAAAAGCTCAAGTAGTTCGCCCCAATACCGATACGATCCCGGAAGCGACATGGCGCCGGCACACCAGCATCGCGTGCCCTCGGCCGAGACGGATAGCTGATGAACGCGACTCAAGCAACCTTCGACGCGCCCACGAGCGAGAGTGGCGGCAGGATGATGGACCTCCTGCGCCGCCGCTGGCAGATCATCGTCGGCGTAACCCTCATCTGCGTGGTCGCCGCGATCGCCTCCCACGAGCGCTCCTCGAAGTCATATTCGGCGACGGCGAGCGTCTCCTTCCAGGAAGGCACGCTCTCTCAGCAGGCGCTGGGCGTGGGAGCGGCCGGAAGCCCCGAACCGCAGCGTGGCGCGAATACCGAAGTGCTGACCGCACACTCGCCGGAGGTGGCGCTCGCGGTCCGCGACGAGCTCGGCCTCAAGGCGACGCCCGCGGAACTTCTGGACTCCGTCACCGTGGAAACCGCGCCGAGCGCGAACGTCCTCAACATCGTCGCGTCGACCTCGCATCCGCGCGAATCGGCGCGGCTCGCGAACACGTTTGCGCAGCAATACATCGCCTTTCGCGGACGCTCGCAGCTCGCCAACATCGAAGCCGCGCAGTCGAGCCTGACGCGGCAGATGGAAGCGCTTCCCGCGGCCTCGCCCGAACGTGCCGCGCTCAGCCAGACGCTCCAACGCCTGAGTGGGCTACGCGCGGTTGCGGGCGGCGGCGCGACGATCATCGGCCTCGCATCCGTGCCCACGAGCCCGACCGGCATGGGCCTCGGCGCGTCCGTCGCGATCGGCCTCGTGATCGGCCTTGCGCTCTCGCTCGCGATCGTCTTCCTGATCGAGGCGCTCGATCGCCGCGTGAAGACGCTCGAGGAATTCGAGCGCGAGTACGGACTGCCGGCGCTAACCGCGATACCGCAGTCCGCGTTCGGCGGTCGGCGCGCGAGCGAGCGCTCCGATCTCCTCGAGCCTCACCGTATTCTGCGCACCGCCCTCGACTTCGCCGCCGTGACGCGGGAGCTCGACACGATCCTCGTGACTAGCGCGATCGAGGGAGAGGGTAAGACGACGGTGGCGGTGGACCTTGCGCATGCGATCGCGCTCGCGGGACGGAGCGTCGCGCTCGTCGAGCTCGACCTTCGTCATCCGACCTTCGCGAGGCAGTTCTCCGTGAAGCCGCGGTCGGGGCTCACGCTCGCACTCACGCGCGACGCAAACCTGGACGAGCTGCTGGTCGAGCCGCTGGAGGACCTGCCCAACCTCTCCGTTCTCTTCTCGGGTCCGCTTCCGCCCAACCCCGCAGAGCTTCTCAGCTCGCCGAGGATCGGCGAGCTGATCGGAACGCTCGCGCGCGAGCGAGACGTCGTGATCATCGACAGCCCGCCGTTGAACCCCGTTGCCGATGCGCAGATGCTGCTCGACAACCCCGCGATCCACGCCGTGCTGCTGGTGGCGAGGGCAGGCAGGACAACGCGCGACGCCGCGCGCCGCGCGCGCGCGATCCTCGAGCGGCACATGGTCACGCCGATCGGGTTGGCGGTGACTGGACTGCGCGACGCGGGCCGGTACGGCTACGGGTCGTACTACGTGACGAGCGCCGCGAAGGCGGGGTCATCGGAGAAAACCGGCCGCCGCGAGCCGGTCGTGGACGCGAACGCCGATCCCGGCACTGCGACGGCGACGACGCGCGTGAGCACCGCCGAGCAACATTGAGTCGCGCCGCCTTCGGCTGAGCGATGGAACTCGGCATGCGCACACGAGCGCTGCGACCGCCCGTCGGGCCGCGGCCGCGCCTGCGTGCGCTCGAGGGCGATCGCCACTACCTCGCGTTCGCGTTTACCGCGCTTGCGCTCGTGGTGCTGCTGCTCGCGGCCTACAAGTTCGGACTGATCGCCTTCGGTGTCGCGATCGTCGTCGTCGCCGCTGCGCTGCTCGTGCAGCGGCCGCTGGCGATGATCATCTTGCTGGTGGCCGCGGTGGCGCTGTTCGAGGGGCCAGGCTTCGGGATCTTCGGCTTCACCGCGAAGCTCTACGCGAAGCTCTACCACGACCTCACCGCACTCGACGTGATCGTCGCCCTCGTGGTCGTAAGCGTCGCACTCGACGTGATCTCGGGCCGGCGGGCATTGCGCGTGCCAAAGCCGCTCGCGTTTCCGCTGCTGCTCCTCTTCCTCGCGATGCTCGCGGGGGCGATCACGGGGCACGCCGCGGGCGGCAGCGTCCGCTTCGTCGTGTTCTCCGAGGACGTGCTCGCCTACCTGCTCTTCCTGCCGCTGGCCGTCGCGAACCTGAGGATCGATCGGCGCCAGCTCACCTGGCTGCTCGGGGCGGGGATGGTGTTGGCGGTGTTCAAGGCCGTCGAGGGCCTGGGCGCGCTCGTGACCGACCATTCACAGACGATCGAAGGCACCTCCCGGCTGACTTACTACGAACCGGCGGCGAATTGGCTGATGATGATCGCATTGCTCACGATCGTCGCGGCGCTCGCAGCTCGTGCGCGACCACCGCGCTGGATGGTGATCAGCGCGCCGCTGCTGCTCGCCGCGCTGCTGCTCTCGTATCGGCGCTCCTTCTGGATCGCAGCCGTGCTCGCGCTGCTGCTCGCAGTGCTGCTCGGCAGCACGCCCACGCGGCGCCGGGCGCTGCTGCCCGCGGCGCTCATGATCGTCGCGGCGGTTTGGCTCGCCGGCTCGGTGCACTTCCAGTCGGGGCTGCCCATCGTCAAGCGCGTTTCGTCGCTGTCGCCGTCGAAGCTCGAAAGCAACGCCCAGGACAGCTACCGGCTCGACGAGCGCGCGAACGTCTTTGCGGCGATCGAGCAGCACCCGCTCACGGGGATCGGCTTGACGATCCCGTGGCGCGCGAATACGCGCGTGCTTTCCGTGGAACACGAAGAAGGACGCCAGTACGTCCACTTCGCCGCGCTGTGGTTCTGGCTGAGGCTCGGCATCCTCGGTCTGCTCGCCTACATCGGCGTGATCGTCGGCGGCTGCGTGCTCGCGTGGCAGGCATGGCGACGAAGTCACGAGCCCCTGCTACGGGCGTTTGCGCTCGCGTCGCTCTGCGGGATCTTGGGGTTGGTCGTGCTCGACACGACCGCGAGCTTCACGGGCGTCGACCCGCGCTTCACCGTTCTCTTCGGCGCGCAGCTAGGCATCCTGGCGCAACTCGTGCGGACCGCGCGCGGGCCGGGCAAGGAAACCGACGACGAGCTCGTGCTCGCGCACGGCGAGCGCGCCGCCTAGCTCGCGAGCAGTTCTTCGACCGCCGTCGTGTAGGCGCCCTTGGGCTGAAGTTCGGTCTTCAGCGCGCCGAAGTACGCTTCGAATTCGGTCGAGGTACCGCTCACCCGCTGGTCGCGGATCTGGTAGACGAGGAAGTCCCCGAGGCGGCTACCGAGCATTTCGCGGATCCCGCGGACGGTGCTGCGGAGCGCTTCGGCCGCTTCCTGGTAGGTCATGCAGCGGGACCATTCGTAGTTGTATTCCAGGCAGCGCCCGTTGTCGGAGTCGACGCCCCACTCGGTGATGTCGATCGGGATGCTCGCTGAGGCGCCGTGGGAGGCCGTTTGGTTGATGAGGTCCTGCAGTCGCGCGTGCCAGTTCGTGTAGGGGTGGATCGTCCAGCCGGCGACGTACTGGCTGAGGTTCGGCACCGCCGCATACATCCCGTTGACCCAGTCGCCGGTCCAGTCGTCGGCCTGTGCGAGCAGCCCCACGTCGGAGCCGGCGGCGGAGATCGCTTCGGCGGCTTCTTTGAGGCGCACGGCGTAGGTTCTCCGCGCGTTCGGTGTAGGAGGCGTCCCCGGGGCCGTCCCCGTACTGGTAGCCGTACGAGGTCTCGTTGCCGAACTCGATGTTGCTGACTGCGACAGACGCGGGGTAGCTCTTGCCGCTCCAGAAGGAGCCGCCGGGCCCGTAGGCGGCAGCCCAGCCCGCGAGGTTGCGCGCTTCGGATGCGCTCGGCATATAGCCGGCGAAGCCGGCCAGCGGCAGTACCCTGATGCCCTTCGCCGCGTATTCGCCGATCACGCTCGCGAGCTGCGCGGCGGGCTGGTTGATGTCGAACGCGATCCGCACGACCTTCGCTCCGAGCTTCACCGCGCCGGCGAGGTCGTAGCTCGGGTCGGCGCCGGAGTTCATCCCCGGCTGGAATCCCGCGGACGGCGGGAGCGCGGCGGAGGTCGTGGTGCTGGTCGTGGTGGTGGTGGTTTCGGATGGGTAGGTGACCGAGACTTCGGGCGACCACGCGCTTCCTTCGACGGCGGTGCGCACCGCGTAGTGGACCGTCGTGCCGGGGACGGCAGGCGGCGTCACCGATGTCCCGCTGACGACCGAGTATTGCGTCGCCTGGCCGGGGACGTTCGTCGCGAGGACGTACGTGGTGACGCTGGCGACCGCGTTCCAGCGGAGGCTCTCTCCCGAAACCGTGATCACGGGAGCGGCCTGCGGGTCGGGGCTCGGCGCGCTTGCGGGATAGGAGATCGAGACTTCGGGCGACCACGCGCTTCCTTCGACGGCCGTCCGCACGGCGTAGCCGACGGTGTCTCCGGGCTCCGGCGGAGGCGTGATCGAAGTTCCGTTCACCACCGTGTACTGGGTGGCTTCGCCGGGCACCTTGCGCGCCAGGACGTACTTCGTGACGGAGCCGACGCGGCTCCAGCGCAACGTCTGACTCGGAACCGTGATCGTCGGGGCGTGCAGCTCGGATGCGGCGGTGCTGTCCTTCTCGACCTTGTTCTGCGTCGCGCGGGCGACTCGGCCGAGTCTGCGCTCCGCGGCGGCGAGCTTCGTACCAGCTCGCTGGACGGCGCGGCGAGCGTTGTGACAGCGGCCGGGGTGCTTATGCAAGCAGGCTTTGAGCGCGTGTGCGTCGCGCACGAGGGTGCGGTCGTCGCGTCGCGCCCGACGGGCGGCGAGACGCAGCGAGGCGGGTTGCGCGCCGGCGGCGTGAGCGGGCGCACGGGACGCCATTGCGGGCGCCGTGCAAGTGGCCAGCGTCGCACAGATTCCTAGAGCCGCGATCGCCGCTCGTCCGAGCCGGCTGGCGCCTTCCCTGCGGCCTTCCCCTTTGGCTCCCACCTGGCCTTGCCGGTGGTGGGACTTCCCTGTCCAGTTTCGTCTCATCTAGTCGGGTAGCTGGGCTGTCTGCCTGAGACCCCTTGCTTTGCGAACCCGCCTTACGGCGGGGGTGCCTTTTTCCAAACCGGGTGCGGCCCTCCACATCCGCGGTCCCGTCAGGGCTGCCCTCGGGTCGGACGATCGTCCGCTTGAGTGCGTCCGCGATCGCCTGGACGCATGTCCAGACTTCGCGCGATCGACCTCAGTCGGTGAGCAGCTCGGCGAGTGCGTCGATCGAATAGCGCTCGAGGACGAGCGCGCGGCCCCGAGCCCCGAGAACCGGGATGCTCGCCCCGCAGCAGCGAGAGCGTCGCCAGCGCGAAGCCCTCGGAGTCGTTGGCGATGAGGCAGTGCTCGCCGTCGGTCAGCTCGAGCCCACCCGCGGCGCGGCGCGTGGCGACGACGGGCAGGCCGTAGGCAAGTGCCTCGAGCAGCTTGAGCGGAGTGCCGCCGCCCAGCTGCAGCGGAACGACGGCGCAACGCGCGCTCGCGTAGGCGGCGCCGAGGTTCTCGACGAAGCCGAGCGCTTCGACGCGGGGGTCTGCGGACGGCGGTTCGTCGAGGCCACCGCCCACGACCGACACCCTGGCCTCCGGCAGCTCGCGCCAAACGCGCGGCAGCACGTCATCGACGAGGAACCGCAGCGCGTCGCGGTTTGGCTCATAGTCGAAGCTGCCGACGAAGATCGCCCGCGAGTCTGCCGGCGGCGCTCCGACGGGGGTGATCGCGGCGGCATCGACGACGTTCGGCACGTAGCGTAGCCTCGCGTCGGGGCAGAGCTCGCGCGCAGCGCGCAGGTCCGCTTGGCTGACCATCCACGATTCGCTCGCGCGCGCTAGCACGCGACGCTCGAAGGCGCGCAGCGCCCGCGTGCCCCGGCTGCCGAGCCCCTCGATCTCGGAGCGAAACAGCGACTCGACGTTGTGCGCGTTGTATATGACGGGGCGCTCGCGCGCGAGGCGCATAAGCAAGGCCGCAGCGGTCGGCCCGTCCGCGATAACCCGCCCCCGGTCATCGGATCGCACAAGCTCCGCCGCGCGGTCCACGAGCTCCGGTGAGATGCCCCGGGCGAATCCCTGCGGCACGCCGGATGCGCGGGCGCCGGCGTAGCTGCGAATGCGGCGCGCCCCGCGCGAGGCGCTGACTGGAAAGAACTCGACGCCGGGGATCGCGCGGAACGCCGCGTCGGGCTCCGCTGCGCCGAAGCGCGGATAGAGCAAGTCGAGCCCGCGGTGTTGCGCGATCGCGCGAGTGACGGCATAGGTCCGCAGCGCGCGGCCGCTCCCGAGCGCCGGCGTGTGGGAGGTGACGAGGAGGTTCTCACGAGCGCAGCCGACCACCGGGAAGCGACGCGATCGCGCTCGCGATCTCCTCGAGTCGACGCTCCCACGAGTGCTCCATCGCCGCGCGCGAGCGCTCGCGGCGCAACGCGGGCGTGTCCTCCGCGAGAACGCGGTCGAGCCGTGCTGCCATCTCGTGCGCATCGGCGGCGGTGTGGATCTCCGTGACTTCGGCGATCGCGGGGAGCGGCGTTGCGACGACGGGGAGCCCCGCGGCGAGGTACTCGTAGACCTTCATCGGAAAGACGCTCCTCGTGAGGTCGTTGATCGCGTAGGGGATGAGCGCAGCGTCAGCACCTCGGAGCACGCTCGGCAGCTGAGCGTAGGTGCGTGCGCCGAGGAGATGGATATTGGGCACGGCGCGCAGAGCCGAGACGTCGGTCCGGGGGTCACCGGGGCCCACCGGGCCGACGAGCGCAAACGACCAAACCGGCCGCAGGCGCCCGAGCGACACGATCAGCCCGACGTCGAGCTTCGTCGCGACAACGGCGCCGGTGAAGACGATCCGCGGCGCCGCCAACGCAGCGAGCGCGGCGTCTGTGGGTCCCTCCTCGAGCGACTTCGCGAAGTGCGCTATGTCCGCGACGTTCGGCGCGTAGAGGAGGTTGCTCGCGAGCGGGCGAAGACGCCGTTCGAGCTCGCGCGAACTCACCAGCACGAGGTCGGCGCGGCGAACGAAGCGCTCCTCGGCGGCCCGAAAGCTGGCCGCGTCGATGCCGGGCTGGGCGGCGATGTCATCGACGCAGTGATAAACCACGAGTGCGGGCGTCACCGTGTCGAGGAGCGCCTCGGCCTGCGGGACGTACGCCCACAGAATCGGTTCGGCGAAACTGAGCGTGCGGAGCGCGCGCCGGACTTGGATCGCCAGCAGGTGGGCGTTCAGTCGGCGCACGAGGCGCCAGCGATGAAACGGCAGCACGAGCGGTGAGAGCACAACGGGCCCTCCCGCCGGCCGGCGCAACTTGAGCGAACGTCGCACCCGCCGAAGCATTCGGCGCAGGTCGCGCTGGGCAAGCTGCGGGCGACGCAGGCCGAGTGACTCGACGAAGAGGACGCGGTTCTCGCGTGCAAGGCGTGACATGAGGTGGTGCTGATTGGTCCACAGGTCGGTCTCCCAATCGGCGAAGCCCACGCACACGATGTCGCGTCCGCGAATGGCTGCGGCGTTGCTCATCACGGGCATGATCCCAAGCGGTTGGCGTGTACTCTGGCGCGGTGAGTTCCGCCGCGAGGACAATCGGCGGCCGGAGGCCGATTTCGTGAGGCGTGGCGGAGAGCCCATGCGCGCCGACGAGATACGGACCGCGCGACTGCTGCTCGACCGCGAGCTCCTCGCAGGCGCGATCTCTTGGGGAGACCTCGAGCAGCCGCGGATTGGCAGGGAGCTGCGCGTGAGAGATGTGCCCTCGCTCCCGCTACGCATCCTCGACCAAGTCCGCTACAAGCTTGGCCGGCTGAGCTACGCCTCGGATGTCGTCGACCCGATGCTCACGCTGCGCACGGAGCTGCTCGGCGACGCCGCCCCCGCGCCCCCGCGCTTCCTGATCCGTGTCGACGAGTTTCCCCACTACGCGGTCTCAGATCACCCCGACCGCGTCGGCGCGGACCAATTCAAGCGCTTTCACGAGATCCTCGCGAGCGCGGGCGTGCCGTATCTCCTCGCCGTGCTGCCGCGTGTGAGCCGTGAACCGCTCTCGCCCCGCACCACGGGCTCGCGCCCGATCGAGGACGCAGAGGCGGCGCTGCTCAGACGGCTGCCGGGGGAGCGTGTGACGCTCGCGCTCCACGGCCGCGATCACCGCACGCGGTTCTCGTCCCCGCGCAGGCACTCGGAGCTGTGCGGGCTGGACCCCGCGCGGACCGACGAGCTGATCTCGGAGGCGCTCGCGGAACTCGCCGCACACGAAATACGCCCGCGCGTCTTCGTGCCGCCGTACAACCGCTTCGACGCACGCCAGCTCGCGATCCTCGCGCGCCACTTCGACGTCGTCGGCGGGGGCCCGGAGTCGATCGGGCAACTCGGGTTCCAGCCAACTCCGCAGTGGCGCGGGGACGCGGTCTACCTCCCCGGATACGCCCCCTTCTATGGCCGCGCGGGAGAGATGCTTACGGCGGTGTCGAGCATGATCGAGCGCGAGGCGGGCCTGTGGGTGCCGGTGGTGCTCCACTGGGAGTGGGAGCAGGAGAGCGCCTGGGGCGGCCTCGAAGAGCTCGCACGGCTGCTCGCACCGTGCGCGTGCGACTGGCAGGATTTCCTTGCGGCCGTCGATCGCAGCGCGGCGGGCTTCGGCGAAGGCGCGCCCGCCGAGGTCTCGTCTTGAGCATGGAGCGCCTCGGGGCGCTACGCGAGCGCTTCCGCCGCGTCGCCGTCGTTCACGAGTGGCTGACGATCCCGGGAGGGTCCGAGGAGGTCGTGCTCGAGCTCCTCGAGATGTTCCCGGACGCGGAGCTCTTCACGACCGTCTACGACCCGGCTCCGTGGCCGCCGGCGGTGACGCAGCGGAAGGTCCATGCGTCGTTTCTGGACCGCATCCCGGGCGCGAGGCGCAACTACCGATGGCTCCTGCCGCTGATGAATCGCGCCTTCCGTTCCTTTGACCTCAGCGGCTTCGATCTCGTGATCTCGAGCAACCACGCGTGCGCGAAGAACGTTCGCACAGGGCCGGGGACGCTGCACGTTTGCTACTGCCACACGCCGATGCGCTATGCATGGGACGAGACTTTCCTCGAGGGCGAGCGGGTCGGACCGCTGCTACGGCCGTTGCTCAAGCCGCTCCTCTGGTGGCTGCGCCGCGAGGACCTCGCAGGCGCGAGCGGCCCCGACGTATTCGTAGCGAACTCGCGTTACGTCGCAGAACGCGTACGGCGCTACTACGGGCGCGACGCGGAGGTCGTCAATCCACCGGTCGACGCTGCGCACTTTCTCGAACTGCGGCGCGCCCCAGAGGACTTCTATGTCGTGCTCGGACGCGTGGTCCCCTACAAGCGGGTCGATCTCGCGGTGGCGGCATGCGCGGACGCGGGAAAGAGCCTGAAGGTCGCGGGCGACGGTCGCGCGTTGGGGGCACTTGCCGAGCAGGCGGCCGGCCAGCCGCGGATTGAGCTGCTTGGTCGTGTGAGCGACGTCCAGCGCGACGAGCTCTTCGCGCGCGCGCGCGCGCTGCTCTTCCCGGGCGAGGAGGACTTCGGAATCGTGCCCGTCGAGGCGCAGGCGGCGGGTCTTCCGGTGATCGCGTATGGCGTGGGCGGCGCCGCGGAGACGGTGATCGACGGGCACACGGGGGTGCTCTTCCCGGAGCAGAGCGCCGTGGGGCTTGAGGCCGCCATCGCTCGCTTCGAGAACATCGACTTCGCGGAGCGGGACTTGCGTCAGAACGCCGAGCGTTTCGGTCGCAGTCGCTTTCGCGCCGAGATGGCCGCGGTGATCGAGCGCGCCGCCTAGCTCGCGAGCAGTTCTTCGACCGCCGTCGTGTAGGCGCCCTTGGGCTGAAGTTCGGTCTTCAGCGCGCCGAAGTACGCTTCGAATTCGGTCGAGGTACCGCTCACCCGCTGGTCGCGGATCTGGTAGACGAGGAAGTCCCCGAGGCGGCTACCGAGCATTTCGCGGATCCCGCGGACGGTGCTGCGGAGCGCTTCGGCCGCTTCCTGGTAGGTCATGCAGCGGGACCATTCGTAGTTGTATTCCAGGCAGCGCCCGTTGTCGGAGTCGACGCCCCACTCGGTGATGTCGATCGGGATGCTCGCTGAGGCGCCGTGGGAGGCCGTTTGGTTGATGAGGTCCTGCAGTCGCGCGTGCCAGTTCGTGTAGGGGTGGATCGTCCAGCCGGCGACGTACTGGCTGAGGTTCGGCACCGCCGCATACATCCCGTTGACCCAGTCGCCGGTCCAGTCGTCGGCCTGTGCGAGCAGCCCCACGTCGGAGCCGGCGGCGGAGATCGCTTCGGCGGCTTCTTTGAGGCGCACGGCGTAGGTCTCCGCGCGTTCGGTGTAGGAGGCGTCCCCGGGGCCGTCCCCGTACTGGTAGCCGTACGAGGTCTCGTTGCCGAACTCGATGTTGCTGACTGCGACAGACGCGGGGTAGCTCTTGCCGCTCCAGAAGGAGCCGCCGGGCCCGTAGGCGGCAGCCCAGCCCGCGAGGTTGCGCGCTTCGGATGCGCTCGGCATATAGCCGGCGAAGCCGGCCAGCGGCAGTACCCTGATGCCCTTCGCCGCGTATTCGCCGATCACGCTCGCGAGCTGCGCGGCGGGCTGGTTGATGTCGAACGCGATCCGCACGACCTTCGCTCCGAGCTTCACCGCGCCGGCGAGGTCGTAGCTCGGGTCGGCGCCGGAGTTCATCCCCGGCTGGAATCCCGCGGACGGCGGGAGCGCGGCGGAGGTCGTGGTGCTGGTCGTGGTGGTGGTGGTCCGCGCCGCTGTCGTCGTCCGCGTCGTGCTTGTGGTTGTCGTGGTGGTTTCCGTTCCGCCTGTGACCCCGGTGACGCCGCTCGGGCCACTGGATCCGCTCGGGCCACTGGATCCGCTTGGTCCTGCAGAGCCGCTCGGCCCGCTTGCGCCGGTGGGCCCGCTCGGCTCGGTAGGCACAGTCGGCCCCGTCGGCCCGGTCGCACCGCTCGGCCCGGTCGCACCGCTCGGGCCAGTGGACCCGCTCGGACCGGTGGTTTCACCGCTTGCGCCGGTTCCTTCGGTCGGCCCCGTCGGCCCGAGGACCCCGCTTGCGCCGGTGGGCCCGCCGGCAGCTTCGCCGGTTTCTGAGCCCGTCGGCCCAGTGGGCCCGCTGGTCGGCCCCGTGGCGCCGGTGGGACCGCCGGGTTCGGTCGGCGTCCTCGCGCCGCTCCCGGCGGTGCACGCGATCTTCAGCGGTCCGAATTCGCGTGCGCCTGCATCGTAGCCTTGAATCCTCAGCGTGATTCCTTCGCCGGTTTCTTCGTCGAGTTCGCTCCCGCTGAGAGCCTGGAAGGCGGGGGCAGGGTCGAGCCCGAGCTGGAGGGACCCTTCGCTCTCGGTGGTCATCGGGCCGATCGGGAAGCCCGCCAGCACCGGCGTCGTGAGCTGCGCTTGGCCGGAGGCGTAGAGCGGGCCACCGAGCGGGATGCCTTCCGAAAAGCCATCCGACTGGGCAGGATCGAACACCGCCGGCTGCGTGTCGCCGAGGTCGAGCGGGAGGCTCGTAAGGCTCCCGCCGATGTATCGCGCGCCGAGCGAGTAGAAGAAGAGCGCCCAGGACGAGGGCAGGGTCACGCTCACGCCCGCGTTGGTCAGCCTGAACGGGCCCGCCGCGCGGCCGCCTTCGGGGCCGATAGCGCTGACGCTCACGCTCGCCGTGCCGCGGATGTCAAGCACGCCGGGAGCGAGCAGGCATTCTGCGGTCGAGCTGGTCGTGTATTCCTTGTTGGCTTGCCCGACGCTCTCGCTCGGGATCACAACTACCGCGGCCAGTGCGCTGATCAGCGCTGTGGCCACTGCAAGCCGTCCTAGCGGTCTAGCCCTGCGACGCATACGCAGTGTCTCTCCTTCAACAGCAACCAGCGCGGCGAAGTCCTACGAAGCCTCGTAGGGGAGCCGCGTTGCACGACATCATACCCGAGGATGCGAGGGGCAAACCCGGTTGCCCCAAAGCCCGCGCAGGCGCCGGTCAGCCGCCGCCGGTGGAGCTCGCGCCGGCGCTCCTGCTGGCCAGCGCGCCGGGGCCACCCGGCGCGGTGGCGGCAGCCGCATCGAGCAGGCCCGCGCCATAGATGTAACGGTCGGATGCACTGCCGAGCGGGCGCGCGGTCGCCTTCAGGCGCGCCTCGAGGCGCCTCGGGCGTGGGATGCTTGCCGAGGACGCCTGAGGCGATGACGAGCGCCGCCGTCGCAGCGACCTCGGGTGTCGCCATCGAGGTGCCTTCGTAGCCGGGTGGCAGGCCGAAGCGGCGCGGGGAGGTGCCGAGGAAGGTGACCTGGAAGACGTCGCGCCCCGGGGCGAGTTCGGGTCGGCATCCGGGATCGCCGGGAAGATCCGCATCGGGGCCGCCTCCGGGGGCGACGATCGCGATGTGGTGACCGAAGTTCGAGTAGTCCGCGAGGCAGCCGTGTTCGGTCGATGCGCCCACAGCAACGACGCCCGGGAGCTCGTGCGGGATATGGGATCGCTTCGTCGGAGTCGTTGCCCGCGGCGGCGACGACGAGCACGTGGCGCTGGTCGGCGTAGCGCAGCGCTTGCGTCAGCTCGGGAACGTCGGCGGCGGAGATCGCGGCCGGGAATTCGAGGCTCAGGTTGATGATCTGTGCGTGGTGGTCGACGGCGTAGCGGATGCCCTGTGCGATCGTGAGCGCGTCGCCTTCGCCGGCGCTGTCGAGCACCCGCACGGGCATGAGGCGAACTCCGTATGCGAGCCCTGTGAGCCCGTAGCGGACGTTCGTCGCCTCCGCGATCTCACCCGCGACGAAGGTGCCGTGGCCGTTGTGGTCGACGGGCGGCTGGCCGGGGTTCACGAAATCCTTGCCGCGGACGAACTGCGAGGCGTCGAATCCGGGTGAGCGACGGAACCGCTTCCAGTTGCGGTACGCGATGCCCGTGTCGAGCACCGCGACGATGACGCCGCGTCCCCCTTCGGCGTGGTCGGCGATGAGGTTGCCCCACGCTTGGGGCGCTTCGACGCTCTCCGCGCCCTCGAAGTTCCATTGCAACGCCTGCCATCCGCCAGGCGTGTTGGTGGAGCCGAAGTTCTCCGGAATGAACGGAGCGGGCGGGACGATCGTGCTGGGCGCGCTGCCGCCGGCGCTCACGGTGCTCGCGCGAGCGATGTAATCGGGGACTGCGAAGCTGACGTCGCGATCGGAGCGCAGCCGCTCGAGCGCGCGCTGAAGGTTCGTCCCCGCGGGCAGGTGGAGCACGCGCACCGGCGCTTCCGTGCCCCCGGAGGCACTCGCGATGCGCGCCGCGTGCGCGGAGCCATCCTTGTAGCCGACGATCACCGTGCCCGGCACGTAGGGCGTCGTTGCTGCGCGAGCCGCCGCCGGCGCGCCGATCCCGATGCGCGAGCGCGCCAACCGTGCCGACGGACAGTCGCGAGCGAGGCGCTGCGACGGAGACCACATTCGATCCGCGCTGCGCTCACGCGGTCCTCGAGGCAATTTTCGCGAGTGAGAGCGATGCCATTGAAAGCGGTTTCCGTGATGCGATGATGTGCCTCGTCGGGCCTTTGCGGCGCGTGCACGTGGTGCCGCAGCCCTCGGACCAGTCTATGGCTCTCCTCGCGCGGCACCATGAGCACGTTCTTTCCGCTGGATGAATACTTCATGCGCCTGGCGTTGCGCGAGGCCGAGCAATCCATAGAACACGGCGACGTGCCAATCGGCGCGGTGCTGGTGCGTCTCCGGCGAGGTGCTCGCTGCCGCTCACAACGAGCGCGAGGTGCGCCAGGACCCCACCGCGCACGCGGAGGTGCTCGCGTTGCGCGAGGCGGCACGCTCGCTGGGCAGCTGGAGGCTGCTCGATTCGGTGCTCTACGTGACGCTCGAGCCGTGCGCGATGTGCGCGGGCGCAATCGTGCTCGCGCGCGTCCGTCGCGTCGTCTTTGGGGCGGATGATCCGAAGGCGGGCGCCGCTGGGAGCGTGCTCGACGTGCTCGGCGAGCAGCGGCTCAACCACCGGCCGGAGGTGGCAGGCGGCCTCTTCGCGGGCGAGTGCTCGGCGCTTCTGAGCGAGTTCTTCGCCTCCCGGCGCTGAACGCCGGACTCGCCGACGACACCTGCGTGCGACCGGATGCTGGGTCGCGAGATCTTGCTCTAGCCTTGGGTGGTCGCCCGGCGGCCGGTCCTCGACCGGGCGCCTCCGGAGGGGTGGCAGAGTGGTTGAATGCGGCGGTCTCGAAAACCGTTTCAGGCCGTTTAGGTCTGACGAGGGTTCGAATCCCTCCCCCTCCGCCTTTCGCCGCTCAGCGTCAGCGCGCGCATAGAGCCACGTCATCACGCACGCGAGTGACTACGCTCTGCGCGTGGAGCAAGATGAGCTGCGTTCGGTCCAAGCGCCGCTGAAGGACCGTTACCGCGCGGAACCCGCCGCTGCCCAGCTGACGCTGTCGGCATCCGGCCAACTCGGCGACGGCGTCTCGTGCTCCGTGCAGACGGGCAGGGCGCTCGCTGAGGCTGGGCTCCACCCTGCCACTGGCGGGGACGGCTCGATGCTGTGCTCGGGGGACATGCTTTTGGAGGCGCTTGTCGCTTGCGCCGGCGTGACGCTCAGCGCGGTCGCGACGTCGTTGTGCATCTCGGTGGGCGGCGGACGCGTGCGCGCGGAGGGCGATCTCGACTTTCGGGGAACGCTCGGGGTCGATCGCGACGCGCCGGTCGGATTCTCGGCGATTCGCCTTTCGTTCGAACTCGACACCGACGCTGACGAGACGCAGCTCGCGACGCTGAAGAAGCTGACCGAGCGCTACTGCGTCGTCTATCAGACGCTCGCGAGCTCGCCCGCACTTACGACGCACCTCGAGCGCACACAGTAAGGCTCGACTGGCTAACGACGAAGCCGCCCCCGGTGGTGGTCCGGGAGCGGCTTGAGCACCGCCGGGTGTCAGAGCACCTTACGGTCCGACAGCGATCACCATCTTTGCTTCGGTCGGCCCGCGTTCCGTGGTGATCGTGAGTGTGACTTCTTCGCCCGCGGATAGCGAGGTGGATGTTCCGGCGTCCGAACAGGTGGTCGCTGTGGACCCAGAGATCGAGCATGTCGCGATCGTGCTAGCTCCCTTGGATGCAGTCAGCGTCCAAACGTGCGCATTGACGCCGGAGGTGCCCGGCGCAGCGGAAACGTGTGCGTAGATGTGTGAGAGCGTCATGGACGTCGGCGCGATGAGCGTGTACGTCTGCCCAGTGGTATTGGGCACGTTGCTCACGCCGCTCGTCCACTCGAGGAAGCCGGCACCGGCCTTACCTTCGACGCCGGTTGGCCCCGTTGAGCCGTCGGTGCCGGTAGTTCCCGTCGGGCCAGCGTTGCCGGTTGAGCCGGTGACACCGGTGCTGCCGGTCTTCCCAGTTTCGCCGGTCGCGCCCTTCAGCCCAGTTTCGCCGGTCGCGCCCTTCAGCCCAGTTTCGCCGGTCGCGCCCTTCAGGCCAGTTTCGCCGGTCGCGCCCTTCAGCCCGGTCGAGCCGGAGACGCCCTGCTTACCTTCGGAGCCAGTGGCGCCCGTTGAGCCCTGCGCGCCGGTCGAGCCCGTCACGCCCTGCGGACCGGTCGCACCCTGCTTGCCTTCGGAGCCAGTGGCGCCGGTTGAGCCCTGCGGGCCCGTGACGCCGGCCACGCCCTGCGGGCCGGTCGAGCCCTGCTTGCCTTCCGAGCCGGTCGATCCCGTTTCGCCCTTTTCACCAGATGCGCCCTGGGCGCCGGTGGGACCGGATCCGCCCGTTTCGCCCGTGGCGCCACGCACACCTTCTGGTCCCTGGGTGCCCGGTTCGCCGGGTTCGCCAGTCGCGCCCGTAGAGCCGCGCGAGCCGTTTTCGCCGGGTTGGCCGTTTTCGCCGGGTTGGCCATTTTCGCCGGGTTCGCCTTGTGCGCCGGGTTCGCCGGTCGTGCCCTGCGGACCGGTGACCCCGGTCACGCCCTGAGCGCCGGTCGATCCGGTTTCGCCCTTTTCGCCCGATGCGCCCTGCGGGCCGGTCGAGCCCTGCTTGCCTTCCGAGCCGGTGGCGCCGGTTTCGCCCTTTTCACCAGATGCGCCCTGGGCGCCGGTGGGACCGGATCCGCCCGTTTCGCCCTGCGAGCCGGTCGCGCCGGTGGAGCCCGGCGAGCCCTGATTGCCGGTTTCGCCCTTTTCGCCGGTCGTGCCCTGCGGACCGGTGACCCCGGTCACGCCCTGAGCGCCGGTCGATCCGGTTTCGCCCTTTTCGCCCGATGCGCCCTGCGGGCCGGTCGAGCCCTGCTTGCCTTCCGAGCCGGTGGCGCCGGTTTCGCCCTTTTCACCAGATGCGCCCTGGGCGCCGGTGGGACCGGATCCGCCCGTTTCGCCCTGCGAGCCGGTCGCGCCGGTGGAGCCCGGCGAGCCCTGATTGCCGGTTTCGCCCTTTTCGCCGGTCGTGCCCTGCGGACCGGTGACCCCGGTCACGCCCTGAGCGCCGGTCGATCCGGTTTCGCCCTTTTCGCCCGATGCGCCCTGCGGGCCGGTCGAGCCCTGCTTGCCTTCCGAGCCGGTGGCGCCGGTTTCGCCCTTTTCACCAGATGCGCCCTGGGCGCCGGTGGGACCGGATCCGCCCGTTTCGCCCTGCGAGCCGGTCGCGCCGGTGGAGCCCGGCGAGCCCTGATTGCCGGTTTCGCCCTTTTCGCCGGTCGTGCCCTGCGGACCGGTGACCCCGGTCACGCCCTGAGCGCCGGTCGATCCGGTTTCGCCCTTTTCGCCCGATGCGCCCTGCGGGCCGGTCGAGCCCTGCTTGCCTTCCGAGCCGGTGGCGCCGGTTTCGCCCTTTTCACCAGATGCGCCCTGGGCGCCGGTGGGACCGGATCCGCCCGTTTCGCCCTGCGAGCCGGTCGCGCCGGTGGAGCCCGGCGAGCCCTGATTGCCGGTTTCGCCCTTTTCGCCGGTCGTGCCCTGCGGACCGGTGACCCCGGTCACGCCCTGAGCGCCGGTCGATCCGGTTTCGCCCTTTTCGCCCGATGCGCCCTGCGGGCCGGTCGAGCCCTGCTTGCCTTCCGAGCCGGTGGCGCCGGTTTCGCCCTTTTCACCAGATGCGCCCTGGGCGCCGGTGGGACCGGATCCGCCCGTTTCGCCCTGCGAGCCGGTCGCGCCGGTGGAGCCCGGCGAGCCCTGATTGCCGGTTTCGCCCTTTTCGCCGGTCGTGCCCTGCGGACCGGTGACCCCGGTCACGCCCTGAGCGCCGGTCGATCCGGTTTCGCCCTTTTCGCCCGATGCGCCCTGCGGGCCGGTCGAGCCCTGCTTGCCTTCCGAGCCGGTGGCGCCGGTTTCGCCCTTTTCACCAGATGCGCCCTGGGCGCCGGTGGGACCGGATCCGCCCGTTTCGCCCTGCGAGCCGGTCGCGCCGGTGGAGCCCGGCGAGCCCTGATTGCCGGTTTCGCCCTTTTCGCCGGTCGTGCCCTGCGGACCGGTGACCCCGGTCACGCCCTGAGCGCCGGTCGATCCGGTTTCGCCCTTTTCGCCCGATGCGCCCTGCGGGCCGGTCGAGCCCTGCTTGCCTTCCGAGCCGGTGGCGCCGGTTTCGCCCTTTTCACCAGATGCGCCCTGGGCGCCGGTGGGACCGGATCCGCCCGTTTCGCCCTGCGAGCCGGTCGCGCCGGTGGAGCCCGGCGAGCCCTGATTGCCGGTTTCGCCCTTTTCGCCGGTCGTGCCCTGCGGACCGGTGACCCCGGTCACGCCCTGAGCGCCGGTCGATCCGGTTTCGCCCTTTTCGCCCGATGCGCCCTGCGGGCCGGTCGAGCCCTGCTTGCCTTCCGAGCCGGTGGCGCCGGTTTCGCCCTTTTCACCAGATGCGCCCTGGGCGCCGGTGGGACCGGATCCGCCCGTTTCGCCCTGCGAGCCGGTCGCGCCGGTGGAGCCCGGCGAGCCCTGATTGCCGGTTTCGCCCTTTTCGCCGGTCGTGCCCTGCGGACCGGTGACCCCGGTCACGCCCTGAGCGCCGGTCGATCCGGTTTCGCCCTTTTCGCCCGATGCGCCCTGCGGGCCGGTCGAGCCCTGCTTGCCTTCCGAGCCGGTGGCGCCGGTTTCGCCCTTTTCACCAGATGCGCCCTGGGCGCCGGTGGGACCGGATCCGCCCGTTTCGCCCTGCGAGCCGGTCGCGCCGGTGGAGCCCGGCGAGCCCTGATTGCCGGTTTCGCCCTTTTCGCCGGTCGTGCCCTGCGGACCGGTGACCCCGGTCACGCCCTGAGCGCCGGTCGATCCGGTTTCGCCCTTTTCGCCCGATGCGCCCTGCGGGCCGGTCGAGCCCTGCTTGCCTTCCGAGCCGGTGGCGCCGGTTTCGCCCTTTTCACCAGATGCGCCCTGGGCGCCGGTGGGACCGGATCCGCCCGTTTCGCCCTGCGAGCCGGTCGCGCCGGTGGAGCCCGGCGAGCCCTGATTGCCGGTTTCGCCCTTTTCGCCGGTCGTGCCCTGCGGACCGGTGACCCCGGTCACGCCCTGAGCGCCGGTCGATCCGGTTTCGCCCTTTTCGCCCGATGCGCCCTGCGGGCCGGTCGAGCCCTGCTTGCCTTCCGAGCCGGTGGCGCCGGTTTCGCCCTTTTCACCAGATGCGCCCTGGGCGCCGGTGGGACCGGATCCGCCCGTTTCGCCCTGCGAGCCGGTCGCGCCGGTGGAGCCCGGCGAGCCCTGATTGCCGCTAGCTCCTGTCGCCCCCGTCGCACCGTTGCCTCCTGGCGCACCAGTCGCGCCGGTAGCGCCGGCAGGCCCCGTGACGCCAGTTACGCCTTGCGGTCCGGTTGCTCCCTGGCTGCCGGTAGCTCCCTGGCTCCCGGTTGCTCCTGGCGATCCTGTTGCGCCGTTGCTGCCCGAGGCGCCTGTAGCTCCTGGCGATCCTGTTGCGCCGTTGCTACCGGTGGCACCGTTTGGTCCCGTCGCCCCGGTCGCGCCTTGGCTACCCGCTGTACCAGTTGCCCCGGTCGCGCCGACTGGTCCGGTGGTGCCGGTTACGCCTTGCGGGCCGGTTGCTCCCTGGCTCCCCGTCGCTCCGGTCGAGCCCTTGCTACCAGTCGCGCCCGTGGACCCTGCGGACCCCGTCGCGCCTGTAGATCCCGTCGCACCCTTGCTACCCGCGGCGCCAGTCACACCCGCCGGTCCCGTAGCGCCCGTCACTCCACTCGCGCCCGTAGCGCCCGTCACTCCACTCGCGCCCGTCGAGCCCTTGCTACCAGTCGCGCCCGTGGACCCTGCGGACCCCGTCGCGCCTGTAGATCCCGTCGCACCCTTGCTACCCGAGGCGCCAGTCGCACCCGCCGGTCCTGTGGCGCCCGTTACACCACTCGCCCCTGTCGCGCCCTTGCTGCCCGACGCGCCCGTAGCTCCGCTTGGTCCTGTCGCGCCCTTCGAACCGGCTGGCCCCGTGGGCCCGGTCGGGCCGGTGGGTCCGACGCATCCGATGATTATGCGACCGCCCGAAACACAGGTGAACGATGGCTGTGCCAACGCCGACCCAGCGTCCGTGCCAAGCAACGCGAGCGTGCCGAAAATGGTCGCGGCCGCGATTGCTGCAACGCGGGCACGCTTTGCGATCGGAGTTCTCGACGCAGCAGACACGCGTCGGCGGGCTTCCCTGCGCCAATCCATCTATCTCTCCTAGGTGAGGTCTCTACGACCCTGAACGCTCCCTGCGCATCCGTGGCCGTCCGTAGCAAGAGCGTGAGACTGTGCCAGGTGGTTAGAAACCTGTCAAGTAGCGGCAAAATAAATGTGTTCAGTGCATTGAACGCACACTAGGCACCGCAGCGTTCAGGCATTGAACGACAAAAGGGCCTCACGGAGGATTGCCGCGCGAGCGACGAAGCAGCAATGTTTCGCCGGTCGTTCACAGCGGAGCTACGAGTCGTTGATGCCCGTGCTATGACCAAGCGCATCGTTGTGGGGTGCAATCGGTCGGCGAGCAGCCCCGGATCGGAGCAGACCGCTGTGTCAGGTGGTTGCAGGTCGGTTGCCGATAGCGGGAGCGCTGATGCAAGCGGAAGATCATTCTGATCAGATCACGTTCGCCAAGAAAGTCGCGTGTCTCCGCAGCCGCGCGGAAGAGCGAATACGCGCCCTTGCCGAAGACTCGAGCGGCGCACGCGCTCCCACGGGCAAGTCGATGGAGCTCGTCGTCGACGGCTACGCGCAGGTGCTCGCGCTCGACGTCAACAGTCTGCGACTCAGACGCGAGCTATCCCGCCTCGCTGAGGCAGGGGATCCTGCTCACGCCGCCGATCTCCGAGAGCTCTCCGCGTTGCTGCGGATCCTCACCGCCACGGCGGAACAGCTCCGCCACGCACTCGGCGCCGCGCGCGCCCGCGCCGAACGCGACCGCCGAGAGGATGGGCCAGGGGCGCACGCAAGCGAGCCGTCGGCGAGCGGCGGCGGTCGTCACGAGCGCATGCGCTCACCGCAGGTCAGATGAGCGAGTCGCGGACTGCGCGCACAGCGGCCTGAAGGCGGTTGTCCGCCCCGAGCTTCTCGAGAATGTTCGAGACGTGGTTCTTGACGGTGGAGGGACTCACGTACAGCTCCTTCGCGATCGCCGCGTTGTCCTTGCCGTCTACCACCAATCGGAGCACGTCTCGCTCCCGCGGTGAGAGCCGCGCCGCGGTCGTGCGCTCGCTGCTTTGTGTGCTCGCGCGCACGCGCTCGAGCAGCGCCGACGTCATTCGGGGCGAGAACCATCGATTCTCCGCTCGCCGCGGCTCGCACGCCGGCGACGATTTCATCCGCAGAGGCATCCTTAAGCAGGTACCCGCATGCGCCTCCGAGCACAGCGTCCGTGAGGTCCGACTCGCTTGTCGAGATCGTGAGCACGAGGACCTTCGTGCCGGGTGCTGAGGCGACGATCTGCAGGATCGCCCGTTGGCCCGGTACGCGCGGCAAGCCGAGGTCGACGATCGCGACGTCGGGCGCGTGCTGCGTAATTGCCTTCAATCCTGCCTCGGCGGAGGAGGCTTCCCCGACGACCCGGATGCCCTCGTGCTCGAGCAGCTCCCTCAGCCCGGAGCGAAAGAGAGCGTGATCATCGATCACCACCACTGTGACGGGTGCCGACATACGCGCTGGAGTGTAAGTCGCGCCGAGTTGGATGTTGTGGTGCGCCGGTGCTACGATCGCGGCTGCTGGCGGGGAGGCGCTCGCCGGCTGGGACGAGAATGCCCCGCGTCTTTGGGGGTGCCCGGTGCTGCCAGCGACGGATTGCTGCAAAAGCCGCAAGCCGGCTTCTATCCCACGGAATGGGACCCTTGGCACCATCGACAGGTACCGACGCGCTTCAAATTGCCCGCGCCCCGCGCGGCGCTACAGCCGTGGCGTGGGTACTGCCTCGCATGGGCGTTGCCGACAGCGAGGCCCAGGAGGACGACGTGCCTGGCGCTTATCCCTTCGGCGCGAGCGAACGCCGCTTTCGCTTTCGGACGCTTCCCCAAGCGGTCGGCGCCGCGCGGCGCGCGTTGCGTGAGTGGGAGCGCGATTTCGACCCGACGCTCTTCTACGACCTCTCTCTATGCGTGAGCGAGCTCGTAACGATCAGCGTGCAGCAGCGGCGTCGCGACGACGAAGAGGCGGAGCTCGCGGTGCGCCGCAGCGAGAAGACGGTGCGCGCCGAGGTCAGGCGACGCTGGCAGCGGTTTGCGCGGGCTCCAGCTGCTTCTCCAGAGCGAGAGTGGGCGACCTTCATGCTCGACCGCGTTGCCGACCGTTGGGGCGCAGGTAGCGATGTCGGGACGCTCCTTTGGTGCGAGATCGACCTCGCGGGCGATGGCCGCTCGCGGCGCCACGAACCGGTAGTCGGCACCAGCCCGAGCCGGCGGAACGCCTAGCCGCGCTCGCGCCTCGCGGAGCTACCTCGCCGGCGCGACGTCGCCGGTCATGCGCAAGGCCGCCTCGCGATCGGGAACCTGCAGCTTCCGTAGGACCTCCGAGATGTGCCGGCGCACCGTCACCGGCGAGATCCCCAGCCGGTAGGCGATCTGCTTCGTGGTGAGCTCGCTCCTGAGCAGCTCGAGCACCTCCGACTCGCGCTCGGAGAAGGTGACGAGGACGCCCGCTGCGTCGCGGGCCTGGCGCTCGCGACCGCGCCGGCGAAACTCGACGATCAAACGAGCGGTCAGCGCTCGGGGCAGTGGGGCCTCGCCCTCGAGGACCGACCGCAGCGCCTGTGGCAGGACAGCGGGGTCGGTGTCCTTGAGGAGGTACCCGGAAGCGCCTGCTCGCAACGCGTCGAACAGGTCCTCGTCGCTGTCCGACACGCTGAGCATCACGACAGCCGTCGATGGAAGCGTCTCGGCGAGCTCGGAAGCTGCGGCGACGCCGCCGCCGGGCATGTAGACGTCGAGCAGGCAGATATCGGGCTCGTGCTCACGCGCCGCCTCGACGGCTCCGCGAGCGTCGCTCGCCTCCGCGGCCACCTCGAAGCCGCCGTCTTCCAGTGCGAGTCGCACGCCGAGCCGAGTGGCGGCGTGGTCGTCGGCGAGCACGATGCGCAGCTTCTCGGCTATGGCAGCTCAACCTCCACGACGGTGCCCGCGCCGACGTGCGAGGAGATCCGTACGCTCCCGCCGAGCATCTCGGCGCGCTCGCTCATGCTCGTGAGTCCGAGTCCCTTGCCGGTTTCGAAAGCCGAACGCGCGTCGAAGCCCGCGCCGTCGTCGGCGATCGAGAGATGCGTGCCGCCCGCTGGGGCGGTGAGCTCCACGCGGACTCTTTTCGCGCGACCGTGACGCACGGCGTTCGTCAGAGCCTCGTGGATGATTCGCAGCAGCGCGTTGCGATGCTCGGCGTCCACGACTAGGTCGTGTTCGAGGTCGAGGTCCGCGTCCACCCCGAATCGCGACCTGAATGAGTCCACCGTGCGAGTCACGAGCACGTCGAGGGGGGTGTCGTCGGCGAGCGAGAGAACGGCCAGCGCGGTCCGCGACTCGTGCAGCGCGCGCTCGGCAGCAGCCCGCAAGTGGGCGGCGGTGGCGTCGTCGTCCTCGCTGCGACCGAGTCGCTGAGCGTAGATCGCGATGAAAGCGAGCTCCTGCGCCAAGCCGTCGTGCATGTCTCGAGCGATGCGCCGTCGCTCTCCCAACGACGCACGCCGCACGATCGCCGCGCGTAGGTTTCGCAGCTCGACGACGCAGCCATAGAGCATCAACGCGTCCGCCAAGAGGTCTAGCGCGTCCGGCGCATAGAGCCGATCCGCGTATGGCCCAGCGCTGAGCAGCGCGGCAGCGTTCGCGCAGACGAAAACGACAATGCCGGCCCTCAGCGCGACGGGTAGCTGGGCTCCGCGCTCGTCGCCTCCCCGGTACGCGATAGCCGCGAGCACGGCCCCCCCGCTCGCAAGCCCAATGCCTGCGGTCAGCCAATGCCATGTTTCAGCCGCGCCCGCGTGCGAGGGAGACGCAGCGGCGAAGAGCAGGTCCACAGCGGCGAGGAGGGCAAAGACGATCGCCACGAACAGGTCGCGCCGTTCGTGCGTGGACCGCATCCGCTCGACGAACGTGAACGCGACGAACGCGCTGATCAAGCTGCCTGCGCTGCCGATGAGCGTGTAAGTGGACGGGCTGTGAACGGACGCCGAAAGCGTTCCCAGTACCAGCGTCACGAGTCCGAGCGCCACAAGGAGCAGAAGCCAGCGCCATCCACTTCTCGCACCGAGCCGCAGCGTTCGGCCTCCGGGCGGCGTTTCGCCCGCGGCGTGAGCACGCAAAGGTATTCGGGAGACCGTCGAGGCTCCATCCACATGCTCACCTGTGGCCGCCACCCAACGGGAGGCGGCGCGTGAGCTCCGCACATCCATGTCGCGCAAATCGTAAAGGTAATCGGGCGCCGACGCGAGGCGATCGACGGACGTCATCCGGCCAGCTGGACCTTTAACGCGCCGCGAGCGCACTCACACATGCGTCCACCAGCGGGTTCTTCGACTGGGCGCGTTGGCGAAAGGGTCGATTTACGCGGGGCGTGTCCAACAGTAGGCGTCGTCTCAATCAGCCGTCTTTCTTGACCTCTGCAACGACGTGCCCACGGTGAGGTCGCACATCCGCGTCGCGCGCAAGTTCGATCTGCACGTCGAACGTGCATGCCTGAGGGAGCGCGCGCGCATGTTCGCAGGACGGCAGCACGAGCTTGGCGATGCCAGGAAGGAGCCGAATATATGCCGAAGCGATCGACCCTGTCCTTGTTGTTGTCCGCCGCGGCCGCAGCGCTTCTCGCGCCGGCGCCGGCGCTAGCCCGCACCGATCATCACGCTCGGCGCGCGACTCTTTGCTGTACCTCGCACCCAAGCGCAAACTCGCGACACATGCGCTGCCGACACGGTGCGCACTCGAGCCGGGCCCACTCTCGTGGGCCACGGGCGTCCTCACATGCACGCGGGAAGCGGCGCTCCCTGCGAGCTCTCTCCTGTGGCTCGCCCGGCGGGGACGCCGCGCGACGTCATGGTTCGCAGCCCCCGACCGTCACGACCGGTAGTGCGTCGAACGTGACGACCTCCTCCAGCAGCTTGAGCGGTGGCGTCGACCCCAACGGCGGCGCGACGACCTACGACTTCGAATACGGCACGAGCATTTTCCTCGGCTCGCGCACCACGACGCTTGGCGCCGGCGCAGGCAGCTCGACTCTGAGCGTTCAGGCGTCGGTGGCGAATCTCGCTCAGGGCGCCACCTATCACTATCGAATCGTCGCGTGGAGTAGTGCGGGCAAGACCTACGGCGGCGAACGCACGTTCACGACGGCGAGCGAAGCGCCGACCACCACGCGTGCCACTCGCACCACCACGGCCGCCACCACGAGCACGCGAGGCGCCACCCCCACAACCACCACCACGACCACCGAAAGCGCGACGGCGCCGACCACCACTTCCAGCGCCACCACGACGACGACGACCGTGACGAGCTCGACGCGGGAGAGCACTACGAGCACAACGTCGACGCGGGAGAGCACTACGAGCACAACGTCGACGCGGGAGAGCACTACGAGCGCCACGAGCGCCACGAGCACTACGAGCGCCACGAGCACCACCGCGTCGTCGACGAGCTCCTCCTACGACGCGACGGTCCTCGCCGACAAGCCGACGGCGTTCTGGAACATGAGCGGCGGCGGCGGTAGCGAACCCGATCAGAGCGGCGACGGGCACACCGGCGCCTACGAGGGCGGCACGCCCACGCTCACGGCGATGCCCAACGGTGAAAGCGTCGCGGACTTCAACGGCTCGAGCGAGTACATGACCGTGCCCGCGAGCGCGGCGCTCTCGATCCCGACCACGGGCGAGCTCACCTGGGAGGCCTGGATCAAACCAAGCGTGCTGCAGTTCTCCTCCGCGAGCGACCCCGCAGGCCAGGGCTACGTTGACTGGATGGGTCGCTGCCAGGAATACTCGCCGAGCTGCGAGTGGGAGGCGCGCATGTACTCGAAGGAAAACGAAGAAGACCGCTGCAATCGGCTCAGCGCATATGTCTTCAACCCGAGCGCCGGATATGGCAGCGGCGCCTTCTTCGAACCGACGTGCGGCACCTTCCACGCGAACGAATGGATCTACGTCGTCGGCGAGTACCAGACGCAAACCACGCCGTCCCCATGCGACGTGGCCGACCCGGGCACGATCAGCATCTGGGTCGACGGCGTGCAGTGGGACGCCGAAGCTCACTACCCCACGGGTTGCATGAGCCAATACGGCATCACGCCCACGGCCGGCGACTCGCCGCTCGACATCGGAACGATGGCGACGGACAGCTGGTTCCCCGGTGCGATCGGCAAGGTCGCGATCTACAACTACCTGCTGAGCTCAGCCCAAATCAGCGCGCACTTCACGGCGATGACCGGTGCCGCGCCGGCGGGCAGTTGCGCTTTGCTTTGCACGATCCCGTTGCCGACGTTGTAATCGGAACGTGAAAGCCGGCGAGCGACGGCTCGCCGGCAGCGGGTTACGCCACACGCCCCCGTAACAACGCGGCAGACGGGCCGCCGAATCGCTGCGGCGATCCTCGGCTATCATGTCGCGCACGCGGTGCTCTGCGAGCTCGCAGGGGTAGGCCGCACTGGCTGCTGTTGAAGGAGTGAAACTGCGTATGCGTCGCAGGGCTAGACCGCTAGGACGGCTTGCGGCGGCCACAGCGCTCATTAGTGCGCTGGCCGCTCTCGTGGTGCTTCCGAGCGAGAGCGTCGGGCAAGCCAACAGGGAATACACGACCAGCGCCACCGCGGAATGCGTGCTCGCTCCCGGGGTGTTGAACCTCCGCGGCACCGTGAGCGTGAGCGTCAGCGCGATCGGTCCCGAAGGGGGGGTCCCGCAGGGCCCGTTCAGGCTCAGCAACGCGGGTGCGACGATCACGCTGCCGTCTTCTTGGGCGCTGTTCTTCTACTCGCTCGGAGCGCGATGGATCGGTGGGAGCCTCACGAACCTTCCACTAGACCTCGGCGCTACCCAGCCCGCGGTCTTCAACCCGCCGCAGTCCGATGGCTTCTCCGAAGGGATCCCACTCGGCGGCCCCGTCTACGCCTCCGGTCAAGCGCAGCTCACCACGCCGGTGCTGGCAGGCTTCCCGATCGGGCCGATCACAGCCGAGGGCGAAGGCAGCGTCGAGCTCGGACTCGATCCCGCGCCTGCCTTCACGGCTCTCAGCGGGAGCGAACTCGACGAAGAGACTGGCGAAGGCATCGCGCTGAGCGTGCAGGGCTGGGATGCCGGCGCGCGCGAATTCGGGCCGATGCCGATCGCCTGCACGGTGCAAAGCGGTGCGAGCACGCCGATCGAACGCGGCGGCCCCACCGGCCCCACGGGACCGACGAGCGGCCCCACGGGCCCGACCGGTTCGGAATCGGGCGAAGCCGCCGGCGGGCCCACCGGCCCGACCGGCTCCGAATCGGGCGAAGCCGCGGGCGGCCCCACCGGCCCGACCGGCGAAACGGAAACGACGAGCAGCACGAGCACGACGAGCACGCCAACAACGACGAGCACGAGCACGGCGACCGAAAGTGCGACGAGTACTCAGGTCGCCACCCCCACAACCACCACCACGACCACCGAAAGCGCGACGGCGCCGACCACCACTTCCAGCGCCACCACGACGACGACGACCGTGACGAGCTCGACGCGGGAGAGCACTACGAGCACAACGTCGACGCGGGAGAGCACTACGAGCACAACGTCGACGCGGGAGAGCACTACGAGCGCCACGAGCGCCACGAGCACTACGAGCGCCACGAGCACCACCGCGTCGTCGACGAGCTCCTCCTACGACGCGACGGTCCTCGCCGACAAGCCGACGGCGTTCTGGAACATGAGCGGCGGCGGCGGTAGCGAACCCGATCAGAGCGGCGACGGGCACACCGGCGCCTACGAGGGCGGCACGCCCACGCTCACGGCGATGCCCAACGGTGAAAGCGTCGCGGACTTCAACGGCTCGAGCGAGTACATGACCGTGCCCGCGAGCGCGGCGCTCTCGATCCCGACCACGGGCGAGCTCACCTGGGAGGCCTGGATCAAACCAAGCGTGCTGCAGTTCTCCTCCGCGAGCGACCCCGCAGGCCAGGGCTACGTTGACTGGATGGGTCGCTGCCAGGAATACTCGCCGAGCTGCGAGTGGGAGGCGCGCATGTACTCGAAGGAAAACGAAGAAGACCGCTGCAATCGGCTCAGCGCATATGTCTTCAACCCGAGCGCCGGATATGGCAGCGGCGCCTTCTTCGAACCGACGTGCGGCACCTTCCACGCGAACGAATGGATCTACGTCGTCGGCGAGTACCAGACGCAAACCACGCCGTCCCCATGCGACGTGGCCGACCCGGGCACGATCAGCATCTGGGTCGACGGCGTGCAGTGGGACGCCGAAGCTCACTACCCCACGGGTTGCATGAGCCAATACGGCATCACGCCCACGGCCGGCGACTCGCCGCTCGACATCGGAACGATGGCGACGGACAGCTGGTTCCCCGGTGCGATCGGCAAGGTCGCGATCTACAACTACCTGCTGAGCTCAGCCCAAATCAGCGCGCACTTCACGGCGATGACCGGTGCCGCGCCGGCGGGCAGTTGCGCTTTGCTTTGCACGATCCCGTTGCCGACGTTGTAGCGCTTCTGCGCGGACGGCAGTGCGGCTACGACAGCGGCTCGACCGAAAGCCTCGTGAAAGCGGGGACCGGACTGCTCGAGTTGGCTCGCCACGATCCCAGCCCGATGCCACCGTGCGTGGACGAGGGCAACGGGACATAACCCACACGTCGCCCATCGACCACGACATGCAAGCCAGCGCCGTGGAGATCCACGGTGAGACGGTGTTGCGAAGACTCGGGAATCTTTGCCGTCGCGAGGCCGTGCCCCGCGCGGGAGCTCGGGGGCGTCACCGAGATCCGGCCTGCAGAGACGGTTACCGCATAGGCTGCGCCCGTCGCGCCCCCCACGAGCAGCGTCGCGCTCGCACCGGAGCTCTCGCTGCCCAGCCCTTCCACAGTGACACTCGCGCGGTAGTCCCGCCACAGCTCGCAGCGCCCGGGTGCCCAGTACGTCGCCGCCCATCCACGCGAAGGTCCGGCCAGGGTGAGCACGCCCCCGTGAATCGTGGGCGCGCTCGTCCCGGTGCCTTCCGCGAACCACGGCTGGCCGCCGGCGATCGCGTTGCCAACGCGCGGCGATACTGGAGCGAGCGCCGCGAGGCTGTCGAGCAGCCCCATCACGCTCGTCGTCCGCTCGACCACCGTCGCCGGCAGCAGCGAGGCGCCGCGGTCGTAGCCGTCGATGAAGCGCGCGGTGCCGCCGTCGACGAGCGAGAGCGGGAAGCGCCGACGGGCCAGCGTTTCAACGGCGTGTGCCGCTCCCGGATCGTCGCTTGGAGCGTGCGTCGGAGCAAACGGATAGCCGAGCATCAGCGGATCTCCACCCAAGCCTCGCAGCACCGTCATGCTGTGTTCGAGCGCGCTCGACATGCGCGCGTTGAATTCGGCTGCGCTTTCGAGACGTCGCGCTCGCGGCAGCCAAAGCCTGTTGGTCAACGCCGAGCCCAGCTGCCCGGAAGCATCGATCGCGCCCTGCTTCTCGGCGAAGCTCGCCTCTGGCTCGAGGTCCCAGCGCCCGGACTGCGCCATCGCGCGCAGTTCTCCTTCGCCGAGGTAGTAATAGCCCCGCTGCGCGACGTGTTCGACGTCGACGAAGCTGATCGCGCGGAAGCCGTACTGCTCGAGGATCGGATCGGCCACCCTCCACGCCGACGCGAGCCCGTTCTCGAAGGTGATCAACAACGGCCGCTCCGGCAGCGTTTCGTGGCCTTCGAGGAAGGCGAGCATCTGAGCTGCGGAGATCGTGTGAAAGCCCGCTAGATGCAGCGCGTCCATCTGTTCGGCGAAGGCACGCGGTGGAATCGTCTGCGGTCCGAGCCGCGACGAGATGTCGTGATAGGCAAGCACCGGGACCGCCGCGCGATACGGAGGGACCGTAGGCAGCACTCTGGCGTCGAGGGCCACGTGTGGCGGCTCGGCGCGACCCGGCGTCGGTGCGTCGTGCAGCCGGACGAAGAGGTACACGGGAGCCGCGAGAACCGCGAGCAGCACCACCGTACCCGCGAGCCGCCAGGGCACGCGGAGCATCGCTCGCCAGCTCATTCCTGTGTCACCTTGAAGTCGCCGAACTCGAATTCGGCGTTGTCGCCGCGAATGCCAACGCGGCCCGCCTTCAGAATCGCCGGCCCGCCCTCGCCCGTATCGACGGCGCTCGCGACCTGCTGACCGGCGACGAAGACCTTGATGAGAACGCTCCCATCGTTCGACGTGATCGTCGCCTTCACGTTCTCCCAGCGTCCCGACGGGAAAGGATGACCGCTGACACGCGCGAGATCGACGTAGCGTCCGCCGCTGCCGTCGGGGAGCTTCTTGCCGATGACGATGCTGCCGTCGCGCCGCGACACGCTCGCGAAGTAGAGCCAATCGGGGCTCTGGTAGCGGAGCCACACGTGCACGCCGTCGTAGGCCTGCGGAGGCGTCCGCGGCGTCTGGACGAAACCTCTCAGAAGCAGCCGGAACGAGACGGCGACATCCCCGAAGTCGTCCTGGCTGGTGCGCACGCGAAGGACGGCCGAGTCGGTCGCGCGCGACGAGGTGGCGTCGGCCGCATTGCCGTCGGGATGACCGGTCCAAGCGTTGCCATCGAGGGCGAACAACGAGCCGCTCGTGACTTCCCACTCCGGCGAACGCACGGCTTGGCGGTCGAGCGGGTTGTAGAACGCGTATTCGTTGGTCACCAACCCGCTGTTGGGGAAGCTCGCCTCGAAGAGCACCTTCCCACTGGCGTCGAACGGGTTGGGGCTGAGTGCGAGGTACACGCCGATCGCCGTGCCGCCGATCACAGCGAGGGCGAGCAGGCGGGTCGCGCGCATGCGGCTCACTTCCGCTCGCGGCTGGCTCGCGAGGCGAGGTGTCGGTACGTCCCGCATCTCGACCGCGCTAAGCGAGCGCCGGACCCAACTCGGCGTCGCGCACGTCGCCGGGGGTCGTGCTCCCGTCCGAGGGCCCCGGCGCGGCCGGGCGTGTTCCCCAACTGCCGTTTCGCAACCGCAGGACCGCCCAGATCAACATCGGCGAGATAGCGACGTAGAAGAAGCTCGCGAGCACGGCGAACTTCCATACGCCATCGTCCCTGAGCGACCTGTACAGGAGCGCGTAGCAGAGGCTCAGGAGGTACAGGCACAGCAGGTAGAAGATCGGCGTGAACCCGAGCACCAGCGGAGCCAGGATCACGTTGAACATCATGACGAAGGGGCTCAGCAGTCCGGACAAAGTCGCAATCAGCAAAGCGGGGAATGCGATCGGGCGCGAGCGCCACAGGTGCGACACGAGGATCGGCGCCTCCCGCGCCCACGACTTCTTCCACCGCAGCTGCTGCTTGAAGAAGGTGCGATAGGCGTTGGGCGCGTCGGTCCACGCCTCTGCCTCCGCGTCGTAGGTGGCCTTCCAGCGGTTGCGCAGGACCATGTTCGTGAGCGCGCGGTCGTCACCGTAGGTGCACGACACGCCGAGGAAGTGCTGATCCTCCCAGCGCTCGAGCACCGGCTCGATCGCCGCTCGCCGATACGCCGCGAAGCAGCCGGAGCAGCACGCGACCGCGCCGACGACGGCTTCACCCGTCTTCAGCAGCTGAAAGCTTATGTAGTAACGCGCGGCCTGCATGCGCGTGAGCGTGTTGTCTGCTGCGTTACGCACGTGGGTGAGCCCGCTGATCGCTCCCACCTTGGGGTCGGCGAAGCCCTGCACGAGCTTGCGTATTGCACCCGGCGCCGGCATCGAGTCCGAGTCGACGAACACGAGGACGTCTGCTTCGGTGCGTCGCATCCCCTCCGCCATTGCCGCCCGCTTGCCCTGGTTGGAGCCGAGGTCGACACACCGCACGCGGTTGGGCTCGTAATAGGTCGCAGCCTCTCGCATGTGCTGCCACGTGTCATCCGAGGAGCCGTCGTTGACGACGACGATTTCCAGCCGGTCGGCTGGATAGTCGACGCCGGCGCAGGAGTGAATCGTGCGCGCCACCGCTGCTCCTTCGTTGTACGCGGGGACGACGATCGCGACGCTCGGCTCGATCCCGGCGTCCCGCGGCGGACGATAGATCGCGGCGAGCACGAAGCGGCTGAGCACGTAGCCGGTGACGAGGATCGTGTAGACGCTCCCGAAGCCGCCGAAGCCCTCGCTGCGAAGCTTGCCGACGATGTGCCAAACGATCAGCCCGCACAGTGCGCAGGTAGCGAGCGCGGCGGCCCAGCGCACGCCGCGCCCCAGTGGGCCGTCCGGCGAACGCTCCCAGGGCACGACATCGAGCTCCGGCGGTCCGATGGGCTTCTTGGCCGGGACGGACTCCACCGCTGGCGACGGCGAGCAGTTCGGTTGCGCGCTGGGCGGCGCCTCGGGCGGGGTGCTCCGCGGAGCGTCGGCCGCCGGAAGTGGGCTCGGCGACGGCGCACCGGAACGCCGCCGCTTTCGTCGGTGCAGGGCGAAGGCGAGGACCGAGCCCAGCCAGATGAAGAGAAAGCGCACCGCTAGATGTAGTGACGCGCCCGCCCGCGCGCGGTGCGGTACGTGCAGTCCAACACACGGTCGCACCGATCCAGCCACGTCGGCTCCTCGCCTGGATGCACGAGCGTCACGATCACGAGGTCGTAGACACCGGGGTCAGGCGCGCTCACCGACATCGCAGCAAGATCCGGCTCGACATCCCCCGCCTGCACCTGCGGGTCGTGGTACTCGACGCGCGCTCCGAGCTCGGTCAGGCGACTGACGATGTCGCACGCGGGCGACTCGCGAAGATCGGCGATGCCCGGCTTGTACGTGAGACCCACGACGAGCACGCGCGCGCCGGTTACGTCGATCCCGTCGGCCGCGAGGATCGCCCCGGCGCGTTCGACGACGCGATTGGGGCGCCCGTGGAGCGCCCGCATCGACTCGCGCACCACCGGCGCCTGCATGCCGAGGCCATCGAGCGGCTCGAGCAGGTAGTGGGGGTCGCAGGGAATGCAATGGCCGCCCACGCCCGGGCCGGGGTGAAAGCGCATGAATCCGTACGGCTTGGTCGCGGCCGCGTCCAGGACCTCGATCGCATCGAGGTCGTGCGTGCGCGCGATGTCGGCGAGCTCGTTGGCGAGCGCGATGTTGACCGCGCGGAAGGTGTTCTCGTAGAGCTTCGCGAGCTCGGCCGCCTCGGGTGAGGACACGGCCACCACGCGCGTCGTGATCTCGCTCAACACCGCGAGCGCCGCGTCGGTGCAGGCCCGCGTCGCGCCGCCGAGCACCCGCGGCACCGTGTGTTGTGCATGCTCGACGCTCCCAGGGTCGATGCGCTCGGGGGAGAAAGCGACGTTGACGTTCTCGCCGGCCAGCAGCCCGCGCGCTTTCAGGGGCTCGATGAGCAACTCACGAGTCGCCCCGACGTGGGTCGTGCTCGTGAGCACGATCACCTGCCCGGCACGCGCGCTCGCGACGACGGAGGCACACGCGCCCCGGAGCGGCTGGAGGTCAGGTCGGCGCTCGTCGTCGACCGGCGTGGGCACGCAGATCAGGACCGTGTCGGCCGCAGAGAGAGCGCGCGCGTCGGCGGTGAGCACGACGTGGGGATTAGCAAGCGCCTCGTCGAGCCTTTGCACGTCGTCGGGCACGAGGTCGACGTCGCCTTCTCTAATGCGCGCGAGTCGTGCCTCGTTGAGGTCAAGCCCGATGACACCGAAACCGGCGCGCGCAAGGGCGAGGCTGGTCGGCAGCCCCACGTAGCCGAGCCCGACGACAACTACCGTCGCCGGTGGCGTCGTGGTATGGGGAGTCGTTACCCCAGCCTCGGTGGCAATCCCTTGCATGACCTGCATGTGGTGGCGCGCCCCCTTAGAGCTCTTGTTCCCGCTAACTGCGGGGTTCGGCAACCCACCGTGGCGGCCGGGGAGACTTCGGGCGCCTACTGGGCGATACGATCACGTGTAAGTTCAGACGAGCGTCGCGGAAGCGTCAATAGTCCGCTCGGTCAATGGCGCGTTCAGCGTGGTGAACGGCGTTTCGTCCCCCTTCCTATTGAACGGGAGGCGCGTGTCGGTCACTCTTAGCTAACTCGCGGCCTTTTGCGCCTCGGCATGCCGGTCCATCCGGCTGCGCGGTCCACCGGGTCGAGTGGCCACCAGCCAGATCATGCGGACGTTCTCTTCCTTTCGGTTTTTGCGGAAGCCGGTCATCACTGTTGCAACGTGCCTCTGCGCGCTCGGCTTTGCCGCGTTGGCGCTCCCGGCGCTCGCGGCCGCCAAGACGGTCGTCTCGATCGAGTTCGACGACGGCGACGCGGAACAGATCGACGCGCTGCCGATGTTGGAGAGCCACGGCATGCACGCCACCTTCTTCATCATCAGCGGCGTGACCGGTTTGGACAGCGGCAACATGACGTGGCCGCAGCTGGAAGAACTACAGAACGCGGGCAACGAGATCGGCGACCACACCGTCTCCCACGCCAACCTGCCGACTGTGGAACGCGGAGAAATGGAACGCCAGGTCTGTAACGCCGACGTGACACTGCAGGCCCACGGGATGCACGTCACCGACTTGGCCTACCCATACGGCGCGGTGAACTCGACGGTCGAAGAAGTGGTCAGTGGATGCGGGCTCAACAGCGCCCGCGGCGTCGGCGGCATCGACGAACCGGAATGCACCGAATGCCTGTACTCCGAAACGATTCCGCCCCGTCACCCCTACGACACCGACAATCCGGAAAGTGTCGAAGAAACGACCCCGCTCTCGCGGATCGAGAGCTGGGTCGAAAAGGCCGAAGAACACGGCGGTGGCTGGGTGCAGATCGTCTTTCACCACATCTGCGAAAACTGCGAACAGCAGTACTCCGTGACGCCCTCGAACTTGGACGCCTTCCTGTCCTGGCTGGAGCCGCGCTCAGCGCAGGGCACCGACGTCGAGACGGTCCACGAAGTGATCGGGGGCGAAGAACACCCGGCGCACTCCGGCCCGTTGCCGACGCCGTTCGCAAACGAATCGAACCTTGTCGCAAACCCGTCCTTCGAGGAAGCTGGCCCACTCGGCGAAAACACCGTCAAGTGCTTCGACCTGGGCCAGTTCGGCGACAACACCGCCGCGACGAAGCGCTCAACGACCGCACACACCGGCAAGTACGGAATGCAGCTGACGGTCTCCAACTACGTCAGCGGGGACGCCAAGATCCTCACCCAGCAGGACCTTGGTGAATGCGCGCCCTACCTCAAGGTCGGCCAACGCTACAAGATCAGCGGGTGGTATCAGTCGACCGCGCCCACGCTGTTCATCGTCTACGGGCGCAACGCGCAGGGCGGCTGGGAATACCTCACCGAGAGCCCCCTCTACAGCGCCTCCTCCGGGTGGACCCAGGCGAGCTACGTCACGCCCCCGCTGCCGGCCGGCTATTCGGGGCTGAGCTTCGGCCTCGGCTTGGTCTCAACGGAACGCTGACCGTCGACGACTACGCGATGGCGCCACAGCCAACCGCCGCCGCCGGCGAAAACATGCTCCAGAACCCCTCACTCGAGGAAGCGACCGACGTCGAAGATATCCCGAACTGCTGGGGGACCGGCAACGGTGGGGGCGTAAACACCGCCACGTGGTCGCGCACCCACGAAGCGCACTCCGGAGAATGGGCCGAGCAGGTGGAAATCTCCTCCTACACGAGCGGCGACGAGAAGCTCGTCAGCCGCCAGGACACCGGCTCGTGCGCGCCCACGGCGAAGCCCGGCCACACTTACAACGCATCCGCCTGGTACGAGTCCAACCAACCGGTTCACCTCGTGGCCTATTACTACATCCCCGAAGGGACCGAAAAGGGCTGGCATTTCTGGGCGCAGAGCAACCCGTTCGCTGCGAGCTCGACATACACGCAGGCGAAGTGGACGACGCCCGCGTTTCCGGCCAACGCCACGCTGATCTCGGTCGGGGCGTCGCTGCGCGCCGTCGGGAAGATGACCGTCGACGACTTCTCGCTGAGCGACTCCGACACGATCCCACCGGTCGTAAAGGTGACCTTGCCGTTGGCCGCCGCGAACATCTCGGGAACGACCGAAATCGGCGTCGAAGCCACTTCGAGCGACGGCGAGATAACGCAGGTCGAATGCCTCGTCGATGGCCACGTCGTCGGCGTTTCGCTGATAGCGCCGTATAGCTGCGAATGGAATTCGACGACCGTATCCGAAGGAAGTCACACGATCTCTGCGCGGGCCGAGGACTGGGCGGGCAACGTCTCCGAATCGCCCGGCGTCGCGATCAACGTCTCAAACGGCCCGCCGCCGGACACCACTCCGCCGAACGTGAAGCTGCTCAGCCCGCTCGCCGGCGCGGACCTTCGCGGCAGCGTGAGCCTCTCGGCCGAAGCGTCCGACAACGTCGGCGTGGCGCGAGTGGAATTCCTCGTCGACGGCCAGGTGATCGAAACGGACCTCCTGCCGCCCTATACGGCGACGTGGAACACCACCACCGTCTCCAACGGACTGCACGTGATCTCGGCGCGCGCGGTCGACGAGGCGGGCAACATCGCAGAAGAACCGCACGAGGTGCTCGTTGACAACACGCCACCGATATCCTCCGCGAGCTCGCCCGCGTACAGCAACAGCGCGAGCTGGACGGTCTCCTACACAGCGTCCGACAACGCCGGCGGATCGGGGCTCGCAGAAGTCGCGCTCTACGCGAAGGGACCCGGGCAGTCCGCGTACACGCAAGTCGCCTCCACCACCTCTGAAAGCACCTCCGGCAGCTTCAACTACACGGCGAGCGCGGGCGAAGGCACGTATTCGTTCTACACCGTCGCGAAGGATCACGCGGGCAACCTGCAGGCGACGCCGAGCGAACCGACGACGACGACGTTGCTCGATCAGCAGCCGCCCACCTCTTCCGCGAGCTCGCCAGCTCACAGCACCGCTGCGAGCTGGACGGTCTCCTACACAGCGTCCGACAACACCGGCGGATCCGGGCTCGCCGAAGTCGCGCTCTACGCAAAGGGTCCGGGCCAGTCCTCCTACACCCGGGCCGCATCGACGACCTCCGCGAGCGCCGCGGGCAGCTTCAACTACACCGCGAGCGCAGGCGAAGGCACGTACTCCTTCTACACGCTCGCGAAGGACCACGCAGGCAACGTGCAGGTTGCGCCTTCGACACCGAATGTGACGACGGCGTTCGGGGTTCCGCATTCATCTGCGAGCTCCCCCACGTACAGCAGGACAAGCACGTGGACGGTCACGTACTCGGCGACCGACACCGAAGGCGGCGGCGGCATCGCCGAACTCGCGCTCTACGCGAAGGGACCGGGCCAGTCGACCTACACGAAGGCCACATCGACCACCTCGGGCGCGACGAGCGGCAGCTTCAGCTATACGGGGACCGCGGGCGAAGGCAGCTACTCGTTCTACACGGTCGCGACGGACAAGGCGGGCTATCAGCAGCCGGCGCCCGCGGAACCGAACACGAGCACGTTCCTCGATCAGCGCGTGCCCACATCTACCGCGAGCGCTCCCGCATACGCCAAGGGGACGACCTGGACGGTCTCCTACACAGCGTCCGACAACACCGGCGGATCGGGGCTCGCAGAAGTCGCGCTCTATGCCGAGGGCCCGGGCCAGTCCTCCTACACCCAGGTCGCATCGACGACCTCCGCGAGCGCGTCGGGCAGTTTCAACTACACCGCGAGCGCGGGCGAAGGCACGTACTCCTTCTACACGCTCGCGAAGGACCGCGCAGGCAACGTGCAGGGCGTGCCCGCACGCGCGCAGTCGCGGACCCTGCTCGATGAGCAGCCACCGACCTCCAGCGCGAGCTCCGCGGCATACTCTAAGAGCAAGAGCTGGGCGGTTTCCTACACAGCGTCCGACAACGCCGGCGGATCGGGGCTCGACGAAGTCGCCCTCTACGCCGAGGGCCCCGGCCAGTCGAGCTACGCAAAGGTCGCCTCGAACACCTCGGGCGTGGGCGCCGGGAGCTTCAACTACACCGCGAGTGCGGGCGAAGGCACGTACTCCTTCTACACGCTCGCGACAGATCTCGCCGGCAACGTGCAGGCAACGCCGGCCGAACCAAACACGACGACGGTGCTCGACATGCTCGCGCCGAGCGCCGTGAGCGTCTCCACCGGCAACGCCCTGGGCGAACCCGTGGGCGTCGCGCAGCCTGGGGACTCGGTGACGTTCACCTACAGCGAGACGATGAAGCCGAGCTCGATCCTCGCCGGCTGGACCGGTACTTCCACGCCTGTCCGAGTACAGCTCTCGAGGACGACCGGCAACACCTCGCTCAACGTCTACAGCTCGAATGGCGCGACATTGCTGCCGCTTGCCAACCCGCTGTCCCTCGGGGGCATCTACACGACGACGGCGACGGCGGTCTTGAGCGCCACGATGGCGCAGAGCGGCCCCTCGATCACCGTCACGCTCGGCCCCTTGCTGAGCGGAACGATCTCGCCCGTTCCGGTCGTCGGGGGCACGATGGTCTGGACGCCGCGCGCCGGCGCCACCGATCTGGCCGGAAACGCATGCTTGACGACGAGCGTCTCCGCGCCCGGTCCGGCCTTCTGAGCCGTCCTCCACACGCACTCGCACCGCCGCTGAGGGTGCACGCCGCAAACGGGCCGACAGGTAGCTAACCTACCAAGGCAGCCGCTGATACCGTCACGTCCGACGGCGCGACGTGCCAAGATCCACGCGACGGCGCTCGACTCCACTTCGCACCGGCTATGACCACACCAAGCGCAAAGCCATTTGGGGAGGCACTCCGCGCGCTCATGGCTGCGCGCGAGCTGACTTATCGTGAGCTTGCCGAGGCGACGCGCGCGCTCGATGGCAAGGGCATGACCCACGCGCACATCAACATGCTCGCCAATGGCCACGACCGGCCTTCGATGCGCGCGATGGAGCTGATCGCCGCGGCGTGCGGGGTGGACCCCGACTACTTCGCGGAGTATCGCTTGGCGGCGGCGATGCGCGAACTCGATCCCGCCGAGGTTGGGCTCGAGCAGGCGCTCAAGAACCTCAACGTGCGGCTCGGCGCGCGCCGGAGAGCCGCCAGCACGGCGCGGGCCAAACCCACTCCGCGACCGCGGCCAAGCACCGCCGGCTAGCTTTTCTACTGCCCGGTTGCCCCGAGGGGATCGGAGCGGGCGATCGCGATGTCAGGGCTCCACACGCTGGCGGCGCCGACGGAGGGGCTCACGAGCTCGAGCACCAGCTGTGCGAGCAGCATCGCGGCCAGGATCGCGACGAAGAGGAGGGGCGCGAGCGTGCCCCCAGCGGCGGCGAGCACCACGAGCGCAAGCGAAACGACGAGGCGGCCGACGAACGCGCGATCGCGCGGCGTCGTCCACTCCGCCGTGAGATGAAGCACGGCGAGCGAGAGCAGGTAGCAAGCGAGCCCACCGCATATCGCCCAGCGCGCGCCGGGCGCGAGCGCGGGCGCGTTAGCGTCCGTGATAGCGATCTTCGTGCCCGCTGCGAACGCGGCGACGCCGCCGAGCAGGGGGATGTGCGCGTAGACGTAGACGAGGCCTAAGAGGCCACGGCCGACAACCGATGTGTCCGCGAGGTCGAAGTAGATCCACCACAGGCACAAGGCGATCACGAAGCCCGCGATCGCGATCGCGGACGTGGCGCCGGTGAAGTGCGTTCCGGCCACTCCCGCGACGACCGCGACGACAGACTCCCCGAGCACGATGATGAAGAAGCCCCCGAAGCGGTCGCTGAGGTGCGCCACGTTCACCGAGCCGCCCTCGAGCGGGCGCCAGGCGAGCAGCGGCGTCGCGAGTTCGATCGTGAGTCCGACGCCCCACAGCCAGTAGCGCGCGGGACCGGGCACGCCGATCGACACGAGCCACATCGTGGCGCCGACCGAGAAGCCGAAGAGGTAGCGATCGATCAGCAGTCGGCCCGGACCGCTCGTGTACCGCCGCGCGCGCCCATAGAGCGCGAGCAAGCAGACTCTCGTCACCACGTACGACGTCGCGAGCAAGACCGCGCCGTGACCGCCGCGCATCACGGAATGAACGTTGACCGCGAACGCTGCGATCGCGAGCATTGCGAGCGCCTCCACGAGGCGGTAGACGATGTCATCGTCCTCGAAGCGGTTGGCGTAGAACGTGAAGCCGCCCCACGCCCACGTGATCGCGACGAAGAGGCCTGCGAAGCGCAGGAAGGTGGCGGCGGTCGGGTCGTGGCTGAGCCCCGTCGCGACCTGCGACACGGCCGCGACGAAGACGAGGTCGAAGAACAGCTCGTAGGTGCTCGCGCCACGGTCTGGCTCGTCCGCGGGCCTCCGCAGGCGTGGCGCCCGTACCCATACCGCCTCGAGGTCAGCCATCGCGGTGACTCTAAGCGGCCCGGGCCGCAGTCGGCACGGCGGCGTGATGCGCGTCAAGGCTTGCCCAGCGTCTGGTAGCTTGCGCGTGACTCGCAAGACGGGAGGTGGTGTGGATGGACGTGCCGGTGGCGCCGCGGGGTTGCTCGAGAGTGTTTGCGCGCGCCGCGCGGGCTGCACTCGTGCTTGCTGGGGCGCAGCTCCTGATTGGGTTCGCGCTCGCGCCGGGTGCGGGAGCGAAGGATCTCTCGTCCTTGCTCGCGGCCGGCTCGCATTCGGCACCGCGTCGCCCGTGCGCTGCGCATGTACCGCGAGCACTGGGCCACGCGGCGATTCGCCCGTCAAGTCAAGGCGCGGGCGCCGCGACGTCGCGCGTGCGGCGGTCGTCGGTGGCGTGCAGGACACGATCGAACAGGTTCCCTGGCAGGTCGCAGTGTTCGCCGAATTCGAATGGGAAGGCGAACAGTTCTCGCTGATGTGCGGCGGCGCGATCATCGACTCAACGCACGTCGTCACCGCCGGCCACTGCACGTACAATCCGATCACCGAAGCGCCGATTCCGACCGCGAGGTTCGTCGTCGTCGCGGGTGCGACGAAGATCACCGAACAGGAAATCAAGCACGGCCCGCGGGTCGAGGCACGCGCCCTGTCGGCGGTTCGGAGGCATCCCTACTACGACTTCGAAGCCGGCGCGGGCACGCCCGATGACGTCGCGGTTCTGGCGCTCGCGACTCCGCTCAAGCACTCCGGCGCCGTGCAGACGATCGCCCTGCCGTCCTCCCAGCTCGTGCTGCCGGAGGGGCTCGGCGCCACCCTCTCGGGGTACGGGCTTGAGAACCCGCGCGCGGAACGACCGAACGGGAACCTCTACTCGCTGGCGACGACGCTCGAATCGAGCCGTTCGTGCGGTGGCGACGTAGAAGCCGACTTCCTCTGCGCCAGAAGCAACGGAGGCTCCGCATGCAACGGCGACAGCGGCGGCGGCCTCACGCGCGAAGTGGACGGAGTTCGCACGCTGATCGGGCTCGTCGACTTCGTCCAGGTGATCGGCGGAGAAGCGTGCCTCCCCGGCTCACTCGACGGCTTCGTCAACGTCACGACGCCGGAGATCCGCGACTTCATCGAAGGGAGCGAATCACCGCCGCTCGCGCCGCGAGGGGGAGGGGCGCAGCTCGCCGGAGAAGCGGTCGTGGGCGCGCTCCTGAGCTGTGAACCGGGCGCTTGGTCCAACGGGCCCACGTTCAGCTACACGTTCTTCAACGGCGCCAACGGGGACGTGCTGCAGGAGGGCGACTCCGCGACCTACGCAGTGAGCGAAGCGGACGTCGGACGCGAAATCGGGTGCCTGGTCACGGCGACGACGGCGGGCGGAATCGCGACGGCGCGCACGGCGTTACTCGCGCCGGTGCCGCCGGCACCGCCGAGCGGGGAGCCGCCTGCGACCAGCAGCTCGCTCGCCCAGGGCGCGAGGCAGGGCATCGCAGGCGTGACGATCGCAAAGATCGCCGCTGTGCTGAGGCACGAGCTGACGCCGAAACGCGCGTCTGCGCGCCGCGCCTCGGTGCTCAGGTCTGACGGCTACACGCTCATCGTCTCCGCGCCCGAGCGGGGCACGGAGGTCATGTCCTGGTATGTCGTCCCGCACGGTTCCAAGCACGCAAGGCGCAAGGCCAAGCCGGTGCTCGTCGCGTCGGGTCGGGTTGCGTTTGCAGCGGCGGGGAAGAAGAAGCTCAAGCTGAGGCTCACGAGCGCCGGGAGGTCCCTGCTCAAGCGCTCCAGGAGCCTGCGGTTGACCGCGACGGCGACCTTCACTCCGCATGGGCGTACGCCGGTCACCGTCACGACGACGTTCGTGCTCCGCTGACGCCTCGCGCGATCCTGAAGCCCTCGCCCTACCACGCTCGCCCTTAACCACGAGGTCCCGCGCGCCGTCAGGCGGGCGCGCGGGGCCTATGGACCCTCAGCTGTTGGCGCTAATGGAGCAGGTCGAGGACGTTCTCGTTGTCGTTGACAAACTGGAGGCTGTGCTGGCCGGGCGTGATCGCAATCCCGAAGAGCCCGCCGGGCCCGACTTCGGTGTCGAAGCTCGCAGCCTCGCCTCCGCCCGGCATCGTCTCGACGATCTTCGAGTTTTCGCCATTCGCGGTGATGATGTCGCCGTTGGGGGCAAGCGTCATCCCGAGCGGGTCATCGATGTCGCCGCCCTCGGTCACCGTTCGGCCGCCATTCGCGGGGCTCACGCGCAGGAGCGCGTTCGGCACTTCGGCGATGCGGTTGGTGGCGGTGTCCGCGACGTAGAGCGTCTGATCCCACCAGAACGGACCGTTCGCGACCGCCGACCCGGTCGGCCCGATCACGAGCGCGGCTTCGTTCGTAGCCTCCGGAAAGCCCGTTGCGATGACGTTCTTGAGCAGCACGTGGGGCGGCTGCCCAGGCAGGTTCAGGAGCACGAGGCGCACGATCGTGCCGCCATCGACCGTCTTTCCTTCGGCCGCCACGGTGCCATTGAGGACGTTCGAGACATAGAGCACGCTGATCGTGCCATCGAGGAGGCTGCTCGCGGAGAGATCCCACGGGCCGTTGATCGGAGGCCCGGAGATCGTCTCGACCGGGACGCCGTGAGGACTGAGCACGATCAAGCAACCCGCCTGTGCGGTTTCCGCGCTGCCGTTCGTCGTCGGCAGGCTCCCGACGATCACGTAGCCATTCGGCAGGATCGTTAGCGCGGTCGTTAGGCCCACGCCGCCCGGGCATGCGCCGGGCAGTGAGGACTTGCTGATCTGTGCGAACACCGACAGCGTGCCCGTGGGCGAGAGCTGCACGATTGTGGTGCCCGTGCCCTGATGGTTTTCGGAGTTGTTGAAGTTGCTGACGAGCGTGTCACCCGCTACGAGCGAGCCGACGCTGCGCGTCACGGGCGCGACCCCGTAGGGGTTCACGTCGCCGTTTGAAGGAATCGTTTCGCCGATGGTGCTCTGCATGGTGAGGCCGCTCAAGAACGGCGACGCGCCAGCGCTCGCCGGAACGGCCGCGAGGAACAGCACACCCGCCGCAGCGAGCGACACGAATCGCAGACGTGTGGACATGAGGATCTCCTCTCAATACCGGTTGGACTCTTGGGCTCCACACGCGACTGGGCGCGCAGAGCATCCGTACGATTGGGCCGACTCCACGAGGAAGCGTTCCTTCCCGCGGTTTACGAGCTTTTTTCGCGACGGCTCTAAAGCTGCTGGAGCGGGGCCGTGGTGACCTGTCCAGGCGAGCCGTGCGTAGGCGCCGGGGAGCCGTTGGCAACGCGTGGGTTGGCGCTCGTCGGCCGCGTTGCGTAGTAAGAGTCGTAGCCGTAGCGGGAGGCGTCGCGTACGCCGGTGACGACGAGGCCGAGCGGTTCGGCCATGTGGCGGTCGAGGATTCCGCGCGCCCTCCTGACATCCTCGCGCGTCGCGCGGCCGGCGCGCGCGACCATCAGCACGGCGTGGATCGCCGGGTTGTCGAGGAGGATCTGCGCGTCGGCGACGGGGTTCAGCGGCGGGCTGTCGATGATCACCATGTCCCGGTCCCAAGCGAGCGCGCCGATTAGCTCTGCGATCTTCGTGGAGCCGATCAGCTCGGATGGGTTCGGGGGCAGTGGACCGGAGAAGAGCACGGCGAGATTCGGCAGCTCCGGGAACGGCTCAACGACCAACTCCTGGATGTCCGAGCCGCGGGTGAGCGCGAGCGTCAGCCCCTCGCGCGTGTTCAAATCGAACTGGCTCGCGAAGGTCGGGTGACGCAGATCGAGCTCGACGAGCACGACGGAGCGGCCGGTGAGCGCCATCGCGTGCGCGAGGTCGACTGCGACCGTGGTCTTTCCTTCCCCGACCGCGGCGCTCGTGACGAGAATCGTGTCGAGCTCGCGTGTCACCGCGGCGAAGTCGATCGCGGTCCGCAGTATTCGCTGCGGCTCGAGCAGTTCCTTGCGCTGGCCGGCGCTCCGCGAGTCGAGCGCGAAGTGGGGGATCGCCGCCAGCGCGGGCAGCCCGTACTCACGTTCGAGGTCCTCGACCGTCTTCACGCGGCGATCTAGCGACTCAAGAAGGAACACGAGCGCCAGGGTGGCCGCGAGCCCCGCGACCGCTCCGATCGCGCCCGCGGCTAGTGTGCTCAATCCCGATGGGCTCGCCGGCGGCGTTGCGAGCGTGACGACGTGGGTGCCGTCGCCTGCGAACGCGCGCAGCGCGTTCAGACGCTGCAGCGACTGTCCGAGCGTGACGCGTTCGGGAGAGCTCGCGGGCAGTGTGAGCAGCTGGGCCGTGAGGCGCCGGGTGACGCCTTCGATCGCCGCGAGCTGCAAGTGGGCCCTGACGCCGACGTACTGTTCGGCGAACGCGTTCGCAAGACGCGCTGACTCCGCGGGGTGGTTCGTGGTGGCCGTGATCCTCAGCACGTTGGCGCTCGGCACCGCTTCGGTCCTGATCTCGGCCGCGAGCCGACTCGGCGCCGCGCTCGGTGCCCCGTGCAAGCCGGCGGACGTGGCACCGCCGAGCCCCTTTGCGACTTCGCGAGCCACTTCTGGGGAGCGAGCGGTCAGGGCTTCGGTGTTGAGTTCGCGTTGCGCTTCGCCGCTCGATCCGCTCTGCACGCCGAAGCCGACTTGCAAGAGCGTCGCGCTCTGGAACGCGACGTTGGAGCTCGCCGAGTAGGACTTCGGAGCCTGCAGCTGGAGGCCGACCGCGATGATCGCTCCGAGCAACGCGCCGCCGAGCACGACCATCCACCGCCGCCGCAACGCCGCGATCACCGCTGCCGGCTTGCTGGCTCTCTCGCGCAAACGCTCTGTCCCATCCTGGGCACTCAAGGCAAGGCACCTCTCCTGACGTCATGTCATGGATCCACGGCGGCGAATGCGGACCAGTGGCTCGCATTCACGCTCCGTTCAGCCTACCTTCTCGCGCGCGCCCGTGCCCGCTTTCGCGCGCCTCGCAGGTACCTTTCCGCGCCGCGTCATGCCCGTCGCGAGCAAAGCGCAGACGCTACAGTCGCAGCTACGGGGGCTTGCCACGAGACGGGGCACCGCCGACAAGCGCTCATGGGCCTTCTCGATCCAGGATCGTTGACGCGGCACACCAGCCGGCTCTACCGCGCGGCGTGGGCGCTCTGCGGGTCGCGCGAGGACGCCGAGGACCTCGTGCAGGAGACGTTTGTGCGCGTGCTTGCGCGACCGCGGCTGTTGCGCGACGAAGAGGCGGAGCTGGCCTATTTGCTGCGCGTACTTCGCAACACATTTCTCACGGGTCGGCGCGACGCCAGCCGCCGTCCAGTCACCACGGCCACGCTCGAGGACGTCGTCGCGGCGGATCCGCGGCCCACGCTCGCTCCCGATCAAGCACGCGAGGTCGGCGAGATCTACGAGGCGATCGCCGAGCTCCCGGAGCACTTCCGGCTCGCGCTCGTCGCCGTCGATCTAATCGGCCTCTCCTACCGCGAGGCGGCGCGCGCGGTGGGCGTGCGCGAAGAGACAATCACGACCCGTCTCTTCCGAGCCCGTCGCATGCTCGCAAAGCGCTTCGCGGACGAGCCGGTCCGCTCGCCCGTGGCCGATCGCGTCGCGGTCAGCGGCAGCTCCGACGCGCGATTTGGCACCGAGGACTCGAGCGGACCAAAAACGGCTCCAAATGCGGGAAGAGACGCGGCTCAGCGGAGTCTGAGCAAGAGGATAGGACCATGATCGAGCCCCCCGAAGAGAGCCCAGCGCCGGAGGTCGATGACGATCTGGCAGCTGACCTGACGGCGCTTGCCGACGGGTCGCTCGACCCTGCGCGCCGCGAGGAAGTGCAGCTCCAGGCCGCTCGCGTGCCTGCGGTCCGGAAGGCGCTCGATGAGCAGCGGGATGCGCTCGCGCTCCTCGCGCGCGCCAATGAGGTGGATGCTCCCGCCGGATTGCAGGCGCATGTGCAGAAGCTCGTAGAGGACCGGCGAGCGCGGCGGCGCCGCCGAAGGGACGCTCGAGGCTCTGGAGCGCGCCGCGCTCGTCGTCCGGCGTTCGCGTTCGCGACCGGCGCCGTGCTCGTGGCGGCCGTCGTCGTCGGGATCGTGCTCGGGTCGGGTGGCAAGAGCGGGCCTACGCTCAGCGCCTACGTCGCGCTCGGGCGCCAGCCTGCGACGGCCCGTGCGCCCATGAAGGTTCCGGGAACCCAGGCGGAGCTGAACGTCGCGGTCCAAGGCGTGCGTTTCCCCTATTGGGAAGACCGCTTTGGATGGCGCGCGAGTGGCGTGCGCTCGGACGCCCTCGCGGGTCACGCGGTGACCACCGTGTTCTACGGCGACGGCACGGGCGGGCGTGTCGCGTACTCGATCGTCGCGGGGAGCCCGCCGCCGATCACGGGCCTCAACACGCGCCCGCGCGGAGGACGTGTGTTCTTGCGCGACGGTGTTCGCTACTGGGCGCAGAGCGTGGACGGGGCGCCGACGGTCATCTGGCTGCGCGATGGCCACCGCTGCATCGTCTCGGGCCAAGGCCTGAGCAGGCGCTCCCTGCTCGCGCTCGCGAGCTGGTCGGCCGCCAGCGCGACCGCCTCCTAGCGGCTGAAACGGGCCGCGCGGCGCCTCGGGAGCCGCGCTGCTGGCGGCCCCCGGGCACCGCGTCCCTCTCCTCCTCGCAAGGGGGGCTCCTCCACGTGTCCGTCCTAGACCGGCGTGTTCCCTCACGTCGCGTGGAGAAGCCCCGCGATTAGAGACCCCGGCGCGCCGCGATCCTTTCCGCGTCTCGACACTTTGCGGGCAGGCGAAGGGGCGCCCGGTTGCGCCATCAACTTCGCCCGGGCGCCCCGCGCCGGCTTGTGGAGGAGATCCACCGCGTCATTCCTGCGTAAACGCAATGACGATGGACTCCTATCGCGAGACTCCAACGCTTCGCAAACCTTCCGGCATTGGTTGGCAATCGGCCCTTTTTGGTCAAGTTGTCGGCCATTTGGGACGACAAGGGGCGGGAGGATCGCGAATAACTGCGTGAAGGATGTGAGCGAAAGTGTCCGGAACCGCGACGAAAAACGCCACGAAGGCCGCGCGTGCGCGGCCAGCGGCCAGCCCCGGCCGCGCAGCCGCCCATCGAGGGTCGGAAGATGATTCGAACCCGCTTGAGCGCCTGCTGAGCGTCGCGGCGATGTCGATCGTCGAGTCGCTGCACGAGGGCATCCTCGTACAGGATGCGCAGGGACGCGTCGTCGCCTTCAATAACCGCGCGAAGCGAATCCTCGAGGTCACCGAGGAGCAGCTCGCACAGGCCTCGCCCGCGCAGCCGATAGCGCCGCTCGTCCACGGCGACGGCTCGCCGTTCACCGCCGACGAGCTGCCGACGGTGAGGAGCCTGCGCACTGGCGAGCCGCAGAGCGAGGTCGTCATGGGTGTCAAGCAGCCCGACGGTTCGGTGCGCTGGATCTCCGTCAACAGTGCCGCGCTGCGGCGCGACGACGAGGCCGAGCCCTACGCGGCAGTCGCCTCGTTCACCGACATCACGGAGCTCCGGGAGACGCTGCGCGAGCGCGACGTCTCGAGGCTCAAGGACATCAAGCGCCTCGCGCTGATCGCGGAGTACCGCGATGACGAGACCAACAGCCATACCGAACGGGTTGCGTACACCGCCTCCCTCGTCGCGATGGAGCTGGGGCTCGAGCGCGAGCTCATCTGGACGATCGGGCGCGCGGCGCCGTTGCACGACGTCGGCAAGGTCGCGATCCCCGACAGCATTCTCCTGAAGCCCGGCTCGCTGACCTCCCACGAGTTCGAGGTGATGAAGACCCACACCTCGATCGGCGGCCGCATCCTCGGCGAGAGCGACTTCCTCGTCTTGCGGATGGGCATGGAGATCGCACTCACCCACCACGAGCGCTGGGACGGCTGCGGCTACCCCTCGGGGCTGAGCGGCGATGAGATCCCAATCTCGGGGCGGATCGTCGCCGTCGCGGACGCTTTCGACGCGATGAGCCATCCGCGTCCGTACAAGCCGGCGCTCTCGGTGCGGGACGCCGTCGACGAGCTACGGGGTCGCAGCGGCGTCCAGTTTGATCCCGAAGTGGTCGACGCCTTCATGGGGCTCGACCACGACAACCTCATCGAACGCGGCTGAGCTCTTCCCGCCGCGCGAAGTCGCGCGCTAGCGGATCACTCGCCGTCCCCAGGCGAACGAGCTCCCGAGCCAGCTTCCCTTCAGCGGCAGTACGTAGACGCCCTGCGAGGAGGAGTGGATCACCCAGTTGTCGCCCATGTAGATGCCCTCGTGGACGATGTTGCCCTCGGTGGCCTTGCTCGTGAAGTGCGCCGTCCCGAAGAACAGCAGGTCGCCGGGCTCGAACTGCGAGACCCGCAGCCGCTGCGATGCGGGGATTTCGCCCGCCTGTTCGGCGGCGGTGCGACCGACGATCTCCTTGCCCCACGGCAGTCCGGAGACCTTGAACACGCGCCACACGAACCCTGAGCAATCAAAGCCGCCGTGTTCGAGCCCGTCTTCGGTGTTGTCCGTGGTGCCGCCCCACACGTACGGGTAGCCAATGCGCGAGACGGCGATACCTAGCGCCTGTCTCTGCGCGCCATTCATCCGCGGCAATTCGAAAGCCGAAAGCGCTTCGCGGGCGTAGGCGACGTTCCAGCTTCCGAAGTGGAGCACGCGAGCGAGCGACCACGCGGCTTCGGCGCGGGTGATGGGGTCGGTGGGGAAGAGCTCGAGCCGATCGGTGCCCGCAGGATGGTCGTAGCGCAGTTCGAGGAAGCGAGCCACCACCTCCGAGCCGAAGTACGACGGCGGCCGTAGGCCGGCCGCCTGGGCCACGGTCTGCACGTGGTTGGCGACGTCGCCCAGGCCGAGCTGTTCGATCGTGATCCGATCGAAGGTGGCGACGCTCACGGGGCTCTGCGCGGTTCGCACCGGCCTCACCGCGGGCTCGGCGCCCGATGCCGCGCTCGCTCCCGTAGCCCCCTGTTCCCCGCTCGCACCCTGCAACCGCGTCGCGAGGGCAGCCATCGCAACATCGGCCTCGTCGGCCGAGAGCGGGCTCCCGCCGGCGAACGAGCCGCCGACGTTCGACATCAGCCCCGCGGCGCTCACCTGGTGCTGCTGCGCGAGGTCCCAGTTCGCGGCCGTGACGGGCGCGGCCGCGCTTGTCGCGGCGTGCGCAAAGCACGCGAGCATCACGGTAACGAGCGCCGCGCGATGCGGCGTTCGTAAGCGGGGGCGGGCTGCCCCGAGCGGGGACGTCGTCATCGCGGGCACATCGACGCTCACTCGTGAGCGCTGCAGGCGGCGCATGCGGCGCTCGACGCATCGACAATCGGCCCTGTGCCTTTACGTGGGCCGCAGATCGCGAAAGTCAAGTGGGGCGCTGGGACGGACGATGCAACCGCGGAGGCTGCCTAGGCAAATGTCCGAGTCCGCTTCAGCAAACGGCACGTCGCTCGCCGAGACGCGGCGCACCGGACCGATCGACGCCTCGCCGGGTGGTGCCTCGGCTCGTAGCGCCGGCTCGCCCGAGAGCGTCCTGCATCCGGCGGCGCTGTTCGAGTTCGCGCGCGATGCGGTGATCGGCGTCGCGCTCGACGGCCGCATCGAGAGTTGGAACGAGGGCGCGCAGCGACTGTTCGGCTACACCCGCGAGGAGGCGATCGGCGAGGAGCTCACGATGCTCTGCTCTGCCGACCGCGCCTCGGAGGTAAAGCAGCTGTTCGCACGCGTGAGCGGCGGCAACCCGCTCGAAGACTTCGAGGCCGAGCGGATCGCGAAGGGCGGGCGGCCGCTGCGCGTCCGCATCACCGCGTTCCCGCTGGTCGGCGCCGAGGGCGCGGTGGTCGGCACGATCGGGCTGCTCCACGACGCCTCGCCGGAACGCCAGATCGAGGAGGAGCTCCACGCGAGTGAGGAGCGCTACCACTCCGTGATCGACGCACTCAACGACGGGGTCCTGATTCAGACCGCCGACGGGCACGCGGCGGCTTTCAACAAGAGCGCACAGCAAATCCTCGGCGTCAGCGCGCAGGAACTGGCGGCCGCCTCCACCGAGCGGCCCGCGGTCTACCTGATCCACGAGGACGGCTCGACGTTTCACGCGGACGAACTGCCGACGATGCTGACGCTTCGCAGCGGCGAATCGCACACCGACGTCGTGATCGGCGTAAAGCGACCAGACGGGTCGATTCGCTGGATATCGGTCAACAGCGCTCCCCTCTACCGCACGGGTCAGGCCAAGCCTTACGCGGCCGTCGGCTCGTTCACAGACATCACCGCACACCGGCGGACGCTCGACGAACTCAACGCGGCGCGCCTAGAGGACCTCAAGCGCCTCGCGCTCGTCTCCGAGTATCGCGACGACGAGACGAACCGCCACACCGAGCGCGTGGCGCAGACGGCGGAACTGCTCGCGCTCTCACTCGGGCTCGATCGCGCGTTCACATGGGCGATTCGCCGCGCGGCGCCGCTGCACGACGTCGGCAAGGTCGGGATTCCCGACAACATCCTCCTGAAGCCCGGAGGGCTCACGACCGAGGAGTTCGAAGTGATGAAGACCCACACCTCGATCGGCGGCCGCATTCTCGCTGAGAGCGACTTTCTGATCCTGCAGCTCGGCCGCGAGATCGCGCTGACCCACCACGAGCGCTGGGATGGTGGCGGCTACCCCGCCGGTAGGCAGGGCGAGGGGATCCCGATCGCGGGACGCATCGTCGCGGTCGCGGACGCCTTCGACGCGATGACGCATCCGCGCCCGTACAAGGCGCCGATCTCGATCGAGGACGCGACCGCCGAGCTACGACGCTGCGACGGCAGCCAATTCGACCCGCGCGTCGTGGAGGCGTTCATGCAGCTCGAGCACGAGCAGCTCGTGGATCGCAACGTCCGGCGCGACTGATCCCTGCGACGTCGCTCGACTCAGCCGCTCTCGGCCGGCGCGTCGGCGCCGAGCAGTCGCCCTTCACGACCCCCGGCGGCGAGTGGTCCGGCGGAGGGGTGGGGGCGCGCGCTGAGTCGCGCACACGCCGGCACACCGACGAAGAAGCACACGGCGCCGGCGACGAGCAGCGCGTTGTGCACCCCGGACGCGCTGACACCGCCGGCAAGAGCTACCCCTGCGAGGGCGGCGCCGGCCGCGGCGCCGATAAGGCGGCCGATGGAGAGCAGCGCCGAGGTACGACCGTGCGAAGCGCTCGGCGTCGCGTTGAGCGCGGCGCGCGAGGTCGGGACGAAGAGCATCCCGAGACCGAGGCCGACGGGGATCAGCAGCGGGAGCGTGCTGAGGCTTTGCAGCGAGACTCCGGGGATCCCGAGCATCAGCAGGCCGGTGCCTGCGGTGATGAAGCCGAGCATCGCGGGCATGCGCTCGCCGTGGCGGTCGGCGAGTCGTCCGGCAAGCGGCGCCGCGGCGCCGACGAACAGCGCGACAAGCACGAGCACCGCCGAGGCGCCGAGCGCCGAGTAACCGGCTGCGCGCTGGAGGTACTGCTCGGCGAGGTAGAAGGAGCCGATCATCACCGCGAACGTGAGCGCGGCGATCAGCGTCGCCGCGAGCACGACGCCGTTGGTGACGCGGACGGCTCGTGCTGCCTTGCGGCCTGCACGATGTTCGGCAGGTAGCGGATGATCGCCCAAGCGGCGAGCAGCGCCAGCGGCACGAGCGCCCACCAGTCTGCGCGCCAGCCGAAGGCGACGGTGAGCAGTCCACCGAGCAGCGGGCCAACGAGGTTCGACGACGCCGGCGCTCGCGCCCCAGATGCCGAGCGCGCCACCGCGTCGCTCCGGCGGGAACCCGCTCACCGCGCCCGCGAGCGCGGCGGGGCTCACGAGGCCCGCTCCGGCGCCCTGAACGATGCGCGTCGCGACGAGCAGGTCCATGCTCCTCGCGAGCGCGCCGGCGCCGCGCGCCGAGCGCGAACAGCAGCAGCCCCGCGAGTGCGAGCCGGCGGGCCCCGAAGCGGTCCACGAGCACGCCCCCGGGGAGCAGCATCATCGCGTAGGCGCCGAAGTAGGCGCTCAGCATGATCGACGTCGACGCGCTGCTCACGTGAAGGCTGTGGGCGACGGATGGCAGCGCGACGGTGATGAGCGTCCCGTCGAGCTGCAGCAGCGCCGCGGCGGCCGTGCACGCGAAGAGCCGCGTCCACGCCTCGCGCGGCACATCGCTGCGGGCGCGACCGGAGCGCCCGCGCCGACGCCGAGTGCGCGCTCCCGAGTGCGGGCCTTGGATGGGTGCTGCGCTGGTCACGACGCCACAGTATCGCGTGCTATTCCGCTCGCGATCCGGCGTCGGATGCGCGCGATCGGCGGGAACTCCTGTACGGTGAATGGCCGTGGACCTGCTGCGTCCTGTGAGGGCCTTCGACCGCGTACAGGAGCGCCATCGCTGGCTCGCGGTCCCGGTTGCGGTGCTAAAGAAGTTCAGCGAGGATCAAGCTGGGGGTCAGGCCGCGCTGCTCGCGTACTACGCGTTCTTCTCACTGCTTGCATTGCTGCTTGTCTTCACGACGATCCTGGGGTTCGTGCTGCACGGAGACCGGAGCGCGCAGGACACGGTGGAACGCTCTGTGCTCGGGCACTTCCCGATCATCGGCAATGACTTGCAGGAAAAGCATCTGCCGGGGCGCGACGCGGCGCTCGTGATCGGCCTGCTCAGCTCGCTGTGGGCGGGCCTCGGCATCACGCAGGCGGCGCAGAACGCGTTCAACAGAGGCTGGGCGGTGCCGGTGAAGGAACGCCCGGACTTCCTGCGCTCGCGACTTGCGGGGGCTCGTGCTTGCGTGATCATGCTCGGGTGATGTTCCTCATCTCCTCCGTCAGTCTCGGGCCTCGCGGGGGCCGGCCTCGGAGGCGCGGTGCAGAAAATGGTCGGCATCGCGCTCTCGCTGCTCCTGAACTTCGTGCATGTTTGCGACGGCGTTCCGGGTGCTCACCGCCGAGTCGATCCCGACGCGTAGCCTCTGGATCGGGGCGGTCATCGGCGGCGTCCTCTGGGAGCTTCTGCAGCTGCTCGGCGGCTACTACGTCACACGATGTCGTGACGAAGGCCGAAAGCACCTACGGCTTCTTCGCACTCGCGCTCGGTCTGCTCGTGTGGCTTCACCTCGGTGCGCAGGCGACGATGTACGCGGCGGAGATCAACGTCGTCGTCGTGCGGCGCCTGTGGCCGCGGAGCCTCCTCGGCGTGAGGCTGCCCGGCGACGAGCAGACACGACGCGCGCTCGCGAAGGTCGAGGAACGAAGCGACGAGGAGCACATCGAGGTCCGCTTCCAGGATTGAGCGCGCGCGAGGGGCCCGCGCGGTTATGAGATCAGGCCGCGAATTGCGCTCGCACGCGCAACGCTCGCAAAGGCGCAAGATGACGAGCTGCGCGTGATCGGGCGTCGAGCCCGACGAGCTGGCCCGGAGATGGTGCGCGGGGAGGCGGGTGTGACGGGTGTGCCCCGCTTTCTGCACGTTTCGTTGCGCCAGTCGCTCGTCGTCGCCACGCTCGGTGGTGGCATCGTCGCCGGCATCGGAGTGCTCATCGGCATCTCCTGAGCGCGCGACGCAGGCTGCGACCGCCGGCGCCGATCCGAAACGGCTCGCACTGCGCGAGCTTTTTCGTCCAGTGCGATTGAGAGTTCGCGGAAGCGGGGATACAGTGGGTGATCGGGTGTCTCTCGCGCCCTCGCCGGCCACAAGCGGCGGCGATTGTGTGGGGGTGGCCGACCCGAGGGGTGAGGGCATAGCAACGGGGTAAGCACGCGAGTTGCTGTTGGTCGTGCTTCTGAAGCGATCCACTCGCGGCGCTTGGAAAATCTAAGAAGCGGTCGCAAACGCGGCCAGAAGGGACCGTCGATCTCGGCTCGCCGCAACACCGGACGAGGCGCTCCAAACATCACCTCGCGCGAGGCAAACACCGACGGCGTGTTGCTGACGGGCGCGACGGGCTTCATCGGCATGGCGCTGCTGGCGCGCTACCTCGAGCGCACCGATCGCACGGTCTTCGCGCTCGTGCGCGCGAGGCACGAGCGCGAGGCCGCGTCGCGTGTCGAGTACGCGCTGCGCTCGCTGTTCGGACCCGAGCACCCGTACACGAGGCGCGTCGTGCCGCTGCGCGGCGATCTGACGGCGCCGGACCTCGGTTTGCGCAAACGGCGGGACGCGATCGCCGAGCAGATCAGCGAGATCGTCCACGCAGCGGCGTCGGTGTCGTTCGAGCTCGATCTCAAGGAGTCACGCGCGGTCAACGTCGAGGGAACGCGGGCGATGCTCGAGTTCGCGGAGCGCTGCGAGGCGCGCGGCGGCGTGCGCCGCTTCTCGTACATCTCGACGGCGTATGTGGCGGGCAACCACCGCGGCTGCTTCAGTGAGGACGATCTGGACATCGGCCAGCGCTTCCGCAACGCCTACGAGCAGTCGAAGCTCGAGGCGGAGTGCTACGTCGCGCAGGCGCGCGACCGCCTTCCCGTGACGGTGCTGCGCCCGAGCATCGTCGTGGGCGAACGAAGCACCGGATGGACCGTCTCCTTCAACGGCCTCTACTGGCCGTTGCGGGCATTCGCGCATGGGCTCTACACCGCCCTCCCGGCGCGCCGTGAGGCGCCCGTCGACATCGTCCCCGTCGACTACGTCGCCGACGCGACATTCGCACTGACGCAGATGCGCGAGGCCGAGGACGTGACGTTCAACCTCACAGCAGGAGCCCACACGAGCACCGTCGGCGAGCTCGTCGAGCTCGCGACGGCGTTCTTCGAGCGCCCAGCACCGTTGCTTCTGGACCCCTTCGTGTACCGGCGGGTCGTGCACCCCCTTCTCTCCTCGGTGGTTCGAGACACGCGCATCCGCGGCGCACTCGCTCGTAGCAAGGTGTTCTTCCCGTACTTCACCGCGAGCGTCCGCTACGACGATCGCCGCGCGCGCGCGGCGCTTCATGGGACGGGCATCGCGCAGACGCCGCTGCACACGTACTTCGACCGCCTCGTCGCGTTTGCGCTCGCGAGCGAGTGGGGTCGCAGGCAGATACCGCGCTCGCGTGCCGCCGCCGAGCTGCGACCGACCTCCGAGCGTCCCGCGACGACGCGCGACTCCGCCGCGCGGGAGCTGGTGGCCACGGGATGAGCACGCGTCGCCTCACGGGACTCGACGCGTCGTTCCTCGAGCTCGAGACGGCGACCGCGCACATGCACGTCGGCTGGGTTGCTCTGCTCGCGCCGCCCGCGGACGCGCCGATGCCGAGCTTCGCCGAGCTGCGAGACCACATCGGCGCGCGGCTCGCGCACGTTCCGCGCTACCGCCAGAAGCTAGCGACGGTTCCGCTCGGCCTGCGTGCGCCCCAATGGGTAGATGACGACGCATTCGCGGTCGAGCGCCACATCTACTGGGCGCCGGGTCCGTTGCGAGAGCTCGTGGACGAGGTGATGTCCGTGCCGCTGCGCCGCGACCGTCCGCTGTGGGAGTTGTGGATCTGCGACGACGCCGGAGATGGTCGCTGCGCGGTCGTGGGGAAGCTGCATCACTGCATGGTCGACGGCGTCGCTGCGGTAGAGCTCGGCACGTTGCTGCTCGACCCGACGCCCGACCCCGATGCGTGGGTGCCGGAGGATTGGAGCGCGCCCCCCGAACGAGGTGGAGAGGCCGTGCTCGTACGCGGCCTGCGCGACCTCGCGGGCGAACAGCTCGGCCTGCTGCGCTGGCCGTTGCGCGCCGTGGCCTCCCCGATGCGCACCGCGCAGCGAACGGCTGGGGGCGCGATGCGGGTGGCCCGCGCGCTCGGAAACTCGCTCGGCGGCGCACCGGAGAGCGTGCTCAACCGTCCGCTCTCGATGTCGCGCAGCATGGCGTGGACGGAGGGGCGGCTCGACGATCTGCGCGCCGTCAAGCAGGCGTACGGAACTACCGTCAACGATGTCTTGCTCGCGGCCGTCGCGGGTGGCCTGCGCACGTATCTGATGCGCCGCGGAGAGGAGGCGATCGCGCTCAAGGCGCTCGTTCCGGTGAACATCGGCGGCGTCGAGTCTGGGCCCGCGAACCGCGTGTCGTTCGTATGCGTCACGCTCCCTTGCGACGAGCCCGACGCTCTCAGCCGCCTCTACCGCGTCCACCTCGCGATGAGCAGGCGCGAGCGCTCCGGTGAGCTCGAGGGAGCGAAGCTCGCGCTGAAGGCGGCCGAGCGCACACCGGTCGCGCTGCAGGGCGCGCTTGCGCGCGTGTTCGCGAGCGCACACACGTTTAATCTCGTCGTCTCGAACATCCCGGGGCCGCGACTGCCGCTGTACCTCCTCGGCTGCCGGCTCGAGGGCGCCTACCCCGTCGTGCCGCTCGCCGACAGCCACGCCCTCTCGGTTGGTATGACGACGGTCGACGACCGCGCATGCTTTGGGGTCTACGCCGACCGCGAGGCGCTCCCCGACGCAGACGCGCTCGCGCGGGACATCCGCGACGCGATCGCCGAGCTGCTCGCGCGCACTCACACGCGGCCGACGCGAAACGGCCGTGCAACGCTCGTCGCGGTGCCCGACCTCGATGCCGCGCCGCGGTGGACACGAACGAGTGGGCGAGGTGTTAGCTGACGTCTACCACGCCGACGCCGCCCGTAACTACGCGGACCGCGCCGGCGTGATCGGAGAGGAGACCCGAGTAGGAGGAGGTAGGTCTCGGAGACTCGTTGCTGTGTTCCTACCACCGCGCGGGGCAGTTGAAACCCGCGCTGAGCGCGAACGTGCACGACACGCAAAGTCGCGCGTGAGAGCCGCTCCGCGGCGTCCACTCTCGAATACTTGAATCGCCAGCGCGCACGGCTGTGCCGGAACGCGAGGCGCGCATCCCACTGCGTTTGGGTTACGCCCGGGCCGCAGTAGAATGCGCCTTTCGACGCAACCCTGTCGCGTCCCCGTCACCGGAACCCGAGTGGCGGCGAAGGTTTACGTGCGCAATAGCCGAACCGATCATCTGAGGAGCATCGGATGAGCACACCGAGGCGCCACATTTCGATGTTGAAGCCAGGCGCGGCGGAGGAGCGCACGTACCCGCCCGAGGGCCAGCACGGGGTCGACCTCGCCGAGCGTTCCGTACACAAGGCCTCGCGCGGGGGCGGTTCCTCGTTCGGCGACCGCGAGCGCTCGTCGAATCGTCGCCGGATCGTGATCGTGGGTGTCGTGCTCGTCCTGATCGGGCTCGTCGGCGCGGCGCTCGCGCTCGTCTTCGTTGGCGTCACCCTCAGCCCCAGCTCGCGCGGGCTCGTCACCGTCGGCCTCCCGCTGAGCGGCGGCCAGATCGAACGCGTGAGCGTAGTCACCGGACCGCACAGCCGCCCGATCCCGGTCACGGTCAGGGGCCACGAAATCTGGCCTCGCGGCCTCTTACCGGTGGGAGAGCAGGTGTCCGTCGAAGCGATCGTCAAGCGGCCGGGCTGGATCTCGTGGCTATCGGGGGAACGCGAACACGTGCGGCTGTCGCTGATCACTCCGAGCGCGCAGATCACGAACCCGTACTTGACGCTCGCCGCCGGCGCGCCCCTGCGTGTGCAGTTCGACGAGCCGGTCGCGACCGTCTCCTTCGGCCAGGAAGGCTCGCTTCGGCGTCGCACGCTCGCCACGCCGGAGAGCGAAGTGACGCTTCCTCGCTCGGCCACGGCCGGGTCCATCGCCATCGCCGGCACCCCGCGACCGTGGGAGATCGCGCCGACCTCGCCCGTGAGCTACTTCCCGCCGGGCGCGTCCGCCTCGGCCGTGGCGAGCCCCGCACCCGGCGCGCGCATCAAGCCCGGAACGTCGATCGCGCTCACCTTCTCTGAGCCCGTCGAAAAGGCGCTTGGCAACGCGCGTCCCGTGGTCTCGCCAAGCACGCCCGGCAGCTGGCGACCCGAAGGCACGCACACGCTGGTCTTCCATCCGAGCGGCTACGGCTACGGGCTGGGCACGACGGTCACCGTCGCGTTGCCGAGCGGCGTGAGGCTCGTGGGCGGCCAGAGCGGTAGCGCTTCGACGGCGACTTGGACCGTCCCGCCGGGGTCGACGCTGCGCCTGCAGCAACTGCTCGCCGAGCTCGGCTACCTCCCGGTCCGTTTCACCGAACACGGTTCGCCGGTCGCGCTCAATCCGCAGGCACAGGAGGCCGCCGCCGTGACCCCGCCCGGGGGCACATTCACGTGGCGCTACGGCGACATCCCGTCCGCGCTCAGGAGCTTCTGGGCGCCGGGTGCCTCGGGTGAGCTCACGCGCGGAGCGGTGATGGCGCTCGAGGACCAGCACGAAATGACGATCGACGGCGAAGCGGGACCGTCGGTGTGGCGCGTGCTCATCGGCGACGTCCTCGCCCACCGCCACTACAACTTCGGGTACACGTTCGTGAACGTGAGCGAGAGCGCGCAGGAACTCAACCTCTGGCACGACGGCCGCACGATCCTCACGACGCCGGTGAACACGGGGATCCCGTCGCGTCCCACTGAACCGGGCACGTTCGCCGTCTACGAGCACATCTCCTCGGGCACGATGAGCGGAACGAATCCCGACGGCAGCCACTACGAAGACCCCGGGATCCCGTGGATCAGCTACTTCAACGGCGGCGACGCTCTGCACGGGTTCGAACGTGCGTCGTACGGCTTCCCGCAGAGCCTCGGCTGCGTTGAGATGCCGCCCGCGACGGCGGGGCGCGTCTGGCCCTACACGCCGGTCGGAACGATCGTCAACGTCCAGTAGGGCCGCGGCCGCCGGAGGCGCGGTATTCGCGGTTCTGCTGGCGCTCGCCGCGGATTTGGAACGCGATGTAGGCGACGATGATGCCTACGACGACGCCGAGCCCGCCGAACGTGGCGATCAGACCGACGTCCTCGGCAACAGCGCGGTTTGCGGCGAGAATCAGCTCCATGCGTTGCTATGCGCTCTCTGCGAGCGGCGCCAAATCGCCGCTCGTGGGCTCGCGGTCGCAGGCTATCACGGCGTGATCTATCGATGGCGCGGCGCACCCGCGCGATAGCCTTGCCGTGCGGCTGCGCACAGGCGGCTGACCCGCGGAGAGGTGCCGGAGCGGTTGAACGGGCGCGACTGGAAATCGCGTAACGGGGGTCGACCTCGTTCGAGGGTTCGAATCCCTCCCTCTCCGTTGGCTCCTGTGGCGATGTCTGCCCCTCGATCGATCCGGGCCGATGGCGGTCTCGCCGGAGTAGACTCGCGCCAGTGGAGGGCGCGCCTCGCACGCGGCCATGGCTCGACGGGCTCGCGCATCGCGACCCGCAGTTCGTCGACTCGTACATGGCAATGCGCGAGCGCATCCTGAAAGACGGCTCCATTCCGGCCAAGTACAAGCTGCTGATGGCCATGATCGCGGACGCGATCGCGGCGCACGCGCACGGCGCCGCGCCCCTCGCCAACGACGCTCGCGCCGCGGGCGCCTCAGAAGCCGAGGTCATCGAGGCGGTCCAGGTTGGATACCTGTACGGCGGCACCCAGGCGCTCGTGATGGGCGCGAACGCATTCCCGAGCTGACGAGCTGGACTACGGGCCCCGGCTCAGGAGGTGCCCGTGTCCCGCGATGCCGCCTGGGTTTGGCGCAGTGCGATTATGCGCTCCCAACAGGGGTCCGAGTTCGAACATCGTCCCGTCAACCCCGACAGGTTGAAGAAGATCGAACACGCATCATCAGAAAGCGGCTCAGGGGACCTGCGACCATGAAACTGACGACCACGACGCAAGTTTCCGTCGATGGAGTGATGCAGGGACCCGGCGGGTCGGACGAGGACCGCAGGGACGGATTTGAGCGCGGCGGATGGGCCATGGGCCACGTGGACGACGAGGCCATGACGTTCGTCGTCGAGCTCTACCAGCGCGCCGACGCGTTCCTGTTCGGCCGGTGGACCTACGAGCTCTTTGCCGGCTATTGGGGAGTAATGGCTGATTCGAGCCACCCCATCGCAGCGGCGTTGAACATCCGGCCCAAGTATGTGGCATCGACGACGCTCACCGACCCGCGATGGGCGGACACGACCGTCCTCTCCGGTGACGTCGCGGCGGCCATCGGCGAGCTGAAAGCCAGGCCGGGAGGTGAGCTGCAGGTGCACGGCAGCGGCGTCCTGATCCGGTGGCTGCTCGAGAATGACCTCGTCGACGAGATGAACCTGCTCACCGTCCCCGTGGTCGTCAGCCAGGGCACGCGGCTATTTCCGGATAGCGGCCCGGACATGGCGCTTGACCTCGTCGACTCGCGAGCCTTCGCGAAGGGCGTAACGCTCCAGGTCTACCGGCCGGCCGGGCGCCCGCAGCACGCAACGGCCACGGCCGACCCGCCGCAGGTGACATAGCTGCAGCCTGCAGAGAGATCGATCGTGGAGATCGCGGATAGTCCGCGAGACGTCGGCGGTGTTCGAATACTTGCCCTCACACCCCGTTGCGCCGGCGGACGAGAGGCTCGTTCGTTGCCAATCGCAGCCGGCGCAGCTAGCCTGCGGCGGGCGGCTGGTCGATGCGCACGAGATTGCCGGACGGGTCACGCACGGCGAAGTCCCGTGTGCCCCACGGCTGGTCGGTCGGCTCCTGCACGATCTCGGCGCCCGAGGCGCGCAGCTTCTCGAAGGTCGTGTCGAGGTCGTCGGTGTGGAAATGGACGCCGTTGAGGGCACCCTTGGCGACGAGGGCGGAAAGCGCGTCGCCGTCGGCGGGACTCCCGTTCAGGTAGTTCGTGATGACGATCGCGACGCCGGGCTGGGAAGCGGCGCCGACGGTGATCCAGCGGAAGCTTTCGCGGGCGACGTCGTTGCGCAGTTCGAGGCCGAGCGTGTCACGGTAGAAGTCCATTGCGAGGTCAGGGTCATGGACCAGGACAAAGCATTGGGAAAGAGTGAGATTCATGCCCGCTGACGTTAGGGAACGAGTGCCACGCGCGCTTCTCCGATCCTGCTCGGTCTGCGGCTCGGGCGGGTGAGATCCTTGGCGACGCAGCCTGGCACGCTCGCGAGCGCGCGGTGGTCACGTCCCCGGTAGGCCGTCGGCGTCTCGCCCACCAGCTGGGTGAAGCGTGCGCTGAACGAGCCGAGCGAAGAGCACCCGACCGCGACGCAGACCTCGGTTACGGACACGTCGCCGCGGCGCAGCAGCGCCTTCGCTCGCTCGATTCGCCGCGTCATCAGGTAGGCGTAGGGCGTCTCCCCGTACGTCGCGCGGAACCGGCGCGAGAAGTGTGCGCTCGACATCAGCGCAGCGCGCGCGAGCGCGGCGACGTCGAGCGGGCGCGCGTACTCGCGATCCATGAGATCGCGCGCGCGGCGCAGATGCGCGAGGTTGGCGAGCTCCTCCGACGTCATGATCTGAGCGTAGTGCCGATTACAGTTTGCGTATGTCCACCGACGTCGTGAAGGGGCGCCGTGGCACGTTCGTCGCGGTGGCGGCGTCCGCGACGATCGCCGTAGTGGTCGCCTCGGCGCTCGGGGTTGTGCTTTCGAGACTCGGGTGTGAAGGCAGCCTTTCGGGGCTTCACGGCGACTACTGCAGCGAATCCGACCAGGTGGGCGTGGGCGTTGGTGTGACGTTGGGGCTGCTTGTCCCGCCGCTGGTGACGGTGCTTGCGGCGGTATTGGACGCGAGGCGCCGTAACTACAGGGTTCTGCTGATGGTCGCGCTCGCGATGTCGTTGGTCGGCTTGCTGTTTCCCTGGCTCCTATGGCAGTAGCCGGGCGCCGCCCGGCGCGTGCGTGGCGCGCGCATAATGTCGGGAGCCGCCGACCAGCAGAGAGGAGCGAGAGATGGATGGTTCAAGCGAGTATCCGCGCGTGACTACCGGCGAGGGTTACGCCCTCGGGCACTACGACGACCTCGGAGATGGAGCGGGCTTTCGCAAGGTCAGACGCGGTCTCGGCGTGACCGCGTTCGGCGTAAACGTGATCGTGATGCCCGCAGGGATCGACAGTGGGTTCCACTACCACGGCGAGCAGGAGGAGCTCTACTTCGTCCACCGCGGAACGGTCGAGATCGAGTTCGGAGATGGCTCCGTGCATCGCCTCGAGGAGGGAGGCATGGCGCGTGTCGACGCCGCCACCGTCCGCAAGCTCCGCAATGTCGGCGACGTCGACGTGGTCTACCTGTGCGCTGGGGGCAAGGGCGGCTACGTCGGCCGCGACGGGCGCCTGCCGCCCGGCGAGGAGCACACTGTCGCGGCGCTCCACGACCCGTCCGCAGCGCCGCCGCCGAGTTGAACGAGCCTCAGCGCGGCTTGCGGGTCCGCCGCGACTTGAGCATTCCGCTTGCCGAGATCACAATCCGGACGAGCCGCTCCTCGGGGCCCGGCGGGCAGCATGCCAACGTGACCGCCTCGCGCGTCGAAGCGATTTTCGACGTTCGCTCCTCGGCGGCGCTCAGCGAGGAGCAACGCGCGCGCATCCTCGCGCGCGCGGGACCGCGGATCGTCGCGGTCGCCCAGGACGCGCGCTCACAGGCGCGCAATCGCGAGCTCGCGCTGGAGCGCCTCGCCAAGCGCATCGGGCAGGCGCTCGTCGTGCCGCGCGGCCGCACGCCCACGAGGCCGACCGGGGCCTCGCGCGAACGACGGCTCGCGGACAAGCGCAAAGCAGGGCAGCGCAAGGTGGAGCGTGGGCGGCGGCGCTTCGGGCCGGGTGAGGAAGGCTAGTCGCGCGCGCTCAGGGCACGATGATGCTGAAGGCGACGCCGTCCGTGGACACAGGGCCCTTTTCCCCGAACTTGAACGTTTCGACCTCGAATTCGTTGACGGCGCAGTTGGACCGCTGCGCGTTCAGCACGGCGATCCCCACGTCGCCGGGTTCGCTGAACGAGGACTCCGCGGAGACCACCGCGGGCGATTCGCTCGGATGAATGGACGCTGTGGGCGTGAGGCAGTAGATCCCTTCTTGCCCGGAGGCGCGGCTGACCGCCACGAATTCGCGTGTTAGGTTGGCGACGAGCTGCATGCCGTCGCGGACGGCGACCACGGCGTACGCACGCGCGAGGCCCGTTGGTCCCGTGGGGCCGCTGGCGCCAGTGGTCCCGGCGAGCCCCCGCTTTCCGTGGGCGCCCACGAACCCGCGCGGGCCGCGCCCCCCGCGCGCTCCCTGCGGCCCGTAGACCTCGCACACGCGCGTCTTGCTCTTGCCCCTGCCGGTGTCGAAGCAGTGCACCTTCGGCGCCGACTTCTTCGCCTTCGCCGCGCTTTGATGAGAGCGCGCACCGGGGCTCGGCGCGTTCGAGTTGCCCGCGAGGGCGGGAACGGCGACACTCACCGCCGCGACGACGGCGGGGGTTGCGAGCAGCAGAGTGGTACGGGCACGCATAGTGATCTGGTCTCCTTAGCGACGATTGCGGGTCCGCAAGCTCACAACACTAGCGGCGACCCAGAGGAGCGCTCGCAACGTAACGCTGCGCTACGGCTTCGGCGTGCGGGGCGTCGCGGCCGCGGGCGCGCTCTCGGGCTCCGCCGCCTCCAGGTCTCCTTGCGATGCGGGGATGATCGTCACGGAGCGTCCGCTCCGCTCGTCGTCCGCGCCGGAGGCGAGCGCCTCCCAGCCTGCGATCCCTCCCGGCAGCCGACCACCCTCCGGCCTGTTTCGCTCGTCGCGCACGATGTAGAGCGGGCGGTGCTTGACCTCGTCGTAGATGCGCCCCACGTACTCGCCGATCACGCCGAGGGCGATCATGACCATGCCTCCGATCAGGAGCAGGATGATCGTGATCGTCCCGAAGCCCGGCAGGTACGAGCCTGCGATTTTCAGGCCGAGCACGATCGGGATCGCGACGAAGGCGATACCCGCGAAGAGCAGGCCGAGGTACGTCGAGAGTTGAAGCGGGAGGTGCGAGAACGACGTGATCGCATCGAGCGAGAAGCGCACCATCTTGCGAAACGTGTACTTCGTCTCGCCCGCGGAGCGCGGACCGCGCTCGTAGGGTACGGCCGTCTGCGTGAATCCCACCCACACGGTCATGCCGCGCAGGAAGCGCGAGCGCTCGGTCATCGTGAGCAGCGCGTCGAGCGCGCGACGGTCGAGCAGCCGGAAATCTCCGGAGTTGCTCTCGAGGTCGACCTGCGCGAGCTTGTTGAAGAGCTTGTAGAACCACGAGGCGGTCGCGAGCTTGAAGGTGGTCTCGCCCTCGCGTTCGCGTCGCACCGCGTACACGACGTCGGACCCCGATTCCCATTGCTCGACCATCTTCGGGATCAGCTCCGGCGGGTCCTGGAGGTCGGCGTCGATCATCGCGACGGCGTCGCCGATCGCGTGCTCGAGCCCGGCGGTGAGCGCAGCCTGGTGGCCGAAGTTCCGCGAGAGGTGCACGACGCGCAAGCGCCGGTCGGCGTCGGCGAGCGTGTCGAGCGCCTCCGCCGTGCCGTCGGAGCTCCCGTCGTCGACGATGATCAGCTCGAACGTGTAGTCGGCGAGCGCGGCGAAGATGCGTTGCACGAAGGTCTCGATGAGCTCGACCTCGTTGTACGCCGGAGCGACGACGCTTAGCAGGGCGGGCGAGCGAGTCTCCTCGGGTGACATCATGGTTCACGCCAAAGCGTAGCCTCAAGGGCGCACATGGCAGCCCGCCGCGCCCCTGCCATTACCGACTTCTTAGATCCAGCATCCATTGTTCGCAGCCGGAGAGCTCTGACGATGTCCACAGATCGCACGCAGGTCCCTCAGCCGAGCGTGCCGCGTGCGCGCTCGCTTCTGCGCGCCGCCGCCCAGCATCCGCGCGCGCCGCTGATCGGGCAGTTCATGAAGTTCGGGATCGTGGGCGTCTCCAACACGGTGCTGGCGTTCGTGATCTACACGGTGCTCTTCAAGATCTTCGACGTCAACTACCTCGTGGCCTCCGCGATCGGCTTCGCGGTCGGCGCGATCAACGGCTTCCTCCTGAATCGCGCGTGGACCTTCCAAGGCCACGAAGGCGATGCGTTCACGCCGGTGCGCTGGGCGATCGTCCAGACGTGCGGTCTCGGTCTCGACGAGCTCCTGCTCTACCTCGGGGTGCACGCGCTCGGCATCGACAAGCTCGCGGCGCAGGCGTTCGCGATCGTGATCGTCGTCGTGCTCACGTTCTTCGCGAACCGCACATGGACGTTTCGCGCGAACTCGGTCGAGCGCGCGCCGGCTTCCCCTTAACGCAGGACGGCGAGCAGGGAGAGACCCGCCGGCAGCGCGTGGCCGTTGCGACCGATGATCGCCGCCTCGATGTGCAGCGGCTGCTCGAGCGCGCGGTTCAGGGGCGCGGGCGGTATCCAGAGGTCGGGGCTGCCGCCGCTCGCGGGCGGGCGCACGCGCTCGAGCGCGCGCAGCGCGATCGCGATCGGTAGTAGCAGCGAGTTGAAGTGCGTGACGCGCTCGCAACGCCAGCCGGCTCCCGCCGCAGCTGCGAGCAATGTCGAGCGCGTGTAGCGACGGTGGTGCTGGTTGACGGTGTCGTGGCTGCTCCACAGCCACTGATAGGCGGGTACGGTGACGATGAGCGCGCCGCCCCGGGCGACGACGCGCCGCAGCTCGCGCAGCGCCGCGCGGTCGTCCTCGAGATGCTCGATGACGTCGAGGCACACGGCGAGATCGAAGCTCTCGTCGTCGAACGGCGTCTCAGTGATCGAGCCCGCCACGACCTCGCCGACTCCCCGTGCGCGAGCCGCTTCGACGGATACCGGCGACAGCTCGATGCCGCTGACAATGCCGTAGCGAGCGAGCTCGACCATATTGCGGCCGCTGCCGCAGCCGGCGTCGAGAATGCGCGCGCCCGGGGGCAACCCCAGGCGCTGGATCACGCGATGCAGCAGCCGGCGCCGGCCGCGGTACCACCAGTGGCGGTCCTCGGCGCCAAGCGTCTGGAGCTCGTATGCCTTCTCCACGTCGCCAAGCATCTTTCCGGAAACCGGCGCTCCGACGCAACCGCCCCCTTGAGAGCCCCAAACTGGTGTCTAGATGTGGGGAGCTTTGATTTGCGGGATCCGCCGTTCGTGCCGATACGAATCGCAGCGGTAGCCGGCCTTTGGGCCTCGCGCTGAGCCTTTCGGCGCTGCGACCGGCCCCTCGCCAGCCGCGATCCGGACTCCCCCATGCACCGAACAACGCAGCGCCCGACACACCACGTCTCCCACGCGAGCCCTGCGCGTATCTGGTCGCTCGTCGCGCTCCTGACGGTGGTCGCGATCGGGGTCTTCGCGGTGCTCTCGACGCTGCATGCCGGCAACGCGCTTGGCTGGACGGCGTTCGACGACATCGAGGAGGCGCTCCTGGCCTCGCTCGCGACGATCGCGTGCCTGAGCCGTGTTCGCCGCGAGCGCGCGAGCGCCTCGATGGCGGCCGGCGCCGAGCGCCGCGCGTGGAAAGCGTGGCTTGCGATCGCGATCGGTGTGACGGCGTGGACGTGGGGGCAGGTCGGATGGACGGTGTGGGAAGTCGGCCTCAACAAGACCGTGCCGAGCCCGTCGATTCTCGATGGTGCCTTCCTCACGTTCCCGATTCTGCTTATCGTCGGACTCCTGCTCATGGTGCAGACGCCTGCGGGCCGGCTTTCACAGCTCCGCGGTGCCGCCGAAGGCTTGCTGATCGCGAGCGGCTTCTTCCTCCTCGCGTGGACGCTCTTCATCGGTTCAGTGGTCGAGCACAGCTCGGCGTCCGCGGTCAGCCAGGGAGTCAACCTCGCGTACCCCGCGCTTGACACGGTCGCGCTCGCGGCGCTCTTCTACATGGCTCTTCGCCGTCGCGAAGATCCGCCGCCGGGCCTCGCGCTGCTCGCGCTCGGGATCATCAGCATCGCCTTCTCGGACATCTCGTTCTGGTACCTGAACGCGGTCCATCTGCGCTTCCCGGGGATCAGCGGGCTCGACACCGGCTGGGTCGCGGGCTTCGCGCTCATCGCGCTCGCCGCCGCGCAGCCCGCGGAGGAGCACGCGGACGTGCACGAGGAGGCGGGACGTGGCCTCGCGCGCTTGCGCGAGCGACCCATGGAGGCGGCTAGCGACCCTGACGAGGGCCGCTATTCGCGCTGGCGGCGACTCGCCGCAGGACGCTTCATCCTCGCCGTGCCGGCGCTCCCGGCCGCGCTCGGCGTACTCATGGTGTCCACGCGGTGGCTGCTTGGTGAGAGCCTCGGCTCGCTCGGCGTGCTCGTCGCGATCCTCGCAGCGGTCGCGCTGTTCGGCGTGGTCACGCAGCTGATCGTCGCCTACGAGAACCGCGCACTCACCGACCATCTCGAGCAGCGCGTGCAGGAGCGGACCGCGGCGCTCTACGCAACGGAGCGCTACTACCGCGCGGTCGTCGAGCACTCCTCGGACGCCGTGATGGTCGTCGACGCCGACCTCGTTATCCGCGACGTAAGCGACTCGATGCGCGAGATCTTCGGCTTCCCGTCGGAGAAGCTCGTCGGCGGCGGACTCGACGTCTTCGGCTGGACCGCCGCGCGGATTCTCACCGCGGCGCTCGAGAGCTCGGGCCTCGCCCCGGGGCAGATGGGGCGCGCAGAATGGGAGCTGACGGACGCGTCGGGGCGCACCCGGCATGCCGAGACCACGATCACGAACCTCCTCGCGGATCCGCACGTCGGGGCGTTCGTACTCAATACGCGCGACGACACGGAGCGCGTGAAGCTCGTCGACCAGTTGCGGCGGCAGACGTTCCACGACCCGCTCACCGGTTCTCTACCACCGGGCGCTCCTGAGCGATCGCGCCGCGCACGCGTTCGCGCGCTCGCTGCGCACAGGCGCGCGTGTCGGGATGGTGATCCTCGATCTCGACGCGTTCAAGTGGATCAACGAGAGCCTGGGGCACCGGGCGGGCGACGGGCTCCTGATCGAGGTCGCCCGGCGGCTGCGGCAGACGACACGTCCCGAAGACACGGTCGCGCGCTTCGGCGGCGACGAGTTCCTCGTCTTGATGGACGCGATCGACGAGCCGGCGGACGCGGTGACGGTCGCGGAGCGGATCCGCGCAGCGCTCTTGGAGCCGTTCGACATGCTCGCGGAGAGCGGCCACCGGCTGACGGCGAGCATCGGTGTCGCCATGGGGTCGGCGTCGGAGACGACGTACGAGGAGCTGCTCTCGCACGCCGATATGGCGATGCACGCCGCGAAGGCCGGGGGCAAGAACGCCGTCCAACTCTTCGAGCCGAGCATGCACAAGAAGGCTCGCGAGCACTTCCATCTGCAAGGGGACCTGCGCAAGGCACTCGACAACGACGAGTTCTGGCTCCTTTATCAGCCGATCTTTGAGATCCAGGGCGAGCGCGAGTCGCTCGAGGGCTTCGAGGCGCTGATCCGCTGGAACCATCCCGTTCACGGTTCCATAAGGCCCGATCGCTTCATCTCGCTGGCCGAGGAAACAGGCCTGATCGTGCCCGTCGGGCAGTGGGTGCTCGAAGCGGCGCTCGCGCAGGCCTCGACATGGGCGGGGACGCGAGGCATCTCCGGCCAGCCCGCGCTTCCATCGCCCGCGGCGGTACCGCTCGGCATCTCGGTGAACGTGTCCGCAGTGCAGCTGCGCGCGCCTGGCCTGCTCGCGGCCGTCGAAGATGCACTCGCAAGCTCGGAAGTCGATCCGTGGCACGTGATCCTCGAGATAACCGAGACCTCGCTCGCGGAGGACTCGAGTCGTATGCTCGACGTCCTGCACGCACTCAAGGACCTGGGCGTGCGGATCGCGATCGACGACTTCGGCACGGGCTATTCATCGCTCGCATATCTACGCACCATGCCCGTCGACATCCTCAAGATCGACCGCGCGTTCATCGCCTCGAGCGGCGACGGCGCGCGCGGTCGCGAGCTGCTCGAAGCGATCGTGACCATGGGCCAGACGCTCTCGCTCGTAATGGTCGCGGAGGGGATCGAGACCACGGAGCAGCTGGAGATGACGCGGGGGCTCGGGTGCGACCTCGCCCAGGGATACCTGCTCGGGCGCCCGATGCCGGCTGAGGAGACGCAGCACCTAATCGCGGCGGACGCGATCACGTCGGTGACGGGCGCCGCCTCGCACCGCACGCTCGAGTCGACGAGCTAGCGCGCGGGCGCCACGAGCAAGTCGGGTCCCTCCTCCGCGGTGACGCGGTTGAGCGCGGGGTTCGCAGCAGTTGCCGAGGTGCGAGCGCTCGGGAGGGCGCCGCAGAGCGTGAGCGCCTCATCGCCGCTCACCTGCGGGTCGAGCCACGCCTCTTGGGCGTCGCGGTCGGCGAGCACTACGGGCATGCGGCCGTGAATCGCGCCGGCAACCTCATTGGGCCTCGCGTCGCAGGTGAGAAGCGTGACACTCGCGAGCCATTCGCCGTCGGGCATCTTCGTGACGGTCCACAGCGCGGCGAACGCGAAGAGCTCGCCGCCGTCGACCTCGAACCGAAAAGGCTGGCGCAGCTCCCCACGTTTCTCTGGCTTGAGCCACTCGTACCAGCCGTCGGCGATCTGCAGCGCGCGTCGCGAGGGCCGTGAGAGAAGATCGTCGTAGGTGGGATTGGTGGCGACGCTCTCGAGCCGCGCGTTGATCATCTTGTAGGCGCCCTTCGTGTCCTTCTTCCAGTGCGGAACGAGCCCCCAGCGCAGGAGTCGCGCTTCAGGCTCCTCGCGGCGACGTACGATCGCGAGCACCTCTTCGGTCGGCGCGATGTTGTAGCGACCGGTGCCCGCGCTGCCGTGCACCTGCACGCCGAAGCGCTCGCCGATCTCTTCGGGTCCGCGCGTGTTTGTGTAACGCCCGCACATCTCAATCGAAGCGCAGCACCGTGCCCGTCGGCGGCGGGAGAGGAGCCTCGGCGAGCAGTGCCACGGCGGAAGCGAGCGTCGCGCCGAAGGCGCTCGTGCTCGCGCGCAGGTGCTGCATCAGCTCCTCGACGGGCGTCGCATCCTCGACGACGCCGTTTGCGTAATCGGTGACGTAGCCGAGCAGCGCGAACGGGAGCTCGGCCTCGCCGGCCAGAACGGTCTCGGGACCGGCGGTCTGGCTGACCGCGCTGACCCCGGCGACGCGTAACGCGGCGATCTCCGCGCGCGAGTTGAAGCGGGGACCGTCGACGTGGCCGTAGCAGCCGCCGTCGAGGACCGGCAGGTCGTTCTCGCGCGCCCCCTCGAGCAGGGCGCTGCGCAGCGGCGCGCTGTACGGCCGCTCGAACACCCAGTGTCCGCGGCCACCCACCCCCGGCTCGTCATAGAGCGAGCACAGCGAGCCGTCGGGGAGTCGGTTCGAGATGAAGTGAAGGTCGTCGAACACGAGGAGGCTGCCGAGCGCGAGCGCGGGGTCGGCCGCGCCGCAGACGGTGACCGCGAGCGCCGCATCAACGCCCTCTTGCGCAAGCGCGGCGATGTTCGCGCGGTGGTTGACGTGGCTCGAGAGCCGCTCGTGACCCTCGCCGTGGCGCGAGATGTGAACTGTCGGCGCGCCCGAGAGCAGCCCGTCGCTCAGCGTGACCTCGCCGAAGCGCGTCTGCACGCGGCGTGTCGAGGACGATTGCAGCGCTGGCAGCGCGTGGGTGCCCGAGCCGGTGATCACTCCTACGCGCACGACCTGGATCGTAGAGCGCGCCGGCGTCTCGGCGTGCGCCGCAAGGCCGTGCATCGCCGTGATGTAACATCGGCGTCAACATAAAGGTCGGTGGTCAAGGGAAGCCGGTGAAAGGCCGGCGCGGACCCGCCACTGTGACCGGGGATGCCCATCGCACGCATGCGCGAAGCGGTGCGAGGCTGAGCCACTGGTCAGCGAACCGGCTGATTGGGAAGGCGCGATGGGTAGGCCCGGAAGCCAGGAGACCTGCCGCCGGCGTCAAGCCCAAGAAGCCCTCGTGGAAAGGGGTGGCTCATGTTCGTATCTGGTTTTCGTGTGCGATTGCTTGCAGCGATCGTGTTCATGGTCTTTGGCGCGTTCGCCTCGTCGGTGCTTGCCGCAGTTCCGACGACCGTGACGGTTCGCGTGCAAGGCCTCGGCGGCGAAACGCTCGTGCCGCAAAAGGAAGTGACGACGACGACGACCCCGGTTCCAGTGGAAGGCGGGACGTGCAGCGGCACGAGCGCAGGGGGCGCGCTCTACGACGCGGTCGGCGGCAACTGGAAGGCGTACCTGGCGTCCGAAGGCGTCGAAATCGTTGGCATCGACGGCGTGAACTTCCCACGATTCAGTGAAAATCCCGGCATCTACTGGGCCTTCTGGATCAACGACGCGTTTGCCCAGCAGGGTGCGTGCGCTGAAGAGCTGACCACGAACGGCGAGCACGTCGTGTTCGTCGCACAGTGCTATGAACTCGGGCCCGATTGCGCGACGAAGACTGCGCCGGATCACTTCCTCGCCTTGGCGCCTCCCCGCGGTACGATCAACGTCGGCGAACCGCTTTCGGTCACCGTGGGGTCGATTGGTACCGAACTCGGCACGGTAGAACCGTCGCTACCACCTGGGGTGAAGGTAACTGCGGGACCGCTTACCGCGATGCCCGGTGCGAACGGGATTGCGACGCTCACCTTCGCGAGCACCGGCACATACACGTTGCAGGCCTCGGCTCCGGACTCTGTTCCGTCTGACACGTACACGGTATGCGTGCACAACGGCAACGACGGCAATTGCGGCATTGCAGCCTCGGGGTCGGGGTCAAGCGCCCCCCCGTCGCCAGTGACCATCAATCCCTACACCGGCCCCTTTGCGATCGTCGCCGACGTGACCGGTCTGCTGGACAATCACCATTATTCGCGTGAGCACGCACCACGCGTGTTGAGCGGCAACGTGACCGCGAGTGCGGCGGTCAGCGACGTGGAACTGCGTCTGACCCGTGCCGTGCGCACCGCCGGCGGTCGCTCCCGTTGCTCCTTCTATAACGGGTTGACTGACCGCTTTCACTCAATGCATTGCGGCGCCTCTCACGGCAAGTTCTTCTCGATCGGCCCGCATGCGAGCTTCTCGTATCTGCTGCCGTTTGCCCTTCCGCGCGGCCGGTATGTGCTCGACGTGAGGGCGACGGACGCCGCGGGCAGCCACACGCAGCTGGCGCGCGGGAGCTCGAGAGTCGTCTTCTATGTCGCGTAGCACGGATCCGGCGCGTCGTTGGCGACGGGCGAGCGTCATGCTCGCCCATCCACTGCGCCGGGCTGCGCTGCTGACGCTGCTGAGCGCGGGCCTGGTCGCGGGGTGCGGTCTCGGTGCCGGGGCGACGCCGGGAGCGGTCACGCTCACGGTTACGCGCGAGTTCGGCGCGCGGGCGATGCCCGCGCAGCACCCCTTGCAGGTGCACGGCCAGGAGACGGTGATGAGCCTGCTTATGCGCAACTACAAGGTCACGACGCGCTACGCCGGCGGCTTCGTGGAGAGCGTCAACGGCCACGCCGGCGGCCACGTCAACGGCGAACCGGTGGACTGGTTCTACTACGTCAACGGCGTGGAAGCGCCCAAGGGAGCGGCGGAGACGAACGTACACGCCGGCGACGCCGTGTGGTGGGACCTCCACGATTGGAGTCAGGCCTTCTACACGCCCGCCGTTGTCGGCTCGTTCCCTGCGCCGTTCGTGAACGGAGTGGAAGGCAAGCGCCTGCCGGTTCGGATCGAATGCAGCGAACCTGAAGCCAAGCCGTGCCGAACGGTCGACGCGCGCATGCGCGCGCTCGGTGTGCCCGCAGGGCTCGCCGGCCTGGGCCCTGCGGGCGAAGTCCCCGACACGCTCCGCGTCGCCGTCGCGCCCTGGTCCGCGCTGCGTGCGCTGCCGGCGGTCGAGCCGCTCACCCAGGGACCGCGCATGAGCGGCGTCTATGCGCGCGTGGCAGCCAACGGAAACACGATCGCGCTGCTCAACGAGCGCGGTCAAGTGAATAGCACGCTCGGCGCCGGCGGGGGACTGATCGCCGCCCTGCGACCGTCCAATCAGGATCCCCTATGGGTCGTTACAGGCACCACCCCCGAAGCTGTCGAACGCGCGGCGCATGCGTTCAACAGCAGCGCGCTTCACGACCGCTTCGCCGTGGCGATCACTCCGAGTGGCGGCGTGCTCGCCGTTCCGCAGGGGGAATAGACGGTGGCCGCGAGCGACGGCCTCGGATACCGTCGGCTCGGAAGCCCGCTGCACGCGACGCGCGCCTGGATCGCAGCGCTGTGGGCCGCCGCGCTCACCGCGACCGCGCTGATCGTGCACCAACCGGTCGTGCTCGCGGTGCTCGCGCTCGCGGTTCTGGTTGCGGGTGCCGGCGCCGGTGTCGGCGGCACGCTCAAGCGGAGCCTTCGCACGGTGCTGATCGTGATCGTGCCGATCGTGCTCGTCAACGTGCTCGTCTCGAGAGACGGGCTCACGGTCTTCGCGCGTCTCGGCGACCTCGGCCCCTTCGGGCAGGGCGACCTCACTGTCGAGGCGCTCGCCTACGGCGGTTGGATCGCGCTGCGGGTGGCGCTCATCATGCTCGTTACGGCGCTCGCGAGCCTCGCGGTCGATCCCGACGAGCTACTGCGCGCGCTGCGCAGGCTCTCCTTCCGCTCGGCGCTCACGGCGTCGCTCGCGGTGCGCATGGTGCCGCTGCTCGGGGCGGACGCAAAGCGGCTCGCGGAAGCGCAGCGCACGCGTCCCGACGGACACGCGGGGGTGCGCAGGCGGGCGCTTCTGCTCAGCGCGGTCGTCGCCGGCTCGCTCGATCGCGCGATGGATGTCGCCGCGACGCTCGAGGTGCGCGGACTCGCCGTAGGCCGCAGCAGGGGAGCACGCACGGTGCGCGCGCCCTATTCGCGCCACGACCTCGCGTTCCTCGGCTCGGCCCTTGCGGTAGTCGCGCTGGCGCTTGGCGGACGCTCGCTCGGGCTCGACGAATTCTCCGCCTATCCGCTGATCCATTCGCCGGTGTCGATTGGCACGCTCGTGCTCGCCAGCGCGATCTTCGCGGCGGCGCTGCTGCCGTTCTGCAACCGGCGGGGGGTCGAGCTGTGAGCACGCGCGAGACGCCGATGCTCTGCTTCGAGGGCGTCTCCTACGCATACCCAGGCGCCTCCGCGCCCGCGCTTCGCGACGTCTCCCTCGAGATCGGCGCCGGAGAGTTGTGCCTGCTCGCCGGGCTCACCGGCCACGGAAAATCGAGCTTCCTGCGGGCCGCGTGCGGACTGGTCCCGCACTTTCACGGCGGCACGTTCGCCGGCAAGGTCACGGTCGCCGGACTCGACACGCGTGCCCACGGTCCCGCAGAGCTCGGCGCATTCGTGGGCGTGCTCTTCCAGGACCCGGAGACGCAGCTCGTGATGAGCTCCGTCCGCTCCGAGCTCTCGCTTTCGCTCGAGGCCCGCGGGCATGGCGCGAGCGCTGTCGCACGGGGTGTCGAGGAGGTCGCGCTCGCGCTGGGGATCGACCATCTGCTCGACCGCCAAACGGCGACGCTGTCCGGCGGCGAGAAGCAGCGGGTCGCGCTCGGCGCCGCGCTTGCAGGCGGGTCGCGCCTACTGCTGCTCGACGAGCCGACCTCTCAGCTCGACCCGGTTGCGGGGGACGAGCTGATCGCGCTCCTGCGGCGCTTGAACCGCGACTTCGAGACGACGGTCGTGCTAGCCGAGCATCGCCTCGAGCGCTGTCTGCCGGACGCCGACCGTGTGATCGCCTTCCGCGGTGGCACGGTCGCTCATGACGACGACCCGAGCTCGTTCCTCGCGTGGGCGGCCAAGACCTCCCCCGCGCTGCAGACGCCGGGGGCGAGGATGTTCTCGCTCGCCGACATCGACGGAGCGCCAACGGGCGTCAAGGAGGCGCGCAGCCTGCTCCGTGCGCGAGGCCTGCTCCGCGAGGATCGAACCCGGCAGCCTGGCCCCGACAATCGTACGCCGAGCGCCCCGCCTGCAGCGGGCAAAACACGTGGCGCCGCGGAGGCTCAGGTGCTCGCTGCGCCTCCGTCGCGTGTGGCACGAGCTTCGCGCGGGGCCGGCGATCCTGCGCGGACTCGAGGTGACGGTGCGCGCGGGTGAAACCGTCGCGCTGATGGGCCGCAACGGTTGTGGCAAGTCGACTCTCCTGCGCCACGCGGCGGGGCTGCTCGAGCCGACGCGCGGGACGATCGAGCGCGCGGGCCGAGTCGCGCTCCTGCTTCAGAATCCCGGCGACTACTTCCTGCACGAGCGGGTGCGCGAAGAGGCTCCGCAGGAGGCGCTCGCGGCGGTCGGCTTGGAGGCGTTCGCCGAGCGCAATCCACGCGACCTCTCAGGCGGCGAGCGCCAGCGGCTTGCGCTCGCAATCGTGAGTGCTGGCGAGCGTCCCGCCGTGCTCGCGCTCGACGAGCCAACCCGCGGGATGGACCGCGAGGCGAAGGCGGATCTCGCCGCTGCGCTGCGTTTGCGCGCGGCCGACGGGCAGGCGGTGATCGTCGCCACGCACGACCCGGAGTTCGCCGCCGCTTGCGCCGATCGCGCGCTGCTCATGGCCGACGGCCGCATCATCAGCGACGGCGCGCTCGGCGATCTGCTCGCGGGCGGCTGGTACTTCGCGACCGAGACGGCGCGGATCCTGCACGGCGTGGCCGGTGAATACGCGGCGACCGGCGACGCGCCGCTGCTCCCCGAGGACGGGGCCGAGCTGCTGCGCGCAGCGCCTCCGTGCTCTTCCGGCGCGGGCACGCAGCCGGAGCGCGAGGGCACAGAGCAAACGATCGGCGAGTCGCGCCGCACCAGCGCCGCGCCTGGAAACTCACAGGTCGCGCTGCGATGAGCTGGCTGCTCGCCTCATTCGTGATCGTCGCGGGAGCGCTCTCGGTGGGTTGGATCGCCTACGAGCGCGCGCGGCCGTCGGCGCGGATGATTGCCCTCGTCGCGACGCTCGCAGCGCTCGCGGCACTTGGACGCGACGCGTTTGTGGCGCTGCCCGACGTCAAGCCGATCACGGCGATCACGTTCGTTGTCGGCTATGCGCTCGGCCCCCTCGCGGGCTTCACCGTTGGCGCGATCGGGATGCTCGCCTCGAACGTCCTTCTTGGACAGGGTCCGTACACGCCTTGGCAGATGGTCGCGTGGGGCTTGGTCGGGATTTTCGGCGCGCTCTTCGGTCGCCTCACCGGACGGCGCTCCTCGCGCATCGCGCTCGCGCTCGCGTGTGCCCTCTCGGCGCTCGTCGCGAAGGAGATCATGAACGTGTACACATGGACGCTCAGCGGCACGTACACCGAGCCCGCGCTGCTGGCACGAGTTGCAGAAGGCCTGCCCTTCGACATCACCGACACGGTCGCGAGCTTCCTCTTCGGCCTCGCGTTCGCGCCCGAGCTCGCAAGGCTCCTCGCACGCGTGCGAGCACGCATGGAGGTCAAGTGGGCTCCGGTTGGCACGCTCACACCGCAGGCTGGCACGCCGACTCCCCGTGTGCCCGCTGCCGTGCGTGGCGCCGCTCCGTTCGCAGTCGCGCTGATCGCCGCGACGATCGCGATCGCAACTCACGGGGGGTCGGCGCTCGCGCGCACGGCCAGCTCGAGCACGGCGCTCGCGGCGAGCTCCGATTACGGGCGCGAGCTCTCCTACCTCGCAGGCGCGCAGAATGCCAACGGGGGCTTCGGCGAAGCACGCGGCCGGCCCTCGAGCGAGCTCTACTCGGCGTGGGTGGCGATGGGCCTCGCCGCTGCGGGACGCGATCCGCTGAGCGTCACGCACGGGGGGCACTCGGTCCTGGACGCGATCCGCTCGGAAGTCTCGACGCTCGAAGACGTTGGTGACGTCGAGCGCACGATCCTCGCATTGCACGCGTGCGGCGTGTCGGCGCGATCGGTTGGAGCCGCGAATCTGGAAGCGAAGCTCCTGGCCGCGCACCGCGCAGATGGATCGTTCTCGGGCCAGGTGAACCTGACGGCGTTTGCGATCTTTGCGCTGCGCGCAGAGGGGCGCCGGCCGGGTGCGAGCATGCTGCAGCAGGCGGGGAGGTGGATCGAGCGCCAGCAGGACTCCGACGGCGGCTTCGGCTTCGATACACGCGGCGGCAGCAGCGAAGTCGACGACACCGCCGCGGCGCTCCAAGCGATCCTCGCCGCGGGGTTGCATCCGCACGCGGTTATTGCGCACGCGCTGGGGTACATCACCGCAGCCCAGAACCCCGACGGCGGATTTCCGGAGGGGCCGGGGGGCGAATCGAATGCGCAGTCGACGGCGTGGGCGATCCAGGGCCTCGTGGCGGCGGGGCGCAACGTGAGCGCGCTCAGACGCGACGGTAGCCGCTCGCCGCTGGGGTACCTCGAAACGCTAGTCGCTCCCGACGGGTCCATTCGTTACTCGCGGACGAGCGCACAGTCGCCGGTGTGGGTGACGGCAGAGGCGCTGATCGCGCTCGCGCACAAGCCGTTTCCCGTCGCGCCTGTCACCACGCAAGCACCCATGCGGGGCGCTTCGGCCGTAAACGCCCCGGCGAGTGACGCGCACGCCGAGGAGCACAGGATCACCGGCGCGGCGCCAGCTGAGCGACACGTGGGCTTGCGCCGCGTAGAGGCGCCGGCGGTGCAAGCTTCGGCGCTCGTGAGCCGCAGCCAAGCCGCCGCGCTCGCGGCGGTCCTCACGAGCGTGGATCGCAGCCTCGCCAACGTCGCGCAGCGCGCACTGCTCCCGATCGGGGTCGCGAGCGGCGGCGGGGCGCGCGCGAGATAAGTTGTGTGCGCGATGGAGCTACGAACTCTCGGCCGTACGGGCGTCCAAGTGAGCCCGCTGTGCTTGGGCGCGATGATGTTCGGTGGGTGGGGCGAGCCCGATCACGATGCCTCCGTTCGAGTCATCCACCGCGCGCTCGACGCGGGGATCAACTTCATCGACACCGCCGACGTCTACTCGCGCGGCGAGTCCGAGGAGATCGTGGGCGAGGCGCTCGCGGGAGGGCGCCGCGAGAACGTCGTGCTCGCGACGAAGTTCCACGGGACGATGGGGGAAGACCCCAACGAAGCCGGCAATTCGCGGCGATGGGTGATGCGCGAGGTCGAGGCCTCGCTGAAGCGACTGCAGACCGACTGGATCGACCTCTACCAGGTGCACCGCTGGGACCCCTGGACCGACCACGAAGAGACGCTGGGCGCGCTCTCGGACCTCGTCTCGGCAGGCAAGGTCCGCTACGTCGGCTCCTCGACCTATCCGGCGGCGCAGGTCGTGAAGGCGCAATGGGTCGCACGCGAACGCGGATACACCCGCTTCGTTTGCGAGCAGCCGCCGTATTCGATCCTCGCACGCGGCATCGAGGCCGATGTCCTGCCGACTTGTCGCGAATTCGGGATGGGCGTGATCCCGTGGAGCCCGCTTGGAGGCGGTTGGCTGTCGGGCCGCTGGCGCAAGGGCGCAGAGGATTTGACCTCGCGCCGCGCGGCGCGGCTTCCGCAGCGCTATGACCTCTCGATCCCCGCGAACCAGGCGAAGCTCGACGCGGCCGACGCGCTCGCCCAGCTCGCGGATGAGAGCGGGATCTCGTTGATCCACATGGCCCTCGCATTCGTCATTCGCCACCCGGCGGTGACCGCCGCGATCATCGGCCCGCGCACGATGGAGCAGCTGGAGGGCCAGCTCGGCGCCACCGACGTCGAGCTCGACGACGCGATCCTCGACCGCATCGATGAGATCGTGCCTGCGGGCACGACGATCAACCCCACCGACGCCGGCTGGACGAACCCGGCGCTCGCAGCGAACGCGCGTCGCCGCTGAGCGCGAAGTCCTATTCGGGGGCCGCGACCGTTTCGCGCAAGCTCCTGGCGGCTCGCCGCGGTAGGCTCGCGGCATGAAGGGCGACTGGGTCGAGATCGTTGTATCAACGGACGACGGTGCACGGACGTATGAGATCGAGGCGACGCGCGCCGGCAGGAGAGTCGAGACGACAACGGGCCGCGGCATCGTCGAGGTGATCGAGGTAACGCGCACGGGTGAGCCAGTGCGCAGCGCTCGCTTTATGGCGAGCCGGGTACTGGCGCTTGTGGAGCATCCAGCGAGCGAGGCTCGCGAGCCGCGCCGCCGCCCGGAGGCAAAGGACTCGCACGAGCCGGACGACCGCCGCTAGCCGTTTGAACGCGGGCAGAGTGGGGTAGACCGCCCATGACCTGTGAGTCACTCGCCCCGCGGCCATGGCCACGCCTTATCCATCGCCTCCCCTCGCGTCTGAGCACCGGCTCAGACGGGTCCACGTGGCCGCCGCGCCGGCGTCCCCGATCGCTCGTCAGGTCGAGCTCGTCAAGCAGCTGTTCGATGCCTTTGAGCGCCGCGACGTCGAGGGCGCGCTCGCACTCCTCGATCCCGATGTGAGGTTCACACCCGTGACCGCGCACCTCGCGCGCGATGGCCAGCCGTACGTCGGCCACGCGGGTATTCGCGAATACATCGACGACGTTGCGGCGCTGTGGAACGAGCTCGAGCTCGTGCCGCTCGAGTACGAGGCGGTGATGGGGGTCGTCGTGGCGATTGGCGAGGTTCGGGCGCGCGCGAATGGCGAGCTTCGGGCACCGGTCGTGTGGACTTGGAAGCTGCGCGACGGCCTTGTCGTCGAGGGCAGCGTGCACTCCGATCTTGAGTCCGCTCGCACGGCGCTCGCGTGACCGTCTAGGTGAGCTTTGCGATGACCACAGGCGCGGTCGTGGGGACCGCGCTGCCGCCCAGCGGCTCGGAGGTAACGAGCACCTCCTTGACGCCCGCGACGCTTCCCGGAACACCGATCGTCGCACTGCCGCGGGAGGAAATGGTGAACAGCGTGTCTGTGGGCGCCGGCGCACCGCCGCGCTCGATCCACACCTCGTAGACGTGACCTGGGGTGGACTGCGGCATGTTGGCGAGTGTGAGCTGCGCGTGGCCGCCGTTCAAGAGCACGGAGGCGCTGGCACCCGGAGCGCTCACCTGAGCGCGGAGCACGTGCGATTCGCCGCTCGAGCCGCCGCCAAGGAGCACCGCTACGAGCGCGATCGTCGTGGCCAGCGCGATGCCGGCCGGCACCAGCGCCGGTCGCCACCGGCGTCGTGTTCCGAGCGCGGGAGTGCGACTTCTCTGACTCGCTCGCGCTCGCTCGGTGTCCTCGTGAACGGCCGCCATTACGCGCTTCTTGAGCTCAGGGGGTGCTTGGAGCTGTGGAACAGCCGCAGGCAGCGATGAGGCGACCGCCTGCAGCGCGCCGACCTCCTCCCGACAGACCGCGCAGGAGGCGAGGTGCTGCGCAAACGCCTCGCGCTCGGCTTCGGTCAGCGCGCCGAGCACGTACGGCGCCGCGTTGCCGCCGCAATCCCCCTCGCCGACGCGGGGATCATGCACGCTCATTGGAGCACCTCCGCGGGATCTGCGAGAGCCATGCGCATCTTTGCGAGGCCGAGGCGCATCCGTCCTTTGATCGTGCCCACGGGTACGTTGAGCATCGAGGCGATCTCCACATGGGTCAGCCCACCGAAATAGGCTAGCTCAATCACCCGGCTCTGCTCGTCGGGAAGTCCCTCGAGGGCATTTCTGATCTCGCGCGCCTCGTCGCGGCGGACGAACTCCAGCTCGGTCCGCTGCGGCGCAACCAGGCGTTCGGCGATGCCCTCCTCGTCGATCCGCGCGGTGTCGTGGACGGCGCCACGGCGCAGCGCATCGATCGCGCGGTTGTGGACAATGCGCAGTATCCAGCCGCGAACGCTCCCTCGGCCGCTGTCGTAGCGCGAGCCGCTACGCCAGAGCGCGAGGAAGCCCTCCTGCACGATCTCCTCCGCCAGCACCCTCTGGCCGCACATCCGCAAGGCGAGGGAGAAGGCGACGCCGGCGTGGCGGTCATAGATGACCTCGAATGCGGCCGCATGCCGTCGCTGCACGAGCTCCATCAGCTCCTCGTCCGCGAGGTCGCGTGGACTCGCGGTCGATCTCTTGGTCGACAGGCGCAACGGTTTGATCATTCCTCGCATTCTTACGTGCGCACTCCGCGATTGGATCACGCAGCCCGACGCGCGGCATTTGCGAGCGCTCGTACGCGCCGCGACCAAGAAGTTCACAAGTTCAGTGATCCGAACGCAGCCCGGCCGCGTAGTCGTTCACCAGTTGGATCAAACGTATCGCCTACGCAGAGGAGCTATCTGAACCATGGGACTCGATAACCCAACCCATATCGCGTTTCTACTCGTCCTCTTGCTGCTCGTCTTCGGGGCCAAGCGACTTCCGGAAATCGGCAGGTCGCTCGGCAGCGGGATGCGCGGCTTTAAGGATTCGCTGAGCGGCGCCGTAAGCCAACCCGAGCTGCCCAGCACGACCGAGACGGCGGCGACGCCGACCCCGGACGGTAAGCGTCCCGTCGCGACCTCGTAGGTCGCTCGGCAACGCCTTCGCTTACACCCCAAATCGAAAGGAGCTTCAAATGAAGAAGATCAGTCGTCGTTCATTTCTGCGGGTCAGTCCAGAGGCGCCCGCATCTGTCGCTGCGCTTGCCGCCGGCGACGGTGCCGCGGCAATCGACGGCACGAGCCGTCGCGCTTTCCTTCAAAGCACCGCGGGTGCCGCGGCCGGTGCGGCGGTCATCCTCGCCACGCCGAAGGTCGCGTCCATCGCACTAGACCGTGGCGGATCGACCACCAGCACGCTGCCGAAGGCAACCGTCGCGAAGCCTTCGGGACCGGCGCCGCATGAGCCTGTCACAGCATACGTCCGCAGCGCCGAGCGCAACGAGGTGACAGTCATGGCTGGCAAGCAGGAGACCACTTACAGAGACCCCGTGTTGGTGAGGCGGCTGCTCGAGGCAGTCCGCTGAGAGCCACCGCAGACGAAAGAGAGGAAGACACATGTCATCGCATCGCGAGGCACCTGAGATCAGCAAGGACCCGGTGGCCGACAACACCGACACGTACGCGTTCGTCAGCCCCGATAACCCGGAAACCGTCACGATCATCACCAACTACCTGCCCGCGGAGGTGCCGGCGGGAGGTCCGACGTTCTTCGAGTTCGGGAACGACGTGCTCTACAAGATCCACATCGACAACGACGGTGACGGGTTGGCGGACATCACATACGAGTTCTCGTTCGAATCGACCATCACCAATCCCAACACCTTCCTGTACAACACGGGTCCGATCAGCTCGCTCACCGACCCCAACTGGAGCCAGCGCCAGTCCTACACCGTCACGCGCGTCGACCACAACGGCGACGAACGTTTCGGCGAGGATTGCAAGGTCACGGTGCTCGGCGAGGGCTTGGCGTGTCCCCCGTGCAACATCGGGCCGCGCTCGACGCCCGGCTACGCGAAGCTCTCGCAGGAAGCGGTCCACTCGCTGCCGGGAAGTCAGACGGTCTTCGCGGGGCAGCGAAACGACCCGTTCTTCGTCGACATCGGGTCGATCTTCGACCTCGCGGACCTGCGCCCGATCGAGAACCTGCACCTGATTCCGACGCCCGCGACGGCTGGGGTGGACACGCTGCAGACGCTCAACGTGCACTCGATTGCGATTCAGGTCCCGATCAAGGCCCTGACGGTCGATGGGTCGGCGCCGACGAACGTGTTGAGCTCGAAGGCGGTGATCGGAGTGTGGGGCTCGGCGAGCCGCCGCAAGCTCCGGATCTCCGACGGCGCGAACAGCGAACGCTCGGAGGCCGGGCCGTGGGTGCAGGTCTCGCGGCTGGCAAATCCGCTGTTCAACGAGGTGCTGATCCCGATGAGCCGCAAGGACGAATGGAACGCCAGCCACCCGATCGACGAAGCGCGGTTTTTGCCCTTCGTGCAGCACCCGGAGCTGGCGGGGCTGTTGCCGGTGCTCTACCCCACCCAGTTCCCGAACCTGGAAGCACTGAAGGCGCCACGGGAAGACCTCGTCGCGATCTTCCTCACGGGCCTTCCCAAGGGCATCGTGTCGGGCTTTCAGAACAACACCGGCAAGGTGCTCGCCGAGATGCTGCGTCTGAACGTCGCGGTTCCGCCGGCGAAGGAACCGAACGTCCTCGGGATCGTCGGTGGAGACATCGCCGGGTACCCGAACGGCAGGCGCGTCACTGACGATGTCACGAACATCTCGCTGCGCGCGGTCGCGGGCGCGACGTATCCGCTCGTCGAAAAGAGCTACAAGCCGGACGCGGCGGTGTCGGCGATCACGCAGGGCATTACGCCGCTTCCGTTTCGCTCGCAATCGACGTTCCCCTACGTGGCCATGCCGCACGACGGGTTCGACTTCCCGTCGACCACCAAGTAGGGAGCTACGGCCATGCACGACCACGTCCACCGCCACGAGCCGGGCGGTTCGTCCGGGCACGAGGGCTACGCCGCACGACGGCACCCCGAGGCCGTCGTCCTCGACCTCGGCGGGGACGTCGGGGCGCTGATCATCCACGCCGAGGCCGACATGCACGGCGTCGAGGTGGAGATCAGCGCCTCGGGGGAGGACGATCTGCGCTCCCACAAGGAAGTTCTCGAGCGCGAGATCAACGGACGCCCTGCGTACACGGCCGTGTTCGACAACGTTCGCGAGGGGAGCTACACGCTATGGGTCGACGACGCCGCGCGCGAGCGCGGCGTCGTCGTCACCGGCGGGTCCGTCGCGGAGCTCGACTGGTCCGAGTCCGCGGACCGACGGCGGTAGCGAGCGATGCTCCGGCGAATCGTTGACACCGTACGCACACTGAGTCCTGCGGAGCGCCGGCGGACGAGCGTCATGTTCCTCACGATCGGGCTGCTGCACGTCGTCGGCTTCGGCGTGTTCTTCGCATTCGTCGTCCCTTCGCACTACAAGGGCTTGGGAATCGGCATCGCGGTGCTGGCCTACTCGCTGGGCCTTCGGCACGCGTTCGACGCGGATCACATCTCCGCCATCGACAACACGACGCGAAAGCTGATGCAGGAAGGGAAACGGCCGCTGAGCATTGGGTACTGGTTCTCGCTCGGCCATTCGACGATCGTGGTGGCGATCGGCGTCGGCATCGTCGTCGCCGAGAAGGCGGTCTACGGGGCCGTTTCCAACAGCCACTCGACGCTCGAGCAATTCGGTGGCATCTTTGGCACCGCCGTCTCCGCCGCGTTCCTGTACCTGATCGCCCTCCTCAACATCGTGATCCTGAAGGGGATCTTCCGCGTGTTCCGCTCGATGCGCCACGGTCACTACGACGAGGCGGAGCTCGAGCTGCAGCTCAACAACCGCGGGCTGATGTCCCGCTTCTTCGGAAGATGGATGAACTCGATCGACAAGGAGTGGCACATCTACCCGATCGGCGTGATGTTCGGCCTCGGCTTCGATACCGCAACCGAGGTCGCCCTGCTCGCGACGACCGCGTTGCTCGCATCGCAGCACCTCCCCTTCTACTCGATCATGTGCCTTCCGATCCTGTTCACCGCGGGGATGACTCTGCTGGACACGATCGATGGCCTGTTCATGAACTTCGCCTACTCGTGGGCATTCCTCAATCCTGTGCGCAAGGTCTACTACAACCTCGCGATCACGGGCCTTTCGGTCTCGATCTGCTTCCTCATTGGCACGATCGAGCTGCTCGGATTGTTGCCGGCCGAGATCGGCAATCTGCACAGCGGCTTTTGGAGTTACATCGCAGGCTTCAATCTCAACAAGGCAGGGATCATCATCGTCGGCCTCTTTGTGCTCTGCTGGCTGGGAGCGATCGCGTTCTGGAAGCTCGGCCACGTGGAAGAGCGATGGAGCGCACGTCTGCACGCGCAAAACGCGATCGCTGACGCCGCTGACGCCGCCTGATCGCTGTCGTTGATCCCTCTCCGTGCGCGTCGCGTATAGACACTCGACGGCTCGGCTGGGTGCGCTCCTGGCGGCCGCACTAAATCGACAAACAGACAAGGAGAAGCACATGAGCTATCAGGTAAACCTCGCTGAGGTCGACGTCGACGACGCAATTCGCGAAGCGGCGGGTGCCGTCTCAGGCGACACCCGCCTGAGCTTTCTCAAGAAGGCAGGGCTTGCAAGCGGCGCGGCGATGAGCGGCGGCGCCGTCGTTTCTGCGCTCGCGCCGAGCGCATTCGCAGCAGGCGACGGGCGCCCGCCGGCGTCGTTCGGCAAGGGCGACATCGGAATCCTCAACTACGCGCTGACACTCGAGTACCTCGAGGCCGCGTTCTACAACGGCGCGACGGCGGCGAACCTGTCGCTGGGCTCGCAGGGCGCCGCCTTCCTGAAGGTCGTCACGAGGGATGAGAACGCGCACGTCAAGTTCCTCAAATCAGCGCTCGGCTCGAAGGCTGCGAAGGAACCGAAGTTCGACTTCAAGGGCACGAACACGAACACTGAAATGTTCATGAAGACGGCGCAGGTGCTCGAGAACACCGGCGTCCACGCCTACTCCGGGCAGGCTCTCAATATCACCTCGCCGAAGTACGTGAAGGCCGCGCTCTCGATCCTCACGATCGAGGCGCGCCACGCGAGCGTGATCGGCCTTCTCAACGAACCGGCGGGCGAAGCGATCGCGCCTAGCGGCCCCTTCGACACGCCGCTCACCGCAGCTCAGGTGCTCACGGCAGTCAAGGGCACGGGGTTCATCGTCGGCTGAGGGTTCGGGATGCGTCCGCCAGGTGGATGCCTCGGCTGGCGGGCGCCCCCAAGGCCGAGTGATCCGGGGACGACCCGCTTGCGTATTGCATCGATATGGCGGTAGCTGTCGGACGCATAGGTCACGAGGATCGGCTCACGGTCGTCGGCCACCTCGAGGAGCTGCGTACGCGCCTGATCGTCTCGCTCGCGGCACTCGCGGTGGCGTTCGGGTTCTGCCTGTGGCAGAACCACGCGCTGCTCAACGTCCTCAACGAGCCGCTCGCGCACCAGACGCAGAAGCAGATCAAGGCCGGCGACGGCCCGCTCGGCGCGACCTACCGAGTCCAGCAGGGCGCGCGCACCGTGGCTTCGCAGCTGCAGCTCGTCGTGGGCCTCCTCGAGCGTCCGGGCAGTGGCGTCACGAGGGCGACGCGCGAGTCGCTTCGACCGGCCGGTCCCGAGCTCGAGCGTGCGCTCGCAGCACTGTCGAAGGCGCCCGAAGGCAACAAGCCGGTCACGCTCGGCATCGGCGAGCCGTTTGCCACGACCGTGGGAATCTCGCTTCTGTTCGCGTGCATCCTCGCATTGCCGATAATCCTCTTCCAGCTCTACGCCTTCGTGATCCCGGCGTTCGCACCCGAGCAGCGGCGGGTCGCGCGGTGGCTCACGTTCGCGATCCCGCTGCTGTTCGTCGCGGGCGTGGCTTTCGGCTACTTCATCGTGCTGCCGGCGGCGGTGCGCTTCCTACAGAACTTCAACAGCGATCAGTTCAACGTCCTCGTACAGGCCAGCCAGTACTACCACTTCGCGGCGCTCATCCTGCTCGCGATGGGCCTGTTCTTCCAGGTGCCCGTCGCGATCCTCGCGGCGACGCGCTCGGGCATCGTCACGCCCGGCCAGCTGCGCCGCAATCGTCGCTACGCGGTCCTCGCGTGCGCAGCGGTGGCGGCGCTCTTGCCCGGGGACGCGATCACACTCGCACTCGAAACCGTGCCGCTGTATCTGCTCTTCGAGGTGAGCCTGCTGCTCGCGACGATCGTCGAGCGGCGGCAGACTCGACGCGAGCTCGCACCCAGCCTGCCGAGCTGAAGCCTTCGTCTACACCGCAACACGGCCGGTCTGCCACCCGGGCTCTTTGCCGCCATCAGCTCCGAAGGTCAGGTCGTCGCCCGGCGGATCCCCGGCGCATGGCTGGTGGCCGCCGAACAAGCATCAAGCAGCCTCGCTCCGACGGTCGAATTACTCGCAAACCTGCAAGCCGCGGCTTAGCGCTCACTCGCTTAGAGCAGGTTGACCGTGTAACTGCTGTAGATCCAATGCCACCATCCCGCGTCAACCTGGCGCATGCCCACCGACTCGTCGCCGATCCAGGCACACGTCTCGAACCCCGGAACGAGGCCTACCGGCCCGTAGCGTCCTGCCCAATACTTCCCGTCCTCGGACTCTGCGTAGTAGTAGAAGTAGCGGTTGCCCGTTGAAGCGTTCGTTTCCACGGTTTCGCCAGACTTGACTTCCCACCATGCGCCTGATTCCCAACCGGAGAGCTTGGATTTTTCCCACGCGCAGTCCGATTCGTTGGGCCACGCGCATGCAACCCACAACGTGAAGATGTAGGAGTTCTCGAAGCACAGCTGCATCAGTCACTCTCCTCCGTGCTCGGCGATGAGGCGCGAGACGCGCTCAACGATGCTCCCGGCTCGTATCTCGCTTTTCTTCGCTGAAGCGAGGACGAGATTGGTACCCCAAGGCGTTGGACGGTCATGGTCCTTTGCCAATGGTTGCGGCTCCTCGAAGCCGGAAACCGCCGAAGTGGTTCCGGCTCGCCTCAGCCTGCGGTCCGGACCGTCGCTTCCTGGTGGCGTTCCGCGTGAGCGCTTGCTATTCGCTGGGGGCATCGAGGGTCCTTTCGGTAAAGGCCACGCCATGGGGCCGATTGCCAACGGCCTGCTCCCTCGATGGTTTCGCCGCGAAGGGCGCAGCGTACCCGCTCGCCACCAGTCGCGAGCAGATGCGAATGACCACTGGACGAATGGACGATCCCGCGGACAACCTGATCTCGCTTGCGCAGTCGCGGCCCGCGTGGATCTGCACGTGTCCGGCGACAGACACCACCTGCTACCCCTTGAGCGTCATCAGGGCGCAAGGATCCTTACGCTGGCTGCTCTCCTCGCCGAGGTGGCCGCTGAACCCACGAACGACTGACCATCGAGCGGCTCGCCAGATTCGTGTCAGGGCCGGCTAACCGCATGGTCGCCATCGGCACCAAGTTGGGCATGGTGATCTCGGGATTCACGCGGGCTCCCCGCTGGCCGTACTCGACAGCCACTGAGGTGGCGACCAGTCCCCCTCGAGTCCGTGGCTTGTCCCACCTCGATGAGATGACCGTCGGGATCGCGGATGTAGCAACGGATCTCGTAGGGGTGCTACTGCGGCGGCGTCAGGAATTGAGCACCACGGGCGCTCCATTCGGCGCACACGGCCTCAATGTCCTTGACCCGGATATTGAGGAAGCTGCTGACCCGGTCGAGGTCGCGTGGCCTCTCGAGGGTGTTGGCTTCATACCCCGCTTACGGACGGGGTCTACAGCTAATTCTGTGATGACGGGGGCTTCGATCTCGTTCCACGGCACGGCTATAGGCCACCACATGTGATCTAGCAAGTATGTCACCACCGTAGAGAAAGATGGAAGCCACAGAAGGGTGCGAGGCTCTTGCTGCACGCGTCCAAGCGGACGAAGTACCGGGGCGTGCTTTCTAGGGCAGACCCTCGCTCGCGACCCCTCTTGTGGGGGAGCAACTGGGGAATCAATCGCCGAGAAGGCCGACATCTGCGAGAAAACCCCATGGGCGCGGCTGGGTTCGAACCAGCGACCTCTCGCGTGTGAAGCGAGCGCTCTCCCACTGAGCTACGCGCCCTAGAGGACTGATTCTATTGGGATCACTCGACCGGGACGCCGAGCCAGTGAGCTATCGCCTATAAAGCGAGCGCTTGAGATTCTGCTCTCTGGAGTCATGGCTTACTGGCCGTTCATGCTGCAGCTATAGGGCACGACACGCGCACAGGGAACGCCTACGGCTAGCGTCCTTTGCGCGATTTCCTCCCTGCGCGTTGGCATCTCCTCGCAGTGAAGGGGTGCCCTCGCAGTGAAGGGGTGCCGGGACGCGAGCACGAACCCACTGGTCGTCTCGCCGCTCGCCTCGTCGGCTTCCCGCGTCCCGGCACTTGTCCTCCTCTGTCGAGTGAGGAGAGGGTGCAAACGACGGACTCCCCTCAGCGTTTGTCGCTACGAGCGCAAAGTTTTCGGGTTGCACCCTTGACACGCTGCGCTACGTCGTGGTAAGCGGGAGGTGAGCGGGCAGGCGTTTGTGCCGACGCTCGCGGTGGGTGCTTGTGGTAGATACCTGTCTGCTCGAGGCTTATCTAAGTCACGCACAACTAATCGAGGCCCCCGGGTGAGGGATGGGACGGAGAGGGTTGAAACGGCGGATATGGCAGATGCTAGGACGGCGAAACGAGCCGCTCGGTGGTCTGCGGCGCGTAGTGTCGCCGCTCGCTGTGGGCGTCGCTCTGTTGGCGGCTGGCTCGCTGATCGCAGTGATGATCGCCGACGCCAAAGTGGGATCGCCCGCGAGTCCCGGCGCCTCAGCCGCTTCGAAGCATCGGCGTGGGCACGCCGCCGGCGCCCGGACTTGCGAACATCCGTCTGCGACCCACTACCTAGGCGGCTACCGGGCTCCGCCGCCGCCGCCACGCGGCCCGTGCCTGACGATTGAAAAGCTGCAGAAGGTCGGCTCGGGCTCCTTCACGAAGTCCGAACTCACCGCCAAGGAAGGCGAAACGGTGGACTACGAGATCCTCGTAAGGAACACCGGCGACAAAGAGCTGATGCTCTCCGCCCTCACCGACGCGAAGTGCATCAATATCGTCGGCGGAGCGAGCAAGCTGGCCGTCGATGCCTCGACGACGTGGACGTGCGAACACAAGCTCACGGAAACCGGCGAGTACTCGAACGTCGCCTCCATCGAGGCCTACCAAGCCGTCCTCAAGGAGTCCTCTTACGGTCGGTTGCAGGGCGCGCCCGGCAAGTGCCACGATGGCAAGAAGCACGGTGGGGGTCGCAACCGCGGTTCACATTGCAAGGGCCGTTCGCTCGGCAAAAAACAGTCCAACACCGTGACAGTCAACGTCACGACGACGGGATCGACGACGACGACTACTACGACGCCGACAACCACAACTACGACCACGAAATCGACGACCACGACGAGCCCCACGACCACCACGACGACGGGATCGACGACGACGACTACCACGACGTCGACGACTACAACTACGACCGCGAAATCGACTACCACGACGTCGACGACTACAACTACGACCGCGAAATCGACGACTACTACGACGCCGACAACCACAACTACGACCACAACTACGACGACCACGACGAGCCCCACGACCACAACTACGACCACCACGACCAGCCCCACGACCGCCACGACGACGGAATCGACCACGACGACGACAACCTCGACCTCCGGCGAAACCGGACCGACCGGACCGACCGGACCGACCGGCGTGACCGGCGCGACCGGCGCAACCGGACCTACCGGCGTGACCGGCGCGACTGGCCCGACTGGGCCGACCGGCAAGGGCGAAACCGGCCCGACCGGGCCGACCGGCGCGACCGGTTCGCTGCCCGAAGTGGCGCCTCCGGGCACTATCCAGTCGGGTTACTGGACGACCGCGTCGCCGGATGCGATCAACACCGGCCACGTTTCGACCGGTACGATCTCCTTCCCGGTGCCGCAGGCAGGCGGGTCGGCGTCGACGCTCGTCCACTACCTGAACGAAGCCGAAACCGGCGCGGGCGGCACGACTGAATGCCCGGGCACGCTGGCGAAGCCGACGGTCGGCGAAAGCGCACCGGAAGGCACGCTCTGCGTCTACACCGGATTTGAAACCAACGACATGGCAGCGTTCCATCAGATCCAGAATGCGAAGGGTGAAGCCGGTGCGTCCGCTGTTGGTGCCACGGTCATCTTCGAAGCCACCACGAGCAACCCAGAAGCCAGAGTCAACGTGCAAGGAGTCTGGGCACTCAAGTCAAACTAGCTCCGGAGGAGCACAAGGTCTCGGAGTTGCTTGGGCTGCGCGGGATGACCGTCGCGACGATCGACGAGCTCATGCTCGCCGGGGAACCCGCCCGCTGGGCGGCTCTGGTCTTCAACGTCGCTGCCGGCGCCATCGCGCTGGGCAAGGTGACCGTGCGCTTCGCCGAGCCGCGGAACGGCGGGGGGATACTGGGCTGGTCGCTGCGGGATCTCGCTAGCACGGCGCTCGACGGCCTGCCCACGACGCGCTCCCAGCGACCGGCGGGGGGCGTCGCTGGCACCGCGCGCCTCGCGGAGCATGCCAACGGCGTGATAGCGATCGATCACATCGTCGCGATGACCCCGGAGCTCGAGCGCACCGTGGCTGCGCTGCAGGCGGCCGGCCTGGACCTGCGGCGGATCCGGGAGGAGCCTACTCCCGCGGGAGCTCCCCGCCAGGCGTTTTTCCGGCTCGGCGGGGAGGTCCTCGAGGTCGTCCAGGAGCCCGATGAGGCCGTTGCGCGGGGAGGTGGTCCCCATCGCCCAGCCCGCTTCTGGGGACTCGCGCTCCTCGCGGAGGATCTCGAGCGGACAGTGGCGGCCCTCGGCCCCCATGTCGGCTCGATCCGGGCGGCCGTCCAGCCGGGGCGGCGGATCGCGACGGTTGGTCGGACGGCGGGTCTGTCGCTGCCCGTCGCCCTTATGAGCCGCGCCGAGGGCGGGAGCAGGGGCGGGGGACGCGCGCAGTAGAAGAGCCCGACGAACACTCGTCGTGACTGCGCGTATTCCTCAAGAGCGGCATTCTCCGCGTCACTGCTGAAGTGCGGGCCATGCAGGAGCCGGCGGAGAACCTGGCGGTGCTCTCGCAGATCCTCAGCTTCAGCAATGTCGACACCCGGGCTGCAATATCGGCCGAAGCAGAAGCTGCGATGGTGGTGAGCAAGGGTGTCTCGGCGCTCGAGCCGCTGCCGGTCGCGAAATCCTGCGAAGCTGGCGTGAGGCCATGATCATTCGTCCGAATAGGCGCGCGGTGGCCGTGACGTCGGCGGCGCTCGCGTTGTTGCCTGTGATGGGCATTAACGCCGCGGCCAGCACCTCGCGGCATAGCGGTATACCACCGCGGGTGCGAGCCGCGCTACTCAAGCGGGCAAAGCACTCAGCGGCCATCGAGGGTGACCATCACCCTTACGACATAGAGGCTGTGCGCACAACAAAGGTTAAGGCCCTCCGCCACCTGGAAGGGGGAACCGCGCCGTCTTGTGAAAGCTCGCTCTCGTGTGCGCATATGCCGGTTTATGTGGTGGCGATGCGGGGTCACTTTAAGTGCAACACTTGCTCTCCTCCTCCTGGCCATAGGATTGGACCGGGCACTGTCACCACGCTCGAATTCGAAGTGGCGACGATGTTCCAATCTGGGTTTGGCTTCGGGAACCGCTATCCGAACCTAAGAGCGCTGGGTACACCGATACGGCTCAGCCCGGTCGCTCGCCGTTAGGCAAGCACGGTTGCGATCAGTGCCTGGGCACCGGCTTCGTCGCGTGGGCCACATCACCGTGGTGCGGTTCTCGTGCTCGATGCCGTTGGGCAATCAGTGCTGCACTAGCGACGTTGCGGAAGCTCGTGAGGATCCACTTCGGCGAACCTCGCTCGTCCTTCGGGGCGCCAACGTGGCCTTGGCGAGGTTAGAGTCTCCGACGACACCACCGGAAGGAGCTCGAAATGGAGACATGGGATGCGATCACGTCCCGACGCGACGTCCGTGAGTTCGAGGATCGGCCGCTGCCCGGCGAGCATCTCGACCGCGTCCTCGAGGCAGGTCGGCGCGCACCCTCCTCGCGCAACTGGCAGCCGTGGGACTTCGTCGTCGTCACTGATCGCGAGCAGCTCAAAGAGCTGGCAAAGGTTTGGCGGGGCGCAGGCCACGTCGCCGGATCCGCGGCCACCATCGCCTTGATCCTCCCTCACTCCGATGACGCGGGCGAGCGAGATCGAGCCCAGTACGACATCGGACAGGCCACGATGGCCATGCTGATCGCCGCCGCCGATCTTGGCATCGGCTCAGGCCATTCCGCTGTCGCGGATCAGGATCAGGCTCGCAAGGTGCTCGGCTTCCCCCACGACCATTTCGCCGCGTACTTGATCGACCTCGGTTATCCGGCCGAGCGCCCGCTCAAGCCGATCCGCAACCCCGACCGCAGGCCGTTCAGCGAGGTCGTACACCGTTCCCGCTGGTAGCGGGCGCCGCCTGGCCCCGCTTAGCTACGCGCCCTAGGGGACTGATTCTATTCGCGTCGCGGGTCCTCGCACACGGGCGCGGAGCTACGACAGGGGCGGCTCGCGATTGCAATCGTGCGCGAGCAGGCGTTTGCCTATGGCCGGCGCCGTCCGCTGGCCCGCTCGGTGCCTCCCGCGCTCATTCTGGCGAAGCGAACGGCGGGTAGCGGCTCAAACTAGGTTCTCGCCAGCAGCTGCCGCGCGATGTCTTTGAAGAAGTTCTTGCCGACCGCCGTCAGGCCGAGCAGCGAGCCGAAGAGGGCGACGGCATCGACGCTCTCGCGTCCTTGTTTATTCCAATAGTCGTCTTCGAGGTTGAGCCAAAGTGCGAACTCATCGAGCGTCAGCGCCGCGCCACTGCCGTAAGCGATCGAGGTCAGCCGTGACGCACGGCGGTCCTCGCGGACGCCGATCTCGACGAGCCACAGGTAGCCCACCGCGATCAGGGCGGTTATGCCGAAGGTCATGTGGTGGATGTGGCGACCGCCGGGAGTGATGTTCTTGAACGGCCCCCGTTCGGCGCGGATCGCGTGGGTTATCGCTCGGACGGAGGCGAATGTGACGAAGAACGAGGCGGTCGAGAGCAGTTGTCGCTCCTTGCGAGGCTCGCGAAAGTGGTGGCGGTAGGCCTCACGCACGGTGGCCGAGCGCCGTGAGGTCTCGCCCGCCGCGCCGGCGCTCGCCGACCGGTCATCGATGGCCTGCATGCGATCGTAGGCTAGATGATCGCTCGCGCCCGCGCGCTGCCTTGCCGTCAGGCGGAGCCAGCCGCTCTCGGCGCGGTCGGATCCGCCCCGTCGGCGCCTTGGTGCTCTCGGGCGATGAAATCCTCTATCTCAGATACGTCGTCGACGGATCGCTGTGCGACCCGCAGGAGGTTGCTCATCGTCGCGACCTCCTCAATCTGCTCACGGATGAACCACTGAATGAACTGCTCGGAGGTGTAGTCGTTCTCGTTGCGAGCCATGGCGGCCAGCGCGTTGATCTGCTCCGAGACGCGTTGCTCCTGTTCGAGCGCAAGCGCGATCGGTTTGACGACGTCGGCGAAGCTTGAGCGAGGGGCGTCCATTCCGGGCATCGTCACCTCCGCGCCGGTGTCGAGTAGGAACTGCACCATCATCAGCGCGTGTCCGCGCTCCTCGAGCGCTTGTCGATAGAAGAACCGCGCGAGCTCGTGGAGCACCTCGGAGTCGTAGTAGACGGCGCAGGCGATGTACTGGTGCTCGGCGGCGAACTCGTTGGCGATCTGCTCGTTGAGCTTGGCTGCGAAGGCAGGGGTCGGCGGCACGGCCAAAGGGTATCGCTCAGGGGAGAGGGCATTGGCGCAACGACATTGCGCTGTACTGCTGGGAGCACCCAAACCGCCCACGGCGCGCCACTGTCGATTCTCAGCGATACGCCTGCTTGCTGGGCATTGCGAGCGCCAGCTAGCTTGGGCGCCATGCTTGCGCTCGGGACGACTAGCGAGCGCGCGGCTGGCGGCTCGTCGAGGCCCTGCTTCCGGCTGCGCTCGTCGCGAAGCGGCAGCCAGCGACTGTCGATTTGAACGGGCTTTCTGGCCACCCGGGAGCACGAAAGATCGGAAAAGTGTCTTTCGCCGCTGCCGTGCCCGCTTCTGGAAGCCCGATAGGATTTAGTCGCTCTGAGTCATTTCTACTTCGTCGTGGCCGCCAGTACACACGCGCATATAGCTCCCCATCTACACGCTCTGCACCCTCATGTACTGGGGCGCCGAGCGCATCGTGTTGTGTCCCACAAACATGAGCAGAAGGCGGGCGCCCACATCCACCTTCCGATCCTCTCGCACATCCGTGTCCACGGTCCAACGATCGATTACATTGGCCTCTTCCTGCTTGCGGGCTTAAGCGGAGTTGGCATCAACGGTTTTGGCGAGGCAGCGTTGATCGCGGCTGCTGTTTACGTCGCTAACCACCATATTCCCGTGGCGCCGGTTGTTTTGATTGCTGCTGCCGGTGGTTTTGTCGGCGGTGTGGTCGGCTTCATTATCGGGAAACTCGGCGGTCGCTCGATTCTCACGGCTCCGGGTCCATTGGCTCACTTTCGTGGCAAGATGTTGGAGCACAGCGAAGAAGTGTATCTTCACTACGACTTGCTCGCGATCCTTATCACGCCAGCTTGGGCAGCTGGCGTTCACCGTGTTGGTTGGCTGAAGTTCTTGTGGATCAACCTAGCGTCGGCCCTGCTGTGGGCCGGTGCACTGGGTCTTGGTGCCTACTATCTTGGTTCTCGTATCACCACTGAATTCTCAAGCGAGATCGGGTGGGTCATCGGCGGTGTCGCCGTTGTCATGGTCGTCTACTTCTTCATGCGACGTGCGCTCCGGGCTCCCTCACGCCCCTCCCGCTGAGGAAGCGCCGGGCTTCTCGCGAGGGCGAGCACGCCGATCACCATTAAGACGAGTCCGAGGATCTCACCGGTCACGTGCAAAGCGCTCGTCGCTATGCGCTCGTGAAAAAGCGTCTGGCCGATGAGGATTGCCACGATCGGCTCGAGCACCGTGATCGCGGGGAGCGACCATTTCAAATCACCAGCCTGAAACGCACTCTGGTTGAGCAGGAGCCCGCCGATGCTCACCACAATCAGCACATAGGGCGACCAGTCGCCAAGCGCGTGCCCGAGCGTAATACCGAGCCGGTGGCTTGCCCGCTCGGTGACCGCTGCGGTGGTCCCGAAAACGATGCCGGTGGCGGCCCCCAGCGTCAGCGATCGGCGCTGCGGTGGCCCGCGGCTCAAAGCGACGAGCGCCACCACGGCCGTTGTCGAGGTCGCGGCGAGGAGGATCCAACCCACAGTCGAGCCCCGGGGATGGCCTGGACCCGGTTGCGCGATGGCGATGAATAGCGCGATGCCGCCGAGGATCTGCGCGTTCGCCAGCCATTCGCCTCGCGAGAGCCTGCGATGGTGGGCGAGCGCGCTCCCGACGAGCGCCATCACGAGACTGGTCACGAAGATCGGTGTCACGAGCGCGAGCGAGCCCTTGCGCAGCGCAATGAACTGCATCGCGTAGCCCACCACTCCGGCCGCGATGCCCAGCAGCCAACGCCGTCGCTGTGCAAGCGCGACGAGCAAGTTGACCCGCAGCGACTTGTGATCGGGCTCCTCCCTTGCTGCCTGCTGCTCGAGCACCGAAGAGAGCGCGTAGAACGCGGCCCCAACGACGGACTCGATGATCACGATCGCGGGGATGTAGGCGCGGTCGAATCGCTTATGCAAGCGCTCGAGGAAGCGACCAGGGATGCCCAGCGCGTACGCGAGACCGTGTGCGTGGTGTGCGGTGGCGAGCAACGCGGGAGTCACAGCGCGAACCCTAGTCGCCGGGCATCGCCCTGGATGGTCGCATCGCCCTGGAAGCTGAGTCGCTTGTTACGAGCAGACCGCCGAGCTGTATGAGCGACCCGACGACTTGCGGCATGCGCGCTTCTTCGTCGTGGTCAATGTGATCGACGCGCAGTTCGACGCCAGCACAACGCGTGCAGTGGTGCCGCTACGACGGCCGACGACGCCGCCGGCTCGAGCGGGGGCGGGGTTACCCCTAGCCTCCGAAGAGAGGAACGCCCGGACCTCCGTGCGGGCCGCCCCCTGGACCTCCATACGGGCCGCCGCCCGGACCTCCATACGGGCCGCCGCCCGGACCTCCATACGGGCCGCCGCCCGGACCTCCATACGGGCCGCCGCCCGGACCTCCATTGGGGCTGGTCCCTGGACCTCCGTTGGGGCCGACAACCCCGGTGCGCTGCAGTAGCGCACCGATGTGACTCGAGAAATCGGCGAGGCGTTCCTGCTCATCTTGGCTGGTGATCCAACCGCTGGAGACGGCCTTGGCGAGCAGCGTCTTCTCTTGCGCCGTGACCGCCGCCTCGAGGCCTTCAACAGACTTCCCGGGAATTGACGCCGCGATCTGAGCCAATGACTTGCCCGACTTCAGATCATTCTGGAGGGTGGCCTGGCTGATGCCCAAGTACTGGGCGGCGCTGACGCCAACACCTCCGCCGCCAAAACCGCCCGGGCCCCCGGGGACGCCGAACCCGCCGGGACCGCCAAAACGATGGGGACGGCCGAAGCCGAACCCCCGACCGAAAAACGGACCGCTGCCGCTCTGCTGGATGCGCTGTTTCAGAGCATCCGCCTCGGGCTGGGTTAGGTGTCCAGCGGCGACCGCCGCTTCGATCTGTTCGTCCTGCGCGGCTTTTATTGCAGCGGTGAGGGCACTAGGCGAGACGTTGAGATGCTTCGCCACGTCGTCGATGTAAGCCTGACGGCCCGAACCACTTTGCGTCGCGGCTACGGCCACCGCGCCACCGGCACCTGCTAGCAAGACGGAACCAGTCGCGCCAATTGCCAGCTTTCTGCTCAAGAATGATTTCACCGCGATCCTCGATCGTGCGAGCGTCGAAACTTGATTAAAGCGACCGCAGCTAAGAAGCACATAAGTCGACCCGCGACCGACGTGGACGATCCGCTTTGATCGAAGCCGAGGCGGCGGCCGGAGCTGGCTCGCCGCAGTCAAGTGGCTTGCCTGCGTCGCGCTGTATCGCCTCGGGCACGCTTCGCCTCATGCCCGATCGGCCGGCGCCACTTGCGGCCGATCGTTGCATCGGGCGCTGGACGCGCTGATACCTTGACGGTCCACGATGCCAAGCGGACTAAGGAGGTTCGATGAGCCTGATCGACCGAGTCAAATCGCAAGCCGAGGAAACCGCAAGCAAGGCGCGCGACGGCGTGCAGGGAGCGCAGGCGAAGCACGAGCTGGGCCAGGCCTACGGAGAGCTAGGCGAACGGACCTTCGAGATGATCGAGAGCGGCCAGCTTTCGAATCCTGAGCTCAACGCGGGTGCTGATCGGATTCGGGAGTTGAAGGCGGCGGCCGGAGGCGGCGAAGCATCTGCCGGGAAATAAGGTCTGGCGGCCCGAAGCAGTGTGATCGCCGGGTAACGACGCACAAGCGCAAGGATTGTCGTAAGACCAGACGCGGTGGCGTGACGACTCGCTAAGTCAGCAAGCTCTGCACACCCCATGCCGAGCGGCATTACTGGGCTGCATCGTGCGACCACGTGATCGCTCGCTTATAAAGCGGCGAGTCACGACAGCTCTCGATGTCTGTCAGAGGCCGCGCCGTCCATTAGGCTGGCCAGCGAATGGGATCGACAGCTGCCATCGACTTGGACCGCAGTCGCTCGGTTGGGGACATTCTGCGCTCGACACTGCAGCTTTACAGCGCCTACCCGTGGCTCTTCTGGACGCTCGCGTTGGCCGTCATGGCACCCTGGGACTTGGCCAAACTCGCTATCACCGGCGTTGGGCCATTTGGCCACACACATCACGAGGGTTTCTTGGAGCGCGAGTCGCTCGAGTTGCTCGGTGCCACGCTCATCGTGGCGCTGATCTCGGCGCTCCACGTGCATGCGGTCGTGGTGATCGGCGAAGGCCGACGGCCTCGTCTCGGCAGCGTGGCGCGGAGCGGGCTGAGCGTCCTACCGACCGTTGGGACGGCGGCGGTCATCGCGGACCTAGGAACGGAGCTCGGCTTCTTCGCTCTACTGATCCCAGGCATTGTGCTTGCGATTCGGCTGATCGTGGTCGCACAGACGGCAGGTATCGAGCAGGCGGGCGTGCGTTCGGCGCTGCGGCGTAGCTGGCAGCTTACGCGCGGGCGCGCATTGCACGTGATCGGGCTTATCTTGGTCGTGGGGGTGCCGGTCGGGATGGTGTCGGTCGGCGCGCTTCTGCTCACCACCGGCGGTGGCACGAGCGCTGGCGCCGTAGGGCTCGGGATAGTCGTCAACACCGTGCTCGCCTCGTTCAGTGCGCTCGTGACGGCGCTTCTGTACTTCGACCTGCGTGCGCGCCAAGGGGAAACCCAAGTCGTACCGGCCGTGGCCAGCCCATAACCGGTTAGGGCGAAGCAGCAGTCAGAGCCCGAGTTTGCGAACGCCTGTCTCGTCGTAGCCGAGGTGGTGACCAACCTCGTGACGCACAGTCTGGATGACATGCTGCCGGAGGCGCTCGGGATCGTCCCCGAAATCGCGCACGAGTGTGTCGCGAAAAATCATGATCTCGTCGGGCACGCCACCGCCCCCGAAGAAAGGCACACCACCCAGCTTGGAGCCGACGTACATGCCGTACGCGTGGTTCTCGGCGCCGCGGTCGGAAACGACGATCGCTACGTCCTTCAGCGCACGTTGGAACTCGATCGGCAGCTCGTCGAGCGCTGAACGAACGAGCTCCTCGAATTCCCGCTCGCTGTAATGGCCTGGTTTGCTCATGGCTTCGTGATCGCGCCGCGCGTCGCTCACCCGCTGCGCTCACAGGCGCAGCCTATCTCCGCCTCGCCTCACACGTGGAACGCGAACACGTTGTGCGGTCGATCCGGCGTCGTCCCCGGCAGGTCGATGAGCACCCTCAAGCAGCACGCGCGAGGCGCATCAGCTTCGCGTTCATGTGCGGCGCTCGGGTCGCGTATTCGGGACAATGAGGACCGGTCGGCCGGCGTGGGCGAGCACTGCATGGGACACGCTGCCTAGCAACGTCGATTTGATAATGCCGCGCCCGCGTCGCCCACAGACCACGAGTCGCGCGTCGAGCTCATCGGCCACGTCAATAATTGTGCGTGCTGCGCCCTCCGTCGCCTCTTCGACGCGTGGGGTCGTTTCGTATCCGAGCTCACGACCTCGTGCCGCGGCCTCCTCCGCAGCCTGCCAGGCGAGCTGTGCCTCCCTCGCATCGAATTGCTGCTCGTCGCCGTAGCCGACCGCAAAGCCTCCCGCCTGCGCAAGCAGCGCCGCTGCGGTCTGCCAGACCGTCAACACGACCGCCGGAACAGGGCGCGCGATCAGCTCACTAGCGGCTGCCATCGCGGTGGTCGAACCGTCCGATCCGTCGTAGCAGAACAACACCGGTCCAAGCATGGGATCTCCTAGCGATAGCGGGGTATGACCGAGACGCAGATCGTAGTTGGCGATTGGCCGCGACAACCGGCTCCCGGCATTGGTCGCCGCACAGGAGTACGGTCGGCGGGTGACCAATCGCCCTCCAAGCTCCCCGGCCCGCCACTCGTAATGGCGGTGGCGAGCGCGCAATCCGTCGCGGCGAGCTCTGAGTCGGGGAGCCGTCGTTGGGCGATCCTGGCCCTGCTCGGTGTCGCGCAACTGATGGTCGTCCTCGATGCGACCATCGTGACCATCGCGCTCCCCTCCGCGCAGCGGGCGTTGGGCTTCTCGACAGATAGCCGGCAGTGGGCCGTGACTGCATACGCGCTGGCTTTCGGCAGCCTTTTGCTGCTGGGGGGAAAGCTTGGCGATCTTTTTGGACGCAAGTGGACATTCATCGCGGGGCTAATCGGTTTCGCGGTCGCCTCCGGGATCGGAGGGCTCGCTCAGTCGTTCGGGATGCTCGTCGGCGCGCGGGCGCTGCAGGGCGCCTTCGGCGCGCTTCTCGCGCCTTCGGCGCTCTCCTTACTAACGGTCACGTTCGCCGGCTCCCCAGACCGGGCTAAGGCGTTTGGCATCTTCGGGGCGATCGCCGGCGGGGGTGCCTCCGTTGGGCTGCTCCTCGGCGGGGTGCTCACGCAAACGCTTTCCTGGAGGTGGTGCTTGTACGTCAACGTGCTGATCGCGCTACCTACCGTGTTTGTCGCGCTGCGGCTGCTGGTGAACCATCCTCCTGAGGGACGACCCAGGATCGACGTCCCGGGTGTCCTGCTCGCGTGCGGTGGGCTATTCGCGCTCGTCTTCGGCTTCTCCAACGCGGAGACGCACTCTTGGACGACTCCGCTGACGATCGTTTCGCTCGCCGCGAGCGTGGTCTTGCTTGCGTCGTTCGTCGCGGTCGAGCGCATCAGGAGAGATCCCCTGCTGCCGCTGCACATCGTGCTCGACCGCGCTCGCGGCGGCGCCTACCTGTCGATCGCGCTGGCAGGCGCTGGGGTCTTTGCGGTCTTCCTCTTCTTGACCTACTACTTGCAGGACAATCTCGGTTTCTCTCCCGTGAACACGGGCCTGTCCTTTCTGCCACTGACCGCCGTGCTCGTTGTCACCTCGACCACGGTCCAGACCAAGGTGGTTTACCGCACGGGTGTGAAGCCGCTGATCGCGGGCGGGATGACGCTCGGGTTGATCGCGATGCTCCTGCTTACTCGCCTCGCCCCGGGCTCAAGCTACGCGAGCGACGTCCTGCCCTCCCTGGTCATCCTCGGCGTCGGTATGGGCTGCATCTTCGCGCCCGCATTCAGCACCGCCACGCTCGGAGTCGACGGCTCCGAGGCCGGAGTCGCCTCTGCGATGGTGAACACCTCGCAGCAGGTCGGGGGCTCAGTCGGCACGGCCCTGCTGAGCACGCTGTTCGCGAGCTCAGTCGCCTCCTACACAGCCAGCCACATCCGCGCACCAGGACTGGCGAACGCGGCGGCGATCCACGGCTACACCACCGCCTTCTCATGGGCCGCAGGGATTTTCGGGCTCGGGCTCCTGCTCGCACTGCTCATTCTTCCCTCGAAAGTGCGGGCACCGGTCTCCGCGCCAACGACTGCAGTGTATGACGGTCCGGTGGCTGCCCCGGCGACGGCGACGATGTCGGCGACGCCCATCCTGGCCAGCGGTCTCTGTTGCCACTTCGCTGTAACACTGCACGCCGAGCTCGTCAGGATGCGAGACGGCGTACCGGAAGACGGAGCGACCTCATCCCGCGGTAGCTCCGCAGCCGAGCTCGAGAATCCTCGCGTCTAGCGCGCGGAGCCGCCGATCGCGTCAATAGGATGGCCGGCGCGTGGATGCGTGGCCCATGAGGCGCATGTTGATGTGCACCGGCGCCCTGGCGCTGTGCGTGCTACTGACATCCTCCGCGCAAGCTGCTGGCCGCGTCCTGACTGTTGCGCCCTCGGCCGGGGACATCTCGGCCAACGCCACGCCGACTCAACTGCCCCCGGGACACGGGACGACTATTTCGGGCACTCTCACTGCTCCCGCCGGCCCTGTAGCGGGAGCGCTGCTCGAGCTGCAGCGCGACCCGGTTCCACACGGTCACTTCACTAACGTTGCGCACACTCTCAGCGCAACCGACGGGAGCTACAGCTTTCCCGCTGTGCGCGTCGAACGCGACACCCGCTTCCGAGTTGCCGTTGTGGGAACCCTCGGGCTGGCCAGCCCGATTGTCGAGGTGATCGTCGAAGCAGCTGAGTACCCGTCGCCAAAGCGCGTGGCCGCGGCCGTCCGCTATCTCGCGCGCCGCGCGGGCATCAAGGCCTTTGCAGTGGTCAACAACGACGGCAGGCTCAGTGGGGCCCAGCTGCATCGCCGCTTCCATGCGGCGAGCGTCGTCAAATCGATGCTGCTCGTCGCCTACCTGCAAATGCTCGCCCGCCAACACCGCTCTCTGAATCGCGCAAGCGAGGCGCTCCTGTACCCGATGATCCACTCGTCGAGCAACGAAGCGGCGTCGGCCGTGCTCGCGATCGTAGGGGAGGATGCGCTCGATCGCGTCGCCAGGGACGCACACATGGCCAACTACGAGTCAGGCGGCTCCTTCTGGGGCTTTACGGAGATCTCGGCGGCCGATCTAGCGAACTTCTTTTTTCACCAGGAAGCGATCATCCCGGGCCGATTCGAGGGGTATGCACGCTGGCTGCTCTCGACGGTCGAACCGAGCGAGAGCTGGGGCATACCGGCGGTCGCTCGTCCAGAGTTCCAGGTCTTCTTCAAGGGAGGCTGGCTGCCGGAATTCGAAGGACTCGTCAACCAGGCGGCGCGCCTAGAACGGCCGCGGATCGTGTTTGCTCTGGCGGTGCTCACCATTCACGATCCGTCGATGGCCTACGGCGAGCAAACGATCGCGGGCGTCACACGTCGGCTGCTTGGCCGGGCACAGTAGCGCTCCCCCGCTCGTAGTCCATTCGGAAGCCCGCGAGAAACATGCGCCACTGAGACTCGTCCCACCCGGTCTCGGCGAGGCAGTCAGGGCATACGGTGCCCTCGTAGTGGGTGATCACTTCCCGGATCGAGGGCACGTCTACCTGCCGGTCAGCGTGGATCTCAACGAATCCCCCGACGTAATCCGGGTCCTCAAGGAACATGCGGATGCTCTCCATCACGTCGGGCGGCATGATGGAGCACTCGGGGTAGCGAATGTCCACGACGAGTCGCGGCGCACCGGCGAACGTCGCCCAGCCCTCTGTGACCTGGCCCTCGGGCCCGTCAACTCGCGGCAATGGTCGCTCGCAGCGGGCGCACGCGGACTGCGGAAAGGCTGGTTGGCTAGCCATGGATCTCATGTCCGGTGTGAGCCCGATCGCGCGCGCCCACGTGAATGGCTTGCGCTGTGCTTAGCGCCATCGTGTTCGCCTTGCGAGCCACAGTACGCGAAGCGCGCAGCGAAAGCAATCGCTGTGGACGAACGTTTAGCCGCGCCGGGCTCGTGGTATCTACACGGCGACTTGTCCCGCGGTAGCGGCCGGCCGGAGTCCTCTCGCAGGTGGAGCCGCTCTCATGCGGGCTTTACCTGGCGCTCAAGCACGCGTGGGAACCTTTCGCCAGGAGATCAACCTCCCCGCAAGATCATCAAGGAGACCTTATGGCCCGAATCATTGTGACGACCGATCCAACCGATCACCGTGACGCCCCGATACTGCTTGACGAGCGCGTCTATCCCGTGCTTCTCGCCAGTGACCACGCCGCCGCGCAGCTGATAGAGCGCGTGGGTTGGGCGATCAGCGAAGCCGATAACACCAAAGTGCCGGCGCGCTGAGGGCAGCCATAACCGTCGGGCGCAGCGTAAGCGCGCGGGGGCGACCACGCCGAGGCATCTCGATTGGCGGGCTTCACGTAGCGCGTCCCAAAATCAGGCAAGCGGGCCCAGCTGCCAGCGTCCGTCGTCATGAGAACCGATCGTCCAGCCAGCGGCAGGCGTCTCGGCGGCCCATTTCAATCAGCCGCTCGATGAACTCCTTCGCGAAGAACAGGTAGCTCAGCAACTCGCCACGGCTCGCGCCTCTGCCGGCATTCACGAGATGACCGAGCGCCCCGAGATTGGGCGAGCGGAGGATGGCAAGCGGAGATTGGTAGTGACGGCGGTAGATGTCGGCTGCGACGCGGCCAATCTCGTGAGGGTCCTCAGGCGCAATCAGTATGTAGGGGACACGCGTTCGTTGCGTACGTCGCTCGTGCGCCTTGATCTTCGCCTCTGAGGAGTCCGCGAGCATCTCGTTGATCGTGGCGAGCGTGTGGACGTCGTTGACAAGTGGGTCGACCAGTACTGCCTGGATCAGTTGCATAGCTCCATCGAGCGCGTCTGGGCGCCGCTCGTGCTCGGTCTCCGCCGCGCCTGTGAGCGCGTTCAGCGCGATCACGATCACACGGCGCGCGCCCAGCTTCAGCGCCGGCTTAATCGGCGTGTTCAAGCGCGTTCCCCCGTCGAAGTACCAGCGCCGCTCGTGGTCGCCGCTGAGCGGAACGGCGGGGAAGAACAGTGGGATTGCCGCGGACGCACGCACATGACTCTCTTCGATGTTGGTCTTGGTGTAGACGATGCCGCGTGCCCGATCTGGGGGCGGCGTCCGGGCTCCCTCGTGGAATACGACGCTCACGTTCGTCAGTCCCGCGGTGGCGACGACAGCCGCGGAGTCGATGCAACCGGCTTCGACGTTGGCGCCGATCCGCTCGAACGCGATGAGGTCGCCCAAGGTGGAGGTGAGCGGGCTTGGGTCCAGGATGCTCGTCGTATGGGCCGCTCGACTTCCCAGCACTTCACGCGCGTAGGAGAGACCACGCGCGGCCTCGGATACCGACAGGAGCGGTCGCAGAACGCGCCCGTAGTCGATCCCACGCCAGAGCTCAACAGCGCCTGCGGCCAGTTGGGCGGCTGACTTCTCGGCGTTTGCTGCTAGGTACGCTACGTTGATCGCCCCGACGCTCGTACCGACGAGCACCCGCGGCTGTTCGTCCGCGCGCAGCTCGGGTAGGAGCGCCGAAAGGGCACCGGCCTCGTAAGCACCTCGGGCGCCGCCGCCCGCGAGGACGAGCGCGACCGGTTCACGGCTTCGACTTGATCTCGCAGCCACGTCGGGAGCCTATTGCCCGCGACTCAAAACGTGCTCGCCGTTTGTGATGCCGCGCTCGTGCCGAATCGCAAGCCCGTCTTCGGGCCGGCTATTCGAGGGCGCCCGCTCGCGCGTGAAGCGAGCCCTCTCGCACCGAGCTACGCGCCCTACACGCCTGATTCCATTGGGGTTGGCGGAGGTGCGGCTCTGCCGGCGCGTGTGGTTCGACCACCCTCATACAGTCGCATTTCTGAACCGTGACATATCGGTCCGCAGGCTCTATAATCGCTCGGGTCAGAGAGGGAGGGCAGAGGTGAGGACGACGCGTCGGAGAGGCTAGGGCGGTCGCGACTGGCAGGCGAGCAGCGGCGACGGCAGTCCTAGGACGCATCACTCGAACCGCGGCCCAAAATCGAGTTCGAGCGCAAAGGAGTGCAGGATGCAGCGCGTCTTCAAGGGTCGCATGGCGACACCGGTGTGGCTTGTCCTAGCCGCGATGGCGATGGCCGTGGCGGCGGTAGCGCCGTCGAGTGCCGTTGCGTCGGAAACCGCCCCGGAAGCCGTCTTCAACGTCCACAAGTTTCCCAACGAAGAAAATCCAAAGGCGTTCCTGAGCTGGGGATCGCTAAAGATCACTACCAATCCCGAAACCTCGAAGGTGGGCGAAGTCGAATGCATGAACATCTTCTGGGGCAGCCTTTGGAACGCGGGCCCGGCTCCGCGCGGTCACGGACTGATCCTCGGCTCGTCCGACGATGGCCACCTGACCAGCACCGCGTTTCCGACACCAAAGCTCACGGAACCGAACGCAGCAAAATGCCGATGGGTCGAGGAAGGCGGGAAGCTCGTGTCTCCTACGCTCGAGATCTATCTTGCGGCGGAAGAACCGACGTCCGAAGACAAGCACAAGCTGGTGAGCACGCCGTGGAAGCTGGAATTCAAATGCTCCTTCGACGAAGCGGAAGAAACCAACCTCCCCGTCGTCAAGATCGGGGTTCCTTACGAAAAGGTGGACGGGGAACCATGGCCGGAAAGCCCAGACTCCTGCACCACCACCGAAGAAGAAAAAGCGGAAGTAGAAGCGCAGGAAAGGGCGGGGTTGAGGGACTCCAAGAAGCTCGAGAACGTGGAACCGCTGACCGTCGCTGAAGAAGAAGAAGCCGCCTGCTACGACCCCATCGCGGCACTGAACTCCAGCGTGCTGCTGCGGGGGTGCATCAGGATCGACGCCGTGGAGCCATCGCTGAGCGCGGAGGCGCCATTCCTCGGAAGCCTGAGGCTGTTGATGCGCGATGGCGCAAGCAACGGGCTCGACTTCTCGCGGCTGCTGTTCCAGGACCAACAGCCCGCCGGTGGGGCCCTGTACCGCGAAACGAGCATGGGGGAAAGGGCGAAGGGCTACCCGAGCGGCAAGCTTCTGCTCACGGGCGAGGAAGAGCTGGAACTCATAACGGCCAAGTGACGCGCGCCGGAGCCGGTACACGGCTGCGCTCAGCGGACGCGTCAAGACCGAACGTAGGGCAGCCCCTCGAGCAGAGTGGGCTGCCCTGAGACGCGTCGCTGGAAGACGATGTAGGAGCCTAGACGGGCGTGTGCAGGTGCGAGGCGATGTCGTAGGGGTACGTGAGGACCTCGAGGTTCCCGACGCGGGTGACGTTTGTGGGGTATCCCATCGCCGGGTCCGCGGCGGGGACGAGCGAGGGCTGAAGCTTCGGGTCGATGATCAACATCGAGCGCGTCCCGGGGCGCGGCTTGTACCAGCTGTCGATCTGGCCGAGATTGAACTCGCAGAGCTCCTCAGGTGGCAGGTTCGGCACCGCGCAACGGTTGATCGGGTAGATCTTGAGTTTGAAGTACGTGAGCCACGTGAGGTCGGCTGCGTCCCAGTAGCTCGCGTAGCCATAGTTCACGTGCTCGTAGCGCGCGAGCCGTACGAGTGTGTTGGCCTCCTGCGCGCCGGGCCAGCTGGCTTGAGGGGCAAATGGCTTGCGCGCGATCTGAAACGACGCGATCAGCGCGAACGCGCACAGGCCCGTCACCACGCTCACCTGCCAGCCGCGTGAGCGCGCGGCGAGCAACGGCAGGAGCGCCCCGATCGCGATGTAGCCGGCGAGCAGAAAGCGCGATGTGAAAATGTTTACGGGCGCGGTGCTCAGTGCGTATGCAACGCTGCTAGTCACTAGTGAGAACGCCCAGAAGCCGACGTACGTGAAGCGGCGCGCATCAACTGCCGCGTAGGCCACCACCGGCGGCTCGGCGCTCGCAGCTCGGCGGCGAAGCTCGACCAGGAGCGCGAAGATGCTTGCGAGGATGAGGACGCCCGCCACGAACACCGTGATCGCCGGGAAGCTCGTCGTCGAACCGAAGAATTCGCCGCCGCCGAGGTACAGGTAGCCCTGCATGAGCAGCACGAGGTTCGAAACGAGGCTCTGCGGTGCGACGAAGGAGACCGTGAAGGGCGTCTGGAGCCATCCCTGGTTTTCCATCGCCTGATGCAGCGCCGCGCCTCCGACGAGCGCGATCACCGCGATCGCTGCGCTCACCCCAAGCAGGAGCCAGTACGAGCGCTCGCGCGTGCGCCACGCGAGCAGTGCCGCCGTGAGCACCATCGGGACCAGCGCCCAATAAAGAAACAGGCTGTCACCCGTCGCCGGCGCGACGCTGATGGCGCCCGCGACGAGCGCGACCACGACGAGCCAGCGGAGCTTCATCGTCTCGACGCGGGGAACGAGCCACACCATGACCGCGCCGAGAAAGATCGTGTGCAGCGCCGTGAGGCCGTGGGAGTCCCAGACGAAGAAGAAGCTTCGCGCCCCCGCGCCCAGGCAGACTAGTGCGCTCAGCGTGATAGCCGCGGCGCGACCCCCGAGCGTTCTCCAGGTCGACCACGCGAGCAGGCCGAAGCCGAGGAGCGTGAAGATCGCCGGCGCGACGTCCCAGAGTTGGCGGTAGCCGGGCAGCCCGGCCGTCGCGCGCAGCAGCCACAACTCCTCGTACCACGGGTGGTTGCCCAACACGACGTGGCTCCCCGACGGTGCGCTACCGAGGAGCTTGCCGATCACTGGCGCGACAACGACGTCGGCGCTCATGTTGATCGCGTTGATGATCGACGAGAAGTTCGCGAGCAGGAGGATGAGGTAGACGCCTGCGAAGACGAGTGGCGCCCAGGGCCACAAGGAAGGCCAGCGGGCGCGGAGCTGGCTGAACCTGGTTGAGCGGCGATCTCCGAGCGAGCCGGGCCATGTCCGCATCCGCGCGCCAAGCGGGGTGGGCGTTGAGCTGCTCATGTTTGTGGCGCGAGCGACGTAGGGCGTCGGCTGGCGGCGAGCGCTCCCCAGGTTTTGCGGCTTGCCCGCCTAAGAGCGCGGAACATACACGAGCGGGGGGACCGCGGCGAAAGCGCAGCGGCGGCCGAGCGGAGGCTCTGTAGGCCAAAAGGGACGACACCGGCTCGGCACAAGCGGGCGCGAAGTCTGCGGACATCCCGGGACCAGCTCATGCACGCCCGTGCCGATGGGTCCGCGTGTTCCAGCGCCAGCGCCCGAGGCCCGACGGCGAGTTGACCGAGCGTCAGCAGCGATTCGCGCGGGAGCGGGGTGGCATCCTCGGAGCACGCGCGGAGATCTGCGGGGGCTCGGTTTTCGTCTACCGCGACGAGGGCTGGCGGACCTGCCGCTGGCTCGTGGATCCGAGCGGCGAGATCGTGGACTTCGTGTCTCTGCACCGCCCCTCCGGCGGCGACGTCGACGCTTCGTTGGCGGCGATCCGGTAGTTCGCGGCTTACCAGTCACGAAGTAGAACAGTCCACTCCGGCCTAATCGTGGCTGCACGAACGCGTGCGCGCCATCCGAGCGTGCCCCTAGCGTCGCCCGGCTTATGCACGCGCAACGTGATCCCGAGAGCTGGCTCGACGAGCTCAACCCCGAGCAGCAAGCGGCTGCGACCCATGCGCGCGGACCGCTGCTGATACTCGCGGGTGCGGGCACCGGGAAGACGACGACGCTCTGCGCGCGCGTCGCTTGGCTGCTCGCGAAGGGCGTTCCCGCGGAGCGGATCCTGCTGCTCACCTTCACGCGGCGCGCGGCGCGCGAGATGGTCGAGCGCGCCCGCACGCTGGCCGCGCGCGCGGTGCCCGGGGCGGGCCGCATCCTGGGCGGCACCTTTCACTCCGTCGCGCACAGGCTCGTTCGCCTCCACGCCTCCTCGCTCGGCCTCGACGCGGGCTTCGGGGTGCTCGACGCCGGCGACGCCGCCGGCCTGCTCGACCTCATTCGCGAGGAGCGCGGCGCGGCCGCGCACGTTCGCCGCTTCCCGCGCGCACCGACGATGCTCGACATCTACTCGCGCACCGTCAACGCCCAAGCGCCGCTCTCGGAGGTCCTCGCCGAGTCGTTCCCGTGGTGCGAGGAGCACCGCGAGGCGCTGGCAGAGATATTCCGCGCCTACGGCGCGCGCAAGCGCGCGCTCGGCCGTGCTCGATCTCGACGACCTGCTGCTCTACTGGCGCGCGCTCACCGCCGACGAGCTGATCGGCGCGCAGCTCGCGAGCGCATTCGACCACGTGCTCGTCGACGAGTACCAGGACGTCAACGGGCTGCAGGTCGACATCGTCGCGAACCTCCGCGCGGGCAACGATTCGGCTGACGGTCGTCGGCGACGACTTCCAGGCGATCTACGGTTTCCGCGCCGCGAGCGCGCAGCACATCCTCGACTTCCCGACGCGATTCCGTGACTGCGCACACCGTTACGCTCGAGTGCAACTACCGCTCGACGACGCCGATCCTCTCGGTCGCCAACGCCGTCTCGGAGCAGGACCGCCGGGGGTTCCCCAAGGAGCTCTGGACGCGAGCGCGAGGGCGGCGCGAGGCCCGAGCTCCTCTTCCCCCGCGACGAGGGCGAGCAGGCGCGCGAGGTGTGCGAGCGCGTGCTCGACGCGCGCGAGCAAGGCATGGAGCTGCGCGCGCAGGCGGTGCTGTTTCGCGCCGGCCACGACTCCGACCTGCTCGAGCTCGAGCTCACGCGCCGCGGGATCCCGTTCGTCAAGTACGGCGGGCTGCGCTATCTCGACGCCGCGCACGTAAGGGACCTCGTCGCGCTGCTGCGGCTCGTCGAGAACCCCGCGGACGAGGTGAGCTGGTTCCGCGTGCTGCAGCTGCTCGAGGGCGTCGGTCCGACGCGCGCCCGGCGCGTGCTCGAGGCGCCTGCGTCCGCCCGGGGGGTCCGTGCCCGATCCCGACCGACTTCCGCACGCCATTGCGCACATTCCCGAGGGCTCGCGGCGAGCACGCCGGCGCTCTGCTCGGCGCGCTCGCCGCCGACCAGAGCCCGGTCGCAGAGCGCGTCGAAGCGCTCGGCGATGCGCTCGCGCCGCTGATTCGCCTGCGCTATCCCGACGGCGCGCTGCGCGTGTCGGATCTCGATCAGCTGCTGCGCGCGGCGGGCGCCGCGGGCGATCTGCGCAAGTTCGTCTCCGAGCTGGTGCTCGACCCCCCGAGCTCGAGCGCCGATCTCGCGGGGCCGCCGCACCTCGACGAGGACTATCTGGTCCTCAGCACCGTGCACTCCGCAAAAGGGCTCGAGTGGGATGCGGTGCACGTGATCTCCGCCTACGACGGGAACTTCCCCGCCGACATGAATGCGGCGAGCGAGGAGGGGGTCGCCGAGGAGCGCCGGCTCTTCTACGTCGCGCTCACGCGCGCGCGACGCCGACTTCACGTGTACGTGCCGACGCGCTTCTACCACCGGCCGCACGGCAAAGATGACAGCAACGGCCTCGGCGAGGGCTCGCGCTTTCTCACCGAGCGCGTGCAGCGGCTGTTTGCGATCACTCGCACCGTAGAGCCGGCGGCTTTGATGCCCGACGAGAGGGTCCCGGGGCGTCGGATCGAGCTCTCAGTGGACGCGCTGTTCAGCTGAGGGGCGGGGAGCTTCAGGGCGCGTCGAATAGGCTCGTTTCAATGGCGCCGCGGACGCGATACGCAAACAGCGACGGAGTCTCGATCGCCTACCAGGTCGTCGGCGACGGGCCGATCGACATCCTCGCACTATTCGGCTGGATTACCCAGGTCGAGCACGTCTGGGAGGAGCCCTCGTTACGGCGCTTCATCGAGCGCCTCACGAGCTTCTCGCGGCTGATCATCTTCGACCGCCGCGGCACCGGCCTCTCGGATCCCGCGAGCGACGGCTTCGACCTCGACGACGAGGTGCGCGATGCGCTCGCCGTGCTCGATGCCGCCGGCAGCGACCGCGCTGCGCTCCTTACCTACACCGGTGGCGGGATGGTCGGCGCGCAGCTCGCAGCGCGCCATCCCGAGCGCGTCGGCGCGGTCGTGATGTACGCGTCGATCGTGCGCTCGACGGCCGCTCCCGGTTATGACTGGACGCACACGAGCGAGCAGCGCGACGAGTTCCTCAACGAGCTCCTCGCTGAATGGGGCAACGCAAGCAACGTCGCGTCGTTTGCACCTTCGCGCGCCGACGACGAGCGCTTTCGTGACTGGTGGGCGCGACTTCAGCGCCTCGCCGGCAGCCCCGGAACGATGCGCAAGGTGCTCGAGGCGAGCACCGACATGGATGTGCGCGAGGAGCTTCCCGCGATCAGCGTCCCGACGCTCGTGCTCCACCGCGAACACGACTCGTTCGTCGACGTGCGCCACTCGCAGTACATAGCCGGTGCGGTCCCCGGCGCGCGCCTGGCGATGCTCCCCGGCGTCGACACGCTGCCCTGGGTGGGCGAGCCGGACGCCGTGCTCGAGGCGATCCAGGAATTCCTCACCGGCGAGCGCTCGGGAGCGGCGCGCCAGCGCGCCTTGCTCACGGTGCTCTTCACCGACATCGTCGACGCGACCGGCCACGCGCGATCACTCGGGGATGAGCGCTGGCGCGACCTGCTCGCGCACCACGATGCCACGATCCGCAGCGAGCTCGAGCGCTTCGAGGGGCGCGAGGTGAAGACGATCGGCGACGGCGTCCTCGCCGTCTTCTCCGGGTCGCCCTCGCGCGCGCTTCGCTGCGCGCGCGAGATCGCGAAGGCGATGCCCGAGCTCGGCGTCGAGATGCGCGCCGGGATGCATACCGGGGAGTGCGAGCTCATAGGCGAGGACGTCGGCGGCATGGCCGTTCACATCGCTGCGCGCGTGCAAGCGCTCGCGGCCGCCGGCGAGGTGCTCGTGTCGGGCACGACGTGCGGGACGGTCGTCGGCGCCGGGTTCGACTTCCTCAGCAAGGGCTCCTACGAGCTCAAGGGCGTGCCCGGCGAATGGCCGCTCTTCGCGCTCGCGATTTAGCGGCGCCGCGCCTACTGCGTGACGAGCCCCTCCCAGGGGTGCGGCTTCAGCTGCACGCCCCTGGCCGAGTAGGCGCGCGCGAGCTCGGCGACCTGTGTCGGGGTGAGCGATTTGCGGAACTCCTTCGGTCCCCCGAGCCGCGTGTATGCGCGTTCGAGCACCTTGCCGACGAGCGAGATGTCGAAGTTCCCGTCGTAGAGCGAGATGATGTAGGTGTTGACGTTGCTGCGCAGAAAGACGCGGGCGGCAGGAGAGTCCGACCTGCTCGCGTCGAGCGTCGCTTCGATCTGCGCGAGGCCGTGGTTCACGAGGCCCGCGCCCAGTTCGTAGACGGACGCGATCTGCGACCCGGCTCCGGTGAGTTCTTCGCTGTGCGCGACGAGCGGCGCATAAATCCTCTGGGCACGCGCGCTCGCACCGGCGATGCGTCGCTTGAGCGTCGCCAGGCGTTGCGCCAGCTCACGTTCGCGGTGCGCGAGCAGCGCCCGCGCGCGGCGACGTGCCTTCGGGTCAGACGCGCGGTGGGCGACTTCGTGCCGCGAGGCCTCGAGCTGCGGAATGCCGCGGTCCAGCAGCGGCCACGCGAGGCGCGCGGCCGCGACCTCCTGCGCGACGTCTTCCTTGACGCCCATGAGCGCGTGTGCGACCTGCGCCAGATCGGCGCGCCGTGCGTCGAGTTCCGCGGTGCTCGATAACTGCGACCCGCCGCACGCCGCCAGCGCGGCGGCGCAAGCGACGGTTGTGATCGCCGCGGCGCCGAGGTTCACGAGCTTCACATTCGCGGCCGACGCCATCAGGCGCCTCGCCAAGGCGCCACCTCAGGCGCCGAGCAGGTCCACCACGAACACGAGCGTTTCGTTCGGCGGGATCTTCGGCGGCGCACCGCGCGCGCCATAGCCGAGAGCAGGCGGGATGATCAGCTCGCGGCGGCCGCCGACGCGCATGCCCTCGACACCCTCTTCCCATCCCGGGATCACTTCGTGCGCCCCGAGCGTGAACGGGAACGGTTCGTTGCGATCCCACGAGGCGTCGAACTTCGAGCCGTCCGAGTAGAGGACACCGACGTAGTTGACGGTGACGCGATCGCCCTTCGTCGCGACCGGGCCCGTGCCGGTGATGATTTCTTTTGTCACGAGCGAGTGCGGCGCTGGCCCCGTCGGCGGCGGCACGGAGGGTTCCTTGGACAGCGGGCCGCTCGTCGGCGTGGTGGGGGCCGAAGAGGACGCGCTCGTCTGCGCTTCGCTCGCCGAGCTAGCTGCTCGAAGAGCTGCTCGAGCTCGACGAGCCGCATGCGGCGACGACGGCGGCGATCCCGACGCCTGCGAAGAGCAGTCGCGACGCGCGGGAGGTGGCGGGCGGCGGCGCATCACGACGCGCAGCCTAACGGAGCCCCGCCGCGCGCGTATGCACACCGCGCCTCACCCGCAGCGCTCGTAGACGATCCACGAGCGGTCGCGCGCGGTGGCGCTGAAAGCCCGGCCGGCACGCTCGGCGTGAGCGGGTGCGGTTCGTGGGGGTCGAGGATGTAGTCCCTGCTCACTTCCGCGTTCGCGGCTTCGACGTAGGTGCCGCGCGCGATCCGCTGCACCTGCGCGCTCACAATGCCGCCCGGGCTTCACCTGCAGGCCGCAGCGCGAGCAGCGGGATCGGCGCATGGTTGGGCACGCCGATCGGGCCACAGCTGACACCGACGGCGCCGTCGCGCACGAGCGCCACGAGGTCGTCCTGGATCTGCTGCTGGCGCGCGAGGTTGCGGAACTGGCTGTGGACGTGCCCGTACTCGCCCGGGATCGACGCCACGAGCCCGATCAGAACGAGCGCTTCCCGCGAGCGACCACGCGCGCCGCCGCACGTCGCACCGTCGGGCAGCAGCATCCAGCCGAAGACGCCCACGCCGCAGAAGACGCACAGGATCGTCGACGCGAGGAACGCATAGCGGGTGTCGATCGGCAGGCCGAAGGACGCGAGCACCGCGAACACGAGCACCGCGACGACGCCCACGATCGCGCCCATGCGGGCGCGCGGCCACAGCCACAGCGAGCGAGAGGACCCCGCCGAGCGCCGCACCGACGAGCTCCACGGGGCGCACGATCTCGCCGATGCGGCGCGGGATGTACTCGGGCACATTGCCGATCCCCGTGACGCGCTCGAGCGTCGCCGCGGTCTGCTTCGTGTGCGTGAGCGACCACAGCGCATCCCCCGTCACGAGCAAGTCTCCGAGCAGCCATAGGGCGGGAGCGGAGGCGGCGAGTCACCGCGAGCCCGACGAGCTCGCGCGTGGGCACGGCCGGCCGCCCGCGAGGTAGAGCCAGTAGAGGCCCGAGAAGACCCACGCTTCCGGGCGCAGCAGGCCCGCAAGCGCGAGCAGGACGAGCACGGGAACCCCGGCTCGTGAACGGCGTGTCTCCACGAGCATCGCGCCGAGCATGAGCGCGAGGAACGGGATGTCGATGTAAGCCCGCGAGCCGTAGGAGAGGATCGGGTTGCGCGTGAGCAAGAGCACCGCCGCGAGCGCGCCGACGGGGCGGTTGAACCACTCGCTGCCGAGGCGGTAGATGAGGTAGCCGCATGTCGCGAGCGCGACGTACCCCACCCACACGGCGATCTCGCTCGCGGCGCTCGGACCGAGCGGCGCAACGACGAAGCCGAGCGCCTCCATCAGCGGATGCGGCGTGGGGGCGATCGCGATCCCGTATTGAGGGTCTTCGCCGCGTGCGAGCTGCTGGCCCCAGACGAGCGCGTAGAGCGTGTCGTAGTTCGCGAAACCGACGCCGAGGATCGCGCGCAAGAGCACCGCGCCCACGCCGATCGTCACGGCGACACGGGCGCGCACGAGCCAGCGTCGAGAGGGCTCCTGCTCGCGATCGCGGCCGGAGCCCTACGCCGCTGAGCGCTTGCCGCGGCCGCGAGCAGCCGGCCGCAGCGGAGCCGGGGTGGAGCGAGGCTGCTCACGGTCTAGACGCTACCTGCAGGCTCGCACGCGTTGGAGCATCGGGGCGCGGATAGACTCAGCCACCAGTGTCCAAGCGAGCGCCAGGAGACAGAGCAGGTGGAGGGAGCGAGCGCGCTCGCTCTATCGGCGCCATCGCCCGCGCACGTTCGCCGAGGTCGTGGGCCAGGACTCGGTCGTGCGCACGTTGCGCAACGCGGTCGAGCGGGACAAGGTCCACCACGCGTACCTCTTCGTCGGCTCGCGCGGGACGGGCAAGACCTCGATGGCGAAGATCCTCGCGGCGTGCCTGAACTGCGAGCACGGGCCGACCACCGAGCCCTGCGGCTGCTGTGCCTCCTGCCGCGCGATCGCCGCCGCGACGCTCGCTCGACGTGATCGAGATGGACGCCGCCTCGAACAACTCCGTCGAGGACATCCGCGAGCTGCGCGAGCGCGATCGCCTTCGCGCCGGTCTCCGGGCGTCACAAGGTCTACATCCTCGACGAGGCGCACATGCTCTCGCAGCGCCGCGTGGAACGCCTTCCTGAAGACGCTCGAGGAGCCGCCGCCCGCGACCGTCTTCGTGCTCGCGACGACGGAGGCGCAGAAGATCCCCGCGACGGTTATCGACCGCTGCCATCGCTTCGACTTCCAACGCCCCTCCGCGGAGCAGGTCGCATACGGTCGTGAGCCGCGTCGCGAAAGCCGAGCAGATCGAGATCCCGCCGGAGGCGCTCGCCGCGATCGCGCGCTCGGCCACGGGCAGCTTTCGCGACGCGCTCGGCACGCTCGAGCAGCTCGTCACCTACAGCGGCAATCAGGTCGCGCTCGAGGACGTGCTCGCGGTCCTCGGGATCGTAGACGTCGAGGTCCTCGGCGAGATGATCGACGCGGTCGCCGACGGCGACGCCGCGCGCGCGCTGCTCGCGGTGTCGCGTTGCCTTCAAAGCGGTCGCGATGCGAGCGCCGTCGCCTCGGAGCTCGAGGGACGCGCGCGCGATCTGCTGATCGTGCAAACGCTCGGCGAGCTCCCGCCCGAGCTCTCGCTGACTCCCGAGGCCGATGCGCAACTGGCCTCGCAAGCCGAGCGCGCCGGCCGTGCGACGGTCGTACGCCTGCTCGAGTTGTTGGCGACCGCCACCGAGGCGACACGCGCGGGTGCCGACGCCAGGACACAGCTCGAGCTCGCGCTCGTGAAGGCGACGAGCCCCGACATCGGCGCCTCGAGCGCAGCGCTCGAAGCGCGCCTCGAGCGCCTCGAAGCGAGGCTCGCAGGGGGCGGGGCGCAGCCGACGCCCGCGATCGTCGCGCAGGAGCCTGCGGCCGCGAGCATCGCGGCGGAGCTGAGCGCGGCGGAGGAGGCCGAGGAGGAGGGCGGCGGGGTCTCCCTGCACGAGGATCCGCCCGCTGAAGCCGGCGACCTCGACGCGCTGCGCGAGCAGTGGCCGAAAGCGCTCGAGCTGATCCGCGGTGAGAACGCGCTCCTCGGCGCGCTGATCGCCGAGGCGCAGCCGGTGCACGTCGAGGGCGAGGAGGTAACGCTCGCCTTCTCGCCCAGCGCCGCCTTCCTCAAGCGTAAAGCCGAAGACCGCGCGCACTACACGACCGTGCGAGACCAGCTTCAGCGCATCACGGGTAAGCGCGTGCGTCTCTCCTACGAGTTGCGCGACGGGCTCGCGCAACCCCGCCACACGCGCGCCGAGGAGGAGCTCGTCGCGCGCCTAGTCGCGGAGCTCGACGCCGAAGAGCTTCCCGCGACCGAGCTCTCCGAGTAGCGTGGACGGCTTCGCTCCCCCCGTACAGCGTCTCGTAGCCGAGCTCTCGAAGCTTCCCGGCATCGGTACGCGCACCGCCCAGCGACTCGCCTTCCACATCCTACGCGCGCCGCCGCAGGATGCGCTCGGGCTCGCCGCCGCGATCGGCGAGGTCAAGGAGAAGATCGGGCTGTGCGAGGACTGCTTCAACCTCGCCGACGAGCCGCGTTGCCGCATCTGCCAGGACGCCCGCCGCGACCCCGCGCTCGATCTGTGTAGTCGAGGAGCCGAGCGACGTGATCTCGATCGAGCGCACGCACGAGTATCCACGGGCTCTACCACGTGCTCGGCGGCGCGCTCTCGCCGATCGACGGGATCGACCCCGAGGACCTCAAGATCGGCCGAGCTCTATCGCGCGCGTGCGCGCCGCCGCCTCCAACGGCGGCACCGCGGTCCGCGAGGTCATCCTCGCGACCAATCCGACCACAACGGGCGAGGCGACCGCGCTTCATATCGCCGCGGAGCTCCACGACCGCGAGCCCGAGCTCGCGCTCACGCGCCTCGCGTCCGGGTTGCCCGTCGGCGCCGATCTCGAGTACGCCGACGAGGTCACCGTGAGCAAGGCGCTCGCGGGGCGCCTCGCGCTCCAGCTGTAGTTCCTAAGGAGCGCCCGGCGCGCACTATCCTGCCCGCGTGCCTGGAATCGTCCTCATGAAGTTCGGCGGCACGTCCGTTGCCGACGCCGAGCGCCTGAAGCACGCTGCGCGGCGGATGGTGCACAAGCGCGAAGAGGGCTATCAGGTCGTCGGAGTGCTCTCCGCGCGGGGCAAGACGACGGACGAGCTGATCGCGATGGCCGACGAAATCTCGGAGAACCCCGACCCGCGCGAGATGGACATGCTGCTCTCCACGGGCGAGCGGATCTCGTGCGCGCTCTGCGCGATCGCGCTCAACGACCTCGGCCACCACGCGATCTCGCTCACGGGCTCACAGGCGGGGATCCTCACCGACACCTCGCACACGAAAGCGCGCATCATCGACGTGCGCGCCGATCGCATACAGGAGGCACTCGCCGAAGACCAGATCGTGCTCGTCGCGGGCTTCCAGGGCGTCTCGACCGCGCGGCACGTGACCACGCTCGGGCGCGGCGGCTCGGACACGACGGCGGTCGCGGTCGCGGCCGCGCTGGACGCGGAGGTGTGCGAAATCTACACCGACGTCGCCGGCGTTTTCAGCGCCGACCCGCGGATCGTCCCGGAGGCGCGAAAGCTGCCGTTCGTCTCCTTCGAGGAGATGCTCGAGATGTCCGCGTCCGGCGCCGGCGTGCTGCAGCTGCGATCGGTGGAGTACGCGCGTAACCAAGGCGTGCGCATCCACTGTCGATCCTCGTTCGACGACGCTCCCGGTACGGTTGTGATCTCGGAAGGAGAGACGATGGAGCACAGCGAGCGGCCACTCATAACCGGCGTCACGCACTCGACCGCGGAGGCGCGCGTCACGCTGCTCGGCTTGCGCGACGAGCCGGGGGTGGCGGCGAGCGTCTTCGAGGCGCTGACAGAGGCGAACGTGAACGTCGACATGATCGACCAGAACGTGCCCGGGTCGGCCGGGGGCAAGGCGGAGATCTCGTTCACGGTGCCGCACGAGGACCTCCGCATCGCCACGCGCGCGCTCACCCCGATGACGGACAGCGTCTTCGAGCGTATGGACACGCAGCCCGAGATGGGCAAGGTCTCGATCGTCGGCGCGGGCATGCGCACTCACCCCGGCGTCGCCGCGAAGGTCTTCCGCGTGCTCGCCGACGAGGCCATAAACATCGACATGATCTCGACTTCGCCCGTGCGAATCTCGTGCGTGATCGGCCGTGAGCACGTCGAGCGCGCGGTGCGCGCACTGCACACCGCCTTCGAGCTCGGCTCCGACGCCGTAAGCGCCGAGGAGCCGTTCAGCGCCGGCGGGCTTTAGGCCTACTCACGAGCGCAGCGAGCGCTGCAACGACTCGAGCACGCCCACGACCCGCAGGCCGCTGCGGCCGTCCGAGCGCGGGACGCCTCCGCTTCGCACGCACTCGACGAAGTGCTCGCACTCGACGCGCAGCGGCTCGACGTTCGAGAGGCGCGGCGAGAAGATGTCACCGCTGCGCGCGAGGTACTCGCCCCAGGAGCGCACGTCCTCGTCGAAGCCCTTGTCGTAGACGGTGAGCTTGCCCTCGAGCGCCATGTCGTCGAACGTCGCCATCCGCCGCGAGCCCACGATCGTGATCCTGCGCTCCTTGTGCGGGTCAAGCCACGAGAGGTGCAGGTGCGCGGCGGTGCCCGAGGGGAAGCGCAGGTAGCAGAAGACCACGTCCTCGACGCCCTCGCGAACGTAGGACTCGCCGCGCGCGAAGCACTCGACGGGCTCCTCGTCGAGCAGGTGCAGGACGACCGAGACGTCGTGCGCGCCGAGGCTCCAGAGCGCGTTCTCGTCGGAGCGCAGCTGGCCGAGGTTCACGCGGTTGCCGTAGAGGTAGTAGAGCGACCCGAGCTCGCCCGCATCGACCATCTCCTTGAGCCGCACGAGCGCCGGGTGGTACTCGAGGAGGTGCCCGACCATCAGCACTCTGCCGGCCTGCGCCGCCGCCGCGATCACCGCCTCGCGCCTCCGCGGTCGTCTGCGCCATCGGCTTCTCGACGAAGCAGTGCTTGCCCGCGGCGAGCACCGCGATCGCGAGCTCCGCATGCGTCGGGACCGGGGTCGCGAGCGCGATCGCGTCGAGCTCGGGCGCGTCCAGCAGCTCCTGCAGATCGCCGGTCATCCGTGCCTGGGGGAAGACCGCGCTGCCACTTCTCGCGCGCCTCTTGCGAGCTCTCGCAGAGCCACTCCAGTCGGCAGCCCGGGTATCGCGGCGAAGTTGCGCGCGAGGTTCGGCCCCCAGTAGCCGAGGCCGACGACGCCGACGCGCACCGTCGCGTCCTCGCGGCGGCTCATCGCGGCCCCGCTCGGCGCGCGCCGCTGCGGTGCACGAGGTCGTGTGCGAAAGCGTCGATCGCCTCCACGCAGCGGCGCCCCGCCTCGCCGTCGCCGTAGAGCGGCGGGCGCTCGCTCGGCGGCTCGCGCTCGAGCGCGCGCAGCGCCGCCTCGAGGTCGAGGTCCACGAGCGTGTTCCAGCCGCTCTGCACCGTCTCCACCCACTCCGTGCGCGCTCGCAGCGTGAGGCATGGCACGCCGGCAAGGTACGCCTCCTTCTGGACGCCACCGGAGTCCGTGAGCACCGCGCGCGCCTGGCAGAGGAGCGCGCTGAAGGCCGCGTAGGGAAGCGGGTCGGCGAGCTGCACGCCCGCGCTGCTCGAGAGCGACGGCTCGAGGCCCTGCCGCGCGCAAACGCTCGCGCGTGCGCGGATGCACCGGGAAGAGCACTGGGCCGAGCGCACTCTGCTCGCCGAGCGCACGCACGAGCTCCACGAGCTGCGCGCAGGCGCTCCGGCGGGTCGACGTTGCCGGCGCGGTGCGCTGTCAGCAGCAGGTATCGGCCCGGCGCGAGGCCGTAGGAGCTCGAGCGCCGCGCCGTCCTGCGCGCGCGCGCGGCTGCCAGCGCATCGCGACGTCGACCATCACGTCTCCGACGACCTCGACGTGCGCGCCCGAGCGCGCGCCCACGCCCTCCGCCTCGAGGTTCTCCGCCGCGGCCTCGGAGGCGCACAGCAGGAGGCGTCGCGAGGTGGTCCACGAGCACGCGGTTGAGCTCCTCCGGCATCGCGCGCTCGAACGAGCGCATGCCCGCCTCGACGTGGATCACCGGCAGGCGCGGCCTGTGCGCCCGCGAGCGCGCCCGCGAGCGTCGAGTTCGTGTCGCCGTAGACGAGCACCGCATCGGGCGCGACGCCGACGATGAGGGGCTCGAGCGCCGCGAGCATGCGTGCGGTCTGCGAGGTGTTCGTCTCGCCCGCGATCCTAGCTCGTGGTCGGGCCGCGCGAGGCCGAGCTCCTCGAAGAAGACGCCGGAGAGCGCGTCCTCGTAGTGCTGGCCGGTGTGCACGAGGATCTCCTCGTGGCGCTCGCGCAGGATGCCGGAGACCGCGGCTGCCTTGATGAACTGCGGCCGGTTGCCGACGATCGTGAGGATGCGCACGGGCGCGGAGCCTAGCCGCCCGTCGAGCTCGCGGCGGAGCCCGCGCCCTCAGGCGCTCGCGCCGGCGATCACCGAAGTCGACCAGTCGATCACCGCGGTTGGCCTCACGACGTGGCGGGAGAGCCCGAGCTCACGGGGCTCGAGCCCGAGCGCGAGGCCGAGCAGCTGCGGAAGGTGCAGTACCGGCATGCCGAGCTCGTGGCCGACGACGCGTTCGGCGATCGGCTGCTGCATGTCGAGGTTCAGGTGGCAGAGCGGGCACGGGGTCACGAGGCAATCCGCGTCCGCCTCGATCGCGTCGCCGAGGTGACGGCCCGCCTGCTTGAGCGACGCCTCCTTGTTCATCGTGATGATCGGGAAGCCGCAGCACTTGCGCGCGCCCGCGTAGTCGATGACCGTTCCGCCGAGCGCCTCGATCAGCCGCTCGAGGTAGCGGTCGCGCGGATGCTCGGAGTCGATTCCGAGGCGCTCGCGCGGGCGCACGACGTAGCAGCCGTAGAAGGGCCCCACCTTGAGGTTCGTGAGCGGGCGCTTGACGCGTTCGCGCAGCTCGTCGAGGCCGAGCTCCTCGACGAGCACCCACAGGAGGTTCTTGTTCGACGAGACCGCGCTCGTAGGTGATCCCCTCGCGTGGCATCGCAGCGTCTCGTTGACATGCTCGCGGTACTCCGCGCTCGCGTCGAGACGCTCCTGGCACTCGCTCTGCGCGCCCTGGCAGGTCGAGCAGATGTTCATCATCAGATCCGCGCCCTCGACCGCCTGCGCGAGGGCGAAGGTGCGCGCGTTGAGCGTGTCCGCGAGCTCCTGGTTGTGCTCGGCGATCACCCCCGCTCCGCAGCAGTTCGCGCGGTCGAGCTCCACGAGCTCGATGTCGAGCAGCGGCGCGACCTTCGCCATCGAGCCGTGCAGCTCGGGCGTGAAGCCGCGGCTCACGCAGCCCGGCCAGTAGGCGACCTTGATCATCGCCTCCTCCGTCTCCCTCCGCACGCGCTGCGATTGCGCGCCGCCGTGCGTCGGCGCTCGCCGATGCCTGCGGCGTGCTCGTCTTCGTCGTAGCCGGTCACGAAGAGGTTCAGCTCGTAGCGCTCTGGCTGCTCCTTCTTTTTGCCCTTCGGCTCGACCTTCGTCGTAGATCGCGCGCACGCTCTGGAGCGCCGGGCGCGGGAGGCGGTGCCCGAAGATCGCCGTCTTCGGGCTCACCTTGCCGCGCGGACGAGTCCCTTGAGGACGATCGGCAGCGAGGAGAGCAGCTCCTTGCCCGCGGCGGGGTGGAACTTCCCGAACCAGGAGTTCGCCGCCGTAGGAGCGCGGCAGCAGTTCCGCCTCGTGCAGCAGCCCGTAGTCGCGCACCGAGCGTCGTAAATGCCTCCTCGTGGCGGTGGCCGTTGTTGGGATCGACGATGTGCTCGATCGGAGCCCGCGATGCGCCGCAAGCGCATGATCTGGCCCATCGGGTTGACGTCCTTCGGGCACGCCTGCACGCATTTGAAGCAGTGCGTGCAGTCGAAGATGCCCTGCGGGTCGACCGAGAGGTCATCGAGGCGCTGGTAGTGCTGGTCGTCGCGCGGGTCGCCGACGAAGCGATAGGCCTTCGCGAGCGCAGCCGGCCCGATGAAGCCGGGATCGACCTCCATCGAAAGGCAATCCGAGACGCATGCGCCGCACTGGATGCACGCCATCGTCTGCGTGATGTCGACCATGCTCTCGCGCGGCACGATGTACTCGCGCTCCGGCACCGGCTGCTTGTTGATCAGCCACGGGGTGATCCGCGCACCTTCTTCCAGTGCACCGCGTCCATGTCCACGATGAGGTCCTTGATCACCGGCATGTTGCCCATCGGTTCGACGACGATCGCGCCAGCGGAGCCCGCCGCGTTCGGAGCTCTCGCGCGCCTCGCTCAAGTGCGTGTTGCACGCGAGCGCGGGCTCGCCGTTGATGCGCACGCCGCAAGAGCCGCAGATCGCGGCGCGGCAGGAGCAGCGGATGCCGATCGAGCCGTCGAAGCGCGCCTTCGCCTGAAGGATGCCCTCGAGCACCGAGTGGTGGTCCTCGAGCTCGACCTTGTGCTCGTCCCAGTAGGGGGCCTCGCCGGACTCCGGGTCGAAGCGGCGCAATCTCAGCGTGAACTCGGCCATCGGCTCAGTACGTCCTCACCTCGGGTTGCCATTGCGTGATCGTCACCTCGGAGTAGCTCACCTCGGGCCCATCCTCGCTGATCGTGAGGTCGATGTGCTTCAGCCACTCCTCGTCGTCGCGCTCCGGGAAGTCGGTGCGGAAGTGCGCGCCGCGCGACTCGCGCCGCTCGAGCGCGGAGACGACGACCGCCTCGGCGCAGTCGAGCATGTATGAGAGCTCGATCGCCGCCGAGCACGTCCTGGTTGAACACGGCGCCGCGGTCGTCGATGTGCGCGTCGCGAGACTCCTCGCGCAGGCGGCGAATCGTCTCGAGCGCCGTGCTCAGCCCCTCCTCGTCGCGGTAGACCGCGACGTGCTGGTTCATCGTCTCGCCGAGCTCGGCCTTGATCTCCGAAACGCGCCTGCCCGCGCCCTCGGGGCGCGCGAGGATCTCTTCGATCATCGCTTCCTCCTCGCGCACGACACCGTCGGGGCACGCGCGGCATCGGCATCACCGCTGCGCGTCTCGCCGCATGCTCGCCCGCGCGGCGGCCGAAGATGAGCGTGTCGAGCAGCGAGTTCGCGCCGAGGCGATTGCCGCCGTGAACCGAGACGCACGCGACCTCGCCGGCCGCGTAGAGGCCCAGGATCGACGTCGCGCCGTCGATGTCGGTCTTTACCCCGCCCATGATGTAGTGCTGGCCCGGGCGGATCATGATCGGTTCGCGCGTGATGTCGACGCCCGCGAAGTCGCGGCCGATATTGACGATCTCGCGCAGCGCCTCGAGGATGCGCTTGCGCGGCACCTTCGTGATGTCGAGGTAGATGCCGTCGCCGCGCGGGCCGACGCCGCGTCCCTCGAGGATCTCCGTCTGCTCGGCCCGCGAGACGACGTCGCGCGAGGCGAGATCGAGCTTGTTCGGCGCGTAGCGCTCCATGAAGCGCTCGCCCTCCGAGTTCAGGAGGATCGCGCCCTCGCCGCGAGCGCCCTCGGTGATCAGGAGGCCGTTCTCGACGAGCGTCGTCGGGTGGTACTGCACCATCTCCATGTCCATCAGCGGCGCGCCAATGCCGGTAGGCGAGCGCGATCCCGTCGCCCGTGACGATGAGGCCGTTCGTCGTCGGGTAGTAGGCCTGCCCCGCGCCGCCGCACGCGAGGATCACGTTCTTCGCGGTGAACAGCTCCAAGCGCCCGGAGCGCACGTCGCGTGCGACCGCGCCGCAGCACGCGCCATCGTCGTCGCGCACGAGCGTCGTCACGAACCACTCCTCGAGGCGATCGATCTGCTCGTGGTACTTCATCAGCTGCTCGTAGAGCACATGGAGGATCGCCTGGCCCAGTGATGTCCGCGACGTACGCCGTGCGGTTCATCGAGGCGCCGCCGAACGCACGCAGGTCGAGTTCTCCGTGCTCGTTGCGGTGGAAGTTCACGCCGATGTGCTCGAGATGCATGACCTCGCCGGGCGCCTCCGAGCACATGATTTCGATCGCGTCCTGGTCGCCGAGGTAGTCCGATCCCTTGACCGTGTCGTAAGCGTGCGAGCGCCAGTCGTCGGCGGGATCGATCGCCGCGTTGATGCCGCCTGCGGCGGCGACCGAGTGCGAGCGGACGGGATGGACCTTGCTCATCACAGCGACGTCCGCGCCCTCCTGGGCCGCCGCGAGCGCGGCCCGTTGGCCCGCTAGGCCAGCTCCGATGATGAGTACGTCGTGCGCCGGCATTGGCCTCGGGACTCTATAGCGCGAGCGCTACTGCCCGGAGGCCAGCCTGAGCGCCTTGCGGATCTGCGCGAGCGTCACGACGCCGCGCAGGACGCCGTCGCCGTCGACCGCCACAACACCCCCCCAGCGGCCGAGCGCCTCGGAGCGAAGGAGCGTCTCGAGCGGCGCATCCTCGGTGATGAGCATCGGCAAATCGTTCTTGCCCTCGACGACGTCGCTCACCGACAGCGCGGGCGGCCGGCGGCGATCTCCGCGTCGAGGCGCTCGGAGCGAATGACGCCGAGGAAGTGCCGCGCCTGGTCGACGACCGCGTACCACGGCCTTCGCTGAGTGCGCGAAGAACTGCTCCTGCGCGTCGAGCAGTCGCAGGTCGCCCGGGATCACTGCCGGCTCGCGGTCCATGATGTCAGCGACCGTGAGGCGTTGGATGCGCTGCCCCACCGCGCCCTGAAGCACCGCTGCGCCGCCGCCCTGGTAAAGGAAGACGGCGATCAGCAGCACGAAGATCGCGATCGAACGAGTCACCGTGCGCGAAGAGCGCGAACACGCCGAAAGTCCGAGCGCGAGCGCGCACCCCTGGCCGATGCGACCCGTGATCCGTGCCGCCGCGTTGCGGTCTCCCGTGAGCCTCCAAAGATCGCCTGCGCGATCTGGCTGCCGTCGAGCGGAAAGGCGGGGATCAGATTGAGCACGAGCACGAGCACGTTCAGGAGCGCGAGCCAGCTCAGCCATAGGACGACCGGCGTCGTGTGCACGCCGCCACTCACCTCCGCCACCTGCAGGAAGTGATGGCCCGCGGCGAACGCTTCGCCAACGGCGACGCACACGATGATCACCACGAGCGTCATCGCGGGGCCCGCGGCGGCAATCCGAAACTGCGGGCCCGGCCCCGCCGGAGCGCCCGTCGTCCGCGTCATGCCGCCGAGCGCCCACAGCTCGATCCCGAGCACCTCCAGCCCGTTGCGACGCGCGACGAGCCCGTGGCCGAGCTCGTGCAGGATCAGCGAGACGAAGAACGAGAGGACGCTCGCGACGGTGACGAGATATGTGACCGTGTACGAGCCGCCGAGCACTTCGTGGAAGTACCGGCTGAAGATGAAGATGTAGACGAAGAGGATCAGGAACCAGCTGATTCCGACACCGACGCGGATGCCGAAGATGCGAGCGAGCTGGATGGTTGGCCGGACTGGCATGGTGCTAACACACCAATGGTAGGGGCGCGTCGCGCTCCAGCGGGGCCACCGCCCCGGCGAGCGGGCCTAAACGGGAACGTGGTGGCGCGCGATGATCGCGTCGAGATCGCAGCCGCTCGGCAGCGTTCCATACTCGAGCCCGCCCTCACGCTCGAGCCGGGACGCGCAGAAGGCGTCGGCGACTGCGGGCGGCGCGTGGCGAACGAGCAGGGATCCCTGCAGCGCGAGCGCCATCCGTTCCGTAAGCGAGCGCCCGCGCGCTTCGAGCGTGGCAGCGTCGCTCGGGTCGACGCTCGAAAGATCCTCGCGCAGCTTGGCGACGTGGGCGTCGAGCCTGCGGTCGCCGCCGGCTCGCGTCGTCGAGCTCGGCGAGGAAGACCTCGAGCGCGCGCGGCGTGCGCGCGAGCGCACGGAGCACGTCGAGCGCCATCACGTTCCCGGCGCCCTCCCAGATCGACGTCAGCGGCGCCTCGCGGTAGAGCCGCGGCATCCCCGAGTCCTCGACGTAGCCGTTGCCGCCGAGACACTCCATCGTCTCGAACGCATGGTTCGGGGCGCGCTTGCACACCCAGTACTTGCCGACGGCCGTCGCGAGGCGCTTGAAGAGCTCGGCGTCGCTCTCAGCGCCGCTCGTCGCCGACGCGGCCGTGCCGTTGGCCTGCGCGGACTGCGCCAGCGCGTCGTCGTAGGCGCGCGCGAGGCGCATCGCGAGCGCCGTCGCAGCCTCGGACTCGACGCATAGGTCCGCGAGCACGTTGCGCATCAGCGGCTGGTCGACGAGCAGCTTCCCGAACGCCGAGCGGTGGGAAGCGTGGTGGGTCGCTTGGAGCACGCCCTGGCGCATCATCGCCGCCGCGCCGAGCGCGCAGTCGAGGCGCGTGTGAGCGACCATCTCGATGATCGTCGGTACGCCGCGGCCCGGTTCGCCGACCATCCGCGCCCAGGCTCCGTGGAGCTCGATCTCACTCGACGCGTTCGAGCGATTGCCGAGCTTGTTCTTCAGGCGCTGGATGTGGAACGCGTTGCGCGCGCCGTCGGGCAGCACGCGCGGCAGCAGGAAGCACGAGAGCCCCTCCTCGGCCTGCGCGAGCACGAGGAAGACGTCGCTCATCGGTGCCGAGCAGAACCACTTGTGACCGGTGAGCTCGTACTCGCCGCCGGGCCCCCCCTCCTCGGCGATCCCGAAGCGAGCTGCCGCCCGCGCGAGCGTCGTGTTCGCGCGTACGTCCGAGCCGCCCTGCTTCTCGGTCATCGCCATCCCCACGAGCGCGCTGCCCTTCTCGCGCGCCGGGACGAGTGCGGGCTCGTAGCTCGTCGCGGTGATCAGCGGCGCCCATTCAGCCGCAAGCTCCGGCTGCATGCGTAGCGTCGGGCATCGCCGCGAAGGTCATCGTCGTGGGGCATGCGAAGCCCGCCTCCGCCTGCATCGCGGTCATGTAGAGGGCGGCGCGCGCGGCGTGTCCCGCAGGCTCGTCGGTGCGCCACGGAAGCGCATGCAGCTCGTGCTCGACCGAGAGGCGCATCAGCCGGTGCCATGCGGGATGGAAGTCGACCTCGTCGATACGGTTGCCATAGCGGTCGTGCGTGCGTAGGACGGGGGTGTGTTCGTTGGCTTCGAAGCCCCAGCGCATCGGCTCGCCACCGACCAGCCTGCCAAGCTCTGCGGCGCGCTCCAGCACCCAGTCGGCGCCCTCGCGCGAGGTCGCCTCAACGAGCGGCACGTTCGTCGAGAACATGTCGACGTTCTCGAGCGGGGGCGGCTGGTTGAACACGCTGTGGGTGTTCCACGGTGCGCCGGCGTCCTGCGACCGATCGGCAACGGCCATGGTGATAGTGAAGCAGAGCGCGTATAGGATGGCCGCTCTATGCGACACGAGGTAACGCTCATCCCCGGCGACGGCACCGGCCCGGAACTGATCGAGGCGACACGGCGCGTGCTCGAGGCGACCGGCGTAGAGCTGGATTGGGACCGCCAGGAGGCCGGCATCGACGAGTACGAGGCTCACGGCAACCCCTTCCCGGAGGCGACGCTCGCGTCGCTGCGGCGCACGCAGGTCGGGATCAAGGGGCCGACGACGACGCCCGTCGGCTCGGGCTTTCGCTCCGTCAACGTCGCGCTGCGCAAGGAGCTCGATCTCTATGCGTGCCTACGGCCGTGCAAGGCCTACGAGGGGGTGCGAACGCGCTTCCCGGAGACCAACATCGTGATCGTGCGCGAGAACACCGAGGACCTCTACGCGGGGATCGAGTTCGAGCGCGGCACGGAGGCGAACGCCAACGTGCGCGCGTGCCTCGCCGCGGAGGGCGCCTCGATCCGCGAGGACGCCGGGCTCTCGATCAAGCCGATCTCGGTGTTCGGGTCGGAAAGGATCGTAGAGGCCGCGTTCGACTACGCCGAGCGCTACCGGCGCGACCAAAGGTGACGGCGGTTCACAAGGCGAACATCATGAAGTTCACCGACGGCCTCTTCCTCGAGGTGGCGCGCGAGGTCGCAACACGCCACCCGGAGGTCGAATTCGAAGACCGCATCGTCGACAACCTCTGCAATCAGCTCGTCTCGCGGCCGGAGGAGTACGACGTCCTCGTGCTGCCGAACCTCTACGGCGACATCGTCTCGGACCTCGGCGCGGGAATGGTCGGCGGGCTCGGCATGGCGCCCGGCGCAAACGTCGGCGTGCAGGCGGCTGTGTTCGAGGCGACGCACGGCTCGGCACCGAAGTACAAGGGGCTGAACAAGGTTAACCCGACCGCGTCTGATGCTCTCGGGCGTGCTCATGCTCCGTCACCTATCCGAGCACGAGGCGGCCGACCGCATGGAGCACGCGATCGCTGCCGTCATCCGCGAGGGGGAGAAGGTGACATACGATCTCAAGCCCGACCGCGACGACCCGACCGCGGTCGGCACATCTGAATTCGCAGACGCCGTAATCGAGGAGATGAACGCATGAGCAGGATCGAAGGTGTTCTGAGCGGAGCGCGCGAGGCGCTTCCGACAATTGCGGAACTCCGCCGCGGGATGCGAGCATGAGCCCCGTGCGCGTCGCCGTCACCGGTGCGGCGGGTCAGATCGGCTACGCGATCCTGTTCCGCATCGCAAGCGGCGAGATGCTCGGTGCCGACACCGAGGTCGAGCTTCGCCTGCTCGAGATGCCGCAGATGCTCGGAGCGACCCAAGGCACCGCGATGGAGCTCGTCGATTGCGCGTTCCCGTTGCTCGCGGAGATCGAGGTGACAGACGACCCCGCGGTCGCCTTCGACGGCGTCAACGTCGCGCTGCTCGTCGGTGCGCGGCCGCGCACGAAGGGCATGGAGCGCGGTGACCTGCTCGAGGCCAACGGCGGGATCTTCAAGCCGCAGGGAGCCGCGCTGAACGAGCACGCCGCCGACGACGTGAAGGTGCTCGTCGTCGGTAACCCCGCGAACACGAACTGCCTGATTGCGATGAGCAACGCCCCGGATATCCCACCCGCGCGCTTCACGTCGATGATGCGGCTCGATCACAACCGCGCGCTTGCGATGGTCGCGTCCAAGACGCAGACGGCGAGTGCGAGAGATCACGAACATGACGGTGTGGGGTAACCATTCGACCACGCAGTTTCCGGACATCTCCCACGCGCAGATCTCCTCGCGCCCGGCGGCGGAGGTGATCGACGACTCGGAATGGGTGGCGGAGGAGTTCATCCCCGCCGTGCAGAAGCGCGGCGCCGCGGTGATCGAGGCGCGCGGCGCCTCGAGCGCGGCGTCAGCCGCGAACGCGGCGATCATGCACGTGCGCGACTGGTGTCTCGGCACACCTGCCGGCGACTGGGTGTCGATGGGCATTCCCTCCGACGGCTCCTACGGCGTGCCCGAGGGCCTCATCTGCGGGCTTTCCTTGCACTGCTTTCTCCGGCGAGTATTCGATCGTCGAGGACTCTCGCGCTCGACGACGACGGCCGCTCGCGCCTGGATGCGAGCGTCGCCGAGCTGACTCAGGAGCGCGACGCGGTCAAGCAGCTCGGCCTCATCTAAAAGCCGCACACGCTCTAGCTAGAGGAGCTCATCTGGACGCCGCACGCCCCGTCCAGAGGGGCCTCAGCGGAGGGGCACCCGGGCCGCTGGTCCATGCCGGCGGCCCAGCGGCGAAGACGGCGCAGGCGCTAGGCGCCTCGCGGGTACCAGCTGCGGCCGCGCTTGCGAACCTTGCCTTCCTTCTGCAATCCCGGCAGCACGCGGTAGAGGTAGTTCTGCTTGATGCCCATCTTCGAAGCGAGCTCGGGGATCGTGATGCCGCTCGGCTGAGCCTTCACGAGCTCGAGCGTCTGCGCTGCACGGGCGCCGCTGCCCTTGCGTCTGCCGGGGCGGCGGCCGGCGCGTCGCGCGGTCGTCTGGGTGGCAGCACGTGCGCGTGTACGTCTTCTTCGCAGTCGGCGCGCGCGGTCGTGCTCGCGGTCGACGGCGGGCGGTCGTCGTGGTCCGCGAGCCACGCGGACGGCCGGGTCCGCGACGGCGAGTCGCGGCCGCGTTGCTGCCGGTGCCTTTGACTCCCTGCAGCGCGGAGGAAGCGGCCTCGAGCTGGTGGTATTCATCCACCAAAGGGCGGAGCTCGTTCAGGCGCCTTGTGATCTCGGCGCGCTTCTGATCAAGGAAGTCGGTCACTGAGTATCTCCTCGCTGGAGTGGAAGTGATAAGCGGGTGGGGGAGCACAACAAATATGACTCCGCGATGCGGCGGCGTAGCCTACACGAAGTCTGCAGTTATAGCGCAAGCGCGTATCGCTACCGCGGTGCGATTATCACAGCGGGAGTGACGGGTCGCTCCATGAGATCGCGCAGCCGGTCCAATGTGATCCGTCGCTTGGCGCTCCGGCATACCTCGTGCGATCGCACGCGAGGCGAGCGCGCCGACGGCGCCGAGTGGTGGGTGAAACTCGTTGCGATAGTCGAAACGCGTGTCCAGTCGTCCTCGCGCGCTGATGTGATACTCGGTACGCGCTCGCGAGCGTGCCGGCCCGCGTCCTTCCCATACCGCAAGCTCACACGCGCGGCAATCGATGAGGCGCCAATGGACGGTGATGTTCACTCCCCGCAGATGGAGCGACTGATCCATCTGAAAGCCGCTCACGCGGTGGACCCGCGTCGGCGTCGAGAGCTTGCGATGAATCGTGACCCACTCGCCGAGGCGGTCGGGATCCATCACGAGCTCCCACACCTTCTCCGGTGGCGCGTCGATGTGGATCGAGGCTGCGACGACGCTCATGACGTGGATCCGCGCAGCGCGCTCAACGAGCCGCGAGCGGTTCGACCGCCTCCCATTCGCGCAAGCGCGTGCTCGACGGCGGCATCGAACGAGTGCAGCGTGCACATCGAAGATCTTCGCAGCGTGCTCGGCCGGATGCGAGGGGAGCAGGTCGCCCCTCAGTCGCCTCCATCAGTGACAATGTGAGCTCAGGGTCCTCTTGCGCGATCGCGGCGGCGAAACGCGCGCTGATCGCCGTGCCGCCCATGCCGCATGCGCAGCTGCCGACGCCTGATGAGCATGGAGTCCGCGATACGTGTGAGCATCTCTTCATAACTCAGCACGTCGGGTCCTGCCACGTCGATCGAGCGCTCGCCGACGGATCGCAGGTCCGCGGCGCGACGAGCATCGCGAGCAGGTCGCGTGCCGTCGATCGGCTGTGTGCGAAATCGGCGCCACGAGGGCAGCGCAGCAGCGGCAGTCCGCTCGACGAGCCGAACGAGCAGGCGAAACGAGCGCGAGCGCGCGGCAATCACGATCGATGCGCGCAACGCGAGCGAGTCAGGCGCGGCGGCGAGCATGACTTCCTCGACGCGTGACGCGAGGCGAGGTGGCGCGAGGGCGCCCAGTCGCTGCGGCAGCAGGCCGCCGAGGTAGACGATCCGCCGCACGCCAGCGTCCGTCGCGGCGCGAGCGAAGTTCTCCGCTGCTCGTCGCTCGCGCACGGCGAGCTCCGCTTCGCGCGCCCGGGGAGCCGTTGCCGCGCGTTGCTCACGCGAGCGCGCTCCATCGAGTGAATGAGGTAGTACGCGACGTCGACTCCGTCGAGCGCGCGACGCGAGCCCGGCGTCCGAGCAGGACGTCGCCCCGCACGAGCTCGATCTCGAGGGCTGGGCCTTTTCGGCGGGCGTCGCCCGATCGCCGCGGGCTGATCGCCAAGCAGTTGCCAGGCCAGAGCCTTATGTGCGCGTTCGGTCGCGCGCGAGCGCACGGACCTCGTGGCCCTCCGCAAGCAGTCGCGGCACGAGCATGGAGCCGACGAAGCCGCTGGCCCCGGTGACGAGGATCCGCATGCGCTGACCATAATGCGCCGCACATGTCGAGCGAAGGATCGCCACCAGCCACCTGCGACGTCGCCGTCGTCGGCGGCGGCATCCTGGGCCTCGCGGTCGCGCGCGAGCTCACGCGTCGCAGGCCGCGCTCGAGCGTGGGCGTGCTCGAGCGCGAATCGCGGCTAGGCGCCCACCAGACGAGCCACAACTCGGGTGTCGTACACGCGGGGATCTACTACCTCCCGGTTCCTTGAAGGCGCGCCTGTGCGTGCGCGGAGCCGAGGAGCTGTATGCGTACTGCGCGGAGCGGGCGATCCGTGCGAGCCGAGCGGGAAGGTGATCGTCGCGGTCGACCCCGCGGAGCTACCGGGGCTCGACGAGCTCGAGCGCAGGGGCCGCGCGAACGGCGTACCCGGATTGGCGCGCCTCGACGCGAGCGGCATCCGCGAGCTCGAGCCGCACTGCGACGGGATCGCGGCGTTGCTACTCGCCCGCGACCGGCGTCGTCGACTTCGCCGCGGTCGCTTCTGCCTACGCCGAGGACGTGCGCACGGGCGGCGGCGAGATCGCGACGGACTGCGAGGTGCTCGGGGTCGAGAACGGGGTGCGCGCGGTGCGGCTGCGCCACGCTCACGGCGCGACTGAGGCGGCGCACGCGATCTTCTGCACCGGCGCATGGGCGGACCGCACCGCGGTGCTCGCGGGCGCCGATCCGGATCCGCGAATAGTCCCCTTCCGCGGAGCCTACCTGCGCCTCGCGCCGGCGCCGAGCGACACTCGTGCGCTCGCTCATCTACCCGTGCCCGACCCCGTCGCTCCCGTTCCTCGGAGTGCACCTGACGAGGCACACGACGGCGAGGTCCTGATCGGTCCGAGTGCGCTGCCGGTGGGAGCGCGCGACGGCTACGGCCTACGGACGCTGCGCCCACGCGATGCGCGCGAGACGCTCACGTGGCCGGGCTCGTGGAGGATGGCGAGGCGCTGGTGGCGCACCGGCATCACGGAGGTCCATCACGTGCTCTCGCCGGCATCGCTGGTACGCGCCGCCGCGCGCTACATCCCGGAACTTCGCCCCGGCGACGCCGCAACCCGCTTTCGCCGGGGTGCGGGCGCAGGCGGTGGGCCGCGACGGGCGCCTCATCGACGACTTCGTCTTCTCGCTCACGGGACGCGCGCTGCACGTTCGCAACGCGCCTTCGCCGGGGGCGAGCGCGTCGCTCGCGATCGCGCGGGAGATCGTGGACCACGCCGCCGAGGGCTTCGGCTGGCAGTCCTGAAAGAGCTTTTCCTCGCATTTGCGGAAAGCCGTACGCACCCACCCTTGAGCCGCCGAGGGCGGGGTGCTTTGATGGCTTCCTCGCTCTCAGATGCCCCCGCGTCGCCCGAGACGAGCAGCTGACGAGAGCCCTATACGAGCCCGGAAGGAGTTACGTGCCGAGCAAGCGGACTGCGCGTGCTGCGCAAAAAGTGACCTGCGATGACTGCTACTTCAAGCGCCATCTGCTGTGCGCCCTCGAGCTCTCCGAGCCATGCGCGACGTTTCGCCCCAACGCCGCGCAACTGCGTCCGCCCGAGCAACTCCGCTTCGTCTTCCGCCAGGAGCACCGCGCGCACAGCGCGTGGGTGTTCCCCTCCGCCCAGGAGCAGGCGGCGCTCTACGCCTGAGCCCGCGGCCCTCGCTGCCGCGACGGATGCATCCACGTTCAGCCGGGTAGGCGTATAGTCATGGCACCATAGCGTTACTACAGGCGGTGGATTTTCAATGGCAGCGAAGAAGAACAACGTCGGCAAGATCGATGTCGGGAGGATCACGAGCGCGGCGATGGCTGCGCGCGAGAACCAGTATCTGCAGCGCCTGATCGAAGACCGGGAGCTGCGCGAGACGCTACGCGGCGCCTACAGCTCGGCACGCGGCGCGTACGGGCGTATGAACAACGGCAAGGCGCCCGCGAAGGCGCTCTTCGACGACCGCCGCGCTGCAGCGCGAAATCGCGGCTGCGGCAGCTGCGCTTCGGGAGGCCTCGAGCGCGTTGCGCGAAGGTCCCTCACGCAAGCGCGCGAAGCGGCGCAAGCGCGGAATGCGCCGCACCGTGGGCGCCCTGCATCGTCGGCCTCGCGCTCGCGCTCGTCCTGAGCAAGGACCTGCGCTCGAAGGTCCTCGACATGATGTTCGGCTCCGAGGAAGAGTTCAGCTACTCCTCGACCACGGCGCCGCCCCGAGCCGGCCCCCCAGCCGGCCGCCTCGTCGAGCGCGTAGCCGTCGCGCCAGCGGCAGGATCGGCGCTTGGCACTCTTATAATCGGAGTGCCAATGCCGATCTACGAGTACGAGCGACCCGACGGCACGACGTTCGAGGTGATGCAGAGCTTCGACGACGAGCCGCTTACGCCACGACCCCGAGAGCGGCGTTCCGGTGCGCCGCGTGTTGCACGCGCCCGCTGTCCACTTCAAGGGCAAGGGCTTCTACAACACCGACTACGGCACGCGCCGGCGCCAGCGCGAGATGGCCGCCCAGAGCGGCTCCTCGTCCTCCTCGGACGCTTCCTCGGAGAACGGCAAGCAGTGCCGACTCCTCCTCCTCGGCTGCGGAGACGTCCTCTACCGCGGACGGCAAGGGCACGGCGGCCGACGCGAAGAGCGGGAAGGGCGACGGCGGCCAAGAAGGCCTCCAAGCCCGAGACCGTCTCCACCACGAAGTAGGCGACGCTATTCGCGCAGGAAGCGCGCGACGGCTGCGCGGCGCTCGCTTTCTGAGACGCTCAGCCCGACCTCGCCATCGGGAAGCGTGACGGTGCCGGAGGGCTCGAGCACGTGCGTGGTCGGAGTCCCGCCGATCGTGAACGCCGCGAACAGCGTGAGCAGTTCGGGGCCGGTCATGTCGGAGATCATCGCCGGCGGTGCGTTCCACGCGATCCACGGCATCCGCAGGAAGCTCGAGAAGGACAGCAGCTGGCTCTTCATGTCGGAGAACAGCGCCTGCTGGCGTTCGACGCGCGCGATGTCGGGCAGCGGCGCTTCGGGCCCGCATTGGTTCTCGCGCGTGCGCGCAAGCGCGAGCGCTTCCTTGCCGTCCAGGTGGTGCGTGCCCGCGCTCAGGCGGAGCGTGTAGCCGCCGCGCGCCGAGCCGCCGTCGAGATAGGAGAGCACGCACGGCCCGGTGTAGCTCACGCCGCCCATCGCGTCGATCAGCTGCGGGAAGTTTTCGAAGTTCACTTCGACGACGTGGTTGATCGGAATGCCGAGGTAGCTCTTGACGACGGAGATCGCGAGCGCAGGACCGCCGAACGCGTACGCGGCGTTGATCTTCTGCAACCCGTGGCCCGGGATTTCGACGACAGTGTCGCGCGGGATCGAGAGGCGCGCCGCAGTGGCCGCCGCCGGTGCGGATCAGCATCATCACGTCCGAGTTGCTCGGACCCGAGGTGTTCGCGTCCGGGTTCGCGGCTGCCCTTCGGCCGCCGGTCCGAGCCGAGCACGAGGATGTTATTCGCAGACGTCAGCAGCAAGCCGCCGGGATCGAGCGCGCTCGTGCACGTTCGCCGGCGGAGAGACGCGCTCGAAGTGCGAGCTCAGCAGGAAGAGCACGAGCGAGAGCGACGACCCACGTGGCGACGAGGCCACGAGCGCCCGAGTGCGACGCGCTTCGGCGTGAGCCGCCTGCGCAAGCTCCGCCGCGCCGGACGCTCGCGGCAGGCGCCGCGGGGGCGATGCGCGCGCGGTAGTCGCCGCGCTCGCCATTCGCGTCCGGCGCCCGCGCGCGGGGGCGGCTGGCGCGGGCGTGAGCGGGCGTGCTCGCGGCGCGCTCGACCTCGGACGGCCCGGCGCGATAGCGCCGGTAGCGCGGCGAAGCAGGGTCGCGGTCAGCCATATAGTTGGCGGGTGAGCGACGAGTGCGTGATCGGGGTGGACCTCGGGGGCACGAAGGTGCTCGCCGGAGTCATCGACGACGAGTTGCGAGTGCACGCGCGCGCGCAGCGCACCGTCCCCAATGATGACCAGGAGAGGATCCTGGGGGCGCTGGTGGACGCGGTGGAGGAGGTCCGCGTTCGAGCACCGCGCCTGAGACGTTCGCCGTCGGCGTCGGCGTTCCCTGCCTGATCGACCAGCGGCGGGGCATGGCCGTAATGGCGGTCAACCTCGCCTGGGGCGAGATCGACCTCGAGCGCGGTCCTGAGCGAGCGCCTCGGGCTTGCCCGTGTTCGTCGACAACGACGCGAACGCGGCGATGATCGCGGAGCACCGCGCGGGCGCGGCGCGGGGCGCACGGCACGCCGCGATGCTCACGGTCGGCACCGGCATCGGCGGCGCGCTCGCTCGTCAACGGTGAGCTCTACCGCGGCGCCACACGGGAGCGCCGGGCGAGCTCGGTCACATGGTCGTCGACGAGGACGGCCCGCCGTGCCAGGGCAACTGCCCCAACCACGGCTGCCTCGAGGCGTCGCCTCGGGTACCGCGCTCGCCCGCGAAGCGTTGCGCGTGGCGCGCGCCACCCCCGACTGCGGGCTCGGTCGCGCGCTTGCCGCAGGGACGGGAGATCACAGGCGCGCTCGTGACCGAACTCGCCCATGACGGCGACACGGCGGCACGTGACGTCGTAGCGCTGATCGGCACGCGCCTGGGTGTCGGCATCGGCAACCTCGTGAACATGCTCGATCCCGAAGTGATCGTCGTCGGCGGCGGTGTGATCGCGGCCGGCGAGCTGCTTCTCGCGCCGGCGCGCGAGGTGGTGCTCACGCGTGCGCTGCCGCCGGCGCGCGCAGAAGCGAGCATCATGCGCGCGCACTTCGGTGTCGAGGCGGGCATGATCGGCGCGGCCGTACTCGCGCTGGAGGGACGCGGCGTCAGCTCGAGCTGGCCGCGGGCGTGAGCGGCGCGGGGCAAGCGCCGGTGGGGCGGCTGGTCGTCTGCCCGACCCCGATCGGCAACCTCGAGGACGTTACGCTGCGGGTGCTGCGCGCGCTCGCAGCGGCCGACTTGGTCGCATGCGAGGACACGCGGCGCACGCGGGTCCTGCTCGACCGTCACAACGTCCGCGCGGGCGAGCTGGTCTCCTTTCACGAGCACAACGAACGCCAGCGCGCGCGGACGCTCGTCGAGCGCATTCGCGACGGTGCGACGGTCGCGCTCGTGAGCGACGCCGGCATGCCGCTGATCTCCGACCCTGGGTTCGTGCTCGTGCGCGAGTGTCTCGCCGCGTCGCTGCGAGTCGAGGTGCTGCCCGGTGCGAGCGCCGTGCCGTAGCGCTCGTGGCGTCCGGTCTGCCGGTCGCACGCTGGTGCTTCGTCGGCTTCCTGCCGCGCAAGCGCGGGCAGCGCGAACGCGATGCTCGCGGAGGCGGCGGAGACGCTGGTCGCGTTCGAGTCGCCGCGGCGGCTGCCCGCCACGCTCGCGATGCTCGCAGAGCTCGACCCGTCGCGCCGCGTGGCCGTTTGCCGCGAGCTGACGAAGGTTCACGAAGAGGTCTTGCGCGGCTCGGCGGCTGAGCTCGCAGCGCATTACGAGGAGCCGCCGTCCGCAGGGCGAGGTGGTGCTCGTCGTCGGCGCGGCGCAGGAACGCGGCGCAAACATCGCATAATCAGCGGCCGTGGGCTACTACATCACCACCCCGATCTATTACGTAAACGCGGCGCCGCATCTGGGGCATGCGTACACGACGATCGCAGCCGACGTGATGGCGCGCCACCACCGTCAGCGCGGCGAGGACGTGTTCTTCCTGACCGGCACCGACGAGCACGGCGAGCCGGTCGCGGACGCGGCCCACGCGCTCGGGGATCGAGCCCCAGGTGCTCGCCGACCGCAATGCCGAGCGCTTCAAGGCGCTGCCGCCACTGCTCGAGGCGACGAACGACTTCTTCATCCGCACCACCGACCCTCAGCACGAAGCGATGGTGCAGGAGGTGCTCTCGCAGGTGCGCGAGAACGGCTTCGTCTACGAGGGCACCTACGAGGGGTGGTACTGCCCACGCTGCGCGGACTTCAAGTCGGAGAGCGAGATCGATGCCGGCAACACGTGCCCGATTCACCACATCGAGCTCACGCGCGAGCGCGAGGACTCGTACTTCTTCAAGCTCTCGGACTTCCAGGAGCCGCTCGAGCGGCTCTACGCCGAGCGCGCCGACTTCGTCGCGCCGCGCACGCGCTACAACGAGGCGCTCTCCTTCATCCGCTCGGGGTTGCGCGACGTTCCGCTCACGCGCCACCGGCTCACGTGGGGTGTGCAGGTGCCGTGGGATCCCGAGCACGTCTTCTACGTGTGGTTCGACGCGCTTCTGAACTACTACACCGCGCTCACGTATGCCCCCGCGCCCGCCGACGTCTCCGCGCAGGCCGCACGGGACCTGCCGGCGTCGTTCTGGCCCGCGAGCTACCACGTGATCGGGAAGGACATCCTGCGCTTCCACGCGGTCTACTGGCCGGCGCTGCTGATGGCGGCGGGGCTCGAGCTGCCGCGAGCACATCTTCGTCCACGGCTATCTGCTGATGGAAGGGGAGAAGATGAGCAAGTCGCTTGGCAACGTGCTCGACCCGGTCGCGGTGATCGAGCGCTTCGGCGCCGACGCGCTGCGTTACTACGTGCTGCGCGAGGTTCGCTTCGGAGCAGACGGCTCGGTCTCGACGACTGCGTTCGAGCTGCGCTACGAAAGCGAGCTCGCAAACGAGCTCGGCAACCTCGCGAGCCGCACGATCGGCATGGTTCATCGCTACCGCGACGGCGTGCCACCACAGAGCGCACTCGACGATGAGCTGGGCGACGAGTTTCGCGAGCTGCCGGCTGAGGTTGAACGGCTGATCGACCGCGCGGAGCTGACGCAGGCGCTCGACGCGATCTGGGATCGCGTGCGGCGGCTCAACCGCTATGTCGAGGAGCAGGCGCCGTGGCAGCTCGCGAAGGACGAGAGCGAACGCCGCGCGGCTTGACATGGTGCTCTCGTCGCTGGTCGCTGGCCTTGGCGTGGTTGCGGTGCTGCTCCACCCGTACCTCCCCGCGAGCATGGGCTCGCTGCTCGACGCCCTCGGATGCGAGCAGCGGACGCTCGTGTCCGCACAATGGGGGTCGACGGTGCCGCTTGGCGTCCCGATCGCTCGGATCGAGTCGCTCTTTCCCAAGGACGTGCGCGGCGCGCCCGCCTAGAGTCCGCGAGCGCAGATGATCGACAGCCATACCCATCTCGACCTCTGCGCGCACGACGACGTCCAGGTTGCCGCAGAGCTGGTGGCGCGCGCCGGCGCCGCGGGCGTGGAGCGGATGCTCACGATCGGCATCGACGGAGCTTCGTCTCGCGCGGCGCTCGCGGCCGCCGAGGCCTTTCCGCAGGTCTTCGCGGCAGTCGGCCGGCATCCGAACGAGGCAAAGGGCTTCGACGACGCCGACCTCGCCGAGCTGCGCGCGCTCGCGGCGCACGAGCGCTGCCTGGCGATCGGCGAGACCGGCCTCGATTTCTACCGCGAGCACGCTCCGCACGCGGACCAGGAGCGCGCGTTCTGTGCGCAGATCGAGCTCGCCCGCGAGCTTGGCAAGCCGCTCGTGATCCACACGCGCGCGGCGGAGCAGCGAACGCTTCAGATTTTGCGCTCGGACGCGCAGGGCGTGCAGGTGGTGATGCACTGCTTCTCGATGTCCGCACGCGTGCGCGAGTGCGTCAGCGAGGGCTGGTGGATCTCGTTCGCCGGAAACGTCACCTTCCCGAGCGCGCAGGACCTCGCGGCGGCGTCGCTCGAGGTGCCAGACGAGCGACTGCTCGTCGAGACAGACGCTCCCTATCTGGCTCCGCAGGCGTTCCGCGGGAAGCCCAACGAGCCGGCGTACGTCGTGCAAACCGCGGGCTTCCTCGCAGAGCAGCGCGGCGTGCAGCCGTCGGAGCTCGAGCATCTGCTCGACGGCAACGGAGCGCGCCTGTTCGGCTGGTGAGTGGGCGGTGAGCGGTCGAGGACCCGGCGCAACCCAGCCTGCGGCGCATGCGGCAGTTCGGCGTCCGTCCCAACCGCGAGCTCGGGCAGAACTTCCTCGTCGACTCGAATCTGTTGCCCGTGATCGCAGGCGCCGCGGAGCTCGAGCGAGACGATGTGGTGCTCGAGATCGGCGGCGGCCTCGGGGTCCTCTCCGAGTACCTCGCCGAACGCGTCGCGCACGTTCACGTGATCGAGGTCGACCGGGCACTCGAAGAGCCGTTGCGCGACGCCACGGGGCACTTTGCGAACGTCAGTCTCCACTGGGGCGACGCGATGCGCATCGACCTCACGGCGCTCGCGCCTGGGCCTGGCAAACTCGTCGCCAACCTCCCCTATGGGGTGGCCACCGCGGTCCTCCTGCGCACGATCGACGAGCTGCCGGCGCTCTCCTCGTGGGTGGTGATGGTGCAGCGCGAGGTCGGCGAGCGGCTCGCCGCCACGCCGGGGGGGCGCACGTATGGTGCGAGCTCGGTGATCGCCCAGCTCGCATGCGAGGTGAGGCTCGTGCGCGCGATCCCGCGCACGGTCTTCTACCCGGTGCCGAATGTCGACTCGGTCCTGCTCGCGCTGCGCCGGCGCGAGCCTGTGCCGGGCCCGAGGGCAGACGGCGAACCGTCCGAGGCCGCCGTGCGGGCGCTCGTGCACGACTCGTTCGCCCACCGGCGTAAAACGCTTGCGGGGTCGCTTTCGCTTGCGCGGCGCTCGCAGGGGCATGACGCGGTGCAGCCCGCCGCGCTGCGCGAGCGCGTCCGCGAGGCCCTTGCCGCGCTCGGGCATCCACCCAACGTCCGTGCCGAGCGACTCAGCCCCGATGACTTCAAGGCGCTCGCGGGCATGCTCGCGCGATGAGTGCGTTGCCGCTGCGCGCGCTCGCGCCGGCCAAGGTCAACATCGGCCTGCGACTCGGGCCGAGGACCGAGGACGGCCGACACGAGCTCGTGACCGTGATGCAGTCGATCTCGCTCGCCGACGAGCTCGTGCTCGAGTTCTCCGGCTCAGGGGCATCAGCCGGCGACGAGGTGATCTGCCCGGGCGTCGCGGGTCCGGCGGAGGCTAACCTCGCAGCGCGGGCACTCGCGTCGTTTCGCGCGGTGACCGGTTGGGACGCGCCGGCGTTACGGCTGACGATCGCCAAGCGCGTGCCGATCGCAGCCGGGCTCGGTGGCGGCTCCGGCGACGCGGCAGCCGCGTTGCGGCTCGCGGCGAGTGCGTCGGGCATCGATAGTGCGCCGTTGCAAGCGCTCGCCGCTGCGCTGGGGTCGGACGTGCCGGCGCAGGTCACGCCGGGCAGATGGCTCGCTTCGGGCAGGGGCGAGCGCCTCGTGGCGCTTCCCGCGCCCGCGCCGGCGTTCGGCGTGCTCGTGCTGCCGACGGACGCGCAGCTGTCGACCGCGGCCGTCTACGCGGAGGCCGACCGTCTCGGCCTCGCCCGTGGGGCCGAGGAGCTGGGGCGCTACCACGACTCGCTGCATGCGGCGCTCTTCGAGGGGACGCCGCTGCCGCCGCCCGAGCTGCTCGTCAACGATCTCGAAGTGGCCGCGCGCTCGCTTTGCCCCGCGATCGACGACGGCCTCGAGGCAATGCGCGAGAGCGGCGCCGAGTTCACACTCGTGAGCGGCTCCGGGCCGGCGGTCGTGGGGCTCTTCGCGGGGGCGGAGGGAGCCCATCGCGCGATTGAGGCTGCCGAGGGCCTGGCGGCCCGCCCGGGCCCGCAACGGCGAGCACGCCCGCTTGCCGCCGTCCCCGTCGATGCGCGGCTCGCGGACCCGGGGGCGCTGATGTCACAATCTCCGGGCAGCGCATGAGCCATACCGCGATCATCGATTTGCTCGTCCTCTGTGCCGGTGTGTTCGGGCTGGCGACTTTCGTCGGCCTGATCGTCGCGCCTGCGTGGGGCGCGCAGTCGCGGCTGTGGGAGCGTCTGGCCGCCACCTTCCTGTCGCTCTACGTGCTCGTGGTGCTGATCGGCATCGGCGCGCTCGTAGCGCTCGTTGTCATCTACCTCGCGACTTGATGGCGTCAACTCAGGCGAGGGAGCTCGGCGGCGTCGGGGAGGAGTCGCTGCAGGCCGTCACCGCGGCGGTCGAGTCCGGATCCGGACTGCCGGAGGTCGCGCGCACGCTCGCGCGTGCACTCGACGCGAGCCTTGCGATCACTGACACACGCGGCGTGACGCTCGCGGTCGCGGCGCGCTCGCCGGCCGACGAGCGTTCGCTGCTCGCTGACGGCGCCGATGTCACCGTTGTGCCCTTGCGCGTGGCGGACCTCCCGGTGGGCTCGCTGCGGATGCGCGCTCGCAAGCCGGTCAGCGAGACCCTCTGCGGGCTGCTCGTCGTGCTCATCGCGGGCGAGGTGCAGCGGTTGCGCTCGCCAGATCGCGCGACCGAGGCCGCTGCCGCGGAGCTGCTCGGCGGCCTACTCAAGGCGGAGCCCCCGGACCGCGAGCGCTCGTTGCAGTATGCGCGGGAGCTCGCGCTCGAAATCGAGGCCGGTGTGAGCCTGATTGTCGCCCGTGCCCACCCGCAGGCGCCGACCGAAGAGGGTTGGAGAGAACGCGTGCGGATGCTCTCCGAGCGGGGGGCGCGCTCCGCGAGCTCGCGCTCGATAGCTGCGCTGTCCGATCGCGACGAGGTGCTCGGCGTCGAGGTGCTGCTGCTCGTTCCGGGGGGCGACGAGGCGACCGCCGGACGCGCCGCCGAGGCGGTGCTGCGGGAGCTCCAGGCGGGGCTGTCGGGCTGCACGTTCGCGCTCGGTCGCAGCCGCGTCGCGAGCGATCACGGCGACCTCCAGCGAGCGGCGAGCGAGGCGCTGCTGGCCGCGAACGTGGCTGAGGGCGGCGCTGATGAGCCCGCGCTCGCGTTCGAGCAGACCGGCGCCTACCGGCTCTTGCTCTCGGCGATGAGCGAGAACCCCGGCGAGCTGCGGCGGTTCTACGAGGAGACGGTCGCGCCCATCGCCGCTTACGACGAGCAGTACGAGACCGAGCTCGTGCGCACGCTGCGCACGTTCCTCGAGGCGGACGGGAACGTCGCGGGGACCGCGCAGCGGCTGTTCACCCACCGGCACACGATCTACTACCGTCTCGAGCGCGTCCGGGAGCTCTCCGGACTCGACGTGAGCTCGAGCGACGGGCGCGAGAAGCTGAGTCTGGGGCTGAAGGCGATGCGCGTCCTCGGAATCGCGGCCTCGAGCGGCCCCGCGAGCGAGCTCGGCCCAGGGTCGCAAGCGCCCGCAACCGGGCCCGGACGGATCGCGCGCGGGCGCACGCCCGGCGAATCGTAGGCCGCGGGGCCGCGCGACGCCTGCCAAGATGCTGAGCTGGATGCCTGAAGCGACTCCTTGGGGAGTGGGGTAATGGCAGCCCGGAAGACTTTGGATCTTCAAGTCCTGGTTCGAATCCAGGCTCCCCAGCCATCGCGGTTCGCCACTCCATACTGCAAGCCATGAGCAACGCGTTCACAGCCTTGGTCCTCGCAGCCGGCGAGGGGACGCGGATGCGCTCGCGCCGCGCAAAGGGTCTGCACGACCTCTGTGGTTGGCCGCTCGCCTCGTGGCCCGTCCACGCCGCGCTTGAGGCGGGGGCCACGCGCGTGACGGTGGTCGACTCGCCGGCGCGCGCGCTCGAGGGCTCGTTGCCCGAGGGGGTGGGCACGGTCGTCCAGGAGACGGCGAACGGGACCGGCGGCGCGGTTCTCGCCGCCGCCTCGGAGATCGATCGCAGCGTCCCGGTCCTGGTCCTGAGCGGAGATGTGCCGCTGGTCGACGCGCGCGTCATCGCCGAGCTTCTCGAGATGCACCTCTCAACAGAGGCGGGTGCGACGATCCTCAGCACGCGGCTCGCCGACCCCGACGGGTACGGTCGTGTCATCCGCGACGGCGAGGGATTCGTCGCGCGCGTGGTCGAGACCAAGCGCGCCGGCGATGCAAGCGAGGAGGAGCTCGCGGTCAACGAGATCAACGCGGGCGTCTACATCTTCGACCCCACACTGCTGATCGACACGCTGCCGTCGCTCTCGACCGAGAACGCACAGCACGAGCTCTACATCACCGAAGTGCTCGAGAAACTCCGGGCCGCGGGGGCGAGGATCGCGGCGTTCGAGGTGAAGGATGCGCGCGTCGCGCTGGGGGTCAACGACCGCGTGCAGCTCGCGGAGGTGCGGGCGATCGCACAGCGCGCGATCAACGAGCGCCACATGCGTGCGGGCGTCACGATCGTTGACCCGCAGAGCACATATATCGACGCTGGCGTGGTGATCGGCGCGGATACGACGATCGAGCCGGGTACGCGGTTGCTCGGCGCGACGGTCGTCGGCAGCGAGGCGACGCTCGGTCCGCAGAGCACGCTGATCGACGCGCAGGTCGGTGACCGTGCACAGGTACGCGCGTCGTGGCTCCAAGAAGCCGTCGTCGGCGCCGGCGTGAGCGTCGGCCCCTTTACGCACCTGCGGCCGGGCACCGTGCTGTCCGAGCGCGCCAAGGCGGGAGCGTTCGTCGAGATCAAGAACTCGAACATCGGCGTGGGGGCGAAGGTCCCGCATCTCTCCTACATCGGCGACGCGGACGTCGGCGAGGAGAGCAACCTCGGCGCCGCGACGATCACGGCCAACTACGACGGCCGCGCGAAGCACCGCACGCGGATCGGCAAGCGCGTGCAATCCGGCGTCGACACGACCTTCGTCGCCCCCGTCGGCGTGGGCGACGAGGCTTACACGGGCGCGGGGTCGGTCATCACCGAGGACGTCCCTCCGGGCGCGCTCGCGGTGGCCCGCTCCAAGCAGGTCAACGTCGACGATTTTGCAAAGCGGCGCAAAGACGGGGGCGCAGAGGAGGGCGGGAGTGAGTGACGCGCGGCGCGCTATAAACTGGAAAGTGAGATGAGCGCGATCGAGAGCGCGATCGAGGTGCGCCCGCGTCCCGCCACCAGCCTGCCGATCGACTACAACAAGCGGCTGATGCTCTTTGCTGGTCGCGCGAGCCCGCAGCTGGCCGAGGACATCGCCCAGAAGCTCGGTGTCGATCTGAGCCCGGTGATCTTGGGGACGTTCTCCAACGGCGAGGTCTACTGCCGCTACGAGGAGTCGATCCGCGGCGCTGATGCCTTCATCGTGCAGTCGACGTGCGGTAACGCGCGCACCGGCGTGACCGCGAATGACTCGCTCATGGAGCTGCTGCTGATGATCGACGCCGCCGTCGGCGCCTCCGCACACCGGGTGGTCGCGGTGACGCCGTGGTTCGGCTACTCGCGGCAGGACAAGAAGTCCGCGCCGCGCGAGCCGATCTCGGCGCGGCTCGTTGCGCGCATGCTCGAAGCTGCCGGCGCCGACAGGGTGCTCACGATGGATCTCCACGCCGGCCAGATCCAGGGCTTCTTCTCGAAGCCCGTCGACCACATGACTGCGCTGTTCATGCTGACCCAGTACTTCAGCGACCTCGGGCTCGAGGACCTCGTCGTGGTCGCGCCGGACGCCGGCCGCGTGAAGCTGAACAAGAAGTTCGCTTCCGAGATCGGAGCGGAGCTCGCGATCCTCGACAAGGAGCGCCCCGCGCAGCAGGTGTCCGAGATTGCGTACGTGATTGGCGACGTCAAAGACAAGACGGCGGTGATCGTGGACGACATGATCGACACCGCGGGCACGCTGAAGGCCGCCGCGCAGGCGGTTCACGAAGCGGGCGCCAAGCGGGTCTACGCCGCGGCTACGCACGCCGTGCTCTCCGGCGACGCCTTCAAGAACCTCGAGGCGGCGAAGCTCGAGGAGATCGTCGTCACCGACACGGTCCCGATGCGGCCCGGGCATCCGCAGAACATCCGCGTGCTCCCGTGCGCCGAGCTCCTCACCGATTCGATCCGCCGGATCTTCGTGGATGACTCGGTGAGCGCCGTCTTCGGCGGCGAGAACCAGCTCTTCTAGGCGGCGCCCCGGCGGTCGCTGAGCCCGGCGCGCCCTGGTCAAACGGATGTCGGCGAACGCGATGGGAGACCTCGCGGACGAACGCCCGCTCGGGAACGGCGCACTGCGGCGTCGCCGCGCCCGACGCGCGGCGCTGATCGCCCTCGGGGTGCTCGTGTTCATCGCGATCAGCGCGTGGCTCGCGCGCTTCCTCTCGACCGAGAACGCCGAACGCAACGCGCTTGTCTCAGTGCTGCAGGCGCAGGTCGCGGGAAACGCCGAAGAAATGCTCGATCACCTGCACGGTTGCCGCGCGGAAAGCTCGTGCGTGGCGACCGTGCGGCACGACGCCGAGAGCGAGCGCAGCACCGGCGCCGTGCAGATCCTCGCGCTGACCTCGCCGACCGCGTACTCGCTCACCAGCGCGAGCGGTGAAACGCGGATCGCCTGGCGCGCCGGTGCTCGCGGACCGGTCGTCCAATGCGTGCTCGTACGCCGGCGCGGCAGTCCGCTGACGGGGCTCGACGTCGATCTCGTGCGCATCAGCGCGCCGATCGGAAACGAAGCCGATTGCCCATAGAGGCGGCCGCAGTGCGACTGCTACAGTCATTGACCGCTTAGATGCCGGACAGCGCGACAAGCACGACTGACTCCACGACCAAGCTCGAGGTCTCGAGCCGCGATGCGAAAGGTTCGCGCGAAGCGCGACGCCTGCGCCGGTCGGGCCGCGTCCCGGGCGTGCTCTACGGCGGTGACGGCACGCCGATCAACTTCGCGGTCGGCGCGCGCGAGCTTCGCCACGCGCTCGCCGCGGGAGGCGCGGTGCTCGACGTGTCGATCGACGGCGCGACGCCCTCGCCGGTCGTGCTGAAGGACATCCAGCGCCACCCTGTGCGCGGCGACACGGTCCACGTCGACTTCCTGCGCGTGCGCCTCGATCGCCCGATCCACGCGGTCGTGCCGCTCGAACTGCAGGGCGCCGATGACTCACCCGGCGTCAAGGAAGGCGGGATCCTCGAGCAGATCACGCGCGAGCTGAACATCGAAGCGCTGCCGACGGCGATCCCGCCCGCGATCGTGCACGAGGTCTCGGCGATGCAGATCGGCGACACGCTGACGCTCTCCTCCCTGAGCCCCCCCGGCGGAGTGACGCTGCTCGATGATCTCGAGGAGACCGTCGTCGCGACGCTCACGCCGCCGCGCCTGCAAGCCGAAGCGGAGGCCGAACTTGAGGCCGAAACGGAGCTCGTGGGCGAGGAGGGCGCGCCTGCGGAGGAGGCCGAGGCCGGAGCCGCCGAGGAGGGCGAGTCCGGTGGCGCCGGCGAGGGCGCTTCCGAGGAGTAACGCCTGAGGCTCCTCGGCCGGGGCGCTCCCGTCGATTGGCTCATCGTCGGGCTTGGCAACCCTGGCCGTCGCTACGCGGGGACGCGCCACAACGTGGGCTTCACGGTGCTCGACGCGCTCGCTGCCCGATGGCAGCTCGGGCGCGCGCGCGAGCGCTTTCGCGGGCGGCTCCTCGAGGGGCGCGCGAGCATCGTGGGCTCGCCACGGGTGGCGCTGCTGTGGCCACAGACCTACATGAACGATGCCGGTCGCTCCGTCGGCCCCGCGCGCGGTCACTTCAAGGTCGCGCTCGAGCGGCTGCTCGTGGTGCACGACGAGATCGACCTCCCGTTCGGGGAGGTGCGCACGCGCCTCGGCGGCGGGCTTGCGGGGCACAACGGGCTGCGCTCGCTCAAACAGGCGCTCGGCCGCACTGACTTCTGGCGCGTGCGCGTCGGAGTCGGACGGCCGCCGTCGACCGATCCGGAGATCGTCGCCGACTACGTTCTCGCGCCCTTCGCGGAGCCTGCGGCGGAGGTCTCGGCGCTCGTCGAGCGTGGCTGCGAGCACGTCGAGCGCGTGCTCGCCGGCGAAGGCGAGAAGTAGAGGGGCTGCGACGATGGCGAACACTGCCACTCCATCGAGGTCAGACGTGGACGAACGAGATGCCGGCGGCTCGCTGCGCTCGCTGCTGGGCGCAGCGGGCGACGACGCGGCGAGCATGCGGCTCGCCGCGGAGGGCGGCCATGCCTACGTCTCCACCTCGCTCCGGCCGTTCCTGATCGCGTCGCTCGCCGACGGCGCTTCCACGGGCGAGGAGCCGGGAGGGCCGGATGCACGGCGGCCGATGCTCGTCGTCGTGGGCGACGATCGCGCTGCGCGCGACCTCGCGGGCGATCTGCGGGCGTGGCTCTCGCCTCGCGACGTGCGCTACTACCCCTCGCGCGGAGTCGCCTACGAGTCGCACCTGAATCCCCCGCCCCATCTCGTCGGCCTGCGGATGGCGGCGCTCGACGCGCTGCTCGCGGGTTCAGCCTCGGCAATGGGCGAGCCGCCGCTAGTGGTGGTGTCGGCGATCGCACTCACCGAGAAGGTGCCCGAGCTCGACCTGCGGCCGAGCTCGTTCCGCCTCCGGGTCGGCGACCTCGCGGACCTCGGCGATTGCGCCGAGCGGCTCGTCGCCGCAGGATACGAGCGCGTCGACCAGGTCGAAGACCGGGGCCAGTTCGCTGTTCGCGGCGGCCTTCTCGATGTCTTTCCCGTGACCGCGGACAGCGCAGTGAGGGTCGACCTTTTCGGGGACGAGATCGACTCGCTGCGGTGGTTCTCGACCTTCACGCAGCGCTCGCTCGGCGAGACGGCGGAAGTCGAGCTCGCTCCCGCGACGGAGCTCGCCGCCGAGTATCGCCATGCCGCCGAGGATGGGCTCGACGAAGAGGGAGCGCTGGGGGAGGACATCGCAGAGCTGCTGCCGGTCGAGCGTTTCCAGGACCCGCTCGCGTTGATCGGCGAGCACGTCGACGTCGTGATCGCGGCCGAGGAGGAGCTGGCGCCCTCGCTCGAGGAGCAGTGGGCGGACGTGTGCGCGGCGTTCCACGATCAGGCGGCGCATCACCTCTATACGAGCCCCGAAGAGGTGCGCGGCGCGCTCGAGCGGAGGGCGCGGATATGGCTGTCGGGGATTGCCTCCGACCAGGAGATCGAGGTGCGGGCGCAAGCCGCTCAGCCAGTGGCCCGTTCGTGGGGCGAGGCCGAGGGCCAGCTCGAGCGGCTCGTGAACTCCGGATACCGCGCGGTCGTGGCGTTCCCGCAGCGCGGCGAGGGTGAACGGGCGGCATACAACCTCGCGCGCCTGCGCGCGGAATGGCTTGAGGGACCGCCGCCGCCGGCGTCATTGCGCTTCGTGCATGCGTCGCTGCGCGAAGGCTTCGTAGCGCCGCAGTGGAAGCTCGCGGTGCTCCCCGAGCATCGCCTCTACCAGCGCCGCCGCGCGGCCTCGCAGCGAGCCGGGTGCGAACCTCGCTGGCCCTGCCGGGACGCTGCGCTCGTTCGCCGACCTGCGAACCGGCGACATCGTCGTCCACGAGGACCATGGCGTGGCGCGCTTCGCGGGGTTCCAAACCCGCACCGTCGCGGGGATCGCGCGCGACTACCTCTACCTGGAATACCAGGGCGACGACCGCGTGTGGGTACCAACCGACCAGTTCGCGAAGATCACCCGCTACATGAGCGCCGGCGCGGTGGGCGCCGACGCTCCGCAGCTCTCGAAGCTCGGCGGCGCGCGCTGGGAGACGATGAAGGCGCGCGCCAAGCGCGCCGCGCAGGAGCTCGCGGGCGAGTTGCTCAACCTCTACGCCCAGCGCGCCAGCCGCAGCGGCTACGCGTTCGAGCCCGACTCGGACTGGCAGCGGGAGCTCGAAGAGCGCTTCCCCTACAACGAGACCGACGACCAGCTCGAAGCGATCGAGCTCGTGAAGGCGGACATGGAGGCCCCGCGGCCGATGGATCGCCTGATCTGCGGCGACGTCGGCTACGGCAAGACCGAGGTCGCCCTGCGGGCCGCCTTCAAAGCGGCCGTGGCGGGCAAGCAGGTACTGGTGCTCGCGCCCACGACGATCCTCGTGCAGCAGCATTTCGGAACCTTCTCGGAGCGCCTGCGCGACTACCCCGTGAGTGTCGATCACGTCTCGCGGCTGCGCTCCCCAGCGGAGCAGCGCGCCGTGCTGAAGGCTTTCGCGGAGGGACGCGTCGACGTCCTCATCGGCACGCACCGGCTGCTCTCCCAGGACGTGCGCGCAAAGGATCTGGGGCTGCTCGTCGTGGACGAGGAGCAGCGCTTCGGCGTCAAGCAGAAGGAGTTCTTACGCGCGCTCAAGCTCTCTGTCGATGTCATCTCGATGTCCGCAACGCCGATCCCGCGGACACTCCAGATCTCGCTCGCGGGCCTCCGCGACATATCGGTGATCGAGACGCCGCCCGAGGGCAGGCGGCCCGTGAGGACGTATGTGGGTCCCTACGACGAGGAGCTCGTGCGGCGTGCGATCGAGCGCGAGCACGAGCGCGACGGCCAGGCGTTTTACCTTCACAACCGCGTCGAGACGATCGAGGAGACCGCAGAGCGTTTGCGCGCGCTGTGCCCAAACGTGCGCTTTGCCGTCGCCCACGGTCAGATGGACGAGCGCGCGCTCGAGACCGTGATGATGGACTACGTGCGCGGTGAGACCGACGTGCTCGTTTGCACCTCGATCATCGAGTCGGGACTCGACATTCCGCATGCAAACACGCTCATCGTCGAGCGCGCCGAGGACTTCGGGCTCGCCCAGCTCTACCAGATCCGCGGGCGCGTCGGACGTAGTCGCGAGCGCGCGTTCGCCTACCTGCTCTACGACTCCGCGGGCTCGCTGACGCCGGTGGCGGCGCAGCGACTGTCGGCTATCTCCGACCACACCGAGCTCGGCACGGGGCTCGCGCTGGCGATGCGCGACCTCGAGATCCGCGGCGCCGGCGATTTGCTCGGGGCGGAGCAATCGGGGCATGTGGCGGCGCTCGGCTTCGAGCTGTACATGCAGATGCTCGGAGAGGCGGTGCTCGAGGCGCGCGCGCAAGAGGACGCCGACGGCGAGCCCGCGGCGGCGCCGGAGACCGTCGAGCCGGTGCGCCTCGACGTCAAGGTGGACGCCTACGTTCCCTCCGACTACGTGCCCTACGAGCGCGCGAAGATCGAGATCCATCGCCGACTCGCATCCGCGACGGAGGTGGCCGACGTGGAGCTCCTGCGCGACGAGCTCGAGGACCGCTTTGGGCCGGTGCCCGAGCCGCTCGAGCATCTGCTTGCGCTCGCGCGCGCACGTATCAAGCTGGGCCTGGCCGGCGCGCGCTCCGTGAGCTTCCGCGGCGATCGCCTCGCGGTCGCGCCGATCGAGCTCGACTCGCGCCGTGCGCGCCGCCTGCACGAGGAGTTGCAGGGATCGTTGTATGAAGCCGGGCGCTCGCGCGTGACCGTGCGCGTCCCGCCCGACGGGCCCGAGCGATTCCCGGCCGTGGTGCGCGCGGCGGACGTGTTGCTGGCGCTCACGCACGAGGCGGCATGACCCGGTGTCGGTACCGCCGCGGCGCTCAGCCGTTTTCGCTACCATCGCGCGTCGTGTCCAAACCGGCTCGTAGGTTGGCGGCGCTCGGCGCCGCTTTGTTTGTGGTGGCGGCTGTCTCCGCGTGCGGCGGCATCCCCGGCGACGCCGTCGTGAGCATCAACGGGACGCCGATCACGAAGTCGCAGTTCAACCACTGGATGGCGATCGCGGCGGCGGGATCGGCGACGGCAGAACCCGGCAAGACCGCTGCCAAGCCGCCAGTGCCGGAACCGCCGGACTTCACCGCGTGCATCGCGCACCTCGAAGCGGCCGCGGCAAAGACTACGAAGGGCAAGACGAAGCCGAACCCCGCCCTTTACAAGACCCAGTGCGAACAGCAGTACACCGCGTACAAGCAGGAGGTCCTCAACTTCCTCATCTCCTCGCAATGGGTGGTCTCGGAGGCGTCCGAACAGGGCGTGAGCGTCTCCGAAGAGGAAGTCAAGAAGCAGTTCCAGACGCTCAAGAGCCAGCAGTTCCCGAAGGAATCCGCCTACAAGGAATTCCTCGCGCGCACGGGCGAGACCGAAGCCGATCTGCTGATGCGCGTGAAGCTCCAGCTGCTCGCGCGCAAGATCCAGGAAAAGGTCACCAAGTCGTCCAAGAAGAAGCCCTCGAAGAGCGAAGTCGAGAAGTACTACAACGAACACAAATCGCAATTCGGCAAGCCCGAACGGCGCAACCTCCAGATCATCCTCACGAAGAACGAAGAACAGGCGAAGGCCGCGAAGTCGGAAGTCGAATCGGGCCAGGAATTCGGGAGCGTCGCAAAGCGCGTCTCGATCGACCCGCTCTCCAAGAGCAACGGCGGATCGCTTCCGGAAGTGACGCGAGGTGAGGAGGAGAAGGCACTCGACGAAGCTGTCTTTGCGGCGAAGACAGGAGTGCTGAGCGGGCCTGTGAAGACCCCGTTCGGCTATTACATCTTCAAGGTCAACAAGGTGCTGCCGTCCACGCAGCAATCGCTCGCAGAGGCCGAATCGGCGATCGCGGCGCAGATCTCGAGTCAGGGCTCGCAGAAGCAGCTCACGAAGTTCGTCGAAGAATTCAGGAAGAAGTGGATGGGCCGCACCGAATGCAGGAGCGGGTACGAGGTCTCCGACTGCAAGGGCTACAAGGCCAAGACCTCGACCTCGACGTCGGCCACCGGATAGCGCTGAGCCAGATCGAGACAGTCCACGCGCGCCAGATTCTGGACAGCCGTGGCAATCCGACCGTGGAGGTCGAGGTGGGTCTGCGCTCGGGCGCACACGGCCACGCGGCGGTCCCGTCCGGCGCTTCGACCGGCGAGTTCGAGGCGACCGAGCTGCGCGACGGCGGAGAGCGCTTCGCGGGCAAGGGCGTAACGCGTGCCGTAACGAACGTCAACAACGAGATCGCGGACGCCGTCAGCGGCTTCGACGCCGCCGACCAGGCGGGCCTCGACGAGCGGCTGATCGCTCTCGACGGAACCCCGAACAAGTCGCGGCTCGGCGCGAACGCGATCCTCGGCGTCTCGCTTGCCAACGCGCACGCGGCCGCGGCCGAGGAGGGGATGCCGCTGTGGCGCTACCTTGGCGGCGAGGGGGCGAGGGTGCTCCCCGTGCCCATGATGAACGTCCTCAACGGCGGCGCGCACGCTGACAACAGGGTGGACTTCCAAGAGTTCATGGTCGTTCCCTGCGGCGCGCCGACATACTCCGAGTGCCTGCGCGATCGGCGTCGAGGTCTTTCACGCCCTGCGCCGGACATTGCACGAGCGCGGGATGCACACGACGGTGGGCGACGAGGGCGGCTTCGCTCCCGACCTCGCCTCCAACGAAGAAGCCCTCGAGATGCTCGTCGCAGCGATCGAGGGCGCGGGATACGAGCCCGGCAGCGACGTCGCGATCGCACTCGACCCGGCGGCGAGCGAGCTCCACGACGAGGAGCGGCTACGTGCTCGAGCACGAGGGCCGCACGCTGAGCTCGCGAGGAGCTCTGCGAGTACTGGGCCGAGCTCTGCGCGCGCTATCCGATCGTCTCGCTCGAGGACGGAATGGACGAGGAGGATTGGGAGGGCTGGAAGCTGCTCACCGAACGGCCTCGGCGAGCGCGTGCAGCTCGTCGGCGACGATCTCTTCGTGACCAACGTCGAGCGCCTGCGACGCGGCATCGAGAGCAGGCGTGGCCAACTCGATCCTGATCAAGGTCAACCAGATCGGCACGCTGAGCGAGACGCTCGCCGCGATGCGGCTCGCGTCCGAGGCGGGATACACGGCCGTGATGAGCCACCGCTCGGGCGAGACCGAGGATGTGACGATCGCCGATCTCGCGGTTGCGACCGGTTGCGGACAGATCAAGACCGGCGCGCCATCGCGCTCCGAGCGCGTCGCGAAGTACAACCAGCTCCTGCGCATCGAGGAGCAGCTCGGCGCAGAGGCCGAGTTTCCGGGCCGCCGCGTGTTCCGCTCTTGAGCCCTGCCGGCGCCCGCAGAAGCGCGCGTTTCACATACAGGAAGGGGACGCGGGTGCGCGAAAGAGATGGGTATGTCTGCCTACTCGTACCCGCATGCGCGCCCGGCCCGCGCGCGGGCGCGCCCGCCGCGGGTGCGCTGGGACCGCTTGGGGCGCGTTGCGCTGCTATGCGTGCTGTGCGCGCTTTTCTACCTGTACGTCAGCGCGGGAGTGTCGCTGCTCTCGACATGGCGCGAAGCGGGGCGCACGAACGCGACCGTCGCGAGCATGCAGCGCGAATATCGAGCGCTCGAGGCGCAGCACGCCGTGTTCGAAAGCCCGCTGTGGGTGGAAACGCAGGCGCGCCGGTTGGGCATGATGTTCCCCGGTGAGCGCGAGTACTTCGTGCGCGGTCTCCCCGACAACTGACGCCCTCGGGCGGCACACACCACTGCGAGCGGAGCATTCGCGCCGTGCGTTGAGCGTGCTCGTGGGGCTCGCCGCCGCGCTGCCCGTGATCGTCGACGGGGATCCGCGCGCTCGCGGAGGGTTGGCTGCCTGCGGCCGACCAAGGGATCATCGCAACGCGCGCGTACGACGTGTTCACGTCGCATTCGCCACTCGTCGGCCAGTTCTCGATGGCGTCGACTCTCACGGGCCACGCGACCTACGACCTCGGGCCGATGCTCTACTGGCTGCTCGCGGTGCCCGCGCGCTTCGGCGGTCCGGCGGCGCTCACGGCGGCGATGACCGTCTTCAACGCCGCGCTGATCGTCTGCTGCGTGGTGCTCGCTCGCCGCAGGGGAGGCGACGCGCTGATGATCGCGAGCGCGCTGGCGATCGCGCTGATGTCGCGCTCCTTCGGCAGCGAAGCGCTGCACGGGATCTGGAATCCCTCGGCCGCCCTTTTCGCGCTCACGCTGCTGTGCTTTCTCAGCTGGTCGCTGGCGTGCGGCGAACAGCGGCTGCTGCCGGCGGCGGTGCTCGTCGCGAGCTTCGTCATGCAGTGCCATCTCGCGTACGTCGCGCCCGCCGTGGGCCTGCTCCTCGTCGCGGTCCTCGGGCTGGTGATCGAGCGCGCTTCCAAGCGTCGCGCGCGCTTGCACGCGGGCTTGCAGGGCGCGGGCGAGCGTCCGCTGTGGCGAGCGGTGGCCGCGGCGCTCGTTGTCGCCGTGATCTGCTGGTGTCCCGCCGTCGCGAACGAGCTCACGAGCTCACCCGGCAACCTCAGCGCGCTCGCGTCGGCGGCGAGCGCGCGGCAGCAGACCGAGGGCGCGAGCGCCGGCTGGCACGCGCTCGCGCGCGGCGATCGGCATCCCGCCGCGCTGGCTGCGCGCTCCACAACGACAGGCGATCGATCCGCAGGGCAAGCCCGTGGGTCAGCTCAGCGGCGGGGATTACGGCGATACACGCGTGGCGGACGTGTGGAGCACCCCGAGTGTCCTGCGTGCGATCTCGTCCCTGCTCATGCTGTGCGGGCTCGCGGTGATCGTGATCGCGGGTGCACGGCGTAGGCGCGGCGAAATCGTCGCGGGGGCGAGCACCGCGCTCGTGCTCTGCGCGGCGTTCTGGTGGTTGGTGAGCGCGACGCCAACGTCGCGGATGTGGACACGCTCGGCTACACGCTCTGGTGGGGCTCGGTGCTCGGGATGTGGGTGTGGCTGATGCTCGGCTGGTCACTCGCGACGCTGCTGTTGCCGCTCGCTGAGCCACTCCGCCGACACGCGCGCACTCGGCGTAGGCCCGCGCCCGGGACTGCGCGGACGGCTGCGCCCGGGACTGCGCGGACGGCTGCGCCCGGGACTGCGCGGACGGCTGCGCTCGGGCTCGCGCTGGTTCTGCTCTGCGCGGCCGTCGTCGCGGCGACCCGAGCCCGCCGACGCCCACGAATCGGAGTTCGCGCCGCTGCGAGCGATCGACGCGAGCCTCGCCCGCAACGTTCCAGCGGGCATCACGCTGCTGCTCACGCAGCACGGCGCCGCGCCGGTTCCGCTGGAGCCGACGGTCAAGTACGCGTTGCGCAGACGACACATCCGCGCGCTCGGCTACGAGGCCGGAATGCGACTGGGCTCGTGGTACGAACTCGACCGGCGCCGCTATGGGCTCGTGGTCGATCTCTCCGAAGGCGTGCCTCCCGCAAGCGCGCACGCCAGTGTGCTGCGGCGGGTGAGCCTCGACTCGGCGCCATGGCTGCCGGGGGCAGCAGGCCCCCGTGTCGTCACCGTGTCGCTCGAACGCGGCTGACGCCGCGTCACTCCTCTTCGGAGTCCTCGAGCGACTCCTCGCGGGCGCCGTCCTCGTGCGCACGGCGAATCACGATCTGGTCCTCCTCGATCGTGACCTCGACCGGCCGGTGCCCCGCCCAGTGCTCGGCGTAGACAGGGTTGTCGCGGAACCCGGGGTCGAGCCAGAGTCCGTAGCCCTCTTCGCCGTGGTCGAAGGTGGCTTCCATCGGCGCGTTCTGGCGCGCGCCCGCGCGGCGCGAGCCTCCGGCGCGACGCGAGCGGCGGCGCCCTGGCGTCGCCGGCTCCTGCTCGTCGGCCGCCGCCTGCTCCTGCTCTGCGCGTTCGCTCTCGAGCTGAGCGGCCTCGAGCTCTGCCGCGATCAACGCCTCGTCAGCGGCGCGCAGGTCGATCTCCTCCTCGTCGGAGGCGCCGACGCCGGCCGCGGCGTCCTCGCCGTCAGCGAGCTCGTTCTGGCGCTTGAACTGCTGCACCTCCTGGACGCTCACTTCGAGCTGATGGGCCACCCACGCGTCCGTGCGACCCTGGCGGGTCCAGGCGCGGATCTGGTTGAGATAGGGGCGTAGCGACTTGCGTGCCATGAACGGTGGAGCAGACTAGTACATCTGGCCATGGTCCTCGGCCGCACGGCGCGCTTGCGATGGAAGTGAGCCGCCCTGGCTCGCGTTCCGCCAGCGGGGCGACTATGCTTGATCGGTAGCGGCGAGGGATCGGGCGTAGGCTCGCGAATAGTTCTCCCAACAAGGGGCTTACCCGAACTCCTATTGACGCAGATCCCGGCGATCCTAGACCGCAGGCGGGGGAAGGAAAAGAATTTACGTATGCTCGTTCTGACGCGCAGGTCCAACCAGAGCATCATGATCGGAGACGACATCGAGGTGTCGGTGCTTTCGGTCATGGGGGACAAGGTGCGACTGGGGATTGACGCTCCCGCGAACATTCCCGTCTTCCGCACAGAGATCTACCTCGAGATCCAGAGTCAGGAGGACGAGAAGGAGCAGCTTGCGAAGGACGAGGAGCAGGCGGGCGAGGCGCAACCGGCGCAAGGCGCAGACGTCGAGGACGCGCTGCGCAAGCTCGGCGAGTCCTGAGCTTCGGCGACTGCGGGAGCGCTAGTCGAGCAGCAGGTAGAGCGTCGCGAACATCGCGGCGGTCACGGCGAGTGCGGTCACGATGAGCGTGACGACGAGCACCGCAAAGCGCATCGAGCCGCGCCTGTGCCGGCGGTCCGTTTCGCGCTTGAGCTTGCGCTTTGCCGCCGTGCGCTGAAGCCACGCGCGGCGGTAGCGCTCGAGCGAGGCCTCCTTCGCGAACTCCTGCTCGAGATCGGCGAGGCTCTGGCGCATCTTCATGGCCGTCTCGCCGTCGTGCTCCTCGACGGGTGGGCTCACGTCATCGACGCCCTCGCCCCACGAGCGCTCGGCCCGCGGCGCTTGCGCCGGACCACTCGGCGAGCGACGAGGCACGACCTCTACGCTACCGGCGCCTCGCGCTTCGCATCCTCGTAGACGCTCCGGAAGCGCATGTAGTTCTCGCCGATTCGCTGCGCGGCGGCGGCGCGGTCGAGTTGACCGTCGAGGTAAGCCTTCAGCGGATCCCACCAGATCGAGCGCCCAATCGCGAATCCGACGAAGCCCTCCACCGGCGCGGCTTGCCGCAGCCAGTGGTCGACCTTCGTGTCGTCTGCGCCCCTCCCGAGGACAACGCACACGACGTGATCGCGCCCTCCGCTGCGCGCTTGGGCGGAGAGCATCTCGCAGTCCGCGCGCGCTTCGACGCCCTCGATCTTCCAGACGTCGACCTCGATGCCCGCGCCCTGGTTCTCCGCGATCGCGCGGCGCATGAGCTCCGGTCGCAGTTCCGCCTCGTAGCGGTCCAGCTCGCCGCCCACCGATTCCAGTTGCACATCAGTTGCGGGCACAAGCAGCTCGAAGATGAACTTGCGAGGCGCCCCGCCGGAAGCGCGTTTGCTGCCCTCGCCGTGGATCCAGTCCGCGAGGCGCTTGAGCTTCGCGAGCTGCTCGCTGTTGCGGGCTGCGTCGCCCTCGGGGTTGTAGCGAACGAGCACCTTCGTGAAGTCGGGGTCGAAGCGCTCGATGTGGGCGGCGAAGTCCTCGCCGTACTCGAACTCGAAGAACTCTTGACCGGAGCGCTCGGCCGGCATCGCGAGCGTGAGGCCACGCGCGCGGGCCTCCTCTGGCACCGTGCCGCCGAACTGCTCGTCCACGAGCACGCCGCACGTCGCGCTGTCGGCGCCCTCGCTGACGGCGTGCAGCATGCCCTCGAAGATCAGGTGCTTGGCATCCGCGATCGTCGCCGTCTGCTCCGGCGTGGGGTCGCCGGGAATTCCGAAGAACGTCTTCTGGAAGGAGCCGCGGTGGTCGAACGCGAGGATGAAGAGCGGCTTGTCGTAGCCGATTTGCATCGATCAATCTCCTTTGGCTTTCATTGCTTGCCCAGTCGCTGGCGACGACTTTGCGGCGAGGCGCGCGAGATGTGCGCGCGCGAGCGCGCCACGCGGACTCTAGCGTGCTGGGACGCCGCTCGGCAGCGCTGGAGCACGCCTAGAATGACGAGGCGATGACCTCAGGGGCCGATCTGTTCGTGGTGTGTAAGCAGTGCGGCGCCGAGGTCAGCGCGTACATCACGGAGTGCCCGTACTGCGGCTATCGGCTGCGGCGGCGCGCGCCAAAGCTGCCGCGCGATGGTGGTCCCTCGCGTCGGGGACGGCGTCGGCGTCGGGATCGGCTGCGCACCTCGCGCCTGCCGGCGCCGTCGCTCGGGCGCCTGCGACGCGGCGAGATTCCGGGCATCGCCGGCGAGCCGCGCCCATACGTACCGATCGCGATCGCCGTGGTGAGCGTCGGGCTGTGGATCGCGTGGCAGGGCGGCCTCGTACAACTCTCGCAGCTGCGCATCGAAGGCCCGCTCGACGGGCACTGGTGGAAGCTCCTGACGAGCCAGTTCGCCTACGGGAGCGGTTTCTCGGGCTTCCTCTACGGCTTTCTCGTGCTCGGCGCCGTGGCGATCTTCGGCTCGCTCCTAGAGGCGCGACACGGCCTGGCATTCGTGCTCGCGCTCTTCCTCGGTGTCGGCGTCCTGGGGGCGCTCGCGACGCTCGCGACATACCCCCACGACGCTCTCGTCGGCGGCGCGAACGCGGGCGCGCTTGCGCTGCTCGCCGCGTGGGCGGCGCCCGATCTGCTCGCCGCCTCCAGTAGTTCTTACTACGAGGGGGACCTGCTCGGGACTGCTGCGATCGCCGCGGCGTTGCTCGCCGTGCCGTTCGCGCGGCCTGAAGCGAGTTGGATCGCTGGCGTCACGGGTGGCCTGCTTGGTCTGCTCGTCGGCCTCTCCCTCGCGCGAATGCGCTCGCGGAGCATGTGAGGGCTCGAGGTCGCTCATCTGGGTCGACGGGCGCTGCGGCTGGGTATGGTGATCGCGACTTCCCGCAATCCGACTAACAGGTGGTGAAGATGGAGATTCGCTTTCTTGGCCATGCGGCATTCGAGCTCAGCGACGGCTCGAAGACCGTGCTCATCGATCCGTTCCTAACAGGGAACCCGCTGGCGGCCGCCAGCGCCGAGGACATGAGCCCCGATGCGCTCTTGCTCACCCACGGCCACGGCGATCACTTCGGCGACACGCTCGCGATCGCAAAGCGCGCGCAACCAGAGGTCGTCGCGATCGTCGAGATCGCGCGCGAGCTCGACGACGACGGAGTGGCGAACGTGCACGAGCCGAACATTGGGGGCACCGTCTCCTTCGACTGGGGTTGGGTGAAGCTCGTGCCGGCTTGGCATTCGTCAACGACGCCGAAGGGCACGGCGAGCACGCCGGCGGGCCTGCTCGTGCACATCGGCGGCAAGACGATCTACCACATGGGAGACACGGGGCTCTTCTCCGACCTCGCGCTGGTCGGCGGGATGGCGGCGCGCGTGGGCTCGGGGAGCGCGGTTGCCGCGGGCGGCTCGAGCGACCCGATCGACGTCGCTCTGATGTGCATCGGCGGGCACTACACGATGGACCGCTTCGACGCCGTGGAAGCCGCGCGTCTGGTGGGCGCCAAGCAGGTGATCCCGTGCCACTACGACACGTTCCCGGTGATCGAGACGGACGCGCAAGCTTTCAAGGCCGACGTCGAGGCCGCGGGACACGGGGAGGTCATCGTGATCGCGCCCGGCGGGAGCTATTCGCCATGACGATGACCCATGCGGTGGTGCTGATCGAAGCGGAGCGTGATGCGCTGCCGAAGCTCGGCGAAGTCCTCGCCGACATGGAGGGTGTCGCGGAGGCGTACTCCGTGACCGGCGAGTGGGACTTCGTGGCGATCGTTCGCGTCGCCCACCACGAACAGCTCGCGACGCTCGTGACGAGTCAGATCGGGCAGCTCCCGGGGGTGGTGCGTACGCGTACGATGGTCGCGCTCGCGGCGTTCTCGCGCCACGACCTCGAGAGTATGTTCTCGATCGGTGGCTAGTGGGGGCGCTCAAGCCGGAGTACGGCCCCACGCTCGGCGAGCTGCTGGCGCCGCACTGGCGCGGCGCGCACACGCGAACGCGATGGCTCGTGGCCCTCGGCGCGCTCGCTCTGCTCGCGCTCGTCGTGGCGCTCGTGCTCGCGCTCGAGGGGCCGACGGTCTCGAGCGGCGGCAGCGTTCCTTTCAGCTTCTCCTACAGAGGGCTCGAACGGCGCACACCCGAAGCGGGGTCCTACGCGAACGTCGTGCGCGTCCGCAACGGTCGCCTCGACGCCTCCTTCTCGGTCTCGCCGCTCACACTCCCGCCGTACGCGGGCAGCGTGACGGGCGAGTACCCGCTGTACGCGAGCGACTACATTCCCGCGCTCGCCGCGCGCTACCGTGACTTCGCGCTCGTCGGGCAGGGGCCGATCCGAACCGCCGCTTTCGGCTCCTGGGAAGAACTGCCGCCGTCGACCATCTACTACCACGTGCCGACGTACACGATCGCGTTCACCGCGCTCGTGCGGGGGCGACTGATGTACGGACGCGACATCTGGCTCGTGCCGAGCACACGCGGCGCGCGCAAGGGCGTGGACATCCGGATGCTCGCTGTGGCGAAGACCGGAACGAGCTCAGCCACGGCGCTTTCGGTGGGAACGACCGGCGCGCTCTCGCGCCCGCTGCGGAGCTTCAGCCTCGGCGCTTAGCTCGCCGGCGCTGGTTCGATCGCGCTCGGCGGTGCCTGCGCGCCGCCCGAGTCACCGTCCGCGGGGCCGCTCGCGGCGGGGGCTTCCGCTTCCGCCGCCGGCCCTTCCTGCGCGGTGCCGCCCGTCGGCCCAGTCGGCCCGGTGGGGCCCGTTTCTTCCGGCGCGGTGGTCGTCGTCGCTGGAGGCTGTTCGGGGCTCGTCACGATCGGCGCGGAGGGCGGGGCCGCTTGCGTCGGAAGCGCTGTCGTCGAGGTTGTCACCTCGACCGCCTGCGTGGTCGTGGCCGTGCTCGAGTCGCGAGCCTTCGAGAGATGGGCGGCATCCGCAGCGCCCACGCCCGCGGCGGCGCCCGTGGTCTTGGTCGCGTTGCTCGTGATCGACGCGCTCGTCTTGGTCGCGTGCTTGTGGCCGTCCGCGGCGCCCTTGTGCGCGTGGCGCGAGATGCTCGCGTCCTCGCGCACGTGCGAGATCGTGAGCGCTTGCGGGGCAGAGGAGATCACAGCCGGCGCGGAGGCACTGAAGGTCTGTCCGCTGTCGCTTGCGGTGTCGCGATGGGCGCCCGATACGTGCGTGTGCCCTGGCCCTACCGCGACCGCTCCCGCGGTGAGCAACGCTGCGGCCGCGAGGCCTGCGACCGCCTTCGCGGCGATCGCGCCGCTTCCGACCCCGGCGAGGCCGCCGATGCCGCCGAGGCTCGATGCCGCGCCTGCTCCGGCGGCGATGCCCGCGCCGGTGCCGGCTGTTGCGCCTCCACTGCTGGCCGCCGCCGCGCCGCCGGTCGTGGAGCCGAGCTTGGTCGCGATCAGCTTGTGCACGAGTGCGGCGAGCCCGCCGACCGGTGCTAGCGCGGTGAGCGTGCGCTCGTTCTGCTTGAGCTGCTTGTTGAACGAGCGGCAGCGCGCGCAGTCGCGCATGTGCCTGCGCGCCGGCGGGCTGATCCGCACAAGGCCCTCGGCCACTTCCGCAAGCTCGACGCGGACTTCCTCGCAGCTGAGCTTGCGCGCCTCGGCGGCCTCGGCGAGCGCAACGCGCGCGCGCACGAGCAGCGACTTCACTGAGGGCACGGTCGTTTCCATCACGTCGGCGATCTGCTCGTAGGAGAGCGCGTCCATCTCCCGCAGCAGCAGCGCCGTGCGCTGCGTCTCCGCGAGGTGCCCAATGTCGTCGACGAGCGCGCGGAAGCTCTCGCGCTGGAGGATGCGCTCGGGTACCGACTGGCCGTGGTCGGCGAAGTAGGTGTCCATCGAGTCCACGCCGATGGCGGTCGCGCGCCGCAGGTGGTTGAGGCTACGGTTGCGCGCGATCCGGTAGAGCCAAGGCCGCACGTTGATCTCGCGCTCGTCCGCGAGGATCGCGTTGAAGGCGGCGGCGAAGACATCCTGCAGCACGTCCTCGGCGTCCTCGCGCGAGCTGAGCATGTGGCGGCAGAACGCGAGCAGCCGCGACTGGTAACGCTGCACGAGTGCCTCGAAGGCGGCGTGGTGGCCGCGGCGGATGAGCGCGATCAGCCGCTCGTCGGAGGCAAGGCGCAGCAACGGCCCGGGCGCGGGACGCGCGGGAACTGCCGGCTGTTGTAGAGACGTAACCTCCATTTGAGACCCGATCAGGAGCCTAGGACTTCACGTTAAAGGACACGTTACCAACGCCTAAGTTGCGCCCAAATCGCTGCGAGTTAGATTTTCGTATGCGTTCTTTTGTGCGCGCGCTGGCCGGTTTGGCGGGGGTTTCGTGCGCCGGAGGCCCGAGGCGGCCGCGCCTCGGCTAGAGTCGCATCCCAGATGTCGGAGGCAGAGCTGAAGGCGGACGGGCAGGAGGCCGACGGAGATGCGTTGCCCGAGCGCCTGCACGGCGGCTGGCTCGCCGCGAGGCGCCTGAAGGCACACGGGGTATCGAAGCTCTTCACGCTTTCGGGCGGCCACCTGTTCTCGATCTACGACGGGTGCGTGAAGGAGGGCATCGAGATCGTCGATGTGCGCCACGAGTCCTCGGCGGCGTTCGCCGCGGAGGGCTGGGCGAAGGTGACGCGGATCCCTGGCGCGTGTGCGCTCACCGCCGGTCCGGGGGTCACCAACGGCATGAGCGCCCTCGCCTCCGCGCAGGCGAATCATTCGCCGCTGGTTGCGCTCGGCGGGAGGGCACCAGCGGGCCGCTGGGGCCAGGGCTCGCTCCAGGAGATCGATCACGTGCCGTTCGTGCGGCCGCTGACGAAGATGGCCGCGACGGCGCAGGGCCCGGAGGAGATCCAGGACCTCCTCGACGAAGCGTTCGCGGCGGCATCGCGCCCGCACGGGGGACCGGCGTTCGTGGACTTCCCGCTCGACTACGTCTTCATGGAGGCGGCGGAGAGCACGGCCGCGCGTGAGGGCACCGACGGGGACGCATCCGGCGAGCGCGAGGCGCGCGCCGCGGCGAATGGCGACGGTCCCTCGGCGGCCACCGCAGCCGACCTTGGCCACGGCGCGGATGGCGGCGCGATCGAACGCGCGGGCGAGCTTCTGCGGAGCGCGGAGCGCCCCGTTGTCATGGCGGGCAGCGACCTCTACTGGGGGCGCGGCGAGGTCGCGTTGCTCGAGCTTGCGCGTAAGCTGCGCATCCCCGTGTTCCTGAACGGCCTCGCGCGCGGATGCGTCCCCGCCGACGACGAGCTGTTTTTCTCGCGCACGCGCTCGCAGGCTCTCGGAGGCGCGGACGTCGCGCTCGTGATCGGCGTCCCGATGGACTTCCGGCTCGGCTTCGGAAGCGCCTTCGGCGAGGACACCGAGATCGTGGTGATCGACACCGCAGAACCCGAGCGTCCCCATCCCCGGCACGTCGCGGCGGAGCTCTACGGCGCGCTCCCGCGGACGCTCAGCGACCTGCGCCTGGCCGCAGGCTCCGAGGCGCTCGCGAGCGAGGCGTGGGTCACGGGGCTGCGCAAGGCAGAGGACGAGCGGCACGAAGCGGAGCGCGGCGAGCTCGAGGATGCGCGCGCGCCGTTGCATCCGATGCGGATCTACAAGGAGCTCGGCGAGGTGCTCGAGCGCAACGCGATCATCATCGGCGACGGTGGTGACTTCGTCTCTTACGCCGGCCGCATGATCGACAGCTTCGAGCCGGGATGCTGGCTCGACCCGGGGCCGTTCGGGTGCCTCGGCACGGGTCCCGGCTACGCGCTCGCGGCGAAGCTCGCATGCCCTGAGCGTCAGGTTGTGATGCTTCTCGGCGACGGCGCGTTCGGGTTCGCCGGTATGGAGTTCGACACGCTCGTTCGCCACGGGGCTAACGTCGTCGCGGTGATGGGCAACAACGGGATATGGGGGCTCGAGAAGCACCCGATGGAGTTCCTCTACGGGTATTCCGTCGCGGCCGAGCTGCGCCCAGGGACGCGCTACGACGAGGTCGTCGAGTCGCTCGGCGGCCACGGCGAGCTCGTCGAGCGCCCGGAGCAGCTGCGAGGAGCGCTCGAGCGCGCCTTCTCGGCCGACCGCCCGGCGCTCGTCAACGTCCTTACAGATCCCGCCGTCGCCTACCCTCGCAAGGCGAACCTCGCTTAAAAGGAAAAGCCGCCCCCAAAGGAGCGGCCTTCCCGGTGGTGGCCCTTGGTACATGCAGGGAACTGTCCAGGGCCGATTGTGGATTAGCTTGAGCGGCTGCTAGAGGGGAGGAGAGGGGAGGAGTATGTAGTTGTCCCGATTTTTTAGGTCGGGATTGCAGCTACTCAAACTTGCGCTGGCGTGGAAAAGATCTGACCTAAACGATCCTTCTCGACCAACATCACCGTTATCGGCGCGTGTGCGAGGCCCTAAAGTCGTGCGTGAGCCGTTGCGCATTTGTTCTACGCGTGCCGGACGGAGGGGGCCTTCGAAGCATGGACGTCCGTTCGGCTTGCCCGCCGAGAAGCCCCAATTTACGGGCCAATTTCGGCTCCGCGCCGCTATTGAGCCGCTCGCGGTGCGACTAGACGCCCTGCGCGGCAAATCCGGCGAGACGCAGTGCCCCGCCGTGAAGGATGTCGTGCTCTGAGACTTCGACGTGTTCGAGCGCAAAGGCGCGCATCGCTGCGCTCAACAGGATCATGCCCGCGACGATCGTCGGCGCGCGGTCGGGATGCAAGCCGACGACGCGGCGGCGCTGCTCTTCGGTCATCTCGGCGAGGCGCGCGAGCAGCAGCTCGACTGTGGCGAGCGCGAGCTGGTAGCCGTCCACCCGCGCGGGGTCATAGGGTTCGAGCTCCTGCGCGATCGCGGCCGCTGAGGTCGCGGTCCCTGCGACCGCGATGCCCTGGGTGACCGCGGCGCGCACATCCGAGGGCACTGCGGTCGCGAAGAGCGTGCGCGTTTCGGCAGCGAGCCGCTGGAGCTCGGCCGGTGCAGGGGGGTCGGAGTGGATGTGGCGCTCGCTCATTCGCACGACGCCCGCCTGCACGGAGACATGGAAGCGCACGGCGCTGCCGCTGCCGACGACGAACTCCGTCGAGCCTCCGCCGATGTCGATCACGACCGTGTTCTCCTCGCGCTGCCCGCCGCGCGTCGACATCGCACCGAGGAACATCAGCTGCGCCTCTTCGTCGCCCGAGAGGATGCGCGCGTCGAGTTCGAACTCCTGCCGCACGCGCGCGAGGAACTGAGGGCCGTTGGCTGCGTCGCGCACGGCCGAGGTGAGAACGGCGAGGTTGCGCTCGGCTCCGCGCTCGTCGATCGCTTGCCGGTAGTTGGCGATCACGTCGCATGTGCGTTCGATGGCAGCGTCCGAAAGGCGCCCGTTGGAGTCGACGCCTTCGCCGAGCCTCGTCACCTGCGAGCTTCTGAGGAGCTCCTGCAGCGCGCCGTCCGGTCGGACGTCCGCGAGCAGCAAGCGCGTGGAATTGGTCCCGATGTCCACCACCGCCACACGCATGCGCGCGGGGATGCTAAAGGCTCGCGCCGCGAGTGCCGGCCAAAGCCCGATTTCTTCAGGTGTGGAGCGCGCTTGGCGACGCAAAAGCTCTTGGCGTAGCGACCTCGGTGTGCTAAATATGGAGGTTGACATCGCGGGGTGGAGCAGTCTGGTAGCTCGTCGGGCTCATAACCCGAAGGTCGCGGGTTCGAATCCCGCCCCCGCTATCCCGGCCGACCAGGGCGGAGGACATGCAAGTGCCCTGCAAACCGGCCGACCGAGACCCCGAGGGCCGTCCGTGAGGGCGGCCTTCGTCGTTCTCGAGGGCCCTCGACAAGGTTCCCTGCGCTCGCGCGCCAGCCGCCATCAGCCATGGATTTCAAGACCATTGGCCGAATCGATGATGGGGGATCCGCTTAGCTCGCGAGCGGCCCAAACACGCGTCCAGGTCGTGCTGGCGTGCTTGTACCGCAGCGGACATGATCCGATGTTCGGTGCGAGGGGCCTGGCCTCGTCGCAGCTCGTGAAACCCCGCAACGCAGTTCGTCGCACAACAGTCTCCGGCGCAAGCTTCGAGCCAGCGCTCATGGCGCAGGCGCTCGCCGCGCTGTTCGCCGCCGGCGCGACGCTCGCGCTACTTACGGTCGCGCTCCCTCATTCCCGGCGTGCCAACGATCTCGCGCTGCTGCTCATCGTGGGCGATGCCTATCTCGTCGCTGGCCTGCTCTTCGCGCGAGCGCCGGTTGTCTCCCGGCGCGTGCTCGAGCTCATGCTGGCCTGGGGAAGCACTCTCGTCGCGGGGGTGGCCTACTTCTCCGGCCAATCTCCCAGCCCGCTGGTCTTCTTCTTCCTGTGGGTCTTTCTGTACTCCGCCTACTTCTTTACAACGCTGGAGTCCGCGTGGCAGGTGGCATACGTCGGCGTGGTCTACGGCGCGCTGCTCGTCGCGAGGCGCCCACCAAGCGGGATTGCCGAGTGGTGGCTGGTGGGCATGGGCACGCTGCTGGTGGCTGCAGTGCTGATTCGCTCGATGCGTAACCGCGTCGAGGCGCTGATCGCGAAGCTCTACGACGCGGCTCGCACGGACCCCCTGACGGAGCTCTCAAATCGCCGTGGTTTCCGCGAAGCACTCGACCTCGAGCTCGAGCGGGCGCGCCGGGGAGAAGGGCAGCTGGCGGTCGTCCTCGGCGACGTCGATCATTTCAAGGAAGTAAACGACCGCTGCGGGCCCGCCGTCGGCGACGCCGCGCTACGCCGCACCGCGCGGCTGCTCGGATGCCACGGGCAGCCGCTGGGCACGCTCGCGAGGGTAGGGGATGAGCAGTTCGGGCTGCTGTTGCCCGATACCCCGCGCCACGATGCGTTCCGTGTTGCCGAGGGCCTCCGGGCGCGATTCCAAGATGAGTTCGCCGCCGACGCGGTGCCGATCACGATCAGCTTCGGGCTAGCCATCTATCCGGAGCACGCCGAGACGGCTGCCTCGCTGCTACACGCGGCCGACGAGGCGCTCCACGCAGCAAAGCAGAGCGGTCGCGACAGAACGGTGCTCCATAGCCGAGCGATCAGACGCCACGCGGGCGGTGAGCGCGATATCGCGGCGGAGCGTTTTCTGGCCGTCGTGCTCGATCTCGCCGAGGCAGTGGATTTGCGCTTCAGCGGCAGCGCACGGCATTCCGAAACGGTCGGGCGCTACGCCGAGATAGCCGCTCGCGGGCTCGGTCTGCCGGAGAAGCGCGTGGCCCGCGTGAGGCTTGCCGGGGTCCTGCACGATGTCGGCAAGGTGGGAGTCCCCGACGCGATCCTGCAGAAGCCGGGCAAGCTGACCGACGAGGAGTTCGAGATCATCAAGCGCCACCCCGGGCTTGGGGAGCAGATCCTCGAGCACTCAAGCCTCGCCGACGTGCGCACGTGGGTGGGCGCTCATCATGAGCGCCCTGACGGGCGCGGATATCCACGCGGTCTCTCCGGCGAGGCGATCCCGCTGGAGGCGAGAATTCTCGCGGTGGCGGATGCGTACGAGGCGATGACCAGCGATCGCGCCTATCGCGACTCGCTCGGGCCCGCTGCGGCACGCGCCGAGCTCGAACGTTGTGCGGGCACGCAGTTCGATCGCAAGGCGGCCGGAGCACTGCTCGACGCACTCGCTCGCGACGCTGAGCAAGCGACCGACGTTGAGATCCCAGACGCGGTATTCGAGTATCGCTAGGTTGGGGGAGCGCCGGTTCGGCGCGGCCCTGGAGCTGCCCCATCCCAGGCCACCGGGGCAGGGCGAACGCTCGCGGCCGGCCCGGCTATGCTCGCGGCTGTGGCGCCACCGACAGCTCCCATCGCCGCGGGTTCGCTGATCGGCGGGTACCTCGTCGCCCGCGAGAGCGGCGTGCGCGCGCTCGGCGGCGCGGTGCTCGTGTCCGGCGGCGTCTATCTCACGGACCGCTGGCGCAGGGACGCGGGGGCGCCGAGGGCGGGACTTCTGCTTGCGACCTACCTCGGCGGCTTCGCCGCCTCGCATCCGCTCGCGCGCAGGATCGGCGCTTGGCCCTCGGTGCTCACGGTCGCCGGCCTCAGCGCGGCGGCGAGCGCCCTCCTCGCGGACTGCCCGGGGCGGCGCTGACCGGGCGCCTTTGCGCGCGCGCTTGGCAGCGGCGTGCTCCAGGACGAGGCCACCGCGCACGTCGGCGCCTCGTAACCTCTTGGTGAAAGGCTCAAGGGTGGCACGGTGCTATTCAGGCAAATTACCCACGACGACCTCGGCTGTGCCTCGTATCTGATCGGAGACGAGCACGCCGGGGTCGCGGCCGTCGTCGACCCGCGCTTTGAGGTGGGCGAGTACCTCGAGCTCGCGCGCTACCGGGGCGTAGCGATCGAGCACGTGCTGGAGACGCACAACCACGCCGACCACGTATCCGGCCACGGGCGCCTCGTGGCGGCGACCGGCGCGCGCATCCACATCCATCGCGAGGCGAGCCCCACATACGAGCACGAGGCCTTCGACGACGGCTGGGAACTGCGCCTCGGCGCTCTGATCGTGCGTGCGTTGCACACGCCCGGCCATCGTCCCGAGCACACCGCGTTCGTGCTCATCGACAGCGACCGCGGGCCTGAGCCCTGGGCGGTCCTCACGGGCGACAGCCTCTTCGTCGGCGACGTCGCGCGAACCGATCTCGCGGTCGAGCCCGCGCGCGGAGCGCGCGACATCTTCCGCTCGGTGCGAGAGCGGCTGCTCACGCTCCCCGACGATTGCGAGGTGTGGCCGGCGCACCTCGGCGGCTCGATGTGCGGCGGTTCGGGCATGGACATGAAGATCTGCTCGACGATCGGCTTCGAGAAGCAGCACAACTCGGCGCTCGCGATCGACGAGGAGGAGGAGTTCGTCGCGCGAGCGGTCGCGACGCTCGGCGCCCAGCCGCCCAACTTCGAGCGGATCGTCGCGCTGAACAGTGGGGCGCTCGTCACGAGTGGCGTCGAAGTGCCTGCGCTGTATCCGCACCAGGTGCAACTCAAGAGCGACGAGGGAGCGATGCTTGTCGACGTGCGGACCGAGCTCCAGTTCGATGACGTGCACATCGAAGGCTCAGTGTGCATCCCGTCCTTCAGCTCGGGCTTCGGCTCGAAGCTCGCGTGGATCGCAGACCCTGAGCAGGAGATCGTGTTCATCGGCCGCGACGACGCCGACGGCCGCCGCGCCGCGCAGCTCGCGCTCGCGGTCGGAGTCCGCAACGTCGCTGGCCTGCTCGCGGGAGGAATGACGAACTGGCGCCAGGAGCGCCAGCCGGTCGCACGCACGCAACGGGTCGCAGCGGCCCAGCTTCCCGAGCTATTGGCCGCCGACGCGCGCATCCAGGTGCTCGACGTCCGCGAGCCCGCGGAGTGGGAGTCAGGCCATCTGCGCGGGTCGCTCTCCATACCTTGGCACGACATCAGGGAGATCCCCGGCGGAGTCGATCCCGAGCGCCCGATCGCGGCGATGTGCGCGGGCGGCTCGCGCGCCGCGACCGCTGCCAGCCTTCTCAAGCGCTGTGGGGCACGCGAGGTCCTTCACGTCGTCGACGGCGGCGTTCCCCTGCTCGGCGAGCTCGGGCAGCCGATCGAGTCGAGCCTCGCGGAGGCGTAGCGGCGACGCCGCTCCCGCCGCACGTGGCGATGGATATCGCGATCCTCCTCTTCGACGGCATCACCGCGCTCGACGCGGTCGGCCCATACGAGGTCCTCAGCCGTCTGCCGTCTGCCGAGGTGAGCTTCGTCGCGGAGCAGCCGGGGACCAAGCGGACAGACAACCAGCAGCTCGCGCTCGTAGCCGACGACGCGCTCGAGGATCACGCGCGCCCGGACATCATCCTCGTGCCGGGCGGGAGGGGCCAAACGGAGAACATGCGCGACGGCGCACTGCACGAATGGCTACGCGCTGCGCACGAGAGCACGACGTGGACGACCTCGGTGTGCACCGGCTCGCTGATCCTCGCTGCCGCGGGCCTGCTCGAGGGCAAGCGCGCGACGAGCCACTGGCTCGCACTCGAGGAGCTGGGGAGGCTGGGCGCCGAGCCGAGCAGCGAGCGCGTCGTCTTCGACGGCAAGATCGTCACCGCGGCGGGAGTCTCGTCGGGCATCGACATGGCGCTCGCGCTCGCCGGGAGGGTCGCTGGCGACGACGTCGCGCGAGCGATCCAGCTATCAATCGAGTACGACCCGCAGCCGCCATTCGACGCCGGATCGCCCGCCAGCGCACCGGCCGCGGTCGTTGACGCGCTCCGCAAGCGCTCGCGCTTCGAGGACCCCGCGCGAGCGCAGCGATAGCCGCAGCGCCGCCGCGACGCCGAGGGCCGCGGCGGCGCCAGCACAGATCAGGCTACGCGCTCGACGACGAAGAGACTGTTGCCGTCCTGGTCGCGCAGGAAGAACATCGGCGGCACCGGCGATCCCATCCGCATCACCTCTGCATCGGCGTCCACGCCGTTATCGCGCAGGTACGCGTGGTCGGAGTCGATGTCCTCCGTCGTGAGGCTGATGCGCGTGGCGATGCCCGTCTCTTCGCCTTCGCGCGGCGGCATCAGGGCGATCGTCGTCGCGCCGCCGGGAGGCGCCACTTCCACCCAACGGTCACCGTTGCCGAAGGGCATGTCCGTGCGCTTCTCGAAGCCGAGCTTGTTGACGTAGAAGTCGAGCGCCCGGTCCTGGTCGCTCACGGGCACGATTACGCAACCCAGTTCGGTGATGCGGGTCTTGGTGTCTGTCGCAGTCATCTGGTTCTCCTGTTCGGCTGATGTAGGTGCGGTTGCGGGTCCTGGCTACGCGCGCATTCCATCACTCCCTGCTCGCTCGTGCTGTCCACGAAAACTGCGCCCGTGGGCAGATCTCATCGCTGGTGCTTTGCGCCGCGCCTTCAGGTCGCGTCTGAAGTCGTACGCGGCGCCGCATAGAAGGCGGCGATCGCGGCGCAGATAGCGAGTGTGACGTATGGGCTCACGACCGCGGCGATCGTGGCGATCACGTATGGCGGCACGCCCGCCGCATTTCGCCTCAGCACCGCTCGCCGGGCCTCCGGCGTGAGGCGTTCGTCGAGCAGGTCCACCTTCGCGTTGAGCAGGTTGACCTGCATCGTCAAGAACGCGAGCGCCATCAACAGCAGGGAGCCGCCGTAGACGGCGGCGGCGAGATTCTGCCCGTGGCTCGCCTTCAGGTATTCGGCCATCAATGCGGTCGTGAAGGGCAGCACGACGATCGTCATGAGGAGCAAGAGGTTGAGCGTGAGGATCGTGTGGTCGACCGCGCGCAGGCGCCGCAGCATCGCGTGGTGGTTGATCCAGATGATCCCGATCGTCACGAAGGAGACGACATACGCCGCGTAGTGCGGCCATTGTTCGCCGAGGTGGCGCGCAAGCGTGCCGGGCTGGGCGGGGTCGGGCACATGCAGGTCAAGCGCGAGCAGCGTGATCGCGACGGCGATGACGCCGTCCGAGAACGCCTCCACGCGCGCCTTGCTCATCGTCCGCAGTTTCGGCGACTGCCCGGATGCCTCGGGGCCGGCGCGCTGGACGCCGCCGCGTACCTGCCGTTAGGAGCGCGGTGTTTCGATCACCTTACGCGCGAATGTGCGGCACTTGCCCAAGGCGTGGATGAACGGCTTGCCGCTCGTGTCCACGCTGCCGTTGGTGAGCGAGGGTTCGCCGTGCGCGTTGGTCGTCGGCGGCGCGATCGGGATGCCGTTGCGGCGCATGCACGCCGCATAGGACGCGAGCACGGACTTGTACGCGGCGGCCGTCGCGGGGCTCACCGGCGGGGGAGCGCTCGACGTGGTCGCCGAGCTCGTGGCTTCCGAGACCGTCGTGCTGGTCGTGACGGTGCTCGTCGTGGAGCTGCCGCCGCATGCCGCGAGTCCGAAGCTCGCGCCGAGCGCGAGCAGGATTGCGAATGTGCGAATGCGGTTGGTTGGCATCGAACGTCTCCTCGGGAGCGTAAAGCCTACCCGCAGCGGCACGCCTCGTGCATCGGACACGCGACGCGAATGCTTACGATGAACGTGCGTCGCGCGCTTCTGAACCGTGTCGCCTCGCTTGTGTAGGCTTGCGCGCGCACTGAATCGCCGATCCCCAGCACTGGAGTCATAGATGCCACCAGCAAAGAAGTCAGCGTCGCGTGGAACACGCTCGCGCGCCTCCACATCGGGCACGACTCGCTCGCGCTCAACATCGTCGCGCGGCAGCTCGTCACGGTCGACCAGCGCTCGCGCGCCCTACAAGGAGCCGGCTGCGCTCAAGCGTCTGAGCAAATCGCTCGAGAGCGCGAACGCCGCGCTCGCCGACCTGCAGAAGCAAACCGGCCGTGACGTGAGCAAGACCGCACGCGATCTCTACAAGGACCTGCGCTCCGTCGTCACGAACGCGCGCCGGCACAGCGGCCGGCTCACGAGCGCGCTCCAGCGCGACTTCGAGCAGGCCCAGAAGAAGCTCAAGACCGCGAACACGCGCAGCTCGCGCACGACGACCTCAAGCAGAAGCCGCAAGAAGGCCACGCCAACGGCGAGACGGCGTCCCGCCACGCGCGCGCGGTCGACCTCGTCGCGGACGAGCGCCCGCGCTTCTGGCCGCTAGACGCGCACCGGGGTCTCGGCGCGCGTGCCCGCGGCCTCCGTTATCAGCCGCGAGCCGCGGCCGTGGGTGAAAAAGCTGTAGGACCACTGCAGCAATACGAGCAGCCTGTTCTCAAAGCCGATCAGGTAGAAGAGGTGAACGAGCAGCCAGGTGAGCCACGCGACGAGCCCACTGAGCTGCAGGCCGCCGATGTCGGCCACAGCGCGTGCGCGCCCGATCGTGGCGAGCGTGCCCTTGTCGTGGTAGCAGAACGGCGCGCCGCTCGTCGCGGCGCTTGGGTTGGCGAGCACGCGCGTAAGCGAGCGCCCGGCGTGTCGGCCCTCTTGCATCGCGACCGGCGCGAGACCCGGCAGGGCCTGCGGCTCGCCGCTTGAGGCATCGCGCACGCGGACCATGTCGCCCAGCGCGATCACCTCGCGATGCCCGGGCAACGTGAGATCGGGCTCCACCGTCAACCGCCCGGCGCGATCGACTTCTCCGCCGCTTGCGTCGGCGAGCATGCGCGCGAGCGGCGACGCGGTCACGCCCGCCGCCCAGACGACGGTGCGAGTGGGAACTCGCGAGCTCGTCCCGTCGCCGCTTCGCAGCTCGACGCTGTCGGGCTGCACGTCCACGAGCGTGTGGTCGAGAAGCAGCGTGATCCCCAGCCCTTCGAGCGAGCGCGCCGCGCGGCGCGAGAGGGTTGGCGGGAACGACGTAAGCACGCGCTCGGCAGTCTCGACCAGAAAGACGCGCCCCGAGCGCGGGTCCGCGCTGCGGAACTCGCCCGGCAGCGTGTCGCGCGCAAGCTCGGCGATCTGGCCCGCCATCTCCACCCCGGTCGGCCCCGCGCCGACCACTACGAACGTGAGCCAGCTCGCGCGCTCGTGTGGGTCTTGAGTGAGCTCCGCGGCCTCGAACGCCTGCAGGATCCGGCCCCTCACCTCGAGCGCGCTGTCGAGCAGCTTCACCTCCAGCGCGAGTGAGCGCCACTCGTCATGGCCGAAGTAGGAGTAGTTGGAGCCGCCGGCGACGAGCAGGAAGTCATAGGGGATCCTCATCGCATCGTCGTCAGGCACCGCCGGGTCCACGATCAGCTCTCGGGCGTCGAGGTCGAACCCTGTGACCTCGCCCATGACGACGCGCACGTGGCGCTGGCGGCGCACGATCCGCCGCAGCGGCACCGCGATCTCACCGGGCGAGAGCGCGCCGGTCGCCACCTGATAGCTCAGCGGCTGAAAGAGGTGGTAGTTGTTGCGGTCGATCAGCGTGACGTCGGCGTCGGCCGCGGAGAGCGCCTTGACCGCTTGCAGTCCGCCGAAGCCACCACCGACGACAACGACGCGGGGACGTGTAGCGCTCGACACGTAGGTCACCCGCCGCGAACGCCCGCGAGCGCGGCCTCGCGCGGACGCGCATCCCGCGCGGGAACATCCTCGAGCAGAGCGCCGTCGAGATAGGTCACGGAGAGGTTCCGGCGCGCCGGAGTGCGGGCCCCGGGGAGGACGACGCCGCTGACGTTGAGTGGGTCGGCGGCGCTGAGGCGGACCGTCTCCTCGCGCTTGCCGGCTCGCCTCACCCTGCGCAGCGCGTCCACCGCCTCGAGCAGCGCGTACTGCTCGCCCGAGAAGCCCGCGACGAAGCGCCCGCCGCGAACGAGGCCGCGCGCCTCGAGGCGCCGCAGCGCCCACAGCAAATCGCGCCAGGGGACGGCAAGCGACTCGAACGCCAGCAGGTCGAAGAAGACGACGCCCCAGCGGGCGAGCAGCTGGCCCGCCACCTGCTCCGCGAAGAGGTCGGGGTCGGCGAGCGGATCCTCGCCGGGCGGCGCGAGCGCGCGCGCGCTTGGCAGCAGCGACCAGCGACCTTCGCCGCCGTGGCGAAGCGACGGGGCGCGCCGCGCGCCGAGGCGCCGGCGCTGCTCGACGCGCCGCCGGCGCTGCCAGCTCTCGCGTGCTGAGAACAGCGCGCGCACCGCGCCGAACCCGTCGGCGGTGACGAGCCCGCGCGCGACGAGGTCCCACAGCCCTTCCTCGACCTCCGAGGGAAGGCGACCTGTCTCGGCGCGCAGCTCGGCTTGGAACATCGCTCCGCGCGCTCGTAGCACCTCGAGGATCTCGAGCGCCGCGCCATGCGCCGGTGCGTCCGGGACCGTGTCACCGCGAGCGGCCCGCAGCAGCCAGGGGAGATCCTCGCGCAGCGCGAACGTGATCGGCGTCGCGCGCGAGGGAGTCGCCGCGCCGCGCCGCGCGTGGCCGTCGAGCGGCTCCGGTGCGCGCAGGGCAAAGCGACCCCACACGACCTCCCCAGAGAGGCAGAGATCCTCCAGCCAGCGCTCCTGGTAGGCCTCGACGCGGGCCGGGAGGACAGCCTCCTCCCACGCGCCGGCCGCGAGCTCGAAGCCCTGGAGCCGGTCGATCACCGAGAGCAACCCCGCGCGCCCGTGGCACTGCGCGCCGGGCGCTGCGTTCTGCCAGTGCAGCAGGAAGCGCACAAAATCCTGGCCGCTGACGGGCTCGATTTCGCGCCGCAGGCGGTTCTGCGTGTAGCTGTGGATGCGGGCGAGCAGCCGTCTCGAGCACCACTGCTCGGACTCGCCGGCGCCCGCGTCGAGCGCGGCGTCGAAGTGGCCGCGCATCGCGAAGCCCTCGGCCTCGAGCCGTGCGAGGCCGACCTCCACGCGAGTCTCGGCGAGCGACGTGCGTGCGGCGAGCTGCTCGCTCGTGACCGGGCCGGTGACCTCGAGGTGTCCGCGGACGACATGCGCCGCCGCCTCGTCGGCATCCACCGGACCGTGCTCGCCTTCCGCGGTGAGACGGTGGTCCGGGGTGAAGGTCGCGTCCGGGAAGAGCGCCTGCACGAGCGCCCGCCGCTCAGTCGCGCACCACATCTCTGACGTCGTCTGCACGCGGATCGCACGGCCGTCGCCCACGAGCTCGCGCGAACCACCCCCCGTGCGAAGCGAGCGGCGGGTTCACGACGAGCGCGAGCAGGAGGTCGTGCAGCTCGTCCGCGCTGCGCAGCTCCGGTGCGGCCTCGTTGCGTACGAGCGCGATGGCCGCTGGGTCGAGCCGCCCAAGCTCACGCGCCTCGAGTGGCAGCCCGCGTCGAAGCTGCACCGCCCGCGTGCGCCGCTCCTCGAGCGGTGCCTCGTCGAGGAACGTGTACGGCTTGCCGTTGAGGATCTCGTGCGCGAGCAACGAGGGTTCGGTGGAGTCGACGAAATGGGTCCCGATCACCCCCGCCTCGAGCTCCGCGAGCATGCGCTCGAGCCCATCGACGTCCATCGCCTCGTGCAGAGTGTCGTAAAGGGTCTGCCGGACGAGCACGTGGTCGGGAATGTCGATCGGGCCCGGTGGCGCGTTCTCCTGGCACGCGGCGAGCGCCGGGAAGACCGCCGCCATCATGTCTTCGGCCTCCATGCGCTGGATCTGAATCGGGCTTCTCTTGCCGCCGCGGAATCGCAGCACGGCGAGCGCGCGGTTGAGGTTCCAGCGCCAGCGCGAGGCGAACATGGGCGATACCAGCACCGCCTGCTCGAGCGCGCCGCGGGCGCTCTCTGAGCGCACGAGCGAGGGCGCGGAGTCCAGGGGGAAGCTGTGTTGCGGCCCGAGCGAAAGCACGAGCGCGTCATCGGTTGCGGCCGCTTGCAGCTCGAAGTCAAACGTCACACAGAAGCGCTTTCGCAGCGCGAAGCCGTAGGCGCGATTAACGCGCGCGCCGAACGGAGCGTGCACGACCAGCTGCATACCACCGGCTTCGTCGAAGAAGCGCTCGAAGACGACGTCGCGCCGGCTCGGAAGCACACCGAGCTGCGCAAGCGAGGCCGAGAGATACTCGACGAGCTGGCGCGCCGGCTCCTGCGACATGTCGCAGCGCTCGCACACGAACGCGCACGCCTCCTCGAGCCTCGCCGGTCCCGCGAACGCCTCGTCCCCGGGCTCGCCGAGGATGCGGCCGAGCGCGCGGCGCAGCTCGGAGACCTCCGCCGAGAGCTCGTCGGTGCGCGCTGGCGCCTCGCCGAGCCAGAACGGAATCGTGGGGTTCGCCCCGTGCGCGTCGACGACGCGCATCTCGCCTGGCGTGACGCGTTGCACGCGCCAGGAGTGGGTTCCAAGCAGGAACACGTCTCCGGCCATCGACTCGATCGCGAAGTCCTCGTTCACGCTGCCGACCGTCGTGTCCTCGGGTTCGGAGACGACGCGGTAGTCGCCCACTTCGGCGATCGCGCCGCCGCTCGTGAGCGCCGCGAGCCGTGCGCCGCGGCGGGGTCGCAGCACGCCGTTGACGCGGTCGCAGTGCAGGTAGGCCATGCGCGGGCCCCGTCCCGTAGGGATGCCCTCCGCCGCCAGCTCGAGCACGGCCTCGAAATCCGCTCGTGTGAGCTCGCGCATAAGGGGCGGCGCCGCGCACGAGCTCGTAGAGCGCGTCCCTCCTCCCATTCGCCCGCCGCCGCGACCTCGGCGACCACCTGCTGGGCGAGGATGTCGAGCGGCTGCAAGGGCGCGAGCGCAGAATCGAGCCGCCCGCCGTGGACGGCGGCCATCAGCGCGGCGCACTCGACAAGCTCGTCGCGCGTCATCGGGAGGAGGATCCCCTCCGGGATGCCTCGTAGCGAGTGGTTCGGCCCGCCCGACGCGCTGCAGGAACGTCGCGATCGAGCGCGGCGAGCCCACCTGGCAGACGAGCTCGACCGGTCCGATGTCGATTCCGAGCTCGAGCGAAGCGGTCGCCACGAGCGCGCGCAGCTCGCCGGCACGCAGCCGTGCCTCGGTGCGCGCGCGTCGGTCGGCGGAGAGGCTGCCGTGGTGCGCGGCGACCTGGTCGGCGCCGAGTCGCTCGCCGAGCATATGCGCGAGGCGCTCCGAGAGCCGCCTCGTGTTCACGAAGACGAGCGTCGTGCGGTGGTCTGCGACATGCGCCGCGATGCGGTCGACGATCTCGTCGAGCTGCTCCGTGCTCGCGACGGCCGAGAGCTCCGATTCGGGTAGCTCGACGGACACCGAGAGCTCGCGACGATGACCGCAGTCGACGATCGCGCCGGCGCCCGCGAGCCGCCGAGCAGGCGCGCCGTGTGCTCGATCGGGCGCTGGGTCGCCGAGAGGCCGATGCGCTGCGGACGTGGGCCCTGCTGCACGTGGTCGAGGCGCTCGAGCGTGAGCGCGAGGTGCGACCCTCGCTTGTCACGTGCGAGCGCGTGGATCTCATCCACGATCACCGTCTTCACTTCGCCGAGCACGTCCCTGCTCCGCTGCGCAGTGACGAGCAGGTAGAGGCTCTCCGGGGTCGTCACGAGGAACGTCGGCGGCGCTTTTACCATCGCCGTTCGCGCGCTCGAGGTCGTATCGCCTGTGCGGACTGCGACCGTGATCGGAGCTGCAGGCAAGCCGAGCTCGGCGGCGACCTCCGCGATCTCCGCGAGCGGACGCTCGAGGTTCTGGTGGACGTCGACCGCGAGCGCCTTCAGCGGGGAGACGTAGACGACACGTGTCTGGCCGGCGAGCTGCGAGCCCGCTTCATGCGCCCGATACGCCGCGTCGATCGCGACGAGAAAGCCCGCGAGCGTCTTACCGGAGCCGGTTGGGGCGGCGATCAGCGTGTCGGCGCCCTCGCGGATCAGCGGCCAGCCCTGGGCCTGGGCCGCCGTCGGGCCGGCCGCGAAACGCCGCGAGAACCAGGTCGCGACCGCGGGATGGAACCCGCTCAGCGGGCCGCGCTCTCGCGCCCGCGCAGACGGCGGTGCAGGACTGGGTGCGCGCGCTGTGGGCATACGCCCACAGGTTACGACCACGCCGCTTAGGAGCGGGAGCCGTCCGAGGCGGACCTGCTCGGCACGGGGATTGCCGGAATCGGCATCGGCAAATGTGCCGCGTCGGCGCGCTTGCCGGCGCTCCCGCCGCTGCGCTCGAGCGCCGCGCGAAGCTGCGTTTTCGCGCCGGCTGAGAGCCGCTCCGCATCATCGAGGAAGCTCGAGAGACCTGCCTTCAGCGCCGCCACTACGCGCGCGTACTCTCCGCTGCGCGCGACGGGCAGGCGCGCGAGGCTGAGCTGCACGATGTCCCGCCGGATCGTCGCGCGGACGCTCGTGATCTCCTTCCACGGGCGCCCGCGCCAGGACGGATTGCAGTAGTCGAGCGCATACACCTCCCCGGCCTTGCGCTTATTCTTCTCGAGCATGCGCTTGGGCGGGTAGAGGAAGCCGAGCAGCGAGCGGGTGTGGATCAGAAACGACTCGACGACCGTCATGTACTGCGTGAGCTCTTTCCAGCCGTCGTTACGGCCCTCGTCCTCGTCGAGCAGCGCCGCGGTGTTGCAGAGCATGAGCACCTCGTAGAGCAAACGCTCGGCGCGTTCGTGCAACTCCGTGGGCGTGGGCGTCGCCTTGGCCGCGTTTGCCATGGCGCTGATAGTACGGACAGTCGAGCCGACGAGGGCGCCGCGTCCTCGCGCGGGCGCGCGTCATCCGCCGAGGAGCTGGGTTCCCACGAACCCGCCGTAGAGCACGATCAGCAGCAGCGCTTGCGGGCGGTGTATGCCCTCGCGCGTGGCGAGCAGTAGAAGCGTGAGCGCGGTCATGACCACGAGCCATGCGAGTTGGAGCCTGCCGGTCGCCGAGACCGGCGCCGAGCGTGACGAAGAGCGACGGCAGGATGACACCGGCGCCGAGATTGATCGTGTTGCTGTTGAACGCCTCGCCGACGAGCGCCGTGCCGCGTCTCGCCAGACCCAGCCGGATCCCGGTGATCGCATTCGGCACGCTCGTGAGCGGCGCGAGGATGAGGACGCCGAGGGTCACGTTCGAGATCCCCCATTCGTGGCCGAGGGTGAGCGCCGCCTGCACCATCCCCGCGCTTGCGGCGACGATCAGGACGACGTCGAGCGTGATGAGGCCGAGCAGGTGGTGTGTGGGGTCCTCGGAGTCCCGCCGCGGGCCGGCGTCGCGCCGTTGCGCCCGGGCGCGAGCGCCTTGCGGGTGCGACGCCGGCTCGGCCCGTCCCGCCCGCTCACGCACGATCAGTACGAGGTAGGGGACGATCGCGCCGGCGGCGAGCAGCGCGGCGAGGACGGGCGAGATCCAGCCGAGTAGCAGGGCGACCGCGACGAGCGTGACCACCGCCCCCGCGGCGCCCTCGAGCACAAGCGCGTTGCGCGGCAGGCACACGCTGCCGGCGACGAGCGCGGTCACGCCCAACATCGCCGCGAGATTGAACGTGTTAGAGCCGACAAGGACGCCCACGCCGACGCTGTTGGCACCCTTGATCAGCGCGAACAGCGCCGAAGATATCTCCGGACCATCGGCGGCGAGCGCTGTCAGCAGCCCGATCAGCGGCTCGGGCAAGCCGAGCTTTGTGCCCAGACGGTCGAGGCGGCCTGCGAACAGCCGCGCGGCGACTAGCGTAACTGCGAGCGAGGCGAGGAAGAGCGGGATGGCGAGCGCGGTTGACAGAGCAAGCTCCTTGCCGACCAGGCTTCCCGGCTCACCGTGGGTAAGCGTACCGGGCGCGCGCGGCATGATACGGATGCCGCGTTGCGCAGCGCAGGGGCCGTGATCGGCCCTGGCGCCGTCCTACTTCTGCGCGGGGGGTGAGCGCAGAGCGCCCGAGGTCGCGAGCACGTGCCCGGAGCCGTCCAGCGCCTGAGCGGCGTAGTAGGGGCCCGTACTCGTGGTCGCGAGCAAGGTCTCGAAGCCCTCACGTGGGACCTGGCCACCGATGGCGCTCAGCGAGGTGGGCCGCGGACCAGCGAGCAGCTGCCACGCGGCGGCCTCCGTGTCGCCGTTCCAACTCGCGTAGACGTCGCTGCCCTTCGTCGCAGGGCGGACGGCGAGCGACGGGCCTTCGCTCGGGATGCCGACCCACGGCGCGCGGAACTCGCGATACGACTCGTCGGGTCCGGGCAGGTTGCCGAGGTAGAGCAGGCTTCCCGTCGCGGAGTATTCGGAGAAGTACGGCAGCTGGCCCCAGCCGACGAAGACGTTGCCGTTCGCGAGCGGCTCGACGTCGCCTTGGCTGCCGGTGAGCGCAGCCTTCGGCAGCAGGTATTCGTGCGCGACCGCGGCCGTGTGGTGCTTCCAGTCGAGCGCGAGCACGAGCCCGCGCGACTGCTTGCCAACGGCGGGCACCGCCTCGTCGTCGAAGATGCTCACCTCGTTGCCGGCCTCGAGCTGCACGTCGTGCTGCCACGCGAAGCGCGCGCCGCCGAGGAATGTGAACGTCGAGCTCTTTCCGCCGAGCGTCGCGAACACCCTGCTCGTCTTGCGATCGATCCAGTACGCGGCCCAGGTGTTGCGCGCGGAGAGGATCGGCGCTCCCGAGGGGCCGAAGCTGATCGAGTTGAAGTGGTACGGGTCCCATGGCCCGCTGCTCGGGATAGGTGTGTAGGACTGGCGCAGCGGCACGTGCTGCAGCGGATCCCACCCCCACACGACCTTGCCCGTCTTGACGTCGACCTCGAAGAGCACCTGGTCGTAGAGCGAGCCGTTGGCGGCTCCCCCGCAGCAGGTCAGGTTGAGCGCCACCGTGCGGTTGGCCATGATCCAAGCGGTGCCGCGGGTCGTGAGCTGGATGTCGTGGAAGTCGAGTTCGAATCCGGGGGGCGCGTTGACCTTCGCGACAGCCTGGTAGTGCTCGTTGACGATCTCCCACGTTCCGTCGCCGAAGCCGTTCGGGGTTATGTAGCCCTCCCACCAGACGAGTACCGGCTGGTGTTCATAGGTCGCGACGTGGAAGTCCATCGCGACCTTTTCGTGCGGAACGCCGCCGATCCGGATCGACTGGCCGAGCGGGTGCTCCCAGATCGGGTTGCCGTTCTGTTCGAGGATCTCCGGTCCGGGCTTGCCCATCAGCTTGCCCGCGTGGGCGAAGTTCTTGATCGGCGCGAGGAGGATGTAGCCGGGCGCCTGCTGGGGTTGGGCGCTCTGGCGCGCGACCGTCGGACGGCGCGCCCGCGGTGGGGCTGCGGACCGGCACTTCGATGATCGCCGGGTTCAGCGAGGGCGCCGAGACGAAGCTCCAGGATCCGTTGCTCGTGCTCTGCGCAGATGCGCTGGGGACCAAGGCGACCAGCGACAGCGCGAGCACGTCGCGCTCGAGCCCGTGCCCAGCGCGACCCTGGCCGCCGCCAGCTTGATCCTCGCCGTGGCGAGACCCCCCTCCGCGCACCGATTTCCTTCGCATCTCGTTTCGCTCTGTCAGGGGCACGCTAACACCGGCCGCGCGACACAAGCCCGCGGCCGTCGGCGAGCGAGCGATTTTCACACACCGCGATCAAGGCGCAATCACGAGCTAAAACCGTCGCGTCAGGGGAAGTTTCGGGTCGACCCAGCGGGCTAGGCGGGCTGGGCGTCGCGCGCGTGCAGGTAGGGCGCCAGGTACTTCGCGGCGATTTTCGCCGGCGGCCCGTCGATCGGGTGCTCCGAGATCTCCGAGCTGAAGCCACGACCCCCGGTGATGCGCGCGGAGAGATAGAGCGGCGTGGAATCGGTCAGGAGCATGCCCTTGATCACGGGCATGAACGGTTGCGGTGCAAGCGACGCTCCCGCAAGTCCGGCGATCGCTTCAGCCACCGCGTCGGCCTCTTGGGCGCCCAGCCCTCCGTGCTTGATCGGGAAATCCGTCGCGTCACCGGCCGCATAGACGGGACCGACGTCGTCGAGCTTGCCGTGCGGGTCGACGTGCAGGAACCCGTGTTCTCCTGCGGGGACGCCTCGCACCGGCGGCCCGTAGAGCTCGGGCAGGGCGATGATCCGCTCGGCCGCGAGGAGCCGGTCGCCGGGCATGATCGCGATTTGCCGTGGCTCGGGGATCTCCGCATACGCGGATGTGACCGTCTTGATCCCCGCGCGCGCAAGCAGGCCCTCAACGGCTTCACTCGCCGTCGCGCCGAAGATCGCGAGCGGCCGATCCTCGGGCGTAACGATCGTGATGTCCAGCTCGACGTCCATGTCGAACGCGCGTCCGGCGCTCATCAGCGCGAGCTCGTAAACCGGCAGCTGCCAGCCGATGCGCGGAGGGATTACGAACGCAAGCTCGTTCACGTAGCCGCCCTCGATGTCCTGCACCAGCCCGTGCAACAGCTCGTCGAGATGGCGATCGTCGATCGTCAGCGCGTGCTCGTAGCGCGCTCGCGCCACCGCCCCGATCGCGATCACGAGCGCGTCGTAGTGGAGCTCGGCACCGTCTTGCGTGTGCGCGATCCGAGCGTCCGGATCGACCCACGCGAGGCGATCGACGAGCAGCTCGGCGTGCGCGTCCTCGACGATCGAACGCAGGTCGTAGCGGCTGAGCGGGCCGTACGCGAACGGCTCCCGGACCGCGAGCGGCCGATAGGCGAATTCGGGTTCCGGCGCGATGACCTTCACCGCGGTGAGCGCGGGCGCGAGGTCCGCGAGTGCGAGCGCACACTCGAGCGCCGCGACTCCGCCGCCGGCGATCACGACGTCCAGCCCCTCAGGGCGCTCGACACCCGCTGCCATGGGTCGCAGGTTACGCCTCGCTGGCGCCCTGCGCACGGCCCGCCGGAAGGCATGCGTAGGCTGGCGGGCACCGTGAGCTTCGGCGTCCTCGTCGTGATCGTGCTCGCCGGCCTCGGCGGGCCGCTGCTGGGTACGAGCACCCGGTTCTTCGTCCCGTTAATGGTGGGCGAGATAGTCGCCGGGGTTCTCGTGGGGCGGACGGGGCTTGAAAGCGTCAACCCGGCCAACCCGACGATTGCGTTCCTCGCAGAAGTCGGCTTCGCGATGCTGATGCTCACCGCCGGGATGTCGGTACCCCTGCGCGACCCACGGCTCGCCTCCTCGCTGCGAGCGGGCGCTTTGTTCGCACTTGGGGTCGCGATCCTCGCGCCGGCCGCGGGCCTCTTGAGTGCCGCCGCCGCCGGCACCGGGCACGCGGCGATCTACGCGGTCGTCCTCGCGTCCGGCTCGGCGGCGGTGCTCCTGCCGGCGCTCCAGGAAGCGCGCGTGGGAGGGACCGATGCGCTCGCGACGATCGCGGAGGTGGCGATCGCGGACATCGCCACGATCGTCCTCGTGCCGATCGTTCTCCAGCCGAACCGCGTCACGCACGCGGCGCTGGGCGCTCTGCTCGTGACCGTCACTGTGCTCGCGGTGTTCGCCGTCGGCCGAGCGCTCGCGCCTCACCCGTGGGTGCACCACGTCCGCCGCCTCTCCAGAGAGCGCCACTGGGTTCTCGACCTGCGCCTGTCGCTGCTCGTTTTGTTCTTCCTCGCCTGGGTCGCCCAGCGCAGCGGCACGAGCATCCTGATCGCGGGCTTCGGCGCGGGCCTCATGATCGCCGCGATCGGTGGGCCGCGCCGGCTCTCGACCCAGGTGCGCGGCGTCGCGAACGGCTTCTTCGTCCCCCTCTTCTTCGTCGTTCTCGGCGCCCAGCTCGACTTGCGAGGCCTCATCCATGACCCCTCGATGCTCGCACTCGCCGGTGCGCTCGTGCTGTCGAACGTCGCGATCCATGTGATCGCTGCCGCGATCGCCGCACGCTCGATTGGCGCAGGACTCGCCGCGAGCGCGCAGATGGGCGTGCCGGTCGCCGTCGCGGCGCTCGGGCTCGCCGAGGGCGTGCTCTCAGCCGGCGCCGCGACCGCGGTTGTGCTGGCGGCGCTGATCAGCATCGCGGTTTCTACGGTCGGCGTGCAACTGCTCGTGAGACGCGAACGGGGCGCCACCCGCGAGGGCGGCGGGTCAATGCGCGTAACCAGCGAGCCAGCCCCTTCCTGACCCTACCCGTGGCGGTAGGCTATTCCCCTCGTGAAGGCCGATGTGGATGCCAAGGGGCACGAGGGCCGTGAGCAGGTCGAGGAGACGGGAGGGTTGGGGGTTGCCGCTTCGTCTGGCGAGTGTGCGCTCCGAATCGTGCTCGCAGACGCTCAGAACGTGGTGCGCCACGGGCTGCGGATGTTGCTTGACGCCGAGCCCGGGTTCGAAGTCGTAGCCGAAGCGGGGGACGTCGAGGACGCGCGACGCTACGTGCGAGGCCATCACCCCGATGTTCTCGTGCTCGACCTCAACATGCCCGCCGGCTCGAGCCTCGAGGCGATCCCGATGATTCGCGAGCAATCGCCGGAGACGCAGATCGTCGTGGTCACGACGCAGCAGGAGCCCGCGTTGGCACGCCACGCGCTCGGCGCGGGCGCGCTCGGCTACGTCTTCAAGGACGCCGCGGACGAGGAGCTCGTCGAGGCGGTGCGCCGGGCCGGGGCGGGCGAGAGCTACCTCAACCCGGGGCTCGGAGCGCGAATGGCCACAGAACCTGAGTCGGGGCTGCCCGGCGACCTCAGCGAGCGGGAGGTCGACGTGCTGCGGCTGATAGCGCTCGGCCACACGAACGCCGAGGTCGCCGCGCACCTCTACCTCTCGGTGCGCACGATCGAGACGCACCGCGCGCACATCCAGCAGAAGCTGCGACTCTCGACGCGGGCCGAACTCGTGCGGTACGCGCTCGAGAACAAGCTCATCAGCGTCTAGCTACGCGCGGCCGAGCGCCTCGAGCAGCGACATTCGCATCACCCGCCAGGTCGCGAACAGCGCCCCGAGCACGCCGAGCGCGATCCCGACGAGCAGCCCGCGCACGAGCACCCAGGCAGTGATCTCGGGAGAGACGAAAACGCCGATTTCGAGTGCTTGCACGACCAGCTCAGCGGCCGCGACCCCGAGACCGAGCCCGACCGCGACGCCGAGCAGGCTGAGCGCGAGGCTCTCGCCGAGAAGCAGGCGCGAGATCTGGAGTCGACTCCAGCCCAGCGCCGCAAGCACGCCGAGTTCGCTGCGGCGCTCGATGATCGCCATCGCCATCGTGTTCAAGACGACGACGGCACCGAGCGCGAGCGCGAGGATCGCGACGATCACCGCCGCCTCGTGGATGATGCGACTGTTCGTATCCACGCGCTCGAGCTCGCCGGGGGCGCCGATCGCCGCGGCCCCCGGCAGGCTCTGTTCGATGCTCGACTTGACCTGCTTTTCGGTGTAGCCGGGCGCGATCGACACGGCCACCATGCTGAGTGCTTCCGGCAGGCCGGAGAGTTCGCGCGAGAGCGTCAGCGGCATCACGATTCCGGAGTCCTCGAGCGGGATCCCCGAGCTGTAGATGCCGGCGACGCGAAGCTGGCGACCGTCGACGAGGAGCGTGTCACCTGGGCGCAGGTGGAGTGTCGACGCGGCCCCACGCCCGGCCATCACTTCGTTTGCGCCGAAGCGGTGACCGGCCACCATCACGAGGCGGCGGCTGAGGAAGCTGCTCGCTTCGGCTCCGAATGCGAGCATCGACGGTTCATCCTGTACGGCGCCCGAGAGGATCTGTACGGGCGTCGTGTCGGCGACCCCCGGAAGCGACTGGATGCGGGGCAACGCCGAGGGGGGGAGCGAGGAGGCGGTGAGATCGGCGAGCCCGGCTTGGAAGACCCCGAGGTCCGCGCGTCCCAGGTGTGCGAGGTCGCCGGCGCTGCGATCGAGCCCGCCGGTGAGTGCGAGCAAGGCGACGACCGTCGTCACGCCGACCGCGACGCCGAGCGCAGTGAGTGTCGATCGCCCCCAGCGCCGCAGCAGGTTAGCGGCTGTCAGCGCGAGCACGGATCGAGCATATCGGCAGGCGATAATGTCATTTGATGGTTGCGAGCGCCGAAGGTGCGGAGGTTGTGCTGAGGGCGGTGGGCAAGCGCTACGGCAAGGTCGTCGCGGTGCGCGACATCGACCTTGTCGTCAAGCCGGGAGAGTTCGTTCTCGTCACGGGGCGGTCCGGCTCGGGCAAGAGCACGCTGCTGAACCTCATCGGCGGCTTGGAGACGCCGGACGACGGCGAGGTGCTGATAGGCGGCACGCAGGTGTGGAGAGGCCGTCACGTCTCCCAGCACCGGCGCAAGCTGGTGGGCTTCGTCTTCCAGCACCACCTGCTGTTGCCGATGCTGAGCGCGCGCGCGAACGTAGAAGTACCGCTGATCGGTACGGGCGTTGGGCGCCACGAGCGCTCACAGAGGGCGCTCGAACTGCTCGAGGAGGTGTCGCTCTCGGACCGTGCCGAGCACCGGCCGGACCAGCTATCGGGCGGTGAGCGCCAGCGCGTCGCGGTCGCGCGCGCGCTCGTCAACGAACCGCGCCTGCTACTCGCGGACGAGCCGACGGGCGCGCTTGACACGGCGACCTCGGAGCGGCTGCTCAACCTCCTTTTCGCCGTCCGCGAGCGCCACCGTACGACGATGATCATGGTGAGCTACGACCCGCTCGTCGGAAAGCGCGCCGATCGGACGCTGCGGATGGCCGACGGTCACCTGGAAGGGCCGCCTGCCCACGGACTCGCCGCCGACGCGCCGTCGGCTCCCGCTGCGGAGCCCGGCGCAGCCGCGACCACCGCCTAACCAAACGCCGTTCTAGTGCTGGTCCTCGGCGAGGACGCGCTCGAGCACCTCGTCGCGATCGGTGCCGTATGCCTTGAGCACGCGATCGAAGTCCTCACCGTAGTACTCCATCGCGCCGATCAGCACGTCCACGGTGCCAACCGTATGGGCGCCTCGCCGCTCTGCCGATCGAGTCGCGCTTTGCGTGATGCTCTTGACGACCTCTTGCTCAGTGTCTTGATGGGCCTGCTGGCCGTCCTCCGCCTGTCCCCCGTTGTGGCCCTCGGGTGCTGCGATCGGCTCCTCGCCGATGCCCAGCGACTGTAGCGCGCCGCTGACGTCGCCGTGGAGGCGCAGCACGCGCAGCCAGCGCTCCGCCTCCTCCTCCGGCGAGCGCGCGAAGGGCATCGCCGTTCCGGCGAGTCCCAGCACCATCGCAGCTTCGTTTGAGAGCGCAGGGGAATCGGTCATCGGAGCAGTGATGACCCTAGCGAAGCACCCTCGACGAGCGGGTCGACGGGGGGCGTGAAGGTGCGACGTACGGGGGTGGTCTCGACCCGCGGCGTCGCGTCGTCGAGTCGGACCCGTAGGACTGCGCCTCCCGCGTGCTCGAGTGCCGCACGCGCCGCGTCGAGCGTCGAGGCGACTGCGCTGGCGTCGAGGCCACATGCGATCAGGAAGCGCTCCGCGCGCCCGCCGTCGAGCTCCACGCGATCGATCTCGAGCTCCTCGATCCGCGCCACTGGCGGTGCGGGCGAGCCTGCAAGCTCGAGCATGCACGCCGCCATGTCGTCGGGGCGCCGATCGGTCGCAGCGACGACGCAAGAGAGCACGGCGTCCGCGCTCGCGCTCGGACCGAGCTCGACCAGCGCGTCCACCAGGCGCGAGCTCCCGAACAGCTGCCCGTTCGTGCGCGCCTCGACGACTCCATCGGTGAAGAAGCACATTTGCGCGGCACCGGCGAGCGCAACCACGCTCTGTCGCCGGCCGGTCTCGAGGCCGAGGCCGATCGGGGGCGAGGCTGCGGCGAGCACCGGCTCGAGCGGCTCGCCGGCGATGATGAGTGGCGGCGGGTGACCAGCGCACGCGTAGGTGAGGAGACCCTCCGCGGGGTCGTAGATCGCGAGCGCGGCGGTCGCGAAGCACTCGTAGCCGAGCTGATGCTCGAGCGCGCTTCCCGCTGCGCGCAGGGCCGTGCGCGGGGCCATCCCGGTGTCGAGGTAGGCGCGCGCGGTGTAGCGGATGAGCGCCGTTTGCGGCAACGCGGCGCGTCCATGGCCGGAGACGTCGCCGACGATGACCGCGATGCGGCCGCCCTCGGTGGTGAAGACGTCGTAGAAGTCGCCGCCCGCGGCGGGACCCTCGGCGGGCCGGTAGGCGGCGGAGGCACGCAACGGGCCGATGTGCTCAGGCACCGCCGGCAGAAGCGCTGCCTGCAGGACGCCGACATCTTCTGCGAGGCGTGCTCGCTGGCGCGCGAGCCTGCGCGCACGGGCCGCGGAGAGCCAGGAGCCCGCGGCGAGCGCAATCGAGATCGCGGCGAGGACGCCGAGCATGATCCACACCGAGCCCGGTACGACGCCGACTATGTGGGCGACGGTGCGCACCACCGGTGGATCGCCTCCGGATTTGGGACGGGGGCCGCTCGTTCCGCTCGTAGGCGAGTGGCCCGCCCGCCTCGCGGCGGCGACGCTGTGAGCCCCTTCGGGCAAGGCTGCGGTGCTGCCGGCCCCGACGGCCCCGGCCACGCCAGCGAGATGGCCGTGGGCGTCAAAAGCGGTACCGCCCTGGTCGCGGCGGCCTTCGGAACGAATGTGCGAACGCCGCGTCCGCGGGTCGGAAGGCGCGCGTGATTGCCGCAGCGCACGCGACCCGGAGCCGTGCCGCGGCGTAGTCGTCGTGTTGGGTGCGGCGCCGGAGCTGGGCGAGGATCCGCTTTGCGGGTTCGCTGCCGCGACCGGGGCACTCTGCGGCGCGGCCGGTTGCGCGGCGACCGTGCCCTGGCTCGCGTTTTCGGCTGCCGGCGCAGGAGCGGCCTGCGCGGACGGGGACGGGTCCACTGTCGATTCGTCAGCTTGGACCGCGGGTGCCGCTTCTCCTTCAGACGCTGGCTGCGGGGCGAGATTGGATCGCGCTGGTGTGCCTTCGGGCGACGTGCCTTCGGGTTGCCCTGCGGCAGGGATTTCGGCTGCTTGCGCCGCCGAGCGCCCTTCGGGCGGAGCCGCTTCGTCTTCCGTGACCCGCGCGGTCGGTGCGTCCGCTTCCGTACGTGCGGTGGTGGCGTTCACTTCCGTGCGCGAGGAGGGTGCCGCGGACAGGGCCGTTTCTGGCGCCGCCGCTTGCGAGCTAACTGGTTCCGAGGACGCTACCGCGGCTTCGCTCGCAGCGGCGGGTGTCCCCGCCGGTTCCGCGCGCGCCGACGCGAGCGCAGCGGGCAGGAAGAGCGCGCTCGCTGCGACACACACCGCGACGCGCGCCCTCGTGGATCGCCATGCGCGCCTGGCCCTAACGGCGTTTTGGCCTAGCTCACGTACGAGAGTGCCTCGTCGAATGTGGGAAAGATCTGGAATACCGCGTCCAGCCCCGAGATCTCGAAGATCTTGAGCACGTCGGGATCGGTGCAGACGATCGCGAGACGGCTGCCGAGCTTGAGCGAACGGCGAATGCCGATCAACACGCCGAGTGCAGTCGAGTCCATGAAAGTGACCCGCGAGAGGTCGACGATCAGGCGCCGCGAGCCGGCGTCGATCGAGTCGACGAGCGGCCACTTCAGGCGCGGGGCCGTCGCGAGGTCAAGCTCTCCTTCGACTTCGATCAGCGTCGTCGCGTCGTCAAGCTTCGTCTCAGTGATGCCGAACCTGGGATGTGTTGGCTCACGCGGCCCGCGCGCGTGTACAGAACCGAGCATCCGCGTTACCTCGCTTTCCCGCTCGCTCGTGGCTCCCGCGTCTTCGGAAGCTTAGCGCGGCGACGCGGTTGCGCTTGACAGTGAGAGCGCGGGTGAACCCGGGCTTGCAGCCAGCGAGAACGTCATCTCGACTTCGGTGCGCCCATCGGCGTTGCTGCTGACGCGCGTGGACTTCGTGAGCGCCGAGATCAGACGCAGGCCCAGCCCCAATCCCGGGGTGCTCGTCGCAACGTGCGTGCCCCGCCCGAAGTCGCCGACGATCACGGTCAGCTCATCTTCGGCGTCCTCCCGCGGACGCGCGCTCTCGTCCGGCGCGGGATCGCGCTCTGCCACAGGGGCCCCTCCGTTCCACACGATCACCTCGAGCGGTCCTTCGTCATCGTCCGGGTACGCGTGCAGGACGACGTTCGTGCACGCCTCGGTGACCGCTAGGCACATGTCCGCGAGCACCTGCTGCTCGATCGCAAGCACGCCACCGAGGGCGCGCAAGGCGTCTCGCACGATCGCGAGGCTCTCGGCTCGCGCCGGGAGCGTGAGCTCCATCTCGGGTTCCACAGGCGCTTCGCTGGACATGGTAGTCCCACTCGACGGACGGCGCCAGCGACGCCGGCCTCCGCGCCGGCCGGATTCGATCACGGAGGCCATCACCGGCTGTTGACGAGGTGGGCTTCCTTACTCGGTCCGGGGCGACTGGCGAGATGCAGCACCCCCGTGTTGTGCGGCAGGACCTCCACATCGTGCTGGTCGCCGTCGACCTGCAGCCGGAGCACCGCTTCGCCAGCGCTGCCGACGACGAGCCGCGCGGCGCGCATCGCCGCTGCGACGCGCGACCCCGAGAGGCCGCACGCGGCGAGAAAGCGGGGGATGCGCTGGCCGCTCAGGGCGCCGCGATCGATCTCGAGCTCCTCGCTTTGCACCACCCTCGTCCGAACGCCGCCGTTGCCGTCCGCGCTCGCGGCCTGAGCCTGGGCCGCCGCGTCGAGTTGCAGCAGGCACGCGGCCATGTCGTCGGGACGCCGGTCGGTGCTCGCGACTACGCGCGCGAGCAGCGCCTCCGCTGTCGCGGACGACCCGAGCGAGAGCAGTGTGTCGGTGAGCCGGCGCATGCCGAAGAGCTCGCCGCCTATGCGGGCCTCGACGATGCCGTCCGTGAAGAAGCAGACCGAAGCGCCGGCGGGCAGTTTGAGGATCGTCTGGCGTGTTCCGGTGGGAAGGCCGACGCCGATCGGAGGGGCGGCACCGCTGATCACCGGAGCGACCGGCTCGCCCGCGATCACGAGCGGCGGCGGGTGGCCGGCGCATGCATAGGTGAGCGTGTGGTCCGCGGGGTCATAAGTCGCGAGCACGACCGTCGCGAACGATCCGTCGAGTTGATGATCGAGCGTGACGGCCGCCGCGTGCAGCGCGGCGCGCGGTTGCAAGCCGGCGTCGAGGTATGTGCGCAGCGTGTAGCGGATGAGCGCTGTTTGCGGGAGCGCCGCTGGGCCATGGCCGGAGACGTCGCCGACGATCACCGCCAGGCGGCCGTCCTCGAGCGCGAACAGGTCGTAGAAGTCGCCGCCGGCGGCTGGTCCCTCCGCAGGCCGGTAGGCGACGGAGGCGCCGACGGGCCCGAAGCGCTCGGGTATCGCCGGCAGGAGCGCCGCTTGGAGGAGGCCCACCTCCTCGGCGAGATAGCCGCGCTGACGCTCGAGACGCCGCGCGCGCGAGGAGCTGATCCATGAGCCGGCCGCGAGCAGCCCCGAGAGGGCGCCAAGGAGCCCCATGATGATCCATACGCCCCGTGGCACGACGTTTGCGATTCGTTCGACGGTGCGGATCGCAGGTGCGAGGGCGGACGCTGACTTGTGCGTGGCCTGAGCGCTGGGATGGCGGCCACGCGCCGGCTGGGCGTGCGCGCCTGCGGTTCCGACGCCGGCCGCGATCGCGCCGCTGACGGGCGCAGCGGGGGTGCGCGCGCCTGTCGCGCCCTTCGTACCGTGTTGTGCCCTCGCTCGCCGCGCGGCGTGGCGGTGGGCGCTCGCGTTGCTCAGCGTCCTGCTCTCAGGCGTCGAGCCGGTGACGGCGGGCGCAGGAGTGGTTGGGGTCGTGCTTGCGGGCGTCGCCGGTGTTGACGACGGCGCAGAAGCTGGTGTCGCGGAAGCGGGGGTGCTCGAGGAGGAACCTCCGCCGCCGCTCCCGGAGGACGACGAGGCGGTGTCAGCGCTCGCGTGCGAGTGCGATCCGGAAGATGTCGCGTTGGGCGTTGGCACCGCCGCCGGCGGCGTGACCGGCGCCGTCGAGGTGCTTGGGCTCGAGGGTCCCTCTCCGCCCGAGGCGCCGGTGCCGGCGCCCGTGCTGCTGTTCTTGGCTTCGGCGTCCACGCTGGCGTGCGTTTCCCTCTGGCTGTGACCTGCTTCGAGGCTCGTTTCGCGTCCGCCGCCGGACACGTGCACGGCGGCCCGATCCTGGGTCGCGGCGCTGACGTGCGCCTGTGTTTGACCGGCCGACCGCGCTTCGGGGCCGCGCGCCGAAGGCGCGGGTGATACCGGCTGCCCCTGTGCGAATGCGGGCGCGCCCGCGGGTTCCGCCGGGTGTTCTGCAGGCCCCCCGTGGCTCCACGGCGCACCGTGCGAGCCGCCGCGTGCCGCGACTGCTCCCGGGCACGCGAAAACCGCCGCCGCGCAGACGGTGGATATTGCGGCGTTCCGCGTGAGCTTTGCCGCCGTTACCTTCACGCCTGTCGTGCTGCCGCCTGGCGCAGGTAGTCGAGCGCCTGCTCGCGCGTGGGGAAGATGTCGAAAGCGACCTTCAGCCCTGCAACCTCGAAGATCCGGACCACGTTCGGGTTCGAGCACACGACAGCCATGTGGGCGTCTTGGTCGAGCTTGCGGTGGACGCCCACGAGCACGCTGAGCGCCGTGGAGTCAATGAACGTGACGCCCGAGAGGTTGATGAGCAGTTGCGTACGACCCGCCTTCAGCGCGTCGAGCAACGGCCACTTCAGCCGCGGCGCGGTTGCGAGATCGAGCTCGCCCTCGATTGCGATCTCCGCCGTGCGCTCGTCGAGCGCTTGTTCGCTGACGGAGATGAAGCCTGAGCCGGGCTCGGGGCGTTTCCCTACGCCTGTATCGAGGAGACTGACCATTTGCGTTACCTCCTGTTCACCGGATTCGATTCCGCGTTCCGGGCCCGTCGCCAAGGGCCGCCGATGGAGCGCCCTACCCGGTGCGTCCTGCCTCGGCGGAGCGCCCTCCCCGCTTGAGTGGCGTCGTGGGCGCTAGAACAGATGTCCACGCGGCCGACACGGGTGCTAAAGCTCTTGCATGGACGCGGCTGGACGCCGCGGCTCCGGCGCCTCCCGAGGGCCGCGGGCCTGCGGCCTGAGCAGTCAAACGGAGCGTGTAGGCTCAGCGGCCATGGCGGAGCGAAAGTGTGCGCTCATCACTGGCATTACGGGGCAGGACGGCTCCTACCTCGCGGAGCTGCTGCTCGAGAAGGGCTATGACGTCCACGGCCTCGTGCGCCGCTCCTCGACCGAGCGCTTCGAGCGCATCGAGCACCTCCGGGCCCGGATCACGCTGCACCAGGCGGATCTCCTCGACCAGCGCTCGCTCGTCGATGCGATGCGCGCTGCGCGGCCGAGCGAGGTCTACAACCTCGCCGCGATGTCGTTCGTCGCGGGTCTCGTGGATCCAGCCGACGCTGACCGCGGAGTTCACCGGCGTGGGCGTGACGCGGATGCTCGAGGCGATGCGCGAAGTCTGCCCCGACGCGCGCTTCTACCAAGCCTCCTCGAGCGAGATGTTCGGCAAGGTCAGAGAAGTCCCTCAGAACGAGTTCACGCCGTTCTACCCGCGCTCGCCCTACGGTGTCGCGAAGGTCTACGGGCACTTCATCACGGTCAACTATCGCGAGTCCTACGGCTTGCACGCGACGAGCGGGATCCTGTTCAACCACGAGTCCGAGCGGCGGGGGCTCGAGTTCGTGACGCGCAAGATCACGTGGCACGCGGCGGCGATCAAGCTCGGGTTGGCCGAGACACTCCAACTCGGCAACCTCGACGCCGAACGCGACTGGGGATACGCGAAGGACTACGTCGAAGCGATGTGGCTGATGCTCCAGCGCGACCAGCCTGAGGATTACGTGATCGCCACCGGTATCGCCCACTCCGTACGCGACTGCCTCGAGATCGCATTCGACCAAGCAGGGCTCGACCTCGACGAGCACGTCGTCATCGATCAGTCCCTGCAGCGACCCGCCGAGGTGGATCACCTGGTGGGTGACGCGTCGAAGGCCAGACGCGAGCTCCGCTGGGAGCCGCGGACGAGCTTCGAGGAGCTCATCCGGCTGATGGTCGACGCGGACCTGAAGCTCCTGCGCGGCGAGAGCGTGTCGTCGCCGGCAGCCGCTCCTCGAGCCGGCTGACCTTCGTGAGGGCGCTCCTAACCGGCTTGACGGGCCAGGATGGCTCGTTCCTTGCGGAGTTGCTGCTCGAGAAGGACTATGAAGTGGTGGGAATGGTGCGGCCGCCGGAGGGCAGGCTCGGCTCCTCGGAGCACCTGCGCGGCCGGGTGGACCTGATCGAGGGCGACCTGCTCGAACCGGAAGGTGTCGTGCGCGCGCTCGCGGCAGTGCGCCCCGACGAGCTCTACCACCTCGCTGCGCCATCCTTCGTCCCGGCCTCCTGGCAAAGGCCGCGCGAGACCGTCGTCGCGATCGCCGGCGCCACCGCGCAGTTGCTCGAGGCCGTCCGCGAGCACACTCCGTCCACGCGGTCCTTCTTCGCCGCCTCCTCCTCGATGTTCGGAGCCGCGCCCGAGAGTCCGCAGTGCGAGGAGAACCACTTGCCGGCCGCAAAGCCCGTACGCGATCGCGAAGCTTGCGGCACACGAGCTCGTGCGCCAGCTGCGCCAGCACGACGACATCTTCGCGTGCTCAGGGATCCTCTACAACCACGAGTCCGAGCGCCGGCCGGACTCGTTCGTGACGCGCAAGATCACGCGCGCCGCGGCGCAGATCAAGCTGGGCGTCGCCGACCATCTGGAGCTCGGCGATCTCGACGCCGTCCGCGACTGGTCGTTTGCGAAGGACACCGTGCGCGGCGCATGGCTAATGCTCCAGCGGGAAGAACCCGAGGACTACGTGCTTGCGAGCGGCGTCCCGCACACGGTGCGCGAGTTTGCGCAGCTTGCCTTCGCGCGCGTTGGCCTCGACGCCAAGGAGTACGTCCGCGTCGGCAGCCAGCTCCGCCGTGGACCGGAGCCCACGCCGCTCGTCGGTGACTCGAGCCGGGCGCGTGAGCGCCTCGGATGGCAGCCAACGCTCACCTTCGAAGAGCTCATCAACCGCATGGTCGACGCCGACGTTGAGGCGCTGCGTCGGTGCTAGGCGCGGTCGTCTTCGCGGTCTCGATCAATACTCTGGCGGCGATGAAGGCGGTGATCCTGGCTGGTGGTTTCGGCTCGCGGCTCGGCGAGGAGACGGCCACGCGTCCGAAGCCGATGGTCGAGATCGGGGGAAGGCCGCTGCTTTGGCACATCATGAAGCTCTACGCAGCCCAGGGAATCGACGATTTCATCGTGTGCCTGGGCTACAAGGGCTACATGATCAAGGAGTACTTCGCGAACTATCGGTTGCACAGTTCAGACGTCTCCTTCGACCTCGCGTCGGGCGAGATGCAGCTGCATCACTCACCCTCGGAGCGCTGGCGCGTGACTCTGGTCGAGACCGGGGAACGGACGATGACGGGGGGGCGGCTTAGGCGCGCGCTCCACTACGTTGGCGGCGAAGAGTTCTGCTTCACCTACGGCGACGGCGTCGCCGACCTCGACCTCTACGCACTGATCGACTTTCATCATCGTCAAGGCTCACTGGCAACGGTCACCGCCGTACAGCCGCGCGGCCGCTACGGGGCGCTGGACGTTGACGGCGAGCGCGTGCGCGGCTTCGAGGAGAAGCCCCACAGAGATGGGCGATGGATCAACGGCGGATTCTTCGTCCTCTCCCCGGAGGTTGGTCGCTACCTCGGGGACGATCGGACGATCTGGGAGCAGGAGCCCATGCGATTGCTCGTCCGCGATGGCCAACTCGCGTCCTATCGCCACGAGGGGTTCTGGCAGGCGATGGACACGGCGCGCGACCGCAACCACCTCGAGGACCTCTGGTCCGCGGGCGCAGCGCCGTGGCGGATCTGGGAGTAGCGGTGGCTGCGTCAGGTCCGCGCGGAGGCGAGAGTCAAGTGGCGGCTGCGCGCGGCGGCAGCGTCGACTCCCGCTTTTGGAACGGCCGCCGGGTCCTGGTGACGGGTCACACTGGGTTCAAGGGAGCATGGATGTCGTTGTGGCTGCAGCATCTAGGCGCGCTCGTAACGGGCTTCTCGCGGGGAGTGCCGACGCGACCATCGCTCTACGAGGTGGCTCGCGTGGAGGACGAGATGCGAAGCATCGACGGCGACGTGTGCGACTACGACCAGCTGCGTGCGGCCGTGGTCGAGTGCGGGCCGGAGATCGTGATCCACATGGCCGCGCAACCGCTCGTGCGCCGCTCGTACGCGCACCCGCGTGAGACTTACGCGGTCAACACGATGGGCACGGTCAACCTGCTCGATGCTGTGCGCACCGCCGGTGAGGTCCGTGTCGTCTTGTGCGTGACGTCGGACAAGTGCTACGCGAATCCCGCGCGCGGCCACGCCCACCGCGAGGACGACCCGATCGGCGGCTCCGATCCCTACTCCAGCTCCAAGGCGTGCGCCGAGTTCGCGATCGAGGCCTACCGGCGGTCCTTCTTCGCCGCGGAAGCGGACGCGCGCATTGCCTCGGTGCGCGCAGGCAACGTCTTCGGCGGCGGAGATTGGGGCGAGGATCGCCTCGTCCCGGACCTCATGCGCGCCGCCCTCGATCGAACGCCCGTGCTGGTGCGGAATCCGCTCGCCGTGCGGCCGTGGCAGCACGTGTTGAACCCGCTGAGCGGATACCTCGTGCTAGCGCAGTCGCTCTGGGACTCGCCGGAAGGTGCATGCGCGTGGAATTTTGGCCCGAGCGAGGGGAACGCGCGGACGGTGCAGTGGGTGGTCGAGCGGGTGCGCGAGCTGTGGGCCGAGGAGCTGGAATGGGCGCGCGACGAGGGCTTCCATTCCGAGGAGGCGGCCTATCTCGACATCGACTCCTCGAAGGCACGCACCGAGCTGGGGTGGCGCTCGGCGCTCGATCTCGAGCAGGGGCTCGAAGCCACCGTCGAGTGGTACCGCCGGTTTCGCGACGGGGAGGACATGCGAGCGGCAACGGCGGGTCAGATCGCCGGTGTTGGCGACTCGGCGTCTGCAGTTGAGGGCGATCACCACGAGCGGGCAACTCTCTAGGTCGAAGCCGATGCGGAGCACGCTGCGGCAGCTCACCGATCCCCACCAGTTCGACCTCACGCCGCTTGCGGGCGGGGATGTGCTCGACCTCGGTTGCGGGTCGGCGAAGGCGCCGGGCGCGGTGGGGATCGACATCTCGTCCGAGACCGATGCCGACATCGTCCACGACCTCGACACGTTCCCGTATCCGATTGAGGACAACAGCTTCGATCACGTGTTGATGCAGGACGTGATAGAGCATCTGGAGGAGCCGATTCGCGTCATGGAAGAGGTCCATCGCGTTCTTCGTCCGCGTGGCCGAGTCGATCTGCGCACGCCCCATTTCTCCTCCGCCCTGGCTTACGGCGATCCGACGCATCGGCATGCGTTCTCCAGTATCGCGATCCGCTCGCTCGCCGAGCCTGGGTTCGCTCACTACACACCCGTGCGGTTTAGCGTGATCCAACTCACGTTGGATCTCTGGCTCCCGTTCCGGTTGCTCGGGATTGGGGCCCTCGCCAACCGTGCGCCTGAGAACCTACGAGAAGTACTTTGCGTTCCACTTTCCAGCGATGAATCTGCGTGCGGCCTTCGAGGCGCTCAAGTGAGCGCGATCTCGCCGCCGCCTCAGTCGCCATTTGGGCGCCGGCGACCCCGGGCCGGCCTCAAGCAGCTCGGCGCGCCCTAGAGTCACGATGGAGGCGACGCGCTCTCGAGCGCCACGGGTCATATTGTCGGCCGTCATGGGAACGCCCTGGAACGGCGCCGTGGACGCGCTGCGGTGGGTGGCTGGGCGACCGCGACTGCTGCCGCTCACCGCTCTGCTGTTACGCGCGCGCACCGTGCGGCCGAGCAGCGTGTTCGTCCTGCGCGAGGCGCTGCGCCGCAGGATCATCTCGACCTATCGTTTGCGCGAGGAGGGCCTGTGGGTGGCGATTCGCCACTGCACCGGAGACGTCGTAACGCTCGGGGAGGTCTTCCACGAGCACGACTATCGCCCGCCGGCCGAGCTGGAGCGCGGTCTCGGACGTGTGGGGACGGTTGTGGACTTGGGGGCGAACATCGGTCTGTTCGGCGCGTTTGCGGCTGCTCGCTGGCCGGAGGCCACGATCGTCGGATTCGAGGCTGATCCAGACAACGCGGCCGTGCACGAGCGAGCGATCGCAGTCAACGGGTTGCAGGTGCGCTGGCGACTCGTTCGGGCCGTGGCCACGGCCTACGACGGCACTGCTCGGTTCGTCGCCGGCGGCATCGCGCTCTCGCACGTCGCGGACGCGGCGGAGGAGGAGCAGGCGACCGAGCTGCCTGCATGCGACGTCCTGCCCGCGCTCGCCAGCGCGGATCTGGCGAAGATCGACATCGAGGGCGGCGAGTGGGCGATCCTCGGTGACCCGCGGTTCCGGGCAGCTCCGCCACGTGCGCTGGTGCTCGAGTATCACCCCCGCTTCTGTCCCGGACCAGATGCGCGCGTCGAGGTGGAGAGCGCGATGCGAGGAGCCGGCCTGCACGTGCGCTCGGTGTGGCATCGCCCCGACGGCCATGGGATGTTGTGGGCGTGGCGAACCTGATGCGGCGCCGCGGGCGCACGACAGTTCGATGACGTCCGACGACAAAGAGCGCCGGCTGCGTGTCGGCCTCAACTTCGTCTTCCTGTGCGAGCGTGCCGGCGGTGCCGGCCGCTATGCCGAAGAGCTGCCGGGCGCGCTGCTCGCGGCCGACCCGCGCACGGAGCTGCATCTCTTCGTTTCGCGTGAGCTGCCGGAGGCGTTGCGTGAGGCGCCGTGGGCGTCCGACGTGCATTGGATCACGCTTCCGCTACACCCTTCGCGCTCACCGCTTCACGTGCCGGCCCAGTTCGCGGGCTTGCCCATACTCGCGCTGGCGCGCCGTCTCGACGTGCTGCACAGCCCCGCGAACACCGGTCCGGCGGTGGCCCCCGGCGTCGCGAGCGTGATCTCGCTGCTCGACCTGATCTGGCTCCATCGAGCCGACGAATGGGAGGCGAGCCGCTATGTGCAGCGCAGGATGCGCCTGTTCGTGGACCATTGCGTGCGCCGCGCCGACCGTCTGTTCGCGATCTCTCGCGCCGCCGCGGACGATTTCGTTCGCACGCTCAGCATCCGGCCCGACCGGATTGACGTCACCCCGCTCGGCGTGCGCCTCCCCACCGGCGAGCCACGCGTCTCCGAGGGTGCGCTGCGCGCTCGCCTCGAGCTCGGCACCGGCCGAGTCGTGCTGTGCGTGGCGCAGAAACGCCCCTACAAGAACCTGGGACGCCTGGTGCAAGCGCTGCCGGAGCTAGACGAGGACGTGATCCTGGTCCTTCCCGGATCGCCCACTCCGTACGAGTCGGAGCTCCGTGCGTTGGCAGCCGACCTGGGCGTCGCGGACCGCGTGCGCTTCCCTTCGTGGCTTTCCGACGCCGAGCTAGACGAGCTCTACGCACTGAGCGAGGTGTTCGTTCTCCCGTCCTTGATCGAGGGCTTCGGCATCCCGGTGCTCGAGGCGATGGCGCGCGGGGTCCCGGTTGCCTGCTCGAACGTGACTGCGCTTCCGGAGGTCGCTGGCGACGCCGCGCTGCAGTTCGATCCGGAGCGCGACGAGGAGATCAGCGGGGCCATCCGCAAGCTGCTCGACGACCGCGAGCTCGCCGCCTCACTCGTCGCGCGGGGCCACGCGCGCGTGCAGCTCTTCACGTGGAAACGTACCGGCGAGCTGAGTCTCGCGGGTTACCGGCGCGCGATAGCTACGCGCTCTCGCCGTTAAGTCGCGCCGGCTCCGAACGCGCCGTTGGCCTCAACTGCACAGCCTATGATGCCCGCTGTGCAACTCAGTGAGCAGCTTGCCACAGGGTCTCCGTCTCGTACGAGACCTCTCAAGTGCGCTCATAAACGCTCGTCGGAACATTGACAGGCACAGCCCCCATCCTCCCGCTCAGGGCCTTGTCCTCGACGTCGGCGGAGGGCAGTCGCCACATCTGCGCGCCAACCTCGTCGTCGACAAGTACGTCGCCGACGACTTCGAGCGCGGTCTGCGATGAGCGTGTCGAAGCCGCTCGTGATCGCAGATGGACAGGCGCTTCCCGTGGCGCGCGTCGGATGAGTGCGCTGAGTGCGGAGTGTCGCGACTGTGGCCGCGGCTATCCGATCGTCACATCGGTGCCCGTTCTGCTCGCCGACGCGGCGCGGTGAGCGCGGCGTTGGCCACGGCAGTCGAGGCGCTCAAATGAGCGCCGCAGGCGTCGCGATCTCTCCGCAGCCGCACCGAGGACGGCCCGCGAGGCAGAGCTTGCCGGCGCGGATCGGTATCAACGCGGTGTTCCTGCTTCCGGGTATGGGCGGCCTCGACACCTACGTGCGTGAGCTAGTGCCCACGATGCTGAAGCTCGCCCCGCGAGTGTCCTTCAGCATCTTCTGCACCCAGGCCGGCGAACGACACCTGCAGGCGCAGGCGTGGGCCGGGGAGGTTCTCGTTCGTAACGCATCCACTGCTCGGCCCGCGGGGCTTTAAAGCAGCTACCGAGCTGACCTTCCTCGGCGGCCTCGCGAGCCGGCGAGTTGACCTTTTGCACAGCGTCGCGCTGACCGCTCCGCTGCATACCCGTGCTGCCAACGTGGTCACGATCGCTGACGTCACCTGGCTCCTCGACCGACATGCGGAATCCGCCACGACGCGGCTCTGGCGAATGCTCGTGCCGACGGTCGCACGTCGGGCGGATCGCGTAATCGCGATCTCGCACGCCGGCGCCGAGCACATCGAGCGCTATCTGCGTGTGCCCCGCGAGCGAATCGACGTGACACTTCTCGGCCATCGCCTGCAACGCTCGGTCGAGCCACTGCCGGAGCGCGCAACTCGCGAGCGCTTCGCGCTTGGCGAGGGCCCGATCGTGCTCACGGTCGGGACGCGCAAGCCGCACAAGAACCTCCTCCGACTAGTGCGCGCGATGCCGGCTATCCTCGATCGTCGACCAGGTACGAGGCTCGTCTTGTGCGGCAACCCAACCCCGTACGACGCCGAGTTGCGAGCGGAAATCGCGAGCCTGTCGCTCGAGCGAGACGTCGCGTGTCTGCCGTTCGTCGAGCTCGATGAGCTGGAGGGTCTCTACGCGGCGGCGCGGTGCTTTGTCCTGCCGTCGCTGAACGAGGGTTTCGGCCTACCTATCCTCGAGGCGATGGGACGGGGCGTCCCGGTGGCTTGCTCGGACGTTTCGGCGCTACCGGAGGTGGCCGGGCGCGCGGCACGCTATTTCGATCCGCTGGACATCACCAGCATCGCCGACGCCCTCATCGACGTCCTCGAGGACCAAGCGCTCGCGGAGCGGCTCATAGCCGAGGGCAAGCGACAGGCACGCACGCTCTCGTGGGAGCGGACAGCCGAAGCGACGTTCGAGAGCTACGAACGCGCGTTTCGCCAACAGCACTAGGTGCGCACGGCGCGGGTTTCAGAAGCTGATCTCACAGCCAACAGCACACGAGGTGGACTCCGCCGTCGACGGCGATGTGCTCGATAGCACGGAGGCAGGGGCGCGGATTGTGCGCGGCGGCGCGATTCGCTCGGGCGGCTACGCTGCCGGCGTCGCGCTGTCCGTCCTCTCCGCCGCGCTGCTGACGAGGCATCTCGGGGTCGCGCGCTTCGGCGAGTACACGACGGTCATCTCACTCGTGACAGTTGTTTCGACGGTCACCGACGCCGGCATGTCGAATGTTGGCACCCATGAGTACTCGGTTAGCGAGGGCGCCGCACGTGACGTGCTCATGCGGGTGCTCCTCGGTCTCCGGCTGGCCCTGAGCTTCGCCGGAGTTGCCCTCGCCGTCGCCTTCGCGGCGGCCGCAGGATACGCGCCGGCGCTGTTTGTCGGCACGCTCCTTGCCGGCCTCGGGACGGTGGCGCTCGTGTGGCAGCACACGTTCTCCATACCGCTGGCCGCGTCGCTGCGGCTCGGCGTCATCTCGGCCTTGGAACTCGCGCGCCAGGTCCTCTTCGTATTGATGATTCTCGGGCTGATCTTGCTCGGCGCGGGTGTGCTGCCGTTGCTCGCCGTGACGCTCGTGGTCAACGCCCTCCTGATCGCGCCGACGGCCGTTTTCGCCCGTGGGCGAATACCCGCGCGGCCGGCCGTCGATCGCCGCGCCTGGGTGGGGTTGCTGCGCCCAACTATCGCGTTCTCGCTCGCAACGGCGGTCGGCACGCTTTACATCTACACAGCGCAGATCATCACGAGTCTTGTGACCAGCCAGCACGAAAGCGGCCTCTTCGCCGTGTCGTTTCGAGTGTTCGTCGTAGTGGCGGCGGTGCCGGGCCTGCTTGCGAGCGCTGCCTTGCCGGTGCTCTCTCGAGCGGCTCGCGACGATCATGCACGCCTCCACTATGCGCTGCAGCGAATGTTCGAGGTCTCTCTCATCCTCGGCGTCGCTTGCGTGATCGCGTTCACCACCGGCGCGCCGTTCGTCATTAACGTCGTCGCGGGTAAGTCATACTCGGGAGCGGCGCCGGTGCTCAGGATCCAGTCGCTCGCGATGTTGGCCTCGTTCGTGCTCGCGGGTTGGAGCTTCGCGTTGCTTTCGCTTCGGCGCTACAGAAGCCTGCTGCTCGTGAACGGCGCCGCGTTCGTGGTGAGCTGCGCCCTTACGATCCCGCTCGCGAGTACCGATGGCGCGCAGGGCGCCGCGATTGCGACGATCGGCGGCGAGATCGTGCTCGCGCTGGCCTCCCTACGGGCGCTCGTGCGCGCCGATCCGCAGCTACGACCACGGGCGGCTCTGCTCGGCAAGGTTTTGCTCGCCGCGGTTCCGGCAGTGCTGCTTGGGTTGCTGACGAACTTACCCTCGGTAGCACTTGCGAGCGTGTCGCTCGTCGCGTATGCGGTGGTGATCCTGCTCACGCGAGCCGCTCCGGCTGAGCTCGCGGACCTTATCCCGCACGTGGGCCGTCGTAACGGGCGGTGAGCCACCGCGAGCGGCAGCGATGCAGGCCAGCAGTTGCGGCCACAGCCTGCTACGGAAGGTCGTCGCGCTTGTAGAGCACGTCCAGCGGCGAGATGAGCGCGTGTTCGACGTAACGATCGCCGAACACGCCACCGATCGTCGAGCGTCCCGCATCGAGGTCGTGCATCTCGACCAGGATCCAGGACGGCGCGTGACGCGAAAGGTCGAGACCGCGCAGAACTGGTCCCTCGTATCCCTCGACGTCGAGCGAGAGCAAATCGATCTCGCTGACACCCGCCTCGTCGAGCAGGTCGCTAAGCGACTGCGCCCGCACCTTCTCGACGCGACGATCTCGCCAGCCGAGCACGAGCCCGCCCTGCACCCATTCCCCATCCTCGCCGTGGAGGCCACGCACCGCCGTGAACAGGTCCCCGAACTCCAGCTCGATTTCCCGCCCGCTGTCCTCGGGAGCGACCAGCGCGCGCTCGAATACCCGCGCGTGGGGGCGATTGCGCCGTGCCTCCGCCGCCATCTCGGCCATCGGCTCGACGAGGATGCCACGCCATCCTCTGAAGCGTTCTAGGTAGTAGCTGTTGGATTGCGTGTAGCCGTCAGCACCACCCGCTTCGACGAAGAAGCCGCCATCACGCGCGATGATCGCGTCAAGCTTCCGATCGATCCCGTGCAGCGCAGGGCGCGAGTACCGCGCCGAGCCGAATCGCTCGAACGAGCTGCGCGTAAGCCGCGCCATCGCCGCTCGCGCGCGGATCACCGTCTCGCGCAATCCGAACGCCTTCAGCGCGCGCGTCGCCGCCTGCGTCGCCCTGAACTGGATGCGCGTGCGCAGCGGCAGACCCTCCGGCAGAGGCGGCAGTCTGGAGCTCGGCTGTCGGGGCTTTGTCGCACTCATCTACTCTGCAGCGCCGGAGGGCTCGTCGGCCCCGCCCTCGGGGTTTCCGTAGGCTGGCGGCACAGTGTCGCAAGTATTGATCGTCCGCGGCCACTTGGCGAACCCCTGGGAGCTGCGGCCGTGGTTGGAGCTCCCGGACCGTTTCGAGGTCTCCTATCTGCGCACTCGCTCCAACCTCTTCACCCCCCCGGAGGGCATGCGCGCAGTGCCTGCGAAGGCGTTGCGCGACATGCTGCCGCGCGGAATCGCTGGCGAGGTGTCGGTGGGGATACTCGGCGACCGCTATCTCTCGGCGGACAGTGCGTTCGCGGAAGCCGACATCGTGCACGCGGAGGAGCTGAGCTTCTGGTTCGCCGCCGACGCGGCCGAGCGAAAGCGCCGCCACTCCTTCAAGCTCGTCCAGACTGTCTGGGAGACGCTCCCGATGCTCACCACCTACCGCAACCGCCACGCCCGCACCTTCCGTGAGCTGGTGCTCGGCGAGACCGACCTGTTCCTCCCGACTACAGAACGCGCGGCGCTCGCTCTGCAGATGGAGGGCGTCTCTCCGGAGGCGATGGTCGTCTGTCCTCCCGGTATCGACGTCGCTCGGTTCGCCCGCGGCCAGGTGGACGCCGTGCCCGCAGAGCACACGGTCGTCTCGCCGGGGAGGCTGGTCTGGGAGAAGGGCCACCACGATGTCTTACGCGCGATCGCGGCGCTGCATCGCGGGATCGTCGAGCTCCCGGGCGGCGGGGTCGTGAAACCCCGTTTGCTGATCATCGGCTCGGGACCAGAGGCCAACCGCCTGCGTGCGTACGCGGACGAGCTCGGGCTGGGCCAAGTCGTCGAGTTCCGCAGTGTGCCGTACGACGAGATGCCGAGCCTCTTCGCCCGCGCGTCGGCGATGGTGCTAGCGAGCCTCTCGTCGGCCAGCGGTGCCTACCATCTCTTTGACGTGCCGCGCGTGTTCTGGGAGGAGCAGTTCGGGATGGTGCTGGCCGAGGCGATGGCCGCCGGTCTGACGATTGTCACGACCACCAGCGGAGCGATCCCAGAGGTGCTGGCCGACGCACCGGTGGATCTGGTCGCGCCCGGCGATTGGGTGGGCATCGCGAGGGCGCTTGCCGCGGGCCCGCTCAGCCGTCCGCCCGCGGCGCGGGTCGTGTATCCGGCCGACGTCGTTGAGCGCTACTCGACGACCGCCGCGGCCGCTCGCCTCGCGGCCGCGTACGACCGAGTGCTCGGTGGCTAACGCCACCGCGTCGATCACGTGCACATCGGCCTCAATCTCATCTTCCTCGTACCGGACGAGACGGGAGGTATGGAGGTGGCGGCTCGGGAGCTGATTCCGGCGCTGCTCGCCGCGGCGCCCGGCGCGCGCTTCACCGCTTTCGTTAATCGCGAGGCAAAGGCTGCGGGCGATAACCCGTGGGGAGAGCTTCTGCCGGCGGTGACCGTGCCCGTGAGCGCGCGCAGGCGCGTCCAGTGGGTGCTCGGCGAGCAGGCGCTCCTACCGCCCCTGGCGCGGCGGGCGCGCGTGGACCTGCTGCACAGCATGGGGAGCACCGCACCCGCCTGGGGCCATTTTCGTCGCGTCGTGACCGTCCACGACCTGATCTACCTGCGCCATCCCGATGCCCATCCGGGCGTTCGCGACCTCGGGATGCGCCTCCTCGTGCCGCTCGCCGTGCGCCGCACCGATCGCGTGATAGCGGTTTCGCAGAGCACGCAGCGCGACATCGTTGAGCTCGTCGGCGCCCCCCCACAGCGGATCGACGTCGTGCCGATGGGCGTGCGCGCGCCGCGGGGCCCAGCGGCGATCTCGGCGGCCGAGGTGCGCCGGCGCTTTGGCCTCGGGGAGCGCCGCGTCGTGCTCAGCCTCTCCGCGAAGCGACCGCACAAGAACCTCGCGGCGCTGATCGGCGCCCTGGCGAGGATCCCGGTGGAGCGGCGCCCTCTGCTCGTTCTGCCGGGCTACGCGACCTGGCATGAATCCGAGCTGCGCGTGCGCACGCAGGCGCTTGACGTCGAGGCCGACGTGAGGCTGCTCGGTTGGGTCACCGAGGAGGAGCTTGAGGGTCTGTGGACCGCCGCCGACGCCTTCGCCTTTCCGTCGCTCTACGAGGGGTTCGGGCTTCCCATCCTCGAGGCGATGGCCCGCGGGGTGCCCGTCGCATGCTCGAACACCTCCTCGCTGCCCGAGGTGGCCGGGGACGCAGCGGTGTTCTTCGATCCTCGTGACGAAGCCGCGATCGCCGCCGCGCTTGAACGCCTGCTCTCCGACGACGCGCTCGTGAGGCGACTGCAGGAGGCCGGTCCCGTGCGCGCGGCAGCCTTCAGCTGGGAGCAGACCGCACGCCTGACGCTTGTGAGCTATGCGCGCGCGATGGGCATGAAGGAGCCGCCCGCGTCGTGGATGGGCGGCGAGATCGGCCTTGCGGGCAGGCCACGGGCGAAGTCCGGTGCGTAGCCTGTAGGCGACGGAAGCCGATGGGGGTCCCACTTTTCGATACCGACGCCACGATCGCTCCGCTGCGCGAGGAGATCCTCGCGCGCATCACGGCGGTCGTGGACGAGTCCCGCTTCATCCTCGGACCGAACGTTGCGGCGTTCGAGCAGGAGTTCGCCGCCTACTGCGGCGTGGGTCACGCGATCGGTGTCGCCAACGGCACCGACGCGATCACGATTGCGCTGCGCGCGATGGGCGTCGGCCCGGGCGACGATGTCGTCGTCCCCTCGTTCAGCTTCTACGCGAGCGCCGAGGCGATTCCGCCCACCGGCGCGCGGCCAGTCTTCTGCGACGTCGACCCGGAGACCTTCTGCGTGACCGCCGACACGGTCAGGGAGGCGCTCACGCCGGCCACGAAGGCGGTGATCGCTGTGCACCTCTTCGGGAACGTAGCCCCGGTCCGGGAGATCGCGGCGCTCGGCGTTCCCGTCCTCGAGGATGCGGCGCAGGCGGCGGGCTCGAGCAGCGAGCAGGGCCGGCCCGGCGCGCTTGGCACTGCGGCGACATTCAGCTTCTTTCCATCCAAGAACCTCGCGTGCTTCGGCGATGGAGGAGCGATCACGACGAACGACGATGAGCTCGCGGAGCGCGTGCGGATGCTTCGCTTCCACGGCTCGCGCGACAAGGTCAGCTACGAGTACGTTGGCTACAACTCTCGCCTCGACGAGCTGCAGGCCGCGATCCTGCGCGTCGCGCTGCCTCGTCTCAACGACTGGGCCGCTGGTCGCGCCGCAGCCGGCCGCCACTATGAGGAGGCAGGGCTCGGCGAGCTCGTGCTCCTGCCGCGGGCGACGGCGGGGGCGGAGCCCGCGTGGCACCTCTTCGTGATCCGCCACGAGCGGGCCGATGAGCTCGCGGCCACCCTGGCGGAGCTTGGACACGGCAATCGCGCCTACTACCGGGTGCCGATTCACCGCCAGGCTGCGATGGCGGTGTACGCGAACGGCGCCGCCCTACCCGGGACGGAAGAGGCCGCGCGCACGCACCTTGCGATCCCCATGAGCCCCGTCTTGACGGCCGAGCAGGCGGCGGAGGTCACGGGCGCGATCCGCGATGCAGTGCGGGCCCCGAGCGTGGCCTAGCGAGCAGCCTCGGGCGGGCTAGGTGCGGGCGCCACGTTCCCTGGCGGCCTGTGCATAGCTGCCGAGAACCGTCCGCAGCGAGGTCTCGAGGGACAGGCGCGGTGCGTTCTCGGCAAACCACTTCGCCGTCGTCTCGCGCATCGCGTCGCCCGCCTCGTGCACTCGGACGATCGCGTCCGCGATCGCACCCGGGTTCGCTCGCTGCGCGATCAGCCCGTTGATGCCCTCCTCGATCAGCTCGGTCGCGGCGTTGTCCGCGCCCGCGACGACGATGCTCGGCGTTCCGCACGCGGAGGCCTCGACGACCACCATCCCGTAGCCCTCACGGCGCGAGGGCAGGAGCATGCACAGCGCGCGCCTCATGTCGGCCTCCAACCGCTCCGAAGGCGCGAAACCCGGCGCCTCGACAAGCCCCCGCAGGCCGTGCTCCTCGATCGCCCTCGTGAGCAGCTGGCGCTCGGGCCCCTCGCCGTAGAAGATCGCGTGCAGCCCCGGTATCCGCGGCGCCGCGGCGGCGACCGCGGCCACACCGAGGGAAGCGCGCTTCTCGGGGATGAGCCGCCCCGCGAATAGCACGAGTGGTTCGGTGGAGGTGGCGTCGGCGCCACCTTCCTGCTCGCTGGAGCGCAAGGGCTCGAGGGAGCCCGCGTATTGACCGCGAAGCACGACGACCTGACCGCGCAAACCCTCCCCGCGCAGACGCTCGGCGTGCAGCTCCGAAAAGCAAAAGGCTCGCTGCGGCAGCCGCGCGCACAGGAGCTGGACGCCGTAGCCAAACGCACCGCCCAGCGGCCCCAGGTACTCGTTCCAATAGGAACGGCTCCACACCTCATGCCAGTCGACGACGAGCTCGAAGCGCCACACGAGCCGCGCGACCCCCGCAGCGAGCAGGGAGAAGTACGGAAACGATGCGCTGTGCACGACGTCGTATCTGTGCCCGTGGCGCAACAGGTGCCAGAGGACGCCGAGGCCGAACACGATCGGCGGCAGGATGCGGCGACGCCCGCCCGTATAGAGCGCCATTCGTGGGCCGGCGATGACGACCGCGACCTCCTCCTCGGCCCCGGCTTCTGCCTCGCCCTCAGACCTGGCGACGAGCCGCGGGTACTCGCTGTGGTCCCACTGGCGCAGCGTGAGGTAGGTCACGCGATGGCCCTCGCCGGCGAGTCGCTGCGCGAGATTGCGATACCAGCGCTCGGCGCCGCCGACGGTGTAGGGGTAGAGACAGTCATAGACGACGCACACGCGCACGGCGCGGGAGACTGCCACACGGCGCAGCGTCGGGAGCTGCCATGACGCCCCTACGACGACTGAGCGCCACTTTCAGCCCGCTCGCGCGTTGTATCGGTCGTGACCAGCGCCTCTGGGCTGAAAATGCCAGCGCACCGAAATCCGGCGCGCAGACCCGTACACTGACCGTTGGCTTTGAGCACTGCCGCAGGCACAACGCCGGATCTGGCTCGCGCTCTCACCGAGTCCTCGGCCCCCTGGGTCTCGGTGGTGATCCCCTGCCTCAACGAGGAGGAGAACATCGAGCGCTGCGTGCAATCCGCGCAAAGCGCGCTCGAACGCATGGGGATACCGGGCGAGGTGCTCGTCGTCGACAACAACTCCGAAGACGACTCCGCCGCGCTCGCGGCGGGCGCGGGCGCACGCATCGTTAGCGAGCCGCGGCGCGGCTACGGCAGCGCCTACCTCGCCGGCTTCGCCGCGGCGCGTGGACGCTACATCGTGATGGCCGACGCCGACCTCACCTACGACTTCGCGGACATCCCACGGTTCGTCGCGCAGCTCGAAGAGGGCGCGGAGCTGGTGATGGGCGACCGCATGGACGACATCCAGCCGGGTGCGATGCCGTGGCTTCACCGCTATGTCGGCAATCCCGTGCTCACCGGGATCCTCAACCTCTTCTTCAAGACGGGCGTCAACGACGCGCACTGTGGCATGCGCGCATTCAGGCGCGACGTCCTGCCGCGTCTCGACCTGCGCGCCACCGGCATGGAGCTCGCCTCCGAGATGGTCGTGCGCGCGTCGAAGGAGCAGCTGCGAATCGCCGAGGTGCCGATCACCTATCACCCGCGCGGTGGCGAGTCGAAGCTCTCGAGCTTCCGCGACGGCTGGCGCCACCTGCGCTTCCTGCTCGTGCACAGCCCCACTCACCTCTTCATCCTGCCCGGCGCTGCGCTTGCGGCCTTCGGAGCGCTGATCGTGGTTGTCGTGGGATCGGGGCTCGAACTGTTCGGCCGTGCGTGGGGCGTGCATGCGTTGATCGGCGGCGCGCTGCTCATGATCGTAGGAACGCAGGTGGTCGCACTGGGCCTGTGCGCGCACGCCTACGGCACCTACTTCATGGGCGATCGCGATCGCTGGTTCGACTGGGCGCGATCGCACTTTCGCCTCGAGCACGGACTCCTCTTGGGCGGGCTGTTCGTGCTCGTCGGAATCGTGCTCGGCGCGACGATCATCGGCACGTGGGTCTCGCATGGCTTCGGGTCGCTCGCCGACGAACGGCTCGCGGTGATCGCCGCCGCGCTACTGATCGTCGGCATCCAGATCTTCTTCTCCTCGTTCCTGCTCAGCATCCTCGGCCTGCGCCGGCGTTGAGCCCCGGGTTCTGACGCGGGGCGCCGATCAGGTGGAGCTCTGCGCGCGCAGCGCGCCCTTGCCATCCCCCGCCGCATGCTCGCCTTCGCGGAGGGCGAGGTAGAGCGCGGCGACGACCGCGACCGGGACCCCGAAGGCGACGATCACCGTGAGGATCCAGATCAGCCATACGGGCACGAGACGGTCGGTCACGTTCGAAGCGTGTTCGAAGATTTCGCCGAGTCGGCTGATCAGCGAGTGCGGGCCGTTCTCGACGAAGCTGAGCGCGACGTCGCCGACGACGTAGCGTCCGTTGATGAGCATGGTCGAGCGTGAGATCGTGCGCGGTTCGGCCGTACCGGGAAGGAGCACCGTGCTGTGGCCCTCGTTGACGAAGCACGCGGTCCCGATCTCGGCGCGTTTGGGCGCCGCGATCGGAAGTGACACGACGCCCCCCGGATACCCGCCGGGCACCGCTAGCAAGGCGCGGTAGCCCGGCGCTGTCAGGACGAGGTGCACCGGAGGACCGCCGCTCGGCGTCTGCTTGGCGGGACGAAGCTCGAACACCGCGACCCGGCTCTGCGGCGTGATCGTGACTGCTCGCATGCACGCCTGCCCGTGCGGCGCGAGTTCGAAGGACGTGACCCCGAAGAGCGCGGGGGGCGTCGGCACGGTCGCGAAAGCCGTGCGCTCGCCGGTGAGGAACGGGTTGAACCACAGCAGCGCGCCGCCGAGGATCAGTGCGCCCGCGAGTGCTGCGCACGCGGCCGGCGCCGACGGTACGGGCAGGCGCAGGGCCCTGCCGGCGATCGACACCTGCCGGCTACGCATAGAACCTTGCCATCGTGATGCCGAGCCCGCCGAGCGCGAGCAGCACTCCAATCGAGAGGATCACCGAGCCGAGCGCCAACCCCACACGCCGCGGCAGCGCCCCGACCGTGAAGGCGATCGCGAGGCCGAAGAGCGAGACCATCGGCAGCAGGTAGCGGCCGACGATCAGCGGATCGACACCGTTGTCGCTGAGCAGCGCCCGGTAGGAGACGTAGTGCAGGAACAGCACGGTCGTCACGAGAAGCGTGAGCAGCACCAGCACGGTCGGCCATTCGGCGCGCAGCTTCCGCCAGCGCACGACGCACGCTGTGTAGAAGCCGACGAGGCCGAGCGCCGAGAGAACCTGCAACGAGTCGTAGATGCGCTGCTTGAAGGTGACCTCGAGCGAGGCGAACGTTCCGTAGAACGTGTCGATGAACACCTGCCGGTAGCCATATTCGGGCCCGATGCGGGGGCGCAGCGAGGGCAGGCGCGGGAAGTAGAACTGGTAGATCGAGGAGAGGAACTGCTTGACGTTGAACTGGCCGCTGTTGAGGTCGTGCACTTGGCCGCCGTAGAGGGAGCCGCCTGGCGGGCGACCAAGCAGCACGTAGGCGAGCCCCGCCGCCACGAGCGTCCCCGCGGCCGCGCCACCCTCGCGCAGCCACTCGCTTCTCTCCGGACGATGGCGAACCCACGCGGCGAGCACCGCAACCGCCAGCACGGGCAACGTAACGAGCCCGCGTCCGTGCGTCAGGCACGCGGCTGCGGCGAGCAGCGTCGCGACGAGCACGCGCTTCATCGAGGGCCCCCTGCGCACGAGTCGCAGCGCGGCGAGCAGGAACGCCGTCGTCAGCGCGATCAGGAGGTTGTCGGCGTTGATGACAGCGCTCATGAACGTCAGCTGGGGCTCGAGCGCGACCGCGCCGGCGGCGAGCATCTGCTTCCAGCGCACGCGCCCGAAGACCTCGCCCGCGATCAGCCACGTCAGCAGGATCGTCGCTAGGTAGCAAAGGGCGTTGAAGAGCCTCATCACGAACACCCGCTTGACCAGTGGCAGCCAGAGGAAGACGCGGTAGGGGATCGCCATCAGCGCGTAGTACAGCGGCGGGTTCTTCGCGATCGGGTTCGGGCCGACGCCGTTCGTGGCAGCGCCCTTCGGCAGCGAAGCCTCGGTTTCGTGCCACAGCCGCAGGTCTGCCGAGCTCCACGCGGGCCGACCCGAGAGGTCGCCGATCAGCGCCTGCAGGTTGAGCGTGATCAGCGCGCTCTGCGCTTCGGTGGAGTTCTGGGCATTGCCCGTTGTCGGGCTTGGGAGTTCGCCGGTTTCGGCGAGATGCTGAATGACCGCGAAGTGCAGGTTTTCGTCAGGGCCCTGGAAGGTCGGCAGCGCGACGTTCCACGCGACGGACAGCAGCGCACCGGCGACGAGGATCAGCGCGAGTGGCCGCGGCACCCGCCTCAGCTTGCCGCCGGCCGCGACGATGCGACCCCCGCGCGACGGCTGCGAGCCCGTCGGGGCTTCTCGTGCCGCGGTTGCGGTCGCCATTCGCGGTGAGCCTAACGGCCGTGGCGGCCGCGTGTGGCAAGCGCCAGCTGCAGTCCCTGCTCGAGTTCCTCAGCGGCTCGTTCCCAGCTGCGAGCGGCCATCAGCCGCACCCCCGCCTCCGTCGCACTCGCCCTGCGCGCGGGCTCATCGAGCAGGCGCTCGATCGCCTCGCACAACGCGACGGGCTCGGCCTCGGCGAGCGCGAGCGGGCTCTCGCGACCGAAGGTCGCGAGAATGGACTCGGATGCAAGCTCGACGCACGGCAGGCCGCAGGCCATCATCTCGAGCGCGACGAGCGAGGGATTCGTGAGCGAGAGCACCATGCCTACCGCCGCTTCGCGGTAGAGCGCCGCGAGCCCCCCGCCGTCGAGCACGCCGACGTTGCGGTGCGCAAACGGGACCTCGAGCGGACGGTCTTCGCCGAAGAGCACGATCTCGACGTCGGGACGCCGCCGGCGCAGCTCTGTGAGTGCGAGCAGGCCCAACGGAACGGCGCGACGCGGCGTGAGCGCGCGCGCGTAGAACGCGACGAGATCGTCTCGGCGCCCGCCTGCCGCCTGAGCCTCCCCATCCTCCTCGGGGCGGTAGACGGCCCGATCGACCGCGAGCTCGAAGTGGGTGGCGCTTGCGCCGTAGCGCGCGCGCAGCATCGCCGCAAGCCACTCCGAGGCCGCGATGCAATGCAGGCCCTGCCGATAGCTTTCTTGCGCCCACAGCGACTCCGCGGAGGTGGGATAGAAATCGGGCTCGTGATCCTGCACGAGGTAGGCGCGCCCGGCGACGCCCTCGAGCAGCAGCGCACGCGCGACCGTCTGCCAGCCGGTTGCGAGCACCACGTCGGCGCCCCGCCACTCGTCGAAGCTTGGCTTCAGCTCCAACGACTCCGCCCCGAAGAACTCGCCGAAGCTCCGCGCCGTCACGCTGTCGGCCTCGCGCGCGTGGCGGCCCTCACCGTCCTCGAGCCAGACGCTCACATCGTGCCCGCGGCCGCCCAGCCCTTCGAGCAGGCGGGCGATCGTCGCGTGACCACCGCTGCCGCGTCGAAACGACGGGATCACGGTGGCGATGCGAAGCGCGCCATGTGCGTGCGGCGGCTCTCCGCGCAGCGGCGCGGGACCGTTTCGCGCGAGCTCGAGCTGGGCCTCGAAAGTGCCGCCCGCGAACGTAGGCGCGCCCCCCGTGGCGCCGATCGCGCTTGCACCCCGGCGCAGACGACCGGCGGCTCGGCGTATGCGCGAGCGCCGCATGCCTCCAGCCCTCACGAGAGCAGCCGCAGGATCGGTCGCGTGAGGGGCTGCAGCGGACGCATGAGCGCGCGCGCAAGGCGGTAGCGCCTGAGCCGCATGAGCGCGCGCACGGGCAGCCACCCCCGAATGCGCACGATTCGGCGCTCGAAGCGCAGCGCCCGCCGCGCGAAGTCGGCGCGCTCGCTGAGGTGACCGGTGTACGCCTCGAGACCGCCCCGCACGTCGGCGAGCAACCGCGCGGCCGCGGCGACGCTTGTGGGCTGGGGCTCGCGGCGGATCGCCATCAGCGCGGCGGCCATGAACTCGCTCGCCTGCTCCCACGATGGCCACGCGCGCGCTGTCTCGAGCGCGTTGCGGCGCAGGAAGTAGAGAAGCTCGCGGTCGCGTGCGAGGAGGTCGAGCTGCCGCGCGCTCCCGCGCGGGTCGTCCCAGGTCGGTCAGCAGCCCGTTCCAACCGTGCTCCACGTACTCGTCGTGGCCCGTGACCGGCGTCACGACGCATGTCGCGCCGCGGTGAAAGCCCTCGAGCGGTGGCCCGAACATGCCCTCGACACGCGAGAGCTTGAGCACGACGTCGCTCTCGCCGTAGCGGGCGGCCATCTCGCGATGGCTGAGTGGCCCGATCACCTCGTCGGCGGGTATGTCGCCCAGCGCTTCGCGCTCCCCCGTCACGACTGTCACATGCCGAGGTTCGCGCATCGCGGCGGCTGTGATGATCGCCTCGTGCACGCCCTTGAACCACGAGCTCGGCGACCCCTCTATGAGGATCCGCAGCGGTCCCGGCTCGCGCTCGGGCAGCCGCTCGAGCGGGCCGAAGACCTCCTTGTCGATGCCATTGCGCACGAGGTAGCACGGGGCGTCGGGCCGCAGCCCGGCGAGCGTCTTCGCGATCCATCGCGCCTCGGTGATGAACGCGACGGGGAGATCGAGCGTGAGCGCCGCGCCGAGACGCTCCGCCTGATCGGGGCGATAGAAGCGGTCCTCGAGGCTTTGCACGAAGTACGCGTGGCGCTCGGCGTGCAGCTCGAAGAGCGTGAACGTCGTCTCCCACCAGGTCGCGATCGCGACGTCGTAGTGCTCGCGAACGGCGTCCTCCCGCGCACGTACATGCAGGTGTGGGAGATGCTCGTAGCCGTGCCAGCTCGGTCCCTCCGGCGAGCGCGCGAGCACAAGCGTGACATCCCATCCCTCCCGCAGGCTGAGGCGCCGCGCGTGCTGAATCACCACGCCCACGCCGCCGGAAAGCTGAAGGTCGTTGACGAGGAAGGCGACCTTCACGCCGTCTCCGGCGAGTCCGACTTGCGCGTCGGGCAGCTCCTCCGGCGAGACGCCGGAGAGCGGGCGCCCGAGTTCCCCCTCGAGCTCGTGGATGTAGGTGCGCCATTCCTCGAACCACACCGTGCGCTCCTGGAGCTCCTCCCGCTGCTCGACGATCTTCTCGTCGAGCGCGTTGACCTGCTCGTCGTGAGCCGCGGCGACCTTCTGCATGAGCGCGAGGTCGTTCTCGCGTTGTCGCTCCCAGCGGCGCTGCTCGAGCATGTCGGTCTCGGTCGCGAGCGCACCGCGCCAGAGCTGCTCGTGGCGGGGCCCGTACGCGGCAATGAAGTGCGTCGGAACCATGCCCTCGCCGCCGACGCTAACGGCGAGCTCGTAGTCGGCGGCGGCGGCGTCCCAGCCGAGAGCCGCCGAGCCGGCGAGGCTGACCTGCCGCAGAAGCGTCCGCTCGGCGGGCAGGAGGCGCTGCAGCTCCTCGAACGCGCCGTCGCCCCATGACGTGCGGTGGTGCGGGTTCTTTATCGACCAGAAGGCGTCGTTCGGCACGCTGATGACGAACGTCGCGGTGCCCTCGCGGGCGAGCTCGTTGGACCACTCGACGAGGGGCACGAACGTATCGAGGTGCTCGACGACCTCGAAGCAGGTCACGACGCGCGGACCGTCGGCCTCGCGCAGCGCGTCGCCGATCGCACCGAGGAGCGCCGCGTCCGGTCAGGTCTCCCGCGAGCTGACGAGCGTCCGGCGTGTGCAACTCGCTCGTCGCACTTGCCACCGCGTCGCTCGGCGATGTCCACGAGCACGACGTGCGCCGGGCGCTCGGAGCCGAGGACGGCCGCGGCCGCGAGCCCGTTGCCGCAGCCGAGGTCGGCCCAGCCGACGCTCGCGGCAATCAGCGGGGCTGCGAGGCGGTAGCGCAGCTCGTGCTCGGCCCGGATGGCCGGCGCCGTCTCGCGGGTGATTCGCTCTTGCCAATCGGACATGCGCGGTGACGAACAAGGACCACTGGGCGGATGCGCAGGTATCGTAGCGGTGCGCATGAGCAGTTCACCCGTCGGGAGCGCGGCTCCGATCACCGCCGAGCGGGTTGCCGCGCAGCCGCGGTCCTTATCGCAACGAGACGCCACGGGTCCGACGCGTGTGGCGTTCGTGGGTACGCACGCGGCGCTCGCGGCCTACGCGCCGCGCGCGCAGGCGCGCGGGTTGGTGTACGAGCAGGTCCTGCTCGCCGGTGCGGGCATAGCCCCGGCGATCCCGCCGATCGCCGAGGGGGCGGCCCATGTCTCGGTCGTCTTCGATCCGCAGCGTCTCGGCGCCGAGCAGCTCTCGCAGCTGCCGGGCGTGACGCTGGGCGTCCTCACGGAGGCGGGCGCGGAGGTGTCGCGCGAGCTCACATCGGCTCCGATCGTCGATCGCCTCGTCTCCTTCGATCCGGTCCTGACGGGTGAGCGCGTCGCGGGCACGGAGGTGTGGCGGGCGATAGCGCCGCCCGTCAGCGACGGCCTCTTCGGCGAGGTGCGAGCGCTCCACACACGACCGCGGGTGATGACGATCGGCCGCTCCAGTGCTCACCGCGAGGCGATGCTGATGCCGGCCAAGCATCAGCACGACCTCCTGCAGCTCGTGTATGGCGTCTGCGGCGAGGAGCTCGCCGAGCTGCTGCGCGAATACGACGTCGGGGTCTACGTGCCACGCGAGGAGGGCGGAGCCTTCGGTCAGCAGGCGGCGGCGCACCTCGCGGCCGGTCAGCTCCTCCTCGCCGCGCCGCTCGCGCCGACCCATGGCCTCGAGCGCGACATCGACTATCTGCAGATCGACTCTCCGGAGGGGCTCGTCTGGATGCTCGACCGCCTCGACCGCTTCCCCGAGATGTATCAGCGCGTGCGCGTGCGCGGGCGGCTCAAGGCGGAGCACTTCCGCGCCTCGCGCGTGTTCGCGCAGGTGATCCACGATCTGCTCGCCGACGTCACCGCGTTCGGGAGCGAGCGCGGCGGGTCAGGAGTGCAGGCGCCTGCAGTCCTCCACGCCGAAGAACGCGATCTGGGCGCTGACGACGCCGGTGACGGTGGGCACGGCGCCCTTGACTTCAACGGTGACGGTCGCGGTTGACTTGCCGGCGGGCCCGTTCGCGACGAGCGGGACTTCGACCGGTTGATGCTGCTGCGCGACGAGCGAGCCGCGCGCGAGCACGCGCCTGGCGCCACTGAGGATCTTGTAGGGCCAGCGGCCGGGGAACGCGGGCGGCGCGATCAGCGAGAACGTCGCGCACTTGGGCGCGCTGCCCGCGAGCGCACCGCTGAAAACGGTCGCGATGCCGAGCCGTTCCCGGTAGATGAAACCTTCGGGCGTCGTTCCGACGATCGCCCACGAAGCGTGCGCCGGCTGCTTGAGCCTGATCAGCTCGAGCGGCAGCGCGGGGTCGTTGCCGACCGTCGTTCCTTCGAAGCCGTAGGGGTTCGTGCCCTGCTGCGGCACGAGTACGTAGCGAGGCACCACGACGCGCCCGGTGTACGGTGGCGCGAGCCGTGCCGAGAGCCTGCCGCTCGGGCCTTCGGTGCTCGCCAGCACGGCGGGGACGCCGAAGGGGAGCACGGGGAAGCTGGTGGGGTTGAACGAGATCGCCTGGCTCACCGACGTGTTCCAGTAGACGAGTGATTGCCAAACGGGGGTGTAGGCGGGGGTTTCGCCGAGTCCGATTCCCATCTCGCCGAGTCCCGCGCCCGCGGGGACGTGCGCGTCGACCCACGAGCGCTCGCTGGCACCGGGCCCACCTGCGCCCGCGCCCGCGCCCGTGGTGAACTTCTCGAGCGAGTAGAGGAGCCCTGCGCTCGAGAGCGCGAGCACGCCGACGCCCATCACGGCGGCTGCGGGAACCGCCGCGCGCCGGAAGAACCCCGACACGACCCACGCGCACGCGACGATCACGATCGCCGCCTCCGCGAGCTGCGCGGCGCCGGGGTGGATGAGGGGCACGTGCACGAGGCTCAGCTTCCCGAGGATCACGCGGCCGTAGAAGACCCCCGCCGGGTAGGTGAAGTAGTCGTACGGGCCGGCGGTGGTGGGCCAGATGACGCTGTTGATCACAGGAACACCACCGCCGCCGTTGCGATCGCGACGCTCAGCACCGTGCCGAGACCCGCGCGCCGCGTGCGCACGCGGGCATCGAGCTCCGCTGCGAAGGCGAGCCCGATCGGAACCGTGCCGTAGAGCACGTAGCGCTCGTCGGGACCGCCCTGCACGAGCGATGCGAGCAGGCCCGCCAAGCCGAGCGCACAGATGATCGCGAGCGCGTGGCGGTCGCGGTCGGGAGGGCGCACGAGCGCGCGGAGGATCCACGCGAGCGCGAGCGCGAGCGCGACGAGCCCCGTGCCGACCGCCATCCGTGAGACGTAGTAGCGGTAGCGGCTGAATACGATCGAGAGCGCTTCGACGTGCGGCAGGCCGTAGTTGCCCGTGAGCGACCTGACGCCGCCCCCCGGCAGGATCCCCGCCGCCGACGCGAGGATCGCAACGATCGCGACGCAGCTGATCGCGGTCACGATCGGGTAGCGCTCCCAGAGTTTGCGCGGCAGCTCCCTTGCGCGTTGCCGCCACGGCTCTCCCCGCAGCTCCCAGCGGAGCTCGTGCCAGAGCATCGCGAGCGGCAGGAGCGGCGGCAGGGCGATGAACTGGGTGCGCGAGAACGCGGCAACCGCGAGCGCGAGCAGCGCGAGCACTTCCACCTTTCGCGAGGGCCTCGTGGCGGCATACCAGCTCGAGTAGAGAACCCACGCAAAGGCGGGGTACGCGGCGGGCTCGGCGAGGAACGACGTGCTCACGATCGCCCACGGCGCGAGCAGCACGAGCGCGGTCGCGAGCAGCCGCGTCAGCCGGCTGAGCCCGGCGGCCCGCCCGAGCAGCCAGACCGGGAGCGCCGTGCTCGCGAAGAGCAGCGCCTGGATGCCGTGGGCCAACTCGTAGGAGGCCGGCGTGCGCAGGAGCGCGTAGGGCAGCGCGAGGAAGAGCTGATCGACGCGCTGGATTCCGCGGACGTAGATGTTGGGCCACCAGAGCGCGCTCGGGAAGTGCGACGCGGTGAAGCGGGCGAGCATCCGTGAAGTACCACTCGTCGGGCAGGAACGTGTTCACGCGAAGCGCGTAGACGAGGTAGAGGGCGGCGGCGCCGACGATCAGCGCCGCCACGAGCAGCGGTTCGAGCCGCCGCGCCCTCCAGCCATCCCGGCGCGCCTGCGCCGGGAGCCGCCACGGGGGCAGCTGCCGCTCGACCGGCGCTTGCTGGCGAGCCGGAGCGCTCAAGGCCTTCTGCCCCGGACGTGGCGACGTCCTCCAGGGCGTCGCGGATGAGCTGCGGATACGTGGCCGACGCGCGGAACTCCTCGGCCGCCTCGCGGCCTGCCTCCTGCACCGTGCGGAAGACCTCGGCGTCGTTCGCGAGCTCCTCGACGAGCTCGAGGATGCGCTCGGGCGTGCGCGCCGCGAGGTAGTGCTCGCCCTCGACGAGGCCGTGATCGGGGCTGAGCGGCTCCGAGATCACGAGATGGCCGGCGGCGAGCGCCAGCAGAACACGATTCTCGAACGTCGGGATACGGGTTGTTGTGCAGGTTCAGCTGGACGTCGGAGCGAGCGAAGAACCGGCGCAGCGGCTCGCCGAAGAGCCCGTGCCCGATGTGCACGATCTCGAATGACGCGCTTGATCGGCGCGAGCAGCTCTTCGCGATGCGCGCGTCGGCCGGCCAATGAACAGCAGCCGCGGCGGGAGGCTCCTCGGGTGCACGTCCATGAAGAGGCTGTCGGCGACCGGGATCGGCAGCGAGCGCCATACCGGCAGCACGGCGCTCGCGGTCTCCGCGATGAGCGGATCGAAGCAGACGATGCGGTCGAAGTTCGCAGGATCGACCTGCTCGAGCCACCACATTCGTTGGCGCAGATCCTCGTGCGCGTGCGTCGCTCCTTCGCGCGGGAGCGGCTCGGTGAGGTAGCCGATCGTCAATGCTCGCAGGCTCTCGAACATGCCCTCCGGGATGATCTCGGGTCGAAACACGAGCACGACGTCGGGGTCGCGCTCCTCGAGCTCTCGCCAGCAGCGGCTCGGCCGGCGCGCCGGCGCGAAAGTCGAGGAACTCGGGCTCGAGGCCGTCAGCCGCGCGCTCGAGCGCGCACTGGCGGAAGTAGACGCTCTGGCCGACGAATGCCACCCGCAGCGTCCCGCGCTCGGCGACGGACGAGGCCTGCCCGTCCGGCACTAGAGCCGCTCTGCCACGTATGGCGCTTGGCGGTCGAAGACGACGAAGCCGATGACCAGCGTCGCGAGCGCGATGCCGATTGGGATCAGGATCAGCAAGCCGCCCCCGATCGCTTCGGCCGCGGTGGGGAATTCGGCGCTGACGAACGCGTGCCGCGCCTGCTCGAGGACCGCGGCAAACGGGTTGGCCATGAGCACGTGCGAGAGGTTCACGTCGTGGTGCGAGAAAACCGACAGCCGCAGCGGCTTCTTCGGATTCGCGATCACGATGAAGATCCCAGCGGCGTAGAAGGTCGCTTGCAGCACGACTTCCCAGATCGGCTGCACGTCGCGATAGCGCACGAACCCGACGGAGAGCACCATGCCGAGGCCGACCGAGAAGAGCGTGAGACCCGCCGACGAGCAGCGGCAGCTGGAGCCAGCTCCAGCGCGGCGAGCCGCCTTCGGCGAGGAGGAAGATGAGCACTGGAATCAGGTTGAGCGAGAAGGTTCAGGAGCGCTGTCACCGCGATCGACAGCGGCACTGCGAGCCGCGGGAACTCGATTTTGCGGACGAGCGTCTCGCGGTTGACGAGCGAGCTCACCGCCCCGGCGCTCGATTCGCTGAAGAACGTGAACAGCACGATTCCGAGGAGCAGTGCCGCGGCGAAATAGTCTTCCTTGCCCGGACCGGTGAGCACCTCGTCCCAACTGCCTTTGAGTGCCGGCGAGCTGCTCAGCACGAGGTAGATGACGCCGAACAGCAGCAGTGGCCGCATCAGGTGCCAGAAGTAGCCGAGCACCGATCCGAAGAACGTGAGCTTGAACTCGGTGCGAGCGAGGGTCCATGTGAGGTGCCACAGCCGGCGCGGGTCCGAGCCGAGCGCCGAGGGGCCCTTGATCGGGCGCCCGAGGCTCGCGGACTCCAGCGGCATGTCGGTGGCGGCGGACGTGGCGCTCATCGGACCGTCTCGATCACGCCGCGCGTCTGCGCACCGCGCTCGATCGTGACCTCGTAGGGAAGGTCGAGTAGGGCATCCGGCGCGCGCGTGCCCGTGACGACGACCGAAAGCATCCGCTCGCGGCGGTCGATCCATGCCCCGCCGTGGCGGGCGACCGCGGGCGTTACGTAGTAGCGGTCGGGGGCGAGGACGTTCTGGAAGCTGATCCTGAAGGTCACCTCGTCACCGGCCCGAAAGGTCCCGCAACGGGGCTCGCTCCAGAGGTTCGATGCGGACAGGAGGTGGTCACGGTGGCCGTTCTGGACGTTGATGCCGAAGAGCGGATTCTCTACTTCCTCGGTGAAGCGGACACGCGCGACAAACGTACAAGGATGGCCGGTCTCCAGGACGTCGGTGCGCTCCACGCGATCGTCCTCGAACCACGACTCCAGGATCTCCGCGCTCCCGTCCCCGTAGCGCTTTCCCTCCGCGGCACCGCCGACTCCTCCTCGGCGTCGCTCGGGCTCCGCGGCGCGCAGCGGCCTCGGCGCCGTCCGCGGAGTCGCCCTCTGATGCGACCCGCTCGAGCCTCCCGCGCCTGCTCGGAGAAGTTGAGTTCGAGGTAGCGGTTCCCGACGTCTTCGGGATCGCCGAGCTCCACCATGTGCCCGCGCTCGAGCAGCAGCGCGCGGTCGCAGAAGCGCTGCACGGCGGTCATGTCGTGGGTGACGAAGAGGACGGTGCTGCCCGAGGCGCGTATTCGCTCGAACTCGTCGAAGCATTTCTGCTGGAAGGCGGCGTCGCCGACGGCGAGCACCTCGTCGATGAGCAGGATCTCGGCGTCCACCTGGATCATCACGGAGAACGCGAGGCGGACCATCATCCCCGAGGAGTAGTTCTTGAGCTTGAGGTCGGACGAACTCGCGCAGCTCGGCGAAGTCGAGCACGCTGTCGAAGCGCCTGCGCGCCTCGCGTGGGCTCAAGCCGAGCATCGTCGCGTTGAGGATCACGTTGTCGCGCGCGGGCAGGTCCGGGTTGAAGCCGACGCCGAGCTCGATGAACGTCGAGACGCGGCCATTTACGTAGATCGAGCCGCTGTCCACGGAGTAGATCCCCGCGAGGCACTTCAGCAGCGTCGACTTGCCGGAGCCGTTGCGGCCGACGATGCCAAAGAACTCTCCCGGCGCGACCGCGAACGAGACGTCGTTGAGTGCGTGGAGGACGTCGACGGGGCTTCGACGCAGCGGGTGAAGCGCCCGCTCCTTGAGCGTGCTCACCTGTTCCCGAGGGATCTCGAAGCGCTTGTCGACCCGATCGACCACGACCGGGGGCAGCAAATCGTCGCGCATATGCCCCAGGAAGGGTAGCTGTAGCGGGGTACCCCAATGCCCGCAACCCCCGCTGTGGTCGGTACCTTAGGCGGTATGCATCAGAGCTCCGCGGACGGCGATTCGCGCCCCCCGCGCGCTCTCGCGCGTGCAAGGAACTTCACCCTCACGCCGCGGCAGTACGTCTGCGTCGCCTTCGCGGGCCTTGGCGCGTTCACGCTGATCGTGATGACGGGCGCCGCGGTGCGGCTGACGGGCTCCGGCCTCGGTTGTCCGGAATGGCCGAAGTGCTACGGCAAGGCCTACCCGCCGCTCACGACGCATGCCGCTGATCGAGTTCTCGAACCGCACGATCACCGTCCCGGTGACGATCATCGCGATCGCGGCGTGGCTGCTCGCGTTCCGCCGCCGCCCGTACCGGCGCGACCTCATGTGGATCGCGCTGCTGCTCCCGCTCGGCGTCGTCGCGCAGGCTGTGCTCGGCGGCCTCACCGTCGAGGGCAAGCTCGCATACGGCTGGGTGATGGGCCACTTCGCGCTCTCGATCCTCCTGATCCTTGTCGCATGGATGCTCGTGTGGCGCTCCATGCACGAGCCCGAGGAGCTCGCCGCGAGCGCCGGGAAGAGGGACGTGACGCTCGTGTGGTGCTCCCGCGCCCTCGTATTGCTCGGAGCGCTCACGATCTTCGCGGGCACCGCCGCGACGGCCGCGGGTCCGCACGCGGGCGGCGAACCTGGGCAGCGGATCAGCCGCCTCACCTTCGACGGCCGCGGCACGATGGACTTCGTGATCCACCGCCACAGCGAGCTCGCGATCGCCTTCGGCATTCTCGCGCTTGTGGTGTGGGCGCTCGCGCGCGAGCGCGGCGCGAGTGCGGAGGTGCGCCGGGCGAGCGACCTTCACGTGCGTACTGCTCGGCGTGCAGGGCGTTGTGGGGGCGGTCCAGTACGAGACGCACCTGCCGACGGAGCTCGTGTGGGTGCATGTCGTGCTCGCGTGTCTGGTGTGGATCGTCGCGCTGTGGACGAACTCCGCGGCCGCATTACCGTCGGTTGGCACGGCGAGGTCGCTCGTGCGCGAGCCAGCCGCAGCGCTCGCCGGGAACGGGATCGCCGCCAACGGGGTGGGCGCCGGCGAGGGCGTGCTCGCTTCTCCGCAAGCACCGGCTTCGACCTAGACAAAAACGCCCTTCGTTGCGCCTATGGCGGTCCGGAATCGGGCCGCCGAGGGCCTAAAATTGAGGGTGCAGGACTGCTCTCTGGACGGCGTCTCGGACGCCCTTTTCCGTCCGGCCCGAGCGGGACACTTGTGGGCCTCAAGGACGAAGCAACGAGACGTCGATCACCGCCGGTAGCAGAGGAGACAGCCCCATGGATTCAGCACCCCGTTTCACACCGTCGACAACCACCTCTGACACCGCGCGATCGCGTGCGGACACCGCCGCTGGGACGCCGTGGGGCGAGCCCTCGGCCGGTCTGTCGGTGGCGCGCTACTTCACGCAGCCGGGGGTGCATCCGTTCGACACCGTCGAGTGGGAGACTCGCGACGCGCGCATCGGCCATGGCGATCGCGTCGCCTTCGAGCAACTCGGCGTCGAGTTCCCGAAGAGCTGGTCGCAGAACGCGACGAACATCGTCGCGCAGAAGTACTTTCGCGGGCAGCTCGGCGCTCCCGAGCGCGAGCATTCGGTGCGGCAGATGATCTGCGCGCGTCGCAGGGACGATCGCACGCTGGGGGCGCGAGGGCGCCTACTTCGCGAGCGAGGAGGACGCGGAGGCGTTCGAGGCGGAGCTCACACACGTCCTCCTGCACCAGATGGCCGCGTTCAACTCGCCGGTGTGGTTCAACGTGGGCTTCGAGGAGAGCCCGCAATGCAGTGCATGCTTCATCTTGAGCGTCGACGACACGATGGAGTCGATCCTCTCCTGGAACACCAAGGAGGGCATGATCTTCCGCGGCGGCTCGGGCTCGGGGGTGAACCTCTCGAACATACGCGGCTCGATGGAGCCGCTCGCAAAGGGTGGTACCGCTTCGGGGCCGGTCTCGTTCATGCGCGGCGCCGATTCGTGGGCGGGGACGATCAAATCTGGCGGCAAGACCCGTCGCGCTGCGAAGATGGTCGTGCTCGACATCGACCACCCCGACGTTCGCGAGTTCATCTGGTGCAAGGCCAAGGAGGAGGACAAGGCCAGGCGCTTCGCGACGCGGGCTTCGACATGGCGATCGACGGCGAGGGCTTTACGTCGATCCAGTATCAGAACGCGAACAACTCGGTCCGCGTGAGCGACGAGTTCATGCGCGCTGTCGAGAACGACGAGGATTGGCGCTTGGTCGCGCGCACCACGGGGGAGCCGATCGGCGACCCGATCCCAGCGCGCGAGCTGATGCGGGAGATCTCCGAAGCGGCTTGGCGATGCGCCGATCCCGGGCATGCAGTACGACACGACGATCAACCGTTGGCACACGTCGCCCGAACTCAGGGCGGATCAACGCGTCAAATCCGTGCTTCCCCGGCGACGCTCGCGTTCATACGACGCTCGGCCTGCTCCCGATCGAAGAGCTCGTGGCGCGCGGTGAGGCGGGCGAGTCGTTCCGCGTTTATACGCACAGGGCGACCGCAGATGATCCGGCGGAGGGCGTCGTCGCAACGGAACCGGTGGCGTTCATGCGGAACGGCGTCAATCCCATCGTGCGGCTGCATTTCGCCAACGGCGGCGAGCTGCGCTGCACCCCCAACCATCGCATCTGGACCACCAACCGCGGCTACGTGTGCGCCGATGAGCTGACCGGCGAAGATCGGGTGCTCCTCAACGATGCGCCCACTCCAGCTCACGACGCGAGCTGGGAGCTGCCGGTGAAGGTGGGGTTGCGCGCCAAGTCATTTGAGCGTGGCGGGTCGGTCGTCTATCAGGAGCTGCCCGATCGTTGGAGCGAGGGTCTCGCCGAGCTGACCGGTCACCTGATCGGGGACGGCTGGCTCACCAATGTCCAGACGGGATGGGTCTACGGCGGGGACGACATCAGCGACGGCTTGGCCGATGCTCACGAAGGGCTGCTCAAAGAACTGATCGGCGGCATTTCGAGGCAGGAGATGCCGAATGGCGCGGTGCAATTGCGTGCCGGCAGCGAAGCCGTTCGCGAGTTCTTTCGCGACCTCGGGGTTATCTCGGCTCGCGCCCATGACAAGCGCGTGCCGCAAGCCGTGTTCACGGCTCCCCCGGAGATACAGGCCTCGTTCCTGCGCGGCCTGTTCGGAGCGGACGGGTGTGTGTCGCGAGTCGAGACGGGCGGCAAGGCCAACCGCTACGTCGGGCTTGGGAGCCGCAGCGAGGCGCTGCTGAAGGACGTTCAGCGCCTGCTTTCAGCGTGGGGAATCCGTGGTCGTGTCTACCGCATCACGGGTGGCGGGCCGTCGGGCTTCTCCCACACGCGCAAGGACGGAACCACGGTCGAATACTCGTCGCGTGAAGGCTTTGATCTGCGCATTACTGGGACCGACCTCGCGCGCTTCGTGGACGAGATCGGGTTCTCGTGCCCGCGTAAGCAGAGCGCACTGGAAAGCGTCGTCGACGGTTGTGAGCTGTACCGCACGAAGCCGGGGACGACGATGGTCGCCCGCGAGCACGATGGCCAGGAGATGGTCTACAACCTCACGGAGCCGCTGCATCACTCCTATATCGTGAACGGCGTCGTCGTCGCGAACTGCTCCGAGTACATGCACGTCGACAACTCGGCGTGCAATCTCGCGTCGCTGAACCTGATGAAGTTCCGCCGCGAGGACGGGACGTTCGACGTCGAGTCCTTCGAGCACGCCGTTGACGTCGTGTTCCTCGCACAGGAGATCATCGTCTCGCCCTCGAGCTATCCGACGGAGGAGATCGGGTGTAACGCGCGTGCGTTCCGCCAGCTCGGCTTGGGATACGCCAACCTCGGCGCCTACCTGATGGCCGATGGCGTCCCGTACGACTCGGATGCCGGTCGTGGAACCGCGGCCGCGATCACCGCGCTGATGACCGGGCGCGGGTGTCTTGGGTCGGCGCGGGTCGCGGCGGCGATGGGCCCCTACGATCGCTACGGCGAGAACCGCGATGCCCACAACAACGTGATGCGGATGCATCGCGAGGCCGCATATGCAATCGGCGACGAGCGGTGCGCGGACTCAAACCTGCTGCAGGCCGCGCGTTCCACGTGGGATGAAGCGGTGAGCGAGGGCGCGGAGCACGGGTATCGCAATGCGCAGGCGACCGTGCTTGCGCCCACGGGGACGATCAGCTTCCTGATGGACTGCGACACCACCGGTGTCGAGCCCGACTTCTCGCTTGTGAAGTTCAAGGAGCTCGTCGGGGGCGGTCAGATGACGATCGTCAACCGCACGGTGCCGCTCGCGCTCAAGACCCTCGGCTACGGCGCCCAGCAAATCGAGCAGATCGAGGCACACATCAGCGAGCACGGCACGATCGTCGGCGCTCCGGGGCTCGCCGAGGAGCACCTCCCCGTCTTCGACGTCGCTGTCGGCGAGCGCGCGATCTCGCACATGGGGCACCTGAAGATGATGGGTGCGGTGCAGCCGTTCATCTCGGGCGCGATCAGCAAGACAGTGAACCTGCCGGAGGCCGCGAGCGTGGACGACATCGCGGAGGCCTACACCGAGGCGTGGCGTCTCGGGATCAAGGCGCTCGCGATCTATCGCGACGGGTCGAAGACCGCGCAGGCCCTGCGCACGGACGCAGGCAATCAGACCACCGCGAGCGAGAGCGTCGAGACGATCGTCGAGCAAGCCGTCGATGAGGCACTCGCGAAGGCGCCTCCGCGCAGGCGCCGGATGCCGCGCGAGCGCAGATCGATCACGCACAAGTTCTCCATCGGCGGTCACGAGGGCTACATCACCGCGGGTATGTACGAGGACGGAAGCGTGGGCGAGATCTTCCTCACCGACATCGGCAAGGAGGGCTCGACGCTGCGCGGCATGATGAACGCGTTCGCCACCGCGATCTCGATCTCGCTGCAGTACGGCGTGCCGCTCGAGACGCTCGTGCGCAAGTTCAGCTACATGCGCTTCGAGCCCGAGGGCATCACGACGAATCCGGAGATTCCGTTCGCAAAGTCGATGCCCGACTACATCATGCGCTGGCTCGCCTCTCGCTTCCTCGATACGGACGCGCAGGAGGAGCTCGGCATCCTCACCGAGGAGGTGCGTGCGCGGAGGGCCGCCCAGGAGGCCGCCCAGTCGGTGCTCTCCTCGGACACCGCGGGCCCCGGCGCGGACGAGGAGGTGGATGAGTCAGGAGCGCAGAAGGCGTCCAACGGCGGTACGAATGGCTCGGGCAACGGCGCGAAGGGATCATCGCCTGCCGCCGAGGCGCACGTGCAGGACGACGCTCCGGCCGCGGCGCCCGCGACGGCGTTCACAGACTCGCCGCCGGTGGTGCCGGCGCGAATCCATGGTCTCGACCTCGGCCCGGCGTGCAGCCAATGCGGAGGCATGATGCAGCGGACGGGGTCCTGCTACACGTGCCCGAGCTGCGGCAACAACACCGGCTGCGGCTAGCGTACGCGGCTGACTCGTACGTCCGTCGAATCGTCGTAAAGAACCGCTCGGCGGGGGTATTCTCCAGCGAACAAGTCACAGGCCAAGCCGCCCGGCGGAGCGCAGGCGGAGCAGCAATCCGAGGTCCGCGCGCGGTGGTGCCCAACGTACAGGGAGGTACTCACACCAATGTCAAGGTTCGTCTTCCGGAGGTTCACGCGTCAACCGGCCAGCCAGGACGCGTCTCCCATGTTCCTGCCTCCGCCCGGTCGCGACCCGCTAGCACACGCGGCGCACGCGCGCGAACAGGCGATGATCGCCGCCGCGGACGGCGTACCCGCGAACGAGCTTGCGGGAAATGCCGGCGAAGCGCCGGGACAACTCCTCGAAGGTCCGCGCACAGCACGGCCGAGCGCTCTCGCCTGAGCTTCACACGGGCGCACGACCATCTATACGCGTGCAGCGCGTTGCGCAGGAGACGTCTGCGGCCGGTACCAACCCCTGTGTAGACGCCCACACACCACCGGCCCTACCGGACCGGTGGTGGGGCGATCGTCAGCCTTGACTGCCTAGTTCAGCCGCTTCTTGAGCGCGCTCGCCGCCGAGAACCGTGCGGCCTTGCTCGCCGGGATGCTGATCGTCTGGCCCGTCGCAGGGTTGCGGCCCTGGCGCGCGGCACGGTGGCTCACGCTGAACTTGCCGAACCCCGCAAGCGCCACCTCGCCCCCGCGGGCAAGCTCGTCCGAGATCGTCTCGATCACCGAATCGACCACGTTGCGGGCCTGGCCAACGCCCAGATCGGCGCTCTGCGCGAGGCTCTCAGCCAGCTCGTTCTTCGTCATGGCACTCCTCCCCGTTGATCGGGTGTTTTGGGTGTTGAGGCATCATTAGGCGCGCACACTAACGGCTGGGGAGGACGAATGGCGCCAAAGCGCCCGTTTTATCGCGGTTTCTGCGGCCTCCGAGACGCGTATGGCGCCTCAGCGACCGAGCCGCAGCCAGTCCGCGAGTTCCGCCCACGTGGCGGAGACGTGCATACCCGCCTCTTCGAACAGCTGGCGCAGCCGCTCTCGCGGGCGTGGTCTGCGCTGTTGGGGGCGAAACCGCCGTCCCGTAGCGGCACGCGGAGAACGTCGCAGGAAGCCAAAGCGGGGCACGACGCCGATGCTAGAGGCTGGTCCCGCCACCGGTTCCACCGCGCGGCGCTTCAAGCGGGGACTGCGACGAGATCGGCGATCGCGGCGAGCGCCTCGCTCAGGACCGTCTCGGCGTCCTGCTCAGCGTCGATTTCGCGAATTCGCGTGGGCTCGGCGCGCGCGAGCGCGTCGTAGGTCGCGGCGACGAGCCCGAAGAACTCGCCGTCTTCGCGCTCGATGCGATCGGCGACCCCTGGGCGAGCGCCCTGGCGATCGCGTCCGGTGCGCGGCGCGACTCGTAGGTAGAGCGTGCGGTCGGGACTGAGGCGGCCAGTGGCGAAGCGGTTGATCTCGCGTACCAACTCCACACCAAGCTCTCTGCCCCCGCCCTGGTAGGCGAGTGAGGAGTCGACGAAGCGGTCGAGCAGCACCCACGTGCCGGCGGCGAGCAGCGGCTCGAGCTTCTCATCGGTCAGCTGCGCGCGCGCGGCCGCGTAGAGCAGCGCCTCCGCGCGCGCGCTCAGCCCGTCGGCGCCTGTCGGGTCCTTGAGGAGCTCGCGGATCCGCTCCGCGAGCGCGACTCCCCCCGGCTCGCGAAGGAGCTCCACCGCCAATCCCCGCTGCGTAAGCGCCGCCGCGAGCGCTTCGGCGAGCGTCGTCTTGCCCGCGCCGTCGAGGCCCTCGATCGTGATCAGCTTTCCTCTGGGCACGCGCAGACGGTACTCCCGCGACGCGCTCTACGATGGCCTCTCGTGGCCGTAGGAGACTCCGTCGAAGCGCTGCCCGGTATCGAGGCGCATCCGCATGCACGCGCGGTCCTCGCACCCGCGTTGCCGCCCGCGGAGGCCTCCCACGCCTACCTCTTCCACGGGCCGCCGGGTACCGGCAAGCGAAGCGTCGCGCGCGCGTTTGCGGCCGCGCTGCTTGCCGACGGCGCCCCCGACGAAGCGGCCGCCGCCGCGCGAGTGACGCGCGGCACGCACCCCGATCTCACGTGGGTGCGCCCCAGCGGAGCCGCGGAAATGCTCGTGTCGGACATCGAGGGGCCCGTCGTCGGGGCGGCGAGCAGGACGCCGTTCGAGGCCGCGCGGCGGGTGTTCGTGATCGAGTCGGCGGAGGCGATGAATGAGCAGACCGCGAACCGCATGCTCAAGACACTCGAGGAGCCGCTGCCGTACGTGCACCTCATCCTCCTCACCGAGGATCCCCGCGCGGTGCTCGCCACGATCGCATCGCGCTGCCAGCACGTGCGCTTCGACGCGCCGCCCGTGGAGTCGATCGCAGCGGCCTTGCAGGAGCAGGGGATCGAGCCCGGCCGCGCGCTCGCGTGCGCGCAGCTTGCGTTGGGCGACTCGCGACTCGCGCGCTGGCTTGCGGGCGAGGACGGCGAGCGCCTGCGTACGCAGATCGAGAATTGGATCCACGCCGCGATGCGGGCCGACCTCGACGAGCGCCCCTGGCTCGCGTTGCTCGAGCTGGCCAAGCAGGAGGGCACGAAGGCGGCGCAGGAGACGCACGCGGCCGTAACCGAGCGCGCCGAGCTCCTGCCGGCGAAGGAGCAGCGCCGGCACCTGCGCGAGGGGGTCGAGTCCGAGCGGCGCGCAGAGCGCCGCCGCCGCGCAGCAGTCCTCGATCTCGGCCTGCGACTCGGCGAGCTCTGGCTGCGCGACTGCCTATGCGTCGTTACGGGTGCCACTGCGGCCGTGCACGCGGTGGACCGCGAGCGAGCCTTGCTTGCGTCCGCGAGTGCCCGCGAGGCCGGGCCCCTGCGCGAAGCGGTCGAGCTCGTCGCCGAGACACGCATGCGCTTGCAACTCCACGTCTCCGAGGAGCTCGCGCTCGAGGTCCTCAGCTACCGGCTCGCCGCGCTGCTCGCGAGTTGAGCGTCAGGCCGCGATGCGGCCGAGGTTCGGTTCGTTGCCGAACGTGTCGAACGCGAGGAAGTGCGAAAAGATGCTGTTGCGCGGGCCGTGGAAGTCCGCAGAGCCCGTCATGAGCAGCTCGAGCGAGCGGCAGCGCTCGACGATCACATCAGTCTGCTCGCGCGTGTGCGTGATGTAAAACGCCTCCACGCCGTCCACCCCGAGCTCGTGGAAGCGGTCGATCGTCGCGAGCACGTTCTCGGGGTCGGTGAAGTCCCAGAACGGGTGCGCCCAGATCGCGACGCCGCCTGCTTCGTGGATGACGTCAACCGCCTCGCCGACCGTTGGAGTCTCGCGTAGGCGGAATGCCGGCGTGCCCTCGACAAGGTATCCGCGAATGAAGCCGCCGACCTCGTCGATGCCTTCGCTGCTGAGCCGCTCGGCGTTCTCTGGTCGCACGAGCGCAGCTTCGGCGAGGTGCAATCGGCCGATCGAGCGTCCTTCCTCGACGCGCTTGTTGATGCTCTCCTCGTCGAGCTTGAACCCGAGCTCCCGCAGCGCTTCGGCCATACGCAGCGTTCGCCGCCGCCGATCGGCGACGAAGTTCGCGAGCGTCTCCCGGAACTGTGTGCTCTCGAGGTCGATGTCGTAGCCGAGGATGTGCAGTTCGCACGGGCGCTCCCGAGCATCGTCGACCGATGAGATCTCGACCGCGGGCACGACGCGCACCCCGAGCTCCGCGCCACGATCGACGGCCGCCGAGACCCCCTCGATCGTGTCGTGATCAGTGAGCGCCATCAGCTCGACCCCGGCGTCGGCCGCCGTCTGCACCACCGCAGGCGGGTCGAGTTCGCCGTCGGAGAATGTCGAGTGCGATTGCAGATCGAATCTGCACGCTGACCGCCCGCCGTCCATGTGCGCGGGAGCCTATCGGTCGAACGTCGCCGTGGCCGCCCGCGTGGAATGCGAAGCGCGCGGCAGTGCTTCCGGGAACGCTCAGGCTTGCGCCCAGATCGAGCGCGCAAGCAGCATCGAGACGCGCGCGTCGAGCCGGTCGCGCAAGGAACGGACGGCGGCGTAGTAGCTGCACGCGCGCTCGCTGAGGTGCGTCGCGGCGCTGCCGCGCTCCAACCACGCGAGCGTCGCGTCCGTCTCGCACGCGTGCACGCGGGCCTGGGTCCAGACCACCTCGAGGTAGGCGAGCGCGACCTCGAGCTGCTCCTGTCCGATTCCCGTTTGCGCTTCGAGCTGAAGTAGCACCGGGAGCACTTCGCGGTCGAGCCACCCGCGCTCCGCGTGGACGCGCAGGAGCAGGCAGACGTCACTGTGCAGCGGTGGCTCCAAGCTCTCGGACATTTGGTCTTCCTTGACACTGGGCCGCTGCGCTATCGCACACCGTCCCTCGCTTTGATTCGACCGCTGCGCGGGCGCCCTTGAGCGAAGCAGGGGTCTGCTCGCGCTATTTCGGCGGATCTCTTAGCTCCCGCGCAGGGCGCTCAAGTTCAGGCCATCGCGCTAAAGCGCAGCGGTGCTGCAGGCCGATGCTCGGGTATGTCCCTAAAGCCTTCATGCGCGCGCAGCGCGCCTCTCCGCCGCCTTTACGCAGGTGGCGGTTGGGAAACCGATGCCGAGGCGTGACCCGACGACGCGCGCGGCGGGTCAGCACGCGCGCACGATCGTGCAGCGGCTGCGCTTGCGCACGCTGCTCGCGCTCGGCGTGCTCGGGGTTGGCACCGCGTACCTCGGGCGCACGCTCGGGCAGCAGGACCCGATCTTCGTCGCAGCGGTGATCACCTTGCTGCTCGCGATCCTCGTCGTGTCGCACTCGGTGCTCCCGCTCGTCGAGCGTCACGAGCGCGGTGCGACCGGCGAGGAGCAGGTCGGCGGTCTGCTCGAGACGCTCGCGGAGGAGGGGTGGTCCGTGCTCCACGACGCGAGCTTCGGTCACGGCAACGTGGACCACATCCTCATCGGGCCGGCGGGCGTGTTCACCGTCGAGACGAAGAGCCATCCGGGGCCGATCACGGTGCGCCAGATCCACGGCGCGACGCTCGAGCAGGCTCGCTCCGAGCAGCGGGCGATCGAGCGTGTCACGGGGGAGCCCGTCGAGCCCTTGATCGTGTATAGCCGCGCATGGGTCGATCGGCCGCTGGCGCGCCGCAAGGGCGTCCGAATCGTGCCCGCGCGCATGCTCATCTCGTATCTTGAGCGTCAGGTGCAGGCGCTGGACGAAGAGGAGATCGAACGCGCGCGCAGGCGGGTGCTCGCGTCGGTCGTCGAGCCGGCCGCTCATCGCAACGGCTCGCTACCCAAGCGCTTGCAGGGCCTGCGCTCGGGCCGGCGGCGGCCGGGCGCAAGCGTCACCTACCGCCGGACGCGGTGAGCGCGGCCCTCGGCGTGCGGCACTAGCGCTCCTACCGCGCTATAGGTTGGTTACAAAGGCAGCATGTCGATCGCGCCATTTAGCCCAGCGCCAACACCGGTGCGCCGCCGCAAGGCACGTCGCGCCACCGAAGCACGGCGCACGCGGCTCGCGCTGATCGCGGCTTTCGTGGGGATCGCGGCGGCGCTCCTCGCCTACGCCATCTCGCCGACGGTGCGTCACGCCGTGGGCCACGCGGAGCACAGCATGAAGCACACGGTGAGCAACATCTTCGACCACGATCGGTCCGGGCGCTCGGCGCACAAGGGCAGCAAGGGCGCGAAGGCCAAGGGTCGCCACCGGGCTGCGCCGCAGCGCGCGCGTGCGCGCGTCGTGCACGTCTACGTGCGTCCCCCTGCAGCCGCCGGATCGACCCCGCAGCACTAGGTGTCTGTCGGTCGCGCGGCCGCACATGGAAGCACTCCCGTTGGGGACAGCGCGCCCGTGCCCCACGGGTACCATACGCCTGCGCCGACGTAGCTCAGCTGGTAGAGCACTTCATTCGTAATGAAGGGGTCCGGGGTTCGAGTCCCCGCGTCGGCTTGGTAAAAATACCCGCTAGGCGGGCTTTTTCATTCGAAGACCGTCGGCCCATGACCGAAATATGTCCCGAATGTGTCCCAGACTCTTGGTAGCTTGGGGATGTGGCGACGGCTTCCCGACCACCGACTCCGAGCCCAGACCGCGCGCGCCAGCGGACCGGTGCGGCGACTCCACCGAGGCCGCCCAGCGGGCACGTCTTCAGAGTCGATCGCCAGCGCGGGCCGGTCTGGTACGCGAAGTACCGGCTGCCTGACGGCCGACAGGTCCAGCGGAAGTTGGGACCGGCTTGGAGCAGGCGAGGCAGACCTCCCGCCGGATACTTCACGAAGCGCACCGCCGAGGACTGGCTGCGCGGCGTTCTCGACCAAGCGCGCCGTGGCACGCTAACGGGCATGGTGCGGACCGGCGTGACCTTCGACGAGGCGGCCGATGAGTACCTGCGCTACGTCGAGTACGACCGAGGGCGCAAGCCGTCGACGGTTGCTGGCTACCGGTGGATCATTGACGGCCAGCTGCGACCGGCCTTCGGCCCGACGCAGTTAGAGGCCGTCACCCCCGCGCACCTCGAGGCATGGAGTGGACGGCTGACGGTGGCGCCGGCGAGCAGGCGCAAGGCGCTTGTGATCCTTCACGGCATCTTCCAGCGGGCGCGGAAGGTCTACGGTCTGTCGGTCAATCCGGCGGCCGACGTCGAGAAGCCGCCGCAGGCGCGCAGCGGCGACATCGACGTGTTCTCGCCGGAGGAGGTATGGGCGGTTGTGCGGGCAGCCCACGGGGAACAGGATGCGGCGATGTACCTGGCGGCCGCATTCACTGGCCTGCGGATGGGGGAGCTGCTTGCGCTGCGCTGGCGCGACCTAGATCTTCGTGGCTCCGTTGTGCGTGTGCGAGCAAGCTACACGGCCGGTTCGCTGACGACACCGAAGTCCGGGAAGGTGCGCTCGGTGCCGCTTGCGCCCGAGGTCGCGCGGGTGCTCAAGCGACTTGCAAGGCGGGACCACTTCACCGGCGACGACGATCTGGTATTCCTCGGCGAGGCCGGAGGCCACGTCGATGGCTCGGCGCTGCGCCGTCGCTACAAAAGTGCCCTAGCGCACGCCAGGCTGCGACCGCTGCGCTTCCACGACCTGCGCCACACCTTCGGCACGCGGATGATCGCCAAGGCGGACATCCGCCGTGTGCAGGAGTGGATGGGCCACGCGGACATCCAGACCACGATGCGCTACCTGCACTACGCGCCTCGTGAGGAGGACGCGCGCCTGGTGGCCGAGGCGTTCGCGGTGAAGGGGAGAGCAGCAGGACGTCGGCGGAGCTCCGGCAGACGGGCGCGATCGAAGCGGGCGAGCAGCGCTTGAGCACGTTTCAAGCCGTCTGTCACGGAAACCCCTCGGGCCGTGATCCGACGCGAGGTGCCGACAAAACCGGTGCTAGTAGGCCCGCGCTTCCTCGACGCCTTGGCCACGCGCGGCACGGTGCGAAGCGCGGTGGAGAGCGTCGCGGGGTTATACGAGCGCGAACCCGACGCCTGGCACGAGATGCTAGATGAGCGCCGTCCCCACGCGGAGGAAACGCTGCGCGCCTACGTCTACGAGGTAACCACGAAGGCCGAGCGCGATTGCGCAAAGACGCGCTGGTGGGGAAAGGCGCCGAGCGCAGCGAGGTAGCCCTCAACGGTGGGCACCCGCACGGCGCGCTGCGACCTGGCCGCCCGCTAACCACGCGCCGGATCTCGAACTGCGCGTGCGGCGTGTCACGCGCACCCAAAGTCGCCGGCGGCCCGCACCTACACTCACCGCGCGCGGCCCGGCCTCGCGGCCTTTAGGCGGTACCCCAAGCCGCGCTTGCACGCGCCATCGGGCTTCATTAGGGTAGGCGCGTGAGGCACAGGCGGGGGCGTCAGGCTTGAGGACGGGCCGACACGTGTTTGGAAGGGGCCCCCTCGCGGGGCGCGACCACAGTCGGTTCTCCGCGGCTCCACGCGAACCTCCGCGCTGTGTCGGCTTCAGTGATCGCCGCCTTGGGCGCGCTGACCATCGGCTTGTTTGCCCTGGTGCCGCTCGCTCAGGCCGAAGAACTGAGCCACGCGGAGATCGAAAAGCTCCCCCAGATCGCCGAATGGACGTACGACAACGGCGCCGTTACCAACCCGATGGGCTGTGGCACGCTCTGCAGTCATCTCTGGCGCGCTGAGCACGGACTGATGCCGAGCCTTAGGGCCGCGGATGAAATCTGGAATTCGCTCGGCGCGCTCGAGGAGCTGGAGCACTACTGGCCGCCGCTGGAAGACTTTCGTGGCGGATTTGGCGACCAGACGCTTGCCAGCAGGGCATTGGTGGCCTGGGAAATGGGCACCGAACAGCGTAGGTGGCTCTCGCTCTACTACGGGGCACCGCTGCCAGAAACCGAACATCGCGCTTGTCCAGTGGGTGCAGATTTTGTGGAAATGCTCCCGCCAGGATCAGAGATCTCCGAACCACACGGTTCCTCATCAACGTCCTCGTGGGAGTACCTCGCCCAAAATCAGTTCTGCCCAGACGACACCATCACGCAGTACACCGAGGCCACCCAGGGGGCCTGTCAAGAGGGGGAAACCGAGCTACCCGGAGGATTCGAAACCAGCTTCCTGGTAGTGAACGAATGCATCCAGGAAAACGAAGGCCACAAGGAAGCGTTTCCGATCATCGGCGTTCGCGCCACCCGCCCGTTTGGCTGGGCGCGACCCGAAGGTGCAGGTCCGCCCGAAGGCGTCACGACCCTTGTGCGGTCACCGGAAACACAGATACAGGACTCGCACTCCCCCGCACAACTGGCTGACGAACTACGAGGCTTTCTCGAAGACCCCGGAAATGCCACGCTCAATCAGTGGCTGCGGTACCACCTCACGGGCGAAGGCAAGGACCCCACGCAGGCGGGATTCTCGCCAGGAGAACTGCTGGGCCCAGAAAACACCAGCGAGCGCGATCGCCCGCCCTGCAATAAGGGCCCCCACCCCGTTAACTGCGCTACCGGGAACCAGTTCGAGACGCAGACCGATCTCCGCGTGGGCGGACGCGGCCCGGGGCTGACGCTGACGCGCACCTACAATTCGCAGCTCGCCGCGCAGCAAAGCGAACCGGGTCCGCTTGGCTACGGATGGACGAGCACCTACAGCGCATATATCACTACGGATCCGAGCGCCAAGCTCGTGACGGTCCACCAGGACAATGGGAGCACTGTCTCCTTCGAAGAAAACGTGGAAGGAAAGTACGTCGGCACCAACCCTCTCGTGGAATCCGCCCTGGCTAAGGAAGGTACTGGCTACGCCTTTACGCTTCCCGATCAGGCTCGGCTTCAGTTCAACGGGGAAGGACAGCTTACGCAAGAAACCGACCGCTACGGCAGCGCGGTTCCGCTCACCTATGAAGGCGGGCACCTGAGCAAGGCCACAGACTCGGCCGGGCGCTCCCTCACGTTCACCTACCAAGAAGGGCTTGTCCACAGCGTCACCGATCCGATGGGACACACCGTCGAATACAGCTACGGATCGGGTTCTGAAGCAGGCGAGCTAAAGAGTGTCAAGGAGCCCGGCGAATCGAATCCTCGCTGGCGCTTCGGCTACAACTCTTTGCACGAATTGACGTCCGAAACCGATGGTCGTGACAACACCGTCATCACCGAATATGACTCCCTCGGTCGGGTCACCGCTCAGACCGATCCGATGGACCGCAAACGGACGTGGAGCTACAACACCAATCCAGAAGGGGAACCAGAAACCACGATCACCGAACCCAACGGCTCCGTCACGCTTGAGAAGTTCAACACCATCGGCGAGCCCACGACTGTGACCCAAGCCAGCGGTACTGCGCTTGAAGCAACGACAACCTACTTCTACGACAGTGACTACCATCTCCACCTAGCCATCGACCCGAATAGCCATCGGACGGAATACGAATACAGCCCCGAAGGCAACCTGATGCGCACCAAGGACGCCGAAGGGAACGAAACCAAGTGGACCTACGATTCGACTCACGACGTCCACACTGTGACTGATCCGAACGACGAGACGACCACGATCGAACGCGAACCGGACGGCAACGCAAAGGAAGTGAAGCGCCCGGCGCCCGGGGGCCACGAACAGCTCACGAAATACACCTACTACACCGCAGGCCCGGAAAAGAACCTCGTCAAAACGATGACCGACCCGCGCGACAACACTTGGCACTACGCCTACGACGAATACGGCGACCTCATATCAGAAACCGACCCCGAAGAAGACACCCGCACCTGGAGCTACAACAAAGACTCAGAAGAGACCTCGACCACGAGTCCGCGCGGCAACGTTACAGAAGGCGAACCCGTCAGGCTCACGACCACGATCCAACGCGACGAACAGGGCCGGCCCACGCTCGTCACCGAACCGCCCATCGGCTACCACGAAGAAACACACTTCTCGTCGAGCTCCCACATCGAAGTGCCAAGCGGACTTGCGGTCGACACCGTCAACCACCATATCTTCGTGAGCGACTCGTGGAACCATCGCGTGGAGGAGTTCTCCGAAGAAGCTGGACATTGGCGCTGGACCAAGGAAATAAGCGAAGCAAGCAAGTTCGACTACCCGAACCAGCTGGCGTTGGACGCTCAGGGGAATCTCTGGGTGGCCGACGGCGGGAACGGCCACCCTGGTACCGGCCGGGTCGTCGAGATCAACCCCTCAAAGCCCCCAGAAGAACAGGTCGAGGCGGAACTCACAGGCAAAGAACAAGGCCCCGGAGGCGAAGACGAACTTCGGTGTCCGTCCGGTGTTGCGATGGATCCAGAAGGCCACATCTGGGTGCTCGACGAATGCAAAGACCGCGTGGAGGAGTTCGAACCGTCCGGGACGGTCATCCAGAAATTCGGAAGCGAAGGCCATGGTCACAGCGAATTCGAGTTCCCGGAGGGCTTGGCGATCGCCACCTCCGGTAGCACATGCGACGTCTGGGTCTCCGACTTCGCCAACAGCCGTCTCCAGGAGTTCAAGTGCTCGAATCATGAATGGGTGCGGGAAGTCGGCTCACGAGGCGGAGGGCCGGAAAAGCTATACAACCCGGACGGCGTCGCGATCGGAGCAGAAGGCAACGTCTTCGTCTCAGACTGGTTCAACATGCGCCTCGATGTCTATTCGCCCGAAGGCAAGTTCATCGAGACGATCGGGTACACGAGCCCAGGGGAAGGGCAGATAGAACTGCCTGGCCAATCCGTCGGCGTACCAGAAGGCCAAATCTGGGTGACGGATCGCAGCACCGGCCGCGTCGAGCGCTGGGGACCCTACTCGTCCACGACGGCGTACACGTATGACGAAGACGGCAACGTCAAGTCCGTCAAGGATCCAGACGGCAACACCGCCAAGTACGAATACGACGATGACAACGAGCTCACAAAGGTCATCGAGCCAAACGAAGCGACGGAAGAAACCAAGTACGACAGCGCCGGGCAAGTCGAAGCGCAGATCGACGGCAGCCACCACGAAACCAAGTACAAGCGCAACGCCCTTGAGGAGGTCGAAGAAGTCATCGACCCACGGGGCCGCGCGACAAAGATGACCTACGATCGCGCGGGCGATCTTAAGACTCAGACTAGTCCCGAAAGCAAGACGACGTGTTACGAATACGATGCTGATAACCGACTGGAAACGATCGGCTACTTCACCAACTCTGAATGTAAGACGGGGACCGGTGAACCTAGCGTCGAATACAAGTACGACGCCGACGGGAATCGCGCAAAGATGCTCGATGCCAGCGGCACCACCGAATATACGTTTGACGAACTTGACAGGCTGATCAAGAGTGAACACAAGCACGGGGACACCACCGAAACCGTCGCGTACAAGTACGGCCTCGACAACGAGCCGACGACGATCACCTATCCGAACGGCGAGGAGGTCGAACGGTCCTACGACAAGGACGATCGCCTGAGCGCGGTCACGGACTGGTTGGGGCACGAAACCAAGTTCGAATACAACCCGGACTCCGATCTGATCAAGACGATGCTCCCATCTGGCACCGGCGAGGAGGACCACTACGCCTACGACGGAGCCGACCAGATGAGTGAAGTGACAATCGACGAGGGTTCCGCGACGCTCGCCTCATTGGCCTACACCCGTGACCCCGAAGGCAACGTTACGAAGACGATGACGAGCAGCGGGCTCCCGGAAGCCGGGACAACGGAATATACCTATGACCCAGACGGGCGGCTCGTCGCCGGCGTCTCGACCGGAGGCGTGACCGGATACAAGTACGACGAAGCCAACAACCTAAAAGAAATCGGCTCTACGGCCCAGCACTTCGACGAAGCCGATGAGCTCAGGGAATCTGGCACGACGAAGTATTTGTACAATCAAGACGGCGAGCGCACTGAAGCCAGTCCGGAAATCGGCCCGGCTACCACCTATGCCTACAACCAGGCTGAAGAGCTAACTTCGGTGAAACGCGAAGCGGATGGCTCGGCGCCGAAGCTTGAAGATGCGTACTCCTACAATGGTGAAGGACTCCGAGCCTCACAGACAGTCTCTGGCACGACGAATTACATGACCTGGGACGAAGCTGAAAGCTTGCCACTGTTGCTCTCGGATGGGGCCAACTCGTATGTCTACGGAGCCGGAGGCTTACCGGTGGAGCAGGTCAACAACAGCACGGGGGCGGTGACCTATCTCCACCACGACCAGCAGGGATCGACGAGGCTACTGACGTCCGGCTCGGGCGAAGTCGTCGGCAAGTGCAGCTACGCGGCCTATGGGAGCTCGAACTGCGCAGGGAGCGTTACGACGCCGCTTCTCTACGACAGTCAATACACGAACGCGGACACGGGACTGATCTACCTGCGGGCGCGCTCGTACGATCCCAGCACTGGCCAGTTTCTGAGCCGAGACCCGTGGGATGCGGCCACGCACGAGCCCTACGCGTATGTGTGGGACAACCCGTTGAACTCCGAGGATCGCAGTGGGGCATTTGGGGGAGCAGAACTGGCGGGCACAGCCGGGGCGTCCGATACCACCTGTGCTGGTACGTGGGAGGTACCTTTCCTTGACGTAGTCACATGCGGTGCGGCAGTCGTCACGACGAGCGCCGCGGCTGCCTACGGTGCCTACGAGGGCGGGAAAGCCATCGTTCACTCCGTGGAAAGCAATGGCGCCGCCGAAGAATCGACTCCCGGAGGAGAGGCCCAGGAATGCGCGCCAACCGGAGTTACCGGCTCGTCGGAGGCAGGGCAGCCCGGCGTGTCGGTATCAGACCATGTCGCAGGCCAGGCAGAGCGCCGTGGGTGGACGGATGAAGCCATCAACGACACCATTCAAAACCCCGCGGCTACCCACGATGTCTGGGATTACAACCCGGGCGGTGGTTCACGAGAGCCTGCTACAGCGTATGAGGACGCCGATGGCGATTATGTTGTCGTCAATGATGTCGACGATCAGGTAATTCAAGTGAGCGACAAGAACGATCCCGGGTGGAAACCAGTTTGGGATGACCCGCGGTTCCAACGATGAGGCAAGGGGTCCACGGCGACCTCTGGGCGCATCGACTGCTGATTGATGCTTGCCTCGAACAGGGTGTGCCATTTGACTGGCGGGGTCCGGGCGCGCTCCTTATATCGGGGAGTGGGGTGCGTGGCATTATCGAAGCTGTCACTTCTTCCGGTAAGGCGCGCGTCCTAGGACTAGAGGGTTTCGAGCTCGACGGCGCGATTGTGCATCCTCGGCTTGACATGATTTTTGATGTCGGCCGCTCTCCAGATCTTGACCCGGCGAACGTCGTCGTTGCGTGGGGTGATGAGGTGTGGGTTGATGTCACCCTAGAGCCGGCGTAACCCCGGGATCGCTCCGCGGGAGTCCGACGATGCCGTGGAGCTACCGTGGCGCACGCAAGTGCTCGATGCGCACTTCACAACCGAACACTACACACCCTCTAAGCGTCAAGGAACTCCGGTAAACGTGCCGAGCACCGCCCTAACGCAGTCCCATCTTTACAAGACCGAAGCACCGTGGCTAGTGGTCGTGCCGCAGCCACTCAGTGGCCGCGAGGTTGCGCACTATCTCGACTCGCGCCCGCAAATTGCGGTCCGGGTTCTCGATGGAATCAGGATGCGTACCGTACTGGGATTATTTGATGAGTTTGCGAGTTGTTTAGGGTTCCCGGCTTACTTTGGTCACAACTGGGACGCGCTGGACGAGTGTCTGTCCGATTTGGAGTGGCTACCGGGCGCCGCGTACGCGATCGTGGTAGACCGAGCTAGCTGGCTTTTGGAGGACGAGCCGCCAAAGCAGCTGTCCGTCTTCGTGAGTGCCATCGAAAGAGCCGGCTCCGAATGGTCCGAGCCGGTTGATCGCGGAGAGTCCTGGGATCGTCCCTCGGTTCCATTCCATTTGTTGCTGCTTGATACACAGAAGTTGCACGGCGACGTGAGGAGTCGCATGCAGGCTGCAGGCGCTCAGATCGCCGATCTTCGGTTCGACGACGCATAGGGCGACGGATGCGTCGGCGCGGATCCGGGCACTCTGGGCCGGGAGTGCACAATCGCCCAGCGTCCTCCGCCATCGGGCGATATGTCCGCCGCCCGTCCACGCCAGAGTGGAGGGTCAATCCGCTGCAACCCGCGAGTTTCGAGGCACGGGTGCGCCCAGAGCTGGCAAATCGCACCCAGGAGGTCGCCGGTTCGAGTCCGGCTAGCTCCTGCTGCGCGGAACTTGAGCCGGCCAGCTCCAGGGTTCTGCGGTTTTCGGAAGTCGGCCAGAGGCTCCTCCGTCGATGAGGGTGGGGCCTGCGGTCGCAGCGGCGGCCCGCTTCTGCTTTTCGCCCTCACGGCCGGGGGCGAGAGCGACCTGAGTGCGACGAGGTGCGTCCAATTTGCGTCCCATCGAGCGGATAGCCGAGGCTTACTCGCGCCACATGGATGCATCCTCGCCTCCGAACAAGCCCTGCATATCCTGGCTTTCGTTGGCTTCTCGGTTCACGCGCCGACCACCCGTCTCCGGCGTGACAGGCCGCGCAACGGCAAGATCTATATCACGACACCGGGCCACGAACCACCTGCAAACACGACAGGTTTGCCCGACTCCTGAGCGACGCGTTTCGGCGGCGTCGGAGCGCACCGTAGAGACGTTTGGGCCACTATTGGGCCACGAGGCGAAGGCCCCGTTTCGAGGCGAAGCAGGAGCGCCACGGTAGTCAGACGATCGTGCCGCTGCTCCTCAATTGGAGCACCAGCACGGTCACTTCTGCTCCCCACGGCAAGCAAGTAGACCGGGAGCGCCGCTCAGCAGGGCTCGGCGAAGTCCTCCGCGTAGTAACTCGAGCTGCCCGATTCGACGACGCCGACGCCGAGCACGACCCACTTCGCTTCGATCGGGATCTGGATCTCTTCTTCTTCTGGCGTCAGCAGGCTGTTGGCAGCCAGAGCCGGGAACGCGGTGCGCTGGAGAAGGGCGTGCCCGTGGAGGTGTTCTTGCTCAAGGCGTTCTTCTGCTTCTCTGCCGGCCTGCGAGATCCCGACGCCAGAGATCTCGCGCTGGCTCTTGGTGCAGAGGGCCGCGTTCTTGATGTCCACGTAGACGTCGTGCCCTGCGTAGTCGGAGTTCATTTCCGCCATCTCGTGTGCGCGCTTTTCGGAAATCGCCTGCAGCGGCGCGGAAGTCGCGAGCGCCGCAACCCCGTGTTCGGCTCGTTCCTTGTTGACGGCATCGAAGAGCGCTCGCTCCGGGGGCGTGAGGTTCGCAGGCGAGGGGTCCACTGTCGGTTGCGAGGAGGGCGACTTGCCGGAGGACGGCGTCGTCGTCTTCCCTGGCTTCGGCTTGGTCGTCTTGCCCTTGTGGTGCTTGTGCTTCCTCTTGGTCGCCTTGCAGCGCTCGGCGTGCTTGGCGTGCGACCTGCCCGCTGCGTGGCATCTCGGCTTGCCCTTCCTGGTGCTGTGCGCCCCCCGCCCGGCGCTCGCGACAGCTGCCGCCGACATGGTCGCCGGCGGGCCGAGGCAGGCGAGCGGGAGGAGTGTCAACGCCAGGCGGAGGGGGCGGAGCATGTTCAGTGCGCCACTCCGCCGCTAGAGATGTTCGAGGTCCGAGAGGAGGTTGGTCGCGGCCGGCTCCAGCGCGGAGCTGTCAACCGAGCTGAGCTCGCTGGTCGTGATCCCCTGCTTGCCGAGATCGCTCTCGGCCACTGCTATCGCTTTGGCTGCGCGCTTCTTGGAGAGCTCGAAGTGAATGTGCGCGCTCTTCAAAACCTTCGCGACGTCTTTGCCCGCGCTGGCTTCGGCGGCGTAGGCACTCGGCGCTTCGCCCAAGAGCTTTACGAGATCGCTGTTCTGTGCGTCGAGGGCGGTCTCGTTGCCCGCTTCGTATGCAGTGCGCTCGCGGCTCACCGTTTCCTCGATGGCCGCCGTGATCGACGCCACCTGCTGCGCAGCGCCGACGAGCTTGGTGTAGGCGGAGCGCAGGCGCTTACAGAACCGCGCCGGCTTGCCACCGTAGCGCTTGCACGACTGGAGCTTGGCCGTGCTCACCGCGGCTGGTCGCGCGATCGTCTCGATGCTCGCTAGCGGGGGATCCTGGTAGATCTTGTAGTCGTTGACCACACGTGTCAGCGCGTCCCCGCAGAAGGAATTCATGGCGCCCGCCGTGAGCCCGCCAGCGACCGCCAGGTAGACGTTGCCGGTCAGGACACCGGCACCCGTGCCCAGCAGGCCGGCCACCGCCGGGCCGCAGTAGCGCGCGAGGTTGGGGATCGCAGCATCGCGCAAGTCTTCGCGCGCTTTGTACGCCGCTTCCTGCTTTTGCTGCGGCAGCAGCGGGGGCGGTGGTGGTGGCGATGCGCCCGTCCCAAACGAGCCCGGCGAGGGCCCACCTGGGGAGTAAAAGTTGATCTTGGACTTGAGCACCGCGGTCCAGGTGTTGCCGGACACGTCGGTGCCAGTCGCTTCGCAGTTGTCGTTCGCGCTCTCGTTCGAGCCGATCGGGAACGAGATCCAGTCGTACCTCACTTCGGGGTTAGTGTCGAAATGACATTCGGTGCCCGCGAGTTCGGTGTCATAGTGACCCTCCCCGAGCTGGCTGTAGTACTGCTCGTTGGCGCAGACTTTGTATTCGAGTTCCTTGTACGGTTCGCTGCTCAGCAGTCCATCGTTGGGGTAGCCAAAAGTGACCGGCGCCTGCAGGTTCCACACAGTCCAGTAGCCGTTCGAGTACGAGTAGGCCGGGTCAGCGTAGTTTTCCGGAATTATGCCGGCGCCCCAGGAACCGTTCCCCGCGGGTGTGATGTTGCCGGCCGGGTTGACGCTGAGCGTCGCGCTGCAGTCTTCCTTTGGTTCGGGACTACTGCTCACGGACACGTGGCCCGCTGCGCTCGTCAGCTCCCAACCAGGTTCGCCGCCTTCGCCGGAGACGGGGTAGCTCTCGGCCCACGTCAGCGTGATTTCCTCCTGATAGCCGGTGTAGGCCTTGTAGTGTACGGTCCATGTGCCGCTGTAGGAGGCGATGATCCCGCCGCCCAGGGTGTACGCGGCAGCGCTCTGAGCGCCGATGCCGAGTACGGCGATCAGAGCAAGGCCAACCGCGGCGCCGGCGCCCGCCGCGAGTCGTTTCCCAGCGTGCGCCAAGCGTCCGCGCCCGCAATACCGCGCGCGCCCAACCGAGTCGCCCTCTCGTGCCGTCCTGGCCATCCTCGCTCACTTCCTGATACCGCGCTCGCGGAACCCAACTCCATCCGAGCGCTCTCAGCAGACGGGCAAGGTTACCACTGAGCTCGCCTCGTCAGATGGGCCGACGTCTGCCACGGCGCGTCGATCGAGGTAGTCCACTCGCCGGGCGCTCTGCAGGCCTGAGCGCTCGCTCGCGCTTAGCGCCAGGTCGTGGCGAGCATGACCAGGCGTCGTGCCCGCTGGGTGTGGCGCCCCGGCTTGCTTCTGCATAGGGCCGATTGAAGGAGCCGCGAGCGGCAAGCCGGCGCTGGTCAGAGTGCTGCTTCGGAACGGCTTCGACAGGTCGGCCGCTCCCGCCCATGGCTGCTGCTTCCTCGCTGTGCCGTGCCAGAGCGACGGCGAGTCACATGTCCATCAACGCGCCTCCCTCTCCTCAAGACCAGCATCGTGCCGATCACTGCTGTGTTAGCCACCATCCAGCAGCGGCAGGCTGGTGTACCGTGACGCAGCCAGTTCCCGCCAACGGTGCTCGAGACCACGCGCAGAGGCAGCCGCACGCTCAGCCCAGTCGCCATCCACGGATCGAATGCGACCGGCTTATCGGCGGGTAGGGGCTTGAAATGAGGACCTCGGAGGCAGGTCAGGGCAACGGAAGCGCGCGAGCGGAGCGGCTCGGTGGTCGCCGCGCGGCTTTGGCGCCACGGCGAGCGCCTTTTCCCGACAGCCGACAGCTAGCGGTACCATCGGTAGAGGCGGTAAGGCACGCCCGCACTGCCGTAGGGACCAATGGCTACCGCGCATGAACCGGTGAGGGTGATGGGTACTTGTGGTTCGTCGGGCCCCACAGGCGCGCCCTCGGCGGACAGCGCGTCTGCTCGTGTGGAGTTGCCTCCGGAGGCCGGCGCCGCGCCATTCCAGAGCATTCTCTTTGAGCAGCCGGAGGGAGTCGCTGATATCGGCCGCTCCGAGCAGCCGGACTTCTTTGTCGACCTGAATCTCGATCAGGTGCTGGAGTCCATGACCGCGGGGCGGGAGCAATACGAGCTCAAGGACTTCTTCTACGCCCCGCTGCACGAGGTCGAAGCCGTGCGCTACCGGCATGAGGTGCTGCACGACCTAGAGAAGGCGGAGGTGCTCGCCGCGGTCAGCGGGTTCGCCGACGTGATGGTGCAGACGCGCGAGCACCTTGCCCAAATGGAGAAACTTCGTTACGAGCCGCAGAGGCAGGCCTGGTTTTTGGATGCGGTCGAGATCTACTGCGGAGCTGTGCGCTCGCTCGCGAAGGACCTGGCAGCGAGCAACGTTTCCTCGCGCGGACTTACGGCGCTAGGCGACTTCCTCGACGAGTACGTGGGCTCGGAGTACGTGACCTCGCTGGCAGCAGAGACGCAGGCGCTCAAGGACGCACTCGCGGGGATCAGGTATCGGGTCTGGATTCAAGGCCCACGCGTCACGGTCAGCAAGTTCGAAGGCGAGGCGGACTACAGCGCGGAGGTGCAGGAGACGTTCGCCAAATTCCGGCGGGGCGTCGTGAAGAGCTACCTGGTGACGCTGACCGATTTTGTCGAGATGAACCGGGTTGAGGAACAGATCCTCGACCGCGTCGCCATACTGCACCCTGATGTCTTCGGGACGCTCGAGGACTACTGCGCCCGCCACGTGAACTACCTCGACGCGACGATCGTCCGGTTCGACCGCGAGGTGCAGTTCTACCTCGCGTACCTCGAGCTGATCGGGCGCTTGCGGGCGGCGGGCCTGCCCTTCTGCTACCCGCATGTCTCCGAGCGCTCGAAGGAGGTCGCCGTCGTGGAGGCCTTCGATATCGCGCTGGCGAACAAGCTCGTGCCCGAAGGCCGCACGGTCGTCGGCAACGAGTTCCACCTCGAAAAGGCGGAGCGGATCTTTGTCGTCACCGGCCCGAATAACGGCGGCAAGACGACTTTTGCGCGAGCGTTCGGGCAGCTGCACTACCTGGCCAGCCTCGGCCTGCCGGTCCCCGGCAGCGAGGCGCGATTGTTCCTACCCGACCGCATCTACACGCATTTCGAGCATGAGGAGCACATCGAGACGCTACGCGGCAAGCTCGACGATGAGCTGGTGCGGGTGCACGAGATTCTCCAGCAGGCGACGTCGAACAGCATTGTTGTCATGAACGAGAGCTTCAATTCGACGACCCTCAGCGACGCGCTACTCGTGGGCGCCGAGGTGATGCGGCGGATCCTCCAGCTTGGGTTGCTCGGCGTGTATGTGACCTTTGTCGACGAGATCGCGTCGCTCAGCGAGGCGACGGTCAGCATGGTGAGCGAAGTGATGCCGCAGAACCCGGCCGAGCGGACCTTCAAGGTCGTCAGGAGGCCGGCCGATGGGCTCGCCTATGCCTGGGCGATCGCCGAGAGATATGGCCTCACCTACGATCGCCTGGTTGAGCGGGTCGGCGCATGAAAGTCTTCCTGCTGCACCGGGACCGCGACGTCGATATCAAGCCGGAGCTGCGCGATGCGCTGTTCGAGGCATTCGTTACCGCCGATCTGCGCGCGATCGACGACCTCACGCGCAGGCTCGCCCGCGCGCGGAGGTCCGGCTCGAGAGGGCTGCCGGGGCACGACGACGCACTCGCGCGGGACCTGGAGCTCGAAGTGCTCTGGAACGCGATGGCGGCCGGCGACGAGTTCGTGTTCGAGGTGGTCAAGCGGGTCTTCCTGTCGAGCCTGCGTGATCGCGACGCGATCGTCTATCGCCAGCGTGTGCTTGCGGACTGCCTGAAGGAGCCCGAGATCGTGCGACGGGCCTACCGACTCGCGGTTGAAGCGCTCGAGGGCGGGAGGCAAGTTGGTGGCTTGTGGGACGGCGCGAGTCCCGAGGTCGTCCTGCACCGGTCCGTGGAGGCGCTGAAGGTGCACGTGACTGCCCTCAGGCAACTCCGACAGATCGCGGAGGAGCAGGCTGAGAGCTTTCGCTCGGAGGGCTTCACGCGCTTCTTCGCGATGCTCAGGGAGGAGCTTGCAGACGATTACCTGGACACGGTCGAAGCTCATCTGCGTGAGCTCAGTTTCAGGCGTGGCTTGCTCGAGAGCGCGGGCCTCACTAGAGGTAACAAGGGCGGGTGCTACGTCGTCCATGAGCCCCCGCGCGAGCCAAGCTGGAAGGAACGCCTCTCGCTCGTACGGCATCGCAAGCCGCAGCGGTACAGCTTTGAGCTTGATCCGCAGGACGAGGCCTTCGGAGGACTCGCGGACATCAGGGAGAGGGGGATCAACTCCGTCGCCAACGCGGTCGCACAGGCGGCCGATCACGTCAGGAGCTTCCTCAGCGTGCTCCGGCTGGAGCTCGGCTTCTACCTCGGCTGCGTCAACGTGCAAGAAGGCCTCAAGAAGAAAGGCGAGCCGACCTGCTTCCCCGAGCCGTGCGCCGAGGGCGAGCACTCGCTCGCCGCGCAGGGCATCTACGACGTCTGCCTGACGCTCCAGCTCCAGGACCGAGTCGTCGGGAACGAGGTGAATGCGGACGGGAAGTCGTTGGTGATGATCACCGGCACGAACCAAGGCGGCAAGTCGACCTTGCTACGCGGTCTCGGCGTAGCCCACCTCATGATGCAGAGCGGCATGTTCGTAGGCGCGCAGTCGTTTCGTGCCAGCGTGTTCGCCAGCATCTTCACGCACTACAAGCGCGAGGAGGACATCACGATGGAGGGTGGCAAGCTCGACGAGGAACTCATGCGCATGAGCGAGATCGCCGACCAGATCGCCCGCGGCTCCATCATGCTTTGCAACGAGTCGTTCGCCTCGACAAACGAGCGCGAGGGCTCCGAGATCGCACGCCAGATAATCCGCGCGCTCACTCACGCCGGCGTGACGGTGCTCTTCGTGACTCACCTCTATGACTTGGCGCACCACCTGTACACCGAGAAGCTGCCTGACGCGTTGTTCTTGCGGGCCGAGCGGCTGCCAGATGGCTCGCGCACGTTCCGCGTCATCGTCGGGAAGCCTCTGCCGACGAGCTACGGGACGGATTCATATCGCCGTGTGTTCGAAGGCGTGGGCTCAGAGTTGGCCGCCCTTCGTTGACGTTCGAGCTGATCCCACTTTGGTGGTTAGCGTGTCGTCTGAAGCGGGGGCAGTCCATAGGCTGATGGCGTGCACGGCCGTGGTACGCGACCGTACCGCATCGCGTGCACACGGGCACTCTCTGGGGTGGACTGCGCGGCCTTGATCTATGCCGCTTTAGAACGAACTTGAAACACCCAGACCGCCTGTCCCGCACTTCCGCATCCGAGCGCAATGCGGGCGTCTCCCGGCTCACGCCGACCTGTGGCTCGGCGTCGTGTCCCACGCGCACATACACTTATGGCTCCGTTTCGCCTGCGTGCCGTCCCTACGCATCAGCCCGACCCACGCCTTCACGCCCGCTGATCGCGGTCAGCTCCTCATCCAGGATCGAACGGCGAATAACACGATTTCTGTACGTGTTGCGGCAAACGCTCTTTTCAGGGACGTCGAGATCAGGACCGACATATCACAAAAGGCCTGCAAATCGGCAGTTCGGCGCTGAGGCCAAACGCAGGTGGATACGCGTAGATAAGCGTAGATCCCGTTGGCTTAAGGACCTGGCGTGCGCGCCAGGTCCTTTTCAAATGCGCTCGCGTACCGTGGGCTCGGGCTCCAGGGAGGTTTCTGGTCTGCCGTCAATCCAGCAGCCGACCACCGATGGGCTGGGGCGCCTCCCTCTCCACGACCAGGTGGCTCGGCGGGAGCTCCGGTCCGCTCCCAAAGCAGGCCTGGGGTCAGAGTCGGGCGAGACGCCCGAGTTTCGTCCAGGGCCAGGCACCGCGAGCGCCCGGATCGGCGCCTGCTCGGCCCAACGAGCGGCAGCGTCGGGCGCTTGCTGATCCGGCGCCGACCGTTCCATCTGCAGGCAGTTCCGCGACCGCTGCTACAGCGCCAACAGGCTGTCTCCGCGGCTGCGGACGCTCTCTGCTCTACGCCTACAGGGGTCACACCCGTGGGTCAGGGCCGTGTAGTGGCTCCTTGCTCGGCGAGCGCTGACGTGATCGACCGCGAGCAGGCCATCGCAATTCGTGGCGATGCACGAGTCAGGGTGGCCGAACCCGGCCTCGCCGCCTACGATCGGCCAACCCTAGCGCGGAGCTCATGGTGTAGGATTTCGGCGCCCGGGGGAACATGAGGCGTCGCTCACGTATAATCCACACGTGTGGGGCCTGCGTGGCTGTGGTGCTGATGGCTACGTTCGTGGTGGCCACGCCCGCTGATGCCGCGTCCATCTGGACGGTCGAGAAGACGTTCAACCCCCAGTCCGAGCAGGACAACAACAGCTTCTTCGACGGGGTCTCCGCAAGCGAACCGGATGACGCCTGGGCCGTGGGCGCATTCCAGGCCGAAAGCACTGGGGAATTCACGGGTCTGGCTGAGCACTGGAAGGGAAGCGAATGGGCGCCGGCGCCGATTCAGGAACCGGCCGGAGAACAGGCACAGCTCATGGCGGTGGACGACCTCGGCTCGAGCAACGCGTGGGCAGTTGGAATCCGCTATCCGAGCGGCATCGAAGCGAACCCGGGTTTCACTTCGCGCACGCTGATCGAGCACTGGAACGGGTCCAGGTGGATGATCGTGCCGAGCCCCAACTCGGCGACCGGGAAGGAAGACTCCGACACGTTGAGCGCGATCGCAGGCAGCGGGCCGGATGACCTGTGGGCGGTCGGCAATGCGTACAATCAACAGACGGCCACGATCGAACTCCTGTTCGAGCACTACAACGGCGTAGAATGGTCGTTGTCGCGAACCCCCACGCAAGCTGGCCAGATCCAGTCCGCGTACGGCGTCGCCGCCACCAGCAGTCAAAACGTCTGGGCGGTGGGCACGCAAACCACGACCGAGAGCGTCGAAACGCTCGCGGCGCATTGGAACGGCACGCAATGGTCGCTGGTGCGCACGCCCGACTACACAGAAGCAGGCGTCAACGTCGAGAATATGCTGACGGGCGTGAGCGCCGTCAACTCGGGTGACGTTTGGGCGTCCGGGTACGCCTACAATGTGAAAGCCCCGCTGAGCTATGTGCCCTACGTGCTCAAGTGGAACGGGACGAGCTGGCAGCTCTCGACGGTCCCTAACAGCAGCGGCGGCAGCCGGCTCCTCGCGATCACGGCGCTCTCCGCGAGCGACGTCTGGGCGGTGGGCTCCGGCCTGCAGTCGGGTGCCTTCACGACGCTCACGGAGAAGTTCAACGGATCGAAATGGAGCGTCGTGGCGAGCCCCGATCCCGGCGGCGGGAGTCTCGACGAGCTGTTCGGAGTCACCTCTGCCGGAACTGGCGACCTGTTCACTGCTGGCACCGAGGACATCGAGGGCGAGTGCTGCGATCGTACTCTCGCGCTCGGGACGACGAGCGGCTGAGCGTCTGCGGCGCGACTCGGCTCGTCAGTCGATCCGTCTGAGCGCGCGAGCGGGCGCGCTCGCCGTTACGGATAAGGGCGGCACGAAAAAGCAGGGCTTGAGCAACGTCACGGCGGCCGCCTCGCACGACATCAGCTGCGCGATCCGGAGGCGCTGGCTTCGTCGACATGGGTGCCCTCGGAGACGTCATGCCCATCAGGCTCAGCGGCGGCCAGCTGGCGAGCAGGTCTTCGGCGCTCAGCGCCAGGTGCCCTTCGTGCTTGACGACGTTGCGGACACCCTCGATAAGCACAGCAGCCAGCTATTTTGGGTAGGTTCCTTCTGCCGAGGTCCCATGCGGACTGCTGCTGTCCGAACCGCGCAGCAATGGGCGACACATCCGGCGTCGTTCTTGCAATTCCTCAATGGGGGCAGGCGCGACGCGAGTGCCGCTGCGCGCCGAGAGGAGGAGCCCGGCGACTACCGGTCGAGGCGACTGGGCCTCGTCCCGTGCGAGAGCAGGTGTGGTGACGGGGACCCTCGCATTCGGCGCGGGAGCGGTGCTGCGACTGCGCGGTGCTGCGCTGGCGACCGTGCCGAGGCCCCGCCCCACCAAGAACCACGTCACGCTGGTCGACGGCGCGCACGCGACGCTCCATGCGGCGGGATAGGCTGACCAGGTGTTGGCATGGGAGCCGATCCGCTACGCCAATAACGCCGACGTATCGATCGCCTACACGGTTGGAGGCGAAGGGCCCGTGGACCTGCTGTTCATCGGTGGGTTCGTGAACCACCTCGAGATCTTCGGCGAGCTGCCGCTGGCACAACGGTTCTGGGAGCGGATGGGGTCGTTCGCGCGGATCGTCTTGTTCGACAAACGTGGGATGGGCCTGTCCGACCGCGACGCCGGGGCGTACACGCTCGAGAACGTTGTCGATGATGCCCTCGCGGTGTTGGACGCCGTGGGGATGGAGCGGGTAGTGGTGTTTGGCGTTTCGGAGGGCGGCTCCGCCGCGACGATGCTCGCCGCCACGCACCCGGAGCGCGTCAGCGCAATGGTCCAGTACGCAACCTACGCGCGCGTCTCCCAGGCGCCCGACTACTCCGAGGGGGTCCCGCTCGAGGTTCTGCGCAGGCTGATGACGCGGATGGTCGAGCAGTGGGGCGACGCCGTGACGATCGACCTGTGGGCGCCGAGCCTCGCCGGCGACCCCGAACTGCGCGACTGGTGGGCGCGCTTGCTGCGCTCGGGTGGGAGTCCCCGCAGCATGCGGACGATCGCGCTCACGTACGAAGAGCTCGACGTGCGGGCGCTGCTCCATGCCGTGAGGGTGCCGACGCTGGTGCTCTACCGGTCCGGCGACCGGCTGGTGCCCGCGGCGCTCTCGCGCACCGTCGCTCGCGGCATCCCTGGCGCCCGCGAGGTCGAGCTTGCGGGTGCGGACCATCTCTTCATCGCGGGCGATCAGGACGCGCTCATCGATGAGATCGAGGAGTTCGTGACCGGACGGCCGGCCGCGGCAGCGCGCGACCGGATGCTCGCGAGTGTGCTCTTCACCGACATCGTCGCATCGACCGAGCGCGCAGTCGAGCTCGGCGACCGCGGTTGGCGCGAGCTGCTGGGGCGGCATGAGCGGCTGGTCGAGCGCGAGCTCGTGCGCTACCGCGGGCGCCTCGTGAAGTCGACCGGCGACGGCGCGCTGGCGACGTTCGACGGCCCGGCCCGCGCGGTGCGCTCGGCCATCGCGATCCGCGAGGGCGCACGGGCGATCGGGCTCGAGCTGCGCGCCGCCATCCACACCGGCGAATGCGAGCTGATTGGGAGCGACCTGGCGGGAATCGCCGTCCATCTCACGGCGCGTATGCAGGCGGCCGCGGCGCCGGGCGAGGTGCTGATCTCGGGCACGGTCAAGGACCTGGTCGTCGGGTCCGGACTCGAATTCGAGGAGCGCGGACCACACGTGCTGAAGGGCGTCCCCGGAGAGTGGCCACTCTACGCGGTCACGGGAGACGCGGAGCGCCCGCGCGAGACAGCAGCTGTATCGGCCGGCGGCCACGACCACTGACCCGCGACCATCGGCGACAGTGCAGCCGACCCGCTCGGCGACGCGGCGGTTGTTGCGCATTCATCTCCAAGCGAAAGTGCCCTCGCGGACATCGAGCGCACTGCCGCATCGGACGCGATAGGGCGGCTAACCGCTCGCGCCGCTCCTGCTTCCTGTGTGCGCGCCGCGTCAAGCGGATGTCTCAGGCCTCCGAACACGCACGCTCAACACGCCTCCTTTGGAACGCGAGCGGGCGCGAGCCTCGTCCGGCAGGACAGCGCCGCTTTGCCGCCCGGCGGGACGTGAGTCCAGCCCCGCATGTTGGCCGGGTCAGTGCACATCCGGTCCCCTTCTCCTCGTGAGAGCGGTGCCAGTCGCCATCGCCATTATCGCCGACGGCCGATGCAAGCTCCGAGGTCGCATAGCTCCCCTCCCCTCGCCTACGGCTCGGTTCCGCTTGCCAGCTCGCCGGCGTGCCGGTCGCTGTCAACCACCGATCCCACAAGGAGGGACCGCAATGAGCACTCAACCACCTGCAGTCAACAGCGTCGCATTGGTCGGCAATCTCACGAGCGATCCGGAGCTTCGCACGCTGCGCGACGGGCGCAGCGTCTGCGACTTGCGCCTGGCCGTCAACGACCAGTCAGACCAGCCGGCGCTCTTCATCGACGTCGTGACCTTCGGCGCGAGTGCCGAGGCCTGCGCCAAGTACCTCGGCAAGGGCCGCGCGGTCGCCGTCACCGGCCGGCTCGTCTACCGCGAGTGGCAGGCCCAGGACGGCAGCAAGCGTTCTCGCCACCACGTGATCGGCCGCGTGCGCTTCGGCGGGCGACCGGACGTCGGCGAGGCCGGGGACGTCGAGGACGACGCTACCTGACCTCGATGCGGCGGCGCCGGACTCGTCTCGGCGCCTCAGCACTTAGGCCAGTGGATCTCGCGCAAGCGCGCGCGTGGACAGCCGGTACTCCGACCAGACCTCATCCGCCGAGCGCCCGCTGTGCGCGGCGATGCGCTTCAGGTGCTCCCACGGATCCTCGTGAGCCCGGCTGACGGCATTGAGCCTCCACGCCTGCGCTCGATCGGGGGTCGTGCGCTGGCAGATTCCAGCGAGGTACGCGAAGAGCAGGCCAGAGGCCTTCACCGGGTTGTGTCCGGAGGCGACCGCCACTACAAGCGTCAGCTTCGTCTGGATCAGTGCAGCGAGCTCGCGTCCCTGGGCCAGCATGCTGCTGTCGGTCGTGATAAGGCCGTCCCACGGGTTGGCGTGGTGATGAAGCGCGAGGAGAAGCTCCCAGTCCTCGAGCGTCGGCATCCTCGGGTCGATGTCCTCGAGAGCAACCAGCTGAGCGTCGGTCTGGAAGTCCGATAGGACTCGGACGATCGGCTGTGGGAAGTTCTGATCGAGCGCGAACAGGCGCGACACGCACGCCTTCTCTCACGCGGCCACGGGCCGAAGGTTCCGCGCGAGCTGCGTCTCCAAGTCGAGCGCGTCGTCGATCGCAGCTCGCCCAACGTCGGGGTAGAGCCGATAGATCTTCGCCGCAGGGAGCCCGCCATCCGCGAGAGCGCCCACCGCCTCGGACTCGAGGCGCGTATGAATCACGTGGGGTGCCCCGCCGAGCTTGCCCGGGACGATGCGAAGGCGGGGACGTGGAGCGCTGAGGTCGGGGCCGTGCAGTCCCTCGTAGGACTCGAACGGTGCCACCAGGTCGAGCATGTCGGCATCAAGGATCTGCTGGCCGCCCGGTCTGAGGGCACGGCCATCGGGATCGATCACGATGCCCCCATTGCGATCGACGGCCACGCGGGGCGCACCGTCCTCGCTCCAGAGATCGAGCTGGAGCGCGGCGATCTCGCGTAGCGCGCGGCGAACGGCCCTCATCGCGGTGCGGGGCACCTCGCGCCCGCTGCGGTCCTGTTTGGTTTGGCGCAGCCAGTAGATGGTGCGCAGCGCCATCAGGTCACCGTAGGACCAGAGCTTCACGCGCTCAGGCGAGATGCTCGGAACCAGGATCTCCCGTCTGGCCCAGTAGTGCACGGTCGACTGCGGCACGCCGGAGAGGGCGGCGGCACGGTCAGCGGTGTATGCGCCTCGAGGTTCCATCAAGACCAAGTATCGCCGCCAAGCCGGATCTCGTCCACCATCGACAACGAGCCGAGCCGTCGGCTATGTGCAATCCACGCTGCCGGAGCTTCCGCCCGACATCCATCCGCAACTTCCTCGCAACCGCTCTTGCACAGCGACCACATGACGACTCCTTCGCGCCACGCTACGGCCGCTCCTGCCCACGAGCTCGCCTGCTCCCTCCCTCACCCTCTGCATCCACCGCAGCTCCTCCGCCTCCTCAGTCCGCCGCCCCAGCGGTCCACGTCCACATCAGCGCCGTCCACTACTCGGCCTCCTCCGCCTCCCAGCTCCCAGGTCCCCTCCACTACCACGACCAGCAGCAGACATGTGCATCCCTCCGGGATTGTTGTCCGCACGACCCGTCACAGTGTCCGTCGAACCCAATTCACGGAAGAGAGCAAGGATGCTTCGAGTTCACCCCGTACGTGGCAGCCAGAGAGCGCTTGAGTACTACGCCTCGCTGGCGCGTGAACAGCGTGCTCTCGAAGCCAAGGTCGCAGAGCCCGGCCGCCACGAGTCCTCCGGCGACTACTACCTGCAGTCCGACGAGGACGGCGGCACCTGGTACGGCAAGGGCCGCAAGGCGCTTGGGCTCGAGGGCCTCGGCACGCGCGAGCAGCTCGAGGCCCTGTTCGAGCATTGCCATCCAGAGACCGGCGAGAAGCTCGGGCAGGCGCCGCGCGAGAACTCGATCCGCGCCTACGACCTCACCTTCTCGGCACCGAAGAGCGTCTCGGTCCTAGCGACGCTGGTCGGCGGCGAGGTCGAGCAGAAGCTCCTCGCCGCCCACGACAATGCGGTCAAGGCGGTGATCGACGCGATCGAGGAGCGCACTACCACGCGCGCCGGCAAGGACGGAGTGATCCGCCTCGACACCAGTGGGCTCAGCGTGCTGATGGTCCGCCACCGCACGAGCCGACTGCTCGACCCGCAGCTGCACACGCACGCCCTGGTGATCGCGCGCGTGCAAGGGTCGGACGGGCGCTGGCGTGCGCTCGACGCCACACACATCTTCCGCGAGCAGGTCTCCTTCGGCACGATCTACCAGGCGGCGCTCAGAGCAGAGATCTCCCGCCTCTACCCGCATGTCCGCTGGGGCGAGGTCGTGCGCGGCCAGGCAGAGATCGAAGGCACCGCGGAGCTCAACGCGATCTTCTCGCGGCGCACCGAGCAGATGCGCGAGCGCCTTCAGAAGCTCACCCGCGAGTGGAAGCTCAAGCACCCTGGTCGACGTCCGACAGAGCGCGAGCGCTCGCAGCTCGAACGCAAGGCAGCTAAGGTCTCGCGCCCACCGAAGGACCGCGCACGCGAGCCGGAGGAGATAAGGCGGCTCGCGCGTCGGGCAGCTGCCGAGCGCGGCTTCGACGATCTCGCTCGTCTCGAGCACGAGTTCCTGCATCCGGCCGTGAGGCGCGAGGCGGCACCCCCGTCTGAGGACGAGATCGCCCGCCGGGCGATCGTCGCCCTCGTCGGCGAACGATCGGTGTGGTCGTTCGAGCGCGTCGAGCGCCACGTTGCCGAGCGCATCGGGCAGTCCACGCGACGCTCGGCGCCAGCACAGCAGCGTGCCATCGAACGGCTCGCGCGCAAGGGGATCGGAAGTTACTGCGTGGACCTCGCGGCCCGAGACGAGGACCTCGACGCCGCGAGACGCATGGACCGCGAGCCCGCGCTCGAGCGCTACACCACACAGCCGCTGATCGAAGTCGAGCAGGAGCTCGTGCGCTGGCTCAACGAGGCCGCGGCCGGGGACGGCAAGGAGGCGAGCGAGATGCGGATGCGTTACGCCCGTCGCGCGCTCGAGCACGAGGCAGCGCGCGAGGGACGCGCGCCGGTAGAGCTCGACCCTGAGCAGCACGCCGCCGCCTCGCTCGTCGCCGGCACCCATGATGTGTCAGTGGTCGTCGGCCCGGCCGGTGCTGGCAAGACGACGATGCTCCGCCTTGCGACGATGGCGCTCGAGCAGGATGGGCGCTCGGCGGTCGCACTCTCACCATTCTCGGTGGGCGCAGCTGAGGTGGGGGAGGCCACGCGTCTTCGCTTTGGCACGGTCAAGGAGTTCCTCGTCGACCGCGAGCGCGAGGACTCAGAGCGACGCTTCCTCCTTCGCCACGGCGACACGATCATCCTGGATGAGGCCGGCACGATGACGACTCAGGACTACCACCGCCTCATGACGGTGTGCCGCAGCGAGGGCTACCGCCTCGCGCTCGTCGGCGACCCGCTCCAGCTCTCAGCCGTGGGACGCGGCGGGATGATGAACCACGCCTGCGAGGTCGCGCCGACGGTGGAGCTCGAGAAGGTCCACCGCTTCCGCGAGGCGTGGGAGGGAGACGCTTCGCTTTCACTGCGCAAGGCAAAGCGCGAGGTCCTGGCCGTCTACGATCGACACGGCCGCGTTCACTCGGGCGACGGAGAAGACATGCACGCACGGATGCTCGAGGACTGGTGGCACGCTCACCGCTCGGGCGGAGACCTACGCCTTCTCGGCCCCGACGCGAGCGCAGGCCCATCACCTCGCCGCGCTCGCGCAAGAGCGGCGGATCGAGGCGGGGGAGATCGACACCAGCCGGTCCTTCGCGACGAAGCTAGGCCAGCGCATCCACGTCGGCGACACCGTGCAGACGCGCCGCAACGAGCGCCGGCGCTCCGTCGTCCAGGGAGGTCGCGTGCGAAACCGCGAGGTCTGGACCGTCACCGCGATCGGACGCGACGACTCGGTCGCACTCACGCGCACGGGAAGCAACCGCACCCGTCGCGTTCACGCAGCCTATGCTCGCGAGCGGATCGAGCTTGCCTACTTCTCGACCGTCCACGCGGTGCAGGGCCGCACAGTGCAGCGCGCCGGCACGCTGATCGACGAGCTCGCCGGCTTTCGCTCTTTCTACGTCGGGATGACACGCGGACGCGTTGATAACCGCGCCTACGTTGTGAGCGAGGACGAGCGCTCTGCGCGCGAGGTCTGCGAGCGCGCGATGCTGCGCGATCGCGCGGACCTCGGTGTGCTCGCGCAGCAGCGAGCGATCGAGGAGCTTGATCGGACGCGCAAGGCCGGACCGCGGAAGCTCAACGTGATCGAGCAGGCGCGCGAGCGGGAGCCGACAACGCGGCGAGAGCGCGGTCGCGATCGCGGCGGTTTCGGTATCGAGCGCTGAGCTGGCTCATGCGCAATCAAGCCTCGGCGTTTTCTGAGGCCACGCACCGTCGGCGGGTTCGGAAAGCGGGCGTTGTGTCGCTGTACAGAAGATGGTCCTTACTCGGCAAACGCCAATGTCGCACCGGGCTCTCCACGTGTCCGATGCCCGGAGGGGCGCTTGATGACGGAACCGACGTTGAAAGAGCTCGGCTACCTGCGGATCCTCGCCCGCGAGGTAGGGGAGCAGACTCCGAGGGCCCGCGCGAGCGCACAGGTCCAGAGAGAGATCAGGCGCTTGGCAGCGAAGGCGGAGCTCATGCGGCGGGTGAGGGACTGTCTTGCGGGACGGGCCGGCGTGGACCAACGACCCGACTCCCGGACGCGCGTCTTGTTTCTGAGCCCGGAGCGATCGAACTGGACGGGGGCCTGGACCATCCTCCGGTGGAACATATGAGCGGCGGTCGGCCACGCAAGGATAACGCTGGTTCGGAACGTCGTGGGCGCGACAACACCAGCGGTTCGCTCGCCACACCACTTCTCGACGCTCGCGCCGCGAGCCAGCTTCTGGGAGTGCCGCCGACATGGCTGCTAGCGCAGGCACGGGCAAGAAAGGTCCCGCACCATCGACTCGGCCACTACGTGCGGTTCAGCGCCGAGGACCTGACACGGTGGCTCGAAGAGACAAAGGTCGCCGAGTTGCGTTGAGTGCTCGTACGCTTCGGTCCTCCGCCGTGTGCTGAAGGAGACGCGATTTATGAGCGCTAGATTGCGCCATCGAATCCTGACATCGCCCGACGCCAAGAGAATGGAGCAGCTCAGATGGGGCTTTTCTTTGATCAGCGCAAACCGGACCCGCGGCTCGTTGAACTGATAAAGACCGCGATCCAGACGGCGCAGCCTCCAGATCCCGAGCAGCAGATCGCGGCGATGACGGGTCAGTTCAGGCCACTGGCGGAGCCGCTGACTATCGCTCTTGCCGCCTCGCCACAGGCGGATCCCGCTGACGCGGAGAAGCTCGCCACCGCCAAGGCCGAAGCGATCTCGAACGAGCTGCTCGGGGGAGCTTCGTTCAACACGGGCCGGTTCCTCACGGCACTACTAATCTTCGCCGTTCTACTCAGTGCGGCTGTAGGCACAGACGCGGCCGGACTCAAGACCTCGCCCCCAGCGCTATTCGCGCTGGCGACGACTGTCTTCGGAGTGGTCGTCGGCTTCCTCGGAAGCGAAAAAGGGTAACGACGTGACGAACTGAAACGACGTTGAGATAGGGCGTCGACCCTCCATCGCCGAGCTCCGTGATCGCGAGGCTACAGCCGCGGCAACACCGCGGAGACAGGGTCGCGTTGCCAGCGCCTCCTCGTGGCACGACTCCTATCGATGCGACGCGGCGACGATCGGCCGTCGACGGCAGCTATGGATGGCCCGCCGGCAGCCCAGCACGTCGGAGCACTCGTGTCGCCGTCGCGTAGCCCGTCTGCAGCTCGGTCAGCCGGTCCGGTTCCCGGGCCGGCGAGAACTGCGGTGCGTAGCGTGGTTGAGCAAGAGCATTGCGCCACGATTCGACCCGCTCGACTGGCGTGTCGTACCCCGCGATATCTGTGCGAGGGGTATCACGGACGAGCAGGCCGCCGAGATGCTCGGCCTGCGATACCCGCTGCCCCATATCGGGGATCTTCCCGTCCTTGCGGCAGAAGCGGGCGAGGATCGTCTTGATGAGCGAGGTGTGATCGAAGATCGTCTGGTGCGCGACGCTCGCCTTTTCGACTAAGGGCGAGACGACGATCGCCGGGACCCGCACGCCATAGCGTCGGAATTCCGTCAGCTCGTCGGGCGCGGCCGGCGGGGACACGTGGTCGTAGAAGCCGCCGTGCTCGTCGTAGACGATCACCAGCATCGTTCGCTCCCAGCACGGGCTCGTGCGTAGCGCGTGATAGAGGTCGAGCGCGAGCGCCTGGCCCGCGACGACATCGGACGGTGAGTGGTCGTCGTTTGATTCCGGACCGAGCACTCTCAAGTCCTTGAAGTGCGGGTCGATCCATGAACCGCCGGAAGCTTCCCTGCGCCGGCGTCGTCGAGGAACGAGGCCTCCTCGAGCATCAGCTCGCCGACCCTGAGCTCGACCGAGCTGAGCTTGCGCTTGTCGAAGTACGCGAAACGGTGGTGATGGCGAGGATCGAGCCGGTATGCGGCGTCGATCATCCGCAGCGTGCCCGGGTCGTAGGAGTACCAGCGCCAATCGACGTTCGCGCGGTCAAGAAAGCGGACGAACGACGCACGGTTATAGAGGGGCGGTTCGACGTCGTCGCGGCTCCCGGCCGCCGCCCCGGTGAGCGAGTACAGTCGGTTTGGCCACGTGGCGCCCGGGACGGAGCTAAACCAGCGATCACAGACGCAGAACTCGTTCGCGAGGTGGTCGAATACCGGCAGGTCGGTGGCATCGTAGTAGCCCATCACGTAGCCGGGGTCCGCCGGAATGATCGGCGGCCCGTTCTTCGCTTCCCAGCCCGACACGTAGTGCGCATAGCTCGAAACGAAGCCGCCGCCGAGCTGCTCGTCGACACAACCGGGGGAGTGGCAGGGATCTTCTAGCTCGCTGTGGCCCACGGTCTGCTCGAGGTGGTGCACCGCGTAACCCTGACCGGCGTAGACCTCGCTCTCAGAGCCTTTGAGCCCATCGATGTCGGTGCGCCCGCCCGAGAGGGACAGGTAGCCGAGCATGTGATCGAACGAGCGGTTCTCGAGCATCAGCACGACTATGTGCTCGATCTTCGCGAGGTTCTCGAGCTCACGGCTGTCCGGCACCGAGACGCGTCCAGCCGGCGTCGGTGCAGGCTTCTCGCTTAAGACCTTCGCTACGTATTGGCCGCTCCCCTTGAGGAACGGAGCGGCCATGCAGGCACCCGCACGAATGCACTTCTCTATGAAGGGCATCGCGTGTGATCGACGCTCGCGACCTCGGAAGTCGATGCGCTACGCAAGGTGTCGGTATTGCGCCGGGTTCCAGGCGAGCACAGCGAAGATCTGGATCATTGCTGCGTGCTTGATGAGCGTCGGCGACCCCTTGGGGAAGAGGTCATTGCTGTCGCGTCGCGTCTCCCAAGCATCGTCGGCGTAGGCGCTGATCGCAGCGACGATGCTCTGCTTGAGCGCGGCGTCGCTGCTTGATTCATGGAGCAGCAACAAGTTACGAAAGAGGACCGCGTTGAACTCTCGGGCTGTGTGACGTACTTGCCGTCGAAGTGCGCCAGCGCCTTGCGCGCGACGGTCTCCGCGCGCGAAACATACTGCGGTTCGGACCCGCCCGCGAGCCGATGTAGCAGGACGTTGGCGCCGATCATCACACCCTGGTTGTAGGTCCACGGCGTCCTGTCGACGTTGCCGTCGATTTGCATGTTGTCGAAATAGAGCCCGGTGGCGGGCTCGATCGTGGCCTTGCTTTCGTCGAGCGCATCGTTGACCCACTCGTATATGTCCCGCGCCCCGATGTGCTCGCCCTCTCCGTCGAACGCCGCGGAGCCCGTGAGTTCGTGGAGGTGAAAGCCAAGCTCGGCGTTGGGCGCGTTGGAGATCGTGTGCCGGGTGTGATCTGTTAGACCTCTGCCGGCGCCCTGCCTGACCCAGAAGAGCCCGCCCGGAGATGGATGCGCGGGATTGGAGTCCCATTCCGTGAGCGCGAAGGCGAAGAGTTCTTCGGCGCGCTTGCGCGAGCTCGCCACCGTGCGGAGGCATGACTCCGGAGTCGTACGCGGGAGAATCGGCGCGAGCGTCCCAGTAGCGCCCGAGTTCGGCGAGGCGGTCGATCATCGCGTGGTAGGAGCTGAAGCCGGGAAGCAATGACGGGTGGTCGACTCCCTCAAGGTCGAGCGTCGTCGCCAGCGGGCGCGTGAACGGCCACAGCGCCGCGTATGCTTTTGTGCCCTCGCCACGCGGGGCCTCGTAGTAGAGCGAGGTGCCGTCGTCGGCGTAGAAGCGCCCCTGCATCGCGTTATAGGCGATCGGAGCGCGATCGGCGTTTTGGCGTTGAGCAGGCGTAGGCGCGGCGCCCGTACCGCCCTCGCCGGTGGCGGTGGGCTCAGCGGATGGCCCGGAGGACACGGCCGGAATGTACTCCCCGCCTTAGGATTAGTCCACCGACGCACCAGACGCGCACAGCTGAAGCTTGGCGCGCACGCGGCCCCCGGGCCGCCGCAGCGGTACCAACCGGGGGAGACCGAACGTGTCCCCAAATATGTCCCGAACTCCGCAATTCTGAGGTGATCCGAGAGCACCTGAGGGACCTGATATCGGCTTGGGAAAGCTAGTATCACGGCAGTTCAAGCCATTCGTAATGAAGGGGTCCGGGGTTCGAGTCCCCGCGTCGGCTCTCAAAGCGGCGATCGAAGGCTCTCATCGCCTTCAGCGTTGTCCAGCCTGAACTGGAAAGGACGGGCGAGCGGTTCAGAGGAATGGAGTGGGAGTACTCGCTCGATCGCCTTGATCTCGCCACCGGCGTCCTCCGACTCGTGGCGCTTGACCGAGATGGCTCTCAAGGAGTTGAGCAATTGCTGGAGGCGGCGCTGGGAAGAGCGGTCGCCGCCGCGGGTTCGACGGCGGGGGTCGCCGGCGCGGGTTGGCCGCGCGCCGCCCACCACTCGAGGGGCACGATGCGCAGCGCCAGCTCCAGCGTGTCCCCGTCTAGAGCCTCGGCGAGTTGGGCGATCGCGACGAGGTTGTCGCCGAGCCAGTCATCGTCGAATTCGCCTTTGCAGCTGCACGGCCGGGCTGTTGCGGCTCAGACGCCGGCGTCGTGGGTCATCGTCGGTCGGCTCGAAGTGGTCGAGCAGGGTGCCCACCCAGGCCACGCGGCTGTAGAGCTCGACGTGACGGTCGATGACCTCGGCGTAGGCAGCTGCGCTGAGCATCACCGGTGCCCAGCGACTGAGCAGCTCGTCGCTGCGGTCCATCACCCGTTCAACGGCCCGGTGCAGCCGCTGGCGCCGTTCGGGATCGGCGAGCAGCTCGCACATCCTCGCGACCACGCGCGGCGTGTCGCGCAGCACCTCAGCGGCGGCACTGAGCGTCGCCTCGGTTTGTTCGTCGGCGGACATGAGGTCCAGCAGCTCCATCAGTGTTGTCCAGGTGAGGCGAGCGGTGCGGACGAGCTCCATCAATACGTACTGGGCGAGCACGCTCCAGCGCCGGCGCTGGCGGCGCTCGAGCACCTCGTTGATGACGGCCACGGTAACTACCACCGCCACCAAGCTTGCGAGCAGATTCGCGAGCAACGTGTTGCGCCCCCAGAACCCTCGCTCCAGCGCGTCAGAGACGATCGCCGCGGCAAGGAGGAGCATGGCCAACCCGGCAATAATCCGGGTCTGGCGTATACGGCTTCGCGCTGGGCCCGATCGTAGCGGGCCGGAATCCTTGGGGACCATCCCTCGCGAGGATACGACTCACCGGACACCCGGCGCGTATCCGTTTCGGCGCCGAGCGACGAAACGCGCAACAGCCCACGCGTGGCGGCACGGCACAGCCGGGGCGCTTAACACCGAGCAGGGAACCTGATCGTGCGGCAATCAACGTCGACCCAGGGGCGACCGCCTACGGCACAGCCCGCGTGCAGGTAGAAGCTCGCTGTGCGTCGAGCAAATGCTTGCGCCTGCGGACGCTGGCCGCGGGGGGGCGGGGTGAGACGGCGAGCTCAGCATGGTCGTCCGCTAGCCCGGGGCGTGGCCGGGATCCGGCTCCTTCGATTTGTGTGATGACGGGCCCCAGTGAAGCGAGATGCGTGGAGCCGAAGCTCGAGTCACGGTAAGCGCCCGTTTGACTTCTGTCAAGAAGAACATGAGCGCTCTGTGCCGGCGCTCACAAGTCACACAATCTGCGATTTAGACGCCGTTGAGATGGATCTAAGCCGGCGCACACGTGCGTGTTCTTTGATTGTTCGTGTGACACACTACGGACCCCATGTCTGCCCTCGCTGCGGCGAGCGCGTGAGTGCGTTCGCAGCAGGCTGCGCGCTCTGTGGCGCCGATCTCGATCCGCGCCGCGGACAACGTCCGCCCACGCTTCGCCAACGCCTGCGGCGTCGGTTGGCCGCGGTCTTTCCGCGAACTCACACGGCTGTGTCGGAGTCCTCTCCGCGACAAGGGCGGCGGAACGACCTCCTTGGGCCGCGAAGCGAGCGGGAGGATTAGGGTCGCGCCCACTGCCGAGTCCGACGAGAACGACGACTCCGTGCTCGGTCCGGTCCCGCGCCTGCTTTCGGAGCGGACGGGAACTCTCGCCGAGCCACTTGGTCTTGAGGACTCGCGGCAGCCGCGTCCCATGCCGGCCGGGCTTCCGCTTTGCGCGACAGCGGGACTGCCGCTGGCGTGCGGTCTCTCGGGGTCGCGGTCCGGTCTGGCGTCAAACCCGCTCAAGGCACCGCATCGAGATTCGAACACGAAGGCCGAGACTGATCGCCAGTTCGAAGGCCGTGTTCACGGAGCACGCCACGGGCTTACGCCGAAGGGGCTGCATCGTCGCTGGCCAAAGGAGAAATCTGCGCCCACCCCGGCCACGCCGACCGTCCCGCCGGTCGGGCGAGCGTCAGGAACAAGGTGGCGCCGCGCGTGGCGCCGGGGGTCTAGGGTCATGCGTACCCGATTCCGCTCCCCAGCGACGCGCACCGCGCTGGCGATCGTCGCGATCGCACTGCTGAGCGGCGACCGCCGGACGTGTTTCGCGTGTTCAGCAGCCTGAACGCGGTTTTGGCTTCTCTTCCTATTGATCGCGTGCCGAGAGGTGGTCATTCTAGGTGCGTGTCGCGGTTCGTCCGCGGTTCGGCATGCCGCTAGATCCGGCAGCACGATTCCGAGATAAGAGCAGCGGCCTTGCAACCGATGCGGGCCCTTTTCCAACTTCTCCGTTACCCGCGAAGGCCGCTCTCCTCGGTTCGCACCGCGGCACCGCGGACCGCCTCGCGCCGAGCGTTGACGGCTGCGATTGCGGCATGCCTATTCGCACTCGGCCTCGGCGCGCTCGTGTTCCCGGCGCTCGCGTCCGCCAAGACCGTCGTCTCGATCGAGTTCGACGATGGCCTTCAGGAAGAGTTCTCTGCGCTGCCGATGCTGGAGAGCCATGGCATGCACGCGACCTTCTTTGTCAACAGCGGCGTGATCAGCTTGGACACTGCCAATATGACGTGGCAGGAGCTCACCGAACTGCAGGCGGCGGGCAACGAGATCGGTTCTCACACGGTCACCCACGCCGACCTGCCGACGGTGGAACGCGCGGAAATGGAACGCGAGGTCTGCAACGACCGCGTGACCCTTCAGGCTCACGGGATGCACGTGACGGACTTCGCCTATCCCTATGGCGCGGAGAACGCGACCACGGAAGAAGTCGTCGAGGGATGCGGAGAGAACAGCGCGCGCGGCGTCGGAGGCGTCGACGAACCGGCATGCACCGAATGCCTGTACTCCGAATCGATCCCGCCGCTCCACCTCTACGACACGGCCAATCCCGAAAGCGTCGAAGAAACGACGCCGCTCTCGCGGATCGAGGGTTGGGTTGAAAAGGCCGAAGAACACGGTGGCGGCTGGGTGCAGCTCGTCTTTCACCACATCTGCGAAAACTGCGAACAGCAGTACTCCGTGACGCCGTCGAACCTCGATGCCTTGTTGTCCTGGCTGGAGCCGCGCTCCGCGCAGGGCACCGTCGTGCAGACGGTGCACGAAGTTATCGGGGGCGCAGAACAGCCCTCGCACTCCGGCCCGTTGCCGGCGCCGCCCGCGAGCGAATCGAACCTGGTCGCAAACCCGTCTTTCGAGGAAGCCGGGCCACTCGGCGAAAACACGGTCAAGTGCTTCGACCTCGGGCAGTTCGGCGACAACACTGCCGCGACGAAGCGCTCGAGCACCGCGCACACCGGCAAGTACGGCATGCAGCTCACGGTCTCCAACTATGTCAGCGGCGACGCCAAGATCCTCACCCAGCAGGACCTCGGCGAATGCGCGCCCTACCTCAAGGTGGGTCAACGCTACAAGATCAGCGGCTGGTACCAATCGACGGCCCCGACGCTGTTCATCGTCTACGGCCGCAACGCGCAGGGCGGGTGGGAATACCTCACCGAGAGCCCCCTCTTCAGCGCCTCCTCCTCGTGGGCCCAGGCCAGCTACGTCACGCCGCCGCTGCCCGCCGGCTATTCGGGGATCAGCTTCGGCCTCGGCCTCGTCTCGAATGGAACGCTCACCGTCGACGACTACGCGATGGCGGCACAGCCAACCGTCGCCGCCGGCGAAAACATGCTTCAGAACCCCTCACTCGAGGAAGCCACCGACGTCGAAGGGATCCCGAACTGCTGGGAGACGGGCAACGGTGGGGGCGTGAACACCGCCACATGGTCGCGGACCCGCGAAGCCCACAGCGGCGAATGGGCCGAGCAGGTGGAAATCAGCTCCTACACGAGTGGCGACGAGAAGCTCGTCAGCCGTCAGGACACCGGCTCGTGCGCGCCGACGGCAAAACCTGGCCACACCTACAACACCTCCGTTTGGTATGAGTCAAACCAACCGATTCACCTGGTCGCCTATGACTACATCCCCGAAGGGACCGAAAAGGGATGGCACTTCTGGGCGCAAAGCAACGCGTTCCCAGCGAGCGCGACGTACACACAGGCGAAGTGGATAACACCGGCCTTTCCGGCCAACGCCACCCTGATCTCGATCGGGGCGTCCTTGCGCGCCGTCGGGAAGATGACCGTCGACGACTTCTCGCTCAGCGACTCCGACACGATCCCGCCGGTCGTGAAGGTGACCTCTCCTGCGGCCGCCGCGAAGATCTCGGGAACGACCGAAATCGGCGTCGAAGCCACTTCGAGCGACGGCGAGATAACCCAAGTCGAATGCCTCATTGACGGGCACGTCGTGGGTGTGTCCCTAACGGCACCCTACAGCTGCGAATGGAACTCGACGACGGTGACCGAAGGAAGCCACACGATCACCGCGCGTGCCGAGGACTGGGCGGGCAACGTCTCCGAATCCGCGGGGGTCCCCGTGACCGTGTCCAACCGCACCGAATACCACAACTGGCTCCTCTCGGGGTCGCTCACGGACAAGAAGCTCGGCCAGGCGATCACACTCCCGGAAGGCTCGGCCTTCAACGGCTCTGGCGAACTGAACACGGAAACCGGCTCGGGCGCGGTCAACGGGAACCTCTCAGTCCCGCCGTTCAGCGCGCCGCTGGAGCTCTTCGGCATCTTGCCCGTGAGCTTCGGCACGACCGTCTCGCAGGTTGGATCGTTGGAAGGCACAGTCGCCAAGAGCGAAGCAGTGCCCGGCGATGAGACACTGAGCGCCGCGGTGAAGCTGAACCTCGCGATCACCTCCGTGGGCATCCTTGGCCTCACAATCCCGACCAGGTGCGCAACGACGGAACCGCTAGCGCTGAACCTCGTGGCCACGCTCACGCGCGAAGAACTTCTCACCAAGGGCTGGAGCTTCGCCGGCACGACGACCATCCCCAAGATCAAGTGCGTAGGCGGGTTCCTCGGCGAACCCTTCGGCGTGGTGTTGACGCAGCTGCTGTCGGGGCCTGAAAACCCGTACTCGCTGGCTATCAGCGCGCCGAGCGGTTAGGCGGCTCCGGGCCCGTCCCCGGATTGCGCAGCCGGCAATCCCGAGGCCGCGTTTGGGCAGCAACCCGAATTCGCTGCCCAAACCCAAGGCCAATCGCGCCTAATCCAGCCGCATCCGCGTGCCGGCCCGAAGCTAGCGCTGTGCGACGTGTGTGGGGATGTGATCTCGAGCACTGTGGCGAGAGCATAGCGTAATCCTCATAAAGTCTGTTGACTTTTATGTGATTTCTTCGTGCATGCGTTCGGCAGCCCGAGCGCGCTTGGCGCCGGACCTCCCACCGAGGCGTCGCTGCGCCGGCCGCGACGCTCTAGCGTCAGGCGCTCAGGACTGCGGCTGCGGCACGATCCGGATGTACGGCCGCGGCGACTTCCAACCGTCGGGATAGGTTTCGCGCGCCTGCTCGTCTGAGACGGAGCCAGCGATGATCACGTCGTCTCCCTGCTGCCAGTTGACAGGTGTGGCCACCTTGTGCTTGGCGGTGAGCTGGAGCGAGTCGATCACGCGCAGCACCTCGTCGAAGTTCCGGCCGGTCGTCATCGGGTAGACGAGGATCAGCTTGATCTTCTTGTCCGGACCAACTACGAAGACGTTGCGCACCGTCTGGTTGTCGGCGGGCGTGCGCTCGCCGGGGTCGCCTGCAGTCTCCGCCGGCAGCATGCCGTAGAGCTTGGACACCGCGTAGTCGGAGTCGCCGATCAAGGGGTAGTTGGGGGCGTAGCCCTGGGTGTCCTCGATGTCGCTCGCCCAGTCCCCGTGCTTCTCGACGGGGTCGACCGAGAGCCCGATGATCTTCACGCCCCGGCGGTCGAACTCCGGCTCGATCTTGGCCATGTAGCCGAGCTCGGTGGTGCACACCGGGGTGAAGTCCTTCGGATGCGAGAACAGCACGGCCCAGGAGTCCCCGATCCAGTCGTGGAAGCTGATGCGCCCCTCCGTCGTGTCGGCCTCGAAATCCGGTGCGGTGTCTCCGAGCTGAAGTGCCATGTCTCTCCTTCTGTCTGTAAATCCTCATAAGGACAGTGCAGAATTATGCTACAGATAAGAGTATGCGCACGCCGCTGTCCTTCCCAAACCCGGTCAACGAGAGCGCCTCCCGCGTCGTGGCGGCTGGTGTCGTCCTCGTGAGCGCGGTAGCGATTGCCTTGCAAGTGCCGTGGCTTACAGCCGTGGTCGCGTATGGGTTTCTGGCGCGGGTGGCCACCGGGCCGAAACTGAGCCCACTCGGCCAACTCGCGACCAAGGTGATCGTGCCGCGTCTCTCGCTGCCGGCGCGTCCTGTCCCGGGGCCGCCCAAACGCTTCGCGCAGGCGATCGGCCTGGTCTTCTCGGGCAGCGCCGCGGTCCTCGCGCTCGGCCTCCGGCTGCACACAGCAGCGTTTACCGTGCTCGGAGTTCTCGCCTTCTTCGCAGCGCTCGAGGCGGCGCTCGGCTTGTGCGTAGGTTGCAAGGTGTTCGCGCTACTGATCCGTGCGCGCCTGGTGCCGAGCGAGGTGTGCGAGCGCTGCAGCGACATCGGGGCGGCGCGGGCGCAGAGCGCCTAGGCGATCCCGCCTGCACCGCAGTGCCCGATGCTCTTCAAGCAGATCACCCACGACGATCTCGGATGCGCCTCGTACCTGATCGGCGACGAGAAGGCCGGGGCGGCGGCGGTTGTCGATCCGCGATTCGAGATCGACGAGTATCTGGACCTCGCGCGCTACCGCGGCGTCAGGCTCGAGCATGTCCTCGAGACGCACAACCACGCCGACCACGTCTCCGGGCATGGGCGCCTGGTCGCGGCGACCGGCGCGCGAATCCGCATCCACCGCAAGGCCGAGGCCAGCTATGACCACGAGCCGTTCGACGACGGCTGGGAGCTTCGGATCGGCTCGCTGCTGATCCGTGCGCTACACACGCCCGGGCACCGTCCCGCAGCACACCGCGTTCCTGCTGATCGACACCAACCGCGGGCCAGAGCCATGGGCTGTGCCCGGAGTAATAGCCACGGTCGGTCGGAGCGAGCGCGACGGGGTGTCTGCCGCAGCGCTCGCGATAGACGCGCTTGACCGCCTGATCGAGGCTGCGGGGGTTGCGAGTGCAATCATCGAGGAGGGGGCCGCGAGCGAGCGCCGGCGATCCGCGGCGGCGATCCGCGAGGCCGCGATCTGCGTCGCTGGAGCAGCGGCGCAGGGCATGCGCCGCATGATCGGGTCCGGCGCGGTCGACGGTGCGCGTACGGGACAGGCTCGCGGCGCCGTCCACGAGCACCCGCCGCTCGAGGAGGAGTGGCACGCGCGATCCGATCCGTACTTCGCCGTTCAGGATGTCGCCTCGGAACTGCGCGCCAGGATCGAGGAGGACGCGAGGTCGCCAAGTCAGCTTTACGCCCACCTAAACGAAGCTGTGGCTGTGGCAGCCGACGTGGCCGAGTGGGCAGCTCGGGCACGCGACGATGGCTGAACCGTAGCGCGCGCGACCCGCGGCCGCGCGCGATTAGGGGAGCTCGGGGGAGAGGGCGATGAGTAGCTTGAGCGCGCTCTCCAGAGTTGCGACTCGTCGGCCAGCCAGGTCCCAGCATTGCTCTCGTGACGCGGATGTGCGTCACAACACGGAGGCTGGCACCCCGTTCCGGCTAAACCCATCCTGCTGATAGAGTCGCCGGCCGTGCCACGTGCAGGCTTTCCCATCGGCCAGGCGGGCGTGCGCAGGTCGAGGGTTCCAGTCCTGTGTCTCCTTGCCCTATCGCTCGCGATCGCTCCCGCAAGCGTCATGGGCAAAACTTCCCACGGCAGTAAGGGGAGCGTTCCGAACTGCTCTTCGCTGTCGCGAGCGGCGATCGCGAAGCTGGTTGGCACTGGCCCGCTGACCTTGAAGGCGAAGATCGGCAACCTCTGCGAGTTCGCCGGCCAGATCTCTGGGCACTACACGCCAGGGCTCGATATTCAGATCGAGCCCTACTTCCGCTCGGTTTGGAACCTCGCGGAGAGCGACGCCGTGAAGTCCGCGGCGGCCCAGCATTCGACCTTTGGTCGCAACGGCTCCAAGTTGTTCTTCGTAAGCGGGTCCAAGACGAGCGCAGGCCTCGGAACGTGCGAAGGCAACACGATCGTCCCGGGACAGCTGGGACCGGAATGTGCCGGACAGCCGGAATCGGTTCACTTCAATGCGATCGGCTACGGTCCCTACAAGTCGGGGAGTCTGAAACTGATGGTGTCAACCGCCGTTAGCTCGCAGGTAGGCGACACCCACCTTTCGCGCCTGATCTCGCTCGTCAAGCAGCTCCTCTCAGGCAAGATCCACTGAGCTACATCGGCTGTCCGTGACCCCCCGCGTGGCGGTAGCGGATTCGGCGCTGTAAGCACCGGTCCCACCCCGGCGGAGTCCGCTTCAAGCACGGCCGTCGACGCTGAGTGCGAGGCGCGCTGAAAAGCCTTGTAGACCGACGGCGGCAGGCAGATGTCCCGTCTCGGCGGCCCTCGCGTTGTCCGAAACTCCCGCTGGGGCTCATTTTTCGGCTTGCCGATGCCGATGTACGTTGGGTGAGCGTTTCGCGGTTCTTATGCCGCGACGAGGGCGAGCAACGACGGATCGTGGATCTTGGGCGCAGGCTGCGCCCAGGCACACCCCTCGTGGTATGCGCCTTCGTCGTAGCCGGAGCATCCGGCGTCCCGGCCTACGGGTGGCTGCCGTTGCTTCCGCCCGCCGTGGCCGTTGTCCTATACGCCGGGCTTTGGCTCGTGCATCCGACTCGTCGCGAGCACCCCGAGCGCGCCTTCATCGCCGCATTTGTGGTGGCCGAGCTGATGCTGGCGCTTGCTATCGCGCTGGCTCCCGCCCCGCACGGATATGCACTTGTCGTGCTCGCGATGCCGGTGGTCCTGGTCGCTGTCGTGCTCCCGAGGCGAGTCGTCTTGGCGGCGATCGGCGTCGCTGCCGTCGTCTTGCTCGCAACGATCTTGGTCACGGACCTGCCCGAGGTGCGCTCCGTGCCGGTGGTCGCCTATGGCGCCTTGTTCATCCTCGTCTCGTTGTGCACCACTGCGCTGGTCTTACGCGACGTCGACGACGCGACTCGCCGCGCCGCATTCGTGGACCCACTCACCGGAGCGCTCAACCGCGCTGCGCTCACGCCTCGCCTCGCGGAGCTCGCGCATGAGGCGGAGGGCGCGCGCGAACCCGTCGGTCTGGTCGTGGGCGACGTGGACGACTTCAAGGCGATCAACGACCGCCTGGGCCATGTCGGTGGCGACGCTGTGTTGCACGAGGTGGCGAGGCGGCTCGGCCGTTGCGTCAACGCTTTCGAGCCCGTCTACCGCATGGGCGGCGAGGAGTTCATGATCCTGCTGCCGGGCCGTGACGCCGCCGCCGCCGCGGAGGTTGCACGTCGGATGTGGCGAGCGGTGCGCGAGCGGCCGGTCGCCGAGGTGCAGGCGACGATGTCGTTCGGTGTCGCCTCGTCCGACGCGGAAGGGTCGTTTGAGTTCGACGCCGTGTTCGCGCGTGCCGACCGGGCGCTGTACGCCGCGAAGCGCAGCGGTCGTGACCAGGTCCAAGTCGCGACCGACCGCGTGATGCCCGACCCGGCAAGCACCACAAACCACCCGCTGGCGCGCGTCGCCGACGCAGTCGATGCTCGCGCTGAGGGGGCGCAGCGGCCGGCCCAACCCGGGCCGCGTTTGGCGGCCGCTGCACATGGGCACGGCCGACGATCTCCTAGCGACGGCTCGCTCGGTGACCGCGCGCTGGTCACGCGCGAGCTCGAACGCGAGCACCTGCTCGACTTGATGCGGCGGCTCGGACCGCTCTATGCGGCGCTCAGCATCGGCGCCTTCGCGGTGATCGCAAGCGCCATTCCGTGGTTCGGCTGGTACACGCTTGTGCCGCCCATGATCGTGGCCGCGCCGCTCTACGTGCTGATGCGCTCGGCCGACCGCCTCCGCAATCCCGATCGAATCCTTCCGGTCGGCCTGTTCGTGTTCCAGACGTCGATCGCAGCGGGCTTTCTGCTCGCACGCGGGGCGCCGCTCTTCGCGCTCAGTCTGCTGGTGCTGATGATTCCGGGCCCTGCGGCCGTCCACAACGCACGGCTCGGCGCGATGTTCACCGCTTACACGGCGTTGCTGATGGCCGTGGTGGCGTTCGACTTGGACGCCGCGCGCGTGCTTCACAATCCCGCCGTCCTGCTGTTCCCCATTGCTTTCGCGGCCGAGTGCGGTTACGTCGGCTTCGCGGTTGGCAGTTCTGCCGTCGACTTCCGTGGGGCCGGCGTCGTCGACCAGCTGACCGGCCTCTTGAACCGCACGGCTCTGGGAGCGCGCGTTATGGAGCTCGAGGCTCACGCGGCGACGGCGACAGGCGGGGTCGCGATCGTGTTGGCCGACCTCGACCACTTCAAAGCAGTCAACGACGTCGCCGGTCATCGCGTTGGGGATGAGGTGCTCGAAGTAGTCGCGGCGCGCTTCAGGGCTTGTTTGCGCTCATTTGACGCGGCGTACCGCATCGGCGGTGAGGAGTTTCTGATCCTGATCGCCGACACCGACTTCGACGCCGCGGTGCGTATGGCGGAACGGCTGCGGCGCGCCGTTCGCGGGGCTCCCTGCGTTGGCACCACATTGACGGTGTCGTTGGGGGTAGCTGTTGCTCCACGCGGTCGGCGCCTTGACTATGACGTGCTCTTCAGCCGTGCGGACGCGGCTCTCTACCGGGCCAAGAGCGGAGGCCGCGATCGCGTTTGCCTGGACACCGAAGCCGACGCCATGCGGGACATGGGCACGAGCAGAGCCCTACGCGGCGTGGACGAACGGCCCGCGCAAGCGGCCAGCCGCGTCGTGGCCTGATCGACAGCGGGCGAGCGGACCCAGCGACGTTCCGCGCGAGCGCTTACCGAAGCGCCTCGGCCCAGCTACGCTTGCGACCGCGATGCCCTACGACGCCGAGCTCGCCAACCGCCTCCGAGAGGAGCTCGCCGGCGAGGGCGGGATCAGCGAGAAGGCCATGTTCGGCGGACGCGCCTTTCTGCTGCACGGCAACCTCGTCGTCTCCGCATTCAGTCGCGGCGGGCTGATGGTTCGAGTTGGACCGGCTGCCGCTGACGATGCGCTCGCCAAGCCACACACCGAACAGATCAGGATGCGGGGACGGGAGATGACCGGTTGGATCCACGTCGCCGAGGAAGGGTTGCGCGGCAAGCGGCAAGTGGCGGCGTGGACGCGTCGGGCGCTCGAGTTCGCACGCACACTGCCGACGAAGCGTTGACGGGCTTGCCGCAGCGCGAGGGGACGGCGCGTCCGTCTCGCTCCTTACCCTTCTTCGAACGCAGCATCCGCGTCACCGCGCATTCGCTGCGAGTCGAGTGATCGTCGATGAATGGAGGTGGGTATGAGGCGCGAGCGGCACTCAAAGCTGGTGGCGAAGCACGCCCTCCGCACGGCTCTGGCGTTGACAGCGCTCGTGGGCACGTTGTGTGCGTCGGTGGCGCAGGCGAGCGGCCCGACTGTGAGCCAGGTCAGGAGCTTGCTCGAACGTGAGCTCACGCCCAGCAAGATCCCTGGGATCACTCCACTGCTAAAGCGCGGCCGCGTCGCGTATCCCTTCAAGGCTCTCGAGGCCGGCACGGCAGTGATTGAATGGTTCTACGTTCCACCTGGGGCCAGGCTGTCGAAGGGCAAGGTGCAACCGGAGATCGTCGCGTCCGGAATGGCGACGTTCTCCGCGCCCGGCATGAAGAAGATGGCTGTCGTGCTTACCACCCCAGAAGGTACTTTCGTGTTGAAGGGGCGCGAGGCGGTCAAGCTCACGGCCCTTGGCGGGTTCACCACGAAGCGGGGAAAGACAATCAGCGCGCGCAAGGCATTCGTCGTTCGGCGCTGAACGGCGGCCGGCAGGGCTCTTCGGCGCGCGCCGCCATGCGTCCGCTGGGCGCGGACGGCCCTACAGCCCATCGCGCGAAGCACGCGATGCACCAGATTGGCCCATCTGGGCATCCCAGATGGGCCATATTGCGCCACCCGCGAGCCCTTTGAAGCTGGAAGCATCACTCCGCTAGGTCGTGACGACCATCAGTGGAGGAGTGAGGCATCTTCGGTCTGTGGGTCACGAGCGCGGGCTCCTCGCCCGTCGTGGCGCACAAAATCAGCGAAGCACAAGTGGGGGCCGCCGGCACCAAACAGCGTGCAGCAAGCGCTCGGTCGCGACGAGGGAAGCCGGGTCAATCACCTCTATCGCCGCGGGTGGGCGGGATAGCTTGGTGAACTGAAGAGACAGCGGCGGGGCGGCGGTCGAGCGCCGCCGCCCCATACCGCGACAAGACCCGCCTGCGCTCGCCCGATCAGTCGCCCTCGGCGAAGATGCCTTCACGCAGTCGTCGCACGTCGCGGAGCTCCTGCACCGCGTCGTCTTCGCGGTCGCGCACTCGCGCCGGAGCGCTCCCGAGGAGCTCGACGTCCAACTGCGCTCGCACGAGCTCCCCGCCGACAGCGTCGGCGCGTTCCGCACGCGCCCCCGGACGCGAGCTCACCGCGCGCTCGAGCGCGTTGCCGCGGAATAGCAAGCCCACGCCGTCGTCGAGCGCCCATCCACCAGGAAGCTTCCCGTCGCGCACGTTTGCGAGCCACACCGGCACGCGCTCGGGCTCTCCGTCGGCGTGCACGCTCAGTGACCCCCGCAGGAGGCCTAGGCCTGCGATCGCTTCGGGCGCGACCGCTCGAGCGCGTGATGCCGCCGTCGAACCAACACATCGCGCCCGCGCTCAATCCGGCGAGCACGATGCCCCGCCGCCACGCCTCGATGAGGATCTCGTCGAGGTTGTGCGCTTGCCAGATCGCGAGCATGTTGCGCATCGACCCGCCGCCGACGTAGACGATGTCCTGCGCGAGCACCGTCTCCTCGAGCGTGCGCCGCGCGCCGTGCAGGCGAAAGAGCGAAAGCTGCTCGGTGATGCACGCGCGCCCCGCGAAGCGTGCGCGGAAGGCGTTCATCTGTTCGAGCGTGTCGCCGGACGCGGTCGGCAGGAAGAGGACTTTTGGGCGCGGCCACCTGCGCGAGGCCGAGGACGTAGTCGTCCAAGAGCGGGTTGGACGGCTCCATCGTGAACCCGCCCCCGCCCATCGCGAAGATGACGCGCCTCGCTACGAGTGCAGCCCGACGCCGACAGCGCGGCTCATGCCGCGACGGGCTCCCCTCGCGGCTGCGGGTCGGCGCCGAGGTAGCTGGCGTCGAGGCAGCTCTCGACGATGCCGTCTCCGCCGGCGTCGATCCGGTACGCGCGCGCGTCTCGGCGAGAGCTCACGACGCACTCGAGGCGCGTGCCGCGGAAGTGGAGGGCGACGCCGTCCTCGACGGCGAACCCGGGGGTCATGCCGTCGGCCACAAAGCGCCGGTACTCCGCGCGCCGCGCCGGCTCGGCGTCGTAGTGAACACAGTTCGAATAGGGCAGTAGGCCAAGCCCGCGCACGCTCCGCGGCGCGCCATGGAACGCGCTGAGCGCCTCCTGGAACCAGCACAGCGACCCCGCCGAGGGGCCGCACAGCACGATGCCCCGCCGCCATGCCTCGCGTAGAACGTCGTCGATCCCGTGCGCGCGCCACGCTCCGAGCATGCTCACCATGTTGCCGCCGCCGACGTAGATGAGGTCCTGTGCGAGCAAATGTGTCTCCAAATCGTCCTCGACGCCACCGACGCCCTGGTCGCGGCGAAAGAGGGACACGTGACTCGCGTCGCAAGTGGGCGCGAAGCGGCGATAGAAGCGCACGACATAGTGGTCGGCGTCGCCCGATGCCGTCGGCAAGAAGCACACGCGCGGACGCGATGCTCTTGTGAGGGCGAGCACGTAGTCATCTAGCAGCGAGCTCTCTTTCTCCATCGAGAACCCGCCGCCTCCGAGGGCGACGATTTGGGGATCCCCAAGTCGCATTTCGAGTGTCGCGCGGTTGATTGGCGGCTCGCCGTCCTGGAGCCAGTTGACATCCTGCCCGGCCGTCGCCGCGTGCTCGTATGGACCGCTGTCACGAGTAACGCCGCGCGCGATCGACATGCGGCCAGGGGGCGCGCGGGCCCGCCCGCGGGAATAAACGCATCGCGCCGGTGTCTTTTGTAGGGACACACACCGGACCAACGAGGAGGCAACCTCAGAAATGCGCAGACCGGCCGTGTTCACAATCGTCCTCGCAACGCTCGTGCTCGCGGGCTGCGGAAGCTCGAGCAAGACGAGCAGCGCCGCATCCGTCGCAACGCACTCGAGCAACGCCGCCGCGTTTCTCGCGCCGATCTCCACCGTTAGCAAGGTCGCGTCCACGGTGCCGGCAAACGGTGACGTCAACCCCTACGGGATTGTCGTCGTGCCGAGCCCGGTCGGGAAGCTCGTAGCGGGCAACGTGCTCGTGAGCAACTTCAACGACAAGGCGAACAATCAGGGCACGGGAACGACGATCGTGCAGGTGAGTCCGGCGGGCAAGACCACACCGTTCGCGGAAATCGCGTCTCAGAGCCTCCCAGGCAGCTGTCCCGGCGGCGTCGGCCTCACAACTGCGCTGAACATCCTCCCCGGAGGCTACGTCGTGGTCGGCAGCCTCCCCACGACGAACGGCAAGTCGGCGACCGCCCAGTACGGCTGCCTGATCGTGCTCGACAGCAACGGGCAAGCCCGTCTCCACGATCGCGAGCTCGCGCATCCAGGGGCCATGGGACATGACCGCGGTGAGCCACGGCGGCGAAACGACGCTCTTCGTCAGCAACGTGCTCAACGGTGGCGCAGCCGCGGGCGTGCACACGATCAACAACTCCACCGTGCTCCGTATTCGCCTGCAATCCGGCGAAGGGCAGCCGCCGAAGGTGCTCAGCGAACAGGTCATCGCGAACGGGATTCCGTGGCGCGACGACCCCACCGCGCTCGTGATCGGCCCCACCGGCGTCGCGCTTTCCGCCAACGGAACGCTCTACCTCGCGGACACGCTCGAGAGCCGTCATCACGGCGATCCCGGAAGCGATGACCCGTACTCGCCGGCGAGCGACGGCGGAACGACGGTTTCGGAAAACGAGCACCTCAAGCAGCCGCTTGGACTCGCGCTCGCGCCGAACGGCAACATTCTCACGACGAACGCGGGCGACGGCAACATCGTCGAGACGACTCCTGCCGGCCAGCAGGTCGCCACGCGCACGGCAGACACCGAAACCGGGCGCGGGTTCTCTGTTCGGCCTCGCTCTCGTCGGTGGCAACGTGTACTACGTCGACGACGGCGACAACACGCTGCGCTTGCTCCACTGAGCGCGGGCCGCCGCTTCAGGATGTGAGTCCAGTGGCTCCTTCGTCGGGCGCGAGCACGATGTCACGCACGCTCCGCGAGGACGCCACCGCTCACGCGATGCTCGCGCCGCGTGGGGTTCGCGAGCCCTGTGGGCATCGCGCTTCCGGGAGGCTGCACGCGAGCAGCACCGCCGTCAGCCCGGCGCGGCTCCTGGCGATCGCGCGCCGTTCGCTCGGCCCGCCCGTGACGAGGTATTCGGGTGGAACGTAGACCACGCGGTACACGAAGCGGCCACGAACCAGGTACACGTCCCACTCCGGCGCGGCATCCGGGTTCACCCAGTAGAGGATGCTCGCTCCGCTCGGCAGCGGGAGGGCTTCGGCGGCGGCCGCGTGCCGGCACCGGGGATCGCTCGCGCGCGCCTTAAACCGCGTCGCTTCGGCTGCGCTCTTGAACTGGAGCACATCGGCAGCAACGTCGTCTTCGGTGTCATTGCTGCGTCGGACCCACCAGCGCACCTCGTAGCCGTCCGGCTGCTTGCTGCCCGAGAAGCCCGGCGCGGCGCTCGAAGACGGCGAGTCGTCGGACCACACGTCCCGGGAGTCGATCGCGCCCGATTGGTAGGTGCGTCCGAAACGCGGCGGGACGAGCGAGGAGACACGCGCGCGGAGCGCGTCGAGCTTTTGTCCCGACACGAGCGCTAGTTCGGGGGCGTCGCTGCCCGGGCACCCTGCGGCAAACACGTTGCCGCTCGGTGTGCCCGCGCCTCCTGAAGGTTCGGCGTGGTCACTGCCGATGATCTTCAAGGGACCCACCAGCAGCACCGCCTTCACCGCGACTAGCGCGGCGACCAGGAGCACGGCGCGAAGGTGCGGGATATCGCGCCAGCGGATGCGCCGGTTCGGGACGCCGAACGCCGCCTCCGCGCGGCGCGGCTCAGGTGTTGCGTCGGCGCCCCGGGGATCCTCGGGATTCACCTCGTGTGTATCGGGCCCGCAACTCGCCGCCTTGAGGCGAGCCCCGCCGTTGCGAGCCAGTCAACGGCCGAGGATTCGGCATGGAAACGCCGCATTTTCACCGCCCGACTGACTCGTCAGTCGATAAAGGATAGGATTGCGCGCGGCTTTTACGGCACGGACCGGGGACCGTGTGCCCGCCGCGTCGCCGAGCGCGACGTGCGGTAGACCGCCGGCGCTCGGTTGGCCGTAGGATGCCGACGGCGAGATCCGCCCACGAGCACCACCGAGATCACCGAAGGAGCTGCAGCAGATGAAGATATGCGTGTTGGTCAAGGAGGTCCCAGACGCCGCGGTCGAAAAGCGCATCGACCCCTCGACGGGCCGCATGGACCGCAGCGGAGAGAAGAACCTCAACCCCTATGACACCCACGCGATCGAGGCTGCGATGCAGATCCGCGAGGGTGGCAACGATGTCGAGGACATCGTTGCCGTCACGATGGGGCCCGAGAGCGCGGTGCGCGCGCTGCACAAGGCCGTGTCGCTGGGCGCCGATCGCTCCGTGCAACTCACGGACGCCGCGCTCGCAGGCTCGGACGTCGCGGCCACCGGGTACGCGCTCGCGAAGGCGTTGCAGCGCGAGCAGCCCGACCTCGTCCTGCTCGGGCAGCAGTCCGACGACGGCGAGTGCTACACGATCGGCGCGGTCGTCGCCGAGCACCTCGGGATGCCCTCGCTGACGCAGGTCATCAAGATGGACGTCGAAGACGGCGCGCTTCGCTGCGAGCGGCAGGCCGAGTACGGGTACGACACCGTGCAGGTCAAGCTGCCGGCTGTGATCTCCGTAGGCGACGCCATCAACGAGCCGCGCTACCCCTCGCTGAAGGCGATCATGGGGGCGAAGAAGAAGCCGCTCGAGAAGCTCGCCGCCGCCGATGCGGAGATCGACCCCTCGATGGTCGGAGGAGACAACTCGGCCGCGCATTGGATCGCGGCCAAGCCGCCGCCGGAGAAGCCTGCCGGCGAGATCATCGAGGACGAGGACACGGGCGAGACGGTCGAACGGATCGTCGCGTGGCTCGAAGAGCGCAAGCTCCTCTAAGCGGATAGGAGAACTCAAGCGATGGCGAACATCCTGGTTTACACGCTGCACTACGAAGGTGCGATCAACAAGAACTCGCTCGGGGCGGTGAGCGAGAGCGCGCGCTTGGCGTCGGAGCTCGGCGGCGAGGCGCACGCGATCCTCGTCGGCGAGAACATCCCCGACGACCTCGCGGCTTCGGTCGGCTCCTACGGCGCGAGCAAGGCGCTCGTCGCGGACGGGCCCGAAGGACTCGCGCAGCCTGTCGTCGACGCGATGGCGAAGGCGATCACCGACGGCGGCTACGAGTACGCGGTCTTCGGCGGCGGACTGCTCGGCTTCGAGATCGGCGCCGGGCTCGCAGCACGCCTCGGCGCGGGCGTCGTGATGGAGGTCACGGGCGTGCACGTGCAGGACGGCGCGCTCATCGCCGAACGTCCCATCCTCGGGGACTCCGCGATCTCAGAAATCGAGTACCGCTCGGACGTCGGCATCGTCATCGGGAGGCTGAACGCCTTCGAGGCGAAGGAGACGGGCGGCGGTCAGGCGGCCGTCGAGCGGATCGAGTTCGAGATCAGTCCGCAGGCCACGCAGGCGACGATGATCACGCGCGGCGAACAGCGCGGCGCGGACGTCGACATCGAGGGCGCCGACATTCTCGTAGCCGGCGGTCGCGGGCTGGGCAAGCCCGAGGGCTTCAAGCTCGCCGAGGAACTCGCCGCAGCGTTCGGCGGCAACTCCGCGGTGGCGGCGACGCGTGCCGTTGTCGACGCCGGCTGGTATCCCTACGCCGCGCAGATCGGTCAGACGGGCAAGACGGTGGCACCCAAGCTGTACCTCGCCGCCGGCATCTCCGGCGCGATCCAGCACAAGGTCGGCATGCAGTCCTCCGAGAACATCGTCGCGATCAACAAGGACGCGAACGCCCCGATCTTTGAATTCTCCGACCTCGGAGTCGTGGGCGACCTCAACAAGATCCTGCCGAAGCTGACGGAAGCCATGAAAGCCAAACGGGGTAACTAGCGCGATGTCCCACAACGGCGGCGTGGTGCCGGCAGCCTTTCCTCCGCCGGTCGATTCACGCAAGGAATTCATCAAGCGCGAGCTCGATGCGGAGGACGAGCGCATCGATGTCGGCGTCGTGATCGTGGGTGGCGGCCCCGCGGGCCTAGCTTGCGCGATTCGCCTGCTCGCGCTGCTCGAGGACGAGCCAGAGCTGGCCGAGTCGCTCGGGCGAAGTCCCAGTCGCGGTGATCGAGAAGGGAAAGGTGTGTGGCGCGCACAACCTCTCCGGCGCGATGATGCGCCCCTCCGGGCTCAAGGAGCTCTTCCCCGACCTCTCGCCGGAGGAGTGGCCCACCTACGGGACGGTCGCCAAGGACTCCGTCTACTGGATGCTCAGCGCAGAGCGCTGCGTTGCCGTTGAAACCGACGCCACCGCCCTTCCGCAACCATGGCAACTACATGGTCTCGATCGCCGAGCTCTCGCGTTGGCTCGCCGAGAAGGCCGAGGAAGCGGGCGCGTACCTGCTCACCGAGACCTCGGCGACGCAGCTGCTCGTCGAGGACGGAGTCGGTGCTGCGGGATCCGCTCGGGCGACAAGGGGCGCGGCAAGGAGGGCGAGGAGCTCTCCAACTTCGAGCCCGGCTCGGACGTAACCGCGCGCGCGACGGTGCTCGCGGAGGGGACGTGGGGCCACCTCACGGGCGCCGCGATCCGCGAGTTCTCGCTCGCCGCGAACCGCGACCCGCAGGTCTGGTCGCTCGGCGTCAAGGAGGTGTGGAAGGTCGCCAAGCCGCTCGATCGCGTGATCCACACGCTCGGGTGGCCGCTTCGCTACGGCGCGAAGTACCGGCGAGTTCGGAGGGTCGTGGATCTATCCGATGGGCACAGACCGTGTCTCGATCGGGTTCGTCGTCGGCCTCGACTACACCGACGCCACTGTCTCAGGCCACGACCTGCTTCAGCAGTTCAAGCAGAGCAAGCTCGTCAAGGGCATCCTCGAGGGCGGCGAGCGCGTCGCATGGGGCGCGAAGGCGATCCCCGAGGGCGGCTACTGGGCGATGCCGAAGCTCTCCGCGCCGGGCATGGTGATCTGCGGCGACTGCGCGTGGGATGGTCAACGTGCCGATCCTCAAAGGCATCCACTACGGAATTCACGCGGGGATCATGGCGGCGGAGGAGATCGTGAAGGCGCTCAAGGCGTCCTCGACGAACCTCGAGTCCTACGAGCAGCGCGTGGAGGAGTCGGTGATCGGCAAGGATCTCTACGAGACGCGCAACATGAAGCAGCCGTTCGCGAAGGGCTTCTTCGTAGGCGGCGCGATCACGAACGCGATGGTCGTGACGAAGGGACACTTCCCCGGTGGGCGCTGGAGCAACGAGCCCGACGTGGACTCTGCGATGTCGGCCGGGCACAAGAAGGACGGCTATCCCAAGCCGGATGGCAAGTACACCTTCGACAAGCTCTCCTCGGTGTTCATCTCGGGTAACGCAACGCGCGACGACGCGCCTAACCACATCCGGGTTCGCACGCACGTGCCACGAGAGCTCGCGGAAACGTGGGTCTGGATGTGCCCGGCCGGCGTCTACGAGATCCCCGAGGACGCCCCGGAGAAGGGCGACGTCGACGTCATCGTCAACTACACGAACTGCGTCCAATGCGGGGCGATCACGGCGAAAGGCGGGCGGCTCACGCCTCCCGAGGGCGGCGACGGGCCGCTCTACCAGATCACCTGAAAGCACCCGCCCGGGGCGCAGGATCGGAGCGCGTGCGAAACGAGTGGGCGCGACGCGTGTTTGTAACGCGGGTGTAAACGATGATCGCCGCGCCGCCACCAGCAATCCCGATCTCGCAGACGCCGGTTGTCTCGGCGAACGTCGAAAAGTGCATCGCGGCCTCTGAACAGGGCGCAGGGTCGGTGACCTTCGCGGCCCAGATGACGGCGCTCAGAGAAGCGCCCGAGATGGCGATTCGCGTGGAACTCGAAACGCATCCGACGGACGAACACCACTTCCTCCCGGTCGCGGCGCCGGGCCTCGGCGTCTGGCACGACTCGGAACCCGCGGTGAAGGTCTTTCGCTACGTCGCGCAAGTGACGAATCTCGCGGCTTCGGCGTCCTACCGCGCGCGGGTGAGCTTTCGGTGGCTGAACGCGGGAGGTCACGTGGTCCGGCGTGCGTCGCGTCGCACGCCCGTATGCCGTGAGCCGCCCGATCAGCGCCCGGGCGGGGCCCCGGTTGTCGGCTAACATGAGCCGGCGATGAAGGCGGAGATTCACCCCGAGTACGTTGTCGCCCACGTGCGCTGCACGTGCGGCAATGAATTCGTCACGCGCGCGACTCGTCCCGAGTATCACCTCGAGATCTGCTCGCAATGCCATCCCTTTTATACGGGGCGGCAGAAGCTCGTCGACACGGGGGGACGCGTGGAGCGCTTCCAGCGCCGCGTCGCGAAGGGGCGCCTCGGCGCGGCGCGCGCAGGCGCTGCACGGCGAGCAGCGAAGGAGCCCGCGCCTGCCCCGAGCGAGCCTACGGCCGCCGCCAGCGAGCCGGCAACGGCGGCGAACGAGCCCGCAGCAGCCCCGAACGAGCCCGCCGAGGTCGGTGAGCCGACGGCCGCCCCCGACGAGCAGGCGACGGCGCACGAGAGTTCCTCCTAGTCGCTCGGTCGCTCTGGCCGGGCCTAGACTGGGCCAATGATCGAGGGCCTAGTCGAGCAGATCGAGAGCCGCTTCGCCGAGCTCTCCGAGCAGATGACGGATGCCTCAGTGATCGCGGATCGCGAGCGCTACGCGGAGGTCGGTCGGGCCTATCGCCAGCTCGAACCGGCCGCGAAACTCGCGGCGGAATGGCGCCGCGCGCAAGATGACGCGACGGGCGCGGAGGAGCTGCTCGCGGAGGACGGCCAGGACCCCGAGCTGCGCGATCTGCTGCGCTCATCGCGAGAGCGCGCGGAGCGACTCGAAGAGGAGCTCCGCCTCGCGATGGTCGAGCGCGACCCCAACGACTCCAAGAACGTGATCGTTGAAATACAGCCCGGTGCGGGGGGCGAGGAGGCGGCGTTGTGGGCCGGCGACCTCTACCGGATGCTCACCAAGTACGCCGAGCGCCGGGGATTCACGACCGAGCTGCTCGCGACGGGCGATGGCAAGTACACGTTTGCGATCAAAGGCGAGGGCGCGTACTCCGTGTTCAAGTTCGAGGGGGGGACGCACCGTGTCCAGCGCGTGCCGGAGACCGAGTCCCAGGGGCGCATTCACACCTCGACGGCGACCGTCGCCGTGCTCCCGGAGGCCGAGGAGGTGGAGGTGCACATCGAGCCCTCCGACCTGCAGATCGACGTTTATCGCTCGACGGGACCGGGCGGCCAGTCGGTGAACACGACGGACTCCGCCGTGCGCATCACGCACAAGCCATCCGGCATCGTCGTCTCGATGCAGGACGAGAAGTCCCAGCTGCAGAATCGCGAACGCGCGATGCGGGTGCTGCGCGCGCGGCTCTACGAGCATGCGCTCGCCGAGCAGCAGGCGGAGCTGGCCGCCGACCGTCGCACGCAGGTCGGCACCGGCGACCGCGCCGAGAAGATCCGCACCTACAACTTCGGCGAGCGTCGCGTCACCGACCATCGGATCAAGCTCACGACACACAACCTCGACGAGGTGCTCGGGGGGGACCTCGACGCGTTCACCGCTGCGCTGCAGGGCGACGAGCGCCGGCGGCGCCTCGAGGCGCAGGCCGTCGCGTGAGCGCCGCTTGCGCCGTAGGTGAAACCGGCGCCACCGTCGCGGAGCTGCTCGCCCGCGCTACGGGTGAGCTCGAAGCAGCGGGAGTTGACACCCCACGCCTCGACGCCGAGCTGCTGCTTGCACACACGCTCGGGAGCTCGCGCGAGCATCTCCTCATTGCGGGCGGCACGCGACCCGACACGAGCGGGCTCGCAGCCTTCGAGGCGCTGCTGAAGAGGCGTGCGGACGCCCGCGAGCCGGTCGCATACATCACCGGCACGCGCCACTTCAGGGCACTCGAGCTGTGCGTCGATCGGCGCGCGCTGATCCCGCGACCGGAGACCGAGACGCTCATCGAGGCGGCGCTCGCGCTCGATCGTAGTGCGAGCATCATCGACGTGGGCACGGGAAGCGGCGCCGTGGCGCTCGCGCTCAAGGACGAGCGGCCCGACCTGCGCGTGACGGGGACCGACGTCTCGGAGCTCGCGCTCGCGCTCGCACGCGAGAACGCTCGCCGTTTGGCGATCGACGTGCGATTCGTGCGCGCGGATCTGCTCTTGGGGCTACCCGACGAGTACGACGCCGTGCTCTGCAACCCGCCTTACGTCTCCGAGCACGAGCGATCCGCGCTCGCGCCCGAGATCCTTCGCCATGAGCCGCCGGGTGCTCTCTTCGCGGGCGACGACGGCCTCGACGTGATCAGGCGGCTCGTCGCACAGCTTGCGGAGCGCCGCCGCGTGCGGACGGTCGCACTCGAGGTCGGCGCGGGACAGGCCGAGAGCGTGCGCGAGTTACTTGCGTCGGCCGGCTTCTCTTCGCTGCGGTGCATCCGGGACCTCGCGGGCATCGAGCGCGTCGTCCATGCACAGCGTGACTCGCAGCTCGCGCGGGGCTCGTGCGGCTGACCCCGGAGGACGCAAGGCGCCTCGATGAGTGCGCGGCGCGGGGCGGCCTGGCACTGATCCCGACAGACACCCTCTACGGCATCGCGTGCGACCCGGACGACGAGGCCGCGGTACGGCGGCTCTACGCGCTCAAGGGCCGCGCGCACGAACCATCCCGCGGCGGTGATGTTCTTCTCGCTCGAGGGCGCGCTCGCGGCGCTCCCCGAGCTCGGAGCGCGGGAGCGGAGCGCCCTGCGAGCGTTGCTCCCCGGAGCGCTCACGGTGCTCGTGCCGAACCGCGGGGAGCGTTTCGCACCGGCGTGTGGGCCAGAGTTGGGGCGGCTGGGGCTGCGCGTCCCAATGCTGCCGGCCTCGCTATCCGCGCTCTCCGCGCTCGCGTGCCCGCTCGTGCAGTCGAGCGCGAACCTCTCCGGCGGCCCGGAGGCGCGACGGCTGCAGGACGTCGAGAAAGAGGTGCGAGAAGGGGTCGACCTCGAGCTCGACGGCGGCGAGCTCCCCGGCACCGCATCGACGGTGCTCGACCTCAGCGGGTACGAGCGCGACGGTCGTTGGGAGGTGATCCGCGACGGGCCCGTCCTGCGGGATGAGCTCGCGCGGGTGCTCTGCTAGCCTCAAAATCGGCCCTCGCGACTGGCGTGTGAAGGTGGACGAACCATCGGGGAGCGAGCGGCCGTCGCGGTAGCCGCGCGCCTGGGCATCTTCCAAGTACGTACTAGCTGAGGAGCGCGCCTATGTCCGAGCATTACCCCGACTCCGAGCTTCCGCCGGATTACTTCAACCGTCCGCTCGCGGAGGTCGATCCCGAGGTGGCCGAAGTGCTGCGCGGCGAGCTTCGCCGCGAGCAGGGCACGCTCGAGATGATCGCCTCCGAGAACTTCGTACCGCTTTCGGTGCTCGAATGCCAGGGCTCGGTGCTGACGAACAAGTACGCCGAGGGCTATCCCGGCCGCCGCTACTACGGCGGCTGCGAGTGGGTCGATATCTCCGAGCAGCTCGCGATCGACCGCGCGAAGGCGCTCTTCGGCGCCGAGCACGCGAACGTCCAGCCGCATTCCGGCGCCCAGGCCAACGCCGCCGCGTATTTTGCGCTGCTCGAGCCGGGCGAGCGGATCATGGGCCTCTCGCTCGCGCACGGCGGCCACCTCACGCACGGGATGAAGATCAACATCTCGGGGAAGCTCTATGAGGTCGTGCCCTACGAGGTCGATCGCGAGACGAGCCGCATCGACATGGACGAGGTCGCGCGGCTCGCGCGCGAGCATCGTCCGAAGCTTCTGCTCGCCGGCTGGTCGGCCTACCCCCGGCAGCTCGACTTCGAGCGCTTCCGCGCGATCGCCGACGAGGTCGGGGCGCTGCTGATGGTGGACATGGCGCACTTCGCGGGCCTCGTCGCAGCGGGCATTCACCCCAATCCCGTGCCCTACGCGGACGTCGTCACGACGACGACGCACAAGACGATTGGCGGCCCGCGGGCGGGCCTCATCCTGTGCAAGGAGGAGCTCGCGAAGAAGATCGACTCGGCGGTGTTCCCGGGCCTCCAGGGCGGACCACTGGAGCACGTGATCGCCGCGAAGGCGGTCGTCGCTGAGGATCGCGGCGAGCGAGCTCTTCGCGGAGCGCCAGCGGCGCACGCTCGAGGGCGCGCTCGCGGTGGCCGAGCAGCTGCTGCGGGCGCCGGTCGACGGTGCGAGCGGCGCGCTCAACGTGCTCACGGGCGGCACCGACGTCCACCTCGTGCTCGTCGATCTGCGTGACGTGCGCCCCGAGCTCACAGGCCACGACGCGGAGGACCGCTTGCACGAAATAGGCATCACCGTCAACCGCAATGCGGTGCCGTTCGACCCGCGCCCGCCGATGCAGGCGTCGGGGCTTCGCATCGGCACGCCCGCGCTCGCGACGCGCGGTCTCGGCCGCGAGGATTTCACGGAGGTCGGGGTCGATCCTCGCCGAGGCGCTGCTCGCCCCGGACTTCGCCGAGCGCGCCGCGCAGCTCTCCGAGCGCGTGCAGGTGATCGTCGAGCGCTATCCGCTCTACGAGGGCCTCACGACCGGCACACCGGCGTTGGGCGTCGCCGCCTCCTAGCGTTTGGCTACATACGACCCGCGCGCCTGCGATCCTGTGGGCAAGCGTTATGCAACCGACAGAGCTTGACGCGCTCTACGCCTTCTTCGTGGCGGCGGGCGTAACGGCGGTTCTGACGCCGCTGACGATGTCATTCGCGCGGGCGGTGGGTGCCGTCGACAAGCCGCGCGAGCGCGGGCTCTCGGCGCGGCCCGGTGCCGCTCCTCGGCGGGCTCGCGATCTTCGCAGGAACGCTCGTGGCCGCGCTCATATGGCTGCCCGCGAGCGAACCGATCAGCGGTTCCGCGCAGGGCGAACGGTGCACTGGTACGGCGTGTTCCTCGCGAGCGGCGGTGATCACGCTCGTGGGCGCGATCGACGACCGCTTCGACTTGCATCCGCTGCTGAAGCTCGCGGGCCAGGTCGTCGCGGCGCTGATCGTCGTTCACTACGGCGTCGTGCGTGAAGGACGTCGCGGTGCCGTTCGTCGGCCTCCTGCAGTTCCCGAACCAGGGTGGCGTGATCACCGTCATCGGCCTCGTCGCGCTGATGAACATCGTGAACTTCTCCGACGGCGTCGACGGGCTTGCGGCCGGTGTCTCAGCGATCATCGCGATTGCGCTCGCCGTGATCGCGATCAGCCTGTACTACGAAGGCCATCACCTGCACAGCCTCGCGCCAGCGGTCTTCGCGGCGCTGATCGCGGGCGGCGCGCTCGGCTTCCTCGTGCACAACTTCCCGCCCGCGTCGAGCTTCATGGGCGACTGCGGCGCGAACCTGCTCGGGCTGCTCATGGGCTGCCTCGCGGTGGAGGCGACGGTGAAGACGGAAGTGGTGATCAGCTTCGTGCTGCCGCTGATCCTGCTCACCGTGCCGTTCCTCGACACCACCTTCGTGGTGCTCAAGCGGCTCAAGTACAGGCGCCCGATCTACGAGTCGGACAGCGAGCACTTCCATCATCGAATGGCTCGCATCGGCTTCACGCCGCGGCGCACGATCGCGTACCTCTACGCGTGGACGATCATGCTCGCTGGGCTCGCGCTCGCCGTGCGCTTCATCCCCTACAGCGACCACCACGGGCACTTCCGCACCGGCTGGTCGCTCGTGCTGCTCGCGCTCGGGTTGCTCGTGCTCGCGGCGAGCGTCTATCTGATCTACCTGCTGGAGATCTTGAAGTTCCGCCGGCTCGCGACATTGCGCGTGCGCCGCAACGGCCCGAAGCCTCTGCCGAGGAGGTCGAGCGCGACGTCGCGCGGCACCTTGAAACGGGTGAAATGGAGGCCGTCTCGATCCCGCCGGTCGAGGGACCCCGACGAGCGCGGCGGCCGACCCGGCAGGAGCCCGCGAGCGCCGCCAACGGGGCCGGAAGGATCACCGCCAGCGCACACGGCGAGCACGACGCGCCCGCGGACGCCGATCAGCGCGCGCCCGTCCCTAATGCGGCGGATTGAGCAGCGGCGCCGCTAGCGGCAGGTGGACGAGGAGCGCGTAGGCGCAGAAGACGAGCGTCGCCACGCGCAACGTGCGGCTGCGGCTGAGCGCCGCGAGCGGCAGCGGCCAGATCGCATACCACGGCAGCAGCCACGCGGTGCAGAGGACGAGCGCGAGCGTCGCCCACCCGGCGGTGGTGCGCCAGTCGGCGCCGCGCACGGTCCACCACAGCGCCACGAGCGTCGTCAGCACGAAGCCGCCGACGAAGATGTCGCGCCACCACGCGGGAAACGCCGTGCAGCCCGAACAGGCGCGCGGTCTCCGCGGGGACGCTGTGCACCGCGACTAGCTGCTGCTCTTCGTGCAACGCGCCGAGGAAGCCGAGCACGTGCGAGCCGAAGGCGACGAGCCCGATCGCGGTGACGAGCGCGAGCGCCGCGAGCGCGCTCAGCAGCAGGCTGCACTCGCTCGCGCCACCGAGGCGCACACCGGCCGGCGCGGACGACGCAGTAGGAACGGCAGCACGAGGCCGGCGGACACCTTGATTCCCACCGCGGCTGCGAGCGTTGCCCGCTGCGCCCTGCGCCCGCCTCAGCGAGGACGATCCTCGAGGTCGCTTGCGCGGGCGCCGCGGGGCCCTCGCGAGCGCGGATGCGTCCGGCAGGCGCGACGGCGGCGGTCAATGCGAGCGCGCCGCTCAGAAGCAGCATCACGAGCGTGTCGTTGTGGTCGCCTCCGACGGCGAGCTCGAGCAGAACCGGGTTCAGGCCGACGAACGCCGCCGCGAACACGGGCGAGTAGCCCATGCGCCCGGCCGCGCGCGCGACGAGCCAGATCGCACCGAGGCTCGCGAGCGCGGCGAGCACCTTGAACGCCCAGATCCCGCCGGCGATGCCGAGCGGTGCGAACGCGTAGCTGATGAGCGTGAAGAGCGGGCCGTACGGCGGGTGCTGATGGGGCCAGCCGAGGAAGGGATAGATCGGGTCGAAGGCGGCTTGCGCCGGAACGTGCGAGTACGGATCGAGGCCGTGCAGGATGCCGAGCCGGGCGAAGCCGAGATAGCCGAAGACGTCCTGCGAGATGAGCGGCGGCCCCAGCAGCAGGACCACGTGCGCGGCCACGATCGTGACGGCGAGCGCCCGCATCGAGAGCGCGCGCGAAGCGAGCAGCACGAGCAGGTAGCCAGCCGGCCATCACCAGCGTGAAGGTCTGGAACTCGTTCTGCGTGATGCTGATCCCGAGGCCCTCGAACGGGCCCGCGAGCCACGACGGCCAGCCGCCGACGCGGCTGGGCACGAAGTAGTTCGGCTTTGCAGCGGAGCCGGCGGCAACGACCGTCGCGCCGACGAGCACGCCGCCGAGACCGAGCGCGCCGGCGACGCGCAGCAGCTGCCACGAGCCCTCGCTGCGGCCGGAGGGGCGTGTGCGACGCGCCTCGCGCGGCCGTGCGGGCACCGCGGTGGCCGTGCCTGCCGGATAGACGCCGGGCGAGAGCTCGCCGGATGCTCTGGTCGTTATCGCGATGGCCCCAATTCTTGCGTGCGCGCGTGCGCGCCGTCGTTCTAGCGCCGCGAATGCGTCCGCTTTGCATGCAACCGTTCAGCTCGCCGCAAGCATGTGGCGTGCCCAGTACGCTGTTGCTGGAATCTGCGTCCGTCGCGGCTGCGAGCCGTTGGGGACGCGCGGGCCGGGTCGCTAGGCGGGTGGCCAGGCTCGATCGCACATGGGACCTCGTCATCGCAACAACGAGCGCCGGGGGCACTCGCCGAGCACTGATCGGCAGTTGCACTCGGAGCGTCAACGTGGTGGTCAAGCGCGCCGGCTGGCGGGCGCAAGCGTGCGTGCGCGCCGGGTGCTGATCCTCTCCGCGGAGGTGGGCGAGGGGCACGCGGCGGCCGCGCGTGCGCTCGCGCAGCAGCTCGAGGTCGATCCGACCCCGGCGGATGTGACGGTGATCGATGGGCTCGAAGCGATGGGGCGCCTGCTGCGGCTCGTCGTCGAGGACGGCTACCGCGTGCAGCTTCGCTTCATGCCGTGGACCTACACGGTCTTCTACTTCGTGCTCGAGCACGTCTGGCCCGTGCGTTGGGCGGTGCGTCGGCTGCTCTACCTCTTCGGGTCTCGCTCGCTCGCGCGCCACATCGCCGAGCACGAACCCGACGTCGTCGTGTCCACCTATCCCGTGATTACGGTCGTGCTCGCGCGTCTGCGGCGCATCGGCGCCTTGCGTTGCCCGGCCGTAGCGACGATCACCGATCTCACGGGGCTCTTCTTCTGGGCGCAGCCCGGGATCGACACGCACCTCGTCTGCTACGGCGAGTCGGTCCCGGCCGTCGAGCGCATCGCGGGCGCGGGAAGTGCGCGCGTCGTCCACCCACTAATCTCCGCCGAGTTCCTCGCGCCGCGCTCCCCCGTCGAGTCGCGCCGCGCGCTGGGGTTGCCCGAGGACGGCTGCATGGTGGTCGTCTCCGGCGGTGGCTGGGGAGTCGGTGACATCGAGGGCGCGGTGAGTGAGCTTTGCCGCGTCCCGAGATCTCGAGCATCGTGTGCCTCGCCGGGCGCAACGACCAGCTCGAGGAGAAGCTGGGAAGGGCCTTCCAGGACGAGCCGCGCGTGCACGTCTACGGGTTCACGGACAAGATGCCCGATCTGCTGGGTGCGGCGGACGTGCTCGTGCACTCTACGGGCGGCGTGACATGCCTCGAGGCGAAGGCCGCCGGCGTGCCGGTGATCTCCTACGGCCTGCCGGTCGGCCACGCGAGCCTCAACACGCGCGCGATGGCGAAGCTGAGCTTGCTGCGGCTCGCAAACGACCTCAAGGAGCTTCGCGAACACGTGCAGACGAGCTTCTGCGAGGTATCGAGCGCCAACGTGTCAGCAGGGGCACTCGGCCGACGAGGTGCGCCCTGCCCCCGACCGCCACAACGCGGCGAGCCTCGTGCTCGACCCGCCGTGGCGGGTACGGCCCGATCCCGGGGTGGCGGCGGCGCGCCGCAACGAGCTTCGTGCAGGCGGCGCTGCTGCTCGCGGCCGCCACGTGGATCATGTCGACCGACGAGATGACCGCGCTCGCGAGCGTGATTCTCGACGTCCACCAGCTCAAGCACGTGAGCACCGCCGCAGCCGGACGTCGGCGTGATCGTGCGCGCACCCTCGCAGGACGTGCTGCCGCTCGCGCACCAGCTCGCCGCCGCGGGCACGGAGCTGTCATTCGCCGATGGCGTGATCTCGACGAGCAGCACGGTGACTTCGCTGCACTCGCTCGGCGACGGCATCGTCCCCGCCGTGCCCGAATCGGGGGCGTTCCTACGCTGGGTCGGGACCGGTACACGCTGCGCGCACAGGCGCGATCGCTCGGCGTGGCCCACCGGCAGTTCTACTTCCTCTCGCCGCGCGGGCTCACGCCAGGGCAGATGTTGATGGCACGCACGGCGGGCGCCACTCCGGTCTACGGCGAGCTGCGGCTGGGCGCCCGCGGCGGGCTACCCCATCACGTCGTGCGTGCGGGCGACATCCTCGTGATCACCGCCGACGGGTCTCGCCGCGTCGGCATCGGGCATCGAGCGCATCGTCTCCTGGCTTGGCGCGAGAGGGCTTCGTGTCGAGCCGCTCTCCTCGCTCACGAGCTCGCCCTCCATCAGCGCCAACAGGAGCGGCGAACGTGCGAGCGAGGCAGCCGCGGCGATCAGCAGCGTGAGGAAGAGCGCGAGTGGGACACCGCCGCCCGGCGTCGAGGCGAATGCTTTCGCCGAAGAGCAGCGGTCCGAGCGACGACCGGCACGACCGTCTGAGTCACGAATACGACCGGCGCGACCTGGATCGCGGGCCGTTCCTGCAACGCGCTCATCTCGCTGAGCGCACCGACCGCGGAGGCGCCGGCGGTGGAGAGCACCCACAGCGCCGCCACGGGCAGGTGGCCGCGCTGGATGTCGTCGGCGGCAAGCTTTGTCGCGACCCGCTCCACGCGAAGCCGAAGCCCGGCGCCGATCATCGTGATCGAGGCCGATGCGGCGGCCGATGGAGAGCAGCAAGTAGGGCGTCATGCTGAGCAGCGCGAGGCCGACGAGCACGAGCGTCACGTCGAGGCGGTCGGAATGCGACGTGCCGCGGGCGGGAGCGCAGGCCGCGATGCCCGCGACGCCGATCGACGATCGCGCACATCGCGAGGTACTCGTGCTTGCCCGCATGCTCGCCGAGCATCCGCTGGGCCGACGAAGACGAGCACTATCAGGCCCGCTGCGAGCGTCGGCTGGACGACGACGAGCGGCGCGAGCAGCAGCGCGACGACCTGCAGGGGGAAGCCGAGGATCGACATCCCTGTGCCGAGCAGCCAGCGTTCGCGCCGCAGCAGCCGCCATGCGAGCGCAAGGCGCAGGTGCTGGTCGTCGGGCGCGTCCTTGGCCTCCGTCGCTTGGAAGGCAACCCCTAGGCTGTACAGCGTCGAAGCCGCGACAGCCGCGAGGATTCCCAACGCCAGTTCGAGCATGTGCAACGACGATCATCGCAGCCCGCGCCGCGATCACCGCGTCGCGCGGCTCGCCGACTCACTCCCGATCCCCGGATACTGGCTGCCCGCGCTGAGCTCGCTCGTTCCCGCGCTGCGCGCGCCACTCGGCGTCGAGGATCGCACGAGCAGCGGTGAGGGGTATGCGCTCACATTCGACGACGGGCCCGACGAGCGGGGTACGCCGCTGTGCTCGAGATCCTCGCGCGCGCTCGCGTGCGTGCGACGTTCTTCCTCGTGGGCGAGCAGGTGCAGCGAAATCCCTCGCTCGTGCGCGAGATCGTCGCGGCGGGACACGAGGTCGGCGTCCATTGCCAGCGGCATCGCAACCTGCTGCGGCTGCCGCCGCGGGTGGTCCGCGAAGACCTACGCGCCGCCGCGGGGAGCATCGAGGAGCTCACCGGCCGCCGCCTCGAGCTCTACCGGCCCCCGTACGGCATCCTCAACGCCGCGGCGCTGCGGCTAGCCCGACGCCAACGGCTGGCGGACGTTCCTCTGGAGCCATTGGGGAAGGGATTGGGAGGCGAACGCGACGCCGCAGTCGATCGCCGCGCTCTTGACCAGCGGGGCGGCGCCGGGCGCCGTGGGCTTGCTCCACGACTCAGACCGCTATAGCGCGCAGGATTCGTGGCGACGCACAGCCGCTGCGCTGCCGATCGTGCTCGAGGCGCTCGCTCAGCGCGGACTCGAGGCGAGCGCGCTGTAGCGCTGTCGGCGAAAGCATCCGGCCGTCCATCCAGGTGACGGCTAGCATCCGTGCGCATGGCCTACACCGCGCCCCCGCAAGCGCCGCGCGCGCTCGCGCCGAGCGTGGGCGCGCCCGCGGTGCCCTGGAGCGCCGTGCGCGCACCGGTGCGACGGGCTCGCTGGTGGGTCGAGCTGCTGATCGTGCTGTGGCTCGTGTGGGCCTACGACATGCTCACGAACTTCGCGCCGCTGCGGCTGCATGCGGCGATCGACCACGCGTGGGGCATATGGCACGCGGAGCAGGCGCTTCATCTCGATCCTGAACTCGCGATGAACCGCTGGCTCGTCGCGCATCCCACGCTCGCGCAGATCGCCTCCTACTACTACGACAACGCGCACTTCATCGTCACCTTCGGCCTGCTCGGGTGGCTCTGGTGGCGGCGCGCGGATATCTACCGCCCGCTCCGTAGCTCGCTCGCGCTCGTGAACGTGCTCGCGTTCGCGGTGTTCTGGCTCTATCCGCTCGCGCCGCCGCGGATGCTCACCTCCGTCGGATTCACGGACATCGTCGCTCAAAGTCACACATTCGGCTCGTGGCACACGGGGAGCCTCGCCTCGAGCGCCGACCAGCTCGCCGCGATGCCCTCGCTGCACCTCGCGTGGGCCTGCTGGTGCGGCCTCGTGCTCTGGCGCCTCTCGTCGCGAAAGGTCGCGCGCTCGCTCGCGGTCCTGTATCCGTGCTTGACGACCGCCGTGGTGCTCGCGACGGGCAACCATTACCTCTTTGACGTACTCGGCGGCAGTCGCCGCGATCGCGCTCTGCGTGTGGCTTGTCGAGCGCGCCCCCCGGCCGCGCCACTGGCCCGGGATGCCGCGCGCTTTGCGGTAGGGTGCCCGCGGAACATGGCAGTGTCGCCGGGAAAGACCGACTTGTCCGTCGCGCCTTTGGGTCCTCGCGAGGAGCATCCGCGGGTTCGTCCCTCGGCCCTCGCTGCGCTACCTCGACGTGCTCGCGCTGGCGGTAGCGACCCCCATGGCGATCGCCCTCGGCGTGCCCTGCTCGGCTTCGTCGTGGGTGCGGTGGCGTGGCTCGCGCAGCGCGTGCTCGCGCACTCGACACGCGCTGGATCAAGCGCGCGCGTGAGCCTCGCACCCAGCTCGGCCTGAATCTCTTCGAGGCGTTCGGGCGGATCTGGTTGCTCGCCGGCGCGATCGTCGCCGCGGGCGTGATCGGCGGCCGCGCCGACGGCCTCACCGCGGCGCTGACGATCTTCGGCGCCTACTCGGTGTTCTTCGCGGTCAAGGTGATCGCGGGCCCGCCGAGCCGTCCGGCCGGCGCGAGGAAGGGCCTCGCGCGATGAGCCGCAGGCGCAAGATCCTCTACGGCATCCTCGCCGTCTACATCGTCGGCTTCGTGGTCTTCGGCGTGATCTACGGCTTCAAGGGCCACAAGAACGAAAGGTTCAGCATCATCGACGCCTACCACCTCGAAACCTGGGCGCACCTCTTCGGCCCGGTGAACTTCGACAAGGGCGTGCTCTACATCCTGCTCGCCGCGATCATCACGGTCGGCGTGATGGTCGGCGTCGCACGGCACATGGAGCGCCGCCCCGGCCGTCTGCAGATCGCGGTCGAGTGGCTCTACGACCTCTCCTCGCGGATGGCCTACGAGAACATGGACGAGCGCCGCGCGCAGCGCTGGTTTCCGTTCATTTGCACGCTTTTCGTGTTCATCCTCGTCACGAACCTGCTCGGCTACATCCCGCTCCCGGTCAACAGCGCCGAGGAATTCAAGATCTTCGGCACCCACGATCCCCTCCTTCCAGATCTACGCGGCCGACACGAACGTCGCGGTGCCGCTCGTGCTCGCGCTCTTCGTCTTCTTCTCCTACAACATCGAAGGCATCCGCGCGCACGGCTTCTTCGGCTACATCAAGAGCCTCGTCCCGCGGGGCGTTGGCGGCGCGATGCTGCTGCTGCTGTACCCGCTCGAGATCCTCTCGAACTTCCTGCGGCTGCTCTCGCTCACGATCAGGCTGTGGGCGAACCTGCTCGCGGGGCATCTGCTTATCGACTTCATGGCCGGCGCGCTCGCGGTGCTGCTCGGCTTGCAGGTCCTTGGCTGGTTCACGCTCCCCGATCGGGGTCGTGATCTACCTCTTCGAGGCTTCGCTGATCGCGGGCCTCCAGGCTTTCATCTTCGCGATCCTCACCGCCATCTACCTCGGCAGCGCCACGTCGCGGCACTGATGCGGGGACGACCGAAACTGCGGGCAGGCGCGACGCCCTGCCGCGTTTGTAACACACTGTTACAATCTAATCAGAACAGATATAGAGGCTCGAGCCGTGCCAAGAGAGCACATAACAAGGAGATCGACGTCATGCTGACCCACCTCTTCGCTTCGGCGCTGAACATGCTCCATCCATTCGTCCTTGCGACCGGGAACGCCGAAATCGCCAAGGAAGGACTCCGGTCGGTCGCGCTCGGCGTAGGCGCCGGCGGCGGCGCGGCGGGCGCCGGGGCGGGCATCGGCATGCTCTTCGGCAAGGTCATCGAGGCCGTCACTCGCCAGCCGGAGATGCGCGACGAGATCACGCTAGATCCAGTGGCTCGGCTTCGCGCTGACCGAGGCGACGTTCTTCTACGGCCTCGTCGGCGGCTTCATTGCCTTCTTCCTTTAGAGTCCGCTTGAGCCGCACGGACGTTCTCATGAGCATCTCGATTCTCGCCGCAAGCCAGTCGTGGCTGATCACGCCCAACGTCGGGCTGATGATCTGGCTGATCGTCGTCTTCGCGATCTCGCTGTACATCCTCAACAAGGTCGCCTTCCCGCGCATCCGCAACGCGCTCGACGAGCGCCGGCGGAGCATCGACGATGCGATCGAGTCCGCGGATCGCACGCGCGAGGAGGCCGAGAAGCTGCTCGCCGAATATCGCGAGCGGCTGCGAGAGGCGCGCGGCCAGGCCGAGGAGATCGTCATGCGCGCCCGGCAGACGGCGCAGGGGCACGAGCGCGAGGCCCGCGAGCAGGCGCAGAAGATCGCGAGCGAGGGCGCGGCGCGCGCCGCGCGCGAGATCGAGGCAGGCGACGCGCAGGGCGCTCCAGGAACTGCGCGACGAAGTCGCTCAGCTGACGATCCTCGCGGCCGAGAAGGTGACGCGCAAGGCGCTCGACGAGTCGGACCAGCGGCGGCTCGTCGAGGAAGCGCTCAGCGAGCTCGACTACTCCGCGATCTCCGGCGGCGCGGCGAGCGCCGCGAACAACTGAGCGGAGCGTCAGGCGGTGGAGGAGCTCGCGCGGATCTACAGCGATTCGCTGTTCGAGGTCGCGACGAAGGAGGACAAGCTCGACGTCATGCGCGAGCAGCTCGCGCAGTTCGCGGACGCGGTTCAGGCGAACCGCACGCTGCAGGTCTTCCTCTTCTCGCCCTACTTCTCGACCGAGGAGAAGAAGGCGGGCCTCGAGCGCGCGCTCGACAGGCGCCGACGACGGTGCTCATGCGCTTCCTCGAGCTGCTCATCGAGAAGCACCGCATGCCGGTGCTCTTCCGCATCCGCGAGCAGTACGACAGTCTCTGCGAGGAGGCCGAACAGCGGCTCGGCGTTGAGATCACGAGCGCCGTCGAGCTCGACGAGGCGACCGCGGCGGGCGTGGCAGAGCAGATCGGCAAGCACACGGGGCGACACGTCGATCTCCGCCGCCGCGTCGATCCCGAGATCATCGGCGGTCTCATCGTGCGCGTCGGCAACTCGATCCTGGACGCGTCGATTCGCACCCGGCTCGAGAGCCTGCGCCGCCAGGTCGCGCGCGCGGCGTGAGCGCGAGCTCGCGCTCACCGCGCGCGATGCGGGATCACACTAAGCTCGCAAGGACGAACCCCAACACCCCCACTGAAGGACCACCATGCAGATCAACCCCGACGAGATAACGACCATCCTCAAGAGCCGCATCGAAGGGCTCGACGCCGGTCCCGGCCGAGCTCACGGAGGTGGGCACCGTGCTCTCCGTCGCGGACGGCATCGCGCGTGTTTACGGGCTGGAGAACTGCATGTCCTTCGAAATGCTCGAACTTCCCCACGAGCGTGGTCGGCCTCGCGCTGAACCTCGAGTCCGACAACGTCGGCGCCGTGCTCTTCGGGCCATGGGAACAGATCGTCGAGGGCGACACCGTCAAGCGCACCGGCCAGCTGCTCGAGATCCCGGTCGGCGAGGAGCTGCTCGGCCGCATCGTCGACCCGCTCGGGCGGCGCGCTCGACGGCAAGGGCGAGATCAGGACCACGCAAACGCGGCCCGCCGAGTTCAAGGCGCCCGGCGTCGTGCAGCGCCAGCCGGTCAAGGAACCGATGCAGACGGGCTGGAAGGCGATCGACGCGATGATCCCGATCGGCCGCGGCCAGCGCGAGCTCATCATCGGCGACCGCCAGACCGGCAAGACCTCGATCGCGGTCGACACGATCATCAACAACCGCAAGAGCGGCATGATCAGCATCTACGTCGCGATCGGCCAGCGCATGTCGACCGTCGTCTCGCTCGCGAAGACGCTCGAAGACGAAGGTGCGCTCGAGCGCACGATCATCGTCGCCGCGCCCGCCGACGAGGCGGCGCCGATCAAGTTCATCGCGCCGTACGCGGGGTGCGCGATGGGTGAGCACTTCCTCTACCGAGGCGAGCACGCGCTGTGCGTCTACGACGACCTCACCAAGCACGCCTACGCGTATCGCCAGATGTCGCTGCTGCTGCGCCGTCCGCCCGGGCGCGAGGCCTATCCCGGCGACGTCTTCTACCTGCACTCGCGGCTGCTCGAGCGCGCGGTGAAGCTCAACGACGACCTCGGCGGCGGCTCGCTGACCGCGCTGCCGGTCATCGAGACCCAGGCGGGCGACGTCTCGGCGTACATCCCGACGAACGTCATCTCGATCACCGACGGCCAGATCTTCCTCGAACCGAAGCTCTTCTACTCCGGCGTGCGGCCCGCAATCAACGTCGGGATCTCGGTCTCGCGCGTGGGCGGCAACGCCCAGCTCTTGCCGATGAAGAAGGTCGCGGGGCGCATCAAGCTCGAGCTCTCGCAGTACCGCGATCTCGAGGCCTTCGCGCAGTTCGGCTCCGACCTCGACGCCGAGACCCAGCGCACGCTGGCGCGCGGCGAACGCCTCGTCGCGACGCTCAACCAGGGCGAGCGCCAGCCGCTGCCGGTCGCCGATCAGGTGATTCAGATCTTCGCAGCGACCGAATCGTTCCTCGACCGGATCAATCTCGAACGCGTTGGCGAGTTCCTCACCGAGCTCACCGAACGGATGCATGCGCAGCACTCCGACCTGCTCGAGCGGATCGGCAAGGGCGAGTGGTCCGACGAGCTCCAGAAGGAGGTGCATCGCGCGGTGAGCACCTTCGCGGAGGACTTCGGCTATGACCTCGACGAGGAAGGTCATCCGCTCGGGGACGAGGAGCCGCCGCCGGTCGCGCGACCGCCACGCCCGCTTGAAGAGGAGCGCGCCGAGGCCGACGAGGAGCCCGTCGCCGCCTGAGCGTCGCTCGGTCGCGTAGGGCGCCTACGCCATGCCGGAGTCACAGCGCGACGTTCGCAACGCGCATCGCGTCGGTCGCGAACATCCAGAAGATCACGCGCGCGATGGAGATGGTCGCCGCCGCGCGCCTGCGGCGCGCTGAACAGCGCATCGCGTCGCTGCGTCCATACGCGAACGCGATCGCGCGGATGACGCGTGAGACCGTCGACGCGGCCGGAGCGGGCGTGCTCACGCTGCCGCTGCTGCGCGAGCACGAGTCCGAACGACAGGTGGCGATGCTGCTCGTCAGCGGCGATCGGGGGCTCGCAGGAGCCTTCAACTCGCAGGTGCTCCGCGCCTCGCTGCGCGCGGCCGCCGAGCACGAAGCCGAAGGCCACGAGGTCACTTGGTACGCGAGCGGCCGACGCGGCGCATCCTCGCTCACCTTCCGCGGTCACGAGCCCCGCGCGACCTACGTCGGCTTCTCCGACCGCCCTGCGTATGCCGATGCGCGACAGATCGCCGACGACCTCATGAGCGCCTACCTCGACGAGCAGGTCGATCGCGTCGAGATCCTCTACAACGGCTTCGTCTCGCCGCTCGTGCAGGAGGTGCGCCGCGAAGTGCTGCTGCCGCTCGCGCGCCGCCGCCGTCCTCGGCGGCGATGAGCCGACCGAGCGCGCACGAGCACGAGGCGACTGGTCCGCGCGCGCTCGTGGAGTACGAGCCCGAACCCGACGAGCTGCTCGGGCGGCTCGTGCCCGACTTCGTCGAGATCTCGATCTTCCGCGCACTGCTCGAGTCGACCGCTTCCGAGCACGGCGCGCGGATGACGGCGATGCGCAACGCTTCCGACAACGCGCGCGAACTGATCACCGACCTCACGTTGAGATGAACCGCGCGCGACAGGCGGAGATCACGCAGGAGATCCTCGAGGTCGTCGCTGGGGCAGAGGGACTCGGCTAAGCTCCGGGGCGATGCCGGCAGGCTCAACAACAGGAGTCCGTAAAGGAGCGCAGGCCCGCGAGCAAGGGCAGCAAAGGCGCCCGCAACATCGGCAGCGTCGAGGAGATTCGCGGCGTCGTAATCGACGCCGTCTTCCACGATCGCCTGCCCGAGATCAACCACGCGATCGTGATCGAGCGCCCGGCCGCCAGAGCGGAGGAGGAGGCCCCCGGGATCAGCTCCGAGGCTGGCGGGCAGCTGCTCGTCTGCGAGGTCCAGCAGCACCTCGGCGACGACCGCGTGCGCGCGGTCGCGATGGACACGACCGACGGCCTCGCGCGCGGCGCGCAGGTGATCGACACAGGCGCGCCGATCACGGTGCCCGTCGGCGAAGCGACGCTGGGGCGGATCTTCAACCTCTTCGGCGAACCGATCGACCTCGGCGAAGAGCTGCCCGCGGACGTCGAGCGACGCAGCATCCACCAGCCCGCGCCACCGCGCCGAGGAGCTCACGCCGACGCAGGAAATGTTCGAGACCGGGATCAAGGTGATCGACCTGCTCGCGCCGTACGCGAAGGGCGGCAAGGTCGGCCTCTTCGGCGGCGCCGGCGTCGGCAAGACGGTGATCATCCAGGAGCTGATCCACAACCTCGCGAAGGAACACGGCGGGACTCTCGGCCTTCTGCGGCGTCGGCGAGCGCTCGCGCGAGGGCAACGACCTCTGGCTCGAGATGAAGGAGTCGGGCGTGCTCGAGAAGACGACGCTCGTGTTCGGGCAGATGAACGAGCCGCCCGGCGCCCGCATGCGGGTCGCGCTTTCGGGCCTCACGATGGCCGAACACTTCCGCGACCAGGGCCAGGACGTGCTGCTCTTCATCGACAACATCTTCCGCTTCGTGCAGGCGGGCTCCGAGGTCTCCGCGCTGCTCGGGCGCATGCCCTCGCAGGTCGGTTACCAGCCGACGCTCGAGACCGAGATGGGCGGTCTGCAGGAGCGCATCACCTCGACGAAGACCGGTTCGGTCACCTCCGTGCAGGCGGTCTACGTCCCCGCCGACGACCTCACCGATCCCGCGCCGGCGTCGGTGTTCGCGCACCTCAACGCGACGACCGTGCTCTCGCGCTCGATCGCCGAGAAGGGCCTCTACCCGGCGGTCGATCCGCTCGAATCGACCTCCACGATCCTGAAGGCGGACATCCTCGGCGAGGACCACTTCCGCGTCGCGAACAGCGTCAAGGAGATCCTCCAGCGCTACAAGGAGCTTCAGGACATCATCTCGATCCTCGGCATCGACGAGCTCTCCGACGAGGACAAGCTGACGGTTCAGCGCGCGCGCAAGATCGAGCGCTTCCTCTCGCAGCCCTTCCACGTCGCCGAAGCGTTCACGGGCACCCCGGCGCCTACGTGCCGATCGCGGAGACGATCCGCGGCTTCGACGAAATCATCCAAGGCAAGTACGACGAGCTGCCCGAGCGCGCGTTCTTCCTCAAGGGCACGATCGACCAGGTCGTCGAGGACGCGCAGAGCGGCGCTCCCGGCTAGCCCGGCCGGCGGCCGAAGCGGCACGTGGCGAAGGCGAAGTTCCCGGCCGAGGTGATCACGCCCGAGGGGGAGGTCTTCGCCGAGGAGATCGAGATGCTCTCGACGGTCACCGCGGACGGCACAATCGGCATCCAAGCGCGCCACGCGCCGCTGCTCGCGATCCTCGAACCGACCGAGCTGCGGCTGTACCGGTCGATCGAGGACGAGGAGATCGTGCGCTTCGCGCAGGCCGAGGGCTACCTGCAGTTCCAGGACAACCACGCGCTCGTGCTCGTCGAGGAGGCGATCCGGCCGGAGGCGCTCGAGCGGGCACGATCGAGACGAAGCTCTCCGACGCCCGCGCAACTGCGGAGAGGGCGGCGGAGGGATCCGAGGAACTCGCGCGCGCACAGCGCGACATCAAGCGCTACGAGGCGTTCCTCGCGGTCGGTGAGTAGCCCCGAGGGCGCCCATCAAGAGCAGCCCGCCGCCGCGCATTTCGAGCGCAAGCGCCCGGGTGCGCTGACGAAGAACTGTTCAACCGCGTGGTGGCGGCGCTCACGCGCGCTGGCTTGAGCGTGCGTGGCTCGCGCGTGCTCGAGGTGCGCGGCCGCAAGAGCGGAGAGCCTCGTCGCACGCCCGTGAACCTGCTCGAAGTTGACGGCGAGCGCTACCTCGTCGCGCCACGCGGGGATACCCAGTGGGCGCGCAACCTGCGCGCGGCCGGCGAGGGCAAGCTGCTCGTGGGCAGGCGCAGCGAGCCGTTCAGCGCCGTCGAGCTCTCCGAGCGAGGAGCGCGCGCCGCTCCTGCGCGCCTACCTCGGCGCTGGGCATGGGAGGTCGGCGCGTTCTTCGACGGCGTCGAGCGCGGACTCCTCCGAGCAGGAGCTGCAGCGCGGCGGCATCCAAGCACCCGGTGTTCCGCCTGCGCTCCGTGCGCACGCTCCGAGGGCTCCTCGGATGAGGGCCGACCGCTAGCCTTCCTCCGTTATGTCTGAGCGCGAGCCCATTGGAGTGATCGGCGCGGGCTACGTCGGCCTCGTCACCGCGGCCGGGTTCGCGGAGCTCGGCTCCGAGGTGTGGTGCGTGGACATCGACGAGGAGAAGATCTCGCGCCTGCGCGCGGCGAATCGCCGCTGTATGAGCCCGGGCTGCCGGAGCTCCTGTCCAAGCACGCGGGCCGCTTGCACTTCTCGACGCACCTCGCCGACGCGCTCGAGCACGCACGCCTGCTGTTCGTCGCGGTGGGAACTCCGCCGACGCACTCCGGAGACGCCGACCTCTCGGCCGTCCACCAGGTGGTCGACGCGATTCCCGCCGCCTCCAACGCCGACGCGTGGCACGCGATCGTCATGAAGTCGACGGTTCCCTGCGGTACCGGAGCCGCGATCAAGCGCTCATTCGCGGACGCGGGCACGACCGCGGCATCTCCTACGTCTCCTGCCCCGAGTTCCTCAAGGAGGGCTCTGCGGTCGCCGACTTCTTGCACCCCGACCGCGTCGTAATCGGCGACGACGGCGGCACGGCGGGCGACGCCGTGCTCGAGCTCTACCGCCCGCTGCTCACGGCGGCACGGCGGCGTTGGCAGTGGAGAGCTCGTGCGCACCGACATCGCGAGCGCCGAGATGATCAAGCTCGCGGCCAACGCCTTCCTTGCGACGAAGATCTCGTTCATCAACGAGATCGCGAACGTCTGCGAGGAGACCGGCGCCGATGTCGTCGAGGTCGCCCGCGGAATGGGACTCGACGAGCGCATCGGTCCGAAGTTCCTGCAGGCGGGGCTCGGCTACGGCGGGAGCTGCTTCACGAAGGACGTGAGCGCGCTGAAGCTCCTCGCGGGCAACTCCGGTTACCACTTCCAGCTGCTCGGTGCCGTGATCGAGGTCAACGAGCTGCAGAAGCGACGCGTCGTCGCGCGGCTGCAGCGGCATCTCGGAGAGCTCGCGGGCAAGACGCGTCGCGCTGCTCGGGCTCGCGTTCAAGCCGGAGACGGACGACATGCGCGGGGCGTCCTCGCTCGTGCTCGCGGCGCGCTGCAGGCCGAGGGCGCGCACGTCCGCGCGGTCGACCCGATCGCCGAGGAGCAGGCGCGCAAGCTTATGCCGGCGCTCGACTACGCGTCCTCGCGCGCTCGAGGCGGTGGCGGGATGCGACGCCGCCGTGCTCGTCACCGAGTGGCCGCAGTTCGTCGCGCTCGACTGGCGCGAGGTCGCGAACGCGATGAAGGGCAAGCTCGATCATCGACGGCCGTAACGCGCTCGACCGCGACACCGTCGAAGCCGCGGGGCTGATCTACGAAGGGATCGGGCGCGGTGACCAGCACCCCAAGCCCGACGAGGCGGCGCGCGATGCCCGCGGGGGCCGGGCGCGTAGCGATGCAGGCGTTGATCCTCGCCGGCGGGGAGGGCACGCGTTTGCGTCCGCTCACCTCAACCGTGCCGAAGCCGGTCGTGCCGCTCGTCGACAGGCCGTTGATCTCGTACATGCTCGAGTGGGTCAAGCGCCACGGTGTCGACGACGTGATCATGTCATGCGGCTTTCTCGCCGCCGGCGTGCGCAACGTGCTCGGCGACGGCTCGGAGTTCGGGGTGCGCCTGCGCTTCGTCGAGGAGCCCGAGCCGCTCGGCACCGCGGGCGCGCTGAAGTACGCCGAGCCGATGCTCGACGAGCGCTTCCTGATGCTCAACGGCGACGTGCTCACGGACATCGACCTGACCGCGCAGCTCGCCCAGCACGAGCTCACGGGCGCGAAGGCGACACTCGCGCTCGTCGCGGTGCCCGATCCCACGAACTACGGCCTCGTGCGGCTCGAGGAGGATGCCGCGGTGCGCGAGTTCGTCGAGAAGCCGAGCCTCGACGCCGTCGAGGAGCGGCCGCCATCGGACGAGGATTCGGCGACAACATCATCAGCGCGGGCGCTTACGTGCTCGAGCGCGAGATCCTCGAGCACGTGCCGGCGGGCAAGAACGTCTCGATCGAGCGCGAGGTCTGGCCGGTGCTCGTCGGCAACGGCCTCTACGGCTACCGTGCGGAAACCTACTGGCTCGACATCGGCACGCCCGAGCGCTACCTGCGCGCGACCTTCGACATCATCGAGGGCAACGTCGAGACGGCCGTCCAGGAGCGCCTCGGAAACGGCTATCTCGCGATCTCCGAGGAAGCCGACGTCGAGGGGCGCGCGATCCCTCCCGCGGTGCTCGAACGCGGCGTCTACGTCGCCCGCGACGCGCATGTCGGCTCGCTCGTGGTGCTCGGCCAGGACGTGCTGCGTCGGCGCGGGGACGACAGTGGAGCGCTCGGTGATCCTCAACGGCACGGAGATCGGCGAGCATTGCCGCTTGAGCGATTGCATCGTCGCGGCGGGATGCCGGATCGGCGCGGGCACGCGCATAAGCGGCGGCGCGGTGCTCGGCGAGGGGGTGACCGTTGGGGCGGAGAACGTCATCACCAACGGCGCGCGCATCTTTCCCGGAGTCGACCTTCCCGACGGCGCGCTGCAGTTCTAAGCGGAGGCGAGAGCCTAGTTCCAGGCGCGCTCTAGCGTCGCCGCCGCTAAGGCGCCGGGCAACCCATATGATGGTGCGGCTCCGCGGCCGCAACGCGCGGGGAGAGACAATGAACGACGGCGCTCCCACAGCCACCACCGACCGTTCGCAGGGCGCACTCTCGCGCGAAGCGATCAAGCAGGTCGACAGCTCCGACCAGCTCGACGACACGCTCTCGCTGCCGGACCACCTGCACGACGCGCTCTGGCGCGTGGAGAGCGCGGCGCTTCCGGAGCGCGAAACGGCGGGAGGAATGGTCGTCGCGGGGATGGGCGGCTCGGGCATCGGGGGCGCGCTGGCTCGCGCAGCGCTCGGCGACCAGGCGTCGCGGCCGATGTTCGTCACCCGCGTCTACGGGCTTCCGACGTGGACGACGCCGGAGACGACCGTGCTCTGCTGCTCGTATTCGGGCAATACCGAGGAGACGCTGGCCTGCTACGAATCGGCGGGGCTGCTCGGCGCCCAGCGCGTCGTCGCGACGACCGGTGGGCGCCTCGCGGAGATGGCACGCGAGGACGGCGTGCCGGTGATACCGCTCCCCGGAGGCTTCCAGCCGCGGGCCGCAGTCGCTTACATGACCGTGTCGGCGCTCGAGGTCGCGGCACGCTGCGGTGTCGGGCCCGCGCATGAGCACGGAGATCGACGTCGCCGCCTCCCATACGGAGCACCTCGTCGCAGAGTGGGGGCCCGGACTCTCCGGAAAGCTCGCTCGCGAAGGAAGTCGCGCGCGGGCATTCTCGGCTCGATACCCGTCGTGACGGGCGCGGGCCTGACGGCGTCGATCGCCTATCGCTGGAAGACCCAGATCAACGAGAACGCGAAGCAGCCGGCGTTCTCGAACGAACTTCCGGAGCTCGATCACAACGAGCTCGTGGGGTGGGAAGGGGCGCCCGCCGTCGGCCGCCTCTCGGCGATCTTCCTCGACGACTCCGACGCGCACCCGCGCCTGAAGGCGCGGCTCGAGCTCACCGCGTCGCTCATCGCGCCGACCGCCGCGGCCAGCTTCCGCGTGCAGACGCGCGGAGAGACGGGTATCGAGCGCGTGATCTCGCTCGTGCTCCTGGGCGACCTCGTGTCGCTCTACCTGGCGGTGCTGCGGGGGGTTGACCCGGGCCCCGTGCACCTCATCGAGCGCTTCAAATCGGAGCTCGCGAAGCAGTAGCACCCGCGTCTGCGGCCTTCCCGGGCGAGCGCCCAAACCTTGACACGGTCGTGGTAAGGTGGGTGCGCATGGGACGCTCGTCGAACGATGCGCTGACGATCAACGAGGCCGCGAAGACGACCGGTTGGTCGGCGCGGATGCTCCGCTACATCGAGCGCATGGGCCTCGTCGAGCCCGCACGGAGCACCGGCGGCTATCGCCTCTACGGCGCTCCCGAGCTGCAGCGGCTGCGCACGCTGCGCGAGCTCCTGCGGCGCTTTCAGCTCGAGCTCGGAGAGCTCGGGTTCGCGCTGCGCCTGCGCCGCGAGCCGGAGCTGGCCGCGGCCGTTGAGGACTGGCTCTCGGCCCAGCCGGAGCGGCCCGCGCACGTGCCCGCCTCGGCGTGGCTGGGCTACGAGCAGGACAAGCACCAGCGGCTGCTTGAAGCCGCGAAACCGCAACTCAAGGAGGCCGCATGAGCCCGACCGCCACGCTCACGGACGTTCACACCGACTTCAAGGTCGCCGATCTCTCACTCGCCGAGCTACGGGCGCAAGGAGATCACGCTCGCCGAGCACGAGATGCCCGGCCTGATGGCGATGCGCCACGAGTACGCCGCCGATCAGCCGCTGCGCGGCGCGCGCGATCACGGGCTCGCTGCACATGACCGTCCAGACGGCGGTGCTGATCGAGACGCTGACCGCGCTTGGGGCGCGAGGTGCGCTGGTGCTCGTGCAACATCTTCTCGACCCAGGACCACGCGGCCGCGGCCGTCGCTGGTCGGTCCGGAGGGCACGCCAGAGAGCCCGCGCGGCGTGCCGGTCTTCGCCTGGAAGGGCGAGACGCTCGAGGAGTACTGGTGGTGCACCGAGCAGGCGCTCCGCTGGCCGGCCGAGGGCACGCCAACGGCGACGGCCGCCACGGGGCGGCCCGAACATGATCCTCGACGACGGCGGCGACGCGACGCTGTTCGTGCACAAGGGCGCTGCCTTCGAGCAGGCGGGCGTCGCGCCCGACCCGCAGTGAAGCCGACTCGGAGGAGGTGCACGCGCTGCTCTCGCTGCTCGCGCGCTCGCTCGCTGAGGACCCGCGGCGCTTCACGAACATCGCCGCCGAGATCCGCGGCGTCACCGAGGAGACCACGACCGGCGTCCACCGGCTCTACCAGATGACCGAGGCCGGAGAACTGCTGTTCCCCGCGATCAACGTCAACGACGCGGTCACGAAGTCGAAGTTCGACAACCGCTACGGGTGCCGCCATTCGCTGATCGACGGGATCAACCGCGCCACCGACGTGCTGATCGGCGGCAAGGTCGCGGTGGTCTGCGGCTACGGCGACGTCGGCAAGGGCTGCTGCGAGTCGCTGCGCGGTCAGGGCGCGCGGGTGATCGTCACCGAGATCGACCCGATCTGCGCGCTGCAGGCAGCGATGGACGGCTATGAGGTGCGCAAGCTGGACGAAGTCGTGGCGAGCGCTGACATCTTCGTCACCGCCACCGGCAATCGCGACATCATCACCGCCGATCACATGGGCCGCATGAAGCACCAGGCGATCGTCGGCAACATCGGCCACTTCGACAACGAGATCGACATGGCGGGGCTCACGAGCGACGCCGGGCATTTCGCGCGTCGAGATCAAGCCGCAGGTCGACGAGTGGGTCTTTCCCGACGGCCACAGCATCATCGTGCTCTCCGAGGGCCGTCTGCTGAACCTCGGCAACGCGACCGGCCATCCGAGCTTCGTGATGTCGAACTCCTTCACGAACCAGGTGATGGCGCAGATCGAGCTTTACACGCACCCTGAGCAGTACGAGAAGCGCGTCTACACGCTTCCGAAGCGGCTCGATGAGCGCGTCGCGCGCCTGCACCTCGACGCGCTTGGCGTGAAGCTGACGGAGCTCACTTCCGAGCAGGCGGCGTACATCAGCGTGAACGTCGAGGGCCCGTACAAGCCCGAGCACTACCGCTACTGAGCGCGCGGCGGCGTAGCGCGCTAGCGGCGGGGAGTAGCTATGCCATCGCGGCGAGCAACGCGGAGCAAGCCCGCGAAGGTGTCAGCGCGCGCCGCGCGCGGCAACGACAGCGGCTCGCCCCAGCGACGCGCGGGCCCTGGAGAGGCGCGGATCGAGTGGGCGGCGGCGCAGATGCCGGTGCTCGCGCAGCTCGGCGAGCGCTTCGCACACGAGCGCCCGCTGGCAGGGGACGCGCGTGGGCGCATGCCTGCACATCACGGCCGAGACCGCGAACCTCGTGCGCGCGCTCATGAAGGGAGGCGCCGAGGTGTCGCTGTGCGCGGCCAACCCGCTCTCCACGCAGGACGACGTCGCGCTCGCGCTGCGCGAGCACGACGGCGCAGAGGTCTACGGCGCTCGCGGCGAGTCAGCCCAAGCAGCTGGAGGAGCACGTGCGCGCGGTGATCGAGCGCGACCCCCAGGTCGTGATCGACGACGGCGCGGATCTGATCGCGGGCATCCATGCGCTCGGCGAAGGCCACGCGGCGCGGATGGCAGGCGGGACGGAGGAGACGACCGCGGGCCTGCTGCGCGTGCGTGCGCTGGGCGCCAGGGCCAGCTCGCGTGTCCTGTGCTCGCGGTCAACGAGTCGCGCGCGGAGCGGAGCTTCAACGACCGCTATGGCACGGGCCAGTCGACTGTGGACGGCATCCTGCGGGCGACCAACCTGCTGCTCGCGGGTCGCACGTTCGTCGTTTTCGGCTACGGCTACACCGGTCGGGGCGTCGCGCTTCGTGCACGCGGCGCGGGCGCGTCCGTAGTCGTGTGCGAGGTCGATCCTGTGCGCGCGCTGGAGGCGCGGATGGAGGGCTACGAGGTGATGCCCGCGCTCGAGGCCGCCGAAGCGCGGCGACGTCTTCGTGACCGTCACGGGTGGGCGCGACGTTCTCTGCAGGGAGCACTTCGAACGCATGAAGGACGGCGCGGTGCTCGCGAACGCCGGCCACTTCGACGTCGAGATATCGCTCCCAGACCTGCGCGCGCTCGCCGCAGCAGCGTCGCAGGCGCTGCCGCTCGTCGAGCAGTACACGCTTGCGGACGGGCGGCGCTTGAACCTGCTCGCGGAGGGGCGCGTGGTGAACCTCGCCGCTGGCGAAGGTCACCCGGCGGCGGTGATGGACATCTCGTTCGCGATCCAGGCGCTTTGCGCCGAGTACCTCGTGCGTCACGCGGGTGCGCTCGAGCCCGGCGTACTGGCTGGTGCCGGAGGAGATCGACTCGGAGGTCGCGCGCCTGAAGCTCGACTCGCTGGGAGTCCGCATCGACACGCTCACCGAGGAGCAGAGCGTCTATCGCGAGGTATGGGAGTAGGCGCTCGGACGCGGACCGCTCGCGCAGCATCCTGGTAGCTTGGCTCGCCATGAAAGCGATGGTTCTCGCTGCGGGCCTCGGCACGCGTCTGCGCCCGATCACGTACGAGATCTCCAAGCCGATGGTGCCGGTTCTCGACAGGCCGGTGATGGCGCATATCCTCGACCTTCTCGAGCGCCACGGCATCGAGCGAAGTCGATCGCGAACCTGCACTACTTCCCGGAGCCGATCCGCGAGTACTTCGGTGAGCGCATCTCCTACAGCTACGAGGAGGAGCTGCTGGGGACGGCGGGCGGGGTGCGCAACTGCAGCGGGTTCTTCGGCGGCGAGACGTTCCTCGTGATCTCCGGCGACGCGCTCACAGACATCGACCTCGGCGTGCTCGCCGAGCGCCATCGGCAGGCCGGCGGGATCGGCACGCTCGCGGTCAAGAAGGTGCGCGACACGCGCGAGTACGGCGTCGTCCTGCACGATCGCGAGGGACGCATCACCGGCTTCCAGGAGAAGCCAGAGCCCGACGAGGCGCTTTCGGATCTCGGAAATTGCGGCATCTACATGTTCGAGCCCGAGATCTTCGACTACTTCCCCGCGGAGCCCTTCGTCGACTGGGCCAACGACGTCTTCCCGGCGTTGCTCGAGCACGACGTGCCGTTCTTCATCCATGAGGTGCGCGAGTACTGGAACGACGTCGGCTCGCTCGCCGAGCTGCGGCAGGGCACGTTCGACGCATTGCGCGGCGAGCTGCGCCTGCATGTCGACGGGCGCGAGGTGAGCCCCGGCGTGGTGCTCGCCGGCGCAGGCTCGCTGCCGGCGGATGCGCAGCTCGACGGGCCGGTCTGGATCGGGCGCGACGTCCAGCTCGGCGAGGGCGTGCGCCTGATGGGCCCCGTCGTGATCGGCGACGGCGCTCAGCCTCGGCGAGCGCGCGCAGGTGCGCGAGAGCATCGTCTTCCCCGGCACCCAGGTGAGCGCGGGCGCGATCCTGATCGGTGCGATCACGGGCCACGCGGGCATCGCCGCGAGCCTCCGACGCGCGCCTTGAGGAGCACGCGATCAGGCGCACGTGCCAGTGGACGTTCGCCGCACGGTTGGACAGCGTTCTTAGCGGCGCCTACCATGGAGAGGACGATCTCTCCCTGACCGGCGGGTGGAAGCTCGCGGTCACAGACCGATTGGGAGGCGAAATGCAAATCGACTTCAAGGGCCGCAACGTGCCGGTCACGGAGGAGCTCAAGCGCCACGTCGAGCGCCGCCTGCAGAAGGTGTCGAAGCAGGTCTCCGACCTCGCGCGGCTCGAGCTCGAGATCTTCGAGGAGCGCAATCCCCGCGTCGCCGACCGCCAGGTGGCGGAGGCGACGCTCTATCTGAAGGGGTGCACGCTGCGTGCGAGCGACGCTTCGCCGGAGATGCTGCACTCCGTGAACCTCGTCGTCGAGGAGCTCTCTCGCCAGGTCAAGCGCCACCGAGACAAGCGCCGCCACCGCCGCGATGTGCGAGTCGCGGAACCCGAGCCCGACACCCCTGCGCCGCCATCCGCCGTCGAACCGCCGCCGGGATTCCAGGCGGCCGGCTAGCGCTCCTGCAGGACGAGCGCACACCCGCTCTCGATCGCGACCTCGTCGCGGGGCTGGTCCGCGCCGCGCTCGAGGAGGACGTCGGGAGCGGCGACGTGACGACCGATGCGACCGTGCCCGCGGGTGCTCACGGCCGCGCGATGATTCGCCAGAAGGCGCCCGGTGTCATCTACGGGCTCGAGCTCGTCGAAGCGACGTTCGCGGCGCTCGATGCCGCGGTGCATTGCGAGCGGCTTGTGGAGGAGGGGCGCTGGCGCGAGGAGGGCGGCCCGGTGATGACGGCCGAGGGCTCCACGCGGGCGCTCTTGAGCGGCGAGCGCACCGCACTCAACTTCCTCGCGCCATCTCTCTGGCGTCGCGACGATCGCCGCGCGCGCGGTGCGTGCTGTGGAGGGCACGAAGGTGGTGATCCTCGACACGCGCAAGACGACACCGGGCCTGCGCGCGCTCGAGAAGGCGGCGGTGCGAGCGGGCGGAGCGGAGAACCACCGCAGCGGCCTCTACGACGCGATCCTCATCAAGGACAACCACATCCTCGCCGCGGGCTCCATCACGCAAGCGATCGAGCAAGCGCGGGCCGGCGCACCAGAGCTCGCCGCCACGCTCGAGGTCGAGGTGCGAATCCGCGCGAGATCGACGAGGCGCTCGCTGCGGGCGCTCCGCGCCTGCTGCTCGACAACATGGATGTCGGCAGAGCTGCGCGCCGCGGTGGCGCAGGTCGCCGGCCGCGCGCGACTCGAGGCGAGCGGCGGCATCACGCTGGAGCAGCTACGGGCGATCGGCGAGACGGGGATAAACTGCATCTCCCTGGGCGCGCTCACGCATTCCGCGCCCGCGCTCGACGTTTCGATGATCCTGGAGCCCTCGTCTTGAAGCTCACCCAGGCGCCGCCGCCCGGAGAAGCTGACGCTGCCGCAGATCGACGAGCTGCCGAGGCCCGGAGACTGTCGCGCGGCCGAGATCGCGGAGCTCCAGGGGGAGGTCCGGGAGCTCGCTTTCGAGCGCGAAGCGGTGATCCTCGCCCACAACTATCAGCTGCCGGAGGTCCAGGACGTGGCCGACTTCGTTGGCGACTCGCTCGGACTTTCGCGCAAAGCCGCCGAGGCGCCCGCCGAGATGATCGTCTTCTGCGGGGTGCACTTCATGGCGGAGACGGCGTCTGTGCTCTGCCCCGCATAAGACGGTCCTGATCCCGGATCCGCGCGCCGGCTGCTCGCTGGCGTCCTCGATCGACGCCGAGCAGCTTCGCGCGTGGAAGGAGCTGCATCCGGGTGCGGTCGTCGTGATGTACGTCAACACAAGCGCCGAGGTCAAGGCGCTCACGGACTACTGCTGCACCTCCGCGAACGCCGTCGCGGTGGTGCGCCACATCTACGAGACGCACGGCGAGGACACGGAGATCCTCTTCGGGCCCGGACATGTGGCTCGGCGCGTACGTCGAGAAGGAGCTTGGCCGCCCAATGCACGTGTGGGACGGCGAGTGCCACGTCCACGCCGGGATCCGTCCGCGCGACATCGCGGCCATGCGCGCCGCTCATCCGCGCGCCGACTTCCTGATTCACCCCGAGTGCGGGTGCACGACGAGCGTGATGGAGTACGTCGCCGCCGGGCGACGTGGCCGCGCAGGGGGTGCAGATGCTCTCGACCGGCGGCATGCTGCGCTACGCCGGCGAGGCCGAGCGCGAGGCGACAGAGCAGCGGAGAGCACGGCGAGGCCGTCGTCGCCACCGAGGTGGGGATGCTCTACGGGCTGAGCCGGGCTGCGCCGGACGTGACTTTCATTCCCGCGAACCCCGAGGCGACGTGCGCGTTCATGAAGATGATCACGCTGCCGAAGCTGTGCGACTCGCTGCGCGATGCCCGCTACGAGGTGCGCGTGCCCGAGGAGATCGCGCGCCAAGCGCTCGATCCCGATCGAACGCATGGTGGCGATCGGCTGATCCCGCAGGCGTCCGCGCGGACGCCGCGTCTCAGTTGAATTCGGCCGCCTCGTGCGGGCCCGACGCACGCGATCGCGAGCTCGTCGGGAACGCCCGCGGCGACTTCGCGCACCTCGTCGAACGTCACGGCATCGAGCGCGCGGATGGCGGCGTCGGGGTCGACGTCCTCGCCGAAGACGATCGCCTGGTTGGCTGCGTAGCGCGCGACGGCGCCGGTGTTCTCGAAGGCAAGCACGAGCCTGCCTGCGGCATACGTGCGCGCGCGTAGGAACTCGTCCTCGTTCGGCCCGTCGCTGCGCAGCTCATTCACGATCTCGCGCATGCGCGAGTAGGCCTCGACGCATTTGTCCGACTGCAGCCCGGAGCTCAGCTGGAGGATCGCGATGTCGGCGAGCGTGTGGTCGGCCGCATAGACCGAGTAGCAGAGGCCGCGCTTCTCGCGGATCTCTTCGAAGAGGCGTGAGGACATCGAGCCCCCGAGCAGCGTGGAGTAGACGGCGAGCGCCGCGCGGGCACGCACGTCCGCGACGTCGACCGCGGGCCGGTAGATCATGCGCAGGTGCGACTGGTTCGTGTCCCGCCGCTCGACGAGCGTCTCCGGCACAAACGGAGGCGCGGGCTCGTAGGGGCCGGGTTCGGGCAGCGACGGAAAGCGCGCAAAGCGATCGATCAGCTCCGCCTCGTCCGGGAGATGGTCGACGTTTCCAGCGAGGAAGGCCCCGCCCCGTGCGCCGGACCAGCGGCGCTCTCGAAAGGCGACGATCGCCTCGCGCGTGAAGCTTCGGAGGTTCTCCTCGGGGCCGAGCACGGTACGCCCGAGCGGGATGTTCGCCGAAGGCCGCACGGTCGATCAGGTACTCCGCGACGACCGCGGGCTGGTCGTAGGCACGGTTGATCTCTTGGATCACAACGCCGCGCTCGCGATCGAGCTCCGCGGCGTCGAGCCGTGGACGCGCGACGAAGTCGGTCAGCAGGTCGAGCGCTTCCGGGGCCGCCTCCGCACGCACGGTGATGTGGAACGCGACCAGGTCATGGCTCGTGTAGGCGTTCAACACGCCCCCTAAGCGCTCGGCTGTGTTGTTGATCGCCTGGTGGTTGGCGTACTTCTCGCCCCCTTTGAAGACGAGATGCTCGAGGAAGTGTGCCATCCCGTTCTCTTCGGGGCGCTCGGTGCGGGCGCCGGCGTCGAAGGCCACGAGCACGGTCAGCGCGCGCGTCCCGGGGATCGCGATCGAGCGCACCGCGAGGTCGTTGGCGGGCACGGCCGTCGTCGTTATCGAGCTGCTGTCGGCTGTAGTCGTCTGGGGCATGGGGCCTGGTACTCATAGGCACACTACCCTGAGATTCGATGAGCAGCGATCCTCCCCGGGAGGCGAGTCCCTCCGAGAGCGCGCCGGAGAGCCCGCCCGGCGCCGCCGGCGCCTCCGACTCGGGACGGCGCAGCGAGGCAACGGGGCGTTGGGTGCTCATCGTGCTGGTCTTGATGCTCCCCGTGTGGCTCGTCGCCGGAGTATGGGTCGGCGGGCACCCACGCGAGCTACCGGGCTTCTTGCGCAGCACCTTCGAGGCGAACCATCAGACCGAAGTCACGGCGGAAGCGATCAACGCGATCGCGCACGACTACTACCGTCCGGTGAGCAAGGGCCAGCTCGCGAGCTCGTCCATCGCGGGCGCGGTGGCGAGCCTCGACGATCCGTTCTCTCACTACCTGTCGCCGTTCGAATTCAAGGGCTTCGCGGTCAACGGCCACTTCTCCGGCGTCGGTGTCGAAGTGGCGGCACGGCCGCTGGGGCTGCTGATCGAACGGGTCTTCGACGCCTCGCCCGCCGAACGTGCGGGCCTCAGGCGTGGCGAGACGATCGTGGGCGTGAACGGACGGTCGCTGAAGGGGCTCTCCGAGCAGGCCGCGCGGGCGCTCATCGTGGGGCCGCCGGGAACGGACGTGAAGTTGACCGTGAAGCAGGGGTCTACGACGCACATCGTCACGATCACGCGCGAGACGATCTCGCAGCCGGCGGTGGCATCCGAAGTTCGGACGTTCGACGGCAAGAAGTACGGCGTCGTCGCGCTGACGACGTTCAGCCAGGGCGTGCACGCCGAAGTTCGCGAAGCGGTGGAACGCGTGCTGCACGAAGGCGCGCGCGGCATCGTGTTCGACATGCGGCACAACGGCGGCGGGCTCGTCAGCGAGGCGAGGCTCGTCGCGAGCATCTTCATTCCGCACGGAGTGATCGTGACGATGCGTGCTCGCACGCAGCCGACGCTTACGCTGAGCGCCGCGGGCGGGGCGATCCCGCGCGCGATCCCCATGGTCGTCCTCGTGGACCGCGACACGGCGTCGGCCGCGGAGATCGTGACCGCGGCGCTGCAGGACCATGACCGCGCGACGGTCGTGGGAACGCACACGTTCGGCAAGGGCGTCTTCCAGGAGCTCGAACCGCTTTCGAACGGCGGCGCGCTCGACATCACGGTTGGCGAGTACTTCACGCCGAATGGCCGCAACCTCGGCGGGGGCGGTGTCAAGGAGGGTGCGGGCATCACCCCCGAAGTACCCGTTCCCGCGACGGCGGTGGACACCGAAGCGGGCCTCAAGGTGGCCCTGGAAACGCTCGCGGCGAAGCACGGGTGAGCGCGCTAGGGGTGGGCGAACCGGGCGGGTGGTGATTGCCGGCCCACGCTGAGCCCGGGGCTCCTGGCGGATCGGTAGCGCTGGTGGTGCGCAAGGGGCGCTTCCTGGTCGCCGAGCCGTTCTTCCCCGACGCCGAGCCGCGTTCAGGGCCGGGCGGTCGACGCAGCGCGAATCAGCTCGTCCTCGGACCGGCGAGGGGCCGCGGGTCGGTACGCGCCGGCGCCGGCGACCTCGTGTTGCTGCGCGCTGCGACTCCACGGCGCTCGGGGTCCGCGCGCGCGCAAGTGGTGCGCATCATCGGCAAGCCCGACGTGCCAGCGGACGTCATCGAGGCGCTGATGCTCGAAAAGGGGCTACGGAGGGGGTTCGACGCAGCGCTCGAGCGCGCGGCGCGCGAGGCAGAGGGGCGCGTCGACCTTCACGATGCAGGCGCGCACCGCACCGATCTCCGCGCGCTGCCGACCTTCACGGTCGACCCGGCGAGCGCGCGCGACTTCGACGACGCGATCTCCGCGGAGCATCTCGACGCTGGCCGCGTGCGCGTGTGGGTGCACATCGCCGACGTGAGCGCGTACGTGTCCGAGGGCTCGCCCGTGGACGAGGAGGCCTCGCGGCGAGGGACGAGCGTGTATGTCCCCGGCGCCGTCGAGCCAATGCTCCCGGAGGCGCTCTCGAACGACGCCTGCTCGCTCGCGCCTGGGCGCGAGCGCGCGGCGGTGACGGTGGAGCTCGTGCTCGACGGCGAGACGACGGTGGCGGCTGCGTTCCATCGCTCGCTCATCAGATCAGACGCGCGGCTCGAGTACGACCAGGTCGACCGCATCTTCGCCGGCGCTGAAGAGGCCGGTGCGCCGTGGGGCGCCGGCCTCGAGGCGGCGCGCGGAGCGGCGAAGTGGCTGGAGGAGGGCAGGCGCCGTCGCGGCGGCCTCGAGCTGGAATCCTTCGAGCCCGAGTTCGCGTTCGACGATAGCGGGGGCGTACGGGTCGCGATGGCGGGCTTGGCCTCGGAGGCGCGGCGGATGATCGAGCACCTCATGATCGCCGCGAACGAGGCGGTGGCGCGCTATCTCGCCGAGAAGCGCGTGCCGTGCCTATACCGGGTGCACGAGCGCCCGGAGCCGCAGCGGGTCGAGCGGCTCGTCGATCAGCTCGCGAGCCTTGGCGTGCCGACCCCTGCCGTGCCCGAGGGCATGTCCTCCTCGCAGGCGGCCGAGCTCGTGGGTGAGATCTCCGTACGTCTGGGCACCCATTTCAAGCAGGCCGCCGCGCGCTCGCGAGAGCCGTCCTCCGGCTGGAACGGTCGGATCGCGCTCACGTCGCTGCTGCTGCGCACGCTCCAGCAGGCGTACTACTCGCCGCGGAACGTCGGGCACGCTGGCCTCGGCTCGGACGCCTACTGTCACTTCACCTCGCCGATCCGGCGCTATCCGGACATCGTCTGTCACAGGGCGCTGCTGTCGACGCTCGGAGCGGGCGAGCGCGCACCGCGTGCGGCGTCCCTCGGCGCGCTTGGCGCATGGGCCTCCGAACGAGAGCGCGAGGCGATGATGATCGAACGCGACGCAGGCGACATCGCGGGCTGCTTCGCGCTCGAGCGCGTGCTCTTCGAGGCAGGCTTCGACGAGCAATTCCCGGGCGAGGTGACCGGCCTGATCGCGGGCGGGGCTTTCGTCGCCTTCGGCGGCGACCCGGCGACGGGGAGGTTGCCCCCGTTCGAGGGCATGGTGCCCGTACGGCGCCTGCGCCAACAGAGCAGCGGTGAGGAGCGCGAGTGGTGGGAGCTCAACGAGCAGGGGACGGTGCTCCACGCGAGCGCGACGGGGCGCTCGCTGCGGCTCGCTGATCCGCTACCCGTGCGAGTGACGCGCGTCGAGACCGCCCGCGGACGCGTGGAGCTGGCGCCGGCGGGCGAGCACTAGCGACCATCGACGCGCTGAAGGCTGCGCGGGCCGGCGCGCCGCTAGGGTCATCCGCACGATGGCAAAGAAAGGTGCAAAGCGCAAGGCCGCTCCCGGCGACATCGCGTCAAATCGCTACGCGTCGCACAAGTATGAGCTGGTCGAGCGACTCGAGTGCGGAATCGCGCTCAAAGGGAGCGAGGTGAAGTCGCTGCGCGCTTCGGGCGCGCAACTGAAGGACGGCTACGCGGCGATCGAGGGCGGCGAGCTGTGGCTGAACTCCGTCCACATCCCGCCCTACGGCCCGGCTTCGCGTGAGAACCACGACCCGGAGCGCCCGCGGAAGCTGCTTGTGCACCGTCGTGAGCTCGAGCGGCTCGCGGTCCGCACGAAGGAGCGGGGCTTCACGCTCGTGCCGACGAGGATGTACTTCTCGGGCTCGCACGCGAAGGTCGAGATCGCGCTCGCGCGCGGGAAGACGCTCTACGACAAGCGCGAGAGCCTGCGCACGCGCGAGCAGCAACGCGAGATCCAGCGCGCGCTGCGCGACGCCGAACGCTGAGCGCCGCTCTAGATCGAGCCTAGGTAGTGGCCGTTGCTGTAGAGGATGTGTGTCGCGTCCATGCCCACCACGAGCGCGAGGATGAGGCCGATGTAGACCGCACCGACGAGGAGACGGCGGTGCTTGGAGACGCGGTAGTAGGCGGCGGACTCGATCGTGCCGGCGTTGCGATGCCGCCAGCGCCCGATGAGGCTGACGCCGGCGAGGAGGATGATCACGAGCAGGAACGGGTTGCGGCTCGGCAGGGCGAAGAACGCGAAGACGAGACCGCCGAAGCCGAGGAACCACATCCACGGCGCCATCGCGGCCATCGCGCGCCCTCCGTCGAGCGGCACGACGGGAAGCAGGTTGAAGAGGTTGATGAAGAAGCCGATGTACGCGAGCGCGATCAGGAAGTCGCTGTGCAGTAGCTCGCCGATCACCGCGACGCACGCCGCGCCGATCGAGCCCAGGATCGGGCCGGCGAGCCCGACGCGGGCCTCGTGGTAGGCGGTCTGGCCGAGCCCGACGCCGCCGCTTTCACGTGACTTCGCGGCGATGAAGGCGCCGAGAAACGGTACGAACATCGGCGCGCTCGCCTTGATGCCTTCGCGCCGCAGAGCGATCACGTGGCCCATCTCGTGGATGAAGAGGAGCAGCACGATCCCCGCGGCGAAGGCCCATCCGAAGAAGAGCGAGTAGGCCGCGATCGAGACGAGCGCGGTGCCGGCGGTGGCGAGGACCTTGATGTTGGGAAGCGCGACGAAGAGCGCCTTCAGTGCGGTGGCGAACTTCGCGGCGGTCGCGGCGATGGCGGCCATCGCGCTCCCGATGCGCTTGCGGATCTGGGAGCGCGGGCGTTGCGTGCCAAAGGGATCCCCGTCGAGGCCTCCGGCGCCAACGCCGGTCCGGAGAAGGGATGCTCGTCGACCAGGTTGGTCGTGCCCGGCGAGCCGCTGCCCACCGGGCCGGCAAGCGCGGGGGCCTCAATCGGGGTCCAGACCCGCTCGTCACTCATCTCCTCCATTGTGGCAGGCGCGATAAGGGGTCCATAAGCCCCCGTGTGGGCCGCGACGACAGGGTTCTCGCGCGGCCCGAGCGCCTCGCGAGACCTTTTGCCGCAATATGCGAAGTGGGGTGCTTGCGGCTCTTGCAATCGCGTGGGGAGCCATCTAGGTTGCACCGCAGACGCGGCACCGGGCCGCAGAAGAGCGAGGCCGAGAGGTGTAAGGCCGCGCCACCTGATTTGACGGACCTTCGGGCCCGACTGCGCAGGTCCTCAGAGCGTCCCGGAGTCGCGTCACTTCGTTGTTGGGTTGGTTTGAGCGGGGCCGCGCCCCGCAAGGCGGGTTGGGTTCGTTAGCACGTCGCGTACTGCCTCGCCGTACCTCGTGTAGCGATGAACCCATTCGGCTGTCGGGTGCGGCCCGCTCTGCCGTCGCCGGCGCCGCTAGGGCGCACCGCGTCGCAGCGGTACACTGGATTCAAAATCAAACCCCTGGGGACGACAGGCTTCGACGGGGCCGGTTCGTGGGGGTGGTTGCGAGTCGAGGTTCCGGGCGGCCTCGTAAAACCCCCGGAAAACAATAAGTGCGGGCTCACATGAGCACGCCCTCGCTGCTTAGTTAGAAGCTAAGTGTGAGGTCTCGGCCCCCGCTCGCCTGCGGCGGGGAAGGCCGGGATCAGATAGCAGGCTCACCCGGGGCGGAATGCTCCCGCCAATCCGGGGACACTTCTAGAGGAGCTGGTCCCCCACAACCCGGCCGGCGTGGCGAGTGGGGGATGAGATCAGAGCGCCGGCTACGCTCGTAGAGGCCATCTTTCACGCGACCTCGGACGCGGGTTCGACTCCCGCCGTCTCCACATTTTCCGGGCAGAGTCATACTTCTGTGATTGGCAGGGCAGCATTGCGGAGGGTGCGGCCCTCAGGTTCCAAGCCATGCTTGTGCGGAGGCTTGGGTGCGACCGGCAGAGTATCGCCGTGAGCCGAAGGGAGGCATGAAGCTGGCATTACAAGAGACGCCTTCGGTCGTCCCATGCGAGCCCGCTAACTCGCCACCCAGCTTCCCCGGCTAGCCGCAACCTCGTTGCAGACGTCACGTTTAGCCCTAACTCGAGCGCGTTGATGTTCGATATCACGAGCGGGACGCCGATCACCGCCTACTACGAAGCTCCCCCACTGGCCGATGGATCGACTGCGGCGCCCAACCACCAAGAAACGGGCTACCGGTTGCTGCTCAGTGCAAGAGTTCTCGAATCTACGAGCCAGACCAGCACACCCACCACCACTACCACCACCACCGCGACGACCGGAAGCCAGCTGCCCACGAGCGCTCCGCCAGCGGTCACCGATGCCGCGCAGTCTCACTCCACTTGGCGCGACGGGAACCAGCTCGCGCAGATCAGCAGGAGCAAGCATAAGAAGAAGTCGCCAGTCGGAACGACCTTCTCCTTTGTGCTCAACGAGCAGGCGTCGGTGAGCTTCGGGTTCACCCATCGCGCAAACGGTCGCAAGGCTGGCAACAAGTGCGTTGCCCGCACCAAGAGCAACAGCCACAGGAAGGTTTGCAGGCGTACCGTGATGGCCGGCACCCTGACCTTTGCTGGCCACACCGGTACCAACGGGGTCCTCTTCCAGGGCCGGATCTCGCGGTCGAAGAAGCTAAAGCCCGGGCGCTACATGCTGGCGATCATTGCGACGAACGCCGCGGGCGAGAAGTCGACGCCGCAGACGCTCAGCTTCACGATCGTGAACTAGTAGCCGGCGTAGCCTCGCGTAGACGGCCGCCAACGTACGCACAACGTGCCCGGACAACCTCATGCGACCCGTGACGGTGCGGGCCGTGAGTCACGACGACCGAACATACAACCGCCCCGTGCAAATCCGGCGCGGGCCCATTGGGGGGCGTGTAGGATCGGCCGAATGTCACGCCCCGGGCGGCTTCGCGTCCTCTCCAGTGGCGCCCTGCTTGGGCTCGCGGCGCTTCTTGCCTTCTCGCCGCAGCCCGCGGCCGCGCAGGGCAATCGGCCAGCGAACGTCTCTCCACTGCCCGCCTCCAACTACTCCGTGCGCCGTGTGTGTCCACCGCCCACGCCTGGGCACGCAAGCTGTCTGTCGCTCGAGCTCATTCCGGTGACGGCATCGGCGCGCGCCCACACCCACCCTCTGGGGATGGCACGCAGCGCACCGGTTGGGGCGGGCAACGCCGCGGCGATCTGCGAACCACCGAGCGCTGCGGAAGGCTGCTACGGCTTGCGCCCGCAGGATCTGCACAGCGCCTACGTCCTACCGACGGCGACCGAAGCGTCCGCGACTCAGACAATCGCACTCGTCGAGGCCTACAACGACCCCAACGCCGAAGCGGACCTCAAGTTCTACGACAAAGAGTTTGGCCTACCGGAATGCACCAAGACGAATGGATGCTTTACGCAGCTCAACCAGGAAGGTCACGAAGGTCCACTGCCCCAAACCGAAGGTGGATGGGCGCTTGAGATATCGCTTGACATCGAGACGGCCCATGCAATCTGCCAGAACTGCCACCTGATGCTCATAGAGGCGTCATCTGAAAGCTTCGCCGACCTCGATGCGGCCGAGGCGCGCGCCGCAGAACTGGGAGCCACCGAGATCTCGAACTCGTGGGGTGGCGAAGCGCCCTCGACCGACGGCCCGGCCTTCAACCATCCCGGCATCGCCATCACCGCCGCCGCGGGTGATGACGGCTATCTCAATTGGGATGCCGAAGCGCTCCTAGAAAAGGGGTTCGCCGATTACCCCGCGGCCTCGCCGCACGTCATCGCAGTCGGCGGTACGCGGTTGAGCCTCGAAGCGGGCACGGGCGCGTGGAAGGAAGAGACGGTGTGGAACGATGGCTCCAGCGTCAACGAAGGCGTTGGTGTGACGGGTGGTGGCTGTAGTGACTTCACGGCTCCTTCCTGGCAGCGGGAAGTTTCCGACTGGTCACAACTGGGATGTGGCTCCGCGCGGGCCGTCACCGACGTATCGGCGGATGGCGACCCATATACCGGGCTTGCGGTCTACGACTCGACTCCGTACCCGACTCCGTTTGGCGAGGAAGTGCTGGACTGGGTACCGATCGGCGGCACGAGCTTGGGCACACCGCTCGTTGCCGCCACTTTCGCCCTCGCTGGTGGAGCACATGGCGTCGAATACCCGGCACAAACGCTCTACTCCCACCTTCGCTCTGGCTCGCTGCACGACATCACCTCCGGGTCCAACGGGGAATGCGACAAGTCCTTTAACGAACTAACGGGGCTCTCCGGCTGCACTGCGGCGGAAGAGGAGCAGGCGAGCTGCCCCGAACACCACCTCGTCTGTGGGGCCGGCCCCGGTTACGACGGGCCCTCCGGCGTGGGCACCCCGGATGGGCTGGGCGCGTTCCAACGACCGAGCCAACCTTCAAAGGAAGCGCAGACGATCGAATTCACCTCCGCCGCGCCATCCTCGGCGAACGTGGGCGGACCCACCTACACGGTTTCCGCGAGCGCCTCCTCGGGGCTTCCCGTCGTGCTCACCTCGGCGACGCCCTCTGTCTGCTCTATGACCGGCTCGACGCTCAGCTTCAGCGCGACCGGGACGTGCACGATCGACGCCAACCAGCCGGGCGACGCCGACTACGAAGCGGCACCGCAAGCCGAACAGTCCTTCACGGTGGCCGGCGCACCTGCGCTCACCCCGCCGCCCTCGACGTCAGTTCCTGCGCTTACCTCCCCGAACGCGCTTACCTCGCCGCTCATCCAAGCACCCGACAGCAACTTTAACCTGTTTAGCACCCCGAGCATCGATCTCAAGTCCGGTGCGATTACGTTCACGGTCCTGGTCGCTGATCCGGGCACGCTCACTTGGCTGCTCAGGTTCCAGAACGGGCAGTTCGGCGCGTTCTCTGCGAGCAGGCGAAAGTGCAATAGCGGTCAGATTCGGCTCAAGGGCAAGTGCCGCCCGGCGACGATCCTCTTTGGCCAGGGCGCCGAGGCCGTTACCACTGCGGGCACGGCGAGCTTTACGGTCAAGCCAACGGCGTCAGCACGGACCGCGCTCGCAAATGCGCGTAAGCAGGGCATGGGCCTGCCGGTAACGGCACTCTTGACGTTCCAGTCCTCGCTGGGGGGCAGCGCCGCCTCGCATGCGCGCTCAATCACCGTCAAACTCGGCAAGATGAGAAGCAAGGGCGCGAGTCGATCTAGGGGCTGATGGCTTCGGCCTGCCGGGCTTACGACGACAATCTCACCGTTGACCTATGGGCGCGCTCCGGTGCGTCGGCAGGTGGATGTGATCGGCTCTATCACGTTCGGGGCCGTCGGCGCAGGCACCACCTACACCGGCTCGGTGTCGGGCAGCTCGGTGTCGGGCACCTACAGTAGCCCGAAGGGCGGCGGCTCCTGGAGTGCCCACAAAGGCTCTTGACGGATCGTCACGCACGTGCACGACGCTTGGGACCGCGTAGCCTGGAACGTTGCTGGATTAGCCGTGCTCCGCGGCCCAGATAGACCCGCGGCCTCTTCACAGGTGCGGACGACGACGGCCCAGCGTAGGGACTGTCGCTCCCTCTGCCGCCACGTCCACGGTCCTGAACGCAGCGCCTCCAGCTCCCTAGCCGGTTGTGGCCAGGAGAGCTCGGTGCTGCTCCGCGGAAGAGACCCGATTGCGTCCCGCCTCCTTGGCGCGGTAAAGCTCCATGTCGGCCGCCGCGAACACGTTTGAATACTCGAAGCCCTCGCCCGGCTCGGAGGCGGCCACGCCGAAGCTCATCGTCACCCGGACCCCGCCGAATGGGTTTGCGGACACTGCAGTGCACAACCGTTCCGCGAGCTCGCGCGAATGCGCGAGGTCCGACCCAGGTAAGAGGATCAGGAACTCCTCACCGCCGATCCGGTACGCAAGGTCGAATGCGCGCAGGTGCCTGCGCAGCAGAGCAGCCACCTCCCGGAGTACGACGTCACCTGCCGCGTGACCGCGCGTGTCATTGACATCCTTGAAGCGGTCGAGGTCGCCCAGGACTATCCCGACTGGCTCACTAGTTGCCTGCGACTGCCGAGCGAGCTCCAATGCCCGCGACTGCAGGGAGTGGCGGTTGAGCATGCCGGTGAGCTGATCGAAAACCGCGTCGCTGCGGTGCTGGATATCCGAGCGCATCAATGGTGTCGAGAGCACGGCGACGCAGAGGACCAATGTCAAGGGGACGAGCAACACCGCAGGATTGCTGAAGACGACCTGTCGATCGACGCTGAACGCGACGGCCAGGACGAGCAGAATGGTGAAGACAACGCCGGCCACCACGCCACGCATCGAGAAGCGCGAGCTCAGCACCACTACGGCGATGGCGAGCCACGAGATTCCGGGAGCGCGAGCGCCGCCGGCGAGCGCCACTGCACCGGCTAGCGTGACTTGAACGGCGAGAAACGAGGCGAACATCGGGTACTCGGGTCGGGAGACCCGAGTTTTGAGTCTGTCGGCGATGGCGAAGAACGCCGCGGCTGGCGGCAGTAGCAGGAGCGGCCACCACCCAACCCACGGGCCGAGAGCAATCAGCGAGACGCCGAGCAACCCAAAGGCCTTCTGCCGAGCGCTTCGCACGCGCTCGTCCATGTCGAGCATCCGCTGACGATCGAAGCCGTCGCGGCAAAGCCAGGAGCTTGGTGCTCCCCCAATCTCGTCGGCGCGGGACACTTCTTCCTCGTGGGTTTGCGGCAAGCCGGCATGGGGGGCCGGACATACGTAGTGCTCGGCAGACCCCGCCGCCCCCGTGAGCACCGGCTGCGGGACGCCGACGGATGTCGGCGCAAGCTACGGCCTCAGAAGACGACTGCGATCAGAGTCGTCACGCCAACAGCTGACACCGGCGGCGGCCGGCGTCGCGTGTTCGAACCCTAGTCGAGCGTGTCGACCACGACCTAAAGGACCGCTATGCGGATTCCGATTAGTGCGCTGCGGACCAGCTCCACGCCACGGAGTGCCGGGCCGCATCTGGAAGTAATTCCGGAAAAAAGGCACCCCCGCCGCGAGGCGGGCTCGCAAAGCCAGGGGTCTCCCGCAGACAGCTCGGCTGCCCGGCAAGTCCTGTGACATCTAGCAACGGAGCTCTTGCCGCATGCCTCACGCCTTTAGCGAGAGATGCACACGCCTTGCGTGCTGCACCGCGATAGCCCCCCGACGGAGTGCGGCCGGATAACCGCTGCGTTATGTCGGTTGCGCTGCACACAGCCCCCTCGCCGACTCGCGGGCGCTGGCTCGATCACTGGCTCGAAACGCTCCAGGACATCGAGGCGCTACGCGCTGCGCACCCGATGATGGACGCTGTCATCCAAGAGGTCGACGGCCGGATGATCCGCGTCAGCGATCGCTGGCTAGCCGACTTTGCCTCCTGCAATTACCTCGGCTTCGATCTCGACCCGGAGATCATCCAAGCAATCCCCGCCTTCCTGGAAGCCTGGGGCACTCATCCGAGCTGGTCGCGGCTGCTGGGAAGCCCAGTGCTCTACGAGCAGATCGAGACACGGCTGACCGAGCTGGTCGGCAGCGAGGACTCTCTTCTACTGCCGACGATCACGCACATCCATGGATCGGTGATCCCAGTGCTCGCGGCCTCGGGGACGATCTTTCTCGACCAGCGAGCGCACAAGACGATTTACGACGGCTGCCAGGTAGCGCGGGCACGCGGTGCCGCGGTCCGCCGCTTTCGGTTCGAGGACCCCGACCATCTCGACGAGCTGCTCACGGCCGAGCACGACCCCGCACGGCTGGTCTGCATGGACGGGGTCAACAGCATGACCGGCAACACGCCCGACCTGAAGGCGTTCGCGGAGGTGACGCGTCGCCACGGCGCATTGCTGTATGTCGACGACGCGCATGGCTTTGGGGTAATCGGTGAGCGCTCGCCCGAGGAGCCGTGCTCATACGGCCGCCGGGGCAATGGCATCGTCCGCCACTTCGGCGAGACCTACGACGGCATCGTCCTGGTCGCAGGCTTCTCGAAGGCCTACTCGTCGCTGCTCGCGTTCATCGCGTGCCCAACCGAGGTCAAGAACCTGCTGAAGGTTGCGGCCTCGCCTTATCTGTACTCGGGGCCATCCTCCATTGCCTCGCTCGCAACGGTCCTGACTGGCTTCGATGCCAATGAGCGCCGCGGTGACGAGCTGCGTGGCGTCGTGTACCGCCACACCGCCCGGCTGCTCGAGGCGCTGCGCGAGCTCGATGTCCATACCCCCAACAGCTCGGGGCTGCCGATCGTCGAGATCCCGCTGCGCGACCACACGCACATCGACGAAGCGGGGCGACTGCTGTTCGCTCGCGGCGTGTACGTCACGCTCGCTGCGTACCCGCTGGTGCCCAAGGCCGAGGTCGGCTTCCGAGTCCAGTTGACCGCGGCGAACACCGACGAGCAGGTCGACCGCCTGATCGAAGCCGTCTCCGACCTCGCCGGGCGGGGCGAGTTGCGCTCAGCCTCGGAGCAGCAAACGTTGGAGGCCGCCTGATGAGCTCGCTTGCGCACCGGTCCTCGCGGCGACGCGGGAAGGCGATCAGCGCGAAGGCGACGCGACCTCAACCGTTGCGACGGTCACGACCGCAAGCGTGGCAACTCTATCTCGCCTTCTGCGCTCTCGGCATGTTCTTCTACGAGCTGGTCCCACCGCTGAAGGGGAACCCGGTGCTGCTCAACACGATCGGCATGACCAGCTGGATTGCCCTGATCGTGGGCATACGCCGGAACAAGCCGTCCTACTCGCTGCCGTGGTGGCTCTTCGCAGTGGGGTTCCTCCTGTACTGGATGGGGGACGTTTACACCTACAGCTACCCCCAGCTGATCCTGCACCACGAAGTCCCGTTCCCGTCGATCGGCGACGCGATCTACCTGACGGTCTACCCGTTGCAGATGGTTGGGCTCCTGCTGTTGGTGCGCCGTCGCAACCCGCAGCGCAACCGCAACACGCTCATCGACGCTGCGATCCTGACCCTGGGGCTCTCGCTGCTGTCGTGGGTCCTCCAGATAGCGCCGTACCTGCACGACTCCACGCTGGGCCTGCTGCCGAAGCTCGTCTCGGTCGCCTACCCGATGGGGGACATCCTCATGCTTGCCGCCGCGATCCGCCTGCTCCTCGATAGCGGTCGGCGCCGACCAGCCTTCTATCTGCTGACCGCCAGCCTCATCTCGCTGCTGACCACCGACTTCGTCTACGGGATCTTGACGCTCGACAACGCCTTCCACCATCAGCTGATCCTCGATCTCGGCTGGACGTCCTACTCGGTGCTCTGGGCCACAGCCGCACTGCACCCCTCAATGGTCTCCATGGAGGAGCCCGCCAGCAATCACCAGGAGGCCAAGCTAACTCCGCTGCGCCTCTCGCTCCTCGCGGGCGCCTCGCTGATAGCGCCGATCTGCATCCTCCTGAAGGAGCTGCGGCGCGGCGATCTCGATCTGATCGTGATCATTTGCGCGTCGGTTGTCCTGTTCGGCTTCGTCGTCATGCGCATGGTCGACCTGGTACGCCAGCAGGAGCGCTCGGTCGCCCGCGAGCGGATTCTCAGCTCCTGCGGCGCTGCGCTCGCGGCGTGCGCTACGCGCGAGGAGATGCAGCGAGCTGCGATCGAGGCAGTCGCTCCGCTCTTAGATGGTCCCGGCGTGGGGCTGTTGTGCCTGATTGACGGGGAGGTTCTGAAGGCGGTCGTGCGCAGCGACGATGCGGGGTGGCGCGCACGCGCGCTGCCGCAACAGACGGGTGCACAGTTGCTGGAGCTCGCCAACGTGTGCGCCGGCCGCGAAGTCACTCTCGATCCGCTGTTGCTGGATGCCCTTGACCTACCAGAGCAGTGGACCAGCGGACAGCTGCTCGCACTTCCGGTCCGTCGGGATGTCCTCGGCTTGCTGCTGGTCGCCGGTCCGAAGTCAACTGGCGCCGAGGTGGAAGTCGCGCTTGAGGCACTGGTCACCCAGCTCGCGCTTGCGCTCGAGGGGGCGCGGCTGACCGAGGAGATTCATCGCCAGCACGGCGAGGCGCGCTTCGCCTCGCTGGTGCAACACGCGAGCGACCTAATCACGGTGGTGGGGCCCGATGCCACGATCACCTACCAGAGCCCGTCCTCTGAGCGTGTCTTGGGCTATCCGCCGCATGAGCTGCTGGGGACGCGCTTCGACCGCCTCGTCGCCCCGGAGGATGCGAGTCGGCTGCTGCACTTGCTGGCCGACGGCTCGTCCTACGCGCGGGGCGACGGCGACCTCATCGAGTGCACTCTGCTCCACCGCGACGGCAGCCTGCGGCAGTTCGAGATCCTCCATACCAACCTGCTAGACGACGAGCACGTGCGTGGGATCGTGCTCAACGCGCGCGACACCAGCGAGCGCAGGGCGTTCGAGGAGCAGCTTGCCCACCAGGCCTTCCATGACCCGGTAACCAACCTGCCCAATCGGGCGCTGTTCGTCGAGCGCGCACGTCACGCGATCGGACGCGCGCGCCGCGAGGACAGCGAGGTCGGCGTGATCTTCCTTGACATCGACGACTTCAAGACGATCAACGACAGCCTCGGCCACGGCGCCGGCGACGCGACACTGATCGACGTGGCCAAGCGGCTCGCGGAGAGTCTCCGCTCCAGCGACACCGCTGCGCGCTTTGGCGGCGACGAGTTCGTGGTGCTGTTGGAGGACCTCGACAATGTGGAGACTGCGGTCGAGGTCGCCGAACGGATCCTCGAGGATCTGCGGCCGCCGCTCACGGTCGCCGGCAAGGAGCTCGCGCTGCGCGGAAGCATCGGGATCTCGATCTTGGAGCGGGGCTCGACCGCCAGCGCGGACGATCTGATCCGCGACGCCGACGCCGCGATGTACATCGCCAAGCGTGACGGCAAGGGCGCCTACCGACTGTTCGAGCCGGAGATGCACGCGGGGGTGCTAGCACGGCTGGAGCTCCGAGCCGACCTGCAGCGGGCACTGGAGGACGGGCTGTTCGAGTTGCACTACCAGCCGATAGTCCGACTCAGCGACGCACAGGTCTGCGGAATGGAGGCGCTGCTGCGCTGGCAGCACCCCGAGCGTGGACTGGTGGCGCCCAATGACTTCATCCCATTCGCCGAGGAGACGGGGTTGATCGTCCCGATCGGGCGCTGGGTGCTGCGCGAGGCGTGCCGTCAAGCAACGGCGATCAGCCATCTCCAGCGCGAGGGTCCGGCGCTCTACATGTGTGTCAACCTCTCCGTCAAGCAGCTGCAGCACAGCGACGTTGTCTCCGACGTTCGCGACGCGCTTGCCGACGCCGAACTGGACCCATCCCTGCTGACGCTGGAGATCACCGAGTCGATGCTGATCGACGATCCCGATCTCGCAGTGACCAAGCTTGCCGAATTGCGCGCGCTCGGCGTACACATCGCGATGGACGACTTCGGAACGGGCTACTCATCGCTGAGCTATCTCAGCCGCTTCCCGGTCGACATCATCAAGATGGACCGCTCTTTTCTGCGCCAGCGCGCCACCCCAGAGACGGTCGACTTGTCCAGCGCGGTTGTTGCGCTCGGCAGCTCGCTTTCCCTCGAGGTCGTTGCCGAGGGGATCGAGCTCGAGGACCAGATGCGCCGGCTGCGCGACCTCGGCTGCGAGCTCGGCCAGGGCTTTTACTTCGCGCGCCCAATGGAGTCCAAGCAGGCGCTTGACTACCTCGCAGGCGAGTCGCCACTACCGGCTGGCGACCGGATCGATGAGCCGGCGCCCGCGGCGCGCGACGTCGCGTAGCGCGCGGCGAGATCGCGAAGAGGGTTGCCGCGCCATGCGACTCCGACCAAGCGGACCCTTGCGCAACCGCGACTTCAGGTTGTTGTTCGCCGGGCGCTGCGTATCGCTTCTCGGTGACGGAGCCTTCCTGGTCGCTGTGGCCTGGGAGGCTTACACGCTCTCGGACGCCCCGACCGCGCTCTCGCTGCTGGGAGTCGCGATGACCGTCCCCTTAATCGCGCTGTTGCTGTTCGGAGGGGTGGTCAGCGACCGCTACGACAGGCGGCGGGTGATGCTGGTGGCCGATCTCGTGCGCGCGGCATTGCTAGTGCTGCTCGCTGCGCTCGCAACCAGTGGCGACCTGCGTCTGTGGCAGATGATGGTGATAGTCGCCGTCTACGGCGCGGCCGAGGCATTCTTCGACCCCGCAAGCGACGCGATCCTGCCGGAGCTCCTGCCGGAGTCCCAGCTTGGTCGGGCCAATGCGCTGGAGCAGCTGGTGCGCCCGCTCGCGTTGCGCCTCGCCGGCCCGGCAGTGGGAGGAATACTCATTGGCGCGCTCGGCACCGGCGCGGCGTTCTTGGCCGACGGCGCCACGTTCATTGTCTCCGGCGCCACCCTGTGGTCGATGTCAGCTCGCCGGTCGGCGCCGGTCGGGCGCCTAGACGCCCCGCTGCGTCCCGCCGTCGCCGCTCGCCAGCTGCGCGAAGGCTGGTCATATGTGCGCCGTCACGTCTGGCTGTGGGGCACATTCGCCAGCGCCGCCGTCGCCTACCTGCTGTTCATGGGCCCTACGTTGGTGCTGCTGCCCTTCATGGTCAAGCACGTTCTCGGCGGTAGCGGCACGCAACTAGGCATCGTGCTGGGAGCCGGCGGCCTCGGCGCCGTCGCGTGCGCGGCGGCGATGGGCCGACGTCAACTTCCAACTCGGGGCATCGCGTTTGTCTACGTGGCGTGGACGCTCGCGACACTTGCGGTCGCCGTGTACGGGATAGCTACCGCGATGTGGGAGCTGATGCTGGCGAGCCTCGCGTTCAACTTCCTGGAGACTGCCGGCACGATCGTGTGGGCGACGATGAAGCAGCGCCGCGTCCCGGGAGCCCTGCTCGGGCGCGTCTCAAGCCTCGACTGGCTGATCTCGATCGGGTTGCTGCCGGTATCGCTGGCCCTGACCGGTCCGGTCAGCGCGGTCATTGGCGTACGCACGACTCTTATCGGCGCCGGCCTACTCGGCGCTGCCGTCACACTTGGCGGTCTGATGCTCCCGGGCATGCGGGACGTCGGCCGCACACCGGGCTCGGCCGCTCGCCTCGGCGACAGTGTCGCGGTGTAACGGCGTACGGGCGAGTAGTGATCAATTTCCCGGATTGAAGGTGCCGCTCGGGCCGCTAAGGCGTTCCGCCGCACGTAGTTGAGGCGATCGCGCTGCGTGCTCTGGTGCTTGAGCCGTTGCGCGGGTCCGCGGCGCGAGTAGGTTTGTCGCCGGCAACGCAACCACCGGCACCGCCGACTCGGGTGCCGTCTATACGAAGATTCGCTCAACTGGTCGAGTAGACCACCGTCACGTCGGCCTCGAGCTGGCAGGTATTTTCACTGCTCTGCGCCTTATGTGCCTTCCCCTTGCTCTTGTGCTTCCTGTGCTTCGCGGGAATCGGCGTCAGCTGGCCATTCGAGGCGCCGCCGGCCGCTGGCGTGCTCGCGCTGCCGGGCGCCTCCGCTGCAGGGATAAATCCGACGCCGCAGTAGCCGAGGTAGTCGTCACTCTGCTCGGTGAAGGTCTGCACCGGGCCGAGCGTCAGCGAGAGCTGGCGCGCGACCATCTGCGCCTTCGATTGGGCGTCGCCGATCGCGGCTGTGAGCGCCTGGTCATAGGCGGCCTGCTGCTGGCCGTCGGTGGCGCCTTCGGGTACAGACGCGCCACCGGTGCCGTTGACGCTTATCTGCTGGCCGGTCGCCGCGAGAGCCGTTCCCGACAGCGCGAGCGTCGCAAGGCCTGCGAGTGCGAGTCCTCTTATCCACATCATGACTCCTTTCGTTTCGGGTGCTGCGAACAGACCCGCACAGCGAGGCTGCTCCGCGGCGACCCTTGTAGGTCCATGAGCATCTGCTATTACACCGACCGACAGTCGGTCGGTGTGGTGAAGGACAAGCGAATTCTGCGAAAGGGGAAGTCATGAATACCTACGTGATCCTGCGACGTGGTGCCTGGAGCTCGCCCGAGGAGCTAGGCGCCGCCGCAGAGCGCTCGCGGGCAGTCGGCGATGAGCAGATGTCGGACGATATTCGCTGGATTCGCAGCTACGTGCTTGACGAGCCCGACGGTCGTGTGGGCACGGTGTGTATCTACGAGGCAAGCAGCCCGCAGGCTATCCGCGAACACGCCTCCCGTGCGGATCTTGCCGCCGACGAGATCATCCCCGTGGCAGACACCGTTGTGGTGCGACCGGATCCTGCGCCGGCGGCGTCGGCCTAGGCGCACCCGACAGGACACCGGGGCCGGTAGCTGGTCCGGCTGCCAGGCCTTCAGCACTTTGGCCGGCGCGCGTCCTCCTGCAGGCGAGAGGCTCGCGCGGCTGCGGCACTGGACGAATGTCGTACTTGGTTGCCCCTGGAGCGCGCTCTCCCGTGGGTGGCGGGCCCGCTGACTATTCGGCCCGTCAATGATGGACCGCTTGGGCTAGTTGCTCTGGCCACCTACCTGCGCACGATCGTGAAGCTGAGTTTCGCCGGTTTGGAGTGGCCAGCTGAATCGGTGGCCGTGATCATCAGCGTGTAGCGTCCCGGCCTGAGCTTCTTGAGCTTCGAAATGCGACCTCCAAACACGACCTTGTTGGTGCCTGCATGGCCCGTGAATGCCAGCACTCCCGCGGTCACCGTGCGTTTGCACGCGTTGCGCTTGCCGTGCTTCGAGCTCCCGGCCAGGCACCTGTGGCCGACCTTGTGGCCATCGGCGCGCTGAGTGAAGGTGAATGTCACAGAGGAGGGTTCGCTTAGCGAGAACGAGAAGGTGGTGCCAACAGGAGGCTTCCTCTTCTTGCTTATATGCGCGAGCTTTGAGTCCTCGCGCCACTTCGACGCCGACTCCCTGGCTGCGGTGATCACCGGCGCCACCACCAGCACCGGTGGCTTGGCCGTAGTAAAGCTCTGGTCGGAGCCGTAGGCTGGGCCGCTCGCGTTTTCAACGACCTCGCGGAAGTGGTAGGTGGTACCGGGTGCCAGCGCGCTGACCGCTGCCGTAACGGGACTTGCTGCAAGGGAGGCGGAGAAACCCTGGTGCGGCGTCGAAAGGCCGTAGGCCACGGCGGTGCCGTACTGGAAGTAAGCTGTGCCGACGGCTTCCGAAAGCGTGGTCCCGTTGAGCGTGGCGCCGCTGATCCCCACGGCCGAGGCGGGCGTTGTCGTGGCAGCGGGCGGCGCCGGAATCGCCTCTTCGGCGGATGCGTCGGTGACACCGCTGGTGCGGCCGCCCACGATCAGCACCTCGCCATTCGCGAGCGGAGCCGCGGCCGCGCCCGTGCGCGCCGTCGTGAGTTCAGCGGCTGCTCGCGCGAAGGTGTCGGTGAGCGGACTGAAGAGTTCCGCGCTGCTGAGGGAGGGAGAGGCGTTACTTCCACCCGCGACCAGCACCTCGCCGTCCTGGAGGGTGGCCTCAGCGGCCCCCTCACGCGCTTCGCTCATCGCGCTCGCAATGGGTTCGAACGGGCCGGTCACGGGGTTGAACAATTCGGCGCTCTGGAGCGATTCCCCGGTGTTGCGGCCGCCAGCCACCAGCACCTGGCCGCCAGGCAAGGTGGCTGCAAATGCCCCGCTACGTCCGGCGACATGCATTTCGGCAGCCAGCGGAGCAAACGTCTCGCCTTCCGCGATCAAAAGTTCAGCGCTCGCAAGCTTGTGCGTTTGGTTTTCTCCTCCAGTGATGAGCACGTCGCCGTTGACGAGCGTTGCCGCGGCTGGCCGGTAACGTTCTGCCGTCATTCGGGAGGGAAGTTCTTCGAAGCTGTTCGTGGCGGGATTGAAGAGTTCGGCGGTGTTCAGCCATACGGGTCCTTCCTTGAAGCCCCCAACGATCAGCACCTCGCCGTTGTGTAGCACCGCAGACGCGGCTCCTTCGCGTGGAGAGCGCATCGTCGAGGCGAGCGGTTCGAAGCTACCCGTTCCCGGGTTGAACAGTTCCGCGCTGCTGACGTCTTCGGAGAAGCGAGCGCCCTCTCCTCCCGCTATCAGCACCTTGCCATCGGGGAGAGGCGCAGCCACGGGGAGGTCCCGACCTTCGGCCATTTCCGTCGACAACCGGACGAAGCTGGGCGAGGCGGCGGCCGACCGTGCCGACAGTCCGATCGCTACCAAGGCTGCCAAGAGCGCGGCGAACGAACGTGATGTGATGGCCGCGAACCTCATACTGTGCCTCCCCTAGCTGTTTGCGGGGCTCCCGGCTACACGCCCGCCAGCGAACGGGCCGGCTCCATCGATACGGTACCGATCTTGGCGACGGTGCGCCCCCTTGGACGTAGAGTGCTGACATCCCTCGCATCACGTTCGTATTGAGCTTGCTGACATTGGTTCTCTCAGCCGCTGCTGTGGCAGGTACGGCCGAGAGCCGTGTGGTTAGGAATACAGCGCCGAGTCGGGTGGCGTTGGTTTCGCGCACCAGCGCCGAAAACGAAGTCGCGGCTCAGTCAGAAGCCGCGGCGCTCCTGGCAAGCCTGTCGCTTCCCCCCGGAGCCACGCCCTCCGCAACTGAGCCAGCCGGAGCCGATTCCCAGCTTGCGAGTCCATTCGAGCACCCGAACACCCCCAGTCTGGTGGATGACCACTCCTGGTGGGTGGTGCCCGGCACGCCGACCGAAGTGCTCACGTACATCCGTGCCCACCTCGCCGGCTCCGTGCGACGATCGGGACACGGCTATTCGCCCGGCAACCCGGCAATCGGCGAGCCGAGAGTTGAATCCGAAACGTATGCCTTCCCTTCGGGTCCCAGCACCGCCAGCTCCCGATCGCTGCTTGTAGCAGTCGTCCGGTTGCCGAATGGATGGACTGCGCTGCGCGTCGACGCTCAGGTGGTTTGGTTGGTTCCACGTTCCGCGTCGGAGGTGATCCCGACCGGCGCCCACCTGTTGCGGATCAGTGTGCACGGCGGACTCAAGCGCAAGCGACCCAGGCGGCAGTCGCTCACCGTCACTTCCTCGAAGAAGATTGAAGCGGTAGTCACCGCACTCAACCTCCTGCCGGTGATCCAGCCAGGGGTGAGGAGTTGTCCGGTCGACTTCGGCATCTACGTGGAGCTGTCGTTCTGCGCCAGACGCCTCGCGTCGCCGGTGGCGGTCGCCGACGTCGACGCTGACGGCTGCGGCTACGTTGCGCTGACGATCCGAGGGCAGGCGCAAGAAGGGCTTGAACGCGGAGGCTGGGTGATCACCAAAGTCGACCACGTGCTGGGGGTAAGCCTGGATGTAGCGCCCCCCAAGACGCGACATGTGAGCATGTCCCGCGGGTGGCTCAGTGGGGGCGACCTCGTACACGCCGCTCGTCGATCAAGGGACTGACTAGGTATGGGATTCACGCGTGTCGCGGCTGTCGTGGCTCTCGTTGTTGCGGGTGTGAGCGTTCGGGTGGCGCCAGCGGCGGCTGGCGCGCTCGGTGCGGTTACGCGCCTTGCGACACCGGCGTTTCCAAGCTCGGTTTCGGCCGTAGGCGGCGTCATCGCCTGGGCGGCTCAGTCTGGCCCCGGCCACCGGTTCGAGATCATCATTCGCCGCGGTGGGCACAACCGTTCGCTGAGCGCAACCTCGGCCGTTGGCTGGATCGACGGCGTCAAGCTGGGCACCGACTCCAGCGGGCGCTCGATCGTCGTCTACTCACGCTGCCCGCACTCGCCGGTCGCGAACGCGAACGTGGGCAGCGCCGGTACCGACGGCTGCCGGCTGTGGTGGGCGCCGACCAGCGGCGGCGGCGCCCACCGGATAACCGCGGCGCCAGCGGACACGAGCGTGGGAGTCGCCGAGCGGGGCGTCGTCGTTTTCGCCGTGCAGCCCAACACGGCCCGCGAACGCCAGCCCGCCCGTGTCGAGACCGCACGGCTGAGCGGCACCTCTGCTCGCGCACTGCGCGTCCCGACGGCCAACGGCGCCACCATCGACGACATCAGCGCGAACGGGGCACAGGTTGCCTTCAGCGAGGCCCCGCGCTCGGCGAACGAAAGAAAGGGGGTCTCGGAGATCTGGGTCGACAAGGGCACCGCGGCACCACAGCTGATCGCAAAGGTCGTTTCCGACACCGTCCCGATTGATGACTCGGCGCAATACTTCGATGGGCTTACGCTGACCAGCGATTTCGTCTACGCGTTTCTCTATTCCCAGCGTGGGATCTACCCGCCCGTCGCCTCGCAGCTGCAGCAAATCTCGCTCCCCGGCCTCGTGACGACAGTCGCGCCGTGGGCGCCAAGCGGGTCGCTGAGCACCGACGGCATCAACGCCACCGCCTTCGACCCCAGCAACAAGCGGCTGATCCTCGACCTGTTCTCCCCGCAGATCGAATTCGCGACCGCGTCGGCATCCTGCTCGACCCGTGCCCGTAGCCCCAAGGCGTGCCCGGTTGTGCAAACCGGGCCGGTCACGTTCGGCTGAGCTTCGCGGAGGTCTCGGACTCTCGGGGTCACCCGGTCTCGATCAGCTCGAGCGCGGAGGGCGCAGCCAAACTGCGGCTATTGCTGTGCGCGATGCTTGCTTGTCGCGTCCCGCTGGGCCAAGATGGTGTCCATGGACAACAGCAGCCTGGTTTCAGCCCCTCCGGGTGGAGTTGACGAAGACGTCCGAGTCGCGGCCGTAACCCGACTCCATGACCTGGTCGGTAGCGGAGGACTGTCTCTCGAGCGCTACTCGGGAATCTTGGGGGAGGTCTTCGCTGCCGCCAGCCACGCCGAGCTCGAGGCGGCGATGTTGGCGCTGCCGCCGTTGGTCCAGATCACCCCCGCCTCGCGGCGGCTGGCCAGGCCACTCACGTTGCAAACGGCAGACAATGCCCTGCAGCTGGGCTCTGGTTGGCAACTGGGGGCCGACACATCCATCGGCACCGGCTTCGGGACGGCCCGGCTGGATCTCACGGCTGCCAGCTGGGACGCTCATCAGATCAACCTCTCTCTGCAGACCTGGGGTTCGATCGAGGTTCTCGTCCCCAAAGGAGTGGCCGTGCAGATGCTTGGCGGGTCGGGAAGCGTGCAGCTCGAGTCGCTGTCTGCGCCCATCCCCGGCGGCCCGGTGTTGCGGATTTCCACATCGGGACCAACCGGGGTGATCCGGATACGCCACCCCAAAAAGCCCGACGACAGACCGTTCATGCGCTGGAGAGGACGGCACCGCAGCCATCCCCGCTCGCTCGGGCGACGCAACCGCTAGAGTTCGCTCCACCAAAGCGGGAAGGGGCTCGCTTCAAAATGGCTGCACTGATCATTGTCATCGTCGTCGTCGTGCTCCTCGCCCTCGGTTTGTGGGCGGGGTACAACGGCCTGGTCAAGAAGCGCAACCGGACCCAGGAGGCATGGTCGGAGATCGATGTCGAGCTCAAGCGCCGACACGACCTCATTCCCAACTTGGTGTCGACGGTGCAGGGCTACGCCGCCCACGAGAAGGGGACCTTTGAAGCGGTGACCGAGGCCCGGTCCAAGGCGGTCGCTGCCGGCGCGACCGGCGACCCGAGTCAGATCGCCCCTGCGGAGAACGCTCTATCCGGAGCGCTGCGCTCGCTGTTCGCGGTCGCCGAGAACTACCCGCAGCTGCGGGCAGTCGAGAGTTTCCTGCAGCTACAGGAGACGCTGACTGCTACCGAGGACAAGATCGAGTACGCGCGCCGCTACTACAACACCAGCGCCCGCGACTACAACATCGCGCTGCAGTCATTTCCGCGCAACGTGATCGCCGGGCCGTTCGGCTTCAGTGCGGTCGCGTTCTTCGCGACTGACGAAGAAGAGCGGGCCGTGCCTCAGGTGAGCTTCCCCGACGCTGCGCCCGGCTCGGACAGCCCGGCACCGTTGCCTGCCGCCGGCACCGAGTCGCTTCCGCCCGCGCCTGGCGCCCAAGGCCCGCCACCAGCCGGCTGAGCCCCGCCGAGCGGACTCGTACGCTCGTAGACTCGAAGGCCGCTCAGACCGACTGGCCCGAGGCGATCTTTTCAAGCGCAGCTATTCGTTCCTCGATCGGAGGGTGGGTGTCGTAGAGATGGTGGTACCAGGCATCGTGGTGCTGCAAGGGGTCGTCGATGCACATCGCCGCGGTCGCGTGGTTCATGTTCTTGAACGGCTTGTCGTTCTGCTGCAGCTTCTTCAGGGCGCTCAGTAGACCCGCCGGGTTGCGCGTGAGCTCGACGCCGCTCACATCGGCTAACGACTCGCGGCGGCGTGAGAGCGCCAGGCGAATGAGTGGACCGAAGATCAAGCCGACTATCGCGAGCAGCGCGGCGGCACCGAAGACGAGGATCACGAGCTGGTTGCCCCTGTCGCCGCCTCGTCCCAGTGACGCAAAGAATGCGCCGCGCCACAGGATGCTCGCCAGTAGGGCGGCCAAGCCGATCATGGTTCCCACGACGAGCAGGAGACGAATGTCGTGGTTCTTGATGTGGCTCATCTCGTGGCCTGCGACGCCTTCGAGCTCCTCTCGGTTCATGATGGCGAGCAGTCCCGTAGTGAAGGTGATGGCTGCCTTTTCTGGGCTGATCCCGGTGGCAAAGGCGTTGGGCGAGGGATCGTCGATCACGTAGACGGCGGGCTTGGGGATCCCCTCGCCGATGGCCAGGGACTCCACCAGGTCGTGCAGCTGGCGGTACTGGTCGGGGTCGGCCGGCACGGCCCCTGAGACACGCAGCACCAGCCCGGCTCCCGCGGTCAGGGAGTAGATGAACCCGCCGACGGCCAGTGCACCACAGATCGCGACGCCGACGATTACCGGGGTCCAGCCGTAGTTGGTCGGCCGGGCATACGGATGTTCCGGGTTGGCCGGAGGGTGGGCGAGGGCCTTGAAGAGTAAGCCGCAGGCAACTCCGATGGCCAGCCAGAGCACGAAGAAGAGGATGATGAAGATGACGCTGCGTCGCTTGTTGCTGGCGATCTCGCTGTACACGTATCGGATCCTATGGCAGCGAGGTCCCGACTTACGAGCAGCTGGCCAGCTGAACACCACTTCGGCGGCCGCCGGTCGGCGGTCCCAGTCGTCGATCTCGCTGGTTATGCCTAGGGCGAGCATCGTCTCCGAGAGGGCAACGTGGACTTCTGAGCCTTGCGGTATCGCCTCAAGCACAAGCTGCCTGGCCCTGCTCCGCTCCGCTCGCCAGCTGCGCCTTGAAACCGCGCGCGCTAAGCGCGGCGGCGGTTCGCTCGAGGTGCGCACGGTCGGCCGGGCGCTCGAACTCGAGATTGGGTGGACCCGGGTCGGGGAGGGTCACAGCCGTCATTTGAAAGCTCCTTGAGGTCGGGTCCGGATTTCGCCGCTTAGCCGAGTACCTGCGAACAAACCTAGAGCCGAGCGGCGTCATCCCCGCGTAGCGAGTCTCTCGGGCCACAAGCTGAAGGGCTCCTGGGAGCTTCCTTGGCGCCGATCTTGACCGTTCTGCTCTCCGGTACCGAAGAGCCTTAGTCGATCAACATCAGCGCGCCGGACGCGTCGTAGCTGACGCGTCGCTCAAAACCCAGTTCAGCGCCGATCTCGACCACGTCCGCGAGATCCCCGATGCGGCCCGCGTCTCGTACGATCCGGTGCTCGAGACCGTGCGCTCACCATGGCGCGCGGAACGCCGAGCATGACCGAGAGGAGCACACACGTACGCGCATTCACCACGTCGGAGACTCCACCTCGCAACGGTCGTTCTGTCGGTCGCCGCCGCGACCGTCATCTGCGCCGGCGGCGTCTCCGTCGCGGACGCGAAGTCGAAGCACCACCACCATCATCACCACAAGCCCAAGCACTCGACGAGCTCGCTTGCCGGGACGTGGTCGGGGTCGTACGGCGGCGCCTTCTCGGGCACGTTCACCGTCACGTGGACGCAGTCGGGCTCGAACTTGACCGGGTCGATCGAGCTCTCGAACCCGAGCGGCACGTATAGCTGCACGGGCAGCGTGCACGGCGGCTCTATCACTTTCGGCGCCGTCGGCGCAGGCGCCACCTACACCGGGTCGGTGTCGGGCAGCTCGATGTCGGGCACCTACAGCAGCCCGAAGGGCGGCGGCTCCTGGAGCGCCCACAAAGGCTCTTGACGGATCGAAGCGCGCAACGACTCACTCGCAGCGACTCACGTGTCCCGCGGGCGCCCTTTGCGCTGTCATGGAGCGGTGGCAAGGACTCCGCGCTTGCGCTCTGGACCCTCCGCCAAGAGGGGTGCAAGCCGCTGGTCCTCATCACGACCGTCACCGACACCTACGAGCGGATCAGCATGCATGGCGTGCGGCGCGAGCTGTTGGCGCTCCAGTCCAAAGCGCTCGGGATACCGGTCGTCGAGATCGCGATTCCTGCCGCATGCAGCGATGCGATGTACGAGGCACGCATGGCGGAGTCCTTTCGAGCGTCGCCGCTCGCCGACGTCGACGCGGTGGCCTTCGGCGACTTGTTCCTCGAGGATGTGCGCGCTTATCGCGAGGAGCGCCTCGCCGCAAGCGATCGCGCTGCGCTCTTCCCGCTCTGGGGCCGCGACACGAGCGAGCTCGCGCGAGAATTCATCGCGAACGGGTTTGAGGCGACGATCGTGTGTGTGGATCCGCGAGTCCTCGATGCCTCGTTTGCCGGGCGTGGATACGACGAGCAGCTGCTGGTCGAATTGCCTGCCGAGGTCGACCCGTGTGGCGAGAACGGCGAGTTTCACACGTTCGTGCACGGAGGGCCGCTGTTCGCTGCGCCGATCGCGTGCTCGCGAGGGGAGACGGTGTGCCGCGAGGGCTTTGTCTTCTGCGATTTGATTGCGGTAGAAGCGCAGCGCTAGCCCGACTGCATGGTTTCGCTCGTCGCGTTCACGATCGTGGACGGTCGCGTGACGGAGATGGACCTCGTCGTCGATCCCGCGAAGCTTGCGCGCGTGCGACTCTGAGCTGGCCGGCGCGAGCGGCCCTCGGCGGTCGCGGAGCGGACGGATGTCGGTTGGGTGCCCATCGCGAGCGCCGAATGGAGCCGGCCGCGAGGGCCGCGGAAGCGCTGGCGCTCGGGCCGGAGAACGGCGCGTCTCAGAGCTAAAGCACTCGGCTGCGGACGCCGATACCACACGCGCACCGACACGTGACAGATGTATCGAGCGGATTCGACGCCGCGTCGATGATCTCCCTCTTCCGAGAAACGCACGGTCTCCAATGAGCACGGTACCTGCCGGCTGGCACCCCGATCCGAATCTGCCGCAGGGCAGCCTGCGCTGGTGGGATGGCAGCCAGTGGACCGAGCACGTGCAGCCCGCGCCGGTGGCGCCGCCGGCCAGCACCCTGAGCTCGATCGCGCAACCGCACGCGAGTGTGGCTACGGGCCTCGAGCAGCTCGCCGCGCGCGGGGCGCAGACGACCGCGCCCGCGCGCCAGAGGTCGCTCTTCGAAATCAACTCGACGACGTTCGTGACGTTCGGTGTCGTCGCGCTCTACATCTTGGTTGCGGCGTCGACCGGCATCGTGCTCCTCGGCATCTTTCCCGTCATGCTCTCGATCCGCGCGTTCCGGCGCGGCGAGCCGCTTGCGCCGCTCGCGATGGCGGCGGCCGCGTTGGCGCTCCTGATAGCGCTCTCTGCGATAGCACGCGTCTGATACCCCTATCCGCGTGCAAACCCGAGCCCCGAGCGTCGCTCGGCACGGCGGTATGACGTGTCGGCCCTGAGGATCGCGCTCGCGGTCGCCTGGGTCGCCTTCTGGGTCTATTGGCTCATCTCCGCCGCCGGCGCCAAGCACGGTACGCGCGCGAGGCGGTCGAGGCCTCCGGGGCTGTTCGTCGCCGTGCTCGTGTTCGTGATCCTGCGCGTGTTCCGAGTGAACAACCTTGCCGTTGAAAGCGTCTTCCTCGAGGTGGTGGGCGTAGTCCTCTTCGCCGCAGGGATCGGCCTCGCGGTGTGGGCGCGGATCTACCTCGGACGCAATTGGGGAATGCCGATGACGCAGAAGGACGAACCGGAGCTCGTGACCTCGGGTCCCTACCATCGCGTTCGGCATCCGATCTATTCAGGGATCCTGCTCGCGATCCTAGGCACCGCGCTCGCCACCAACTTCTACTGGCTCGTCGCCTTCGTCGTCCTCGTGGCCTACTTCGTCTACAGTGCGCGCGTCGAGGAGAAGATCCTCACGAGCTCCTTCCCGGAGGCCTATCCGCGCTACAGAGCAAGCACGAAGATGCTGATTCCGTTCGTGCTTTAGAGGGCGCTTGTTGCGGAAAACTACTGAGAACGGGCCCTGCGTCGGGCGGCCGGGTACTCGGCGGGGCGGGTGCGGACGCAAAACCGCGCGGAGACTTGTGCTTGATCGCTTGCAAGGGGCTAAGGGACCTGCCGATTGCGCCCGATAAAAGTCCCGTGAGCGACGCGATCGTCCCCACGTCGACGTCCACACAGCAGACGTTTTCCTGCGCGGTCACCGCGATGATCGTCGCCCGCGTACGGCGTGTGGCGGGCGAGGACGCCGTGGTGCGGCTGCTCGACGATGCCGGCAGCGGGCGCACGGTCGAATATCTCCAGGACGTCGGCAACTGGGTCAGCTTCGAGGAGGCGATCGCGCTCTGGGAGGCAGGCGAGGCGATCACCCACGACCCGAGCTTCGCGCGCCATGTCGGCGAAGACGGGGTAAGGGTGCTCGGCGGGACCGCGACCGCTACCGTGCTGCGCTCGCTCGGCTCGCCCGAGGAGCACATACGGCAGCTCAACGTCTCCGCCCAGCGCTGGAGCAACGCCGCCGAACTGGAGACGGTCGAGGTGCGCCCGGGCTACGCGGAGGTCCACGCCGTCGCGGTGCCCGGCATCACACGCCACCGCCAGCATTGCGAATGGACGCACGGGATGATGAGCCTCGCGACCGTCCTCTTCGGGCTTCCTCCGGCGGAGGTCGACCATTCCTCGTGCCAGGCCCTTGGCGCCCCCTACTGCCGATACATCCTCACGTGGGATCCTGACGACGCTGTCGGCAACGAGAGCGAGCAGGTGGCGATGCTGCGTTCCCAGCTCGACTCACTCTCGGAGCGCCTCGAGGGCGTGTTCGCGACGGCAGCGGACTTGATCCAAACGGGTGACCTCGACGAGACGCTGACGCGCATCGCGGATCGTGCGGCGCAACAGGTGCGCGCGCCGAAGTATCTGCTCGCCGTGCGCCCGACGCTCGACGGCGAGGTCGTCTGCCACCAGAAGGGCTTCGAAGACGATGAGGCCGAGGTCGTCGCACATCAGCGTCTTCGGCGACGCAGGAATTGCCCGCCCACTGGTGCGCCGCGACGGTTCAGTCGCGCCACCGCGAGTACGGACGCCTCGTCGCGATGTACAACGAGGGCGCGAAGTTCTTCCCGCAGGAGCGCGAACTGCTCGAGCTCTACGCGCGCTACGCCGCGACGGCGCTCGACAGCGCGACCGCGCTGCTCGAGGCGGAGGAGAACCGCGACGAGGCGCAGCGCCGCCACGAGGAGGCGAGCGCACTGCTCGACCTCGCCCGTCGCCTCGCATCCGCTGGCTCGACTGATCAGATCGCCAGCCGTCTCGTCGACGCGATACCAGCCGTCATCGACTGCGACCGCGTCGCTGTCTCGCTGTGGGACGAGGACGCCGGCGAACTCGTGCGGCGCGCGGTGAACTCGAAGAGCGGGGATGAGATGGCCGCGAAGCGATTCCGCCCGAGGACCTTCCGCAGCTTGCCACCTGGCTCGAGCACCCCGACTCCGAGCCCCACTTCCTCAACATGGAGACGAGCCCGCTCAAGCAGCCGCTGGGAGAAGTCGGCGCGGTCGCTTCGGTCGCCGTGCCGATCGCGACCTCGCAGCGCTTCCTCGGCACCGTGCACGTCTCGGTGCGCGAGCGCCCCGAGCGCCTCGCGCCCTCACCGGAGCTCATAGACCGCCTCTCCGGCGTCGTCGCACATGCTGTTATCGCGCTCGAAAACGGGCGTCTCGTGGATCACATCACCCACCAGGCGCGCCACGACCAGCTCACTGGGCTCGCGAATCGCCTCGCCTTCGGCGAGCGCATCACTGAGGTCACGCGGCGCGCGGGAAACGAGTCCAAGCCGTTTGCCCTCTTCTATATCGACCTCGACCGCTTCAAGCCGGTGAACGACGAGTTCGGGCACGAGGTGGGCGACCACCTGCTGCGCGCGGTCGCCGAGCGGCTGTGCAACTGCGCGCGTGGTGGTGACACCGTCGCGAGGCTCGGCGGCGACGAGTTCGCGGTGATCGTCGGGGCGATCGACGACGAATCGCAGCTTGGCGCGATCGCGAGCCGCCTCGACAAGGCCTTCGAAGCACCGTTCGTGATCGACGGCCACAAGCTGGCCGTGCAAGCGAGCATCGGCCGGGCGGTGTGGCCGATAGACGCTCCCGACGTCGAGGGACTGCTGCGCGAGGCCGATGCGACCATGTATCGGGTTAAGCGCGCCCGCGCCGGGGCCAACGGGAACGCTCGCGGGGACGCGCGCGGATACGCGCCGTCGGCGCCGAGCGAGCACACGCAGCACTAGCGTCCGCGCGCGCAGCTCGGTTGATATCCCTTCGCCCAGGTTGCTAGGGCGCGGCCGGCACCACCACGAGCGGCTCGTCGTAGGAAGGCAGAGCTGCGGTGTCGAAGGTCGACTCTTGCAGCCTCTCGACGTGCGCGGCGCGCTCGAGGAACGCCTCGGCAGTCTCGAGGAAGCCGATTCGCGGCGTGCGGTAGTGCATCGGCACGACCCAGCGCGGCTGCAGCCGGCCGACGATCTCGTGCGCCTCCTCGGCGCCGATCGTGGGGCCGCCCCCGACCGGAAGTATCAGCAGGTCGACGGCGCCGATCGCGGCCGCCTGCTCGTCGCGGAGCGCTTGCTGGCCGAAATCGCCGAAGTGACAGACGCGCATGCCTTCGAGGCTGAACACGAAGACGGTGTTCGGCCCGCGTTCGGTACCCGCGGCGTCGTCGTGCTCGGAGGCGACCGCGGTCACCTCGCCGAGCGGCGATTCGAGGCGGCCCGCGGTGGAGCGCAGGACCACTGGCTCTCCCTCGATCGCCTCGACGCCGTTGTGGTCGAGGTGCTCGTGCGTCACGAGCAAGAGGTCGGCGCTCACGCCCTCGATCGCGGGGTAGTCGAACTGCATTCCGCGTTCGGCTAGCGGCGAGAGATCCGCGAAGGGATCGATCGCGACTGTCTGCTCCGGCGTGCTCAGGCGAAACGCCGACTGGCCATACCACTCAACTTGCATGCTGCTCCTCTCGGATCGGTAGTTGCGCGACTCTCGCCCCACCATCGTCGTGCTCGACTTGCGCCGCGCTCGCGATCCCGTGGTGATATCTGCCGCCGCGCATCAATGACGCCGCGGCTGCGACGAGGCATGCGACGATCGCGAACAGGAACGCCTCGTGCAGGCCGTTGCGAAACGGTGCGGAGATCAGATGCGGGAAGAACGAGCGGCCGGTGAGTAGTGCGTGATTCGCGGGTGAAAGCGTCGCCAGCACGTGCGCTCCCACTAGGTGTTGGATCGGGTTGTAGCCGAGGAAAGCCGCGAAGAGGATCGAGATCGGCGGCAGCGCGCCGACCCTGTGCGCGGTGGCGGCGTCGACGCCGTGACTTTCGAGGCCCGCGCTCAGCGTGTGCGGCAGCGTGCTCGCGAGGCCGAGGATCATGAGCGTGAAGAAGATCCCGATGGAGAGCACCTGCGCGGAGTTCTGGAAGGTCTGGTTCATCCCGCCGCCCGCTCCGCGGTCGCCCGGCGGCAGGCTGTTCATGACGGCCGCGCGATTGGGCGAGGCGAACATGCCCATCGAGATCCCGTTGAGCGCGAGCACGAGCGCGAACAGGACAAACGGGAAGTCGGTCGGAAGGAGCATCAGCAGCGACGAAGCTCAGCGCTGCCCCGAGCATGCCGCCGGTAGCGAACCAGCGCGCTCCGAAGCGGTCAGAGAGATACCCCGACGTCGGGCCCGCGATCAGCATGCCGACCGTCAACGGAAGCATGTATATGCCCGCCCAGAGCGGCGTATCGCTGAAGTTGAAGCCGTGCTCGGGAAGCCATATCCCTTGCAGCCAAATGATGAGCATGAACAGCAGGCCCCCTCTCGCGACTGCGGAGAGGAACGTCGAGAGGGTTCCGAAGGTGAACGCGCGGATCCGGAACAAGCGCAGGCGGAACATCGGGTCGCGCACCTTGCGCTCGATCACCGCGAACGCGACGAGCGACGCAACCCCGGCGAGCAGAAGTGCGATCACGCGCGGGCTGCCCCAACCCGTCGGATGGCCGCCGTAGGGGCGGATCCCATAGGTCACCGAGACCATGATCAGAATCAGCCCGAGCGCGAACGTGAGGTTGCCCCACCAGTCGACGCGTGCGCGCTTCGGCGTGCTGCGCTCCTCGAGCTTCAGGTAGGCCCAGACGGTCCCCAACAGCCCCACGGGCACAGAGATCAGGAACACGAGGCGCCAGTCGATCGGGGCGAGGATGCCGCCGAGCACGAGGCCGACGAACAGGCCGCTTACGCCAACGATGTTGTTGATGCCGAGCGCCATCCCGCGCTGGTTGGCCGGGAACGCATCGGTGACGATCGCCGCGGCGTTCGCGAGCAGGAACGCGGCGCCGATTCCCTGCACGACGCGAAAGGCGATCAGATAGATCGCGCCCGCGGGGCCCGTCATCCAATCGACCGTGAGCGCGAGCGAGGCGGCGGTGTAGACGACGAAGCCGAGGTTGTACATCCGCACCCTCCCGAACATGTCGCCGAGGCGGCCGAAGCTCACGATCAGCACGCTCGTGACGACGAGGAAGCCGAGGATCATCCACAGCAGGTAGAAGCTGTTCGCGGGCACGAGCGGGTCGAGATGGATGCCGCGGAAGATGTCCGGCATCGCGATCAGCGTGATCGACGCGTCGAGCGTCGCGAGGAGCACGCCGAGCGTGACGTTCGACAGCGCGATCCACTTGTAGCGGTCGTTCGCGGGCGATTCTCCCTTGGGCGGCGCGGAGACGGGGATCCCGTTGCTGACTGCGATCGTCTTCACAATCACATTATACAGGTAACCTGTTCAGTTTGCCTGTCTACCTGGTAGAGTTCTGCATATGGCCTCCGCCTCGGCGACTGCTTCGATAGACGTCCCGCGCGTCGCGAGCGAGCTCCGTTCCGTACTCGGTCAGCTGACGCGAAGGCTCCGCGCGGAGCATCGCTTCTCGCTCGCCCACGGCGCGGTGCTCGGTCGCCTCGATCGCGAAGGACCGCGCAGCACGAGCGACCTCGCTGCAAGCGAGCGCCTGCGTCCGCAGTCGATGGCGCAGACGGTGAGCGAGCTCGAAGCAGACGGTATGATCACGCGCCGGCCGGATCCCGCGGACGCGCGCCGGAGCCTGCTCGAGCTCACGGACAAGGGCCGGGGCGCGCTCGAAGCTGATCGACGCCAGCGTGAGGGCTGGCTCGCACAGTCGATCGCCGAGGGCTTCTCCGAGGATGAGCAGCGAACGCTCGCGGAGGCGGTCCCACTGCTGACACGGCTCGCGAGCCACTGAACGCGGACGTGCCGGGCTGGACGATTCGCCACGGCACCGCCGCGGACGTCGACGCGGTGCTCGAGCTGTGGGCGGTGGTCGGCGGCGAGCCAACGGTGACGAGCACGCGCGAGGGACTCGGACGGCTGCTGGAGCGCGACGGCGACGCACTCCTGCTCGCGCTCGCGGGCGAGCAGCCGATGGGGACGATCATCGTCGGCTGGGACGGCTGGCGCGGGAGCTTCTACCGGCTCATCGGTGCGACCCGAGCGGCGCCGGGAGGGGATCGCTACGGCACTGCTGCGCGCGGGTGAGCGTCAGCTGCAAGCGCTGGGCGCCGTGCGGCTCACGGCGATCGTGATCGCCGACGATCCCGAGGCGCTTGGGTTCTGGGCCGCAGCAGGGTACGAGCGCCAAAGCCAGCGCGCGCGCTTCGTCCGCTCGCTCGAAACCGAACCCTCCTAGCTCAGGCCGCATCGACACCCGTCCAGGCCTCGGCGCCGCCCGGAAGGTCTCGCGGCTTCTGGCGTCATGGGTGGATATGGACAAGCGAACCACCCACGAAGAGGAGCTACATGCGTCATCGAGGGATAGGGGGAGAAACGACTCACGCAGGGCGCGCGTCGCGCTCGACCCGCGTGTTCGTGCCGGGCGCTGCGCTCGCACTGAGCCTCGCGCTCGCCGCGATCGCGCTCGGTGCGAAATCCGACTTCACCGTGTCCGGCGGCACACAGCTGCGAAGCGTCGGCGAGCAGATCGTCGTCGACGCGCATGGCGACACGCTCTACGCCCTGAGCCCCGAGACGGTGCACCACCTCCTGTGCAAGAGCAAGGAATGCTTCAAGTTCTGGCCGCCGCTGACCGTGAGCTCGCACAAGGCGAAGCTCAAGGCGGGAGCAGGCGTGGAGGGCAAGCTCGGGCTGCTGCGGCGCAAGCGCGGGGTCTTCCAGGTGACGCTGCGCGGGATGCCCCTCTACCGCTTCGCGGGCGACCACGCGCCTGGCGAAACCAACGGGCAGGGCATCAAGGGCTTCGGTGGCACGTGGTTCGCGGCGACGGCCTCGCCGATCGTCGAAGGCGCCATCGTCGAACGCCCAGCAGCACGGCGCGCCCGGCAACAACTCTTCAAACGGCGCGTACGAAAGCCCGAGCGCGAGCTCCCCGTCGCCGTCTCCGATGGGACCGACCGGGGCGACCACGACGAGCACATGACGTCGACGACGTCCTCGTCCACCACGACGAAGCCTACTAATACTGATGAGCATTCAGCGGACAGCAAAGCTATTCATGCCGCTGCTCGCGACCTCCGACGCTGATCGCTGCATGCGGCGAGCAGCTCGCAGCACGAGCACCTCGAGCTCGGCGTCGGCGAGAGCCCGCCGCGGCGCAGAACGGCGCTGAACGGAGGCGCCGCTGTCAAGACCGCGTCGAGCTCGGCGCTCGGCAAGACGGTGCTCGTCGACGCCACGGCATGACCCTCTACGCGCTGAGCGGCGAGCGAGCGGCAAGTTCATCTGCTCGACGAGTGAATGCGAAGCTGCGTGGCATCCGCTCACTGTCGCATCCGGCAGCACTCCGTCCGGCAGCGTTGGCTCGCTCGGGACGGTGATGCGCCCCAGCGGTGCCGAGCAGGTCACGTACAAGGGCATGCCGCTTTACACCTTCGCGCGCGATCAGGCGCCGGGCGAAGCGAACGGCGAGGGGGTCAAGGACGTCGGCACGTGGAGCGCCGTCACGCCGAGCTCAGGCGAAGGCGATGCGAAGCCGGCCCCCAGCACAGGCTCTTCGTCCTCGTCGTCGAGCGGAGGGGGCGGAGGCTACGGCTACTGAGGCGCGCATGCGCCCGGCAGGTTCGAGGCGGAACGGCGGAGACCGCCTCGAACCCCAGCCGGCCGTAGAAATCGTCGGCAACCGAGATCAGATCGAGACGAACGCCGGGAGTGCGGCGCAGGCATTCCGCGACGAGCGCGCGACCGATCCCCGTGCGACGCGCGTCGGCGGCGACGAGAAGAATGCTGAGGAATGCCTGGATCTCCCCGTCGCAGAGTGTCTGTCCGACGCCGAGGACCTCGTCCCCGCGGGCCGCGACGAGCGTGAGCGTGCCCGGGGCGTTGAGCGCTCGCCACGTGCGCTCCTCGTCATCTGCGTAGCTTCGCCAGTCCTCGGCGCCGAACAGGTCCATCACGGCGCCGAGGTCCTCGCGGGCGAGCGGCCGTATCTGCGCCGGCGCTTCTGCGCGCGAGGGCGCCACGGGCGGTCTCTCCTACTGCGGCACGGCGTAGACGAGCTCGACCGCGCCGTCGGCGAACGTCCGCTGGGACTCGAGCGCGAGGCGTAACGGCGCATTGCCGGCAGGGGAGAGGGGGAGCCCCTCGCGCAGCAGGATCGGCAGTACGACGACCCGAGGCGGCTGAGCGCGCCGAGCGACCTGAAGGCGTCGATCGTCTGGGGGCCGCCGACGAGGTGCACGTCGCCCGTGAAGTCGCGCGGCGTGCATCAGCTCGAGCAGTTCTTCGGGGCTATCCGAGAAGGCGATCTCGGATCGCCGATCTCTGGCAGCGGCCGCGAGGTAAGCACGTAGACACGTTTCTCGGGCCAGGGCCAGCGCGGAGCGCCCAGCGCCGGTTCGAACGTCGTGCGGCCCATGAGCACGGCGTCGCAGCCCTCGATGAACTCGGGATGGCCGTAGGACTCGCCGGGCACGAAGCCGGGCATGCCCAGAAAGGCGGGCCGCCCGTCGGGCGTCGCGACGAACCCGTCGACGCTTACGCCCATGTGAGTTCGGATCTCCAAGGCGCGGATAGCGCGCGGAAGTGGCGACCGTGCTAGGAGCAGTTGATCGGTGCGAGCGCCTGCTGGTAGTCCGCCGCCAGCGCGCTCAATGCAGACTTGATCTTCGGCTGGGCGCCCTTGAGCGCCGATTCGAGCCCCCCGGAGGAAGGCTCGAGGCGACACCGGAGGCGATCGACGCGAGGTCGCTCTCAAAGGAGCTCGTCGCCGCTTGCACCTGTTCCTTGCGCGCCGGCGAGAGCTTCGGCTGGGCGTCCTTGATCTTCGTGAGCTGTTTGCCGATCGCTTCGAAGCTCGCCTTTGCTTCGCTGACCGTGTTCGAGGACAGCGTCAGGCCTCGAAGCCTCGTGATCTCCTTTTGGATTTCGTTGCGCGCGGAGCAGACTTCCGCCTTCGCCTTTTCTTCCGCCGACTGGCCGCAGGCGCTGATCACCGTCACGCTGAAAAGCAACGCCACAATGGCCAGTGGGCGAGTCGGAACCCTGAAAATCGCTTGGATCGGTGTCTCCCACCCTGCGAAGGACCGCAACTTGCATGGGAGTGTACCCCCTCACTCGGCGCTGCCACACGCAGCGTCGAACGCATGCGGAACTGCGCTCGGGGCCGCGGGGTAAGATCTCCCGCGTGCCTGGTTGACGCTGACCACTTGCATACGCGCTGTGGCCTCGTCCGCCGCCTTTCTGGGCTACCACCGCGCCCGCAGTGCGCGTCCGCAGGCGGCTGACCGTGGACTTGGCCGTTCGAACAACCGATGGGGTGACGCTCGCCGGCGAGCGGACGGGGGATGGCGTGCCCGTCGTGCTGCTGCATGGGCTGACCGCGTCGCGTCGCTATGTCGTCATGGGTTCGACGGCGCTGCAACGCTCCGGCCACAGCGTGATCGCATACGACGCACGGGGCCATGGTCGCTCATCACCGGCACCAGATAAGACGGCGTACACCTACGAGCGGCTCGGAAGGGACCTGCTCGAGCTTTTGGACGCGTGTGAGATCGAGCGCGCGGTCCTCGCGGGCGCCTCGATGGGCGCTCACACGGCGCTGTGGTTGGCGCTCGCGCATCCGCAGCGCGTGGCGGCACTCGCGCTGATCACGCCAGCCTTCGACGCAGACGCGCCAACCGATCCGGCCGTGCTCGCGCGGTGGGACGCGCTCGCGAGCGGACTTCGCAACGGCGGCGTCGAGGGGTTCATGGCGGCCTATGACTTCTCGCAAGTCGCGAGTGCGTGGCGCGAGGTGATCGAGCGTGTCGTCCGTCAGCGCTTGAGCGGACACGAGCACCCCTCGGCGGTCGCCGACGCGCTGGAAGTCGTTCCGCGCTCACGCCCATTTGAGCGAATGGCAGACCTCGCGACGGTCTCGGCCCCGACGCTCGTGGTCGCAAGCAGAGACGAGGCGGACCCGGAGCACCCACTCGCGGTGGGCGAACGCTACGTGCGCACGATCCCGGGCGCGCGGCTCGCCGTGGAGGACGCCCCACCTCCGCTTCGGTCACCGATCGCTTGGCAGGGTGGCCGACTCTCAAAGCTCATAGTGGAGCTCGCTGAGCAGTCGCAATAGACCGCCCCGGCCGAGGCCGGGGCGGTCTGATGCTCGCTTTGTACCAGGCGCTATCTCGCGCAGAGCACGTATGCGGTCACTGTGACTGAGCCGCTGCCCGAGATGTCAATCGCCGTCGCTGTCCACCCGCCAGATTCGTTGGGCTGAGAGCTTTGAAGCGCTGCAACCACGCCCGATTCTGTGGTGATGTTGGCGCCGCCGCCCGTGAGGACGCCCGTGCCGGGGCACTTCGTCGTCGTCGTGATCGTCCCGCCGGGAGCCAGCGACGCTGACGCCGGGCTTCCCGCGATACGGCGTACTTCGGTGGGCCCGGTTGCACCGGTGGATCCCGTGGATCCGGATCCGCCGGTTGCGCCCGCAGCGCCGGTAGGTCCGTCGCCGGTGGGACCGGTTGCGCCGGAGGTCCCGGTAGCACCTGTGGCTCCCGTCGCCCCAGCTGCCGCGGTCGGCCCAGTCGGCCCTGTCGCGCCGGTGGCTCCACTCGCGCCGGCTCCACCGTTGGCGCCCGGCGTTCCTTCGGAGCCCGTGGCACCGGTGGCACCGGTCGCACCTTCAGCGCCGGTGGCGCCCGAGACGCCGGTGGCGCCTGTCACCCCCGTCGGCCCGGTGGCACCAGCGGCACCCATAGTGCCCGGTTCACCGGTCGGCCCAGTCGCGCCAGTGGCCCCATCCTGACCACTTAACCCAGTCGCACCTTCGGATCCGGTGGCGCCGGTCGTACCCTTTTCACCGCTGGCTCCGGCCGCACCTTCGGATCCTGTGGCTCCGGTCGCACCTGTCGATCCAGCGACACCGGTCGGACCTGTTGCTCCGGTCGAGCCGGGCGCTCCTTCGCCGCCCGTCGCGCCCTTTTCACCTGCCGCGCCGGTGGGACCGATGGTCCCGTTTTCACCGCTTGCGCCCGTCGCGCCCTTTTCACCGGGAGCTCCGGTCGGCCCTTCCGAGCCCGTGGAACCCCGTTCACCCGTCGCGCCAGTGGGCCCTTCGGCACCGGTCGCGCCAGCTGAGCCCGTTGCACCAGTCACACCGGTCGGACCTTCCGGACCGGTCGGGCCTTCAGAGCCCGTTGCGCCCGTGGACCCATTCTGACCCGTGGCGCCTTCCGAGCCGGTGGCACCGGTCGGACCTGCGACACCTTCAAACCCTTCAGGTCCTTCGGGGCCGGTGGCACCAGTTGTGCCGTTTTCACCCGTGGAACCGCGTTCACCGCTGGCTCCGGTGGGCCCTTCGCTTCCGGTCGCGCCGTTTCCACCAGTCGCGCCGCGTTCGCCGCTCGCGCCGGTGGGCCCTTCGGCACCGGTTGCGCCAGCTGAACCCGTTGCACCAGTCACACCGGTCGGACCTTCTGGACCGGTCGCGCCTGCGGAACCAGTGGCGCCGTTCTGACCGGTTGCGCCGTTCTGACCCGTGGCACCGGTTGCGCCTTCCGAGCCGGTGGCACCAGACGGACCTCCAGGACCTGTTGGCCCTTCGCTTCCGGTCGCGCCGTTTCCACCAGTCGCGCCGCGTTCGCCGCTCGCGCCGGTGGGCCCTTCGGCACCGGTTGCGCCAGCTGAGCCCGTTGCTCCCGTTACGCCGGTCGGACCTTCCGGACCAGTGGCGCCTGCCGAGCCAGTGGCGCCGTGTTCACCGGTAGGACCGGTGGGACCAGCGACACCTTCAAACCCTTCAGGTCCTTCGGGGCCTGTGACACCAGTTGTGCCGTTTTCACCCGTGGCGCCCTTTTCGCCGCTCGCGCCGGTCGGGCCTTCGGCACCGGTCGCGCCAGCTGAGCCCGTTGCACCAGTCACACCGGTCGGACCTTCCGGACCGGTTGGGCCTTCAGAACCCGTTGCGCCCGTGGACCCATTCTGACCCGTGGCGCCGTTCTGACCCGTGGCGCCGGTTGCGCCTTCCGAGCCGGTGGCACCAGACGGACCTTCAGGACCTGTGGGGCCTTCGCTTCCAGTCGCACCGTTTCCACCAGTCGAACCGCGTTCGCCGGTAGCTCCGGTCGGGCCTTCGGCACCGGTCGCGCCAGCTGAGCCCGTTGCACCAGTCACACCGGTCGGACCTTCCGCACCGGTCGCTCCCGCCGAGCCAGTGGCACCCGTGGCGCCGTTTTGGCCAGTTGCGCCGTTCTGACCCGTGGCGCCTTCCGAGCCGGTGGCACCGGTCGGACCTGCGACACCTTCAAACCCTTCAGGTCCTTCGGGGCCGGTGGCACCAGTTGTGCCGTTTTCACCCGTGGCGCCCTTTTCGCCGCTCGCGCCAGTGGGCCCTTCGGCACCGGTTGCGCCAGCTGATCCGGTTGCACCAGTCACGCCGGTCGGACCTTCGAGACCGGTCGGACCTTCTGGACCGGTCGCGCCTGCGGAACCAGTGGCGCCGTTCTGACCGGTTGCGCCGTTCTGACCCGTGGCACCGGTTGCGCCTTCCGAGCCGGTGGCACCAGACGGACCTTCAGGACCTGTGGGGCCTTCGCTTCCAGTCGCACCGTTGCCACCAGTCGAACCGCGTTCGCCGCTCGCGCCAGTGGGCCCTTCGGCACCAGTTGCGCCGTTCTGACCCGTGGCGCCTTCCGAGCCGGTGGCACCGGTCGGACCAGCGACACCTTCAAACCCTTCAGGTCCTTCGGGGCCTGTGACACCAGTTGTGCCGTTTTCACCCGTGGCGCCCTTTTCGCCGCTCGCGCCGGTCGGGCCTTCGGCACCGGTCGCGCCAGCTGAGCCCGTTGCACCAGTCACACCGGTCGGACCTTCCGGACCGGTTGGGCCTTCAGAACCCGTTGCGCCCGTGGACCCATTCTGACCCGTGGCGCCGGTTGCGCCTTCCGAGCCGGTGGCACCAGACGGACCTTCAGGACCTGTGGGGCCTTCGCTTCCAGTCGCACCGTTGCCACCAGTCGAACCGCGTTCGCCGGTAGCTCCGGCCGGGCCTTCGGCACCGGTCGCGCCAGCTGAGCCCGTTGCACCAGTCACACCGGTCGGACCTTCCGGACCGGTTGGGCCTTCAGAACCCGTTGCGCCCGTGGACCCGTTCTGACCGGTTGCGCCTTCCGAGCCGGTGGCACCAGACGGACCTTCAGGACCTGTTGGCCCTTCGCTGCCGGTCGCGCCGTTTCCACCGGTCGCGCCGCGTTCGCCGCTCGCGCCGGTGGGCCCTTCGGCACCGGTTGCGCCAGCTGAGCCCGTTGCTCCCGTTACGCCGGTCGGACCTTCCGGACCCGTGGTCCCGTTTTCACCGCTTGCGCCAGTCGCACCCTTTTCACCCGTCGCGCCGGTGGGCCCTTCGGCACCGGTTGCGCCAGCTGAACCCGTTGCACCAGTCACACCAGTGGGACCTTCGGGGCCGGTTGGGCCTTCACCACCTGTGGAGCCCTTTTCTCCCGTTGGGCCAGTCAGCCCTTCGGGACCTGCAAGACCAGTGGGGCCCACGGGGCCCGTGGTGCCCGTGACGCCCGATGGACCGGTTGCCCCACTGCCCCCGCTCGGGCCAGTTGAGCCGGTCGCCCCCGTGGAGCCAGTCGAGCCGGTTGAGCCCTTGGAGCCTGTCGAGCCGGTCGAGCCGCTCTTACCGCTGGGACCGGTCGCGCCCGTGGGACCCGTCCGGCCTGTTGGCCCAGTTGGGCCGGTGGAACCGCTGGGCGGGGGGCAGTGCGGCTGCCATGGGAAAAAGCCGCAATGGTCGTCGTGTGCTATCGCCGGCGCTGCGGCGACCAGCAACTGGACACCGACCGCCGCCGCGAGAACAGCGACGGCGCATGCGGCGATCCGTGCCGGGGTGGCGAGAACGGCAGCGATGGCTGCCTGGGAACGATGAGACGCGTCCGTGCGTTGTTGCATCAGGCTCCTCTTTTTCTATTCGCAACTGGTTCGAATGCCAGGTGCTCGAGTCTGCTCCTTGTGGTCCCGTCCGCCAATGGGTCGCCCGACGGATCTTGCGTGTAACTGCTGAACGCCAACATGTCGGCCTTTTCGTGCGCGACCGCGACCGCGAGCGCATGGTTCAGCGACCGGTGGTTCAGCTTGTCGCGCAGGCGCGAGCGCCGAGCCGTCGCGTGACCCGAGGTTCAGTCGGTGTTAGACGAGCGAGTCGCGCACCGCGAAGACCGCGGCTTCGAGACGATTGTCGACACGAAGCTTCGACAGGATGTTCGAGACGTGCTTCTTAACTGTGTACGGGCTGATGACGAGCGCATCCGCGATCGCGATGTTGTCGTTGCCCTCGACCATCAGCCGGAGCACCTCCCGCTCTCGCGCGGACAGAGTCGCGCCGCTATCGCGTCTGGCGTCAGCCCGGTTCTCGCGAAGCCGGCGCAGAAGAGTCGTCGCGATGCGCGGGGACACGGGCGACTCACCCGCTGCGCATGAACGCACACCGTTGACGAGGTCCGCGGGTGCCGAGTCTTTGAGGAGCAAGCCCGAAGCGCCCGAGGACACCGCGGATACGACCATTTCATCCTCCGCGGCGACGGCCAGCACAAGCACCTCGGGCGGGGGCGCAACCGCCTTGATGCGACGGATCGGCTGCCCGCCGCATGTCGACGCCAACGCGAGGTCGATGATCGCGACCTCGGGCGGGTGACTGCCGATGAGATCGATTGCCGAGTCGGCCGTGGAGGATTCGTAATACACGCGTATGCCTGCGGTCTCCAGGAGGTCTCCGGAGCCCGAGGCGAAAGAGCACGTCATCATCGACGACTACGACCGCAAGCGGCGTCGTTGTCTCACGCGAGAGCCCGTTCTCTGCGCTCATCTCAAGGGTGCGAGACGCGCGGACGCCAGCTAGATCGTCGGGCCACACGCAACGCCGCGTCCCGATCGGAACCTGCAGCTTGCGCATTATCTCTGAAACGTGACGTCTCACAGTCGCGGCGGAGATGCCGAGCCTTCGCGCGATCTGCGCCGTCGCGACCTCTGAATCAAGGAGCACGAGGACCTCTGACTCTCGCTCGGATAGCGTCACGAGACGCCCCGTTGCGTCGCAGATCTGACGACCCCGACTGCGCCGCTGGAATTCCCTCACAAGTCTCGTCGTCAGCACGCGCGGCAGAGGTGCCTCGCCGTTGAACACTCCCCGAAGCGCGGCGGGTAGCCACGTCGGGTCGGCGTCCTTGAGGAGGTAGCCGCAAGCCCCCGCGCTCAGTGCGCCGAAGAGGTCCTCGTCGGCGTCGGAGACGCTCAGCATGACGATCGGCATCTCCGGCACCGACTCGCTGAGCTCCGACGCTGCCGCGATTCCGCCACCCGGCATGTGTACATCGAGCAGGCACAAGTCTGGGCGATGCTCGAGCACGGCGGCGACGGCGCCGCGCGCGTCGATGGCCTCGGCGACGATCTCCACGTCAGCGGCTTCGAGGGCCAGCTTCACGCCAAGACGCGCCGTCGGATGGTCGTCGGCGAGGACGATGCGCATCGTCTCGGCTATGGCAGCCTGACCTCTACGACGGTCCCGGCGCCGGGGCGCGAGAGGACGTTGAGATCCCATCCAAGCAACTCGGCGCGCTCATGCATGCTCGTCAGGCCGAGCCCGAGGCCGGCCGAACGCGTGGCCGCCACGTCGAAGCCGCTCCCGTCGTCGGCGATGCTCAGCCGTGGGCCGCTCGAGGCGTCTCGCAACCACACTTCAACCCGCTGCGCGGACCCATGGCGCACCGCGTTGTGCAGCGCCTCGTGGACGACGCGAAGCAGCGAATTGTGGTGCTCCGCGTCGACGTCGACGTGCTCGAGATCGACGTCGACCCGAACGTCAAAGCGTGATCGAAAGCGTCCCGCCGTGTGCGCGATCAAGCTGTCCAACGCGCCCTCGTCGATGCTTGCGAGGGTCGCGATCGTCGTGCGCGACTCGTGCAGCGCGCGCTCGGCGGCGATGTGCAAGTGCTCGAGCCTCGAAGCGTCGTAACGATCGGCTCTCATTTGCTGCGCGAGTGCGGCGACGAACGCGAGCTCCTGAGCGAGGCCGTCGTGCATGTCGCGCGCGATGCGTCGGCGTTCCGCGCGCGCCGCCTGCTGCACTATGCGTCGCTCGAAGGCGATCAGCGCGCAGATCCCTGCGAGCACGATCAGGACGCAAACGCAGAGTGCGAGGATGTCGTCGGCACGCAGACGGCCGCTGCCCGCTGCTGAGCTCGCGAGGTAGCAACAGCCGCCGGTCAGGAGTACGAGTGCGGTCGCCGGAGCGGCCGACCGCAGAACGCGGATCTCGGGGGTGCGCACGTGCAGTCGTCGGGTCGCTGCCGCGCCGCGTGCGACCGTCTGACGTGTGCTGCGTGCATCCGAGCGATGCCCCCCGCGAACGGCGCCCAGCCCTCTGAAAGACGCGTCGATGGTTACGAGGCGGTCACCCATCATCCAGTGCTCGAGGCCTCCCGTTGCCGCGGTGGACGTCGTCTCTGCAGGCCGTCGAGCGAGCGCGTCATCGTAACAGCGCTCATGCGTTCTGACGCTCGATTTGGGCCGATTTGGACAGACGTTCGACGCACTCCCACGAGGGACGCGCTGAGGCGCCAGTGCTACTGGCGCACTCCGTCCACGTACAGCTCCACCCTGTCGTTCCAGAAGCACACGAGCGCCGCGACCTGCTCGCTCTCGGGCAGCGGTGTGCGGTAGCTCCACACGAGGTCCTCGTACGTCTTCCCACCGAGCTTCAGGCTCCAGTACTCCGCCTGTCCCTTGTACGGGCAGTGGGTGACCTTCGCGCTCGGCACGAGGAGATCCATGCGCACGTGGGGCTTCGGCAGGTAGTAGCGGACCGGCAAGCCCGTCTCGAAAAGCAATCGCGGGCTGTTCGACTCCGCAACGGTCGTGCCCTCGACGCCAACGCGCACGTGCCGCGAGCTCTGAAGGATGTCCACGCGTGTGTAGGGGTCCCGCGCGTGCGTAAAGACCTGCTCGTCCTCCTCGAACCACGCATCCATCGCGCTCCAGTCGATGCGGACGAGCCCCTCGAGCTCTGCGATCGGCGAGCTCGCGTAGCGCAGCGCAGCGGCCTCAGCGACCTTCTCGCCGACCTTCACATCACAGACCTCGCCGTCGCCGCGGCTCGGCGAATGCTCGACCTCGTCCCCGCGACGGACGAGCTCGGCGCGGAGATCCTCGGCGGGGAAGTAGTAGGTCGGGTAGTGAGGGCTCTCCCACACGAGCAGCGGGCGCACCGTGTCCAACGCGAGCTCACCCCCGAGGTACGCGCGCACGCGCTTTGCGCTCTGCTCGACCTTCACAAGCCCCCGCCCGACGCCTGCGGTGGCGGAGCTGTCCACTACGACGGCTTCGCGTGCGCGCCGACGCTCTTGCAGGTCTGGCTTTCCGAGGCCGCCTTGTCGAGTTCGGGGCTGGTCACCGACGCGACGCCCGTCGCGAGCGTGAGCGGCGCCGTCTGAACGGAGTTGCGAATGCGCTTCGCTTCTTCTTCGAGCACCGCGTGATCGCTGAGCGAGCTCATGTGCGCGACGCGCGACTGGAGCCCTTCGAAGGTCCCCCTCGCGTGTTCGAACGCACCGATCAGGCCCGCGGCGACCTTCGCGCCGTTTGAGACCGCCGGCGTGCCAGCTGAGCGCAACGCGTTGATCACGCCTTCGGTGTCCGCTACCGAGGTGCTCACGAAGCTTTCGAGGACCGTCTTACCCTGCTGGGAGGTCGTGTGCGGCCCGAGCTGGCTTTCGATCTTCGACCCGCGTTCCTGGATGCCGTTGTACCAGGAGGCGAGCGAGCTACAAACCTGCGAGACGTATGCGGAGGCGCTCACGGTCCCCCCTTCCTTCTTGCTGCTCGAGCCGCCGCAGCCGGCGAGCAGAGTGGCGCCGAGCGCGGCTGTTGCAAGCAGTCCTGCAGCCCCGCGGGAAGTCTGTCGCATCCGAAACACCGGGCGAGGATACAAGAACGCGGGTTGCTCACGGCGCATATGCCCGCGAACGGGCGTGATGTGCGCCCTCAGGCGGTCCCCAGGCTCTTGCACGCTGGGCTTTCGCTGGCCGCCTTCTGCAGTTCGGTGCTGTGCAGCGTCGTGAGCCCGCTCCCGATGCTCGAAAGCGAGCTCTGCACGGACGTTCCGACGCTTTTCACGGCGCCTTGGAAGGCGCTCGGATCGTTCGTCGGCAGGCGCCTCACCTGTGCCTGGACGCCCTTCAGCGCGTTCGTCGCCTGCACGAAGGAGCCGAGCAGCGCGCCCGCGATCTGTTCGCCGTTCGTGACGTCAGGCGTGCCCGCGGCGCGCAGGCCGTCCACGACGCGTTCGGAGTCCGCGACCGAGCTGTCCATGAGGCCTTGGAGCGCCTGCTTTGCGTGCGTCGGCGTCGACCCCGGCTTCAGCTCGTTGCTGATTTCGGCCGAGCTCGTCTCAACCGCGCGAAGCCATAAGGCCACCGACCCGCACACCTGGTTGACGTAGGCCTCCGGAGTCGCCTTGCCGTTGCTCTTCTGGCTGCTCCCGCCGCAGCCGGCGAGGAGCACAGCTATCACCAGCCCGGCGGCCAGCGACGCTGCGGGCCTCGGATCGCGCACTTCGGCGAGCTTACAGAGGTACGATCGCTCGCGCGATGCGGCGCGCTGAGGCCACGGATAACCCCGCCACATACAAGAACGCCGGCGTCGACTACGAGACGCTCGACGCCGGCAAGCGCGACGCGGTCGCCCACGCGCTCAGCACCTCCGCGCTGCTCGCGCGCCGCGGAGGGCAGGCGCTCGACGCCTCGCGGGGATCGCCCGCGTTCGTGTTCGAGCTCGACGGCAGGTCGTTCGCGTTCGTTGTGGAGGGCCTCGGGACGAAGTCGATCATCGCCCGTCATGTCCACGAGCAGCTCGGCGTCAACCGCTTCGCCGACATCGCCTATGACACCGTCGCCGCGATCCTCGGCGACCTGTGCTGCGTCGGCGCGCTGCCGCTGGTCCTCAGCGCATACTTCGCGACCGGCTCCTCCGGGTGGTACCGAGAGGGCGAGCGCGGCGAGGCGCTACTCGAGGGCTGGCGCAACGCGTGCGTCGAGGCCGGCTGCACTTGGGGTGGGGGAGAGTCGCCGTCGCTCAACGGGCTCGTGGAGGAGCCCGAGATCGAGCTCGCCGGCAGCGCGGTGGGGACGCTGCCGCCCGGCATCGAGCCGATCCTCGGCGAGCGCCTGCAAGCCGGCGACGAGATCGTCCTCGTCGCTTCGAGCGGGTTGCACGCGAACGGCGCCTCGCTCGCTCGCGCCATAGCTAACGCTCTACCTGAGGGTTATGCGACGAGCCTCGAGAGCGGGCGTCGCCTGGGGGAGGCGCTGCTCGACCGCTCCTTCCTCTACTCGCCGCTCGTCGGCGCCCTGCTCGAGCGCGGCATCGTGCCCAGCTACCTCAGCCATATCACGGGCCACGGGCTTCTGAAGCTGATGCGCGCGCCGCGCGAGCTCAGCTACCGCGTGAGCGCGCTGCCGCCGGTACCGGAGGTACTTCGGTTTCTCGTCGAGCACGCAGGCATGGAGCCGCGCGCGGCGTATGCGACCTTCAACATGGGCGCCGGCTTCGCGATCTGCTGCGCGCGCGGCAGCGCTCCCGATGTGGTCGCGACCGCGCGCGAGCTCGGGCTCCACGCGATCGTCGGCGGCGCCGTCGAGGAAGGGCCGCGCGAAGTGCTCCTCGAGCCCCTCGGCGTGCGCTACTCCGGCGAGGAGCTCCAGCTCGGCTCCGGGGGCGCGTAGACGGCCGCAATCCCGCCTTCGCCTGCGCGCCGATTCGGCCCCCCAGATAGTATTTTGCCCCGTTCCACTACTCCAACCGTGGGGGCGTGTTCTTGACGTTCGTCGGGGGATGCCTCCGGGTTAGGTAGTTCGGTGTCGTCCCGTCTGCTCGGTGCCGCAGCGCTTGGCCTGCGGCCGCCGGGAAAGGGCCGACGTTGTCCTGTCCGCTCCACCCATTCGGAATCAAGAACTGAGGAGAGAATGCTGATTCGCAGTGCATCGAACCATCCCGCGGCGCGCGGCTTCGTGGCGCTCGGCGCGGTTCTCGCGGCCGCGCTGCTAGCGCCCGCGCTTGCCACCGCCACGCCGACGGTGTCCCTGGCGGCGAAGATCCTCCCGGTACCGGGCTTCCCGCACACCGGGAACATCCTCGGCGCCGGCGCCGACGTCGAAGCCGAAATCACGATCAACGGCAGCGAATACGCCGGCGGTCCGCCCCCGATCACGCAGGTCAAGGGCTACTACCCGAAGGGCACGAAGATCAACACCAAGGGCTTCACGACCTGCTCCGGAACCTCGCTCGAAAAGAGCGGCACGGGCGGGTGCTCGAAGAAGTCCCAGGCCGGTCCCGCGGGCGCGACCGAAGGTTTCGTCTCGCTTGGCGGCGAACGCGTCCCCGAGACCGTGCAGGTGACGCCGTTTCTCGCCACCGGCGGCGGCCTCGACTTCTGGATCGAAGGCAACTCGCCCGTGAAGATCGAAAAGCTCGCGAAGGGCAGCTGGGCCTTCCCCTCTTCGGGCCCGGTGATCACGGTCGAAGTGCCGCTCATCGAAACGCTTCCGGGCGCGCCCGACGCCTCCGCCACGCACATCAAGACGAAGTTCGGCGGCGCGCAGTGAAGAAGGGCAAGAAGGTGACGTACTACGGAACCGTGCCCAAGAGCTGCCCCAAGGGCGGTTTCCCGGCGAAGATCGAAGTCACGTTCCTCGGCGTTCCAAGCCCCGTCAGCGCCGAAACGAAGGTGCCCTGCCCGCCCAAGAAGTAAGGCGCCGCAGGATAGAGCGATTGCGTGCCGGCCGGCCCGCGCCAGGAGCGCGGGCCGGCCGTTCGTGCATTGACGGCGCCCGCAGCCCGCCTGCGCGGCTCGAGCGCCGCGGCGCGGGCTGCGCGAGGGTTCTGGGGCGCCAGGGGCCGAAGGGCCTGCATCTGCGCATGATGGTGCAGCGAATGGGCGTTGCGTGCGGGTAGCATCGAGACTGTGCCACGAGGGAGTTTTGGGTCATCGTCGCGGCCGTGTATGCGGTCTTGCACGCTGCCATCGCGCGCTCCCATCGAGGGCCACCGGAGCAGGGGACCGGAGGGTGCGAGTTGAAAATGCCAATGGTCTGGAGGCAACAGCAGATCGGTTTTACTTGAGCGCGCCAAAGGGTCTGACATAGGCAAAGGACAAGCTGTGGCGAAGGATCGGTGCTGACTTGACGACGCTGCCCTGGAAGCGCAGCCCGAAAGCGTGGATCGCCGTCGGTGGCGTCGCGCTGTGCGCGGCCTCATCGTGGCCGTCATCGTGGTGTTCGGCGGGGGGCTCCTCGGATCCCTACGAAGTGCGCGCGATCTTCGACAACGCCGCGAACCTCACGCCGGGCGAGCAGGTCAAGATCGCGGGCGTCCCAGTCGGGAGCGTGGCATCGGTCACGCCGACGCCGCAGGCGAAGGCCGCGGTCGTGATGAGCGATCTCGAACTCCGCCTTCCAGGACTTCCGCACCGACGCCTACTGCATCATCAGGCCGCAGTCGCTGCTCGGCGAGAAGTACGTCGACTGCCGCCCCACCGAAGCCCACGCCGAAGGCGCCCCACCGCCGCCCGCGCTCAGCGTCATCCCCGCAGGGCAGGAAGGCGAGGGCGAGCGCCTGCTCCCGGTCCAGAACACCTCGAGCCCGGTCGACCCAGACCTGCTCACCGACATCAACCAGCTGCCCGAGGCCGAACGGCTGCGGATCATCCTCAACGAACTCGGTGCGGGCCTCGCCGGACGCGGCGAAGACCTGCACGAAGTGATCGTGCGCGCGAACCCCGCGCTGCGCGAAACCAACCGCGTGCTCGCGATCCTCGGCGAACGAGAACCGCGTGCTCTCGAAGCTCGCCGTCAACTCCGATCGCGCGCTCGCGCCGCTCGCGCAGGTGCGCAAGCGCTTCGCCGACTCCTTCGCCCAGCAGAACGTCGTCGCGACGGCGAGCGCGCGACCAGGAAGCCGCGCTCGCGCAGCAACCTCGCCGACTTCCCGCCCTTCCTCGAACAGCTCGGCCCGGCGATGGAACGGATCCAGGCGTTCGCCAACGAAACGATCCCCACGTTCACCGAACTCGGCAAGGCGGCGCCCGCGATCAACCGCATCTTCACGCAGCTGCCCGCCTTCTCGAACAGCTCGACGATCTACTTCAAGAGCCTCGGCGAGTTCGGCCAAGACCGCGGGACCCGCGCTGAAGGCCTCCGAACCGCTGCTCGAACGGCTCGAGGCGCTCGGGACCTCCGCGCAGCCGTTCGCGAACAACCTCTCCTCGCTGCTTTCGAGCCTGCGCTCGACCGGCGGAATCGAGCGCCTCATGGACTTCATCTTCCTCGCCTCCGGCGCGACCAACGGCTACAACTCGCTCGGGCACTTCCTGCGCGCGGATCTGCTGAGCACCAACTGCGTCACCTACCGCGCGACGGCGAACAGCGGCTGCATCGCCAACTTCCTCGGCGGCTCGAGCTCGGCGAGCGCGAGCTCGGCGAGCGCGAGCACGGCGACCGCGAGCTCGATTCTCGACTCGCTGCCGGGTGGGGCGGCGACGGGCGGCGAAGCAGGCGAAAAGGGCGAACGCAACGCGAAGGGCGAAGGCGAAGTCGAGTCCATCGGCGGCGAAGACACGTCGCCGCCCTCGGCGCCCACAAGGGCGCTTCGTCGGCCTCGCACGCCTCCGCGCTCCTACTCAACTACCTGCTCGGCGAATGAGGGGCACCGTTGGCCACCACTAGCCCTCCGAGAACCCCGCCGCCGACGCCACGCTCGCAGCGCGTCCGCGCCGACGGCACGCCGGACGGCGCGCGCACCGGCGCGCGACCCCGCTGGCTGATCCCGCGGCGGCGTCATCGCAGCGCTCGCCGTGCTCGTCATCTACCTGCTCATGAGCGGCTCCTCGGGCGCCGAATACCGGCTCGTCTTCTCGAGCGCCGAGCTCCTCGTGAAGGGCGACCAGGTGCAGGTCGGCGGCGTGCCCGTCGGGGCGATCAACGAAATCACGCTCACGCCCCGCAACCAGGCGCTCGTCAAGATCCACGTCGAACGGCTCGCTCGCGCCGCTTCACCGCGGCACGAGCGCGGAAATCCGCGTGCCCTCGCTCTCCGGCGTCGCCAACCGCTACATCGCGCTCTCGCCGGGGCCCAACAACTACCCCGCGCTCCGCAACGGCGCGGTCATCACGAAGACCTCGAGCCCCGTCGACCTGGACGAACTCTTCAACACGCTCAACCCGGCCACGCGCAAGGGGCTCCAGCAGGTGATCGAAGGGTTCGCGCTCGAGTACGCCGGCGTGGAAGGCGACGTGAACGCGTCCGTCCACTACTTCCCGTCGACGCTCCGCGCGCTCAGCCACGTCTTCGGCGAACTCACGCGCGACGAAAAGACGTTCTCCGAGTTCCTCGCTGCAACGCCGCCCAGGCGACGAGCGTCATCGGCGCGCAAAGCGAATCGCTCACGAACCTCATCGGCAACGCCGACACGACCTTCCAGCGCGATCGGCTCCGAGCAGCACGCGCTCACGCGCGGGCTCACCGAACTGCCGAACACGTTCACCGCAGGGCACGAAGATCTTCAACGAAATCGGCCCGACGCTGACGCGCGCTGACCCGCTTCGTGACGGTCTCCAAGGAAGACACGAAGGAACTGCCGCTGCTCTTCGAACGGCTGCGGCCGCTGCTCAAGGAAGCGACGCCGGTGCTGCACGAATTCGGCGTCGCGATCTGCCAAGCCCGGGCCCGAACAACGACCTCACCGACGCCGCGCTCGCGCTGCCCTCGCTCGCGCGTACGCTCGCGAGCGCCTCGCCGCACACCGTGCAGGCGCTGCGCGAAGGGCTCCCGGACTCGGCCCTCTTCGCCCCCTACTCGCCCGACCTCGTGGGCTTCGTGCGCAACTTCGGCCAGGCGACCGCCTACTACGACGCGGACGGCCACTACGCGCACGTCCTGCCGTCGTTCGACAACTTCAAGCTCGGCGCCGAAAACACGCTCACGCCGACGACGCCGATGCAGGGCATCGAAGGGCTCAAGACAGGGCAGCTCAAGCGCTGCCCCGGCGCGGCGACGGCGCCCGCCGCCGACGGCTCCTCGCCGTTCACCGACAACGGCCTGCTCGGCTGCGACCCCTCGCAGGTGCCGTAGATGGGACCTCGCCGCCAGGTCTCGATCGCGAGCAACCCGCTGCTGATCGGCGCGGTCACGACGCTGCTGATCGTCGTCGCGGTCTACCTCTCCTACAACGCGAACAACGGTCTGCCGTTCGTCCCCACCTACGACCTCAAGGCGGCGCTGCCCGACGCGGACGGCCTCATCAAGGGCAACGACGTGCGCATCGGCGGCACGCGCGTCGGGATCGTCGCGAACATCGTCCCCTACCAGGAACCGCGCACCGGGCGCTCGATCGCGATCGTCGAAATGAAGCTCCAGAAGAGCGTGGAGCCCGCTCCCCGCGGACACCTCGACGAGCGTCCTCTCGCGCTCCTCCGTCGGCCTCAAGTACCTCGAATTGATCAAGGGCAGCTCGACCCTGCCGCTGAAGTCCGGCTCGACGATCCCGATCTCGCGCTACCAGGAACCGGTCCAGTTCGACGAATTCTTCAACATCTTCGACAAGCCGACCCGCCAGGCGAGCCAGGAAAACCTCATCAACGGTGGCAACGGCTTCGCCGGGCCGCGGGCCGAGCCTCAACGAAACGATCCACGTGCTGCGGCCGCTGACGGAGAACCTGATCCCCGTGATGCACAACCTCGCCGCGCCGAAGACCGGGTTCGGCGAGCTCTGGCGCGCGCTCGACCGCCCCGCCGAAGAGACCGCGCCCGTCGCGGACGCGAACGCCCGCTTCTTCGTCTACCTCGACACCTTCTTCAGCGCCTGGGCCTCCGTGGCGCACTCGCTCGAACTCGCGATCGAGGGCGGGCCGCCGTCGCTCGAACAGGCGATCTACTCCTTCAAGCACCAGCAGCGCTTCTACGAAAACTCGACCGAATTCATGCGCCTGCTGCGTCCGACCGCGGTCGCGCTGCGCCAGGCGGCGCCGCCGTTCGCCGAAGCCGTGAGCGCGGGCATCCCGAACCTCCTCGCCGCGGCGCAGCTCAACCGGCGCCTCGAATCGTTCCTCGGCAAGCTGCGCGAATTCTCACGCGACCCCGTCGTCACGGTCGCGCTCGAAGAGTTCACGAAGACGGTGCAGCTCGGGAACACCGTGCTCGCGGGGCTCGCGCCCGCGCAGGCGACCTGTAACTACGTGACGCTCACGTTCCGCAACCTCGCGAGCCTGCTCGCGGAGGACATCGGCGTCGGCACGCTCGCGCGCGTGAAGGCCGTGCTCGGCGCCTTCGGGACCCAACAGCGAGTCGGGACCGGCCTCGGCGCCCGCCGCGGGACCCTCGCCCGACCTCGACGGTCTCCGGGAGGCAATCCCGCCTACAACGACAACTTCCTCCACTACAACCCGTACCCGAACGTCACCGCACCCGGGCAGCCGCGAGCTCTGCGAAGCGGGCGAACGAGGTGTACGCCCCCGGCCAGCGTCGTCATCGGCCACGCGGCCAAGGCGACGAACAACCGCGAACCGACGAAGCGCGAAGAAAACCTCTTCGGCGAAAAGTACCCCGCCTCGACGCTCAAGGAACTGGGCATCTCGACGGGGAAGGGAAGAAGTGAGCACGAACGGCCGCGAACGGCCATGGCGCCGCGCCAGGCGAACGCTCGCACGGGATCATGGCGCTACATACGGCGGCGCGACGAGGTGCCGGTCGCGGAGCTGCAGCGGCCGGCGCGCCCCGCTGCGCAGGGCGATCGCGTGCTCGTCGATGCTCGCGATCGGCGTCTACTTCGGGTTCACGAAGCACATCCCGTTCACGCACGGCTACCGCCTGCACGCCGTCTTCCCGACCGCGGTCAACATCTCGCCGAAATCCGACGTGCGCATCGCGGGCGTCAACGTCGGCAAGGTGACCGCGATAAAGCGCGTCGGCGAATACGGCGAAGTGACGATGGAAATCTCCAACTCAGGGGCTGCCGATCCACAAGGACGCGACGGTCAAGATCCGCCCGCGGCTCTTCCTCGAAGGCAACTGGTTCGTCGAACTGCAGCCCGGGCAGCCCCGGCTCGCCGACGCTCTCCTCGGGCTCGACGCTGCCGGTCACGCAGGCCTCCGACCCCGTCCAGCTCGACCAGGTGCTCGACGCGCTCAACACCGACACGCGCGCGAACCTGCAGGAATTCCTGATCCAGTTCGGCAAGGCCTACAGCGAAAAGCCGACGCCCGCCGAGAACGCCGAACAGGAACCCGAAGTCCAGGGGCTCACCGGCGCCGAAGCGATCAACCGCGCCGCCCGCCGGGGACCAAAGGCGCTGAAGGGGGCGGCGATCGTCAACCAGGCGATCGGCGGCACGCACGAACGCGACCTCTCGACGCTGATCGACTCGATCAGGCGCGTGACGGGCGCGCTCGACGTGCATTCGCAGGCGCTCGGCGAACTGATCACGAACTTCAACATCTTCCTCAGCGAGTTCGCGAACCAGTCGGCGAACCTGAGCGCGACGGTCGCAAGGCTGCCCGGCGCGCTCACGAACGCGACACGCGCATTCGTCGCGCTCGAAGCGGCGCTGCCGCCGCTGCGCGCGTTCTCGGAAGCGATCATCCCGGGCGTCGAGGAGACACCCGCGACGGTCTCAGCGTTCCTGCCCTGGATCAAGCAGGTGCGCGCGTCGCTCGCGCCCTCGGAGCTCGGCGGCCTCGCGAGGAACCTGCGCGAAAGCGCGCCCTCGATCGCCCAGCTGACGAGCGACTCGGTGCCGTTCTACCAGCAGAACGACCTGCTCAGCCAGTGCCTCACGAACGTCCTCATCCCCGCGGGCAACGCCCAGCTGCAGGACGGCCCGAACTCGAGCGGCGAGGGAGCGTTCAACGAATTCTGGTACTCGATGGTCGGCGCCAACAGCCTCGGCCAGAACTTCACCGGCAACGGCATCAGCGCCTTCCGCAGCCTCGTCGGAGCCGGCGGCTCGACGCTCTTCTCGGCCGCGCCCACGGTCATCGGCCAAAAGACGACCTCGAGCTACGGCCTCGTCTCGCGCGCGACGCTCGCGCCGCTCGGGACCCGTCCCGCGTTCCCGTCCTCCGAGCCTCCGTACAAGCCGATGAGCTCGTGTTACAAGCAGGCGGTGCCGAACTTCAACGGCCCGCTCTCCTCGGGGCCGGCCGACTGATGAGCACGCCGCGCAACAGGACCCGCGTGGGCGGCGGCAACGGCGGCACCGGCCGCGCGCGCCCCAACGGAGCGAACCGCGCCAACGGCGCGAACGGGGGCCGTGGGAGCCAGGGCCGCGGGATCGGCGACCAGATCAAGCGCTACCGCAGCTCGTTCGTCGCGGTCATCGTGATGGCCATCATCGCCGTCGTCGTCGGCGGCTACGTGCTCTCGCAGGAGCGCCTCAGCCTGCCCTGCGGCGTCCCCGCGATCGGCACGTGCAACTTCACGCTGAAGGCCTACTTCAACACCGCGCAGGCGCTCGCCTCCGGCCAGGGCCAGGCGGTCACGATCGCGGGCGCGAAGATCGGCGAAATCCAGGGGGTCGAAGTCAAGCAAGGCCGCGCGCTCGTGACGATGTCGCTGACGCCGAAGTACGCGCACATCTACCACGACGCGACGATCCTCATGCGCCCGAAGACGCAGCTGCAGGAAATGAGCGTTCAGATCGACCCCGGCACCGCGTCGAGCGGCGAACTCTCGAGCGGCGCGGTGCTCCCGATCTCACAGACCGCGCCGAACATCAACTTCGACCAGTTCCTCGCCTCCCTCGACGGCGAAACGCGCGCCTACCTGCAGTCGCTCATCAACAACGCGGGCGAAGGGTTGAAGGAAAACGGCGCGAACCTCTCCGCCACCTACAAGCGCTTCGATCCGCTTGCGCGCAACACGGAAGAGATCACGCACGAACTGCAGCGCTATCACGCCAACATCGCGGGCTCGATCCACAACTTCTCGCTGCTCATGCAGGCGCTCGCGGAAGTCGAAAAGGAGCTCGCCGAACTCGTCGTCTCGGCGAACCGGAACTTCCGCGTCTTCGCCGGACAGCAGCACAACGTCGAGCGCACGCTCGAACTGCTGCCCAGCGCGCTCTCGAAGACGCAGCGCGGGCTCGGGAGCCTCGCGACCGCCGCAAACGTGCTCGGGCCGACGCTCACGGCGCTTCACCCCTTCGCGCAGGCGCTCGGCCCCGCGGAGAAGGCGAGTCAGCCGTTCCTGCGCGAAACGACGCCGATCTTCAAGAACGAGATCCGGCCGTTCGCGCGCGAAACGCAGCCCGTGTTCGCGAAGTTCAAGCCCGCGCTCGGCAGCTTCGCGGCTGCGCTGCCGGGGCTCACGATGAGCCTCTCGGTGGTGAACGAACTCTTCAACGAGCTCGCATACAACCCGAGCTCCAAGCAGGCCGGCTTCCTCTTCTTCGGTACCTGGCTCGCGCACGACATCAACAGCGTCTACGCGAGCGGCGACGCCCACGGCGCGATCGGCAACACGCTCCCGTACTTCAACTGCGGCCTGCTGCGCGTGCTCGAACCGGCGGCGAAGATCGACCCCACGGCGAAGCTCTTGATCGGGCTCTTTAACTTCCCGCGCTTCAGCACCGAACCGGCGCAGAACGAAGCGATCTGCATCAAGAAGGCGACGGAAGCGGCGAAGGGATAGCCGGATGCAGAAACGCGCGCCAACGCTCGGCAACCTGATCGTGATCGTCGTCTTCGTGCTCGCGTGCTTCGGCCTGCTGCTGTTCCTCTGGGAGTCCTTCGGCGGGCCGGTGCCGCTGAAGCCGAAGGGCTACCGCTTCCACGCCGACTTCCCCAACGGCTTGCAGCTCGCCGAACAGGCCGACGTGCGCATCTCGGGCGTGCCCGTCGGGCGCGTCGTGAGCGTCAAGGCGACGACGAAGGCGGCCACCGGCAAGACCGAAGCGACGGTCGAAATCGAATCCCGCTACGCGCCGATCCGCGCGAGCACGCACGCGATCCTGCGTCAGAAGACGCTCCTCGGCGAGACCTACGTGCAGCTGATCCCGGGGCCGAAGGTCGGCCCCTACGTTGCGGACGAAGGGACGCTCCCCCAGCGCAACATCGAACCGTCGGTGACGCTCGATCAGATCCTCGCGACCTTCAACCCGCATACGCGCGCGATGTTCAGGCTCTGGCAGCAGTCGTGGGCGAACTCCTTCCGCGGACGCGGCGAAGACATCAACTCCTTCTTCGCGACCTTCGAACCGTTCGTCGTGAACACGAACAGGTTCGTGAGCCTGCTCGCGGCGCAGGAAGGCGCGGTAACCGCGTTGATCCACAACACGGGCGTCGTCTTCAACGCCCTCGGCGGGCGCGACCACCAGCTCGAAGGGTTGATCACGAACGGCGAACACACCTTCCACGCCGCGGCCGAAGCGAGCCAGGCATTCGCCGCGGCCTGGCGCACGCTGCCCGCGTTCGAGAGCTCCTCGACGACGGCGCTGCGCCAGCTCGACACGTTCGCGGACGCCGCGAACCCGTACTTCGTGCAGTTCCGCAAGACGGAGCGCCAGCTGACGCCGACGGTGCAGGCGCTCGTGCCGTTCTCGCCGGTGCTCAACCACTACCTCACGAGCCTCGGCGGCTGGACGAAGGCCTCCGTGCGTGGGCTGCCGGCCTTCGAAGACGTGCTCACGCTCACGACGCCGGTGCTGAAGGAACTCACGCCCGAGCTTCGCAACTTCAACCCCTTCCTGCAGTATCTGGGGGACTACGTCCCGGAGCTGCAGGCGTTCTTCGCGAACACGACCGCGGCGAGCCAGGCGGCGCTCAACAACGAAAACGTCTCCGGCGTCGGTGGCTCGGCGCCCCACCAGCACTACCTGCGCGCGATGAACGTGATCGGGCCCGAAAGCCTCGCCGTCTACGGGAGCCCCGTCGGGACGAACCGCGCGAACGCCTACCCGCAGCCGGGCATCTTCCCGACGCTCGCGAGCGGGTTGCCGGTCTTCAGCGCAGGCTCGTGCTCGAACTCGGCGCCCGCCGCGACCGGGCCGCCGAACGAATTCGTCTCCGAAGACCTGATCAAGCAGCTGCGCGGGGAACCGGTGGAAGTCGAAATCAAGGAAGGCAAGACCGTCGAACACAAGACGTTCCCGGGGGGCCAGCCGGTCGTCAACAAGCCCGGCCACGCGAACGAAGTCGCCGCGCCGGCGTGCAAGCAGCAGGGACCGTTCTCGATCAACGGCAAGACGAGCCAGTTCCCGCAGCTCGCCTCCGAAGGCTGAGCGCCCGCTCGCGAAACGGGGTTCGGGGGCGTGCTGCATACCATGGTGTAGAGCGATGCGACGGGTGAAACTGTGAGCGAGCGCGAACCTGGCATGGGGGAGGGCCCGATGGCCGATCCGCAGCGGACCGACGAAGCGGTTCGCGAGCGCCTCTACGGCCAACCGGGACACGGCTCGGAGCCCGCGGTGCCCGCGCCGGATGGAGCACCCGCGCCCGATGCGACGGCAGCGCCCGCGCCCGGCCAGCCCACGCAGCAGCTCGCAGCGGCCGCGGAGGCGGCGCCCGCGGAGGGGAGCGCCTACGAGCGCTACCGCGAACTCGACGCCGAGGAGGGCGACGACGACCGCTGGTCGATTCGGATCTACGACGTCCACAAGCGCCTCGGCGGCGTCCCGGTGCTCGACGGCGTCAACCTCGACATCCCCGACGAAGCGATCACCGTCGTGCTCGGGCCCTCGGGCACGGGCAAGAGCGTGCTCATCAAGCACCTCATCGGGCTGATGTTCCCCGACTCCGGAGACATCGTGGTGCACGGCCAGTCGGTGCCACACCTGCCGATGCCCGCGCTGCTCGCACTGCGGCAGTCGATCGGGGTGCTCTTCCAGGACGGGGCGCTCTTCGGCTCGATGACGGTCTTCGACAACGTCGCCTTCCCGCTGCGCCAGCACACCGACCGCACGGAGGGCGAAATCGGGAAGATCGTCAAGGAGCGCCTCGGCGACGTCGGCCTCGGCGAGTTCGAAAACCTCTTTCCGAACGAGCTCTCCGGCGGGATGCGCAAGCGCGCCGGCTTCGCGCGGGCGCTCGCGATGGAACCCGACGTCGTGATCTTCGACGAGCCCGACTCCGGGCTCGACCCGGTGCGCACCGCGCTGCTGTGCGAACTGATCCGCGAGATGCACTCGACCTACGGCGGCACCTACATCGTCGTCACACACGACATCGCCTCCGCGCGCCGCATCGGCGACTACATCGCGGTCCTCTGGAGGGGCAAGATCGTGGAGTCAGGGGACGCCGCGGAAATGTTCGCTTCCGAGAACGCCTTCGTCCATCAGTTCCTGAGCGGGTCGGCGAGCGGCCCACTCGGGATGGACTAGTTGCTCGGACTCATCCTCACGAACCTCACCCGCCGCCGCGGGCGTACGCTGCTCACGGCCTTCGGCGTCGGCCTCGGCGTCGCGATGATCGTCGCGCTGCTCTCGCTCACGCAGGGGCTCGAGAACACGGCCGCCGGCTTCATCCACCTCGGCGGTTCGGACCTCGGCGTCTTCCAGTCGGGCGTCTCCGACCCGACCACCTCGGTGCTGCCCGCGTCATTGCCGGAACGGTTGCGCGCGAACCCCGCGGTCGCGCGCGCGACCCCTGTGCAGCTGATCGTCGAAGGGATCCACGACAACCCCGCCGCGGTCGTCTTCGGCGTGCAGAAAGGGAGCTTCTTCATGAGCAACCTCGTGCTCGTTGCGGGGCAGCGGCCGCGCGCGGGGCAGATCATCGTCGGCGAACGGCTCGCGCGCTCGCGGAAGCTTCGCGTCGGCGACGCGCTGGCGGTGAAGCGGCACCGCTACGTGATCGCGGGGATCTACCGCTCGGGCATCAACTACGAGGACACAGGGGCGGTGATGGGACTCGCGCAGGCGCAGGCGCTCGCCGGCCGTGCGGGCGAGGCGACGCTCGTCGCGGTGCAGCTCGCGCCGGGAAAGCGCGCGCAGAACGCGGGGCGCAGCATCGAACGGAGCTTCCCCGGCACCGAGGTGATCTCGGACCCCGAACAGGCGGCGCGCGCGGGCGCGAACGGCGCGCTCATCACGAACGCGGTGACGGCGATCATCGTCGTCGCGCTGATCGTCGGCGGGATCAGCGTCACGAACACGATGTTCCTGGCGATCGTCGAGCGCCAGGGCGAGCTCGCGCTGCTCTCGACCGTCGGCTGGAGCTCGCTCCAGGTGGGGCTGCTGATCGTGGGGGAGGGGGTCGCGGTGAGCCTGCTCGGCGCCGCCTTCGGCCTGCTGCTCGGCGTGCTCGGCAGCCAGGCACTCGTGAACGCGCTCGGCGTCGGCGCCTACATCTCGCCGTCGGTCACCGCATGGGGTCTCGGCAGGGGTCTCATCGTCGGGATCGCGATCGGTATTCTCGGCGGCATCTACCCAGCCTGGCGGGTGACGCGGATGCCTCCGCTGCGCGGGCTCGCTAGAGCGTGAGCGTTTCCGGCGCGGCGGCGCCGTTCGTTTGCCGGAACTATCGGCGGGTAGGGGTGTTCAAGACTACGAATAACTGCTCCCCCACAAAAGTAGGGAAATCGCTTTGCGTGTACCAAAACTGACACTTACACAATCTTTAGTTTCCGCGCGCACCGCGCACGGGCGCAGGGTACGCGTAATGCGGGCGCTCTGTGCGACGCTGCTCGCGAGCGGGGGTGTGGCCGCGCTGGTCATGCCCTCGATCGCGTCGGCGACTCCAACGGTTTCGCTGAAGGCGAAGATTCTGCCGATCCCGGGCTACAAGAACACCGGCAACATCCTCGGCGCGGGCGCCAACCTCGAAACCGAAATCGCGATCTCGGGCAGCGAATACGCGGGCGGCCCGCCGCCGGTGACCGAAGTCAAGGGTTATTTCCCGAAGGGCACGAAGATCAACACGAAGGGCTTCACGACGTGCACCGGCACGGCGCTTGAAAAGAGTGGCACCGGCGGCTGCCCGAAGGCGTCGCGGGCCGGGGCGGCCTCGCCCACGAACGGCTTCGTGAGCTTGGGCGGCGAACGCGTCCCCGAGACCGTGCAGGTCTCGCCGTTCCTCGTCGCCGGCGGCGGCCTGGACTTCTGGATCGAAGGCAACTCGCCGGTGAAGATCGAAAAGCTCGCGAGCGGGCACTGGAACTTCCCCGCCTCGGGCCCCGTGATCTCGGTGCAGGTGCCGCTGATCGAAACGCTTCCCGGGGCGCCCGACGCTTCCGCAACGCGCATCGTGACGAAGCTCGGTGGCGCGCAGAAGAAGGGCAAGAAGGTGATGTACTACGGCATGGTCCCGAAGAGCTGCCCGAAGGGCGGCTTCCCGGGGAAGGTCGAAGTGAGCTTCCTCGGCGGCGAAACCGTCACCGCCTCGACAAAGGTTGCCTGCCCTCCGAAGGGCAAGGGCAAGAAGTAACCGGAGTGCACAACAGCCGTCCGCGCGGTGGTCGTACTGTCTCCTCCGACCACCGTGTCGCGGACGGCGCAACCGGTTTGACCCGATCAGCATGACGGCGCCCTCCTTCACGGGAGGGCGCCGTCGCGCTATTTCGGTTAATCGCTCTTCACGCTGCGGGTAGCACGGCGGCGAAGTTCACGAGCTTCTCGGTGGTTCGCAGCGGGCGACCGTGGCCGAAGCAGACGAGCGCGGGCTCGAGCGCGGCGACCTTGCGGATCGAGTCGCGGTTCTGCACGGGATCGGTCGTGAACACGTCGGGCGGCTCGCGTAGCCCCGGGACGCCGGTGAAGAGGTTCATGTTGCTGAGCACGTCGCCGGCGATCAGCACGCGGTCCGACTCGCGCCAGAAGCAGATGTGACCGCGCGTGTGGCCGGGCGTCTCGATCACTTCGAAGCCCGCGACCTCGTCGCCCTGCTTCAGCGCGCGGTCGACGAGGTGCGGCGCGCCGACCCACCAGCGCTCCTGGAAGCTCGCCAGCCACGAGGGGATCTTCTCGGCGGTCACCGCACCCGGCGTCTCCATCGCGGGGACGTCGTCTTCGCCGCACCCCAGCGGGATCGAGAGCCGCTGGCAGATCGCGTGGCTCGAGCCCTGGTGGTCGGGGTGCACGTGCGTGAGCGCGTGCGCGCTCACGTGTCTGCCCTGCAGCTGGGGCAGGATGCGCCGCTCGGCCTGGCGCGTCGCGGCGTCGATGAGAACGTCGCCCGCGAGGTAGACGTTGATCGCGTTGGGCGGGAAGCCCCTCAGCATGTAGAGGTCCTCGGCGAGCTTCTTCATCGCCGCGCGTCGCGAACGTTAGGCTCGCACCCTACCAGTGCACGCCCCGCGTGAGCGTCGCCATCGCGATCTGCTCGAAGGTCGCGCGTTCGTCGAGCTCCTTCTCGCCGCGCGCCGCCGCGGACTCGGGGAAGACGCGGTAGCCCATGTGGAGGATCCGGTCGACGGCCTTCGGCGCGAGCGCGTAGAGGACTTCGCTCGTCGTCCCGAGCCGCGTGCCGATCTGCTTCGGGTGCGCGCGCAGCGCCTCGCAGATCATGTCCGCGGCCTCGTCCGGGGAGAGCGTCGGGAAGGCCTTGTACATCTTCGTCGGCTCGATCATCGGCGTGCGCACGAGCGGCATGTGGACGGTCGTGAACGTAACGCCGTCGCCGATCACCTCGGAGGCGACGACGCGCGTGAACGCGTCGAGCGCGGCCTTCGAGGCGACGTAGGCGGAGAAGCGCGGCGGGTTCGTCTGCACGCCGATCGTGGAGACGTTCACGATGTGCCCACGCCGGCGCTCGCGCATGTGCGGGAGCAGCCCGATGATCAGCCGGATCGCGCCGAAGTAGTTGAGCTGCATCGTGCGTTCGAAGTCGTGGAAGCGTTCGTAGCTCAGGTTGATCGAGCGCCGGATCGAGCGGCCCGCGTTGTTGACGAGCGCGTCGATCGCGGGCTGGTCGGCGAAGACGCGCGCGAGCAGGCGGTCGATGCTGTCCATGTCGGAGAGGTTCGCCGCGTACACGTACGCCGTACCCCCGCGCGCGACGATCTCAGCGCGCACCTCCTCGAGCCGTTCGACGTCGCGCGCGACGAGCAGCGGGATCCCGCCCGCGTCGGCGATCTTGCGCGCGGTCTCGCGCCCGATGCCGGACGACGCGCCGGTGATGATCACGTGCTTGCCGGCGAGCGCCTCTTGCAGCGTGCGGCCGTGGTGCGTGGGGGTGTCGAGCTCGTGCTCCCAGTACTCCCACAGCGTGGGGGCGTACTTCTCGAGTGCCGGCGGGCGCTCGAAGCCCGAGCCCTCGAGCAGCCTCCGCGTCTGGCGCGTGTCGAACTCGGGCACGAGCGTGATGTTCGCGAGCACCTGCTCGGGGATCCCGAGCTCGCGCAGCGCCAGCGCGCGCGCCTGGCGCAGCGGCGGCATCCGCGTGAGCAGCGAGAGCGGGCCGGTAGGGACGACGTCGATCAGGCGCTTGTCGACGCTCACGGCGACGCGCGGCCCGTGCGCGGCGGCGGCGAAGCCGTTGATGACGTCGTCGACGCGCTGGCCGCGGGGGTCGACGAGGTGGAACGCGCGGCCGTCGAGCTCGTCCTCGTGCGCGAGGTGCTCGAGCGCGTTCGCGACCCAGTCGACTGGGACGATGTTCGTCTTGCCGAGGTCGAGGCCGACGAGCGGCACCCAGTCGGGGACGATACCCGCGACTCGCTGGATCGTCTTGAAGAAGTAGTAGGGGCCGTCGATCTTGTCCATCTCGCCGGTGTGCGAGTCGCCGACGACGATCGCAGGGCGGTAGATGCGCCAGGGGACGTAGGGCTGTTCGCGCACGAGCCGCTCGGCCTCGAACTTCGTGCGGTGATACGACGAGGGGAGCTTCTGGCCGACGTCGAACATGCTCTCGGTGAAGCGGCCCTTGTAGGTGCCGGCGACGGCGATCGAGGAGACGTGGTGAAGGTGGGCGGCCTCGAGCGCGCGCGCGAGCTCGATCGCGTGCGTTGTGCCGGCGACGTTCGTGTCGGTGTTCAGGCGCGAGGAGGCGGTCATGTCGTAGAGCGCCGCGACGTGGAAGAAGTGCTCGATCGAGCCGCGCAGGTCGGTCACGGCCTCGGGCGCGACGCCGAGCAGCGGCTCGCGGAGGTCCCCGATTACGGGGTGGATGCGCTCCGCGACCTCGGCCGCGCGTGCCTTCGCGGGCGTTGCGGAGTGCGCGTGCTGCGCGCTCCCGGGGGCTGCGCTGTGCCCCGCGTGGCCCTTGCGCAGCGCGGGGGTGCCGAGCGCCGCGGGCCAGTAGTGCTCGGTGAGCTCGCGCAGGCGGCCGGTGGAGCCCTTGCGCACGAGCACGTAGATCTCCCCCTCGCGGTGCGCGAGCAGCCGCGAGACGAGATTGCGGCCGATGAAGCCGGTCGCGCCGGTGACGAAGTACGCCATCGCCGTCCTAGCCTCCCGCGCCGCTGGAGCCGACGCCGGCGCTTACGGCGGCCCCGCCGCGACCCTCCCCGGCGGCGAAGCGCGCCGCCCCGCTGAGCGCCTCGGCGAAGACGTGGGGGCCGGCGGATGCCTCGAGCGCGAGCCCTTCCTCGAGCGGGCGGCCGAGCCCCGCGAGCACCGCGCGGCGGTCCGCGAGCAGCGCCTGCTGGGGGAAGCTTGCGATCTCGTTCGCGAGCGCGAGCGCGCGCTCGCGCGTGGCGCCGTCGGGCACGACCTCGTTGACGAGCCCGATCGCGAGCGCCTCGCTCGCGCCGAGCATGCGGCCGGTGAAGATCAGCTCGAGCGCGCGGCCGAGGCCGACGATCCGCGGTAGCCGCTGCGTGCCGCCATCGAGTAGGGGCACGCCGAAGCGGCGCTCGGTGAGGCCGAGCGTCGCCCCTGCGGCGGCGATCCGCACGTCGCACCAGAGCGCGAGCTCGAGGCCGCCGGCGAGGCAGTAGCCGGAGATCGCGGCGATCGTGGGCTTGCTCGGCGTGAGGCGGCTGATCCCGAGCGGTCCTTCCGGGCCCTGAAGGCGCTCGCCGAAGGTCTCGAGCGCCTTCAGGTCTGCGCCCGCGCAGAACGCATCCTCGCCGTCGCCGGTGAGGACGAGCGCGCGCGCGTCGGCGTCGGCCTCGAAGCGCGTGAAAGCCTCGTGGAGCGCGACGGCGGTGGGTCCGTCGATCGCGTTGCGCCGTTGCGGGCGGGCGATCGTTATGAGCACCGCGGCGTCACGGCGCTCGTAGCGGATCGGAGGCTCGCTCACCAGCCGCCGCGCCAGCGCCCGTTCCCGAGCGCCGCGTGCGCCGCTTTGCGCGCTTCCTTGCGCCGCTCGAGCCAGCCCTGGAGCGTGCTCATGACGATCACGAAGAGCGTGAAGAAGCCGATCAGGCAGAAGCCGGCGAGCGTGACGATCTTGTCGGTCGTCTCGCCGTAGTAGCCGTGGCCGTCGCTCGCGAGCGCTGCGGGCGCGCTGATTGCAAACGCGAGCGACGCCGCGAAGAGCAGCGCGATGAGCTTGCGGGAACGTCCGTGGTGGTGCCGCACAGCCCGCAATCCTACCGAAGCGGGCACGCGTGGAGGAGCCCCTAACATGGCTTGCGTGTCGGACCGTCTGAGAGTCGCCGTCGAGATCGGAATCATCTTCGCCGTCGCCGCCGCGGTCGAGTTCGCGCCGGGCGGGAGCGACGCCCTCGAAGCGGTCTACGCCGCGATCATCGCGGCGTTCGGCATCGGCGTGTACTTGGTGTGCGTAAGGCAATACCGCGAACACCGCATGGCTCTGTACACGCTCGGCGACTCCCGCCGCGCGCTCTTCCACGGGGCGACCGCGGTGCTCTTGGTGACGGTGATCGCGCAGCCGCGGATGTGGGACGAAGGCGGGAGCGCGGGCGAGTTCGCGTGGTTCGTGATCGTCGGCCTTTGCATCTACAGCTACGTCGCGATCTATCGCTTCGCGCGCCGGTATTGACGGCGTCGAAGGAGAGCCTCGCCGAGCAGCGCAAGCGCTTGCCAGACGCCCCGGGGGTCTACCTCTTCAGGGACGCCAAGGGGCGCGTCGTGTACGTCGGCAAGGCGAAGTCGATTCGTAAGCGCGTCGCGTCGCACTTCTCGAACAAGGAGCAGCGTGGCAGTCCGGGCCATGCGGACATGATCGCGAGTGTCGAGCACGTCGAGTGCGTCGTCGTGACGAGCGAGGCGGAGGCGCTGCTCGCGGAGCAGAGCTTCATCAAGCAGTACCGCCCGCGCTTCAACATCCGCTTGCGCGACGACAAGTCCTACCCGTTCATCGCAATCTCGCTCGACGAGGACTTCCCGCGGGTGTACTTCACGCGCGAGCGCCACATCCCGGGGCGCGCGTACTTCGGGCCGTACTCGAACGCGAAGCGCGTGCGGGGGACGCTCGAGGTGCTGACGAAAGTGTTCATGTTCCGCTCCTGCACGGGCCCCGAGCCGGGGCGCCGCAGCGGCTCGCCGTGCCTCGACTACTACATCAAGCGCTGCCAAGCGCCGTGCGTGGGCTACGTTTCCAAGGAGGAGTACCGGCGCGGGATCGACGCCGCGATCGACTTCCTTTCGGGGCGCTTCAAGACGATCGAGCGCGAGCTCGAGCGGCGGATGCGCGAGGCGGCGGCGGCGCAGGAGTTCGAGCAGGCGACGCTCGAGCGAAACCGCTTGCGCGCGGTGCAGTCGCTGATGGAGCGCCAGCGCGTCGCGAACGAGTCGGTGGGGACGCTCGACGCGGTCGCGGTCGCGGTCGAGGGCAAGGACGCGAACGCGCAGGTCTTCCAGGTGCGCGACGGCGTGCTTTCGGACCGCCAGTCGTTCTACCTCGCGAACGAGGGCGAGCGCGGCGTCGAGGAGGTCGCGGAGCAGTTCATCCTCCAGTACTACGGAGGCGACGGCGGCGGCGTGTCGATCCCGGCGCTGCTACTCGTGCCGAAGGAGCTGACGGGGCGTGGCGCGCTCGCGCAGGCGCTGGCGGCCGAGCGCGGGGGCCCGGTGCGCGTGCACACGCCGCAGCGCGGCGACAAGTTGCGGATTTTCGAGCTCGCACAGCGAAACGCGCGGCTCGCGATCGCACAGAAGCGTTTGCGCGTGGAGCACCGTAGGCAGAGTCGCGCGGAGGCGCTCGAGGGGCTCCAACGCGTGCTCGGCCTCGACGTGCCGCCGGTGCGGATCGAGTGCTTCGACATCTCGAACCTCGGTGGCACGCACACGGTCGCGTCGATGGTCGTGTTCGAGGGCGGCGCGCCGAAGAAATCGGACTACAGACGCTTCAAGATCCGCTCGGTCGAGGGCTCGGACGACTACGCGTCGATGGCCGAGGTGCTCTCGCGCCGCTACCAGAACTTCGAGCGCCAGGCTGACCTTTCGCCGCACGACCCGCGCTACGACGCGAGCTTTGCGACCCTCCCGGGACTCGTCGTGATCGACGGCGGGAAGGGTCAGCTGAGCGCGTCGCTCGCTCCATTGCGGGGCTTTCGTGAACGCGGCGTGAGCGTGATCTCACTCGCGAAGCGCCTCGAGGAGGTCTACGTGCCGGGGGCGCGCAAGCCGCTCGCGCTCGACCACCACAGCGCCGAGCTACAGCTTCTGCAGCGCATTCGCGACGAGGCGCATCGCTTCGCGATCGAGCACCACCGCGGCCGGCGCAGCCGTGCGATGACGCGCTCGCTGCTCGATGAGATCCCGGGCATCGGCCCCACGCGCAAGCGCGCGCTGCTCGCGCACTTCGGCTCGCCGGCGTCGATCGTGTCGGCTTCGCGCGAGGAGCTGCAAGCGGTGCCGGGATTGCCGCCGAAGGTCGCCCGCGACCTCCATGGGGCATTGCACAGAGCGGGTTGAGGTTACAAATTTGTCACAAGCTGCGGGGATTGTCCGCGGAACGCGGCACAATTAGTAGAAGATGAACCTGCTGAGAAGCCCGCGGTCGAGACGCACGCGCGGTGGTAGCGGGTCTCGCCGCGGGAAGGCTCGGAGAGCGTGGGGTGCAAAAGGGCGGCGAGGTCGAGTCACGGCTGACCGACCTCGTGATCATCACGGGCTTCTCGGGCGCGGGGAAGTCGACCGTGATGGACGCGTTCGAGGATGCGGGTTACTTTTGCGTCGACAACCTCCCGCCGGAGATGATTCGCTCGCTCGTAGACCTGTTCGTCCACGGGGGCTCGAAGGTCGAAACCGCGGCGGTCGTCTCGGACGTGCGCGGCGGCGTTTACTTCGAAGCGCTGATCGCGGTCCTCGAAGACCTCCAGCGGCTCGGCATCAACCACCGCGTCGTCTTCCTCGAGGCATCCGAGCAAACGCTCATGACGCGCTATCAGGAGACGCGCAGGCGCCACCCGATGGCGCCCGATGGGAGCGTTACGGCGGGGGTCGCAGCCGAGCGCGCTGTGCTCGAGCCCCTGCGCGGGCGCGCGGACATGGTGATCGACACGACGGCGATGGCGAGCGCGACGCTGCGCGCGAAGGTCGCGGATGCGCTGCTGCCGAGCCAGCCGGCGCACAAGCTCGCGGTGACGTTCATGAGCTTCGGCTACAAGCACGGCCCTCCGCGCGAGGAGGACCTCGCGTTCGACGTGCGCTTCCTGCCGAACCCGCACTACGAGCCGTCGCTGCGCGAACTCACGGGGATGGACCTGCGCGTCGTCGAGTACATCGCGCGCGATGGGCGCTTGGAGGAGCTCTACGGCCACGTCCACAACCTCCTCGACTTCCTCCTGCCGCAGTACGTGCGCGAGGGCAAGTCGCATTTGGTCGTCGCGATCGGGTGCACCGGCGGCCGCCACCGCTCGGTCGCGATCGCAGAGCACTTGGCGGCGCGCTACGGCGAGCACGACGAGCTCACAGTCGCGGTCGCGCACCGCGACCTCGAGAAGCATCGACGCGACGGCTAGGGCCGCATCCGCGCGCGCTCCCAGGTGGCCCAACGCCACCCCCGCCGGGCGTCCGTGCCCGGCTTCACAAACCCCCACGAAGGGCCCAAAATGCCTGCTTATTGGCGCGCTGATAGGGTTCGGCGGGTCGCCGAGTGCAGGAGGGAACTCCCGGGCTCGGTGTTTTTCTTCGCGAGCGTGCGAATGCGGTGTGAATCAGCAATAGGCCAATCAGCAATAGGCCCGAGGAGACGGTGATGGCCGTACGTGTGGGAATCAACGGATTCGGTCGCATCGGCCGCAACATGTTTCGCGCCGCCGCCGAGCGCGAGGACGCGGGCGCGATCGAGTGGGTCGCGGTCAACGACATCACCGATACGCGCACGCTCGGCCACTTGCTCAAGTACGACTCGATCCTCGGCCCCTACAAGGGCGATGTCGAGATCGAAGACGACGCGCTGCTCGTCGACGGCGCACGCGTGCAGGTGCTCAGCGAGCGCGACCCCGGCGCGCTCCCTTGGCGCGAGCTCGGCGTCGAGGTCGTGGTCGAGTCGACGGGCCTTTTTACGAAGCGCGAACAGGCCGCGGCGCACCTCGCGGCGGGCGCGCGCAAGGTGATCATCTCCGCGCCGGCGAGCGACGCCGACGTCACCGTCGCGCTCGGCGTGAACTTCGATCAGGCATACGACCGCGACAAGCACGACGTGATCTCGAACGCGTCGTGCACGACGAACTGCCTCGCGCCGGTCGCGCGCGTGCTCCAGGACACGCTCGGCGTGCGCCATGGACTGATGACGACGGTCCACGCGTACACCGCCGACCAGCGCTTGCAAGACATGCCGCACAAGGACCTCCGCAGGGCGCGCGCGGCGGCGATCAACCTGATCCCCGCGAGCACCGGCGCGGCGAAAGCGATCGGGCTCGTCGTCCCGGAGCTCGAGGGCAAAATGCACGGGATCGCGATCCGCGCGCCGGTCCCGGTGGGCTCGGTCGTCGACCTCACGATCGAGGCCGCGCGTGCGACGAGCGTCGAGGAGGTCAACTCCGCGCTCAAAGCGGCCGCCGAGAGCGGGCCGATGCAGGGCATCCTCCAGTACACCGAAGAGGAGATCGTTTCCACCGACATCGTGCGCTCGCCCTACTCCTCGATCGTCGACTCGAAGCTCACCGCCGTGATGGACGGCACGATGGTGAAAGTCGTCGCGTGGTACGACAACGAGTGGGGGTACTCGAACCGTCTCGTGGACCTGATTCAGAAGATCTTGTGAGGACTCTCGACGACCTCGACGTCGCGGGCAAGCGCGTGCTCGTGCGCGTCGACTTCAACGTCCCGCTGAGCGACGAGTCGGGCCACTGGGCGGTCACGGACGACGCCCGCATTCGCGGCGCGATCCCGACCCTCCAGGAGCTCCGCGCGCGCCGCGCGCGGCTCGTGCTCGTGACGCACCTCGGACGCCCCGAAGGCAAGCCCAATCCCGACCTCTCGCTGCGCCCCGTCGCGGAATGCCTGCGCGAGCTGATCGATGCCGACGTGACGCTCGCCCCCGCCGTTGTTGGCGACAAGGTGCGCGCGCTCACCGAAGAGCTCGAAAACGGCGAGCTGCTGCTGCTCGAGAACGTGCGCTTCGAGCCGGGCGAGACGGAGAACGACCCGGAGCTCGCGAAGGCGCTCGCTGAGCTCGCGGACCTTTACGTCGACGACGCGTTCGGCGTCGCCCACCGCGCGCACGCGAGCACCGCTGGCGTCGCGCAACTGCTTCCGAGCGCCGCGGGCCGCCTCCTCGAACGCGAGGTGAACGCGCTGATGGAGATCATCGAGCACCCCAAGCGCCCGCTCGTCGCGATCATCGGCGGCGCGAAAGTCGAGGACAAGATCGGCGTGCTCGACCGCTTCACGGCGATCGCCGACAGCGTGCTCATCGGCGGCGCGATGTGCTTCGCGTTCCTCGCCGCGCTTGGGCACAAGATCGGCACTTCGCTGTGCGTGAAGGAGGACATCGCGCACGCTGAGCGCCTGCTCGAGGAGGAGAAGATCCCCGGCGCGACGCGCGCGAGTCTCTTCCTGCCCAGCGACCTCGTGATCGGCGATCGCTTCGCGCCCGACGCCGAGCACCGCGTGCTCGACGGCGTCGAGGTGCCCGCGGGCTGGATGGGCCTCGACATCGGGCCAGCGACGGCCGCGCGCTACGCGGCTCAGATCGCGAAGGCGGGGACCGTCTTCTGGAACGGCCCGATGGGCGCGTTCGAGCTCGCGCCGTTTGCGGGTGGCACGCTTGCGGTGGCCGAGGCGGTTGCAAAAGCGCCGGGCATGACCGTCGTGGGTGGCGGCGACTCGGGCGCGGCGCTCGCGCAGTTCGGGCTCGAGCACACGGTCGACTACCTCTCGACCGGTGGCGGCGCGGCGCTCGAGTTGCTCGAGGGAAGGCAGCTTCCGGGGGTAGTGGCGCTCGACGGCGCTGGCGTCGCATGAACCCTTCCGGCGCGCGGCGCACGCCGCTGGTCGCGGGCAACTGGAAGATGTACAAGACGCAAGCGCAAGCGCGCGCGTTCGTTGCGGAGCTGCTGCCGCCGCTCGCCGCCTCCGAGCGCTCCGCGAACGTCGAAGTCGGCGTGTGCGTCCCCTACACGGACCTGCGCGCCGTCGCCGAGGACGCCGCCGACTCGCCACTGCAGGTCTACGCGCAGAACATGCATCAGGAGCGCGACGGCGCCTACACGGGCGAGATCTCCGTCGAGATGCTCAAGGAGCTCGGCCTCGACGGCGTCGTGCTCGGCCACTCCGAGCGGCGCACGCTGTACAACGAGACCGACCGCGCGCTCGCGCTGAAGGTGCCCGTCGCGCTGATCGCGGGCCTCGTGCCGATCCTGTGCGTCGGTGAGACCGAGGATCAGCGCAACGCGAACGAGACCGAGCGCACGCTGCGCCACCAGATCGGCGAGGACCTCGCGGGCGTCTCCGACGAGCAGCTCGCGAGCGTCGTGATCGCTTACGAGCCGGTGTGGGCGATCGGGACGGGCAACGTCGCGACGCCGGAACAGGCGCAGGAGGCGAGCGCGTTCATCCGCGCGCTGATCGCCTCGCGCGACACGTCCGCCGCGGAACGCGTGCGCGTGATCTACGGTGGCTCCGTGAAGCCGGAGAACGCCGCCGAGCTGCTTTCGCTCCCGGACGTCGACGGCGCGCTCGTCGGCGGCGCGTCGCTGAAGCCGGAGCCCTTCATGGCGATCGTGAACGCGGCATGAGCGAAGCGGCCGCGGACGGACCCTTCTTTCCCTCCGCGTGCCTCGTCGTGCTCGACGGCTGGGGGATCGCGGAGCCGGGCCCGGGCAACGCGATTTCGCTCGCTGGGACCCCGGTCTTCGACCGCCTCTGGTCCTCCTACCCGCACACGACGCTAAGCGCGAGCGGCCACGCCGTCGGCCTTCCCGAAGGCCAGATGGGCAACTCCGAGGTCGGCCACCTGAACCTCGGCGCCGGCGCCGTCGTCCGCCAGGACCTCGTGCGTATCGACGAAGCGCTCGCCGCGCACGCGCTCGACTCCAACGCCGTCATCCACGATGCGCTCACGTGCGCCCCGCGCGTCCACCTCATCGGCCTCGCCTCCGACGGCGGCGTGCACTCGAGCCTCGAGCACTTGCACGCGCTGATCGAGCTCGCGGCGCGCCTCGAGGTCCCAGCGCTCCTCGTCCACTGCTTCACCGACGGCCGCGACACGCCCCCGCACGCGGGCGTGGGCTTGCTCGAGCATGTCGCCGAGTGGTGCGCGCACGCGCGTCCCGACGGCTCCTTCCGCGTCGCTTCCGTCGTCGGTCGCTACTACGCGATGGATCGTGACCACCGCTGGGAGCGCACGCAGCTCGCCTACGACCTGATCGTCCACGGCGCGGCGCCCAACCACGCCGGGAGCGCGCTCGCCGCCGTGAACGCCGCCTACGAGCGCGGCGAGAGCGACGAGTTCATCGCGCCCACTACCGTCTCCACGCCGGACGCGATCGACGGGCGCATCCACGCCGCCGACAGCGTCCTCTGCTTCAACTTCCGCCCCGACCGCATGCGCCAGATCGTGCGCGCGCTCGCGGAGCCGGGATTCGGGGAGGGTGGGGAGGACCTGCCCGGTTGGAAGGGGCGCGGCGGCGCGGCGCCCGTCGAGCACCTCGCGACGCTCGCCGAATACGAGGAAGACTGGAGCTATCCCGTCGCCTTTCCGCCGCAGCGCCCCGCGGTCACGCTCGCAAGCGTGCTCGCAGCCGCCGGCGCGAAGCAGCTGCACGTCGCGGAGACGGAGAAGTACGCGCACGTGACCTACTTCTTCAACGGCGGCGAGGAGGCCCCCTACGGCTCTGAACGCCGCGAGCTCGTGCCCTCGCCGCGTGACGTACCCACCTACGACCACAAGCCGGAGATGTCCGCGCGCGCGGCCGCGCGCGCGTTCGTCAGCGCTTGGCGCGAGGACAAGCCGCTGTTCGGGATCATCAACTTCGCGAACCCCGACATGGTCGGCCACACCGGCGTGATCCCCGCCGCGGTGAAGGCCGTCGAAGCCGTCGACGCGTGCTTGGGGGAAGTCGTTGCGAGCGTCCTCGACTCCGGCGGCGCGTGCCTCGTGACCGCCGACCACGGCAACGCGGAGCACATGCTCGAGCCCGACGGCAGCCCGAGCACAGCGCATTCGCTGAACCCCGTGCCGCTGATCGTCGTGACTCCCACGAGCGCCCCGATCGCGCTTCGCGAGCACGGGATCCTCGCCGACGTCGCGCCCACGTTGCTCGCGCTGCTGGGCGTCTCGCAACCGCCCCAGATGTCCGGAAAACCGCTCCAACATGCCGGATTGCGGGCCTAATTGCGCCTCCCTGCTATGGTCGATTAGACCGGGTTCGTTCCTATCGATTCTGATGTCGATCGCGACCGCCATACCGATTGCTCCTGTGGAGCAGAGCTTGAGTGAGGAGGAGATGGACGCGTGGCGCGGCCTGCTCCGAGCCCACTCTTCACTCGCGAAGCGTCTTGACTCGGCGCTCGAAGGAACACATGGCATGCCGTTGCGCGCGTACGAGGTTCTCTACTACCTCGAGGACACGCCGCAGGGCAAGATGCGCATGTGCGACCTCGCCGAGCAGGCGCAGCTCTCGCGCAGTGGCCTCACGCGGCTCGTCGATCGGCTCGAAAAGGAGGGGCTGCTGGAGCGCTGCTCGTGCGCCCACGACGCGCGCGGCGCCTACGCGTGCCTCACGGCCACCGGGCGCACGCGAGTTGACGCAGCTCGCGGCACGCATCTCGGCGTCGTCCGCGAGCTCTTCCTCTCGCGCTTCTCGGTACACGAGCTCACGACGCTCACCGAGATGTGGAATCGGATCGCGCCATGTCAGAACGGTCATCATCACAACGGAGCCGGCCACGAGGTCGGCTCTCCTTTGTGATGGGCGCAAATTCCTCGCGCGCGCGCTGCTCGCTGCGGCGGTAGCGGCGGTGCGCGAGCAGTAGGCCCGCAATCGCGATTACGAACGCCGCGAGCCCGTAGATCTCGAACGCTTCGGTGACGTTCGTGGCGGTGCGCCCGAGCGTGTAGGCGATCACGCCGACGCCTGTGGCCCACACGATTCCCCGCACGCGTTCCAGAGGAAGAACGAGCGCCAGGGCATGCGCGTCGCGCCCGCGAGCCACGAGGCCCACACGCGCAGGCCGAGGATGAAGCGCCCGAAGAAGACCGCTTTCGGACCGTGACGCTCGAAGAACGGTTCGCCGACCTCGAGCGCGCGCAGGCGCTGGCGCTGGAAGGCGCCGGGGCGCTGCAGCAGCCAGCGGCCGCCCTTGCGCCCGATCGAGGTAGCCGATGTTGTCGCCGACGATCGCCGCGGTCGCGGCGAGCACGATCACGACCACGATCGAGAGCTTGCCCTGGCTCGCGAGCACGGCGCCGGTGATGATCGAGGTCTCGCCGGGCACCGGCACGCCGGCGGACTCGGCCATCACGAGCAGGAAGAGCACGGGATAGCCGACCGTGTGCGCGACGTCGAGGAGCGAGCCGAGCGCCACGTAGAAGCTCATCACACGAATGTAGGGCGCGCGCGGAGAGCTCTCCCTAAGCGGCCTAGGATGCGGCGGTGGAGAAGTTCACGATCGAGGCTCGCGACGGCTTCTCGGCGGCGCGCGCAGGCCTTCTTCATACCCCCCACGGCGTTGTGCGCACGCCCGCGTTCGTCCCGCTCGCGACGAAGGCGACGGTCAAGAGCTTGCTGCCCGGCGAGGTCGTCGCGCTCGGCTACGAAATGGTGCTCGGCAACACCTTCCATCTGCTGCTGAGCCCCGGCCCGGAGGCGATCGAGCGCCTCGGCGGGCTACACCGCTTCATGGGCTGGGAGCGGCCGATCATCACCGACTCGGGCGGCTTTCAGGTCTTCTCGATGGGCCACGGCCGTGTCGCGGACGAGATCAAGGGCTCGCGCAAGCGCGGCCCCGACCCCGACCTCGAACACGCCGCCGAGAACGGCGACCCCGCGGCGGCGGGCGCGGTGCTCTCGATTGCGGAGGAGGGCGTCGTCTTTCGCTCCTACGTCGACGGCCGCGAGCTCGAGCTCACCCCCGAGCGCTCGATGGCGGTGCAGGCGGCGCTCGGGTCCGACATCGCGCTCGCGTTCGACGAGTGCACCCCCTTTCACGTCGAGCGCGAGTACACCGAGCGCTCGACCGAGCGCACGCATCGCTGGCTCGAGCGCTGTATCAGCTGGCGCGCAGAGCACGGCCCCGCGGGCCAGCTGCTCTACGGGATCGGTCAGGGCGGCGTCTTCGAGGAGCTCCGCCGCGCCTCCACGCGCACGGTCGCTGCGAGCGGCGCTGACGGGATCGCGATCGGCGGCTCGCTCGGCGCGAGCAGGGCGCAGATGTACGAGGTCGTGGGCTTCGCGCTCGACGAGCTCGGCGGCGAGCACGAGACGCTTCCCCGGCACCTGCTCGGGATCGGCGAGGTCGACGACCTCATCCGCGGCGTCGCGCTCGGCATCGACACCTTCGACTGCGCGATGCCGACGCGTCTGGGCCGCCACGGTTCGGCGCTCGTGACCGACGCGCCGGAGGGCGAGGGCGGCGAGCACCGTTGGCGCATCGACCTTTCCAAGCGCCGCTGGCTGGAGCAGGAGGGCCCGCTCCAGGAGGGCTGCCCGTGCCCGGCGTGCTCGACCGGCCTCTCGCGCGCCTACCTCTCTTACCTCGTGCGCGCGAAGGAGCTCACCGGCGTGCGCCTGCTGACCGCGCACAACCTCGCGTTCCTCGCGCGGCTGATGTCGGACATGCGCCTCGCGATCATCGCGGGACGCCTCGAGGACGTCGCGACGGCGTGGCGTAACGGACGTGAGAACGCCTCTGGCCGGCGTCGCACCGATGTGGTATAAGGGCGGCACGAACAGCTGTCACTTGTTCGCTGCTCGCGGAACGCAGCCGCCGGAGCCCCGATTCGGATGGCGACGGCAAGGACGGCCGAGGCAATGGCAGTGTGTTCGCAAGGAGCGCGAACAGGTTCGAGGGAGGACCCCGCCAAAAGCGGGGTCCTTTCGTTTCTAGGCCGCTTTCGCTACTTCGTGTTTTCTTCCACGAGCTGCTTGAGCGCCGAGGCGCTCTTGCCGGCGTCCTGTTCGACGACGTTTCGCAGCGTGACCTGCGTCGATTTCGGCGCGGTCGCGACCACCACCGCAACCACGACCACCGCGACGGCGACCAGCGCCAGCAGCGCGGTCAGCGCACGTCTGCCGCGACGCTTGCGCGCGGGGGCCTCGGCCGCGACGGGGGCTGGGCTCTCCCGCGCTCGCCACTCGCGCTGCGGCGCACGCGGGGTGAGGGCCTGTGCGGGCCGCGGGGCGGCGGGCGCGGGACGCTCGCGCGGGGGCGGGCTGGGCCTGCTCTGTGGTTTCAGGAGGCTCGTCGCCTGCGTCGGCTGCGAGACGCGCTCGGAGTGCGTGCTGAGGTGCGCTTGCAACGGCATCCCGTGGGCGCCGTCGAGGATCGACCCGGCCATCTCGCGCGCGTTGCGGAAGCGTTCGGCGGGGTCGAGCGCGAGCGCGATCGCCACCGCCTCGGCGAGCTCGGGCGTGACAGCCGCCACGAGCGTGTCGAGGCGCGCGGGCTCTTCCTGCTGCTGCTTGAGCGCGAGCTCCGTGAGCGAGGTCGCCTCATACGGCAGCCTGCCGGAGATCAGCTGGTAGGCGACGACGCCGAGCGCGTAGAGGTCGGCCGCCGGTCCCGCGTCCTCGCCGCGTGCCTGCTCGGGCGCGAGATAGGCCGCGGTCCCGAGCACGGAGCCGACCTGTGTGATGCTCGACTGCTCGGTCGCCTTCGCGATCCCGAAGTCCGCGAGCTTCACCTGTCCCTCGCGCGCGCGCAGGAGGTTGCCGGGCTTGACGTCGCGATGGACGACGCCGTGACGGTGTGCGTAGTGCAGGCCCTCGCAGGCCTGCTCGATGATCGAGACGGCCTCGGAGACGTCGACCCACCCCTCGTCGCGCAGGATCTCGGCGCAGGAGTGGCCCTCGATGTACTCCATGACGATGAAGTGCTGCCCCGTGCGCTCGTCGAGCCCGGAGTCGAAGATCTGCACGATGTTGGGGTGGATGAGGCGCGCCGCCGCTTGCGCCTCGCGCTGGAAGCGCGAAACGAACGCGGGGTCCTCGGCGAGGTGCTCGGCGAGCAGCTTCACCGCCACCTGGCGCTCGAGGCGCAGGTCGACCGCGAGGTGCACGGTCGACATACCGCCGTAGCCGAGGCGGCGCTGGAGCCGGTAGCGCCCTCCGATCTCGACTGCGTCCACCGCGCTCAACGCCCGACTCCGTTTTCGTTGCGGCCGTTTTCGTTGCCGAGGCCACCGCCGGCTTCGGATCCACCGGGGCTGTTGCCGCCTTCGGGCGCCTGCGTGCCGCCGCCGCCCGGCGTTTCTTCGCCGTTCTGGGGCGCGGTCGTGCGCACGGCTTCTGTGGTCCGCACCGTCGTTGTCGTGGGCGGCGCGAGCGCTTCTATGGTGTGCGTCTTCGTGGTCGTCGTGGAGGAGCTGGTGGAGGTCGCCTGCGTGCACTCTTCGAGCGCTTGCTTTCGCAGGTTAGTGATGCCTTCCTGAAGCTTCGAGCGCAGCGGGGCAGCGAGGCTCGCGGAAACCTTCGCAAAGTCGGCTTCAGTCTTTTCCATCGCTTCGGTCGTCGCCGTGCAGGAGCCGTTGCCGCTGCGCGCGAGCCGCGCGACTTCTTCGAAGTCGTGCTCGAGCGGGCCCGCGTTCGCGGTCGGGATGAGGCCCGCACCGGAGCCGCCGCAGGCGGCGGGGAGGAGGCCCGCGTACAGCACGAGCGCGGCCATGCAGAAGCGGCGGAGGACCCCTCGCGAGCTCATTGACCGTACTCGAGCCGCTCGGCGAGCGAGTCCGGTAGCCCCGCGTCCCGGATCGCCGTCGCGGCGCCGTCGATGTCGTAGTCGGTGCGGTAGTAGGTGGCCTCCCAGCGATCGAAATCGAGCAGCATCCACGCCGCTCGCGGGTCGCCGTCGCGCGGCTGCCCGACGCTGCCGGGGTTCAGCAGCCACTGGGCCTCGGCGAGGTCGAGCTCGTCGCCCTGGCGGCGCGGCTCGCCGGTCGCGACGCGCTCGTCGGTGCGCGTGAAGGAGAGCGCGACGTGGGAGTGCCCGATGAGACACACGCGATGCTGCTGCGCGGTCATGCAGAGCTCCGCGAGCAGCGCGGAGAGCACGTACTCCCAGATCGGGTCGCGCGGGCTCGCGTGGTAGAGGCCGAGCCCGCCCTCGGCGCCTTGGGGATCGAGGCCTTCGAGAAACTCTCGGTTCTCGCGCGCGAGAACCTGCTGCGTCCAGCGCGCGGCGAGGCTCGCCCCATGGGAGAAGTCCTCGAGCGGGATTTCGCCGGTGACGGCCATGTCGTGGTTGCCCGCGAGGCAGACGGCGGCATGCTCGCGCGCGAGCTCGACGCACACATTGGGGTCGGCGCCGTAGCCGACGAGGTCCCCGAGGCACCACATCTCGGCCGCATCGCTTGCCGCGATCGCCTCCAGGACCGCTTCGAATGCTTGCCGGTTGCTGTGGACGTCGGATAGCACGGCAACCTTCATCGCCCGCCTTCTGCTCTGGGCTCAGTCGTCTTGCGCGTCCTGGCTATGTGCCTCGGCTCCGCCGTACTCGGGAAGGTTCTTGATGCCCTCGCGGGTGCGCCACTTCGAGTAGTTGTCCTCCATCGCGTCGATCAGCTCGCGCGTGAAGCGCGGCGAGAGGTTGATCCGCGAGACGACGACCCCGGGCACCTCCTCGGCCTCGACCTCGTGGTCCACGCGCGCGAAGGTGATCGTGAACTCGTAGTCGGAGTGGCTTACGTTCGCGAAGTTCGCGTATACGCCGCCCATCATCTCGGGCGACAGATGGATGTTTATATGCCGCTCTGCGGCTTGATCCTCATCGTTCACGCGGCCTAGTATCGCAAGTCCTCCGGCCACTTATCACACCAGGAGCCGCTTTTCGGTTAAGTACGTGACACAGGGTCGGGTTCTCGCGGGGCTAACCTCAGCGGCCAATGCCCGAGACGCCCACCCACGAGGCGGACATCGCCAATGAGCTGGCAGTCCGCATGGTGGAGGCGATCGAGCAGGCGACGGGCGAGCGCATCGCCCCCGACGCCGCCGCGATCCGCGAGTCCACGCCTGAGCACGGCGGGGATTACCAGAGCAACGCCGCGATGGCGCTCGCAAAGCGGCTCGGCCGTCCCCCGCGCGAGCTCGCAGACGAGCTCGTCCAAAACCTCGACGTCGCCGAGCTCTCCGACCCGCCGACGGTCGCGGGCCCGGGCTTCATCAACTTCCACTTGCGCCGCGACTGGCTCGAGACGCGCCTCGCCTCGATCCTCGAGGACCCCCGCCTCGGCGTCCCCGCCGCCGCCGACCCCCACCGCGTGGTCGTCGACTACAGCTCGCCGAACGTCGCGAAGGAGATGCACGTCGGCCACTTGCGAAGCACGATCATCGGCGACGCGGTCGCGCGCATGCTGCGCTTCGTGGGCCACGACGTGATTGCGCAGAACCACATCGGCGACTGGGGGACACCGTTCGGGATGCTGATCGAGCACATGCTCGACGAGGGCTGGACGCCGGACGCAAACGGCGACGCGACGACACACTCGATCGCCGACCTCAACGACTTCTACCAAGCGGCGAACGCGAAGTTCAGCGACGATCCCGGGTTCGCCGAGCGCGCGCGCGAGCGGGTCGTTGCGCTCCAGAGCGGCGAGATCACGACGACGCTGCTTTGGCGCGAGCTCGTGGCGGAGTCGGGGCGCCACTTCCGCGAGATCTACCACCTCCTGGGCGTCGAGCTCACCGACGCTGATATCGCCGGCGAGAGCACCTACCAGTCGCAGCTCGAGGAGGTGACGCGCGAGCTCGAACAGCAGGGCTTGGCGGTCGAGAGCGAGGGGGCTCTGTGCGTCTTCCCGCACGGCTTCCTCGGCCGCGACGACGAGCCGGTGCCGCTGATCGTGCGCAAGTCAGACGGCGGCTACAGCTACGACACGACCGACCTCGCGGCGCTTCGCTATCGCACGCAGGTGCTACAAGCGCGCGAGCTGCTCTACGTCGTCGGCGCTCCGCAGCGCTTGCACTTCGAGATGATCTTCCAGGTCGCGCGCGAAATGGGGTGGATCAACGGCGGGGCGAGTGCGCGCCACATCGCCTTCGGCTCGGTCCTCGGCGAGGACCGCAAGATGCTGCGCACCCGCACTGGCGCTCCGGTGCGCCTCGTCGACCTCCTCCACGAGGCGATCGAGCGCGCGGCGGAGGTCCTGTCCGAGCGCGGCATGGACCCCGACCCGGAGCTCGCCCGCGCGATCGGCATCGGCGCGGTCAAATACGCCGACCTCTCGAGCGACCGCGAGAAGGACTACGTCTTCTCGTGGGAGCGCATGCTCTCGCTCGAGGGCAACACGTCCGTCTACCTCCAGTACGCGAACGCCCGCGCGCGTTCGGTTCTGCGCCGCGCCGAGGACGAGGGCGCGCAGATCGGCGATCGCATTGTCCTCGTGGAGCCGGCCGAGCGCGAGCTCGCGTTGGCCCTGCTGCGGCTGCCCGCGGCGATCGAGGCGACGCTCAGCGATTACCGCCCACACCGGCTTTGCGGTTACCTCTACGGCCTCGCCGTCGCCTTCTCGGGCTTCTACGAGGCCTGCCCGGTACTGACCGCCGACGAACCCGTGCGCGGCTCGCGCTTGGCGCTGTGCGAGCTGACCTCGCGGGCGATCACGCTGGGGCTGGCCCAGCTCGGCATCGACGCACCCGAGCGGCTCTCGCCGCCGCCCCCGCGGCCTGGCGAGTAGTCGCGCGGCAGCTTCAGCCGTCGAAGCGCGCGAGATCTTGGTCGAGGCGCGCGGCGTCGTCTGGGCTCAGCGGGCGCGCGGGAGTGCCCAGCCGACCTGCTGTTCGCGCCCCGCTTGCGCCAGCGAGGCACGGCGATCAGGAGCCCGCCGAGCGCGAGCAGGACGATCAGAGGGGGGACGATGTAGACGGCGAGGTTGACGCCGCTTGCCTTTGGCAGCGAGAGCACGGCGGGGCCGTATTCGGCGACCAGCGCGTCCTTGATCTGACTTTTCGCTGCGGCCCGTCGGCGACGAGGCCCTTGATGAATTCCTTCTCGCGTTCGGCTTGCGGCGAGTTCGCCTCCTGAAGTGGGATCTTGCAGGTGACGCACATCGCCTGCTTTTCGATCGCGACCGCTGAGGTCCGGGGGGCCGCGGCGAATGACGGCACGGCAAGAGCGAGCGCGGCAAGAAGCGCGAGCGCCCCAACAACCGCGAGCCAAGGGGAGTTTGCGAGCAGGCGCGCCTCATCGGCTGCTTTCGGCGAGCGAGACTGCCTCGAGGACGAATTCCTTATTTATTTCGCCGCGGGAGATCGCTGTGATCTGGCCTTGCGGGTTGAGGATGAAGCTCTCAGGGAGCGCGATCGTGCCGAAGGCGTGGACGAAGGAGCCGGTGACATCGCGAAGGTCGGGATAGGTGAGGCCGTATTCGTGACGGAAGGCCTCGGAGTCCGACGCGGTGTCCTGCGTGCTGACGCTGACCACAGTGCCGCCGTAGCGTTGGAGCTTGCGCTGGGCCGTCTCCACGAGGGGCGCCTCGTGCCGGCAGGGCGGGCACCAGGAGGCCCAGAAGTTCAGCAGGACGACGTGGCCGCGGTATTGAGCGAGCGACACCGGCGCACCGCCGGCGAGCGGCGGGAGCTTGCGCGTGTATTCGGGCGCCTGCGGGTGCTGGCCGTCAGCGAGCGCTTGGTCGAGCGTGCGGTTGGAGCCGAGGGCGAAGACGCCGAAGATCAACAGCGCGATTAGCGCAGCGCCGCCGAGGCAGGCGAGAAGGGGCTTGGAGACGCGCCGGAGCACGAGAGCAAGGGTAGTGCTCTGGCGCCGTCGCGAGGCCGGGCGTAAAATCAGCGTCGTACGGTCGCGCCCGCGGTGCGGGCAGCGATGCGGCGATAGCTCAGTTGGTAGAGCGTCGGCTTCCCAAGCCGAAGGTCGCGGGTTCGAGACCCGTTCGCCGCTTGCGCAGCTGGCCTCATGTAGACCCGTCGTTCGTTCGTTAGAAGGCCTATGACGCCCCGCTTTGCAAGCAGGAGGTTACGGGGTTCGGATTCGTCCGCTCTGACGAGACTTGAACCACGGCGCCGTCATTCCCATGCGTGGTTCGCCGAGATGAGTTCCCTCGTTGGCAACGCATGGCGCCACAATCCAGAGCGCAATGCACCTCCGCGGCGACCTTGTGCAGCTTTCTCCAACCGATCTCACGTCCTACCTCGCCTGCGAGCACCTGACCACGCTTGAGCTCCTCTCCGCTCGTGGCGAGCTCACGAAACCGAGGCGCAACGAGGACGCGGAGCTCCTCGCCAAAAAAGGCATCGCCCACGAGACTGCGTATCTTGAGCGACTGCGAGCTGAAGGCCGCGACGTGGCGAGATCGCACTGCGGACGGCTTGGACACCGCCGCCGCGACGACCCGTGGCGCCGTGGAGGAAGGCGTAGACGTCATCTACCAGGGCGTCCTCATCGACGGCCGCTGGCGCGGGATAGCCGACTTCCTCGAACGCACCGCCGACGGCTCCTACGAGGCGCTCGACACCAAGCTCGCCCACCGCGCCAAGCCCGCCTACATCCTCCAGCTCTGCTTCTACAGCGAAGCGCTCGGGCGCTTACAAGGGCAGGAACCCGAGCACATGCACGTGCTGCTCGGTTCGGGCGAGCGGCAGTCGTTTCGCCCGCGAGACTTCGACGCATACACCCGCCACATGCGCCGGCGTCTCGAGGAGTTCGTCGCCAATCCGCCGCTCACCGAGCCGACCCCTGCCGGCACTGCGAGATCTGCGACTTCCTGCCGATTGCGAGGCGTGGTGGGACGAGGTCGACCACCTCTCCCGCGTCGCCGGCTCCGGCGCACGCAGCTGGCGCGGCTCGTGCCCGCCGGCATCGACACGCTGCGGACGCTCGCGCGCGCCGACCCCAGCAAGCCGCCGCCCGGGATGAATGCAGAGACCTTTGCGAGGCTGCAACGCCAGGCTGCCCTGCAGCTCGCGCGCCGCGAGGACGGCAAGCTCCAGTGGCTGCTCGAGCCGCTCGAGCCCGAACGGGGCTTCGCGCTGCTTCCCGCGCCGTCTGCCGGGGACCTCTTCTTCGACATCGAGGGCTACCCGTTCTGGGATCGGCAGGGGAGCCTCGAGTACCTCTGGGGCTTCTCGACGCCGACCGGCGCTACACAGCGCTGTCGGCGAGCGATCGCGACTCCGAGCGCGATGCGTTCGAGGAGCTCGTCGACCGGATCCACGTGCGCCTCGCCGAGTACCCGGACATGCACGTCTACCACTACGCGGCCTACGAGGTCTCCGTGCTCCGCCGCCTCGCCGGCCGTTACGAGACCCGCGAACACGAGGTAGACGAGCTGCTGCGGCGGCGCGTGCTGGTGGACCTGCTGAAGGTCGTCCGCGGCGGCCTCACCGCCTCGGTCCCGCGCTACGGGCTCAAGGAGATGGAGGCGTTTCTCGACTTCGAGCGGGACGCCGAGATTCGCGACGGCGGAAGCTCGGTCGTCGAATACGAGCGCTACATGCAAACGCACGACCCCGGGATTCTCGAGGGGATCGCCGACTACAACGAGGAGGACTGCGTCGCGACGCTCGAGTTGCGCGATTGGCTGCTTGACCGCCGTGCGGAAGCGCTCGAGCAGTTCGGCGACTTCCCGGAGCTCGAACCCGAGGAAGCGACGCCGCTCAAGGAGGAGAAGCGCCAGCGCGCCGAGCTCCGCGAGGCGCTCGCGGCGAGCGGGGACCCGATGCTCGAGCTCGCCGCTGGCCTCCTCCACTACCACGAGCGCGAGGGCAAGCCAGTCTGGTGGGCGTACTTCGACCGTCTCGAACTCTCACCCGAAGAGCTGGTCGAGGATGCGGACTCGATCGGGCACCTGGAGGCCGTGGGAGCTCCCGAGCCCGACAAGCAGTCGTTGCTTCACCGTTTCCGCTATCCGCCCCAGGAGCACAAGCTGCGGCCCGGCGTGAGCCCGTGCGACCCGGCGACGCAAGAGCGCGCCGGCGAGATCGTCGAGCTCGACCGTGACGCGCGCAGGCTGACGTTGAAGCGCGGTCCCAGCCTCGCCGGCGTCCCGCTCCCGCGTGCGCTCCTGCCCGGAGGGCCCCTTCCCACTGGCGTACAGCAGGGCGCGCTCGAGCGCATCGGGCGCTCGCTCCTCGACGGTGACAAGCGCTACCCGGCCGTGGAATCAGTACTGCGCCGCGATCCCTTCGGGCGCGACGTGCAGACGAGCGACCTCGATGAGATGGCCGAGCTTCTGCTTTCGCTCGACGGACGCCACCTCGTGATCCAGGGGCCGCCCGGGTCGGGCAAGACCTGGACCTCAGGACGGCTCATTGCGCGTGCTCTGCAAGCGGGTAAACGGGTCGGGGTCGCCTCCACGAGCCACAAGGCGATCCACAAGCTGCTGCGCGAGGTCGAAGACGCCGACGCGAACGTTCGTGGCGTGAAGAGTGCAACGACTGGCAATCCCGAGTCACTCTACGAGGACGGAGACCGGATCGAAAACAGCGACGATCGTGCCGCGTGCGTCGAAGCGTCGCTCTCCGGCGGCACCGCATGGCTGTACGCGCACGAGGACTGTGACTCGCAGCTCGACTACCTCTTCATCGACGAGGCGGGCCAGGTCTCGCTCGCCGACGCGCTTGCGATGGCGACCGCGGCGCGCAACCTCGTGCTCGTCGGCGACCCTCAGCAGCTGGCCCAGGTGATCCAGGGCACCCATCCGGACGGCGTCGACGTATCGGTGCTTCAGCACCTGCTGGGCGACGACGCGACGATTCCTGCCGACGCTGGGCTGTTCCTCGAGCAGACCTACCGCCTTCACCCCGACACCGCGCGCTACATCTCGCGTGAGTTCTACGACGGGCGACTTCGCGCTGCGCCCGTCACAGCCGACCGCACGACGCCGCTCGGAACTGGGCTTCGCTTCTGCCCGGTCGAGCACGACGGCCTGCCGCCAGGAGTCGCTAGCTGAGGCCGAGCGTGTCGCGCAGGAGGTACAGCGATTGCGCGAGGCCGGCCTCGGCGCGGAGGAAATCATCGTCCTCGCCCCCTACAACGCACACGTGAATCTGCTCACTCAGCATCTGCCTGCCGGAATCCGGGTCGGCACCGTCGACAAGTTCCAGGGCCAGGAGGCGCTCGTCGCGATCTACTCGATGGCGAGCTCGAGTGGTGAGGAAGTCCCGCGCGGGCTCGAGTTCCTGCTTTCGCGCAACCGTCTCAATGTCGCGATCTCTCGCGCCCAGTGCCTCGCCTACCTCGTATGCAGCCCCAGGCTGCTCGAGGTCGACTGCCGCACGATCGACCAGATGCGCCTCGCCAACGCGCTCTGCCGCTTTGCCGAGATGGCTGAGGAGGTGTGACCCGGAGCTGTGCTCAGACGACGGCGTGATGCCGCTGCTCTGAGAACAGACGCAGCGCGAATTGCCCTGCGGGGTGCTCGCGCGCGCGGTTTACGAGCTCGGCCGTGCCGGGTGCAAGCTCGTCGGGCTGGGGGAGGCGGACGCCGTACTGCGGGGGGAGGATCACGGAGCCTGAGAGCGCCGCGAACGTAAGGTCGGCGGCGCCGAAGCGCTCGCCGCACAGGTATGGGCGCCCGTCCGCGAGGCGCTCGGCGACGAAGTCAAACTCGTGGAAGACCGCAGCCTCGTCTTCGACCTCGACGCCGTCATGGATGTCGAGCACGCGCCGGATCAGCCCCTCGGTGAACGGCCGCGAGTAGCGAAAGAAGCGGTCCTCCCACCCCGGCACGCCCTGGTCGTTGTAGCGGATCGCGAGCTCGCGCTGAGGGAACATGTGGACGTAGATCAGGCGCCGTCCCTTCGGACCTAGCTCCTCGTCGAAGCGCTTGCACAACGCGTCGACCTCGGCCCGGGCCGCGGGATCTGCGGGGAACAGGCGCTCGTGCTCGGGCGTGCGCTCGTCGGCCCATTCGAGGATCTGCTCCGACTCCGGGATTACACCCTCGGGCGTCACGAGCACGGGTACCGTCACGCCGCCCCCTGCGCGCTTCGCGACGATGCGGTGGATGCCCTGGACGTGCCGCTCCTCGCGATACTGCGTGCCCGCGCGGTCGAGCGCCCAGCGTGCCTTCTCGCAGTAGTGCGAGATCGGGATCGTGATTAGGCGGATCATCGTCCGCGAAGTATCGTGCCCTGGCGCCGGCGCGCCGCCCAGCGCCGCGGGCCGTCTACTTGAGCAGCGCTTCGGCTTCTTCGAGTTCCTTGCGCGCCTTGTTCGTCGCGCGTTCTGCCTTGTGTGCTTCCTTCAGCGCCTTCTTCACGTGGCTGTGCTTGAGGCCCAGCGCGACCTTCAGCGTCTTGTAGGCGTTCGCGATCCGCTTCGGTGCGCGTTCGAGCTTCGCCTTCGCCTTCTTGCCCTTTGCCGTCGACGCCTTCTGCTTGGCGATCTTCGTGCCCAGCCCCTTCCATCCCGCGATGCTCCTGCTGATCGCGGCGTCGATCTTGCCCGTCTTGCCGGTCTTTTCGAATTCCTTCAGCGCGGTCGCGACCTGCACTTCGTCGACGAGAAGCTTCGCGACGTAGGTCTTCAGCACGCGCTTGATGCTCGCGTCGCTCGCTCGCGCGCTCGACACCGGCGCGGTCGCGACGAGCGCGAGCGAGACGGGCAGGATGAGGGCGACGGCGCGTCGGCGTAGGCGGGTCACGATGCATGCACCTCCAAGTCGGGGAATGGCGCTCGCCACGCTATACCGGGGTGCGGCTGCCACGGCGGTAGTGTCCGGCGCGTGAACGATGAGCCCACCGTCGTGTGGATGCCGGGCAGCGTTCGCACCGAGGTGCACCTCACGGCAGCCGACACGAACCGCGCCTTCTGCCTGCTCCTCGACGAGCCGCCTGCAGGGTGGTCGCTTCCCGCGCATCGTCACCTCAACGAGTCCGAGACGATCCACGTGCTCGAGGGCGAGTTCGAGATCGAGCTCGAGGGTGTGCGCACGCGTCTCGCAGCCGGTCAGACGATCCACGTGCCGCGCGGCGCCGTGCACGCAGGTGGGAACGTCGGCGCTGGGCGAGGGCGGCGGATCGTGATCTTCAGCCCGGCGGGGCTCGAGCGCTTCTTTCTCGAGGCGGGGTCTGCCGAGCCCCAGGAGGAGGTGGACTGGGGTGCCGTCGGGGCGCTCGCGGTGCAGCACGGGTGGGACGTGCTCTCCGCGTCTCGCTGAGCACATGGGGGAGCTCGCGTATCGCGCGGTGAGCGCCGAGGACGGGGCGAGCCTCGCCGTCGTCCTCTCCGATCCGGAGGTCGCGCGCTGGCTGCGCTCGGCCGGCTCCGTCGCGCCGTTCTCGCCCGCGGAGTGCGCGCACAAGGCCTCCGAGGACGCCGCGCACTGGGCCGCGCACGGTTTCGGTTCCTGGATCGTGCTCGACGAGGGTGCCGTAGTCGCGCGCGGCGGGCCTCGCTTTCGCGTGCTCGACGGACGCGCCGAGCTCGAGATCGCGTGGGCGGTGGTGTCGTCGCGGTGGGGGCAGGGGATCGCGACCGCGGTTGGGCGCGCGGCTATGTCGGCCGCGGCCGAGCGTGGGGCCGCCGAGGTCGTCGCGTTCACGCGCACCGACAACGTCGCGTCACTGCGCGTGATGGAAAAGCTCTCGATGACGCGCGAGCGCGAGTTTCTCCTCGCGGGACTCCCGCACGTGCTCGCCCGCGCGAGCATCGCGGGTCAGTAGGCGGGGTTAGTGGCTCGGTAGCGGTGAAGGTGTCCCCGGCGGGGCGGGGTGGATCTCGCCCTCGTGCAAACCGATGCGTTCGTGCAAGCGGCGCAGCGGCTTCGGCGCCCACCAGTTCCACTCGCCCAGCAGCTCCATCAGCGAGGGCACGAGCAGCGCGCGCACGATCGACGCGTCGATCAGGACCGCGATCGCGGTGCCCACGCCGAGCTCCTTGATGAACACGATCTTCGACGTCGCGAACGCGAGCACCGCGACCGCGAACAGGAGCGCCGCCGCGGTGACGATGCGGCCTGTGCGCTCGAGGCCGATCGCGACCGCGTGGGAGTTGTCCGCGCCCGCGTCGCGGGCCTCCTTGATCCGTGAGATCAGAAAGACGCCGTAGTCGGTCGCTAACCCAAACGCGATCGCGAACAGCAAAATCGGCTGGGTCGCGTCGAGCGCGCCGAGGCTGTGGAAGGAAAGGAGCCCTTCGAGGTTCCCGTCCTGGAAGATCAGCACGAGGATGCCGAAGGTCGCGCTCAAGCTCAGCGCGTTCATTAGCACCGCTTTGAGCGGGATCACGACCGAGCCCGTCATCAGGAACAGCACGATCAGCGTCGCCCCGATCACGACCGCAAGCACGGCGGGGAGGTGTACGGCGAGGCTGTGCTCGAGGTCGATGAACGACGCCGTTTCGCCCGCGACGCCGACGTAGTAGGGCTCGTGGATCGCACGCACCGCGCGCACGAGCTGCTTCGACTGTCCGCTCAGCGGTTCGTGGTCAGGTGCGACGGCGAGCAACGAGTTGCGCGGACCCGCCGGCTGCGGCGCCGCGACGGCGGCGACGCCCGGCAGGTGCGAGATCTGGGCGGCGAGAGCGGCGACTCCGGGGGCCTGCGCGGGCCTGCCCACGACAATCTCGAGCGGCGCCGATCGGTTCGGCGGGAATTCGTGCGCGAGCGCGTCGCTCACGGCCTTCGCGCTCGCGCTCGGTGGCAGCACGCCGGCGTTCGGCGAGACGAACTTGATGCCCGTAAACGGGAGCCCCAGCACGATCAGGAGCGCCGCGCTCGAGAGCGCGATCGGGAGCGGCCTTCGCATCACGAGCTGCGAGAGGCGGTACCACGCGCCCCGCTCTGCCGGGCGCGCCTCGCGTTCTGCGGCTCTCGCGAGCCGTTTCGGAGCAAGCGCGTTCACACGCGGCCCCAGCACTGCGAGCAGCGCAGGAAGCACGACGAGCGCCAGCGACGCGGCGAGCAGCGCGACGAGCGCCCCCGCGATGCCCATCGAGTAGAGGAAGCGCTGCGGGAAGATCACGAGCGACGCGACCGCCGCCGCCACGGTGAGCGAGCTGAAGAGGATCGTGCGGCCGGCGGTGCCGAGCGTGCGCGTGAGCGCCTCCAAACCGAAGCCCGCGCGCGCGGACTCCTCGCGGTAGCGCGAGACCATGAACAGGCTGTAATCGATCGCGAGCCCCAGCCCCAGTCCCGTCGTCAGGTTGACCGCGAACACCGAGAGGTCGACGAAGCTCGCGAGGAGGCGCAGCGCGAAGAACGTCCCCACGATCGCGAGCCCTCCGAGCAGCGGTGGCAGCAGCGCCGCGACGAGCGAGCGGAAGAAGAGCAACGAGAGCAGGAAGATGAACGGGAACGCGAGCAGCTCCGCGCGCGCGAGGTCGTTGCTCACCTGCGCGTTGATCTGCGCGTTCGCGATCGCCTGACCGCCCAACGCCACGTCGTGCTCACCGGCGAAGTCGTGCTCAATCTTCTTCGCGATTTCCGCCCCCTGCTTGTCGGAGATCGGTTTGAAGTAGGTGAGCACGTAGGTTGAACGCCCGTCGTTCGATACGACCGCGTGGTTGTGCGTGTCGTAGTAGCTCACGACCTTCGCGACTTCGGGCTCCGCGCGAAGCTGCGCGGCGACCTGCGCGACGCGCGCTTCCGCAGGCCGGGTGTGGATGTCGCCAGCGCGCACGAGCGCGATCACGCCCGCGTCGATCTGGCGGCCCGACGCCTTTTCGAAGCGTTGTGTCGCCTGCACGCTCTGCGTCGCGGGGTCCTTCGACCCGTATGGGCTCAGGTGCTTCGCGACGCCCGCGCCGAAGACGCCTGCGATCGCGGCGCCGAGCAGCGCGGCGAAGAGCACGCGGCGGCCGTTTGCGTACAGGAATGACGCGAGTCCGGCGAACATCACTTGCTCCCGACTCCCGCTTGCGCGAGAGCTTTCTCGGTCGCCTCGCACCAGCCGATCAGGAGATGCGCGTAGGCGAGGCCCAATTCGAGCGTCAGGCGCGGCCCGGTGTGCATTTCGTCCGCCTTCTCCGCGAGCACGGACAGTTCGGCGAGCTTGCGTTCATGGCGCGCGCGCATCGCGCCCAGGTTCTCGACCCGCCGCTCCGGGAGGCTGTCGGAGAAGAACAGCTTCAGCATCCCCTCGTCGCGCAGCTCGTAAGTGGGCTCCTCGTCGGAGGAGAGCCACCCGCGCAGCGCCTTTTTGCCCGCGTCGGTGAGCTCGTAGACGGTGCGTGCGCGGCCGCCCGAGGGCTCCGCGCGCCCGCTCACGAGGCCCGCCTCCTCGAGGCGACCGAGCTCGGGATAGATCTGGCCGTAGCTGGCGGCCCAGAAGTGGCGCGTCGACTTGTCGACGACGCGCTTGATGTCGTAGCCGGTGCGGTTCCCGAGCGAAATCATCCCGAGGATCACGCGTGCGGTCGGGCTCAGCTCGCGCGGTGCGTGCGTCTCGGCTGTGTGACGAGCGGCCATGCATCGCAAAGATATATCTCCGCGATGTATCTGTCAAGTCCATTTGAACCGCGTGGCCAGTTTGCGCGAACTCGCCGCGAGCGCAGCGAATATATGCTCGCGGCGATGCAGGATCAGCTGACACCGCCCGAGCAGCGCGTGCTTGGCTGCCTGATCGAGAAGCGGCTCACGACGCCGGATCAGTACCCGCTATCGCTGAACTCGCTGCGGCTCGCGTGCAACCAGTCGACGAACCGCCACCCCGTCACCGACTACGACGAAGCGACCGTCCGCGAAGCGGCGCAGCGGCTCTGCCGGCATGGGCTCGCGCGGCTTGCGAGCGGCCACACGTCTCGCGCGATCAAGTACCGCCACCTCGCCGAGGAAGCGCTAGGGCTCGACCGCGAGCAGCTCTCGGTTTTCGCCGTGTTGCTGCTGCGCGGGGCGCAGACGCCCGGTGAGCTCAAGCAGCGAAGCGAGCGCATGGCGCACCTCGAGTCGCTGTCAGACGTCGAGCGTGTGCTTGAGCAGCTCTCCGAACGCGGCTATGTCCGCCGCCTTCATCGTCAGCCGGGCCAGAAGGAGGACCGCTTCGAGCACCTCATGGGCGAGCAGGACGGCGCGGGGAGCAACATGCCCGCGACTTACCGGCCCGAGCCCGCGATCGTCTCGGAGGCGGGGCCCGCGGTGGCGCAGGTCGGCGCAGATGGCGCACATGAGCCTGCGGCGGATGCTTTTGCGCCGCGGGCGGATGCCGTTGTGGGCGCGGCTGAGAACGGCGGCGAGCTCGGCGAGCGTGTGGCCGCGCTCGAGGCACAGGTCGCCGAGCTGCGTGCACAAGTCGCGGCGCTACGCGATGCCTGAGAGCGTTCGCGACACCGCGCCCGTAAAGTCGCGGCACGTTCCCGTCCAGCAGCGCAGCCGCGCGCGGGTCGAGGCGATCATCCACGCGGCCACTGAGCTGCTCGGCGAAGGCGGCGTCGACGCGCTCACGATGCGCTCGGTAGCGGAGCGCACGGGGATCCCCGTCGCGAGCATCTACCGCTACTTCGACAACCGCGACGCGATCATCGCCGCCTATCTCGACCGCGAGCTCGAGGCGATTGAGGCCTCGCAGAGGCAAGCGCTGATGGCGCTCAAGCACGTCACGTTTCGCGCGGTGAGCGAAGCCGCCGCGCTCGCGCACATGCGCCACCACCAGGAACACCAGGAGGGGGTGCCGGTTTGGTTCGGCGGGCGGCTGAACCCTGCGGTCGTCGAGCGCGTACGCCTAATCGACGCGCGGCTCGCCGAGTCGTTTCAGGCGACCGTCCGCTCGGCGGGCATGATGGCGGACGTCCCGGACTTCATGGCGGAACTCCTCGTGCGGCTCTTCGACCGCATGTTCGAGTACGCGTTCCTGACGAAGCGCAGCGCGTCCGAGCGCGAAGCGATCGTGCTCGCCTACGTCGACATGATCTCCACCTACATGGAGCGCTTTGCGACGCCAGCCGGGCGCAAGGGCATCTCCGCGGAGGAGTTCGTGCGCCGGCTAGCGGCCGTCGAGGACGGCGAGGGGGCCGCGAAGGACGCCACGAAGGACGGCGCTGGGCCCCGCGGTCGCTCGAAGAAAAAGCGAACTTGACTTCGGTTCCGCTTTCTGATTTTCTTCCGCCTCTGACAAGCCGCATCCCCTCCTCCGATGCAGAGTGACAACGGCCGGGGCGCAATGATTGCGCCCCGGCCGCCTCGCTTGTTCGGCCCCGTCGTGATTGGGTAGATTCTCCTCCGTGCAGGAGGTCCAACCCGGCGTCTTTCACTGGACGGCCATCCATCCGAACATCCACACCTTGGTCTCCTCCTGGTGGCTCGAGGACGACGGCGTGCTCATCGACCCGCTCGTGCCCGAAAGCGAGGGGATCGAGTGGTTCGCGACGCGCGCGAGCGAGCCGCGGGTGATCTTGCTCTCGAACCGCCACCACTACCGCGGGTCGGGCGACTTCGTAGAGCGCTACGGCGCGAGCGTCCACTGCTGCCTGCCGGGGCTGCACGCGTTCTCCGACGGCCGCGAGGTCGAGGGCTTTCAGTTCGGCGACTCGCTCCCCGGTGGCGTCGTCGCGCATCAGGTGGACGCGATCTGCCCCGACGACAGCGCGTTTCACCTCCCCAACAAGCGCGCGCTGCTGTTCGCGGACGGGCTCGTGCGCGGCGGTGAATATGGGGGCGACGGTCCGCTCGGCTTCGTCCCCGATTCGCTCATGGACGATCCGCCCGCCACCAAGCAGGGGTTGCTCGCCTCCTTCGAGCGCCTGCTGGGAGAGCTCGAGTTCGAGCACCTCCTGCTCGCTCACGGCGGTCCCGTGATCGGCGACGGACGCGAGCTTTTGCGCGATCTAATCGACTCCGGAGGGCGCACCGCATTCGAGTTCTGAGCACGCGCGGGTGGGCGCTTGGGCCCTACACTCCCTTCACCCAACACAACGCAGGAGAGCGACCCACATGGCATCGACACCGACCGCAAACGCCGAGGCGGCAGAGGCCGCGGAGGCCGCCGTTGAGGCAATCGAGAACGCGAGCGCACAGGAAGCCGGCTTCTCGGAAGCGCTGACGCAGGACCAGAAGGACATCCGCGCCTGGGTCCACGGGTTCGCCGCCGACGTCATGCGCCCCGCGGCGCACGAGTGGGACGAGAAGGAGAAGACGCCGTGGCCGATCATCCAAGAGGCCGCGAAGATCGGCCTCTACGGCTACGAAGGGCTCGCGCAATTCTACGCCGACCCAACTGGGCTCACGATCCCGATCGTCAGCGAGGAGCTCTTCTGGGGCGACGCCGGCATCGGCCTCGCGATCATGGGCACCTCGCTCGCCGTCGCCGCGATCTTCGGCCAGGGGACGGGCGAGCAGATCGGCCAGTGGATCCCGCGCTGCTTCGGCACCGCCGAGGACGTCAAGGTGGCCGCGTTCTGCTCGAGCGAGCCCAACGCGGGCTCGGACGTGAGCGCGATTCGCACGAGCGCGAAGTTCGACGAGGCGACGAACGAGTGGGTGATAAACGGCCAGAAGGCGTGGGCGACGAACGGCGGCATCGCCGATGTCCACGTCGTGATCGCATCCGTCGATCGCGAGCTCGGCACGCGCGGCCACGCCGCGTTCGTCGTGCCGATGAGCGAAGCGAAGGGCATCGAGCAGGGGCCGAAGGTCTCAAAGCACGGCCTCCGCGCCTCGCACACCGCGGATGTCTTCCTCGACGATTGCCGGATCCCCGCCGACTACGTGCTCGGCGGCAAAGAGAAGCTCGAGGAACGGCTCGCGCGAGCGCGCGAGCACGCCCAGGAAGCCGCCGCGGGCAAGCAGCCGAGCCGCTCGAACGTGTCGATGGCGACCTTCGAGCGCACGCGACCGGCGGTCGGCGCGCAGGCGCTCGGCGTCGCGCGTGCGGCCTACGAATACGCGCTCGAGTACGCGAAGGAGCGCGAACAGTTCGGGCGCAAGATCATCGAGAACCAGGCAATCGCGTTTACGCTCGCGCGGATGGCGCTCGAGATCGACTCGACGCGGCTGCTCGTGTGGCGAGCCTCGTGGATGGGCCGCAACGAAATCCCCTTCCAGCACGCGGAGGGCTCGATGAGCAAGCTGAAGGCCGGCGAGGTCGCGGTGTGGGTGACCGAGCGCGCGATCCAGATCCTCGGCGGCAACGGCTACACGCGCGAGTTCCCTGTCGAGCGCTGGCATCGGGACGCGAAGATCTACGACATCTTCGAGGGCACCGCGGAGATCCAGCAGCTCGTGATCGCGCGTGCGATCTCGGGGATGCATCTTTCGTAGCTCTCGGAGCGGGACTGCGGCGAGCCCGGCGCCGTTGGCGAGCGGATCCGGCGCTCACGTGCCTTCGGGTGACCTGCACTTTCGCTCATCGCTCACCGCGCCAGCAAAGCCCACGCCGTAAGCGGTGCTGAACAGCCGGCCGCGCCGCGTCAAGCCCCGGAAAGGAGTAAAGTTAATAGCAAGGCGCCGCTATTGGCCGCTGTTGTTGAGATCTCTCGCGCAGGCCCCGCTGGGCATGCCAGCCTCTCGTTGACCTCACGGGCCGTTTCGTCGGAGCGACAGAAACGCCGTCTGAGCGACAGAAACGCCGTCTAGAAGATTGCACTTGACCGCGATGGGCGGACAGCTCACGTCGCTTTGAGTTCTCCACGCCCGGTCAGATGTATCACGCAGTTCAACCGATGCGACACACACACGAGAGAAGGAGAAACAAGTGTCCATAAAAAACGTAGAGGTCGTCCAGGCCGCCTATGACGCATTCACCAGTGGCAACCTAGAGGGAGTCGGCGAGCAGTTTGCCGAGAACGTGGAGTGGGACACGCCGGACAGCCTGCCGCTTGGCGGCGTCGTCCGTGGCCGCAGTGCGGTCCTCGGAAACTTTGCGCAGATCCCCCAGTACTGGAGCAAGTTCAGCGTCAACCCAGACGAGTACATCGATGCTGGCGAGCATGTCGTGGTCCGCGGCGTTCAGCGCGCCACCGGCGCCGGCGGATCGTTCGAATCACGCTATCTGCACCTCTTCACACTGAGCGACGGCAAGGTTGTGCGCGGTGAGTACATCGGCGACACGGCCAAGGCGAAGGAAGCGCTCAGCAACTAAAGCCGAAAGCTGCGCTCATCGAGCGCACTAAACGAGCCCCCTGGGCGCGGCGCATCCAGCCGCGCCCAGGCGAGCATGTGCCCGGGCACGGCCCCCACGTCGCCGTGCCGACCTCGCCGGTTATCGGGTCCACCACCCCGTTCAGACTGGAAGTGCCCCTTGCGAGCTTCGTGACCCCGGTTGCATTTCCCGCTTCGGACACGCTCACCGAGCAAGCGCCCGCGACTGCACCAGCTCCACTTCCCGGCGGACAACCGGGAATGGGACAGGCGACCTTCTCGGTCACATTCACCAAGAAGGGCACCGCCAGCGGCTACATCGAACAGAATCTGACGTTCCTGGTGGGGACAGAAAACGTCCCGGAGAACAGCGGCAAGGTGCCGTTCACAGCAAAGTTGGGTTAAGCAAGCTCGGTGCTGCTCAGCGACGGCGTGTTTCTGATCGGAGGCGCTCGAGCAACTGCATCCGCTCCCAGAACGGTCGCGCTCGCACAACGAGACAGCCGTCCTGCGGAGTTGGCTGGGTTCCGAGCAACCCAATAGGCTCGTAGGAGCTCGCTGCGACGCGCCGGCGCTCGGCGGCTCCAACTAGAGCGCTCCCTTACAGAATCTTCCCCAGCCGGGTGCTTACCCGCGCCACGATCTCGCCGGTCACCTCGCTGGTCGACGCATGACCGCCGATGTCCTGGCATCCGCACACCCGCGGGCCGTCGTTGCCTTACTCTACGCTATCTCCACGTTCGTAGCGTACGAGAATGCAGGAGGAAGCACAATGGCTACTGGAACCGTCAAGTGGTTCAGCGACGACAAGGGCTTCGGGTTCATCACCCCCGACGACCAGTCCCCAGATCTATTCGCCCACCATTCAGAGATCGTCGGTGAGGGCTATCGCTCGCTCACCGAGGGCGCGAAGGTCTCCTACGAGGCGGAGGCCGGGGACAAGGGTCCCAGGGCCGTCAAGATCCAGCCGATCTAACGATCTAATTGTCCGGCGCATTCGCGGCGGTCACAGCGGCCGATGGACGCTGGGTCACTTTGAGCGTCTAGGTCCGCTGCCCGAGCCTGCGCAGCGCAAAGCCCTAAGCGATCTCGACGTGGTCGCGTAGCTTCTGCGCTTCGGGGAGGTTCTGGAGCTTCTTGAGCGACCTGGTTCTCGATCTGGCGGATCCGCTCGCGCGTGACGTTGAACGTGCGCCCGACCTCGTTGAGCGTGCGCGGGTGCTCGCCGCCGAGGCCGTAGCGCAGCTCGAGCACGCGGCGCTCGCGGTAGGAGAGGTTCTCGAGCGCCTCGCGCACGGCCTCCTTGGTGAGGACCTCCACGGCGCGCTCGTACGGGGACTCGGCGCGCTCGTCGGCGATCAGCTGGCCGAACTCAGAGTCCTGCTCGTCGCCCACCGGCTTCTCGAGCGAGACCGGCGCTTGTGCGGAGCGCTTGATCGAGTCGACCTCCTCGGGATCGATGCCGGTCACCTCGGCGATCTCCTCGGGCGTCGGCTCGCGGCCGAGCGCCGTGACCAGGCTGCGCTCGGCGCGGCCGATCTTCTTGAGCTTCTCGACGATGTGGACGGGGAGCCGGATCGTGCGCGCCTTGTCAGCGAGCGCACGGGCGACCGCCTGGCGGATCCACCAGGTCGCGTAGGTCGAGAACTTGAAGCCCTTGCGGTAGTCGAACTTCTCCGCCGCGCGGACGAGGCCGATGGTGCCCTCCTGGATCAGGTCGAGAAACGGCAGCCCCTGGTCGCGGTAGTTCTTGGCGATCGAGACGACCAGCCGCAGGTTCGACTCGACCAGCTTCTGCTTGGCGTCGAAAGAGCCGCGCTCGATCCGCTTGGCGAGATCGACCTCCTCGTGGGCGCTCAGCAGCCGCACCTTGCCGATGTCCCTTAGGAACAACTGCAGCGCGTCGGTAGTCCCCTCCGGCTTGAGATCCAGCGTAGCCCTGCGGCGGGTGCGCTTCTCGGGCGCACGCTCAATCTTCAGGCTCGCCGCGGTGGCCGGGTCGATCTCCTCGACCAGCTCGATTTCAGAGCGCTCGAAGAGGCCGTGCAACTCCTCGACGTCGCTTTCGTCGAGACCGAGCTCGGCCGTGGCGGTGCTCGATCTCGGCGTATGTGAGCACGCCGACGCTGCTGGCCGCGGCTGATCAGACCCTCGACCTCTTCAAGCTCCTTAACTTCCGCTACTGACATGCGGTTCGCGTTTCGCGCACAGCCGCTCGACTCGCTTGAGAACGAGTCAGGCGCCATAGGTCCCCTCGCGACGCCAATCGATTGCCCGTGAGAGCCGACGAAAGCCGCGCTCACGGCTAAGTTCGCCTCGCCCGCGCGCTGCCCGGTCCTGTCTGCTCGACATCATGGTCTTACGCCTTTCCGTCCTCTGGCGGCTCCGCGCAGGAAGGAAGAGGGCGAGAACCCCCGAGCGGTCAATCAAATAGGGGCGCAGTCACTAAGCCGGTAGGGTGACGCCCACAGAAGTACAGCACCGGTCCCGCAGTCAAAACCAGTAACCCCGGCCTCTCGCCGCGTGGCATAGGTAGCACCGTCGGTGGCGTTGGGGCTTGGGCTGAGAATCCTGGCGGTAGGACCAGCTCTTGTTGAACTTTACTCCTTTCGCGGGCGCTTGTGTGCGCAGACGTTAAGAGTCATAGTTCGCTAGCTCTCGCCGGCGGTCTAACGGTTTCGCGAGTCGGCTATTCGGGCTCGGTGATCTCGACCGCGCCGAAGCCGTCCAGTGGCCCGTCGACGAAGAAGATCTCCATCGTGATGTCGGGCTCCACGTGCGCTTGGCTGAGGAACGCGAGGACCTTGCGGCCCGTGAGCTCTTCGATCGTCTGCTTGTACCGCTCGGCCATGACGCGCTGGAAGTCCTCACGCATGGCGATCACGCGATCGGGCTCGCCGCTGTCCATGATCGTCTGCTCGAGCGGCGTGAAGCCGCTTCCACGCATGACGACGACGACGATGTCATCGAGCGCGTAGGTCTTGGCCTTCATCGGGCCGCGCCCGTAGTGATCACGCAGGATCCCGACGATGCTGGTCGAGATCGCCGCCAGTAGATGTCCGCCGGAGAGCGGGGTCCTGCTTACAACGGGTTGGGCATCCACTTCCATCACTCCTGGTCGGGCAGAGCTCGCGAGGCCCGGTCCGTCCATCGCTTCGTGTTCCTCGGCCTAGTCTGCGGGTTGTGCAAACCTCGCAAGCGTAGCCGTAGCGGGAGCGTAGTGCGGGCTCGCCGGCCGGTCAACGCGCCGGCCTGAACTACTGCAGCGATTTCTCGGAGCGAGCGGCAAAAAGTTAGAGCGGACATCGCACCGGTCGCACGCGCCGCGCTATGGTCGCGCGCACAGCGATTCCACGTGTGCGGCCACCGGCCGTGACTGGGATTGCGCCTCGAAGCGCGGAACGAGTTCGCGGTCACATGGTGGCCGTCATGTCCTGGTCCGTTACACGGTTGGTTTTGCTGGACCAAGGAGTCCATCGCGGTGCAGGCATCAAGGATCGCTCGTTGTGCTTCACAAGCCCCATGCGAGACATGCCGGCCGCTTGAGTGCGTCGGCAACGGGGCGGAACCCGAGCGCTTGGGCGCCGTGCTCGCCCTGGTCGTAGGTGACCTCGCTCGCACCTGGACAAAGCGCAGACGGAAGCGGGACTGAGCTCCCGAACGGTGCAGTGCTCCAACCGACAACCAACGAGTAAGGAGTGCAGATGGCAACCGTAGAGCTCAGCAAGCAGCAGAGCGCCCGCATGGCCGAGCTGCCCGAGGACTACCGCGTAGTCGGGGTCGACCACAGCGCACCTCTGGTGCGCAAGCCCACCGGGCAGGTCGTTCGTATCCAGCAGAACGGCCGCCTGACCGCCGTCACCGTCGCGACCAGGCGCAGGCTGGCCACAGCCTCGGCCCTGAGCGGCTAAAGAGGAGATGTCTCATGGCACGAATCATCGTGATGCCGGACGCCACGCACCTGCAGGAGGGGATCGAGGGCACGATCCTCTACGCGGAGCAGGTCACGCCAGAACACCTGGACGACTTGTGCTCCTCGGAACAGATCCTGGAGCACCTGGAGGGAGCCGTGCGTGAAGAAGGGGCCGCTGTATGAACATCCTGTTCACGGCCCGGCAGCTTGACCGCTTGCGCAGGCTGCCGCCAGAGCACAAGGTCATCACGGCACGTAACGGCTCTCCGATCGTCGAGCAACCGGATGGTCGGCTGTGGCTTGTGCAACCGAACGGCAGGTTGGCGCCAGCGACGCCTGTCGAGCCGGTGCAACCGTACCTGCGCACCGACGAGTAGCAGCGGGGGCGACGATGCATAGTCGTTGGGGGATGGCCCATTGGGGGGCGGGCCATCCCGCGCGGCAATCGACGCCCAAGGCCACGGTGATGGCTCTTGAAGACCACGTCGTGCGCTCGCGGCTCGTCGGTCCCGGGATCAGTCTACGGGCGGCGCCACCGGGCAGCCGATAACGGCCTCAATCCGCTCCCCAGCTGCGATCCATTCGGCGGCGACGTTCGTGACGATCGGTCCGGGGCTGCCGCTCTCGCTGACGACGTGAATAGGCATTTCATCGACGCGCAGCCGGTTCCCGGCGATGCCGGCATACGACCATACATCTACGTGGACGACTGCACGGGACGCTAGAGCGCATACTCGCCAATGGAGGCGAGGTGCTGACCGCGCCATTCGCGGAGGGCGATCTGACGGTTGCGATCTTCGATGACCCCGCGGGCAACGTGATGGGCATCTGAGAGTTCAACCGACGCTCGTAGACGTCGCATGCCGTGGGCATCCCGCCGTGGTATCCAGCGTGGCGCTTGAGGCTGACAGCGACGATGAGCCGATCGATCCTCGTCGAATACCCGACTTCCGACTCAAGAGCACGACGGTACGGTCCGATCGGGCTCGCATGGTCGAGGTGGCGGCAAGGTCCTCGCGCCGTGCCGGCGCCGATGAGCGCAAGCGTCGCGCAGAGGCGCTGCAGCGTCATCGCGCGCGCACGCATGGAGTTGAGGCCGCGGGTGGTGAGCTGCAATACCTGCGCACCCAGCTGCGGGTCGTCGCCGACCTGGCCGCGAGGCTGACCGAGGCGCACGATCTCCACGAGATGGCGCGCTTGGTCGTCGAGGAGCTGCACGAGCGATTGGGCTTCTACCTCGCAGCGGTCCAGCGGCTCGACGGTGACGGCGTGTTGCGCCTGGTCGCCGGGTGTGGGCCACTCGCGGACGTAATGACCGAGTTTCTGATTACCGAGCAGCGCGTCTCAGAGGGTGTGAATGGACGCGTGGCTAGATCCGGCGTCACAGCGCTCGTCGCCGATACTCGTGCGAACCCCGACTACATCGTGCGCGACCCACAGACCGACCCTCGCTCCGAGCTCTCGGCCGCGGTCGTCGTGGACGGGGAGATCTGGGGCGTGCTGAACATAGAGGAGGTCGAGCCGGGCGCACTGCAGAGCGTCGACGCAGTTCTGGTGGAGGCAGTCGCGGCGAGCTTTGGCGGCGCCATTCACCGCGCTCGGCTGATCTGCGAGCTCGAGGCGGCTTTCACCACGACGCTTGCGGTGCTCGCGAGCACCGTGGAGGCCAAGGACGACTACACGGCCTGCCACGGCGAGGACGTCGCAACGCTTGCCGAGCGCGTCGCGACCGGCATGAGCCTTCCTAGCAACCAGGTCCGTGACGTTCGTTACGCGGCTCTGCTGCACGATATCGGCAAGGTCGCGGTGCCGAGCGAGATCCTGCTCAAGCCCGGTCCCCTGACCGACGACGAGTGGGTAATCATGCGCTCGCACGCATCCGTCGGAGGCGAGCTCGTCGGCCGTATAGACGCCTTCGCTCACCTCGCGACCGCCGTGCGCGCAAGCCACGAGCGCTGGGACGGGAAGGGCTATCCCGATGGTCTCTGCGGCGAGGAGATCCCGATCGCAGCGCGAATCGTTGCCGCGTGCGACACGTACGATGCGATCGTTACCGATCGTCCTTACCGCTCCGCCCGCTCGTCCGAGGAGGCGTGCCAAGAGCTGCACCGCGTGGCGGGCTCGCAACTCGATCGCGCAGTTGTCAGAGCGCTTGTTGCCGAGCTCGCCACGGCATGAGCAGGCTGGACGCCTCGCCAGCGGTACCGCACCGCAGGTGTAGCAGTCTCAACTGAGCATCGCCTCACGCTCGTCGAGGCTCGCCTCGCGTGGAGGTGCGTGGGGGAGAGCGCTCGGACTAGCTGCACGGTGCGCGTGCGCCTCGTCGACATGCCGCTGCAGCCAGAGCTCGAGCAGGGCAACCTGCCAAAGCTTGCTCGCCTCGAGCGTCGTCTCGTGGCGGTTGGGCGCAGCGAGGAGCATCTGCACGTAGCCCGCATCGAACAGGCCACGGCGCTCGACGCGCTCGGGCGTCAGGACGTCGCGCACGAGCGAGAGCACGTCGCCCTCGAGGTGCGAGAGCGCGGGAACCGGGAAGTACTCCTTCGGGCGGTCGATGACCGCGTCCGGGAGCAGTCCGCGCGAAATGCGCTTGAGGATGCCCTTGCCGCCCTGAGCGAGCTTGAGCTCCGCCGGGCAGCTGGCCGCGAGTTCGACGAGCTCCTGGTCGAGGAACGGCGTTCGCGCCTCGAGCCCCCACGCCATCGTCATGTTGTCAACGCGCTTGACGGGATCGTCGACGAGCATCAGGTCGCGGTCGAGGCGCAGCGCCCTGTCGACCGGCGTGCTGGCACCCGGAGCTGCGAAGTGGCGCTCGACGAGCGCGCGCGAGGGATCTTCGACGAGGCGCAGCCGTGAATGCACCATCGCGCACGACTCCTCCTGAGAGCGATCGAGGAACTCGTCGATGTACACGCTCGCGCCCGTGCCCGCAGCGTGCGCGAGCGGTGGATACCAGGAGTAGCCCGCGAAGATCTCGTCGGCGCCCTGGCCGGATTGCACCACCTTGATGTGGCGCGAGACCTCTTCACCGAGAAGGTAGAACGCGACGCAGTCGTGCGAGACCATCGGCTCGCTCATCGCGGCGACCGTGGCGTCGATCGCTGGGAGCATGCGAGCCGGATCGACTTCGATGCGCACGTGGGAAGTACCGAAATCACTCGCGATGAGGTCGGAGTAGTGGAACTCGTCGCCGCGGCGCCCACCGGCATCGGCGAAGCCGATCGAGAATGTCGCGAGGCCTCGCTGGCCCGCACGGGCAAGGAGCGCCACGATCAGACTCGAGTCGAGCCCGCCGGAGAGCAGCACGCCCACCGGGACGTCGGCGACCATGCGGCGCTCTACAGCTGCTTGCAACGCCGTGAGGATCATCGGCTCCCAATCGCTGCCCGGTATGCGCGCTCGTTGCGCGTCGGCGTCCACCGACCAGTAGCGCCGCGAGCGGCGTGAGCCGTCGCGCTCGACCGTCAGCAGCGTCGCCGGCTCGAGCTTGCGCACTCCCCGCAGGATCGTGCGCGGGGCCGGCACGACGGAGTGAAAGCTGAGGTAGTGGTGAAGCGCAACGGGATCGATCTCCGTGTCGATGCCGCCCCCGGCTAGCAGCGCGGGCAGTGTCGAGGCGAAGCGCAGTGCGCCGTCCACCTCGGCGAGGTAGAGCGGCTTTATCCCCAGCCGGTCGCGGCCCAGCACGAGCCTCCCGGACTCCCGCTCGAGGATCGCGAACGCGAACATGCCGATCAGGTGATCGACGAAGCGCTCCGGCCCCCAGCGGTGAAACGCCTTCAGGATCACCTCGGTGTCCGAGGTGGAGCGAAACGCGTATCCGGCCGCGATCAGCTCTGCGCGCAGCTCGTGGTGGTTGTAGATGCACCCGTTGAAGGCGATCACGAGCCCCAACTCGTGGTCGACCATCGGCTGGTCGCCCTTTGCCGTGAGGTCGATGACCTTCAGCCGCCGATGCACGAGCGCGACGTCGGGCCCGTGCCACTCGCCGGCGCCGTCGGGCCCGCGCGGGGCGAGCGCCGCTGACATGCGTGCGAGCGCCTCGAGGTCTGGAGCGCGGCCGAAGGCGAGCTCGCCAGCGAGCCCGCACATCAGAAGGCGTCAGCCAGCGAAGTGAGAAGGCTCGCGAGCCCCCCGGGCTCCGATGCGCGTTCGCGTTGGCGATCGGTGCCCGGGTGTCGTCCGAGCTCGCGCGCACGCTCGAGCTCGTCGCGGCACCCCAACCCGTCCGCGTGTGGCGCCAACGCATCGACCGTGAGCGAGAGCGCTTCGCTCGCGGAGACCTGCCCGTCGAGCCGAGGATCGAGGAAACGCGCGCGCATCCCGTCTCGGGCCGCTAGGAACCGGTTCTCGGCGAGCACCTCTGGAGCTTCGTGGGAGGCCGCGCCAGGGTCCTCCTCGATCTGCGCGCGCACGAGTGACTGCACGAGCGCGACGAGCGCAGCGGAGTCCTCGACCGTGATCTGCGCATCCATGATTCGTACCTCCACGGTGCCCCAACGCGGCTGCAGCCGCACGTCCCACCAGAGAAACGTCGGCTCCGGGAAGGCGCCGCAACGGAGCAAGGTGTCGATGCATTCGACGTAGTCGCTGTAATCCCCGAAGGCGCGCGGGAGTCCGACGCGCGGAAACGCGCCAAACATGGGCGTTCGCGTCGAGGCCAGACCGGTCTCGCGCCCCTGCCAGAAGGGAGAGTTCGCAGAGAGCGCGAGCAAGAGCGGCAGGTACGTGCGCAGTCCGTTGAGCGCGTGCACCGCATCCTCGGGGTCGGGCACTGCGACGTGGACGTGAAGAGCGAACGTGGGCTCGCGACGCGCCAGCTCGCGCAACGACTCGTAGAGCAGCTGATAGCGCTCGCCGCCGGAGATGCGTGTCTCCTGCCAGACGGTCGTCGGGTGCATGCCGGCGGCGGCGGCGCGCAGCCCCCTTCGCGCGAGGTCTTCGCGCAGCTCACCGCGGAGCGCCGCGAGCTCCGCGATCGCGGCGGGCACGTCGTCGTGCACACCAGTACGCAGCTCGAGCGCTGAGCTGTGGGTTCTCGGCGCCGACATGTCGGGCAAGCGAAGGAGCGAGGCTCGGAAGGATGTCGTCGATCCAGGGAGCGAGCGAGAAGTCGCGGGGGTCGAGCAACATCACCTCCTCCTCGATCCCAACCGTCCACGGCCGACTCACTTCGACAGACGGCCAGCGGCACCAAGCTGGGCGAAAGCGCGCTTCGAGCGATCCCAGCACTTAGGCCGCGCGTCCAGTTGCAGCGGCGAGTCCCTTCACTGGTTCTCGCTCGCGTTCCTCGGCGGCCGCGACCAAGCGGCGGAAAAGGGCAAGCTGGGCGGGCTCGTCAACGAGCGTCTCAGCATGCCATTGAACCCCCAGCAACAAGGAAGCCCCGGATCCCTCGATGCCCTCGACGATGCCATCGTCTGCCCACGCCACCGCACGCAGCCCGTCGCCGAGGTCGTCGACGCTCTGGTGGTGAAAGGAGTTCACGGCCGCGCGGCGACTCCCGATCACGGTTGCGAGCGCGCTGCGGTTGGCGATACGGACGTCGTGAGTGACCTGCGTCCCGGGCTCACATTGGCGATGAGCGATCGATCCGTCCGTGAGGTCGGGGATGTGCTGGTGGAGGGTGCCGCCGCGCGCCACGTTGAGCGCCTGTGCCCCACGACAGATCCCGAGGATCGGCAGGCCACGAGCGTCGGCCTCGCGCGCGAGCTGCACCTCGAAGGCGTCGAGCTGCGGCTCGGTTCGGCCCAGCTCGGGGTGACCCGTGCGCCCGTAAGCCGCGGGGTCGAGGTCGGGTCCTCCGGAGAGCAGCAGACCGCTGAGACGATCGAGCAGCGGCGAGATCCGGTCGAGTGAGAGCGGCGGCAGGACGACCGGCAGTCCGCCGGCGCGCTCGATCGCACGCAGGTAGGGTAGCCCGAGCGCCATCTCGACGCGGGCGGGCTCGCCGTGACGGCGGCGGCGCACCTGCCCTGCCGCGCGCAGCTCCGACGTCGTAACGCCGATTAGGGCCGGCGGCCCATTCGGCGGGTACAGGAGCCGAACCTCGGTATCCGTGGTCATACGAGCACCCACGTGTCCTTGGCACCACCGTGCTGCGATGAGTTGACCACGAGTGATCCGCGCTCGAGTGCGACGCGCGTAAGCCCGCCTGGAAAGACCTCCACCCGGTCGCCGATTGCAAATGTGAACGGCCGCAGATCAACATGACGCGGCTCCAAGTCGCCGCCGCAGACGGTCGGCTGGCGCGAGAGGTGGACCGTCTCTTGGGCGACGAACCGTCCTGGCGCCGCCGCCAGCTCGCGCGAGATGCGCGCGAGCGCGTCCCTGCTGGCGCGGGGACCAACTACGACGCCGGCCCCGCCGTAGCCGCTACGCGGCTTGATCACCAGCTCCGCTACGCGCTCGAGCGCCATCTCGAGCATGCCGGGCTGGGAGAGGTCGTAAGTCGGCACGGATGCCAGGAGGGGCTCCTCCTCGAGGTAGAAGCGCACCATCTCCTCGACGTACGCATGCACGAGCTTGTCGTCTGCGACACCGGTCCCGAACGCGTTGGCGCAGCCGACCGTCTGAGCTTCGAGCGGGCCGAGCAATACCTCCCCGACTCTGGTCGGTTTCCCGGCGGCGTCGAAGAGCCGGTCCTCATCGGTGCGGCGATAGACGACATCCACCGGGACTGCCCCGGTATCGGTGCGCGCAAAAAGCCTCCCGGAGCGCACGACGAGGTCCCGCGTCCGAATGAGCGGGAGCCCGAGTCGGCGAGCGATCGCGCCGTGCTCGTAGTACGCCGAGTTCGATGGCCCGTCGGTGAGCACGACGACCGACGGATCATCGGCGGCCTGCGGCGGAGCGGCCGCGCGCAGCGCTTGCGCAAGCAGCTCGTACGCGGGCTCGAGCGAGCGCACGCGCATGCCGTTGGGCACCGACACGTGCGCGCTGAGCACCTCACGCGCAGCCACGGCGTAAGCGATCCCCGAAGGGGTGCGGACGTTGTCCTCGAGCACCGCGAACGGGCCCTCGCCGTCGCGCACGAGGTCTAGACCGGCGACCGCGATCCAACGACCCGACGCGGGCTGGATCTGGGTGATGCGCGGCTCGAAGTACTCCGCGCTCTGGACGGCCGAGAACGGCACGCGGCCGGCGGCGAAGATGCGGCGCTCGCCGTATACGTCAGCCACGAACCGATCCAGGGCGTCGGCGCGCTGCGCGAGGCCGATCGCGAGCGCGTCCCACTCATCACGTTCGATCACGCGAGGGACCGGGTCGACGACGAAGGCCTCCATATCCCCATTATCGGCTTCGCCGAACGTGACCTTTCGCGCTCTGAGCTCGTCAGAGAGCGACCGCGAAAGCACGCGCAGGTCAACCTCGTTGAGGGCAGCCAGCACGCGCCTGGACGCGCGCTGAGCTTCCGTCGCGGCCATGGGAATATTGAATCCTGACAGGTGGTCCTCCGCCATGGCCACACGGCCAAGATCAGGGCCGCAAAATCGGCATTTGTGAGCCCTGCGAGATCGAACGCCCACGCGCGCTGGCGGCCTGAGAGGAGGTGGACCCTCGGGCAAAGGGCATGCCAGCCTTCTGCTCTGCTGGCTAGGCCGAGCGCGCGATGTTTGGCCCGTAGGCCATACAGCACTCCCTCGGGGAAGGCGACACTTCTCGCATAGTCGCGACGAGGGCTTCACCGAGCCCCTAAACCCGAGGAGCGCATGCTATGTCCTTCAAGTCGAACATCCTGGTGCTCGCGAACCAGACCGCGCTGTCGACCGGTCTGGAGCACGCGCTGCGAGCGCGTGTGGAGAGCGGACCGGCGAGCTTTACGCTTCTTGTGCCGCTTGGCCTGACACCTGAAGCCATGAGCACAGCGCGATGCATGGCCGCGCGCCTGCGTGGCGCAGGAACTCGATATTGACGGACGGGCTGGTAACACCCACCCAATGAGCGCTGTGCTCGAAGTCTGGAGTCCTGCCGAGTTCGACGAAATAATCGTCTCCACGCTTCCCGCTTCCACGTCGCGCTGGATAGAGGCTGGGCTGCCGCGGCGTATCGAACGGCAAACCGGCGCGCTGGTCCGCCACGTCGAGGCGCAAGAGGCGCTAGCTTCGGCACCACGCCAAATGTTTGCTCCCACCAGCGCTTAGGCTGGTAAAGCAGGCTCCTAAGTCGGGCGCCCTAGGCTCCTAAGTCGGGCGCCGTAGGCTCCTAAGTCGGGCGCCGTAGGCTCCTAGTCGGGCGCCGTAGGCTCCTAGTCGGGCGCCGGCTCGGACGTGGCGCTCGCGCACAGCGCTCGATTGGCAGACACGTTCTCCGGGGCCCGAACCCTCGACCCAGGCGAAGGTCCGGTTATGACACACGAACGACGCACCCCGGGCCAGGGAGGAGGAGAACTCGGCCCGGGGTGCCATCCGTTCTTGTTCTTCGCGGCGCCAGCCGCTATGCCACGACAAGCATGAACCTGAGCGGAGCGCGGCGGTATGGTCCAACGTCCAAGGATGCCCACTCGAAGCTGTTACGTTCGCTAGCGATGGCGTGCAGCCGAGCCCGAGTCCCGCTCGATGGGGCGTGGGGGTTCTGGAAGCCAGGCGTCGCCGGAACGCGCCCTCGCCGCGTTCCTCCAGAGCGGGCAGCAATGCCGACAGAGCCCTTTGGACAGATTGTCCACGGAGCGGGCGCCGATTTGGGACTTGCGTCCATCCGGAGCGGTGCGAACGTCGACGAATATGTCTGAGTACATGAACCATCAGCCGGGTCGGGTTTGCTGCTCGGGTCAGGGGAGCCGCCGGACGCGCAGTGCCAACGGTGTTAGCGATTGGCGAGTGCCGACAAGCCTGCGGGCCTTCTTCCTCTGCCGGCGCGGCCCGTGCGGCCTGTTCGATTGATAGGCAGGTAGATGCGATGCCAAGCCGAGTAGTCCGCGAAGCTCCTATCGACGCGGTCAGCGCGTTGCCTCGGAGCTCGACTCGGCGCTCGCAGCGGGACGGGTGGGACAGCGCGGATGGAGTGCTCTTGACCGGTGCCACGGGCTTTGTGGGGATGGAGGTGCTGGCGCGCTATTTGGAGCGCACAGACCGGCGTGTGTACGCGCTCGTACGCGGCGCCGACGACTGCGATGCCGCGGCGCGCATCGGACGTACCTTGCGGTGCCTGTTCGGACCCGATCACCCGTACGCCGAGCGGGTAATCCCGGTGCGTGGTGACGTGACGCGTCGCGCACTCGCCCTGGGGAGCGGAACCGACGCGCTGGCCGAGCATGTGAGCGAGGTCGTGCACTGCGCCGCCACTGTGTCATTCGACGTCAGCCTGCGTGTTTCACGCGCAACCAACGTCAGTGGAACTGAGCGGATGCTTCGGTTCGCAAGGCTCTGTCAGCAGCGCGGCGGCCTGCGCCGCTTCTCCCACATCTCCACGGCGTACGTGGCCGGCGAGCATGCTGGATGCTTCAGCGAGGACGACCTCGAGCTCGGGCAGCGCTTTCGCAACCCCTACGAGCAGTCCAAGTTCGAGGCCGAGCGCATCGTCGGGCGCTGGCAGTCCCGGCTCCCGATCACTGTGATGCGGCCGAGCATCGTCGTGGGCGAGCGCGACAGTGGCTGGACGGCGTCGTTCAACGTCCTCTACTGGCCGCTGCGCGCCTTTGCACATGGCGCCTACCCGGCGCTACCGGCGCGCCACGAGGCGCCGGTTGATGTCGTCCCGGTTGACTATGTGGCCGATGCGATCTTCGCGCTCAGCCAAGCGCCCGAGACCGAGGGAAGCACGTTCCACCTTACGGCAGGCAGGCACACCAGCAGCGTCGGCGAGCTGGTGGAGCTCGCGAGCGAGTTCTTTGGCCGTCGGCGACCTCACCTGGTTCACCCGGCGGTGTACCGGCGAGTCGTGCACCCGCTGTTGACGCTTTCAACGACCGACGAGCGCCGTCGCCGTGCGCTCGCGCGAAGTCAGCTGTACTTCCCTTATTTCGCGACCAACGTGAGCTATGACGATCGCCGCTCGCGCGTGGCGCTCCGTGGCACGGGCGCCAGGCCCTCGCCGCTACGAAGCTACTTCGACCGCTTGGCGCAATTCGCGATTGCCGCAAATTGGGGACTCACGCCCATACCCCGAGCCGGTGCGAGGCGCACTCAGTCGCCAACACTCGCGAGGAGGACGCGCCCAGCGCCGCGAGCTCGAGTTCGGCCAGTACCCGTGTGATGAGCGCCGCGCGGCTCTCCCCGCTCGATGCCTCGTTTCTGGCGATCGAGTCACCTACGGCCCACATGCATGTGGGCTGGATAGCCCTATGCTCAGCGCCCGCGCAGCGCCCGGTCCCGAGCTTTCGGGACCTTCGCGACCACATCGGCGCGCGTTTGGGGCGCGCCCCGCGCTACCGGCAGAAGCTCGCGCCCGTCCCGCTTGGGCTACGCGCCCCCGAGTGGGTTGACGATGAGCGCTTCAGCCTCGAGCGTCACGTGTACCCTGCCAGCGGCCCCCTTCGAGAATTGGTCGACGAGGTGATGTCGATGCCGCTGCGCCGCGATCGTCCGTTGTGGGAGATGTGGATCTGTCATGACATCGACGAGGCAAGCTTCGCGATCGTGTGCAAGGCCCACCATTGCATGGTTGACGGACTCGCTGCCGTGGAGTTGGGCTCACTGCTCTTTGACCGCTCGCCCGAGGTTGGTGCGTGCGAGCGAAACAGGTGGCATGCGGCCCCTCGGCCACGTGCCGAGTCGTTGCTGGCTCGCGGCGTGTGGGAGCTCGCGGGCGAGTCGATCGGTCTCGCCACTTGGCCGCTGCGCGCGCTGGCCTCACCCCGGCGGACGTTTCGGCAGACGCTTGCGGGAGCCGTCCGGCTGACGAAGGCGCTGAACCACTCCATGCAGGCGGCGCCGGCGAGCGCGTTGAACGCTCCACTCTCGCCTGGGCGCCGAGTCGCCTGGACCGAGCGCCCATTTGCGGACCTGCGGGAGATCCGGCGCGTCCAGGGCACGACGATCAACGACGTGATCCTGGCCGCGGTCGCCGGTGCCCTTCGCACCCATTTCATCAGCCGTGGCGAGCGGCCGGTCCCGCTGAAGGTCATGGTGCCGGTCAACGTCCGCAGCGCCACCGACGTCTTGGGCAACCACCTCTCCTTCATGTTCACCGAGCTACCTTGCGACCAGGCCGAGCCGCTCACGCGCCTGCGCCAAGTGCACGCAGCGATGAATCGCCGCAAGCGCGACGGTGTGGCGGAGGGAGCCGACATCGCGCTCAAGCTGGCCTCGCACACTCCGGTCGCCGTGCAGCACGCCGTGTCCCGAATGGTTGCTAGTCCCCGTACGTTTAACCTCACCGTATCCAACATCCCTGGTCCCAGCGAACAGCTGTACCTACGAGGCTCGCCACTTCGATCGGTCTTTCCGGTCGTGCCACTCGCTGACGGCCATGCGGTCTCTGTAGGCATGACGACGATCCACGACCGCGCCTGCTTCGGGATCTACGCCGGCGGCGAGGCAGTTGCGGACGTCGACACGCTGGCACGCAACGTCGATGACGCTCTTACGGGACTTCTGGCTCGCGTGCGTCGACCACTTACAGCGTGCCGGCAGATGGGGACTACCGGCACTCTCGGGGGTCAGCGAGCGGCCCGGAATCGATTGGTCGCCGTCGCCCCTTCGCCGGCACCCGCCCCTTCGACGTCGTCAGCGGATACGTAGGGCGCCGCCACCCGCACCGGGTTGCCGATCAGGCCGGGCGCGGCCAAAGCTAGGTCGGTGTGGGTCCACCCAAGCATCCCTCGCTCCGCCCGCGCCCGGTAATTGCGAGGTCATCGCAGCCAAACGCCGGCAAGTCCAGTTGGCCAGGCGTACTGTCTTGAGAGTGGCGATTCGAGATCGCGTTTTAGCGCTGGATTTTCGGGAGCATTTCGCAGCAGCCGCAGTCGCAATTGATCGCTGGAATGGACTGGCGAATGACCTCGAAGTCGAGCGCAAGAAGTTCAGTGATTGGATCAAGGTCCAGGTTGAGGCGCGCGAGTTCGATAGGCCTCCTTTCGCGCGGGGGATGACCCGGTTCATAGCGAGGGAAGCGGAGTCGGACGAACCCAGCCTGAACTTCGAGACGGTGGCCGGTCCGTTACGTGCGGGGCACAGCGTCGTGATGGACCTTGCGCGGGTACCGCAGGACAGCGACCGTGAGCAAAAGATCCAAGCGCTCATGGATTTCTTTGATGAGGTGGTGGCAAGAGACGAGCGGACCGGCGTCGTGCAGGCCCGGCACGCACTGGAAGACGCGCAAGGGCCGCTCGTGCGTCGGCTCGATGAGATCAAGGTCAAAAGCCGTCATCCGTGGTCGCCGCCGGGATCGTGGCGTCGCTGAATTGGGAGATCACGACTCCAGAGCGCCCGCGGGATCGTGGCCCACCGGCTGCTCGTAGAGCAGGTCCCCACTCGTGGTCATCGCTCGGCGCTGCGTGTGTTCGCCGCGTGCCCGCAAGGCGCTCTTCTGCAGTTAGATGCCGACCGGCCGCGCGGGCGGCTTGTCGAGGATCTGCCGTGTTCTCACCTCGAGCGTCTCGGGGACGTGGATGAGCTCGCCTGATGCGAGCTCTCGCCAGAGCGGATTTGCGTCCATGGGCTCGCTTGCGACGACCACGAGCGGTCGGTCGACACCCTCTTGGCAGTGGACGCGACTGCCGAGGCGGCTCGCGTACTCGAGCCGCTCTCCCGGGGATCTCTCGAGAAGGTAGAGAGTGTCTGTCGTTGGATAACGAAGGGCCCACAGTCCGTTCGCGGTTGCGAGCACGAAGTTGATCGAAACCAGCCGCAGGTTTGCAGCCACCCAGACACAGGCTGCCTCGATCCCTGCACCGACCTCCCCGTCCCGTGCGGCGATCTCGCGCGTGATAAGCGCAAAGAAGCGCTCGGAGTCGGTGTCCCCTTTCACCAGTCGCATGTCATCGCCCAAGTAGGCTTCGAGTGCGGGCAGGTCCTCGACCACCCCATTATGGGCGAACAGCCGCCCGTCCTGCTCGAAGGGATGCGTGTTGAGCAGATTGTGTGGACCGGTGGTGGCAAAGCGGATGTGCGCGAGGAAGGTGGTTGAGCAGACCTCGCGCGCCTCGCGCCCGAACTGCGCATCGTCGTATGCGGCGATCGGCTGCTTGCTGACGTGTGGAGCCCTCTTATCGTCGAACCAGCCCAGGCCGGTTCCGTCCGGGTCACGGTGACTCTGCGTCGCGAGACTGTCCGGTGCGTCGAGCAGCCAGAACGTTGCACGAGCACGCACGCTCCCAGCACTCATGCCGAACAGGCGACACATGGTCAGGCAGGCGATGTCCGTGGGCCCACGTGAGAAGGCTAGATACCCCGGCGGCGTTGAGCAACCCAGCGGCGCGCCAGTCTCGCGCCAGTCGGTCCCCTTGGCGGTCGATTTCAAGCGGCGTCCAGCGGAGTGGAATCCGCATTAGTATCCGCAATATGGGTTTGTACGGCCGTCGGCGGACGACCTACGACATCTTCGAGGGCACCGCAGAGATCCAGCCGCTCGTGCTCGGCGATGAGCTCGAGGGCTACGCGGGCACCAAGAGCTCGCTGCACTTCCCCGTCGACGAGTCGCTGCCGAAGGCGCTCGTGAAGAAGCTCATCGCGGCGCGCCTCGCGGATGGCCGCGAGCGGTAGGCACGCCCGCCTCGCCACGTGCCTGCTCGCGGCGGCCCTCGCGGGCTGCGGCTCCACATCGACCTCAGGCAACCCGCACGAAGACTCCGCTGCTGGCCTGCGCGCGACGATCCGTGGGGCGGAAGCCGAGCTCCATGCGGGTCACTACGAAGCTTTCTGCGAGAACTACCTGGCGACGCGCCTGCAAGCGCTGATCGTGAGCGTCTCGCACGGCAAGACGTGCCCGCAACTCGTCGCCGAGCAGACAGCACAGGCGCACGGGGCGAACATCGTCGGCGTGCTCAAGCCGAACAGCCACATCGCCGTCGCAGGCAACAGCGCGACGGTTTACGCGCCCCACGAACGGACGCTGTTCGTCTATAGCGAAGGCCAGTGGAAGGCCGAATGGTCAGAAGAGGTGAGCTGATGCGACGTGCCGAGTGTCCGCACAGCGCTCTAGGGTCCGCCGAATGCCGAACTCCACATCACACCAATCAGCCTGGCGGGTGAAGCGAGCCGCCGCTCTGTTCTTGATTTCTAGCGCCGCGTGCGGCGCGTTCGTCCTTGCGCCTGGCTCGGTGGCGTTGGGCGCGAACGCGTCGGCAAGTAAGGTCTACATCGCGGCGAACGGTTGCACCGGCTCCAGCTTCAAGCCGGCGAAGGTGATACTCGCGTGCGCCGATGCGAACCTCTACGTAGCGAGCCTGAAGTACAAGTCCTACGGCTCCAGCTCGGCGAGCGCCACCGGGACCTTCCACTACAACACTTGCACGCCCAACTGTGCCGCGGGCAAGTTCAAGACGCAGTCCGGAAGCGTGAGCTTCTCTGCTGTGGTTAGCTGCTCCGACGGGCGGCGCTACTTCAGCAGCGCGCGCTACAGCTACGGAAAGCAATCCGGCACTGACGACATCAAGCCGACCAACTGCAGCAACAAGAAGAAGAAGTAGCGGGCGTCGAGGGGCGCGGCCGGCGCTCGCGGTAGTGCTGGCCGTGCCGCTGCTCGCCGCGTGCGGGAGCAGCGGACACAGCTCGAGCCCGACTGACTCGGCGTCGCAGGGCTTCACGCACGTCCACCGCTACAACGGCACGGGAAACACGGCCATCGCGAAGATCGAAGTGCCGCGCTTCGCGGAGGTCTTCTGGCACACCGACGGATCGGCGATGCACGTCACGAGCACGCCGCCGCTTCGCATCGATCGCGGCGGGGCGGCGAACGGCGTGGCGACGGTGGCGGCCGGTACCTATTCGAACGTCCACGTCGCCTCGCCGGGCGCGTGGTCGATCGAAGTCCGTTGGTAGCAAGGGACAGAGGCTGCCTGCCGCTCCACCGTCTGCGCCGCCGAATACGATCTCGCACGCGAATACCGTATGTGCCCGAGCGTTGACGGGGCGCGCGGAATCCCCCATCGAGATCGAGAGGATCGAGCGGATGCGACTTCCAAGCCGGCGCACGCGCGCAACTGAGATCGGTTCTATCGGTTCACCCGCCTTCGCCCGGCGCCTCCTAGCCGTACTCGCGTCGACCGCGATCGTCGCGCTGGTCGCAGCGGGGTGCGGCAGCAGCTCGAAGCCGACGATCACGAAGGCCGACTTCGTCACGAAGAGCAACGCGATCTGCTCGAAGGGCAACCAGGATCTCAGCACCGCCGAGGCTTCACTCGGCGAACACTCCTCTCAGGCCCAGCTCACGGCGTTCGTGACGGACACGTTCGTCCCGAACGTCCAGACCCAGATCGACGCGGTCCGGGCGCTCGGAGCTCCCGCTGGGGAAGAGGACACCGTCACGCACATGCTCGACGTCGCGCAGGAAGATCTCAACACGGTGAAGAGCAATCCCACCGTGCTCGCGCAATCGAACGCCAAGCCCTTCGCCGACTTCGCGGCGATCGCTCACCCGTACGGGCTCACCGAGTGCGCTAGCAAGGAATAGCGAGCTAGGTCCCAAACTCAAGTGCTGATCTCGACGATGAACGATCTCCCCGGCTACGAGGTCGAGGAGGTCTTCGGCGAGGTCTTCGGGCTCACCGTGCGCTCGCGCAACGTCGGCTCGCAGATCGGCGCGGGGCTGAAGTCGTTGGTGGGCGGCGAGCTCAAGGGCATGACGAAGATGCTCGCGGCGGGTCGTGAGCACGCGACCGAACGGCTCGTCGAAGAGGCTGAAGGCAAGGGCGCGAACGCGATCATCGCGTTCCGCTTCGATACCTCGGAGCTCGGCGGGACGTGGACCGAGATCTGCGCCTACGGCACCGCGGTCCGCACCCGCAAGCTGAACTAGGCCTGTTCGCCGACCCAGGCGAGGATCGCGCGCGAACTCGAGACGACGGTGCCGTCTTCGAGCTTCAGCGTCGGGATAACGTGCAGCGCATGACGCGCTCCAGCGCCACACGCTACGGCACCGCGCTCTTCTGGATCGGGGCGGGCTCGATGCACTTCCTGCAGCCGCGCTCCTACGAAGCGATCGTGCCGCCGCCGTTACGACGCCAGAAGCGCGCCGTCGTGCTCGCGAGCGGGATCGCGGAGATCGCGGGCGGCGTCGCCGTCCTGCCGCAAGGCACGCGACGTCTCGCACGTGCCTGGCTGCTCGCGACGCTCACGGCGATCTATCCCGCGAACATCTACATGGCGCTCGCGCCCGAGCGCTTTCCCGCGATCCCCAAGCCGCTCCTCTGGGCGCGCCTGCCGCTGCAGGGCGTCTTTGCGTGGATCACCTGGCGCGGGACGCAGTGAGCGAGCGCTACCAGGCCTGCTCGGTGCCGCAGTGCGGGCAGGCGACGGTCGTCGAGACCGAAGCCGAGAAGACGAGGCCGCACGAGCAGTTGTAGGAGGCCATGTCCACGGGGCCGCCCGCGGCGCGGTCGCGGCGCGCGGTCGAATCTGAGTTGAGCGTTGTCTCGAGCGAGCTCACCACGACCCGCTTGCCATCGTCGGGCGCGGCGCCCGCGGCGAGCGGCGGAAGCTCGACGTCTCGGCTGCGGCGCCAGGGAGCCGCGATATGGCGGCGGCGCCGTTCGGTGCTGGCGTGGTTGAGTGTCGGTCGCATCGCTTGCCTCATCGATTCGGGTCTTGTCTTACAGACTCCTTCTGCTTGCAAAGGTTTCGGTCTCCAAAGCTAATCTCCTGGTCGGCCGGAACCCTGTGGCCTTCCCTACATACAACGGCGCGTCCACCGGATGCCTTTAGCCCTCCGCCGCTGCCCGCAGCGTGGCCTGCGGGCGATGTTTGCGGCGCGCCGTAGCCGCCCTTTGCGATACTTCGGGGCCGATGGACCCCGCGCGCAAGCGAACGATGCGGCTCGTAGCCGCGCTGAGCGCGGCCGTGGTGCTGGCCGGCGCACTCATCTATACCAGCTTCAGCGCCGCCGATCCGGCGCTCTCGCCGAGCCAGCTCGTGCGCGAGGCGCAGCCTGGACAAAGCTATGAGTTGACGGGGGTCGTGGTGCCCCATTCGGTGCACCAATCCGGCGAAACGCTCGATTTCAGCGTCGCCGACCGCGTTCACGGCACCTCCGTGCCGGTGAGCTACACGGGCTCGGTGCCCGACCCCTTCCGCGAAGGGCGCGAGGTGATCGTCACCGTCGAGCGCCGCGCAGGTGGATCGACGCGGTTCATCGGCGAACGCAACTCGCTGATCACGAAGTGCCCGTCGAAGTACAAGGAAGCGCCGGCGAACGAAAAGCAGTCCTGATGCTCGCAAGGAGCGAGCTCTAGGCGATGGCGGGCCTCGGACGCGGCTGTCTCGTGCTCGCGCTCGGCGTGTGCGCGTACGGCATCGGCGCGGCGCTCTACGGCGCGCAGAAGCGCTCGCAGGGCTGGGTCGAGTCGGCGCGCAGGGCCGTCTACTCGCTCGCGCTGATCCTGACCGTCGCCTACGCGGTGCTCGAGATCGCGTTCCTGCGCAACGACTTCACGTTCACGACCGTCGCGGACACATCGAGCCGCACGACGCCGGGCTTCTACCGGGCGGCCGCGGTGTGGGCATCACAGGAAGGCTCGCTGCTGCTGTGGGCGTGGCTGCTCTCGCTGTGGTCGAGCCTCGTGCTGTTCCTCTCGCGCAAGCGCTTGCGCGAGATCACGCCCTACGCGATCGCGATCCTGCTCGGCTTCGGCGCGTTCTTCGTCTCGCTGATGGTCTTCTACGCGAACCCCTTCGAGACAGTCCACCCGGCGTACGCCGAAGGCGTGGGGCTCGACCCGTTGCTGCGCTTCCCGACGATGATGATCCATCCGCCGATCCTCTACTCGGGCTACACGCTCGCGATCATTCCGCTCGCGTTCGGGATGGCGGCGCTGATCGCGCGCCGCATCGACATGGAGTGGATCCGCGCGATTAGGCGCTTCGCGCTCGCCTCCTGGCTCTTCCTCGGCGTCGGCATTCTGCTCGGTGCGCGCTGGTCCTACTCGGAGCTCGGGTGGGGGGGCTACTGGGGCTGGGACCCGGTCGAGAACGCGTCGCTGATGCCGTGGCTCACGGCAACGGCGTTCTTGCACTCGATCATGATCCAGGAAAAGCGCGGGATGCTGAAGGTGTGGAACGCGTCGCTCGTGCTCGCGACGGGGACGCTCGCGATCACGGGGACGTTCCTCGTGCGCTCGGGGATCCTGAACTCGATCCACGCGTTCGGCGCCTCGACGCTCGGCGTGCCGTTCGTCGTGCTGATCGCGGTTCTGATCGCGGCGTCGATCTACCTCGTCGTCTCGCGTCGCTCACTGCTTCGCTCCGAGCACAAGCTCGAATCGATCCTCTGCCGCGAGTCGGCGTTCCTCGCGAACAACCTCGTGCTCGTGGGGCTGTGCTTCGTGATCTTCTGGGGTACGTTCTTCCCGCTGATCTCGGAGGCGATCACGGGCACGCAGGCCTCCGTGGGGCCGCCGTGGTTCGACCGCTACACCGTCCCGCTCGCGCTGATCCTCGTGCTCCTCTCGGGGATCGGGCCGGTGATCCCGTGGCGGCGCGCATCGCTCGGGGGGCTGCGCCGGCACCTGCTCGTGCCGTTCGTAACCGCGCTCGCCGTGCTGCTCGCTTTGAGCGCGCTCGGCGTCGGCGCGAAGCCCGGGGCGCTCGCGATGTTCTGCTTCGCGGCGTTCGCGGTGGCGGTGGTCGTCGGCGAGCTCGTGCGTGGCGCGCGTGCGCGGATGGCGATGGCGGGGGAGGCGCCGCCGACCGCGCTCGTGCAGCTCGTGCAGCGCAACCGTAGGCGCTACGGCGGCTACACCGTGCACGTCGGCATCGCGGTGCTCTTGATCGGTGTCGCGGCGTCGTCCTCGTTCGAGCACCAGACCCAGCGGGACCTCTCGCCGGGCCAGTCGGCGCGCGTGGGCTCCTACACCGTCCATTACGTGCGCCCGACGGCGGCGGTGCTGAGCGACCCTGCGCACACGGGCTCGACGCTCAACCTCGGCGCCGTCCTCGACGTCACGAGCGAAGGCCATCACGTCGCGACGCTTGACCCCTCGCGCGGGTACTACGAGTCCGGCGAAGCGTCGGCGGGCTCGGTGGGGCATTTGATCGCGGGCCAGGCCGTGAGCCACATCAGCATGGACTCGGGCTTCACGCGCAACGTGTGGAGCGCGATCGAACCGCAGATCACGGCGCCGCAGCTGCAGCGCGTTGTCGAAGCGGGCAACAGGATCGTGCCTATGAGCCGGCCGGACGAGGCGCTCATCGCGCTCGCGGTGCTTGCGCGCGACTACCTCAAGAGCCCGCCGCCCGCACAGTTCAATTTGATCGCTTCGCCGTTCGTCGAATGGATCTGGTTTGGCGGCCTGATCGTGGTCGCCGGCGCGCTTATCGCGATTTGGCCGGCACCGCTCGGGGCGCGTCGGCGCTTGCCCGTGAGCGTCCCTTCGCGGGCGGCCGGCGAGGGTGCCGCGCGTGGCCTCGCGGGTGCCTGAGGTGCACGCGCGATGAGCGTCGGCGCGGGCATCCTCACGCTGCTGCTGCTCGTAATCGTGATCACGATCGTGAGCGGGCCGTTGCGCTCACGCGAGCACGCGAACGCGAACGATGGGGGAGAAGAAAAGCGCGCAGCGGGCGCGTCGGTGCGGGCGCCCGTGCGCGAGGGCGCCGCCTTGGAGGCGGCGCGGGAAGCGAAGTATCGCGACCTACGGGAGGCCGAGCTCGACTATCGCACGGGGAAGCTCTCCGCTTCGGACTACGAGGCGATCCGCTCGACGCTGCGCGGCGAGGCGATCGAGATCCTCGACGAGCTGGAGCAGCTAGATCTTGAGCAGCGTGATCGTGTTCGCGAAGAAGAGCACGGCGAAGACGATCGTCCAACGGTTGAGGTTTCGCTCCACGAGCGAGCCGCCGCCGAGCGGTCCGGTGCCGCTGCCGACGCCGAAGGCCCCGGAGAGGCCCGCGTCTTTGCCGGAGTGCATGAGCACGAGCAGCACAAGCCCGACCGCGAGCACGATTTGTAGTACGGAGAGCACCGTGTACACGCGCTCAAGGATACCCGCCCCGCACGGGAAGCGAGCCCATGCGTGCCGGGAGCCCGCTGTGGGTGCTCCGCCGACTTGAGCGATTCGCGGCCGCGGCACCCCGCAAACCCTCCTCAGAGCCTCAAGTAACCCTCAAGCTAAGGGTCTACTTGAGCGTTAGGTTCACAGCCGAGACACATCTCGTTACAACCTGTACACACCTCCACGGCGACCCTCGGCGGGCCCCCCAAAAGACAGCGCGCTTGCAGAATCGGCGGACAGCCCGGTTGCAGGGATGAAGGATGGTAGGCTCCGCGCCGATTGCTGTGGCGAGCTAAAGACGCCTGCACCATGAGCAATTCGGCCATCCTGGCGCGGTCCGCTCGGGCAAGTGTCCACTCTCGCCGCTCCCGAGGATATGGACGAGCCGCACTTCCGCCCTTCGCACACCGCAGCAGAGCGCTGCAGCCCTCGCGTGCGCGCTTACCAGCGCTTTACGGCAGTCTGGTTGGGTATTCTCGCGATGCTTCGCAGGCGCATTCCCGCAGTTTGCGGACTGGCCGGAAGCGCGTGAAGAGGGATCAGCCGCAGATGAGCTCACGACCGGGAGGACAAGGATGAGGGCGCCGCAGCGCTGGCTGCGTCGCGCCGTGCTCTCGGCGCTCACCGGCGGTGGCCTGACGGCGTTGGGGCTCACGTGGCCCGCGAGCGGCGTCGCCGGCGCGCCGGCGATCAGGCCGCCCGTCTCGACGGTCTCCGAATCGACGACGACCACGACGACGACTTCGGAATCGTCCTCCTCGTCAGCGAGTGAATCGACGAGCACGACGAGCTCCTCCGCTCCCCCGAGCTCATCCTCTCCGGGGCCCTCCCCCTTGTCGCCGTCGGCGCCTACGCACACCACGACGGGCTTGAACGGCTCGACGAGCCACCCCCGCAAGGGACGCACCCACCACACGACGACGCCCGTCGGCCCGACGGTCAAGCAGCAGCAGAACCAGTCGTCGAACACGCCGCAGCCGTCGAAGAAGAAGGGCGCTACGAAGACGGGCAACCAGTCGAAGGGCAACGGCGGCTCGCACACCCCCGCGAACGTCCCGAGCAACATCACGGCCGCGCCGCAGATGGTCGCGGGCGAGTCCGGCGTGCTCGCGGCGCTGACGAAGGGCCTGACCGTTTCGACGCAGGCGCTCGACCTCTTCTACCAAGTGCCGCCGTTCTTGCTCCCGATCTACCAGGCGGCTGCGGTCCAGTACGGGGTGCCGTGGGAGGTGCTCGCCGCGATCAACGAAGTCGAGACCGACTACGGCAACGACCTCTCGGTCTCCACCGCCGGCGCGATCGGCTGGATGCAGTTCATGCCGCAGACGTGGCTGCAGTACGGGGTGGACGCGCTCGACGCGGGCTACGCCGACCCCTACAACCCCGTCGACGCGATCTTCGCCGCCGGCCGCTACCTGGCCGCCGCGGGCGCTTCGACGAACCTCCGCAGCGCGATCTTCTCTTACAACCACTCCGAAGCGTACGTCGAATCGGTGCTGCTGAGGGCGCGACTGCTCGCGAGCTACCCGCCGTCGGTGATCGCGACGCTCACAGGGCTCGTCGAGGGCAGCCCGCCGCTCAGTGGCGCGCACGTCGTCCAGAGCTCCGTTGACGCGAGCGCGTTCTCCGCCGGCCCCTCGAGCGCGACCGGCAACGCGACGCTCGCGCCGACCCCCGCCCAGGCCGCGCACACCGCGAGCACGAACAACAAGGACACGCACGCGCACAGCACCTCGACACCGAAGAACAAGCTTCCCGAACCGAGCGAGTTCGTCGAGCTCGAAGCGGCGACGAGCGCCCCCGTCGTCGCGGTCCAGAATGGGCGCGTGATCGCGCTCGGCCATTCGAAGACGCTCGGCAACTACATCGCGCTCGAAGACGTCTACGGCGACGTGTTCACCTACGCCGGCCTCGGCAGCGTCGCGACGCGCTACCGCGTCAGCTCCACGAGCACCGGCGCGCTCGCGCCAACCGCGATCGCCGCGGCCTCGCAGACCGCCGCGGGCCCGACGCCGAGTGAGCCCGCGAGTGCGGGCTCGCAGCCGCCGCTCACGCTGAAGGCAAAGGCTTCGAGCACAACGCAGCCGAGCACGCCCGCCCCGGCGACGAGCGAAGAACCCGCGACGGGGAGCTCCGGCAAGGTGCTGATGTTCGCGCACCCGAACAACCCCGACGCGCGCGCCGCCGCAGCGCGGCTCGGTGGCCACCACACGACCTACCCGAAGGGCTGGGCGCCGCTTCGCGTCGGCGCGGTCGTCTCGCAGGGCGTGACGCTCGGCAGCTCGACCGTTCCGACGAACGCCCACAACGGCACGCTGCGCTTCGCGATCCGCCCAGCCGGCGACACGACGGCGGTCGACCCGCGCGCAATCCTCGCGAACTGGGATCAGCTCCAGCACGCGCTGCATCCGCAGGGCGCGAAGGGCAACTCGGGCCTCGTCGGCGCGACCGCGAGCGACGTCTTCCTGCTCTCGCAGGGCGAACTCGAGCGCGCGGTGCTCGCCGAACCGGGCATCGAACTGCCGGCGTGCGCGCGTCACGAAGTCGCATCCGGCCACGTCGATGACCGCGTGCTTTCACTCCTGCTCTTCCTCTCGCGCAGCGGCCTCAGGCCGACGGTGAGCGCGGTGCGCTGCAGCTCGCCGAACGCCGTCGCGAGCTCGCACTCGGCGCTCGAAGAGGGCGAAGGCGTGGACATTTCGAAGGTCAACGGCATCCCGATCGCGGGCCACCAGGGCGCGGGAACGATCACCGATCTGACGCTGCGCACCCTGCTCACGCTTCAGGGCCGCTTCGCGCCGCACTCGATCGTCAGCCTCATGCGCTACCCCGCCGCGCCGAGCACCGAGGCGCGGCCCGACCACGCCGATTACATCGGCATCGGCTTCACGCCGCTGCGCCCGACGCTCCCGCACCAGGCGGCCGCCGCGACCGCGACCGCGGCGCACTCGGCTGGCCCGGGCGCAACAGCACCCTCGCCGTTCGCGGTGAGCCTCGGCCTCGGCGCGACGGGCGCCCCGAGCCCGCTGACCCCCGCGCAGTGGAACCAGCTGCTCGCGCGCATCGGCGCGCTGCCGCAGCCGAAGGTTGCGACGAAGCCGAGCTCCTCGGCGATTCGCGACCCGAAGAGCGCGACGAGCCAGTCCTCGAACGGCTCGAGCTCGCACCACTAGCCAGCGTCGCGACCAGTGAGCGCCCGTCGCTGACGCGCGCACCCGCAACGACGCGGTGGCGCCGAAAGCGCCCAGCGCCGCGGATGCACACCGCTCCCGGCGGTTTAGCCGAGCCCGGGAATGTGCGCGTGCGACCCGGCGGCGACGCGCAGGATCGCCAGCAGGTCACCCTCGCAGCTTTCGAGCGCGTGGTGGAACTGCGGGCTGTTCGAGTTGACGCCCTTGTCGCTGAACACTTCTCCGTGGCCGGAGAGGTTCGGTTCGTTGATCGGCTGCCCGTGCGTGCGCACGCACGTCGCGAAGGTCTTGAGCGCGGCAACGAGCGCCGGCGGGTACTTCGACTTCGGGTGCGCCGCGGCGCTTTCGGTATGACTGCTCGCCGTCGTGTTGGCGCTCGGGCTGGGGCTCGGCGAGGTCCCGTGCGAGCTCGGCGAGGTCCCGCCGTTGTTCGAGGCGCCTGTGGCGCCGCTGCTGTGGGATCCGGCCGGCGCGGCGGATGTCGCGCTCGCCGCGCTGGCGGTTGCGTAGGTCGCGCTGCTCAATGCCGTCTGGGCGGCGCTCTTCGCCTTGTTTGACGAGCCGCAGGCGCTCACGGCGACGCACAGCACGATGGTCGCCAGTGATACGCCCGCGGCGCGCAGGCGGTGTTGCGTGGGTGTGGTTGGCGTGGGCACAGATCTCCTCCTTGGAAATGACGTGCAGGGAGCCTAGCGGTCCGGGCGATCACCGAGTCGCAAGCGGCGATCAGCGCTCGACGACTTCCCCCGGCCCACCCGTCGCGCCGCCCGGGCGCGCGAACTCCGTGAGCTCGCTCCGACAGGTACCGAGTGCCGCCTTGAATTGGGGCGAGGTCGTGTCGAGGCCCTTCGTGTCGAAGACAGGGCCGCTGCCGGAGGTGTTGGGCGCGGGGAGGTTGATCCCGTGTTCGCGCATGCACGAGGCGAACTTCGTGAACGCTGCCGTGCGCCGAGGGCTCTGGAAGCCTCCCGTCGCGCCGAAGCGCCCGAAATGCGTCGGCAGGCCACACTTCTTCAGCGCCGCTTCGTACTTTTCGCGGCTCACGCCGCTCGGCAGGTGCGGGCCGCCGCCGCCGAGAAAGCCGCCGCCCGGAGCGCCCTGGCCGGGCGTACGCTGCGGTGGTGTGATGCCGCTCTTCTCGAGGCATTCGCGCACCGCGGCGAAGCGTGCCCTGAAGTCGCCGGTGGCGCCGCTTGGGCCGCTCGGCCCGCCCGGCGCCGCGGCGGGGCTCGCGGACGCGCTGGCGGTCGTGGAGGCGTTCTTCGAGCTGCCCCCGCACGCTGCCAGTCCGACGCACACGCTCAGTGCGAGAAGCACGGCGAGGACGCCGGAGTGGCGTGGAATCTTGATTGACATGGATCTCCTTTTCGATGATCTGGGTTACTAGCCGCCGGAGCCGAAGAGCGCCTGCCCTCCGCCTCCGCCTGCACCGCCCGAGCTCGACCCACTGGACCCCCCGGCCGAGCTCGACCCGCCGGACCCCCCGCCGGAGCCGAAGAGCCCGGCGAGGCCGCCGCCGCCAGTTTCGCTGACGCGGATCGATTCTGCGGCGATGGCGCCGTTTTCGCCCTTGCCGCCGGTGACAATCACGGTTTCCCCAGGGTGGATGTGCTTGACGCTCGATTTCACGGTCTTCGAGACCGACGAGCCCGCCGAGGTGTTGACCTTGACCGTGTTGCCTTCGGTGGTCGTGACGTAAAGCGTGTTGCCGTGGATGAATGAGACTTGCCCGACGGTCGCTCCGGCGCCGCCGGCGCCACCGGCGCCGCCGGCGCCACCGCCGCCGAAGGCGCGCGCGCGTTCTGAAACTGCACCGCTGGCACCGCTCGACCCCCCGCTCGCGGAGCGCAGCGCCGCGAATCGGCTCGCGACGCCAGAGGCGCTCGCAGCACTCGAGCTCGAGCCTTCACCCTTCTCCACGAGCACGCCTCCGATGAAGCCGCATGCGGTCATGAGCACGACGAAAAGCGCCACCGGAAGCGGCGTGAGCAGGCGACTACGCGGCCTGCGCGGCAGTTCGTCGGGCTCCCCGACGAGATCGTCCTCGTCCTCCAGGGGTTCTTCGTGCTCGAGTTGCTCTGCGGGCTCGAGCTGCGTTGCGGGCTCGAGCTGCTCTTCGTGCGCAAATTGGTCTTGGGGCTCGAGCCGCTGCTCGACGGGCTCTTGATGGCCCATGGCGCCCTCCTCGGGGTGGGGGTTTGTCTCACTCAAAGCGCAGTGCTTCGATCGGCCGCATCGCGGCTGCGCGCGCGGCAGGGTAGGTGCCGAAGAAGAGGCCGGATAGGACCGCCGCTCCGAATGCGAGCGGAAGCGAGTAGGTGGCGATCTGGGGCTGCACGCCGGCGATCCTGAACTGGCTGCCGATCACCCCCACGAGCACGCCCACGACGCCGCCGAAGAGCGAGATCAGCAGCGCCTCGGTGAGGAACTGCGTGAGGATGTCTGCGCGGCGCGCGCCGATCGCCTTGCGGATGCCGATCTCGCGTGTGCGCTCGGTGACCGACACGAGCATGATGTTCATCACGCCGATCCCGCCGACGAGCAGCGAGATCGCGGCGACCTCGCCGAGGAGCGTCGTGAAGACGTTGCTCGTCGAGCTCGAGGTTTCGAGCAGCGATCCCTCGTTGAGGACCTGGAAGCCCGGTTCGGCGGTGTCCTTGATCTTGTGCCGTTCCTCGAGCACCTGCGAGACCTCGGCTTCGGCCTGCGAAAGCGTCGACGCCGAGCGTCCCTCGACGGTGATCGAGTCGATCGGGCCGTAGCCGGTGAGCGTGTCCTGCACGGTCGTGATCGGGGCCATCACGACGGCGTCTTCGTTGGTCACGCCATTGGAGCCCTTCGGCGCGAGGACGCCGGCGACCTCGAAGTTCGAGCCGTTGACCTTGACCGTCTGGCCGACGGCGCCTCCCGCGCTGAGGCCGAGTTCCTGCGCGACGGTCTGGCCGACCACGAGCACCTTACGGTGCTTGCTCACGTCTTCGGCGGTGAACGCGGAGCCTTCCTGCACCTTGTAGTTGCGCGCCTGCAGGTACGCGGGCGTCGTGCCGACGAAGGACGAGGGTTCTGCGCTCGCGCTGCCGTGCACGAGCGTCGCGCTCGTCGCGTTGACGACGGGCGAGGCGCTCTTGACTTCGGGAGCGAGGCTGGGGTTCTGGAGCGCTTCGGCGTCCTGCTTCGTCAGCGAGACCGGTTCGGCGCTGCTCGCGCTCGCGGCGCCCCGGAAGCCGCCGCCTGAAATCACCTGCAGCACGTTCGTGCCGAGGCCCTCGATCCGTGCTTGCACGGCCTTGGAGGAGCCGTTGCCGACGGCGATCAGCACGATCACTGACGCGACGCCGATCGTCATCCCGAGGATCGTGAGGCTCGAGCGCAGCTTGTTCGCGGTGATCCCGCCCCACGCGATGCGCAGCGTCTGGCGGCCGATCATGCGTGCACCTCGCCGCCGGGGCCCGCGACAGAGCCGGCGTGGGCGGACTTTTGGCGCGCGAGCACGGGCGGCGGGTCGTGGATCTCGTAGGAGCGCTCGTCGCCGATCACCGAGCCGTCCTGCAAAGTGATCACGCGCTTGGCTTGCGCGGCGACGTCGGGCTCGTGCGTGATCAGCACGACGGTGCGCCCTTCGCCGTTCAACCGCGCGAAGATCCGCAGGATCTCCTCGGTCGCGCGCGAGTCGAGGTTTCCCGTCGGCTCGTCGGCGAGGATCAGAGCCGGGTTGACGACGATCGCGCGCGCCACCGCGACGCGCTGCTGCTCGCCGCCGGAGAGCTCTGAGGGCTGATGCCCCATTCGTCCGCCGATGCCGACCGCCGCGAGCGCGTCCGCCGCCCGCCGATGACGCTCGGCGCGGGGAAGCCCGGCGTAGGCGAGCGGCAGTTCGACGTTCGCGATCGCCGTCGTGCGCGCGACGAGGTTGAAGCTCTGGAAGACGAACCCGATCTTGCGGTTGCGCAGGTCCGCGAGGTCGTCCTCGTCGAGGTGCGAGACGTCCGTGCCGTCGATCAGGTAGCGACCGCTGCTAGGCACGTCGAGGCAGCCGAGGATGTTCATGAGCGTGCTCTTGCCCGAGCCCGAGCTGCCCATGATCGCGACGAAGTCGCCGCGCGCGATGCTGAGCGTGACGTCGTGCAGCGCGCGCACCTTGATCTGGCCGAGGCTGTAGACCTTCGAGACCGCGCGCAGCTGGATTACCGGCGGGCGGCGCATCATCCGCCGCCGCGGAAGAAGGCGCCGCCACCGCCAGCGCCGCCACCGCCGCCGAGGCCGCCACCGCCGCCAAGCCCGCCGCCGAGCGTGCTGCTGCCGGTGCGCCCGCGCAGGCGCGAAAGGATGTTGGTCGCCGAGCTGCTCGAGCTCGCAGTCGGGAGCACGATCTGTTCGCCGGCCTGCAGCCCGCTGAGGACGATCGTCGTGCTGTTGCCCGCGAGCCCCGTGACGACACGGCGGCGCACCTGCTTGCCGTTCGCGACCACGGTTACGCTGCCGCCGGAGATCGCGCTCGATGGGACGTTGACGCCTTCTTCCTGCGCGACCACGACTTCCGCGGAGGCGCTCATCCCGGGCTTCAATCCTGGCGCACTCTGGTCGAGCTGGAAGGTCACGTCATAGCTCACGACGCCGCTGTTCGTCGTCGAGAGCGTCGCGACGCTCACGACGTGGGCCGCGAGCTTCGTGCCTTCGAGCGCTTCGACGGTCACGGTGGCGGGCTGGCCGGAGTGCACGTGCACGATTTCCGACTCGCTGAGGGGAACGACGAGCTGCATCGCGCTGAGATTGCTGAGGACCGCGAAGGCCGAGCTCGAGGAGCTTCCGGAGCCCGAGGAGCTCGAGCTCGAGGCGCTGGAGCTGCTGCCCGTGCCGCGCGCGCTCGTCGACGATTTGCCCGCGCTGCCCGTGGAGGCGCTTTCGCTGGCCGAGCTCGACTGCGTCTTGCTCGTGCCGCCGCCCGAGACGGTTTCTCCGACGGCGCCGGGGAGCGAGACGATCGTCCCCGATTCCGGCGCGTAGAGCCTGGTGTCTGTGAGCGCCTGTTCGTCCTCTTCGACTGCGAGGCGATCGCTCTTGACCGCGGCGCGGGCGGAGGCGATGTTCGCTTCGCGCGTTGCGAGGCTCTCCTTGGGGGTGTCGCTCGTTCCGGAGCTCCCGGCGGCGCCGGAGCTCCCCGACGCCGCGGAGGTTCTCGGCGCGGCCGCTCGAGGTCGAGCCCGTGCCGCTCGCGCCGGTGCCCTGGCTGGAGGAGGTTTCGCCGCCGTTTTCTTCGACCTGCGAGAGCGTGGCTTCGGAGGCCTGAAGCGTCGCCTTGGACTGTTCGAGCGTGACTTCGGCGCTCTTGGGGTCGACTTCGGCGAGCAGCTCGCCGGCGCTCACATGCTGGCCCTCCGCGACGAGGATCCGATCGACCACGCCGCTCGTCTTGAAGCCGAGGTTGAGCTCGCTGAGCGGCTGGATGTTGCCGGAGCCCGAGACCGTCGATTGCACGACTCCTTGCGCGGCGCTCACGACGCGCGCGGCGGCCGCGCTCTGCGAGGTCCCCGGCCCGACGACGAGCACGGCGGCGACGATCGCCCCCACGCAGAGCAGTGCGAGCACGACGACGAGTGGCCGGCGGCTGCCCGCCCGCGTCGCCCGCTGCGGCGGGTAGAGCGCGCGCGCAGAGAGGCGATCGCGCCGCGTGCGCCCATCGGCGCGGCCGTCTACGCCCGCGAGCCGCGCCCTACGGGTGGTGGTTGTGTCCTCGGCCGGCGTCATCGGGTTGGTGCCTTCTCGTCTGCGCTTCCAAGTGAATATTCGGCGTTATGCATAAGAAACGTGAAAGCCCAACCGTAAGCCCAGCTAAAGCGTGCGTTGCCGCCCAAACCGCATGCCTTCACGCTAGCCTTCAGATCGAGCCGCATGGCCGAAACGGTTGTCCACTTATCCTCGGTCGCGGGCAGTCCGCTCCTCGATTCCGGGGGCGCGCGCCTGGGCCGTGTGGACGACGTCGATCGCACGGCTCGGGATGGGCGAGCAGCAGGCCGCGCGTGAGCGGCCTGAGAGCGCGAATCGGCGGTCGCGAGCTGTTCGTCCCGATCGCGCGCATCGAGCGCCTCGGACCCGCCGCCGCGCGGACCTCCACGACAAAGCTCAACCTCGCGCAGTTCGAGCGCCGGCCCGGAGAGGTGCTGCTGCGCTCGGACGTCCTCGGCCGCAGCCTGATCGACGTGCGCACCGCGCGCCTCGTCGCCGCGCAGCGAGGTCGAGCTCGGATGCGAGGACGGCGTCTGGCGCGTTGTCGGCATCGACCCGAGCTTTCGCGCGCGGCTGCGCCGCCTGCTCCCGCGGCGCTTCCGCGAGCACGAAGGCGAGCACGAGAGCTTCGTTGCGTGGTCGGAGCTCGAGCCGTTCGTCGCTCACGTCCCCACCTCGCGACTGCGCCTCGCGCACCGTCGGCTCGCACAGCTTCACCCCGCGCAGATCGCCGATCTCGTCGAGGCGGCCTCGCACGAGGAGGGGGAGGAGATCCTCGAGGCGCTCGGGCACGACAAGGAGCTCGAGGCCGACATCTTCGAGGAGCTCGACGACGAGCACCAGCTCGAGTTCCTGCGCGAGCGCTCCGACGAGGAGGTCGCGGCGCTGCTCGCACGCATGGAGAGCGACGACGCCGCCGACCTGCTGATGGGCCTCGACCAGGACCGCCGCCTGCCCGTGCTCAACCTGCATGCCGCCGGCGAAGCGGCGCAAGGTGCGCACGCTGCTCGGCCACAACCCGCAGACCGCGGGCGGGCTGATGAACCCCGACTTCGTCGCCGTCACCGGAGCGCTCGACGGTCGAGCAGGCGCTCGAGATCGTGCGGCGCAGCAGAGGTGCCCGCCGGAGCAGGTACATACCGTGCTCGTGCTCGACGACGAGGCCAAGCTCGCCGGCGACGTCCCCGTCGCGGACGCTGATCCGGGCCGACGGCCACGAGGCGCTCGCGGGGCTCGTCGACGAGAACGCGCCCGGCGGTCTCGGCCGAGGCCGACGTCCCTGAGATCGCGCGCGTGATGACCGACTTCAACCTCATGTCGCTGCCTGTGGTCGACACGAGGGTCGGCCGATCGGCGTGCTCGCGGTCGACGACATCCTCGAGCTGCTGCTGCCCGAGGAGTGGCGCCGGCGCTTCGGCAGCGCGCGCGATTAGCTGCAGCATTGGAGCCCGCGGCCGGGCGCTGATACCCTCGTATTGCCGCCCATTTGGCGCGGCGTGACACAGGTTTCACGCGATGGGTAATCACACCGGATATCAAGACATCAGAGCCGCCGCGAAGTAGCTGGCCCGCGGCTGCCGTGCCGGGCGCCCACTCGCACGCCGGAAGCTGAGCCGGCGCGCTGAGGGCCTCCATCGGCCGCCGCGGCGAGGCTGCGAGCGCGACGCAGAAAGGAGGTCGAGCAGATGGCGAGCAAACCGCGCCCCGAGGCCGGCGCAGGCTTCGACGCACGCGCGCACGCGCGCCGTGCTCGACTCCGCGCACGTCGGCGACATCCAGGGCGCGTTCGGGACGATCCGCGAGCACGAGGAGGCTCGCCGCAGCGCTGCGCTCGCGGCTGCTCGCGCTGCTCGCGATCATCGGCCCGGGCCTGATCGTGATGGTCGGCGACAACGACGCCGGCGGCGTCGCGACCTACTCGCAGGCGGGCCAGAACTACGGCACGAGCCTGCTGTGGGTGCTGCTGCTGCTGGTCCCCGTGCTGCGTCGTCAACCAGGAGATGGTCGTGCGGCTCGGCGCGGTCACGGGCGTCGGCCACGCGAAGCTCATCAACGAGCGCTTCGGGCGCTTCTGGGGCTTCTTCTCGGTCGGCGACCTCTTCCTGCTGAACTTCCTCACGATCGTCACCGAGTTCATCGGCGTGAGCCTCGCGCTCGGCTTCCTCGGGGTCTCGGAGTACATCTCGGTGCCGATCGCCGCGGTCGCGCTGATCGCGATCACCGGTCAGCGGCAGCTTCCGCTCCTGGGAGCGCTCGATGTTCGTGTTCGTGTTCGCGAACTTCCTCGTGATCCCGCTGTTCATCCTCGCCAACCCGCACATGGGCGACTTCTTCAAGCACCTCGTCGTGCCGGGGATCGAGGGCGGCGCGAACTCGACCTCGGTGCTGCTGATCATCGGCATCGTCGGCACGACCGTCGCGCCCTGGCAGCTCTTCTTCCAGCAGTCGAACGTGATCGACAAGCGGATCACGCCGCGCTGGATCAACTACGAGCGCCTCGACACTTGGATCGGTGCGATCGTGGTCACGGTCGGCGCCGCGGCGCTGATCGGGATCTCCGCGTTCGCGTTCCAGGGCACCCCGTACTTCGGCCACTTCATCGACGCGGGCGCGCACCGCGCGCGACCTCGAAGCGCGTGCTCGGCACGGACCGCGGGCGTGTTCTTCGCGATCGTGCTCCTGAACGCGTCGCTGATCGGCGCGGGCGCGCTCACGCTCTCGACGAGCTATGCGTTCGGCGACGTGTTCGGGATCAAGAGCTCGCTGCATCGCAGCTTCCGCGACGCGCGGCTCTTCTACCTGACCTTCGCGCTGCTGATCGTCGGCGCGGCGGCGATCGTGCTGATCCCGGACGCGCCGCTCGGCGTGATCACGCTCGCCGTGCAGGCGCTCGCGGGCGTGCTGCTGCCGAGCGCGAGCGTCTTCCTGCTGCTGCTCTGCAACGACCGCGAGGTGCTCGGGCCGTGGCGCAACCCGCCGTGGCTGAACGTGCTCGCGAGCGTGATCGTCGCGACGCTCGTGCTGCTCTCGCTGATCCTGATGGCGACGACGCTGTTCCCGCAGGTCGACGTCACGACGCTCTCGCTCGTGGGCGGCGGCGTGCTCGCGGCTGGGGCTGCTGCTGCTTCGGCTTGGTCGCGCTGCGCTCACGCCGCGGCGCGGAGGCGGTGACGGTGATCGAGCGAGGACGAGGAGGTGCCGAAGGAGCAGTGGACGATGCCGCCGCTGGCACTGCTCGCGCGACCCGAGTGGTCGACCGGCCGCAAGGTCGCGATGCTGACGCTGCGCGTCTACCTGCTCGTCTCGGTGGTGCTGCTGATCGTGAAGGCCGTGCAGCTCGGCGGCGGCTGAGCTAGTCGCCGGCGAGGTTTTGCGGGATCGGCTGCCCGGGCGGCGGCGGGTCGTCGAGGATCAGCTGCGGGATCGTCACGGGGCGCAGGTGGCGGTCGCGCAGGCCCTTGATGATCGCGGGCAGCGCGGCGATCGTCTCCGAGCGGTCGCCGCCGCCGTCGTGCATGAGGATGATCGCGCCGGGGTGGGCGCCCGCGAGCGCGCTCTGCACGATCGCGTTCACGCCGGGAAGCCTGTAGTCGGAGGTGTCGGTCGACCATAGGATCGTGAGCAGGTGGAGCGCGCGCAGTTCGCGCCAAGTGGTCGCGTTGTAGGAGCCGTAGGGCGGGCGGAAGAGCCGCGGCCGCGGGCCGCCGAGGAGTTCGATATGGAGCAGCTGGTCGAGGATCTCTTCGTGCTGTTCGGCTGCGCGGACATCATCGCGAGCATCGGATGCGTCTCGGTGTGGTCGCCGACGACGTCGCCCGAGCGCAGCTCGTCGCGCGTGCCTTCGGAGAAGTAGCGCTCCATCTCGCCGATCGCGAAGAACGTCGCGTGCACGTGCAGGCGGTTGAGCGTCGCCACGAGGCGCGGCGTGTAGGGGCCGGGGCCGTCGTCGAAGGTGAGCGCGACCTCGTTGCCGTGGTTGCCGCCCGAGGTGACCGCGGGCGTGTAGGCGAGCACGCGGTTGATCGCCGCTTCCTCGGCTTGCGGCGTCGGTTCGCTCGCGCCAGCTAGGCCTTCGCCTTCGCGGCGGCGACTGCGCGCTGCGCTCGCGCGAGGGCGCGCGCGTGGGCGCTCGAGCTGCCGCCGCCCTGCGCGGCGTCAGCGCGATGACGAGCACGAGCAGCGCACACGACTGCGATCGCGGCGCCGACGCGCCGGCGGTGGAAGTTCGGGTCCCCCGGGGCCACTTGCGGCGAGGCTGCGCGGTCCCGCCACCCGCCGCGGCGCCGCGGCGCGGTCTTCGCGGAGGCGCCGCGCCCGCGCTCTGGCGGCGCCGGGCCGCTCGAGCGTGCCGAGCGAGGAGGACTCGAGCGGCGCACGCGGATCCTCTGCGCGGGGAGTTTCCTCCCAGGTCCAGTTCCAGCGTGGCATAGAGAGCGAAGGGCGGAAGGCTAGCGAAGTTGCGCGTGCTGCGATTCTCGCCGCAGCGGTGGTCGGATCGCGCGGAGGGTGCGCGTGCGCAGGTCAAATATCGTGGTCCGGGTGCGTTTGCCATTCTGGCTCTCGATCGGCGTGCTCTCGCTCGTGCAGGGTGCGGTGGTCGCGGTGCCGGTGATCGCGCGCGCCGATCACGCGCCTCGAGCGCCTGCGCAGCCGCTCGTGGGCGCTCATCCCGCCGGCGTCGGTCGTGCTCTTCGTGATCGTCGTGCGCGCGCTCGGCGGGGAAAGCGCGCGGACGCTCACCTACATCGCGCTCGTCGCGGTCCCGCTGCTCGCGGCGCGCGCGCTCGCGTACATGACACCGCGCGCGCGCCCGCAGCTTGCGCTGCTCGTGGTGCCGCTGTTCGCGCTCGCGTGGGCCGACGGCAGCGGGCTCGCGGGCGAGGCCGCAGCGGTCGCGCTCTCGCGCGCTCAGCTGCGTCGCGCTCGGCGTCCTGATCGCCTGCGTGACGCCGCCGCGCTGGCTCGCGCTGGGGATCATCGCGATGGCGCTCGCGGACAGCGCGCTCGTGATCACGGACCTCCTGCAGCAGCCCAACAGCGTGCTGAACGCCGTGCATCCGGTCGGCTGGGCTGCCGCGGCTGCAGGCGGCGATGTTCGGCTCCGCCGTGATGGGCTACGGCGACCTGTTCGTCGCGGGCGCGTTCGGTGGACTGCTCGCGCGCGCGGTGACGCGCTCGCGAGCAGCGTGGCGGCGGCGCTCCTGACGGCGGTGCTCGCGCTCTGCTTCGACCTGCTCTTCTTCGCCGTCGACGAGCTGCCGGCGACGGTTCCGGTGGCGCTCGCGCTGGTGCTCGCTGTTCGCGTGGCGGCGGCTCGCGGCAGAGGCGGACGCGCTCCTGGCGCGCGCGCGGGTGCGGCGGGGTAACCGCCGAGGGCGCGCAGGGGTAACTTAGTAGGAGAATGTCACAAGCCGCGATGAAGCCACAGGTCTATCTGGACGAACGCCCGGCTGAGCATTTCGAGCGCGCTCACCGCTGGGCGCGCAGGCACGGCCCGGACTGGGTGCAGGACCTCATGCGGCTCGATCGTCGTGCCGTTCTGCATGCTCTTCTACCGTGCTCGCGCGCTCGACGCGGCGCTCGTGCCCAGCTCGGGGCCAGTGATCATCGCGCCGAACCACTTCTCCACGCTCGATCACTTCTTCGTCGCGATGTACCTGCGCCGACGCGTGAGCTTCATGGCGAAGTCACAGCTCTTCCGCGGCTTGCTCGGGTGGGTCGTGCGACACGCCGGCGCCTTCCCGGTGCGTCGCGGCCATCGCGACGAGGAGGCGATCGACGACGGCGCTCGAGATCCTCGCGCGCGGCGGGCGTGGTCGTGATCTACCCCGAGGGCGGCCGCTCGCGCAGCGAGCACATCGGCGAGCGCGCGCGGCCGGGCGTGGGACGGCTCGCGCTCGAGAGCGGCGCGCCGGTGGTGCCCGGTCGCGATCCACGGCTCGCAGCGCGCACGCAACTGGCGGCGGCTCGAGTTCCCGCGCGTCACGCATCCGCTACGGCGAGCCCGTTCGCTACGCAGCGACAGCGCTCGCTCCGGGACGAGCACGCGCGAGCAGCAGCAGGCCGTCGCCGACGACGTGCTCGGCGCGCGTGCGCGGGCTGTGGGAGGGCGTCGAGCAGCCGGGCGCCGAGGCGCCCGCTAGGCGGCCCTCGTCTCCTCGGCTTCCGTGGAGCGGCCATTCGCGCCCGCCGGCAGTACGGGTGCCCTCGCTGGTGTCGCGGCTTCCGCGACTGGAGCGTCTTCGTGATCGCCGTCCGCGCGATCCGCGCGCGGGCGGTTACCGGCCGCGCGGCGCTCTCGAGAGGCACCGGAGCCGCAAGCTCACGATCGGACTGCGCGCCGGCCCTCTCGATCCGCCTGACCTGCGGGACGACCGAACGGTCGAACGAGCCGACAGCTTCGTTGTAGGCGCCGACGGCGGAGTCGAGGCGCCGGCCGAGCTTGCGAAGAGGTCGACGAAGCGCCCGAGGCGGTGGTGGAGCTCGCGGCTGGAGTGCGCGAGCTCGCGCGCGGACTGCGCGACCTGCTCCTGGCGCCAGCCGTAGTGGACGGCGCGCAGCAGGCCGATCAGCGTCGTGGGCGTCGCGAGCAGCACCTGCTGCTGGACGCCGTAGTCGATCAGCGACGGATCCTGCGCGAGCGCCGCGTGGTAGATGCCGTCGGAGGGCACGAACATCACGACGAGCTCGGGGCTCGACTCGAACTGGCGCTGGTAGCCCTTGGACGCGAGCTTCGTGATGTGGTCGCGCGTCTGCCGCGCGTGGCGTGCGATGTGCAGCTCGCGCTCGTCGTCGGTCTTGGACTCGAGGTGCGCGAGGTAGGCGTCGAGCGGGCACCTTCGCGTCGACCACGATGAACTTCTCGCCCGGCAGCCGCACGAGGACGTCGGGGCGCAGCGCGCCCTCGTCGGTGTTGATCGTGCCCTGCGTGACGAAGTCGCAATGGTCGACCATGCCCGCCATCTCGATCACGTTGCGCAGCTGGATCTCGCCCCAGGAGCCGCGCGTCGTCGGCCGCTTGAGCGCGGAGACGAGGTTGCCGGTCTCCTGGCGCAGCGTCCCACGCCCTCATGCAGCTGGCGCACCATCTGCGCGAGCTGCCCCTGAGACTCGCGGCGCTCGCGCTCGAGGCGCGCGATCTCGCTCTCCATGCGGCCGAGCTTCTCCTGCACCGGCTGGACGAGTCCGCGGATCTCCTCCGTGCGCTTCGCCATCTCCCCCGAGGAGCGCTCCTGCTCGGCGCGGCGCTGCTCCGCAAGCCGCTGCGTGAGCGTCTCGCCGGTCGCGCGCAGCACGTCCGCCGAGATCGACTTGAGCTCATCGCGAAGCTGCTCCCTGTTGGCCTTCACGAGCGCCACTTGCTCCTTCGCCGAGGCGAGCTGCTCCCGATGGTGCGTCTGCAGCTGCGCGAGCTCGGCTGCAGTGCCGCTCCTCGGCGCTCGCTGCGCAGGCCGCGCTCGGCCTCCCGTTCTGCGTCGGCGGTGCGCGCCTCGGTCGCGCAGCGCGCCGAGGCGACGCCCGAGCAGCGCGCTCGCACGGCGGCGCCGAGCAGCACTCCCACGATCACCAGTATCGCGTCCACGAACACATAAACATCGCAGCGGCGTCGGACGGAAATCGCGCTCGCACGCGCGCGCTGCGCATCGACGCCCGGAGCGGGGGTAGCATGACCGGCGTGGAGGTGGAGAGGGAGCCGCTTTCGGGCGACGCCGCGCTCGCGGTCAAGGATGTGACCGTTCGCTTCGGGGGGATCACCGCGCTCGAGCGCGTGTCGTTGGATGTTCGCGACGGCGAGGTCCTCGGCGTGATCGGTCCCGAACGGCGCCGGCAAGACGACGCTCTTCAACTGCATCTGCGGCTTCGTGCGACCGCAGTCGGGCGCGATCGCGTGGCGCGGCTCGCGGCTCGAGCGGACGCGCCCGGACCGCCTCGCGAGTGATGGGATCGCGCGCACGCTGCAGGGCGTGGGTCTCTTCACCGGCCTGACGGTGGTCGAGAACGTGATGGTCGGCGCGCAGCGCTTCCGGCGAGCCGGGCTGTTCAGTGCGCTGCTCGCGTTGCCGCGCTCCGGGCGCGACGAGCGTGCGCTGCGGGAGCGCGCGCTCGCAGCGCTGCGGACGGTGGGCTGCGAGGACGTCGCCGATCGCGAGCACCGCGTCGCTTCCGTTCCCGACGCAGAAGCGCGTGGCGCTTGCGCGCGCGCTTGCCGCGGAGCCCGCCCTGCTGCTGCTCGACGAGCCGGCCGGGAGGGCTCGACAGCGAGGAGCTCGCGCGGCTCGCGGAGCTCGTGCGGAGCATGCGCGGGAGGATGAGCGTGATGCTCGTGGAGCATCACATGGAGTTCGTGACCTCCGTGTGCGACCGCGTCGCGGTGCTCGACTTCGGGCAGGTCATCAGCACCGGGGCGCCGGAGGTCGTAAAGCACGACCCGCGCGTGCTCGAGGCATACCTCGGCGAGGGACGCCGCGGACGACGGAGCACGGACGATGCTCGAGGTGCAGGATCTCGTCACCGACTACGGGCCGGTGCGCGCCGTCGACGGCGTCTCGCTGCGGGTCGAGGCCGGGAAGCGTCACCGCGGTGCTCGGCGCCAACGGCGCCGGCAAGACATCGCTGCTGCGCACGATCTCGGGTCTCGTGCGCGCGAGCGCGGGCGCGTGTCGCTGGGCGGCGAGGACATCACGCGCGAGCCGGTCGAGGAGATCGTGCGCCGCGGGCTCGCGCACGTGCCCGAGGGCCGAGGCGTGATCGGCGAGCTGACGGTCGAGGAGAACCTCCGCCTCGGAGGGCTGTGGCGCGGCAAGCAGAGCGGCGCCGCTCGCGGAGATGTACGAGCTCTTCCCACCGCTCTCCGAGCGCCGCAGCCAGCCGGCCGTCGACGCTCTCCGGCGGCGAGCGGCAGATGCTTTCGCTCGCGCGCGCGCTGATGGGGCGACCGCGCGTACTGCTGCTCGACGAGCCCTCGCTTGGGCCTCGCGCCGCTGATCTCTGCGCAGATCATGGCGATGGTGCGGCGCCAGTGCGACGCGCAAGGGCTCGCGGTACTGCTCGTCGAGCAGAACGCGCGCAGCGCACTCTCGATCGCCGACAAGGGCATCGTGCTCGACCTCGGCCACGTCGTCGCCGCGGAGAGACCCCGAGCAGCTGGCCGGCGACGTGGAGCTGCGACACGCGTACCTGGGCTTCTGATGCGGAGCGCGCGATGACCGAGTTCATCAACCTCACGCTGAACGGCATCTCGACGGGCGCGATCTACGCGGCCGTCGCGCTCGCACTCGTGCTGATCTGGCGCGCGACGCGGATCGTGAACTTCGCCCAGGGCGCGATGCTGATGTTCACGACCTTCATCGCCTCCGAGGTCGATCGAAGCGGGGAGCCCGTATTGGGTCGGCGCTGCTCGTCGCGATGACTTGCGGCCTCGTCGATGGGCGCGGTCGTCGAGCGCGCTGCTGATCCGCCACGTCGAGGCGGCGCCGGCGCTGAACGCGGTGATCGTCGCGCTCGGCCTGCTCGTGCTGCTTGGAGGCGGTCGCGGGAATGATCTGGGGCAACACGCCGCGGTCGTTCCCGGCGGCGTTCTCGATCCACGGGCTACAAGGTCGGCGGGACGACGCTGCTGTTCTCGCCGAACAGCCTCTTCATCGTGCTCACGGTGCTCGCCGTGGCGCTCGGGCTGATGCTGCTTTTCCGCCGCACGACGCTCGGGCTGCGGATGCGCGCGGCGGCGTTCGCGCCGGAGGTCGCGCGACTGCTCGGCGTGCGCGTGGGGCGGATGTTCACGCTCGGGTGGGCGCTCGCGGCGGCCGTCGGCTCGCTCGCGGGCGTGCTCGTCGCGCCATCGGTCTTCGTCGGGCCGACGAACTTCGACCCGATCCTGATCTACGCCTTCATCGCCGCCGTGCTGGGTGGACTCGACAGCCCGCTCGGGAGCGATCGTGGGCGGCGTGATCCTCGGCCTCGTGCTCTCCTACGTCTCCGGCTACGAAGGCTCCGCGCTCGCTCCGCTCGCCGCGCTCGTGGTGCTCGTCGCGACGCTCATGGTCAGGCCGAACGGGCTCTTCTCGTCGGCTCGCGAGCGGAGGGTGTGAGGTGGCGCAGGCGCGCGAGCACGTACAGCGGCCCGCGGCACCGCCGCTCGGCGTGGCCGGAGGGCGGCAGTGGCCGAAGGCTCCGCAGTGGTGGCGCCGGAATACGCTCGTGCGCTCGCTCACGCTGTTGATCGGCGGCGCGATCGTGCTCGCGCTGATTGGCGAGCTGCTGAGCGAATACCGCGACCTGCAACTCGCCGACGGCGCGTACTACTTCGCCGCGCTCGCGGGGCTCACGGTGCTGATCGGGCTGAGCGGCCAGATCTCGCTCGGCCACGGCGCGCTGATGATGGTCGGCGCGTACACGGTCGCATTGCTCGTCGCAGACGAACATTGGCCGATCGCTGCCGCGCTGATCGTCGCGGTGCTCGTGAGCGCGCTCGTCGGGATCGCGGTCGGTGCGGCGGCCTCGCGCCTGCGCGGGCCCTACCTCGCCGGCGCGACGCTCGCGTTCGCCGTCGGCCTGCCCGGGTCTCGCCTACCAGTACTCCTCGCTCTTCGGCGGTGCGAACGGCCTCACGATCGAACCGCCTGCGCGCCCGTCGGCGCTCGGCTCGGGCTTCCCGCTGGAGCGTTGGGAGGCGTGGATCGCCGGCGCCGGCGCGCTTTTGGTCGCGTTCGTGCTCTACAACTTCATCCACAGCGGCGCGGGGCGCTCGCTGCGCGCGGTGCGCGACGACGAGATCGCGGCGACAGCTCTGCGGGCTGCGCGTGGGACGCGTCAAGACGCTCGCGTTCGTCCTGAGCGCCGCGTGCGCCGGGCTCGGCGGGCGGGCTGCTCACGGTCGTGCTGCAGCTCGCGCAGCCCGGCGCGTTCCCGCTCGTGCTCTCCTTCTACCTGCTCGCCGCGGTCGTCGTCGGCGGGCTCGGGTCGCTGCTGGGCGCCGCGTACGGCGCCGCGATCCTCGTGCTACTGCCGAACTGGACGAACGACATCGCGCATTCGTTCTCGCTGCCGCAGAAGGTCTCGGCGAACCTTCCGCTCGCGATCTATGGGTTTATGCTGATTGTTGCGATGCTCGTCTGGCCGAGCTGGGATTCAGGGCGGCCTTCGAGCGCTCGGCACCCGCTTCCGTGGAGGTTTGCGGCGCTACGCGGCGAAGTCCTGACCCCATGGCCGAACCAACAGGAGGGATGATGAAAGTGACGAAGAGCAGGTCGATCGGGTGGTTGGCGGCGATCACGGCGGTGGCGCTCGTTTGCGCGGGTTGCGGCTCGTCCTCGAGCAACAACACCGTGGGGATAACCGACTCGAGCATCACGTTCGGGACGCATCAGCCCCTCACCGGTCCGGCCGCACCGGGCTACAGCGAGATCGCGCCGGCCTCACAGGCCTATTTCGACTACGTGAACGCGCACGGCGGCGTCTACGGCCGCAAGATCCACCTGATCATCAAGAACGACGAATACAACCCGACGAACACGGTGAACGTCGTCCACCAGCTCGTGCTGCAGGAAAAGGTCTTCGGCATCTTCGAGGGGCTCGGCACGCCGACGCACACGAAGGTCGTCGGCTTCCTGAACTCCGAAAAGATCCCCGACCTCTTCGTCGCCTCCGGCTGTCCGTGCTGGGACAACGGCACCGAACATCCCTACACCTTCGGCTGGCAGCCCAACTACACGATCGAAGGCAAGATCATGGGCCAGTACATCGCGCAGCACTTCCCGGGCAAGAAGGTCGGCGTGCTCTACCAGGACGACGACTTCGGCCAGGGCGGGCTCGCGGGGATCAAGGACGAGCTGCCTGCGAGCGACATCGTCTCGGCGCAGCCCTACCAGTCGGGAACGGAAACGCTCGCGCCGCAGATCACCGCGATCAAGTCCGCGGGCGCGGAAGTGGCCGTGTACTTCACGGTCCCGATCTACACCGCGATCGGACAGCTCACGGCGTTCACGCTCGGCTACAAGCCGCAGCTCTTCGTCTCCAACGTCGGCATCGACCCGACGACCGTCGCGACCCTGTTGAAGACCGTCTCGAAGGGGAAGGCGAGCGGCACGGGCCTGATCGAAGGCACCTACACGAACGGCTACCTGCCGTCGTCCGCGAACACGTCAAACGAGTGGGTCGAATTCTTCTTGAAAATCAAGCAAAAGTACGACCCGAGTCCGCCGTTTGACGGCAACGTGCTTTACGGAATGGCGAACGCCTACACGCTCGTGCAGGCGCTCGAGGCCGCGGGCAAGAACCTGACGCGCGAAAGCGTCGTCAAGGCGATCGAGGAAAACGGCGCGAAGTGGTCCGGGCCGGGCCTCGTTCCGTACCGCTACTCGAAGACCCAGCACGGCGGCTTCTAGGGCGTCCAGATGGGTCGCGTCGAAGGCGGCAAGATCGTGCTCTTCGGCAAGCCGCTGGTCACCGAACCGACGAGTGGCTCGCCGATCTCGACCTACTCCGGCTCGCAGCCGCCGCCACCCGTGAGCGGCATCCCCTCGCCGTAGTCGTACCGCCTCAACCAGTCTCAGCCGCACAGGGGCCCGCGCGTGAGCGCGGGCCCCTCTCACTTCCGCCGGCGCGTTTCGCCTGCCCCGTTTAGACGGCCAAAGCGCGGGTAGAGACACGAGGGACAACGAGGAGTGGGCGACGCGCGGCTTCTGTGGCTGCGCCGCATGCACGCTCAAGGCACCAGAACGGAAAGGGAGCTATGCGGTGTAGAGGGTTGCGATTTAGACGGGCGGGTTGGTTCGCCGCCTTGGGCTCGCTCGCGGGGCTGATTGCGAGCATGGCGCTTGCGGCGCCGGGCAACGCCCAAACGGGGGAACGGGAATACGCGGTGACGTTCGAACCGACCTGCGTGGTCGCGCCAGGAGCGTTGAACATCAAGTCCAAGATCAAGGTGACCACCCGCGCCAGCGGGCCCACCGAAGCCTCTGCCGGCGAATCGGTGAGCTTTCACGATGCGAGCTCGACGATCACGTCGCCGACCGAACTGACGGAATCATTCGTGGACCTCGGCGCGAACGAAGTCAAGGGCGATGTGCTGGACTTCGTGCTCGACGGCAGCGGCGTGGAACCGGACACGATCAACGTCGCAAAGCCCTCGGAATACCCGAACGGCTTGCCCTTCTTCGCACCGGTCGAAGAAGGCAAGGAAGAGGTCTTCAACATACCTTCGCTGAAGCTGGGTGAAACGGGACTGACGTACACGTTCGGGCCGGAGACCGTCACCGCGACGTCGGGCAACGTTGTCGCGACCGTCGACGACTCGCCCGGCTATACGGAACCCGAACCCGGCAAGTACAGAGCGACCGGCGAAGGGATCGTGACCGAAGTGGAAGGCCGCAAGGAAGGCAGCCATATCATCGGCCCGTTGACGGTCGCGTGCACCGCACCGGAAGGCGTCGTTGCGGCATCGATTCCCGTGAGGCCGTCCACCGCTAGCTCAACGACCACGAGCTCGTCAAGCACGACCACCACGAGCAGCGCGACGACGACAACGACTACCACGTCGTCGGCCAGCTCGAGCTCCGAAGGCCTGCGGATCACATTCCACGAATGGACGCTCGCGGGGTCGCTCACCGATCACAAGCTCAACGAAACGATCAACCTGCCGAAGGGGTGCACGTTCAACGGCGAAGCGGTGATCCCGGGCGCGCTCGAAGGGAGCACCTTCTGCCCGCCGTTCACGGCGAACCTGGCACTCCTCGGAGTGGTTCCCTCGAGCGTGGGGTTGAACATCGTCCAGGCGGAACCGGAGAAGGGCACGATCACCAGCGGCAAGACTACGGGCGACCTGTTATTCAAGGCGACGGCCAAGGACTACATCGAAATCACGCAGGTGGGCGGCCCCACCCTCGGTGTCGGCGTGACGACGTCGTGCAAGACGGTCGAACCGGTCGTGTTCGCGCTCGAAACCGAAGCCCCGACCAGCTCGCTCGCCACGGGTGCCGAGTTCAAGGGCGAAACGACCCTGCCCTCGGTCAAGTGCGCTGGTGTGCTCGGCGCTGCTCTGGGGCCGGTGGTGACCGCCGCGTTCTCCGGGGCCAACAACCCCTTCACGTTCTCGATACGGCCCTAGACATAGAGATCGCCACGGCCGGCCAGACCTCGCTGGCCGGCCATAGAGGTTGGGAAAGGGGGCCGGGCGCTGTCGTGAGCCCGGCCCCCTTTCTGCGCTGAAGGCGCCCGCGCGGGCGCACAACTACCCGCGGCTAAATGTGTTCTGTCAGATACGCCCCTGCCGTGCCAATGACTATCGGGCGGCACGGCGGGGGCGTTTCGAGTCGCGTTGCCGCGGTGTACGCTGCTGCGCATGACCGACTGGCATGAGCAGCAAGGTGAGGGCATCACCATCTACCACGGCACGGGCCAGCTCGTGAGCTTTATCCGACATCCGGAAGGCCTCTGGTGCGAGGCGCGACAGGGCATGAGCGGCAGGCCGACCGAACCGCTTCAATCCGAACCGCGATGGCTGCGGCCCGAGGAGCTCCTCGCGCTCCTGGCCGGGCCGTTGGGCGTGGATCCGCCGGACGAGCGCCGTCTCGGGTAGGAGCGGAACGAGCACCGACCACGTGGCAGCGCTACCTCGATTGCGGTCCCTACTCCTCGCCGTCGCGGCGTGGGCGTTGCTCTTCGCGGGCGCGGCGTCGGCACATGCAAGCGTTCCGTGTCGACCGGGTCCCGGGACGACGACGATCGCGCACTCCAAGCACGCACGCATCTTCTCCGACGAACGCAACGGCAACGACTACGCGTGCCTTTACAGCAATGGCCACCCACGCTATCTGTCGACCACCGAGCACTTCGAATACCCGCTCGTGCGCTTCGCGGGGCCGTACGTCGCGTACATGCCGACGATCGAGGCCGTTCCCGGCAACGTCAGCGTGCTGAACATGAGCACCGGCCGTGCGCACGAATATGAATCGGCGCAGCCCATCGAAGGCGCGACATGTGCCGAAGTGACCTCGCTGGCGCTGAAAGGCGATGGCGCGGTGGCTTGGATCGCCACGAACTTCCTCTCGCCGAACTGCGAACCCAGGCCGGGCGCGACGATCGAAGTGCGCGCGCATGACCGTCACGGATTGCGCGTGCTCGATACGGGAACCGTGATCGGGCTCAAATCGCTCCGCCTCTCGAGGTCGACGGTGACTTGGAAGGACGGCGGGGCGACGCGCTCGGCCACGCTCGACTGAGTCCTACGCCGGTTGAATTCAGCCGCCGAGCACCGACGTGACTGAGCTACTCGAATCCGCGCCCGCAGAACTTCAACGGGTACTAGTGAACGAACTGCTGATAGAGCAGGAAGAGATTCAGCGCGCTGATGAGTGACGCACAACCCCACGCCACGACAGTCGTCGCCAGACGATTCACGTGAACGCCCATCACGTCGCGGCGGCCGGTGAGCATCACCAGCGGCACGAGCGCGAGCGGAATACCAAACGAGAGCACGACCTGACTGAGCACGAGGATGCCCGTCGGGCTCAGGCCCACTGCTAGCACTGCGATCGCCGGCAGCATCGTGATCGCGCGCCGGACGAGTAGCGGGATGCGGACGTTGATGAAGCCGGCCATGACGACCTGGCCGGCGTAGGTGCCGACGCTCGACGATGATGCTCCCGAGGCGAGCAGTGCGACCGCGAACGCGAGTGCCGCGGTGCCCCCGACTAGATGCCCGAACTGCGCGTGCGCACCCTGGATCGTCGAGATCCCAGTCAGCCCATGACCGTGAAAGAGCTTCGCGGCGACCGCGAGCATCGCCAAGTTCACGATCCCCGCGAGACTGAGCGCGATGATCACGTCGAGCCGCTCGAAGCGCAGGACGCGGCTCCGCTCGCGGTCGTTGCGGCAGGGCATGCGGCCGTTGGTGAGCGCCGAGTGCAGGTAGATGACGTGCGGCATGACGGTCGCGCCGATGATCCCGACCGCGAGATACAGCGAGGTCACGCCGCTCAGCCCCGGCAGTAGCCCCTGCAGCGAGCCATGGGTTGAGGGACCGATGCGAAGCGTCTCGTACAGGAAGCCGAGGAAAATGATGCCGAGAAGCGCGGTGATCGCGAGCTCGAAGCGGCGAAAGCCGTGCGTCTGCAGCTCGAGGATCGCGAACGCGATCAGACCCGTGATGATCCCGGCTGGGAGCAGCGGCACGCCGAAGAGGAGGTTCAGACCCGAGCGCTGCGCCGAGGAACTCCGCGATGTCGGTGGACATCGCCATGATCTCGGCCTGCACCCACATGCCCCAGGTGAACGGGCGGGGGAAGCGTTCGCGGATTACTTCCGGGAGGTTGTGATCGGTGACGATCCCGAGCTTCGCCGAGAGGTACTGGATGAGCATCGCCATCAGGTTCGCGCAGCAGCACCACCCACAACAGCAGGTAGCCGTACCGTGCGCCGCCTTCGATGTTGGTGGCGAAGTTGCCCGGGGTCGACGTAGGCGATCGAGGCGACGAACGCGGGGCCGAGCATCGCGAGCGTCGCGCGCAGCCACCCCTTCGCGAGCAGCTGCTCGAGCGCGCTCGGGATCGCAAGACCGGGATCGGGGAGCGCAACGGCGCCCCCCGCTGTGATTTCCGGCTCGAGCGGCGGAGGGGGAGGTGGGCTCACCCGGCGGGCTCCTCGACCTCGATTCGCATCGCGTGCGCGAGTTCTCCGCCGAGCGCGAGCTCACGCTCGCCGAAGCGCACGAACACGGGGCCGCCGAATGGCTGGCGCCCGGAAACCTCGAGGTGATCGCCGAGCGCGATGCCCTGATCGGCGAGATAGCGGAGCATCGCCGCGTCGGAGTCCGAGACGCGGACGAAGCGCCCGATGGCGCCGACGGGAAGCTCGTCGAGGCTGCGCGAGTGGCCCTCGTCAATCGCGAGCTCGGGCGTGGGGATCGGGTCGCCGTGCGGATCGACGGTGGGGTTCCCGAGACGCGCTGAGATCAGCTGCTCGAGCTCCTCGGAAAGCGCGTGCTCGAGCACCTCGGCCTCATCGTGGACGCGGTCCCACGGCATCCCTAGCTCTTCGGCGAGGAACAGCTCGAGGAGGCGGTGGTGGCGAAGCACCTCGAGCGCCACCCTGCGCCCCTCGTCGGTAAGGCGCACGCCGCGGTATGCGCTCGTGCTCGATCAGCCCAACGTCAGCGAGCTTGCGGACCATCGCCGAGACCGACCCCGGCGTGACCCCGAGGCGCTCTGCGAGGTCGGTCGTCGAGACGGTCCCGCCGTCCTCGCGGCGCTCGAGCGCGTACACCGCCTTCGCGTAGTCTTGGACGGGCGCGGAAAGCAAATCGGTTTCTGGCATAAACAGATTTTGGCATACCAAAACTTTTTGTCAAGGGGCAATGTCACGCGAGTCCGGATTGGCGCCCAGTCGTCAAGGGTGCGGGTTCGGGCGCGGCGGCGAACACGGACCGGTGGCATGATTGCCCCTCACCAGTTGAAGGAGGTCAACGTGGCAGAGAATCCAGAAGATCCAGAAATCAATCGGTTGGAGCCGGACCCGAGGGCCAGGCTGATGCAGGAAGTGGCCGCGCAGATGGACGCCATCGAAGAAGACTTCCCGAACGGCTTTCAGATCGGGCGCGTTATCACGCTCGTCGAGGTAGCCAACCCAGATGGCAGTGATGTCGGGCTTCGCGTTCGAGCGGGAATGTTGCCGTGGGTCGCGCTCGGAATGCTCAAGGCTGCGGAGAGGATCGTCGGCGCCTCCGGTGGTCCAATGCCCCCGCAGGACGGACCCAGCTAGCGCCCGACAATTGACCCGCGCGGGCGATCGCAAGCGCGCGATCTGGCACGGTCAGCATGCCCGCCGCCGAGCATTTGGCTGACCAGTCGGCGCCTGCGAGAATGTGCCGATGAGCACGGTTGCACCAGCGCCTCGGCGCTATCGGGGCATCACAGCTTCGGAGCGCCGAGAAAAGCGGCGCGAGCAGCTGCTCGATGCGGGGCTCGAGATCTTCGGAACGCAGGGCTACCCGCGAGCTCGGTGCGCTCGATCAGCGCCGCCGCGTCGCTCAACTCGCGCTACTTCTACGAGTCATTCTCGAGTCGCGAGGAGCTCCTCAGGGCGGTCTACGAACGCATCGTCATGGAAATAGCGATCGCCGTTCGCGAGGCCACCGCGCGCGAGTCGCTGCTCGCAGCGCAAGCACGCGCCGGCGTGCGCACCGCGTGGACGATGATCACCGCCGACCGTCGGAAGGCGCGCGTCGTCGCGATCGAGGTCGTTGGCGTGAGCGACAGCCTCGAAGCGTTCCGGCGCGAACGTCGGCACGCTTTCGCCGACATCGTCGCGCAGAACGGCCTCGCGCTCGCGGGCGGCGAGGGCCTCCGCCTGAGACTCGACCCCGTGCTGATCGCACGAGCGCTCATGGGTGGCGTCATCGAGATGCTCGTCGACTGGATCAACGGCGACCTCGACGTCTCCGCGGACGAGATCGCCGAGCACTTCACGCGACTCTTCACCGCCGCGGGCTACGCGTCGGTCGACGATCGAGATCTAGCGAAGCTGCGAGCTAGGGTCGGTCTGCCAGGACCGGCAGACCCTGCCGTTGTTCTTTCGAGCGGTACATCGCCTGATCGGCGCGCTTGACGAGCTCGTCTGCGCTGATCATTGCCTCGCCTGCAAACGCCACGCCGATGCTCGCGCGCAGGTCGACCTCACCGCACGAGAGCTGCAGCGGCGTCTGCAACGAGTCGCAAATTCGCTGAGCGACGCCCATCGCGACCTCGGGCTCAGGAAGCCCGCGTATCACGAGCAGGAACTCGTCGCCGCCGAGACGTCCGACGCGATCCTCTGTGCGCGTGGCCTTCTTGAAGCGCTCGACCACGCTCACGAGCGCCTCGTCGCCGATCGCGTGTCCGAGTGTGTCGTTGACCTGCTTGAACCTATCGAGATCGACGAACACGACCGCGGTCTCGTTGCGGCTCTGCCCATCGAGCTCGTTCTGCAAAGCGGTGAGGATAGAAATCCGGTTGTGGCAGTGCGTGAGCGAGTCAAGCGTTGCGCGCCGCTCGAGCTCTTCGCGCGCCCGTGCGCTGTCGGTGATGTCGAGCGCCGTCGCGATCGCACCACTCACTTCGCCGCTTTGACGGAACAGCGCACGCAGGCTCATCAGCACGCGGCGCGGATCTGAACCGGCAGGCACGACGTCGAGCTCGACATCCTCGTCGACGCCTTCGTCGAGCACCTGTGCAAGCGCCATGTGAAACGCGGCGCTGCTCTTTTCAGTCACCGAGCCAAGCAGCGAGCCCATCGATATCGGCGGCGCCTTCGCGGGTGCGACCCCGCTGCCGTGCTCCGTCTCCTCAGCCGCGCCACCGGGGTGCGCGACCGCTTGTGAGGGCACCTGCAGGATCTCGAGTACGCGCGCGTTGCGAAAGACGACGTTGCGGTCGGTGTCGACCTGGATCACGCCGTCGGGCATCGCGTCCATGAGGCGCCGCAAAAGCTCCTCGCGTTCTTGCAATTCCTCCTGTGCCATCATCTCGGCGGAGACGTCGATCAGCTCGACCAGCACGTAGTTGCGGTCGGGCCGATTGAGGTAGTTGTGGACCGTGCTGTCAACCCACATCCACGACCCGTCCTTGCGCTTGCGGCGAATGCGGAACTGCTGCATGCGTCGGGTCGAGAGCATCGTCAGCCATCCCTCGAGCGCACGCGCCTGGTCGTCGGGGTGGAGCTGGTCGAGCACGTGGTGGCCGAGCACGTCCTCGGGGGCGTAGCCCAGCATCTGCGTGAACGCGTCGTCGCAGTCGAGCACGAGGCCCGTTTCATCCTCGCGGAGCGTCGCGAAGCGCGGCTTCGCCGATGCAGCCTCCTCGATGACCTCACGGTCGTCGGAAAGCTCGTCCGTCGGAATCACGATCCCGAGGTTCACGTCGTAGTGCTCGTGAAGGTCTAGGAAGTGCAGGGTCATCCAGCGCGTCGGGTCCTTGAGCATGCGCACGCGGCTCTTCGAGGCGCCGTCACTCTGCATCGCGCGCCAAGCGTCGATGACGGTCTTGCGGTCGGCCGAAACGACGTTGTCGATCAGCCCGCGGCCCTCGATCGCCGCCTGACCCCAGAGGCCGATTGAGCGCGGAATCGGGACGATCAGGCCGTCGGCGCCGAGCGCGCACACGAGCGCGTCTGGGTGCTCACGGAGCAGTGCCTCGGCGGCAAGTTGAACTGTGTGGTCCGGTTCTGGACCGTGCTCGACCGAGGCATCGTCTAGGGGGTCGGGCATCAGACCCATGCTGTCAAGGGGTCCGGACATGGCGGGTGACCTTTCGCGTAGTAGTGGACGTCGGGGAGCCTCGCGGCGCGCACTTCGCCGTCGCGGGACGGGGATCCACCGTGCACGGGGCGCTGCGGGAGGCGCCCGCTTCGGACGCGCGTGCGGCTAGGGCACGTGTGGGCAAGGGCCATCACGATTCGCATCGGCGGCTTGGGTCCCCTCCATTAGTGGACGGAAGACTCTTCGACACCTCGGCACGGGCTGCTCCCGCGGCCCTGTTTGCACGCAAACGTCGCACTCCGTGGCGGCTAGTCTGATGGCGATGTTGCGCGATTTCGTTAGCCGCCTGCGCAGGTCCGAACACATCGTCGCTGCGGTGTGCGAGCGATGAACGGCGCGACGCTCGGGCTCGCGTGTGCGGTCTTTCTCGCGTGTGCGGTTGAGGCGGTCGAGGCGCTTACGATCGTGCTTGCCGTCGGCCTCACGCGCGGTTGGTCCTCGGCGCTCGCCGGCGTCGCGGGGGCGCTCGTCCTGCTCGCTGTACTCGTCGCCGCGCTCGGGCCGGCGCTCACGGCACTCCCGATCGGCGTGTTGCGGCTGATCGTCGGAGCGCTTCTGCTCGTGTTCGGGCTGCAATGGCTGCGCAAAGCGATCCTGCGCGCCGCTGGGCTCAAGGCGCGCCACGACGAGCTCGAGGAGTTCGGCGCGCAACGGGCAGCGGCGGAGCTCGCGTCGACGAGCGGCACGCGACTCGACGGTTACTCGTTCCTGATCTCGTTCAAGGGCGTGCTCCTCGAGGGCCTCGAGGTGGTTTTCATCGTGCTCACCTTCGGGGTCAATCAGGAGCGCCTCGACGTCGCCGTAATCGCCGCGGTCGCGGCGGTGGCGGCGGTCGCGCTTGCCGGTGTCGCGGCACGTGCGCCGCTCGCGCGCGTGCCCGAGAACACGCTGAAGTTCGCAGTCGGCGTGATGCTCACTTCCTTCGGCACCTTCTGGGGTGCGGAGGGAGCGGGCGCGTCGTGGCCCACCGGCGACGCGGCACTGCTCGTGATCGTGCCGGCGCTGCTCGCCTTCTCGCTCGCGAGCGTCGCTGCCTTGCGCCGGCTCTACACACACGGCACCGATGGCGCGGGGCGCGGACTCGCGGAGGAGCTGGCCGGGGTGCAGCGCGCATGAGGAGAATCCGCGCGATTGCGCTCTCGGTCTGGGACTTCATCGTCGGCGACGACTGGCTGACCGCCGCCGGTGTCGTGCTCGCGCTCGGGCTCACAGCGGCGGCCGCGGCGTTCGGAGCGGCGGCGTGGTACGTGATGGCGCTCGCAGTTCCGATCGTGCTGTGGCGATCGCTGCGCCGAGCGGGCGGAGCGCGGCCCGCACGCAGTCCTACTGCTGAGAAGTGAGTTCCGGCGACGCTTCGAGTACCTCGCGCGCGACCGGCGCTGCTGTTTCCCCGCCGTAGCCATCGCGCACAAGCATCACCGCGACCGCGAGATGCGGATGTTCGGCCGGCGCGAACGCGGCGAACCACGCGTCGGTGTTGTTGCGTTCCGCCGCCGCACAACCCGGCGCCGAGCTGCTCCCCGATGAGCCAGTTTCCGAGGAGCCACCCGAGCAGGTGCCGCCGCCGAGTTCGGCGGTCCCCGTCTTGCCCGCGACTTCGATCCCCGAGATCGCCGCGGAGGTGCCTGTCCCGTTGCGCACGACGTCGAGCATGAGTTCCGTCTCGGTGCGTGCGGTCGCGGTGGTGATCGCCTGCGCCCCGGCACTCGTTGGGGCTCCCGGCGTGAACGTCGCCTGCGGACGGCGCCCGCGGTCCGCGACGGTCGATGCCACGAGCGCCATCTGAAGCGGGCTCGCGAGCACCTGTCCCTGGCCGATCGCGGTTGAACCCAAGTCGAGTTCCCCCTGGATCTGCGACGCGGCCGGGATCGAGCTCTCAGCGGCGCCTGGGATCCCAGTCTGTTGGTTGAAGCCGAACCGTTCGGCCATCGCGACGAGCCGCGGAGCGCCGACCTTCACGCCGAGTGGGGCGAACACGGAATTGCACGACTGGGCGAAAGCTTCCGCGAGCGTGCCGCCACAGGACTCGCCGCCCGCGTTGTGGAGTTCCACGCCGTCGAGCGTCGCGCCAGTCGCGTATTCGAACGTACTCGTCGGGTGCGCGACGCCCGCTTCGAGCACGGCCGGCAGCGTGATCAGCTTGAAAGTCGACCCCGGCGGCTGGAGGTCGTCGATCCCGAGGCCCGCGACGGCGAGTATTTCGCCGCTGTGCGGGCGCAGCACGACGACCCCGCCGAGTTGTCCCCCGAGCGCGAGGACCGCCGCCTGCTGAAGCGGCGGCGAGATCGACGTCCGCACCGCGGGCGACGCCTGCGCACTCGCGTTCGCTAGCACGCGCTGGCCCGCGAGCAGCTGACCGCCAGGCCTGCCGCGCAGCTGCGCGTCGAATGCGCGCTCGAGCCCACTCAGGCCGACCGTCGCGTTCCCGGGAACACCTTCGGATTCCAACTGCGTGCGTTCCGAGGAGGGAATCGGGCCGACCTTGCCGACCACCGAGGAAGCAGCCGCGCCGAGCGGCGAGGTGCGTTCGCCTTCCGCAGCGCCGGCGGCGGGAGTGCCTTCGGCGAGGACCGATCCATCTCGCGCGAGCAGGGACGCGCGCGCCGGCAGTGCCGTGTTGCGGGTCAGTCGCTCTCCCGGACGAAGCCCCGGGAAGAGCAGCGTGTCGCTCCACGCCACGCGCGTGCCTGCGCTTTCCGAGCGCACGTGCACTCGCAACTTTCCTTGCAGCGTGCCAAAGAGGTGCGTGTGGACGCGGATCGGCACGGCCACCACGCCTCCGGATTCATCCTCGACGTGCTTGCTCGGAACGAGCCTCGTGGTGGTCGCCGTAACGGCGTTTGCCTCGTATTCGTGCGCGAATGTCGTCGTCGAAATCTTCGCTTGCGAGGGCGCATCGAGGTCCGCGTACATCGCCGCATAATTCCCGCGCGCCCACGCGCGCGCGTATGAAAGCGCGAGCGCGTTGGCCGAGGAAGAGCCAGTCATCGCGCCGATGATTGCGCCGACGAGGAAGGCGAGCGCGACCAAGCCGAGCACGATCGCGAGCCGCCTGCGCGCCGTCGCCCGTCCGCCGTAGCGTCGCGGCGGCCCATAGGGGGGGCGGCCGTGAACGACGTAAGAGTCGCCGCTGTCCTCACCCTCTCCCCAATCCGGCTCGTCGGCGGCCGCGCGGCGGGGTTGTGCCGCGGACGCGCCGGTCCTGCTGGTATCTCGCATACGTGTGATTCGGGGACGGGTATCGGCAGCGTAGAGGATGCGGGCATCGCTCGGCTATAACCGCTCCCACGGCCAATGACGGGGCTCGACTGGATCATCGTCGGACTGCTCGTGCTGCTCGGTCTGTTCGGCTTTCACCGCGGATTCATCGTCGGGGTGCTCTCACTCGCTGGGTTCATCGCAGGTGCTTTCGTGGGCACGAGAATCGGGCCGCTGCTGCTGCCCGAGGGCTCGGCCTCCCCCTACGCGCCCGCGTTTGGGCTCGTCGGCGCGCTGCTCGCGGGGGCGATCCTCGCGACCGGCCTCGAGGGGGTCGGAGTGCGCGTGCGCAGAACGCTCATCGTTCCCGGCTTGAGCGCATTCGACGGCCTCCTCGGCGCGGTCTTCAGCATCGTTGTCGGGCTCGGCGTCGTGTGGGTCGCGGCTGCCGTCGTCGCACAAGCGCCCGGCGTGGGCTCGCTGCGCAGCGCGATCCAACGCTCAGCGATCCTCCAAGCGCTCAACCAAACGCTGCCGCCGTCGGGCCCGATCCTCGACGCGCTCGCACGTCTGGACCCGCTGCCGCACATCGCGGGCCCAAGCACCTCGAGCCTCGCTCCCCCGGAGCCCGCGATCGCGCAATCGCCTGCCGCGCGCGCCGCGGCGCGATCGGTTGTGCGCGTGCTCGGAACCGCGTGCGGCCTCGCGATCGAGGGGTCCGGGTGGGTCGCGCGCGAAGATCTCGTCGTCACAAACGCGCACGTCGTCGCGGGCGAGACCGACACAGTGGTCGAGACGGACGGCGTGCCACCGGAACTCCCCGCGCAAGTCGTCGCGTTCGACAAGGAAAACGATCTCGCCCTGCTGCGGGTGCCCGAACTGAACCTGCCGCCGCTCACGCTCGCCCGCAATCCCGTCGGCGGGAACCTCCGGGGCGATTCTCGGCTATCCCGAGGACGGGCCATTCGACGCGCAGCCCGGCCGCATCGGCGAAACGCAGAACGTGATCACCGAGAACGCATACGGCGAAGGGCCGGTGACGCGGCTGCTCACGCCCCTGCGCGGCCTCGTACGGCCGGGCAACTCGGGCGGTCCGGTCGTGGCCTCCGACGGCGAAGTGCTCACGACCGTCTTCGCGGGGACGACCGGCAACGGGCCGCACGGCGGCTACGGCGTCGCGAACCGAACGGTCGCGCAGCTCCTCGCGGGGCCCGAGGCGCCGGTCGGTTCGACCCCCTGCGACGGCTAGCGCCGTAGCCGGACGAGCGCTCTCCGGTGGTTTAGCTACCCTGCGCCAAGTGTCAAAGACGCTCGTGATCGCCGAGAAGCCCTCCGTCGGGCCGCGACCTCGCGCGAGTTCTGCCGGGTCCGTTCGCGAAGCACGAGGGCTGGCTCGAGGGTCCTGAACACGTCATTACGTGGGCCGTGGGGCACCTCGTGCAGCTCGCCGAACCGGAGGAATACGACCCGAAGTTCAAGCGCTGGCGCATGGCGGACCTGCCGATCGTCCCCGAGCGCTTCAAGCTCGTCGTGCGCGACGAGCGCTCGCGCAAGCAGTTCACGGTCGTCAAGAACCAACTTCACCGCGACGACATCGACGAGGTCGTGAACGCCTGCGATGCCGGGCGCGAGGGCGAGCTCATCTTCGCCTATCTCTATGAACAAGCGAAGGCGAAGAAACCCGTGCGGCGGCTGTGGCTGAGCTCAATGACGCAAAGGGCCATCAAGGATGCGTTCTCGCGGCTTCGGCCCGCCGAGGAACTGCACTCGCTCGAGCAGGCCGCGCGCTCACGCTCGGAGGCGGATTGGATCGTGGGCATGAACGCCACGCGTGCCGCGACGATTCGGCTGCGGAGCTCGTTCGACGGCGCCGTCTCGCTCGGGCGCGTGCAGACCCCCACGCTCGCGATCGTTGCGCGACGCGAGGAAGAGATCCGCGCCTTCAAGCCGGAGCCCTACTGGCTCGTCGAGGCGACGTTCGCCGCCCCCGGCTCCGAGCCCGGCAAGGAGGACCCCGGCGAGCGCGTCTACCGCGGCCGCTACCACGCACCCGGCAAGAAGGGGGCCGCCAAGGCGAGCGCGGCAAGCAATGGCGACGCGGCAAGCAATGGCGACGCGACGAGCAATGGCGACGCGGCGAGCAACGGCGACGCGAACGGCGACGGTGCGGAGCCGACCGGCCGCGGGCCGCGGATCGCGAGCGAGCGCGAGGCGCTTCGGATCGTGGACGCGTGCCGGGAGCAGGAGGGCCTGATCGCGAAAGTCGATCGTCGTCAGCAGCGCGAGCAGCCGCCGCTGCTCTACGACCTCACATCCCTGCAGCGCGACGGCGAACACCCGTTTCGGCTACTCGGCGCGGCGGACGCTCGCCGCGGCGCAGCGGCTCTATGAGGAGCACAAGGCGCTCACATACCCGCGCACGAGCTCGCGCTACCTCAGCAGCGACATGGTCGCGGAGATCAAGCCGATCGCCGAGCTCGTCGGAGCGGGCAGCGAGTACACGAAGGCCGCGAACTACGTGACCTCGCTCGACCTCCTTCCGCTCGGGCGCGTCATCAACGACGCGAAGGTCTCCGACCACCACGCGATCATCCCCACGCGCTCGGAGCATCGCCTCGACAAGATGGGTGCCGACGAGCGGCGCATCTACGACCTCGTCGCGCGGCGCTTTCTCGCCGTCGTTTCACCCCGACGCCGAGCTCGAGGCGACGCGCATCGAGACGACTGTCTCGGGTCATGCGTTTCGCACAAGCGGAAGGGTGCTCGTCGTCCCCGGCTGGCGCGGCGTCTACGGCGAGCTCAGCGAGGAGGAGCGCCAGCAAGCCGCCCCGCGCGGCGACGCGCGTCGCGAGTCAAGCGACGAGGAGGGCGCGCCCGAGCGAGCGGGCTCGGCACGCGCGGGGCGTGGCGGGCGACGAGGATGACGAGGGCGGGCCACAGCAGCTGCCGCGAGTCGCCGAGGGCGAGCATGTGCAAACGCGAGAGATCGAGAGCATGCGCAAGGAAACGAAGCCGCCGCGGCGCTACAGCGATGCCTCGCTGCTCGGCGCGATGGAGACGGCGGGCAAGCTCGTGGAGGACGAGGAGCTGCGCGAGGCGATGAAGGACTCTGGCATCGGCACCCCCGCAACACGTGCAGCGATCATCGAGCGGCTGATCGACGTCGGCTACATCGAGCGCGAGGGACGCGCGCTTGTCGCCACGCGAGAAGGGCATCAACGTCGTCGCGCTGCTCGACCACCACGCGCTCACCTCTCCCGGCCTCACCGGCGAGTGGGAGCACCGTCTTGCGCAAGATCGAGGGCGGGCAGGACTCGCGCAAGCTCTTCATGAGCGACATCGCGAGCTTCGCCCGCGAGACCGTGACAGAGCTCGACACGAAGCTCAACGGCGCGCGGATCCCGCGCGCCAACCTCGGGCCCTGCCCGGTGTGTGGGCGGGACATCGTCGAGAACCGCAAGGGCTATTCGTGCTGGTCGCGCGATGACCCCGGCTGCGGCTTCGTGATCTGGAAGAACAAGGTCGGTAAGCAGCTGCCCGCGAGCATCGCGCGCGAACTGATCAAGACCGGCTACACCGCGCAGCAGGTGACTGGCTTCCGCAATCGCTCCGGCAGGAGTTTCCGCGCGCGGCTTGCGCTCGGTCAGAGCGAGGACGGCAAATGGCGGGTCGAGTTCGACGAGCCATGGGCGAAGGAAGGCGTCAAGCCGCCCGACGAGTCCGAGGCCGAGCCGCGACGGGCGACGCTGACGCGGTCGCGGCGCGCAGCCGCCGCAGCGGGCCTAGGCCGCGAGCTAGGAAGCTGCGGGGGTGCTCGGGTCGGTGCGCGGCGGGCTTGCCGTTGCCGTTCGACGTCGCGTGGGCCACGCCCAGCGTCGCGAGGTCGAGCTTCCCGTTCCCGTTCGCGTTGCCGTTGTGATGGCCGTTGCCGTCGTGGTGGCCGTTGCCGTTCGCGTGCACGTGATCGAGCTTGCCGTCGCCGTTGGCCGCGCCTCGGGCATGGACTCCGTGCAGGACGAGCGTGTCCGAAGGGTCCGGGCGGTCCCGCGACCTCGACGGGTTTCCTGCGCGCCGTGCGCGCGCAGCCAGCGCTCTGCCTCTTCCGGCGGCAGCGGCGGGCTGTGCAGGTAGCCCTGCGAGAGGTCGCAGTCGTGCTCGAGCAGGAAGTCGAGGTGCTCCTCGGTCTCGACGCCCTCGGCCACCGTCTGCACGCCGAGCTCGTGCGCCATCAGGATCACGCTGCCCACGACTGCGGCGACGTCGTTATCGCGCGTCGTCTGCGCGATGAACGAGCGGTCGAGCTTCAGGGTGTCGCGCGGGAAGCGCGCGAGGTAGCTGAGCGAGGAGAAGCCAGTTCCGAAGTCGTCGATCGAGACCTTCACGCCGAGCGCGTGCAGGCGCTTGAGCACGGCGATCGCGGTCTCGGGCTCGGCGTACATGCTCTCGGTGAGCTCGAGTTCGAGCAGCTCGGGATGAAGGCCCGTTTCCCTAGCACCCTGCTCACGTAGTCCGTGAGGTCGGGCTCCTGAAGCTGGCGCGGCGAGAGGTTCACGGCGACGCGCACGGGCATCCCGTCCTGCTCCCATGCGCGCGCCTGCTTGCACGCCTCCGCGATCACCCACTTGCCGATCGCGACGATCTCGCCACTGCGCTCGGCGGTGGGGATGAACTCGTCCGGCGGGATGCGTCCGAGGTCCAAGTGCTGCCAGCGGATGAGCGCCTCGACCGCGGCGACCTCGTCGCCCGGGCAGGTGCAGTATCGGCTGGTAGTGAAGGACGAACTCGTCGTGCGTCAGCGCATCGGAGAGGCCCGTTCGGATCTGCTCCTGGCGGCGCTGCCTCGCCGTTGAGCTTCGCGGAGCTGAACGCGAGCCGCCTGCGGCGCTCGGGGAGGCCGTTGTCGGCGCGCTCGGCGGCTGCGCGTGCGGCTTGCAGCAGGCGACCCGGCAGATGACCGTCGTTCGGGTGCACCGCGACGCCCATCGTGACGCGCGCCTGCTGCTGCGTCGGGCCGCCGAGGAAAGGCCTGCGGAACGCGTCGAGCATCTCGCGTGCAAAGCGCACGGCGTCGGCTGGGTGCTCGACGGAGTTCACGAGCACGGCGAAGTCCGAGCCGCCGAGGTGCGCGAGCGCGTCGGTCTCGGTGAGTCGCGCCGCGATCCGCTCGGCGCAGTGGCGAAGGAGGCTGTCATTGGGCCAGCGCCGGCCGCCGTTGCCGTCGCTTTCGAAGACCGAGAGCCAGACGAGCGCGAGCATGCGCTCTTCCTCCTCGACCTGCGGCGCAAGGTCTCCTCGAGTCGCCGCGAGAGCTCGTCGCCGTCGAGCAGACCGGGAATTCGTCCCGTTGTCGGCGCCGCCGTCGACGGCTGAGTCGGCACCGATCGCGAGCTTGCGCGCCGCTCTGCGGCCGACCTTCGCGGCCGACCGCCCGAGCCCGGCGAGAACAGCGGGATCACGGGGCGCATCGCCCGCTTCCCCTTGTCCGCTTCCGTGCGTACATCATCCCCATCACACAGCCTCTCTCCAGGACTCCTCTTCGTTTGCGGCAGACGATCCACGTCACCTGATGCCCGCCGGTGTGGCTTGCTTCCCTACGCCCCTAGTTGTCGCTACAGACGGCGCAAAACTCGCAGTGTTCTCCGCGGTCGCTGGACAGATGTCGGAGTGGCGCACAAACGAATGTCGGATGCCGACGCCACCATGCAACGGTGCCACTCACCCTCATCACCGGTCCCGCGAACGCCGGCAAGGCGGAGCTCGTCTTCGACGGTCTGCGCGCCGAGGTCGGGCGCGGCGGCGTGCCGTGGCTGGTGCTGCCGAGCAGCTCCGACGTACTGCCATTACCGCGCGGAGCTCGCGCGTTCGGGGCTCGTGCTGGGCGCCCGCGTCGCGCGCTTCTCGGACCTCGAGCGAGGAGATGCGCGCCGCGCGCACGGGGCTCGCGAGCAAGCGGATCGACGCGCTCGCGCGCGAGTGGGTCCTCGCGGCGCTCATGCGGGCGACGCAAGGGGAGCCGCCGGAGCGCGGCTACGCACGCGAGCTCGGGCGCTTCATCGGCGAGCTCGAGCGGCTGCATCTCGCGCCCGCGCGCGTGCGCGCGTGCGCTGCGCGCGTGGGAGCGCGGCGATCGCCCGGCGAGCGCGCACGCGCTCGATGTCGGGCGAGCTGTTCGCGCGCTACCAGGAGCTGCTCTGCAGCCTCGAGTGCACGGACGCGGAGCTGCTCGCGCGAACGCGCTCGACGCGCTGCGGCGCGTCGCCGGCGCTCTGGAGCGACGGGGGGGCGCGGCAGGCCGGCGGTCTTCTTCTACGGGTTCGACGACCTCACCGCGCTCGAGCTCGACGCGATCGAGACGCTCGCGCGGATCGTCGACGCTCCGGTGACGGTCGCGCTGACCTACGAGGCCGGGCGCGTCGCGTTCGCGGGACGCGCGGCCGCGTTCCAGACGCTCCTGCCGTGGGCGCGCAAGCACGTCGTCGTGGCACCGGCGAGGCGACATTACGCGCACGACGCGCGCGTTGCGTTGGGCCATCTCGAGCGCGGGCTCTTCGAGGGGAGCGGCGAGTACCCCGCGCGCACACGGGTCGACCCGGGCGACACGGTGAAGCTGCTCGAAGGCGGCGGCGAGCGCGCCGAGCTGGAGCTCGTCGCGGCGCAGGTCAGGGCGCTTCTGGACGGTGGCATGGACGCGCACGAGATCGCGATCGTGCACCGCTCGCCGCAGACGCTCACACCGCTGCTCGGCGACGTGCTCGCCGCTCACGGGGTGCCGTTCTCGTTGGCGCGCAGCCGGCTCTTCTCACAAAGTGCGCTGGGGCGGGGGCTGCTCGCGCTGGTGCGCTGCGCGTTGCTCGACGGCGACGCGCAGGAGCTCGTGCGCTGGCTTCGCACGCCGGGCGTGGTCGAGCGCCAGGAGCTTCGTGGACGAGTTCGAGCTGCAGCTGGCGCGCACGGGCGTCAAAGACGGCCCGCGGGCGCGCGAGCTCTGGGAGTCAGTCGCGCTGGCCGCTCTCGCCTTTCGAACGGGTGCAAAGCGCGGCATGCCAGGGCGCTCCGGCGCTGCTCGAGCAGCTGCAAAGAGAGCTCTCGCGACTCTTCTGCAAGCCGCGACGCGGCGGTGGGCGCGAGCTCACCGAGGCCGAGCGCGATGAGGCGGCGGCGTTCAGCGGCGCGGCAGAGGCGCTTGCGCAGGTGCAGGAGATCGTCGCGAAGGTGCCCGAGCCGATCTGCGCCGAGCCCGCAGAGCTCCTCGAACGGCTCGAAGAGCTCGGCGTCGAGCAGCGAATCGATACGCGCCACGACGTGGTGCCGGTGCTCGGGCCGCTCGAGCTGCGCGCGCGACGCGTGCGCGCGCTCTTTCTCTGCGGGCTGCAGGAGCGCGTCTTTCCGGCGCCCGCAGCCGCGCCGGCCTTCCTCGGCGAGGAGGAGCGGCGCAGCCTCGCCGAAGGCGCGAGTCTGGTGCTCGAACGCCGGCCGGACTGGCTCGCGCGCGAGCGCTACCTCTTCTATGCGTGCGTCTCGCGGCCCGAGGAGCTGCTCGTGCTGAGCTGGCACGCTGCCGACGACGACGGCAATCTGACCGCGCGCTCGCTTTTCGTCGACGACGTTTGCGACCTCTTCGACGAGCGTCTCTTCGAGCAGCGCGTGCGGCGGCCGCTCGGCGCGGCTGAGATGATCGGCGCGGCCGCGCACGTCGAGGAGGCGAGTGGCATCGCCGCGTTGTCCGACGAGCGCCTGCTCGAGGAGCTGGGTACGCGGCGGCTGTGGTCGGCGTCGTCGCTCGGCGCGTACGCGAGCTGCCCGGTGCGCTGGTTCGTCGAGCACATGCTTGCGCCCGAGCGTTTCGAGGCGGAGAGCGAGCCGCTCGCCTCAGGCCGCGTCATCCACAGTGTCCTCACGGACGTCCTCGAGTCGTTGCGGAGTTCTTGCGGCTCCGCCCGGCTCGGTCCCGACCAGCTCGAGACGGCGCGGAAGCTAATGCGCGAGGCGATCGAGCGGCACTGCGCGCAGGAGCCGCTGTCGGTGGTGCCCGAGCAGCACGCCGCGCTGCGCAAGCGCCTCGAGGCGGACCTGGATCGCTACCTCGCGCACGCCGCCGAGCAGGAGGGCTCGCTGGAGCCTTCCCAGCTCGAGCGCTCGTTCGGCTTCGAGGGCGATGAGCTGCCCGCCCTCGACCTCGGCGAGGGCGTGCACGTGCGCGGGCGCATCGACCGCGTCGACGTCGGCGCCGACGGGCGGGCGGTCGTCTACGACTACAAGCGCCGCGGCGGCCGCGCGGCGCCGCCGGGCGAGAAATGGGTGGCGCGCGCAAGCGTGCAGGTCGCGATCTACATGCGCGCCGTGCAGGAGTTGCTCGGGCTCGAGGTCGCGGGCGGCTTCTACCAGCCCGTGACAGGCGAGGACCTCCGGGCCCGCGGGGCGATCGCGGGAGCGGACGCACCGGCGATGAGGGGCGACCACTACGAGCCCGAGGAGCTCGACGCGCTGGTCGAGGAGACGCTGACGCTCGCTCGCGAGGCCGCCGGGCAGGCGGCATCCGGCGGGCTCGAACCGCGCACGCGGACCTGCTCGGCCTCGGGCCAGGGCTGCATGTACCCCGCGATCTGCAGGTGCGAGCGATGAGCGCGCTCGGCGAGCAGCTGACGCTTCTAACACAGGACGTCGAGCCGCACACGCAAAGGGTGCTCGAGCTCGAGCACGCGCCGAGCAGGATGCTCACAGAGCAGCAGGAGAGCGCCGTCGTACAGCGGCAGGGCTCACTCCTGCTCGCGGCCGGGGCCGGCTCGGGCAAGACCGCGGTGCTCGTGGAGCGCTTCGTACGCGCCGTGCTCGCCGATGGCATCGCGCCCGCGCGGATCCTCGCGATCACGTTCACCGACCGCGCCGCCGGGGAGCTCACGCAGCGGTTGCGCCAGCGCTTCCTCGAGCTGGGGGAGCGCACGCATGCGCGCGATGTCGAGGCGGCGTTCGTCGGCACGTTTCACACCTTCTGCGCGCGGCTGCTGCGACTGCACGCGCTTGCCGCGGGCGTGCCCCCCGACTTCAAAGTCCTCGAAGAGGCACAGGGTGCGCGGCTGCGCGACGCGGCCTTCGCCGAGGCGCTCGTGGAGATGGTGCGCTGCGAGGGGGACGCAGGCGTCGAGTTGCTCGCCGCCTACGGCGACTCGCGGCTGCGCGAGATGGTGCTCGGCGTCCACGCCGAGCTTCGCAGCCGCGGCGAGCAAGCGCCGCGGCTTCCCGCCGACTGTGTGCGTGCGGGGGGCAGCGCCGAGGAGCACGCGCGAGCGACGTGTGCGCTCCTCGACGGCCTGCTCGCGGGGTTCTCGCGCAAGTACGAGCAGCTCAAGCGAGTGCGCGGGGCACTCGACTTCGATGATCTCGAGCTGCACGCGCGCGGCCTGCTCGCGACGGACGAGCCTGTACGCGAGAGCTGGCGCGATCGATTCGAGTTGCTGATGGTCGACGAGCTCCAGGACGTCAACCCCCGCCAGCTCGCGCTGCTGCGCGCGCTCGAGCGGGAGAACCTCTTCACGGTCGGCGACGAGCTGCAGTCGATCTACGGCTTTCGCCACGCGGACGTCGAGCTCTTTCGAACGCGTCGGGGCGAGCTCGCCGAGGTCGGACGGGCGCTCGAGCTGACATACAACTTTCGCGCCCGCCCCGAGCTCCTCGACGCCGTCAACGCCGTGTTCGTACCGCGCTTCGGCGAGCGTTACGCGCCGCTGCGCGCGGGCCGTGAGGGGGAAGGCGGAGTTGCGCCGGCGGTCGAGCTGCTCCTCAGCGACCGCGAGTGGGATCGCCACGAGGAGCTGGGCGAGCCGCTCGGCGAGTGGGGCGAGGCTCGCGGTTCGCGGCGCGCCGAGGCCCAGATGCTCGCCCAGCGCATCGCCGACCTCATCGCCGCCGGGGACGCGCGAGCGCGCGACATCGCGGTGCTCGTGCGTGCGAGGACCGGTCTCGATGTCTACGCGCGCGCGCTCGAGGAGCACGGAGTGCCCGCGCTGGCAAGCGTCGGAGGCTTCTGGGGCCACCAGCAGGTGCGCGACCTCGTCTCCTACCTGCGCGTGCTCGCCAACCCACGCGACGAGCGAGCGCTCTACGGCGTGCTCGCCTCGCCGTTCGCCGGGCTCTCGCGAGACGGGCTCGGGCTGATCGCGCGTGCGCGCAAGGAAAGGGGAACGACCGCCTGGGAGGCCGCACGCAGGCTCGCCGCCGGGGAGGGGGAGCTGGGAAGCGAGGATCGCACCGCGCTGGAGGGCATCTGTGGGTTGATCGAGCGCGAGCGTCGCGAGAGCGCATGGGTCGGCCCAGCAGGCGCGCTTCGGCGTGTGCTCGCCGCGAGCGGGTACGAGCGGGGCGTGCTCACGAAGAGCGCGCCCGAGCGCCGGATCGCGAACATCCGCAAGCTCATCCGCGTCGCGTCGCGCTTCGAGCGCGATGAGAGCGGCGACCTGCGTGGCTTCGTCGACTACGCAACGCACGCGGAGCAGGCGCGCGGACACTCCGAGCCGCACGCGCCCGTCGCCGACGAGGAGCTCGAAGCGGTGCGCCTAATGACGATCCACGCCGCCAAGGGCCTCGAGTTCCCAGTCGTATGCGTCCCCGAGCTCGGCGCGCGACCGAACCTGCGGATGGCGGACCTGCTCGTCGACGGCGAGCGGGTCGGGATTCGGCTCGTCGAGCTCGGTAATCCGGAGAGCGTGCACGCACTCGAGTTCGACGAGCTGAGCGCACAGCGCAAGCGGGCGCAGGAAGAGGAGGAGGACCGCATCCTCTATGTCGCGCTCACGCGCGCGCGTGAGCGCCTGCTGCTGAGCGGCGTCGTGAGCTTCAAGCGCTGGCCCGAGGCGAAGATGGGATGCGCGCCCATCGAGTGGCTCGCGCCGGCGCTCGTCGAGGACGTCGCGGCGCGGGTCGCGCAAGCTGGCGAGGGGGAGCCGGTGTGGGTCGCGCACGGCGCCGCCGGCGCCGTGCGCTGCTGGCTGAACAGCCCGCCCACGCTCGGGCGAGCGCTCCGCGAGGGATCGCTGCGTGCGATCGCGCGGGCGCTCGAGGCGCCGCGCGTCGTAGCGGAGATGCAGCCTGCGGCGAGCGTGGAGCCTGTGAAGGTGCGGGAAGGGATCGCGTTGCCCGCGGCGCTCAGCTACACGGCGCTCACGCAGCTCGAGCGCTGTGGCTACCGCTACTACCTCGAGCACGAGCTGCGACTGCCCGAGACGGGGGCGCTCGCGGGTGGGCGTCGCGACGGCGCCGGCCGCGCCCGCGGGAGGGTGCTCCACCGTCTGCTCGAGCGCTTTGACTTCGGCGGCGAGGGCGCGGTCGCGGTGGGGGATGTTCGTCGTGCCGAGCGCGAGCTCGGGGAATCGCTCTCCGAGCGCGAGCGCCGCGGCGTCGCGCAGGTCCTCAGCGGGCTTCGCGGCAGCGAGCTCGCGCGGCGGCTCGGGGCGAGTGAGGTGCACCGAGAGCAGCCGTTCGCGTTCGTCTTCGATCCCTCGCAGCCGATGGTCTCCGGCGTGATCGACGCGCTCTGCAAGGAGCGCGAGGGGAGCTATCTCGTCGTTGACTACAAGAGCGACACGGTGGGGGAGGACGAGGACCTCGACGCGCTCGTCGAGGAGCTCTACGGCGTCCAGCGGCTCGTCTACGCGCTCGCGGCGTTCCACGACGGCGCGCGCGAGGTCGAGGTCGTGCACTGGTTCCTCGCGCGAGCAGAGGTTGCGGTGTACGCGAGCTTCGATGCTGCCCAGCGGAGCGCGCTCGAGGGCGAATTGCGGCGCCGGATCGAAGCGGTGCGAAGCGGCGGCTACGAAGTTAGCGCAGAGCCGCATCGAGAGCTCTGCGCGGGCTGTCCCGGTCGCGGAACGCTCTGCTCGTGGAGCGCGGAGCAAACGCGCCGCCCGCGGCGCCCCTAGAAACACTCGGGAGGCCCGATTCCGAGCGTTTATGGAGCCCTACCAATGCTACGATTTTGCTGGTCTCGGGTGTCGATCTGCGCTGGTCGGGGCGCTTTCCACGCGCCTCCCCAGGGATGAGCCGACCCCACACAAAAGCTCATGACTGCAAAAACGACCGCACCGACCACGGGAACCGCTAGGCGACCGCAGGCCGTGGGGCTCTACGACCCACGTAACGAGCACGATGCCTGCGGGGTCGGCCTCGTCGCGCGACTCGACAACGAGCCCACCCACGAGGTCGTCCAGAAGGCGATCCGAGCGGTCGAAAACCTCGAGCACCGGGGGGCCTCGGGGGCCGATCTCACCACCGGCGACGGCGCGGGGATCCTGATCCAAATGCCCGACGAGCTGTTCCGCGGCGTCGTCGACTTCGAGCTCCCACCGCGCGGGCGCTACGGCGTCCTCGTGTGCTTCCTCCCCGTCGAGGATGGCGCGCGCCAGCGCGTCGAGGAGCTGCTCGAGCGGACGGTGCGCGCAGAGGGACAAAGCCTCCTCGGCTGGCGCGACGTGCCCGTGCGCCCCGAGCACACCGGCCGCGTCGCCGGCGAATGCCGGCCAGTCATCCGCCAGCTCTTCATCGGCGCCAGCGAGGGACTCGACCAGGACGCCTTCGAGCGCAAGCTCTACGTCATCCGGCGCGTCAGCGAGCTCGCGAGCGAAGCCCCCGAGGAGCCCGCCCTGTATGTCGCCTCGAGCTCATCGCGCACGGTCAACTACAAGGGCATGCTCATCAGCTTCCAGCTCGCCGAGTTCTACCCCGACCTGCGCGACGAGCGCATCAAAAGCGCCGTCGCGCTCGTGCACTCGCGCTTCTCCACGAACACCTTCCCCAGCTGGGAGCTCGCGCACCCCTATCGCTTGATCTGCCACAACGGCGAGTTCAACACGCTCATGGGCAACGTCAACTGGATGCGCGCGCGCGAGAGCGAGCTCGCGAGCGAGCTCTTCGGCGAGGACCTCGCGAAGCTCCTGCCCGTCGTGCCGCCCGGGAACTCCGACTCGGCGACCTTCGACAACGTGCTCGAGCTGCTCACGCTCGCCGGGCGCTCGCTGCCCCACGCGGTGATGATGATGATCCCCGAGGCCTACCGCAACCGCGCCGACCTCTCCGAGGACATCAAGGGCTTCTACGACTACCACTCCTGCCTCATGGAGCCGTGGGACGGACCCGCCGTCGTCGCGTTCACCGACGGCCGCGTCGCCGGCGCGACGCTCGATCGCAACGGGCTGCGGCCCGGGCGCTGGGTGCAAACGCGCGACGGCCACGTCGTGCTCGGGTCGGAGATCGGCCTGCTCGACATCCCGCCGCGCGACATCGTGCGGCTCGGGCGCCTGCAGCCCGGCAAGCTCTTCCTCGTCGACCTCGAGGAAGGCCGCATCGTCGAGGACGGCGAGCTCAAGCAGCGCCTCGCGACGCGCAAGCCATATCGCGACTGGTACGCGAGCCACGCCGTGAACTTCTCAGAGCTCGAGCGCTCCGACCAGGTGACGCTCTCCTCGCAGCCGCTGCACAAGCGCAGGCTCGCGTTCGGCTATTCGCAAGAGGACATCCGCGTGCTTCTCACGCCGATGGCGCGCGACGGCGAAGAGCCCGTCGGCTCGATGGGCAACGACCTCGCGCTCGCGATGCTCTCCGACCAAGCACCGCCGCTCTTCTCGTACTTCAAGCAGCTCTTCGCGCAGGTCACGAACCCGCCGATCGACTCGATCCGGGAGGAAATCGTGATGAGCGTCGCGACGATGGTGGGGACGGAGCGAAACCTGCTCGACGACGGCCCCGAGCACGCGCACCAGCTCGTCCTCGACCGCCCGGTACTGCTCAACTGGGAGCTCGAGACGCTCCGCCACGTCGCCCACGACGTCTTCGCCGCGCGCACGATCGACACCACGTGGGGCGTAGAGCGCGGCGTAGAGGGGATGAGCGAGGCGCTCGCGCGCATCTGCTCCCAAGCGCAGGACGCGATCGAGCACGGCGTCAACATCATCATCCTCTCCGATCGCCTGCTCTCCCCAACCCGCGCGCCAATCCCGTCGCTGCTCGCGGTCTCCTGCGTGCACCACCATCTCGTGCGCGCCGGCACGCGCCTGCGCTGCGGCATCATCCTCGAGTCCGGCGAGCCGCGCGAGGTGCATCACTTCGCGACGCTCATCGGCTACGGCGCGAGCGCGATCAACCCCTACGTCATGCTCGAGACGCTCGACGAGCTCGCATGGGCGAAGCAAATCCCCCGCAAGTCCGCGACCGGCGTCGCGGCAGGCGCCAAGAGCAATGAGCAAGGCAACGGGGCTCTGCGCACACCCGCGGAGGGCGCCGCGCGCCCGGAGCCATTTTTGAACCCCCCCGAGGCGTCGGCGAACGTCGTCAAGGCGCTCTGCAAGGGACTCCTGAAAACGATCTCGAAGATGGGGATCTCGACGATCCAGTCCTACACCGGCGCGCAGATCTTCGAGGCGGTCGGGCTCGAGCGCGAGCTCATCGACAAGCTACTTCACCGGCACCGCCTCGCGCGTCGGCGGCGTCGGGATCGACGTGCTCGCGACCGAGGCGCTCGAGCGCCACGCGCGCGCCTACCCGCGCAGCGGGTCCGACCGCGCGAGCAGCGCGACCTCGGGCAGCGGCGGGACGTTCGAGAGCGTCCTGCCTGTCGGCGGCATCTACGCATGGCGGCGCGACGGCGAGCAGCACATCTGGAACCCCGAGACGATCGCGCTCATGCAGCACGCCGTGCGCGCGGCAAACGGCGATGTGCAGCGAGGCGGTCGCCGGCGACCGTGATGCATACGAGGCTGTGCGCGAGAGCCCCGCGTATGCGAAGTTCCGCGAGTACGCGCGTGCCGTCAACGAGGAAGCGGCGCGCAACGCGACGCTGCGTGGGCTGCTCAAGCTGCGCACCGATGCGCGCGAGCCGATCGCGCTCGAGGCAGGTCGAGCCCGCGAGCGAGATCGTCAAGCGCTTCTGCACCGGCGCGATGAGCCTCGGCTCGATCTCGCGCGAGGCGCACGAGACGCTCGCGATCGCGATGAACCGCCTCCACGGCAAGTCGAACACCGGCGAGGGCGGCGAGGATCCCGTGCGCTTCACGCCCGATCAAAACGGCGACCGGCGACGCTCGGCGATCAAGCAAGTCGCCTCCGGGCGCTTCGGCGTCACGATCCACTACCTCGTCAACGCCGACGAGCTGCAAATCAAGATGGCGCAGGGTGCGAAGCCCGGCGAGGGCGGACAGCTCCCCGGCCACAAGGTCGACAAGTACATCGGCTGGATCCGCCACACGACGCCCGGCGTCGGCCTCATCTCGCCGCCGCCGCACCACGACATCTACTCGATCGAGGACCTCAAGCAGCTCATCTACGACCTCCGCTGCTCGAACCCGCGCGCGCAAGTCTCCGTCAAGCTCGTCGCCGAGGTCGGCGTCGGCACCGTCGCCGCGGGCGTCTCGAAAGCGAACGCCGACCGCGTCCTCATCTCCGGCCACGACGGCGGCACCGGCGCGTCGCCGCTGTCCTCGATCCAAGCGGCCGGTGTGCCCTGGGAGATCGGGCTCGCCGAGACCCAGCAGACACTGCTCCTCAACGACCTGCGCTCGCGCATCTTCGTGCAGACCGATGGCCAGCTCAAGAGCGGCCGCGACGTCGTCATCGCCGCGCTCCTCGGAGCCGACGAGATGGGCTTCTCGACCGCGCCCCTGATCGCTGCCGGCTGCATCATGATGCGCGCCTGCCACCTCAACACGTGCCCCGTCGGGATCGCCACGCAGGACCCCGAGCTGCGCAAGCGCTTCGCCGGCACGCCCGAGCACATCGTCAACTTCTTCTTCTTCCTCGCCGAGGAAGTGCGCGAAATCCTCGCGTCGCTCGGGCTTGAGCTCGCTCGACGAAGCGATCGGCCGCGTCGACCTGCTCGCGCCGGAAGATGCGATCGAGCACTGGAAGGCGCGCGGGGTCGACCTCACGCACATCCTCACGAACATCGAGCTGCCCGAGTCGACGCCTCGCCACCGCATGCAAGCGCCTCCGCCCGTGCTCGAGGACGCGATCGACTGGCAGCTCGTCGAGCGCGCCCGCCCGCTGTTGGGAGGCGCCGAGGGAGGCCCCGCCGCGGCGCCGCTCCCCGGCCTCGACGGCCATCGCACCGCGCTCTCCGCGAGCACCAACGGACGCGTCAACCTGCGCATGCCAATCCGCAACGTCAACCGCTGCGTCGGCGGCATCCTCTCCAGCTACATCGCCCGCGCCCACGGCGCCGCCGGCCTCCCGCCGGACTCGATCGAAGTCACCTTCGAAGGCTCCGCCGGCCAGAGCTTCGGCGGCTGGCTCGCCCCCGGCGTCACCTTCACGCTCTACGGCGACGCGAACGACTACACCGGCAAGGGCCTCTCCGGCGGCGTGCTCGCGGTGCGCCCCCGCGAGGGCACGCCCGCGGAGTTCCGCGCCGAGCACAACGTCATCGTCGGCAACACCGTCCTCTACGGGGCGACCGCGCGGCAAGGCGTTCTTCCGCGGACTCGCGGGTGAGCGCTTCGGAGTGCGCAACTCCGGCGCCTCGGCGGTCGTCGAGGGCGTCGGCGACCACGGCTGTGAGTACATGACCGGCGGGCGCGTCGTCGTACTCGGTCCCACCGGGCGCAACTTCGCCGCCGGCATGAGCGGCGGCGTCGCCTACGTGCTCGACGAGGAGGGCGCCTTCGACGCGCGCTGCAACATCGGCATGGTCGGCTTCGAAGGGCTTGCCGATGCCGACGCAATCGAGCTCCGCGAGATGATCCAGGAGCACTTCGAGCGCACCGCCTCGCCGGTCGCCGCGCGCGTGCTCGCGGAATTCGAGCAACTGCTCGGACGCGGCGCGTTCGTGAAGGTCATGCCGCACGACTACAAGCGCGTACTGAGAGAGCTCGCCGAACAAGAGCAAGCGCAAGCTGCGGCGTCGACCAACGCCGTCAACGGACCCGGGCCCTCGGAGACGCCCGAGTCCCCCGCGGCCGCGCCGGAACCCGCCTAATGGGCGAGCTCGGCGCCTTCCTCAAGATCGAGCGTCACGGGGCCCGCTATCAGGGATCCCTCCGAGCGCGCGCAGGACTACCGCGAGTTCCTTACGCCGCTCCCCGACGACGAGCTCCGCGCGCAAGGCGCGCGCTGCATGGAATGCGGCGTCCCCTTCTGCCACAACGGTTGCCCACTCGGAAACCTCATACCCGATTGGAACGACCTCGTCTACCGCGAGCGCTGGTCGGCCGCGATCGAGCAGCTGCACGCGACCAACAACTTCCCCGAGTTCACCGGCCGGCTCTGCCCCGCGCCCTGCGAAGCGGCGTGCGTGCTCGAGATCCGCGAAGGCGATGCGGTCACGATCAAGCAGATCGAGCAAGCGATCATCGACCGCGCGTGGAAGCGAGGGGTGGGTCAAGCCGCAGCCACCGCGCCACGAGACCGAGCAAGCGGTCGCCGTCATCGGCTCCGGGCCCGCCGGCATGGCGGCCGCCCAGCAGCTTCGCCGCGCCGGGCATCGCGTCGTCCTCTTCGAGCGCGACGAGGCGGCCGGAGGGCTCGTGCGCTTCGGCGTCCCCGACTTCAAGATCGAGAAGTGGATCGTCCAGCGGCGCGTGCAGCAGCTCGCCGACGAAGGCGTCGAGCTGCGCTTCGGCGTCGACGTCGGCAAGGACGTGGACGCGCAGGAGCTGCGCGAGCCTTCGACGCGATCGTCATCGCCACCGGCTCGCGCGTGCCGCGCGACCTCCCCGTACCCGGGCGCGAGCTCGGCGGCATCCACTTCGCGATGGACTACCTCTACCAGCGAAACCGCTTCGTCGCGCGCGAGCTCGGGCCCGCGCCCGATGCGCCGGCACCGCAAGCTCCGAGCGAGATCACCGCGGCCGGCAAGCACGTCGTCGTGATCGGCGGCGGCGACACCGGTGCCGATTGCGTCGGCAACGCCGTCCGCGAGGACGCGACGTCGGTCGTGCAGCTCGAGCTCCTCCCCGAGCCCCCTACCAAGCGGCCCGACGAGCGCACACCGTGGCCCGAGTGGCCGCTCAAGCTCCGCCTCTCCTACGCGATGGACGAGGCGCTCACGCTCGCGGCTGGGCGAGCAGGACTTCTCGATCACGACGACCAAGCTCAGCGCCGGCGAGGACGGTGCGGTCGGCGCGCTGCACATCGCGCAGGCAAACCCCGCGCCGCCGTTCGCGCCCGTTCGCGGTACCGAGCGCGAGCTGCCCGCGCAGCTCGTGTTGCTCGCGATGGGCTTCCTCGGACCCGAGACCGGCGCTGCTCGACGAGCTCGGAGTGGAGCGCGACGAGCGCTCGAACGTGAAGACGCCCACGCCCTATGCGAGCACCGTTCCCGGCGTGTTTGCCGCCGGCGACGCGCGCCGCGGGCAGTCGCTGATCGTATGGGCGATCAACGAGGGGCGCCAGTGTGCGCGGATGGTCGATCGCTACCTCTCCTCGCTTCGCGACGGCTCGAGCGACGCCTACGCCGACGAAGCGCTGCCCGAAGATCAAGCGCTCGCCGGCCATGCCGACGCCGACAGCGGACCCGAGGGCCCGCCGCTTCACGTCGGCCCCGGGCTGCCCGCCGAATAGAGGCCGTTTCACGGCCTCCCAAGCCGCTTTGCGGCCTCGCCGCGCCCGGCGATGACGTCCGTTACGCGGCCTAAAGTCCGTGCCGTCAGCTAGCGCTGACTTGCCACGCACCCCCACGTCTCGGAACCACGGGAGGCATGCTGCCGCTCTGCTTCATCGAACCCCAGGACGCCATCCGGGTGATCGCCGACTCGATCGGCCGCGAGGCACGTCGCCAGCTCGTCGACGAGGTGCTCCATGCGTGGATCGACGACCTCCCCGAGCACGAGCTCTCGAGCCACTACCTCGAGGCGATCGCGGAGCTCGACCAGGAGGACCTGCACCTGCTCGCCGCATGGCACGCTTCGCTCGAGGTCGGCCAGCCCGTCCCCAACACGGAGTTCCTCGCCGGCGTCTTTGGAAGCCTCGGCGAGAACCGCCGCGAGGCGCTCAAGATCGCCGTGCGCTTCAAGGGCGAGGCGCCCTCGCGCGAGCGTCCCACGGAGCAGCAGGCGCTCGAGACGCTCCTGCCGCGGCTCTCGCGCGCGCGCGCGATCGAGCTCGCGCACGAATGCATCGGGATCTACGCCTGGGATCGCCTCGGCGCCGTCAACTAAAGCTCCGTGCGCTCGCGTGGCTCGCCGCTCGGAGCTACACTCGGAGCCCGAGGTTCTTGATTCGTATGCCCGATTCCACCGACACCGGAACGCCTGTCGACGTCGAAGAAGTGATGGAGGCGCTCGCGAGCGTCATCGACCCCGAGCTCGGCCTCGACTTCGTCGAACTGGGGCTGATCTATGGCGTCGAGATCGAGGGCGCGAACGTGCGCGTCACCTACACGCTCACGACGCCCGGATGCCCGATCGGGCCGCACGTCGCGGAACAGATGGAAGAGTTCATCGGCGAGGTCGACGGCGTGCAAAGCGTCGAGAGTGAGCTCACGTTCACCCCCGCGTGGTCGCCCGAGCGGATGAGCGAGGACGCGAAGTTCGCACTCGGGTTCTAGGCTCCCTCATCGGCCTCTGCGGCGCCCTTGCGGCTGCGACGCCCGCCGCGGCACTCACGCCCACGGTGAGCGAGTTCTCCGAAGGTCTCTCCTCTGGCGGGCCGACGGCGATCACGAGTGGCCCTGAAGGCAACCTGTGGTTCGTTCAGTCCGAAGACCCCGGCCGCATCGGCAAGATCACGCCCAGCGGCGTGATCACGGAGGTGGCGAGCGGCGGCAGCACCCCCGGACTCGCGATGAACAGCCATCCTGCGGGGATCGCCGTGGGTCCCGACGGCGCCCTCTACTTCACCGAGCAGAGCAACCCGGGGGCGATCGCGAAGGTCGAACCCGCGAGCGGCGGGGTTGTCGAAGTCGCGAGCGGCGGACACGGCCTCGCCATGAACAGAGGGCCCGACGCCATCACGATCGGACCGGAAGGGAACCTCTGGTTCACGGAGCTCCAGCGACCGGGCGCGATCGCGCGCCTCACGCTGGCCGGAGCGGTGAGCGAATTCTCCGCGGGGCTTTCGCCGACGAGTGAACCGAGCGCTGTCACCCTTGGCCCCGAAGGCAACCTCTGGTTCACCGAGTTGGTCAGCGGCGCCGCCGAGATCGGCACGATCAACCCCACGAACGGCGCGGTCGGCCAGTTCTTCGAAGGGCTGACGCCGGCCGGCGGGCTCTTCGGGATCACGCCCGGCATCGACGGCAACCTGTGGTTCACCGAGTCCGCGGACCCCGGCAGGGTCGGCAAGGTCACGCCGACGGGCTCGATCAGCGAGGTCGCGCTGGGCGGCGCGACCCCCGGTTTCAGCGCCAACAGTGGCCCGAGGGGCATCGTGACGGGGCCCGAAGGCTATCTCTGGTTCACCGAGGGAAGCGAACCAGCCGGTCCCGGGCGCATCGCGCGTATGAACCCCGCGACCGGCTCCGTCGAAGAGTTCCCCCTGCCGAGCGCGGGGACCGGGCCCAACGCGATTGTCGTCGGCTCCGACGGGAACATCTGGTTCACGGAGACCGCGGGCGACCGGATCGGGCGGATCACGACGCCGCCCAGCGCGACGACGACCGCCGCGGGCGCGCTCAGCACGAGCGCCGCGACGGTAACGGGCCTCGTAAACGGCAATTCACAGCCGACCACCTACCACATCGAATACGGCCCGCTCGGGGGCCCGAACGCGAGCACGCCCGAACAGGCGCTCGGCGTCACCGCGGCCAGCACGCCCGTCGCAGCCGTGCTGACCGAACTGCTCCCGGAAACCGCCTACCAGGTGCGCGTCGTCGCCACGAATCCGACCGGCTCCACTCCCTCTCAGGTCGCGACGTTCATCACGTCGCGTGCACCACTCAGCGTCCCGCTCGTCCTCAGCGGCGTCCACGAGTCGGCAAAGAAGTGGCGCGAGGGCACGAGGCTTCCGAGGATCAGCGCGCGCAAAGCGCCCGCGAAGCGCCCCTTGCCGGTGGGCACGACCATCTCCTTCCTGCTCAACGGCAAGGCCTCGGTGCGGTTCGAATTCACACAGCCCGGCACCGGGCGCCTCGTCGGGCACAGGTGTCTCGCCACCACGCGCAAGGTCGCCAAGCGCAAGACGTGCAAGCTCACGCTCACGCGCGGCGCGCTCTCATTCGGCGGTCACATCGGCACGAACCGCGTCGCTTTCCAGGGACGCGTCTCGCGTGCGCAGACGCTGAAGCCCGGTTCCTACACGCTCGTGATGAGCGCGAGCAACTCCTCGCGGCAGCGCTCCAACCGCGCCACGCTCGGCTTCACGATCGTGAAGTGAGCGGCGCGCGCCGCTAGTCGCGCACGCCGTCCGCGTGCACGGTGTCTGCCGCGGCCGCGCCGTTGGCCTCGGCGCGGGCGCGTGAGCTACGGGCGCCGTTGCCCGCAGCCTTCACGCTCGCGCTCGCGCCGCGCTTGCCGTTGGCGCCCGTGCGGGCGGGAGCGCGGGTGGAACGCCCGTTTGCGCGCGCGCGGGTGCCCGTGCGCGTCGTCTTCTTGGCGGCGCGGCCGTTCTCGCGGGTCGTCGGCGCCTTCGGGAGCGTCGTCTTCGCGGCCCCCTTTGCGAGCGCGACGAGCGTCGCGAGCTCGACCGCGATGTCGTCGCCGATGTGGTCGATGTCGGGGATCGCGTCGAAGTCGCCGAGCAGCCCGAAGTTGAGCTGCCCGGTGTACGACATGATCGCGATCGCCAGCGCCTGCCCGGCGGGCAGGAACGCGACCGGATAGGCCTGCAGCAGCTGGCGTCCGCTCAGATAGAGCGGGAACTGCGGCCCTGGCACGTTGGTGACGATCATGTTGAAGAGGCGTGTGGAGAAGTTCAGCCGCGAGGCCTGCGCGAGCATCGTCGGCGGCGCGAATTCCTGCGCGCCCGAGATCACCTCCGCGCCGAGCGCCTGCTTTGACTCCTTGAGCCCCGCCATCTCGGCGCTCACGTAGCGAAGCCGCTCCAGCGGGTCGGCGATGAACACCGGCAGCGGCCCGCGGATCGCGAGGATGCGGTTGCCCATCTCGCCGTGTTCTCCCGCCGTCCGCACCGACACGGGGACGAGCGCGCGCATCTCGAGCCCCTCGGTGCGGACGCCGCGCGAGATCAGGAACGTGCGGATCGCGCCGGTGACCACCGAGAGCACGACGTCGTTGACGGTGCCGCCGAAGGTGTTCTTGACGAGCTTGAAGTCGTCGAGGCTGCTCGCGAGCCCCACGAAGCGCCGATGCGGGCCGATGTCGACGTTCATCGGCGTGGGGGGCGCGGGGTTCAGCAGCGCCCACACGACCTCGCCGACACCCTCGAGCGCGTCGCGGACGCGGGTGAATGCGCGCTCCGGCTTGCCGACCGCGTCGAGCAGCGCCGCTGCCGCCCTGGCCTCCGTGCGGATCGCGCCGCCGATCGCGGCGGCGAGCAGCTCGCCCGTGCTCGGCTCCGGCTTCGGGCGCCACGGGCGCAGCACCGAGTGTTGCGGCGGCGGCGGCGTCGGCGACAGGTCCACGAGCGCGGTCACGAGATCGATCCCCGCGATGCCGTCGATCAGCGAGTGATGCGTTTTGGAGATCAGCGCGAAGCGGTTCTGCTCGAGCCCCTCGACGAGCCACATCTCCCACAGCGGGCGCTGGCGGTCGAGGGCCTGCGAGAAGACGCGCGCGGTGAGGTTCTGGAGGTGCTCCCAGTCGCTTTCCGGAAGCGCGGTGTGGCGCACGTGGTACTCGACGCTGAAGCTCGGGTCGTCGACCCACACGGGACGGCCGCTGTCGAGCGTCGTGGAGGCGAGTTTCTGGCGGTAGCGCGGCACCAGGTGCAAGCGACCGCGGATGTGTTCGTGGAGCTCTTCGAGCGTCGGCGGCGGGCCTTCGAAGACCATGATCGCCGCCGATGTGCATGTGCGAGCTCGGACCCTCCTGGTGCAGGAATGAGGCGTCGACCGGAGTGAGTCGATCGAGGTGGTCGCTGACTGCATCCTCTCAAGCGTACGCCGCTCGGCGTGGATCTGCACACGAAGGGGCCAGAGAGTTGCGCTGCGTGCACGCACGCCGCCGCCGCCCGCCCGCCCGTACAATTGGCCTGTGTCCGACGCGAACACAGAGGGCCCCCGCCGACCGTGCCCGCGAGCGTGCAGCGAGTGCTGCTCGCCGCCCCCCGCGGTTACTGCGCGGGCGTGGACCGCGCTGTGCAAACGGTCGAACGCGCGCTCGACCTCTACGGCGCGCCGGTGTACGTGCGCAAGGAGATCGTGCACAACAAGAACGTCGTCGAGGAGCTCCGCGGGCGGGGCGCGATCTTCGTCGACGAGGAGACCGAGATCCCCGAGGACGCCGTTACGGTGTTCTCGGCGCACGGCGTCGCGCCGTCGGTGCGATCGAACGCGCGCGAGCGCAGCCTGCACACGATCGACGCGACCTGCCCGCTCGTGACGAAAGTGCACGTCGAGGCGCGCAAGTTCGCGCAGGATGGCTACACGATCGTGCTCGTCGGCCACGACGGTCACGAGGAGGTCGAAGGGACGATGGGCGAGGCTCCCGATCGCATCGTGCTCGTGCAAGACGAGGCCGACGTCGAGCGGCTCGAGGTCGACGACGCCGAGAAGATCGCCTACATCACGCAGACGACGCTCTCGGTCGATGAAACGACGTCGATCGTCGCGCGGTTGCGCGAGCGCTTCCCGCGCATCGTCGGTCCGCGCAGGGACGACATCTGCTACGCGACGACCAACCGCCAGGAGGCGGTCAAGCGGATGGCCGGCGACTGCGACCTCGTGCTGATCGTCGGCTCTCGCAACTCGTCAAACTCGGCGCGGCTCGTTGAGGTCGCGCGCGACTGCGGCACCGAGGCCTACCTGATCGACAGCGTCGCCGAGGTGCGCGATGAGTGGCTCCAGGGCAAGCGCGTCGTCGGCGTCTCCTCCGGCGCGAGCGCGCCGGAGCACCTCGTGAGCGAGCTCGTCGAGTTCTTCCGCGCCGGCGGCGTGCAGGACATCGCGGAGATACACGCGCTTCCAGAGGACGTTCGCTTCATGCTTCCCAAGGAGATGCGCGAGGCGCTCGCGACGGCTTCGGCGTAGCGCAGCTTCCGCACCAGTGCGCACGCTTCTCATCTCCGACCTGCACCTCGGCAGCGGCTCACGGGCCGACCTGTTGCGCTCGCAAGCGCTGCGCGCGCCGCTGCTGGAAGCGATCGCGGAGGCAGATCGCGTGGTGTTGCTCGGCGACGCGCTCGAGCTGCGCCACGGCCCCGCGCGCATGGCGATGGCCGCGGCGCGCTCGTTCTTCGAAGACCTCGGCCGCGCGCTCGGTGGGGGCGAGATCGTGATCTGCCCCGGCAACCACGACTACGCGCTGATCGCGGGCTGGCTCACGCGGCGCGCGGAGCTCGAGCGCCCGAGCCCGCTCGAGGTCGAACAGCGGATCTCCGCCGAGGATGTTTCGCCGGTGCTCGCGACGCTCGCCCAGTGGCTCGCGCCGGCAAGGGTGACGGTCGCCTACCCCGGCTTCTGGGTGCGCCCCGACGTGTACGCGATGCACGGGCACTATCTCGACTGCCATGTCACGATCCCCACGCTCGAGCGCCTCGGGATCGGCGCGATGAGCCGCGTGCTCAGTCGCCCCGCGGACTCCCTCTGCTGCGTCGAGGACTACGAGACAGTCAGCGGGCCGCTGTTCGCGTGGATCGACGCGGTCGCGCGGCAGGGTCCCACGGGCCCTGCGCTCGACGGCAGCATCACCGTGCGCGCGTGGCACGCGCTCGGTGGCGACGACAGCACGCACAGCGCGCTCGCGAAGGACGGATCGCGCACGATCGTCCGCGGGCGGCTCGCGAGCGTCGCGCCCGCGGTAAGGAGGCGAGCGCTCGTGGGCGCCTTCCCGCTCGTGGTCGCAGCGCTCAACCGCGCGGGGATGGGGCCGCTGAAGGCCGACATCTCCGGGCACGAGTTGCGACGCGCCGGTCTGTGTGCGATCGGCGAGGTGTCCGCGCGCCTCGGCCTCGGCGACGCCTACGTCATCTTCGGCCACACGCACCGCGCGGGCCCGCTCGCGGGCGATGACCCGCAGGAGTGGCGCGGGCGGCTCGGTGCACGGCTCGTGAACACTGGCTGCTGGACCTACGAGCGCGCGTTTCTCACGTCGGCCTCGGCGGAGCACCCCTACTGGCCCGGCGGCTGCGTGCTCGTCGAGGATTCCGGGGCGCCACGGGTGCTGCGGCTGCTCGCGGGGTGCTCACATGAGCAGCTGCGAACCGCGGTGCAAGCGGCCTAGCGACCGAGCAGGCCCATCGCCAGTGCGCGACCGATCGTAAGCGGATGACTGAGGAGCGTGGAGACCCTGCCAGCGAGCGAGCTGGGGTCATGCGCGACTCCTAATTGGCGCAAGATGCTCGTCTGGTCGAAGTAGACCCGCTCGCAACAGATGCGATCGCCTTCGAACAGGAAGAAAGCCGTCATGCGACAGCGGAAGGAGCGGCCCGTAGCGGGTAGAGAGCGCAGCGGACCGAGGTGGGTGCCAAGCAGATCGAACTCGGCGATCACAGCATCCTCTGCGTGGTGAAGGGCTATCAGCTCGTTGCGCTGGTCGGGAAACGCGGTGCGGGTCTCCGCGAAGTAGCGCCGAACCTCGCTCTCTCCATCGAAGGTATCTCCGGTCGCGATGATCTCGTAGCGCGGATGTGCGAAGGTCGCGATCGTTGTATCGAAGTCGTGGTGGTTCTCGGACTCCATGTGCTCGCGCACGACGGCCTCTCGGCGCTCACGCAGCGGAATGCCCCCTGATGTCGCATCTCGCGCCGACACGCAGCATTTTTTAGCACGCGCGGGCAAACTGCCAGCGCGATCGGCGCTAGCCGATGCTGCCGACCATCTCGAGCTGAATCAAGCGGTTCAGCTCGACGGCGTACTCCATCGGCAGCTCCTTCGTCACCGGCTCGATGAAGCCGTTGACGATCATCGCGGCGGCCTCGTCCTCGGTGAAGCCGCGCGAGCCCATGTAGAAGAGCTGGTCGTCGGAGATGCGCCCGACCGTTGCCTCGTGGGCCACGGTCACGTGCGGGTTCTGGATCTGGATGTCCGGCCACGTGTCAGAGCGCGAGCGGCCGTCCATCATCAGGCCGTCGCACTGCACGCGCGCCTTCGATCCCTGCGAGTTCGGGCTCATCTTCACGAGCCCGCGGTAACCCATGATCCCGCCGTCCTTCGAGATCGACTTCGCGAGGATGTTCGAGGTCGTGTTCGGAGCGTGATGGACGACCTTCGCGCCGGTGTCCTTGTGGACCTCGCCGGAGGCGACGCCGACGTTCAGGTGATCGGCACGCGCGTGCTCGCCGAGCAGGTAGGAGCCGGGGTAGAGCATCACGTACTTCGCGCCCATCGAGCCGCCGACCCACTCGACGGTGCCCTCGGCGTCGACCATCGCGCGCTTCGTGTTGAGGTTGTAGACGTCCTTCGACCAGTTCTGCACGGTCGTGTAGCGCGCCTTCGCGCCCTCGTGGACGAAGATCTCGACGACCGCGGAGTGCATCGAGTTGACGGAGTAGGTCTGCGCGGTGCAGCCCTCGATGTAGTTCACGTCCGAGCCCTCGTCGGCGATGATGAGGGTGTGCTCGAAGGTGCCCTCGCCGGCGCCCTCCATGCGGAAGTACGCCTGCAGCGGGAGGTCCACCTTGACGCCCTTCGGGACGTACACGAACGAGCCGCCCGACCACACGGCGCCGTGCAACGCGGAGAACTTGTTGTCCTGCGCGGGCACGCACTTCGTCATGAAGTAGCGCTGCACGAGCTCCGGGTACTCCTTGACCGCGGTGTCCATCGAGCAGAAGAGGATTCCGAGCTTGCGGTACTCCTCCTTGAGCCCCTCGTAGACGGGCTCCTGGCGCCAGACGCCGACGACGCCCGCGAGGTGCTCGCGCTCGGCCTGCGGGATGCCCAGTTCCTCATAGGTGTTCTTCATCTCCTCGGGCACGTCGTCCCAGGAGTTGAAGCGCCCCGTCGTGGGCGGCGAGTAGAGCACGAGATCGTCGAAGTTCAGTGCCTCGAGCGGGACGCCCCACTTCGGGAGCGGCTTGCGCTCGAAGATCTCGAACGACTTCAGGCGCCGCTCGCGCATCCAGTCGGGCTCGTCCTTGACGCGCGAGAGCTCCTCCACGACCTCGCGCGAGATCCCCTTGCGTGCGCGCAGCTGCCCCTGATCGTCCTCGACGATCGGGCTGCTCGCGGCGGTCTTGCTCTTCTTCGATGTGGTGCGCGTTGCGTCAATCGTGGCCATCACGAACCTCGTTTGCAGAGTTTGCGCGAGATCACAGAGAATCCCGTGCTGCGAGATAGGAATTCTATCGCCCACGAACGCGGGTGTGGGGAGCGCGTCGAGCTCACTACGCGCTCGCGCCGTTCGGCCAGGAGTGATCGCCGCTCACCGCTCCGCGCACGACCTTCAATCCGAGCAGCGCGCACTTGCGCCGCGTCGCGGAGATCGGGATCCCGAGCAGCTCGAGGATCCAGTCCGCGCCGAGCGTCCCGGCCTCTTCCAGCTCCATCCCCTTCAGCTCCTCGGAGGCGATCGACGCCGCCGCCTGCGAGATCGCGCAGCCCTGGCCGTGGAAGCGCAGGTCCTCGATCCGCCCGTCCTTTACGCGGATGTGCACGCCGAGCTCGTCACCGCACAACGGGTTGTGCGCGAAGCCCTCGAGGTCGTGCGGCTCGAGCTCGCCGAAGTTGCGCGGCCGCTTGTAGTGCTCGAGGATGTGTTCGCGGTAGAGGTCGTCCATCGCCAGGCTCCGCGCTCGCTTCAGCTCGAGAAGATCTCGCGCGCGGCCTGCAGCGCTGCGACGAGCGCATCGATCTCGGCAGGCTCGCTGTAGACGCCGACGCTCGCGCGCGCGGTCGCCCCTACGCCGAGGCGGCGCATGAGGGGCTGCGCGCAGTGGTGTCCCGCGCGGATGCACACACCGGCTCGGCTCGCGAGCTCGGCGACGTCGTGCGGGTGGATGCCCTCGATCGTGAACGACGCGAGACCACCCCGGCGATCGGCGTCCGGAGGCCCCACGACATGCAGCCCCCGCACCTCCGTCAAGCGCTCGAGCATGTACGCGGTGAGTGCGCGCTCGTGCGCGCGCACGCGCTCCATTCCGAGCTCCGCGAGGTAGTCGACCGCAGCGCTCAGGCCGACGGCCTCGGCGATCGGCGGCGTGCCCGCCTCGAACTTCCATGGCAGCTCGTTCCACGTCGCGCTCTGGAAGTCGACGGAAGCGATCATGTCGCCGCCGGTGAGGAACGGTTCCATCTCCTCCAGGATCTCGGTCCTGCCGTGGAGGACCCCGATGCCCGTCGGGCCGAGCGCCTTGTGCCCCGTCCAGCCGTAGAAGTCCGCGCCGAGCGCCGCGACGTCCACCGGCATGTGCGGCACCGCCTGCGCGCCGTCTACGAGCGAGATCGCGCCCGCCGCACGGATGCGCGCGGTCATCTCGGCGACCGGGTTGATCGTGCCGAGCACGTTCGAGACGTGCGTGAAGGCGACGAGCTTGACGTCGCCGCGCGCGAGCTCCGCGTCGAGCTGCTCGAGTGAGAGCTCGCCGCGCTCGTCGACCTCGAGGTAGCGCAGCTCGGCCGAGCGCTCGCGGCAGAGGACCTGCCAGGGGACGATGTTCGCGTGGTGCTCCATGTGCGTGCTGAGCACCGCGTCGCCCGGCCCGACGTTGTCGCGGCCCCACGCGTAGGCGACGAGATTGATCGCCTCGGTGACGTTCTTCGTGAAGATCGTCGTGAGCTCCCGCGCGCCGGTGAACGCGCCGATCCGCGAGCGTGCGCCATCGTAGGCCTCATCGGCCTCCTGCGCGAGCTTGTAGACGCCGCGATGAACGTTCGAGTTGTGGTTGCGCAGGTGCTCGCTCATCGCATCGATCACGGGCGCCGGCTTCTGCGAGGTCGCGGCCGAGTCGAGGTAGATGAGCGGTTGGCCTGCGAACGTGCGTGCGAGGATCGGGAAGTCGCTGCGCACGTCGACCGCGAGGGGTGTGCGCGAAGCGGTGCTAACGGCTGGCGGCATAGGCCTCGATATCCTCGTGCGCCCGCTTGAGCTTCTCCGCGATCCGCGTCCGCAGGAGCTCTTCCAGCGGCCCATCGCCGAGCTCGCCCACGAGCGGCTCGAAGAAGCCCTCGACGATCAGGCGCACCGCGGTCGTGCGGTCGAGGCCGCGCGTTTGCATGTAGAAGATCGCGTCCTCGTCGAGCTCGCCGACCGAGCCCCCGTGCGATGCCGAGACGTCGTCAGCGGCGACGAGCACCGAGGGGATCGTGTCGATCCGCGCCTGCGGCGAGAGCATCATCGAGTGGATCTGGAGGTAGGTGTGGCTCTGCTGCGCGCCCTCGTTGATCTTGATCAGCCCCTCCATGCTCGCGCGGCTCGCGCCGGCGGCCGCGCCGCGCCAGTGGACGTCGCCCTGCGAGGGGCCCGTTTCGTGGAGGTCGACGGCGAACACGTCGAGCTGCTCGTCGCCCTCGGTGAAGAAGAGGCCGCGAAAGGCCATCTCGCCGCCGGGTTCGGTCACCGCGAGCTCGAGGTGCTGGTGGACGAGGTGCCCGCCGAGCAGCGCCGGCAGCCAGTGGCAATAGGCATCGCGCGCGACCCCGACGTAGCGCGTCGTCGAGTCGTAGACCTCGCCGGAGCCCCAGTCCTGGAAGTGCGCGAGGCGGCAGCGCGCGCCGTCGTGTAGGTGGAGCTCGAAGCCCTCGGTGTGCAGCGCCTGGCCGCTGAAGTCCTCCGCGAGTCCGTACTCGTGGACGCGGAACTCGCTTTGCGACTCGCCCACGATGAGCACGCGCGCGTGCTGCGCGCTGCCGGCGCCGCCGAGCACGTGCACGATCTCGAAGGGGTCCGCGATGACTACGCCGGCGGGGACGCGCAGGAAGACGCCGCCGGTCCAGAAGGCCGCGTTCGCGGACTCGAGCTTGTGCCGGTCGAGCGTGAGCCGCCGCGAGAAGTCGCGCTCGAAAGCCTCGTCGCCCTCACGCGCGGCCTGCTCGAGCTCGCACAGCACGACGCCCTGCTCGCGCAGCGCGGGATCGAGCTCGACGTGCACGACCGAGCCGTCGAGCTGGACGATGCGTCCGGCGCGCGGGCGCTCGGGGAGCGTTCGCGTGACGATCTCCGGGAGCTCGCGTGTCTCGTAATGGCGCACTTCGAGCGCGCCGAGGTCGAGCTCCGCAAAGCTCGTCGTCCAGAAGCCCGAGCGCCTCCAAACAGGCAGCTCGGCGGCCTCGTAGGCCTTCAACGCCGTTTCGCGCAGGGCCTCGAGCGTGCTCGCGGGCGTTCCCTTCGCGCCGTTCTCGCTCCCGCGCGCCCCTGCGCCTGCGAGCGGACGGTAGAGCGAAGCCTCGCGATGACGGATCGGCTTGGCGGGCGCCTCAGGCAAGGACGCCGTGTTCCTTGCGGATCTGGTCGTAGCCCTCGCGCTCGAGGCGCTCGACCAGCGATGCGTCGTCGTTGAGCACGATTCGCCCCTCGAGCATGATGTGGACGAAATCCGGCTTGATGTAGTGCAGGATGCGCTGGTAGTGGGTGATGATGAGCGCGCCGAGGCCCTGCTCGGCGTGCAGCTTTCCGACCCCCTCGGCAACGGTCCGCAAGGCGTCGATGTCGAGCCCGGAGTCGGTCTCGTCGAGGATCGCGATCTCGGGTTCGAGCATCGCCATCTGGAGGATCTCCGCGCGCTTCTTCTCGCCGCCCGAGAAGCCGTCGTTGAGCGGGCGCGAGGTGAAGCTCTTGTCGACATCGAGCAGCTGCACAGCGCGCTCGAGCTTCGCGCGAAAGTCCTTGACGCCGATCGGCTCCTCGCGCTTGGCGTTGATCGCCATGCGCAGGAAGTTCGCCACCGAGACGCCGGGGATCGCCACGGGGTACTGGAACGCGAGGAAGAGACCGGCCTTCGCGCGCTCGTGTGGGTCGGCCTCGGTGATGTCCTCGCCGCCGAAGATGATCGCGCCCTGGGTGATCTCGTAGCCGGGATGGCCGAGCAGCGTGTTCGCAAGCGTCGACTTGCCCGAGCCGTTCGGCCCCATCAGCGCGTGGATCTCGCCACGGTTGATGCTGAGGTCGACGCCCTTGAGGATCTCGAGGTCCTCGGTGCGGACGTGGAGGTCGCGGATCTCGAGATCGGCCATCGCGCGCTCCTAGGCGCTCGTCGTGAGCGCCGCGCGCTTGGAAGAGCGCCTGATCGCCGTTTCCGCGACCGTCGCCGGCACCGTTTCCGTGGCGTCGGTGAGCGTGACGGAGGGCTTGCGATCGCCGACGAGATCGCCAAGCGTCGTCTCCATGAGCGTGCGCACGATCGACGAGCGCACGCGCGTCCAGAGCAGCTTCGTGGGGCAGACGTGCGCGGGATCGGACTCGCGCGAGCACACGATCGAGCCGTCGGGGCCGAGCGAGATGCACTCGATCGGCGCGATCGAGCCCTCGAGCGCCTCGATGATCTCCGCCATCGTGATCTCGTCGGCGGGCCGCGCGAGCAGGTAGCCGCCGCGGGCTCCGCGCCGGCTGTCCACGAGCCCCGCCTTGCGCAAGCGCGCGACGAGATGCTCGAGGTACGCGAGCGGCATTTCGTTGCGCTCGGCGATCTCGGCGAGCGAGACGACGGACCTCTCGCCGGTGCGCCGCGCGAGCTCCACCATCACGCGCACGCCGTACTCGGACTTGCTCGAGAACATCATCTAGTAATACCTACCTGGCAGCTAGGGTATCAGCGTTGCAGGAGATCGGCGGGTGGTGGCGTAATGCTGCGGTGTGCGTAAGTACCGACGGGCGGGGAGGTCGATTGTCGCTTTGGGGGCGTGTGCGTGCGCTGCTGCGGGTGCACTCGCGCTGAGCGCCGAGGGGGCGGTGCCACCAAAGAACAGCCGCGAACACCCGGTGGTCCTGCACAACCTGCCGGCGGTGCTGAAAGGAACGACGGTCGGCGCGATCTCCGAACCGAGCGAACCGCCGTCGTCGTGTGCCGGGCTGACGGCGAACGCCGTCTGGTACAGCTACCGCGCACCTGAAAACGAACGGGTTGCGGTCGAACTCGCGGCCGAAGGCGCGCTCGAAGCCGTCGTCGACGTCTATCGCGTCGTGCGCTCACAGGTCGTGCCCGTCGCGTGCCACCACACAGGGGCGCACGGCAAAGCATCACTCAGCTTCCAGGCGTCCGAAAACGACAACTACGTGATCCGCGTCGCCGCCGTTAGCGGCTCGCAGAACGCGGGCTTCACGCTGTCGGTCTTCACGCCCACGCCTGAAGTGCGCCCGCCCGGGCCGCGGCTGCCGGCGAGCGGGGCGAACGGGCTCGTCGACCGCATCCAGAACGTCAACGCGGCGTACTCGGTGCTCCTGCACACCGGCGTTAGCTACATCATCAACCTCGCGAACGAGACCTCAGGCGGGTGCGTGAGCGCGGGGCTTTTCTCGCCGGGGACGTCCTCCTTCCAGGGCTCCTCGCCGCTGTTCCACATCCGCTGCAGCGGCTATCGGCTCTTCACGCCGCGCCCGGGCGAAGCCGGCGTCTACAGCATCGAGCTCACACCGCGCCAGTCTTATCAGGGCGTCCAGCACTTCCACGTGCAGGTCGTGCGCGCGGGACCCGCCGAAACGGCTCCGGGCGTGCTGCTTCCGAACTACGCGACCGCGCGCGGTCGCCTCGATAGCCGCGACGGTGCGGTGATCAAGCTCTACCGGGTGCAGGTGCACTCGCACTCGAACCTCAAGCTCACGCTCAACGCGCCGACGTCGGCAACGTTCAACCTGCAGCTGCGCGAACAGAACGGCCACGTGATCGAATGCCAATGCGACGGCAGCGGCGGGCAGACGATCGTGCGCAGGCTCTTACCCGGGCGCTACTACGCGGTCGTCTCGACCCGCGGCCCGACGTCGGGCAACTACTCGCTCTTCCGCGAGTCGCGCACGATCACGAAGACGAAGATCGCCTTCTCGCCGCTCGGCGCACATCCGGGACAGCCGGTGTCGATCAACGTGCACGTCTCGGCGCGCGCGTCGGGGCCGGTGACGGTGGTGATGGAACGCTTCGACCCGGTCTTCGGCTGGCAGTTCTACCGTCAGATACAAGCGTTCGTGAGCGAAGGCACCGCGCAGATCCCCTTCACGCCGCCTACCGTTGGCGAATGGCGCGCCGATGCCTCCTACCACGGGTCGCGCACGGCCAGCCCGAGCGGCATCGGCTTCACCTACCTCCCCGTCTCGTAGGCGCTCGAGCGGGCGAAAAAATGTCGCGCCGCGGCCCTCCCAGGCCGCGCTGCGCGCGCTACACTTAATGAAGTCTATGAATCCTGACCGCCGTTTAGGAGTTTTGCCATGAGCCTCTCAAGCGCCGAGTTGCTACGCCACATCAAGAGCCAGATCGACGAGGTTGACCCCGCCGAGGTCAAAGAGCTGCTCGACGAGGGTGTGACGCTCGTCGACGTGCGCGGCAGCGAAGAGTTCGCGACGGGCCATCTCCCGGGTGCGAAGAGCGTTCCGCGCGGCCACCTCGAGTCGCGAATCGAGACCGCGGCGCCCGACCGCTCCGCGGAGCTCATCCTCTACTGCGCGTCGGGCAACCGCTCGGCATACGCGGCGCGCACGCTCAAGGAAGATCTCGGCTACGAGCACGTGCGCTCGATGACCGGCGGGATTACGCTGTGGAAGGACCGCGGCTACGAGATCGAGATCCCGCGAGCGCTGAGCTCCGAACAGCGCGAGCGCTACTCGCGCCACCTCCTCATCCCCGAGATCGGCGCGGAGGGCCAGCAGAAGCTGCTCGACGCGAAAGTGCTCCTGCTCGGTGCCGGCGGCCTCGGGTCGCCGACCGCGCTCTACCTCGCGGCGGCGGGGGTCGGTACGCTCGGGATCGTCGACGACGACGCGGTCGATCTTTCGAACCTGCAACGACAGGTGATCCACAGCTCGCAGCGCATCGGCGTCCCGAAAGTCGACTCCGCGGAGGAGTCGATCAAGGCGCTGAACCCCGACGTTACGGTCGTCAAGTACCCCGTGCGGCTGGACTCGTCGAACATCATGGAGATCATCGAGGGCTACGACGTGATCGTCGACGGCGTCGACAACTTCCCCACGCGCTACCTCCTCAACGACGCGACGGTGCGCTTGCGGATACCGGTCGTCTCGGCGTCGATCCTCGGCTTTGACGGCCAGCTCTCGGTGTTCAAGCCCTACGACGGCCCGTGCTATCGCTGCCTATTCCGCGAGCCGCCGCCGGCCGAGCTCGCGCCCTCATGCGGCGCGAACGGCGTCCTTGGCGTGCTGCCGGGGACGATGGGTTTGCTGCAAGCGACCGAGGTCGTGAAGCTCGTCGTTGGCATCGGCGAGCCGGCGATCGGCCGTTTGCTGCTCTACGACGCGCTCGCGGCGACGCTAACCGAGGTGAAAGTCCACCGTGATCCGGAGTGCCCGATCTGCTCGCGCGAGCCAGACGAAATCGCAGACGAGGAGATGGGGGTCTTCCCGGACTACGAGGCCTTCTGCGCTGCAGCCGGGTAGCCTGCCCGCATGGCGACGATCAAGATCCCTCCGGTGCTCCGCGCGGCCGTGGGTGGGGAGAAGGAAGTGAGCGCGCCAGGTGGCAGCGTCGGCGAGGTGCTCCAAGAGCTCGTGAGCGCCCATCCCGCCACCGAGGACCAGCTGTTCTCCTCTGAGGGTGAGCTCAACCGCTACGTCAACGTCTATCTCAACGATGAAGACGTGCGCGTCCTCGACGGCCTCGACACGACGGTCGCCGAGCAGGACACGCTCGTGATCCTGCCGGCGATGGCCGGCGGCCGCTAGCTGCTCCAGCCGAAAGCCGCGATGGCGGCGCCATGCTCGGGGCGCGGTGCTAACGAGCCCGACGCATCTGGAACGTCCCGGTTTGCATACGCGGCCGCCGCGTCACCGTTGGCACGCGCGGCGACAAATCTCCCTTCCGTGTCGTCGTGTTTGACAAATCAGGTCTTCTGTGTAAACCTGTGTGGGCGCATGATGCGGGGACCGATAGGCACGAGAACGATCGCCGGCGACGCCGAAATTGCTCCAGCGCAGGCGCTCACCGCGTGGGGCGAGGGCGCGGATCCGCTCGACTGGCAGGACCCCAAGCGCTACGCGTGGATCTTCGGCCTCGTCGTGCCGCTGCTGCCGTTCATCGCGTGGGGACTCGTGAGCGCGACCGGCCTCGGCGTCTTCTGGTTCATCGGCCCGGCCCTCGTCTTCGGTTCTCTTCCCGGTGTTTGATCTCTGGCGCGGCCTCGACGCCGAGAATCCGCCCGACGAGGTGATCAAGCGGCTCGAAGAGGACCGTTACTACCGCTGGTGCACGTACGCGTTCCTCCCAATCCAGTACGCCGGCCTCGTGCTCGCAGCGTGGCTGTGGTCGAGCGGAGAACTCTCGATCGTCGAGAGCATCGGCCTCGCGTTGACCGTCGCGATGGTGAGCGGCATCGGGATCAACACTGCGCACGAGCTCGGCCACAAGCGCGACAAGCTCGAGCGCTGGCTCTCAAAGGTCGCGCTCGCCCAGAGCGCATACGGCCATTTCTACATCGAGCACAACCGCGGCCATCACGTGCGCGTCGCGACGCCCGAGGATCCCGCGAGCGCGCGCCTCGGCGAGAGCTTCTGGGAGTTCCTCCCGCGCACCGTGATCGGCAGTTTGCGCTCGGCGTGGGGGCTCGAGCGCACGCGCCTCGCGCGCATGGGCAAGCGGCCGTGGACGCTTCGCAACGACATCCTCAACGCGTGGGCAATGACGCTGCTGCTCTTTGCAGTGCTCGTCGCGATTTTCGGCGTGTCGATCCTGCCGTACCTCGTGCTGCAAGCGCTCGTCGGCTTCTCGCTGCTCGAGGCCGTCAACTACCTCGAGCACTACGGGCTTTTGCGCCAGCGCCGCGAGGACGGCCGCTACGAGCGCACGCGCCCTGAGCACAGTTGGAACAGCAACAACCTCGCTTCGAACGTCGCGCTCTACCACTTGCAGCGGCACTCCGACCATCACGCGAACCCGACGCGTCGCTACCAGGCGTTGCGCCACGTCGACGAGGCGCCACAGCTGCCGAGCGGGTACGCGGGGATGATCCTGATTGCGGTCTTCCCGCCGCTCTGGCGGCGCGTCATGGATCACCGCTTGCTCGCGCACTACCGCGGCGACGTCGATCGCGCGAACATCCACCCGCGCGTGCGCCGGCGCATCCGCGCCCGCCACGGCGCGACGTCGGCGTCCTAGCGCTCTCGCGATGGCCAAGTACCGCTGTCCGGTCTGCGAATTCGTCTACGACGAGGAGCAGGGCGCGCCGCATGAGGGCTTCCCTCCAGGCACGCCATGGCGCGAGGTCCCCGACGACTGGGCGTGTCCGGACTGCGGCGTGCGCGATAAGGTCGACTTCGAGCCGCAGGAGTGAGCACGGCGCTCTCGCCGGTCCACGTGTCGCGGCGCGATAGGACCATGTCTCCGAGCACCGCGCGCTCTCCCTACCCGGTCGCCGCCCGAGAGCTGCTGCGCGAGACGCTGCTCGACGCGGCGCTCGAGGAGCTCCGTCGGAGGGCGTGGTCGGAGGTCACGATGGCCGACGTCGCACGCGCGGCCGGAGTCAGCAGGCAAACGCTCTACAAGGAGTTCGGCTCGCGCGACGAGTTCGCGATCGCGCTCACTCTGCGAGAGGCCGATCGCTTCCTCGCCGCGGTCGAGGAGGCGGTGCGCGCGCATATCGAGAACCCCTCCACCGCGCTCGCGGCCGCATTCGAGATGTTCCTCACGACGGCGGCCGAGAATCCACTCGTACTCGCCGTCTTTCGCGGCGGTGGCGACGAGTTCCTCGAGCTGGTGACGATCCGCGGCACGCCTCTCGTCGAGCACGCCGTGGACCGGCTCGCGGCGGTGATGACGGGCAGCTGGCCGGACGCGGATCCGGCGGCGTGTGGGCTGCTGGCCGAATGCCTCGTGCGGCTCGCGATCAGCTACATCACCCTTCCGAAGGGCCCCTCGAGTGCGACCGCTGAGTCGGTCGCGTCGCTTCTCGACCCTTACATCGAGCGCGCCCTGAAGTCCTGATCCCGGGCGCCTCAGGAGTGCCGCGGACGTAAGCAGGATGCCTGCGCGCGCAAGTTACTTGCATATAAATTTATAGATTGGTAAGTTCTACTCGCGATGAGCGGTCTGGCAAAGCGGAGCTACCGGCATAGACATGGGCGGCGGGTTCGGCTGCCGCGCGTGGAGCGCGAGCAGCAGATGCTCTCGGCAGCGCGCGCCCTCTTCGCGGAGCGCGGCTATGCGGCGGTGACGATGGAGGACGTCGCGAAGGAGGCGGGCATCACGAAGCCGCTCCTCTACAACTACTTCGGCAACAAGGAGCGCCTGTACCTCGCGTGCATGCAGCCCGCCGCCGAGGGACTGATCGCGACTGTCGTCGAGGCGATCACGGGGACCGCGAACGCGACCGAGGCGCTCGATGCGGGCCTGCGCTCGTTCTTCGCTTTCCTCGCCGAGGATCGCGCCGCCTGGCGCGTGCTCTTCGACGAGACGCTGCCGCGCGGTGCTGAAGTCGCGGTGCGGGTGGGCGAGTACCGCGAGCGCATTACGCAACTCGTCGCGCAGGCGCTGCTCGCGCAGCTCCCAGAGTCACACAGGGCGAAGGCGAGCAACGAAGTGAGCGCGCTCTCGAGCGCTGTGCTCGGCGCCGCGGAGGCGCTCGGGCGCTGGTGGCTTCGCACGAACGCGATCGCGGCCGACTCCGCTGCGGAGATGCTCATCGAGACGCTTGGACCGGGGCTCCGCGAGCGCGCCGGCCGAGGTGCTTCGATGCCCAACGCGCGGACCACTGAGAAGGCGGCGTGATGGCCGGCGCGCGCACACGCGACGTCGCGATCGTCGGCGGTGTCCGCATACCCTTTGCGCGCTCCAACGGGGCCTACGCGGAGGAGTCCAACCAGGACATGCTCACCGCGGCGCTCGATGGCCTCGTGGAGCGCTACGGGCTCGCCAACGAGTGTCTCGGCGAGGTCGTCGCAGGTGCGGTGCTCAAGCATCCGCGCGACCACGGTCTCACGCGCGAGTGCGTGCTCGGCACGAAGCTTGCGCCGGAGACGCCCGCCTACGACATCCAGCAAGCGTGCGGCACCGGGCTCGAGGCTGCGATCCTCGTCGCGAACAAGGTTGCGCTCGGCCAGATCGACGCGGGCGTCGCGGCGGGAGTCGACACCACCTCCGACGCTCCGATCACGCTCAGCGACGACCTGCGCTGGGTGCTCGTGCGCGCGAATGCGGCGAAGGGGCTGAAGGCGCGGCTGCGCGAGATCGCGCGCGTGCGCCCAGGCCACATCGTCCCCGAGCCACCGCGCAACGAGGAGCCGCGCACGGGGCTTTCGATGGGCGCGCACTGCGCGACGATGGCGCGCGAATGGGATATCGGGCGCGAGCAGCAGGACGAGCTCGCGCTGCGCAGCCACCGCAACCTCGCGGCCGCCTACGAGCAGGGGTTCCTTGCCGACCTCGTGCGCCCATACAAGGGCCTCGAGCGCGACCAGAACCTGCGCGCCGACTCGAGCCTCGAGCGCCTTGGCAAGCTGCGCCCGGTGTTCGGCGGTGCCGAGGGGACGATGACCGCGGGCAACTCGACGCCGCTCTCCGATGGCGCCTCGGCGGTGCTGCTCGGAAGCGAGCTGTGGGCGCGCGAGCGCGGGCTGCCGGTGCTCGCCTACCTGACGCAGGCGCAGACGGCGGCGGTCGACCACGTGACCAAGCGCGAGGGCCTCCTGATGGCTCCGGCGTACGCGATGCCGCGGATGCTCGACCGCGCGGGACTGCGCTTGCAGGACTTCGACCTCTACGAGATCCACGAGGCCTTCGCGGCGCAGGTGCTGTGCACGCTGAAGGCGTGGGAAGACGAGCGCTTCTGCAGCGAGCGCCTCGACGGGCGCGAGCCACTCGGAGCGATCGACCGCGAGCGCCTGAACGTCCACGGCGGCTCGCTCGCCGCGGGGCATCCCTTCGCGGCGACTGGCGGACGGCTCATCGCGGGCCTCGCGAAAGCGCTCGACGAACGCGGCGGCAGACGCGGCGTGATCTCCGTGTGCGCGGCCGGTGGCCAGGGCGTCGTGGCGATTCTGGAGCGATGAGAGGAGGACCTTTGGGCGCAACCGAGACAGGCACCACCGACGCGCACGGAGGCGCTGCTTCGCAGGCGCAGAGCACGAGCGTCCAAGCGGGCGCAGACGCCTATGGGCGCCTCATGCGCACCCCGATCGTCGGCAACCTCGCCAAGCGCGCGGGGCTGCCGCGGCCGGTCGCGATCGAGCGCCACCGAACGGGCGCGGCGGTGATCGACGGCAAGGCGCTGCTCGGCGCGGCCGAGGGCGCACGTCTTGCCGCGGCGCTCGCGCGTTGCCTCGCGGAGATCGGTGCCCCAGGCGTGGCGCGGGCCGATGATCCGGCGGGGGCGGCGGCGAAGGACGCGGGCCTCACGCTCGCGGGCGCGACGGGCGAGCACTACAAGGCACTCGTCTTCGACGCGAGCGGCATCAAGGACTCGAGCGAGCTCGTCGCGCTTCATCGCTTCTTTCATCCCGCGCTCGGGGCGCTCGGGCGATGCGGGCGCGTCGTCGTGCTCGGGACGCCGCCGGAGAAGACCGACAAACCCGCGAGTACACCGCGCAGCGCGCGCTCGAGGGCTTCGTGCGGGCACTCGGCAAGGAGGTCGGGCGGCGCGGCGCGACCGCGCAGCTCGTCTACGTCGGCGAGGGCGCGCAGGACGCGCTGCACTCGACGCTTCGCTTCCTGCTATCGCCGCGCAGCGCGTACGTGTCGGGCCAGGTGATCAGGCTCGACGCCGCCGGTGGGCGGCGCGCTCGCGAGCATCGACTGGAACGCTCCGCTCGCCGGCAAGACGGCGCTCGTGACGGGCCGCCCGCGGCATCGGCGCGGCGATCGCCGAACTCCTCGCGCGCGAGGGCGCACACGTCGTCGGGGCTCGACGTCGCCACGGCGCACGATGAGCTCGAGCCGCTCATGGGGCGGATCGGCGGCGAGTCGCTCGAGCTCGACATCACCGCGGCGGAGGCCCCCGCGAGCATCGCCGAGCATTTCGCGCAAGGCCTCGACGTGCTCGTGCACAACGCGGGCGTGACGCGCGATCGCACACTCGCGAAGATGGATGCGGCGCGCTGGAGCACGCTGCTCGAGATCAACCTCTCGAGCGAGGAGCGGATCAACGACGAGCTGCTCGCGCGGCGCACGCTGCGTGCGAACGGCCGCATCGTGTGCGTATCCTCGATCGCGGGGATCGCGGGCAACGCCGGTCAGACGAACTACTCGACGGCGAAGGCCGGCGTGATCGGGATGGTCCACGCGCTCGCGCCGGGCCTCGCGGCGGAGCACGGCGCGACGATCAACGCGGTCGCGCCGGGCTTCATCGAGACGAAGATGACGGCGGCGATGCCGTTCGGCGTCCGCGAGGCGGGCAGGCGCATGAACAGCGTGCTCCAGGGCGGGCTGCCGGTCGACGTCGCGGAGACGGTCGGATGGATCGCGAGCCCCGCGTCGAGCGCGCTCAACGGCAACGTCGTGCGGGTCTGCGGGCAGAGCCTGCTGGGGGCGTGATGAGCACGCGCGAGCTCACACGCGCGCCGCACATGCTGCCGCTTTACCTGCGGACGGCGGCGACGCTGCTGCCGGGCGCAAGCTGGCTGCCCGGGGTGCCCGGACACGGCAACTCGATCCCGCCGCTCGAGCTCACGCTCCGGGAGGTCGCGATCGACCACGAGCGCCTCGCGGCCTACCGCGCGGTGTGCGGCTTCTCCGAGGGCGGGCTCGTGCCGCCGACCTACCCCCACATCCTCGCCTTCCCTTTGCACATGGCGCTGATGGCCGAGCCCGAGTTCCCGTTCTCGGCCGTCGGGCTGGTGCACGTCGAGAACGAGATTCGCCAGACGCGCGCGGTGCGCGTCGGCGAGCGGCTCAGCCTGCTCGTGCAGGCGACGCCGTTCGAGCCACACCCGCGCGGGCGCACGTTCGCGATCCTGACGACGGCGCACGTGGGGGACGAGCTCGTCTGGAGCGAGCGCTCGACGAATGCTCCGGCGCGCCAGCAAGCCCGAGCACACGGCGGCGGGCGAGGACACGCGCGCAGGTGCGCCCAACGATGAGGCGCCGAGCGCCCTCTCCGGGGAGCCGACCGCGACGCTCACGCGCTCGAAGATCACCGTCCCCGGCGACATCGGGCGCCGCTACGGCGCCGATCTCAGGCGACCGCAACCCGATCCACATGCACGCGCTCGGCGGCAAGGCGTTCGGGTTCCCGCGTGCGATCGCGCACGGGATGTGGACGAAGGCGCGCTGCTTGGCAGCGCTCGAAGGTGAGCTGCCAGAGGATCTCACCGTCCAGGTGCGCTTCCGCAAGCCCGTGCTGATCCCGGGCAGCGTGAGCTTCGAATCCACCCAGCAGGACGGGGTTACAGCGCTTCGCGCTGCGCAGCACGAGTCGCGACGAGCTTCACCTCGAGGGCAGCGTGCGATGAGCGTCGCCGAGCGCGGTCGAACGGCGGGGTTGCGCGCGCTCACTCGGCTCGCGGGCTCCGACGTCCTCGATCGCACGCGCATGCGCGGGCGCGTTGAGCGCGCGCTCTACAGGGGCTCCAAGAACGGCTTCCGCGCCGCGACTGCGGCGGGGCGCTCGTTCAGGTCTGCGAGCAAGCTGGCGCGCCCGGCGCGCCAGGGCAAGGCGGCGGGGCGCGGGCTCTTCGATCTCACTCCCGACGAGGAGCAGGCGATGCTATGCGAGGCGATCGGCGATTTCGCTGGCGCCGCCGTGCGCCCCGCCGCGACCGACGCGGATACTGCCACCGAGACGCCCGCGGAGCTGCTCGAGCAGGCTGCGGAGCTCGGCCTCGGCATGCTCGGAATCCCGGAGGAGCTGGGTGGCGTGATGGCCGAGCGCTCGGCGGTCACCGCGGTGCTCGCCGCGGAAGCGCTCGCGCACGGCGACATGGGGATCGCTTTTGCCGCGCTCGCCCCGGGGGCGGTGGCGAGCGCGATCGGGCTCTGGGGCGACGCCTCACAGCAGGCGACCTACCTCCCCGCCTTCGCGGGCGAGCGCGCGCCCGTGGCGGCGCTCGCGCTGCTCGAGCCACGGGCGGCGTTCGATCCCCTCACGCTCGCGACGAAGGCGCGCCGCGACGGCGAGGACTGGCTGCTCTCGGGCACGAAGTCGCTCGTGCCCCGCGCCGCGAGCTGCGAGCTCTTCGTCGTCTCGGCGGACACGCCGCAGGGTCCCGCGACGTTCGTGCTCGAAGCGGGCTCGCAGGGCCTCTACAGCGAGCGCGAGCCCGCGATGGGGCTGCGGCCGGCGAGCACCGCGCGGCTCGTCCTCGAGGACGTTCGCCTCCCCGCGGGCGCGCTCCTGGCCGACGGCGATCCGAGCGCGTACCAGGAGTGCATCCAGCGTGCGCGCATCGCGTGGTCGGCGCTCGCCAACGGCACGGCCAAGGCCGTGCTCGACTACGTGATCCCCTACGTCAAGGAGCGCGAGGCGTTCGGCGAACCGATCGCCAACCGTCAGGCGGTCGCCTTCTGCGTCGCCGATATCGCGATCGAGCTCGAAGGCATGCGGCTCACCACTTGGCGCGCCGCGAGCCGCGCCGACCAGGGCAAGGAGTTCGCGCGCGAGTCCGCGCTCGCGCGCTCGTTGTGCTCACGCTACGGCATGAAGATCGGCGCCGACGGCGTACAACTGCTCGGGGGCCACGGATACGTCAAGGACCACCCCGTGGAGCGCTGGTATCGCGACCTGCGCGCCGCGGGAATCATGGAGGGCGCGCTGCTCGTCTAGGAAAGCCGATGATCAATCTCGAGACACCGAAGAAGCTCGTGCCGCTCGCGGCGCAGGCAAACGAGGTCGCGCGCTCGGTTTTCCGGCCGATCTCGCGCAAGTACGACCGCGCAGAGCACGAGTACCCAAAGGAGCTCGACATGCTCGCCGCGCTGATGGACGGCATGGAAGCGAGCGGCGAGATGTCAGGCGCCGGCGCCTCTGGCGTGCGTCGCGAGCGCGAGGGCCGCGAGCAGGGCAACCGCAACGGCTCGAACATGGCGACGGTGCTCGGCATCATCGAGCTCTGCTACGGCGACGTCGGGCTGCTGCTTTCGATGCCGCGCCAGGGACTCGGCAACTCCGCGATCGCGTCCGTGGCGAACGCCGAACAGAGCGAACGCTTCGACGGCATGTGGGCCGCGATGGCGATCACCGAGCCCGCCGCGGGCTCGGACTCGGCCGCGATCCGCACGACGGCCGTCCTCGACGGCGACGAGTACGTGCTGAACGGCGAGAAGATCTTCGTTACATCGGGCTCGCGCGCCGAGCTGATAGTCGTGTGGGCGACGCTCGATCCAAGCATGGGAAGAGCCGCGATCAAGTCGTTCGTCGTGCCTCGTGAGACGCCGGGCATGATTCTCGAGCGGCTCGAGCACAAGCTCGGCATCCGCGCCTCGGACACTGCGAACTTCCGGCTCGAGAACTGCCGTATCCCGAAGGAGAACCTGCTCGGCAGTCCGGACGTCGACACTGGCAAGGGCTTCGCGGGCGTGATGCAGACGTTCGACAACACACGCCCGCTCGTCGCCGCGATGGCGGTGGGGCTGGCGCGCGCGTGCGTCGAGGAGACGCGCACGTGTCTCGAGGAGGCGGGTGTCGCCCCCGACCCCATGCGGCCGGCGAACGCCCAGCACGCGGCGGCGTCGAGGCTACTCTCGCTCGAAGCCGACTATGAGGCTGCGCGGCTGCTGACGATGCAGGCGGCGTGGATGGCCGACAACTCGAAGCCGAACTCGTTGCAGGCGTCGATGGCGAAGGCGAAGGCCGGCCGCAGCTGCGTCGATATCGCGCTGTCGTGCGTGGAGCTCTGCGGCAGCCTCGGCTACGGCGAGGGCTCGTTGCTCGAGAAGTGGGCTCGCGACGCGAAGATCCTCGACATCTTCGAGGGCACGCAGCAGATCCAGCTGCTGATCGTCGCCCGCCAGCTGCTCGGCAAGACCTCGGCGGAACTGCGGTAAGCCCGCGCGCAGGCCACCCTGCCCGGTGGTGAGAGCGCCACGTCGGGGGCGGGGCGAGCCACGCTATATTTCGTGAAGTATGGCGGTGGAGCGCTTGCAGAACAAGCCGTGCGGGGGTCGCTACCGCGACATCGTGCAGTCGATCGGCAACACGCCGCTCGTCGAGTTGCCGGGGCTCTCGCCGAAGCCGAGCGTACGCGTGTGGGCGAAGCTCGAGTGCCGCAACCCCACCGGCTCGGTGAAGGATCGCATCGGGCGGGCGCTGATCGAGGACGCCGAGGAGCGCGGGGCGCTTCTCCCCGGCCAGGAGATCCTCGAACCGACCTCCGGGAACACCGGCATCTCACTCGCGATGATCTCCGCGCGCAAGGGCTACTCGCTGACCGTCGTGATGCCTGAGAACGTGACTCCCGAGCGCACCCAGCTGCTCGAGATGTACGGGGCGAAGGTCGTCTACTCGGAGGGCCCGAAGGGCTCCAACGGAGCCGTCGAGAAAGCGCTCGAGATGGCGGCGCAGGACTCGCGCTGGTACATGCCCTACCAGTACGGCAACGAGGCCAACCCGGCGGCCCACTACAACGGCACCGCGGTCGAGATCCTCGACGCGCTCGACGACGTCGCCGCATTCGTCGCGGGGCTCGGCACGGGCGGCACGCTGATGGGGTGCGGAAGGCGCTTGAAGGAGACCTTCGCGGACGCCGTCAAGATCGTCGCTGCCGAGCCGATGCCGGGCGAGCCCGTGCAGGGGCTTCGCTCGCTCGACGAGGGGTTCATCCCGCCGATCATCGATCTCTCCCTACTCGACCGCAAGATCTTCGTCACGAACGCCGACGCGATCCTCTTCACCCGCAAGCTGCTGCGCTGAGGAAGGACTCTTCGTCGGCCCATCCTCGGGTGCGGTCGCGCGCGTCGCCGTGCGGATCGCCGACGAGCTCGAGGAGGGCAACGTCGTCTTCCTCGTCGCCGACGACGGGTGGAAGTACCTTTCGAGCGGCATCTACACGCGTCCGATCGAGGAGCTCACGGACGTCGACGCCACCGTCTGGTGGTAGGGCCGCGCTCGCCGACACGGCTGACATGAGGATCGCCTCCCCGCTGCTCGACGAGATCGTCACGCACGCCCGCGAGGAGGCGCCGAACGAGTGCTGCGGCGTCGTTGCGGCGCGCTCGGGTGATCCTCTCGAAGCGGTCGCGGTGCATCGCGCGCGGAACACCGCCGCAAGCCCCCTGCGCTTCGAGATCGACGCGCGCGAAGTGCTCGCCCTGACACAGCAGATCGAGCGCGAGGGGCTCGAGCTGCGCGCGATCTACCATTCGCACACGCGCACCGCGCCCTACCCGTCTCAGACCGACGTCAACTTCGCCGCGAACTGGCCGGGTGTCGAGTGGATCATCGTGGGCCTCAACGGCGGAGCGCCCGAGGTGCGCTCCTATCTGATCGAGGAGGGGAGGGTCAGCGAGGTGGCCTTGAGCGACGCCGACGCGTGACCCCGCCGTTGACCAGGAGACGATGAAGACCGGCTGATCTGCCCCAACTGCCGGCGCGCCTACGCGCTGAGCGAGCGCTTCTGCGCCGAGTGCGGCGTGCCGCTCGTGTATCCGGCGGCACTCGAGGGCGGGACGGTTGCGCCCGGCGAGCGAGCTGCGGCGGCAGCGCGCGCAAGATCAAGCCGGCGTACACGAGCGGGCGGCTGGTGCGCGTCGATCGAGGCGCGCAGCGAGCCCGAGGCGGAGCTCGATTCAGGGGCTGCTGCTGAACGCGGGCGTGCCGAGCCTGCTGCAGCGCTCGTCCGGCGTCGGCGTGCGCTACATGCCGGGCCCGTGCGAGGTGATGGTTCCCGAAGCGGGTTTGCAGGTGGCGCGCGAAGCGCTGCTGCAGAGCGACCTGAGCGAGGAGCGGGAGGGCTAGACGAGGACCGGCTGGCCGGCCTCGCGCGTGATCGCCTCGATCTCCTCGGCGGCGCGCTCGAACTCGGAGTCGGAGAGCACAGGCGTGCCCTCGAAGGGCAGTTCGCGCTGGATCTCGCACCACGAGCGACACATGCCGTGCTCGTCCTTCACCTTCACCGTGACCGGCCGCGGGATGCGGTACGTGCGCAGCAGCAGCACGTGAAGCGGGTGTCGGCGCTTCCAGGCGAGGCGCTTCTCGGCGTAGTCCGTCGTCCACACGTAGAAGGGCGAGAGCGCGTCGACACAGCGACGCGTCGGTGATCGTGAAGTGCTCAGCCACCTCGGCCCACGCGCGGATGCGCACGCGGTCGGGCTGCGGGCACGTGCTCGCGGCGCGCGAGCACCGCGAGCGAGGGCTCGCCATCGGTCCACACGCCCTCCTCGAGCGCGCGCTGCAGCTCGGGGCGGTGGGACTCGCGGACGAGGTCGTAGGACTGGTGGTCGAAGGTGGGGTAGAGGAAGAAGCGGGAGTGCTCGAGGCGGAAGTGCTTGTCCGTCTCGCGGATGCCGCCCTTGCGCAACGTGACGAGTTGCTCGCCTTCTGCGAGCGCGCGGACGGTCACCGCCCATTCTTTGAGAGCAATCGGCATATGCTGAGAGGGACTAGGGGAGGAATCAAACTGCTACTGCTCCGCCGCGCCGCCGAGATGGCGGAAATTGCCGCGGCAGGGGCGTTAACAATAGGGGATAGGCCGCAAAATCCCAAATGGCCTGCAAATTGCGGGCACGACGGGGCGGGCAGAGCGCGGCGTGCGGGCGGGCGGTGGTACGGTCGTCCGCCGCGGGCGGTTATAAGCTCGAGGGCATGCTGCGAGCGGAGGCGATGCGGCGAGTCGGGTGGGGCCGAACCCGATGGGATTGCTGCCGTGACGTCAGCGCTGCCTCGCCGGTGCGCTCGCGCTGATGCTCTGCGAGCTCCTCGAGGCGCATGCGCAAAGCGGGCTTGCAGCCACTCGACCATGCCGCGGCTACGATGGAAGACGCGCTCAAGGAGGAGGACGAAGCGAGCGGCCACACGCGCGCGAAGGCGCGCCCGCACCTCAAGGAGGCGCGTCGAGACTGCTGATCGATGCAGCGAAGACATCGAAGAAGCCTTCGACTTCGGCGAGCTGGGCACCGTCGAAGCGAGCGCGATCGACAATCTCCTCAAGGCGGCGAGCGCGCAGGACCTCGACGCCGAGGCCTCCGATCTCTCGGTCACCGAGCGCGACGCGCACATCAAGCGCGCGATCGAGCTAAAGAAGGAGATCCTCACCGAGATCGCCACGAGGAAACCAACGACTTCGTCAACCCGCTTCGCCGCGGCGCTCACGCCGCCGGGGGCGCCGCCGGCGCTTGAAGCTCGGCAGCAGCCTGCGGGCACGCCCGCGCCGCTGCTCGGGAAGATCGAAGAGGACGCCGAGTGGTGGGCCGCCTTTCGCGAAGCGCGGGCATCGGCGGCGTCCAGCTCGACCCCGACGGTCCCGGCCGACGGCTGGCTCACCGGCTGTACGTCAAGGGCAACGCCGTCTCCGGCGACATGCCGGGGCCGGGGGCAGCCAGCCGTTCCGCGTCGGCATCGAGCAACCGCAGTCCAATGGGCAGCTGAAGGTGATCTCGACGTCGAACCCGCCGTTCGAGCTGCCAGGCACGATCGGCACCTACTACTTCTGGGTGGGCCCGCCCTACACCCAGTTCGCGATGCCGCGTCGATGAAGGGCGAGATCCTGAGCTTCGACACGCGCGGCGGCACGTGGTCGATCTTCTCCTCGCAGCCCGGGTCCAGCGTCAGCTCGTCGGGAGGCACGGGCCTGCAGCAGAACCCGGGCATGCTGTGGAACGCGATCGCTCACCCCAACGTCGAGCTCGACGTGCAGTGGGTCGAGGAGCCGCTGGTGCCCGTCGTCGACCTCGGGCCGGCTATGAAAGAGATGCTGCGGGGCCGACAAGGACTCGGCGGCCGCGAGGGCACACGGCAACCACGCGCGCGAAAAGGCGCTCGGCGGCGCGCTCGCCGCCGACAAGTCCGCGAGCCAAGCGATCGACGCGGCCTCATCGGGGGGCGAGACTGGCCCGCAGACCGACTCCGTCCTCACAAAGCTCATCGCAATCATCGAGATCAACAACGAGGACGCGATGAAGCCGGCAAGGGCCACCACGGGAAGGCAAAGCAGAAGTACGAGATCGACCTCGCTCACAAGTACGAGCTGCAAGGGCAGCAAGGACCCTCGCTCGCGAAGAGCCTCGCTGCAAAGGTGCCCTGAGGCCAGCTTTCGGAGGGCGGCGTGCACTCCCGCGGCCGAATTAAGCGCCGGCCGACGGGGGTGGGTGGGGGGCCGCCGGCCGGCAGTGAAAATGTTAGCTGGCCTCTTACCGCTCCCCGCGCGGTGTCCCGAAGCCACCGCCGCCGGGAGTTTCGATGCGCAGCCGCTCGCCCGCGGCGAGCGTGCCCGCGCTCTTCGGCGGGAGCTCGCGAACCTCCCCGAGCGTCGCCCGCCGCTGCGTCGCCTGCGGCTCTGGGGGCCAGGAGCACGTCTCGCCCGGGCGCCCCGGGCGCGCCTCCGTGCGCACCCGGCGGCGGGTGCCGACGCCGCTCGGTGATCAGCGAGTAGCTCATCTCGGCGAGCGCCTCGAGCTCGCGCAGCACGCCCTCGCCGCCGCGATGAGCGCCCGCGCCCCCGACCCCCGCCGGATCGCATAACGGGTGACGCGTAGGGGGAAGTCGCGCTCGAGCGCCTCGATCGGTGTGTTCAGGGTGTTGCTCATCGCGACGTGCACGCCGCTCGGCCCGTCGGCGTCTCCGCAGGCGCCCTGGCCGCCACCGAGCGTCTCGTAGTAGGTGAAGCGATCGTTGCCGAGCGTGAGGTTGTTCATCGTTCCCTGGCCGAGCGCACGCCCGAAGGCCGCCAGCACGAGGTCGGCGACGCGCGAGGAGGTCTCCACGTTGCCCGCCGCGACCGCGGCGCCCGCGCGCGCGTTCAGCAGCGAGCCGGGCGGCGCGTGCACCGCGATCGGCCTGTATGCGCCCGAGCACGGCGGGATGTCGGGGTCGGTGAGCACGCGCACTGCGAAGTAGCACGCCGAGCGCGTGACGGCGAGCGGGCAGTTGAGGTTGCCCGCGTGTTCAGAGTCGCTGCCGGTGAAGTCCAGGTGAAGCCGCTCCTCCGCGATCGTCGCCGTCACCTCGAGATGCAGGTCGCCCTCGCGCGCTTCGAGCACGTCTGCGGCGCGGCGCTCCCCGCCGAATTCGCCGGCGAGGTCGAGCAGGCATGCGCGCGTGCGCCGCTCGGCGTAGTCGAGGACCGCGGCGGTTGCCTTGCGCAGCGCCGGCGCGCCGACCTTGCGCGCCAGCTCCACCAGACGTTGCGCGCCGACGCGGTTGGCGGCGAGCTGTGCACGAAGATCGGCCCGACGCTCCTGCGGCTGGCGCATTTGCGAGACGATGCGCTCGATCGCCTCCTCGTCGAGGACCTGCGGCGGGATCACCACGCCCTCCTCCTCGAGGCTGCGGCTGTCCGCGGGCATCGACCCCGGCCAGCGACCGCCGACGTCGGCATGGTGCGCGCGGCTCGCCGCGAAGCCGAGCAGGAGCTCCCCGTCGAACGCCGGCGTGATCACCGTTATGTCGGGTAGGTGGGTGCCACCGGCGAAGGGGTCGTTGAGGATGTAGGAGCGACCCTCGCGATGCTCCTCGCCGAGCACTGCGGCGACGGCGTCGGGCATCGCACCGAGATGGACGGGTATGTGCTCGGCTTGCATCACCATCTCCCCCACGGGGTCGAAGAGCGCGGTCGAGGCGTCGCGGCGCTCCTTGATGTTCGCGGAGTGCGCGGAGCGGATCAGCACCGCGCCCATCTCCTCGCACGCTGCGCGCAGCGCGCCCGCGAGCACCTGCAGCTCGACCGGATCGAGAGCGCGCTGCTGCGCGCGAGTTCGCGAGCCCTGTGCAGGGGCCCGATCGCGCCGCGCCGCCGCGATTGGCTTGAGCTCGATCGTCCCGTGGCGGTCCACGTGCGCCTCCCAGCCCGCGGGCACGAGGAGCGTCGCCTCGGGCAGTGCGCAGAGCGTCGGGCCATGCATCGTCGTCCCCGCGAGCGGCTCGCCGACCAGCCACTCGACCTCGCGCGCGCGCCCGCCGAGGACCGCGGTGGCCCGTCTGCGCGCCGGTGCGGACCCGGTCGAAGCGTCGGGCTCGAGTCGCGGCGAGTCGCCCCAGACCGAGGCGCGTATGGTCACGAGCTCGACCGCCGCGTCGTCTTCGCGGTAGCCGTAGCGCTCCTCGTGCGCCGCCGAGAAGGCGTCGGCAAGGCGCTTGGGGTCGGTGCCGTCGCCGATCTCGACCGGCAGCTCGAACGACTGGCCTGCGTACCGCAGCTCGTAGCGAACGCGGCTGCGCGCGCTCGCCACGCCGGGCGCGCCGAGCTCCTTCGTCGCCCTTGCCAGCAGCGCGTCGCGCTCGCGCGCGAGCCGCTCGGCGCTCAGCTCGTCGCCGGGAACCATGACCGTGCGCGAGACGTCCCGGCGCGCGGGTGCGGCAGCGAGGCCGAGTGCGGAGAGCACGCCGCAGGCGCGGGGGCAGAGTACGTGCTCGATCCCCAGCTCCTGCGCCATCGCGGCCGCGTGCAGCGGGCCGGCGCCGCCAAAGCCCATGAGCGCAAAGCCGCGCGGGTCGACGCCGCGCTCGACGGTCATCACGCGCAGCGCGCGCAGCATCTCCGCCTCGGCAACGCGCACGATCCCTTCCGCGCATGCCAGCACGTCGAGCTCGAGAGTCTGCGCAAGCGCCGCGAGCGCTCTCCATGCCGCCTCGCGGTCGAGTTCCACGGCGCCCCCGAGCGGCGCCTCCATCAGGAGCCTCCCGAGCAGGAGGTTTGCGTCCGTCACGGTGGGCCGCTCGCCGCCGCGCCCGTAGCAGGCCGGCCCGGGCACGGCGCTCGCGGACTGGGGCCCCACGCGCAGCGCACCGCCGGGGTCGCGCCAGGCGATCGATCCGCCGCCCGCGCCCACAGTGTGGATGTCAAGCGCGGGCAGCGCGAAGGGCCGCCCGGCGACCGCGCGCTCGGCGGTCTCGCGCCGCGGCCCCGCGGTGGATCACGCAGTACGTCGCACGAGGTTCCTCCCATGTCGAAGCAGAGGACGTCGCGCTCGCCACACAGCGAAGCGAGGAGTGCCGCGCCGCCGACGCCCCCCGCGGGGCCGGAGAGCACGGTGAGCGCAGCGTGGCTTGCGGCTCGCGCGGCGTCGATGAGGCCGCCCGATGACTGCATGATCTGCGGCTCGGGGAGCCCGTTCGAGCGTGCTGCCCGCGTCAGCTTGCGCAGGTAGCCGCCGACGAGCGGGGAGAGTGCGGCGTCGGCCTCCGTGGTCGCCGCGCGTTCGTACTCGCGGAAGGTCCCGACGAGCTCGTGCGAGAGCGAAAGATGGACGCCCGGCAGGCGCGAGGAGATCAGCTCCCCCAGTGCACGCTCGTGCTCGGGATGCGCGAAGGAGTGCAGCAGCACCACCGCAACCGCGTCCGCTTCGGCGCGCGCGAGCTCCTCCACGAGCGCGCAGTGCCGGCTCGCGCTCGAGCGCTCGTAGGACGCCACGCGGGCCCATTCGCTCCGCTGCGCCGAAGCGCCGCTCCGGCGGAACGAGCGGCCGCGGCCCCGCCTCGCATAGGCGATAGAGGTGCGGCCGTGCCTGGCGACCGAGCTCGACGATGTCCGTGAACCCGTCCGTCGCGACGAATGCAGTGCGCGCGTAGCGGCCCTCGAGCAGCGCGTTCGTCGCGACCGTCATCCCGTGAGCGAAGCGGCGCACTTCGCGGGCGCGCGCTCCCCCCGCTCGAGCACCGCCCGGACGGCGTCGAGCACGCCGTCCGCAGGCTCGCGTGGCGTCGTCGGCACCTTCGCCGTGTGTAGCGCCGTATCGCTGAGAAGGACCGCGTCGGTGAAGGTGCCGCCCACGTCGACGCCCAGAAGCATCGCTGGGAGCGTAGGAGATCGCACGTGCGCAGGCTCTGAGCCCCGCGCGCTGCCGTGCGCGCGACCGTCAGGCGGCCGCGCGCGTCGCGTTGGCGCCGCTAGGCGGCGAGCTCGAGCTGCCGGTCCTCGGTTTCAGCGAGGTGCTGATGCGAGGGGCAGTAGCCGTTCTGTGGCAGCGGCGTGCGCCGGCACGTCTCCCCCTTGCGCGTCGTCGCGCGACACCGCGGAGCTTCACCGGAGATCGCTGCATAGCCGAGCAACGGGTGATCGGCGACGAAGCGTCGCGCGATCTCCATGTAGAAGGAGACGACGCGACGCACACGTTCCTGCGCGTTCATCGGGAAATAGGTGCGGATGTCGTAGAAGAGCGTGCGCGAGGGGTCCGAGAAGCTGTATGGCTCCTTCGCGAGGCGCTCCACGACTGCCTCGCAGGCGCGAAGCAGTTCCGCGTGCCTCGAGCCCACGGCCGCTGGGTCGCTGGGCTTCGAGCACTCCACATATGGGGCGAGCTCCCTGTAGATAGCGCGGCTGATCTGGTACATGGCGATTCTCCGATCCTGCTTTCATCTGTCCTTGGAAATTCCGGAGCACGCCCGCCATAGATCAAGGACGCCGTTCGGTTTCCTTGTCTTCCTGCCGAAGAAACACCGCCCGAGCGCCAACGGAGCGTCCGTCGCCGGTCTGCGGCCGTCTCGTCCGATGGTTTTGTGGGAACGCGTGATCATCGTCATCAAGGAAAACGCGAGCACCTAAAGCGCGCGTCAACGACAGCCGTGGCGATTGTTAGGTTGTCGTTAGCGAGGCTCTCACTCCCAGCGCTGCCACGTGGGAGCTTCCGCGGCGCCGGCGACGAGGTGCCGGCGTGCGAGTGCGGGGTCCGTCTGGGGGTAGTCCGTGCGCTGATGGACTCCTCGGCTCTCCTTGCGCTCGAGCGCAAAGCGGGCGACGAGCGCAGCAAGCGGGTGGGGGTTGCGGGCGAGCCTCTCCAGCTGCTCGCGCGAGCGTTCGATGCCTGCGTCCTGCCACACCGCCTCCCGCGTCTGCGCCGAGGGCCCTGCGACCACGGGCAGATCGGCGGCGCTGACCGTGTCGCCGTCCACGAGCGCGCCGGCGGGCACGCCCGGCTCGTCGAGCGCCGCGGCCGAGGCGCGAGCGCCGAATACGAAGCACTCGCTCAACGAGTTCGACGCGAGGCGGTTCGCCCCGTGAAGGCCCGTGCACGAGGTCTCGCCGATCGCGTAGAGGCCCGGGAGGGTGGAACGCGCTTGAAGGTCGGTGACTAGGCCGCCGATCGTGTAGTGGGCCGCCGGCGCAACCGGCACGAGTGCGCGCGCCGGGTCGAGGCCCGCCTCGCGTAGCGCCGAGAAGACATTTGGGAACAGCGCCGGGTCGATCGCGCGCATGTCGAGCCCGACCGAATCGGCGGCGGTTCGCGCATGCGCCGCTGAATCGCGCGTGCGACCTCGTCGCGCGGCGAGAGCTCGTCGACGAAGCGCTCGCCATCGGCATCGTGCAGCGTCGCACCCTCGCCGCGGATCGCCTCCGTTACGAGGAATCCCTCGCGTCCGGGCACGCCCGCGACCGCCGTGGGATGGAATTGCACGAGCTCGAGATCAGCGAGCGCTGCCCCGGCGGCGTGGCCGAGGAGCATGCCGGTGCCGAAGGAGCCGGGTGGGTTGGTCGTGCGGGACCAGAGCGCTGCGGCGCCGCCGGTGGCGAGGACAACCGCGCGCGCTCGCACTGGGCGCCCGTCGCGGCAGCGGACGCCGACGCACCGTGCGCCCACCAGCAGTAGGGCCTGCACGCGCGCGCTTTCCCCCTCGAGCACGGTCAGGTGCGGTTGCTCGACGGCGAGCGCGGATAGCTGTCGCAGGATCCGCCGGCCGGTGGCGCTGCCTCCGGCGTGAACGACCCGGCGTACCGAGTGGCCGCCCTCGAGGCCGAGCGCGAGTGCGTCCATGCGGTCGCCGTCGAAGCGCACCCCGAGCGCCTGCAGGTCGCGCAGGCGCGCGCGGCGCCTCGGCGACCAGCACTTCCGCGGCCGAGCGACGCACGGCGCCGCGTCCGGCGCGCTCGGTGTCCTCGAGATGGCGCTCGGCGCTGTCGCCGGGGCCGACGGCGGCCGCGAGACCGCCCTGTGCCCAGTAGCTCGCGGTCTGGGCAAGCGGCGTCGCCGAAATCAGCACCACCCGTGCCCCTTCGTGGGCCGCGCTCAGGGCGCAGAAGAGCCCGGCCGCACCGGCGCCCACGATGGCGAGGTCGGTCACGAGTTCCGGTGTGGAGCGCTCCACGGCCGTCGCCACGGCTCCTGGGCCTCTAGGGGTTCCGAGTAAGGCGCGTGGCCGTGGTTGAGATGCGCGTGACGGCGGGCCGCGTGGGCGCGGTGACGCCGCCTGCGGCGGCGAGCGTCGTGCTGGTCACCGTCGCGATCCTCGTGAGGGCGCTCGTCGTTGGCACAAGCGCCGCTGTCGAGGTCGTGGTCGGCACGACTGCGGGAGCAGTTGCGGGCGCAGCAGTTGGGGGCGTGCTGCCCGCGTTCGCCGCGCCGCTCGAGCCTGATCCTTCGGTGAGCTTCACGAGCGCCACGGCCAAGCCCGCGAGCGAGAGGACCGCGACGATGGCCACGGTCACCAGCAGCCCGCGCCAGCGCGGAACCGGTGCGAGCCTCGTGCGCGCGGCGGTGCCGCAGCTGTAGGCACCAGTCCTGATCCTCCCGGATCGGGGCGCCGCAGATCGGGCATTGCTCACCCGCAGCATGCCCTCGCGTCAGACGGAGTCGACGCGCCTTCGGCGGGCTCGACTCACCCAGCGCTCGAGCCTTCCGGCGGCTCCGGCCGTCTGATCACCTGCGTCGGCTGGTCGGTGCCGGCGTCGGCCGCCTCTCCGGGGGCGTGGGAGAGCACGGTGTTCTCGATGTCATCGCCCGACGCTGGGGGCGCGCCCGACACCGTGGTGTTCTCGATCTCTCGCGACCCCCCTGGCTGGCCGGTGCCGTCGGCATCTGCGCCCGGCGCTGGTGGGGTCGCGACATGCGCGGGCATCGGCGGCTGCGTAGGAGGCGGCGCCTGCGGGGGTGGCGCCTGGGGTTCGGGCGGTGGGAGGCGGCGCCGGCGCGCGCGGTGGAGCCGCGGCGGCGCTCGGGGCCGCCGCCGCGCCCGTGGGGGCGGGCGCCGTCGGAGGTCTGGACATCGGCCGCGGTCGGTGAGCGGCCGCTCCGCGCTCGGCGAGGCGCTGAGCCCGCAATGCGGGCAGAAGTTGTCTTCGCTCGAATGGATCGCGGCGCAACGCAGGCACGCGAGCACACCGGCCTCGCGCAGCACCGTGACCGGCTGGCGCTCGTTCAGCGTCTTCTCGATCGCGCGCAGCTCGCCGTCGACCTCGCCGAGGCGAGCGAGCTTCGCCGAGAGCAGCTCATCGCGCCGGCCGCCGAAGCGGTGCAGGTCGAACATCAAACCGCCGAGGTCGCGGTAGGAGAGCTCACGTACGGTGCGCAGGTAGCTCAGCCGCCGACGAAGGCGTCCGCGCGCGCGAAAGCCCGGCTCGGAGCGCGGCGGCTCGGCGCCCGCGGGAGGCGTCTGCGCCGGCGCGGGCGGTTGCGCCGGAGGTTGATCTGGTGTGGACCCCTCTCCGGAGGCCGTTACGAGACCGGGATCCGACGACTGACCCGAAGAAGGTGGTTGCGGCTGGGATGCCATTACCTGTCGCTCCGTCATCCTACCCAGCGGCTAGGAGCGCATCGCGCCATGCCCCGGCTACGCGATGCGCCATCAGGGTCGTCGAGTACTGCGCCGCCCGCTCTATGCCGTCGACCCGCGGCTCGGGATCGGCGAGCTGCGCAGCGAGTGCTTCGCGCCAGCGCTCGACCTCGAAAGGGGCACAGAGCGTGCCGGCAACACCGTCGAGCACCTCGTGGTGGATGCCCACGGGGGTGGCGAGCACGGGCACGTCGCAGGCGAGCGCCTCGAGCACCGCGAGCCCGAATCCCTCGCGCTCGGAGGTGACGAGCACCGCGTTGGCGGCGTTGATCCAGAGTGGCACCGCGCCGGGCTCGACCCCCTCGAGCGTGAGCAGCTGCGTCTGCCCCGCCACGGCGAGCGCGCGGTCGTGGCGCTTCTCTGCTCTCGCGGGGTCTGCGGGGAAGAGCAGGTAGGGCCGCTCGGCGTCCAGCCCCAGTTGCCGGCGCGCCGCATCGCGCGCGAGCGGGCGAAAGCGCTCGAGGTCCACTCCGCACGGCAGGACCTGCGCCCGCTGCTGCGCCTTCGCGTCCGGCAGCTCCGCCAGCAGCGCCGGCGAGGCGGCGCCGAGGACGTCGATGAAGGGCAGTGCGAGCCGGGTCGCCAGACGGCTGCGCGGGTGGTGCAGGTCGCTTCCGTGAACGGTGAGCGCGCGCACGCGAGCACGTACGGCGAGCGCGGGCCACGCGGTGAGGCCGAAGTGCGCGTGCACGACGTCGAAGCGGCGGCGCCCGTAGCGGCGCTTGAGCTCGGCGGCGCCGCGCGCCAGCCCGCCACCGCCAGCGGCGGACTCGAAGAGCTCCACCTCGAGCCCCTCGATGCTCTGCAGCGCCTTCACCTGATCGCGCACGAAGCTCCCCCGCTCGGGGTGCCCGGGGAGCGGGCGCATGTTCGAGAGCACGAGAGCGCGCAGCATCGCCGCAACGTAGCGTTCGCCGTCGCCCCGGGCGCTCTGGGATCATAGGCACGATGAGCCAACCCGCCCCCGGAGGGAACGCTGGCCCCGGCCCGCGGCCGCTTGCTGCCGACCCGCGCGAGCGCCCGATCGGCGTTTTCGACTCGGGCGTCGGCGGCCTGACAGTTCTCCACGACCTGCTCGTGATGCTGCCGCAGGAGGACTACGTCTACCTCGGTGACACAGCGCGCTTCCCCTACGGCGAACGCGCGCCCGAGGAGCTCGAGCGCTTCGCCGTGGAGCTGGCCGAGGAGCTGCTCAAGCGGCGTGCGAAGCTGCTCGTGGTCGCCTGCAACGCGGCCACCTCGGCGGCGCTGCCGGCCCTCCGCAGGCGGATGCTCGAAACGACCCTCGGGGTTGACGTGATCGGAGTCGTCCGCCCGGAGGCGTTGCGCGCGGTCGCAGCCACGCGCACGGGGCGGATCGGCCTGCTTGCGACGCCGACGACCGTGTCGAGCGGGGCTTACGAGGAAGCGGTCGGCATGATCGATCCGCACGTGAGCCTCTACCCCGTGCCGTGTCCGGGCCTTGCGGCGATCATCCAGGATGGTCGGGAGTTCGACGCGGGCACGGTCGAGCTCGTGCGCGAGGCGTGTGCGCCGCTGCGCGACGCGGATGTCGACACCGTCATCCTCGGCTGCACGCACTACCCGCTGATCGGAAGGATGCTGCAGCGGATGCTCGGACCGGACGTGATGCTCGTGAGCTCGGGCGCGGCGCTCGCGCGCCAGGTCGAGCATGCGCTCAGTGCGCGCAACCTTCGCAACCCACGCGCGCAGGAGGGCGACTACCGCTTTCTCTGCACGGGCGAGGAGGAGAGCTTCCGAGGCCTCGGGACGAGGTTCTTGCAGATGCCGCTCGGCCCGATCGAGCGCGTGAGCGTCGGCGAGCAGGCGCTGGACGCGGTTCGGGAATCAGCACTGTGAGCGCGCTCGAGCGCAGCTATGGACGCACGGCAGATGAGCTCCGTCCGGTCACGATCGAGCCTGGGTTCGTGCGCACGGCGACGGGCTCGGCTCTGATCTCCGCCGGCGAGACGCGTGTCATCTGCACCGCCTCCTCCCAGGAGAGCGTCCCGCGCTGGCTCATGGGCCAGGGTCGCGGCTGGGTCACGGCGGAGTACGGGATGCTGCCGGCCTCGACCGGCGAGCGCAAGACCCGTGACGTCACGAGGGGCCGGCTCGACGGGCGCTCCGTCGAGATCCAGCGCCTCATCGGGCGCTCGGTGCGTGGCGCCGTCGACATGCAGGCGCTGGGCGAACGCACGATCTATCTCGACTGCGACGTCCTGCAAGCTGACGGTGGCACCCGCTGTGCGTCGATCACAGGCGCGTACGTCGCGCTCGCGCTCGCGTGCGCGCGGCTCCAGCAGGCGGCTGCGCTCGAGCGCTCGCCGCTCGTCGGCTCGGTGGCCGCCGTCTCGTGTGGGGTCGTCGGCGGCGCGGCGCTGCTCGACCTCGACTACTCGGAGGACTCCACCGCCGAGGTCGATGCCAACGTCGTAATGACGGGCGACGGTGGGCTCGTCGAGGTGCAAGCGACGGCCGAGCGCACGCCACTCTCTCGCGCTCATCTCGACGATCTGCTCGCGCTCGCGGGGGTGGGCATCGAGCGGCTGCGCGAGTCGCAGCTGCAGGCGCTCGCTGCCGGCGCCGCGGAGAGCAGCGCGCACACGTGAAGCTCGTTCTCGGCACGCGCAACGAGCACAAGCGCCGTGAGCTCTCGCGGCTGTTGGTCGGTCACGAGCTCGAGAAGCTGGACGACGCGGTCGCGCTGCCGCCGGAGGACGGCGCGACCTTCGAGGAGAACGCGCTCGCGAAGGCGCGCGCGGTGACGCTCGCCACGGGTCGGCCGGCTATCGGCGAGGACTCGGGGATCGAGGCCGCGGCTCTCGGCGGCGCCCCCGGAGTGCGCTCGGCGCGCTACGCGAGCGATGCGGAGGCGAATGCCTCAGACGAGGCCAACCTCGCGAAGCTGCGGCGCGAGGCGCCGGTGGGAAGTGCGCTTCGCTACGTTTGCGCGCTCGCCTACGCCGACTCTGCGGCGGGGGTCGAGCACGTGGTGCACGGCTACTGCACCGGCGTCCTCGCGCCCGAGCAGCGGGGCGCAGGCGGTTTCGGCTACGACCCCGTGTTCGTGCCCGACGAGGGATCCTACGATCGCACGATGGCCGAGCTCACGGACGCGGAGAAGGACGCGATCAGCCATCGCGGCAATGCGGCGCGTGCGCTGGCCGCGTGGCTCGCGGAGGTTCCCGCGGCGAGCTCCGAGAGCGTCTCGGCTAGGTGAGGTTGATTGCCGCGCAGGCACCGACGGCGAGGCTCAGCGCCGCGTAGCCGGTGTAGCCGCCGAGCAGCAGCACGAGCGCGGCGATGACCGCGATCAGGACCGTCACGATCCAGGCGGCGCGCGAGAACGGCATCGACATCGACGCTCGCAGTATCCAGGTTTTGGCGGCGGACGGTCGTCCGCGCGCGCTGTTAGCTTCGGCCGCTCCCCAGTACCATCGAATCGAGGAGGTTCTCGAGTGACCAAGTCCGAGTTGGTGGATCAGGTAGCCGATCGCGCCACGTTGAGCAAGCAGGACGCCGTCCGCGCCGTCGACGCCGTTCTGGCGACGGTCGAGGATGCGCTGCGGCGCGGCAGCGAGGTCACGCTCTCGGGGTTCGGCAAGTTCCACGTCGGCCAGCGCAGCGCGCGCCAGGGAGTCAATCCCCGCACGGGCGAGCGCATCCACATATCTGCGTCGCGCGTCCCGCGCTTCAGCGCCGGAAGCGGCCTCAAGAAGGCAGTCACCTGAGCGAAGCCTGGCCGGAAGACACGGGCCACTCGCTCGCTCTCGCCGGCGCGGAGGCGTCCCTCGCCTCCGGCGGCGAGGACCTCTTCGGTGACGTCATTGCGTCGCGTGTGCAGGAGCGCGAATCGCAGGTCGTCTTGGGCGTCGACCCCGACCCCGCGGACTTGTGGCCAGGCGAGCCCCGCGAGCATCCAACCGCGGCGCGCTCGCCGGCCGAGCAGACGGCCGCGGCGGTGGAGCGACACGCTCGCTCGCTGATCGACGCCGTTGCGCCGGCATGTGTCGCCGTGAAGTTCCAGCTCGCATGCTTCGAGCGCCTGCAGGCACCCGGCTGGGCGGCGCTCGAGACGCTCGTGGCGCACGCGCGCACGCTGCGCCTGCTGGTGATCGCCGACGGCAAGCGCGGGGATGTGCCGGTGAGCGCGCGCGCGTATGGACAGGCGCTGTTCGCGGGACTAAAAGCGCCGGCCGGTCTCGTGCGCGGGCTCGGCGCCGATCTGGCGACCGTCAACCCGCTGCTCGGGAGGGACGCGCTCGAGCCGTTCATCGAGGCGGCGCGGGCACAGCGAGCCGGGGTGCTCGCGCTGGTGCGGACGTCGAATCCCGGAGCCGCCGATGTCGAGGACCTTGTGCTCGCCGACGGGCGGCCGCTGTGGGAGCGCCTCGCCGAGATCGTGGACGAGGCCGGTGCGCGGGGCCTTGGCAGATGCGGGCTTGCCGACGTGGGAGCGGTGATGGGCGCGACCGTTCCCGAGCATCTGGCGCGCGCGCGCGAGCTCATGCCGCACGCGGTCTTCCTGCTTCCCGGCATCGGTGCTCAGGGTGGGAGCGTCGCGTCGCTCGCGGGCGCGTTCGCGGCGGGGACGCCGAGCACGCGTCGCGCCTCCATTCTGATCGCGGCATCGCGGAGCATCGCCGGGGCCTTCAAGGAGAGCGCGACGGAGCCGGCGCTAGCGGCGCGCGCAGAGGCCGAGCGGCTGCGCGCGCAAGCCTGGGCGCTCGTTTAACCTGCCCCTGCGCCAAGTGTGCTAGGAAAGGCGCCGTGATCATCACAGTCACCCTGAATGCGGCGATCGACAAGACGCTGTCGGTGCCGAGCTTCCGGGTCGGCAGGCGCCACCGCACGGTCGATCAGCGGACGACTGCGGGCGGCAAGGGCGTGAACATCGCGCGCACGCTGAAGACGCTCGGCCGGCCCGTGATCGCCACCGGCATGGCTGGGGGGGCGACCGGCACTCGGATCGTCGAGCAGCTGACGGAGGAATCGATCCTCAACGACTTCGTCCGCATCCACGAAGAGTCGCGCACGAACACTTCCGTGCTCGACCCGGCGAGCGGCGAGCAGACGGAGATCAACGAGCGCGGCCCACTCGTCGCCGAGCGCGAGCTCGAGACCTTCCGGGACAAGCTTCTCTACCTCGCGCGGGGCGCCGCGATGGTCGTCTTCGCGGGCTCGCTGCCACGCGGAGTCGAGCCGGACCTCTACGCGACGCTCGTGCGCGAGCTCGATCGCATGGGGCTCACGACGGTGGTCGACACCGACGGCGAGCCGCTCCTGCAGGCGGTCCGCGCGGAGCCCGACGTCGTAACGCCCAACCTGACCGAGGCCGAGGAGCTGGTCGGCCACGAGTGGGGTGAAGAGCAGGAACGGGTGATGGGCGTGCGCGAGATCGCCGAGATGGGTGCGCGCGAGGCGATCATCACGCTGCCCGACGGATGCCTCGCGCAGCTGCTCGTGGACGGCGCGCCACGCCTCCTGCGCGCGCGCGTGGCGCAGCGGGAACCTGTCGCGCCGGTCGGCTCGGGCGACGCCTTCCTGGCCGGGTACGTCGCTGCCCGCTACGACGGCGCCACGCCAGAGGAGTGTCTGCGGCTCGGCGTCGCGTGCGGCACGGAGTCGACGGCGAGGCTCGGCGCCGGGCTCGTCGACCCCCGTGAGGTCGAGCGCCTCGCGCCGGAGGTCGAGATCGTCGAGCTTCAGCCGGCGGCCGAGCTCAGTTGAGCGCGCCCGCGGAGGGCTCGCGCGGCGCCGCGATCTCCGAGTTAGCGGCGATCGGCTCGCGCGAGCCGCCGATTGCTGTCGCCTGCACTTGTAGGATGCCCTGATGGAGCTTGAAATCGGTCGCGGCAAGCAGGGCCGGCGCGCGTACGGCTTCGACGACATCGCGATCGTCCCCTCACGGCGCACGCGCGACCCGGACGACATCGATATCTCGTGGAAGCTCGGGCCGCACCAGTTCAGGCTGCCGTTGCTCGCTGCGGCGATGGACGGGGTCGTCTCGCCGAGGACCGCGGGCATCGTCGGCAAGCTCGGGGGTCTCGCCGTCCTGAACCTCGAGGGTATCTTCACGCGCTACGAGGACGCCGACTCCGAGCTCGAGCGGATCGCCGCGCTGCCAAAGGCGAGCGCGACGCGCGAGATGCAGGAGATCTACCGCCAACCGATCAAATCCGAGCTGATCGCCCAGCGGATCCGCGAAATCAAGGAGCAAAAGGTCGTCGTGGCGGGATCGCTCACGCCGCAGCGTGTCCGCGATCACTTCGAGATCGCGCTCGACGCGGGGCTCGACGTGCTCGTGATCCAGGGCACCGTGGTCTCCGGCGAACACGTCTCCTCGGTGTCCGAGCCGCTCAACCTGAAGGAGTTCATCCCAACGCTCGAAGTCCCTGTAATCGTGGGCGGGTGCGCGTCCTACCACACCGGCCTGCACCTCATGCGCACGGGCGCCGCCGCGGTGCTCGTCGGCGTCGGGCCCGGGGCGGCGTGCACGACGCGCGGCGTGCTCGGGATCGGCGTGCCACAGGCGACCGCGATCGCCGACGTCGCGGAGGCGCGCTCGACGCACATGCTCGAGACCGGCGAGTACTGCCAGGTGATAGCCGACGGCGGGATGCGCAACGGCGGCGATGTTGCGAAGGCGATCGCGCTCGGTGCCGACGCGGTCATGATCGGGTCGCCGCTCGCGCGCGCCCACGAAGCGCCCGGGCGCGGCTTTCACTGGGGCATGGCCACGTTTCACCCCACGCTGCCACGGGGCACGCGGGTCGCGGTGTCCCAGAACGGCACGCTGGAGGAGATCCTCGTCGGCCCCGCGCACGAGAACGATGGCACCTTCAACCTGTTTGGTGGCCTGCGCACCTCGATGGCGACCTGCGGCCACAAGGACCTCGCGGACTTCAATCGCGCCGAGGTCGTGATCGCGCCGTCGCTGCAGACGGAGGGCAAGCAGCTCCAGCGCGAGCAGTCGGTGGGGATGGGCTCGAACGGCAAGGCCGCCGTCCTCGTCAATGACTGACCTCGCAGTTACGGCGCCGCCTCGAGCTGACACCACGACGTGCAACGACGCTGCGAGCGGCGGCGCGCCGGGGTCCTCGACGGGCGAGATCCTGGTGCTCGACTACGGCGGCCAGTATTCGCAGCTGATAGCGAGGCGGGTCCGCGATTGCGGCGTCTTCTCGGAGCTCGTCGGGCACAACACGCCGCTCGAGGAGATCGTCAGCCGTCGGCCGCGCGGGATCATCCTCTCAGGCGGACCCGCGTCGGTGTACACGCCGGGCGCGCCACGGCTCGAGCGCGAGCTGCTGACGCTCGGAGTACCCGTGCTCGGCATCTGCTACGGGATGCAGCTGCTCGTGCACGAGCTCGGCGGACGCGTCGAGCAGGCCGCGGTGGGGGAGTTCGGCCGCTCCGATCTGAACGTCGTCGAGAACGGCGTGCTGCTCGCCGGCACGCCCGCCGAACAGACCTGCTGGATGTCGCATCGCGACACCGTCTTCGACCCTCCGCCCGGCTTCCGCACGCTCGCGAGCTCGAGCGCTTCGCCCGTCGCCGCGATCGAGGACCCCGAGCGTGGGATCTACGGGATCCAGTTTCACCCCGAGGTGGTACACACTCCCTACGGCCGCGACATCCTCCTGCGCTTCCTGACGGACGTGTGCGGATGCGAGCGTACATGGACAGCGGCTTCGATCGTCGACGAACAGATCGCCCGCGTGCGCGAGCAGGTGGGCGACGGCCGCATCATCTGCGGGCTCTCGGGCGGCGTCGACTCCTCCGTCGCCGCGCTGCTCGTGCACCGCGCGGTGGGTGAGCAGCTCACGTGCGTGTTCGTCGACCACGGCCTCATGCGCAAGGACGAGGGCGAGCAGGTGATCGGCGCCTTCCGCGACACGTTCAACGTGCCGCTCGTCGCGGTTGACGCGTCGGAACGCTTCCTCGCCCGCCTGCGCGGCGTCACCGAGCCCGAGGCGAAGCGCAAGGCGATCGGAGCGGAGTTCATCAAGGTCTTCGAGGAGGAGGCGGCGAAGATCTCCGGGCCGGAGCGTCCCGTTCGCTATCTCGTGCAGGGCACGCTCTACTCCGACGTGATCGAGTCCGGGGCCGGTGCGGGCGCCGCGACGATCAAGTCCCACCACAACGTGGGCGGCCTCCCCGAGGACCTCGACCTCGAGCTCGTCGAGCCGTTGCGCATGCTCTTCAAGGACGAGGTGCGCGCGGTCGGGACCGAGCTCGGGCTGCCGGAGCGGCTCGTCTGGCGCCAGCCCTTTCCCGGTCCCGGGCTCGCGATCCGCGTCGTGGGCGGCGAAGCGACGAAGCAGCGCTTGCGGCTGCTACGCGAGGCAGACCACATCCTGCAAGAGGAGATCCGCCGCGCGGGGCTCTACCGCGAGCTCTGGCAGTCCTTCTGCGTATTGCCTGACGTTCACACGGTGGGCGTACAGGGCGACGAGCGCACCTACGGGTACGTAGTGGTGATCCGAGCGGTGACCAGCGACGACGCGATGACCGCGGACTGGGCGCGGCTGCCCTACGAGCTGCTGGAGACCGTCGCATCGCGCATGATGGGGGAGCTGCGGGAAGTCAACCGCGTCGTGCTCGACATCACCTCCAAGCCGCCCGGCACGATCGAGTGGGAGTGAGCACGAGCACCGACTAGCGGTCGCTCGGCGCTTGGCCTATCATGTGCCGCGTGCCGCGCGCCCTTTGCGTGGCCTTTTTCGCGCTATGAAGACCTATGTTGCAAAGCCGACCGACCGCGAGCGCAACTGGCTGCTCGTCGACGCGAGCGGGCAGACGCTCGGGCGTCTCGCGACGCAGCTGGCAGACATGCTGCGCGGCAAGCGCAAGCCCGAGTACACGCCGCACATCGACACCGGCGACTTCGTCGTCGTCGTCAACGCCGAGCGCGTCGCGGTGACCGGGAACAAGCGGCAGGCCAAGCGCTACTACCGCCACTCCGGCTACCCCGGGGGTCTGCGCTCGCGCACGCTCGAGCAGATGCTCGACCGGCGCCCGGAGGAGGTCATCCGGCTTGCGGTGAAGGGCATGATGCCGCGCAACCGACTCGCGCGCAAGCAGCTGACGAAGCTGAAGGTCTACGCCGGCGCAGAGCATCCGCACACAGCACAGCAACCGACAGTGGTGGAGATCGATACCTGATGGCCGACGAGCCCGAGCAGCAAGAGAGCGGCGAGCGCGCCGACACCGAGGAGCCCACGGCGGCGCAGGCCGACGTGCGCGACGCAGAGGCGAGCGCTTCAGATCAGCCGGCGGCCGAGGAGTCGCCGAGCGCCGAGGGCGAGGAGCAGGCCAAGGCTCCCAAGCGCCGGCGCAAGCCGAAGGCCGAGGGCGCCGAGGCCGTGGCGGAGGGCGCGCCGAGCGAGCCCGAGGCACCGGCCGTCGAGGCGGCGGCAGAGCCAGCGCCCGAGGCGGCCGCACAGGATGAGCCCGCGGCCACGGAGGCGGCCGAGCAGAAGTCGCCAACGGCCGAGCCCGCAGCGGGCGCCCGGGCGAAGCCCGAGGTGCCGGGAGCGCACCTCGAGGTGGACATCGTCCCCGAGGGCGTCGACCCGCTCGGGCGCGAGCAGCCCGAGGACCCCTACGCAGTCGGCTACGAGGGGGAGCAGGAGGAGAGCGCGCCGCTCGAGGAACGCGAGGAGCCCGCCGCCGAGGAGGAAGAGGCCGCGCAGCCGATCGTGAGCGCGGCGATCGATCTCGCCGCCGGCGCACGCTACCGCGCGACCGGCAAGCGTAAGACGGCCGTCGCGCGTGTGATCCTGCGGCCAGGCGAGGGCGAGTACACGATCAACGGCCGCGCGCTCGGGGATTACTTCCCGCGCGCAACGCTCCAGCGCAACATCTGCCAGCCGCTCGAAGCGGTCGGGTTCCAGGACCGCATGGACGTGACCGCGCGCCTGCACGGCGGCGGCGTCTCATCGCAGGCTGGGGCCCTGCGGCACGGGATCTCACGCGCGCTGCTCGAGGCCGACCCGAACCTGCGCGGCGAGCTCAAGCGACGTGGCTTCCTGACGCGAGACGCGCGCGTTAAGGAGCGCAAGAAGGCCGGCCTGAAGAAGGCGCGCAAGCGCCCGCAGTTCTCCAAGCGTTGAGCACGCCCGCGCCTGCGGCGCCGGCGAAGCTGTTCGGGACGGACGGCGTGCGTGGCGTCGCGGGGGAGTTCCTGAGCGTCGAGCTGGCGCTCGCGGTGGCGAAGGCGGCGACGAGTGCCAGCATCGAAGCTGCGCCGAGTGAGGACGCGCGAGCGCAGGTGCTCGTCATTCGCGACACGCGAGAGTCGGGCGAGATGCTCGAGGCCGCGCTCGCGGCCGGGATCAGCGCCGCCGGCGGTGACGCCCTGCTCGGCGGGATCCTGCCGACGCCCGCCGCGCCACTGCTGCTCGGCCGCTACGGGCTGCAGCTCGCGGTCGTGGTCTCCGCCTCGCACAACCCCTACCACGACAACGGCATCAAGCTGTTCGGTCCCGACGGCTTCAAGCTCAGCGACGAGACCGAGCGGCAGATCGAAGCGCGCATCCGCACGGGAGCTGCCGCCGCGGCGCGTCCCGGCTCGGTACGCGTCTTGCACGGCACCGAGGAGGACTATCTGCGCGAGCTCCAGACGCGCTTTCGCGACCTCGACCTGAGCGGCCGCGAGATCGTCCTCGACTGCGCCAACGGCGCCACATATCGCGTCGCGCCGGAGATCCTCCGGCGCCTGGGCGCGAACGTCCGCACGCTCGCGGACAAGCCCGATGGGCGCAACATCAACGCCGGCTGCGGCTCGACGCACATCGAGGCGCTGCGCGAGGCCGTGCTCGCGGGTACTCACGAGGTGGGCTTCGCCTTCGATGGCGACGGCGACCGCGTGCTCGCGCTCGACGCCGCCGGTGAACTCGTCGACGGCGACGAGCTGATCGCGCTCGCGGCCCTGCACATGCAGCGCACGGGACGTCTGCAGGGTGGGGGTGTCGCGGTAACGGTCATGACCAACCACGGCTTTCACCTCGCGATGCGGCAGGCCGGCATCGAGGTCGCTACGACGAGCGTCGGCGACCGCTACGTGCTCGAGGAGCTGCGTGCCCGCGGCTTCGTGCTCGGCGGCGAGCAGTCGGGCCACATCATCGATCTGAGCTTTCAGCGCTCCGGCGACGGGATCGCAAGCGCGCTGCTTGCGCTCGAGGCGCTCGGCTCGCGCACGCTCGCGGAGCGCGACGCGATCGAGAAGCTGCCGCAGCGCCTCGTCAACGTGAGCGTGCGCGACCGCGAGGCGCTCACGCACGCCGAGGTCGTGCACGAGGCGGTTCGCGCCGAGCAAGAGTCGCTCGCAGGCAACGGGCGCGTGCTCGTGCGCCCCAGCGGCACCGAGCCGCTGGTGCGTGTGATGGTCGAGGCGCCCACCGCGGAGGACGCGGCGGCGATCTGCGGCCGGATCGCGGCGGTGGTCGAGCGCGAGCTCGCCTGAGGCGATTTCCCGCGAGCACCGCAAGAGGGCTGTCATACTCGCCTGAGAGTGTGCGGAATAGTCGGTTATGTGGGGGACCGGCCGGTGCGGGATTTGCTGCTGGCCGGGCTTCGAAAGCTCGAGTACAGGGGCTACGACAGCGCCGGGATCGCGTTGCTCGTCGGCGACGGCGTGGACGCCTCGCGCGCCGTCGGCAACCTCGACGCGCTCGAGGCAAAGCTCGCCGCTGACGCGGGCGCCAACGGCTCGGCCGTGCACGGTCGCGCGAGCAACGGCGCGCCTGCCGCCGAGCGCTCCGCTTCGAGCGTCGCGGTCGCCACGGAGTCGCTCGCGGGCACCGGCATCGGACACACCCGCTGGGCGACTCACGGTCGCGTCAGCGAGGAGAACGCGCACCCCCATTTCGACAGCGCCGGACGCGTCTACGTGGTGGTCAACGGGATCGTCGAGAACTATCTCGCGCTCAAGCGCAAGCTGATCGAGGAAGGCAACGACTTCACCTCCGAAACGGACGCCGAGGTGATCGCGCACGTGATCGCGCGCCACTATGACGGCGATCTCGCCGCTGCGGTCCGCTGCGCCTACGAGGAGCTCGAGGGCCATTACGCGCTCGTCGCGATGAGCCCCGAGGAGCCGGGCACGCTCGTCGGCGTGCGGCGCGAGTGCCCGCTCGTCGTGGGCTGTGGCGACGGCGAGCAGTTCCTCGCCTCCGCGATCCCCGCATTCCTCTCCGAGACCCGAACGGTGCGCTATCTCGAAAACGGCGAGATCGTGACGCTGCGCCGCGACGGCAGCACGATCACGACGGTCGCCGGCGAGGAGGTCGCGCGGCCGGCGGAGGTTGTGGAATGGGACGAGGAGACGGTCGAGAAGGGCGGCTTCGAGACCTTCATGCTGAAGGAGATCTACGAACAGGCCGACGCCGTCGCGGAGACGATCTCCGGCCACATCCAGCACGAACACGGGCTCGGCCTCGGGATCGAGGGGGAGCTCGACGAGCGTGAGCTCGCAAAAGTCGAGCGGATCGTAATCGTCGCCTGCGGCACCTCCTACCACGCCGGCCTCGTCGGCCGCTACGCGATCGAAGAGTGGGCGCGCGTGCCCGTGGAGCTCGACGTCGCCTCCGAGTACCGCTACCGCAACGCCGTGATCGGCGAGCGCGAGCTCGTCGTGGGCATCTCGCAATCAGGTGAGACGGCCGACACGCTCGCCGCGATGCGCGAGGCCCGCGGGCGCGGCGCGAAGGTGCTCGCGATCACGAACGTCGCGGGCTCCCAGGCCACGCGCGAGGCCGACGGCGTGCTCTTCACGCGTGCCGGGCTCGAGGTCGGAGTGGCGGCGACGAAGACCTTCGTCTGCCAGGTCGCCGTCGCCTACCTGCTCGGGCTGCGCCTCGCGGAGCTGCGCGGCACGATGGCCGCAGAGCGCGTGGCCGAGCTCACGACCGAGCTTCGGCGCCTGCCGCACAGGATCACCGAGGTGCTCGCGGCGGACGGCGTGCTCGAGCAGGTCAGGGCCGTCGCGGAGGCGCACGCGGACTGCGAGTTCTTCCTCTACATCGGGCGGCACATCGGACTCCCGGTGGCGCTCGAGGGGGCGCTCAAGCTGAAGGAGATCTCCTACATCGCGACCGACGCCTACGCGGCTGGTGAGATGAAGCACGGCCCGATCGCGCTGCTGGACGAATCGACGCCGGTGGTCTGCATCGCCACCGACTCGCCGGTGCTGGAGAAGATGATCTCGAACATGCAGGAGGTCCGCGCGCGCGGCGCGCACGTGATCGCGCTCACGAGCGCCGGCAACGAGGACGTCGCTCCGCACGCAGACGTCGCGATCGCGGTCCCCGCCGTCGACTGGATGCTGCAGCCGGTGCTCGCGGTGATCCCCCTGCAGATGCTCGCCTACGCGGTTGCGCGCAAGCGCGGCCTCAACGTCGATCAGCCGCGCAATCTCGCGAAGACAGTCACAGTGGAGTAGGCGCCCCGGCCGGGCCCACCGGTACGCGGCACCTGTCACTAGGATCGCCGCGTGGGACCTCTTCCCGATTGGTGCTCGGTGCTCCCGGACGCGCGGCGCATGCGCGCGCTCGATCGCTACGCGATCGAGCGGCTCGGGGTCCCTGGGCTCGAGCTGATGGAGCGCGCGGGCCTCGGCGTCGCGCGCGCCGTCGAAGAGCTCGCGGGCGAGGGCGCGGTGGCGGTCGTTTGCGGCAAGGGCAACAACGGCGGCGACGGCTTCGTCGCCGCGCGGATCCTGCGCGAGGCCGGCCGCAGCGTGCGCGTGCTGTGCACGGCGCCAGCCGATCAGTATGGAGGCGACGCGGCGACGAGCCTCGCGCGCCTGCCCGGCGACGCGCCGGAGGCGCTGGGAGCGGCGGCGCTCGACAGCGAGGTGATCGTCGACGCGGTGCTTGGAACGGGCTTCGAAGGCGCCCCGCGAGGTCCGGCTGCCGAGGCGATTGACGCCATCAACGGTGCCGCAGGGCGGGTCGTGAGCGTAGACGTGCCGAGCGGCGTTGACGCCTCAAGCGGGGTGATCGTGGGGAACGCAGTGCGCGCCGTGGTCACGGTCAGCTTCCAGCTCGCCAAGCCGGGCCTCTGGATCGCGCCCGGGAAGGCGCACGCGGGCGAAGTGCGCGTCGTCGACATCGGCATTCCCCGCGAAGCGCTCACGGCCGCCGCGGCTGAGTCCGAGGAGCCGCCGGTGGGGCTGATCGAGGACGCGATCGCAAGCGAGCTCCCGCGCCGCGGGGCCTCGTCGACGAAGTTCTCGAGCGGTCACGTGCTCATCGTCGGGGGCTCGCGCGGCCTCACCGGGGCGCCGCAGATGGCGGCTCACGCGGCGATGCGCGCGGGCGCCGGCTATGTCACGGCGTGCGTACCGGCGTCGCTGCAGGCGATCCTCGCGACGGCCGGGACGCCGGAGATGCTCACGCGCGGCGTCGCCGACGAAGACGGGAGCCTCGCCGAGTCCGGCGTCGACGCCGTGCTCGAGGCGAGCGGCCGTGGCGGCTGCGCTAGCGCTCGGGAGCGGTCTCGGGCGCAACCATGGCGCATTCGACTTCGCGCGCGCGCTCGCCGCGAAAGCGCAGGTGCCGACGGTGATCGACGCGGACGGCCTCAATGCGCATGCGGGGATGCTCGAGGCGCTCGCGGGGCGCAAAGCTGCAACCGTGCTCACGCCGCACGCGGGCGAGCTCGCGCGGCTGCTCGAGCTCTCGAGCGAGGAGATCGAGCGCGAGCGGCTGCGCGTTGCGCGGATCGCGGCCCAACGCTCCGGCGCGGTCGTCGTGCTGAAGGGCGACGACACCCTCGTCGTGGGCCCCGACGGGCTGACCGCGGTCAGCCGCGGCTCGAGCCCCGCGCTTGCGACCGCGGGCACCGGCGACGTCCTCGCGGGTGTGATCGCGGCGACGCTCGCGGGCGGTCTCGATGCGTTCACCGCGGCGGCCGCGGGCGTCTGGCTGCACGCGGGAGCCGGGCGCGAGGCGGCGCGCAGGGAGGGCTCTGCCGAGGGCGTCACCGCCACCGATGTGATCGCCGCGCTGCCGGCGGTGCGGGGAGGCCAAGCGAGCCGATGAGCGCCCGGCGGGTGACGGCATATGTGAGCCTCGAAGCGATCGAGCGCAACTGCGCCCGGCTTTGCTCCGAGCTCGCCGCGGGTGGCGAGCTGTGCGCCGTCGTGAAGGCCGACGGCTATGGCCACGGGGCCGTCGCGAGCGCACGCGCCGCGCTCGCCGGCGGTGCCACGTGGCTTGCGGTGGCGAGCGCCGAGGAGGCGGCCGAGCTGCGCGGCGAGGGATTGAGAGCGCCGCCGATCCTCGTGATGGGCGCGCTCGCTGAGTCGGAGCTCGAGCTCGCGCTCGCCGTGGGGGCAGACGTCGTCGTCTGGAGCGAGCGCACTCTGGGAGCGGTCGCCGCCGCCGGCGGCGGCCGCGTGCACGTCAAGCTCGATACGGGGATGGGCCGGCTCGGCACCCGCGATCCGCAAGAGGCGGAGCGCACGGCGGAGCTCGCAACGGGGATGGACGGTGTCGAGCTCGCCGGCGTTATGACGCACTTCGCGACCGCGGACGACCTCGAGGACGGCGGCTTCTTCGAGGCGCAGCTGGCCGCGTTCGAGCGGTTCGTCGCGACGATCCGAGCGCGGCACCCTGGCGTCCTCGTGCACGCCGCCAACAGCGCGGCGACGCTGCGCGAGGCGCGCGCGCACTTCGACATGGTGCGGTGCGGCATCGCGATCTACGGCATGGACCCCTTCGGCGTCGACCCGCTCGCGCGCAACCTCGAGCCCGCGCTCGAGCTGCGCTCCTACCTCGCCGACGTAAAGCTCTGCCGCGCGGGCGAGAGCGCGGGCTACGGGCGCGCGTTCATCGCCGCGCGAGAGCACGTGGATCGGCGTGCTGCCGCTCGGCTACGGTGACGGCTTCCGGCGCGGGCTATCGAACAACTCCGAGGTCCTCATCGCGGGCGCGCGCCAAGCTGTCGTCGGGACCGTGAGCATGGACAACGTCACGGTCGACCTCGGCCCGGATGAGGCGAGCAGGTCGCTACTCGGCGCGGAGGCGACTGTGATCGGCGAGCAGGCGCAGGCGCGCGTGACCGCGGAGGAGCTCGCGCGGCGGCTCGGCACGATCAACTACGAGATCACGTGCGGCATCACGGCGCGCGTCCCGCGCGTTTACGACGCGCCTTCCTCCGCAGGGAGTGCGCGGCACGCCCCGGCGCGCGAGCGCGATGAGGCGAGCCGAGCCTGAGCAGGTACTCGCGCTCGTCCGGCGGGTGCTCGCCGGCCGCGAGGCCTGGCTCGTCGGCGGGCTCGTGCGCGACCTCGCGTCCGATGCAGGCATGGCGCACGTGGGCGATTCGGCCGTCGTGCAGCAGGGCACCGGCACCGAGAGCGCGCTCGACCTCGATCTCGTCGCGCGCGATGACCCAGAGCTGATCGCGCGCGAGCTCGCGCGCGCCGGCCTGGCAGCGAGCTTCCCGCTCTCCGACGAGCTCGGGGCGTGGCGCGTCGTGGCGCGCGATGGCTCATGGCAGATCGACGTCGAGCCGCTGCGCGGCGAGACGCTCGAGGGGGACCTGCGCCAGCGGGACTTCACGATCAACGCGATCGCGCAGTCGCTCGACGGCGGGCAGACATTCGACCCGCTCGGTGGCCTTCAAGACCTCGCGGAGCGGCGGCTGCGCGCGCCCTCGGACGCGGCCTTCCGGGAGGATCCGCTGCGAGTCCTGCGGCTCGTGCGCCTCGCGGTCAACCTCGAGCTCCGCCCCGAGGAGGGTGACGCTCGCGCTCGCGCGCGACTCGGCGAGCGAATTGCGCTCGGTCTCGCCGGAGCGCGATCTTCGGCGAGCTCAAGTCGATCGTCGGCGGCCGTGACCCCGTCGGCGCGCTGCGACTGATGGACGAGCTCGGCGCGACGGCGATCGTGCTGCCCGAGCTCGTGCAGCTGCGCGGCGTCGAGCAGAGCCGCTTTCACCACCGCGACGTCCTCGGCCACACATGGAGGTGCTGCACCAGAGCGCGATGCTCGTCGCGGAGCTCGAGCGCGGTCTTCGACGGGCACGATGCGGAGGCGGTGCGGGCGGTGCTCAGCGAACCGCTCGCGGACGGCATCACGCGCGCGGGCGCGCTGCGTTGGGGGGCGCTTCTGCACGATGCGGCGAAGCCGCGCGACGCGCGGCGTGCTTCCCGACGGGCGCGTGACGTTCATCGGACACGATCTGCGCGGAGCGGAGCTCGCAAGCTCATTGCTCGGAAGGCTGCGGGCGAGCTCGCGCCTGCGCGTACACGTCGCGGCGCTCGTGCGCAACCATCTGCGCCTCGGCTTCCTCGTCCACGAGCGCCAGCCGCTCGACCGCCGGATCGTCTACGCGTACATGCGGACCTGCGAGCCCGTCGAGGTCGATGTAACGGTGCTCTCGGTCGCCGATCGCCTCGCCACCCGCGGCGACCGCGCCCAGGAGGCGATCGACGCCCACCTCACGCTCGCGCGCACGATGATCGCCGACGCGTTGCGATGGCGCGCGAGCGGCGCGCCGCGGCCGCTGTGGCGGGGCGACGAGCTTGCGGCGGAGCTCGGCATCGAGACGCGGCCCGAGGCTCGGCGAGCTGCTCGAGGCGTTGCGCGAGGCGCAGTACGCCGAGGCTCGTCCGCACGCGCGGGCAGGCGCTCGAGCTACGCGCGCGGCCTGCTCGCATCCGAACCGGGACGTCCGTAGGCTTACCCGCGCATGGCCGCCGACCCGAATTGCCTCTTCTGCAAGATCGTCGCCGGGCGAGCTGCCTGCGACGATCGTCGCCGAGGACGAGCGCACGGTGTCCTTCATGGACATCAACCCGGCCACGCGTGGCCACGCGCTCGTCGTCACACGCGAGCACGCCCGCGACCTGCTGGAGATCGACGAGGAGGATCTGCGGGCGGCCGCCGTCGCGGCGCAGCGCCTCGCACGGGGCGCCAACGAGCGACTCGGCGCCGACGGCGTCAACCTCATCAACTCCTGTGGCCCCGCCGCATGGCAGACGATGTTTCACTTCCACGTGCACGTCGATTCCGCGCTATCGCGACGATCCGCTGCGGCTCCCGTGGGTGCCCGCGCCTGGCGATCCGGACGAGATCGAGGCTGCGGCGGAGCTGCTCAGAGGGTAGGGCGCGCTCGCCCAAGGGGTGCGTCGATCCGCGAGCACCGCTACATTCCCCGTGTTCTTGTGTTTCTGGCCAACGTGACCGGCGCAAGAAGTGGCGGCGCACGACCAGCAGCAGCGGCGATCGCCGCGGCGCTCGCGTGTGCGCTCGCGCTGCCCGCGCTCGCCGGCGCCACGCTGGTCGAAGTGGGCCAGAAGGCGCGGACGACGGCGCCGGCGGCTCCGAGCTGCCCCGGCAACCCGTGCCTCGCCGTCAGCCGCACGACCGGCTTCCAGGTGACCGTCGGCTCGCTGACGGGGCCGATGGTGGTCGCGCGCCCCGGCCGAATCGTCGCGTGGACGATCACGCTCAGCAAGCCGAGCACGACCCAGATCAAGTACTTCAACGAACACGAGGGCGGCGCCGCGTCCGCCGGCATCGCGATCCTGGCGCCCAAGAAGGCGACGCCGACGAAGGGGTCGAAGAAGAAGACTCACGAGCACCCCCACCGGCTACACGCTCGTCGCGCAGAGGCCCGGTGGTGCCGCTCGAACAGTACTTCGGCGAAACCACGCAGTTCGCGCTCGAAAAGACGATCGAAGTCAAGAAGGGCGACATCGTCGCGCTCGACGGTGCCCACGTGGGCCCCCGCGCTCACGCTCGGGTTCGGCAAGACGACCGGCTGGCGCGCGAGCAGGCCCGAGACGAAGAAGGGCTGCGAAGAAACGAGCGTGCAGACGACGCAGACGCAAGCTCGGCTCGACCGACCCCTACGCCTGCCAGTACCACGAAGCGCGGCTGACCTACTCCGCGACGCTGATCTCGACGCCCTGAGCGCGTCAGGGCGCGCTCGCGCCGCCCGAGGATTCCCCGCCCGCCTTCGCGCCCGCTTCCGAGGACTTTTCGCTGGCCGCCGTGCCGCCGCCGGATTCCGCGCCGCTTTCGCCCGCTCGAGCCTTCACTGGAGGTGCTGCCGTTTTCGCCGCTGCCCGCCGCCGATTCGCCCGATTCCTGGTGCGCCGAGGCTTCGTTGCCGGTGCTCGTGGTCGCCGAGAACGGTCGTCACGCGGGTCTTCTTCGCGTCCGCGTTTTCCGGCGTATGGGCTTCCGGTGGGGTGATTTCGGGCGTGCTGTGCGGCGCGACGTCGGAGACCTTCGCGCCGCCGCCGCAGCCGCTGAGAAGCGCCGTCGGCGCGAGCACGACCACGATCGCGATCGCGGCCGCCCGTGCGACGGACGCGCGCGTCACGGCGCCAGCGGGCCCATGCGACGCCCGCATGTAGGGCAGTCGTTGAGATCGCGCTGCGCGAGCTGCCCGCACCAGGGGCAGAACCGGAGGTTCTCGGGCGCCCACGGGAGCTTCGACTGCGACGGCGCGACCGGGATCAGCTTGCCGACCACTTCGAGCGTCTCGCCATCCTCGTGGTCGACGTAGACCTTGTCCCGGCTCGGCCTCCATGATCAGCTCGCGCCCGGTCGCGGGGTTGCGCAGCCGGTATCTCTGCTTCGCGCTCACGCGCGCACTTTAGCGCGGGCTCCCCGCGGATAGTCTGCGCCGGCCGATGCGCGTACTGATCTTCCACGGCTACCTGCTCGCGGGCACGGGCTCGAACGTCTACAACGCGCGCCTCGCCGAGGCGCTCGTGCGCCTCGGCCACGAGGTGCACCTCTTCGCGCAGGATCGCCACCCCGAGCGCCAGCCGTTCGTGGACGCTTGCGGCGACTGGGACGGTGGCGCGCTCACGCGTGCGGGTGCTGCGCGAGCCGGTGCGCTGCACGGTCTACCGGCCGGACATCGGCACGCTGCTGCCGGTCTACGTCGCCGACCGCTACGAGGGATTCGAGGCGCGCACATTCATCGAGTGCAGCGACGAGGAGATCGAGCACTACGTCGCCGCGAACGTGCGCGCGGTGCGCCGAGGTCGCGGAGCTCGCGCGGCCCGAGCTCGCGCTCGCGAACCACCTCGTGATGGGCCCGCTGATCCTCGCGCGCGCGCTCGAGGACGCGGTGCCATACGCGGTGAAGATCCACGGGAGCGCGCTCGAGTACACCGTGAAGGCGAACCCGCAGCGCTTCCTGCCCGCCGCGCGCGAGGGGCTCGCGCGGGCGCGCGGCGTGCTCGTGGGCTCCTCGCACACCGCGAACAGCCTCTGGGAGGCGCTCGGCGACCCCGCGCTCGCGGAGCGCACGCGCCTCGGCCTGCCGGGCGTCGACGTCACGCGCTTCAGGCCGCGTGAGGAGCACGCGGCGGAGGGCGTCGCCGAGGATGGCTTGGCCGTTTCAGGGCGGCTGCTCGGCGAGCTCGAGGGGCGCTTGCGCGCGCAGGCGGCGAGCGAGCCCGCCGAGCGCGCGCGCGACGCGTTCGCGAGAGACGAGCTCGAGGCCGCTGCGTGCGCTCGAGCAGGCTGGACCCCGCTCGCGAGCGCTTCGTCGCGTTCGTCGGCAAGCTGATCGTGAGCAAGGGCGTCGATCTGCTGATCGCCGCGTGGCCGCTCGTGCTCGAGCGCTTCCCCGACGCGCGGCTCGTGGTCGTCGGATTCGGCTCCTATCGCGAGGCGCTCGAGCGCCTCCTCGCGGCGATCGCTCGCGGCGACCTCGGCGCGGCCCAGGAGATCGCCGCCCGCGGCCGCGAGCTCGAGAGCGCGAGCGGGGACCAGCAGGGGGCGGGGAGGGCGCCGGCCGCTGCGCTACCTGCTCGCCTTCCTCGACGAGCTCAGGGCGAGCGGCGCGAGCGCTATCTCGCGGCGGCGCGAGCGCTGCTCCGAGCGCACGACGCTCACCGGGCGCCTCGACCACGAGGAGCTCGCGCTGCTGCTGCCCGTGTGCGAGGCGGTCGTCGTGCCGAGCACCTTCCCCGAGTCCTTCGGGATGATCGCCGTCGAGGCGGCCGCCTGCGGCGCGTTCCCCGTAAGCGCCGCGCACTCGGGCCTCGCGGAGGTGAGCGCGGTGCTCGCACGCGCGCTGCCGCCGCCCGCGGCGCGATTGGCTCTCGTTCGCGCTCGACGAGCACGCGGTCGACGCGCTCGCCGCACGCGTGCAATCCTGGCTCGGCGCTGCGCCCGAGCTGCGCGCGCGAACGCGCGCAGCGCTCGTCGCGACGGTGCGCGAGCGCTACTCCTGGGAGGGGGTCGCGCGCGGGGTGCTCGCGGCCGCGCGCGGAGAGCTCGATCGCCTCGAAGCACCCCGAGCCGCCGGCACCTTCGGGTAGAGTTCCGCGCGCATGTCGGGAATGGGACTGCGGCTGCCGCTCGCCCTCGGGCTGCTCGCGCTGCTCTTGAGCGCGTGCTCGGCGACGCCTGCGCCCGCCCCCAACCTCATCGTCGGCAAGCAGCAGTTCGTCGCCAAGTGCGGCGCCTGCCACACGCTCGCGCGCGCCGGCACCGCCGGCACCGTCGGCCCGAACCTCGACGAAGCCTTTCGCGCCGCCGTCGCGGAAGCGCACGGGCGCAGCGCGATCCAAGGGGTCGTCGAACACCAGGTCGAATATCCGAACTCGCACGGCGTGATGCCCGCGGGCCTCGCGCACGGCGCCGCGGTGGCGGACATCGCGGCCTACGTCGCGCACGCCGCGGCGCTGCCTGGCTCCGACGAAGGCCTGCTCGCGCAGGCGACAAAGCCGAAGGTCGGCGCCGGTGTGGCGACGACACCCGAACTCAAGGAAGGCAAGGAAGCCTTCCTCACCCAGGGCTGCACCTCCTGCCATACGCTCGCGGATGCGGCCAGCACCGGCACGATCGGACCCGAACCTCAACGAGCGTCTGCGCAGCGACTGCGAAAACCCCGCCTCGAAGCCGATCCGCGGCGCGACGCTCAAGGAGTGCATCATGACCGCGATCACCGACCCCTACAAGTACATACCCACCGGCTACTCCGCGGGCATCATGCCCGCCGACTTCGGCACGAAGCTCTCGAGCAAGCAGATCGCGGCGCTCGTCGCCTACCTGATCAAGGCGACCGAAGCCAAGAAGAAGTGCGCCCGACGCAGCCGGCGGGCCGCTCGGTCGCGCTCAGAGCAGCGCGCGCAGCGCGAGCACGATGCCCACGATCACGACGATCACCGGCGATCGCCGTAGAGCAGCGCGCGGAACGCCTCATCCTCGGAGCGCAGCGGGTTGAGCACTCAGATGACGTAGACGGTCGTGTAGACGACGATCCACATGATGTCGACGAAGTGCCAGTAGATCCCGGGTATCTCGACGCCGCGGTGCTGCTCGGGCGCTGTAGTGGCCGCGGGCGGCGCGGACGTTGACGATCAGCAGCAAAATCAGGCCGACCATCACGTGCGCGCCGTGCAGCCCCGTGAGCGAGTAGAAGATCGTCTCCTGGGCGCCGTCCTGCGGCGCGAAGCCGAGGTGGACGTACTCGTTGATCTGCAGGAAGAGGAACGTCGCGCCGAGCAGGAACGTGATGAAGATCCCCGCCTTCAGCGCGCGGCGGTTGCCGCGCTTGATGCCCAGCTCCGCCCAATGCATCGTGAACGACGAGGAGAAGAGGATGAACGTGTTCACGAGCGTCGGGAATCACCGGCAGCTTCGTGCCGGGCGCCGGCCAGGGCTCGCCTTCGGCGACGCGGATGAAGAAGTACGCGGTGAAGAAGGCGCCGAAGACCATCACCTCGGAGATGATGAAAAGGAGCATCCCCAGCAGGCGCGCGTCCACGCGCGAGCTCTTGTTCGCCGGCGGCGGGCCGTGATGCTCGACGGCCCCTGCGTGGGCGACGCTCGCCGCCTCCATCGCGCTAGCTCCCCACCCCGCTCGCCGTCGCGCTCGCTTCGGGCGACTGATCGGGGACGATGACGTGCTCGACGGGCACCTGCAGTGTGCGAGCGCACGCGCTCGACGAGGTTCGCGCGCATCCAGCCCGAGCGCTCGTCCGGGAGCGTCGAGACGACGATGTCGTCGACGACGGTGAACAGCTCGAGCGCGTTCATGACCGCCGTGTAGGGGTCGGGGTCACCGATCATCCCCGAGGCGACGAGGCCCGCGTCGTGCAAGCGCGAGAGCATCGCATCGAGCCGCGCGTGCGCGCGGCGCGTAGCCGCGCCCGAGCCGTCCTCGAGTGGCACGACGGCGATGAAGATGTGCCGCTCGTCGTCCTCGGCCGCCTTCGCCTGCAGACGCTCGATCAGCTCCTCGCCGGTCGAGGTCTTGTTCGCGACGACGAGCGTCGCATGGAAGGGCAGGCCTTCTTCCTGGACGTCCGTCACGACGTGCTCGACGGGCAGGCCCGTCGCGTTGCGGATGCGGTCGATCAGGTCACGGCGGAGCCAACCCGACTGGGTGGCGGGCTGCGTGGAGACGATGATCCTTTCCGGACGGCGCTCGGCGACCGCGTCCATCGTCGCCATGAACGGGTCGGGGTCGCCGACCTCGCCGCCCGCCGCGAGCCCCGCTTCCTTGAAGATCGAGAGCGCGAGATCGACGCGTGCCTGCGCGGAGTGGCGTACCGCGTCGTCGTAGATCACGAGCCCCGATGACGGGGGCGTCGCAGGGACGACGACGTTGAACGTCGTGTCTTCGGAGGCCGCGTGCGCGAGCATCGCGTCGAGGAGCTTTCGTCCCGTCACCGTGCGGTTCGCGACGACGAGGATCTCGCCCATCTACTCGCTCGCCCCCGCCATGCTGCCCGCCGGCGTCGTCGAGACCTCCGCCGGAACCGGCGGAGGAGCGAGGATGCCGTGCTTGGCCCCCGGGACGCCGTACTCGTACGGACTGCCTACGACGGTCGGCACGGCGTCGAAGTTGAAGACCGGCGGCGGCGAGGAGACCTGCCACTCGAGCGTCAGCGCGCGCCACGGGTTCGCCACCGCGCGCGCCCCGCCGCGCCAGCTCGTGACCATGTTGTAGAGGAAGATCAGCGTGCTCAAGCCGAGCAGCCAGCTCGCGATCGAGATCATCAGGTTGAGGTCGGCGAACTGCGTCGCAGTAGGTCGCGACGCGACGCGGCATCCCCTCCATGCCGAGCACGTGCATCGGCGCGAACGTGAGGTTGAAGAAGATGAAAGTCGTCCAGAAGTGGAGCTTGCCCAGGCGCTCGTCGTACATGCGCCCCGTCATCTTCGGGAACCAGTAGTAGACGCCGGCGAAGATCGTCATCAGCGAGCCGCCGAAGAGCACGTAGTGGATGTGCGCGACGACGAAGTACGTCGCCGTCACGTGGATGTCGAACGGGACCATCGCGAGCATGATCCCGCTGATCCCGCCGAGCGAGAACAGCGTGATGAAGCCGAGCGCGAACAGCATCGGCGTGTCGAGGTGCAGCACGCCTCGCCACAGCGTCGCGAGCCACGAGAAGATCTTGATCCCCGTCGGCACCGCGATGATCACGGTCGTGATCGCCATCGGGATGCGGATCCACGCCGCCATCCCGGACGTGAACATGTGGTGCGCCCACACCGTGAAGCCGAGGCCCACGATCGCGAGCAGCGAGAACGCCATCATGCGATAGCCGAAGATCGGCTTGCGCGCTTTGACCGCGATGATCTCGGAGACGATCCCGAATCCGGGCAACATCATGATGTAGACCGCGGGGTGCGAGTAGAACCAGAAGACGTGCTGGTACATCAGCACGTCGCCCCCCTTCGCGGCGTTGAAGAAGTTGAAGCCGAGCGCCCTGTCGAGGAGGATGAAGAACTGCGACGCCGCGACGAACGGGGTCGCGATGACGACTAGCAGCGACGTCGAGAAGTTCGCCCACACGAGCAGCGGCAAACGGAAGAAGCTCATCCCCGGCGCGCGCATCGTGATGATCGTGACGAGGAAGTTGAGCGCGGTCGCGATCGATGAGAAGCCCGCGAACTGGACGCCGAGCGAGAAGAAGTTCTGGCCGATCGGCGAGACTTCCGAGAGCGGCGCGTATGCGGTCCAGCCGTTTGCGAACGCGCCCCCCGGAGCCGCGAAGCTGCCGAGCATGATCAGGCCGCCGAGCGGGAGCAGCCAGTAGGAGAGCGCGTTGAGCCGCGGGAAGGCCATGTCCGGGGCGCCGATCATCAGCGGCAGCACGAAGTTCGCGAGCCCCGCGAAGACGGGGATCACGAAGAAGAAGATCAGTATCGACGCGTGGACGGAGAAGAGGCCGTTGTAGGTGTTCGCGTCGACGAACTGCGCGCCCGGCTGCGCGAGCTGGACGCGCATGAGCATCGCGAGCATGCCGCCGACGAGCAGGAAGAAGAAGGAGGTGACGACGTACTGGATGCCGATCACCTTGTGGTCGGTGTTGACCTTGAAGTAGTCCTTCCAGGTGTAGGCGCCGTGGTTGGAGTGGTCCTCGGGGCGGGTCGGGCGTCCCGCCGCCCAGTAGAGCCAGTAGTCGAACACGCCGAGCCCGAGGAGGAAGAAGAGCGGCGCCGTGATCAGCGAGATCGTGACGATCGCGTCGCCGCTCAGGTAGTGGTGGTAGGAGATGTGGCCGGAGAAGGCGCGGATCGCCCACGTGATGAGCGTCGCGAAGCCGATGCCGACGAGCGCGCCGAGCGCCGCGCGGTAGAAGCCAGGAGCCTTCAGCCGCGCGGCCACTACCCGGATCCTTCGCCGGTTTCGGGTTCACCAGCGGGTGCGCTCGCGGGTGCGCCGCTCGCCCCTCCCGCGCTACTCGTCGTCGCACCGGATGCGCCGCTCGCCTGGCTCGCCAGCCAGGTGCGGAACACGGCGGGTCTGAGGACGTGGACGTTGGTTCGCATCAGCGAATGGCCTGCGCCACAGAGGATGGTGCAGACGACAGGGTACGTGCCGAGACGGTCGGGCGTCGCGCGAAGCGTCGTCGTGATGCCAGGCACCGCGTCGATCTGGACTCGGAACGAAGGCACCCAGAAGCCGTGGATGACGTCCTCGGAATGGATCTTGAAGAGCACCGGCTCGCCCTTCGGGAGGTAGAGCTGGTAGCTCGAGATCGGAGCGCCTTTCGTGATCGACCGCGGGTATTCGAAGCTCCACTGGAACTGGCGGCCGGTGACGTTGAGCACGAGCTCTTCGCCCTTGGGCCGCGTTTCGTTCTCATGCAGAACGACGAACGAGTAGGAGACGAGGCCGATCACGAGCACCGCCGGCACCGCGGTCCAGAACACCTCGAGGCCCGTGTTGCCGTGGATCGGCGGCCCGTCCTTGAGCTCCTCGCCGGGTCGCATGCGGAACTGCCACACGCAGTAGAGGATCACCGTGACCACGAGCACGAAGATCGGGATCGACGCGATCGCAAGGACGTGGAAAAGCGTGTCCGTGTTGTGCGCCTGCGTCGACGCCGCCGTCGGGAACCAGTGGATGACATAGCTCAGCCAGATGCCGGCCGCTATGGCCACCACCGCCGCCACGAGGGTGATTAGAAGCGAGCGCCTTCGCATCCCTACGTCTCCAGCGGCTGATCCTAGTGCCTTTGGCCGCTGGATGGATGCGCGTGCTTGGACGCGCGGGTGGCCAGCGACAGCGGAGCCGATGGGCGGCGCGCGATTGGCCCTTGACGAGGACGCCCTGCAGGACTACATTGAGGCAATCGTTGCAATCACCGGATAGGAGCGAACCGCGATGCACGTGCATGAAGGAATGAACGACGTGGTCCTGAGCGTCGGACCGAACCACAGCCTGAGGGTGGCTGCGAGGCTGATGTCGGAGCGCAAGGTCGGCGCGGCGATCGTGATCGACCCCGATGGCCTCGGGCCGGGGATCCTCACCGAGCGCGACGTGCTCATCGCGATCGGCGAAGGCGGCGACCCGGACACCGAGCTCGTCGCCGATCACCTCACCAGCGACGTCGTCTTCGCGGCGCCGGACTGGTCGCTCGAGGAGGCCGCAGCCGCGATGGTGCGCGGCGGCTTTCGCCACCTGCTCGTGGTCGACGCCGGCGAGATCGTCGGTGTGATCTCCGTGCGCGACGTCGTGCGCTGTTGGACCGACGACGGCGCGATCTGCCCGGTGCCGGCGAGCGCTGGGGCTGGTGCCGCAGCCTGAGCGCCGGCGCCGACGCGCGGTTCAGCCGGACTTCGTCGCGGTGGTGCGGTTGCTGTCGATGAGCGCCTGCAGCTTCGAGCGGCAGGTTTTCGAGGCGCTCTGGAAGTTCGGGCTGCTGGTGTCGATCTGCTTCGGGTCGAAGACCGGGCCGGGGCCGTTGACGTTTGGTTCGGGCATGCTCACGCCGTGTTCGCGCATGCAAGCGGCGTACTTCACGAACCCTTCCTTGATCGCTGGGCTCAACGTCACCGCGCGAGCCGTCGCGTGCCCCGAGGTCGCGCTCGCCGACCGCGAGCGCGTCGTCGAGGTGGCGCTGCCGGTGCTCGCCGACTGAGACGAGCCGCCGCAAGCGGCCGCTCCCAGCGCCGCCAGCGTGAGCAGCGCGGCGATCGCGGTTGTGCGGGCAGGGGCACTCATGCGCTTGGAATCATCTCATGCGGCCAAGGTCAGCGCAGGATACGGAAGGAGTGCTTGACCGGTCGCCCGAGGATGCTCTCGAATTCCGGGGTCGCGATCAGGCGGTAGGTGCCCGGCCCCAACGTGCGTCCGTTCAGGCGGCCGGTGAAGCGGAAGACGTTGCGCCCGGATTCGTTTTCGCGCGCGAAGTCGCCGTTCACGCTTTCGTAGAACGTGCAGTGCTTACCGTGGCGCGTGTGTCGCGTCGGCTTTTCGCATTCCCCTTCGTCCTCGATCCCCGCGGTCTTCTTCGTAATCGTGAACCTCGTGACCCCCTCCCCCGAGGAGGTGAAGGTGACAGTCGTGCCGGCGGCGCGCGCGATCGAGAGGCCGCTCTTGGCCGCGACGAAGGCTTCGTGCGCGAAGTCAAGCTTGCGATCGAAGGGACTCACCGTGTACTGGAAGGATTCCTTCGTCGTGTTGCCGCAGTTGTCGCTCGCCACCGCGGGCACCAAGTAGAAGCCCGGCTGTGTCGTTTCGATCGGCTGATGGTTCGCCGAGGGGTCGACTGTGAGCCCATAGGGGCTCGAGGCCTTGATCGAGATCGATCCCTTTTCGCCGACGCTGTAAGCGGACTCGTTCTGGTCGCTCGTGATCGCGACCTTCGGGCCGATCTTGACGACGAAGACCGCCGCTACCTGGTGCGCGCCGAGCTGTCCCGCCTTGTCTTCAGGCCAGTATTCGACGGTGTGGAAGCCGGCCGTCGAGACCTTCAGAGTGGCGATCCCTTCGCCGTTTGCCTTTGCCGTCGCTTCAAGGCCCCCGTCGACGGTGTAGTGCACCGCCTTCGCGGCGGTGCCGATGTCCGGCGTCACCCTGTCTTCGAAGCTGCCGGAAGAGCATGGCGGCACGGTGAGCGCCTGGGTCGGCGGCTCGCTGATGTTCGCGGCGACCGGGAAGAGCGAGTTCGGCGCGGTGCCGTGGGGCGAGGGCGTCTGGAAGAGCACGGTGTTGAACGGCACCCAGTCGCCTTCGGCGTAGACATAGGTGTCGAACGGTTCGGTGAACACGGTGCCGCAGTCCTGCGTCGCGCCGCCGCTCGTGTAGAGGCCGATGACATCGCCCGGTTCCACGAGGATGTCCGCGTTGAAGGTGTTGATCTCGTTTGGATGCTGAGCCGCGGTCGCCGCGACGCTTTCGCCCACGATCATGTAGTTGCCTTCGCCGAGCGGGTGGGCCACCTTGAGCGCGAGGCCGGGAACCGCTTCGGCCGTGGTCCAGAAGTTCCACGACGTGATCGCTCCGTAGACGGGGATCGTGTAGCTGTTGATGCCCGGGCCGACGCCGGTCTGCAGGAAGGTGTCTGCGGCACAAGTGTTCGCCGGCGGGAAGAGCTGCCCCACCGACGTGTATGCCGACGCCGTGGCACTCGTGAGGAGCGTGCTCGCGAGCGCGCAAGCGAGCGCAAGCAGCAGTCGCCTGGAGCTGCTCACGTGGAGCCGTTCGCGCTGAAGCGCCGTGTGCATGTCGGTCCCGGTTCGTTCACAAGTGAGATGGACGGGCCCAGCGGTGTGAGCGCGGATGCACACTCTGATGCGCTGTGAACGCGGAGTTGTTGCCGGCGTGTGAACACGCTACCGGCCGGCGGGCGGACGCGTCTAGGATCCTCGGCAATGCCCCGGCGTGCCGTGCTGCGCTCAGCTTCGATCGCCGTCGTGCTGGTCGCTTTCGGGATGCCCGCAACCGCCAATGGTCAGGAAGGCGGGTCTGCTCCGCAGTGCGCGACGACCACGGCGGGGAGCTCGGCGAGTCCTGAACCGGGGCATCCGTGCTGGGTCGACGTGAAGCCCTATCCCTTCGGCAGCTTCGCCGGTCCGTCGGGCATCGAAGAAGCCGGACCGGTCGAAACGGAAAATCCCACCTGGGTCGCCGAACACCCGCAATGCCTGCGCGGGGGTCGATTCCCCTACGAACCCCGGACAGACGGCGCCCGAAGACGAGTGCTACCTCACGGTGACGTCGATGGCCTTCAGGTCTTGGAACCGCGGGCTCGCGGCGACCTACCCCCGCGCGTTGTCCGACAACAACGAATTTCCAGCCGCGGAAAAGAACCCGTATGCGGTGTGGATCTACAACGGCAACCTCCCGACGGGTCAGCAGTGGTATCCGGACCCCACATTTCCGGGTCGCAAGGTGTGCCCCGGCCACACGATCCTATGGGCGGGCAAGCTCGACTACTGGCTCATCGGCGGACCCACGGACAACGGCTGGTCTCGCCTGTGCCGCTACGACGGCGCAGAACACGAATGGCAGCCATTTGCGGTTCCCAAGGCGACGCTCGAGCGCGTCACCGTGCCGACGATTCCGGGCATCAGCGCCGCCCCCGACGCCGGCGCCACTCCGTTCGCGAGCAAGATCGCCAACGAGTCACCGCGGCCCGGCGGCATCACCTCCGGCGCTTGCCTGTACTGGAACGACTGCTGGTTCTTCGGCACCTACGGCGTAGTCCTGCATTGGAACGGCCAGGTGCTCACGGACGACACGCCCCCGCCCTCGGAACGATGGCTCTCGGGCGAATACCTCGACGCGGCGACGAGCGAAAATCCGCTCGGTATCCCCTTCGCGATGGCCTCGAGCAGCACCGCGGAATCGCTGTCCGCTGTGGACGAACGCGAACTCGTCCCCACGCACCGGGGCGCGCCGCCCCCGGAGCTCTTCCGCTCGGACGGGTTCGAATTCTCGCTCGGGGCGATCGGGCTCTCCTCGGCCCTTCCCTTCGAGCCGCCGACGCACGCGCAGGCGAGCGACCAGACGAGCGGGTGGGACGATCCCTTCCGCACCGATCTCGTCGCGGTCGGCCTCGATCCAGCGGGGCAGGGTTGGGTGGCAGGCAATCCCGCGGACCTGCGCGACCGCGTGCTCGGAGGGTGTCCGCCGGAATGCGAATCCGCGGAGCGGAAGTTCGAAAAGGTCGACGGGCACGAAGCGCCGCAGCCCGCGCCGCTGATCCCGATCTCGCCGAGCGGCGAACGCGCGACCTGCACGGAAGGACCATTCGCGCCCGAAGAGCTGAGCTACACCCCCGACACGGCGGCGACCGCAATGCAAGGGGCGTTCCTGTGGTCCTCGATCGGCGTCATCCCGAGCACCGGTGAAGCGCTCGCCGGCGGCTTCGTGCGGCCGCAGTCCTCCGCCGGCGTGGGCCCCAACGAACAGGTTGCCGACGAACCGGTGATCGCTCAGGCCGCGTGTGACGGTCAGCTGAGCGTGACGCGCTTTCGCACGACCGAAACGGTGCCCGGCGGCACCCCCGAAGTCGTCCCCGCCGATCGCAACGGAAGCGTCTCCTCGATCGTCGCGAACGCCGACAACGACGCTTGGGCGGCCACGAGCGAAGGGACTCTCAGCACCGGCGAACCCGTGCACCCCATTGTGGAGGAGCAGCCCCACCTCTATCAGCTCACCGACGGCTTGACGCCGAACGCCCCGGAAGGCAACGAAGAAGAAATACGTCCAGTGGAACTCGAAGAAAACCCGCCGATCTTCGTCTTCGAAGGCGAACCGGAACCGCCGCCGGAACCGCCGCTGCCTCCGGTGACGAGCTCACAGACGATCAAGTTGGCGCCCGCGATCTACAAGGTGCAGGCGAAGCTCCACCACCACGGCAATGCCTTCAGCCTCTACCTGAGCTTCAAGGTCAGGCGTCCGATCACGCTTGGCGCGCAGGCGCTGCAACACGGTCGCGTCGTTAGCAGCGCGCGCCCGCGACGCTTCAACGGCCACAGCGGCGTGCTGGTGCTGCCTTTGAACCGCAAGCACTGGCCGACGAAAGTGCGCTTCGTCGCATAACAAGTTCTTTACGCGCTCGGCCCGCGCGCGCTTCAGCATTGCTCGCGTGCGTGGGGCGATCCGCGAGCGGTTTGCCGCGTCCCGGCCATTCATGGATCAGAGACTCGTGAGATCACCTGCGAGGGCGCCTTCGTGAGCCCCTCTCGCCGCCGCCGCCTGGCATCCCTCGTGGGTGCGCTCGTCGCCGTCTCTGCAGCGTGCTGGAGCGCCTGGCCCGCGGCGGTCGTCGGCGCTCCGCGGATCGCGCCCCCGGTCTCCTCGGGCCCCTCCGGAGTCACCTCCGCGCCCGAAGGCGGGCAGAGCAGCCCACCCTCGAGCCCGGGAAGCGGCGCCAGCACGGAAGAAACGGCGACGAGCTCCACATCGCTGACGACCAGCACCACGACGAGCACGAGTGCGACCGCGAGCTTGGCGCCGTCCCCGCTTGCTCCCGCGCGCGTAAAGACCCGCTCGCCCCACCGCAGCGCCCAAACCAACGTCTCGCCGACTCGAGCGCCTGCGGCGCGGTCGCACGTCAAGAAGCCAAAGCCCGCCGCGCACGCTCAGCGGCACCCCCACGCCGCGAAGGGCAGCGCGTCCCCGCCGTCGGCGCACGGGCAGAGCACCGCACGCGGCACTCCAAGCGCCTTCGCAACCCTGGAGCACGCGCTACGGCTCGTTGCCGGCTCGAGCCTCGCCGCGCCGCTCGCGGCGAATCCGCTTACGCCGCAAACGCCGACGAGCGAATGCGCGAACCCGACCGCCGACACCGCGCTCGAAGTCAAGCACAACGAACTCGAGCCGGAACCGACGGTCCTGACGAGCACGCAGGAACTGCGCGCGAGGGTCAAGCCGGCAGTTCCCAGCGGCAGCAAGGTAAGCGTCACCTTCGAGAGCTCGCGCGCGGAAGCCGAAGAATGGACGACCTCAACGCAACGCTTCGAAAACAGCACCGTGACGCCGGGCGAAGCGGAAACGGTCGCGGAAGCGGGCTTCAACACGCTCAACGTCACCGGAACTCCGGGCGAAGGCAATGGGGACTACGACCTCTGCGTCGTGATCGTCGTCTCGAACGAAACCACGCAGGTCGTGGAATCGACGCACGTCGCGGTCCTCCGCGATCGCCTGATCGCAAACGAAACACCGGTCGTGGAAATGGTCGAACCGCACCGCCCAGGCGACGAACATGCGCCGCTCAGCGGCGAAGTCGCGCTAGAAGCGAAGGTGCTCGCGGGGACCGAAGAATCCAACCCGCTACCGGAAGCGGTGTTTCAGTACAAGCCGAGTGACGAACGCCGCGAATGGACGACGATCCAAACGGTGCCTGTGGAGGGCACGCCGCGCCACTTCGTGTATCTCGCCAAGCACCCGTTCGACACCGCCGCGCTCGAACCGGGACGCTACGACTTCCGTGTAGTGGCGGTGCAGAGCGGTGAAGCGCCCGGCTTCGTCTCAGTGCCACTGCGGTCGCTGCTCGTTGACAACAACCCGCCCACCGTCGCGCTGCGGCCGATCTCCTCGACGCTGAGCGGCGACGTCACGCTGGGCGCGGAAACTGCCGACCGCTACACGAGCAAGCGGGAAGGCGAAGAGGAAGGACCCGGGATCAAATCCGTGACCTTCGAACTGGCGCGCGCGGGCAGCAGCGCCTTCCACAAGGTCGGCGCGGCGGTCACCGCGCCGTCCTCGGGCACGAACGGGTACTCGCTGCTCTTTCACAGCGAAGCCGTCGCCAACGGCGTCTATGACTTCCGCGCCAGCGCCCGCGACCGCGCCGGCAACGCGCCGGCCGGGTCGGCGGTGATCGCGGGCATCACGGTGCAGAACCAGCCCGCGCCCCCGATCTCCTCGCACATAAGCGGCATCGCGGCACCGGCGAGCAAGGTCACCATCCTCGGCACGGTCAAGGGGAGTGCCGAAGAGGAAACCTGGGCCTACGGGTTCACGAGTGCGGCGCCAGCCAAGGGCTTGAACGGCAAGCTGCTGAAGTACGAAGCCGAAGGCGACCAGCTGGTGCTCCTGCGCTACACGAAGGCGGGCGGATGGCAGATCGCCGAAGTGCTTCACGAAGCCAACGGCGAAACGGCCTACCCGTTGATTCCCGCCGACAAGGTGGCGCGGATGGAAGTGAGCGGCGCGATGGCTCCCTCGGGCACGATCTGGCTGTGGTTCGCGGAGACATCCACCGAACCGACGAAGTACGGACCCAAGCTCGGCCTTTTCCAGCGTGAACCGGGCGGGCCCTTGAAGCTCGACGAAACGGCGACCGAAGGGGAACTCGGCTCCGCGTTGCGAGGATGGGTCGGCGCGAGCGGCGAAGGCGTCCAAAAGCTCGGCGTCGCGATCCACCTCGGCGAATCAGAAGGGCACGTGTACGGCATGCTCACCGCGCCCGGACAGGGAGAACGCGACGTGACGATCCCCGGGCCCAACGGCGGCACCGAAACGATCACGGCTCACGAGCAGGTCGACTACGGTCTGCTCGAAGGCAGCGAATGGAGGCTCCACGCCGCCGGGCTGCCGAATGCCTCGGAACTGCCGCGCTCGGACCCGTCGCTCGCGACCGCGCTGCGCGGCAGCGACCACATCGTGCTCAAGGTGGGCGATGCGCAGGGACCCGGGGCCGGCTGGGGAGCGCTCATCGTGGGGCCCGGCGGGCGCAGCGCGGAAAGCGGCTGGAGCCTCATCCTCGGCCACTTCCAGAGCGGATCCGGCGCCAGCGAACCGAGCTGGAGCTTCGCGCCGACGGGGCTAGATGCGCTTGATCTCACCGAAGCGTTCGAAACCGAAGGCCGCGGCACGCAGGTCGAACCGACCGCGCTGCGAGCCGAAGGGAGCGCGGTGTGGATCGGCGCCGAAGTGCGCGTCCCCAAGCATGAAGCAGCGGAAGTGGTCGCCCGCTATGACCCCTCCGAGCACCCCGCGATCACGAACTCGTGGTGCACGTTGGCGATTGCGAACCACTGCGAAGAAGAACTCGGTGCTGCGACGGTCCCGGACGCGGTGTTTCCGGAAGAAAAGGCGGCCGTCGCCCTCGAGGACCAGGCGATCCACGTCTTCTCGCACGATCGCTGGAGCACCTTCGCCGCGCCCGGCTACGAGGGCGAGCAGGAAAGCAAGCTCGAACCGACGCGCCAAGGCGGCGATGCCTTTGCGAGCCCCAGCGAGGGCTGGCTCGCGGGAACGCACGCGCTTGGGCACTGGTCGCCGGAAACCACGAGCGGCGCGCTGAGCGCATGGCCCGTTCCCGACCGCTTCACGCTCACGAGCATCGCCCTTCCACCGGCCGTCGACATACCCCCGGGAGGCCCCGGGAGGGTCAGCGAAGCCGGAGCGCTCACCGTCGGGCTCGACGGCGCAACGCTCAGCTACGAACCGTCGGTCGGCTGGCTCTCCCAGCCGCTGCCCGCCCATGACCGGCGCGTGAATCTGTTCGGAGTGGCCTACGACGGGCGCTCGAGCGCCTTCGCGGTCGGCCAGGCCGGTGTGATCTTGCACTGGAACGGCGGCGCGTGGACGGAAGACCCCGCGTCCTCATTGCTGACGCTGTCGCAGCTCAACGCGATCGCCTTCGCATCGTCCGGGGAAGGCTGGGCCGTCGGCGCGGGGGGGACCATTCTCCATTACAACGGCAGCAGCTGGGGCCTCGAAGCGAGGCTTCCGTCCGGGGCCAACATCAGCTCCGTCGCCGTCGCCGGGACGGAAGTCTTCGCGATCGTCGGGGGCAACCTCTGGACTCGCTCGCCGGAACGAGGGTGGGTCGAAGTCGGCTCGCTCCCGGCCTCGGCACGCGGCGCGTTGCGGCTCGTCGCGGGACTCCCGGACGGCGGCCTCGTCGCCGCCGGGCGCTCGGTCGTGCTCCAGCGCGAAGGACCTTCGAAGCCCTTCGAAGCGGCGGCGCAGCCGCTCGAGGGGATCGCGGTCGCGCTCTCGCCCTTCCGTGAAGGCAGCGGCGCGCTGCGGGCGTTTGTCGCCGTTGCGCCGCCGGCGTATGGGCGAACCGAAGTGGCCGGCTACCCCCCTGGCGACGGTGAGCTCATGCGCGAGACCGCGAGCGGCTGGGAAGACCTCAGCCACGGCCAGTTCGCCGGCAACGAAGTCGGCCTCGACGGCGCGCTCAAGACCGACCCCGTGCTCGCGCTCGCGACAGACTCCTCGGGAGAACACGGCTGGGTGGTCGGCGGCTACGCCGGCACGGTCGATGCGGCCCGACAGGGAACGACCGAATCGCTCGCTGTCCGCTCGAGCGGCTGGCAGACGGCGTCGATCTGGCGCTACGACGCCGGTGGCGCGGCGCAGCCCCCGTCGCTCGCTCAGTCCACGCCCTACCTGCCCGCGGAAGAAGGCACCGTCTCGTTCGCGTTCTTCTCCAGCCCGGTCTGCTTCGAATCGTGCGCCGCGACGGTCGGCGCCCAGCCCGACGTCAACCTCGGCGCCGCCGCCGCCGAGATCGCGGGCTTCGCCGGACAGCCGGGAGGGCCCGCCTTTGCAATGTCCGGCGGCGACACCCTCGAGGGCGAATTCCCTCGCGCGAGCGCAGACCTCGGCCACATGGCAGAACTGCTCTCGCCGCTCGGCGGCCTGCCCGTGTTCGCCGCGCTCGGCCCGCGCGACGCCGAGGGCGCTGAAACGACAAACGCCTGGGGGGAAGCGTTCTCCGAATCCTCATCGCCGTTTGGCACCGGGCAGGCGGGCGCCGGGATCATCCCGATCTCCGCCGGCGCGCCGACGCCCAATGGGGACGCCCACCGCTACTACTCTTTTGACGCCACGCAGAACGGCGGCACGATCCGCGTCATCGTGCTCGACAACTCGCAAGGCTCGCTGCAAGCGAGCTCGGAAGCCGACGGGGAGCCGGGCTCGGCAGAGCTCGCGTGGCTCGAAGGCCAGCTCGCACAGGCTTCGGCCGAAGAAGACGCGGCCGGCCAGCACATTCCGATCATCGTGATCACCGCGCTCCCGCTTCGCATTGGCATCGGCGCGAGCGACGGCGAAGCAGTCGCCTCGCTGCTCGCGCGCCGGGGCGTCGCCGCGATCTTCACGACGAGCCCCGCGCAGCACGACGAACGCCGCCTCGTGCCCGAAAACCCGCGCAGCGGCGAAGCGCCGATCCCGGAGTACGAAGGCGCGACGCTGTCCTACCAGGAGCCGGGGAACAACGGCGTGCTGTGGTACCTCGCGTCTGTCAACGCGCGGAGCGGTCAGGTGTCGGTCAGCGGCCAGCCGGTGATCGACTCGCTCGCGCTCAAGCCGCTGAACGGGCTCAACGTCGCGCGCAGCCTAACGCTCCAGTTCGAAGCGATCGCGCGCCGACCGCCCGGCTCGCTCGCGACAATCGAAGAACAGAACCCGCCCGCGCCCGGCTACGAAAACTATGTCGCGATCCCCTCGCCGGCGTGCAACGAATGCGTCTCGCCGAGCTACGCGTTCGCGAGCTCCGAACCAGCGATCGGCACCTTCGTCGAACCGAGCGGCCCGGGCTCCCCGTACCCGAAGCTCGACGGACATGGGCACCCGATACCGTCCTCGGCCTCGGGCCTCTTCTGCGCGTTCAACGCCGGTACGACGATCGTCTCGATCACGGCCGGCCTCCTGACCTACTCGCTCCCGGTCACCGTGCAGCCGGGAGGCTTTGGCGCACCGTGTGGCACGGTCCCGTACGAAGGTGCGAGCCAGGTCTTCCACGTGGTCGTCCACAATGCCGGAAGTCGACTGCGGGGGGCCGCGGCGCCACCACCACCGCCCCCCGCGGCGCTCGGCGGCGCGCTTCCGACGAACCTCGCGCTCGCCCCGGCGCCGCCGCCCCCCGCGCCGGCCCCGGCGCCGCCGCCGCTAGCTCCGAAGGCGCCCGTGCCGAAGCCCTCGCCGCATCCGGCGCCGCCGGTCGAACCCGGGCTGCCACCCGCGGAACCGCTGAGCGTCGCCCCCGCGATCGTCCCGACACCCACGCCCCCGGTGGAGCCGATACCACCGGGCGCGAGCGGCTACGCCCAGAGCCCGTCGGCCGCCGAGCGCAAGGAAAAGGCGGAGAAGGAGGCGAGCCAGTCGGCGTTTGCCCTGCGGCGGCTCGCGGCGCGTACGCTCACGACGAATTCGAGCTCGGAACCCTCCTGGTACTACTGGCCGGTCGGCGCCGCGGTCCTGCTCGCGCTGATCCTGAGCGCACGCGGCATGCGTCCGCGCGGGCGTCCGCGCCCGGCCTTCCTGGAGGCCCGCGGGGACCAGCGCCGCCGGTAGCGCCGATCCCCAACGAGCGAGGCGACCGACCTGGTGCCGAGCCCACGCCGTTCACGTGCACTACACCCGGCGTTCACACATTCGTAGCGGGTGCTTCACCCCACGCCTACAGTACGTTCACGATCGCGTGACGACGTTCACCAATAAAGCACAAGGATGTTCACCAACGGGCAACATCGGCGCCCCGCGGGCCGCTGAGAATCGTCTACACGCCTGGGAAGCTTCAGAGCCAGGATGAGAGTCCTATCCGTCGCTGGCGCACTGCCAGGAGGAGGGCGACTACCGGCTAGCGGTTCGGAGCAACTTGGCCAGTGATTCTCGTTATCTCGACTCGAGCAAGGTGGGAATAAAACATGAACATGTCTTCTCGTAAGCGAATCCTCTCAGGACCGCTTGCCTGCGTAGCAGGGCTGAGCGCGCTCCTGAGTGCGATCTGTTGCTTTGCGTTCGCAAGCGCGAGTGCGATGGCAGCGCCGGCTGGTGAGCCGCCGGAAGGAACCGCGTGCAACAGCACCGACGGCAAGATCGACGGCCGTGGCTCGACCTACCAGGAAGAAGCGCAGCAAAAGACCTTCTCGGTCGCCTACACGCAGACGTTCTGCGCGATGTCGGTGCCCACGGAGTTCAGCGGCGACCCGGCGGAACACACGATGGTCGCCTACAACTACCCCAACGCGAAGGAAAAGTCGGTCACCGGCTCGGGCGCGGGCATCCGCGCGGCGAGCTGCCGCACCGATGCCTTCTCCGGCACGGACCTGCCGTACTCCAACAGCGAACTCTCGTCGGTCCTCGACGGCCCGGTCGGCGCGAGCGGCACGTGCACGATTGCAACCGGATTCGAACCCCCGTTCACGCCGAAGTCGCCCTGGCCGAGTCCCGAAGACAAAGAAACGAAGGTGATGTCGTTCCCGATCGCCGGCTCGTCCGTCGCGATCATGGTGCACCTGACCTCCGCCGAGTGCGGCGGCCACGCACCGCCGACGAGCTTCACCTTCACGGCGCTCGAGCTCTCGCGCATCTTCGGTGGTGACGCCCTGACATGGAACGACGCCGAACTCGTCGAAAACAACCCCGGTCTGTCCAACTGCACCGCGAGCATCCAGCGCGTGGTCCGCGAGGACAACTCCGGCACGACGAGCATCTTCAAGAGCTATCTGATCCGTGTCGACAACGGACGGACTAGCCCCGCAGGCACCTGCGCGCCAGGCAAGACGTGGGAAACGTACTTCCCGTCGCCGAACACGAACTGGCCGCATAGCTCGGAAGGCGGCACCTGCTCGCCCGAAGCGATTCACGGCGAAAAGAGCGGCAACCCCGAACTGATCGCGAAGCTCAAGGAAACCCCGAACGGGATCGGCTACGCGGACCTTCCGCAAGCGATCAACCAGACAGGCATCGTGCTGGCCAGCGTGCGTAACGCGACGAACGCCTCCTACCAGCCGCCGAACGTCTCGAAGACGGCCAACTGCAACTACTCGGTGCTCAGCCTCCCCGGTCTAAACGCCGAAGAATCGGTCGGCCTGAACCTCGAAGACAACTGGTCCAACAACAACGAAAAGCTCAAGTCCGAAGGTGGAAACGAAGAGCCCCAGCACGGCAACGCGACTGACCTCGGGAGCAAGTACCCGATCTGCGGCTTGACGTGGGATCTCGTCTACACCCACGACGAAAGCAGCTCTAACTCGCAGGTCGCGATCAAGCGGCTGACGGCAGACCAGCGGATGACGGAGTACGCATACTTCTCGTTCATCCTCTCCTCCGCGGGTCAGGACCTGCTCAACGAAGTGTATTACGCGTCGCTGCCGGCGACGTGGATCAAGACCCTGCGGGAAGGATTCCAGGCGAACTTCTAAACCGCACGGTGCAGCGGCGCTACGCGCCGCCAGCGGCAGCCGATTCGGCGACGGATCGCCCTATCGGATCGCCGCCAGTTCGAAAGGGAGCCGGCTCGTCCGGCTCCCTTTCGCGTTCTGCGAGCAGTTGCCGGCGGTGCCGCTGCAAGGCGCTGTTACGTACTTGTGGTGGCCCTGTGACCAATCCGTGAACATCGCTCGCGTCGCCTTCCTCCGCCCTCCGCCCTCTGCTAAAAGAGCGGACCGATGTGTTTTCAGGGACCGAAGCTCTTGCGCAGCTTGTGCGCGTCCTCAGGAGTGCTGGCCGCTGCCTGCCTGCTGATCGGCGCCCTCGAGACCGGTGTCGCCAGCGCGGCGTCCTGCACCGCGACGACGACAACGACGCTCGAATCGTGCGTGACCACGATCGACGCGAACAGCGAAGCGAACACGATCCACGTAGCGGGCGGGACCTACCTTCCCGGACCCAAGCAGCTCAAGATCACCAACACACAGGGGCTGCAGACGATCGAAGGGCCGACGCATACGCCCGAAGCGGTCATCGAGGGCGCGAACATCGAACCGGAACTTCCCGAACTCTTCATTATCGGCACCGGGGTCTCCGCGAAGTTCAAGAACGTCGTCATCAGTCACGCGGGTGGCGCGGCGTCGGCCGCGATCGAAGACTTCGGAAACCTGGAAGTCGAAGCCTCGACGGTCTCGGGCAACACCGGCACGAGCCTCGTCGTCCAGCCGGGAGCCACGCTGACGGCGCTCAACGCCACGTTCTCCGACGGCGAGGAGGGAGGCATTGTCAACGAGGGCACGACCTCTGTGAAGAATGCGACGATCGCCTTCAACAAGTTCGGCGGCCTTGAAAACGCGGGCACCCTGGACCTGACGAACACGATCATCGCTGAAAACGGCTCCCCGCAATGCGCCGGCTCGGCAGCGAGCACGAACGACCACAACCTCGCCAGCGACGAAACTTGCGGCGCCGAAATCAGCAACAAGTCGGCCAAGCTGAGCAGCCTCTTCAACGACGGCGGGCCGACCGAGTTCCACTCGCTGAAGCCCGAAAGTCCGGCGATCGAAGCGGGCGACAAGGCTGCGTGCCCCTCGACCGACCAGCGCGGCGCACCGCGTCCGTCTGTCGCCGGCGCAGCGTGCAGCATCGGCGCTGACGAATACAACGACTTCCCGCCGGTGATCACGGTCCCGTCGGAAGTCGTCGTCGAAACGACCAACTCAGCCGGCACGACCGTCGATTATGAAGCCTCGGCGGAAAGCTCGCCCGACGTAATTCGCGAATTCAAGTGCACGCCGAAGTCGGAATCCAACTTCGCAATCGGCAAGACGACAGTCACGTGCAAGGCCAGGACGGGTCATGAAGCGACCGCGGAAAAGTCCTTCGTCGTGGACGTGATCCTGGGCAGCGGCACCACGACCACGACCACGACGGCGCCGTCGAGCACGACCACGACGACGGCGCCGTCGAGCACCACGACTACGACCACGACAACGACTGCGCCGGCCACCACGACTACGACGACTACGACGCCGTCGAGCACGACCACGACGACGGCCCACACGACCACGACGACGCCGTCGAGCACGACCACGACCACGACGGCGCCGTCGACCACGACGTCGAAGAGCTCCACGACGACCACGACTGCGCCGACTACCACGACGTCGAAGAGCTCCACGACTACCACGACGTCGAAGAGCTCCACGACGACCACGACGACGTCCAGCACGACGACGACCCCGACGCCGTCGACCACCACGTCGACGACCACGACACCGCGCCCTCGAGCACGACGACGAGCACGCACACGACGACCACGACTGCGCCGACGACTCAAACGACTCAATCGACCGCCACGCTCACGACCACGACCACCCACACGACTACGAGCACGCACGTGCCGCCGGAAACGCCGGCCGAAGAGGTGCGCCAACTGCTCAGCCAGGTCAAGGGCGCAAAGATCCCGCACCAGCTGCGCCAAGAGCTCCAAGGCCTGCTCGAACAGGCGCTGCACTCCATCGGCGTTGGCGGCTCCTCCGGGCATGCGTCGCTCTCGGTGCTGGTGTTCGCGAGGATTGGGGCCTCATTCAGGCGCCGCTCGCGCCGCTCGCCAGCGCGGCCACGGCGACGATCTCGGGATCGCAGCACTTCGTTCCTGTGCCCGCGTGCAACGCGCTTGAAAAGTTCATCGCCTTGATCAAGCAGGATCAGCGCACGCACAAGCCCAAGATCCCGTCGGCGCTCGCGAAGGCGTGGACCGAAAGCGCGCGCGCGATCGAGAGCCAGGTCGGTTGCGGCACGCTTCATCACCAGCACGGCAAGTCGGCCAAGCACTCGCCCGGCCACTCGAGCCGCCGTAAGCCATCACCGGTGATTGACGGCAGCGGCGAGCGCCCGGCCGCGTGCCGCCGCGCGCGCCCTGACCGGGGATGAGTCGCACTCAGGTCATAGCCGCTGTCGCGGCCGTTGTGGTGATCGGTGGCGGGATTGCGATCGGCCTCTCGCTCGGCGGCGGCTCCTCCAAGAGCACCGCGAACACGCCGCCCTCGGTCGTCACGACGGCCCCGGTCCACGTCGCTCCCCGCCCGCAGGGTCGGCCGCGGTGGCGGACGCTTTGCGCCACGGACAGCTCAACGTCGTCGTCGACGATCCCCCGTCGGGCGCGTTCGGTGAACAGAACCACGCTGGTCGCGCAGGGCGCGCAGGTGGCCGCGGAAGAGCTCGACGCCGCCGGTGGGCTACCCGGGCCACGTCCAGCGTCAACCTCGTTCAGCAGACGCTCGACGGACTCTCGCCGAGCGCCCTCCAGCAGCGGCTTGCCGCGCAGGGCTCAGGCGTCCTGATCCTGCCGTGCGACACGGATTCGCAGCTCAGCCTCGCGGCGGCCGGCGCCCGCTACGGGACGCTGATGCTTGCAGCCTGCAACTACGAACCGGCGGCCGCACAGCACTACCCGACCTACTGGCCCGTGGGATCCGCGGCAAACGAAGAAGTCGCGGAGCTCGCGACGTACATGTCCACGGAGGGCTTTCCGCGCGTGTTCGTCGTGGGCGCTACGGGTACCCACTACGTGGAAGCGCTGACCAGCGACTTCAAGCAGGCTGTCCAGAGCAAGCACATTCGCGATCGCCGGGAGCGCGTCGGTCGGGATGAACACGCAGGACTTCACCTCGCTTGCCCAGGAGATCAAGTCCGCCGGACCAAAGCTGACGGCGGTCTTCACGGCGCTTCCGCCGCCGGCCGTGAACCGGCTCGCCGCGGCGCTGCAGGCGCAGGGCGTGGGCGCGACGCTTTTCGGCACCTCCGTCATGGACGGCCGCTTCACGCTCACGAACGGATCGGCCGGCCTCGAAAACGCAGTCTTCGGCTCCTACGGCTTCGCCGCGCGAAAACTCCGCTGCGCAGCAATTTGCCGGCGACTACGCAAAGCAGTTCGGGAAGGCTCCGCTCGGCAGCCTTCCCGGGCTCGGTTACGAAACGGTGCGGCTGCTCGAGGAAGCCGCAAAGCAGGCTCGCTCCGCGAACCCAAGCTGCGATCCAGCAGGCGCTTGCGCGAGGGCTCACGCTGCACGGCATCGCGCTCGCCGACCGCCGCTACGTCGCCGGCAGCGACCACAACCCGGTGAGTGAAGTCGGCGTCGAGAAGATCGCGGGGCGCAACTTCGAACCGCTGCTCGCGGGCTCGCCGGACGGCGCGCCTCCAGGCGCGTAGGGCCGCTCGGCTCTAGGCCGGGGCGTCGTACTCGTCGGTGTACGCGCCTTCGTCGCTCTCCGCGACGACGGCGGGCTCACGCATCAGCACCGGCGTCTGGCCGTTGAGCGCGGCCACGAGCGGCATGTGGCCACGGCTGAACGGCCGCCAGGTAGACCTCGAGCGCGGGGCCCGCGAGCGTCTCGGCTTCCATCAGCGCGTTCGCCAGTTCTTCGAGGACCTGGCGGTTCATCTGCACGACCCGCTTCGCCGTCTCCTCGGCCTCGCGCACCAACCGCGCCGTCTCGCTGTCGACGAGCTCGTGCGTCGCCGCCGAGACGTTGCCCGGATTCGCCATTTCGCGTGCGATGAAGACCTCGCCGGGCTTCTCGCCGACCGTCACGGGGCCGATCGCGTCGCTCATGCCATAGACCGCGACCATCGCGTGGGCCGTGCTGGTCGCCTGGTCGAGGTCGGCCTCGCCGCCCGTCGAGAGCATCCCGAAGACATAGTCCTCCGTCGCGACTCCCGCCATCGTCGTGACGAGGTTGCGCGTCAGGTCGAGGTGCGTGAGCATGAGCTTTTCGTCGCTCGCGTAGACCGTCGAGCCGCCGCGGCCGCGGCCGCGCGCGACGACCGAGAGCTTCTGCAGCGCCGCGGTATTGCCGATCGCGCGCGCGACGATCGCGTGGCCGGACTCGTGGATCGCGATCCGCCAGAGCTCATCGCGCGATAACACGTGGCTGCGGCGCTCGGGCCCGGAGAGCACGCGGTCGATCGCCTCTTCGAGCTCGTCCTGTTCGACCAGCGGGTGATTCGCGCGCACCGCGAGCAACGCCGCCTCGTTGATCACGTTCGCAAGGTCCGCGCCCGTGAACCCCGGCGTCTGATGCGCGATCCGCATCATGTCGGCATGGCGGCGAGATCGGGATCTTGCTCGCGTGCAGCGTGAGGATCTCCGCGCGACCGTGGACGTCCGGGACGTCGACGACGACCTGGCGGTCAAAGCGCCCGGGGCGCAGCAGCGCGCTGTCGAGGATGTCGGGGCGGTTCGTCGCCGCCATGATCACGACGCCCGACTCCGCGCCGAAGCCGTCCATCTCGACGAGCATCTGGTTGAGCGTCTGCTCGCGCTCGTCGTTGCCCTGGCCCATGCCCGCGCCGCGCTGGCGGCCCACCGCGTCGAGCTCGTCGATGAAGATGATCGCCGGCGCCATGTCGCGCGCCTGGCGGAAGAGGTCGCGCACGCGCGCGGCGCCCACGCCCACGAGCGACTCGACGAACTCCGAGCCCGAGAGCGAGAAGAAGTTGGACGTCGCCTCGCCCGCGACCGCCCGCGCGAGCAGCGTCTTGCCGGTGCCCGGCGGGCCGACGAGCAGCACGCCCTTCGGCGCCCGCGCGCCAAGCAGCGCATAGCGCGCCGGATTTTCGAGGTAGTCGCAGATCTCGCGCAGCTCGATCAGCGCCTCCGGAGCTCCCGCGACGTCAGCGAACGTGAACCTGCCTTCGCCGGGCTTCTGGCCCTTGCCCGTCCACTTCGAGAACGCGGCGAACGCCGCCCCGCCCTGATCGCGAACGAGCGTCATAAAGAACGCGAACAGGGTGACGAGGATCAGGATCGGCAGCAGGAACTGCACGGTCGCGCGCAAAGCCGCCTTCCCTGCTTGCAGGTTGACCGTGGTCGGCACGTGCTCGCGTTGCAGGAGCCCGATAAGCGTGCCCGTGTAGGAGTCGGAATGGGGGTAGTTCGCCCAAAGCTGCTGGCCGCTACCCGTGTGCATTTCGACCCGCGCGTCCTGGTCGAGCAGCGTCGCGCGCTCGACGCGCCCTTCGGAGATCAGTTCCGTCGCCGCGGTGAGGTTGACCTCCCTGCCAGGCGAGTGCGGCGCGATCACGCCGAGCCCCACGAAGAAGAGGACCACGAGCAGCACCGCCGTGCACGCGAGAGCCGTGAGGAGCGGCGCTTCCCGCGCGATCGTCGCAAGCGTCGAGGCGCCCTCACGCACCCAGCTGAAGGGCGGCTTCGAGAGCACGCGGCGCAGGCCGTCGGGAATCCGTGGGTGCGAGGTCGTCATGCGTATTGCTGATGATGCGGCTGGTGCGGCCACCATCGGCGGCGGCGGCCCTCACCCCCGAGCCGGGATTCTGTGCGATCGCGCCTGCGCACTCGTGAAGGAGTCGTGAACAACCCGGCGCAGAGCGAAAGCCCCCGAACCACACGCGGATCGGCTACCGCACGCGCAGACGTCTTGTGAAAGAGATGTAAAAGCACAGCGTTCGGGACGTCAACCGAATGTAACGGTTCACAACGGTAACCATGCGGTGAACGAACGTGACGATGCCGTAAACACGCTTGCTTCGGCCAATGAGGACTTGGTAAACCTCGCCACTTGAGGCAAGGACGGTGCCTCAACGGCGGATCGTCCTATTACCGTCGATCGATACCGACATCCGGCTACGCGTACTTGGAGGAATAATGACCTATGCGATCTTGCCGCGCTGGAGGATTTGCGCGCTCGCGCTAGCGGCTGTTGGCGCGCTGTCGCTGGCGGCCGCCAGCGAGGCCAGTGCGGCCACCTGCTCCGCAAGCACAACGGCGGCGCTTGAAGCCTGCGTCACTAGTGCGAACGCAAACACCGAAGCGAACACGATCGTGCTCGCCGGAGGTCAATACCTCCCCGGTCCGAAGCCGCTCAGCCTGACGAACACCCACGGGCTGCAAACGATCGAAGGGCCGACGCACCTGCCGGAAGCGGCGGTCGACGGGACCAACGTCGAAGTCGAAACGCCCGAACTCTTCATCATCGGGACAGGCGTCTCGGCGAAGTTCAAGGACTTCGTGATCAGCCACGCGGGCGGCGGCGCCGCCGCGGCGGTCGAAGACTTCGGAAACCTCACAGTCGAACAGGCGACAATCTCCGGTGCAGGCCCCGGCGTCGTCGTGCAGCCGGCTGCGAGCGCGAACTTTGCCAACTCGACTCTCTCCGACGGTGAGTCGGCCGGTCTCGTCAACGAGGGGACCGCGACGCTGAAGAACGTCACCGTCGCCTTCAACAAGGCCGAAGGCATCGAAAACAAGGAAACGCTCAACCTCTCGAACACGATCATCGCCGAGAACGGGTCGCCGCAATGCTCCGGCATAGCGCCGACGACGAACGATCACAACCTCTCGAGCGACTCCTCCTGCGGCGCCGAACTGAGCGGAAAGAACCCTCTGCTCGGACCGCTCTTCAACAACGGCGGCGGCACGGAGCTTCATTCGATTACCTCCGAATCGAGCCCGGCGGTGTTCGCAGGTGATCCGACGGTCTGCACCGCGGTCGGGTCGATCGATCAGGAGGGCGAGCCGCGCCCCGGCGTCTCGGGCAAGAATTGCGACATCGGCGCAGACGAGTGGGACAACGTCAAGCCGACGGTCCACGTTCCAGGCGAAATCACGAAGGCCGCAACGAGCAACTCGGGTGCGACGGTCACCTACACCGCGGAAGCGACGAGCTCGATCGCGAGGATCGAGTCGTTCAAGTGCACCCCGGAATCGGGAGCGACGTTCCCGATCGGCACCACAACCGTGACATGTACTGCCAAGGACGGCCACGGCAACGTCACGACGGCGTCGTTCAAGGTCACGATCACCGCGCCGCTCGCCTTCTTCGACAACTTCGTGAAGGTCGGTACGGCCCACGTGGGCGTGCTCGGCTGGGGGCCTGTGAAGCTCACGTCAACCGCGCTCTCGACGGAAATCGAATGCATGCAGCTCGCTTTCGGAGACGCCTTCAACGAAGGCTCGCCTTCCTCCGGCCGCGGCGAAATCCTCGGCTTCTCGGCGAGCGGCAACGCGACGAAGACGGGCACGGAAACGAACCGCGAGTGCAAGTTCAAGAAGGGCACCTCCGAAGTCGAAGCATGGGTGACCGACGAACCGGCACTCGAACAGACCGGAACCGTCGGCAAGCGCGGCGTGCCGCTGACCGTGCCGTGGGACGTCGAACTGCGCTGCGGCGAACGCGAAGAATCCGAGGCCCCGATCCTCCGGCTCGGCGTGCCCAGCGGAACGACGCCAAGCCCGGCGTGCAAGTCCGAAGAAGAAGAAAAGACCGAAATCGAAGCCGAAGAAAGCGGGCGCACGGGTTGCTACGCGACGACGGTTCCCGCCGGGTGCATGAAGGTGAACATCGTGCAGCCCTCGCTTGCGCTCGAAACGGTGTTCGAGGGCTCGCTGCGCCCGCATGTGGTGGACGGCGCGGGAACTGGGCTCAACGCCTCGCGCTGGAAGTTTGAAGGCGCGACGTCCGGCAAGCTGCGGCTGGCTACGGAATTTGCGACAAGCGGCACGACGACCGGCGAAGTCAAGACCTCGGGCCTGGGCGCCTCCGAACTGCTCCAGGCGCACTAGACGGCATCTCCAGATGGACGGCAGAGCGGGATCGCGCGCCAGCGCGATCCCGCTCTTGGCCGTTCCCGGGCTCGATGGGCGGCCGCCAACTAGTGACCATGCGGTGAAGGTTGGTGACGAAGCGGTAAAGAGCCTTGCCGCTGCAAGCGGCGCCGTGGTACAGATGCCCTGAACCTTGAGGCGGCGCTGCGGTCGCGCGAGCGGCCAACCGAGTGAGGCGGGTAGGCGCCCTCGGGCATTGATGATCCAAAGAGCTCTTAAGGGCTCTTACTGAACTGGAGGACTCATGAGTCACGGATTCCTGGCACGCTCGCGGATCTGCGGGGTGGCGCTCGCCTCAGCGGGGGCGTTGTTGTTGGCACTGACGGGGACGGCAAGTGCCGCAACGTACAACGTCGGCAACGCAACGCAACTTGAAGAAGCGATCACCGCAGCGAATGCCGACTGTGCGCCCAACACGATCGTGTTGGGCGGCGGCGTCTATCTCCCCTCGAGGCCGCTCACGTTCACCAATACGTGCGGCCCGCAAACGGTCGAAGGTCCGGCGCACCCGCCGGAAGCGGTCATCGATGGTGGTAACGAGGAAGTCGAACACCCCGAACTGGTGACCATCGAGGAAGGTGCCTCGGTGCTCTTCAAGGACGTCGTCGTGGACCACGGCGGCGGCGGCGCGACGCCGGCGTTCGAAGACTTCGGAACGCTCGACCTCGAAGCCTCTACGGTCGCTGGCAACCACGGCACGGGCATCCTCGTCGAGCCAGGCGGCGTGGCCAATGCGAGCAACTCGACTCTCTCCGACGGTCAGTCGGCCGGCCTCGTCAACGTCGGTACGGCGAGCCTCTTCAACGTGACCGTCGCCTACAACAAGACGAACGGGATCGAAAACGCTGGCACGCTCAACTTGCACAACACGATCGTCGCCGAGAACGGCTCGCCTCAGTGCGTAGGCGCCGCGCCGGCGATCAGCGATCACGTGCTCTCGAGCGATTCCTCGTGTGGCGCCGAAATCACCGACGCGAACCCGGACCTGAGCTCGCTCTTCAACAACGGCGGCGGCGGCGGCGCCGGCACCGAGCTGCGCTCGCTGCAGACTGGCAGCCCGGCGATCGACGCGGGCAACCCCGAAACGTGCACGAGCACCGACCAGGAGGGTGAGCCGCGACCGGACGTGCCGGACACGCCGTGCGACATCGGTGCCGATGAGTGGAATGGCACCGCGCCGACGATCACGGCGCCCTCCGAAGTCACCAAGGAAGCGACCGGGGCATCGGGTGCGGTTGTCACCTACAGCGCGACAGCGACAAGCGCGGTGGCGAGCGTGCGCAGCTTCAGCTGCTCGTCCAAGTCCGGCTCGACCTTCCCGATCGGCGAAACGATCGTCACCTGCACCGCCAAGGACGGCCACGGCAACGTCGCGACGGCATCGATAAAGGTGATCGTCACGGACAAGACGCCCCCGGTCATCAGCGGCGTGCCCTCGACGATCGAAAAGGAAGCGACCGGTCCGTCTGGCGCAGAAGTGACCTACACGACTCCGACCGCGACCGACATCGTCGATGGCACGGTGCCCGTGATCTGCACGCCGGCCTCGGGCTCGACCTTCGCGATCGGCGAAACGACGGTCAACTGCACGGCGACGGACAAGCACGGCAACACCGCCGAAGCGACGTTCAAGGTGATCGTGACGGACAAGACGCCCCCGGTCATCAGCGGCGTGCCCTCGACGATCGAAAAGGTAGCGACGTCGCCGTCCGGCGCAGAAGTGACCTACACGAATCCGGCCGCGACCGACATCGTCGATGGCACGGTGCCCGTGATCTGCACGCCGGCCTCGGGCTCGACCTTCGCGATCGGCGAAACGACGGTCAAGTGCACGGCGACGGACAAGCACGGCAACACCGCCGAAGCGACGTTCAAGGTGATCGTGACGGCGGCCCAGGTTCAGTTCAAGGAATGGATCCTGAAGGGGTCGCTGAGCGATCACAGGCTCGGACACGACGCTCTTCTCGCTTCCGGCGGGCTCGAAGTTCAACGGTCAGGCGACATTCCCCGGCGAACTCGAAGGCAATACGTCGGTGCCGGCGTTCAGCGCGACGACGAAGATCCTCGGGATCCTGTCTACGACCGTCGGCTACACGTTCACTGAGGCGGGGCCAGTCAAGGGCACCACCGCGTCTGATCCGGCGCACCCGGGCAATTTCCTGATCAAGGCCACCGCAAAGGACACGATCGGGATCACCTCTGTGACATTGCTCGGACTCAAAATCCCGACCTCGTGCACGACAAAGGAAGCAGTCGCCTTCCCGCTCGAAGCGTCGGAGCCGCTCAGCCAGCTCACCACCAAGGGCGCCACGTTCAGTGGCCAGGCGACGCTGCCTTCGTTCCAGTGCAGCGGTGGCCTGCTCGGCGCTCCGTTCGGCCCGTTGCTAACCGCCCTGCTCTCGGGCCCGAACAACCCGTTCACGTTCACGATCGAACCGTAGGAACGGGTTCACGTCAGGAGGAGACGCCCACGCCCGCCGCGGCCCAGCGCCGCGGCGGGCGTGGGACGTTGAGCGGCCGCACCTCGGGCATCGCGAGCCCGGCCTGGGCCCGAGGAGCGCCGGAGCGCCGACGCCCTACTCGTGGTGCGCGTCGAGCGGGAGCTCGTCGATTTCTTCGCGCGTCGTCTTGATCCAGCGGTAGACGCACACGATCGTGATGATGCCGCCGACGATCGTCAGCTCGATCATCGTCGTGATGCCCGACGAGCGCGAGCGTGATCCCGACCGCGGTCACTAGCGGCAGGATCGTCGGTCCGGGAAGGTGGATCTCCTCGCCTACCGGCGGTGGATCTGGCTCGAGCGGGGTCATGGAGCGTGCGCTTGCGTGGGGTCAGGAGACGTAGATCGCGGCCGCGACGAACGCGAGCCCGAACATGAACATGCACACCGCGCTCACGATCAGCGCCGTGCGGATGTTCTTGCGGGCGAGCCTGCGCGTCATCATGGCGAGCCGGATTATATGGGCCGGCTCAGAGCTTCGCGTCGATCGACCATCGCGGCGAACAGCGACGCGAGGTAGGCGAGCGAGAAGAGGTAGAGCTGGAGCGCCGCGCGCCGCGTGCTCGACTCCGACGCGCGGTACAGGCGTACCGCGCCGCCGATGAAGCCGAGGCCGAGCAGCGAGCGAGGCCGCGAGGTAGAACGAGCCGAACGCGCCCGCGCAGAAGGGCAGCTGCGTGACCATGTAGAGCAGCACCGCGTAGAGCAGGATCTGGCGCTTGCGTCTCGCGCTCGCCCTCGACGACGGGGAGCATCGGCACGCCCACGCGCTCGTAGTCGCCCTTCATCAGCAGCGAGAGCGACCAGAAGTGCGGCGGCGTCCAGAAGAACACGATGAAGAAGAGGATCACGGCGGTGCCGCTGACGCTGCCGCGCACGGCCGCCCAGCCGACGAGCGGCGGAACGGCGCCCGCAGCGCCCCCGATCACGATGTTCTGCGGCGTGCGGCGCTTGAGCCACAGCCGTGTAGACGAACGACGTAGCCGAGGAAGCCCGCGAACGAGAGCCCCGCGGCGAGCGGGTTGACCGCGAGCGAGAGCTCGAGCACCGAGAGCGCTGCGAGCACGCAGCCGAAGGCGAGCGCCGCGCGACGGGGCGATCCGCCCCGCCGGGATCGGTCGGTTCGCGGTGCTGCGCATCAGCGCGTCGATGTCGCGGTCGAGGTAGTGGTTGATCGCGCCCGCGCCGCCCGCGGAGAGGTAGCCGCCGAGGCACGTGAGCGCGACGAGCGCGAGCGAGGGATCGCCCGCGATGTACATCGTCGTGATCGTCGTCAGGAGCAGCAGCGACTGCACCTTCGGCTTCGTCAGCTCGACGTAGTCGGAGACGAGCTGCTGCAACCGCGGCGCGGCGCGCGAGGCCCTTCGCCTCGACGGCGTGCGCCCCGGCTGGCGTGCGCGTGCTCATCAGATGCCTATCTGCGTCGCCCCGGTCGGGACCGTCGCGCGGCCGCGCGCCGGCGCGCCGGCATTGCGCAACTCGACTTCGCGGCGGATGTCCTTCATCGGTTCAAGCGAGCGTACACGTGGAACGACGTCGAAGTTGTGCGCCGGCGGCGGCGAGGGCGTGAACCACTCGAGCGTGTTCGCGCGCCACGGGTCGGGGCCCGCGACGGCGCCGATCTTGAGGCTCCGCGCGACGTTGATGATCGTCACGAGCACCCCCGCGGCGAGGATGAACGAGCCGATCGTCGAGACGAGGTTCTCGATCGCCAGGGAGCCGACGTCCGGGTACTCGTAGACGCGCCGCGGCATCCCTTCGAGGCCCATCGCGTGCTGGATCAGGAAGGTCGTGAGGATGCCCCAGAAGATCAGCCAGAAGCTGAGCTTGCCGAGGCCCTCGGAGAGCATCCGCCCGGTGATCTTCGGGAACCAGTAGTAGATGCCCGCGAAGATCGTCATCACGGAGCCGCCGAAGAGCACGAAGTGGATGTGCGCGACGACGAAGTAGGTTTCGTTGAGCTGCCAGTCGACGGGGAAGAGCGCGAGGAAGATGCCCGAGATGCCGCCGATGATGAACAGGGCGATGAAGCCCGCGGCGAACAGCAGCGGCGTCTTGAACTCGATCGTGCCGCGCCAGAGCGTCGCGATCCAGTTGAAGATCTTCACGCCCGTCGGGACGGCGATCGCCATCGAGCTCAGCATCATGAAGACGAGGATTCGAGCGGCAGCGGCGTCGCGAACATGTGGTGCCCCCAGACGAGAAGGCGAGGAAGCGCGATCGCGACCGTCGAGGCCGCGATCGCCTTGTAGCCGAAGATCGGCTTGCGCGCGAACACGGGCAGGATCTCCGAGATGATCCCGAACCCGGGCAAGATCATGATGTAGACCTCGGGGTGCCCGAAGAACCAGAAGAGGTTCTGCCAGAGCAGCGCGGAGCCGCCGTGCGCGGGGTCGAAGAAGTGCGTGCCGAAGTGGCGGTCGGTCAGCAGCATCGTCACCGCCGCGGCGATCACGGGAGCGCGAGGATCAGCAGGATCGCGTAGACGAGGATCGACCAGAGGAAGAGCGGCAGGCGCCCCCAGCTCATCCCGCGCGCGCGCATGTTCGCGATCGTCACGTAGAAGTTGAGCGCGCCGAGGAGCGAGGAGAGCCCCGTGAGGTGGATCAGGTAGATCCACGCGTCCTGGCCGCCGCCGGGCGAGTGGATCGCGCTCGAGAGCGGCGGGTAGCTCGTCCAGCCGGCTTCCGGCGGGTTCCAGAAGAGCGACGCGTAGAAGACGATCCCGCCCGCGAGCAGGAGCCAGTAGGAGAGCGCGTTCAGGCGCGGGAAGGCCATGTCGCGCGCGCCGATCATGAGCGGCACGAAGTAGTTCGCGAAGCCCGCCATCATCGGCACGACGAAGAGGAAGATCATCGTCGTCCCGTGCATCGTGAACAGCTGGTTGTAGGTCTGCGGGGTGACGAGCGTGTTTTCGGGCACCCCGAGCTGGAGACGGATCATCAGCGCCTCCGTGCCGCCGATCACGAAGAACGCGAAGGTCGTGACCATGTACATGATCCCGATCCGCTTGTGATCGGTCGTCGTGATCCAGCTCACCCAGCCGCGCGGCTCCGGTTCGACGCGGTGCGCGACGATCTCGGGGACCGGCGTCGCGGTCGCTGGCCGCGCTGGTTGTCGCGCGTGTGCCATCGTTGCTAGGGGTGTTCGACCGATTCGGCGCCCTTGCCCGCGGCGAGCTTCGCGCGCGCCTTCGCGGCTTCGCGTTGGCTTCGCGATCAGCCGCCTGCGTTCTGAGAGCCACGCTTCGAACTGCGCGGGCGGCAGCGCCCGACGGTCGCGATCATTCGCGCGTGCCCGCGGCCGCAGAGGTTCGCGCACTGGCCGTGGAAGACTGTGCTGCGCGAGCTGGCGGGGATCTTGAACCACGTGTAGTTGTGGTAGCCGGGGACCGCCTGCACTTTGCCGCCGAGCTGCGGCACCCACCAGCCGTGCACGACGTCTGCGGAGGTCGACGTTCGATCACGACCGTCGTTTCGGTGGGCACGACCATTTCCTCGTAGGAGTAGGGCGCGGCGAACTGTTCGCGCCCGACGCCGCCGGGATAGACGAACTGCCAGACGTACTGCCGGCCGACGACGTTGATTTCCAGCGACTTGCCGCTCGGCGGCAGGCGCTGTTCGGCGGTCGCGTAGAGGGGGCCTTCGCCGTCTCCGAGGAGCCCTTCGGCCTTGAGCGCTCGAGTTCGGCGGGTTGATGATCGAGGAGAGCTTCACGAAGGTGAACACGGCGAGCACGACGAGCACCGCGACGGCGCCGAGCGTCCAGCTGACCTCGAGCCGCGTGTTGCCGTGGATCTGCGCCGCAACGGCGTGCTTGCGGGCACGGTACCGGATGAGCGCGTACGCGAGCGCGCCCTCGACGACCACGAAGATCACGAACGCGAAGTAGAGCGTGACCACGTAGATCGTGTGGATGTGAGTCCGCGTTCGGCGAGCCGCCCGATTCAGGCGTGATTGTGAACGCGAGCGGCAGGGACAGCAGGTGGGCCACGGCGCGCGATTCTATTCAGAGTCGGCGCTGGGAGTGGCGGCGGGCGGCTTTCGGCGCGCCAGCTCGTATCGTGTGCTTCCGTGGCGTTCGACCCGTCATCGGCATCTGCCCGCCCAGGAGCGCGCGCGCTGGAGCGTGTGGGACCAGGAGGCGGTGCTGCTACCCACGAACTACGTCGCGGCGGTGCAGCGCGCGGGCGGACTCGCCGCTGATGCTGCCGCCGGACCGGGAGCTCGTCGGGGACCCCGCGGCGGCCCTCGAGCTCGTCGACGGGCTGCTGCTCGCAGGCGGCGCGGACATCGACCCAGCGAGCTACGGCGAGCCGAGGCATCCGGAGACGGGAGAGACGATGCCCGAGCGCGACGCGTTCGAGATCGCGATTACGCGCGGCGCGATCGAGCTCGATTTGCCGCTGCTGGGGATCTGCCGCGGGATGCAGCTGCTGAACGTCGCCTGCGGCGGCACGCTGCACCAGCATCTGCCGGAGCTGTTCGGCCACGAGGACCATCGGCGCGTCGCCGGGATCGTTCGATGGCGCCGACCACGACGTCGAGCTCGTGCCGGGATCGCTCGCGGCACGCGTGGCGGGTGAGACGCTCGCACGTCACGAAGTCGCACCACCACCAGGGCGTCGATCGCGTCGGCGAGGGGCTCGTCGTGAGCGGACGCGCCGTGCAGGACGGGCTTGTGCAGAGACGATCGAGATGCCTGAGAAGCGACTTCGTGCTGGGCGTCCAGTGGCACCCAGAGGCCGACGAGGAGAGCCTCGTCGTGGGCGCGCTCGTCGCGGAGGCGGGGAGGCAGATGCGCCGCCAGGTGGCGCCCGCCGCCGGGTAGCCTGCGCGAGCGCGTGCCCCACAGGTGACCGCGGGGGCGCAGGATAAGCTGGCGGGCGTGTCGCGGTCGAAGGCGATTCGAGCCGCTGCCTGGACGGTGGTGGCGGCCGGGGTGCTCGCGCCGCTTGTCCGCAAGCGCGTGAAGGCGCCGCCGGTGGTCATGCAGTCGGTGGCCTTCGCGGCGCCTGCCGGCTTGTGCGTCGCAGTGCGACGCTCGCGCGCGCGCGACATCGCCGTGTGCGCGCTGCAAATGTGGGCGTACCTCGCGGCGTACGAGACACCGCTACGACGACCCCGAGCACCAGCGCGAACGGGTTCACATCGACTACCCGATCGTGGTCGACCGCGTCCTAGGGCTCGGCGAGCTGCCCACGGTCCGCCTGCAACGCGCGCTCGCCCGCGTGGGCCCGGAGGGGCAGGAATGGCGCACGCTGGACGGTGCGCTCGTGTGGACGCACTGGATTTGGTTCCTGGTCCCGCACACGGCGCTCGCTGTACATCCTGTTGCGCCACCCGAGCGCTTCCCGCGCGCGGCCGTGATGACCTATGCGGTGTTCGACCTCGGCGCGTGCGTCTACTGGGTCCTGCCGACCGCTCCGCCGTGGTTTGCCGCCTTGCGCGCCGCGGAGAGCGTCCCGCCGATCGCCGGCGGCGCGCCGGCGCTCGCGGCGGCGGAGGACTGGCACGCGGCGGCGGCCGGAGCGCCCTCGCGGGCCTGCCAACGGGGCGGCGGCGAGGATGAGCGAGACGCTGCTCGTGCGGCGCATGATGGTCGAGTACGGGGAGAGCTTCTGGCAGGAGCGGTGGGGTCCGCTGTTCAGCGCGCTGGGCGGGAATCCACTCGCCGCGATGCCCTCGCTGCACGTCGCGAGCTCGGTGATGGCGGCGCTGCTGCTCTCCGAGGCGTGGCCGCTCGCGGGCGGGCTCGCATGGAGCTACGCGGCGGCGCTCTCCTTTGCGCTCGTCTACTTGGGCGAGCATTACGTCGTCGACCTGCTCGGTGGAGCGGCGCTAACGGCGGGCGTCTACTGGTTCGGGCCGCGCGCGACGCCCGCGCTCGGGCGCTGCGTCGCGGGCGTTCGCAGCGCTCGAGGCGAGGGCGCACGAGGACGCGTGAGCAGCCGAGTCCTGAGCAGATGGTGGGGGCGCACGCGAAAGGCACGAGTGGCGGCGGGATCACGCGCGCCGAGGGCCCGGCGGAGGTCGCCCCCGAGCACGCACCGGGCCGCCATCCGGCGCGAGCCCCGCGACAGCGCCCGCTGGGGCGCGGACGCGAGGACACCGCGCGCTTGGGCGTGCCGATCAACCGCAGGCAGCTGCTCGCGGTCGCGGCGTTCCTGCTGGTCGCGCTTGCGGTGCTCTACATCGTCGTGCCGCAGCTGCCGGGGGTCAAGCAGACGCTCGAGAAGCTCGACAAAGGGGACGCGTGGTGGATCGGCGTGGCGATCGCGCTCGAGATCGCTTCGATGGCGAGCTACATCGCGATCTTCCACGGCGTTCACGTCCCGCCGGGGTCACGGATCACGCTCGGCGACAGTTACAAGATCACGATGGCGAGCCTCGCCGCGACGCGCTTGTTCGCGGCCGGCGGCGCGGGCGGGGTCGCCCTTACGGCGTGGTCGCTTCGCCGCTCGGGGATGGACCGCCGCGAGGTCGCGACGCGGATGATCGCCTTCCTCGTGCTCCTCTACGGCGTCTACGTCGCGGGGATGATCATTTGCGGCGTGGGCATCTACATGGGGCTCTTCGCCGGCCCGCACCCGTTCGCGATCACGATCGTTCCGGCGGTCGTGGGCGCGGTCGCGATGTCGCTTTTCACGGGCGTCGCGTTCCTGCCCGCACGCCTCGAGCGGCGCCTTCGCGCCAGCGCGAGAAGGAGTCTCATGCGCCGCGTCGCGGCCGGCCCCGCATCGCTCGTCGCGGGCGTGCGCTATGCGCGCCACAAGCTGCGCCACCCCGACTGGGCGCTGGCGGGCTGCATCGCGTGGTGGGCGCTGAACGTCGGCGTCCTCTACGCGAGTTTCCGCGCGTTCGGTGACGCCCCGCCGGTCGCCGTCGTTGCGCAGGCGTACTTCGTGGGGATGCTCGCGAACCTGCTGCCGGTGCCGGGCGGGATCGGCGTCGTGGACGGAGGGATGACCGCGGCGGCGGTCGCGCTGGGCGTCGGCTTTCACCTCGCGTTGATCGCGGTCCTCACCTACCGCCTGTTCGCGTTCTGGCTGCCGACGATCCCCGGCGCAGTGGCGTACTTCCAGCTGCGGCGCCGCGTGCAGCGCTGGGACCGCGAGGAGCCGACGCCGACGCCGGCGCTCGCGTGAGACTGGTGCGTGGGCTATACTATAAAAAGTAAAGCAAGACTGGTGAGATGAGCCCGAAAGCGGCAGAATCGGGAGCTGAGATGGCAGAGCAAACCGGTAGAGAACGTGATCATCGTCGGCAGCGGGCCCGCCGGCTACACGGCGGCCCTTTACACCGCGCGCGCGAACCTCGCGCCGCTCGTGATCGAGGGCTTCGCGTGGGGAGGGCTGCTCCAGCAGACGACCGACGTCGAGAACTACCCGGGGTTCCCCGAGGGCATCATGGGACCGGAGCTGATGCAGCGCTTCCGCGACGCAGCCGGAGCGCTTCGGCGCACGCCTCTTGACGACGCAGGCCGACCGCGTGGAGCTCGCGGACGAGCCGGGCGGGATCCACCGCGTGTGGGCCGACGACGACGAGTACCGTGCGCGCACGGTGATCCTCGCGATGGGCGCGGAGCACAAGAAGCTCGACGTGCCGGGCGAGGAGCTGCTGGGCGGCCGCGGGGTGAGCTACTGCGCGACGTGCGACGCCGCGTTCTTCCGCGGCGCGGATGCGATCGTGGTCGGCGGCGGCGACTCCGCGATGGAGGAGGCGATCTTCCTCTCGAAGTTCGCTGCGAAGGTGACGGTCGTGCACCGGCGCGAGGAGTTCCGGGCGTCGAAGATCATGCTCGCGCGCGCGCGCGAGCAGAAGAACATCGAGTTCCTCACTCCCTACACGGTCGCGGAGCTGATCGCGGGCGAGAACGGAGCGCTGGCGCGCGTCGCGTTGGACCGCGTGGGCGGAAATGGAGCCGATGGCCGCGTCGAGATGGACGCCGCGGCGGCGTTCATCGCGATCGGGCACGAGCCGCAGTCGGAGCTCGTGAAGGGCCAGATCGACGTCGACCGCGAGGGCTACGTGAAGGTGGACGCGCACTCCACGCGCACGAATCGTCCGGGCGTGTTCGCGGCGGGCGATCTCGTCGACCGCATCTATCGGCAGGCGGTGACCGCGGCGGGGTCGGGCTGTGAGGCGGCGCTCGACGCGGAGTGGTACTTGCGCGATACGCCGGAGATCCCGATGGAGGTGCTCCCCGACGCCGTCCGCGAGGTCGACCTCGCGGAGGCGCAGTGGGCGCCGACTAGGCGCTAGGCGGTGCGCGGGGGCGGCTCGGGCGCCGCGCGCGCGATGCTCACGAGCGAGCCGCTGCGTTGGTGATCGAAGAAGCCGCCGCCGGTGCTGACGCCGAGGCGTCCTGAGAGCACGAGGCGGCGCAGCGCGGGCGCGGGTCGGTAGCGCTCCTCGCGGTACTCGCGGCAGAGCGCGTCGAGCACGGCGAGCACGTGGTCGAGGCCGATCATGTCCGCCCATTCGAGCGGCCCGCGCGGGTGGTTGAGGCCAAGGACCAACCCCGCGTCGATGTCGTTTGCGCTGCCGACGCCCTCGCCGAGCGCGAACGCGCACTCGTTGACGAGCTGGCAGACGATCCTCCCGAGCACGAGGCCGGGCGCGTCGCCCACCCAGACGACGAGCTTGCCGAGCACCGAGAAGAGATGTTCGGCGCGCGCGACGACGGTCGGAGAGGAGCTTTCGGTGCGCGTGAGCTCGACGAGCGAGGCTTGCTCGAAAGGCGGGAGCACGTGAAAGCCGACGGAGGAGCCGCCTGGGTCGAGCGTCGCGAGCGACCCGCGCGAGAGCGCGACGAGGCGCGGGCCGCCGGAGTCGCCGGGCAGCCCGTTCGAGCTCTCGCATTCGACGATCAGCGCGGGCAGCTCGTCGGGCGCGCGATCCTCGTTTGAATAGACCCTGTAGCCGGCCGCGCTCGCTGCCTCGCGAAGCTCGCGGGCGAGCACGCCCTCGCCGGAGATGATGACCAGGCCGCTTCCGACCTCGGGCTTCGCCGCGTGCGGCGGCGGCGGGTCCTCGGGGCGGTGCGGCCCGTCGCTGTAGTCGTAGTAGCCGCGCCCGGTCTTACGGCCGTGAAGGCCGGCGGCGACCATGCGCGCTTGGATCGTCGAGGGACGCCACCGCGGCTCGCCGAAGCTGAGCTCGTAGAAGCTCCGCGAGACGTCGAATCCGGTGTCTACGCCGACGAGGTCGGAGAGCTCGAACGGCCCCATCGGGTAGCCGCCCTCTTGGCGCGTGATGCGGTCGATGGTGGGTACGTCCGCGAGTCGCTCTTGCAAGAGTCTCAGCGCCTCGAGGCCAAACGGTCGGTTGCAGCGGTTCACGAGGAACCCCGGGCCGTCCGTGGCCCGGATCACGTCCTTGCGCATCGCGCGGCCCATCGTGTCCGCGATCGCGAGCGCACGCTCGCCGGAACGCACGCCGGCGACAACCTCGAGCAGGCGCATCCGCGGCGCGGGGTTGAAGAAGTGCATGCCGACGACGCGCTCGGGGTGCGAGGCCGCGGCGGCGATCCCTGTTACGGGCAGCGAGGAGGTGTTCGTCGCGAGCACGCACTCCTCGGAGACGATTGCGGAGAGCGCGCGGTAGAGCTCGGCCTTCAGGTCCATGCGCTCCGGTGCGGCCTCGATGACGAGCTCGCAGGGTGCGAGCCCGCCCAGCTCGCCCACGGTCTCGAGGCGCGCGCTAGCCGCGCTCGCGTCCTCGGGCGTCATCCGGCCTCGGGCTGCTTCGCGCTCGAGCCCCTCGCGGAGCTTGTGCGCGCCGCTCGCGAGCGCGTCGGGAATCGGGTCGTGGAGGATCGTGCGTGCGCCAGCCTGAGCGGCGAGCTGGGCGATCCCCGCGCCCATCGTGCCCGCGCCGATAACCCCCACGACGCTCACAGGGGGCGCCTCGCGCGCCGTAGCGGCGCCCGCGTCCATCTCCCGTTCTGCACCCACCGCGAAGTCGTCTCGCCTACGCCGGCACGAAGGCGTTGATGCCGGTCTTCGCGCGGCCGATGATGAGCTTTTGGATCTGCGAGGTCCCCTCGTAGAGCGTCGTCACGCGCACGTCGCGGAAGTAGCGCTCCACGGGGTGGTCGTCGACGTAGCCGGCTCCGCCGTGCACTTGGATCGCGAGGTTCGCGCACTCCTGCGCGGACTCCGTCGCGTGCAGCTTCGCGATCGAGGTCTCGAGCGTGTTCGGGCGCCCCTTGTCCTTGAGGAAGCCGGCACGCCAGACGAGCATCCGCGAGGCGTCGGTCTTGAGCACCATGTCGGCGATCATCGACTGGATGAGCTGGAAGGACGCGATCGGCCGCCCGAACTGTTCGCGCTCTTGTGAGTAGCGGACGGACTCCTCTACGCACCCTTGGCAGATCCCGACGCAGCCCGCGGCGACCGAGTAGCGCCCGGAGTCGAGCGCGCTCATCGCGACCTTGAAGCCCTCGCCGATCTCACCGAGCATGTCCTCGTCGCCGACCGCGACGTCTTCGAGCGAGATCGACGCAGTGTCGGAGGCTTGCAGGCCCATCTTGTGCTCGATCTCCTGCGCTTGGAAGCCGGGCTGGTCGGTGTCGACGATGAAGCACGCAAGCCCGCGGTGCTCGAGCTCGGGGTCGGTTTGGGCGAAGATCAGCGCGACCCGCGCGTGGTTGCCCATCGAGATCCACATCTTCGATCCGTTGAGCACCCAGCCGTCGTCGGTGCGCTTGGCGCGCGTGCGCAGGCTCGCGGCGTCGGAGCCGCTTTCGGGCTCGGTGAGGCCGAAGCAGCCGAGCCACTCGCCGGCGCATAGCTTCGGGAGGTATTTGTGCTTCTGCTCCTCGGTGCCCCACTTGAGAATCGCCGAGCACACGAGCGACGTTTGCACCGAGATCACGGTTCGCACCGCCGAATCGCCGCGGCCGATCTCCTCGACGATGAGCCCGTAGCTGAGGTAGTCGAGACCCGCGCCGCCGTACTCCTGCGGGACGATCGCGCCGAGATAGCCCTGTGCGCCGAGCTTGCGCACGAGGTCGAGATCGAAGTGGTGGTTGCGCGCGTTTTCGCGCGACTGCAGCACCACCTCGTTGTCTGTGAACTCGCGCGCGGTGTCGCGAATGAGCTTCTGCTCGTCGGTGAGGTCGAAATCCATGTGACTCCTTCTGTCGGACGCCACAGATTAGAGTCCGGCGCATGGAGGACGTAGTGAGCATGGAGAAGATCGTCGCGCTGTGCAAGCGGCGCGGGTTCATCTTCCCGTCCTCCGAGATCTACGGCGGCGTCGGCTCGACGTACGATTTCGGCCACTACGGCGTGCTGCTGAAGGGCAACGTCAAGGCGGAGTGGTGGCGCGCGATGCTCGCTCGAACGCGACGACGTGGTGGCGCTCGACTCGGCGATCCTCCAGAGCCCGCGCGTGTGGGAGGCTTCGGGCCATCTCGCGGGGTTCACCGACCCCCTCGTCGACTGCCGCGCGTGCGGTCAGCGCTTCCGCGCCGACCAGCTGCAGGAGCTCGAGTGCCCGCACAAGCCCTCCGTGCACCCCGGTGAATTCAAGGACTGCGATCTCACCGACGCGCGCGAGTTCAACCTCATGTTCGAGACGACGATCGGGCCGGTGAAGGACTCGGGCTCCGTCGCGTACCTGCGGCCCGAGACCGCGCAGGGCATCTTCATCAACTTCAAGAACGTCCTGCAGTTTGCCCGCAAGAAGCCGCCGTTCGGGATCGCGCAGATCGGCAAGTCGTTTCGCAACGAGATCACGCCGGGCAACTTCATCTTCCGCACGCGCGAGTTCGAGCAGATGGAGATGGAGTACTTCGTGCCGCCGGCCGAAGCGGGCGCTGGCACGAGTACTGGCTTGCGGAGCGCATGCGCTGGTACACCGAGCTGGGCTTGCGCGAAGACCATCTGCGCTTGCGCGCGCACGAGCGGACGAGCTCTCGCACTACTCATCGGCGACGAGCGACATCGAGTACCTCTTCCCGCCGACGCGGCGACGCGGGAGTCCTCGAACGGCGAGGCGCGGGCAACTGGTGGGAGCTCGAGGGGATCGCGAACCGCGGCGACTTCGACCTCACGCAGCACGCGCAGCACTCGGGCGAGAAGCTCGAGTACTTCGACCAGGCAACGGGTGAGCGCTACATCCCGCTACGTGATCGAGCCCGCGGCGGGCACCGACCGTGCGACGCTCGCGTTCCTCGTGGACGCCTACGACGAGGAAGTGGTCGCGCGCGAGGGAACGGGGCAGGGGGAGAGCCGCACCGTGCTGCGCCTGCACCCGCGCCTCGCGCCCGTGAAGGTCGCGGTGCTGCCGCTCGTCGCCAAGGACGGCCAGCCGGAGCTCGCCCGCGAGGTCCACGACGCGCTGCGCGGCCTGCGGCGACTTGGCATGACGGAGTACGACGAGGGCGGGCGCGATCGGCAGGCGCTATCGCCGCCAGGACGAGATCGGCACGCCGTGGTGCGTGACGATCGACCACCAGACGCCTCGAGGACGGCACGGTCACGGTGCGCGACCGCGATTCGCTCGACCAGGAGCGCGTCGAGATCGACGCGCTGCCTCGCTCTTCCTCGAGCGCACGGGCGCCGTGGCGGACGCCGAAGCTCGCCGCGACGCCGCGGGCTAGCCTCGAGCCCTCGGCGAGCGGCGTCGGGCCTAGTTCCCGTCGACCGATTCGATGATCGTCGCGAGGCCCATGCCGACGCCGATGCAGAGCGTCGCGAGCCCATAGCGCGCGTCGCGCGCGCGCAGCTCGTGCGCGAGCGTCCCGATGAGCCGCGCGCCGGAGCAGCCGAGCGGGTGCCCGAGCGCGATCGCGCCGCCGTTGACGTTGAGGCGCTCGTCGGGGATCTCGAGCTGGCGCTGGCAGTAGACCGCCTGCGAGGCGAAGGCCTCGTTGAGCTCGACGAGATCGATGTCCGCGATGTCGAGGCCCGCGCGCTGGAGCGCCATGCGCGAGGCGGGGACAGGGCCCGATGCCCATGACGCCGGGATCGACTCCGGCGACGCCGATCGAGACGATCCGCGCGAGCGGCTTTCGGCCGAGCTGCTCGGCTGCGGCCTCCGAGCCCACGACGACGCACGCGGCGCCGTCGTTGATCTGCGAGGAGTTGCCCGCGGTGACCGTGCCGCCCTCGCGGAAGACGGGTGCAAGCGCCGCGAGCGCGTCGGGCGAGGTGTCCGCGCGCGGCCCCTCGTCGCGCTCGACGACGATGGTCTCGCCGCGCCGCTGCGGCACGTGACGGACTCGAGCTCGCGCGCGAAGGCGCCCGCCTCCTGTGCGGCGACCGCGCGCTGGTGCGAGCGCAGCGCGAAGGTGTCCTGCTCCTGGCGCCCCACGCCGTAGCGTTCGGCGACGTTCTCGGCGGTCTCGCCGAGACCCTCCGTCGAGTACTTCGCCGCCAGCCGCGGATTCGTGAAGCGCCATCCGATCGTCGAGTCGACGAGCTCGAGCGCTCCCCGCGAGGATAGCCGCGTCTCGGGCTTGAGCGCGACGAGCGGCGCGCGCGTCATCGACTCGACGCCGCCCGCGAGCACGAGGTCGGCGTCGCCTAGCTTGACCGCGCGCGCAGCCTGGTTGACCGCCTCGAGCCCCGAAGCGCACAGGCGGTTGACCGTCGCGCCGGGAACGCTGTCGGGGAGGCCGGCGAGAAGCGCCGCCATGCGCGCGACGTTGCGGTTCTCCTCGCCCGCGCCGTTCGCGTTGCCGAGGATCACCTCGTCGACGCTCTCGGGGTCGATGCCGTTGCGCTCGACGACACGTTCGATGACGAGTGCGGCGAGATCGTCGGGGCGCACGGACGCGAAAGCGCTGCCGCCGTACTTGCCGATCGGCGTGCGGACCGCGTCGATGATGAATGCCTCTGGCACCGCAGGCGATGCTAGCGACCGCGCGAGCACGTTCCCCCCGCGTACGCCGACAGCGATCGCCGAGATCTGCGATCTTGGCGCGATGGCAAGCTCGCGCCGCGATGGCTCGCGTCCTGATCGTCGGCGGCGAGGGAGCGCGGGCGCGCTTCGCAGCGGCGCCCTGCTCGAGCGCGGGCCACGCGGTGCGCGTGGTGCTCGAGCCCGACGCTCCGGAGCGCGCTGCCGCGGCGGCGCAGAGCCCTGCAGGGGCGACGCAGCCGCGTCGGCACGCTGAAGCCCGCGCTCGCGCAGGTGACGATCGCGTGCTGGCTCTTCGGCTGCGCCTCCGAAGGCGCCGACGACGGACGGCGCGCTGCACGCCAGCCCGCCTCGAGCGCTTCCTCGAGCAGACGCTCGACTCCACGGTGCGCGGCCTCGTCTACGAGGCCGCGGGCGAGCGTCGAGCACCGCGATGCTCGCGGGCGGCCGCGCGATCGTCGAGCGCTTCGCCGACCTACAACGCGATCCCGTTCGTGGCGCTCAACGCCGACCCGTACGAACGCGGCCCTTGGCTCGAGGATGCGCTCGGCGCCGTCGCGACAAATCCTCGACCGCTATTCTTCGCTCAATCCCCCAAAATCAGATCGAGTTTCGCCATAGCGAGGTGTCATGTCCGATTACGCCAAAGATGTGCTGGTGGAGCCGGAGTGGCTCGAAGAGCACTTGAACGACGAGAGCATCCGCATCGTGGAGGTCGACGAGAACCCCGCGCTCTACGCCGAAGCGCACATCCCGGGCGCGATCGGCTTCGACTGGAAGGAGGACCTCCAGGACCACGTGCGACGCGACTTCCTCGGCGCCCGAGGACTTCGGGAAGCTTTTCGGCAGCCGCGGCATCTCCGACGACCACACGATCGTCGTCTACGGCGACCGCAACAACTGGTTCGCCGCCTACACCTACTGGTACCTGAAGTACTACGGCCACGACAAGGTGCTGCTGCTCAACGGCCCGCGCGAAAAGTGGATCTCCGATGGGCGCCCGACGACGGCGGAGGTGCCGAGCGCTGCAGCGGCGACCTTCACCGCGCAGCCTGGCGACGGCGCGATCCGCGCCGAGCGCGACGAGGTCCTCGACGCGATCAACGGCGACACGAAGCTCGTCGACGTGCGCTCGCCCGCCGAGTTCGCGGGCGAGGTGATCTCGCCGCCCGGTTACGAGCAGGAGGGGGCACAGCGCGCGGGGCACATCCCGGGCGCGCTCTCGATCCCGTGGGTGCAGGCCGTCAAGGACGACGGGACGTTCAAGTCGGCCGACGAACTGCGCGAGCTCTACGCGCGGCAAGGGCGCGCTCGACGGCGAGGACATCATCGCCTACTGCCGCATCGGCGAGCGCTCGGCGCACACGTGGTTCGTGCTGCACGAGCTCCTCGGCCGCGACGACGTCAAGAACTACGACGGCTCTTGGACGGAGTGGGGCAACCTCGTGGCCGTGCCGATCGAGGTCGGGCTCGTCCTAGAGAGCTCGCGCTGACGCTGCCGAGGCCGGCGCTCGCCGCGATGCGGGCGCCGGCGCTCAGCGCCGCGCTGCGAAGGCGCACCAGCAGGTCCGTCGAGGATGCTGAACGTGGCGCCCCAGATGAGGTGCGCGCCGACCGTGAAGGTGTCGGTCGCGAAGCGGATCCCGCGGCGCTCGAGCTCGGCGCTGCCGCGCCCGCCGTCGATCTCGGCGAGCGTGAGCTCGAGCACCTCGTCGACCTCGTGCGCGGAGGTGCGCCAGCGCGGCGAGCGCCGCCGTCGCGCTCGGCGACGCGAGGCGGGGCCCGGCGAGCTCGACGAGGCCGACGAACGGCTGGATCGCGTAGTTCGTGACGAAGGTTTCACGACCGAGAGCGCTCCGAGCGGCTGACCTCGGGCCGCCGGCAATCCGATCTCCTCCTCGACCTCGCGCACCGCGGTCGTCGTAGAGCGAGCCGTCGGCGGCCTCCCAGCGCCCTCCCGGGAACGAGATCTCGCCTGCGTGGCGCCGCAGGTCGGCTCGCCTTCTCGTGAGCACGACGCGGATCTCCTCGAGCGCCTCCCGGCGCCTCGATCTCGCGGGCGCGTCGAGCGCCGACGAGCACCGCCGCGGGCACCGGCTGCGCGCCCTCCTCGGGCGCGGGCACGCCTGCGATGTCGTCCAGCACCGCGGCGAGCGCGCGCGCCAGCGGCTGCTCCATCGCCTTCGTCCTAGTAGAGCGGGTTGAAGAGCAGACCGGTGAGCACCTTCGGGAAGAAGTACGTCGACTTCGGCGGCATGTTCTCGCCGGCCTCCGCGACGTCCTTCACCTGTGCGACGGGCGTGGGGCGCATGATGAACGCGGCGTCGTAGGTCCCGGCGTCGAGCAGCGCGAGCGCGTCGGAGACGCTGCGCGCATAGCCAAAGCCGTTCAGGTGCGAAATGTCGTCGTCGCTGAGCGCGAGCGGCCCCTTCAGGACGAGCGCCTCGAGCACGCCTGTGTCGAGGTGCCTGTAGGCCTCCGAATGACCCTCGAGCGCCGTGTCCGCGATCGCTTGATCCTTGAGCCGCAGGCGCAGCGCTTGCGTCTCGCCGGCGTACGACGAACCCGAGCTCGAGGGTCCCCTCCGAGCCCCGTTCGATCTCGCCGAGGGCCTCGATCGGCACCTCGTGTGCATCGAAGTCGCGCTCCAGCGTCTCGCGGAGCGCGTCGCAGCGTTCCTCATCCAACCCATCCACGAGCCGGTGCGTCGCAAACACCGTGAGCCCCGGGTCCTCGAGTGCGACGAGGCACATGAGCACGAAGTGATGCGGGCTCTCGGCAGAGGCCTCGCCGCCGTTCGCGTCCACCTCGCGCGCATAGGCCTGCGCTGTCTCGTAGCGGTGGTGGCCGTCGGCGATCAGGAGCTCGCTGGCGCCCACCGCCTCCTGCACGGTCGCGATCGCCGCCTCGTCGGCCACTCGCCACGTGCGGTGCACCGTCCCGTCGGCATCTCGCACCTCCGCCCACGGCTCCCCTTCGGTGAACGGCGCGAGCGCCGCCCACGCGCGCTGCTGCGGGTCCGAGTAGAGGGAGAAGATCGGCGAGAGGTTCGTGCGCGTCGCGCGCGTCAGCCGCAGGCGGTCCTCCTTCGGCCCGGGGTGCGTGCGCTCGTGCGGCCGCACGCGCCCCGCACCGTACTCCTCGATCCGCACCGCGCAGAAGAAGCCGCGCCGCGTGCGCGCGACGCCGTCGGGCCCGGTGTATTCCTGCGTGTGCGCCCACAGCGCGGGCGCCTCCTCGCGCACGAGTGCCCCCTCGTCCTGCCAGCGCTGGAAAAGCTCCCCCGCGGTCGCGTACGCGTCGGCGTGGGACCCCGGCTCTCGCTGCGGCAGATCGACCGCGACGACGTTGTATGGCGAGCGCGCCATCAGCGCCGCCCGCTCGTCGGCGTCGATCACGTCGTAGGGCGGCGCGACGACGTGCTCGAGCGGCCCCACGACGGAGGGCTCATAGCGAAGCGTTCGCAGCGGTCGGATCTCGGCCATCGCGCCGCGCGACACTAGCAGGGCTCGCTCGCGCCGCCACCAACTAACGAGCCGTCGTAGCTGCACACGAACATATGTTCGCTATGGCTCATCCCGCCTACCTTCGCGAGAAGGCCCGCACCTTGCGACGCGAGCGCCGGCTGACGATCGACGAGCTCGCCACACAGCTGGCGCTCTCGCGGAGCACGATCTATCACTGGGTGCGCGACCTGCCGATCCCGAGCTCCGGTCCCGGCGGCGAGTTCCCCGCGTCGGCGCGCCGCAAGGGGACCCGCGCGATGCAGCGCAAGTACATGCGGCTGCGCGAGGATGCCTACCGCGATGGCTGGGAGAGCTTCCACCGACTCAGCGCCGACCCGAGCTTTCGTGACTTCGTGTGCCTGTATTTGGCCGAGGGCTCCAAGAGGTGCCGCAACCGGGTGGCGCTCTGCAACTCTGATCCGGCGGTATTGAGGCTCGCATGTCGCTGGCTGCGGGTGCTCACCGGCAAGAGGCCGGTGTTCTCGATCCAATATCACGCCGACCAGGACGTGACCAGATTGCGCCAGTTCTGGGGCGAAGCGCTCGACGTGGAGCCGGACGCGACGAGCCTGCAGCGCAAGTCCAACAGCGGACGGCTAGCCGTTCGCCAATGGCGGTGTGAGCACGGCGTACTCACGGTTACGGTTAACGACACGCTTCTGCGAGCGAGGCTGCAGGCTTGGATCGATCGGCTCCGCACGGGCTGGCAGTAGACTCGACCGAAGAAACGGGACGTGGCGCAGTCTGGTAGCGCACCTGCCCTGGGAGCAGGGGGTCGCCGGTTCAAATCCGGCCGTCCCGATTGACGCGACGCCGATCCGCGCTGGATAGATTGGGAGCGATGGCCGGAGTCGAGCAAGCCGAGATCGCGCCCGGCGATACACGCGCGCGCGAGGCCTCCGAGGATGGCGCCGGCGCGGAGATCATTCGCACCGTCGAGCTCACAAAGGTCTACGCGGGCACGGACTTCGCCGCCGTCGACAGGCTCAACCTGGAGGTGTACGGCGGCGAGATCTTCGGGCTACTCGGGCCCAACGGCGCCGGCAAGACGACGACCGCGGGGATGCTCACGACACGCGTCGTGCCGACGTCGGGTGCGGCGTGGGTCGGCGGGATCGACGTCGTCGCGCATCCCGCGCTCGCCAAGCAGCTGATCGGCATCGTCTCGCAACAGAACACGCTCGACCGGCAGCTCACGGTATGGGAGAACCTCTACTTCCACGGCCGTCTCTTCGGCATCTCCGCCGCCGAGTCGCGCCAGCTCGCCGACGAGCTGCTCGTACAGTTCCAACTTGAGAAGTGGGCCAAGGCGTCTGTGTTTGCCCTCTCCGGCGGGATGGCACAGCGGCTCATGATGGCGCGCTCGATCCTGCATCGCCCCGCGGTGCTCTTCCTCGATGAGCCCACGGCAGGACTCGACCCCCAGGGCCGCCTCGCGCTGTGGGACCTACTCGGCAACCTCAACAGCGAAGGACAGACGGTGCTCCTCACGACGCACTACATGGAGGAGGCCGATCACCTCTGCGATCGGGTCGCGATCATGGACCACGGAAAGATCCTCGCGCTCGACACTCCCGATGCGCTCAAGCAGTCGGTCGGCGCCGACACGATCGTCACGGTGAAAGCGAGCGGCGACACGAACGAGCTCGGTGCGCTGCTCGCGCGAGAGCTGCCGGAGGTTACGCGCACGCGTCCGATCGAGGGCGGCGTCGAGCTGCACGTGAAGGGCGCCGAGCGGCTCGTGCCGCGAGTCGTCTCCGCGGCGGAGCGCGGCAATTTCGAGCTCGTCGACCTCTCGGTGTCCGAGCCGAGCCTTGAGACTGTCTTCATCAACCTCACCGGCAAGGAGTTGCGCGAGTGAGCGCCGAGCCCGCGACATCGGCCACACACACGCAGCCGCTGGCCTCGGGGGCATCCGCATCCATCGTCGCGAAGCCCACGCGCTCGGTCGTGGCCGCGAGCAGGACCGCCCTGCGCGCGCTGATCCTGCGCGACCTCGTCGTGCTGCGCAAGAACTTCGGCGAGTTCGTGCTGCGCACGATCATCCAGCCGTTCCTGCTCGTGTTCGTCTTCCTCTACGTCTTCCCACGCATCGGGCAGGGCATCGGCGGCGGCGGGGGCACACGCTCGGAGTCCGCGTTCGCGACCGTCCTCGTTCCCGGCGTCGTCGGGATCTCGATCATGTTCCAGGGCATCCAGGCGGTCGCGCTGCAGCTCGCCACGGAGTTCGGTTACACGCGCGAGATCGAAGACCGCGTGCAGGCGCCGTGTCCGATCTGGCTCGTCGCCGCGGCGAAGGTGCTCTCGGGCGCGACGCAGGGTCTGCTTGCCGCGCTCATCGTTTTCCCGATCGCCGCCGTCGTGCACGCGCCCGGCGTGCACGCGCACTTCACCGTGCACTGGGCGGTGCTCGTCACCATTCTTCCGCTCGGGTGCGTCACGATGACGTCGCTCGGCCTGCTGCTGGGGACGGCTTTCGAGCCACGCAACATCGGCTTGATGTTCGGCTTCGTCGTGTTGCCGCTCACGTTCCTCGGCGGCACCTACTACCAGTGGACGAAGCTCGCTCCCGTGCAGGTTGACGGCGTGCATTGGCTGCAGATCCTCGTGCTCGTGAACCCCCTTATCTACCTCAACGAGGGTCTGCGCGCCGGGCTCACGCACGCCTCGCACATGCCGCTGTACGTGATCTATCCCGCGCTGATCGCCTTCTGCGTCGCGTTCCTCGCCCTCGGCCTGCGCAACTTCCGCGGCCGGGTGCTCTCCTGAGGCGGCTGCGGGCGCGGGCGAGCTTCAGCCGCTCGAGACGACGCGGTGCTCGACGCCGCTCGGCCCGCCGATGAGGATGTCCGACACGAGCGCCGGCGCGAAGAGCCCGTGCGCCACGATCCCCGGCGTGCCCGAGAGGCGGGCCGCGAGGCACTCGGGATCCTCGACGGGACCGAAGTAGTCGGCGATGAGGTTGCCGTCCGGACTCGGGGGGACCCCGCGCATGCGTGCGGGGCTGAGCGCGGCGAGTGCGTACGCCGCGCCGAAGCGCATCACCTCGAGTGGCACCGGAGGTCCGAGTGCGTGAACCGGCTTTTCGGCGGACGCAATCACGACGAAGCGCTTCGCTGCGGCGGCGAGGATCTTCTCGCGCGCGTGCGCGCCGCCGCGGCCCTTGATCAGCCACCCGTCCGGATCGATTTGGTCGGCGCCGTCGATCGCGATATCGAGCTCGCCACCGAGATCATCGAGCGTCGTCATGGGCAACCCCACGCTGCGGGCGGCCTCGTCGGTCGCGGGGGAGCTTGCCACGCAGCGCAGATCGCGCAGCCCGCGCTCGGCGAGCGCGGGAAGAGGTACGCGGCGGTCGTGCCCGTCCCTAGCCCGACGCGCATCCCATCGTCCACGAGCACGGCGGCGGCCGCTGCGGCCGCGCGCTTCTGTGCTTCGACGCTCTCGTGATCGTCCGCCACGGCGACGGCGAGCCTATCGCTCGGGGGAACGGCTAAGCGGGCACCTGCGGAGGCGCGAGCAGGAAGCCCTGGCCGACGGGGCAGCCGATCTTCCGCACGAGCTTCAGCTGGCGCTCGGTTTCGATGCCCATCGCCACGAGGCGCAGCCTCGTTTCGCGGGCGAGTGGAACCATCGCGCTCACGACTGCGCGCGTGTGGCGGTTGTGCTCGAGGCCCTGAATGAGCGAGCGGTCGAGCTTGACCGTGTCGACCGGAAGTGTGCCCGTGAGGCTCAAGGAGGAGCCGCCTACGCCGAAGTTGTCGAGCGCGATGTGCACGCCCAGTCGCCGCAGGTGCTCGAGCGCCTCGCCCGCGCGCGTGGGGTCACTCACGAGGGCGTCTTCGCCGATCTCGATGCACAGCGAGCCGGCGGGCAGCCCGCTCTCGCGCAGCGCCTCGCGAACGCGCTCGGCGATGTCGCCTTCGGCGAGCTCGCGCGCGGAGACGTTCACCGACATCGTCGGGCGGATGCGCTCGCGTCGCATCCACGCTGCGGCCTGCACGCAAGCCGATCGCAGCACCCAATTCCCGAGCCCGACCATGAGTCTGCTCTCTTCGGCGAGTGGGAGGAACTCCGACGGTTCGATCTGGAGCGAGCCGTGCGGGTGCCAGCGCACGAGCGCCTCCCAGCCGACGCGGCCCTTGCCGTCGAGTCGCAGCTGCGGCTGGTAGGCGACGCGCAGCTCGTGCCGGGGCAGTGCGTGGCGCAGGCGATCATCGACGTCGAGCCGTTCTGCGACCTGCCGGCGCAGGCGCTCGTCGAAGAGCTCGAGGTCGTGCCCACCGGCGCCCTTTGCGCGGTACATCGCCATGTCCGCCTCCCGCAGCAGCTCCTCGACGTTCGCGGAGGGGTCGTGCGCGACGGCGACGCCCACGCTCGCGCGCATCGAGATCTCCGCCGCGCCCACCTGGAAAGCTTCCTCGAGCACGTGCAGCACGCGCTCAGCAACGGCGACCGCCTCCGCGTCGCCGTCGAGGTCCTCGGCGAGGATCACGAACTCGTCGCCGCCGAGCCTCGCGACTGTGTCGCTGTCGCGCAGCACCTCGACCAGTCGCTGCGCGACGAGCACGAGAAGCTCATCGCCGGCGGCGTGCCCGAGCGTGTCGTTGACGGCCTTGAAGCGGTCGAGGTCGATGAAGAGCAGCGCGACCGGGTTGCGCCCGCGGTGCAGCCGGGCGAGGGCCTGCCGCGCACGGTCCATCAGCAGCACGCGGTTCGGGAGCTTCGTCAGCGGATCGTGGAGCGCCTTGCGCTCGAGCTGTTGGCGGTCGGTTATGTCGCGCGCGGTGAGGTACCACGTCCCGTCTTCGTACTGGCCGTTCCACACGAGCCAGCGCCATGACCCGTCGCGGTGGCGCAGGCGGTTTGCGAAGTTGCTGAAGCGCTCGCCGTCCTCTCCGCGCGGCTCCAGCTGTGCGAGCGTGCGCTCCACGTCGTCGGGGTGCACGAGCGAGTCGAGCGGGCGGGCGCGCAGCTCCTCGCGCGTCCAGCCGAGGAGGCCTTCCCACGCCGGATTGAGGAGCCCGAGTCGTCGGCCGGCCGCGATCGTCGCGAGCAGGTCGCAGGAGAGCTCGAAGAGGCGCGTGATCTCGGGCGTCGTCACCGAAATGCCATCGGTGCCCGAGCTTGCGCGGTCGAACTGGCGCGATGCGGGCTCGCGCGGTGGGTCTGGTGAGCTAACCAAGATGATGTACGCGACGACCGGCGCACCCGAGCAGCGGTGCGTGCCGGCGTCCTCCTGCGAGGCGCTCGCGATTAGGCGACTCGCGCCTTTCCGTGGCTGGCGACACTCTACACCGCGAACTCGCGCCGAGCCAGTGTTTTCGGCGCCACGCGGGGCTTTTCCGCGGGTGCGGCGCGCGGTCGGCTAGTTGATCGCGACCGTCGCGCCGTCGGCAGCGACGCTGTCGGCGAGGGCGCCGGCCGAGGGTTCCTCGAGCTCGGCCGGTCCGCCGGCCGCAGCTTCAGGTGTACCGCGCAGGAACCGCCACAGCGCAAGGCACATGAGGATCGTCATGATCACCGCGCTGCTCACGCACCACTCGCAGATCGCGTGGATCGAGAACAGCTCGCGGTAGGTCAGGTAGGCGGAGAAGGCAAAGCCGATTACGGTGAAGGCAGCCGTCGCAAAGCGCGTCGTCTCGCTCTGCGGGATCAGCAGCGAGACGAGGATCGAGATGTACCCGACGAGTCCGAGCACCGGCACGGGAATCCCGGCGACCTTCGACCACACCGAGGTCTGCACGGTGAGGCAGCTGCCTCCGTTCTTGCCGCACAGCGGGATCGCCCCAGAGTAGTGGACGTAGGTGAGGTAGCTCGCGACGCCGAGGCCGATCGTCGCGAGCCCCACCATCGTGTATCGGAGCGCGCGGGAGCTCATCGCTTTTAGCTCTTCAGGAGCTTCTCGACTTCGGGTTCGAAGAGCGCGGAGGCTTCGTCGAGCTGCTGCGTCGTGAAGCTCGTCAGTGTGTGCGTGGGACCTCCCGTCTTGCCGATCACGAACGAGGGGGTGCCGTTAAAGCCGTGTTCGCCCACCGCTTCCTTGTCCTTTTCAATCTGTTCCAGGAGCTTCGGATCGTGGCGCTCTTCTTCCCACTTGGCGACGTCCAGACCCGGCACCTGCTCCGCGCGTTCGTGCAGATACGTGGGTGTGACGTATCCGCTGTCCTCTTCTCCCTGCTGGTGGTAGAAGAGCTCGACGAAGTACCACATGAGGTCCTGCTTGCCCGCCGCGAGCGCCGCCGTCTGCTGTTCGTTGAAGACCGCCGGTTCGCGCGTCGCGGTCTCCATCGAGCGGTATTCGATCTTCAGCTTGCCGGTGCGGACGTACTTTTCGATCAGCTGCGGGAGGGCCCCGAGCGTGAAGTCCCGGCAGATCGGGCACTCGAGGTCGCCGAAGTACTGCATCGTGACGGGTGCGTTGGGGTCGCCGAGCACGTTGCCCGACTGCGGGATACCGGAGACCAGGGAGACGACTTCGTGCTTGGCGTTTTCGGCCGTTGTACTGTGGAGTTCCTTCGGCGGCGAGGTACCTCCACCGGAGGCGCTGATGGCGACGACGACGCCGATGATCACGGCCGCGACGGCCGCGATGCCGCCGAGCTGGATGAAGCGCTTACGGCGCGCGTGCGACTGCTGTTCCTGCGCTTCGAGCGCCTTGCGCTCGGCGCGCGCCTGCTCGCGCTGCTCCTTGCGCGTAGGGCGCCCCGTCTCACCCGTTGAGCTCATCTCGCCATTTCTACTGCTTTTTGATCAAGATTGCCTGAAGCGCCCCGTCGAGTGGATGCTAGCCGCTCGTCCCCCCGGTCAAGCCGCTTTCTGCGCCAAGATGGACTCCTCGGCCCCCGTAGCTCAGCTGGATAGAGCGTCGGATTTCTAATCCGAGGGTCGCAGGTTCGAGTCCTGCCGGGGGTATGGGTGAGCGCCCGACGTCCCCTGTACAGCGGGATTTCTCGGTGCGCGCGAAGCCGCGATCGACGACCATGTGCCGATGGGTGCAACGGGGGAGGCCGGGCGGCATGGCGACAGCAGCATCGAGGGCGCAGTCGTCTACGCCGCCGGAGTCGCTCAGGGCATCGTTCTCGTCACGTTTCCGGCCGCGAGCACGATCTTCACCAACAAGGCCGACTACGGTTTGTCGAGCTCGCAGTACGGAGCGCTATTCCTGCCTCAGGTTGTCGCGGCCATCCTCGCCGCGCTGCTCGCGGGACGCCTGGTCCGCCGCTTTTCGACCAAGCTCATCTACCTCACTGGGATCCTCGCGAGCCTGATCTCGATGACGCTGCTCCTCGTGAGCTCCGTGCTCGCGTCTGGGAGCTCGCTCGCCTACGCGTTGCTGCTCGTCGCGACGGCGTTCCTCGGGGCCGGATTCGGCCTCACCGTCCCCGCCCTGAACAGGTTCGCAGCCGCGTTTCACCCGCAGGCCGTCAATCGAGCGGTGCTCGTGCTCAACGCGCTGCTCGGCCTCGGCACCGTGCTCGCTCCGCTGTTCGTCGCGCTCTTCGTCGGCCTTGGGTTCTGGCAGGGGCTTCCAATCGTCTCTGCGGCGCTGCTCACGATCCTGTGGCTCGTCAGCGTGCGTCTCCCGCTTCGCGCCGAGGGCGCCAACGGCGCCTTAGGTGCCGAGCCGGCTAAGCCCGGCGTTCCGACTCGCTACTGGATCTACGCTGCCTTCGCGGTGCTCTACGGCATCTGCGAGACGGTCAACGGCAACTGGGCCGAGCTCGACATGACTCGCGAATTGGGGGCTTCGACGAGCCTCGCACCGGTTGCGCTGACGGCGTTCTGGACAATGGTGACGCTGGGCCGGGTGCTCTTTGCCTCGATCGAGCGCGTGCTGCCCTCGCGCGTGGTCTACCGCGCCCTGCCCTTCCTACTGGCAGGGGCGTTCGTGCTCATCTCCACGCTCAACGCGGGCGAGACCGCCGCGGGCGTCGCCGCATTTGGGCTCGCGGGTCTCGGCTGCTCCGCGCTACTCCCCTTGACGATCAGCTTCGCGGAGAAGGAGCTGGTCGCGATGGCGGCGGGCGTCGCGGGCGGGATCATCGGCTTCTACCAGCTCGGCTACGGCATCGCGGCGTTCGGCGTGGGTCCGCTCCTCGCCGATGGCACGAAGCTGCACTCGATCTATGCCATTGCGGCCGTCCTAGCGTTCGCGATGGGCGTCTGGTCGTTCGCCGTCGTGGGCCGCATCTCCCGTCCGTCGACGCGCCAAGAACCTGGGCGCGGGTAACACCACGAACACAAGAAATCCCGCTCCCGTAGTACGATCGCGTCGTGTCTTGGGGGGCGCGAGTAGGGACGTCCTTGGGCGTGAGCGGGCGGCTGCGCGCGGTCGCCCCGGCCTTCTGATGACGCTTCAGGCGTTGGGTTATGCTCGGCCGATCACGGACCGATTGCGCGCACCTGTCGTTACCAAACGCCTGGGTTCTCCGTTGCCCGCTCACGCGCGGTCGAGGTCGTCCGCTAGCTCCGGGAAGGGATTTTGATGGAGGCCACGTCTGCCGGCGGCGGGTCGCGCACGCTCGTCCTCGCCGCGATGATCTTCGCGGTCTCGATGACGTTCATCGACCAGACGATCGTCTCGATCGCCGCCCCCGTGATCCAGCGCGAGCTCCATCTCACGAACACGGGTGTCCAGTGGGCGATCAACGCCTACCTGATCTCGCTCGCCGCGCTTTTTGCCTTCGGTGGCCGCCTCGCTGACACGGTCGGCCACCGCAAGATGGTCACGCTCGGCGTGATCGTGTTCGCCGGATCCTCGGCGCTCTGCGGTCTCACCCCCAAGGGCAACTTCGCCGAGGCCTGGATAGTCGCCTTCCGCGTGCTCCAGGGCGCCGGCGGCGCGATCATGTTCCCGGCCGCGGTGGCGATCGTCGTGCAAACCTTCGAGCTGCGCGAGCGCGGACGCGCGCTCGCGCTGTTCTTCGGGATCGCCGGTGGCCTGACAGCGCTCGGCCCGATCCTCGGCGGCTATCTCACGCAGTGGACGTGGCGGGCGATCTTCTGGGTGAACATCCCCGTCGCGCTGATCGCGCTCGCGCTGATCGCGATCTCCAAGCCGGTCACCGAGTACCGGCCGGCGCGCATGGACTACCGCGGCCTCGCGCTCATCGCCGGCGGTGTCGCCCTCAGCGTCTTCGGCTTCCAGCAGTCGGTCGTGTGGGGCTGGAGCGACCCCGCCGTCGGCCTTTGCATCGCCGCCGGCGCGGTGCTGCTCGTAGTGTTCTGGATCGACCAGACCCGGACCGAGTCGCCGCTGATCGAAGTGCACATCTTCCGGCTCCGGGCGTTTCTCGTCGAGAACATCGTGCTGCTGCTCGTGATGATGGTGTTCATCCCCGTCTTCTTCTTCGCGAGCGAGTACGCGCAGATCGCGCTGGGCAAGACACCGTCCGAATCCGGCATCTATCTCCTCTACTTCTTCATCGGGTTTGTCGTCGCGGCGCAGATCGGAGGGCGCATGCTCGACCGCGGCGGAGCGAGGCGTCCCGTTATCTTCGGCTGCGTGATCTCCGCGGTCGGCTTCTGGCTGTGGGCCGGGAAGCTCACCGATCTCAGCTTCAGCGCCCAGCAGTGGTACATAATCCTGGCGGGCGCGGGCATGGGCATGATGCTCGGGACGGCGAACACGGATGCGGTCAATCGCGCCTCGACGTTCTCCTACGGCGAAGCCTCCGGTATCACCCAGACCGTCCGCAACTACGGCGCGAGCCTCGGGCTCGCGATCCTCGGCACGATCCTCATCTCCCAGCTGCGCTCCCACGTGACTACGTCGCTCCTCGCCAAGGGCGTGCCGAGTACGCGCGCGCATGCCGTGGCGTCCAAGCTCTCGCAGTCGCGAACCGCCACCGCGAGCGGACTGCTGCCGCACTATGTGCGGATCGACTTCGCGTATGCGACGCGCTCGGTCCTGTACATAATGGCCGCGCTCATGATCGCCGCCGCCGTGGTCGCCTTCGTCGGCCTGCGCGCCGGCGTTCAGAGAGAACCGGCGAGCGCCGGGCCCGAACTGGACGTGGAGCCCGAACTGGACGTGGAGCCAGCCACGTAAGGCCCGGAGCGGGCCGCAACCCAGAGGACAGACAGCGAAAGGAAACCCGATGAAGCACCGCAAACTCGCCACGCTCGAGGTCTCGGCGCTCGGGCTCGGCTGCATGGGAATGTCGGCGTTCTACGGATCGATCGACGAAGACGAGTCGATCGCGGCGATCCACCGCGGGCTCGAGCTCGGCATCAACTTCCTCGACACCGCACAGCTCTACGGGCCGCTGACCAACGAGGAGCTAGTGGGCCGCGCGATCAAGGGCCACCGCGACGAGTACGTGATCGCGACGAAGTTCGCGCGCCGAATGGACAACGCTGTCCCCGGCGACATGTCGACGGTGGGGGCGCTCGACGGCTCCGCGGCGCACGTCCGCAGCTCGATCGAGGGCTCCTTGACACGCCTCGGTGTCGACTACGTCGATCTCTTCTACCAGCATCGCGTCGATCCGAACGTGCCGATCGAGGAGACGGTCGGCGCGATGGCGGAGCTCGTGCAGGAGGGCAAGGTGCGGCACATCGGGCTCAGCGAGGCCGCGCCGGCGACGATTCGCCGCGCGCACGCGGTGCACGCGATCACTGCGGTGCAGAGCGAGTACTCGCTGTGGACGCGCGACCCCGAGACGGAGGTGATCCCGACCTGCCGCGAGCTCGGCATCGGGTTCGTGCCCTACTCGCCGCTCGGGCGCGGGTTTCTCTCGGGGCGCTTCAACTCGCCCGACGACCTCGACGAGGGCGATTTCCGTCGCTACGGGCCACGCTTCACCGGCGCGAACCTCGAGTCGAACCATGCGCTCGCGGCGAAGGTGCGGGAGATCGCGGAGGCGAAGGGGATCACGCCTGCGCAGCTCGCGCTCGCGTGGGTGCTCGCCCAGGGCGAGGACCTCGTGCCGATCCCGGGCACGAAGCGGCGCAAGTACCTGGAAGAGAACGCCGCCGCGGTCGACGTCGAGCTCACACCGGAGGACCTGGCGCGCATCGACGCCGAGCTTCCCAAGGTCGCTGGCGCGCGTTACGACGAGGCCGGCATGGCGAGCATCAACCTCTAGCCGACCGCGCGTTCCGCGACAATCGGGGCATGCACGTCACAGCGAAGGCTGACTACGCCGTGAGGGCGGTGATCGAGCTTGCTTCGGGCAGTCAGGAATCCCCGCGCAAGGTCGATGAAGTCGCACAGGCCCAGGACATCCCGGTTTCGTTCCTCGAGAACATCCTCACGCAGCTGCGAAGCGCCGGCATCGTTCGCTACCAGCGCGGCCCCGAGGGCGGCTATTGGCTCGCGAAGCCGGCGGACGAGCTCGAGCTCGCGACGGTGATCCGCGCGGTCGAGGGGCCGCTCGTGGGCGTGCGCGGGCAGCGGCCCGAGGAGGTCTCCTACAAGGGCTCCGCAGAATCGCTGCAGAAGGTGTGGCTTGCGCTGCGCGCGAACCTGCGCAAGGTGCTCGAGCACGTGACGGTCGCCGACGTCGCCGCGGGCAAGCTGCCGCAAGCGACATCGTCGCGCTGACCAAGCAGGAGGAAGCCTGGAAGACCCGCTGAGGGGCGGCTCCGAGCGAGCGCTGGCCTCAGGCGGCGAACAGCCGCGGCGCGGGAAACCTCACGGCGAGGATCTGGCCCTCCTTGAGCTCGAGCTCCTCCGCGCGCTCGCGGCTGACCTGCGCCCAGATCTCGCGGCCGTCCTGGAGCGTCGAGCTCGACGCGCACCTCGAACCCGAGGTGCACGACCCTCCGCACCATCGCCTCGGTGCTTCCCGCTTCGGCGAAGGGCAAGACGTGGATGTCGTGGGGGCGCAGGAACGCCTCGCCTACGCGGTTGACGGGGCCTATGAACGACATCACGAACTCGTTCGCGGGCTCTCGTAGAGGTCCACGGGGGAGCCGACCTGCTCGATCCGGCCCGCGTTCATCACGACGATCTGCTCGGAGAGCTCCATCGCCTCCTCCTGGTCGTGGGTGACGAAGATCGTCGTGACGTGGATCTCCTCGTGGAGCTTGCGCAGCCACTCGCGAAGCTCGCCGCGCACCTGGACGTCGAGCGCGCCGAAGGGCTCGTCGAGCAGCAGCACGCGCGGTTCGGGCGCGAGCGCGCGGGCGAGCGCCATCCGCTGGAGCTGGCCGCCGGAGAGCTGAGACGGGGTAGCGCTCGCCGAGCCCGCCGAGGCGCACGAGCTCGAGCAGCTCCTCCACGCGCGCGCGGCGCTCGGCCTTGGGGCGACGGCGCACGGTGAGCCCGAAGGCGACGTTGTCGTGCACCGTCATGTGCTTGAACGGCGCGTAGTGCTGGAACACGAAGCCGACACCGCGCGTGCGCGCGGGCGCGCGCGTGACGTCTTCGCCGTTGATCACCACGGTGCCGCGATCCGGAGTCTCGAGGCCGGCGATCACGCGCAGCAGCGTCGACTTGCCGCTGCCGCTCGGTCCGAGCAGCGCGGTCGAGCGCGCCGTCGCCGACGCTCACGCTGATGTCGTCCAGCGCGACGAAGTCGCCGAAGCGCTTGTGTACGCCGTGGACCTCGATCGCCATCAGACCGGCTCCGCGCCGCTTCTGCGTCGAGTCAGGAGGTTCATCGCGACGAGCGTCGCGAGCGAGAGGAGAGCGAGCACGAGCGCGGCCGTGTACGCGCCCGTCGCGTCGAAGTTCTCGAAGCGGTCCTGGATGTAGAGCGTGAGCGTCTGCGTCTGACCCTCGAGCCGTCCCGAGACGACGCTCACGGCACCGAACTCCCCGAGCGCACGCGCGGTGGTGAGCACGACGCCGTAGACGACGCCCCAGCGAATCGCCGGCAGCGTGACGCGCCAGAAGGTCTGCCATCCGCTCGCGCCGAGCGTCGCGGCAGCCTGCTCGGCGTCAGTTCCGATCTCGCGCAGCACGGGCATCGTCTCGCGCGCGACGAACGGCAATGAGACGAACGCGGTCGCGAGCACCATCCCTGGGCACGGAGAAGATCACCTGCAGCCCGTGGCTCGAGAGCCATTTGCCGAACCACCCGCTGTCGCCGTAGGCGAGCACGAGCGCCAAGCCGACGACGACGGGCGAGATCGCGAAGGGGAGGTCGATGAGCGCGTTCACGATCGCGCGGCCGCGGAAGCGCGTGCGCTCGAGCAGCAGCGCGATCCCGATCGCCGAAGGCGGTGTTCAGCGGCACGGCGATCGCGACCAGCTCGATCGAGAGCCAGAAGGCGTGTACGGCGTTCGGCGCGGTGATCGCGTTCCACACCGGCTCGAGGCCGTGTTCGAACGTGCGATAGAAGATCATCACGCACGGGCGCGAGCAGCAGCAGTGCGAGGTAGCCGAGCGCGATCGTGCGCACCGCGATGCGCGGCGTGAAGAAGCGACTAGTGCGCATCGTGCCTCCGGGGCGTGAGCAGCCGTGTCGCCGCCACGACGACGAGTGCCGCCAGCAGGAGCACGATCGACACCGCCGCCGCCGCCGGCAGGTCTTCGTTGCCGATCTGCCCGAAGATGTACACCGAGGAGACTTCGGTCTTGAACGGCAGATTGCCCGAGATCAGCACGACGGACCCGTACTCGCCGACGGCGCGCGCGAAGCTCAGCGCCGCGCCCGAGAGGATCGCGGGGACGAGGAGCGGCAGGATGATCCTGCGAAAGACCGTGAACTGCCCTGCGCCGAGCGACGCCGCCGCCTCCTCCATCGAGCGGTCGAGCTCGATGGAGCACCGGCTGAACCGAGCGCACGACGAACGGGAGCGTGACGAAGAGCAGCGCGAGCACCACAGCCGCGCGCGTGAACGTCACGTCGACCCCGAACGGACCGCCCTTCCCGTAGAGCGTCGAGCAGCACGACGCCCGCGACGATCGTCGGGAGCGCGAACGGGAGGTCGATGATCGCGTTGACGTAGCGACGGCCGGGAAACTCGTCGCGTACGAGCACCCACGCGATGAGCGTCCCGAAGCACGCGTTCAGGAGCACGACGATCGCGGAGGCCGCGAGCGTGAGCTCGAGCGCGGCGACTCGCCTGTGGAGCGGTGATCTCCGACCAGAACGCGGACAGGCCGCCGGAGGTCGAGCGCGCAACGAGCGCGGCGAGGGGCAGCAGCACGAGCACCGAGAGGTAGATGCCGAGCATGCCGCGGCCGAGCGCCGGGCTGACGTAGTCGAGGTGGTCCCGCGCCACCGCCGCCCTGGCTGCGCCGCGGCGCGGCTGGGGCGCCGCGGGGCGCGCCCGAGCGCGAGCGAGGCGGAGCTACTTGGAGGCAGTTGGAGACCCCCAGCGATTGCTCGATCTTCGTCACGATCCCGTTCGTCGGGTCGAAGAAGCTCTTCGTCACGGACTTCCAGCCGCCGAGCGATTCGATCGTGAAGAGCCCCGGCGGCGTTCGGGAACTTGCTTGCACCCGGGACGCCGGAGATCACGGGACGGTAGCCCTTTTGGAACCCAGATCGCCTGACCCGCGGGCGAGAGCAGGTAGTTGACGAAGCTCTGCGCCGTCGCGTTGCTGCCGAGCGACAGCGATCGGGTTCTGGATCAGGATCGTGCTCGGCGGGACCGCGTATTCGATCGGCTCGCCCTTTTTGGTGTAGGAGATCGCCTCGTCTTCGTAGTCGAGCAGCGCGTCGCCGCGGCCGGCGAGGAAGGTCTGCAGCGCGGCTGCGCGCGGAGCTGTCCTGGCTGACGACGTGGTGGAAGAGGGCGTTGAGGTATTCCTCGGCTTGCGCGGGGTCTTCCCTTCCTTGATCTGGGCGCCGTAGGCGGCCATGATGTTCCAGCGTGCGCTGCCGCTCGTGAACGGGTTCGGCGTGACCACCTGCACGCCCGGCTTGACGAGGTCGCTCCAGTTCGTGATGTGCTTGGGATTGCCCTTGCGGACGATGATCACGACCATCGAGTTCGTGACGAAGCCGTGCGTGGCGTTCGCGTTCCAGCTCGACGGGACGAGGCCCGTTTCCACGAGCCGCGTCACGTCTGGTTCGAGCGAGAAGTTGACGACGTCGGCGTGAGGCCCGTTGGCGACGGCACGGCTCTGTTCACCGGAAGGCCCGTAGGACTGGCTGAAGCTCGTGCCCTTGCTCGGAGGGCGTCGCTTGGAAGGCCGGGATGAGCGCTTCGAAGGCGCTCTGGGGCGTCGAATAGGCGACGAGGGTGACGTGATTCGAGGAGGAGCTCGAGGAGCTCCCGCACGCGGCGAGCAGCAGTGGCAGCGCGAGCGCGGCCGCGAAGAGCGCGCGCGTGGTCGCGACTCGCGCGAGGCGGCGGCTGAGGGGAGGGCGGCGTTCCGCGGGAACACCAGGACTGTTCATGCGCATAAGCCCACTTTCTGAATCGGTCGGATCGAGATAGTCGTTCACAAAATAGCCGAAAACCGGATCGGTAAGATCGGGATTATGCGATCTGCCGCGCGGGCCGCTGATGCCCGCGGCCCGCGGGCGCTGCGAGCGCTGAGCACCGCGACGCGACTGCGCCCCGCCCGCTGAGGCCCGTGCGGCCTCGGAAAGGTCGCACGCGAGTGGACGCGGATCGGCATGACGGGCTTCGGCGGGCCTCCTGCGCACATCTCGCTGTTGCGCGCGCTCGTCGTCGAACGCGAAGGGTGGCTGGACGCGACTGCCTTCGAGGACGCAAACGCCGCGTGCGGCCTGCTTGCCCGGGCCCGCCTCGACTCAGCTCGCGATCTTCTGCGCCTACCGCGTCGGCGGGCCGGCGGGCGCGATCGTCGGCGGACTCGGCTTCATCGTGCCGGCTGTCGTCATGATCCTCGCGCTCTCGGTCTTGTTTTTTGGCGAGAACCCACCGACGTGGGTGCGGGGGGCGGGCGCCGGCGCCGGCGCCGCCGTGCCCGCCGTTGCGCTGAGCGCCGGCTTCGCGCTGCTCGGCCCGAGTTGGCGGCGGAGCGTTGCGCACGCGCGCTGGGTGGTCTACGTCGTCGCCGGCGCCGCGGGCGCGATCTGCGTCGGCGCCTACCTCGTGCTCGTGATCGTCGCATGCGGGCTGGTGGAGCTCGCGCTGCGCCGGCGCGGCTCCCTGCGCGCAAGCGCGCACGTTGGCGATTGCGTGACGCTGGCGCACCCTCTGAGCGCCGCTCGCGCGGCGCTCCTGGCGGCCGCCGGCACGGGCGGCTTCGGGGCGCTGGCATGGACGGCGTTCAAGGTCGGCGCGCTCTCGTTCGGAGGAGGCTTCGTGATCGTGCCGCTGATGCAGGGCGACGCGGTACACGTCTATCACTGGATGAGCAACGCGCAGTTCTTGAACGCCGTTGCGCTGGGCCAGGTTACGCCGGGACCGGTGGTCGCAACGGTCGCTGCGGTCGGCTACGCGGCCCACGGGTTCGCGGGCGGCGTGCTCGCGGCACTCGTCGCGTTCGTGCCGTCCTTCGCGTTCGTCTTGTCGCGGGCGGCCGCTTCGAAGCGCATGCGCGAGGACACGCGCGCACGCGCCTTTCTCGACGGCGCTGGGCCCTGCCGCGATCGGAGCGATCCTCGGTGCTTCGGTGACGCTCGCCGCGGCGCTTCACGAGGCCTGGCAGGTGCCGGTGCTCGTGCTCGCGGTGATCGCGTTGCTCTTCGCGCGTCGCGGCATCGTCGCCACGCTGCTCGTCGCCGGAGCCGTGGGCGTCGTGGTCGCGCTCGCCGGCGCGCCGATCTCGTAACCGCGCTCGGAAGTGCGCTCGTCCGCGCGGTGCCGGGCTTCCGGCGGCTGCTCCGCGCCGTCGGCGCCGGCGGGCTTGCCGGCTGCGACGCCGTTGCTCGAGGGGCCGCGCCCGGAGGAAGTCGGGCGTGCCTCGGGGAGCAGCGCGGCTCCGCAGCGCCAGCAGTAGGCGGCGCCGCGGCTGTGGACCGCTCCGCACGAGCGGCATTGCCCGTGCACGCCTGCCTCGGCAGAGCCAAGGAGCCGTTCGACCTCGCCGAGCTCGCCATCGGCCTGCTGAAGCTCGGCCGCGCGCGTCGCGAGCACGTCGAGCCGGTAGTGGTCGCGGATCGCCATCTCGTACGTGAGGCCGCCGAGGTCCCACGTCAGCATCGCGACGCGTTCTGCTAGCTCCAGGCGCCGCCGCCGCAGCTCCGATAGCGAGCGTGCTGGCTCAGCGCCGCCGGCACCGGGCGCAGCTCCGTTCTGCATCTCAGGCCGTGGTTTCGATCGGTTCGGTTCCGTTGGCGAGCTTGTTGCTTCTTCGACGTGCTTCTTGCCGGTCGTGGATTCGAAGTGCTTGAGGTCGCTCTGGTTCTTCGTCTCGGCTTCGGCAACGGCGTCGCGCTTGCTTTGAGTTTCCTGGGCTTCCTTTTCTTCGCTCGCTTCGCGTTTGATGGCTGCTCGCCGCCTTGCCTTGCTCGACTTCGCAGCCGCGGACTTGGTCGCGCGCTGACGGTGCTCGGGGCCGCGGCGGCGGCGCCGGCCGCGGCGGGCACGCCGTTGGGGTATTCGACCTTCACGATGCTGTGGCCCGGACGTCGGCGCTGCCGTCGATCCAGTGGCCGACGAGCAGCCCGATCAGCCCCGCGAGCAGGAGCACGCTCAGCAGCCCGAGGAGCCCCGAATGGCGCTGCAGCCAGTTACGCGGCCCGTCGGGCTCGCTCGCCGGCAGGTAGGTGAGCGTCGGCGGCAGGATCGTGCCGGAGCGGCGAGGCCGCTCGCCTTGCCCGGGCGGAGCTGCGGCGTTGCGTGCTCGCCTGCAGGACGTCGAGGAATGCGAGCCGCACCGGCGAGCAGGCGCGGCCGCAGCTCAGACAGTAGCGCTGGTCAGCCGGCGACGCTCGCGCCGCAGTGCGGGCACGAGGCGCTTGTCGTGGCGGGAGCTCGTGGCACCGGCGTGGTGACGCTCATCCGAACGCACCCTGCACGTAGTCGCGGGTGCGCGTCGCGCGTGGTTCCTCGAAGACCTGCTTCGCGGTCCCGTACTCGACGAGGTCGCCGAGGTACATGAACGCGACCTTGTCGGCGACGCGCGCGCCTGCGCAAGGTTGTGGGTGACGATCACGATCGCGAGGTCGCGTCGCAGGTCGTGGATGAGATCCTCGATCAGCCCCGTCGAGATCGGGTCGAGCGCCGAGCAGGGCTCGTCGAGCAGCAGTACCTCCGGCCGCTGCGCGATCGCCCGCGCGATGCACAGTCGTTGCTGCTGGCCGCCGGAGAGCCGTAGTGCGGGGCGGCGCAGGTCTTCGTGCACCTCGTCATAGAGCGCGGCGCGGCGCAGCGCATCGATCACGAGTGGCTCGAGCTCACGTCTGCGCGGGCGTTTGCGCGACTGCTCGCGCAGCGCGAAGGCGACGTTGTCGAAGATCGACATCGGGAAGGGGTTCGGCTGCTGGAAGACCATCGCTACGCGCGTGCGAAGGGCGGTGTCGGGCAGGTCGTCCACGTCGTCGCCGTCGAGCAGCACGCGTCCGCCACGCGCCGAGCTCGGCGTGAGCTCGGTGAGACGGTTGAGCGTGCGCAGCAACGTCGTCTTGCCGCAGCCGGAGGGGCCGATCAGCGCGAGCACCTCTCCCTGGTGGATCGGCAGCGACACCGACTTCACCGCCTGCTTGGCGCCGTAGTGGACGCTCACGTTCTCGAGCCGCAGTCGCTCGGGGCCCGCAGCGCTCGGCAAGCCGGATCGACTCGCGCTCGGCGGCGGCAGCACCGGGACGGGCTCGCGGTCGACGACGATCGTGCGAACGGCGAGGCACCGCGCATCGGCGTCCGCACGGCTCGGCGTGCCGCTCGTCGATCTTCAGCGCGGAGACGCTCGCGAGCGGTCCCTGCCAGGCCGCCGCAGCGGGCTCGCTCGCGGCCATCGAGGGCAGACCGGCTCGGCTGTCGGGCTGCAATCCGCCTCATGCCCATGTCGGTCACTTTATCGACTTTATCCACCGAGCCAATGAACTTCATCACAGGCCACTCAACGCATCGAGGCCCATGCGGTCGGCGGTCCTGCGGCTGATGCGGCCGACGAGCCAGTTGAGGACGAGCACGAAGATCAGCAGCACGAAGGCGGCCGCGTATGCCTTTTCGGGAGCGTTGCCTTCGCCCGCGGGAGAGTTGTTGTAGACGTAGCTCGTGAGCGTCGAGCCGAGTCCGCGCAACAGGCTCACCCCCGGCACGGACCCTTGTGGTTCGAGGCGATAGGCGTCCCCGAGGATGATGACGACGATCGCGGTGTCGCCGATGATGCGGCTGATGCCGAGCGTGCCGCCGGTCGCGATGTTCGAGCGCACCGCGGGCAGGAGCACGCGCCGGATCGTTGCGATCCGCGTCTTGCCGAGCGCGAATGAGGCCTCCCGCAGATGCCGCGGCACCGATTCCAGCCCGTCGCGCGTGGCGACGAACAGGGGTGGAAGCGCGATCAGGGACATCGTCGCGCCCGCGGCGAGGAACGAGTGGCCGGTGACGACGCCGGCTTTCGGAGGTCGAGGAGAACGCGCCGAGCGCGCTGAGCTGGAAGACCGCGAGGCCAAAGATCGCGATCACGATGTCAGGCGTGCCCGCGACGATCTCGATGCACGATTCGACGAGCCGCGCGAGCTCCGCAGGGCGTCCGTACTCGACGATCCAGAATGCGGTGGCGACCGCGAGCGGCGTCGCGATGGCCATGCCGATCGCGGTCAGGATCGCGGTGCCGGCGAGCGGATCCAGGAAGCCGCCGGAGCCGCTCTGGTCGAGGCTTACCTGTGGGCGCTCGAGCCAGCAGCTGCGGGCGCAGGTACTGGATGCCGCGCACGCCCATGTAGATCGACGATCGCGCCCGCGATGACGCAGAGCCCGAGCCCCGCGGCCCACGCGCCGAGGAAGATCAGGCGGTCACTCCAGCGCCAGCTGCGCATCGATGAGCGCCGCCCGCGCGTGCGGCTTGGGCGTCTCGGTGCGAAGGTCGGTGGAGAGCGAGGAGGCCATCTGCGGTCAGGCCTTGACCTGGTACTTGCGCAGCGGCAGCTTGACCAGGTACGCGCCGATCGAGAGGACGACCGCGGAGAAGAGGAGCAGAAGGCCGAACGCGTAGAGCGAGGAGTTCAGTGCCGTCGCATCCGCCGAGGCCTTCGCTGTTGTCGACGATCGCGCTCGCGAGCGTGCGCCCCGGCTCGAGCAGCGCTACGGGACCTTCCGTGAGGTTTGGCGCGAAGGAATGCCCGCCGGAGACCATCGAGATCATCACGGCCTCACCGAGCGCGCGCGCGCACGCGAGCGCCGCGGCTGCCACGATCGCCGGCCTGATCGCGCGCAGGCTGACGGCGAGCGTCGCGCGCAGCCGATGCACGCCGAGCGCCACAGCGCCTTCGCGCCACGATGTCCGGCACGGCCGCGAGCGCCTCGGTGATCAGCGCAACCATGATCGGCGTGATCATCACCGCGAGCAGGAGCGACGCGACCCCGATGCTCGCGCCGGTTAGCTGCACGAAGCGCTCGTGCGACGCCTTCTCGGAGGCGGTCACGATGTGGTTGCCCACGAACGGGACGAGCACGAGCACGCCGATGAGGCCGTAGATCACCGACGGCACCGCCGCCAGCAGGCGCACCACGGGGATCGTCACGCGGCGCAGCAGCTTGGGCGCGAACTCGACGATGAAGATCGAGGAGAGCAGCGCGATCGGGACCGCGAGGATCATCGCGATCGCCGTGATCAGGAACGTGACGTAGATGAGGGTCCACGCATGCAGCTGAAACGCCGCCGGCGCCGGGATGCGTGCCCGAGCCGACCATGTTGCCCAGCTGGGTGTCGACATCGCCGCCGGGACCGAGCCACGAGAGGCCGTCGTGCGAGATCGTCGGCCACGCGCCCACGGCGACGAAGGCGATCATCGCGACTACAGCGGCGCACGTCAAAAGCGAAGCCGCGCCGAGCGTGCGCTCGGCGCGGCTGTCGGGCCATGGCTTTCGAAGCCGCTCTAGGAGACCAGCCGGCCTCATTTCGTCTAGCTGATCGGAATCCACTGGCTCGAGATGATCTTGCGCGCGCCGCCTTGCTGTGGTCGATCCACGAGATGAACGTCGCAACGGGGCCGGTCGCACGGCCCTTCGTCACCTCGTAGAAGCGTGCGACGCCTGCGTACGTGCCCGCGCTTCGCGTTGGCGAGGTTGCACGCGACGCCGTTGTAGGAGACGACGTTCAGCCCGCCGAGCCCCGCCTGGTAGTTCGAGAGGAAGCCGATCGCGGACGGGTCGCTCTTGACCTGCTGGCGCATCAATCCCTCGGAAGGCTCCTGCGTGGCCACCGATGAGACCTTCTTGCCTTCGAGCAGCAGCGTCTGGAAGTTCGTGAGGATGCCCGCGGTCGACTGCCGGCTGATCAGGTCGATCGCTGCCCGAGGCGGCTCGCGCCGGGCGACTCTGCTCCAGCTGCGGACGCCGCCGGTGAAGATCGACTGCGCCTGTGCGGTCGTGAGGTTGCGTGAGCGTGTTCGACGGAGTTCGTGACTATGCAGACCGCGTACTTCGCGATCGGGTAGAAGTCGAGCCCCGCCGGGTCGGTGGCGAGCGGATCGCGCGAGACGTCGCCGATCGTCACGCGCCCGGCCGCGACTTCGTTGATCCCCACCTGCGTCCCGCCCTGGGTGATTCGGAACCTGACCTTGTTGTGAACGAGCTTCGTGTACTTCGCCGCGAGCAGCGCGACGAGGGGGTAGGACGCCGTCGCCCCGCTGATCGTGATCGTCGTGCTCGCCAGCGCGCTCGCAGGGGCGGCCAGCGCGAGGGCCGCGGCTGCTGCGAGCACAGCGGTGGAGCGGCGGATTGGGCTCATGTGTAGAGGACTCCTTCTCTGAGAGTTCGTGGTCGTGGACGGCTCGTTAGGCTACCATAATGTGCATAATGTCGGTTGACTTTGCGGAGTATATGAGGAAGCATCCGCGCAAGTCGCAGTTGCGCAAGCGATGGTGGACGGCATCGAACAGGAGGGGCCACCGAGGCCCAGCAGGGCCGCACGAGGCGGCCGTTGAGCGCTGCTCGCGCTGCCACGCGGCAGCTCGCGGTCGACCAGCGCTACTGCCTGAACTGCGGGCTGCGCCGCGGTGCGCCGCGCATCGACTTCACGGCGTTCTGGGGCTCCGACACTCGCGACCGCGGCGCCCGGCTCGGGGCGCTCCGCGCAGCGGCGCCCGCCTGAGGGTTCCCTCGCGCACGGCTGAGCGGCGTCTTGGCCGGCGGCGTGCTCGCGCTCGGGGTGGTTGCGGGGATCGCGATCGGGCCGGGGGCGGGAGCGGCGAGGCACTGGCGGGCATCACGCGCAGCCTCCTCGCGAGCGGCGGCGCTGGGCTGCCAGCTGCGCATCCAAGCCGCCAAGCGCCACGACAACGACGAGCCCGAGGCAGACGAGCGGTCGAAGCGCCTGCGGAACCCCGAGCGCTCCAGTCCGCGTCACCGTTACAAGCGGCGGGAGGCCCGCGCCGGCGACGGAATCCCGGCGCCGGCGGAAACAGCGCCGACCGCCAGCGACGCAGACGGAAGCACACAAGCACTTGCATCGTCACCCACGAGTGGCAGCGCGCACGAAAACAAGCCGGTTCCGAGGCCGCCGATCACGCACGTGTGGCTGATCACGCTCGCGCAGGGCGACCTTCGCGCAGGCCCAGGCGGACGCGGCCCTCTATCCGTACCTCGAGAAGAGCGCTCGTGCCGCAGGGCACGCTGCTGACGCATTACGCGCTCGTGGCCCACAGCGCGCTCGCGAACGACATCGCACTGCTCTCCGGGCAGGCGCCGAACGCGGCGACCGAAGCCGGCTGTCCCACCTACTCTGCCGTCCAGCCGCCCACCGTGAGTGGCGCGGAGGGGCTCGCCTCGGGCAGCGGCTGCGTCTATCCGTCGGCCGTCCAGACGCTCGCCGAGCGAGCTCGCCACGGCTGGACTCAGCTGGCGCGCCTACGCGCAGGACATGGCCGTCGAGCGCCCCGGGCTCGACGAAGACGTGCGTACACCCTGCGCTCGGGGAAGCGTCGCCGTCCGCGCCGCCTGTCGACAGGCGCGGACTACGTCCTCACGCGCGATCCCGTTCGTGTACTTCGACTCGCTCCTCGAATCGGGGGCGTGCGCCAGCAACGTCGTCGACTTCAGCCAGTTCGCGCCCGAACTCGCGAATCCCGCGAGCGCGCCCGGCTTCAGCTGGATCATCCCCGGCGCCTGCGACGACGGCGCATCGGCACCCTGTGCGCCGTGCGGGCGGCGCCGCCCGGCAGCGCTCCGTCGGACGCCTTCGTGCAGAGCGCGTCGAACAGATCATGGCGACGAGCGAATACCAGCAGCCACGGCCTGATCGTGATCACGTTCGACAGCGCGCCGGCCGGCGCTCGAAAGTCGCCTCCGGGCACACGCCGGTCGGCGCGCTTCTGCTTTCGCCGTTCGTCCACCACGGCGCCCGCGTCAAGCAGACGTTTGACAACGTACTCACTTCTGAAGAGCCTCGAGCGGGACTTCGGAGTGCCGCCGTCGGGCCACGCGGCTGATCCTGGATCTGGCCGAATTCGGCGCGAAGGTCTACACCGCGCAGTCCTACCCACTGAGGCAATCAACCCAAATACAGACGAGAAACGGAGATCCCTTTGCACGCAGCTCTGACCCACGCAGCGCCGCATCGCCTGGTGGCTCGGCGCGATCCTCGGCGCACTCGCGTTCTCACTCGCTGGCGCCGCCACGGCCATGCCGAACCAATCACACCCAACAGCTGCTCGGGCTCGATCTCAGGCGGCGAAAAGGAACCGGGAAGTGAAGGCACCCCCGTGCATTACAAGTTCTCCTGCAACGGCCCGATCACCGGCTACCAGCTCGCAGTCGCGGATTCAGCTCGTCGGATTGCAGTCCGCGCCGCAGGTGGCGAACGAAAAAGGCCAACCGGTCACCGAAACCTTTTCCTGCGGGGGCGAAGTTCCGGGGTACGCGCTGAATTGCGTCGGCGCCGCAAATGCCGCGTAACGATCAGATCAGCGGGAGTTCTTCATCGGATCAAAGCTGTGCGCGGAACCACGCGTCGATCCGCTGCTCACCGTGACCGACGCGTATGTCGAAAAGGAAGCCATCACGCAGGTGATCTCCGGTCCGTACGACCTCGGACGCCCCACGGGCTGCCCGAAGGCGCACAAGTCGAGCAAGCATGGGAGCAAGGGCAAGGGCGGCAAGAAGGGAAAGGGAGGGAAGAAGAAGTAGGCCTCCCTGCGTGACGCCCTAGCAGCGAGCCAGCGCAGTCAGCTTTCGAGCCAGCGCAGTCAGCTTTCGGGATAACGCGCGTGTGCGCCGGGAACTCGCCTAGCGCACGGAACCCTCGCGGGCGCGCCTCGCGGGCGCGCACGATGCCGCCCAGCATAAGGTTTCCAATGTTCAGTTTGTCAGTCAGTAATATGCTAATATTTGTCCCAAACTTGCTACAAATGGCCGCCTTTTTGGGCGGCAATCTGATCCAGAACGGAGGCACATAACCATGTCATTTGTGATCACGCGCCGTACGGTTTTTCTGGCGGGTCTCGCTAGTGCGCTCGCGACAGCGGCGATCATCGCAGTCACACATGCGCAGGCGCGGTCGGTTTACGCGTGCGTCAAGGGAAGCGGCGCAGCCCACGTATTCGCTGAAGAAGCCGAAATGCGGTAGCGGCGAATCCAAGATGTCGTGGGGCTCGCGTGGTCAGCAGGGCAGCGAAGGGCTGCCGGGCCGATCGGCCTAGTCGGACCCACCGGCGCGGCGGGTGCCGCGGGCGCGAAGGGGCTCTACTGGTGCGGCCGGTACGGCGGGCAGCAAGGGCGCGACCGGGGCCACGGGTCCGACGGAAGTCATCGCGCGTTGTGGGCACGGAAGTCACGGTGACAGGGGCCGCCGGGAACGGTCAGCAGCGAAGCGACGGCGCCCTGCCCGACGGGGACGGTGCTGGTCGGCGGAGGCGCGAGCACGAAGTTCAAGGCGACCTAATACGAGGGGTCGATCAGCGAGCTCCTACCCCGCGAGCGACACCGACATGGATCGCGAAGGCGCTCGTGACGATCGAACGGTGCCAGCGGTCGACCTTGGCATCACTGCCTACGCGCTCTGCGCGAAGTAGCCGCCGAGCGGCTACGAACAGCCTCCACGCAGATGCAAAACCGCCCCCGGGTTGTGGGTTCCCCCGGGGGCGGTTCGCGTTTCTTGGCGACTTCGCGGTCGCCCCGTCGCAGGCTAAGCGGCGGCCTGCGGCAGGAACAACGCGACCGGCTGCGTTCGCCGCTGCGGGGCAGCGGCTTAGCGGGCGAAGCTCTGAGGGCGACTGGGAACCGACCGAGGAGCAAGCGTCGCGTTCAACGGCGCCGCCCGTGATCGGCATCCTCGGCGTCGCTGATCGCCCAGCCGAGGCGCTCGATGAACCGCATCGCCTGCTCCTCCTCGGCGAGCTGCGCTGAGCGCACGCGCGGTCGAGGAGCACGGCCGCGTCGTCGTCCGGCGCGGCGTTGTCGCTCGATGACAATGATTCTGGGCATGGCTTTCCTTCGCTTTTGAAGTGAGTGGAGCGCTGGGCCGGCGCCGGGCGCCGGCCCGGCGGGAGGGAGGAACGTCCGGTCGGGCGACTTGCCCCCGCCGGACGGGAGGAGACGGACGTCAGGGACGTATACATCGCCCGATCACGCCGGCGGGCGCGGAGACGCCTGCCGCACGACGCCTCGGAGCTCTCGCTGCCGCGCGTGCCGATAACCGTGATAGGCGAAATTGTTCAGTAAGTCTATCGAGATTCTTGCTATTGTCAAGACGACAGCTACAGAAAGGGGGTGCAAGCATGACCAAGCTCGACGTTCATCAGCACATCTGGACCGATCCTCTCCTGCAGGCGCTTGCGCAGCGGCGCGAGCTGCCGTTCGTGCGCCGCCGCAACGGGCTGACCGTGCTCTTCCTGGCGGGCGAGCGCCCGTACGTGATCGACACGCGCTGCGGAGGCGGCCGATCGCCGCGCCGCGACGCTCGAGGCCGACGGGGTCGACCGTGCGCTCATTTGCCTTTCCAGCCCGCTCGGCATCGAGTCGTTGCCACGCGAGCAGGCCGAGCCGCTATCGACGCCTACCACGCGGGCGCGCTATCGCTCGGCGAGCGCTTTGGCGTGTGGGGAGCGATTCCGCTCGACCGGCCGAACCCCGCCGACGTCGACCACGCGCTCGACCGCGGATGCGTGGGGATCGCGCTTCCCGCGGGATCGCTCGCGAGCATCGACGCGGTGGCGCGGCTCTATCTCGTGCTCGCGCGACTGGAGATGGTGGGTGCGCCGCTGCTGGTGCACCCGGGGCCGGGCCCAGCGGCGCGAGCCCGCGGGAGGGCTCACTGAACGACCCGCTTTGGTGGCCGGCGCTGACGCGTTACGTCGCACAGATGCAAGCGGCGTGGCTTGCGTTCATCACGGCCGGCCGGCCGGCGCACCGCAGACTGCGTGTGATCTTCTCGATGCTCGCGGGCCTCGCACCGCTGCAAGCTCGAGCGGCTGCACGCCCGCGGGGGTCCGTCGCGCGCCGTGCGGAGGATCCGCTGGTCTTCTACGACACCTCCTCCTACGGCCCTGCGGCCGTGAACGGCGCTTGGCGCGCTCGTGGGGGGACGGCAGTTGCTCTACGGCTCTGACCGCCCGGTCGTCGAGCCGGAGCGAGTCGGCATATTCGGCTGCACTGGACTGGCAGGCGATCGCCGAGGGCACGCGTGAGGCGCTCGAGCGCAAGCCAGTCGACCGCGATCGGGTGGGATTGAGGTGGCGGCACCGGCGAAAACGCCGTAGCGCCGCTGGACGGCTTCGACCTACCACCGGGCTCTCCGCGGCATTCCGCGTCCACGGGGTCGCGATCTCTCTCGCGGCGAGCTGCGAGGCTACGTCGCGGCGCTCGCGGACACGCCCGAGTGCTGGATCGATTTCGTGTGCCACGATCCGGGACAGCGCCGCTACGAGGAGCTCGTCAGCGACGAGCATCTGACGGTCTGGCTGATCTGCTGGATGGACGACCACGACACGGGCTTCCACGACCACGACCTGTCGGCCGGCGCGGTGGCGGTCGTCGGCGGAAGTGTCCGCGAGGAGCGATTGCGGCTCCGCGGAGTGCCCCGCGATCGCGTGTTTGCCGCCGGCGAAATGTTCGACTTCTCGCCCGCGGATATCCATCGCGTGAGCCACGCCGGCTCCGACCCGGCGGTCACGCTTCACGTCTACTCTCCCGCGCTGGCCCGCATGGGCGCCTACTTCGTCGACGAGCACGGTGTGCTCGCGCGCCATCCGACCGCCGCGAGTGAGGAGCTGCGTCCGCTCGACGGTGGGGCGTCCCTGAGCGCGCCCGCAACGCCTGCTCGAGGTGGGCTCCGCGATCGCGCGGCATAGCGTTACGCCGAGCATGCGACGCGCGCAGGCCATGGCCGACGAGCAAGCTAAGCCGTCAAGACGGTCTTGATCGTGCCTGCGGCGCAGTGCTCGCGAAGCGCGCTCGGTGCATCGTCGAGCGCCGCGCGGTTTGTGATCACGGTCTCGGGACGCAGTCGCCCGGCGCGAATCATCTCGAGCACCTCGGGGATGAGCGCGCGCACGTGCGCGCGCCCGACGTGGACGGTGACGTTGCGGACATACATCGCGAGTGCGGGTAGACGCGAGTGGCGGTGCAAAGCGCCCGAGCTCGTGCAGATGCCGTCCGGTGCGGTCCTCGACACCGCGACCGACAGGCGCCCGGCACTCTCGTCGACGACCAGCCGCGCGCGAGGCCGGCGGCGGAGCTCACGTGGGTGCGCGGCCTCGAGCCCGAGGCGCTCGGCCAGGCGGCGAACGTCGGGCTTGACATCGGCGACGCAGACGTTGTGGGCGCCGAATGCGCGTGCGATGAGACCGACGTAGAGCGGCATGCTGGAGCTGAAGAGGACGCCGCGACTCATCGCGCCGAGTACGAGCACCTGCGTCGCCGGGTCTTCCTCCAGGAGTCGTGGCAGGTGCGGGGCGATGTGGCGGTACGCGTCGCAGATGTTGTCAGCGACGCTCGCGGCCGCCGCGGGGTCGATCTGCGCGGGCAGCGGCACGAGCATCGCGTCCGCATAGGGCACGGCGAGCTCGTCGGAGATAGCGCCGCCCCAGTGGCCCGCGAGCACTCCCATCCCGTACATCGAAACGGGTGGGACGCTCTCGCAGTTGCCCGTGCGGCCCGCGCGGCAGGCCGCGCAGGCGCCGCAGCTGATCTGGAAGGGCACCAGCACGCGGTCGCCCGCAGCCACCGCGCTCACGCGCTCGCCGACGCTCACGACGTCGGCGACGCATTCGTGCCCGAGGTGTAGGGGCAGCGGGAACTGGAGCTTGCCGAGAGCGATCGGGCAGTCGATGTCGCACGTCGTGACGGCGATGGGGTGGACGATCGCTCCGTGGGGCCCCGGTGATGGTGGCGCCGGCACGTCCTTGAAGCACAGGCGCCCGCCAGGTGCCGCCTGCAGCGCGCGCATGCGCCTGCGGGACGGGGATCGGCGCTCATGCAAGGCGTCGGCGACCGCGGCGCGAAGGCGCTCGATCCGCTGCGCGGGCGCGCGTTCGAGGAGCAGCGGCGCCCCCGCGGCCGCGTCGAGTGCGAGCAGGCTTGCGTAGTGGCGAAGGTGCCCGCGTGGGTGCCTTCGAAGCCGATCGAGTGCAGATCGCGCGGGGTCGCGGCGCACCGGTGCGTACGCGCTGGCCATGATCCGCCTACCCTAGCCCTGCGAGGCGAAGGCCGTAGGGGGCGCCGAGCGCCTACTTGTAGCTGCCGAGGTCCTCGGTGTAGGTGGCGCCGGGGCCGTCCCAACCGTTCGCATCGCGCAGCGGCATCCCGAGCGCGATGCCGATTCCGCTCGCTCGGAAGCCGGAGCCGAGTAGGTTCGCTCGATGCAACGGGTCGCTCATCCAGCCGTGCACGATGCTCGACGGTGTTGCGAGTTCGCCGCCGGCCGTGGCGACGTTCTCACCGACTGCGACGCGGCCGTGCGGGCCGGCATAACCGCTCGTAAGGATCCGGGTCGCGACCGTGCTGCCGGAGGGCGAGCGATGGCTGAAGTAGTCGCGCGCGACCATTTCGGAGGAGTGCGACGTCGCGACGACGTCGAGTGAGCGGTTGTTTACGAGTGTCAGCAGTCCGCGCGTGGCGCGTTCGCGGTTGACGAGGCAGAGCGTCGCGTCCTCGGCGACGGCGACGTTGCTCGCTTCAGGGACGAGATTGGCACCTGCGCACACACGCCTTCGAAGCACGCGTCGCTTCGGCGCGAGGTGGCCCCGCACATGGCGGTGGCGCTTGATCGACCCAGAGGCGATCGCGGGCAGCCCAACGCACCCCAACACGGCCGCCAGGGCGCAAGCGGCGGCACATCGTGTCGCGGTCCAGACTGGACCCAGTCCCCGTGGCACCGCGGGAGCATAGCGGTCCGCCAAGTCGGCAAGTGAACGAGGGGTGAACGACACCGGCCAAAACCCGGGCTAGACTCCGATCGAGCCAGCTTGGTGGGCGTAGCTCAGTTGGTAGAGCTCCTGGTTGTGGTCCAGGCGGTCGGGGGTTCGAGTCCCCTCGCTCACCCCTCGCAAAGCACCGTCGCTCGCGGCGCTCAGCCGGCGTAGGGCGGCTTGAGCCCGGCGAACATCGGGTAGTGGCGGACGTTGCCGGTAGCGAGATCGGCCTCCAGCAGCTGGGCGGTGGCGCCAATCACGAAGTCCACGATGCTGAGGCCAGGGCGGCTCCGCCGGTACTGCCTGCCCAGCTCGCCGGCTCGGCGGCTAATTGGCTCGTCGACGGCCACCCAGCGAAGGGAACTGAGCAAGCGCTCGGTGCGGGTGCGCTCGGCTGAGCCCACGCCGCGCAATACCTCGGCGCGGGTCAGCTCCGAGCACGAGGGAATTTCCTCGATCGAGCCAAGCCAGTCGCTCGCTTCGCTTGATCCGCGCAGGACGTCGAGCAGCACCGAGGTGTCCAGCAGCAGCATCGCTCAGCCGCGGTGCTCGTGCGCACGCTGGCGCCCTGCTTCGGCCGCCCGCAGATCCTCGACGTAGTCGGCTCCGCTCGGGAGGTCGGGAGCGGCGCCACGCGCCTCCGTGACCGCAGCGCGCAGCCGCGCGAGTGCCTCCTCCTCGCCGGCGGTCGGCGACAGATAGGCATCGATGGCCTCGCGGATCAGTGCCGATTTCGTGCGTCCGAGCTGCTGGGAGCGCTCCTTGAGGCGACGCTCCTGGCGCTCGTACAGATAGATCTGGGTTCTAGTTGCGATGTACGTAGTATACATCATGTCTCCGGCGCGCCGGGCTGCGGTCCAGGCGGTCGGGGTTCGAGTCTGCGGCGTCTGCGGCCACGCGGTGGCCTGCGACAGGGCGGGGCCTTACTCTTGAGTCCCGTGGAGCGCATGTCAGCTGCCCTGATCGAGTTCCCCGCCGATGATCCCGAGCGCGCTCGGTCGTTCTGGGCAGGGCTTCTCGGCGTGGAGTTAGGGCTCCGCCAGGATTCAGAGGGAGAGGGCTGGCAAACGCACTCAGAGGCCCCGGCGGTCGGCGTCCACGCGCGCGGACGTGGCCCAGGCGACTCCTTTTCGCTGCCTTACTTCGCGGTGAGCGATCTCACCGAAGCGCTGGAGAGGGTCAAGGCGCTCGGCGGGAGCGTCATCCACCCAGGGGAGAAATCGGCGGTGTGCAAGGACTCAGAGGGCAGCCCGTTCGGGTTGGTCCACGGGCCGATCGGCGAGTGAGGGCGAGAGAGACTTTGCGCGGTGGCTCGGGGCCCTGACCTCGGCTGGCCGCTTGCACACGCCGCGGCCAGGTATGGCGAGATGCCAGCCGTGGTCGATGGCGCGCGCGTTCTCAACTATGCCCAACTGCAGGAGCGTGTCGGCGCCCTCGGCGCAGCGCTCGAAGCGCTCGGTGTGGACTCCGGTGCCCGCGTCGGCTTCATTGGGGGCAACTCGCTAGCGCACGTCGAGTGCTGGCTCGGCGTGCCGTCCTTCGGCCGCGTGCTCGTCGACCTCAACTACAGGCTCGCCGACGACGAGCTCGCCTTCATGGTCGACGACTGCGAGCTCGAGCTTCTGATCTGCGACCGCGACAGACTCCCGCGCGCGCGCACCCTGCGCGAGCGTTGTTCCAGCCTCCGCACTCTCGTCGTGGACGACGCCGGCGCTGCGGACCGCGACTGCCAACGCTACGAGGAGCTCCTCGAGGGCGAGCCTGCGCAGCCGGAAGATGTGGAGCCCGACGCCGTGGCCGCAATCTCCTACACGGGCGGTACCACGGGCGTGCCCAAGGGCGTCATGCTGAGCCACGCCAACCTGATCGCCAACGCCAGCCACAACCTGATCGCCACCGGGCACTCAAGCGCCGATAGCTGGCTGCACGTCTGCCCAATGTTTCACGTGGCCGGCACTGCCAACGTGTTCGCCTGCACCTGGGTGGGCGCGCGGCAGATCATCCTGCCGCAATTCTCCTCAGATAGTGTCGTGAAAGCGATCGAGCGCGAGCGGATCACGCACACGGTGCTCGTGCCTACCATGCTCGCGATGCTGCTCGAGGAGCTCGAGCGCACACCGGCCAACCTCGGCTCGTTGCGCCACATCCAGTACGCCGCCTCGCCGATCTCACCCGAGCTCCAGGGACGCGTGCTCGAACGCCTGCACTGCGACATCGCGCAGTTCTACGGGATGACCGAGGCTGCGCCCACGGTCTCGCACATGACACCTGAGGATCATCGGCGCGGCATGGCTGGCGAGGAGCCGTACCACGCGAGGCTGAGATCGGCCGGTGCGCCGGTGGTCGGCGTCCAGGCCGAGGTGCGCAACGCCGAGGGGCGCCGTCTGCCCGCAGGTGAGATCGGCGAGATCTGGGTGCGCGGCCCGAACGTGATGCTCGGCTACTGGAGACAGCCCGAGGCCACCGAGGAGGTGCTGCTCGACGGCTGGTACCGCACCGGTGACGCCGCCTACGGCGACGCCGATGGCTACCTGTACCTCGTCGATCGCCTCAAGGACATGATCATCACGGGCGGCGAGAACGTCTATTCGATCGAGGTCGAGGCCGCGCTCGCAGCGCACGCCGCGGTGCTCGAGGCGGCGGTCTTCGGAGTGCCGAGCGACCGTTGGGGGGAGGCGGTGCACGCCGTGGTGAGCGTCGCGCCAGGCAGCGAGGTCGAGGCTCAGGAGCTCCAGGCTCACTGCCGCGCGCGGATCGCCGGATATAAGGTCCCCCGCACGATCGACCTGCAGACCGGGCCGCTACCCAAGTCGGGTGCGGGCAAGCTCCTCAAGCAGGTGCTACGAGCCCCCCACTGGGAGGGCCGGGAACGGCAGCTCTAAACCACGTCGATGTCAGCTCGCCAGACGCCACCCTTCCGCGCCGACCAGGTCGGAAGCCTCCTGCGCCCGCCTGAGCTGCTGCGCGCCCGCGACCAGCGGGCAGCAGGCCAGATCGATGACGATGAGCTGCGCGCGGTGGAGGACGCCGCCATCCGCGATGTTGTCGAGCTCCAGCGCGCGGCCGGCATGCGCACCGTCACCGATGGCGAGTTCAGGCGCGCCTCCTGGCACATGGACTTCATCTACTCGCTCGAGGGCGTCTCGAAGGTGACGGACGAGAACCTGCACGTCCAATTCCGTAACGAGCAGGGGACGATCGAGTTCGCACCGCCCTCGCTGCATGTCGACCGGAAGCTAGGGATCGCAAAGACCATCTTCGGCGAGGCGTTTCGCTTCCTGCAATCCTGCGCCTCTGACGGACAGGTACCGAAGCTGACGATCCCCTCGCCCAGCATGGTCCACTACCGCGGTGGCCGGGCCGCCATCGACGAGGCGGTTTATCCGGATCTGGATGGGTTCTGGCAGGACCTCACGGCCGCCTACCGCGAGGAGGTGCAGCGCCTCGGTGCGCTTGGCTGCACGTACCTACAGTTCGACGACACGAGCCTCGCCTATCTGAACGATCCCAAGCAGCGCGAGTACATGCGCGAGATCGGCGGCGATGCCGAGCATCAGCACGAGGCCTACATCCGGCACATCAACGAGGCGCTCGCGAAGAGGCCCGCCGGAATGTCCATCACCACGCACATGTGTCGCGGTAACTACCGCTCCTCATGGGCCGCCGAAGGCGGCTATGACTTCGTTGCCGAGGCGCTCTTCAATGAGCTCGACGTCGACGGTTTCTTCATGGAGTGGGATGACGCCCGCTCCGGCGGCTTCGAGCCGCTGCGCTTTCTACCGCCGGGGAAGGTCGTGGTGCTGGGCCTGGTGACGACCAAGCGCGGGGAGCTCGAGGACCGCGACACACTGCTGCGGCGCATCGAGCAGGCGACAGGCTTCGCGGATCTCGACCAGCTCTGCCTCTCGCCCCAGTGCGGCTTCTCCTCCACGGTCGAGGGCAACGCGCTCACGATCGAGCAAGAGGCCGAGAAGCTCCGTCTCGTCGCCGAAGTCGCCGACGAAGTCTGGGGCTAGCCTCCTGGGGGCAGGTCGATCAAGCCCTCCTCGCGCAGGACCGCAGTGGCGATCGCAAAAGCAGAGTTGGCCGCGGGCGCCCCCGCGTAGACGGCGCTCTGCAGCAAGACCTCGCCGATCTCCTCCACGCTCAGCCCATTGCCGGGAGCGGCGCGGACGTGCAGCGCGAGCTCCTTCTCAGCTCGCAGACAAACCAGCGCCATCAACGTGATCGCGCTGCGCGTGCGCCGGTCGAGGCCCGGTCGTGACCACACGGCGCCCCACGCGTAGTCGGTAAGGAGCTCCTGCAAGGGCGCCCCGAACGCGCCCGCCTCGCTCGTCGCGCGCTCGACGTGCGCGGCGCCTAGCACCTCCCGGCGCGTCCTCCTGCCCGCCGCCCGGTCGTTCACGGCAGGGGCTCCTCTTCACTCAGGTGCTGTGTCATCAGCTCGCCGACCGAGTCGGGGCGCTCGACGCTCGCCAAATGCGCAGCCGCGGGGATCACCACGAGGCGCGCTCGCGAGATCCCTCGCGACAAGCCGCGCCCGCACTCGGGCGGCATCGCACGATCCTCGCTTCCCGAGATGACCAGCGTGGGCGCTGCAATCGCCCCTAGGTCGGCTCGCAGGTCGGTGCCTGCGAGCGCTTCGCAGCAGCCCGCGTAGCCCTCAGGAGAAGTGGCCAAGAGCGTCTGCTTCATTGCGCTCACGAGTTCCGGCTGAGTGCGGGGGAGCTCGCGCGTGAACCAGCGCGCGAGCACGGTGTCGGCCACGGCGTCGATCCCTCGATCGCGTACGGTGGCCGCCCGCTCGGCGTAGGACCGCGGGTGCTTCGGGCGAGCGGCGCTGCAGCAGACGACCAGCCGCTCCACCCGCGCGGGCGCTTGCGCCGCCACCCACATGCTCGCCATGCCGCCGAGTGAGACCCCGCATAGCGAAGCCCGCTCGAGCCCCAGCTGGTCCATCAGCGCCAGTATGTCACCACCCAGTTCAGCGATCGTGTAGGGGCCCTCGGGCACCGGGGAGCCGCCGTGGCCGCGAAGGTCGTAGCGCAGCACGCGAAATCGCTCGGCGAGCATCGTGGCCTCGGGCTCCCACATGCCGAGATCCGTACCCAGCCCAGGCGAGAGCACGACGGTGGGCGCAGCAGGCGGCCCCTCGAGCACGTGGTGCAGGGCGAGGGCCACGCTGCTACTCGCCAGGCAGACGGCCACGGTGGAGCGCGAGCGCGCGGTCGATCAGCCGGTCGGCGACCCCGAGGTAGCGCTCCGGCGCGAGCCCTTGCTCGACACGCTCGGCGTCGAAGCCGAGCTCGGCGTACTCGCGGCGCTCGAGCTCCTCGCGAAGGGGAACGCCGTGCGCCGCGGCACTGCGGGCGGATTCGCCGACGAGCGCTCGGGCCGTGGCGGGACCGAGCGAGCCCGCGAGCGCGGATGCCACGCTCTCGCTCATCACGAGTCCGCCGCTCAGATCGAGGTTGGCGCGCATGCGGTCAGGGTCGACTACGAGGCCGGCGAGGAGCGCGCACAGAGAGGCCGCCGCCGAGCCGGTCAACCGTAGTAGCTCGAGCAGGCTTGCGGTCTCCGCCTGCCAGACGCCGGCTGCACGCTCGTGCTCCTGCCCCATCGCCGCGAGCATGGTGCCGACGAGTGCCGGCGTGCGCTGGGCGCAAGCCAACACTGCGACTGCGCCCACGGGGTTTCGCTTGTGCGGGAGCGTTGAGGAGACGCCACGGCCCTCGGCCTCGCCCTCGCTAACCTCGCCAACCTCGGTCTGCGCAAGCAGCACAACGTCGAGCGCCACCTTGCCCATCACCCCGGCCGCGACGCCGAGCTCGCAGCCCACCCGCGCGGGAGAGACGCGTGTTGTATGCCACGGCATCACCGGCTCAGCGAGCTCGAGCTGGCGGGCCACGTCGGCCACCACCTCGAGTCCCCGCTCGCCGAGCGCGGCGAGCGTGCCCACGGCCCCTCCGAGCTGGACCTCCAGCCCGCGCTCCCTCGTCTGGGCAAGACCACCGCGAACTTGCTCGAGTGCCGCTAGCCAGCCGGAGGCCTTCAGGCCGAAGGTGATCGGGCCGGCTTGCTGCAGCAGCGTGCGGCCGGCCTGGATGCTGCTGCGATGATGCTCTGCCAGCCGCGCGCAGCTCTCCGTGGCGGCGGCGAGGTCTTCGAGGAGGATGGCGAGCGCGCGACGCGCAAGGAGCATCGAGGCGCTGTCGACGATGTCCTGGCTGGTGGCGCCGAGGTGGAGGTACTCGCTCGCGGGGCCCGCGCCCAGCCGCTCCCTGAGCTGTGCGAGCAGGTCCGGTACGGGCGTGGCAGCCGAAGCGGCGGAGCTGCGCAGTCGATCGAGGTCGAAGTCCCCGGCGGCAATCGCCGCTGGCAACCCGTCGAGTGCCTCCTCCGGCGCCAGACGTGCTCGCACCAGAGCACGCGCCAGGGCAACCTCGACGTCGAGCATGGCCTGCAGGAAGGCTGCGTCGCTCGTTTGCGCGGCCACCTGCCCGCGAGCGAAGATGCCCTCGAGCAATCCTTCAGAGGTCGAGGAAGACGGACTCACACTCGCCCTGCAGGTGGATATCGAAGCGATAGCCCTCCTCGCCGCTGTTGGCCAGCATGGGTGCCGTGGAGCGCGTGCCCGCCACTGTGTTGAGCAGTGGGTCCTGCGCGTTGGCCTCCTGCTCGTCCGCGAAGTAGATGCGGGTCGTCAGGCGCCGCAGCAGGCCGCGAGCGAACAGCGACACGTCGATGTGGGGCGCCTGGAGGCCTCCGTCCGGGTGCGGAACGCGTCCCGGTTTCAGGGTCTCCACGAACCAGCACCCCTCATCGTCGGTCTCCGACCGGCCGAACCCGCGGAACTCGCTCCATTCGACGGACCCACGCGGATCGTCAGGATGCGCAAAACGCCCGTCAGGGTCGGCCTGCCAGGTTTCCACGAGAGCGTCCGGAACCGGCTCGCCGGCCCCGTCGTAGACCGCGCCGTGAATGCGGATCGCCCCGGGGGTCGCCCGCGGTACGACGTAGCGTCCGTCCTTCCAGGGAAGCACCAGCCCAAAGAAGGGTCCCACGGTCTGCGACGGCGTGACGACGCGCGGTCGGCTCGAGCGCTGCACCAGCGGCGTCTCGTCGCTCACTCGGGCGTCCCCTCGAAGAGCGTCCGAGCGCGACCGCGCAGCACGATGTCAAATCTGTATCCGAGCGCCCAGCTCTCCTCGGTGGTGGCCCAGTCAAAGTGCGCCACCAGCCGCTCGCGTGCCGTCAGGTCGCGGATCGACATGAAGATCGGATCGCTCTCGAGCAGGGAGTCCCCAGGGAAGTACATCTGCGTGACGAGCCGCTGCGTAAAGGCGCGCCCGAAGAGCGAGAAGTGGACGTGTGGCGGGCGCCAGGCATTGGAGTGGTTGCCCCAGGGGTACGCCCCGGGCTTGACAGTGATGAACTGGTAATGGCCCTCGGCGTCGGTGAAGCAGCGACCGACGCCGGTGAAGTTCGGATCCAGCGGCGCCGGAGTGCGATCGACAGCGTGCCGGTAGCGCCCGGCCGCGTTGGCCTGCCAGACCTCGATCAGAGTGTTCGCGAGCGGCTCTCCGTCGCCATCGAGCACGCGCCCGCAAATATTGATCCGCTGGCCCAACGGCGCTGCCGCATGCTGGGCAGTGAGATCGTGCTCGCGCGGGCCAAGGCGGCGATCACCGAACAGCGGGCCAGTGACCTCGGTGAGCATGTGCGGTATCAGCACTAGCGGCTGGCTCGGGGCGCGCAGCTCGTTGCTCCGATACTCGGAGCAGCGCAGCGGCGCGTCGAAACGCTCGAGGCTGCGCTCGTAGCCTCGAGCGATCAGACCGCCCGACGGTTGGGAGTGGCTCATGAGCCAACCCGCCCGCAGCGACGGTGCCGAGCCTCTCGATGCCCCCGATCCTGTTGGTCGAGCCGCCGCCCGATGGGACGCCTGCCGCCGTCAGACACCTACCGAAGCCTACAGCGCCGGGCCCGGCCTGGGCGGGAGGCCTAGCGATGCCCAGGCTCGCGACGAGCTCCGCGTCGCTTCGAATGCGCGTGAGTGCTTGTCCCCAGCACGACGGATGTCGGCAACGAAAACTCGGGTGGACCGAAACCCATCGAGTTGCCTGCGGTCACCATCACGCGAATGGACTTGTTCACGTTCTCCGCCGCCACTCGGTAGGTCGATCCCGTAGCGGCTTGCATCGGAAGGCAATCCGTCGTGGCGTGGTCGCATTCTTCCCACCGGTAGCCGAACCAGGTCGGGCGGTTGGTCCATGTACCCGGGCGCGCTACGAGGATACGGCCGCGCGCCGCTGCGCCGGAGATGCTTGGCAGGGCGCGGGGGAGTGGGGCGCCCGGCAGCGAGAAGGCCGACAGCCCGATCGGACTGCCGAGGCCGCTGGGACCGCTGTAGCCGACAGCCCCCTGGCAAATCGTGCTGGTGCCACATGAGCCGTTGGAGCCGTTGGTGACTTCATCGAATGCGCTGCTGTCTGCCGCATGCGCGTAGAGCGTCTGCGCTGGGTAGGCGACTCCGTGCGCTCCTCCGGCAAGGGCGAACTCGGCTGCGACGATCGGCGCGGCCGCCGATGTGCCGCCGGCGATGCCCCATCCAGCCCGCGGCCAGTCACCCCCTGGTGTGCTGTCGTAGATGCTCGCGCCAGTATGAGGATCGGCGTCCGCCGCCACGTCCACGCTCAGTCGCTCGTCGCCGCAGCCGGTAGCTGACCAGCCGACGACGGACAGTTGCCAGGGAGGAGCTGCAAACACCGAGCTACAGCCGGAGCCCCCTTGATCCCAGATTGAGCTCGTCCAACTGCCCCCTTGTTGCCTCAGGCTCGTTCCCCCAACACTGACGACAGTGGGGGACTTGGCCGGGAAGCTCGCGTAATGCCAGCGTATCGTCTCACAGAAGCTCCAATGTTCGGGGTCGTTGGTTTCGTCGTAACCACAATCCCCGGACGCAACCGCTATGACGACCCCCGGATGGTTGAAGTAGAGGTTATTCACTTCGGCCAGAAACGTGCCTTCTTCTGCTTCGCTCGGGTCCGCGTAAAGCTCGATGCAAATAGTGACCTCAGATGCGCCGAGGCGGATCGCAGTATTCACCTCAACTCCGGTTTCAGTGATGAGGTTCTCATTCCGGGGATTTCCCTCCACGACGAGTATGCGACAGTCGTCACAGATCGCATGAGCCTCCTGAACGTCGATCGACGCCTCGCCTGACCGATAGGCATTCGTCGGGAGCGAGTCAGAGCTACCGTCTTGGTTGACAATGCGAAGGCAGCCGTTGGCTCTCGTGCATTGTGGCAGCCCGTATCTTCTGTCATATACAGCTAAATCCGATTCCAGCGTGGGATCTCCCCCCAGCTCTATCAGGGCGATCGTCTGCGAGGCGGAGACATTGGTCTCCGTCGGCAGCTCGTAGGCGGCCCGAAGCGCTCGAGGCGTCAGACCGGTGAAAACGAGCGCCGGCTTACGCGGGGCGGCGATGGCGTTTGGGTCCGCAGCCAACACGAGTACGCCAACGAGGCCAGCCAAGGTCGCGGTGGTGCGCAGGACGGCGCCGAGTGGTGAGACAGTGAACGTCGGCACATCCCCATATCGGCGCCGGCTCACGCGCTCTTGAGGACCAGACGGCCCGCAGGGATCACGGTTTCCACGAGGCCGGTGACGACGTCGTAGACGTGTCCGGACACTGCGACGCGCGGGGAGATCATGGGGGCGGAGCGAAGGCGCTCGACGTCGCGGGTTACCGTCGCGGCGGGGTCGAGGACCGCGCGCTCGAGCAGCTCCGACTCGTCGACACCGATGCGCTCGGCGTATTGGGCGCGGAACGCGTCGTCGGCGAGCAGGCCGGCTCCGCACTGGGTGTGGTGGACCACGGCGACTTCGAACGACGGGCCGTCAGGCAGTGCGTTCTCGGCGATCTGGCTGATGAAGGCGACATCATTGATCGCCTCCGGGGTGGCAACCCCGCCAACGTTACGGACGACGATCGCATCGCCGAGGCCGAGGCCGAGGAAGTGGGCGGGGTCGACACGCGCATCAAGACACGTGATCACGAACAGACGCAGGTTGGGAAAGGCGGTCGCGCCCTCATGCGCACCGGCGGCGGCGAAGGCGCGGTTGCGCTCAAGCGCTGCCCCGATATTGGCCGCGCCGGGGTGAGCGGGCGCCGTCAGCGCAAACTCGCTCGCCTGCGCGGCTTCAGAGCCGGCGCGGGTCGCCAGCGGTGTGTGGTTGTGGTTCCTCATGGTGACCTTGCTTCTGTCCTTTGAGCGTGGCTTCAGCCGCGTGCCGCCGCGGTGGATGGCGATCCGAGCCCTTGTGTCTTCAGTGCGTCGTCGTCGCTGACAGTCGGCTGCGCGGGTAGCAGCGCCAGCGCCATCACGGCGCCCGCAGCGGCGACGCCGGCAGCGACGTAGTTGGCCGTGTGGAAACCGTCGAAGAAGGCCGAGCTGGCCGCACCGTGGACGACCGCCGCGACCGTCGGATGGCCGGTGTGGGCCAGCTTGCCCGCGACGGTCAGTGCGGCCCCGACCGAACCGTGTGCGGTCCGCGCGAGGCTGCCCGGCAACCCCGCTGGCAGGGCGCTCGTTAGTCGGCTTGCGTACAGCGACGCGTAGACGCTGCCGATCACCGCGACGCCGAGGGTGCCGCCCAGGAGGCGCGTGGCGTCGTTGACCGCCGAGCCGACGCCTGCCTTGGCCTTCGGCACCACGCCCATAATCGCCTCGGTCGCCGGCGCGCTCGTGAGCCCCATTCCCGTCCCCAGAACGACCATCTGTGCCGCGATCGTTCCGTAGCTGGTCGCGGCTTGAGCAGTCGCGACCCACACATAGAACGCGGCCATCGACGTTAGCCCGGAAGCGACGACCAGCTTCGTGCCAACCCGTACCGCGAGCTTGGTGCCGACGATCGAAGAGATCGCCACGCAGGTTGCGACAGGAAGCAGGCGCACGCCGGTCGAGAGCGGACCGTAGCCCTTGAGGAACTGGAAGTACTGGGTGACCAGGAAGATGAACCCAGACAGCGCGAAGAACGAGATCGCGACCGATACGCTCGCGGCGGTAAACCGCGGGTTCGAGAACAGGCTCAGGTCGAGCATCGGATGCTCCGAGCGGCGCTCCCAAGCCACGAAAGCAGCCGCAAGCGCCGCCGTCAGCGCAAGGCCAGCGAGCGTGTGCATGCTTCCCCAGCCTTGGTTGGGGGCCTCGATGATCGTGTACACGAGCAGAGCGATCGTTGCGGTCGACAGCGCGAACCCAGCGCGGTCGGTCCGTGGCGCGTGCGGGTCGCGCGATGTCGGAACGTACGCGACCACTAGAACGCCGGCCAGGGCGGCGACCGGCGCCATTGCGAAGAAAATGCTCCGCCAGTCGAATTCCTCGAGAAGCCAGCCGCCGACGATTGGCCCAAGCGCGATCGCGACACCTGTGATGGCACCCCACAAGCCGATCGCGAGTGCCCGCTCCCGGCGCTCGGTGAACACGTTCGAGATCAACGACAGCGTCGACGGGAACACCATCGCCGCGCCGACGCCCATCACCGCACGCGCCGCGATCAGCGCGCCGGCGCCCTCCGTCAGCCCGCCCGCGAGGCTCGCCATGCCGAACACCAACAGGCCGACGAGCAACATCCCCTTACGCCCGAAGCGGTCCGAGAGGCTGCCCGCGACCAGCACCGATCCGGCGAACAGCAGGTTGAACGCGTCCACGACCCATTGCAATTGCGAGTTGGACGCGTGCAGTTCGCGCACCAGCGTCGGTAGCGCGACGTTGACGATCGTCGTGTCGAGGTTGATCACAAACGCTGCCAAGAGCAGCGAGATCAGGATCAGGGGCTTGTGTCTCATGACCGCTGCACCTCGCTTGTGGCAGTCAAGGTTGAGCTCCTACCGCCGATCGCGACCACGGGCCGAGGAGAGCCGACTTGCGTCATGAAAGGCAACCTACCAGCGAGGCTGGCTTGTGTCAAGCAAGTCAGCTACAATGCCTGTCGTGCTCCAACGCGACTATCCAGATCAGGTGTGCTCGATCGCCCGATCGCTGGAAGTCATCGGCGAGCGCTGGACGCTGCTGATCCTGCGTGACGCCATCCTCGGGCTGGAGCGCTTCGAGGAGTTCCAGGACAGCCTCGGGATCGCCTCCAACGTGCTTACCAACCGGCTCAGGCTGCTGTGCGGCGAGGGCTTGCTGGAGCGGCTGCCCGATGCGAAGCGCCGCGGCCGCCCGAAGTACGTTCTCACCGGCAAGGGTGCCGAACTCGGTCCAGCCCTGATCCTGTTGATGAAGTGGGGCGACCGCCATTACCCGACCCCCGGTGGCCCGCCACGACTGACGCTCCACGCCGGCTGCGGCGGGAACGTTGGCCCGGACTTCCGCTGCGACCGCTGTGGAGAGCGCGCGCGACCTGGCCAGATCGACCTTCCTGCCGGACCCGGTGCGCCACACGCCGAGCGCGCAGCGCGGTAGCACGATCGCGCGAGCGCACATCAACGAGGTGGCGGACTACTACTCCCGCTTGGCTGTCGGGGAGGCCGGAGGCGCAGACCAACTGGGCCGCACCGAAAGGCTAGTGCGCGATGATCACCGTCAAGTCGGAGAAGCGCTTCCCCGACACGTGGCCCGGTGAACCTCTTCGGTGAGGGTGCTCATCTTCTTGCTCAAAGTATGAATTTGTTCGGTGAGGTCGGTGTTCTTCGTGAGCATGTTGGACTGAAACTGCGCTAGCTCGTCTCTGTGCTTCGCCGCAGCTTCCTCGTTCGCCTTATCTGTCCTCGTCTGTGCCTTCTGGGCGATAATGACCAGCGCACCCGTGTAGAACGCAACGCCGGAGAAGATGAGGTTCAGCAGGATCCACGGCTCGGGGTCGAATTCGCCGCCCTTGGTGATGGCCTTACCGGTGCTTTCGAGGTACTTCACCGCGCCATTGACGAATACCCACCCAAGGATGATCAGCGAGCCGATGAGGACGAACTGCACGGTGCCCATGCCCGAAGCGACGTCCTCCGCCACGCGCTCCATGAAGCTGCTTCCGCCGGCGTAGGGCGACGGGTGCTTGCCGCCTCGTTGGTAGTGAGTATGGTGGCGCATAGGATCGTGCGTCGCTGGGTTCTGCTGCGAGAGCTCCGTCGCTGCCATCTGGCTTTCCTCTCTTTAGCTGGTAGTGCTGAGCAATGAGCGAGAGCGTAGCTGGCGGGACGGGGCCCCTTTGGGGGGAGGCGCGGCCGTTGCAGGCATCTCACACTCGGTCCGCTGCCGCCCCGCGCGACGTCCAGCACTGCGCGTGGCCGCATCGTTGTTGTGGGTCGCGTTCCGTTCCGGCACACCGGATTTCGTTCGGCAATGCGCCTGAGACTTTCGCGTTAGGCGGATGCAGGGGTTCGCGACGGACATGCCGTTGCTGTAGTCGCCTCTGCCCTCAGCACACAGGGTGCGCGAGCGAGCAGAACGTTTGCGGCATGGGCCTTCTGATAGTTGTCCAGCCCGCGCGCCTCAGTTCGTGGAGCCCGCTTTCGCTTGCCCAGTCGACCGCGCTGCCGCGCGTCCAGCGGTCCAGCGCAGGGTTCGCCGACGGGTCGCATGCGTGCAGGTATGCCAGGCTCGGCCCGGCCCTCGATCGATGGCATCGTGGCTGCGACGGCCCGTGCGGCGAACTTTTCGTACGATCCTCAACCGGTGGATGTCGAACAGGCGATCCGCACCCGTCGGACCCACAAGGCCTTCGGCTCCGAGCCCGTCGAGCGCAAGACCCTCGACGAACTGTTCGAGCTCGCGCGCTGGGCACCCAACCACCATGGGACCAACCCCTGGCGCTTCAGCGTCCTCGGCCGTAGTGCGCTGGCGCGCCTCAAGCAGGCGGCTGGGAAGGAGCACGCGGCCAAGCTCGACCGCGCGCCAACGCTCATCGTGGTCAGTGCCACGCTCATAGGCGACCCACTTCAGGACGAGGAGGATCTCCACGCCACCGCGATTGCCGCGTACATCGTCCTGCTCGTCGCCCACGCCAGAGGGTTCGCCGGCTACTGGCGGACACCAGCCGTCCTGCGCACACCGGAGGGCCGTGTCGCCGTCAGCCTCGGCCCCCACGAGCACGTGCTTGGCCTGATCCATCTGGGTCCGCCACGCCAGCAAAGCGCCCCGCCTGAGCGGGAGGATCCACGCGCGTACGTCACCTACCTCGAGTGATTCCAGGGATTGGCGTGGACCGACTATCCGATATTCCCAGGGCTTGCCTGTCACCGTGCTCGTCTTCCTCACGAGCCCTAGAACGGCTTTCACGGGTCGTGTGACGTCGGGCGTACAGGGCCCGATCGGAGCAGTGTTGAGGTGTAGTATCGGCCGATGACGCAACGGCAGGGCGCGGGTGCTGTGGCGGTTGCCAACGAAGAAGCGGTGCGTGCATGGGACACGGTCCTGTATGAGCGGTGGAAGTCGAACCGCGCGGTGTTCGTCGGGGCGCTGGCAGAGGTCACCGAGCAGGTCTTCGAGCTCTTTCCGCCGCCCGCGCGCGGGTGCTGCATAGACATCGGGTGCGGCTTCGGCGAGACGACTCAGCGGCTGGCGGCGCTCGTGGGACCGGGAGGCTTCGCGCTCGGCACCGATTCCTCGCCGCGGTTCATCGAGGACGCCCGTCGTGAGGCCGTCGAGGCAGGAGTCGAAAACATCGCGTTCGAGACCGCCGATGCGCAGACGGCCGAGTGGGATCCCATCTACGACTATGCCTTCTCGCGCATGGGGACCCAGTTCTTCGCCGCACCGGTTCCGGCTATGCGCGCGATCCGTGCCGCGCTCAAGCCCGGCGGCACGCTCGCCAAGGTCTGCTGGCGCCGCAAGGCCGAGAGCCCGATGTGGGCGGAGACCGAGCAGGTCGTTGAGCGGTTCCTCTCGCGTCCTGACGAGTACGCGGCCGACACCTGCGGGCCCGGACCGTTCTCGCTCGGCAACCCCGAGACCACCCGCGGGATTCTCGAGGCCGCCGGGTTCGACGAGATCGAGCTGCATCGGCGCGACTTCGACTACTTCATGGGCGCGGATATGGACGAGGCAGTCGACTCGCTGCTCGCGATCGGACCCGGCGCCGAGCTGATCCGCCTGAACGGCGAGCATGGGGAGAGCCGTCGGGGCGAGATCGCCGAGGCCCTGAGCGACCACTACGCCGCCTGGCAGAAGCCCGACGGCTCCGTAGTCGGCCGCGGGGCCGTCTGGATCGTCGCGGCGACGAACCCGGTCAGCCTTCGCGGATGATGCGCAGGATCACGGCCCGCGAAGTGTGACCTGCCGCGTCGACGACCGCAGCTAGCTCGTTCTCGCGCAGCTCCTCGGCGGCCTCCACCACAACGACAAGCGGCTCGATGCCCGTGCCTGCTTGCCCGATCACGCGGCGAACCTCGTCGGCTTGGCGCTCCAGCGCCTCGGGGGAAGGCAGGGACAGCACGATCTGACCCGCCGCCGGCGCCTCGAGGTGGCCCTCGGCGTCGGTCGGACCCACCTCGACCACGACCTCGCCGCTCGCGACACTCTTGAGCGCTTTCGCGCTGAGCTGTCGGTCGACCGCGGTGCCGCCCGGAACCTCGATGATGAGCCTCGGCTCGTAGTCCATGGGCCGACCTTAGCGCCCAAGCGGTCTCGACGTCCACACCGCTCCCTGCACGAGGGCGCAGCGACTGGGATGGCGCCCTCGGGGGCGACTACGCTTCGTCCGAGACGAGCGCTCGTGGCGTGCGGAGGGCCCACAACGCCCGCTGCTCGTCGAGCCCCAACAGGCGCCAGCGATGGTGCTGCGGGTTCCACATGTAGACCTGCACGTCGACGATGCTATGGACCTCGCGCAGGAGATCAATAGTCGCGCGCGCGTCAGTGTGCTCGGCCAGTGTCTCGCGCGTCATGACGTCGACGACCTTGAATCGCCGCGGCTGCGGCGCTTCGGGCTCGGGCTCGGGCGAGGGCGCCACCGGGGGCTCAAGTTGCACGAGGTTGAGCTCGGGCTTCCGCTCGCCGCGGCGCAGCACCTTCTCGAGTGGCACCACGTGCGCCCCGGTGCCCTTCGTCTCCGTGTCGAGAATCCACGTCTTGGCCATGTCCACCAATCTAGCGCCCGCACTCGCCACCAACGAGCTCGCGCTGCTTCGGTTCCAGACTGGTCCATCCCGTCGGTTTGCGGTCCGTAGCAAACCGGACCGGCTCCGCTACTGCACCATCGGCCCCTTGAGGAGCTCTGCTCGGAGAGCGTCGCGGAGTATGCTCGTTCGACATATCGAGGAAAGGTTTACTATGGCAATCGGCCTTAGGCTTAAGTTCCCCGAAGCGACGCAAGAGCAGTACGACGCAACCCACCGCCACATGGACGTCGATAATGACCCGCCGGACGGTTTGATTTTCCACTCCGCCGGCCCGATCAAAGACGGTTGGGGAGTAATCGACTTCTGGGAATCGCGAGAAGCATTCGATGGCTTCGCCCAGGGGCGGCTCCAGACAGCCCTCCAAGAGCTCGGCGACAAAGCGCCCCCGAATCCACCGGACGTCAGGCAGTTCCCCGTCCACAACATCACGAACCCATAGCCTCCATCGGCTGATGGCGCGATAGCGCCGGGTTCACGGATCGAGGCGCGGGCGAGTTGCTCGCGCCTCATTTCGTCTCGTTGTGCACGGGCTCAGGGGTTCAAAAAGCTCTCCTGCGGCGCGATCTGGGTGCAGCATCGGCGTCGCTCTCGCTAACCGGCGCTGTAACGGGTATGGGTAGTTGTCGTCGACTCGTTTGCGACGGCTAGAGCCCAGTCTCGGCCGTGATACGGCCGGACTTGACTGCCTCGGCGAGGGCCTTGTAATCGCGCTCGTTCTGGTCGGCGTAGGCGTGCGAGAACTCGACGATCGCACGGTCAAAGACGGCGCTCTTGCCGAGGTAGGAGGCGATCGCGATGCGGTCGCCCGAGCGCGCGTGCGCGCGGGCGAGCGTCCAGCCGCACAGCATGCCGTAGGCGGCCATGCCCTTCGGGACCATCTGCTCGATTTCAGCCGAGCCCTTCCAGTCTTTGAGTTGGCGCCCGTAGAAGTCCCGCTCCTGGCCATCGAGCCCGGACTCCACGTGCAGCCAGCCGAGGAAGATGTCGCTCGAGGCCTGCATCAGGCGCTGTCCGGTGACGACCCGCTCGCCGTGGTTCCGAAACTCGCTCGGAGCGACGAAATCCTCGAGCACCGAGGCCTCGGCCTCCTTCAGCTGCAGGAACAGCGGGTCCTGGCCGTCGCGGCCGAGCAAGAGCCCGATCCACGCGCGCGTGCCGACGCTGCCGACGCCGACGACCTTGCGCGCGAAGTCTGTGAGCTCGAACTGCTCGAGCAGCACGCGCCGGTCGTACTGCAGGGTCGCCCGATAGGACCGCAGCAGTTCGTGCAGCCCGTCGAATACTTCATCGCGTTCGGTGCCCTCAGCAAGGTCATCGATGGGCACGATCAACGGCGGTTCGGCGATGATCCGCGCCTGGCCGTCCACAGTGGTGGTGAGCTTGGAGAAGGCCGCCAAGCTGTCCTTGGTGCGGGCCTTGTCGAGCACCTTCTCCGTGCGCTTGACCACCTTGGGTTTGAACTGTGAGCCGAATTCCTGCACCGTGCTTTCGATGTCGAGATGCGCATACCAGACGTCGAGGTTCTTCATCGCGGCGAACTCCGCCATCGCCGTGCGGTACCTACCGACGGTGTCGAGCACGACCCGGTCCTGGTCCTTGACGGAGAAGTCGTTGTTGCGCGCGGCGATCATCATGCTCACTGCAAGGCGCTTGACATCCCACTCCCACGGCCCGGGGAGCGTCTCGTCGAAGTCGTTGACGTCGAACACCAGCTGCCGCTCCGGGGAGGCGAACACGCCGAAGTTCGATAGGTGCGCGTCGCCGCAGCACTGCACGTGAAGCCCCGAGCGCGGCGTCGTCGCGAGGTCACTGGCCATGATCAGCGCGGCACCGCGATAGAAGGTGAACGGCGAGACCAGCATGCGTCCGTAGCGCACCGGGACGAGTTCGGGCACGCGCGTCTTCGCCTGGCGCTCGAGCAGCTTGATCGGGTCAACGCGCCGGCGCGGCGGCTCGTAATGGGCGTGGCTCGAACGTGGCACTTCCGCGCGTGCGGCCTTCCCATGGGCGACGCGCTCGGCCACACTCAGGTGTGCCACCGCCGGGAGCGCGCCGTTGCCGCTCGCGTGCCCCGAGCTTGCCCCGCCGTCCTCAGCTACTGCGGGCGCCGCGCGCGGCACGCTTGACGATGGAGATGTGGGCAAGGACATTGGCTAGCCTCCTGGTTTGTGAGGACGCGAGGCAGCGCGGTGCCTCGCGCCGGAGCTGCCGACATTGGCGGTCGCCGGTCGCTCACTTTGGTTAGTACGCGCGGGTCTGATCGGATCACTCCGTGCCGAGGCTCAGCGGGGCGGCTTGTCGCCCTCGGGGCGCTCTGGAATGTACAACGCCGCGCGAGCAACCGCGAAAGCTGCGCGGTCTCGCCGCGCCTCACGAGTGATCCAACGACCTGCGGGCGAACTAAGCAGGGTGGCGGGTGCCGCTCGCGACGCGATCCGCCGGCAGGTTGACAGCACGCAATCGAGCTCGAACAGGAGATCACATGAGCAACAAACCGGTTTTCATCTATGCCGCGACGTATGCGGACGCTGCGGGTGCCGAAGCGGACTACGACACGCTGCTGGAATTGCATGAGGCGAAGTTCGTGGGCACCTATGACGTCGCCCTGGTCACCAAGGACGCTGACGGCAAGGTCCACGTCGAGAAGCACGAGAAGCCCACGCAGCACGGTGCCTGGGGCGGCCTCGCTGTCGGAGCGGCGGTTGGGGTTCTGGCCGCGCCAGCGGTCATCCCCGCGGCGCTGGTCGGCGGCGTCATTGGCGGCCTCGGTGGACACTTCAGAAAAGGCATCTCGAGAGGCGACGCCAAGGAACTGGGCGACCTGATCGAAGCGGGAGAAGCAACGCTGCTCGTGATCGGGGAGTCGCGCCTTGAAGAACAGCTCGACAAGGTCCTGACGCGCGCGAACAAGACGATCGAAAAGGAAATGGACGTCGACGCCAAGGAATTCAAGCGCGAACTCGACGAGGCAGAGAAGGAGTACGCCGCGGCTTAGGTGGCCAGACGAGCCACGCCGAGCCACGGCCGCAGCCGCTCAGTCGATCCTTTGTACCTCGAACGTCTGCCCGGCGCGCCGTAGGCGCTCGACGAGCACGTCGCCCATCGCCGTCGCAGGCGTGAGCACCCCTGCGCGTGCGGGCAGCCGATCGCCGTCGAATGCGAGGCACAGGCCGCTCTCCCCGAGCATCACCGAGGTTGCCTTGTAGCCGGGGTCGCCCTGTGCGGCGACGCGGCAGACATACTGCGCACCCCCCGAAGTGCGCGCATGGATCTCGAGGCGGAAGTAGCCGCGCTCGCGCGCGGCCTCGCTGGGGCCCTCGCCGGGATCCGGCAGCACGCGGTCGAGAACCGCGCGGGTGGGCTTGATCGAGAGCCCGGCTTGCAGCGCGCCGACCCCGGCCGCCAGCGCGCAGGCCTGCACGGGAGCGAGGCGACTGCTGCCAAAGCCCATCACCTCGCTGTAACGAAAGTGCCGTCCGTAGGCCCAGTCCTGCAAGGCGTTGGTCCGACGCACGACGCGCGTGTTGATGGCGCCCATGATGAACGGCCCCACCCACATGCCAAGTGAGTCGTCGCGCTGCACGCCTCGGAGGTCCGCCTCGGGTCCGAGCTGCGGCTCGGCGGCGCGGTCGGGGCTGAGCGCATAGGGGTCGGCGAGCATGCGCGCGAGATCGCCGTCGCTACGGACGTCGTCGACCGTCGTCTTCATCGATGCGACGGTGCCGCCGCTCGGGCCGCCCTTGAGTGCGCGAACGACCAGCGTCGTCTCTTCCAGTTCGCCGCTGCCGTCCGCGGTCGCCGCCTCGTGCAGCAGGAGCACGCCAAGATCGGAGGGGATCGAGTCGAACCCGCACCCGTGGACGAGGCGTGCGCCGCTTGCCGACGCCGTAGCGTCGAGACGGTCGATCGTTTCGCGCATGAACAGCACCTCACCGGTGAGATCGGCGTAGTGCGTACCGGCACTCGCGCATGCCGCGATCACCGGCAGGCCGTACCTGCGGTAGGGACCAACCGTCGTGACGACGACGCGCGCCGCTTGCGCGAGCTCGCCCACCGAGCGCTCATTCGTCGTGTCCGCGATGAGCAGGGGCCACTCTCCGGCGCGCGCTCCCAATGACGCCTGCAGCGCGCGAAGGCGCGCTTCGGAGCGACCCGCGAGGGCGATCTGGGCCTCGGGCGGCGAGGCGGCGACTAGGTATTCGGCGCACAAACGGCCCACGAAGCTCGTGGCGCCGAAGAGGACGAGATCCAGCCGGCTGCTTGCGCTCACGCGCGGATACTACGCCGCTAGCCGCCCGACACTTCGAGATCCATCTGCACGCGATGTGCCGCGCGCGCGTTTGGACCGGGCCCCCCGGGGGGCTTGTTCGCCGGCGTGTAAACGACGACGGTGCGCGCGAGCCGGTCCTGCAGGCAACGGCATCGCTGGTCCCAGAGCATCATCAGAAAGCCCGCGCAGAGGGGAATCGCGGCGAGGCACAAGCCGCCGAAGCGAAGCAGCGAGCGCCTTGGCTTCAGCGGACCGCGATCGTGGACGTCGATCACGCGTATCCCCATCACGCGGCTGCCGGGCGTCTGCCCCGTCGTCGACCAGAAGAACGCGAAGTACGAGACCGACCAGATCACCCAGAGCACGCCGAGGACCGCCGCGACCGCGATCTTGAGCCATTCCGGTATGTACAGAATCGAGAGCCCCAGCCCCACCGTCACGCCAACGAGCGCGGCCGTGCTCTCGACGATCGCGACGTCGATCGCAAAAGCGATCGTCCGGGTGACGATTCCCGCATAGGGCCCCTGTGCGCCGCCGGGGCCGGCGCCTAGGACGGTGCCTGTGTCCGCGAGCGTCGCGGTGCTGACTGGTGACGTGGGTGTACCGTCGAGCGCAAGCGGCTGCGTCTTCGTGGTGTCGCTCGCGGCGGGAGGGTCGCTCACGGTGCGTCGACGTGGGGGAACGGCGAGGGCGGGGGCAGCTCATCCCTCGCGTCCTTCCGGTGGCGCCCCACCCTGCGGGCCACGCGCTGGACCCACGCATCCGCATTACGCGAGCGATCGCGCGCGCGATTGGCGACCTCGTCGACGAACCCGACGCCCTGATGCTGGATCGCCTCGGTCACGGACGGACTGCGGGCGATCTCGTCGACAAAGACCCACAGCGACTCGTTCTCGAGCAGGCGATCGACAATCTCTTCGGGTAGCGGGCCGCCGAGGAGCAGTGCGAGCAGCCGTTCGCTGCCCGCGCTCCTCGCGAGCCTGTCCATGAGGCGCTCGGCAGCTTCGTCTTCGAGCGCGCGCGAGAGCGTCCCCGCTACCTGTTCGCTGCGCAAGGCGACGCCGAGCACGCGCTCGAGCTCGGGGCCTTCGATCACGCGCGCCGCGATCTGCTCCACTATCCCGTCCTCGAGCATGCGTGCGCTGACGCGTTGAGGGAGTTGCGCGGCGTCCATGCGGTCGAGCACGCGATCGATGACGTCGTCCGCGAGGACGCGCGCGAGCGTCGCGTCGAGCAATCCCAGGCCGACCCGCGCCGTTGCGGAGCCGACCGCGGCCCGCGTACGACGCTCGATCACGATTCCCATCGCGAGCACGGAGACCGCTCCTTGGATGGGTGCGGCCGCTGCCCGGGAGGCGGCGCGAGAAACCGCGCGCTGGACATCCGCGGAGGATTCCGCGGTCGAGTCCGAAGCTCGTTTTGCGCGACTGGTCACACCGCTTGCCCGAATACAGCCATTCTCATAGTGTCATACGGGTCGGCCTCTCCCGACTCGCCGGTTTTGGGGGATTGCGGAGCGCTGATGGCTCGCGGGGCCTCCAAACGCGCTGCAATAGGTCCAATGGGAACGAGCTGGTTGCAAATCGCTCAATCTCGGTCGATGATTATCACGTCACCGCACGTGGACAGAATCCCCGAACCTTGCGCTTGCCGATTCCCTCGATCGTGGTGATGCCGCCTTCGCGACGATCACCGTGCCGCCGGTGATCCGAATGCCGCGTACGCTCTTCCGATCGAGGGCCGCGCTCGTGGTAACGACGTTCGTCGCGGTCGCGGCGCTTCCCGTCGCTGCCGCCCTCGCTACCCGGTACGGCGTCGTTCATCACCGGGCCGGCGAACGCGTGCTCGGCCGCGCGGATAGTCGGCTGCGAGACGGGCTCGCCAGCGATCCCCTCGGCCCGCTGGCCGTGATCGGTGATGAACCGCTTCACGCCGTCGAGCCGTACGTAGAACCAGCCCCGACCGTGAGTGCGGTCTCTCCGAACGAGGGATCCACCGAAGGCGGCTCGACGCTCAACATTGTGCCCGGACGTGGAGGCGGCCAGACGGTCACGATCACCGGCACGGGCTTCGAAGAAGCCACCCGCGTCGCCTTCGGTAGGTGGCCGGCGGTGGCGTTCCGCACCTCGGAAACGCACATTGTCGCGGTCCCTCCCGCCCACGAACCGGGGGTGGTGGACGTCACAGTCAGCAACAAAGGCGGCACCAGCGCGACCTCATCGGCCGACCGATACACCTACGGTCCGGTCGTTGAAAGCGTGACACCTCGCGAAGGCCCCAACGAAGGTGGCACCCCGATCACGATCAAGGGCAGGGGCTTCGAAGGTGCGAAGGCGGTCGGGTTTGCGGCGATCGGCAGGCCCTGCAGCAAGAGTGCGCTGCCGGCCGAAGCGGCCAGCATCGCGCAACCGAGCGTCAACGAAGTCGAAGCGATCACGCCCACCCCCGAGGGATTGTGCAAGACAGTCAATGAGACGGCGTCGGGGAGTGCCGATGTGACCGTCACTGGTTCGCTTGGGAGAAGCGCACCCTCCCCGACCGATCGTTTCAACTTCGGCCCCGGTGTGGAAGAGGTAGAACCCCAGGAAGGCCCAACGGGCGGTGGGACCATGGTGACGATAAGGGGCCATGGCTTTCGTTCGAGCATCGCCGAAGACGAAGTCACGTTCGGCGCGCCCTTAGCGACGGAAGTCAAGTACGTCTCATCCGAAGAGCTCGAAGCGAAGAGCCCCGCGCACGCGCCGGGTACCGTTGCCGTGCGCGTAACGACACCCGACGGTGCCGGTTCGACGACCGAATCGTCGCGGTACTCCTTCGGTCCGACGGTGACGAGTGTCGAACCGCACGCCGGCAACCTCGCAGGAGGAGCGTCGGTCAAGATCAAGGGGCATGGCTTCGTCTCAAATCCCAGTGAAGACGAAATCAAGTTCGGTGAAGCGAAAGCCACGGGCGTCACGTTCAGGTCGGCGACGGAACTCGAAGCAAGCGCCCCCGCCGCGCCGGAAGGAAAAGCGCAGGCACTGGCGGTCACCGTCACGACATCGGGCGGCAAGAGCGCTGAAACGAAGTCGGACCTATACGCCTACGGCCTGCCATTCGTGGAAAAGCTGGAAGCGGTCGAACCCTTCGAACCTCTGGAAGCGACGGGGGCCGTCGGAGAGGAAGGGGCGCTAGTCATTGGCCACTCGAGTGGAAAACGGATAAAAGTGGTCGGCCGTAACTTCACGGCCGTCAAGGAAGTTGCTTTTCAAACGAACAATGGCTCCGTCGCTAGCCCGCGCTTTGAAGTAAACGCGGAAGGCACGCAGATCGTCGCCACTTCACCGCTGGTTGAACAGGCTAGCGGCGAAGCGAGCGAACAAGCGCACCTGAGGGTGCAGACCGCGGTCGGCGTGAGCCCCGACACATCGCTCGACCTCATCCAGTTCGCGGCAGGCCCACAGGTGACCAAGGTGGAAGCCCACGAAGGCTCGAGCACGGGCGGCGCGACGGTCCGGATCCTCGGCTGGAACTTCGTGCCGGGTGCCACAGAAGTCCGATTCGGAGGGGTGCCGGCCAGCCATACGGTGACGAAGGCCTACGCGGTCGGTTTCCCCAACCCGACTGAAACGGAAATTATCGCGACGGCCCCGGCGCACGCGCCGGGAGTCGTCGATGTGACCGTGACCACACTCGAAGGCACTAGCAACGTCTCTGCGGCCGACCGCTTCACATATCACGCGTTTGGCATTCAGCCGGGAAGCTTCGAAGTGACTGCCTGCGGCGAAGAAGAAGCCGGACAGACGCTGGCCGCATGCGGCTACTTCGGCCCGGAAGATGGGTTTTTTACTCAGGCGGCCGGAGCTCCACCGTTCCTGGCGATCGGACTCGGCATTACGGCGTCTGAAGCAGACCTTGCGCATCCCGGTTTCGACACGCAGCCGACGGGCGTCCTCAAGGACCTGCGCCTCGATTTGCCGCCGGGCTTGAACTTCAACCCGCAAGCTCTGCCGCGTTGTTCGCTGGCCTCGGTTCCCTCGCACCTTGCGGTCGAATGCCCCAAGGACACGGTCGTAGGCGTCGTCGACATCGAAGCGCTGATCGGCGGAGGCGCCTCTGCAGCACGGGCGCAGGTGGTCAACGTCGAACCGCCCGCCGGAGCCCCGTTCGAGATCGCGTTCACCGTCCCGGCATTCGGGCGCAACACGCTGATCGTCGGCCGTCTCAGCACGCAGCGTGAACCACAGGTGGAAGCCGAGGGCGTGCCAACCGGTGACTACCACGGCATCGCGATCGCCGAAGAAGTGCCCGATCAGACCACGCCGGTCATATCGGAGCGGCTCGTGTTCGACGGGAACGCCGCCCAGGACGGATTCATCACGTTGCCCAGCGAATGCCAGAAGACCCTCACCTATCACGCCTCGGTGGGCTCGTACGGCGAGAAGGAAGAGGAAGCTCTCGGCTACCTCCCGCACGGCGTGGTTCCCGAATTCGGCACGGCGTCGACGACCGCTCCCGTCGGCACCACCGGCTGCAAGAACGTGCCGTTCAAGCCGGAAGTGCATGTCACGCCGGAAACAAGCGCCGCGGATGAATCGGACGGCGCCTCCGTGGAAATCGCCGTGCCGCAGGGCACGAACCCGAACACGGCAGACCCTCGTCAGATCACCGTCGCGTTGCCCGAAGGCATGACGTTCACCCCCTCGGTGGCCAACGGGCTCGCGGCGTGTAGCAATGAACAGCTCGGCGTGGCCAGGAACGCAAGCGGCGAATTCGAGGAACGCCCGCTGGTGGTGGAAGAACACGAAGTCGAATGCCCCGCAAGCTCGAAGATCGGCACGTTCGTCGTCGAATCGCCGGACCTCCCGGCGGAAGTGTGCGCAGAAGAAGAACTGACGCCGCTCAAGGAATGCGAAGAAGCGCACCTTCCGACGAAGAAGACACTCGAGGGCTCCGTGTATCTCGCGTCGCCGCTCAGTGGCGAACCGCGATCTGGCGACGAGTATCGCCTCTTCCTCACTGCCGACTCGAAGCGCTATGGGGTGCACGTGCGTCTGCTCGGAAACGTGTCCGTCGATCCCGTCACGGGCCGCGTCTCGACGACCGTCGAGACGCCGCAGCTTCCGTTCTCGCGATCGGTCCTGAAGCTACGCGGCGGGTCCGCCGCGCCGCTCGCGAACCCGCTCGTATGCGGCTCGGCAACGGCAGAAGGCCTGCTGACTCCCTACGGCGAAGAAGCCGGCGGCAAGCTCCTGCCGGAACCGCGCGCCGTCAATAGCGCCTTCGCGGTCACGGGATGCTCATCGCCGCCGCCCTTCTCGCTCAGCCAGAGCACCGAAGACCAGCCCTCCCTCGCAGGTGAAAGCCCGACGTTCACCCTCAACCTCGTACGTGAAGACGGACAGCAGTATCTGACGGGAGTCCGCACGACCCTGCCGGAGGGCCTCACGGGCTCGATCGCCGCCGTGCCGGTGCTCTGCGGTGAAGCGCAGGCGAATGGCGGTGACTGCCCCGCAGAAAGCGCGATCGGCACGGTCACGACTAGGGCAGGCGTCGGGCCAGAACCGCTCGTGCTCGCCGGCCAGGTGTATCTGACCGGGCCCTACGACGGCGCTCCATACGGGCTCGCGATTGCCGTTCCCGCCGAACACATCGGCCCCTACGACTACGGCAAGATCATCACCCGCGCGAAGCTCGAAATCGACCCCTACACGACGCGCGTCACGACGACCGCGTCGCTGCCGACGATCGTCGGCGGCGTGCCGATACGCCTGCGCTCGATCCAGATCCGGCTCACGCGGCCGGGCTTCATGCGCAACCCCACAAACTGCTCCCCGCTCGCCACGGAAACCCTGCTCACCGGCACCAGTACGCTGCCTCCAACCGCGACTGGCGCCCAGAGCCTCGCGACGCCGTTCGCTGCAACGGGGTGCGCCTCGCTCGCGTTCCGCCCCAGCTTCAGCGCGGCCACGAACGCGAAGACCTCACCCGTCGACGGCGCGAGCCTCGAAGTGTTGCTCAACCCGCGCCTGCACGACGCCAACCTCAAGGAACTTCACATAACGCTGCCCAAGCAGCTCCCCTCGCGGCTCTCGACGCTGCAAAAGGCGTGCACCGAAGCGCAGGCCAACGCGAACATCACGGGATGCCCCACGGCCTCGAAGGTCGCGAACGCGACGCTCGTGACGCCGCTCTTGCCGGGCTCGCTCAGCGGCCCCGGCTTCCTCGTCTCCCATGGCGGGCGAGCGTTCCCCGACCTCGACTTCGTCCTCGAAGGCGACGGCATTCGCCTCATCGAGGTGGGCCACACGGAAATCAAGCAGGGCATTACGAGCTCGACGTTCGGGGCGCTCCCAGACGCCCCGTTCACGAGCTTCAAGGCCACGTTCCCATCGGGGCCGGGGTCGCTGTTCGGCGCCAATGGCAGCTTCTGCTCGGTAACCGCGACGAACACCAAGCGCGAGGTCGAGCGCGCACACGGGCACGTGGTGCGCAAGCACGGTCGCGTGCAGTACAAGCGCGTGAAGGTTCGCCGCAAGGTGCCGGTGAGCTTGACGCTGCCGATTGAAATGACCGGCGAGAATGGTCTCAAGGTGTCACAGGCGGTGAAGGTCGCGGTCGCTGGCTGCGCCCCGTCCGCGCCGCTCGCGATCGGCGCCCATGTGCTCAGGGGCAACAAGGTGCTGCTCACGCTCAAGACCTCTCAGAAGGGCGCCGTCACGGTGTCGGGCAGGGATGTGAAGCGGATTCGGCGGGCGCTTGCGGCGGGCACGCACAAACTCCAGGTTCCGCTCAGCAAGGCGGGCAGGAAGCTCAAGCGCTCGCATGCACGGATCAGGATCAGGATCGCGCTGAAGGTGGGGCGCCACACGAGCGTGAAGACCGTGCTCATGAGGTTGTAGGCCGCGCAGGAAAGGCGGGGCTCGCCCCGGGGTTCCGGCGCCGCCGCTAAGCCGCGATACGTGTCAGGCGCGGGTTGCGGCGGACCGATGCGCGCAGGAAGGCGTCGACGACGCGCGCGTCGAACTGCGTGCCCGCGAAGCGCTGCAGCTCGTCGCATGCCTCCTCGTGCGAGCGCCGCGCGCGGTAGACGCGGTGCCCGATCATCGCCACGTAAGCGTCCGCGACTGCGAGGATCCGCGCCTCAAGCGGGATTTCCTCGCCACGCAACCCGCGCGGGTAGCCGTGGCCGTCGGGCCGCTCGCGGTAACAGAGGATCCACTCCCGGATGTCATCGAAGTCCGGGCCGGCGAGCAGCGCGGCGCCGAGTTCGGGATGGCGGTGGACCTTGTCCCACTCGCTGCGCGATAGCGCTCCGCGCTTGCGCAGCACCTCGTGCGGGATCTGGTCGCGCGCGAGGCCGGAGACCTGCGCCGCGACGCGCACGCGGGAGAGCTGCGAGTCATCGAGCCCCAGCTCGCGCGCCGTGAGCTCGGTGAGATGCCCCACGAGCCGTCGGGGATGGGGCGCGTAGTCGATGCGCTCGAGCTCGTGCACCTCCGCGCCGCATTCGTCGCACACGATTACAAGGCGCAGCTTGCCAGCCGTTCGCGCATAACGCGCGCCGCCGCTATGCCAGCCGGCATGAGCGCAGGACATATGTACTTAATCGGCACGGGCCGCGCAATACCTGCGCCTCCGGTGCCGAGCTTGGACTGATTTGCGGCGCCCAGGCAGTGATTAACGCGAGGACGCCCGCTCGACGCCGTCGAGGAGCAGCCAGTTGGCGCGCAGCACCCGCTCGGCCTCCTCGAGCAGCGCCGGCTCCTGCTCCGCCGCCGAGGACGCGTGGGCGCCGTCTGCGGCAAGACGTGTCGAGATCAGCTCCCGCGCCGCAGCCGCGTGCTCGACGTCAAGGCGCTCGTGAAGCTCGAAGTACGCCGTCGCCGGGCCCTCCGGGACGCTGTAGTGGGCGAGGAGCCCCGCGCGCTTCGTGGCCGCGATCGCCGGCTGGGAGGACTCGATCGCGTACATCGCCGTCAGCGAGCCGAGCATCGATCGCCCACCTTCGCCGCCCCAGGCAACGGCGCACGCGTACGTCTCGGGAGCCGCGGTTGCGGAGCTCGAGCCGCCGACGGCCGAGCAGAACTCGTCCCACAGTCCGACGTGGTCGGCCTCCTCGCGAGCGTGCGTGTCGAGTGCAGCTCGCAATTGCGGTTCGGAGCGGGCGTCCACCCCCGCGGCCGTGCCGGATGCAGCGTCCGCGAGCGCCACGACTGCGTGCCTGTACTGCCCCGCGTAGTGTGCCAGCTCCGGCTGCGTAAGCTCGCCGGCGCTCCAGCGCAAATAGAAGGGATGGCGGAGGACATCGTGGCGTGCGCGCAAGGCATCGAGCGAGGTCCAGAAATCCATGCGAGGCTCCTTCGGAAGGGGGGACGGGACGGCTGAGGCTAGCGCAGCCTTCGGCGCGGTGAGTGGGCGCGTGCGAAGCGTTGCGAGATCACGTCGTCGGGCACGCGATCGGCGCCGGTGAAGCCGGTCCGAGGCACGCGTCGACGCGCTTCGGTGGCTTGCCGCGGCGGATCGCGAAGCGCGTGTACTTGCCGATCTCGCCCGGTGCGGAGACGCGCACGACGAGCGTGACGCCCGCGGGCAGCCTGCGCTCGAAACGACGGAACGAGACCGCGTTCGCACCCTCGCCGTTCGCGGACGCGGTCCGGCGCGCGGACTTCACAGGGCAGCCGTGGCCCTTGCACCTAACCGAGATCGTTGCGTTCGTCGGTGCCTGCACGGAGAGCAGCGCGATCTTCGCACCGAAGTGGCCGTAGGAGCCGAGGATGCGAACGATCGGGAACGGCTGCATCAACGGCGGGTGCGGTTCGCTCACCGTGATCGTGTCCGTGGCGACGCTCGAGAGGCCGTCGGCGCTGATCACGCGCAAGCGCACCACGTGGGCTCCGGGTGTCGCGAACGACGCCGTCACGAGCGGGCCGCCATTTTCGAACGGCGCGTTGGTCGAGAACGCCCAGCCGAACGTCGTGATCGGGCTCTGGCTGTCGCGCGAGCTCGACACGAGCGTGACGAGTTCGCCCGCCTGGGGCAGCGACGGGAACCAGCTGAATGCTGCTTCGGGTGGGGCGTCGCCGCTCTGCGTGCCCGGCGAGGAGGGCGGCGGAGCGACTTGTGCTTCTTCAGGCGCGAGCGTGAACGTCACCGGCGCGCTCAGGCCGACGATCCCCGCCGTGTCGCGCTGTTCGGCGCGGACGGTGTATGTCCCCGGCGCTAGAGCGACGAACACCGTCGACCAGTGGCCCGCGGAGGCATCGACCATGTGGCTTTCGAGCTCGCTCGCGACCGACGAGCCGCGATAGAGGATGACCGTGACAGTCGAGGGGTCGTTGCTTTCGCGGTCGGCTTCTCCGGCGACGGAGACCGTGGTCCCGCTCGTCACGCTGCCGGCGCTCGGGGAGGTGATGGTGATCGCCGGCGGTGAGAGGTAGGTGAACGTCGCGCCCCCGCCGGTGACCCTCGACGCAGTAACTGACACGTCCGCCGCGCCCGGAGGATTTGCGGGGGTGAGCACCTTGAGCTGCTTCTGCGTGCCGCTCAGCAGCGTTGCCGCGGCGCTCCCGAAGTGGACTTCGACCGTCGCGCATTCCGTCGCCGGATGCGTGCAGTGTTCGACGCCTTCGGGCAGCAGGTCTTCGCCCTTGACGAGCGTTTCGGTGTGACCTGCCGTCGAGCCGTCTACGGGAGAGACCGACTTCACGGCCGGTGCCGCCGCATATGCGCTCGACACGCCAACCAGCAGCATGAACGCACTCGCGCTCACTTGCAGGCACGCCCATCTTGGGCCTCTCATACCGCCTCGCCCACGGTCACACTCCCTCTTCGCCTGCTACGGCGCCGTCCGGCGTCGTCTCGCGGCGATGTCAAGTGTCGAGAATCCTTGCGCGCGGATCCTACAGCCCAGAATCGGCGCGCGCCTTCACGGTGCGCTCGCGCCGTCGAGCGTGTGCGGGGTGTAGTCGACGACGGCCTGCTCGAGCGCCTCGAGCATCGCCGGCGCGGCAGGAGCGAGTCGTGCTCCGACGGGCACCGACGCGAGCACCGCGCGCACCGGAGGGCGCGGGGAGAGCGCCCTGATCACTATGTCCTCGCGTGTCCCCGAGAGCGCGAGCTCGGGGATCAGCGCGACGCCGACGCCCGCGGCGACAAGACCCTGCACCGTCTGGTAGTCGTCGCTTTCGAAGGACACCTTCGGCTCGAAGCCCGCGGCGTGGCACGAGCGCACGACGTAGCGGGCGCACGTGCTCGTGCGCGAGGTCTGCACCCAGGCCTCCTCGCTCAAGTCCTGCAAGCGCACCGAAGCCTTCGTCACGAGCGGGTGCTCGCGACGGGAGCGCCAGATACATCGGGTCCTCGAGCAGGTGAACGCGCTTGAAGCCCTCACTGCGCCGGCGCGAGCGCTCGCGCGTGCCGTCGAACTCGTAAAGCAGCGCGAGGTCGAGCGCGCCTGCGCTCAAGCGCGGTTCGATCTCCTCCGGCTCACCCTCGGCGAGCATCAGCTCGACATCCGGGTAACGCGCGCGGAAGTGCGCGATCGCCACCGGCATGAGCGTCGCGCCCGCCGTCGGAAACGATGCCATTCGCAGCTGTCCTCCCCGCAATCCCGCGATCGCCGCGAGCTCCGCCTCGGCGGCTTGCAGCTGGGCGAGGATCCCGTCGGTGTATTCGACGAGGCGCTTGCCGGCGGCGGTTGGCCGCACGCCGCGCGGGTGACGCTCAAGCAGCGTCACCCCGGTCTCCGCCTCGAGCGCGGCGATCTGCTGCGAGATCGCCGATTGGGTGTAGGAGAGCGCATCTGCGGCAGCGGAGAAGGAGCCGCGCCGCGCCACCTCGCTCAGCACCCTTAGCCGGCCGACGTTCAACACGGTCGATTAGCTCAGCTTATGTTCCATATTAAGAGATTCACTTGGCCTGAGGGCAGGAAAGTAGCACACTGATGTTCAACGAATACATCGTGCTAATCAGTCAGATCGAAGAGTGAAAGGAGCGTAAGCGCAATGGCAACAAAGGTCATCATCTCCTACGACGGGACCAACAACGAGGACGACGCGATCGTGCTCGGGCGCGTATTTGCACGCGCCGGCGCGGACGCCGTGCTCGCCTACGTGCGGCACACGGTCGAGCCCGAACCGGACCGCGAGCAGCTCGTGCAGGAGCAGGCCGAGGCGCTGCTCGAGAAGGGCGTCGAGCTGTTCGGCGACGCGAACGTCGGCCGCGAGGTCGTCGAGGACCGCTCCACGCCCGCCGGTTTGCGCGCGCTCGCTCAGCGGATCGGTGCGGACGTGGTCGTTTTCTGCTCGGACTCGCACACCGCGACCGGGCGTGTGAGCATCGGGAACTCCGCCCAGCGACTGCTCGAAGGCGGGCCCGCCGCGGTCGCGATCGCGCCGGCTGGGCTTGCGAACACGGGTAAGTCGGTGAAGGCCGTCGCCGCCGTCGGTGACGGCGCGGACTCTGGCGCCTCCGCCACTGCCCAGTCACTCGCCGACGCGCTCGGAGCGAGCGTTGTCGCCGCGGGCGAGGCGAACGTCGACCTGCTCGTCGTGGGCTCGCGTCCGGAGGCCCAGGAGGGCACGCTCGGACTCAGCGCCGCCTCCGAGAACATCGTCGAAGAGGCGCGCTGCTCCGTGCTGATGGTTCCGCGCGGCGTGACGCTCGCCTTCGCAGGGCGCGCCGCAGTCACGGCCTAGCGCCTTCACTTCCCGCCAGTCCGCCCGCCGTAAAGCGGCGGGTGGGCTAGGCGGATCGCAACGCGCGACGAGCGCGGGCGACCCAGTAGCGCGTGAGCGCTTCGAGGAAGTCGATCGCGCCGCCGGCGAGATGACCGAGCGGGCCGGTCCAGAGCCAGCTCTCGAGGCGCCGCAACGGCGGCCGGCGGACGCCGCGCTCGTTTGCAGGGGGGCCCGCATCGGCGGGTCCGGACCTCGCTCGCGAAAGCCGTACGGGCATCGGGCCGCACGGTATCGTGGCCTCGATGCCGAGCGCACTCAGCACCACTATCTCCGAGCTGCCGGACTCGCGCGTGCGCGTGCAGGTTCAGGTCGAGCCGCAGGAGGTCGAGGCACGTCTCGAGCGCGAGGCGCGCCAGCTAGGCCAGCGCTTGAAGCTGCCCGGCTTTCGCCGTGGCAAGGTGCCGCCCCCGCTCGTCGTCCAGCGGATGGGCCGCGAGGCGGTGTTCGACGAGACCGTGCGAAGCTCGCTCGGGAGCTGGTATGCGGGCGCGATCGAGTCTGCGGGCATCGTTCCCGTCGGTGATCCGAGCGTCGAGCTGGGCGACGCCCCTGCGCACGGCGAGCCGTTCCAGTTCTCGATCGAGGTTGGCGTGCTGCCGCACGCGGAGCTCGGCAAGTACAAGGGCCTCGAGGTGCCACGCGGCGAGCCGAACGTCTCCGAGCAGGCGATCGACGAGGAGGTCGAGCGGCTGCGTGAGCGGCTCGCGAAGCTCGAGGACGTCGATGGCGCGGCCGAGCGCGGCGACTTCGTCGTGATCGACTACAGCGCGAGCAGCGAGGGCGAGCAGCTGCCGGAAGGTGACGCTCGCGACCAGCTCGTGGAGCTCGGCAACGGCAGGCTCCTGCCCGACCTCGAGAACGGGCTCCTCGGAGCACGGGCGGGCGATGAGCGCACGATCAAAGTCGCGTTTCCCGCCGACTATCCCAACCAGGCGCTCGCGGGAAGCTCGACGGGCTTCGACGTTGCGGTCAAGCAGGTCAAGCGCAAGCAGCTCGCGGAGCTCGACGAGGACTTCGCCGCTGACACGGGATTCGACTCGATCGCTGAGCTGCGCGAGGACATCGCCGAGCGCCTGCGCGTGGTCGAGGAGGACCAGATCGCGCGCGAGTTTCGCGAATCAGCACTCGACGAGGCGGCTCAGCAGGCGACGGTGACGGTCCCGCACGCGCTTGTCGAGGCGCGCGCGAAGGAAATGTGGGAGCGAACGCTGCGCGCACTCGCGCGCCAGGGCGTCTCGCGCGAGGCCTACCTGCAGATCACGGCGCGACGCGAAGACGAGCTGCTCACCGAGCTCGCGCCCGCTGCGGAGCAGGCCTTGCGCAGAGAGGCGGTCATCACGGCGGTCGTGCAAGCCGAGGGGATCAGCGCCGACGACGAGGAGCTGCTCGACGCGCTGCGCGGCGTTCAAGGAGGTGGGGAGCACCACGACCCCGATCACGACCACGACGGCCACGCCCACGACCACGACGCAGAGCCCGAGCAGCTCATGACCGAGCTGCGCCGCAGCGGTCGCCTCGAGGAGCTGCGCGAGGAGCTCGCAGCGCGCAAGGCGATCGATCTCATCGTCTCCGAGGCAAAGCCGATCGCGCGCGAGCGCGCGGCCGCCCGCGCGAAGCTCTGGACGCCCGAGAAGGAGCTCGACCAGGCTGCGGCGAGCGGGCAGGCGGACGCCGAATCGCCGCAAGTTGCAAGCGCGAGCAAGAAGCGGCTCTGGACGCCTGGCTCCAGTGGATAAGGTGTCCGGCAGTCGCGGGTCACGCTACCCGCGAGCAGGAATCCAATCGCCCAGGTGAAAGCAGAACAGCGATCATGAGCCCACTAGTCCCGATGGTCGTCGAGCAAACCTCTCGCGGAGAGCGCGCCTTCGACATCTACAGTCGACTGCTCAACGAGCGGATCATCTTCCTAGGCACGCCCGTCGACGACCAGGTGGCAAACCTCATCGTCGCGCAGCTCCTTCACCTCGAGTCCGAGGACCCCGACAAGGACGTCTCCGTCTACATCAACTCTCCGGGCGGCTCCGTCTATGCGGGCCTCGCGATCTACGACACGATGCAGTTCATCAAGCCCGACGTGCAGACGATCTGCGTCGGCATCGCAATGTCGATGGGCGCGCTGCTGCTCGCTGGCGGTGCGCACGGCAAGCGGATGGCGCTTCCCAACGCCAAGATCCTGATCCACCAGGTCTCCTCGAGCTTCGAAGGTCAGGCAACCGACATCGAGATCCACGCGCGCGAGATCATCGACGTGCGCCAGCGGCTCGACGAGATCATCGCCAAACACACGAACAAGGACCTCGACCAGGTCCGCAAGGACACCGAGCGCGACTACTTCATGAGCTCCGAGGAGGCCAAGGAGTACGGCATCATTGACCGTGTGATCTCCCAGCACTAGGCTTTGGCTCGAGTACCGAGCTGGAGCGCGCGCGGGGGTGGGGATCCCCGCGCTACGCTGGAAAAACTGCGTGGGGCAGTCTCGAGGTGAGAGCCAGTGACCCGGCCAACTGATTCAAACGAGCAGCTACTTTGCAGCTTCTGCGGCAAGTCGCAGCGGCAGGTGAAGAAGCTGATCGCCGGACCCGGCGTCTACATCTGCGACGAGTGCATCGATCTCTGCAACGAGATCATCGATGAGGAGCTCTCGAGCGCCCCTTCGTTCGACCTCGAGAACCTCCCCAAGCCACGCGAGATCTACCAGGTGCTCGACGAGTACGTGGTCGGCCAAGACGCCTCCAAGCGCACGCTCTCGGTCGCCGTCTACAACCACTACAAACGCGTGCAGATGATGCAAGGGGGCGAGGCGGAAGTCGAGCTGCAGAAGTCGAACATCCTGCTGCTCGGGCCGACGGGCTGCGGAAAGACGCTCCTCGCGCAGACGCTCGCGCGCATTCTCAACGTCCCCTTCGCGATCGCCGACGCCACCGCGCTCACGGAGGCGGGATACGTCGGCGAGGACGTAGAGAACATCCTCCTCAAGCTGATCCAAGCCGCCGACTACGACGTCAAGAAGGCGGAAACGGGGATCATCTACATCGACGAGGCCGACAAGATCGCGCGCAAGGGCGACAACCCGTCGATCACGCGCGACGTCTCCGGCGAAGGCGTCCAGCAGGCACTGCTGAAGATCCTCGAGGGTACGCAGGCGTCGGTCCCTCCGCAGGGTGGGCGAAAGCATCCCCACCAGGAGTTCCTCACGATCGACACGACGAACATCCTCTTCGTCTGCGGCGGTGCGTTCGCGGAGCTCGACAAGGTGATCGAGCGGCGGATTGGCCGGCAGGGGATCGGGTTCGGCGCCGCGATCGAGTCGAAGGAGACCTACGACTCCGGCGCGATCCTCCAGCAGTGCCTGCCCGAGGACCTGATCCACTACGGGCTCATCCCCGAGTTCATCGGTCGTCTTCCGGTCATGGCCTCGGTTCACCAGCTGACGCGCGACGATCTCGTGTCGATCCTCGTCGAGCCGCGCAACGCGCTCGTCAAGCAGTTCCAACGCTTCTTCTCCTTCGACAACATCGAGCTCGTGTTCGCCGAAGATTCGCTCACCGCGATCGCAGAAAAGAGCCTCGAGCGCGCGACGGGCGCTCGCGGTTTGCGCTCGATCCTCGAGGAGATCCTGCTCGAGGTGCAGTTCGAGCTTCCCTCGAGGCGTGACGTGCGCAAGTGCGTGATCACGAAGGAGACAGTTGAAAAGGGCCTAGCGCCGACGCTGGTCACGGTTGCGCCCGACGAGCTCTCCGCGGAGGAGGAAGCGAGCCTCCGCGAGGAATCGGCGTAGGCAACCCGCCTCGCGGAGCGAGCTACCATCCGCGTCGTGTCCAAGCGCGAGCGTGTGAAGGCGATCCCGTGGGCGGTGCTTTTCGAGGCCGGCGTCATCGTGCGCGGTCGCTGGCGCTCGCTGCCACAGCGTGAGCGGACGCAGCTCGTGCTTCTCGCGCGACGCTCGCGCGGCTGGCCGGGCAACCTCTCGGCTGGCGAGCGCGCCGAGCTTAGGAGGCTGCTCGTGCGGCTCGACATGCGCGACCTCGCGGCCGAGCTCGTCGCCCTCCGGCGCGCGGCGACCAAGTCTCGCAAGGCGCGGGCCGCGGAGGGCTCGCGCATGATCCGGCTCTCCCGACTCGCGCGACCCGGACGCTAGCGTGCACGACGAGTTCCGCGTGATGGTCGTGGCGTCGCACCCGCGTGAGCTGCGGGACGTGGAGGAGGAGCACCCGCTCGTCGAGGCCCTCCGCGGGCTCACCGACGAAGAGCTCGCAGGCGTCGCGAGCTCGCACCTCGCGGTCACCCACGAGAACGGTCACGTGTTCCTCTACGCGGACACCCTCGAGGGCGCCGAACACGCGCGCGCGGCGGTCGAGCTCGCCATGGCAAAGCACAACATCAACGGCGAGATCACGATCTCGCGCTGGCACCCGATCGAGGAGCGCTGGGAGGACCCCTCGATCGCGCTGCCCACGACCGACGACGAGCGCGCGCACGAGCGCACGCGGCTCGATGAACAGGAGACGGCGGAGTCCGACAGCTGGGGCCACCCGGAGTGGGAAGTCCGCATCACGCTGCCCACCCACCACGACGCGCGCGACTTCGCGGCGCGGCTCGAGAGCGAGGGGATCCCGGTCATCCAACGCTGGCGGCACGTGATGGTCGGAGCGAACAACGAGGACGAAGCGGCGCAGCTCGCGGATCGCCTGCGCGGCGAGGCTCCCGAGGGCAGCGAGGTGGTCGCACAGGGGAGTGGCGCTGCGGTGTGGGAAGTCGCACCCGGGCTCCAGCGGCGCCTCGCCGTCTTCGGCGGTCTCGGTTGGTAGCGCCCGAGGAAGGCAACAGCACGTCGTCGGGCGCGCCCGACGGCAACCTCCAGAGTCGCAAGCGCTTTGCGCCCAAGGAGGTCGAGCCGCGGATCATCGACCGCTGGCTCGCGAGCGGCCTCTTCCACCCGGACCCCGAGGGCGACGCGGCGAGCAACTACTCGATCGCGATCCCGCCGCCGAACATCACCGACCGGCTGCACATGGGGCACGCGCTCAACAACACGATCCAGGACGTGCTCATCCGCTATCACCGCATGCGCGGCTTGCGTACGAAGTGGATCCTCGGCACCGATCACGCCGGCATCGCGACGCAAACGCAGGTCGAGAAGTTGCTGCGCGCCGAAGGAACCTCGCGCGAGGAGATCGGCCGTGAGGAGTTCGTCCGCCGCGTATGGCAATGGCGGGAGCACTACGGCGGCACGATCATCGCGCAGCTGAAGCGCCTCGGCGCCTCGTGCGACTACGAGGACGAGCGCTTCACGCTCGACGAGGCCTACGCGCACTCCGTCGCGGATGCGTTCGTGGCGCTCTACCGGAAGGGCTATATCTACCGCGACCGCTACATCGTCAACTGGGATCCCGGCAGCAACTCCGCGATCTCCGACCTCGAGGTCGAGGACAGGCGCGAGACGGACACGCTCTACTCGATCGTCTATGACCTCGAGGGTGGCGGGACGGTGACGATCGCGACCGTGCGTCCGGAGACGATGCTCGCCGACACCGCCGTCGCGGTCAATCCCGACGACGAGCGCTACCGCGAGCTCGTCGGGCGCACCGCGATCCTGCCGCTCGTCGGCCGGCGCCTGCCGATCATCGCCGACGACTACGTCGAAGACCGACTTCGGCACGGGCGCAGCTCAAGGTGACGCCCGGCGCACGACCCCAACGACTTCGACATCGGCGCCCGCCACGGTCTCGAGGCTGATCTCCGTGATCGGCGAGGACGGCCGCATGACTGCGCAGGCGGGGGTGCGCTTCGCGGGATGGCCGTCGGCGAGGCGCAGGCGGCGGTCGTCGCCGCGCTCGAAGGCGAAGGCAGGATCGCTGCGGCCGAGCCCTACGAGCACGAAGTGCCCTACTCGCATCGCTCCGGCGTGCGCATCGAGCCGCTCGTCTCGCTGCAGTGGTTCATGTCGATGGAGAAGCTCGCGGAACCTGCGATCCGCGCGGTGCAGGACGGCCGCGTGCGGATCGTTCCCGAGAACCACGAGCGCGTCTACGCGGAGTGGATGGCGGGCATCCGCGCATGGTGCATTTCGCGCCAGCTCTGGTGGGGCCACCGCCTGCCGGTCTACTACTGCGAGCGCTGTCCCGAGGTCGAGGTCGCCGCGCAAGCCCCCGAGCGCTGTGCGGCGTGCGGCGGCTCCGTGCGCCAGGAGGAGGACGTGCTCGACACGTGGTTCTCCTCCGCGCTGTGGCCGTTCGCGACGCTCGGCTGGCCCGAGCAGACACCGCAGCTCGCAGGCGTTCTACCCCACGACGACGCTCTCGACCGCGCGCGACATCCTCTTCCTATGGGTCGCGCGCATGATCATGATGGGCATCGAGCTGACCGGCGAGGTGCCCTTCGCCGACGTCTACATCCACTCGATCATCCAGGCTCCCGACGGCCGCCGGATGTCGAAGTCGATGGGTACGGGCATCGATCCGCTCGAGGAGATCGACCGTCACGGCGCCGACGGCGTGCGCTTCGGGCTGCTCGCGATGTCCTCGACGCAGGACGTGCGCTACTCCGAGGAGAAGATCGAGCAGGGGCAGCGGCTCGCGAACAAGCTCTTCAACGCGACGCGCTTCGTGCTCGGCGCGGCCGAGCTCGGCGACGTCCCGCCGCGCGATCGAGCCGCGGACCGTCGAGGACCGCTGGATCCTCTCGCGGCTCGAGCGCGTGAAGGAGGCGCAGAGCGCGCGCGGATCGAGGGCTTCGACTTCTCGCACGCCGCGCTCGCGCTCTACGACTTCGTCTACGGCGAGCTCTGCGACTGGTACATCGAGGCTCGTAAAGCCCCGCCTCGAAGACGACGCGCGGACGAACGCGCGGCGCTCTCGGCGACGCTGCTCCACATCCTGCGCGAGACCGTCGCGCTCGCGCATCCCGTGATCCCGTTCGTCACCGAGGAGCTCTGGTCGCACCTCGGCGGGGAGGGGCTCCTCGCGGGGCGGCATACCCGCAGGCGCGCCCGGAGTTGATCGACGAGCCGGCGGAGGCGCGCGCTCGCCGACGCGATCGAGGCGATCGTGCGCATTCGTCGCTGGCGCGACAGCGCCGGCGTGAAGCCGGGCAGTCAGGTACGAGCGCGGCTCAGCGCCGAGGGCTACGAGGCGACCGCCGATACGCTTGCGCGGCTCGCGCGAGTGGAGCTCAGCGACGACGGCGCAGGCGGCGCGCTCGCCACCGTCGCGGTGCCCGGCGGCACGCTCGAGGTCCTCGGCGCCGAGGGTCTCGACCTCGCGGAGCTCGAGCGCCGTCAGGGTGTCGCTCGCGAGCGACTCGAAGAGCAGATTGCGCGCGCGCAGAGCAAGCTCTCGAACGAGGGCTTCGTCGCGAACGCCCCCGCCGACGTCGTGGACGCCGAGCGCAGCAAGCTCGCGAACCTGCAAGCGGAGCTCGAGACGCTGTGAGCTGGAGCCTTCAGGACGCCGAACGCCACCTGCGCTCGCTCGAGCTCTTCGGGATGCGCTTCGGGCTCGAGCGCATGCGCCGGCTCATGACCGTGCTCGACTCGCCGCAGCGCGACTTCCGCGCAATCCACGTGGTGGGCACCAACGGCAAGTCCTCGACGACGCGCATGATCGCCGCGATCCTCGAGCGCCACGGGATACGCACCGGCAGCTACCTCTCGCCGCATCTCGTCTCCTACACCGAGCGGATCCAGATTTCCGAGCGCGACGTCGACGCGGGCTCGTTGGCCGCCGCGATCGAGCGCTCGGCGTGGGCGGCCGAGCACGTCAACCACACGCTCGCCGACGACGACCACGTGACGCAATTCGAGCTGCTGACCGCAGCCGCGTTCTGGGAGCTCGCGCGCCGCGGCGTCGAGGTGGCGGTCGTCGAGGCGGGGCTCGGCGGTCGCTACGACGCCACCAACGTGCTCGACGCCGCGCGTCTGCGCGCTCACGAACGTCGGCCTCGAGCACACGCGCTGGCTCGGGCCGACTGTGACAGACATAGCGGGGGAGAAGCTTGCCGTGGTGCCACGCGGGCGCGACGCTCGTGCTCGGGAGCTGCGCTACAGCCAGAGGTCCTCGAGCGGGCTCGTGCGCGCGCTGCGGAGCAGGAGTGCGACGCTCGTCCTCGCCTCGGCGCAGCGAGCCCTTCGCGCTCGCGCGTGCAGGGCGCATTCCAGGAACGCAACTTCGCGCTCGCGCGGCGTTGCGGCCGAGTGCTGCCTGCGCGCCGCCGGGCGTGAGGTGCGCGAGCAGGCGGTCCGCGCGGCCGCCGCCGAGGTGCGTCGTGCCCGGTCGCTTCGAAGTGATCGCCGCCGACCCGCTGACGGTGTTCGACGGCGCGCACAACACCGACGCCGCGCTCGCGCTGAGCGAGGCGTGGCAGACGATGGTGCCCGAGCGTCCGGTCGCGCTCGTCTTCGGCGTGCTCGAGGACAAGGACGCGGTTGGCATGCTGCGTGCGCTGCTGCCGCTTTGCGAGCAAGCCTGGTTCACCGCACCGCCCGGTCCGCGCGCGCTGCCGCCCGCGACCCTGCAGTCGCTCGCTCGCCAGCTCGGCTTCTACGAGGCTTCCTGCGAGCCACACCCGGGGAGGGCCCTGGGTGCCGCATGGAAGTGGGCCGCGGACGCACGAGGCGTCGTACTCGCGACGGGGTCGATCTACCTCGTCGGCTCGCTTATGAACGAGATCGGCTCGCGGGGGGCGGCTGCGCTGGGCAACGATCGCGAGGAGGTCGGGGCTCCGTGAGGTCCCGCCCGACGAAGGCGGAGCGCGCTCCGCAGCAGGCGGCGCGGGTGGATGAACCGGGGATCGACGAGGGACCATCCGTGCTCGCGATGGTCCGGATCGTCGCGATCACAGTCGCGTTGATCATCCTCGTCTCGTTCGCCGCGGGCTATGGCTTCGGCCGCTTGTTCCTCTAAGCTCGCCTCACTGCCGATGCCCCCTCTCGCCTACTTCGGGATCGAAAGCAGCGGTGTAACGATCGCGATCGATCTCATCATCGTGTTCGGCGTCCTGCTGTATCTGGCGCTCATCTACTGGACGTATCTCGACGCGCGCAGTCGCATCGCTGATCCGACGCTCGTCGGGTCCGCGGTCGCGGTCTCACTTTTCCCATTCGTTGGCACGCTGCTGTATCTGATCCTCCGTCCGTCCGAATCACTCGAGGATGCGCGCGAGCGCGAGCTCGAGCTCGAAACGACGCGGCTGCGATTGCATCAGCTCGAGTCGAGCCTTTGCCCTCATTGCGACTACCCGGTGGCGCGGGATTTCATTCGCTGCCCGAGCTGTTTACGCAAGCTCAAGGAGCGCTGCAAGAACTGCTCGCGGCCGCTCGACCGCCGTGGACGATCTGCCCCTACTGTGAGACCGAGGTTCCCGGGCGTACGAGCGGGCGCACGCCGAGGCGCGAGGCGCGCTTCGCGCTCGCGCGCCGACTGCACGAACGCGAGCTGGCCGGAGATCGCGCGAGTCGCGGGGAGCGGCCGGCGTCTGCCGAGCCGGCACCTGCACAGCGCACGCAGTGCCGCGACGAGCCGATCGGCGACGGCGCGGGAAACGTTGCCGCCCGGCAGAAGCGAACTGCGGCGGCGAAGCGGGGAGGCAGCCGAGGCCGACGGGCGCAACGAAAACGGGCTCTGGCGGGCAACCGGCCGCGCTCCGCGCCCCACCCGCTCACGGGCGGCGAGTACGCCGCGCTCGGGCTAGAGCCACTACAACTACGACCCCGACCGAACAGCGACACGTAGAGGAGGGATCTCCGCTGGAGCGCACGCTGATCCTCATAAAACCCGACGCGTTCGCCGCTTCACTCAGCGGCGAGATCGTCTCGCGCTTCGAGCGCAAGGGGCTGAGGATCGCTGCGCTCAAGCGCATGACGCTCGACGGCGACGCTGGCCGAACGCCATTACGCGGAGCACGCGGAGCGCGACTTCTTCGGCGAGCTCGTCGCGTTCATCACCTCGGGGCCGCTCGTCGCGATGGTGCTCGAGGGCGCCCACGCGGTGCGCGCCGCGCGACAGGTGATCGGCGCGACCGACCCGCTCGAGGCGGCGCCGGGGTCGATCCGCGGCGATCTCGCGCTCGAGGTCGGCCAGAACCTCGTGCACGGATCGGACTCTCCCGACTCCGCCGCGCGCGAGGTCGCGCTGTTCTTCCCAGAGCTCTAGCGGCGCGTGCTCACGCTCGCCTCCTGCTCACCGCAGCGACGGGCGATCCTCGAGCGCATCGGCGTCGAGTTCGACGTCGTCGTGCCGGACGTTCACGAGCTCGAGGAGGGCGACCCGACCGAGGTCGCCAAGCAAAACGCGCTGCGCAAGGCGAGGGCTGTTCGCGACACGCACGGCGGCGCGGCGGTGCTCGGCGCGCGACACGGTCGTAGCGCTCGGAGCCGGAGCTCTTCGGAAAACCCGCGCGACGCGGCTGATGCGCGCGCGATGCTGCGCTCCCTGAGCGGCCGCACGCACACCGTCGTCGGCGGCCTCGCGCTGCTGCGAGGGAGCGAGGAGCGCGTGATCGCGGCGCACACCGAGGTGAGGTTCCGCGCGCTCGAGGAGCGCGTGATCGACTGGTACGTCGAGCGTGAGGAGTGGCGCGGGCGGGCCGGCGGCTATGCGATCCAGGGTGCCGGCGCGGCGCTCGTGCGCGAGGTCCGCGGCGACTACGAGAACGTCGTCGGCCTGCCACTCGCGAGCCTGCTCGAGATCTATCCCGAGCTCCTCTGGCGCTAGCCCGGCCGCCGCGCATTTGTCCTGCAAATAAGCTGGCAACGTTGCCCCACCCGGGGCGTTCGATACACTCCCGCGCGAGTGTGCCCTGGCGGCCGACCGCTGAGCGGCGACGCCACTGGCGTTGCCTGCCGGCAGTGCCGGCTCTAGCGGCTCGCCGCAGCCTTACGGCCCGGAAGCCGGCCGGTGGTCGGTGGGCGCGTAGTCCAGCGCCCGGGCGCCGTATCCCCTCCATCCCTCCAATTCCGCCATGGGTATCGTCAGCTATCTCACCGGTTTCGGTGGCCGCGACATGGCCGTCGACCTCGGAACTGCGAACACGCTCGTGTACGTGCGCGGGCGCGGGATCGTGCTTTCCGAGCCGAGCGTCGTCGCGATCGACTCGCGCAACGGCGAAGTGCATGCCGTCGGCATCGAGGCCAAGCGGATGCTCGGGCGCACTCCCGGCACGATCCAGGCGATCCGGCCGCTCAAGGACGGCGTGATCGCGGATTTCGACGTCACGGAGGAAATGCTTCGGCATTTCATCCAGAAGGTGCACCAGAACCGCTGGGCGCATCCGCGCGTGGTGGTGTGCGTGCCCTCCGGCGTCACGGGAGTCGAGAAGCGCGCGGTCGAGGAGGCCTGCCTCTCGGCCGGTGCGCGCGCGGCGTATCTGATCGAGGAGCCGATGGCGGCGGCGATCGGGGCGGGGCTCCCGGTCGCCGAGCCGACCGGCTCGATGGTCGTGGACATCGGGGGCGGCACCTCCGAGGTCGCGGTGATCTCGCTCGGCGGGATCGTCGTCTCGCAGTCGATTCGCGTCGGCGGCGACGAGCTCGACGAAGCGATCATCAACTACGCGAAGCGCGAATACAAGCTGCTGATCGGGCAGCAGACGGCCGAGGAGCTCAAGCTCGAGATCGGCTCGGCATGCCCGATCGAAGAGGAGCTGCAGGCGGAGATCCGCGGCCGCGACATGGTCTCCGGGCTGCCCAAGACTGTCGTGCATCACGAGCGAGGAGATCCGCCAGGCACTCGAGGAACCGCTCGGTCAGATCATCGAGGCAGTCAAGGAGACGCTCGACCGCACGCCGCCCGAGCTTGCCTCGGACATCATGGACCGCGGCATCACGCTCGCGGGTGGCGGCTCGTTGCTTCAGGGACTCGACCAGCGTCTGCGCGAAGAGACGCAGATGCCCGCGCACATGGCGGAATCGCCGTTGACATGCGTCGCGGTGGGGTCGGGCCGGTCACTGGAGGAGTTCGACGTAATTCATCGCGCTAACCGAAACTCCCGTGGGCGCCGGCGGCGCTGATCAGGCGTACTCTTCCCGATGAAGCCTTTGGAAGGTCATAGCTGTTGCACAAGAAGACGATCAGGCGTAGACGAGCGATCTTGGTGGCGCTCGTCGCCCTCTCGCTGATTCTCCTCACCGCATATTTCCGGGAGGCCCCCGGGGACGGGCTGCACGCGGTGCAGCGAGGCTTCCTGACCGTGATCTCGCCGATCGAGGACGGAGCGAACACCGTCTTTAAGCCGGTCCGCAACGTCTTCGGCTCGATCGGCAGCGCGCTGAGCGCGAACACCCAGACGGACAAGCTCCGCAAGCAGCTCGCGCACGTCCGCGCAGAACTCGATCGCCTACCAAGGCCAGGCGCGCGCCTATCGCGAACTCGCCGGGCTCGACCGCCTCGACACGAGCCTGAGCGTCCACAACTATCGGCCCGTCAACGCAGTTGTCGTGCTGCAATCGCCAAGCCTCTGGGACTCGAGCGTGATCATCGATCAGGGGACGCCCGCGAACGTGCAGGTCAACGACCCCGTGATCGACGGCGAAGGCCTCGTCGGCAAGGTCGCCCAGTCGTGGGCGGACGGTGCGCAGGTGATGCTGATCAACGACCACGAATTCGGCGCCACCGCGCGGCTGAACGGCGGCGGCGCGTTCGGCACCGTGCAGCCGAAGGTCGGCGACCCCGATGGCCTCGTGTTGCAGTACCTACCGCAGAACACCGTCGTGAACCCCGGCGAATACGTGGTCACGGCCGGTACCGTCTCCAGCCAGGATGAATCTCTTTATCCCCCGGGGATCCCGATCGGGAAGGTGACCTCGGGCAACGCGCGCAGCCAGTACGAGTCGGTAAACGTGGAACCGCTCGTGAACCTGCACAACCTCAGCACCGTGCAGGTGCTCACGGCCGTTCACGGCTCGGCGCCGACGCGCATCACGCGCCTGCTCACGGGACTTTCGCAGGGGCAGGGCTCGAACACGGCGCCGTCGGCGGGCGGGGCGCTCGCGACGGCGGGAGGCGAAGGCTGATGGAGCGCCGCACGGCGACCGGCGCGGCACCCCGCAAGGCGCTCTCGCTGGAGGGCGCCACCGCCTCGCACGCGAGCGGCGGGCGCCAGCACTCGGCGGGCGCCGGCCACGCGACGCAGGGCCCAGCCGACGGCAGCGTCGTGCCGCGGATCGCGCTGCTCGTGCTCGTGGCTGTCTTCTTCCAAACCGGCGTCCTCTCCGAGCTGCCGATCTTCGGCGTTCGCGTCGACATAACGCCACTCGTGGTCGTCTTCATCGGCTACCTCTGCGGCGCCACGACCGGCGCGGTGACGGGATTCGCGGTGGGGCTGCTCGTGGACATCACGCTGCTGCAGACGCTCGGGCTGACCTCGCTCATCTTCACGCTCGTCGGATACGCAGGTGGGCGGTTGCGCGAAATGCGCGACCCGCAGGCGACGTTGATGCCGCTGCTCCTCGGGGGGCTCGCGGCCTTCGTGTCGCTCGTCGGCTATTCACTGATGGAGTTCCTGCTCGGCGTCGACGCGCCGGTGAGCTTCGAGCTGCTGCGTCAGATCGTGCTCGGAACGGTGGTGGACACGCTGCTCGCGGCGCCCGTGTGGGTGCTCACGCGCAAGATCATCGTGCCCGGCTTGCCCGAGGACCCGCGCCGCCGCCGTCGTCGCGCCTACACCACCGGCGGGCTCTCGCCCGCTCTCGCGCGCATGATCGTCGAGCGTGGCAGCGCCCCCGCCGACCCCCGCATCTTCGTCCCGCCTGCGCTCGCGGTGCGGGCGGCGATCGTCGGCGTGCTCGCGCTTGTGCTCTTCGGCGTCATTTTCTTCCGCCTCTGGTACCTGCAGATACTCACCGGCGATCAATACCTCCAGCAAGCGAACGCCAACCGCCTGCGGGAACTGCCGACACCCGCGCCGCGTGGGGAAATCGTCGATCGAGAAGGCGTGTCGCTCGTCACGAACCGGGTCGTCAACGCGGTGCAGATCGCGCCGTCCGAGCTGCCCTCGAACGCGCACGCGCGCCACGAGGTCTACGACGGGCTCGGGCGGGTCCTCGGCATGAGCCCGCGACGCATCGAACAGCTCGTCGGCAAGGGTTACGCGGAAGCGCACTACGCGCCCGTGACGATCAAGACCGACGCCGGCCCGGGGGCGCTCACGATCCTCTCCGAGCGCCAGAGCGAATTCCCGGGGGTCGTCCAGCAACCGGTCTGGCTTCGCACTTACCCGTTCGGAGAAATGGCCGCACAGGCGCTCGGCTACGTCGGCCAGGTGAGCGAAACGGAGCTCAAGAAGCCCGCCTTCCGCGGCGTGCAGCCGGGAACGGTCGTCGGACAGGCCGGGCTCGAGTACTACTACGACCGCTACCTGCGCGGCAAGCCCGGCGCACAGCGCTTCGAGGTCAACGCGGCGGGCGAACCCGAGCCGGCGACGATCGCGCCGATCGCGCCCCAGGCGGGCTACAACCTCAAGCTCACGCTCGACGAGCACCTTCAGAAGGGCTCCGAAGAAGCGCTGCGCGAGGGCATCGCCAGTGCGCGCGCGTCGGGCAAGCCGGCGACGTCGGGCGCGTTCGTCGCGATGAACCCGCTGAACGGCGAAATCTTCGCGATCGGCTCCTATCCGAGCTTCAACCCGAGCATCTTTGCGAAGCCGCTCACGCAGGGCGAATACAGCTCGCTCACGGGCAGCTCGAACGTCGGCGAAGGGGGAGAAGCGGCCGCGCCGCTCACCGACAGGGCGACCGAAGGGCTCTACCCGACGGGCTCCTCGTTCAAGCCGATCACGGCGATGGCCGCGCTCGAAGGTGGCTTTCTAAGCCCGGAAGAAGGGCTCGGCGGCGGCCAATGCATCGACGTCGGCGGCGAGAACTTCTGCAACGCCGGTCACGCGGATTACGGGGCGGTGGGGCTCGTGGAAGCGCTGAAGGTCTCCTCCGACACCTACTTCTTCGAAGTCGGCGAGCGCGCGAACTCGCACGACGAAGCGATCCAGCACATGGCGCATCTGCTCGGGATCGGCGAGCCGACGCAGATCGACCTGCCGAGCGAGGTCGACGGTGTCGTGCCGAACGCGAAGTGGCGCGAAGAAATGAACGCCCTGCAGATCAAGTGCGAACACAAGCATCCCCCCGGCGGCTGCGGATACGTTTCCGAAGTGAAACCCTGGACGGTCGGCGAAAACATGGATCTCGCGGTTGGGCAGGGCTCGCTGCAGACCTCGCCGCTGCAGATGGCTACGGCGTACTCGACGCTCGTGAACTCGTTCCTCAACAACGGCGACGGCTGGAAGGTGCGACCGCACCTTGGGCTCGAGGTAGACGCCTCCGACGGCGCGCTCGTGCAGCGCCTGAGCTACCCGCCCGTGCGCCCCGTGAAGCTGAACCCGACCTACCTCGGCCTCGTCTTCGAAGGCATCCACAAGGCGGCGAGCGAAGCGGGTGGCACGTCGGCGGACGTGTGGGCGGGGTGGGACCAGGAAGCGCATCCCGTGTACGGGAAGACCGGCACCGCGGAAGTTGCGGGCAAGCTCGAACAGTCCTGGTACATGTGCTACGTGGCCGACTCCCAGCGGCCGATCGTGATCGCTGTGACCGTTCCGCAGGGCGGCTTCGGCGCCGAAACCGCGGCGCCGATCGCGCGGCTCATCGCCTCGTCGTGGTTCAACGAGCCCAAGCGCTTCATCGTCGGGACCTCGAAGACCCACTAGCCGCATGCGTCATATCCGCACACAGACAGCGAGCAGGAGCCGATGAGCGTCACCACCCCCGCACCGCGGATCGCCCCCTCGGTGATGCGGCGCGCCGAGCCCGCCGAGGCGCCGAGCGCCCAGCGCGCGCTGCGGTTCGCGATCGACCCTTGGCTTACGCTCGGCGTGATCGGCCTCGGGGTCTGCTCGGTCGTGACGCTCGAGAGCGTGACGCGCTCGCTTGTGCCTGGGAGCCCGCACTACTACGTCGACCGGCAGGCGATCTATCTCGCGATCGGCTTCGCGGCGATGGTGCTCATGGCGGGCTTCGACTACGGGCGCCTGCGGCGCTACGGTCGAGCGTGCTACGTAGCGCTGCTGTTGAGCCTGCTCGCGGTGCGCGTGCTCGGCCACGCCGCGAACGGCTCTCAGCGGGCGCTCAACTTCCCGTTCTTCGCCTTCCAGGCGTCCGAGCTCGGCAAGGTGCTGCTGATCGTCGCGCTCGCGAGCTTCATGGTGGAGCGCTACCGTCACGTGCGCGAGCGCAAGAACACCGCGCAGATCATGCTCTTGGGGCTCGTGGCCGCGATGTTCGTGATCATCCAGCCGGACGTCGGGTCGGGCCTCATCTACATCGTGATCACGTTTGCGATTCTCTTCGTCGCGGGCGTGCCCGGCAAGCATCTCGCCGCGCTCGCCGCGATCGGGGTGGCGTCGATCGCGCTCGTGCTCGGCGCGGCGCCAGCGGTCGGGGTCCACTTGCTCAAGCCCTACCAGGAAGAACGCCTCACCGCCTTCCTGCATCCATCGACGGATGCGCAAAAGCAGGGCTACCAGCAGGAGGAGTCGAAGATCGCTATCGGGTCCGGTCAGAAGACGGGCCGCGGAGTGAACGCGACGCAGACGACGCTGAACTTCGTTCCGGAGGATGACACCGACTTCATATTTGCCGCCGTGGGCGAGCGCTGGGGGTTCATCGGCGCTTCGCTCGTACTCTCGCTGTATGCACTCGTGATATGGCGATTACTGCGGATCCTCACGATGGCAAAGGACTTATTCGGAGCGCTCATAGCCGGAGGGGTGGTGGCAGCGATGCTCTTCCAGGTGTTCATCAACGTCGGAATGGCGATCGGCATCTCGCCGATCACCGGCATCACGTTGCCGCTCGTGAGCTATGGGGGCTCATCAGTCATCAGCACATTGCTGGCGCTCGGCCTCGCGCAGTCGATCTACGCGCAGGCCCGCTCCGCTCAGGCGCTGAAAGGGCGCGCGGTGGGCTCTGAGCATGAGGCAGGTGCGCAACTCAATGCGCGGCGCACGACGCCCCGCAGGCACGCTCCGGTCATCGGCGACCGGCAGCGCGAGCTAATCACTTCTACTATGGAAAGACAGGATTACTTTGAAGAAACAGGTACTTGTAAGCGTCGACCGCGCAGAGACGCGGGTCGCGCTCCTGGAGGCCTCCGGAACGCCGGCGGCTCCACCATCCAGCGCGGCCTCGGCGCAAGCGCCGTGAGACGCGCCCCGAATCCGGTTACCGAATAGCGGAGCTCTATATCGAGCGGCGCAACTCGCGCTCGATCGTCGGCAACATCTACAAGGGCAAGGTCGAGGCCGTGCTTCCCGGCCTCGAGGCGGCATTCGTCGACATCGGGCTGGAGAAGAACGGCTTCCTGCACGTCGACGAGATCGTGATGCCCGGCGTCCAAGTCGCCAAGCGCGGCCACGGCGCGAGCGCGCGCCAGATCTCAGAGCCTGCTGAAGGTCGGGCAGGAAATCGTCGTGCAGGTCGTCAAGGACCCGCTGAAGACGAAGGGTGCGCGGCTCTCGATGGAGCTGACGATCGCGGGCCGCTACATGGTCTACGCACCGACGGGCGAGGGCGTCGGCGTTTCGCGCCGGCTCGATCAGCGCGAGCGCGAACGACTGCGGCGCGCCACCTCCAAGCTCGACCTTGGTCGCGGGGGGCGTGATCGTCCGCACCGCCGCGCATGGCGCTGCACGCGCGGACTTCGAACGCGAGCTCCTCTACCTGGACAAGCTGTACGAGGTGCTCGAGGCGCGCGTCGCAGCAGACGCCTGCGCCGGCGCTCGTCTTCCAGGAAGCGGACCTCTCGGTGCGCGTCGTGCGGGACATCTTCTCGGAGCACTTCGAGCGCGCGATCGTCGACGATGAGCGCCAGTACGAGCGACTCACCTCGTTCCTCACGCGCACTGCGCCCGGAGCTCGTCCCGCGCGTCGAGCTCTGGGAGCGCGACCAGGACCTCTTCGAGACCTACAAGGTCGACGAGGTGATCGAGCGGCGCTCTCCCGTCGCGTGAACCTGCCGAGCGGCGGCTATCTGATGATCGACCACGCGGAGGCGCTTACCGTGATCGACGTCAACTCGGGGAGCTTCACCGGGCGCGGTAAGGACGGTCGGGCTGGAGGAGACGATCACGCAGACCAATCTCGAGGCCGCCGACGAGGTCGTCAATCAGCTGCGGTTGCGCGATATCGGCGGGATCATCGTGATCGACTTCATCGACATGGCGCGCGCGCGTAACCGCGACGCGGTGATGAAGACGCTGCGCAAGGCGCTCGAGCAGGACCGCACGAAGACGTTCACGGCCGAGATCTCCGCGCTCGGGCTCGTCGAGATGACGCGCCAGAACGTCACCGAGGGCCTGCGCGAGATCATCGGCCGGCCGTGTCCCACGTGTGGCGGCGAGGGCGTGATCCGCTCCGAGGAAACGATCGCGATCGCCTTCGAGCGACGGCTGCGGGACATCGCCGCCGAAGATCCCGACGTCGAGGCGTTCCTCGTCCAGATCAACCCGCGCATCACGGCGCAGTTCACGGGTCAGGACGCGCGCATGCTCGAAGCGCTCGAGGCGCGGACTGGGAAGTTCTTCCACTTCGAGGGCTCCGAGGGCCTGCCGCTCGACCACTTCGCGATCACCTTCAAGGGGACGCGCGAGGAAGTCGAAGAGCGTGCGCTGCCGTTCCGCGAGGGCGACGAGGTGCTCGTGGAGATCGTCGAGCCGCACATGTACGTCGCGCGATGCCGCGGTGGCGAAGATCGACGGCTATCTCGTGTCGATCGCGGGCGCGGCGTCACAGGTCGGCGAGAAGCGCCTCGTGCGGATCGACGCGCGCCGACCGCACCGCTGCGAGTGCGCTGCTGCTCGACGAGCGCGGCGAGCCGGTCGCCCGCGAGCCTGCCGAGGGCACGCCCGAGGCGAACGGCGCTCCCGCGCGGGCAATGGTGCGCGCGCAAGCTCGCGCGGCCCGCGGCGGCGGGAGCGCCGTCGCTCGGAGCGCGAGCCGGAGCTCGCGCGGCGGCCGGGGATACGCTTGAGCGCCGGCGAGGACGATGGCGGGCGAGCGCGGGGCCGCGCAAGCCTGCCGGGCGGCGAGGACGGCGAGGCTCGGCTCGAGGCCGGGCTCAGCGCGGTCGCTCACCGCGAGCGACTCGGGTCCCGAAGACGACGCGCTGACCAGCGCCGAGGAGAGCAAGGGCAAGCGCACGTGCGAGCGAGGCGGCGACCGAAGGCCGCGCCCGAGGACGACGCCGACGGACGCGGCGGCCTCCGAGGAGCGATGGCCTACAATCAAAGCCCCGGCGTCGTGGCCGCAGAGGCGGACGGCGCCGTTCGACTGCCAAGGCCGCGGCGTCGTCGGAGTGAGCGGGCTCCGAGGCAGCAAAGCGCCGGCTGATCGCACGTCCGATAGACCATGCGAGTACCCAGCACGACAGGACATGTACGCGATCGTGAGAACCGGCGGCAAGCAGTACCGCGTCGAGCCCGGCCAGCGCCTGCTCGTCGAGCGCCTGCCCGGCGGACGTGGGCGCGACGGTCGACGCTTGAGCCGCTGCTCTACCGCGCCGAGCGAGGTGGCCTTCGACGAGGCTCGCCTGCGCGCTGTCAAGGTCAGCGCGAAGGTGCTCGCTCACGAGCGCGGGCCGAAGCTGCGGGTATTCAAGTTCAAGCCCAAGCGCGGCTACAAGCGCCGCACGGGCCACCGCCAGGAGCTCACGCGGATCGAGATCGCCGAGATCAAGTCGGGTGCGGCGCGCGCGCGGACGGCGAAGGAGGCGACGGCGGCGAGCGCCGCGAAGACCGCCGCGAGCAAGGCGCCGAGCGCTCCAAAGGCATCGGCGGCGCGCAAGCCGGCATCACCGCGCCAAGGCGAGCGCGACGGACAAGCCGACGCGCGACCGACAAGGCGAGCACGCGAGCGGGCCGCGGACGCGCACCACGAAGCCGAAGGGGGCCGACGATGGCTCATAAGAAGGGGCTCGGGTCGAGCCGCAACGGGCGCGACTCTCCCGGGCAGCGCCTCGGCGTGAAGGTGTTCGCGGGCGAGTCCGTGAGCGGCGGCGAGATCATCGTGCGCCAGCGCGGCACCCGCTTCAAGCCCGGCGACGGCGTGGGGCTCGGGCAAGTGACGACACGCTGTACGCGCGTGCAAAGGGCACCGTGCACTTCGCCACCGGCCGCGGTGGACGGCGTACGGTGAGCGTGCGCTCCGACACTGAGCGCTAGCGGCCCGCTGCTGCACGACCGCGCGCGAATCTACGTACAGGCTGGCGAGGGCGGGGCGGCTGCGTCGAGCTTCCGTCGCGAAGCGCACGTGCCTCGCGGCGGTCCCGACGGCGGCGACGGCGGCCGCGGCGGAGACGTGGTGCTCGTTTGCGACGGCTCGCTGCGAGACCTGCGTGCGCTGCGACGCAGGACCCATTACCGCGCGGGCGGCGGCGGCCAGGTGAGGGTGCGCTTCGGCACGGCGCCGACGGGGCGCCGCTGGAGATCGTGGTGCCGCCAGGGACACAGGCGACAGGGCGCGGACGAGGGCACTCGAGGGCCGAAGCTGGGAGCTCCTGCGCGACGGCGAGCGTGCGGTGGTCGCGGCCGGGGAGCTGGAGGGCGCGGCAACAAGCGCTTCGCGAGCCCGACCCGGCAGGCGCCGCACTTCGCCGAGCGGGGCTGCCCGGGCGAGGAGGGCTGGCTCGAGCTTGCGCTGAAGCTGCTCGCGGACGTCGGGCTCGTGGGACTTCCGAACGCCGGCAAGTCCTCGCTGCTCGCGCGCCTGACGCGCGCCAACCCGAAGGTGGCCTCCTATCCGTTCACGACGCTCGAGCCCGTGCTCGGCGTGCTCGAAGCGCGACGATCGCCAGCTGGTCGATCGCCGACATACCGGGGCTGATCGAGGGCGCGAGCAGCGGCGCGGGTCTCGGTGACGAGTTCCTCGCCCACGTCGAGCGCACGCGGCTGCTCGTGCACGTGCTCGACCTCGCGCCCGAGCTCTCCGGGGCTGCCGCGACATCCGGCGCAGGCGATCGGCGACGCGACCCGCGGGCGAGCGCGCTGCTCGCGAACTTCGACCTGATCGAGCGCGAGCTCGCGCCTCCACGATCCCCGCCTCGCCGCGCCTCCCGCGCGTGCTCGCGCTCTCGAAGGCCGACCTCGTCTCCGAGCGAGCGTCGCACGACGCTGCGCGCGGCGGTCTCGCAGCGACGTCGGCCCGGAGGTGCCCGTGCTCGCTCACCTCCAGCGCCACCGGGCAGCGGCTCGCGGAGCTCGCGCGCGAGCTGCTCGAGCGCGTGCCCGACGGCGAGCCGCGGGAGCGCGAGCCGGCAGCTCGGCGAGCGACGACGGCGCGACCCGGTGCTTGCCGAGCACATGGTCTTCCGCCCGCGCGCCCAGCCGGGTTACGACGTAGCACGCGCACTGGCGAGCGCGTCTTCGTGCTCAGCGGGGAGCGCATCGAGCGGCTGCGTTGCGCCGCTTCGATCTCGAGAACGAGGAAGCGATCGCATACGTCGAAGCGACGCTGCTGCGCGCTCGGCGTGCTGCGGCGCGCTCGAGCGCGAAGGGGTTCGAGCCGGGCGACGAGGTGCAGATCGCGGGCGAGGCGCTCGCGCTGTTCGCCTCCGGCGTCGTCCTGATCTCCGCGCGGGCGACCTGAATAAGGACCCAAATAAGCTGACCGCGATGAGACGCGTGGTCATCAAGCTCGGCTCGAGCGTCATCGGCGACGAGCGACGGCGGCGCTTCGCATGCAGGCGCTCGAGCGCGTGTGCGACGCCGCCGCCGAGCCTGCGCAAGGCGGGGCGGCGAGGTGACGCTCGTCTCGAGCGGAGCGATCGCGCGCGGGATCGGCGTGATGGGGCTCCGCGAGCGCCCAGCGGCGATCGCGGAGCTCCAGGCGGCAAGCGCGATCGGCCAGGGCAAGCTGTTCGCCGTCTACGACGCGCTCCTGCACGAGCGCGGTGTGATCGCCGCGCAGGTGCTGCTCACGGCGATGGACATGCACGACCGCACGCGCTACCTCAACGCGCGCCGGACGCTCGCGAAGCTCTACGAGTGGCGGGTCGTGCCGGTGATCAACGAGAACGACACGACCGCGACGGACGAGATCTCCTTCGGCGAGAACGACTTCCTCGCGGCGCAGGTCGCGACGCTGGTGCGCGCGGACCTGCTCGTGCTGTTGACCGACGTCGAGGGGCTCTTCACCGCCGACCCGCGCGGATGCTCCGACGCGCGGCTCGTGGCCGAGCTCAGCGACTTCGGCGCGATCGAGGAGCTCGCCGTGGGCTCGCACGCACCTCGCAATGGGGCACGGGCGGGATGCGCTCAAAGCTGATCGCGGCCGACATCGCGACCGCGGCGGGCGTTCCAACGGTGGTCTGCAGCGGCCTCGCGAGGATGCGCTCACAGCGGTGCTTGCCGGGCGAGCCGCGCGGCACGCGCTTTCCTGCACGCGCGAAGGGCCACTCCTCGTTCAAGCTGTGGCTGAAGTACGCGAAGCCCACGCGCGGGCACGCTGGTCGTCGACGCCGGCGCTGCGCGCGCTTTGCGTGAGGGCGGGCGAGCCTGCTGCCCGTCGGCATCGTCGAGGTTCGCGGCAGCTTCCAAGCGGGCGACGCGCGTCGAGATCCGCGAGGCCGGCGTCGATGGCCCGCCGCTCGCGAAGGGCATCACCCGCTACTCCTCCGCGGAGCTCGCGAAGATCAAGGGCATGAGCTCAGCGCAGGCGCGGGCGCGAGCTTCCCGATGGCGACGAGGAGGCTGTGCACCGGGACTACCTGGTCGTGGGATAGGCGCTGCCCTACTATTGGAAAACCGATGGCCGGCACGCTCACAAGCAGGGAAACGAAGGCACCTGGCGCAAACGGCGCGAAGCCGATCGGCGCAAGCTCGGTCGCGGAGCTCTGCCGTTCGCGCGCGGGTGCGTCGCGGACGCTCGCGCGCGTGCCGACGAACGTCAAGGACGCTGCGCTCGAGGCGATGGCGAGAGCGTTGGAGGACCGTGCGAGCGAGATCCTCGCGGCCAACGAGCGCGACCTCGAGGCGGGCCGCGCGGCGAGCCTCTCCGACGCGCTGCTCGACCGACTGCGCTTGGATGAGCGATCGCCTGCGCGGGATCGCGCCGGCGGTGCGCCAGATCGTCGCGCTGCCGGACCCCGTCGGCGAGGTGATCGAAGGCTGGCGGCTGCCGAACGGGCTGGACGTGCGTAAGCAGCGCGTGCCGCTCGGCGTGGTGGCGGTGATCTACGAGGCGCGGCCGAACGTCACGATCGACGCGACCGCGCTGTGCATCAAGTCGGGCAACGCGATCGTGCTGCGTGGATCCTCGAGCGCAGCCACTCGAACGCGGTGCTCGCGCGGGTCGCGGCGCGAGGCGGCGATCGCAGAGGGCCTGCCAGAGGGGTCTGTGGTGCTCGTGAGGGCGGTGGCCGGGAGGAGCTCGCCGAGCTCGCGCAGCAGAGCGAGAGCGTGGATCTGATCATCCCCCGCGGCGGCGAGCAGCTGAAGGCGGCGCTGCGAGGCGGTGGCGCGCGTGCCCGTGATCTACGCGGCTTCAGGGAACTGCCACGTCTACGTCGATGCGAGCGCCGACCTCGACGAGGCCGAATCGATCGTGCTCAACGCGAAGGTACAGCGGCCGGGCGTGTGCAACGCGGCGGAGAAGCTGCTCGATCCACCGCAGCGTCGCGGACAGGTTCTGCCCGCGGATCGTCTCGGCGCTGCAGGCTGCGGGAGTCGAGGTCCGCGCGCGACGAGCACGCGCGTCGACTTTGCGGGCGAGCACGCCGACGGCGTCGTCGCCGCGCAGGATGACGACTGGGCGACGGAGTACCTCGGGATGACGATCGCAATCGCCGTCGTCGACTCGGTCGATCACGCGATCGAGCACATCGCTCGGTACGGCAGCGGGCACTCGGAGGCGATCGTGACAGCCGACGCCGGCGCGGCGCGCGCGTTCCAGCTCGGGGTCGACGCCGCGTGCGTCTACGTGAACGCCTCGACTCGCTTCACCGACGGCGGCGAGTTCGGGATGGGCGCGGAGATCGGCAACTCGACGCAGAAGCTGCACGCGCGGGGACCGATCGGCCTGCGTGAGCTGTGCACTTACAAGTATCTGATCGAGGGCGACGGCCACGTTCGACTCTAGACCGGGCGGCCGCTCGCCGGAGCCGCTCGCGCGCGCTCTGGGCATCCTCGGCGGCTCCTTCAACCCACCGCACCTGGGGCACCTCGAGCTCGCGCGCGCACGCCATCGTCGGAGCTCGGCGCTCGAGCGCGTGCTGCTGGTGCCGGTCTATCTCCCACCGCACAAGCCGCCGCCGGCCGACGACCCGGGCCGGCCCATCGCGCTCGCGATGTGCAGAGCGCTCGTGGAGCGTGAGGAGCGCCTCGAGGTGAGCACGCTCGAGATCGACCGAGGTGGTCGGTCCTACACGGTCGATACTCTGGAAGCCGTTCATGCCAGCCACCCCGATGCGCAGCTGACACTCATCCTGGGCGCTGACATGGCCTGCACGCTGCCCATCGTGGCGCAGGCCGCGCGAGATCCTGCAGCTTGCGAGCGTCGCGGTCGCCGGGCGCGGCCCCGGGTGGGACGACGGTGAGAGTGTGCGTGCTCGGGTAAGCGGGACGCTGCGCTCGATCGATGCGGATACGCGGTGGACGATCCTCGCGATGCCGCCCGTGGAGGTCTCCTCGACTATGGTCCGCGCGCGGCTGGCCGAGGGCGAAGCCGTCGAGGAGCTCGTCGGTCCCGCGGTTGCCACTTACATCGCCGAGCACGGGCTGTACGCGGCGCACAAGGCGGCCGCGCGGTGACGGTACGCGAGCGGGACAAGGAGCGCACGCTTGGCTCGCAGGAGCTGGCCGCTGAGGTCGCCCGCCTCGCGGCCGAGAAGAAGGCGAGCGAGATACGCGAGCTCGACCTCCGCGGCCTCGTCTCCTACACCGACTACTTGCTGATCTGCACGGGCAACACGGAGCGTCAGACGAAGGCCATTCACGACTCGATCGACGAGGGGCTCTCACGTGCCTACGGCGTAAATCCGCGCCGCGTCGAGGGATTGCCGGGCGCGCGCTGGATCCTCATGGACTACCTCGACGTGGTCGTACACATCTTCACCCCCGCGATGCGCGAGTTCTACCGCCTCGACGCGCTCTGGGGCGAGGCGCCGGCGCGCACGGTGGAGGAGGCCCCGCTCGGAGCGGTCACGAGCGCCTAGCGCGAGCGGCGCTTAGCCGGCGCCGGTCAGCGAGCGCGCGGTCTGCGACTTCGGCACGTCCTGCTGGTTCGGGTTCGTGCGCAGCACGACATCGCCGATATGTGAGGTGACGCCGAACCAGAAGTGCTCGTTCTTGTAGTGGTGCAGACGGTGGTTGCGCCAGATGAGCTTGTAGTACCAGCGCTTGGGGCGGTAGGGCGTGTGGATGAGGAAATGCGACCACTCGTACCCGGCGAGGATCATGTAGGCGACGAGCAGCCCCGTCGCCCACTCGGCGAGCAGCGGGCCGCCGGCGAGGGCATGCGCGATCAGCGCGTATACGAACACGAGCAGCGCGATCGTCGGCAGGAAGGCGAGCAGCGCGGCGGTCGGGATGAACACCCAGCGGAGTTCGGTCGGCGCGGCGTGGTGGGCGCGATGCTCGCGCGCGGCGAGCGGCTCGAACGTGTTGCCGCGGACTTGGATGCCGCGCGCGTGCAGCACGTAGACGTGGATCAGCCACTCGGTGAGCGGCTCGGAAACGACCAGGTACACCGGCACAAGCGCGACCTGCCAGCTCCACCCTCCGACGAGCGCTCGCAGGACAATCGCGAGCACCAGGGCGAGCGCGATGAGGCGCGGCGAGAGGTAGCGGGAGAAGGCTCGCGCGCAGTCGCCCAAGCGCAGCGGGCCGGGCTTCGATCGCGCGATCGCGTCGGGCGAGAAGGTGAGCGGATCGGCGTTCGTTGCAGCCATCGTCCGTGACTTATCGTACCGTGGCAAGTGGCACGAACCGGGCTTCCAACCCGGCACGATCAGGGCTCGTATGCTTGTCGTAATACGGCCTCGGGACTTGTATTTCGAGCAGTCCGGGCCGATAGGGAGTGCGAAGGCTTGCGATGCAGCGACGTGTGAAAGAGCTCCGCGGACTGGTGATGGACTCGAACTACACCGTCGATCCCGACGCGGTCGCGAATGCGATCATCGCCCGGGCGCTGGCCCGCCAGCACGTGCCGGGGACGAGGTTCCGGAACGAGATCCGCGGCGCGGACTATGAGCCCGCGGTGATCGGCGCCGTCGGTCTTCGCGCGAGCGAAATTCGCTCCTTCCGGCCCGCGCGCGCTGCGCGCTCGTTCAGGCTGACGGCGCCTCGGCGCTCACGCGACGCCAATCACCGGATCCTCGCCGACCCGCGGCTCGCGGCGCCCACCCCCGCCGGTCGCGCCTAGCGCCACGCTCGTGCGAGCAGCCCGCTGCGGCGAGCGCTGATCTCGAGCTGCTGGAAACCGGCACCCTGCAGCAGCGAGCGCACGCGCGCCTCGCTGTAGTCGAAGATCGGGCAGTGGTGGATCCATTCGTAGCGGAGCTTCCGTAGGCGCCCCTTGACGGGCGTCCGAGAAGGGAACGAGGCGACGAGCGATCCCGCGGGCGCGGAGAGCTCGTACATGCGTTGCATGAACGGCTCTGGCTCGGGGATGTAGTCGAAGAGTCCGAGTGCGACGATCACCTCGAAGTGGCCGTCGAAGCTCGTCTCGAGGAAGTCGCCTTCCACGAGCTGCGCCCGCTCGCCGAAGCGCGCGAGGCGCTCGCGTGCGAGCTCGAGCATGGGCGCGGCGAAATCGATGCCGACCCAGCTGCGTGTGCGCTCGAGGAGGATCAGCTCGCCGATGCGACCGGAGCCGCATCCGACGTCGAGCACGCGAGGAGACGAGTAGGAGCGGACCGCCTCGAGCGCGAGCTCGCGCCGGCGAAAGAGACCGGGACGGAGCAGGCGCTGCGAGAGCCGCTCGTCCTCGTAGAGATCGTCAAACGATCTCGCGTTCTCGTGGAAGTGCGCTTTGACGCGGCTCGGTGCTTGAACTGAATCGCTCATAGGCTTGCTCGCAGGTGATCAGGTCGAAATGATGCCCGACTGCGCGCAGGTGCGACAGCACGCGTTTGCGGCCGGGGTTGCGTTGCAGCTCGCGCAGGCGCGCATGCAGCCGTTGCGCCGCAGTGGCGCCGGGACGAAGGCGGGCGCGGAGCGGCTGTGGGTCGCACTCGTAAGGGTGCAGGTAGAGCGCCGCGGGGCCGCTGCTTGCGGTGCTCCCGAGCCCGCGCATGAGGACGCGCGCGGGGAGCACGCGCCAGTAGGCGCCACCGCCGATCGGCAGCGAGCGCGAGCGCACACGCCATGCGGCGATGGGGAGCTCCCACAGCGTGCGCCCGGAGGAGAGCTCGAGCGCGAACGGCGACTGGGAGCGCGGTCGGACGCGGAGCGGTATACGCGGTGAGTCGTACTGGCTCGAGTCATAGGCGAAGCCGAGGTCGGCGAGCACCTCGTACGCCCACGGTGTGCGGAGGTTGATCGAGAACGCGGGCGCGCGATAGCCGCGCGGGCGCCGCCCCGTGATCTCGCGGAGCACCTCGACGCTGCGCTCGATGTCTGTGCTCAGGACCGCGGGACTCTGGTCGTAGACGCGACGGTGCTCGAATCCGTGCGAGGCGACCTCGTGGTGGCGGGCGACGATCTCACTTACGAGCTCCGGGTAGCGGCGGGCGGTCATGCCGAGCACGAAGAACGTCGCGCGCGCGCCGATCGCATCGAGTGCCTCGAGCAGGCTCGCGGTCTGCCGTGCGAGCGCGCCCTCGCGCAGATCCCATTCGGCGGCGCCGACGCGCCGACGTACGAGCTGGTTCCAATCCTCGAAGTCGACGCTCAGCACGAAAGTGCGCGTGGATGCTTCGTTCGCGCGCGTTTCGGTGGCGGTATCGGCTTGACGCATGCGAGCGGTCCAGTTCGTGGTCTGCGGGCGCCCTCATGCTATCCGCGGATCGACGCGCCCGACAAACAGTCAGCCGAGCTCCGCGGCGGGTGGCGGGTGGTCAGAGAGCTCCTCCGTTCAACCGTGGAAGAGGTTCCATGTGAGCACGCGCATGTCTACAGCCGCAGCTTGATACAGAATCCGCTCCTTGCTGATCCGAGACGCCGAACCGAAGCGCGACGCGGCCGTTTGCGCGGCGATCTACGAGCCATTCGTTCGCGAGACGGCGGTGTCCTTCGAGGAGACGGTGCCGAGCGCCAACGACTTCGCGCGGCGTATCGAGGAGACGTGCGCGCGCTACCCCTGGCTCGTAGCGGAGATCGACGGGGCCGTGGCGGGCTACGCCTATGCCGCGGCGCATCGCGACCGCGCCTCGTATCGCTGGGCGGCGGACGTGACGGTCTACATCGGCGAGGGGCACCGCCGGCAGGGCATTGGCAAGGCGCTCTACGGCGCGCTCCTGCCGCTCCTCGCTCATCAGGGAATCCAGGTTGCGATCGCAGGAATCACGTTGCCAAACGACGCCAGCGTCGGACTCCACGAGTCGTTCGGATTCGAGCTCGTCGGCGTCTACCCGCGCATCGGCTGGAAGCTCGGATCGTGGCGCGACGTCGGCTGGTGGCAGTTAGACCTCGAGCCAACATCGGACGAGGTACCGGCCGAGGTCGGACCACCGGTGCGGCTCGCCGATGCATGAGGCGTGGCCGCCGACAACACGATCCGCGGCTTGCCCCGGCGCGTGACGAGCACCTCCTGCCGGGCTGCAACACGGTCGACCCAATAGACGAGCCAGCCGCGAAGGGCATTCGAGCTCGTTACGACTAACGCGCTGCAGGAGGCGGAAGGGAGTGGAGCTGAGGGGATTCGAACCCCTGACCTTCGCGCTGCCAGCGCGACGCTCTAGCCAGCTGAGCTACAGCCCCTTTGAAGTCGTAGTCCTCCGCAAGGTTAATGCACGACCGCTGACGGTTCCGGGCCGGCGCGAGACGCAGGTACTGATTGCTCCGGCCCTCGATCTCGGACATCGAAATGGGAAAGCAGCGGTCCAGCTCGCCGCAGTAAACGCCGATGAGGTCGACTTCGCTCGGGCTATACGTTCCGTGCACGTAGCCATTCGGCGTGAGACGGCTCGTGCGCAGACTGACGATCACAACGTCGGCGGGTCCGCTGAGTCGCCGGGCGCTTCGTCGGCCTGCAGGAGTTCGGCCTCGGGCTCTCGGCCGCGATCCTCCTCGACGCGACCGTCGTGAGAGTGCTGCTCGTCCCGTCGCTGATGAAGCTGCTCGGCGACTGGAACTGGTACCTGCCGGAACGCGTGCGCCGCGCGATGCGCCTGCCGACGGCGCGGCCGCTGCCGCAGCCGACGAGCTGAACCCGCGTTCCGACGGGGCGGCGAGGGCAGCCGCCCGCAACGCTCGCGGCACCGCATAATGAGGCGATGTCCGACCGTCGCTACGAACCGCACGCGATCGAGGCCCGCTGGCAGGCGATTTGGTCCGAGGAGCACACGTGGCAGGTGGCCAACGAAGGCGCCCGTCCCGGCCCGCTCGCGTTCGACGGCGCGCGTGGCGCAGGGCATGTGGGGGAGGCGCCGGGCGAGCTGCGGCCGGAGCCGAACTCCTACGTGCTCGAGATGCTGCCCTACCCGAGCGGTGAGCCTCACATGGGCCACCTGAAGTGCTACTCGCTTGGGGACGCAATCGCCCATCACCGCAGGCGCCTCGGCAACCGCGTGCTTCACCCTATGGGCTACGACTCCTTCGGCCTGCCGGCCGAGAACCACGCGATCAAGACGGGCGTCCATCCGCGCGACTCCACCGCCGCGTCGATCGCGGCCTTCCGCCGCCAGTTCCACTCCTGGGGAATCTCGATCGACTGGTCGCGCGAACTCGCGACGCACGAACCGAGCTACTACCGCTGGACACAGTGGATCTTCCTCCAGCTCTACAAAGCGGGGCTCGCCTACCGCAAGGAGGCGGCGGTGAAGTGGTGCCCGAACGACCAGACCGTGCTCGCGAACGAGCAGGTCGTCGACGGCTGCTGCGAGCGCTGCGGCGCGGAGGTGGAGGTGAGACAGCTCGAGCAATGGTTCTTCCGCATCACCGACTACGCCGAGCGTCTCCTGCGCGACCTCGACGAGATCGAATGGCCCGAGCACGTCAAGACGATGCAGCGAAACTGGATCGGCCGCTCGGAAGGGGCGGAAGTGATCTTCCGCTGCGACGAGCTCGGGATCGACTATCCGGTGTTCACGACGCGTCCCGACACGCTCTTCGGGGCGACGTTCTTCGTGCTGGCGCCCGAGCATCCCGATGTGCTGCGCCTCGCGGCGGGCACGCCCCAAGAGGACGAGGTCGCCGCCTACGTCAATCACGCACTGACGGAGTCGAGCGAGCAGCGCAGCGACGCGGAGCGCCCGAAGACGGGTGTGTCGCTCGGCCGCACGGTCACGAATCCGGTCAACGGCGAGGAGCTGCCGATGTTCGTCGCCGACTACGTGCTGATGGAGTACGGCACGGGCGCGATCATGGCGGTGCCTGCGCACGACGAGCGCGACTACGCGTTCGCGCGCATCTTCGGGCTGCCGATCCGGCGCGTGATCGAGGGGGGCGACGAGCTGCCCTACACCGGCGACGGCAAGATCGTGGGCTCGCATCCCGATTTCGACGGCTTGCCAAACCGCGAGGCGCTCGAGCTGATCGTGGACTGGCTACAGCGCGAGGGCAAGGGCCACGCAACGGTCTCCTACCGCCTTCGCGACTGGCTCATCTCGCGCCAGCGCTACTGGGGTTGTCCGATCCCGATCATCTACTGCGAGCGCTGCGGCGCCGTGCCGGTGCCGAAGACGAAGCTGCCGGTCGTGCTTCCCGAGATCGAGGACTACGCACCGCGGGGGCGCTCCCCACTCGCCGCCGCCGAGGACTGGGTGAAGGTGCTCATGCCCGGAGTGCGGGGGCGATGCGCGTCGCGAGACCGACACAATGGACACCTTCGTCGACTCCTCGTGGTACTACCTGCGCTACTGCGACGCGCGCAACGACGAGGCGGCGTTTGACCCTGAGGCGCTGCGCGAGTGGATGCCGGTCGACCAGTACATCGGCGGCGTCGAGCACGCGATCTTGCACCTGATGTATGCGCGCTTCTTCACGAAGGCGCTCGCCGACCTCGGCTACCTGGACTTCCAGGAGCCTTTCAGCGCGCTCTTCACGCAGGGGATGGTCACGAAGGACGGCGCGAAGATGTCGAAGTCGCGGGGCAACGTCGTCTCGCCGTCGTCGATCGTCGAGCGCTACGGCGCTGATACGGCCCGTTGCTACATCCTCTTCATGGGTCCGCCGGAGCAGGACGCGGACTGGTCCGACGAGGGGGTTGAGGGCGTGTATCGCTTCCTCTCGCGGCTTTGGCGGCTCACGGAGGAGACCGCCGAGCGCCGCGAAGGCGCGTGCGCGCGACCCGGTGCCCGTGGAAGCCGACGACCTCGAGCTGCTGCGCAAGACGCATTGGGCGATCGACAAGGTCTCGGGCGACCTTCGGCGCTTCACCTTCAACACCGCGATCGCCGCGATCATGGAGCTGCTCAACGAAGCCTCGCGCGTGCGTGAGACGGCCTCCTCAGGGACGCTCGGGTTCGCGCTCGCGAGCGCGGGCTCGCTGCTCTTCCCGTTCGCGCCGCATCTCGGCGCGGAGGTCTACGAGCGCCTCACCGGCGAGCGGGTGTGGGAAGTGCCGTGGCCGCAGGCCGACCCCTCGCTGCTCGAACGCGACGTCTACGAGCTCGTGTGCCAGGTCAACGGCAAGCTGCGCGATCGAGTCGCCGCGAGCTCGGGGGCGGGTCCCGACGAGCTCAAGGAGCTCTGCCGCTCGGCGCCGAACGTGCAAGCGCACATCGACGGGCGGCAGATCGTGAAGGAGATCGTCGTGCCGGGCAAGCTCGTGAACCTAGTCGTGAGGTGAGCGCACGCGATGAGCCCCCTCGCGACCTATGTCGGGGTGATCGGGTCGGGTGAGGGCACCGCGCGCGAGCTGGAGCTTGCGCGTGCGGTGGGGGCGGGCCTCGCGCGGCAGGGCGCGGCGGTCGTGTGCGGCGGCTTGGGCGGTGTGATGGAGGCGGCGTGCCGCGGCGCGAAGGAGCACGGCGGGCTCACGGTGGGGGTGTTGCCGGGCGAGAATCGCGGGGCGGCCAACGAGTACGTCGATGTGGCGCTCGCAAGCGGGCTCGGCGAGCTGCGAAACGGACTCATCGTTCGCTTCAGCGACGCATTGATCGCGGTCGGCGGCGGCTGGGGGACGCTTTCGGAGATCGCCTTCGCGATGCGCACCGGCCGCCCGCTGGTGGCGCTCGCGAGCTGGGAGGACGCGCTCGGCGGGTCCGGTGCTCGGGCGCAGGGAGGGTTGCGGCGCGCGGAGGATCCCGAGCAGGCGGTCGCGCTCGCGATCGCCGCGGCGGAAGAGGAGGCTGCAGAGCGTGGCATCGCAGGTGCCTCCTAGACTCGGGGTCCGATGCCAGCTCTTGGGCCTGCGTACCTGATCCACGGCGACGACCACGGCGCGATCGCGGAGCGACGCGCGCGGCTGCGTGCGGTGGCGGAAAGCGCTCCGGAAACGACGATCGAGGTGCTCGAAGGCTCGGACGCGAGTCCCGCGGGCGCCGCCGCCGCGCTCGCCGCCCTTCACCTCGGTGTCGGCCATCGCGTGATCGTTGTCGACGGCGCTGAGCGCTTTAAGGAGGCGGAGGTCAAGCAGGCGCTCGCGCCGGCGATGGCGGGAATGCCGCCGCAGACGACGCTCGCCCTGTTCGCCTTCGAGGACCAGCGCGCAAAGGCGCCGGCGTCGCTTCACCACGCGGTCGCCGGCGCGGGCGGGCAGGTTGCGCGCGAGGCGACGCTGAAGACCTGGGAGCTTTCGAAGTGGCTGGTCGCGGAAGGACGGCGCATGGGGGTGGCGCTCGACTCGGATGCGGCGAAGGCGCTTCTCGCGCATGTGGGCGAGCGGCGACAGCGGCTCTTGCGTGAGCTCGAGAAGCTTGCGCTCGACGATGAGGCAGATGGGGTCGCCGAGCGCGTCGTGGGCGGGGCGGAGATCGAACAGCGCGTGGCTCGCTCGGCGGAGCTGCAGGCTTACGCGCTTGCGGATGCGCTCGTGGCGGGGGCGCTCGCTCCGGCACTGCGGACGTACGTGCGCCTGCGCTCGCAGGGCGATCGCATGCCCGGCCTCGTGTACCTGATGGCCTCGCGGCTGCGGCAGGCGCTGGTCGTCGCGCTGCGCTTGGAGCATGGCGAGTCGCCGGCGACGGTGAGGAGGAGCCTGCGGATGCCCTCGAAGCCGGCGGAGCAGCTGATCGCGCACGCGCAGAAGGCCGGCCCGGGACGCTTGCGCGAAGCGCTCGGTGTGCTCGCCGACCTCGAACTGCACACGCGCGGAGGACCGGTGGTGCGCAGGGCTGGGAGTGCCGAGGCGGCGCTCGCAGAGGACACGCTCGCGGTGCGGGCGATCACGGCGATCGCGGGAGGGGGGCGATGATGGCGCAGGAGCCCGTCTTCTCGCTGGACCCGGTCTTCTACTACGACCTCTATTCGCCCTACGCGTATCTAGCGGCCCTGCGCGTCGACGACGTGCTCCCGGTCGTGCCACGCTGGGAGCCGATCGTCTTCGGTGTGCTCCTGCGCGAGGCGGGAAAGACGCCGTGGTCGTTGCGGGAGGGTGAGCGAGAGGCTGGGCAGGAGGAGGTCGCGCGGCGGGCACGCGAACGCGGGCTGCCGGAGGTGCAATGGCCGCCGGGATGGCCCGCGGACTCGTATTCGGTGCTACCGGTGCGCGCCGTCGCGTGGGCGGCACAGAAGGATGCGGAGGCGGCGAAGGCGCTGGCGCGCGCGCTATATGCGATCGCGTTCACGCAGGGGCGCGCGCTGGGAGAGGTCGCGGTGATCCGTCAGGCGGCGAGGATGAGTGAGCTCGAGGAGGATGAGCTCGTCGCGGGCCTCGAGCGCGATGACGTGAGGGCGACGGTGCGCGCGAGCACTGCGCAGGCGATCTCCCGCGGGGTCACCGGCATACCGACCGTCGCGGTCGGCGAGACACTCTACTGGGGCGATGACCGTCTCGAGGATGCGGCCGCCGCGCTTGGCTGAGAGCTGCTAGGCGGAGCCGCTACGGATGCGCGCCGCGTGCGCCTTCTTGCGCGCGGCCGTGTTGCGGTGAAGCGCGCCGCGCTTGACCGCCTTGTCGATCGTGCTCTGGAGGATCTTGTGCTCGGAGTCCGCGGCCGCCGCGTCTTTACCCTCGACCGCCGCCTCGAGGCGGCGGAAGTAGGTCTTGATCGCCGAGGTGTAGCGGCGGTTCTCCAAGCGCTCGCGCTCGGATCGAAGGATCCGTTTTTCCTGGGAGTGGATGTTCGCCATCGCTAGCTCTGCGCTCGCCGTGGGCGAGCCGATATGCGGCAACCGCAGGTGGAGTGGGCTGCCGCAGCGCGCCGTACTATAGCGCGGCCTTGTCCACGGGCATCGAAGCTGCCGAGACTCCCTCAGCCCCGGAACGCCCGGCCGGTCGCCGCTTGGCGCGCAACACGGCGATCTTCGCGATCGCCACCGGGATCTCGCGCGTCGTGGGCCTCGCGCGTGAAGTCGTGGTCGCCGGTTTCTTCGGCACCCGCGGGCCGTTCTCGGCGTTCACGATCGCCTACCAGATCCCGAACCTCGTCGCGAACCTGTTCGCGAATGCAGCCCTGTCGGCGGCATTCGTGCCGGTGTTCTCCGAATTGCTCCAGCAGCGCAAGCGCCAGGAGGCGCTGCGGCTCGCCTCGACGCTCTTCTGGATCCTCCTGATCGCGCTCTCCGCGGTGACCGCGTTCTTCATCCTGCTCGCGGGCGTGATCATGCCGCTGTTCATTGGCAGCAGCTTCAACGCGCCGTTGGAAGCGCTCACCGTTGGGCTCTCGCAGATCCTCTTCCCGGTCGTGCTCCTGCTCGGGCTGAACGCACTGCTCGTGGGGGTGCTGCAGTCCTACGAACACTTCACGATCCCCGCGATCTCGCCGGCGGTGTGGAACGTCGCGATCATCGTGCTCGTCGTCGTGTTGCGCCCGCACTTCCCGGGCGGTTACGAAAACGGCAACGAGCTCCATGCGTACGCGATCGCGATCCTCGTCGCGACCGTGATCCAGCTCTCGATGGCCTTCGGGGCGCTCGGCCGCATCGACTTTCGCCTGCAGCCGCACATCGACTGGCACGATCCGCGGATCAGGCAGGTCTTCGCGCTGATGCTGCCGGTGACGATCGGCCTCGGCATCGTCAACCTCGACCAGCTCATCAACTCGTCGTTCGGCACGCTCGTAAACAAGGAAGCGCCGCGCGCGATCGACAACGCGTTCCGCGTCTACATGCTTCCGCAGGGCCTCTTCAGCGTCTCGGTTGCAACGGTGCTCTTCCCGACGCTGAGCAGGATGGCGGCGCGCCGCGACGTCGCGTCGATGCGGCGCGCGATCGGCGCGGGCATGCGCCAGATCAACCTGCTCCTGATCCCCGCGACCGCGTTCACGCTCGTGCTCGCAGAACCGATCGTGCGTCTGCTCTTTCAGCGCGGAGAATTCAACGCGCGCTCGACCGAACTCGTCTCGATCGCGCTCTTCTGGTTCGCGTTCAGCCTCCCTTTCGCCGGAGTCAACCTGCTCCTCACGAGAGCATTCTTCGCCGTGCAGAAGCCGTGGATACCGACCGGCCTCGCGGCGATCAACATCGTCGTGGACCTGATCGTGAGCGTCGGGCTGTACAAGCCGCTCGGAATCGCTGGCCTCGTGATCGGGACGGCGGTGGCGAACGTCGTGATGACCGGGCTGCAGCTCTACCGCTTGCGAATCGGCTTCAACGGTCGCCTCGAAGGCGCGCAGACGCTCATGATCACCGCGCGCGTGCTCGTCGCATCGGTGCTCCTCGGCGTCACGTCGTGGGCGACGTGGTACGGGCTCGACGCGGCGCTTGGCCACCACTCGCTCGTGGCGCAAATCGTCGAGCATCGGATGCGCCGGCGCCGTCGGCCTGCTTGTCTACGTGCGCGCTGTGCTAGCGATGCGCATTCCCGAGGCGCACCAGGTCCGCGGGCTGATCCGCGCGCAGCTGGGGCGCGCCTAGCCCTTCTAGAGTCTCTTCCGGTAGCGCCCATGGACCAGCAGCACATCCGCAACTTCTGCATCATCGCCCACATCGACCACGGCAAGTCGACGCTCGCCGACCGCATCCTCGAGCTCACGCACACGGTCGATCCGCGCATGATGCGCGCGCAGGTGCTCGACTCGATGGACCTCGAGCGCGAGCGCGGAATCACGATCAAGGCGCAGGCTGTGCGCGTGTTCTTCACGGCGCAAGACGGCGAGACCTACCAGCTGCACCTCATCGACACGCCCGGGCACGTCGACTTCACGTACGAGGTCTCACGATCGCTCGCCGCGTGCGAGGGCGCGCTGCTCGTGGTCGACGCATCGCAGGGCGTCGAGGCGCAGACGGTCGCGAACACGTACCTCGCGGTCGAGGCAGGGCTCGAGATCATCCCGTGTCTGAACAAGGTCGACCTGCCCGGCGCCGAGCCCGAGCGCGTCGCGGGGGAAGTCGCGGAGCTGATCGGCGAGCCCGCGGAGTCGATCCTGCGCATCAGCGCCAAGACGGGCGAGGGGGTGACGGAGGTGCTGCAGGCGCTCGTGAGCCGCGTGCCGCCGCCGAGCGGCGACCGGGCGCCGCCTCGCGCGCGCTCATCTTCGACTCGGAGTTCGACCAGTACCGCGGCGTGATCGCGTATGTGCGCGTCGTCGACGGCGTGTTCAAGAAGGGAGAGCCGATCCGCGCGATGGCCGCGGCTACGTACGCCGACATCGACGACATCGGGCTCTTCTCGCCGCAGATGATGCCCACCGACCAGCTCGCGCGCGGGCGAGGTGGGCTACCTCATCACGGGCGATCAAGGACGTCAGCCAGCTGCGTGTCGGCGACACGCTCACGAGCCGCGCGGGCGGCGCGAGCAAGGCGCTGCCGGGCTATCGCGAGGTCAAGCCGATGGTCTTCTGCGGGCTCTTCCCGATCGACTCCGACCGCTATCCCGAGCTGCGCGACGCGCTCGATCGGCTCGTGCTCAACGACGCCGCGCTCTCGTTCGAGCCCGAGACCTCGGACGCGCTCGGCTTCGGCTTCCGCTGCGGCTTCCTCGGCCTCCTGCACATGGAGATCGTCCGCGAGCGCCTCGAGCGCGAGTACGACCTCGAGCTGCTCGCGACGCTGCCCACGGTGGAGTTCGAGGTCACGCTCGCGAACGGGGAGCAGCACGCCGTCCACAACCCCTCCGCGATGCCCGACCCGGCAACGATCGTGGAGATCCACGAGCCCCTGATCGAAGCGCAGATCATCTGCCCGCGCGAGTACGTCGGCCAGGTGATGGAGCTCTGCCAGGAGCGCCGGGGCGAGCACACGGGGATGCACTACCTCTCGCCCGAGCGCGTGCAGCTCACCTACGAGCTGCCGCTCGCGGAGATCGTCGTCGACTTCTTCGACCAGCTGAAGTCGCGCACGCGCGGCTATGCCTCGCTCGACTACGAGCTCCACGGATCGCGCGTCTCGAACCTCGTGAAGCTCGACGTCCTGCTCTCCGGCGACCCCGTCGACGCGCTCTCGATGGTCGTCCACCGCGAAAAGGCCTACGGGATCGGCCGCGCGCTGACCGAGAAGCTGCGCGAGCGCATCCCGCGCCAGCAGTACGACATCGCGATCCAAGCCGCGATCGGCTCGAACATCATCGCGCGCGAGACGGTGAAGGCGTTCCGCAAGGACGTCACCGCGAAGTGCTACGGCGGCGACATCACGCGCAAGCGCAAGCTGCTCGAGAGGCAGAAGGAAGGCAAGAAGCGGATGAAGGTCGTCGGCCGCGTCGAGGTGCCGCAGGAGGCGTTCCTCGCGGTGCTCGAGCTGGGGGAAGAAGTGCGAGTCCTCTTCGTCTGCCTCGGCAACATCTGCCGCTCGCCGAGCGCGGAGGCGGTCATGCGCGCGAAGGTGCAGCGAGGCGGGCCTCGAGGAGCAGATCGAGATCGACAGCGCCGGGACCGGGAAGCTGGCACATCGGCGAAGCCCCCGACCAGCGCGCGCAGCGAAGCTGCGGCGCGCGCGCGGCATCGCGCTCGAGAGCGTCGCGCGGCAGGTGGGACGCGAGGACTTCGAGGAGTTCGACCTGATCCTCGCGATGGATCGCGCCAACCTGCGCGCGCTCGAGCGGATCGCGCCCGACGAGGAGGCGCCGCGCGAAGGTGCGGCTGCTGCGCGAGTTCGAACGGGCGCCGATGAAGGCGACCTCGACGTGCCCGACCCCTACTACGGGGGCGCGGAAGGCTTCGAGCGCGTGCTCGACCTGCTCGACGCGGCGTGCGAAGGGCTGCTCGCGGAGCTGCGCGCGGAGCTCGAGGGCAGCGACGGGCTGGTTCGCGAGCCCGCGCCGCAGCGCGGCGGGTGAGCCTTCCCGACGGGGCGAGCGACGCCCGCCCGGTCGGCGGCGGCGACATCAACGAGGCCTGGCACGTGCGCCTCGCGGACGGTCGCGAGGCGTTCGTGAAGACGCGCGCGGCGATGCCGCCCCGGGGGAGTACGCCGCGGAGGCTCGGGGGCTGCGCTGGCTCGCCGAGCCGCAGCGCGTTGCGCGTGCCCGAGGTGCTCGAGGTCGACGACCGCTACCTCGCGCTCGCGTGGATCGAGCCGCGGCAGCCTCGGCGAGGCGGGCGAGGAGGAGCTCGGCCGCGGACTAGCCGCGGTGCACCGCGCGGGCGCTCCCCACTTCGGCGATCCCGGGTGTTGCGGCGGGCGGTGAGGGCGAAGCCGGTCGCATCGGCTCCCTGCGGCTGCCCAACGAGCCGCTCGCGCAGTTGGCCCGAGTTCTACGTCGAGCGGCGCTTGCGACCGCTGATGGCGCTCGCGGCGCGCGAGCGCACGCCGTCTCGCCCGCAGGGATCGGCGCGCTCGAGCGCGTGTGCGAGCGGATCGAGGAGCTCGCGGGGCCGCCCGAGCCGCCGGCGCGGCTGCACGGGGACCTGTGGTGGGGCAACGTGCTCGCGGACAGCGAGGGACGCCCGTGGCTGATCGATCCCTCCGCCTACGGCGGGCATCGCGAGATCGACCTCGCGATGCTGAAGCTCTTCGGCAGCTCGCGCGGACGGGTGTTCGACGCCTACGACGAGGCGTACCCGCTGAGCGAGGGCTTCGAGGAGCGCGTCGAACTGTGGCAGCTGCTGCCGCTGCTCGTGCACGCGGTGCTCTTCGGCGGCTCCTACGGCGCCGCGGTCGAGCGCGCCGCCCGTCGTTACGCCGGCTGACGTCCTGGCCGTCCCGTCGCGCCCGCGTCCTCGGAACAGGAATCGTGCGCGCGCGTACCCTGCAGGAGCAGCGGCGCCTCTACCTGCAGGCGCGGCTCGTGATCGATCGCCACTACGCGAAGCGCCTCACCGTCGCGGTGGTCGCACGGGCGCTCGCGAGCTCGCCGCGGCAGCTGCAGAGGGCCTACGAGCGCTTCGGCGAGAGCACGTTCCGCGAGGACCTCGTGGGCCGTCGCATGAGGGCGGCGGCCGAGCTTCTCGCGCAGCCCGCGATACCCGTCTCGGACATCGCCCGCCTCGTCGGTTATCGCCAGGCATCGCACTTCTCGAAGGCCTTTCGCCGGCGCTACGGCATCCCTCCCGGGCGCTTCCGAGCGCAACTGCGCGAGCGCGCGGGCGTAGCTCTGCGGAGCGGCCCGGAAGCGAGTGCGGGGCGTGCCATGCTCAACGGCGATGGCCGGATTGCTGCGAAAGACGAACGGTGCGCGCGCCCTATGAGCGCCTCGCCGGCGAGCGCGGAGTCCGCGGCGACGCGGAGGTCGGCCTGGACGCCCGAGATGGCGGCGACGCCGCAGGGGGCGCGGCGGCCTGGAAGGCCGACTCGCGAAGGCTCCGCAACGGCCTCATCAGCCTCGCGATCTTCTGCGCGCTCGTCGTCGTCCTGCTGCTCGGCGTGCCGGGGCTCTTCCGCGAAGCCGCGGAAAGGATCGGCGACGCGAACCCCGGATGGGTGACTCGCGGGGATCGCGCTCGAGCTGCTCTCGTGCGCGGGCTACGTGATCGTCTTCGAGCTCGTCTTCGCGCGGCTCCGAAGGCGCCTCGCCTCGCGGCTCTCGCTCTCCGAGCTCGCGATCAACTCGGTGGTCTCGGCGGGCGGGCTCGGCGGCTTCGCGCTCGGCGCGTGGGTGCTGCAAGCACCGGCGGCGCGCCGCTGCGGCGGATCGCCGAGCGCAGCGCTCGTGCTCTACCTGCTCACGAGCGCCGTCAACGTCATCGCCGTCGCCGTGCTCGGGGTGCTCATGGGCCTCGGAGTGATCGCCGGCTCCACGAACCCGCTGCTCACGTTCCTGCCCGCCGGCGCGGCGATCTTCGCGATCGCCGTGACGCTCGCGCTCGCCGCCTGGGCGCGTGGCGCGGCGCACCGCGCGGAGCTCAAGGAAAGGCGCTGGGCGGTGCTCGCCGCGGTGCTCAGCGAAGCGGTCGAAGACGCGCTGCGGATGTTCCGCGAACCCGACTGGCGGTTGCTCGGCGCGGTCGGCTACTGGCTCTTCGACAACCTCGTGCTGCTCGTGTGCCTTTTACGCGTACGGGCACACGCCGGCCGTCGGCGCCGTGCTCATGTCCTACCTCGTCGGGATGCTCGCGAACTCGCTGCCGATTCCCGGCGGCTTCGGCTCGGTCGAAGCGGCGCTCGTCGGGATGCTCCTCGCCTACGGCGAGCGCCCGGCGTCGCTCGTGCTCGCGGCGGTGATCACGTATCGCGCGATCGCGCTCTGGGTGCCGTCGATCATCGGCACCGCGGCGTTCTGGAGCATGCGCGGCGAGATCGGCAAGCCGCTGCTGCGCCAGCCCGAGCCCGGCGTCGCGGAGCACTAGGCGTGTGCGCGCGCGACTTCGCCGCGCGCGGCGCGCGGGTATGCTTTCGCGGCGGGTGCGGTGAGGACGGGGGAGGGGGACACGCGCGTTGTGGAAGGCGCCGTCTGAGGTTTGCGATCACCGGTTCGACGGGTGGCGCGCTCGGGCCGTACAGACGCGGGCAGTAGGTGGGTGACGGGAGCGGTTCCCGCGCGCCGCCCGGCGCGTTCAAAGGGCGCAGCTGGCGCGAGGCGAGCATCGCGTTCGGGGCGCTCTGCGGCGGTGAGTTCGATCTCGATGTGGCCGGTGTAGAGCGCGATCGAGCGGCCTTCGTCGTAGATCGTCGCGGGCACGCCGCGGAGGATCACGTTCTCCTGCGTGCCGAGCGGGCGGTTGGAGTGGGGGACGTAGATCAGAGTCGTGATCTGCAGGGGCAGGTTGCACGCGCCTTCGCCCAGGAGCCCGCCGTCCGAGGCGCAGCTTCCGTAGTACGCGCTCTCGCCGTTCATCGGCACATAGCTCGCGAGGCTGCCGTCGACCGCGGTGAGCGGTTGGCCGAGGAAGTAGCGGCCAACCCAGTAGAGCTTGTAGTAGGGGAAGGTTTCGCCCTGCGCGAGCTCCGCCTGGCTCACGGGCGGCGGTGGCCCCGTGGTGCAGGCGGTGCATGCGACGCAAACGAGGAGCGCGAGGGCTATGCGCACGCTCACGCGGCGCGCGAGGATAAACCATGACGCGCGGATTATCGGGCACGGCGCGGTGCGAGTCGCCAGGCTGAACGCTCGTCGCGCTGCGCCATATGCCCGCCCGGAGCCGCCATACTGGCGCCTCGTGCCGGTCCTCACGACGCAGGCGACGCTGCGCATGCGCCCGCAGCCGATCGCGCCGCCGCGGCGCGATCGCACGGTGCTTCTTGCGCGTGTGCCGTGCGGGCTCCTCAGCGCCACCGCGCTGATCGGCGCGTGGCTGCTCGCCGCGCCGCAGACACCCGACCTCGCGGGGCAGGTCTACCGGGCGTTCGCTCTTCGAAAGGGCCGGTTTCGTGCTCTGGGACAACGCGTGGTACGCCGGGCATCACGTCCCCGGCTACAGCCTCACCTGGCCCGCGCTCGGCGCCGCGATCGGCGTTCGTGCGAGCGGCGCGCTCGCCGTGCTCGCGTCGGCGTTCCTCTTCGAACGGCTCGCACGAACGCTCTATGGTCCGCGCGTCGCCGCGCCCGCGGCAGTGTGGTTCGCGGTCGCTGCGGCGGCCGACGCGTGGATCGGCCGTCTCACGTTCGCGCTCGGCGTCACGTTCGCACTCGCGTCGGCGCTCGTGCTCGCGCGTGGCATCGTCTGTAAGCGAAGCTACAAAACGCTCGCCAGCGTGCTCGCGGCGCTGAGCGCCGCGACGAGCCCCGTCGCGGGACTGCTGCTCGTGCTTGCGCTCTGCAGCTGGGCGCTCGGCGAGACGCTCGCCGTGCCGGCGCAGGGAGGAGTGCCGCGCGCGTTCGCGGCTCGACTGCGGCCGCTCGCGGCGGTGATCATCGCGCCGCTGCTCGTCGTGCTCGCGCTGCAAGTGCTCTTCCCGGAAGGAGGGTTTGAGCCCTACGCCGCGAGCTCGATCGCGGCGACGCTCGGGGTCACGCTCGCGTTCTTGCTCGCGCTCCCACCGCATGAGCGGGTGCTGCGAAGCGCCGCCTACGTGTACGTCGTCGTGAACCTCATCTGTGCGATCCCGGTGACGCCGATGGGCAGCAACATCCAGCGCTACGGCATCCTCCTCGCTGGGCCTTTCCTGCTGTGTGCGCTCGGCGCGCGCGGGGGCCTGCGGGCGAGCCGGCTGCCGCGCTTCGCGCTGCTCGTGGCGCTCGGCGCGATGGGGCTGTGGGTGGTGTGGGGACCGATCGTGCAAACGCGCGAGGTCAGCGGCGATCCTTCGACGCAAGCCTCGTTCTATGCGCCCGTCGAGCATTTCCTGCGCCGAACGCGCGCCGCAGCCGACGCGGATCGAGGTGCCCGTTCACGCGTGCGCACTGGGAGGCCGCGTACCTCGCGCCGCACGTCTCGCTCGCGCGCGGCTGGGAGCGCCAGCTCGACAAGCGCTACGACGGCGTGCTCGAATCGTCTTCGCTGGATGCCGCGAGTTATCGAGCGTGGCTGGAGCGCGAGGGCGTGAGCTATGTCGCGCTGCCGAACGTCGCCTTCGACGAGTCGAGCACACACGAGGTGAGCCTCATCAAACGCGGCTTGCCGTACCTGCGCGAAGAGCTTCGGGGTCGCAACTGGCGGATCTTCCGCGTGCTCGGCGCGAGCCCGCTCGCCGTCAGCCTCCCCGAAGGCGGCTCGCGCGGCGTAACGCTCACGAAGCTCGGCACGCAAAGCTTCGCGCTCTCGCTCGCTGTCCCTGGGCGGTTTCTCGTGAAGGTCAGATACACGCCCTACTGGTCGGTCACCGCGGGCGCCGCGAGCGTTCGGGAAGGCCCCCACGGGTTCACCGAAATCCGCGCTCCGCGCGCCGGCAACGTCGCGGTCGCCGCGCGCTTCACAGGCGCGGGCGCCGCTCGCGCGCTGCGAATCGCACTCGCAGGGATATGAGCGCTGCGAGCCAACCGGCGCGGCCGCGCTGAGTGCCTCAGTGGATCGGTTCGAGCGCGTTCAGCGTGTCGTAGCCCGTCAGATATATGTCGTGGCCGTCCGTGATCACGGGGTCAAACGAGCCTTCGCGGAACGTGTACACGGGGCGGCCGCTCGTGATGTTCAGCCCCGTCACGGTGTCCGTGCCGAGGTCCGCGAAGTAGACGATGTTGCCAACGATCGTCGCGGAGCCGGAAATGCGGCCGTGCGCGTCGTAGGTCCAGTCGATGCGGCCGCTGCGCGCGTTCACCGCGTAGAAGTTGCCGTCGTAGGAGCCGAGGTAGATCGTCGGCCCCAAGTCCGGCGCGTTCGTGACCGCCGGCGACGCGTACACATACGCGCCTGTCTGGACCGCCCAGTCGAGGCTACCCGTGCGCTCGTCGTAGGCGTAGATGCGCCCGTCCGTGTTGCCCAGGAAGACACGCCCGAATGCGACCGCGGACGTCGAGTAGAAGGTGCCCGACCCGACGAGCGCGCCTTCTGAGCCCGAGCGCCAGATGAGGTGGCCCGTGCGCTCGCTCACCGCCTGCAAGTTCCCCCCGTAGTCGCCGAAGTAGAGCACGCCGTTCTCGAGCGTCGGACTCGCCTTCACCGCGCCTTCGGCGTGGTAGGTCCACACGGTCGAGCCAGTGCGCGCGTTCAGCGCGTACACGGTTCCGTCCTGCGAGCCGAAGAACACCATCCCCGAGTCCACGAGCGGTGAGGACTCGCTCGGCGCCGGCAGCCCGCGCGACCAGATGACGTGGCCGGTGGCGGTGTTCAGTGCGACGGCGCGCCCGGTTTCCGAGCCCGATTCGCGCGAGAGGAGCGTCGCATAGACGGTCGTAGCCGTGACTGCCGGCGTCGAGGCCGAGAGCGAGCCGAGCTTTCGTACCCAGACGAAGCGTCCCGTCGCCTTGTCGATCGCCGCAAGCACGCCGTCGTCGGCAAGCTGGAAGATGCGTTCGCCGAAGATCACCGGTGGGAACTCGAGCAATGCACCCTCCGAGCGCGACCAGCGCATGCGGAACGGTGGCCCGAGGCTCGCGGGCGCCGCGAAGTAGCGAAGGTGGTCCTTGCTGTAACCGTAGAACGGCCACGAGAACGCTTCTGCGCCGCTAACAGGCGGCTTCGGCGTCGTCTCGGGGACGAAACGCGCGTCGGGGTGCGGGTAGATCGAGCCCGTGCGATCGCGCTCGTAGAAGTACGCGCCGAGGCCGATCCCGACGAGCACGACGACGCAGCCGCCCGCGAGCCACATGCGTCCGCGCCGGGAGTGAATCAGCCACCCGATGCGCTCGCGCACGCGAAGGTCCTTGCGGCTGGGCTTGTTCGAGTCGGGCATGAGCTTAAAGGCCTTCGACTAGGCCGCTTGCCGGCGTGCCGGCACTCCCGCTCGGCGAACGCTACGCCGCGATTCGGTCCTGAGAGGGGGCATGAGCGCCATCTGTCGGCGGCCTTCCTGTACGCGCGCTTGCGTGTGGCAAGCGCCGCGAAACCCCCCTTCCTAGCGCCATCCCCCCGCGCGCCGCTACGCGGCGCGTACTCGAGATGCCCCCGACGACGACGGTACGCGGCTGCTGCAGCGAAGGGCGCGAGCGGCTGCGCGCGACGACCGACGCGGGCACGCGGAGCGCGTGAGTTGACAGAAAGCGCAGAACGCGCAAGGCGATCATCCACGCGAGCGCGATCAGCAGCGGCGCGAGCGCGAGTCCGCAAATGAGCGCGAGCACCTGCGGACCACGGGCCAAGAACCAGTTCCACAGGAGGTAGTCCGCAGCACATGCTCCCACGGTGATGGGCAAGGGCCTCCGGAGCACGCATAAACCCTATTGGTCGCCGGGGACGGAGCGGAAGGTGGCGCTCTCGGGGACGGAAACAGTCGGTTTCGCGCGCCAGTAAGATGGGGGTCGCCTGCGGGCGAAGTGTTATGGCTGCACAAGAGCCTTCCAAGCTCTAGGTGCGGGTTCAATTCCCGTCGCCCGCTCTGGCAGCACCACGGGACGTGGCGCAGTCTGGTAGCGCACCCGGCTGGGGGCCGGGCGGTCGCCGGTTCGAATCCGGCCGTCCCGATCATACAAAGGGCCCCTGTTAGCGGGCCCTTGGCTTTGAAACGGCCGATCGGCTACAGTCGCTGGGGTCCAATTTGGGGTCCAAATGTGCGAGCACCCAGAGGTCGGGCCGGTGGTTGACGCAAGGCGAGACACCCCCTAGTGACGGGGGCCAGGCGGGGCTAACACCGTGGTCTCCAAAACCGCGACGCCAGGTTCGACTCCTGGGTCCCCCGCTTACGAGAATGCCGCCGGTACGCCGTTTTGCCTGGAAGAGAGCGGTTTTGGGGAACTCATGTCCTGTGCATCCGATCCCCAGCGATCCCGTCGGATACCCCCTCGGGGGAAGCTTTCACTCACTACGACGCTCACTCTGAGTCAGCGCCGAGGTGATGTGGCTCACCGGGATCTGCGGCCGCTTCACGCCGTCGTAATGAAGGGGTCCGGGGTTCGAGTCCCCGCGTCGGCTCTGGAAAAGCTCTGCTACCAGGCGCGTTTACGCTACCACAGGTCTGAGACGCGTCTGACGATTTCGCAGCTGATTTCCCCAGATGCCGCTCGGCGGTCGTTAGGGTGGCTTCATCGCCCGCGTCGCTGGCCGCCCGCGGGCTCCCGCGGTCAGTGTCGGCATGGACGCTAACGAGAACCCAACCCAGTCCTAAGTCGGATGCACGGATCACTTTCGATCGCCGAGTTCGGCTCGACGTAGGGGCCTCGAGTCCTGTCGCTTCCGTCCCCGCATTCCCTTCTGTTGCAGAAGAACGGCCTCCTCGCCGCAGTTGGTGTGCAGACGCTCGCCGCCGGCCATTGCACCTGCCGCCGCGGTGCTCCGCGGGGCGTCAGTCCTGCCGACCCCTCGCCATAGCGTCGACGAGGCTCCAAATCCCGCTGCTCGGATTGGCGGGCGCCGGAGTGCCGTCGCCGCGATGTTTGGCCTCGAGGCGTTTGGCGCGTTCCCGGGCGGTGTCAAAGTTCTCGCCAAGAACGTCCAGCGCGTCGGGCGTCAGGCGCTTTCCGGCGCCGAGCTCCTCTTTCGCCAACCGCGCCGCCTCACGGCGCTCGATGTATGCGGTCTGATCGCAGAAATGCAGCAGGAACCAGAGCTCGATGCAGGGGTTAGAGATCGCAGTTTTCACGCCGTTGGTCTCGGCGAGCGTGATCGCCTCCGGCAGATAAGGGTGCGAGTTGACGTCAAATACACACCAATACTCGTCGTGCATCCGCCCGCGCCCCCGACGGTCCTCCTTTTCCTCGGCCTGCTTTATCGCGGCGGCCTCCCTGACGAGGCTCATGGGCGGTCCATGGAAGTCCGGTATGTCCACGAGCGCCCGCTCGCGCAGGCGCCGCTTCCAGAGGAGAAGGTATGCCTCCTCGGTCACCTCGCCCTCCACCAAGACGAGGAACGAGCGCCGCCGCCGCTCCTGCCTGAGCTTCCGCCGCGGGGGCGCCACTATTCGCTTGGGCCGAGGCCTACCGGCTCCGCGGTTTCCCTGAGGCGATGCGGCGAGAAGATGGGAGTCCCTCCGTAGCGACCTGCGAGATAGCGGCGCGCGATCGCCTCTTCGCGACGCGGGGCGACGTCGGCGAGCGGGTGCAGGAAAGTCCCCCCTTCGTCGTTCTTCTCGGTAAACCAGATCTGGTCTCGGCCGAGGGGACGCTCTGCCGAGTCACCCATCAGGCGTGCTTCGTGAGAATTGAAGATCAGCTGGGCGCGATAAGGATTGCTCTGTTGCGACTGGAACAGGCCGACGAGCACGTCGACCAGAGCCGGATGAAGGCTCGCCTCGATCTCGTCCGCGAGGAGCACCGATCCTTCGCGGAGCGCTTCGCTGACCAGCCCTACGAGCCCGAACCAGACGAGGGTGCCGCGCGACTCGTCTTCCTCGGGCAGCTCGACGCCTCCCGGGCGCGCCGCCCGATGCTTCAGGCCCACTTCAAAGTCCCTGATGCCGAAGTCCTCGAGGGCGCCCGGCTCGGCCTCCTCCCAGAAGATGTCGATGACCTTCCTCATTTTCTCTTGGTACTCGGGATCGACAGCCCGCCGGCTGACGTCACTTATGCCTAGGTCGGCTTCCCGGAGCAGGGCCAGGACTTGAGAGCGCCGATCGCCCTCGAGCATCTCGGCCGTGATCACCTGCCGGCTCGTACGGCTACCGACGTCTGCGTAGCTCAGGTTGCGCCGAAACCACTGGAAGATTGGAAGGAAAACAGGATGGTTGATTGCCGCTGCGGTCGAGAGGAACAGGGCGTTCGGGCGGAGGATCTCTAACGCCGCGCGCCCTTTGCCCCGCTGCTCGCTCCCCAGGTGGATCCGATCGCCGTTTCGCTGCAGCAGGGTGACGGCGCGCCCGCGTGGGTAGCTCCGCGCCCACTCCTCCCGCACTCCTTCGGAGTCGGCGACGAACCCGTAGTCGTGGCGTATCCCGTCGAGGACGAGTTCGACCTCGAAGCTCGTGGGCGCCCTGCCTTCGTCTTCTCCGAGGAGGAAAGGATGGGTCTCGACCGCGCCACCCGGGGTGTTGCCGCGGAAGGAGGTCAGAACCAAGCGGCGCATGTCGCTCATCGCGCGGAGCAGATTCGACTTGCCCGAGGCGTTCGCGCCAAAGATGCCGGCGCATGGCAGCACGCCGATCGGTCGGCCGTCTTCGCGCCAGTCAAGGTTGCGCACAACCCTGGGCTCCGAGAGTCTCGTGGAGAGCAGCGAGAGCTCAAACGGGTCCCGGAACGAGCGAGCGTTCTGGCCGCGGAAGGTAAGCAGCATCGAGCCTTTGTGACCTGCGCGTCGATCGGCCATCTCGACCATCACGGCGGCAGTATCGCGGAAAACTCGCGATGCGGGAAGGGAGATTGGCCGAATGGGCGACCACTGGCCGCTTGTGCATGTAGAGACGCGCGGCAAGCGGTGATCTGAGCAGTTTCGAGCCATTTTTCGCGATTAGTCTGCGTAAAGAGACTCCTCATGCTATCATCGTCTCGTGAAAGGGCCTGTTCTGCTGGAAACCGGCGGCAGGCTGAAACCGAGGAAAGGCAAGCAGATGGCAGGAGCGCACAAGATCACCGTCACCGTGGTCGTCTCCGGGGCCCGTGTCCGCGTAACGGCGGATGTGCACGAGAAGATCGCGCACCTAATCCGCGAGGCGCTGAAGGAGGCGGGCATCCCCCATCCGAACGTGGAGGACTGGACGCTTCGCTCGGCCGAGGGAGGCGCGGCGATCGATCCCGATCTCCGCATCCAGGAGGCGGGTATCCCCGACGGGGCCACCCTATTCCTGGATCCCGACGAGGGCGGCGGCGGCGATGCCGTCGTCGCCTTTGGCCGGACCACGGCGGAGCCGTCCACCCCGCCGCGTCTCGTCGACCCCACCGTCTCGGCGGCGAAGGTCCGGCGGCAGTTGGCCGACTGGGAGGCCAACGCAGAGATCTACCGCGAGCGGGGCTGGCAGCTCGTGCGGCACGAGGGGCTGGAAGTCGACGTCGCGTTCACGGCCCGACTGCCGATCGGGCCGGCAGCCAATCTCGTCGTGATCCCGCTAGCCATAACCCTCGACTTCCGCAACTACGACGTCTGGGCACCCTCCCTCCGCGTGATCGATCCGCTGACGCGGAGATGGCTCGAAGTGCCGCGGGTGAGGGCGCTCGATTTCGACTCCGCCGACGAGGCGGGGGCGCCGGTCGATCTGTTCGTCAACAACCACCCCGATACCCGGCGCGTGTTCCTTTGCAAGGTTGGTACCCGTGAGTACCACACACACTTCGAACACTCCGGCGATGACTGGCTCCTATACCGCGACCAGGGATTTGGCACAGTCGGGCGCCTCTGCGATGTCCTCTGGCGCACCGCAGTGCGCACTATCGCGGGCATCAACCTCGTCGCCCTACGCCCCGGTCTGCCGGAGCACGCCGACACCGGGATGGGCATCGAGATACGGCAGGAGAAGCCAGGGGATCCGACCGAGCAGCAGGTCCTGCAGCCGATCCCGATCGAGCAGCTGCCGCCGCAGCTGCTGTCCCAGCTCCCGGCCGAGTTCCAAGCCCTCGTCTCTGGTCGAAAATGAACTGCGGTTCACCCCTCTCGGCTGCCCGGCGCTTCGAGTTGCCCCGCTCCCTTGCCGAGGGCTGCATGGAGGCGATGAGAACCCGGGGCGCCAAGGGCGCCGAGATCTTCCTGGCGCTGAGCGCCGTCGGTTTCAGACGACGGCAAGACAGTCAGCTTCAGGCGGGTCCTCGTCCCAGAGCAGACCTGCTACTCAAGCCCCGCGGGCCTGCTGGTGAAGATCAAGGGCGAGGCCATCTTCGAGCTGAACCGAAGGTGCTACGAGCGCGAGGAAATCCTTGCGGGCCAGATCCATGCGCATCCGACCAATGCCTACCATTCGTCCGCCGATGATCAGTTATCCCTGATCAGGCTTCCCGGCGGGCTCAGCATCGTCGTTCCCTACTTCGCGTCGGGCCCGGTGCGGCCACGACGCTGGTCGGTCAACCAACTGGGCACTGACGGTGTCTGGCGGTCTCGCCGCTGGCGCGCGAGGTTGGTGATCACGTGAGCCTGCCGCGCTTCCTTTCCCGTGTCCAGAACGCGGCGGGTCCGCTCCTCGGCGGTCTCTCGGAATCCGAGCTCGGGGAGCGTCTCGAGGGAGCCACGCTCATGCTTGAGATCGACGCCGAAATGGCCGAGGACGTCGCCCATCGCGCCGGGTTCCTGCTCGCGGTCAACCTCGGTGCGCGGCTCTATCCACGACTCGGGATCAATGCGGGTGACGCGCTGACTCAGGTTGCCGCCGAGCTGGCGAGGTCGATCAACCCAGGATGCGCATTCGGTCCGTCACGGGGCAGGGAGCTCGTCCTTTCCTGGCGGGGCGGCGAACCGGGCGGCGAGCGCGTGACAGTCGCTGCAGAGAGTTGGAGTGCGATCGTCGATGGCGGCGACCCCGCACGAGTGGGAGCCAACCCGCTGGCTGCGATGGCCGCCGCCGCGCTCGGCATAGGCGAGCTTTTCCGCGCCCTCTTCGCCGATCGGCTGCCCCACGGCCGGACGGAGCCGACGCCGTTCACCCTGGACCTCCTAACCCTCAGCGCGCCCACCGACGGACCGCGGCTTCCCGACGAGGTCCATCTCGGCACCGTCCACCTCGCCGGATGTGGAGCCGTCGGCCAGGCGTTTGTTGCGGCGCTTCGAGAGCTTCCGGTCACGGGCACCTTGGTCGCGGTCGACCATGAGGCCCTTGACGAGGGGAACCTCCAGCGATACCTGCTAGCCGCTGCCGCGGACGTGGGCGTCGCCAAGCCGGATCTGATCGAGCGGGCCCTCGAGGAGAGTCGCCTCGCCGTTGAGCCGGTTGCGAGTCTGTGGGGCACCGACGAGCGGAGCGGTCCCGGGCGCGAGACGGTGGTTTCCGCCCTCGACACCAAGCAGGGCCGAATCGAGCTGCAAAGCGGCCTGCCGCGGGAGATCTTCAATGCCTGGACCCAGCCAGACGACATCGGAGTATCGCGCCATCAGGCCTTCGGCGAGGCGCCCTGCCTCGCCTGCCTCGCCTGGCCGACCCGAGCACGCCCGAGTCGCAGTCAGGTGATCGCCGAGGCGCTCGGCGAGCACGAGCTACGGGTGAGTCATTACCTCGGGAACAACATCGGGGTCGGCCAGCCACTACCGGCCCAGATGATCCGGGGCATACGGCGGCTGCAGCTGCCCGACGAGGCGAGTGGGTGGGCCGAACGGTCGCTCCTCGCAGACCTGATCGAGCGATATGAACTGCCACACGAACCTTTTCAGAACCTCGGGCGGCTGATGGTCGAGGAGCTCTACCGAGACGCAGTCTGCGCGGGGATGCTGATCGAGCATGGCACGGGGAGGGAGCCCGACGTGTCGGTCCCGCTTGCCCACCAATCGGCCTTGGCGGGGATCCTCTTGGCGAGTGCATTGGTCATCGACCGGGTGCCGGAGCTCCGCGCCCTTCGGCCGAAGGCCTCCGTAGCGCGCTACGACGTCCTTCGTGGTGGGCAGCAGCACCTGCCGCGCCCCCGGAGTCTGCAAGACGGCTGCATCTGCTCGGACCCCGACTACCTCGCCGCCTATTCGGAGCGCTGGGGCGAGCGACAGGACTCCGATCCGCCCGCGCCCAACCCGGCTACTTAGCGTCAATTTGTGAGACGGCTTCGCGAGCAGCCGGACGTAACGGCGCGGCGTTGCGGCGTGGACCCGGAAACGGCACAAGCACGGCGTATTTGCTGGTAGTCGCCGCCGGGACGACGCCCACCTCGGCGAGGCATGGCTTACCGTCGGCCGTACATGTACGGCGTGACGCGGACCTTCACCCGGAATCCCTCGTTAGCCTTCCTGAGTGCGGTACGCCGTTCCTCGATTGTTTGTGCTTAGGCGGATGCGTCAGTTCAGGCAGCCTCTCCGGGCTCAGGTGCTCGGTCCAGCCGTTGGTCTGGGTCTGCTTCTCCGCCACGGGTCTTATCGTGCCGCGATCGTGCCAGCCCGCCCGGCGGGTCGCGCTGATGCAGGACAAGCTGAGGCCAGCCCGGCTGCTGCTACAACCGCAACGGCGAGCGCGCCATGTTCGACCTGCCGATTAGTAGAGCCACCGAAGCCTGAGCCATGTGGCGTCTCACCGCCCTGGCCGTATGCGTCGTGCTGCTTGCCGGTTGTGGTTCCAGCTCAACGACAACCACGGAGCAGCCCAAGAGCGCCGTGGTCAACGCAGCAATCCAGCGGATCGAACACGGAGCGAGCGAACTGGATAGGTGGCTCCGCCGCCATCCGGGCGGTGGGCAACTCGTTTATGAAGCCCCTCCCAAGGGCATTGGGGCCACTGAATGGCGGGCCGCTGTCAAGCAAGCCGAAGCGCGCCTTCGAGCCAACACCAATCGGTCGCCGGAGGCAGCACCCAGCGGGTCCTACACCCGGGGCGGCCTCACTATTACGACGAAATAGTGTGCTCGTCGTTCTCGTTGCCTCGGAGCCGGGTCGCTGTGGCGTCGCGTTGCGCCCAGCCCCTCGACCGCTTAGGCTTGATCGCGGCCTAGGAGAAGGGAGAGCGCATGAGCAGATACCCACCAGTCATCGGGACGCTGATCGCAGTCCTTGCCTTGAGCGTACTCGTTCGGGGCGGTTTCATTCCCTAGAGCATTCCCTAGACGCTGGGGTGTGCGGCCACGACCGTCGGCTCGTGGGGGCAACCACCGCGTGTGGAACGGCACCCCACTCATATGCCTCGCAGGAGCATGATCAGGATGCGCGCGAGCGATGCCAGGCCGGCTGCCCAAGTCGGGATGCCGAGCAGCAGATGCGCCAACCAGGCCACGCCGATCAGCGGCATGCCGACCACGACGACGCCCACGCCTAGCGGGAGATAGCGCTCGATGCCCTGGGACGGCGCTCGGAGAGCTGCAGGATGCCCAGCAGCGACTACGGCAGGATGCGATCCAGCGTGATCGTGTTGAAGCCAAGCGGGTCGCGCCCCGCCGTGTCCTGCCAGCGAAGGCTCGAGCCACTCGGCCAGAGGCTGAGGTTGATCGGGAACGACAACGAGAGCCGGCAAGGAACCCCCTCCAGAGTCAGGTCGAGCGGACGCTAACCCATTCCGCTTCTCGGTGAACCGATTCGCTGGGCATCGGCCAAGGCCAGCCTGGCCGAGCCCATGGTCGGCTCGGGCCCCGGTTTGTCCGGGTGCCCCTGGGTGCTAGGCCTTGCGCGTCCCTCCCGACGACGGTTTGGCTCCGGGGGTTACGCTGGGATGGTGGTCGAGCCCAGCCGTGACACTCCCCAGACAGCGTCGATAGACAACCCGATCCTCAACTCACCCTACGCCCCGCCTGACCAGCACTATGAGGTCGGGCAGAACGGTCCGACCGGCGTGATCAAGGATGGTCGCCGGCCGAGCGAGTCCTGGATTCCGATCGCCGTGGCGACGAAGGATAAAGGCGCGCCGGTTCAGGAGCGGATCGACTTTGACGTCACCGGTGAGCGCCGTGAGCGCAACGAGCTGATCAACGAGATCCGGCGAGACGTCGCGAAGTGGCGTAGCGACGGTCGGTACGGCGGTGTCACGCCGATCACCCGCAAGTTACTCCAGCACTGGGCGGATAAGGATCGCGAGAACCGCGTGATCTTCGCGCAGCGCGAGGCGGCCGAGACGGCGATCTTCCTCACCGAGGTCGCAGGACGGCACCATGGGTACGCCGACTGGCGGCGGCGGCTCGAGATCGAGAACGAGACTCACAACGACGGGCTCCAGCGAGCAGCCCTCAAGATGGCGACCGGAGGCGGCAAGACCGTCGTGATGGCGATGCTCATCGCCTGGCAGACCCTCAACAAGGTGCAGTCGCCGCGAGATGCGCGCTTCACCAACCGGTTCTTGGTCGTCACGCCCGGCCTAACGATCCGCGACCGGCTCCGCGTGCTGTTGCCCGAGGATGAGGACAACTACTACGACCTGCGCGACCTGATCCCCGCCGACCTCAGGGGCGGCCTCGAGCATGCGCGCATCGCGATCACGAACTACCACGCATTCCAGCTGAAGGACGCCAAGGAGATCAAGGGCGTCGCCAAGAACACGCGCCTCCTGCTGAAGGGCGACCGCAAGGGTGACCCGTTCAAGGAGACGCCGCAGGCGATGGTGAGCCGCATCCTGCGCGACCTCGGGCCGGACAAGCAGCAGATCATGGTGCTAAACGATGAGGCACACCACTGCTACATGGACCGGCCGCTGCAGGCCGGCGAGAAAGCCGACAAGGAGCAGCAGGACGCGAACGAGCAGGCCCGAGTCTGGTTCCGCGGCCTGCAGGCGATCACAAAGCACGCGGGGGTCAAGCAGATCTGGGATCTCTCGGCGACGCCGTTCTACCTCAAGGGTTCCGGCTACAACGAGGGGTACATCTTCCCGTGGACGGTCAGCGACTTCTCGCTGATGGACGCGATCGAGTCGGGGATCGTCAAGGTGCCTCGGACACCCGTCGACGACGATGCGACGGACTCGCTCGTCACCTATCTACGCTTGTGGGACTACGTCGGCGCGCAGCTCCCGAAGCGGGCCGCGAAGGACACGGTGACCGATTGGCTCCCGCCGAAGGAGCTCGAGGGCGCGCTCCGCAGCCTCCACCGCTCGTACGAGAAAGCGTTCGCGCACTGGGAGAAGGAGCTGGCGCATTTCGGCGAGACGCCGCCGGTGTTCATCGTCGTCTGCCCGAACACCGTCGTCTCCAAGCTCGTCTACGACTGGATCGCGGGCGAGCAAGTCGTCGAGGACGATGAGGTCGTCGCGCATAAACCCGGCCAGCTCGCGCTGCTGTCGAACGTCGTCGGGGGCAAGCCGCTCGCGCGGCCGCGCACAATTCTCATCGACTCGGCGCAGCTCGAGTCCGGGGACGCAATGAAGGACGAGTTCAAGAAGGTCGCGGCCGCAGAGATCGCGGCCTTCAAGCAGGAGCACCGCAAGCGCAACCCCGGCGCCGACGTCGAGAAGATCGACGACAGTGAGCTGCTCCGCGAGGTGATGAACACAGTCGGCAAGCGGGGCCGGCTCGGCGAGCAGGTCCGCTGCGTCGTCAGCGTCTCGATGCTCACCGAGGGATGGGACGCCAACACGGTCACGCACATCCTCGGCGTGCGCGCGTTCGGCAGCCAGCTCCTCTGCGAGCAGGTCGTCGGCCGCGGCCTGCGTCGCCGTTCGTACGCCGTGAACGAGCAAGGGACGTTCGAGCCCGAGTACGCGAACGTCTACGGCATCCCGTTCCAGTTCATCTCCTCGGACAAGCCGCTCAAGGATCCGCTGCCCCCGAAGCCCGTGATCGAGATTTGCGCTGTCGAGGGGCGCGAGGAACTGCGGATCGAGTTTCCCAGGCTCGACGGCTACCGCGTCGAGCTTCCCGACGACGAGATCTGGCTCGACCTCGAGGACGCGCCCGAGTTCGAGATCGGACCGAACACGGTGCCGAGCTGGGTCGAGATGGGCGGCGTCGTCGGCGAGCGCGAGCTCGACGAGGGCGACCCGACGCAGTACCGGCCCCAGCAGGTCGCCTTCGCCCTCGCTAAGCGCGTCCTCGACGCCAACTTCAACACCGTCGACGACAAGCGTCCCTGGCTCTTCCCCAAGCTGGTCGAGATGTGCCACGAGTGGATCGACAACAAGGTCGTCATCACCGGCGGCTACAGCCTCGGATACCTGATGACGATCAACGAGGCGCAGGTGCTCGCAGCTGAGGCGATCTGGAACGCCACGATTCGCCACGTCGGTAACCGCCGCGAGCGACTGCGCCCGATGATCAACCGCTTCGACCCCGTCGGCTCGACCGGCGACGTCGACTTCCAGACCCGTAAGCGCACGGTGCCGACGGAGAAGTCCGAGGTCTCCCATGTCACCCTCGACGGCAAGGACGGCAACACGTGGGAGCAACTCCTCGCGAGCGAGCTCGAGCTGAACAGGAACGTGAAGTCGTACGTGAAGAATGACCACCTCGGCTTCACGATCCCCTACGTGTACAAGGGGCGGAGCCACAGCTACATACCCGACTTCCTCGTCCGGCTCGAGCCCGGCGACGACGAGATCGTGCGCACCCTCATCGTCGAGGTCTCCGGCAGCCAGAAGAGCCCCGGGCCCACCCGGCCAAAGGCGACCACCGCGCGGGACTCGTGGTGCGTCGCGGTCAACAACCACGGTGGCTTCGGCCGCTGGGGCTACATCGAGATGACGGATCCGCTCGCGTTCAAGGCACGCCTCGCCGATGCGATCGAGGCGCTGTACGGCGACGCCGCCGATCATCGGCGACCCCGACCGTCTCGACTTCGAGACTGGCAGGCCATGGCGCGTAGGGCGAAGCCGGCAGAGGTCCGACACCGGTCGACTCCATCACGCACGGTGACAAGCGGACGAACATTCCGACCGCCGACGCGCACGCGTTCGTCGACCCAGCAATCGAGGAGGTCCGCAAGGTTCGCTACGCGCGGGACGAGAGCCTCGACCCGCAGCTCGTCTGGCGCGGAAAGTATCCACCCGCAGACGAGATCGGCGAGGCCGACTTGACCTCGTCACCGACGCGCCGCCGATCTACATCCAGGAGAAGATCGATCCCCGCGTCCTGATCGAGAATCTCCGCCGCACCGCCGACAAGCCCGAGGACGAGCCGGAGCTGACGCTCTTCGAGTCGTTCGACGGGCTCGACGGACTCGACCAGGTCGACTTCTACAAGCACGACGCGAACTGGTCGAACCGGATGATCCTCGGCGACAGCCTGCAGGTGATGGCGTCGCTCGCAGAGCGCGAGAAGCTCCGCGGCAAGGTGCAGATGGTCTACATCGACCCGCCGTACGGGATCAAGTTCGGCTCGAACTGGCAGGTCTCGGCGCGGAACCGAGAGGTGCAAGGACGGCAAGCTGGAAGACGTCGCTCGCGAGGCTGAGCAGATCAAGGCCTTCCGCGACACGTGGGAGATCGGCATTCACTCCTACCTCTCCTATCTGCGTGATCGGCTAGTCGCTGCCCGGGATCTGCTCACCGAGTCAGGCTCGTGTTTCGTCCAGATCGGCGACGAGAATGTGCACCTCGTGCGTGGGCTAATGGATGAGGTATTCGGTTCCGAGAACTTCGTTTCAATGATCGTCTTCAAGAAGACGACTGGTGCTGGCAGCCCGTCTGGCGGGACCGACGTACTCGCATCGATCCATGACTACCTTCTTTGGTACGCCAAGGACCGCAGGTCGGTGAAGTATCGCCAGTTGTATTTGCAGAAGCTCGACGAGTCCGGTCAATACAGTTGGGTCGAGAAGGCGAACGGAACTCGCTTGAAGGCGTCTGAGACGTCGATGGAGGCCGGTGATCGGGCCTTTCGTGTGAGCGACCTAACCAGTCAGACAGCTGGCCAGACGACCATATTCGAGGTGTCGGTGGACGGGAAGACCTTCCACCCCAAGAAGGGTGGATGGAAGACAAACCGTGACGGTATGGACCGCCTCATCGCAGCAAGCCGGGTCTGGGCGTCGGGCAAAACCCTCGGCTACGTCCGGTTCTATGACGACTTCCCTGTATCACCAAGGTCGAACCTATGGGAAGACACGGTAACGTCGGGGTTCGGCGACCCGAAGGTTTACGTCGTCCAAACCAACTCGCGCATTGTCGAGCGGTGCATGCTGATGTGCTACGGACCCAGGCGATCTGGTTTTCGATCCCACATGCGGATCTGGGACGACCGCATTTGTTGCGGAGCATTGGGGGCGCCGCTGGATCACCATCGACACCTCCCGCGTCGCAATTGCGCTGCACGAGGCAGCGGATGATGGGAACTCGGTATCCGTGGTATCTCCTGCCGACTCACCGGAGGGTCAGAAGAAGGAGCAGTCCCTTACAGCACACGTTGCTCCCAAAGCACGTGTTTGACGAACGACATCCGGCACGGCTTCGTGTACGACCGGGTGCCGCACATCACGCTCAAATCGATCGCGAACAACCCAGACATCAAGCACGGCATGTCCCCCACGCAGATCGACGCGGCGATCAAACGCCATGCCGACTTTGAGCTTCTCTACGACAAGCCGTTCGAGGATGCGAAGAAGGTCCGCGTAGCCGGGCCCTTCACGGTCGAGTCACTCAGCCCGCACCGCTCGCTCTCATTCGGAGAGAGCCCCGAATCCCTCTCCGAGACCGAGGCCGCGAAGGACGCGGACGCGCCGAACTTCGAGCAGTCGATCCTCGACAACCTCGCGAAGGCCGGCATCCAGAACGGCCGCCGGCAGGAGCGGATTGCGTTCGCCGCGTTCGAGACGTATGCGGGCGACTACATCCAGGCGATCGGCCATCGCGACGGCGAGATGAACGGGGATGCCCCGGCGCGGATCGCGATCGCCATCGGCCCGCAGTACGGCACCGTGAGCCCGTCATACGTAAAGAAGGCGGCGCGCGAAGCGATCGAAGCGGACGACGTCGACCTGCTGGCGATCCTCGGCTTCGCCTTCGACCCGCAGGTCACCGGCCTCACCGAGGACGACGGCATCAGCATTGAGGCTTCCGACGAGGGCTTCGCCAGCGTCGCGGGCGTTCGCAAGCTGGGCCGTATCCCAGTACTGATGGTGCGGATGAACGCCGATCTCCTCATGGGCGCGGAGCTGAAGAAGACCGGCGCTGGCAACCTTTTCACCGTCTTCGGCGAGCCGGACATCGTGTGGGACGGGACCGAGGAGGGCATCGTCGTCGATCTCCGAGGCGTCGACGTATATGACCCGACGACCGGCGAGGTGCGCAGCAACAGCACCGACCAGATCGCGCTCTGGATGATCGACACCGACTACGACGAGGAGTCATTCTTCGTCCGGCACTGCTACTTCACGGGAGGCAACGACCCGTACAAGCGCCTGAAGACGGCGCTCAAGGCCGACATCGACGAGGAGGCGTGGGAGTCGCTCTACCAGACTATCTCCCGCCCCTTCCCGACGCCCGGAGACCGGCAAGTTCGCCGTCAAGGTCATCAACGACTACGGCGATGAGGTCATGAAGGTCTTCGAGGTCTGACAACAGGGCTCGCGGGAGGGCATAGTGACCATCTACACGCAGGCCCAGGACGACGCGATCTCCTGCCTCGACGAGCCGCTCCAGATCATCGCCTGTGCTGGCTCGGGGAAGACCCAGGTCATCTCGCAGCGGATCGCGTCGATCCTGTCGCTGCCGGGCGTCGAGCCACGACACGTCGTCGCGTTCACGTTCACCGAGAAGGCGGCGGCGGAGCTTCAAGGACAGGATCTATTCGATCCTCGAGCAGGAGGGCATCGACCGGGTTGGGCTGGCAGAAATGTATGTCGGGACGATGCACGGGTACACCCTAGACCTGCTGCAGCGGCTTGTCCCGGAGACCTTCAAGTTCTCGGTGCTGACGGACATCACCTCGCGGCTGCTCGTCGACAGAAACAGCAGGCAGTCCGGCTTGACCGTCTGCCCGACCAGCTCTGCCGGTACACCGACGCTGCGACGCTACATCCACTCGAAGCTCTTCCTGCAGGCGACGAGCGTGCTCCGCGAGGACGAGGTCGATGGAGATCTCGTCCCGGGCGGCGTGCAGTCATCATTCAGCGACTACATGGGGCTGATCTACGAGAAGGCCTATTTCGACTACACGGAGATCGTCAACCTCGCAGTTCAGTTCCTCGAGGGAAACGAGGATGACGATGAGGACGCAGCCAGGGTCCGCAGTCACATCCGTGACGACATCCGCTACGTCGTGGTCGACGAGTACCAGGACGTCAACCCGCTGCAGGAGCGTCTAGTCCGGGGGATGACGCAGTTCGGCGCGAACCTCTGTGTCGTCGGAGACGACGATCAGACGATCTACCAGTGGCGTGGCAGCGAGGTCTCGAACATCGTCACGTTCGCCGACCGGTACGCCGGCGTCCACCAGGTGACACTCGCCGAGAACTTCCGCTCGAGCGAGGGCGTCGTCGAGGTAGGGAGGTCGATCGCGGAGCGAATCCCCGCCGGCAGTCGCCTGCCAAAGGCAATGGTGCGCGCCGGGCACCAGACCTGGGAGCGAGGCGACTTGATCGCTCGCGACTTCACCGACGAGGACGAGGAGGCCGGGTGGATCTGCGATCGCATCGAGGCGATGCGCGGGCTCGCCTTCCAAGACGATGCCGATACCGAGGCGCGGGGACTCTCGTGGTCGGACTTCGCCGTACTGTTCCGGTCGGTCGCGAAGGACGCGGGCCCACTAGTCGCAGAGATGCGGCGGCGCGAAATCCCGTACGTCGTCAAGGGCCTGAATCGCCTCTTCGACAGCCCGGAGATCACCGCTGTCGTCGGGATGTTTCGCTACATGGCCGGCCTCGTGGATGCGCCGAATCTACGGCGCCTCTGGCAGGACGCGAACCTTCTCCCCGGGAACGGCGCCTGGGCCGCAGCGCTCGTTGTCCTGGAGGAAGGTCGCGACTTCGACCGGGGAGAGCGGTGGGGCGTCTACAACATCCAGCGTCTCTACCTCGAGTTTCTCGATGCGCTCGGGGTACGCGAGGAGCCGCTCCCAGGTGACCCGGTGCGGCGCGAGCTCGTCTTCTACCAGCTCGGGAAGTTCAGCCAGGCGATCTCGGACTTCGAGGCGATCTACTTCAACAGCGAGCCGGCACGGAAGTACGAGGCCTTCGCGAACTGGCTCGAGTACCAGGCACCGGACTACTACGCGGAGTCGGATGCCGACGTGGGGTATGCGACGCCCGACGCGGTCACGCTCACGACAGTGCATCAGGCCAAGGGCATGCAATGGCCGGCGGTATTCATTCCCTGTCTCCGCAAGAACCGCTTCCCGTCGAAGCGGCACGGCGGATTGGGCCTCTTCCACGTCATCCCGGAAGCCGCCATCGCCGACCCCGACCGCTACCGCGGCACCGTCGAGGACGAGACGCGGCTTTTCTATGTTGCAGTTACGCGCGCCCAGAAGTACCTGTTGGTGTCGTTTTCGCCCGGGTCGAACCAGCTCTACATGAGGCGGTCGGTCTTCTTCGACCACTGTGCAAGCCAGCAGTGGTTCTCGACCAGGGACACGGGCGTGCCGGCCGACGCGCCCCGGCTCGAGCCCCGCGCCCGGCACGAGACGCCGAACGTGACGCTGTCATTCTCGGAGCTGAAGTACCTGTTCGAGTGCCCGTACGAGTTCAAGCTGCGCTTCCTCTACGGATTCAACCCCCCACTGCACGAGGCACTCGGCTACGGCAAGGCCTTACACGACGCGCTGTCGGAGCTACACAAGCGCGCGCTCGCCGGCGACATCGTTGGGAACGACGAAGCCGAAGATCTCGTCGACCGGCACCTGCACGCTCCGTACGCGTACCCCGCGCTGCGCCAGACGTTGCGCGACGCGGCCGTGAAGTCCGTCCAGCGCTATCTCGACGAGCATGGCGCGACGCTTGAGAAGACCGTGCACAGCGAGAAGGAGATCCAGGTGCACGTCGCTCCCGGTATCACCGTCGCCGGCCGGATCGACCTCGTCCGGCGACTAGACACCGACGAGCTCTCGATCGTCGACTTCAAGTCGACCGCCCGCGCACAGGACGAGGACGTGACGCGCGATCAACTCCACGTCTATGCCGTCGGCTACGAGGAGCTCACCGGCGAGCGGGCTGACCTAATCGAGGTACTCAATCTCGACGAGGAGGGCAAGACGATCAGGGAGGAGGTCGAAGAGCCGCTCCTCGTCGGCGTGCGTTCGCAGATCCGCGACGCGGGCGACTCGCTGCGGGAGAACAACCTTCCGCGCCTCGTCGCATGGGGCGAGCAATGCGCCAAGTGCGACCTCGCCGAGCTGTGCCGCGATGTTCCTTCATTGGAGAAGGCGTCGCGACGCGCGGCTTCGGGCCGCTAAGTTCGAAATCCGAGAGCCTATGCGGCCAGCCTTGCTCCTGCTAGGCGACACTCCGAAGCGTGCTCTTCCGCCACCGTCGACCCGCGGCGACTTCGCCCAGCCCACGAAGTTGCGGCCGACCGGCGCATTGACGGCGCGCTGAAACGCCGCTACGTCACGATGCGCTGCGTGTCCCGGTGTCCTCCGCATCGCCCTACACTCCCACCGGATGGCGGGCCACGAAGCTCGCCAGGCATTCAGGCGAGGGCGCGACGGTGAACCAGGCAGGACCGGTCCCATTGGGGGCGTCCGGGTGCCCGAAACCCGACGTCCCGAAGTGGCGCCACACGGCGGCGGTCGAGGTCCGCACAGCCATGAACACAAGGCCCGCGTTGGCATAGATGACGACGTACTGACCCGGCCCGGGTTCGGCCCAGCGGGGCGAAGGGTGCAATTTGTCCGAAATCTGTCCCGACAAAGTGACATGCCCTGGCGTGGGCCGAGGATCGCTCCAGTCGCCCACATCGATCGCCCAGGCTCTTCTGCCCGTCACAGGATCGGCGCTGGAGTCAACCTGTCAGTAGATGGCCAAAACCGACGACGACGACGAGTTGCTGCTGGCCGCTGCGGCGCGTGGCCATTTGAGGGAGCGTTGTGAAGTCTTCTGGCTGGTAGAGCATGACTGGGCTTGACAGCACGAGGCCTCGCAGGCTGTCCCTGCGCTGTGCACGCGGGGTCCGGGCTCCTCCTCTCCTCCTGGGCGCCCGGACCCAATCAGCGACTCCAGGCGTGCGCTCGTAGGTAGTGTCCGAGCCCGTGTCCGCATTTGGCGATCGCCGACTAGTGGCGCGGGCCGGCATGGCACTTGTACTCGCGAACGCACGCTATTGGACGACCGTCGCTCTCTCGTTCGTGCGCAGCTACTGCGTTGGGAGGAGCGTGCGCGTGCAATCGGCGATCCCGGCCTGCAAGCGTTGGTGCTCGAGCGGCTACGCGAGGAACACTTCAGCGCCGAGGTCGTAGCAAGCGGATGCTCGGCGAGCAAAGCGACATGCCCTGGCGCGGGCCGAGGATCGCTCCAGCCGTCCACATTGCTCGCCCAGGTGCTCTTCGGCCCGTCACAGGATCGGCGCTGGAGTCAACCTGTCAGTAGATGGCCAAAACCGACGACGACGACGACGAGGTGCTGCTGGTCGCTGCGGCGCGTGGCGATGACGCGGCGTTTGGGGTGCTCTATCGCCGCTACCTGCCGCTGGTAGCGCGCTGGTGCTTGCGTGAAACGGGTAGCCGCGAGCTCGCGGCGGACCTCTCGGCGGAGGTCTTCGCGGCTTCGTTGACGGCCGCCAGGCGGTATCGACCCGCGCAGGGCCCAGTAGTCGCCTGGCTGCTCGGGATTGCGCGCAACAAGCTGCGCGAGAGTCGCCGGCGCGGTCGCGTGGAATGGGCGGCCCGCCGACGTCTGGGGTTTGAGACGCTCGCGATCACGGATACGGATCTCGAGCGCCTGGAGGAGCTTGCCAGCTGCGACGGGGAGATCCTTCGTCGCCTCGCCGGCCTCCCGGACGATCAGCGCGCGGCGCTCATGAGCAGGGTCGTCGAGGAGCGCTCCTACGAGGAGATCGCTGCCGAGCTTCGCTGCTCGGAGGCGGTCGTTCGCCAGCGCGTGAGCCGCGGCCTGCGGACCTTGCGCACACAGATGGAGGAAGCATGAGCGACTACTTCGAGCAGGTCGAAGACGGGCTTCGTGAGGCCGTTCGCCGGCGCGCCCACCTTCCCTGGTACCTGCGCCTCCGGCTTCCCCGCTCGCGTGTCGTTGTGGTGTCGCTGGCCGGCGCGATGCTCGCCGGGTCGGCGCTCGCCGCGACAGGCATCTTCCAGCGTGGCACTAGCCACGGGCCCACGGTCCAACCTGTCCCGAGCGCCGCCGAGGGCGTGGCGATCCCGAGCAGCTGGGCATCCCCGCTGACGGGCCTCGCGCACTCGCCTGCCTGGGCTGCCGGCCGGCGGGTGCACTTTGAACCGGGCTCGCCCACCGTTTCAGCTCACGTCCATCAACACGTCGCCGCGCAAGTCCGCGCCGCTGGCGTCCGTCGCGGGCCGCTCGCACGTCTGGAAGGAAAAGGCGATGCAAGCGACCCTGCCCCTGCGCTGGGGCAGGGCGAAACGCAGCACAGCTTCAGCTCTGCCACCGAATGCGTCGTAGTGGGACTCAACGAAAGGGGTGCGGGCGCGGTGGCGCTGAGCGCGAACGGGCCGGAAAGCGTCGTTCCGAGCCAGGAGCTGACGCTCAGCGCGGCCACGGCCAGCATCACCCTCCCGCGGAGCCTGGGAGAATCCCTCCACGCGTACGGTGTGGACGAAGCCCGCGGCACGGTCACGAACGCGGTTCTGGACCTCGCCGGCGTGGAACCTACCTCGCTCAACATCGCCGTAGCGGAAGGATTCGCCGAAGGCCTCCCGTTCAAGGCGCCGGTCGAAGGCGGCAAGGAACTGACGCTCAGCCTCCCGCAGGCCGGGACCTTCTCGATCGGCCCGATGAACGTCACGGGCAAGGCCGGAGAAACCGTCACGCTGACGATCGACCCCGCGGCGGGCTTTGAAGGCAAACCCGACGAATACACGGCCACCGGCAAGGGGGTCATCCTGAGGCTGAGCGGCTACAGCGCAGCCGGCGAACGCCTCGTCGGCCCTCTCCAGGTCGACTGCACCGCTCAGGCAAGCTCGGTGCAGATACCGATCGTGGCGCCACCTGAAGACAGCACGCCACCCAAGAACACCACCGCTCCCACGATCTCCGGAACCACGCAAGAAGGCCAGACCCTCACCGCAGGCAGCGGAACATGGGATGGCACGGCGCCGATCTCCTACGCCTACCACTGGCAGAGCTGCAGCAGCGAAGGAGGGGCGTGCTCCAGCATCGAAGGCGCAACCGCCCCCACCTACGTACTCACTTCGGCCAACCTGGGTGACACCCTGCGGGTCCTCGTCACGGCTACGAACCCAGCAGGGTCCGCCCCGCAGGCGACCTCGGCGACAACGGCGGTGGTCGAACCCCCTGCGCTGGGGCAGGGCGAAACGCAGCACAGCTTCAGCTCTGCCACCGAATGCGTCGTAGTGGGACTCAACGAAAGGGGTGCGGGCGCGGTGGCGCTGAGCGCGAACGGGCCGGAAAGCGTCGTTCCGAGCCAGGAGCTGACGCTCAGCGCGGCCACGGCCAGCATCACCCTCCCGCGGAGCCTGGGAGAATCCCTCCACGCGTACGGTGTGGACGAAGCCCGCGGCACGGTCACGAACGCGGTTCTGGACCTCGCCGGCGTGGAACCTACCTCGCTCAACATCGCCGTAGCGGAAGGATTCGCCGAAGGCCTCCCGTTCAAGGCGCCGGTCGAAGGCGGCAAGGAACTGACGCTCAGCCTCCCGCAGGCCGGGACCTTCTGGATCGCGCCGATGAAGGTCACGGGCAAGGCCGGAGAAACCGTCACGCTGACGATCGACCCCGCGGCGGGCTTTGAAGGCAAACGCGACGAATACACGGCCACCGGCAACGGGATCGTTTTCGACCTCACCGGCTATAGCGCAGCCGGCGAACACCTCGTCGGCCCCCTCCGGGTCGACTGCACCGCTCAGGCAAGCTCGGTGCAGATACCGATCGTGGCGCCACCCGAGGACAGCACGCCACCCAAGAACACCGCCGCTCCCACGATCTCCGGAACCACGCAAGAAAGGGCAGAACCCCCGCCGCGGCGGCTGGCAACAACCTCGTCGTCAAGGTGACCGCTAGCAACACCGCCAAGGACGCGAACGACAATGGAAAGGATTGGCGGGTGAGGTTCCGCTACTAGCCGCGAGCAGACACGGCGGAGTAGTGAGCCAACGGTCGAGCTAGCACGGATTGCTAGCGCGTAGGTCCAGGGAGGGCGATAGCGGAAGGAGCAAAAGCTCATGTCTAAGAAGTTTCTGATGGGTGCTGCGATGGACCTCCTCGCGAGGCATCGCACCGAAGGCCGGCGCCGTAGGAGGTCGGCACTAGCTGTGGCGTCCACGGTCACCGCTTTGACGATGGCGAACGCAGGACCCGCAGCGGCTGTATCCGTTACCAACGTGGAACCCAACGGCGGCCCGGGAGCCGGTGGGACCTCGGTGACGATCACCGGCACGGGCTTCCCCACGCCGGCGCATGTCATCGGTCCCCTAATCTTCGCCTGCACGGCACCGGCGGGCGTGGTCCTCGCGGAAATCCCGATCGTGAGCCCGGGTGGCACACCGTCGGAAAAAGAATACTCGGCGCATTTCGCAATGGAATGCGTTTTGTCTCCGGGCGGACTCAACGAGAAGGCCACGGGGGTCAAGGTGAACATGCGGGCGATGGGCCCGGCGCGCGTCTCGCCCGGCGAAGAAATCAACTTCAAGATGGCGACCGTTACGATCGCCTGGCCGGTCGCGTTGAGCGAATACTTTGCCAGCTTCGAAGCGAACGAAGCGAAGGGCCACATGCGTTACTTCTTCCTCGACGGTACGGGCCTGACACCGGCTCAGCTGAACATCGCCGAGCCCCCGGAATACCCCGAAGGGCTGCCGTTCCTCGCACCCATCGAAAACGGCAATGAAAGTGTCTTCAACATCCCCTCGGAAAAGCTCGCAGAAATCGGACGTACGTTCTCCTATGGTCCGCTGAAGGTGACCGGAGCGGTGGGCGAAACCGCCAGGGCCACCGTCGATGACAGCCCCGGCTTCCGCGAAGCTGAACCGGGAAGGTACAAGGCGGCCGAAAACGAAGACGAAGGCATCATCTCCGAAGTCGAAGGTCGCACCTCCGGAGTCAGGGCGGTCAAGTTTGGCTCGTACAACGCCACCGGCGTCACCTTGAACTCCGAAACCTCGATAACCGCCGTCTCCCCGGCCGGGAGCGGCACCGTTGACGTGACCGTGACCACTGCGGAAGGCACTAGCACCACCAGCCCGGCTGACCGATTCACCTACCTTCCGGCTGGCCCGACCGGCCCCACGGGCGCAACAGGCATTACAGGCGCGACGGGGAGCACCGGCGCTAGCGGTGAAACCGGCCCGACAGGACCCACCGGTCCCACGGGGGTGACCGGTGCAACCGGCCTGACTGGCGTAACAGGTGCAACCGGTGCTTTCGGTGGAAACGGCGCAGCGGGCGCAACCGGCGCGACCGGCCCCGCGGGTGCCAGCGGCGGAACCGGAGCGACGGGTGCCAAGGGCGCCACGGGCATGACCGGCGCCACTGGAGCCGCGGGCAGCAAGGGTGCGACCGGCCCCACGGGTGTCACCGGCGTGATCGGAACTACCGGCAGCGCAGGCGCGACCGGAGCTACCGGACCCACTGGCCCAGCTGGCGGCCCTGGCTCCGGCTACTCCGCGGTCGCGATATTCGCGAGCTCCCTGAGCGTGCCAAGCGGCGAATGCCTCACGGAGGCGTTCGGTGCGGTTGGGGCCTATGGTCCCTGCCCGTCTAAGACGATCGGCTGGTCATCCAGCGCCCTCATTGCGGGCCCGATGCCCGTTAATGGCGCAATTGTGAGCAACCTTTATGCCGATTCGAACGCGACGGTGAAAGGCTCGGAAACCGCCGCCGTGGCGGTCATCGACATCACGACGGAAACAACGCTGCTCTCGTGCACTGTCAACTCCACGACCATGAGCTGGTGCTCAAACACCGGGTCTGGTCCCGTCGCGGCGGCTGGCAACAACCTCATCGTCAAGGTGACCGCTAGCAACACCGCCAAGGAAGCCAACGACAACAACAAGGATTGGCGGGTGAGGTTCCGCTACTAGCCGCGAGCAGACACGGTGGAGTAGTGATCCAAACGGTCGAGCTAGCACGGATTGCTAGCGCATAGGTCCGGAGAGGGCGACAGCGGAAGGAGCAAATGCTCATGTCTAAGAAGTTTCTGATGGGTGCTGCGATGGACCTCCTCGCGAGACATCGCACCGCAGGCGAGCATCGTGGGAGGTCGGCCGTGGTCCTGGCGGCCATGGTCGCCGCGTTGACCATCGCTTTCCCTGCGGCGGCGTCGGCAGCATCTGCAAACGTCATGGCTTGGGGCGCGAACCAGGACGGGCAGCTGGGCGACGGCACCAGCACGGGCCCAGAAACATGTGGTGAAGGAATTGCCTGCAGCACAACTCCGGTGCCGGTGAGCGGGCTAAGCGAAGTTACGGCGGTCGCGGCCGGTACCAACTACGGCCTCGCTCTGCTGAAGAACGGCACGGTCATGGCTTGGGGCGCGAACCAGTACGGGCAGCTGGGCGACGGCACCAGCACGGGCCCAGAAACATGTGAAGGAATTGCCTGCAGCACAACTCCGGTGCCGGTGAGCGGGCTAAGCGAAGTTACGGCGATCTCAGCCGGGGAACAGTATGGCTCAGCCATTGTTGGCCCACAGCCGACAGTCACGGGTCCAACTGGACCCACAGGCGCGACGGGGAGCACCGGCGCTAGCGGTGAAACCGGCCCGACCGGACCCACCGTTCCCACCGGCGTGACCGGTGCAACCGGCCTGACTGGTGTAACAGGTGCAACCGGTGCTTTCGGTGGAAACGGCGCAGCGGGCGCAACCGGTGCGACCGGCGCCACGGGTGCCAGCGGCGGAACCGGAGCCACGGGTGCCAAGGGCGCCACGGGCATGACCGGCGCCACTGGAGTCGCGGGCAGCAAGGGTGCAACCGGCCCCGCGGGTGCCACCGGCGTGACCGGCGCTACCGGCAGCGCAGGCGCAACCGGCGCTACCGGGCCGACCGGCCCCTCTGGCTCCGGCTCGGGCTATTCCGCGCTCGCGATATTCGCAAGCTCGGTAGGCGTGCCGAGCGGTGACTGCCTCACGGAGGCGTTCGGTGCGGTTGGGGCCTATGGTGCCTGCCCGTCAAAGACGATCGGCTGGTCATCGAGCGCGCTCATTGCGGGTCCGATGCCCGCTAACGGCGCAATTGTGAGCAACCTGTATGCCGACTCGAACGCGACGCTGACGGGCTCAGAAACCGTCGTGGTGGCGGTCATCGACATTACGACGGAAAAGACGCTGCTCTCATGCTCGGTCAGCTCCACCACCAAGAGCTGGTGCTCGAACACCGGGTCTGGTCCGGCTGCGGCACCTGGCGACAACCTCATCGTCAAGGTGACCGCTAGCAACACCGCCAAGGACGCGAGCGACAACGAAAAGGATTGGCGGGTGAGGTTGCGCTACTAGGATCAGCAGAACGAGCGAAACAGGGAGACGGCGGCCCGCACGGCCCGCCGGCTAGTCTCGGAGCGCGACGAGCGCTCCGTATCGGGGGTCGTGCAGAAAGCACGACGCCTCCGGAGGCGCGCGCCGACCTGCGGCTGTCGTCCGACGCTCCACCGCCGCCCCTTTCGCTGAATGCAGGCGTCTCATGGACCGGAGGGACCGTGTTTCGCGCCGGGTCCTTTTTCAGCTCCAAAACCTGAGGGCGGTCCGATTGCACCATGTGGCGCACTTCCGATAGCGCAGTTCACCACATTGGCACACCACAGGCTGCACAAGAGCTGATACTCCTTAGTCAACTAAAACCAGGTTCCTGACACAGGGATTGGGTCCGGGTTCCTGTCCTCCTGGGCGCCCGGACCCAACCAGCGGCTGCCGAAGCCCCCCGCCCGTCGAACCGGATGCTGGACCAGACTAATGCGCTCCGCTCTCTACGCAACATCGCCTCGAACTCTGTCCGATACTCGATGGTGAAGAGGTCACATACGCCAAGGCTGCCCGACGCCTATGCACTCGTGGGGCGTGGCATGTGTCCGACCTATTACAAAAGGCAGCGTTCTCCAGCCCTGGTGTTTCTACGCGCAGCCAAAGCGTCGCGTTCATCTTGTCGGGGCAGAGACGCCAAATGGCCGGCATACGCGAGTTGCTCACCCAGACGCGCCTCGATCCGCGAGAGGTCGTGTTCGATGCGTTGGGCCGGAGTCGGAGGCGGTGTTCAGTCTGGTCCACGAGTAGGCCCGCGCAACCTGACCAGATCCGTTTTGCCCGCGCCACCGCAGGTGACGCTCGCTATCGGCAGGCCGCCGAGGCAGACCGGCGACGGCCCTACGTCAACCACACCTACGGCGATGAGCGGCTGCTCCTGGAGGCCTTCAAATGTCCGCAAATTGCGACTATTTCTACATCCTGCACAGTTCCTGCACAGTGAAACCGGTCGCTGTAGGCGTAGCGCGAAAGATCGATTACAGAAAGCCTCTCGGGCCGTTTTGGGGGATCTGCTCATTTCGCCGGTGGCATGGATGCGAGGCACATCGGCGTTGGGAAGGCGAGGTGTGGCGCCATGAAATGGCTGTGGCACGGCTCTGGGAGCTGGTCGCGGTTCAGCCTGAGCCTTGGGGCGTGTGCTGTCGCGTGGCCTATCTGAGAAGCCACCAGTGCGCGCCGGACTGGCAGCACAGGATTTGGCCTGGGCGGACGCCCGCGCTTTCTGTGCCGCGCAACCATGACGACACGGAACCGGCATGATGGCCCACTCCGCGGCGAATTCGCGCCGGCCACTCGACGAGGCCAGCGGTGGTGCGTCATCGCTCGAAAGCGTCCGTGCTCTCCTGGCCGAGCGGTTGCGAGAGCGACGCTCAGAGATCGAGGAGACGATCTTTGCTCGTGTCCGCGAGATTGGCCTTGACTCGGCAGTTGGTGAAGACGCCGAGTACGTTTCGGGGTTGGGTGCGACGGTCGCGGAGGCCGTGGACTACGGCCTCAGGAGCATCGAGCAGGACGAGGACTGGCTCGGCTCGATCCCGCTGGCGGCGGTGGTGCAGGCGCGCCGCTCGGCGCGCCACGGCGTGAGCCTTCAGACGGTGCTGCACCGCTACAACGCGGGCCAAGCGCTGCTGGCGGACTTCATCATGCAGGAGGCTGAGCACATCGACCTCTCGAGCCAGGGAATTGCGCTGCGCCAGGTGCTGAGGACGCAGGGCGCGCTGCTTCTAGATCATTTCACGGCCTCGATCGCCAGCGAGTATCAGCACGAGGTCGAGCGGGCGGCACATTCGCCCGAACTGCGCCGCATGGAGCGTGTGCAGAGGCTGCTCGCCGGTGGGAGCGTCGACGCCGCCGCGCTCGGCTACGAGCTCGATGCCTGGCACCTCGCCTTGATCGCAATGGGCGCGATGGCGGAGGAGACCGTGCGTCGCCTGGCAGCCGGACTCGATCGCCAGCTCTTGAGCGTGTCACGCAGCGAGGAAACCGTCTGGGCGTGGTTCGGCGGCCAGCGCAGACTCGCGATTGCAGATCTCGAGCGCCCCCTGTCGGTGAAGGAGGCGGCTGGCGTCTCGTTGGCCATCGGCGAGCCGGGGAGGGGGATCGACGGATGGCGTCTGACGCACCGCCAGGCTCAGGCCGCGATCCTCATCGCGCTGCACAGACCACAGCGGCTCACGCGGTATGCCGATGTCGCGCTGCTGGCGGCCGTGCTCCGCGACAAGGAGCTGGCAACGTCGCTGGTTGAGATCCATCTCTCGCCGCTTCAGGACGAGCGGGACGGGGGTGCGGTATCGCGGGAGACGCTGCGCGCCTATTTCGCCGCGGGGTGCAACACGGCGACAGCCGCTGCTGCGCTCGGAGTGGACCGGCACACGGTCCAACGCCGCCTCCATGCGATCGAGGAGAGGCTCGGCCGTCTGCTCAATACATGCCAGCCCGAGCTCGAGGTGGCGCTGCGCTTGGAGGAGCTCGGCGGGGCCACCAGACTGTTTGGTGGCAGTCAGCCACCTGCGCTGTGACCTGATCCCGGCGCTCGGATCGTCATGCTGGGTTCGATTGCGCCGCATGGCGCATTTCTGATAGTGCAGTTCGCCACATTGGCGCACCAAATGTTGCCCGCGAGGTGATACCCCTTAGTTAACTGAATCAGCGTTTCTACTAGGGGATGGGGAGGAGCAATGGTTTCTCGCGTGCGTTTGGGCGAAGTCGCGACCAGCTGTAGTTGTTCAAGCGTGAAAGTGCGGGGAGCGATACGTGGCGGAGCAGGGAAGGGCCGACGACCAGCCAACGAGGTCTCGCTCACCCTCTGGCCCGCCGAGGTCGATGAGACGGATCTGGCAAGCTCGCAGCCGGGACGACCTGGGAGCGGCGTGATGGCTCACACCGACGCTAATCGGCATCCGCTGCTCGACGACGCAGTCGGTGGTTTCGCGTCGCTTGAGAGCTTCCGCGCTGGCCTGGCCGAGCAGTTGCGAGCGGGATCGCGTGCTGCGATCACCGAGGCAGTGCACTATGGCCTCATGGGCATCGAGCATGGGGAGGACTGGACGGGCTCGCTCCCACCGGCGACGGCGGTCCAGGCGCGCCGCGCAGCGCGCAACGGCGGGCTTGAGGACGGCGAGTGGCTGCAGGATGGCGAAGATGCTGAGTCTGCGCGCACAGGGCTAGAGCGTGCGGCACAGCGACCGAAGGCGTTAGGCGCCACGAAGGTCTCTAGCGGGCCGGGGGCATGAGGTGCCCGCGCAAGGACCGACGCCTCCTCACTCGTCGATTCGCTCGCCGATCTACTGGGCGCTGCTCGGCATCTTGATCAAACGCCCGACCTACGGCTATGCGGTGCTCAAGCGCTTCGAGCGTGAGTACGGGTCACTGCTGCCGCTCAGCGGCGACGGACACATCTACACCGCGCTCAATGTGCTCGAGGACAAAGGCTTGATCGAGCGGGTCCCCGGGGAGTCCGGCGCCAAGCGGCAGCCGAAGCCATCCTACCGAGTGACACCGGAGGGCGAGCGTGGATTCTTCGATTGGGTCGCTACGCGCACGTGCCACGACCGCCTACAGTGGCAGGTGTTTGTACGCCAACTGGTTGCGACCGCGCTCCGCAAACCGGGGGTGGCGCTGCAGATCCTCGACTGCTGTGAACACGCCTATCTGGCAGAGGCAGACGACGCTTCGCGTGTGGCCAGCTTTGGCGATCGGAGCTGCGAGGAGGATGACGGATTGGCTACTCGGCTGATCGCTGACGAGCGTCGGCTGACCATTGGGGGACGGCTGGACTGGATCAACAACGCACGTAAGGACATCCAGGCCGAGCGCGCGAGCGGGACCGCGCGGTAGCTGCTGCGTCGCGGCGATCCAAGCCGCAGTCCGGTGAACACCAACCTGCCTCACAGCCGCGCTCTGCTTGAGTAATCGCCGACGCGCTGATGAGGAGCCCCGACTCCGATCAGCACATGCCCGGTCGCGGCTCGATCCCTCGCACCGGACGGCTCGTCATGCGCGGTAGCGACACCGGCGCCACCCCGGGCATTTGTATGCCGACCCACGTGACTGCCAAAGCCCCTCTGCGTCGGGCCAAACGCGGGCACGTCAGCTCGCAGTCGGCCCTCTTGCGGCCGAGCCAGCGCCCTGCAAGCTGCCAAGACTCGCGGAGTCGCGTTTCGTGCCTGGCGCGTGGCTGGGCTGGCACGCTGCCGCTTTGGGCGTTACGGATGGGACGGACCCGTGATCGCCTGCAGGCCCTTGCTTGGCAACGATACCCAAAACTTGAACCCTAAAAAGATGTCTTATCAACACACGCGGCACGCTGTACAAAGCCAAGCGACACACGATGCACGAGAGGAGGGACCATGTCTAAAAGACAGCCGATAGGACTCGCTTTGGTGCTTACAGCCGGGCTGGTTCTGGCACCGGCCACCGCGCAGGCAACCATCGAAGAGGGTCACCCTGAACTCTTCGACAACTTCGCAAAGCTCGGGGCTACCCATATTGGGGGAATCGGCTGGGGCGCGTTCAAGTACGTCTCGCCGGCGCTGGAAACCGAAATCGAATGCGTGAACCTGGCCTTCGGCAGCGAGTGGAATGAAGGCTCACCGCTCGTCGCCCGCGGCCAGATCCTGGGATGGCGTGCGATGGGCGACGCCTCTGGCACTGGCACCGAACTCAATCGCGAGTGCCACTTCAAGAAAGGGACGGCGCAAGTCGAAGCATGGATAACCGATGAACCGGCGCTCGTCCAGACCGGGACGCTAGGCAAGCGCGGGACGCCGCTAACGGTGCCGTGGAACGTCGAAGTCCGATGCGGCGAACGCGAAGAAGAAGCGGCCGCGATCGTAAAGATCGGCACCCCGACCGGCTCGACCCCTGTCACCGGCTGCAAGTCAGAAGAAGACGAAACAGCAGAAATCGAAAAGGAAGAAAATGAACGTAAGGGCTGCTACGCATCACCCGTGCCGGCGGGGTGCATCAAAGTAGCCGTCCTCCAGCCTTCGCTCGCGCTCGAAACCGTTTTTGAAGGTTCGCTGCGCCCCACGTGGCGCAACGGCTCCGGTTCGGGGCTCAACCCATCGCGATGGGTACTCGAAGGCGAAAGATCAGGCAGGCTGCGGCTCTCGACGGGGTTTGCGACCACAGGGACCGCAAGCGGCACCACCAGGCAAGTGGGCGGCTTCCGAGCCATCGAACTTCTCCAACTGAAGTAGGAGTGTCTGAGAGAGCACTGCTGGCCAGAAGGCCCCGAGAGATGACCGATCGAGACGCACGAGACGCCGCACGCAATGGCACCCACGATGCCCAAGAGGAGGGACCATGTCTAAAAGGCTGCCGATAGGACTCGCTTTGCTAGTGACATCTCTACTGGCTTCAGCGCCGAGCGCTGCCCAGGCGAAGGTGGAAGAAGGGCACCCAGAATGGCGTGACAATTACGTCACCGTGGGCGCGTCTCTTGTAGGCATCACGGGGTGGCAGACAGTCCGTCTGGACTCGCCTGCGCTGGAAACGGAAGCGGAATGCGTAAGCGCCTTCTTCGGCGGCATCAAGAACGAAGGCTCACCGCTTGTCGGTCGCGGCTCCATCCTCAGCTGGGAGGCGAGCGGAGACGCCTCGAAGACGGGCACCGAACTCGACCGTGAATGCCATTTCAAGAAGGGGACTGCGGCGGTCGAAGCCTGGATGACCGACGAACCAGCGCTGGTCCAAACCGGTACTGAGGGCCAGCACGGGTCGCCGCTGACGGTGCCGTGGAACATCGAACTGCGTTGCGGCGAACGCGAAGAAGAACCGAGGGCGATCGTCAAGATCGGCGTTCCGACCGGGTCCACTCCGGTCACCGGATGCAAGAGCGAAGAAGAAGAAAAAGCAGAAATCGAAAAGGAAGAAAATGAACGTAAGGGCTGCTATGCGTCACCCGTGCCGGCGGGGTGCATCAAGATAGACGTCGCCCAGCCGATGCTTGGGCTGGAAACCGTTTTTGAAGGCACGCTGCGGGCACTCGCGAAGAATGGTGGTGGGAATGGGCTCAACTTCTCCCGCTGGAAGTTCGAAGGCGAAAAGTCTGGCAAGCTACGGCTCTCGAGCGAATTTGTGACAACCAGCACCGTGACTGGTGAAATCGCGCTCGTCGGATTCGGCAGCACGGAACTCATCCAGGCGAGGTAGCGAAGAGCTCTCAGCCATGCACGCGCGGGGCACCCTACGCTGCGAAGAACTCGAGCTGTTCGCTGATCGAGACGCGCGCCCGCGGGATCCACGTTCCGACGATCCCATGGTCAAGCGCTAGCGCTGTGGCGTATCATCAGCGGTCCAGCGACGGCTTTGGAGGACCGGAAATGGACGAGAGGACGGCAATCCGTATTCGTGCGCGCGCTTGCGCGCTGATCGTAGGCGGCCTCGTGGCCACCTCGGGCGCGCTCCTGCTGCCCGCGGGGGCGAGCGCGAAGGCGGGCGCGATCACAGGCACCGTCAAGAAGGAAGGCGCCGTGGCGCTCGCAAACACTCGCGTCTGCGCGTTTGGCAGCGAAACGTCGGAGTGCAAGGACACGAACGGCAGCGGTGAATACGAACTTCCGGGGCTGACCGCGGGCAAGAAGTACACGGTCGCCTTTACCGGCGAAGAGTGCCCCGTGAGCGAAGAAGAATGCTCGCGGGAGTACATCACCGAGTACTGGAACGGCGTGAAGTCCGCGGAATCGGCCACCCTGGTTCTCACGGGTGAAGAAAACATCGACGCCCAGTTGGAAACGGGGGCCTCGATAAGCGGCACCGTCACGCGCGCGTCGAACGGCACGCCGATCGGGCTGACGCGCGTGTGCGCGTTCAGCGCGAGCGTCCAGAACTTCGGCGAATTCTTCGAAGAACTCTTTCGCCTCGCGGTCTACTGCGTGGTCAGCGAACCAAACGGCAGCTACACGATCGCCGGTCTCTCGGGAGGCGAATACAAGGTCGGGTTCACGGGTGAAGTGTGTACGACGCGGGCGTGCACCGAACTCAACGAATCGGAAATCTTCTCGACGCAGTACTTCTCGGGCCAGCAGACGATCGAAGGCGCAAACCACGTGAACGTGCTCGCTCACGGCACCGCGTCCAGCGTCAACGGCGCGCTCGTGGAAGCGCCCACCGTCACGACGACTACGACGACGGCCACGAGCGCCAGCGCTGCAACCGGCGCGACTGGCGCCACAGGCCCTGCAGGCGTAACCGGGTCAACCGGTCCGACTGGTCCCTCCGGTGCAACCGGCGTGCCGGGCGAAGCCGGTCACGCGGGCGCGACCGGCGCCACCGGTCAAACCGGGACGGCCGGCGCTAGCGGTGTGGCCGGTGCAACTGGAGCGACAGGACCGACTGGTGCGACCGGGCTCACTGGCGTCACTGGCGCCGCGGGCGCAACGGGAGTGACCGGTGCAACCGGGGCGAGTGGCAAGACGGGTGCGACGGGGCCGACTGGTGCCACTGGACTGGCGGGTCTGCAGCGTGTATACAGTGCTACAAGCGCCGGAGGGAGCAAGTCGGCAATGCTTAGTCTGAGTGCACCACCGGGGCAGGATTATGTGGCCTCGTTTGACGCGCAGGCGACGGTATTGAGCATCAGGCCGCTCACGTGCACCCTCAAGTTCGGCACCGTGGTCGAGCAGACGATGGCGTTCCCGTTTGACACGTCGCCCGTAGAGGTATACCTGCAGGGTGACGGGACGCTCGTCAGCGGTACGATCGCGGTGAGCTGCACTAGCGAAGGCGGAGGCGACGCCGTTTCCAACATGAGCCTGATCGCCTCCGTGGCGTCTGCGATCAATTAAGCGGCGGGGCGCTCCCATGACTAACCCGTCCATCGCACTTGGGGGTAGCCTTGCTCCACGGGATTAGACCTCCATCGAGGTCCGCCGTGACCCGTGAACGTGCTGCCTGCGGGGCGCTGCTACAGGCGACGTGCCTCGGCGCGGCCCCCATCGGTGAGGGCGGCGGGGCGCCATCTAAGACGGGCAAGTCCTGAGAGCCGATGGAGACTCCTGTGCCGACGGTCAGCACGATCCGCGTGGCTATCCGCGAGGTCGCGCAGCCTGAGAAGCGGCGAGATAGGCGGTAGTCTTTGGAACAGATGAGAGCATCGCTGAGATCGGTGATCAGACAGGCTCTGTGGCGGCCTAGTTCCGTCAGCGAGATCATCCTTTGCCTCGTGGTCTCATGCATTGGCCCTGTGCTCGCATTGGCTACGAGTGCAGCGCCGTGGCACAGCATTGGCTTCGGGCTTTGTGTGGGCTTCGCAGGTGCCGCAATAGGTGGCTGGCTCAGGCTCGACGACCGATCGCCAACCGCCTCCTAACCGCCCTTCCTACGTCAGGCGCCGGGCGGCTCTACTAACGAGCAGGTGGAACATTGACCGCCCGTCGTGGCGGCGGTTCTAGCGCCACGCATACTCGTTCAGACAGGACTGCAAAGGTCCGACCAGCGAAAAGGGCGCCACCGGGCCGACCGGCGAAGAATGCGGCGCTTGCAGAATCGGCGTGAGCGGCCCAACCGGGCCGACCGGTCCGACTGGCTCCACGGGGGAAAGCGGCGAAAGGGTCTGACCGGTAGTCGGGGGGGCATCCGTGCCCCTCGCTCTTTGTGCTAGTGCTTCTTCTTGTGGTGGTTGTGCTTTGGCTTCGAGGCTATGGCGTGGCATTCCAGCCACTTTTCAGGCTCAAACAGCAATTCACCCGGCACCTTGGGAACTGGCGCCGTTTCGACGTGAGCCAGCGTGGTCGTTGCAAGTTCGATCACGCTGACGAACCTCATTTCAGAGCACTGTTGGCCGTTATAGGTCGCAAAGACTTCATAGCCGCCACCGGCACATCCCGGGTTGATTACCAGGACTCCCACCACTTCACCCGGACACCCTTGCAGTTCAATGCTGAAGTAGCCCGCGAGCGGTTTACCAGTCGGCCCAGGTGTCCGTTCGGTGCGCAGCGCGACTGAGCGGAGCGGCCCAGGCTTACTCGTCACCACTTCGCCTATCGCTGTCTCACTGACTACCGGCACCGCCCGCGTGGCGAGCCGCACCTGCCTGCCGGTTTCAACACTCACCCAGCCCGCCACCGTCCCGTTGGCACCGGGCAGGACAACAGCGCTGGCGGTGCTGGCCGAAGCCAACACCGCCGCCGCTGCCAGGGTCGCTACCTGTCTCAGCACGCCCGGTACGACCGCACTAACACTTCAACCACGGTGGTTCGTTGTGTTCTGCGCGACGTTTGTTTGCTTCGGCCGACATGTTGACGGGTTCACCCGCCGCAACGTTGAAGAACCATTTTGTCGTGCAAGGTTGGCGCTTATAGGTAGCGACCACTTCGTACAAGTAGTGTTCGCGCTGGCAGCCAAAGCCAAACGGCGAGTTCGGCGGTTCTGTGCGGAGGCAGCCAGGGAAATTCAAACTGAATGTACCTGACGGCGTGAGTCGGACGTAGTGCAGCTTGTTCGTCGGCACCCATGTCCATCCCTTTTCCGTCTCCGAATGGATCACGAAGAACCGACGCCACCGAAGCTGCACCTGGGAGCCGTGTCGCCCTTCGATGATGCCAAAGAACTGCGCAGTGCCGATATAGGGTTCGCCTGCCAACGGTTCACCCGCAGGGACGTTGCCGTCAGCTAGGGCGGGGGCGCAAACCCCTGCACTAGCTACCAGCAGAGCCGTCAGGAAACTAACAGCCCGTCGCAAATGCAATGCCTCCATGCACGTAGAAGATCCCTCCTCTTAAAGAGTACACTCGAGGCGCAGGCCGCACGATCAGGCGAAGCCGTGTCTCCCGCGCCGCCTTCTTTGGCCCGGGCTCTCGTCCTTGTTCCAGCTCGCCGGGATCAGGCGAAGCACCCCCAGTTCCTTGGCACGTTTGATCAGGTAGGCACGCAGCTTCGCTTTGTCCAGCGAGGTCCGGCCGTAGGCGCGGATGGCACGCAGGAGGTCGGCCCTGGTCCTTGTGGGGTAGCTCCAGTCGCCGTTGGCGTTCTCGATCGCCTTGGTGAGCGTGACGGCGCCGTCAAAGTGCCCGCATCCGGCTTCAGACAGCGGATAGCCGCCAAACTTCGTTCGTAGGACGAGTCACACGGGTCACACTGGCGTACCACCCGCGGTACCGAGCTCTTGCGATGACGGCTAGCCAGCGCTACCATTTGACGCACATGGCAGGGACGCCATGACGTGAGCGCAGCCACCGAAAGGTCCGCAGAGGGGCGGGTAGGTGACAAGGCGCTGACGTAGGGACATAACCGCCTACCGGAAACGGAGGCGGCCCTTGCTTTAGAGGGGAAAACGCATGGATGCAGGGCCACGAGAACGGGGCATGGAGGCCCCATGAAGACGCTCACCGCTGAGCGCGAGCGCCGCGATACGCAGGCGACGCTCGAGATGGCCGTGCGTGAGCACCGGCGCGTCTGCGACATCCTCGCGGCGCACTTCCCGACGTTCTCGTGCTGCGAGGTCGAGCGCTGCGTCGACGAAGCCTTCGACTATCTCTACGCCGAAGGATGTGGACGGCTCGTCGGACTGGAGGCGCCCTTCCGCGGCCAGTGGATCAAGGTCGCAAAGCAGCGCGCGCTCAACGAGTGCGTGCGAAGCCGTCATCGCCTGCGCTCGCGCGGCCCGATCGCCGAGGATCAGCTCGCGCGCGCAATCGCCGAGCAGCCGGGAGTGCTCGAGGAGCTCGAGGCCCGCCGCGATCAGTACCGCGCCGAGGAGCTACTGGCCTCGCTCACTCCGAAACAGCGCGCACTCGCAGAAGCGCTTTGGGGCGCCGATGTGAAGGAGCGCAAGCGTCGACACCTGCGCAAGCAGCTCGGCTTCTCCGAGGATCTCTGGCAATGGCACATGAAGCAGCTGAAGGCAAGCGTGCGCCGATTCCTCGGCGATCGCGAATCGGGCGCGCTCTGCGCGCGCCGGCGCGAGATGGTCGACGAGTACATCAGCTGGGCGATCACGACACGAGCTGTCGCCACCGGCCTTTGCGATGAGCGCAGCACGGATCGCGAGCGCTTTCGCGCGCTCTGGCTTCACCTCGAGAGCTGCGACTCCTGCCGCGCATACGCGCGGCGCCTGAACCGTCTCGAGGGCGCCGTCGAGCACGCGCTCGCGCCGCCGCTCATCTTCGCGACGCTCGCCTGGCTTCGTCATCTTGGGGCGCTGGCGAAGGCGAAGGTGATTGGTGCCACCGCAACGCTGGCGCCGACACGGGTGAAGGCAGCGAGTGGCGGGGGAGGGGCGACCGGCGCCGCCCTCTCCACGCTCGGCGGCAAGGCGGCGGTGTGCGTGACCGCGGCCCTGTGTGCTGCGACCGGTGTGATCGCGAGCGGCGCCGTCCCTGTGATCGCGCACCGTTCGGCGGTGAGCCACCGGCCGCCCCGTCGTCCCGCGCCGGCACGCGCCGCGGCGCTCTCGCTGGCGGTGAGCGAACCCGCCGTTCCGGTACGACAAGCGGCCGAGCGTCCTGTCCCGCCGCAGCCCCAGCGGCCGACCCATCCGCGTCCGGGTGCTGCGCCGCCACTCGTGTTGCGGCCGCTGCCAAGCCGGGAGGCGTCGGTGGCGAGCGCGCGCCTGCCCGAACCCGAACGACCACTTCCGAAGGCGAGGCTGCCCGAAGCAGAAACCGCGCCAAGCGCCAGGGCGAGTGAAGAACGATCACGGGGAAGCGGCGCAGGCTGCAGCGCACCCGGGGACCTCGGATGCTGAGCTCGCAGCGGGTGAAGTGAGCGGGTCCAAGGAGAGACCAACCGATGCACAGACGTTTCATGGCAGTACTGGCGAGCGCGATCGGAGCGCTCGCGCTCTCAGCAGCCAGCTCGGCGCTGGCCGACCAGTACACCGTCTACTCCTGCCACGACCCGGCGGGCCACGCCGTCGGAGATGATGGCTGGAGTCAGAACCACATCGGCGGGACGTTCATCGTCATGGACGACACGTGCACCGGCTCGGGCGAAGGCGCGCTGGTCTCCGAACTCCCGGGGCGCTCGGGCGGATACTCGAACGTCGAAGGCGGCACATGGCAGTTCGCCGCGCCTTCGGGGGTCGACATCGCGCGGTACACGCTTCACGTCGGCGGAAGTTATGCCCAGCCGCTCGAAAGCGGCGGGGCGGGCTCCGATGACGTGATCGCGAGCGACGAGTCCGACCCGAGCTACGACTTCCGCAACCTCGCAGGTGGTGCCAAGGGCGCGGTGATCGTCACCAGGGAACCGCCCGACGCCGTGAACGCGGTGGACTTCACCGCCTCCTGTGACAGCGGCTGCGGCTACGGCGCGCAAGCGGTCGCCCGAATCGATGTTTCTTCTGCTGCGTTTCTGCTCACCGACGTCCACACGCCGAAGGTGTCTGGTCTGAGCGGCACGCTCGAGTCCGGCAAGACGCTCAGCGGCATCGTGGAAGCGAGCTACGAAGCGAGCGAGAGCGCACCCGGCATCTACGGCGCGCACTTCATCGTCGACGGGCAGGCGCAACCGACAGAGCTGCTCGACGCCGGCCAGTCCACGTGCACGGACCTCGGCCAGAGCGAAGACGGCACGCGCGCCTTCGACGCGCCGGAACCGTGCGCGAGCGTGCTCACGGCGACGAGCGATCTCGACACGGCGAGCTGGCCCGACGGCGAACACCACGTGCAACTCGTGGTCGAAGACGCAGCGGGGAACGCGGTGACTGCGTTCAATGCAATGGTCACCTTTCACAACGCGCCGAGCGCGAATAGCGAACCGACACGGGGAGCGCTCGGTACTAGCCAAAGTCCGCTGGGGTCGTTGAGTACCGGCTCGGGCTATCCGCCGGCGAGCGTCGAGCTTACCGGCACGGCGGCTAGGTGGGCCAACCGCCGCGACGGCCTCACGCGCAGCTATCCGAAGTCCGCGCTCACGCTGAGCGGAAGGCTCGTGAGCCCCTCCGGCAGCCCGGTCGCGGGCCAGACCGTGTACCTGCTCGCGGGGCCGCCGGGCACAGGATTGACCGCGGTCGCGCACGCGGTGACCGACGCGAATGGCGCCTGGACGTTGCGCGCGCCGAAGGGAGCATCGCGGCTTCTTCGCGTTTCCTACGGTGCACAGCAGGCCGCTGCCGCTGGTGCCCAGTACTCCAGTGACATCGCCGAGCACGTGCGTCCGGCGGTGACGCTCCACATCTCCTCCTACGGCGACGGGATCCTCGCCTTCCGCGGGCGCGTGCGCTTCGCGTCGGTCAGGCCAGCGCTGCTCGCGGTGATCCAGGCGCGTGCCCACGGCCACTGGCAGGACGTCGGCGCGCCGCAGCGGGTGAACGCCGCGGGGCTGATCAGTGCCCGCTACAGCGCGAGCCCGCTGATCGGACGCACGTACTCGTTTCGGCTGCTGGTACCGGGCACGCGCCAGAGTTCGCAGGCAGCGTCGCGAACGGTTACAGCGACGGTGCGTTGATCCGCAGGGGCGACGCGGCGCCAGCTATTTGCACCCGAGCTTGACGTGCTTGAGTCGCTCGACAAGAGCCTTGGTCGCGTCAGCCACTTCACTGCTTGGCGGCAGCGGCGGGATCGCCTGGGCTTTTCTGGGATGCCGAGAACGCTTAGCGAAGCTGACGACGGCGATGAGTGCGCCGGACACGTCGTCGCCACTCACGAACAAGCTCCGTAGCCAGAAACACAACCACGAAGCAACCCGCGAGGAGCAGCCGATCCGAATGCAGGCCAACGATGATGCCGACTGCGGCGACCGCGACAACGGCCAGACGTTCCCACCGCGAGCGAGTCATGGCCACCTCATCGGCCATCGCGACCGTCCGTATTAGCCGCCAGCCCGGTCCTGCCTCTTGCCGTCTGGCGGCTACTGGCACACTGTCGCCGATGGACCTCTCCAGATTCGTGGACGGCTATTGGCAGAACTACCTGCTTTCGCGTAGCGCCGACCATGCCGACCGCGTGCGGGCCGACGGTTATAGGTGGGCCTGGGAGCTCGCGGTAGATGTCGCGGGAGGAAGAGCCGAGGAGAGTGGACCCGAAGTCGATCCGATCGATCTGATGGTCGCGCTTGCGGAGCGAGCGCCTGACGACCGGGCGCTCTCCTACCTGGGCGCAGGCCCGATCGAGGAATATTTGCGCAGCGATGCGCCAGACCTCGACGCAATCGAGCGAGCGGCGCGCCGCAATTCGAAGTTTCGTACAGCGCTGCGAGGTGCTTGGTTTGACGATGAGCCGTCCGCAAGTGACGGACACCGCCTGCGTCGATTTGGACCGCCGCCCTAGCTGGTTCGTGGCTTCCACCGGACAACCAGTGCGCAGACGTCGGACTGTCGGCGCGCCGTGGTCGGTTGCTGTTTGGCCAGGCGGCGGCCGGGCGACCCATGGCCTCCGTCGCCTCGCTCTCTCGCGAGCAGAACCCAGGATGAGGGAGGCGGTGAAATCCACCCTGCCCCCGGTCGATGGTTTGCGCGGCCTCCGCGAGCGCTGTTCTCGGAGTCAATCCTGATGAACCAGATGCGACCACGGCGGCGCGTGGTGTGCATGTGCGCAGCGTTTCTCTCGCTCTTCGCCCTAACTGCGAGCGCGCTCGCGGCGAGCAAGCTGGCGTACTCAAATGCGAGCAACGACGTCGTACAACCACAGCCGCCCGCACGATCGTGCCACGCGATCGGCTCCGGGCTGTACTCGCGGCCCGACCCGCGGTGCACGCCCGGATCGCTGGACCCGCAGGTCACACAGGCGACGATCGCCCGGACGATATGCCGCGCCGGCTGGACCTCGACGGTCAGGCCGCCCTTCAGCGTCACCGAGCCCGAGAAGCGCGCGAGCATGCGCCGCCTACGGCGACCACGGGTCGACCGGCGACTACGAGTACGACCACTTCGTACCGCTCGAGCTGGGTGGCGCCACCAATGACCCGCGGAATCTGTGGCCCGAGCCGGGAGCCTCGCCGAATCCAAAAGACAGCGTCGAGAACGATCTCAACCGTCAAGTCTGCGACGGGCGTATGTCGCTGGCGAATGCGCAGCGCGCGATTGTGACCAATTGGGTCAAGCTTGCGCGCGAAGAGGCCGGCGAAAAGGCGCGCCCACACCCGCCGACACCGAGCAAGCCGAAACCTCCTGCGGCGCCGGCCGCCTCGTGCTCGGCGAGCGCCCAGTACAGCAGCCACTACAGCGATTACGAAGTGTACGTGCACTCCAACCAGCCGGACCAGACGGTGACGGTTACGGGCGCCGGCACGTCGGCGAGCTGGAACACGGACGACTCCGGATACGCGGACGTGTACCTATACGCCGGCCGCTCGGCGGCCGGCGAGCGAGTCACCGTGGAAGTCGGCCGCGCCAGCTGTACTGCGACGCTGTAGTTGACTAGCGGTCTTTGGTCAAACGGTTGGCGACACTCATTCGGCCTTAGGCGGCTCGTGACCGCTGCGGTGTGCACCTGTTCCCTCGGGGTCGGTGGGAGTTCTCGCAAAGTAGTGAAAGAGGCCGTAGTTGCGGCCGGAAACGGCCGATACTCTCTCCCGCTCCTCCGGCGACAGGTCGCGCAACGCAGGACGCTTGAGTTCTCGCAGCCCGCGCTTGAAGCCCTTCCAGCTCACGGCGCGACTGTAGCGTGAGTAAGTTTGTGATGCCCGGAGGCGAAGATTCTGGCGTGGATGTGCACGCCTGACCCCGGCCGCGCTCAGGCTTTCAGCCAGCTCGACGCACCCAGTTTCGGGGCGTTGTTGGTAACTGAATGAGATAGCTCGCCATCGGCGTCGGCGCGCCGTCGCCGAGCGAGCGTCCCGGCTACCTACCGCAAAGCGGAGTCGCTGTTGCTTAGGGCCCATGGACCACGCGCTCGACGGCGACGACCTCGCAACGATCATCCCCCAAGCACCGCTCGCTGAGCGCGACGCACCGCGGATGAGCAGAAAAGCTGATCTCCCGGCCGGCGTAAGACGGTGGCGTGCACACGAACGTCCGGTGCGTCGGCGACGCCACATGCCAGGTGAGGCCGACGCCCGCGCTGGCGAGGCGAGAGCCGGCGTTTAACTCCAAGACGCCGCGTCACGATCGTCCTTGCTTTCGCGTGCGGACTCTCGCTCGCGCTTATCGCTACGCGGCTGTACGGCAGGAGCGTACCCCGCGCTCGAGCAACCGCGCCATCGCCCGCGGCCTCCATATCAACGTCCCGCGCCACGCTGACGCATGACGCGTCGCGTGTGCGAGGTGGCGCGGCGCGAGCGACGCGACCGCGGACGCAAGCGCAGGCTCTTGGTCGAGGCATGGAGCGCGGCGATACCGGCTTGGCGCGTCGCCAACCGACGGCTGATGCCATCCCCGTGCCCGCACCCACCGAGCCGCCAGCGCAGAGCCCAGCTGTCCCGGAGGCGTCTGAAACGCCGTCCACTGCGCCCGAAACGCCGCACGGCTGCGAAGCGCCCGGAGACCTCGGCTGCTGATGAGAGCTGCCGGCGGCAGCTGCCGCGCACATGCAGGAGCACAGGAGGTACGAGCATGAGTAGGAGAATCCGGCGCGGTCTGGCGGTGCTCGTGGCATCACTGACGACGCTCGCCTTCCCGGGACTCGCGGTGGCCGCCGAAGGCCCGAACGGTTCGGTATCGCTTACGCCCGAACCGGACAAGCTCCCGGGCTCCTCAGCGCTTCAGTCGATCATCAACGGCACGGCCGGGATCCTGCTCGGGCTCTGTCTCCTGGCAGTGATCGGCGGGGCGGGGCTGTGGGGCATCTTTCATCACTCGGGCAACCCGCATCACGCATCGCGCGCACGCGCGGCGGCGCTCGCCGGAGTCGCCGGCGCGCTCGTGATCGCGGCCGGCCCGGCGCTCATCAACTGGGCCGTCGGGCTCGGGAGCGGGGTCAAGTGAGCGCCGGCGTAAAGGTCATCGGCGGCGGAGTTCACACCGGCGCGGCCGGACGCCGTGCAGGTCGCCTGTGGCTCTACGGCATCGTCGCGGCACTGGCGCTGCTCGGACTCGCCACGTTCATCGCCGCGCTCGCCGTATCGGGCGGAAGCTCCGCTGACACGGTGCCGATCGCGCAAGCGGGGCCCACGCGCCTCGTCGGCGGGCTGCCGAGTGGCTACCCAGATACTCCGCGGGGTGCGGAGGCCGCCGCGGCGCGCTTCACGCTGCTCTGCTTCGGGGTGCTCGACGGTCACGTCGCGGCGCAGCCACGCCAAATCGCGGCGCTGTACGCCACAGCCGCTTATCGCGAAACGCTGACGCGGCTGCTCGAAGTGACGCGCGCGCGGTCCGAGGCGCACGCCGCGCAGCTCGCCCGTGCCGTGATCCGCCGCAGCGTGTTCGCGACGCGCCTCGTGACCTATACGCGCGCGCAAGCCACGGTCGAAACCTGGGAGCTCGCCATCGTGATGGTGGGACACCCACCTGTTCTCAGCTCGCAGCTGATCCAGCGCTTCGAGCTCGCCTGGGCGAGGGCGGACTGGAGAATCGCGGACGCCAGCGACGCAGAAGCGCCGCTCGAGGGCGGGAGCGAAGCGCAACGTGCGCAGGTGCTCGCGGAGTTCTCGGGACCGGGCGATGCGAGCGCCGGCTACTAGCCTGCTCGTGCTGGCGGGGCTTGTCAGCGCCATCACGGTGCCGGCGAGCGCGGGCGCCGCCTCACTGCCGGTGGCCCCGGGATCGCTTACGGGCGAAGCGTGCAAGCTCGCGGGCCAGGTCCCCGCGATCGGCGCGGGCGCGAAGGACGCCTGCGAAGCGATCGCGACGCCGCTGCGCCTGCCCGAATGGCTCGTCTCGAAGGGCTGGGGGGCGGTCAATTCGCTGCTTGGCGAGGTCCCGCGGCAGCTCGCAGGCGCCGTCCAGCGGGTCATCGAATACGGCGCCAACACGGTGCTCAACGGGGTCTCGGGGTGGATCGCCTCCGGCGCCGTCTATCTCGTCTCGAGGGTCGCCGCGCTGATCAACCAGACGACGACGCCGCAGGTGACCTCGGGCTGGTTTCGCGGCAGCTACGCGACGCTCGCGCGGACCGCGTTCACGCTCGCACTGCCGCTGCTGCTCTTCGCCGTCGGGCGCGCACTCTTCCTGCGCGACCTCGCAGAGCTCGCGCGCTCGGTCCTCGTGTACCTGCCGCTCGCCGCGCTGCTCACCGCGGGTGCGCTCGCGGTCACGCAGATGGCGCTGGTCGTCACCGACTCGCTGTCCGCGGGCGTCGCCGGGCTCTCCGGAGAACAGGCGCACGCCTTCTTCGCGCGCGCGGCGAAAGGCCTCGTCGTGCTCGCCGCCGGCTCGGGCGACCTCGCGCTGCCCGGCTTCGTCGTCGCGGTGATCGCCGTCTTCGCGGCGATCCTCGCCTTCGTTCTCTGGCTCGAGCTGGTGGTGCGCGCGGCTGCGATCTACGTCGTGCTCGTCTTCCTGCCGCTCGCCTTCGTGGCGCTCGTCTGGCCGGCAACCGCCCGGGTCGCCCGGCGAACGGTCGAGCTGCTCGGCGCGCTCATCGCCTCGAAGCTCGCGATCGTCACGATCGTCGCGCTGGGGGCCGCCGCGCTCCTTCACGGCGGGCTCGGCGGTTCGCTCGACGTCGCGCTCGCGGGTGTCGTGCTGATGGGACTGGCGGTCTGCGCCCCGTGGACGCTCATGCGCCTGATCCCGTTGATGGAGGCGGCGGTCGCCCACCAGGAGCCGGTGAGCGCCCGCGCGCGTGCGCATACCGTGGAGCGGCTGCGCCCGGCGGAGTTGATGAAGCGGGCGCTCGGCGAGTCGAGCGCTCCCGCTTCCTACAGCGCCGCCGAGACCCTGCGCCAGAACAGTGCTCGTGGGCAGCGAGGCTCGACGCTCGCGAGCGGAGCCGGCAGCACCGGCGCTGCTGCGGGAACCGGCGGTGCGCTCGTCGGTGGCGCGGTGGCCGGCGCGGCAACGAGCGCGGCGGCGGGCGTAAAGCGACGGACGGCGAGCAGCGCGTCCGCGCTGGCGGCGTCTCCCAGCGCAGCTGCGGCCCACGCCGAGCGCTCCGCACCGCAAGCGCTCGCCACCGCAACCGACCCCGCGCTCGGCGTGACGGCGCCCGCTCAGGCAGCGCCCGAATCATCCCCGCGCGCGAAGGCGGTAGCGGCCCGCGGGGGCGAGATGCGCTCGCCTGCGAGAGTGATCCCGAACGAGGGGGCGAGCGACCCCGTCGCCGAGGGCGGCAGGCAGCGCGCTGAGTCCGAGGCGCCGTCGCCCGTTGGCGACGTGCGGGTCGCGGATCTCGCCGCCCCGCCGGCGGCGGGCGGTGCTCCACCAGTCGCTGCGCCGGCGGTGGCGCCGAACACAGTGGCGGACGGCGCCCCAATGGGCCCGTCGCGAGCGGAGGCTCCGCCGGCCGGCACACCCGCGGGACTGATGGCGCCGGCCGTCACGCGGCCGGGCGACCCGGCCGCAGCCGAGCGCTCGAGGCGTGCACGGGAGGTTCCGGTCGATCCGGACGAGCTGATCCCGCCAGGCGAGGCGGACGATGGCCGATGAGCCGCGCAGCTATCGCTTCGGGACGCTCGAGCGAGGCGGCTTCCACGGCGGCCTGCGCACGACACAGCTCGCGCTGCTCGGCGCGTGCACGCTGATTGCGTTCGCCGGCTTTCTCGGCCTCGGCGCGCGCCACCCGTCGGGCGCGATCGTGCTTGCGCTGGTCTGCGCCGCGGTGGCGCTGACGGGCGCCTTCCTGCCGGTCGCGGGCCAGCCGCTCTGCGACTGGGCGCCGACCGCGGCACGGTACGTGGTCGCCGGGCGCGTTCGACGGACCTGGCGCTCGCCGCTGCCCGCGCTCGGCCTGCGATCCGCGGGCCTGCGCGCGCGCGACACGCAGGCGCTCGTGTTGCCACCTGCGCTCGCGGGCCTCGAGCTGCTCTCGCTGCCGCTCCCCGGCGCGGACATCGGCGTGCTCGCCGACCGCCGGGCCGGCACCTACACCGCGACGCTCGCCGTGCGCGTCGCCGCCTTCGGGTTGCTCGACCGCGCAGAGCAGGAGCGGCGCCTCGAGCGCTGGGGTACCGTGCTCGCGTCGCTGGCGCGCGAGGGCAGCCCCGTCTCGCGCGTGCAGTGGATCGAGCGCTCGCTGCCTGCCGACGGCGACGAGATCGGCCGCTACCTCGCCGAGGCGCGCGACCCCGCCGTGCCGCTCTCGGCGCGCTCGCTCGCTAGCTACGTCGAGCTCGTCGACGAGGCCGGGATCGTCACGCAGGACCACGAGCTCTTCATCGCGCTGCAGGTCGAGCGCCGCCGCGGCGCGCGCGCGATCAGGCGCTCGGGCGGGGGAGACGAGGGCGCCTGCAACGTGCTTCACCGCGAGCTCGAGCTGCTCGCCGAGCGCCTCGCGGCCGCGCAGATCGGCGTGCGCGGCGCACTGCGCGCGAGGGCGCTCTGCAAGGTGCTGCGCCTGGCGTTCGATCCCTTCAGCCGCGTCTCCATCGCGCGCGCGGCGAGCGGTGGGGAGGAGGGCGACGGAATCGAGCCACGGTCGGCAGCTCCGCTCGCAACGGAGCAGCGCTGGGCGCACTACCGCTCAGACGGCGCGCTGCACGCGACCTACTGGATCGCCTCCTGGCCGCGCGTCGAGGTGCCCGCGATCTGGCTGATGCCGCTGCTCACGCAGGCCGGGGTGCTGCGGACGGTCGCGCTGACGATGGAGCCGATCGCTCCCTCGCGGGCGGTGCGCGAAGCGGAGGCCGCGCGCAGCAGCGACCTCGAGGAGGAGCAGCTGCGCCGCGAGCACGGGTTCGTGACGCGCGCGCGCACGCGCCGGCGCCAGGAGGCGAACGTCCGCCGCGAGTCCGAGCTCTCGCGCGGGCACGCCGAGCTTCGCTTCGCCGGCTACATCACGGTCTCCGCGCGCAGCGAGCAGGAGCTCGAGCTCGCATGCGAGCGCACCGAGCACGGCGCCGCGCAGTCGCAGCTCGAGCTCCGCCGCCTATTCGGCCAGCAGGCGCAGGCGTTCTGCCACACGCTGCCGCTGGCGGGAGGCCTCAGGTGATCCCGCCCTGGCCGCTCTCGAGCGCAGACGAAGGCGGGGGCACGAGATCCACCGCGGCCCCCTGCCCGCACCCTACGAACCCCAACCGATGAGCGGCGCCAGCGCCGCACGCCGCCCCGGCCACCGCGTCTCAAGCGCCCACCTGCAGTCGGCCTACCCGTTCGTCGCCGAGGGGGCGCTCGGCGGCAGGGGCGCCTACATCGGCCGCGACCAGTACGGCTCCTCCTTCTGCTACGACCCCTTCGAGCTCTACCGCGCGGGCGCGATCACGAGCCCGAACGCGATCGTCGTCGGCGAGATCGGCTCCGCGAAGTCCTCGCTCGCGAAGACGCTCCTCTACCGCGAGGTCGGCGTCTTCGGCCGCCGCGGCTGGGTGATCGACCCCAAGGGCGAGTACGCGGGCCTCTGCGAGCTGCTGGGCGCGACGCCGATCCGACTCGAGCCCGGCGGCGCGGTGCGGTTGAACCCGCTCTCGGCGCAGGCGAGCGCGCAGGCGCGACTGGCGGTGCTGCTCGCGGTCTGCGCGGCGGCGCTCGGCCGCGCGCTCACACCCGAGGAGGAGGCCGGCCTGCGCGAGGCGCTGGCCGATAGCTCGCGTACCTGCGATGAGCCGACGCTGCCCGCGGTCGTCGCGGCGCTGCACGAACCCTCACATGACGCCGCGCAGCGGCTTCACGCGACCCCGCAGGCGCTCGCCGAGGCCTGTCGCGAGGCGGCGCTCGCGCTGCACGCGCTCTGCGCGGGTGCGCTCGCGGGGATGTTCGACGAGCGCACGAGTGAGGGCGTCGACCTCTCGGCGCGCCTCGTCGTGCTCGACCTCTCGGCGATGTACGGGGAGCAGGCGCTCGGGATCCTAATGGCGTGCGCGACGGCCGCGCTGCGCGCCGTGCTCGACGCCGAAGCGGGCGCGCCCCGCCGTCAGACGATCCTCGTCGTCGACGAGGGCTGGCGCGTCTTCTCGCACCTCGGCGTCGGCGAGTGGCTGCAAGCGACCTGGAAGCTCTCGCGCGCGCTCGGGCTCGCAGGCTGGGCGATCATGCACCGCGTCTCCGACCTCGCGGCGGCCGGAGACAGCGGCAGCCGCGAGGCGAAGCTCGCCGAAGGCCTCCTCGCCGACGCGCAGACGCGCGTCGTCTACCGCCAGTCGGCCGACGAGCTGCGGCGCTCGCAGGAGCTGCTCGGCCTCTCCTCGACAGAGGCCGAGATCGTCGCCGACCTGCAGCCGGGCCAGGCGATCTGGAAGGTGGGCTCGCGCTCGTTCCTCGTCGCGCATCGCGTCAGCCGCGTCGAGGCCGCGCTCGTGGACACCGACCTGCGGATGGGCGCGCGGGTCGCAGGGGCGAGCAGATGATCGCCCGCGAGCGTGACGGGATCGCGCTGGCGGCGCTCGCGGGCGCCGCCGTCTGTGGCTACCTCTGGCTCGTGCTCGCGCTCGCGGGCCTCATCTTCGGCGGCGGCTGGCCGCGCATCTCCCTCCTGGCGCTGCTCACCGGCATCGCCCACTGGTTGGCGCACCCGGCGCAGCCCGCCGCGGGCTTCCCGCCGGCGCTCCGCGCGCGCCTGCCTGGTCCGCTCGGCGTGTACGGGACGCTGCTCGGGCTGAGCGCGACGCTCGCGGCGCTTGTCCTCTGCGTGCATCGCGGGTGCGGCTCGCTCACGGCGCACGCACGTTGTCTCGCGACCGCTGCCGCCCGCGCGCTCGGAGTCTCCCAGGGACACGACGGTGAGGGCGCGCGTTGGGCCAAGCCCTCCGAGCTGCGGGCGCTCGCCGTCTCCCGGCCGCAGCCCGGGCGTCTTACGATCGGCCGCTGCGGCTCGCGGCTGATCGCCGTCGAGCGCCGCCACTCGCTGCTCGTCGTCGGCCCCACGCAGTCGGGCAAGACGAGCGCGCTCGCGATCCCGGCGCTGCTCGAGTGGCACGGACCCGCGCTCTGCACTTCGGTCAAGCACGACCTGCTCGGGCACACCGAGGCGGCACGCGCGGCGCGCGGGCCGGTCTGGGTCTACGACCCGGCGCCCTACGCCGAGCGCGAGAGCGCGCGCTTCAACCCGCTCGGGCACTGCAGGAGCTGGCACGGCGCGCGGCGGATGGCGCAGTGGCTCTCCGACGCGGCGCAGAGCCTCGCGCGCCGGCGAGGCGCAGTTCTGGGGGCGCGTCGCGGCGAAGCTGCTGGCGCCGCTGCTCTTCGCCGCGGCCAAGAACGAACTGACGATGATCGACGTCCTGCGCTGGCTGAACGTGCGCGAGGTAGCCGAGGTCGAGCACTACCTGCGCCAGGCAGACGAGGAGCTGGCGCTCGAGGAGTGGCGCGCGTCGCTGTGTCGCGACGAGCGCGCGCTGTCCTCGGTCGTACATGACGGCGGAGGTCATGCTCGCCGCCTACGGCGACCCCGAGGTGCTCTTCACGACGATCGGCGAGGGCATCGGCGGCGCACGCCTGCTCGACTCCGGCGGCACGGTCTACGTGTGCGCGCCGACGCACGAACAGGAGCGCCTGGCGCCGCTCTTCTCAGCGCTCGTGCGCGAGGTGCTCGCGGCGGCCTATGACCGCTACGAGCGCACACGGCGTCCACTCGATCCGCCGCTGCTCGTGCTGCTCGACGAGGCCGGCAACATGGCGCCGATCCCCGACCTCGCGAAGCTCGCGACCACGGCCGCGGGCGTCGGCGTGCAGCTCGTCTCGGTCTGGCACGACCTCTCGCAGCTGCACGCCGCCTACGGCGATCACGCCGCGACGACGCTCGCGAACCACCGCGCGAAGCTCGTGCTCCCCGGGGTCGCCGACGAGCGCACCACCCGCTGGGTCCGGGAGCTGCTCGGAGACGAGCAGCGTCGACGGCTCTCACGGACCCGCGGTGAAGAGCGCCACAGCTACACCGAATCGACGGCGGAGCGCCCGCTCGCGCCCGGCTGGCTGACGCGCCAGCAGGAGGCTGGCGGCGGGGTGCTGATCTACGGCTCGCTGCCGCCGGCAAGGGTGACGCTGCGGCCCTACTACCGCGATCGCCGTCTGCGGGCGTTGACTGCCGGCAGGCAGGCCCGATCTGGGTTGCGGGCGCGGCTTCGCTCAGGGGTGCGAACGCTGCCGCTCATTCGATCGCGTTCCGCTGCCGAACGACCCGCATAGACCCCGCATGTCCTCACGCGGCCTCGCGGTGGGCGTCCTGTGCGCGCTCTCGCTCCCGGTCGTCGCCGTGCTCGGCCTCGCAGCGCTCGTCGCGACGCAGAGCCGCGCCTCATGTTCGGCGCCGGCCTCCGCTCCGGCCGGAGCCTCTCCGCGGGCGCGCTCGGAAATCCCGCGCTGGCTGATGCCGGTGTACGCCGGCGCGGCAGAACGCTACGGGCTCGGTCCCGCCGGGTGGGCGTATCTCGCCTCGATCAACGACGAGGAGACGGACTTCGGCCGCGACCTTCAGATCTCCCCCGCGGGCGCGGTGGGGTGGATGCAGTTCGAGCCGGAAACGTGGCTTCGCTACGGAGTCTCTGCTGACCCCGGGCAACCGGAAGCGCAGCCGGACCCGTACGACCCCTGGGACGCGATCTACGCCGCGGCCGCCTACCTTCGCGCCTCCGGCGCGCCCGGCGACTGGCCAGCCGCGGTCTACGCGTACAACCACGCGTCCTGGTACGTCGCGCAGGTGCTCGCTCGCGCGCAGAGCTATTTGACAAGGGCGCCGCCCGCTGCAGGCGTTCCGGAACAAAGCCCCAGCGGCGCCGACAGCTCCATCGCGCGCTGTGCGAACGAAACCGCCACCGACACGTCGGCGGCGAGAGTCGAAGCCGCCGCGGACGAACTCGCCGCGATGGCCGTTCCCTACGTCTACGGCGGCGGGCACGTCACGCCGGCCACACCCGACCCCGGCCTGGACTGTTCCTCCTCCGTCTCCTGGGTCCTCCAGCACGCTGGCATCGAAGTGCCAACGATGACCTCGGGCGAATATGAGTCCTGGGGCCAACCCGGCCCCGGTCGCTACGTCACGATCTTCGCCAACCCGGAACATGTCCTGATGGCGATCCGCTCTTCGCTTGACGCGCGCTGGCGCTACTTCGGCACGTCGGGCTTCGGGCATCCGGACGCTCCGAATGGGACCGGTCCGGCGTGGTTCACGGTTACGCCGTCCGCTACGTACCTAGCCGCGTTTGTCGAGCGGCACCTCGGCGGCCTATGACGAGAGCGCGGCGGTGATGGCGGCGGCGGCTTGCGCGATCGTTACTTCGTGGGGGGGAACAGGGCAGTCTGGGATTCCGGCAAGCGAACGAGCGGCTTTGCTCCGCTTCGCACTCCGAACCGGGTAGTGGGTCAGTTTGGAATTGAGCGGCTGCGGACGCGTAGACTTCGGGGCATGCGGCCTATTCCCGAACGATGGCGCTATCTGGCGATTGCCACGATTGGGATTGCCGGCGGAACAGCGCTGGCAGTCGGTGGCGTCATAGCGAGCGCCATCATCTGGGGCTCTCTGCTTCTCATCATCGTCGCCGTGAACGTCCGCGAGCGCACGAGGCGCCGGGCTAGGCACTGAGCAGCCCCGCGATCTCCTCTAGACCCGGTGGTTCGCGGCCGCCTTGCGGACAGTGGCAGGTCTTCGGCGGATCGCGCAAACGCGCCGCGACGCTACTTTGCGGAGACACGACCGTCGCGTGCGGCGGACCTTAAGGCTGCGGAGGCGGACGAGTCCGAGCAATCGGACGCGGCCGAGCAGGACGACCCCGAGTAGGTCATCCCTCCCATTCGGGAAACAGCGCCCGCGCTTCCGCTTCGTTGAGTCGCCTAGTCATGTCCAGCGCTGGCCCGGGGCCTTGGGGGAAGTTCTCGTAGAAGCTGCCGCACCGCGGGCAGCGCAGCAGCAGCATCCGGCGCACCTCGTCGCTCCCGATCTGCGCGACGTGTCCGTAAAGGCGGTTCTGGTCGTCCGCGCAGTAGTCGCAGCCGAAGTCAACCGCCACGGTTTCCCAGCCCTCCGCCGCTCTACTAATCAGCAGGTCGAACATCGCGCGCTCATTGTTGCGGTTGCGGCAGCGAGCATCCTCGCTCAGGCAGTCCCCTGCGTCAGCGCCCCGGCGGTACTTTGCGGTAACCAACCGGGGCGCGAGGCGGACCTTATTGGAGGTCCCTCGCTCCCCTGCGTGTATCCTCGAATCGCGATGGTGGCGACAATGCCTGCCCGGCGATCGGAGGCGCGTCAATACGAACCGGTCGCGCGCGGCAAGGGCTTCAAACGGATCGTGCTCACGATCGCGGCCACACTCGTGAGCGTCAACATTTGGACCGGTGCTCCGCTGATGGCGCTCTGGGTTGGCTCGCGAGTCGTCCCCTCCAGCGGGCTGAGTATGGGCGCGGTGCTTGTCATCGTCGCGGTGCTGGTCGTCGAGGTGCTCGCACTGATGGTCGTGCTGACGCGCCTCAATGCCGCCTACGATCGGATGAGTGGTAAGCCCATGGAGGCGCGTCGCCGCCCGCCCTGGCTGCGGACCCTGCGCGAGAGCGAAGAAGTGCGCAGAAAGCCAGTGCACTCAAACCCGATCGAGGTGTTCGTCGTCACAAGCGTGGTGGTCGTGTTCATCGCCTACGAGGTCTGGTTCTTCTTCTTCGCGCATTTCTCTCTACCGGGCGGCTAGGCGCGTCGCCCGCAACATCAGCGCCCCGGCGGCTGGGATGGCACGACCGGGGCGCAAGGCTCGGTTGCTGAGGCTCGCGACGGGGGAGTGTCTCGACTCCGCCGAGGTCACCGAATTGCTGGGCGCTCTAGTGCACCCCTGCTATCACATAGCCGTATTGGGGGGAACGTTGGCGGTAGGTGTCTACATCGTGTCCTGGGAGGCTTTGAAAGAAGGATTGGGCTAACAGCGTTCCAGACCCACGATGTCTGAGCCAAATAAGAGAAGGAAGACTGGCGACTGGCGCGGGTTTCGCTTTGCCCTTGGTTATATGGTGTTGCTAGCAATCCTAGTGGGCGTGGTTACGCGTGAAGTGGGGTTAGTCGTGTTTATTCTGGCGGGCGTTGCAATAGCCGCAATCGGCGCGGGGCTCTATCTCCGCTGGCTGCGAGGAATGCGGGGCCGCTAACGGCTCAAAGGTATCTGAGAGTTCATCGGACATACCATGGATAGTGACATTGCGGCGGTCGCAATTGGTATTGGCGGTATCGCTTGGGCACTGTGGATCTTGCCGCGCCAGCTTGCACGGGCAGGCAGCGTGATGGCCGCCGACAAGGGCGCACGGTTCGATGAACTGACCCAGCATCGTGGATTCAAGCTTGCCGTCCTTGTCGTAGCGCTTTTGGGAGCGCTGATCGCATGCCTTGGACTGAGCGGCCTCGTTCCACGATGAGGCTGTAAAGCGAAGCTACCCGCAGCACCTCTGTCGAGGGAGAAGCCAGCAAGGCAGGTCGCGCGGCGGCATCACCGACGAATGGGCGGGGAGGGCGCCGCGATCAGAATCCGACACGAGGCGGAGACTTCAAGTCACTCGCGCGATGCTGGGCACACCCTATAAGGTTGCGCACGCGTCGAGCACGCCACCGACGTCGATCATCACAAGTTTAACCTGGCCGGATTTCCATTCGATTCCTGTACCCGGCCCGCCAGGAGCGAGCGCCGTAAACGTTCGATGGCGGCAGTGGTCCACTCGCCAGCCGCGTCGGCCGTGAAGGATCTTGGTGAAGGTCCGAACGCCGTCGGACAAGGGACGGCCGAACAGGACTGCCTTACTTGAGGTCGTAGATACGCCGGTAACCAACCCATTGCCGTAGCCCACTTCAATCGTAATCGAGCCCGAGCGGTACTTGTATTCCGCGACCGGTTCGCCGAGCTCGGTGCCGCGAGAGACTAAATGCCCCGGACCGAGCTGTTCGGTCACCCGGGCTTGCGGCTCTTCTAGGCGCACTAACCCGATGCCACGCGCAGACGCGCGCCCTTCGGGATGGATCGTGACTAGTTGAGTCTCCCGCCCGGTGCCACCGGTTGCGGCGGCGGCCGATAACCCTAAGAGGGCGAGAACAGCGCTGAGGGCCGCGAGTTGCCGAATCATGGGGGCCAGCGTAGCCGTCGGGACCGCGGAGCAGACCCCTGTGCAAGGTGGTGTGCAGCGGGCAATGAGCTCCGGCAGCTGGGTCTGCTGCATGACGGGTCGTGGGCGCTTTGCTCGGGGAGTTGCCAAAGCAGCTCGGGCAAGGACAGCGAGCCGGCTCAGCGCGGCGCGGCCGAATGGGCAGCAACCCCAATCCGCTGCCCAACTTGGCCGGATCGCGCCCAATCCCGCCGCATCGGAGCGGCGGGATGCTGACCGTAACCCCCGATAAACACTGAGGATTCGGGGCCCTGTGGCGCATTCGCCGTGCCGCTTTGCAAGCAGGAGGTCACGGGTTCGACTCCCGTTGGCTCCACTGAGACGAAAGGCCTGCAAATCGGGCAGTTTCGCGGCAGCTGGTGGGACTAGATTTGAGGGCTGTGCACGCCTCGACATGCCGCTGCTGCCCAATTGCTGCCCAACGCAGCGCGTGACTGACGTTCGCATCGTGCGCGAGTCGGCGCTGCGGGCGTTTGGCTGTTGGGCCTATGCGGCAGGCGAGAACTGCAGCGAGGAGGCGCGGTTGACGAGCCAAACGTCGCCTTCGCGCACCACGCTGAACGTGCTGTGGGCGATGAGGCCGCCGGGGGCGGGTGCGCTGACCATGACGGTCGCAGCCTCGCCAGAGGTTGTGATGCCTTCGAAGCGCGGCCGCCCGAGCTGTTCGAAGTTGCTTCGTCCGGTGGCTTGCTCGACGGCCCGGAGAGCGCTCGGGCAATCCGCAGTCGTAAGCCCCTGGAGCTGCTCAGCGGCATGCTCTATCAGCGCCTGGGTCCCTGACGTGTAGGCACTGCACGCCGTCGCATATTCGCCTCGGTGCAACGCACCAAACAATGTCGTCACGGTCTGCTCGATTGCGGTGGTGTCGCTCGTTGTCGAGCCGCCACAGCCGGTTGTCACGGTCAGAGCAGCCAGGCCTACGACCGCTGCCAACTTCGGAGACCGCAACACGACACCGGTATCGGCCCGTTGCCGTCGGTGCTTTAGACACGGCGCGGGACAGTCCCGGCATCCGCTACGCCATCGGGGTTGGGCAGGTGCCGGCCTTTCGAGGCGACGCAGGCGTCTGCCCTTCGGGCCGCGGCCTCGATTTCACGCGGGTGGCAGCTCTTCGCACCAATGGCACGTGGACCGGCGCTTTCCGCGATACCGTCGTTCGTGGTGCGCAGACCTGCTGACGATCTTGTCGACAAGCTGGAACGGGTGGCGCGCGGACACATCCTCGCCGAGATGCCCAACGACCCGAGCGGCGAGTTGGCGGCTATGGCGCTCGCTGATCTGCTCATCAGCTACGGGACATGGCGGAGCCGTCTGCTACCTGCTCAGTCGCGAAGGTGCCATCTGTCGGCCGAGCTGACGCAAAGTCGGAAAGCAGCCGAGCACAAGGATGCTCTCGACGCGATCATCGCCAAGATCGAGTCGGAAAACGACCTCACGCCGCACCTGAGCCGCGCGGTACAGGTGGGTCACGAACCGACAGCAGCGTCGGCGGAGCTGAAGCGCCGACGCGACCGTGACCTCATGATCGCCGACTGGCGTATCCACCACCTGCATCTGTCGACGACTGTCGAGGCAGGCGGCTTCGTCGAGCGGGGCGGAGATCTCCTGTTCGCCACATTCACTCCTGGCGGCGCCTACCTGATCGGCATCTATCCGCACGGAAGCTGGGCACTCAAGGAGCTGCTCGAAGTTGTCGTGCGTAACTGGCCCGATCAAGGAATCATGCTGAGGCTCGATTTCGTAACCGGCTTGGCGAGGGAGTTCACGGACGATGAGCGTTTGGAGCTACGCCAAGCGGGCATCGCGCAGCCCTTTATAGAGATCGACGGCAGGGTGTACGCGTGTACCGCGCTGGGCCAGACCTCTGCCGGAACGCCCACCGGGGCCACCCGCACTAGCAATGCGGCGATGCACGCCTTGGACCAGTGGCGAGAGGTTGGCGAAGACCGACTGGGCGCAGTCGCGCAGGTCCACACTGAGACCACCGGTCAACCTGTTCACGGGCCGTGGCTGGTTGAGGTGCACGAGGACTTCGTCGGCCTGATGCGCGACGACATCTTCTACCGCATCGCCCAGCTCGCGTGAGCAGCAGATTCACGGTGGAGAAGGCGTTGGACGAGTTACAGCGCCAGGTCAGGCGGCCGCCCGCGAGCGGATTAACGCACTCCCACGAGACGTTCCACATCCCCGAGGACCTGGGAGGCGGCGTCCTCACCATGCAGGCACACGAGGTTGTTGCCGCCGATCAAGTTCGCGCACTCCTACCCGAGGACCAACGGTTCGAGTACATGGACAACAGCGCGATCGACGAAGCCACAAGACGATTCGTCTGCCTCGCTCACTTTAGACGCGACACGAACCATACGGCGGCCTTTATGTCGGAGCACGCCCGTGAGCCGATGGGCTGCACGTGCTTCTTTCCCGTGATCCACCTCGCCGTCAAGGCTCAGCTGGACTTGCAGGGCGCGAGAATCATCCCGGCGTCGGAGGTCGAGCTGCCGGCGCGCATCCTCCCGCCCGATCCCGGTCCGACGATGGCCTCGGTGATCGCGGTGGACTGCACGGGCACGAACTACGACAGGATGGAGCGACGAGCCGCCGAGGTGGCCGATCACGCACTCCGCCTACTCCGCGCGGGGCTGCGAGAGGAGCACTTTCTGCCCGATCGACAGCTCCGGTTCCGCCGAGGTGAGTCGGTGTGGTTCGACGACGGCGCGAGCGGCTGGAGCATCCATCCGGAGACAGGGTGGGACTACGAGGCAGGGGAGGACGTGCTGCGCCGCGCAGCGTCGATGCCAATCTCGTCTCTCCCGCTTGTCGGCGGCACCGACGTCGAGTGCGCCGCAGGCCGGGCGCTTCGGTGGTTCGAGCAGGCGCAACTCGCGGTAGACCCACTGATGGAGCTGCTGTTCCTGATGACAGCCCTGGAGGCCATTCTCGGCCGGAAGAATGAACGGCTGAAGGCGCGAGGACTAGCACTCCGCCGCGGGGTGCTTAGTTGCAAGCTCACGCAGAGCTTCACGCACCCCCTGCGGATCTACGCGCTCTACGACGAAGTACGCTCCGTCGCCATTCACGGCGGCGACCCCGAGCCCGTGTCGGAGGATGTCGTCGTCAACGTCGCTTGGGACGTGCGGCGCGCGATCAACGAGTTCCTGGAATATGCGCAATGCCAGCGGATCGTCAAGCGCTCCCGGCTGCTCAAGGCCCTCGACGAGGACCAGGCCCGAGCCGACGTCGAGCGCCACCTCGAACGAGGACTCGGCAACACGGCGGACTAAGGCTCAGAGCGGCGCCTACTGCTTCTCGCCGACGGCTGCTAAGAGCCCTGGATGTGGGCTCCGCAAACGGTGCAGTGGCCGGGTCGGTTGGAGGTCATCTCGAGCGTCGAGGTCGACGGCGTCGCCATGCAGCCACACGCCCGCGACATGGCGTGCGAGGGATCGACCCTCTGGACGGACGAATCACGGGTCTACTAGGGCATAGGCGAGCACTACCGCCACTCACGACCGACCTACCTGGGAGGCGCATCGCTCGTGTTCAGCGGTGCCTAATCGGCGGCTGACCTACGCCACGCTGACCCACGCTGATTGAATGGGTGGCCGCAACCCCCGGCCAAACGGCCCGTGGCGACTAGCGAGCTGCGCGTTCGGCAGCAGCGGACGGAAACAATGCCCGAATGTCGTCCATCCCGCAGATAGCGTGAACCGGTATGCCACGGCTCTTGTCTGCGAACGTATCAAGCGCGCCAGGCTCGGATCGATCGACGCCCGCTATCACCGCTACCACATCGGGATTCGTCGTTTCGCGCAGCAGGTCGAGCGTCTCAAGTTTGGCGCCACCATCGGGTCGCTTACGAACGCTTTCAACTCGGCAGACGAGCTGACCTCGACTTCCTCGGAAACGCACTATTCGTATGACGAAGAGGGACGGCGTAAGGAAGTCGCGCCTGATGACGGGCCAGCCACTGTCTACAGCTACAACCAAGCAAACAATCTCACTTCGATCTCTCGCAGCGAAGCGCCCTCGACTCAAACGGTCGAAGACTCTTACGTCTACAACGGCGAAGGTCTGCGCGTCGCCCAGACGCGGTCCCGTAGCACTAGCTACTTGACCTGGGACACGACCGAAGGTGTACCCGTGTTGCTTTCTGACGGTGCTCGGTCATTTGTCTACGGACCTGAAGAATCGCCAATTGAGCAGCTAACCCCGGAAGGTTCGGGAGAAGGAGTCCTCTATCTACATCATGATGAGGGGAACTCGACGAGGATGCTGACGAGCAGCACGGGTGCAGTCGATGCTGCCTTCACGTACAGCGCTTAGGGCGAAATGACGGGCTCAACTGGATCAGCTACGACGCCGTTTGGCTACGGCGGGCAACTTTCCGAACACGAAACAGGGCTCGGGTATCTGCGTGCGCGTGAGTATGAACCAGGGTCGGGCCAGTTCCTCACCGTGGATCCGCAAACATCACAGACACTCCAGCCTTATGCGTACGCTCAGGATGATCCAGTCAATCAGGCAGATCCAACGGGCTTGTGCGCGGCACCAGTTGCGGTGGCGGCGGCGACCCAGGTTGGGGGCCCCTGCGGCAATGAAAGGCGCCAAAAGACAGACGTTCTAAATATCCGCATTAAACGAACGCGCGCCGGTATCAATGCACAGGGCCAACGGTACGTGAAATACGAACTTGTCGTACAGGCCAATCTCACGTTCCGCGCGGATTCGGAGTACACATCAATTAGAGCAGTAGCAACAAGGCCCAATGGACCGCCCGAAGTGTATTTCAACAACACGACCATGAAGTTGGGCCGCAACAGCGTTAAGCCTTACTACGCGCATACGACGGTGACGGTTCAGCCCGGCGCCCTCATTGTGTTTGAAGCCCATTGGACTCCCACGTCCCCGATCCCGGTAGGCCCGAATGAAGAGTTGACGGGCGAACAGTATTTTGGAGGCTGCTACGCTAGGTAACACCATCGTGCGTGTGGCGGGCTGAGGTCGGTTGCGTCGCTACCGTGTTGGAGCCCAGCATATGGGAATCGACGAGCGCGGACCGATAATCCTCGACACTGGGCGGCTGGACTATGAGTGTCCGAACGACGTGCGCGCCGTCGCGTATCATCGCGACGGCAATGTTGGCGCAGTGTTGTTTCTGGCGGGTCCGGACCCTCGCGGCGCCGTGCATGCGATATACAAGCTCTACGAGCGGTCGGGCACCATATGGCAAGAAGTAGCCGGTTTTCGGCGCCACTGGTTTGACTCCGATCAATCGGGACTAACCAGGGAACCGGGTGTTGAGGTGCTCGGCTGGGCAGGAACCGAAAGGGGCGGACGGCAGGTGGTGATCGTTCCAGGGAGAGCGTCACGAGGAATCACAAGCATCGCTCTCGATGAGCCGACGGGTCAACACGCGGCGCGGGTGTTTGACGATGGTGTGTTCGTGGTTGTCAGCGAGCGCGAGCGCTCGGAGATGCCGCCGACGATCTGGGGTCTTGGCGGGGAACGCTGGCAGGAAATGCCGCGCGAGCTGTAGGTGAGTGGCCAGGGAAACCCCGTCCCATTGTTCCCTGTGACTAGGGCGCGGTAGGGTTGGCCGGTCGACTAGCGATGGGTGTAGAGATGCTCGTAATGGGTGCTCTGGCGGCCGCTTGCGCAGGCTCTGGGCTGCGTCCTCGGCACAATCCAACAACAAGCGAAGTCGAAGAAGCAGCTCTCACGTCGACCAGACACGAAGGCCACGCCCGCAAGGTGACGTGTCACAGAGTGGCTAGCGAGACGTGGGACTGCAGTGTTCGTTTTACGAACGGTCAGGGCGTTATACTTGCCGTCAAGTCGTACGATCCTGAAAACCTGGGCATCTCCGTGGTGCGGCACTTCTAGTCCAAAAGCAGCCCGCATCGGTCGGCAGAGGCGATGTCATCGGCCTTGTCGACGGCTCGGTTACAGAAGTGGCAGAGTGGTTGGGATACCTCGGGGCACCCAGAAGAAGTTTAGATTTTACCTTCGTGCGGCGATCGCATCCTGATCGGGCGAGGTTGAGCTACACGGGTCGATTGTTCTGTACGTTAGTGCGCGCCGGGGGGAACCTCATTCCGGTGATGTGGGGCTGCATACTGGTCGGGCATAGAGGTGCGCAGTGACGCCTGAATCAATCAGGCACGAGGAGGCGCTCCGCAGACTTCACGAGCACTTGGGCGAGCGGGTGCAATGTGCGCTCAGCGTGGAACTAGCGGGCGGGGGTGGCGGGCGTCCACGAAGCCAAGTGCGTGTTCTCAAGGTTGATGGCGTGTTGACGCACCCGATGAGCTTGGAGACGTCCGACGCGTTGCCGTCGGAGGCTCATGAGCTGTTCAACTGCGCATACAAGATTGGCGGGCAGCTGATCGTGTTGCCTCCGATGGCAGGGAAGGTGAGGGGGTGGAATAACGGCATCGAGTTTGCATTTGCCGAGGGATCGACCCTGTCGATCATGTGGGGTCGTCCGAACGCGGACAGGGACGGCCAATAGCGCCCCCAACGTCTGCGCCTTGACGAAACGCGACGGGACCAGCGCACTTTGGGTTGGTCACGAAGTCACAAAGTGCCGCGTCCAAGGATGCAAGAGACGGGCGACGGGACGGCGCTCCGGGTGGATGCAGCAAGCTTTCTCCAGACTGCGCCTGCCCATTGGGCGTCGTTGCGGGTGATCCAGCGGTGGTGGCCGCGAGAAGTCGTTGCGGTCGACCTTAAGGATCGAGCGGCGGCGGTTTCGAGATCGGACCGGGAGTGTGCAGGCGAACAAATCCGCACCGTCGACAGACTGCGACATGTGCAGTCATCGCGCCTGTGCCCAGTCCGCCATGGAAGCGGATCGCGCCCAACTGGGTCTGTGGCGACCAAGCTTCGCTCGAGCACGACGGGCACGCGGCATTTGCCCCCATGCGCTGGAGGGCGGCGACGTACTCCTCGGATGTCAGGAACATCGGGCCGTCCACGCCGACAATCTGCATGTCAGCAGAGAGGGGCTTCCGAGGGGTCGGTATCAACGCGGACGGTCTACCAGGGGAATGAGCAAACCCCGACATCACGGCGCCACGCGCGTAGTGGCCAAGCAAGCCATGCCCCGGGGCGGGCGCTCCCGGCAGGATTCGCGGTGTCCGTCGCGCTCTGGGCGGGCCTCGAGAGCGCGTCTGGCGTCGTTAGGGGGCCGGGATGCTCCGAGCCGCGACGCGTGAAACCGAAGGCTCGAAGGATCTCGCCTGGGCGTTTGGGCAGCAGCCCCGGTCCGCTGCCCAAACCCGGCCGGATCGCGCCCAAATCCGCCGCATCGGAGCGACGGGATGATGACCGTGACCGCCGATAAACACTGGGAATTCGGGGCCTCCCACGCACCTGCCGTGCCGTTTTGCGAGCAGGAGGTCACGGGTTCGACTCCCGTTGGCTCCACTCGCTGAAGTGGCTGGAAATGGGCGGTTTTGCCCGAGTCGGCGCCGTTCTCCCTGAGGACCGCGCCCCTCTAGAAATGCCGCTGCTGCACAATTGCTGCCCAATTAGACCCTGGTGCGCCTCCCCTAGCAGTCAATGCTGCGGCAAGGGGCAGTGACGCCCGGCGGATACCGCTCGTGGGAAGGGCGGAACTACCAGCTCCCCCTCGCCGCGCTCCCACACCCGCGGGGAAGCCAGCGAGGGCTGGCTGAAACCTCGAAGCGATCGCCTACGCATCTGCGTGGGCACCACGACCGAGCGGCTACCCGTTCGCGTCTGGCTGACTGGCGCAGCATGGCTAGAAAACACCGACGAATTCCAGCCGAGGACCCGTCCTGCTAGATCAGCAAGCGCTCCCACAGTGTCGCCCAATTAGGGGGTGCGCGTGTGCGCTGAGTGCTTGACGCGCCGGGGTAGGGACATCACGGTGGCCTGAATGACGCTCTCTTTGTCGCGCTCCGCCTTCCAGACCGCTACGGCGTGGCCGCGCTCGTCCATGGCGACATCGGGTTCGCTTGCCGCCTGGCCGCTTCTCGAGAGGGCGCGCGGTGCCATCCAGGTCCGGCCTGCGAGCCGGATCGAAGCCTGCACCGTGTTGTAATACCTGCCCGCGGATTTGCGCACCCACACGGCGACCGCTTCGCCGCGGCCGTCGAGGGCGACACGCGGCGCAGTGGGAAATAGGTTCGCGCCGGAGAGGTCCCTCGGTCGCTGCCAGCCCTTGCCAACTCGCCCGAAGGCGCCTTTCACCACGCTTTCGGTGAGGTTGCCGCTGTTCCAGACGACGACCGCTTCGCCGGGGGCATCCATGGCCAGCTGCGGTGCGGCCACACCGGGGCTTGGTTCGGAGGTCTTCTCGGGCGCCTCCCAGCTTCCGCCGGCGGGCCTCAGCGCGCTTTGCACGCTGTGCTTGGCGTAGTAAATCGGTCCTCCTTCGACGCCGGTCACGTGTTCCCATACGACGACCGCATCACTGCGTGCATCCAGGGCCACCTGTGGGTCCCCGAGATCCGTGATTTCCGTGGGGACTGTCGTGGGGGACTCCCAGCTTCCCCCGGCGGACCCGAAGGAGCTTTGAACGCTGCCCCGGCCGGGGCCTTCAGACTGTCCCCAAACTACGATCGCGTCGCCACGCGGGTCCAAGGCCACCTCAGGGGCACCCGCCTGCTGGCCTTCTGCGGAAAGGGTTGTTGGCATCCCCCAGGCTCCTCCGGCTAGCTTGAAGGCCACCTGGAGGACGTCGCTCGTAGCGCGCAGTCCACGCGACACGTCCCATGCCGCCACGGCTTCGCCCTGCGCGTTGACGGTGACGTATGGATAAAGCACGTCGAGCGTCTGGTACGGGACGACCGAGGTGTCGAGTTCGGGGATGATGGTTTCGGGCGCGCGCCACGGTTGCCCTGCTGGCTTGAAGGCGCTCCCCAGGCCATTCGATGAGACAAGCGTGATCGCATCGCCGTGTGCGTCGAGAGCCACTTGACCGGTTCGTGGAAAGATTCCTGGGGCGCTTTCCGCCGGCTGCCAGCGATGCCCCGATGGTTTGAAGGCGCTCTGAAGGACGGTATGTCCTTGTTCGGTACCCTCCCACAGGGCCAGCGCGTCGCCTTGTGCGTCGACGGCTAGATTGGGTGATTCCGCCGAGGCGGCGAGATTGACTGGACGCGGGGTTCGTTGCGCGGCCTGGGCGGGAACAGAGACGCAAGACAGCGCGAGTGCTGAGCCCAGAACCACAAGCCACCGAAGAGGCTTGGCCGCGCGAGGCGCCTCCGATATGTTCGCCGTATCCGACTCGCTCGCCGCGCTACCGCCTCTCATCGCAGAAGACATCAGCTGTTGATAACCCCGAGCGATAGCGACGGTTTCGGCGGCGCTTGCGATCGCGCGATCGCGCGCTTATAAAACAAGGAATCGGCGTGTCCAACCACGGGACGTTTCTGACTCGCCGCGACGCTATGTACGCTGAGACTGTGGGTGGTCTGGCTGGCAACGCGCTGACTGCACCGCCAGCGGTGGCGGTTACGCCGTCAGGCGGTGCGCGGCCGGCGAAAGGGACCGCCGTCATAGGGCCGTGGCCAGCGATGGGAAGCGCCCTACTTGCCGTGCTAGGCGCCATGGCGCTTTGGTACGGCTCGGCTTCGGAGCATCATTTCATGCCCGTACCGCACGCGGGGCTCGGCGCGCGTACTGGGCTAACCGCTTTGCCGTTGCAAGCTCAGCGCGCGATCGCAGGCATCCTAAGTGCGCGCGATTCGGCGTATCGCGTTGTCGGCGCCGGGGGTACCTTCGAGGCGTGGAACCCCGCGCAGCGCCTTCGCGCGCGCTTTGACCGCACGGGAGTGCTCGTGAGCTCCGACGCCCTGCGGCTGGGGTTGAGCGTGCGCGGATTCGGCTACGGCAGCGCGCTGCGCCGGCTTCGCCCAGCCACGCCGCAAGTGGCGGCGAACCGAGTCACCTACGCTCACGAATCGCTGAGCGAGTGGTATTCCAATGGACTCCCCGGGCTCGAGCAGGGCTTTACGATTTCGAGAGCAGCGGCGAGGCCCGGCGACGGACCCCTGACGCTCGCTCTCGCCCTCGCGGGCGATGCAAGAGCTGCGCTAGGTCCACGCGGGCAGAGCGTCACCTTCGAGCGCTCTGGGTCTCCCGGCTTGCGCTACGGCGGACTCGTGGCCACCGACCAGCGGGGACGCACGCTGCACAGTTGGCTTGAACTGCGGCAGGGACGGTTGTTCATCAGGGTCGACGCTCGTGACGCTCGCTATCCGCTGCGAATCGATCCCATGATCGAGCAGCAGAAGATCGTCCCGCCGGAAGCGGGCGGGTCCGAAGCGTTCTTCGGTTCCAGCGTGGCGCTCTCCGCAGATGGGAACACAGCGCTGATCGGCCACTTGAGCGAGAGCGACCCCCTTGGCGCGGCGTGGGTTTTCACACGCTCGGGCGGACTCTGGGCGCTGCAGCAGAAGATCGTTCCCACCGACGCGACGGGCACCTTCCAGTTTTTCGGCCAAAGCGTCGCCTTGTCCGCCGACGGCAACACGGCCCTGATCGGCGGCGGCGGTTTCGAACAGGGGTTCAACGGCGCGGCGTGGGTTTTCACACGCTCGGGCGGACTCTGGGCGCTGCAGCAGAAGATCGTTCCCACCGACGAGAGCGACCCGCGCTTCTCGAGCCTGTTCGGTGTCTCGGTCGCACTCTCTGCCGACGGCGACACGGCGCTGATCGGCGGCAACGCCGACAGCGAAGGCATGGGGGCGGCGTGGGTGTACACCCGCTCGGGGAGCGAATGGATTGAACAGCAGAAGATGATCCCGCCGGACGAGTACGCGCCCGATCCCCGCGCACAGTTCGGCCGTGCCGTCGCACTGTCCGCCGACGGCAATACGGCGTTGATCGCGGGGCCGCGAGATCACTACGAACTCGGAGCGGTGTGGATCTATACACGCTCGGGCGCCGAATGGACCGAGCAGCAGAAGATCGTCCCCACTGAAGGCGAACAGGCTGTCAACTGGTTCGGTTCGGCGCTGGCAGTCTCCTCCGCGGGGACGACCGCGCTGATCGGTAATCCGGCCCTCGGCCACAGCGCCGGGGCGGCGTGGGTGTACGTACGCTCGGGCAGCGAATGGACGCTGCAGCAGAAGATCGTTCCCGCGGACGAGCAGGTCACCCCGAACGGCGCGGCGCCGCCGGTCAGCGACTTCGGGGACGCCGTCGCGCTGTCGTCCGATGGCACCACGGCTTTGATCGGCGGTCCCGGCGACGGCCGCACCGTGACCGTCTCCCAAGGCTCCAACGGGCCCGAAGTCCATTACGGCGCCCCTAATATCGGAGCCGCGTGGGTATACCAGCGCGCGGGCTCAACGTGGACCGAGCAACAGAAGATCGTTCCCGACGACGAGGCTGGTTCGCGCGGTAGCGCCTTCGGCAACTCCGCCGCTTTGTCCCCCGATGAGAACACGGCGCTGATCGGGGGGAGTGGCGACGGCGAAGGCTTGGGGGCGGCGTGGGTCTTTGTGACCGCGCCGCCGCAGGTCTATGACAACTTCGCAAGGCTCTCGACGGACAAGGTGGGAGTGCTCGGCTGGGGTCCGCTGAAGATCGCTGCGCCATTCGTCGAAACAGAAATCGAATGCGTCGCTCTGGGATTCGGAGACACCAGCAACGAAGGGTCTCCGAGGCCGCTCGGGCGGGGCCAGATCCTCGGTTTCACGGCGCAAGGCGATGCGTCGCCCACCGGTGGCGGCGCGGAGCGCGAATGCAGCTCCAAGAGGGGAACAGAAGCGGTCGAAGCATGGGCGACTGACGAACCGACGCTGGCGCAAACAGGTGCGACGGGCGAACACCAAGGTGCCCTCAGTGTCCCCTGGAGCGTCGAACTACGGTGCGGGGAACGAGAAGAACAACAAACCACCATCGCAAGGATCGGCGTGCCAGCGGGTGTAGCGGCAAACCCCGGATGCGCGTCGGAAGGCGGCGAACTCAGCGAGGTCACGACCGAAGAAGAAGAACGCGAGGGCTGCTACGCGGCGACCGTCCCGGAAGGCTGCATCAAGGTCAACATCGTCGAGCCATCGTTAGGCCTCGAAACGGTGTTCGAGGGCTCCCTCCACCTACTCGTGCGGAACGGATCGGGCAACGGCCTGAACCCGTCTCGTTGGATCGCAGGCGGTCAAGTCTCGGGGATGCTGCGCCAATTGGGAGCCTTCGCCAGCACGGCGACGGTCACTGGCGAAATCAAGATCAGCGGCCTCGGCGACTCCGAACTCATTCAGGCCAAGTAGAGAGAGGCGCTCGTCGATCGTCGGCACGATGAGGTGCAGATCGAACTCGATCTGACCGACCACGCTAGTCGTAGGAAACCCTGCGCACCCGAAACGGGCGGGATGACGGGCGCTCCCCTGCGCAGCGATGCGTCGTGGGACACGGCGCCCAGTCCCACGCCTGGGCCCTGTGGGATGATCCCGCCCCGTGGCCCTTGCTACGGGGGAGCTACCCGCCGCACATAGGCGCAGCGTCGCTCTAGATCGCTGGCCGACTCGGGCGCTCGTTGCCGCCGCGAGCCTGAACGTGATCGTTCTGCTGGCTCAGCTTCGGGGGCTGATTCACGCGCTCTACCGCATTCCCGACGCGGCCACGCCGGAGGTGCTCGCGGCGCTCAGCGCACACGCGGGTCCGGGACGAGTGGTGATCCTCGGCAACTACCACTTCTACGAGACGTGGTGGCTCGAAACTGCGACGCGGGGGCTGCCGGGTCACTGGGAGATATGGGAGGCGCTGCCCTTCGTGATCGCCTTCATCGGGATCGCGCTGATGGCGTGGGCGGCGTGGCGGACGCTCGGTGCGTTTGCCGCGCTCGTGACGACCACGGTGATGCTCGCGCTCGGCGACGCGATGCGCGAATACCTGTTTACGCCCGCCACCCACGGCTACGCGATCGCGCACGGCGCCCTCGTCGTGGCGACGGTCGTATTCCTGTTCGAGCGCGCCGGTCGCGGACGGCTCACCTGGCGCTGGCTGTGGGGACTGGGGATTCCGCTGGCGGCGCTCAGCGCGGTCGGAGCGACCGATCAGGTCTTCGAGTTCGTCTTCCTGCCGAGCCTGGCGCTGGCGGGTTGCGTGCTGTGGTGGCGACATCCCGGACTTGCGCAGCGCGAGCTCGCGGCGTTCTGCATCGCTGTCTGCGTCGTGGCGATCCTCGGTGCGCAGCTGTTGGACCGCCTTATGAGCTCGGAACACGTCATCAACTCGTTCTTCCCGCTCACATTCGTTGCGCCGACGTCGCTGTTCTCGAACCTGCAGATCACGATCATTTCGCTGGCGCACCTGGGCGGGGGCTCCTTCTTCGGCGAACCTCTCAAGGGCACGAAGCTGTTGGTGTTCGCCGTCGGCCTGATCGCACTAGTGGCGGTGCTGCTCGTGCTGCGTCTGGCTTGGCGCTATGCGAAGTCGCTCGACGACCGGCGGAGTGCCATGCCGCCCAGCCGAGACTTCTACCTCGCGTTCTGGATGCTCGTGGTCATCCTCTCGATCGCGTCTTACGTTCTGACGAGCCTGCCGGTCAACGAACAGACCGCGCGGTACATGCCGGGGGTCTACGCAGGCACGGCGGCGCTGCTGCCCGCGCTCGCCGGTCGGCGCGCCGTTCAGCGTGCGGTGCTCGCAGGTGCGGTCGCGCTGTTCGCGACGCTGATCGCCGTGAATCACCTGATCGAGGGCACGCCCGCTGGTGACGCCGCGAGCCCGCCCCCGCAGACGAGCTCCGCGATGCTCCACTTCGTTCGCGAACACGGCGCCCAGCACGGCTACGCCGCCTACGAAGTCGCGCCTGTCGCGACCGCACAGACGCGAGCCGCCCTGAAGGCGTACCCGGTCTTCCCCTGCGGCGTGAGCCTCTGCCCTGTGCCGTGGGCTCAGATAAGCACCTGGTACACGCCGCAAGGCAATGTGCCCACGTTCCTGATCACAAGCTCGATGACGCCGCCGTCGAGTCCGCCCGCGTCTTGGGGCTTGCCCGCCGCGCTCGAACACTTCGGTCCCTACACCGTCTTCATCTACGGGCACGACATCGCGGCGAACCTGGGGTAGCGACCGGTGGGCTTAGGGCCAACGAGTGCTCGCTTGCCTAGCGACGAGTCGTGGCGGGGTTGAGAACCTGCCGCCTGTGCTGCAAGCGGAAGCTCCGACCGCCAGGCGACCGCAGTGCTACTGCTCCCAGGACCAGCACTCTGCGCGTCACCGCTGGAATGCCAGCGAAGCGACAGCCATCTCCGCGCTTGCTCCGGCTGTGGCTGGCTACGGCACGGGCCTGATCTCCGGTAGATCCAGGGCACGCTTGACCGCATGTGCGGCAGTGCCTATGCCTGCTGCGTCACGCATCCACGCCGATCGCCACGCGGTACGCGCGGCTGAGGACACCGGTACGGCGGATTGCGTGTCATCGAGAACTGCCTGCGTGTTGCGGATCAGCGAGTCAACTGGGCCTCGCGCTGCTGTCGGCCACCGTGCGCGTCGAAGGGCATAGATGTTGCTGCGTAACGCGATCACGAAGTCCGAGCATGCAGATTTGATCTGGGATCGTGGTGTCGCCGCTGTCCATCGGCTCATTCGCGTGACGAACCCGTTGGTTGCAGCGTCCTCGGGGGTGGCGATGTGTAGATACTGCGCACCGCTTGAGCTAACCGCGGCTCGCCTCAGGGTAAACGAGTCATCGCGCAGTGGAGTCGGCGCCAAGTAACTCCCGTCTACGGACATCCAGCCGGAGTACAGGTCGGCATACGCGGGCGTCGTCGAGTTCACTCTCAGCCCACGGAAGGACACGGCTGTCAACTGCGGATAGGGATAAGGTTTCCTTGTCGCGTTATTGGTGACATCCTCCTGCGTCCACTCGGCCCAATCGAACGATGCTTGAGCTTCGTCTCGCGTAGTAAAGCGCGCCGCTGCGCCCGAGGTCGCATCGAGAATCGCAAGCTTCCACCGTCGATGGGTCAGCGTGAGACTAGCCGTGAGATTGTCATCGGGATCGACGCGAAAGAGCGGTTGTGGGTGCACGTGGTGGCGGACGTCGGTCCAAAACGCGTAATAGCGCCCGGGCACCTCGGTTTGGGAAGGCGCCGAGGATTCCTCATTGGTTCCGATCTGAATGAAAGGTCCAGGCGCGCCAGACGCCGCCGCCCCGATCCACGTTCCGGCGACGCCTGGGGAGGAACGGCCGGTGATGCGAGGCACGATCCAAGATGCCTGCACCGACGTGACGCGGCCCTGCCACGCATAGCCCACGAACGGTCCGAATGACCAGCTTGAACGCTTCCCGCCAAGCGCGGCGACGGCTACCAGTGCCAGCACAACGCCGAGAGCAACCAGCGCCGCCAGCCACAGGAGCATTCGTCGACCGGGTGCACGGTCACGCGCAGTCATAGCGCTGAGGGTCGCATCGCGCGAGCGGTCGGTCACCGAACGTGCATGCTACGCGCGCGCGAACGCGGACTAAGCGATGGGTGCATGCGGCGAGCCGTCGCCAAGAGAGCGGGCCCGCGTTCGGACATGACCCGGTGGCTTCGCACCGCGAGGGCGCTTCATCGTGTGCGCGCAAGTAGCTGTCTGCTGCGCCGCGCCGAGGGTCCGGCTCAATGTCCCACCGGAACGTAAGGGGCAGTTTGTCGGAGGCTCTAATAAGAACGCTCGCTTGGGCAGCGAGAGGTCGCCGTCAGAAAACCAATGCGTAGCGCTACGGCCGTCCTCGCCGAGCGCGGTGGCTCTTGACACGCGGGCAGTGAACCCGCGCGCTCGCGCTCGCGTGGCTGCCGTCGCTGAACGCGAGCGCGGTCGCAAACGGGAAGCCGCCGCGCGGACAACGATCGGGGAGCAGGATCCCTTTGGGCGTGTAGGACACGGTCCTGCCTCCCTGCTTTTCGACATACCTGAGCCCCGCCGCCGGTCCGATCGTCGCGGTAAGCTGCACGACTGCGACATCGGGCGCTTCGGGCAAGCTAGGGATCAATGGCACGTCGATTCGAATGTCGCCACCGTAGGGAGGTTGTGCTGGGAGCAATACGCCCGGTAAGACGACATTGGCCACGACCGGGGTGATGCCTCTTGCGTCGAAGAGCAGGGCAATGTGCCCGTCCTGGTCTTCGGCACGCGCGATCGTGACGATGGCGCTCTCCTTGATGATTTCCGGCCCGAAGGGGATCTCGCCGAGTGCGGTGCCGTAGCCCATTATCGAGTCCGCAGGACAGCCGCCTGGCCCAAGCAGTTCGAGCGTAGTGGCCGTGCACGTTTCGATCCCGAGCCCACTTAGCGCGATGCCAAGGTTCTTGGGGTAATCCAAGTCGATCTGCGTCGCGGGAGGCGGCACCTTGTTTGCTGGTGCCGCGATCTGAAGCGTTAGTCCGATGCTTGCGGGCCGACCGAGGCGGTTCGGCGTTAGCGTCGCGGAAAGCCGAACGGACTGGGCGGCGCCAGCGAGGGCGGTCGGCAAGCAGGCGGCCGCAAGGAGAAGCGCAGTAATCAAACGCATGTGTCTTACCGAACACACCACGTGCCCGGGCGAAGCGCCATAGCGCGCAGCGACCCGTGGATAGACCTCGCAGTTGTGCGACCTAGTAATGAACCTGCCCGTACTCCTGCACAACGAGCCGATCCGTGCGCCGATATATAGCTCCGTACATGCTGCCCGTTCCGGAGGCGTGCGCGTAGCGACCGGTGCCGCGAGTCAGCGTCATCTTGCCGCTGAAGCTTTCCCACCCTCCGTGCCCGCCGCTCGCTGTGCCGGCTGAGCGCCCGGAGAGGGTCGCGCCGGCAAGGTAGATCGTGAAGCTCGCGGTCGCTGTTGCACGCGCTGAGTCGATGTCCAGACGGATCTTCACGGTGCCCGGGAGCGTGCCCGTGGCCTTCCCTTCCTCGATCAACGTTTCCCCGAACGAGCGAACGCGATGCAGTTCGGCCTTGTCGCGGACCGAAAGCACCTTGGCCGAGCGGAATACATTCGCGGCGAACGGGATGGCCTGCAGCCAGCAACTGGCTCGGGGTTCGAGATCGATGGGCGTGGTGACATTCTGACAAACTGGCATGTAGTCGCCAACGCGAGCAAGATCGTGGTATCTCTTGGCGAATCGAGCACAGACCGCGAAGCCGTGGTGGTTGGCAAGGACCCGAGCCTCGATCTGGCGCTACTTCGCATACCTACCAACGGCTGAGTATTGCGCCCGCTGCGGCTTGGCGACTCCGGAGCGGTAGCTATCGGGGAACCGGTGCTAGCAATCGGCAATCCCTTTGGATACGGCCGCACTCTTACCAACGGCATTGTGTCGGCACTTCATCGCCGGATCGTTGCTCCGTCCGGGACTCCCATCGATGATGCGATCCAAACTGATGCGCTGATCAACCCTGGAAGCTCCGGGGGGCCACTGCTGAACGCTCGGGGCGAAGTGCTCGGCATCAACTCGCAGATCGTGACGGCGGGCTCAACGGGAGGTGGCACGGGCATCGCGTTCGCGATTCCGATCAACACGGCTAAGGCCGAGCTCCCAGCGCTCGAGGGAGGGGGCAGCGGCGCGTGATCCCCCGACGAGGACCTTGGCCATTCGGGCGAGTCAGCACGAACTGGACTCGGTGCCGCTGTTACGGAGTCAGGCGTCATGTGATTGGTTCCGGCGGGCTGCTGCTCTCACGGCCACGGCCACGGCCTTTTGAACCGCATAGTGAAACCGGCTGTCGGCCTCGCGACCCACGTACAGGTCGTGTCGGGTCCGCGACGCGAGCGTCGCACGCTCACGATCGCCGCGTTATGGGCGCTGCTGACGTGGCAGGGCCCTAAAGGCCCCCGTGGCGAGCGAGCCATTCGATGCTGCGCCGATGAACCCCCTTGTGCGGCGGCGATACGCTACGTGCCAGCTACGCCGTGTTGCTGGCCGCAGACGGCGGGCTCGAAAGCTCCGCAAGCCCTCATGGCGATACGCTCCCATAATGCGCCGCAGTCTGCTCCTCGTTGCGACTCTCATGTCCGTCGTGGCCATTGGGTCCCTCGGATTGGGCTCGGCCGTCGCTCGCCCCGGGCAAAGTCGAATGCTCCGCGAGTCCGCCAGCTACATCTCACGGTCCCGAGAACCGAAGGTCGTTCCACCCTCGGGCCCAGCCCCGACCAAATTAGTGATCCATGATCTCATCAAAGGCAAGGGGCGTATTGCGAAGCATGGCGATCGTGTCGCTGTCATGTACGTGGGTGTGCTCTACCACGGGGGAAAGGAGTTCGACTCCTCGTGGAAGCGCCATGAATCTTTCACCTTCTCGTTGGGAAGCGGTGAGGTCATCAAGGGGTGGGAACGGGGTTTGGCGGGCATGCGCGCTGGGGGGCGGCGGGAGCTCATCATTCCGGCTCCACTCGCGTACGGCAAGCACGGCTCGCCGCCCGTAATTCCGCCGAATGAAGCGCTCGTATTCGTCATCGACTTGGTCCGCGTAGTTCAGGGCTCCGACCGCTAACACATCCGCCGCATGGTCCTCTACGCGCACTGACCAGGGTTGTAGAGCCTGAGCGACCTTCACCCCCTTGCGCCCGGCGCGAGCGCATTCAGCAATTGCTCGCACTCGATCGTCATGTCCGATCGCAGCCACCGCGGATACGGCTCTCACTCCCCAAGCCGTCGAGCGGACCCGCGAATCGGGCGCTGGGCGTCGAGACGTAACTCACATTCACGTGCTACCGGCGATGCCGAGTGAGTTGACCTGGGCTCCCCTGCGGGGAAGACCGTCTCGAAGGAGAACCTCGCCAAGAGAGCGCGCGAAGCGCGCGAAACGTGCGAAGGCGAACGAGAAGGGTGAGTGGCGTGCATCGATTGGTTACGCCTGACATCTCGCCCAGGAATTCGGGCGACACAAGACGCTTAGGATTGAGAGCGGGCGAGTGATCCCATCAATGTCCGGTGGAGCCCGCAATCGGCGGTCGGACTAGCACCGTCCGCTGGTTGGTGCCTTTGGGTTGCGAGGTGCGGGCTCCGATGTCAAGGCGCTGCCGTTCAAGGGCCCGGTGCTCACCCGGGACGGGGATGGGCTCGCGGAGTCGACACGAGCATCTGGGGAGACGTGGACGCTGGTCGGCCGCGGGGCCATATTGACGGCGCGCGTGAGCCCCCGGTCGCGACCACCGGATTGGCGATAGCGGCAGTCTCGACCGACCGCGTTGAGGCGCGCCAGACTGCTCGTTCGAACACAGGGGACAGCGTCGCACGCCCGTTCAAAGAGCGCTTGCTTGGCTAGCGTGGCTCAAACACTCCGCGACTTGATGCCGATTGAGTATGTGTCGCCCGGGCCTGAGAGCAGGGCCGTCAGCACCTGTCCGAAGAGCCCACCCAGGAAGCCGCCACCGCACTTGAACCGAGGCACCGTCGTGCTGCCCGAGAAGCTCCACCCACTCAGAAGCAGTTCTTCTTCGGTGAGATTCGCGGCGAGTTCAAGCGCGATCGGTTCCGTTGACGCGCAGTTCGTGGAGATGCTCAACCCCAGCAGGCCGATCGAGCCCACGCCAAGATCCAGCTTGGTGGGCAGACTTAGCGTCTCGTCTGCCGGTTCTGCTTCGTCCCTAGTCGCCGAACCTTGGACCGAAGCGGTCTGCGTCAACGTCATGCCGAGGTTTATCGGAAGCAGGCCGAACAGCTTCAGGTTCGCCGTGAACGGCGGCACCGCCAGGTTGCCGCGAACGGATCCGACGCCGGTTTCCGTGTTGAGTTCGCCACTGCCGTCGAAGGTCGAGCCAGCGGGCAAATCGACCGCCTGACCAAGCTGCCTGAGGCTTAGGGAGCCGGAGACCAGCCAGCCCTTGTATTCCGGACGTTCGATGCGCGGCGCGATCATGATGCTGCCGGAAGAGCGTGTCTCGTTGCCGAGTGCGTCTTCGCTTTCGACGGTGACTTCGTAGGTTCCCGCCTTGGCGTAGGTGTGGGTCGGGCTGGTGCCAGTCGCCGAAGTGCCATCCCCGAAGTGCCATCTGGTTTCAGCGACGGTGGACCACACGCTGAGAGGCGAGACTGTGAACGAGACAGCCGCGCCAGTCGTGCCCGTCGACGGAATCGAGAGATCGTTGAGTTGGGGGCCGGCGGAGGCGTAGCCAGCGGCGTCGATTACTTCGGGTCTGAGACTGGCGGTCTCCCGATCCCAGGTGGCGACGGCGTCACCGTCAGCATCGAACGCTGCGTGCGGTTGGTATGCGAATTGGCCTGGTGGGGACACATCAACCGCGCTTTGCCAGCTCCCTTGTGGCTGCCTGAGTGCGGCCTCAGGAGCGCCGTCGTCCACCCAGATCAGTAGCGCTTCTCCCTGCGTGTTGAAGGTCACCTGGGGTTCAAACTCATTGCTGTGTTCTTGGATGATCACCGTCGGCTGCCAGTTGCCTCCGAAAGGCTTGTAAGCGGTCTCGATGGCTTCCTTCGGGCCGCTCCGTCGAGCCCATGCCGCCAGTACATCACCAGACGGGTCCATCGCCACGGTGGCTTCTCCTGAGTCTTCTTCTCCTGCTTCCTGCGAAAGGTCGACAAGCGGCAGCGGCTGCCAGTCTCCCCCCGCGGGCTTGGTAGATGCTTGGACGAGTCCGTGGCCGGTGCTGTCTTCGCGTTCCCAGACCGCCACGGCGTCACCCTGCGCGTCTAGCGCGAGCCTAGGTTCGCGCGTATTTCCGCCTCCGTCGGACACGTTGACGGGTGGCTGCCAGCTGCCGCCCGCGGGCTTGGTAGATGCCTGAACAACGTTCTGAGCGCCATTGTTGTCGCGAGTCCAGATGGCGGTCGCGTCGCCGCGTGAGTCGAAAACCACTTGAGATATCCGCGCGTGAACATAGGCGCTGAAGGCTTCTTCCGTGAGGTTGACCGGTGGTTCCCAGCTGCCGCCGGAAGGCATGAACGCGCTCTTGATCACGCTGCCGCGTCCCCAGACCGCGACCGCATCCCCCGCTGGGTCAACGGCCAGTTCCGCGCCGCTGCCCGAAACGCCATCCGAGATGTTGACCGGCGGTTGCCAGCTACCGCCAGCAGGACGACTGGCTGCCTCGGCCAAATCGGCGCCTCCGCTCTCGTCTAGCCAGGTGGCGACTGCATCGCCATGGGCGTCGAAGGCTACCTGGGGACCGCCGGCTCGCCCGTCTTCTTCTGAAAGCGCGACCGGGTCCTGCCAGCTGCCGCCAGCCGGCCTGAAGGCGCTCTCGACGATTTCCGGTCCATTGGTGTAAGCCTGAACCCACACCGCGAGCGCGTCGCCATGGCTGTCGAGCGCAACTTGGTCTCCGTACGCCTCGATTTCAAAGCGCTGTTCGGACAGGCTGACCGGGGGAAGCCAGGTGGGTGTGGCATCCGCCGACGGAGTTCCAAGTGTCGATCCCGCGCTACAGGCAAGGAACGCGACTCCTGCGAGCAGTCCTCCCAAGCGACGCTCCATTGGGCGCGATTGTGGCACGGCTAGTTGCCGACCGATACCTGTGCAGCGCCGATTGCGCCGACTGGGCTGTCGCCCTCTGGGGTACGGGCTCCCGAGTGCCCGCTCGCCCGGGCTAACTGCTCCGGGTTGCTGAATGCGCTCAGCTGCGACCGCCCACTTGGGCAGCGAGCGGTCGCCGTCAGAAAACCAACCCGTAGCGCTACCGCCGTGCTCGCCGAGCGCGGTGGCTCTTGACACGCGGGCAGCGAACGCGCGCGCTCGTCCTCGCGCGGCTGCCGTCGCTGAACGCGAACGCGGACGCAAACGGGAAGCCGGCGCGCGGACAACGATCGGGCAGCAGTACTCCCTTGGGCGTGTACGACACGGTTCTGCCTCCCTGTTTTTCCACATACCGGAGCCCCGCCGCCGGTCCGATCGTCGCGCTGAGCTGCACGACCGCGACGTTGGGGCCTTCGGGCAGGCTCGGAATCAGCGGCACGTCGATCCGAATGTCGCCGCCGAACGGCGCGTGCGCGGGCAGCAGCGCAGCGGAGAGCACCACGTTCGCGGCCACCGGGCTCAGGCCCTCGGCGTCGAAGAGCAGCGCGATGTGGCCGTCGACGTCTTCGGCACGAACGATCGTGATCGTCGCCGCCTCCTTGATGATTTCCGGGCCGAAGGGGATCTCTCCGAGCGCCGATCCGTACCCCATGATCGAGTCGATCGGGCAGCCGGGCGGCCCCAGTATTTCCAGTGTTTGGGCGGTGCACGTTTCGATCCCGAGGCCACTCAGCGCGATACCCAGGTTCTCTAGATAGTCGAGGTCGACCTCGGTCATCGGCGAGGGCACCCTGCCGGCCGGAGCGGCGATCCGAAGCGCGAGGCCGATGCTGGTCGCGCGTCCGAGGTGCTCGGGAGTGAGCGTGGCCGTGAGACCAACTGACTGACCCGCCGCGGCCGCACCGATTGGCCACATGACGGACGCGAGCAGGATTGCTAGCAGTGCGCGCATACTCTGTTCAACACCCGCGGTTCGCCAAGGAAGCGATGCGAACCGAGATGGTCGTCCTGGCGCAACAGCAGCGCTCGGGCTACGGTGCCCGCTGGCGCGGGCGTTTAGCCGGCGGACGGGCGCGCTCGTCCGCCGAACCGCCTTTCGCGCGCGTCTAGCTCGCTGAGCGACTGTTCAAGCGCGCCGCGCGTGAAGTCGGGCCAGAGCTCATCGCGGAACACCAGCTCCGAGTAGGCGCCCTGCCAGAGCAGGTAGTTCGACAGCCGTCGCTCTCCGCCCGTCCGGATGATCACGTCGGGATCGTGCATGTCGCGGGCGTAGAGGTGCTGGCTGAACTCCCGCTCGTCACCGGCGCTAAAGCGCCGCGCGGCATCGATAATCTCGGCACGCCCACCGTAGTTGAGCGCCACAAACAGCGTGAGCGCCGCGTTCTCGCGAGTCAGCTCCTCGGCCCAGTCGATCTGCTCGACGAGTCGCCTTGGTACCCCCTCGCGGCGGCCCACGAAGCCGATCCGCACGCCTTCGTCAGAAAGGTCTGGGGCGTCAGATGCGATGCGCTGCGAGATTATCGAGAGGAGCTCCTGCACCTCGTCGCGCGGGCGCGACCAGTTCTCGGTCGAGAAAGCGAACAGCGCGAGCTGCTCAATGCCCAGCTCGACGGCGTCGCGGACGCACGCGCGAGCTGTGCGCGCGCCGGCCTCATGGCCCTGGTTGACGGATAGCCCGCGCGAGCGGGCCCAGCGGCGGTTGCCGTCCGCGATGATCGCGACGTAGCGCGCGGACGAGCGATCGGGACCTGGCTCGCCAGCGGCGGAGCGGCGGGTGACTGCGGACATCCGCCGGAGCGTAACCGGCTGCGACGGGACGAGCGCCCGCGCCAGCGCTCGCCTAGTAGCGAAGCCGGCCGGACTCCTGCACGATCAGCCGATCGGTGCGCCTATAGAGCGCCCCGTAAATCGTGCCCGACCCCGAGGCGTGCGCGTAGCGTCCGCTGCCGTGTTCGAGCCGTACCTTGCCGCTGAAGCTTTCCCACCCGCCGTGGCCTCCGTGCGCGGTGCCCGACGAGCGGCCGGAGAGCGTCCCGCCATGCAGGTAGAACGAGAATCGGGCGGTGGCCGTGCCACGCGCCGCATCGATGTTGAGCGTGATCTTCGCCGTACCGGGGAGCGTCCCGGTGGCCTTGCCTTCCTCGACGAGCGATTCCCCGACCGCGCGAACCAGGTGCAGTTCGACCTTCTCGCTCACTGAGACGACGCGGCCGACCCGTGCCACCGGCGGCGTTGACCGTGTGCCGTGCGCCACGGCATCGCTGATCGCCAGTGCGGCCAGCGCGCCGCCAACGAGCACAAGAAGCGTGGCGAGCGCGATCGGGCGAAACGCGGGGCGTACGGTGGTCTTGGATCCGACGTGCGGCACCTCGCGGAACGCACGCCTCGCTTGCGGCAGCACCTCGCGGAACGCCCGCTTAGGGCTCGCCAGGGTTCGATCGCGCGAAGCGCCTGCCTTCACGCCCCGCATAACCCGTCGCCTCGACCTTCGCGTCATCTGACTTCACAGAGAAACGATATGGGAGTCGCGCGGCCCGCGAGCCAGGAGTCTCAGTCGACCGCAACCGGCGTGTGCCTGCAGTTGGCTCGCTGCACTCGACGTTCGTAGTTCAGGCATCCAAGCTGGCGCGCTCAACAAGCGCCGGGCTACCGACGACGCTCGAGGACGGCCGCCGTGCGCGGAGGCTCGTGGCGCCAAGCCTGCTCGCCGCGCTCCTCGCACGGAAGATAAGCGCGGTGGGCTTGGCGAGGAAACCGGTGCTCTTCAGCACGGCCGTCGCGATTGCCTTCCCTGCGGGAGTCGGCGGCATCCGCGATGCGTAGGAGCCGACGATGCCGACGAGGATCACCAGGTGCTGGGCGGCATTCGGCAGCGCGTTCAGCGCGCGGACGGCTTCGTCTGCCATGAACCGCAGACGCCTCGCCGCTTCCTCCGTAGAGGCGTAGTAGGAGACGAGACTCCGCTGCTCGGCCGCTGCATCCTCGGACTCGTCGACGACGCTGTCAAGCAGGGTGGCCAACGCGTCGACCCAGAGCGCATAGGCCGCGCAGACGGCTCGCGCGTCGTCAATCGTGAGCGATGGCTGGGCGGCAGCGCCTATCAGGGCGAGCATGCTCACGGCGCGAATTGATCCCGCCGCCCGCTCCCACCAGTAGAGCTGGTCATCTGGCGAGGACGTGCTGCGCGCCCATTGCGCCAGGTTTGCGTGCCCGCCGTTACGCTCGGAGAGGTTGAGGCTCTGGTACTGCACGATCTGCTCGCCGAGGCCACGCGCCAGGGCGGCGGCTTGCGGGTATGAGGGCAGCGCATCGACGGAGGCGCGCAAATTCTCCACGAGTTCCCTCAGATAGCCGCCGTCGTCGCCGTCGCGGCAGTGGGCGTAGTAGTCCACATGCGGAGCGTCACGGGTTAATGCCACGAGCATCGCCTGATGGAGTTGGCGACTGTTTGCGATCGCGTGGCCGCTCGGCCGCTCGGCGAGCGCGTCGACGTAATCGAAGAGGGTCGCGAACGCGACGACCGCGCGCACGAGCGTCGTGCGACTGGCCCGGGGGGCGAGAATCACGAAGGCTCCGACGCCCTCGGCCTGCGCAGTTTCCGTACTCAGGGCGTCGAGCGCCAGCGCGCGCAGCCGCGGATCGGGAATCCGCTCCGCGCGCGCCCGGGCGCGCAGCATCTCGCGGCGGACACGCGGGAAGATATAGAGCCAGTAGGCGAAAGCCGCGCTTAAATAGGCGGCCGCGAGCGCGAACCTCCCAGGCCCAGTCCGCGATTCCATACCGATGAGGTTAGACGCCTGCGGGCACGCTGGCCGTTATTCGCGCTCTGCGAGCCGTGGCGGCACCCGCACCACGAGCGCACCCGCCACGAGGACGACAGCGAGCGTGACGCCGGCGATGACCCCCAGTGTGAGGAGCAGCTGCGGAACGTCGAGGGAGAAGTGCGCAGGGAAGCCCTGGCTCAGCCTGAGCCAACGGCTGGCGAGGCTGTGGCCGTAGACGCCCAGGATCAACCCGTCGAGTGCTCCTACCCCGACGACGACCACGCTCTCGAGCAGTAGCACGCGCCAGAGCTGGAGCGGCTGATAGCCCTCGGCCTTGCGCGCGGACAAGTCCACACGGCGCGCGGCGATCGCCGCGCTCAATGCGAACGTGATCGCGAGGGCGGCTGCGATCAACACGAGCCGTGAAATTTCGTCAAGGCTCTGCACGCTCTCGCGTACCGCGTGCTCGTTTGCCGTCTCGCGTGCCGCGCGCGTCTGAACCTGGAGCGCCGGCCAGGCGGCGAGCGCACTTGCTACCGCCCTGCGGCCCGCGCCCTCGCTCACCCCGGAGTTGAGTTCGACCTCGAGCGCGGTGGGTTCGCTCGTCTGCCAGAAGTGTTCGTATTCGCTCTGGTTGATCGTGATCGCGCCCGGCGGCCACCCCGAGTTGGTGGTGATCGCGGCCACCCGAAGTGGCATCGCACCCGCCGGCGTCGGCAGCGAGAATGGGCTGCCGACGCCCAGGTGGTGTTCGGAGGCGAAGCCGCTCGAGACGGCGGCCCACGCCCCCGCGCGGATCTGCGCAGTGGCACGGGCCAGTTCGCCGTGCAGCAGCTGCGAGCTCTGGAGCAGCTCCCGATCGCCCACCGGCCGCGCGCGCACCCACAGTCGTCGGGAGCCCACGTCGAGCAGTGACGCCTGGAAGGTGCGCACCGCGGAGACCCCCGGGGCGCGTGCGACCGCGGCGCGCACCGCGCTCGCGTTGAAGCCATCGGTGACCAGTGGATCGTTTCCCGCCGCGGTCACCCAGACGTCGGCCGTGTTAAAGAGCTGCGCGGTGGCTGCGTCGAGACCCGCGGATCAAGTCGGCGCGCGCCCCCTCCACCGCAAGGCTTCCGTAAATTGCGAGCGCGGCGACGCCCGCGAGCGCAAGCGAGCGGGTCGCAGTTCCCTGCACTTCCGCGAGCGCGATCGGGAGCACGCTGCGCCGTGCACGTTCGGCCGCGGGCCACAGGCTTGCGACGACCGCGGTCAGCAGCGCGGGCACTGCGAAGACGGTGGCGAGCGCCAGCAGTATCACTGCTCCCATGCTCAGATCGGGAGCCAGCAGGGCCAGCAGCGCGGCGGCAACGATCATCGCGAGCGCGACTGCGCCGGAGACGAGCACCGTGCGCGATCCGACGCTGTGTCCCACCTTGCCGGCACCGTGAAGCGCAGCGTCGATCGGCCGTCGCGGCGAGAGGTCGCGCAGCGGCGCCGCTGAGGCGACCAGCGTCGCGAGGACGCCCGTAACCGCGGCGAGCGCGATCGTCGACCCCGCGATGATCGGATGGTTGCCTATTGGGAAATACAGCCTCAGCAGCGCCGGCAGTGAACCGAAGAGCGTGCTCGTCAGTAGATAGCCGATCAGCAGCCCAACGCACGTCGCGACTACGCCCAGTACAAGTGCCTGGAAGCCCAGGATCGCGATCACCTGCCCGGCGCTGTATCCCTGCATGCGCGCCTCCGCTACCCAGCGGCGGCGCTCGGGCACTGTCAGCAGCATGGCGTTGACGACGAACAGGAAGCCCACGATCGCGCCGGTCGCCGCAAACAGCTGCGAGGCTTCCGTGCTTGGCTTGGCGGTTGCGTCCAAGACCGCGAGTTCGTGTTCGACGGAGTGCACGTCAAGACGTCCCGCGGCCAGCCGCTCGAGCCCGGCTCGCACGCGCCGTTCGCTGCCCGGGTCGGGCTCGATCTGCACCTGCGTGACCCGCCGTGGCAGGCCCAGCGTCCGCTGGACCGTGGAGAGAGCGCTGACGGCAAAGTTTCCATATGCGACAGCGCCGAGTTGCTGACTCCCCCATATGGCGTGCACCGGGAAGGACTCGGTGCGGCCCCGCGCGAGCAGCGTTACTGATCCGTTCGCGCGCGCACCGATCTGTGCGGCGAGGGACGAGGTGAGCGCCACCGAGCCATACGTGCGTTCGGAGCCCAGGTAGCGCGTCGCCGACCCTTCGAGGTCGAACTGGCTAGCTGTTGCGCCGACGAGCTGGATCGACCGCCGTCCGTCTGGGCCCACAATTACGGCGTCTGAGCGCAACAAGGGCGCGGCGACTCTGACGCCGGGCAGTTCGCCGATATGTGTGAGGAGGGTTTCGTCAAACCCTTGGGGCGCCCGCGCGCTTACTTCCAGCGTGGCCTTGCCCGTGATCGCGTGTAGGACCGAACTGGCCGAGCCGGTGATGCTCTGACTTGAGGTCAGTACCCCGAATACCAGCGCCACGCCGATCGCGATGCCGGCCCCGGCCAGAAGCTCCTGAACCGCGTGACGGCGCAGGCGCCACATGTAGATACTCAGCAGCGGACCGAGCCGGATATCTAGCAGCGCTGGCTTGGTCAGCCGCCGGCGCCAACTCGGGCGGCGCGGCGATGGTGATTGGCCGTCGCCGTTCCCGCCCGGTGGCCTTCGGGGGAGCGTCGTCCGGAGGGTCTCGTCGATCACGGCTGCAGAGGTGCGCTCGCCCGCTCAACCGCGGCGTCGTCGCAGAGCCTGCCATCCCTGAGGGTCTGGACCTGATCGACGACTGCTGCGGCTGCGGCGTCGTGTGTCACGATTATCGCGGGGATGGCGCGTTCGTGAGCGACGTCGCGCAGCAGTCCGAGCACTTCTTCGCTTCGCTCGGAGTCGAGGTTGCCGGTGGGCTCATCCGCGAGCAGGAGGCCCGGGGAGGAGGCCAGAGCGCGCGCGATCGCGACGCGCTGGCGCTCGCCCATCGAGAGCTGATCGGGTCGATACGACAGGCGCGCGCCGAGCCCCACCCGCTCAAGCCACGGTTGCGCCGCTGCTCTAGCCTCGCGCAGGCTCCAGCGGTCCGCGAGCAGCTTGGAGGCGGCGTTGTTGAGCGCCGTCGTAGGCATCAAGTGGACTGACTGCGAGATCAGACCGACGTCGCGCCGCAGGTAGAGCGCCCTCTGCTTGGGAGCGAGGCCCGTCACCTCTGTGCCATCGAAGTGGATGCTTCCGGAGTCGGGCTCAAGCAACGTGGCGATCAGCTGCAGGAGGGTCGTCTTACCCGAGCCGCTTGGCCCGTACAGCGCGACGAACTCTCCCGGCGAAATCGTCAGCGAGACGCCGTCGACCGCGCGAATCAGATCCGGCCCGCGATAGTGCTTGACTAGCTCGCGTAGCTCAAGGCTCACGGGCCGGCGCTACCTCGTCGCCGCGCGCGGCCCCGGGAAGTCGAGCACTTGGCCGGCGGGCCGGTCCATCGATCGCAGCGTTCCGTCGTCGAGTGAGAAGCGCCGACGCGCGGTGCGAATCGGCGCGAGCTCTTCGGAGGCAACCACGAGCGCGAGGTCTGACTCGCTACCGAGCCGAGCGAGGAGCTCGTAGAGCTCGGTGCTCTCGCTTGGCCTCAGCAGTACCGCGGGCTCGTCAACGAGTAACACGCGCGGTCGGTGGATAAGTCCCAGCGCCACTCCGAGCCGAATCAGCTCGCCGGGCGAGAGCCGGTCCGACGGCGTGTATGCGCACTGCGAGAGCCCCACCCGCTCGAGCGTTCGGTGGGCAGGCTCAGCGGCTTCCCGCAGGCTCACGCGTTCGCATGCGAGCGCCTCTTGAAGGTGGCGCAGGGCCGCTCGGTTAGAAGTCGGCCGCCAAGTTCCCGACGCGAGGACGATGCCGTCCTTACGCCTGAGCTTGGCGCGCGCGCCATCAGAGAGCTCCCAGATGTCTTGGCCTGCGTAACGGACGCCCCCCTCGTCGGGCCGCTCCCAGCCCGCCGCTACGCGCAGGAGTATCGACTTACCCGAGCGTCGCTCGCCGTGAATGCCGATGGAATCGCCCGCGTCAACTTCGAGCGAGACGTCGGCGAGTACGGCGATCTCGTCGAGCCCGGCGGAAAACCGCTTGGTGACGCCCTCAAGCGAGAGGAGGCTCATCGTGACTACAGGGTAGGCCCTCCGCACCGGAGGTCGCAATCCAGTCCCTGAGCCAGCGCTTGGCGACCCTGGTCCACCTGATGTTCCCGTGAAGGGTTTCGTCAGCCGCCACGCGTGTGAGGCTGATCGTGAGACTGCGCCACGAACCATTGGGCGCGCCCGCGACGCTGACCTCGCCACTGTCGCCGAGCAATGCGAAGCATTCGCGTTCGTAGTCCACGAGCGCGCGGTAGAGCAGCTGGGCGTGATGTGGGGATGCGCTGGCGATGCGCGCGTGAAGCTCGTCTCGGACGGTCTGCCGGGAGAGTGGCCTTTGCATCCAGTCCTCGAGCGCCAGTGCCGCTTTATCTGTGGCGACGTAGGCGTGCCCGGCTCCCGCGCTCGGGCAGGCGTAGCCCTCTTCGGCAAGTCGCTTCAGCAGGTTGGCCACCGCGGAGTGGGTGACGTGCCACGCGGGAAGGCGCTGCATCAGGAGACTCGAGAGCCGGTAGGCGCTGACCGGACGGTCTTGGTCGATCAACAAGCCGAGTACGGGACCGCGCAGAGCTGACGTCCCCGTCCAGCCCGGGCTTGATCCCTCGTATGCTGCCGTCTGCCCGCCCATTGCCATCTCCCTCGGCGGCGTGCCTCGACACCGCAATGTTGGGTACCGGATGCTACACCACGTGTGTCTCTCTAGCGGTGAGCGCGTGGAGCGTCCCGCGTGGCGGACGACGCCGGGTTCCTCGCTACGTGTGAACGCCGGGCTCACCGCAATCCGGAACTGACGCCGGCAGCAGCCACAGAAGTCCGTTCACGCGTGAATAGTTTGAGCTGGACACAGCTTGCTCCGGCTGCCACCGTGGCAGGCACGTGAACGCACGCGGGCACCAGTCGAGTCTCTATCCCTCTCAGTCCTTCCTCAGAGAGCGAGAGTTCGCCTGCCATTCTGCTGGCCGGGATCGGCCGGTGCCAGTCGCGTCGCGTCTCCTCCAGGCCAGGGGCTGGGCGCCAGGACGGCACCCGGCCCCTGGTCCGCAACACGGTTGCCCTCATGATCGACAACGAAAGGTTGGGCGAGCTTCCCATCCAGGAGAGGGGGAGAGGGGTTGCGGGCGGTCCGCCGAGGCGGGGCCAGTGGTCGTTCAGGCCCTGCTGCCGACTTCGGCGGACCGCTCCGCCACACGATCAGACCCACGCTTGCCCGATTGCCGATCCAGGCCGCTCGCACCGGCACGTCGAGGCCGGCCGTGAGCTCGAGCGTCACGGCTCCGCCGCGACCCGCGAGGTCGGGATCGCTGCGGAATGCACCGGCAGGCTCCGACGTTGCTCAGCACGACGGTCACATCACTCTCGTCGCCTGGCAAGCTCCGCATGAGCTCGAGTACCGCGGCTGGGTTCTCGAGGGGCGTCGCATCGGGATCATGTGGCGCGCCAGTCCATGGTGGGTGGGCGACTGGCTCCTCTACGGCACCGCGAAGTGGGGCGAGCTCTACAGCCAAGCCGCAAAGGTCACCGGCTACGACGCCAAGAGCCTGCGGAATATGCGCTATGTCGCCTCGCGCTTCGACTTGTCCCTACGTAAGGACAATCTGACCTGGAGCCACCATGCGCTGCTCGCCTCGCTGGAGCCGGAGGAGCAGCGCGAGTGGCTCGAGCGCGCGGTCCATGACCGCCTGTCGGTGGCCGACCTACGGGTTGAGCTTCGCGCCGACCGACGGGGAGGCGGGGAAGGCCCGGCAGCGCGCCGCTCGCTCGCCGCAGCCCCATACGTCGCGACGATCAGGTGTCCAAGTTGCGGCAGCCCCGTTCCAATTCCCGCGGGAGCGCTCGCGTGAGAAGCCCGCCCGCTTCGGCAGATGACTTGCGCGGGTGCGCTCGCGATATATACGCTGCAGCGATGGGGTGGATGGCTTCCCGCATGGGGCGGGGATTCTCGCGGGAGCGACGCGGTCAGCGCGGTGATCGCGGCAGTCGCGAGCACAAGCGGCGGCTTAGACTGAGCGGCGCCCTGCTCGTCTTCCTCGTCGCGTGCTCCGCCGCCGTGTCACAGGAGCGCTGGCGGCTCGGCCTGCAATGGCGACAGCGGTGGGGCCCTGACGCACGAGCTCGCACGATCCCTGCGTGGATCCGGTAGGCGCCGATGCAGAGGGAGCGAGGGGCGCGGTGATGGAGGCGTTCGTGCGGTCGTCTGGTCTGGCTCGGGCGCCCGGCCGCGGCGTACGGCGCTGGCGGGCGTACGTGTGTGCGTCCGCGATTACGTGCTTGACGCTCATGTCCGCCGCGCCGGCGATGGCCACGATCACTCCCGCCACGGCGGTCGCCGCCGGAAACGAACACACGTGCGCGCTCACCAGCGGTGGCGGGGTCGACTGCTGGGGCCACAACAAAGCCGGTGAGCTGGGCGACGGCACGGAAACGACCAGCTCGACGCCGGTGGAAGTGAAGGGCGTCGGCGGATCGGGCACGCTGTCACGCGTCGTCGCTATCACGGCCGGCTCTTCACTCGGCGGCGACTACACATGTGCGCTCACGAGCGCCGGCACGGTCGACTGCTGGGGCGCCAACGGACGCGATGAGCTAGGCGACGAATCGGTACACAAGAGCTCGACGCCGGTGGAAGTCGTGGGCGTCGGCGGGTCGGGCACGTTGTCGGGCGTGGTCGCGATCGCCGCCGGGTCGGAACACACGTGCGCGCTCACCAGTCTCGGCGGCGTCGACTGCTGGGGCGAGAACATTGAAGGTGACCTGGGCGACGGCCGCACCACCGAAAGCTCGGGGCCCGTGGAAGTGGAGGGCGTCGGCGGGCCGGGCACGCTGTCGGGCGTGAAAGCGATCGCCGCCGGGGACCAAACCTCGTGCGCGCTCGTCAGCGGGGGCGGAGTCGACTGCTGGGGCTTAAACCAGTCTGGCGAGCTCGGCGACGGCACCTTCAGTGGGCCAGAAACCTGCACCGCCATTTCCACACCGTGCAGTAGGACTCCGGTGGAAGTGAAGGGCGTCGGCGGGTCGGGCGCGCTGTCGGGCATCGAAGCGATCGCCGCCGGGGGCGGTCAGACCTGCGCGCTCACGAGTGTCGGCGGAGTCGACTGCTGGGGCGACAACAAAGCCGGTGAGCTGGGTGACGGCACCGAAGCGAACAGCTCGACGCCGGTGCCCGTGAAGGGCGTCGGCGGGTCGGGCGCCCTGTCGGGCGTGAAAGCGATCGCCGCGGGGAGCTACAACTTCCCCGGCGAACACACGTGTGCGCTCATGAGCGGTGGCGCAGTCGACTGCTGGGGCTACAACCACGCCGGTCAGCTGGGCGACGGCACGGAAATGAGCAGTGCGACGCCGGCGCCCGTGGAGGGTGCCGGCGGGTCGGGCACGCTCTCGGGCGTGAAAGCGGTCGCCGCCGGGGGCGAACACACATGCGCGCTCACGAGCGGCGGCGGGGTCGACTGTTGGGGCGCCAACTTCGACGGTCAGCTGGGCGACGGCAGCACCCTCGAAAGCTCGACGCCGGCGCCCGTGGAGGGTGCCGGCGGGTCGGGCACGCTCTCGGGCGTGAAAGCGGTCGCCGCCGGGGGCGAACACACATGCGCGCTCACGAGCGGCGGCGGGGTCGACTGCTGGGGCGCCAGTAAATACGGTGACTACGGTGAATACGGTCAGCTCGGTGACGGCAGCACCGCGAACAGCTCGACGCCGGTGGCGGTCAAGGGTGTCGGCGGGTCGGGCACGCTGTCGGGCGTGAAAGCGATCGCCGCAGGGAGCGAACACACGTGCGCACTGATCAGCGGCGGCGGGGTCGATTGTTGGGGCTACAACGACTTCGGCCAGCTGGGCGACGGTACGGCACACTCCGGCACCGAAAGCTCGACGCCGGTTGAAGTGGAGGGCGTCGGCGGGTCGGGCACGCTGTCGGGCGTGGTCGCGATCGCCTCCGGCGGCGCGTACACGTGCGCGCTCACGAACCGCGGGGGCGTCGACTGCTGGGGCTTCGACTGGTACGGCGAGCTGGGCGACGGCAGCACCACAGAAAGCTCGACCCCGGTGGAAGTGGAGGGCGTCGGCGGGTCGGGCAGGCTATCGGGCGTGGTCGCGATCGCCGCCGGGGGCAGTCAGGCGTGCGCGCTCACCAGCGGTGGCGGGGTCGACTGCTGGGGCGAAAACGAGTTCGGTGAGCTGGGCGATGGCTTCGGTGGGTTAGGATGCACCTCACCCTACGAGCCCTGCAGTAGAACCCCGGTGGAAGTGGAGGGCGTCGGCGGGTCGGGCACGCTCTCGGGTGTGAAAGCAATTGCCGCCGGCGGTGCGTACACATGCGCGCTCACCGGCGGCGGCGCGATCGACTGCTGGGGCGCCAACGGCGCCGGAGAGCTGGGCGACGGCACGGAAACAACCAGCCCGACGCCGGTGGAAGTGGAGGGCGTCGGCGGGTCGGGCACGCTGTCGGGTGTGGAGGCGATCGCCGCCGGGGGCAGACGCACCTGCGCGGTCAGCAGTGTCGGCGGGGCCGACTGCTGGGGCGCCAATGAACACGGCCAGTTGGGTGACGGCACCACCACGGACAGATCGACGCCGGTCGAAGTGAAGGGTGCGGAAGGTTCGGGCACGCTGTCGGGCGTGGAAGCGATCGCCGCGGGGGGCGAATCTACGTGCGCGCTCACGAGCGGCGGCGGGGTCGACTGCTGGGGCCTAAACGACTTCGGTCAGCTGGGCGACGGCAGCACGACGGAAAGCTCTATGCCAGTGGCGGTCCCGGAGTTTGGTGGCACTAGCAGTACGACGACCACAACCACGACGACCGCAGCCACTTCCAGCACTACCACGATCACAAGTGCACCGAGCACCTCCAGCACTCCCACGATCACAACAGCAGCGAGCGCTGCGACGAGGGGCAATGCGCAAGCCGGGCGGCAGGCGATCGTGACGGGCGGTAGTGCCGCGCTCGAGCTGAACTGCGCGGGCCCCGGCGCCTGCAAGGGGACCGTCAAACTCATCGCCCGCACGAACGAGACGCGTACCGTCGGGCGCCACCGCAAGCGGCGCGTGGTCAAGCGCACGCGCAAAGTGGTAATCGGCACAGCGAGTTTCTCGCTCGCCGAGGGCGCCAGCGAGACTCTTCACGTGCCCTTGAGCGCCAGAGGCGAGCGACTGCTGCGCAAGGCGGGTGAGAAGGGGTTGCAGGTGAGCCTGGTCGGCAGTGCAATCCAGGCACACTCTCTTGTCCTCAAAGCGCCGAAGTCCTAGGCGAAGGCCAATTACGGCAGGCGGGAGGGGCACGCGCTGAGCTGCGAACCGGGCAGCTGGCAGTACAGCCCAACGTTCACGTACTCGTTCATCGACAGCACAAGCGGCGTGACATTGCAGAGCGGTCCGTCGAGCACCTATGCGCTCACCACCGCAGACGTCGGACGCACGATCTATTGCGAAGTGCGTGCGACCAACGCAGGCGGCACCGGCGTGGGACGCACGCCCGCGCTGGAAGCGATCAGGCCCGGTCCGGCGTCGGCGGGGTCCGCCGGGTCACCCCCAGCGGCCTCAGCGCCCGCGCTGGGCCTACCGCTGGCACCGAGCTCGGCTGCCGAATCGACGAGCACGATCTCGCTGCCCGCAGGAAGCGTCCAGGTGCGCGCCGGCGCCGCGCTCGTAAGGCTCCGCTGTCGCGGCCGAGCCACCTGCAAGGGCAAGCTGACGCTGACCGTGAGATCAAGCGGCCAGGGCAAGCATCGCTCGCGCGCGCGTACCGTGACGATCGGCAGCGCTGGTTTCTCGGTTGCAGGCGAAGAATCGAAGTCCGTGAAGATAAAGATCAGCTCGGCAGGTTCTCGACCTTCTGGACACGGGGCGCGGCAAGCTGGAGGCGACTCTCTCGCTCCTCGAGCACGAAGCGAGCTCGTCCCGCGCTCAGCACCAGAGCGTCGAGCTGATCAGCAACAGCCCCGGTCGCCCGTAGCGTCGCAGAGCGCGACGGCCAGCGCGCCGCTGGCCCGCTCGTGGGCGGTGTTCCCAGGCCCTGAGCCATGCACCGCGCCGCCGGCCCGGCGCGCTGAATCCGCCGCGTCTCGGCAGTGCTCGCGTCAGCGGCGCCGCGGGTACCCACGCCGGGTGCCCACTTTGTAGGGACTCGTTGAGGTTTGCGCGGCGAGCGCGGGCATGTCATTTATGACAGGCGATGAGACCACCTGGTTTCAGTGACTGGGACTCGGCGGCTCGTATGCGCCGCAACCACGCGGTGCCGACCGGCGAGGCAACTCCAATCGATCACGGGCAATGTAAAAGCCTCGCCGACGTGATCGAAACCGGGACTACGCAAACCAGCGGCGTTGATGGGGGTTGAGGCAGATGAGGCGTAATGGGCGATCAGGCGACGTAGCGAACCTCAACGGCGCGCACACACGTCGGGTCAAGGGCCCAGTGTTCGCGGCGTTGGCGCTGGCGGTGCTGGTGAGCGCCGCGGTGGCTGTCGCTTGCGGAGCTGACGCAAGCGCGAGTCCGAGCGCCACCCGGGCGAGTGCAACATGGCACAGCTTGCCGCGTATCCGCCGGCGCGCGGGGTCGCCCGCAAAGGCCTCGGTTGACCGCAAAAAGCCGCCGCACCTTCACCGGCGTGATGCCAATGGCGGCTCTCGCAAGCTTTTCTCATCTCGCGCGGCACGGAAGGTCGCGCATTCGGCCCGGCCGGCGACGAGCTCGCCTGTGATCTCCAACGACGCCGCGACGACTCCCATCAGCCCCTTGGTGATTCCCGCCGTCCAGGTCGTCACGGGCACCCCGTTGGCCCACTCCGCCAGGGAAGCCAGCCTCTCATCGCCCGCGGCGCTCACGCTGAAGGCGGAATCGCGGACCAAATACGAGAACCTGAGCCCATCAGCCGCGGCGTCGATCGCGGCGCAGATCTTCCCCGACCTGATCGAGCAGCAGGAGGGCGGAGCGCCCGCGCTCCAGAGCGGCCAGAGCATCGTCGCCTACACATCCGACTACAGCGCGCAGGTCGCGCTCGGTAGCGGGCAGCACGGAGCGATCGAATCGACCGCGCCGATCGCGATCGAAACCGCGCCCGGCCAGCGCTCCCCGGTGAGCCTCGCGATCGCATCCGCCGGCGACGGCTTCACACCGTCCTTCTCGCCAACTGGCGTCCGCATCGGCCGCCATCTGAGCGAAGGCACGGCGCTTACGGACTCGGGGCTCACGCTGACGCCGGTGAACGAAAGCGGCGCCGCGCTCACCGCGGAAGGCGCCGTCGACGGCGCAGCCGTCTTCTACGGCGACAGCGCCCAGGACACCGACACGGTCGCGAAGCCCACGATCGACGGCTTCGAGGAGGCGACGCTTCTGCGCTCGGTCGAAGCTCCTGAGAAGCTCTACTTCCGAGTGGGCCTTCCGCACGGCGGCTCGCTTCAAGAGCCCGCCGACGCCCCGGGTGTCGTGCGCGTGCTGGACGAAGGAGAGCTTATCGCCACGATCTCGGCACCGAGCGCGCGCGATGCCGCAGGGAGCGAAGTGCCCGTCTCGATGGCCGTTACGAACGACCTGCTCACGCTGACGGTAAACGACCGCGCAGGCGAATACCAGTACCCGATCATGGTCGACCCGCACTTCAGCGACGGCAAGCTCTACGAAGGCGCAGGCTACATCTCCAACTGGCGCGGCGTGCGAAAGCCCGTAGGCAGCCCGCACTTTCGCTTCAGCGAAGTGCCAGGCGAAGCGCTGCGCGACTACGGCGAAGGTCTCAAGCTCCGCGGGGAATCGGGCGCCTTCGAGTACGAGACGCAGGGCATCTCGCGGATCTATGAATTCAACGCCTCGACGTCGGGCTGGGCGCAGGAACCCGCCGAAGTCGCCAACGACCTATTCCTGCGCGGCAGGGTCGAACAGCCCTCGGGCGTACAAGAAGAAACCGAAGCCGAAGAAGCTTACTCGGGTCTGTACAGCGATCCCTCGACGCACCTGTGCACGAACGGATGCAATCCCACGGAAGGAGCGAGCGGCTCCGGGTGCGAAAAGTGGCAGTCACACGACGGGAACGTCGCCGGCTTCGCGCAGGTCGTCGAATCCCCCGAAGGACCCTATGGCTTCACCGGCGCGATCTATTCGGCGAGCGTCGCGGTCGGCGAGGGGGACTGCATTTTCGACGGCTTCGAGCACTTCTCCGACGAGAACCAGCTCTACGGGGTGCCGGTGGGAGGGAGCTACTCGGAACTCTTCACCAACGCAACCAGCGAACCATTCGAACGCAGTGGTGGCCATGTTCAGCGCTGGGTCGATCCCGCGCACGGGAACGTCGCGCTCGCGGTGGGCGCGAGCGACTACGGCCTCGGGATCGAAAAGGTGCGCCTCACCTCGCCGCAGGAACTGCCGGGCAACCCCTACAAGGAATGGAGCGCGCGGCTGCCCGGGTGCAGAGGGATCCAGTGCTACGAGCTTTGGCGACCGGCCAGCGAAGCCACCCCGAAGCTGGAAATAGGCGAAGGTACGAGCAACAGCGGGCAGCCGCTGATCGTGCCGCTCTACAGCGTGGCAAGCGGCGCGCACCAGAGTTGGCTAAAGGAAGGCAACGACACCCTCACGGCGGAAGTCGAGGACGCGGCGGGAGCGATCGCCACAACGACCGAACACGTCGGCGTCGACGAAACGCCGCCGACGATCGGTGCGCTCAGCGGATTGCCGGCGGGCGACGAAATCGGCGCGGGCATCTACCACGTGAGCGCCGAAGCGACGTCCGCAAACGCAGGCATCGCGTCGCTGGTGCTGCTTGTCGACGGACGACAGGTCGGCGTCAAGAGCGGCTCGTGCGCACCCGGCCCGTGCACGGCGAAGGCGGAATTCGCGCTACGCGGCAGCGAATACAGCTCCGGCAGGCACACGCTCACGGTGCTCGCGACGGACGCCGCAGGGCTCACGAGCACACAGGCCTACACGCTGCGGGTGCACGAAGCGAGCCCGGTGAGTCTGGGTCCGGGGAGCGTCAACCCATCGAGCGGCAACTTCGGGCTCACGGCGACCGACGTTTCGCTCGGCCAGGGTCTCGAAGTCGCTCGCACCTATAACTCGCGGCGGGTGAGAGCAGGCGCCTACGGTCCGCTCGGCCCGCAGTGGGCGACGAGCCTCGGAGGCGTCGAAAGCCTCAGCGAGACGGCGAGCGGCGCGATGCTCCTGACCGCTGCGGACGGCAGCAGGACGAGCTTTGCGCCCAAGGCCAGCACGGGCACGCTCACGCCCGAAGAAGCCCGCACACAGACCGCCGAATTCCTCTCGCCAACAGGGGACACGAACCTGACGCTCTCGAAGGTGAGCGGCAAGGGAGGCCTGGCGGAAGCCATACTTCAGAATCCCGCGGCGGGCACCACGACGCGCTTCGCGCTGCCCACCGGCAGTCAGTATCCGAGTGCCTCATACGTCAGCCAATTTGGCGCCGCCGGAACCGGCGCGGGACGTCTATCTGCTCCCGCGGGGCTTGCGGTCGACGAAACCGGCCACGTCTGGGTGGCTGACACCAAGAACAACCGCGTCGAGGAGTTCAACTCCTCTGGGTCGCTCGTCAAGGTGCTCGGTATCGGCGTCGCCAACGGCGAGAAGCTCTTTCAGAGCTGCACGGAAAGCTGCCGCGAAGGGATCCCCGGCGTGCGCGGCGGCTTCACGGAACCACACGCAGTGGCCGCCGGCCCCGAAGGCGAAGTGTGGGTTGCGAACGCGGCTCGTGTCGTGGAGCTTTCCCCGGAAGGGAGCTACGTCAGTGAATTGGGTGAATGGGGGTCCAAGGAAGGGGAGTTTGACCGGCCTGGGGGCCTTGCAGTCGCCGCGTCCGGCGCGGTATGGGTCTCGGACCCCGAAAATCACCGTCTGGAGGAGTTCACGGCGGATGGCACGTTCATCAGAGACGTGACGCTCGCGAACGGCCACTCCGTATCCGAACCCACCGGAGTCGCGATCGCGCCGAACGGGGACCTGTGGGTGACCGACGTCTACAACGACGAAGTCGACGAGCTCTCCCCCGTCGGAGGGTTCATCGCGAGCTTCGGCAAGGAAGGCTCTGCACTCGGTCAGTTCAAGCACCCCACGGACGTCGCCGTCGACCAGCACGGCTACGTGTGGGTGGTAGATCAGGGCAACAATCGCGTGCAGGAGCTGAGCCCGCAGGGCTCGCCGATCACGAGCTTTGGCGCGGCCGGGTCCGGCGTGGGGCAATTCTCGGAACCGGCCGCGATCGGCGTCAGCCCGCTCGGGGACCTCTACGTCGCCGATCAGGGCAACGACCGTGTCGAGGAATGGGAACTGCCGCAGACGCTGGACACCTGGGTACCCGTGCACAGCGAAGGCCCGAAGCCCTCCGAAGAGCGCACCTACGCGTGGGAAACGGTCATGAACGAAGGCCGGCCGACGCTCGAGCCGACGCTCGTCGTCGGTCCCGAAGAAGCCGGTGTCTCGTGCTTTGAAAACGGCGCTGTGCACCTACAGCCAGGCTGCCGCGCGCTCGAGTTCAAGTACACGAAGAGCAGCGAAGAGCCGGAAGCTGCGAAGGGCGAAGCCCCCGGCGAATGGGGCGAATACAGCGGCCACCTCAAGAACGTTGTCTTCGTCGCCTGGCCCGCGTCCGCGGGCAACCCGACCGAAACGCCGGTTGCCGAGTACTCCTACGACTCGCAGGGACGCCTGCGTACCGAGTGGGACCCGCGGATCTCGCCCGCGCTCAAGACCACATACGGGTACGACGCGCAAGGGCACCTCACCGCGGTCTCCTCGCCCGGGCAGGAGCCGTGGCTCCTGCGCTACGGCACGACCGCGGGCGACTCGAGCGAAGGGCGCCTGCTCTCGGCGTTGCGCGCCCGGGAATCTGCTGCGCTTCAGAGCTCGCCTGCACCAGAGAGCACGGCGCCGCCGACGCTCTCCACCCAGAACGCCTACCTCGAAACGACGCTCAAGCTGGGTAGTCAGGGCACGTGGCAGAACACGCCGCTCGCCTATGGCTACCAGTGGGAGCGCTGCACCGAAGCGGGCACCGAATGCACGCCGATCGCGGGCGCCGTCAACGCCACCTACCGTGTCGGCAAGGGCGACCTCGGCCACACGCTCGCAGTCGCTGTCACGGCGACCAACGCCGACGGCTCGGCGACCGCGACGAGCACGCCGGTCGCGACCACGCGCACCGGTACCGAGCGCTCCACCGAAGGTAGGAGCCCCGGCTTCATCTCAAGCACCTTCGGGGCGCTGTGGGTGCCCGATGCGCTCAGCGGGCGCGTGAAGGAGTTCAACATATTCGGCGAATACCTGGGCTGGCTCGGCAAGACTGGTCTCCAGGGCTGTGCCGATGACGGGCTGATCTGCCTACCGGTCGCGGTGGCCGCCGACGAACACGGCGACGTGTGGGTGGCCGACCCGTTCCCGTTCGTCAACCGCGTGGAAGAGTACTCGGAAAACACGAGCGACCCCGAAGTGCGCCGGCACTTCACGGCCTCCTACCCGGTCGACTTGGCGGTCGATGCGCAGAGGAACGTCTGGGTGGTCGAAGCGGGGCTGACCCGCGTCTCGGAGTACTCGAGCGAAGGCAAGTACGAGACCTCCTTCGGCAAGGAAGGCAGCGGCGCGGGGGAATTCAAGGACCCGACCGCGATCGAGATCGACCCCGCCGGCGACATCTGGGTCTCCGACAGCGCCAACAACCGCATCGAGGAGTTCTCCGCGAGTGGCGCCTTCAAGCGCGCGATCGGATTCGGCGTCGCGGACGGCCAGCAGCGGATGGAGACGTGTGAAACGAAGTGTCAAGCCGGGATCGCCGGGCCGGCCGCGGGCCAGCTGAGCGACCCCCGCGGCATCGCCTTCGACGGCGAAGGACACCTCTTCGAGGTCGACGGCGGCAACGATCGCGTGCAGGAGTTCGTCGCCGAAAGCGGCTCGTTCCTGGGCGAGTATCTGCCGGGCGACATGGGGCGCAAGCCCCTCTCTGACCCGGTCGGGATCGCGATCGCCGGCGGTAGCGTCTGGGTCTCCGACGCAAACAACGAAGACCTCACGCAGATCGAGGAGGGCTGGTTTGCGCCGGCGCCCGAACCCGAAGCACCACAGCTAACTACCGAAGGCTACACCGTGCACTACGAAGTCCCGCTCTCCGGCACGGGCGCGCCGGACGCGATGGGGCAAGCCGAAGTCGGGAGCTGGGGACAGAAAGACGATCCCACGGAAGCCACCGCGATCTTCCCGCCCGATGAGCCGCAGAGCTACCCGGCGACCGACTACCGGCGCGCGAGCGTCTACTACCTCGACGGCGAGAGCAGGACCGTGAACGTCGCAGATCCCGGCGGGGGGGTGCAGAGCACCGAATACAACTCGCAGGGCGACGTCGAACGCACGCTCAGCGCCGACGATCGCGCCAAGGCGCTGGCTGCGGGCAGCGAATCGGTGAAGGTTGCGCAGGCGCTCTCGACCGAAAACCACTACAACGCCGAAGGGACCGAGCTGAGCGAAACGCTCGGGCCCGAACACGAGGTGAGGCTCGCATCTGGCACCGAAACGAGCGCTCGCCAGCGAACCGCCTACGAATACGACCGCGGAGCGCCGCAGAACGGCGAAACCTATCGGCTGCCGACGAAGATCACGCAGGCGGCGCGGCTCTCGGGGGGTGAAGAACGCGAACCGCGCGAAACGACCGACTCTTACACCGGCGCGGGAGCGCAGGAAAACCTCGGCTGGAAGTTCAGAACGCCGACTGCGGTGACCACGGAACCCAGCGGGCTGAAGCTCGCGCACACGACGCTCCTGAACGCGACGAATGGACGGCCAGAAGAAACGCGCCCGCCCGCCGGACAGAGCGGGTCCTCGGCGCACGACGAGAAGACGATCTACTACACGGCCAAGGGCGAAGCGAGCGTGGGCGCCTGCCGAGAACACCCCCAATGGGTTGGGCTCGTCTGCCGCACCGAACCCGCCAAGAGTGCCGAAACCGCCGGCCTGCCGGTCACGACGATCGCCTACAACATCTGGGACGAGCCCGTGAGCAGCGAAGAACGCTTCGGCTCGGCGGTGCGCACGAAGGTCGAGAGCTACGACGAAGCCGGCAGGCTCCACTCCTCCGAAGTCCATTCAGCCGTGGGCGAAGCGCTGCCGAAGACCGTGTTCGCCTACAACAAGGAAAACGGCGCGCTCGAAGAACAGGTGAGCGGCGAAGGCGGCGCACGAAAAGCGATCACGAGCGTCTACAACCGGCTCGGGCAGCTGGCCGACTACACCGATGCCGGCAACGACCTCACCCGCTACTACTACGACGTGGACGGGCGGCCCTCGGAAGTGGTTGACGAACAGGGGCACTCGCAGAGCTACGAGTACGACCACACGACCGGCCTTCTGGCCAAGCTCGAAGACTCGGCCGCGGGGACGTTCACCGCGAGCTACGACCCCGAAGGAAGGCTCCTAAGCGAAGGCTATCCGGATGGTCTCGTCGCCAACTACGCCTATAACCCAGGGGGCGAAGCGACGTCACTCGAATACGTAAAGGCGACCGATTGCAGCTCGAACTGCGTCTGGTATCGCGACTCCGTCGTTCCCTCGATCCACGCCCAATGGCTCCTGCAGACACAGAGCTTTAGCTCGGGGCAATCCTCGCAGCAGCACTACAGCTACGACGGTGACGGGCGTCTCACCAGGGTCCAGGCCGAAGCCGGCAGCAAGTGCACGACCCGCGTCTACGGATACGAAGAAGAAGGAAACCGGACCGGCCTCACCACGAGCCCACCGGGAGCGAAGGGTGAATGCTCCGAAGCGAATCCGAGCACCGAAACCCACGAATACAACGAAGCGAACCAGTTGGTCGACGCCGGGACTGCCTACAACGCTCTGGGTGACATCGAACGCCTGCCCGGCAAGGACGCCGGCGGGTCGGAACTGATCTCGAGCTTCTACGCTGACAACCAACCCGAGCGTCTAGAACAGGCCGGCCAGAAGATCGGCTACCAGCTCGACCCCGCGGGCCGTCCGCTTGAGGTCGTCTCGACGGGTAAGGTCACCGCGGAAGAAGAGCAGCACTATGATGGGCCCTCGAGCGAACCCAGCTGGACCTCGGAAATGAGCGGACAGTTCACGCGGTTCGTCCGCGGCATCGCCGGCGGGCTGGTCGCAACCCAGCACGACGGCGAAGAAGCGGTGCTACAGATCCCCAACCTTCACGGCGACATCGTGGCTACGGCGTCGCGCTCTGAATCGGCGCCGGGGCTCAGCGCGAGAGCGGAAGAGTCGGAGTTCGGCGTGCCGGCCACCGAAGCGCCACCCAAGTACTCGTGGCTCGGGTACCACGAGATTCCCACTGTGCTTCCCTCGGGCGTACAGGACATGGGCGCTCGCACATACGTGCCTGAGCTGGGGCGTTTCCTGCAGCCCGATCCCGTTGAAGGGGGCTCGGAGAATGCCTACGCGTACACGTTTGGCGATCCTGTCAACACGACAGATCTGAGCGGTGCGCTGACCGAAGGCGGGACGGCTGAGGAGCAGTCCGCCCTGGCTGGGGTCACGGAAACAGTTGTGGCGCGAGCCGTGGCTCGCGAAGAAGCGGCGCGGCGTGAAGCCGAAGAACGGGCGTACCAGGCGATGCTCGCGGCCGAGCAAGCGTCGAGTGGGTGGTGGATGGGCGCCGTGTTCGGAGGCGAAGAAGAATGGGGTGAAGAAGAATGGGGTGAAGAAGAAGCGGCGTTCCACCCGAACGAAGGAGGGCAGGAAAGCCCGCTGGTTGAAGAAGGTGTGTTCCATGCGGCGGGGGACGCGGCGGACGGACAGCGCGGAGCGGGCAAGCTTGTGTACGTCTACTGCCGGAGCTGCGGCCACTGCCACAAAGGGGCGTGCGGGCCAAAGGGCCCCGAGAAAGAACCGCCCAGACACGGTGGCGGCAACGAAGCGGCTGAACGGTGCTGGAAAGCCGGTCTCGGCGGAGCCGTCGGAGGCGCGATCGGAGGCTCGGCTGGTGGACTGGCTGGCGCAGGATTAGGAGCACTCGGAGGAGCGGTTGGCGGATGCATTACGGGAGCGCTGAGTTGAGATGCGTCAGGCTGCGACACTGTGCCTCGCTCGGGTGTCACCGACGCTCCTGCGGGTAGACGACCTGGTCAGTGATGAACTAACGAGACTGCTGATGCCGGTCATGGGCGCGAGAAAACGTCGGCCGCGCGACCGTAACCAGGACCGAAGCACCAACTCCGGCGCCTAGCCCTACAAGGAGTGCTGAGCCGATGTGTAGCCCCTCTGCGAGCGAAATCAACGCAGTCACGACAAACGTGACCAGCAGCGTCCGCGCTGCAAGGATCCGCAGTGAACGCCTACCCCGCAGCTTCTTCGCCTTGGCGGACACGGCTTTAGTCTATACCACTGACTTCGTATCTGGCAACACGGCGCATTTAGCCGCATATGTCCCGGGTGGCGCCAAGAATGGCCGCATCGACCGGTTCCTCCGTCTGCGGGCCTGGTCGACGGGCGCCGAAAGCCCGTGGCGACGCTCTTTCTCGTTCCACCCCAGTCGCCGTCGAGCCCCTCTGTCAAGCATGGGGCCGGAGCGGCGCCAACTGCTCGTCGGCTCGGTCACATGGCGTCATTCGTAGCTGGCGCCTTGGGCGGCGCGGTCGTGGCTGGCGTCGCGGTGGCGGCTCTAGCCACGAACGGCGAACTCGAACCTAGGACTAGGACGCTTTCCGTGCTTAGAGAACCGTCAGCTGAGTTGCTTACTCGGCCACATCACGGCGCAGTTGCGACGGCCCAAGCCGTCTACGCACGGGACGCGGATGGAGTCGTCAACATTAGCTCGACCGGTGTAAGTGCACCTGAGTCGTCGTCCGAATACCTAAGGGGAGAAACCGGTCCGCGCGCAAGCACGACCGGGTCTGGTTTCGAGATCGATCGCAACGGCGACCTACTTACGAATTGGCATGTAGTGGAGTCCGCCGCCAAGATCACCGTTTCGCTGCCGGGACACAGCGACACTATCGATGCGCAAGTCGTGGGCAAGGACCCGTCCGATGATCTGGCGTTGTTACGAGTTCCAACCGCGGGCGTGAGTCTGCATCCGCTTAAGCTCGGGAACGCCAGAACCGTACAAGTCGGCGAAGCGGTGCTAGCTATCGGAAGCCCGTTTGGTTATGGAGGTACCCTTACGAACGGCATCATCTCGGCGCTCGACCGTAACATCGCGGCGCCAAATGGCGCGATGATTCCTGGTTCGATCCAAACCGACGCTCCGATTAGCCCTGGAAGCTCTGGGGGCCCTCTCCTGAATATGAACGGCGAAGTGATCGGCATCAACTCGCAGATTGTGACGACGGGATCCGGCGGCGGCGTCGGTATTGCGTTCGCTATCCCTATCAATGTCGCCAAGGCAGCGTTGCTCGCTGGCGAGGGTGGTGGGCGGTAAGGCGTGTGATGCATCAGGGCTATCACACGCTCGTCGAGCCGCTAGCGTGCTCCCGATGATGTGCTTATGAAGTGCCATGGCGCGGATGTTGCGTTATCCTAGCTGGCATGTTTCGTGGTCGCAGGTCCGGGGTTCTACTATGTTTGCTCGTGCTGGTCGCGCCGATTCTGGCTGTCGGTTGCGGCGGGGCCACACGGCAGATGGGTGGACCGTCCCGGCCAGCGGTTAGCTTGTCGCACGCGGTGCCGGATGGCACTGTCATCGTCCAGCAGAAGCGCCAACCGGGACCGAGCCTTGTGGTTGTCGCGGGTCATCCGTACCGGGTTGCTGGCGACTCGGCCGTGGGCCACGATCGCGTCGATTTGGGTGGTCGCCTAGAGCTAGGCCGTCGCGCATGGCCTGGGCCTGTCATCGCCACGAGCGCAGAAGAAGCGAGCGCACTTACGTGGTTCACGGCAGGGTGCCCAAACGGCGGATACTTAGTGGTCTTTGGCAGAGTCGGCCATGCGGGCGACCGCGTGCTCGTTCGTAGCCGAAATGGCACGCGCGACCTGAGCAACGCGTCCTTTCCCGTGCCCCTGCGGACCGCTGGCGCCGTCGCCTACGGGGTTGTGCCATATGGTCCTGCTGTCATTATCGTCCGCGACCGGAGCGGTCGGAGTCTTCTTGTGCGCGATGTGTCTTTGCCCACGTCTTGTGTGGAAACCGCAGGCAATGCGCGCGCACGGTAGATTGACCGCTCGAGAGAGCCAGCGCCAATGACCGTGGCTGATCCTCCTTCCTACATCGGTCGCCCACTGGTTCGGAGCGCGGCCGGCATCGTTGGGGAAGAGGGGCGCTAAATAGTGCCGTCTGTGCCCAGAGCCTGGCGATCAACGGCTGGTCATGAGCGACCAGCACGGCAGGTCGGACAACCGGTCTTTGCGATCGGCGACCCCTCCGGCTGCGGAGGTTTACGCATAGACGGCGTCGTTTCTGCGCCGGGCCGTGATATCGGCGCGCCCGGCGACCTGACGTTTGCATGACCGACCGCGCCTCATCTAACGCCGTGCGTAGCCATACGAGCCGTGTGGCGCTTTGGGTCGCGATGGGCACGGTTATAGTGGTCATGGCTGGTTGTTCTAGTGGCGCTCTGCGGACGCCACATGCTCTCACTACCACGGAAGTGGAACGCGAATCGGCGAGCTTCGCAAAGCATGAAGGCCACGTCAGCGGCGTACACTGCCAGCGCGTTGCGAGCAATTCGTGGACCTGCACGGTGCAGTTTACGGGAGGACGAGCGAGCTTCTTGCGACTGACGTCATATTCCCCGTCTCAACTCGGCATTGCCGTAGAACGACGCTCTTCTCGATAAAGTATGCGCGGCCAGCTCAATGAGTAGCCGCGGGACCTGGGTTCCCGTCGTAGGTTCGAGCAGTCCTCAACTCGCCGCTCGTCTAATCACCTTGCCGACTAGGCAGCTGGCTGGTCCGCTGGCCAAATCAACCCGCCTCGGGAGTTTCAGCATGCGTATTCAAAGTGGTCGTTCGAACCCGTGCGCGGGCGTACGCAGCTGTCGCTCACTGCGTCCCCCCCAAGCCGCTGGTCAGCAAGTTCACGCAGCGACCTCGACTGTGCCAGGACACCGAGGTCGGCCCGGTCGCGTAGGAGGGCGCGCTCGAGCACATCACTGCTGATCGGTCTTCGTCGTAGACGACGTAGGCCACGTTATGTACTCGCCCACGCATAAGCCCCACGTACAGTGAGCGAAAGCCGGCTAGCTCGTCGACCAAGTGCCGCCGCGCATCACGGTCTCGCCATGGGTGACGTGGACCGTCGAGAAGTACGCCAGGTCGATGTGCTCGCGCGCGTAAGCAGCGCTCACGCTGATGGCCCGTCCGGTTCGCCCTTGCTGTAGCGCGAGCGATCCGTCGTGTGAACTCTGACCGCGTTCGTTCGTGTGCGTGTTCCGTGGTGATTGGTGCCAGCCGACGCAGCGGGTTGGCCCCTGGCTTGACGCCAGTACGCTGACGTGTCTCGGCGTCGCTTGCATAAGTACCGATCGCGTCCTCGGCGTCGCCTACAGCCCCGCTGGATGGCGAGCCACGAAGCTCGCGAGATATTGAGGCGAGGGCGCGACGGTGAACCAGTCCGGACCGGTGCCGTTGGGGGCACCGAGGTGCCCGAAGCCCGAGGTCCCGAAGTAGCGCCACTGAGCGCCTGGCTCCGAGCGAACCGCCATGAACACGTGTCCGGCGTTTGCGTAGATGACGACGTACTGCCCCGGTCCCGGTTCGCCCCAGCGGGCGAATTCGCCCGAGACCATCGTCGGTATCTGGAACCCCGCGTGCTGTAGCACCCAGGAGATCGAGCTCGAGCAGTCGAGCCCCGGGTACGCCCCTTCCTGCCCGGCCGTCGGCTGCGCGGGCGTGACATGTCCGCCGCCGTAGTTGTACGGCACGCGCATCGCGGCGAGCTCGTTGGCCGCCGCTTCGATTCGCTGCACGGCGGCGGGCCCGCTGGCGCCTTCGGCGCTGCAGCCGGCACCCGGCGCCGCCGGACCGCCATCGGGACTCGCGCCGACGTAAGTGGCCGTCACCGTGGCGCCGCGCGAGTAGGCGGCGACGCTCGCGTATCCCGCCTCGTTAAGCGCTGACGCGTCGCTCGCGAGCACGGGGGCGCCGCTTCCGAGGGCAGGCGGACCGACGGGGATAATGAATATGGGTGCTCGCTCCTACGTGTCGCAGATCGGCCGCTTTCTGCAGCCCGACCCGGTCGAAGGCGGCTCGGCGAACGCCTACGCGTACACCTTCGGAGACCCGGTTAATGAATTCGACCCCAGCGGCCGCTCACGGGGGGCTTGTCGGAAGCGGAGTTCGGGGTTGACCAGAGGCGATCCGAACAGACCTTTGCTGAAAATACCGCGCGCATTGAAGCCGAAGAACGGGCCCGGGAAGCCGCCGAACTTGCCGCGCTCGAAGTCGAAGGTGGCGAAGAATGGGGAGAAGAAGAATGGGGAGAAGGGGGCGAAGAAGAAGTGGCGTTCCACCGCGGGGAAGGTCGTCAGAGCACTCCGCTGGTGGAAGAAGGGCTATTTACCGCTTCGGAAGCTGAAACCACCGGATCCGACAGCGGCGCTACGAGGACCTGCGTCGAACACTCTAACGCCGCGGGACATCCGTGCGTCCGTTTTGTCAAGAGTATCTTTGATGAAATTATCAGCGGCATTCATCATGGTATAAGCACCGCGGGGCATTGGGGATCGGCTCTGTACCACAAGGCCGTTCGCGTCGTCAACTGGCCTCGAGAGAAGGGTTGTGAATATTATGCCCACATCAAATGTAATATCGGCAACACAGCTAGCAGTTGCGAACTCGAAACCTTTACTTTATACGCGTCGTCGTTTATTCCGGGAGACCGACGCGCTGAAAGGGCTGCTGGTTGGCGCTGGCACCATCAACCTAGCCAGGTGCTAGTTATGGTAGAGATGGACGAGAGCACGCTGAACGTGGTGGACGAGAGCACGCTGAAGGTGTGTTGCTACCGGGGAGCCGTACGTGGTCGCGTGGATGCTCTCTCTTCCTCGGGCGTCTCAGGCCGGTCACCTTTCGCGGAGGCGCCGTGTGAGTTGTTCGTTTGCGCTCGAGATAGGGACCGCTATACTGACGGCCGTGAGGCGCCATCTGGGAATGCTGCTCACCTGGAGGTCGTACGGTTTGAGGCGGCTGTGGTATGCGCTGGCCGTTGTCTCGATAGGGGTTCCTCTTTTGATTCTGGCTCCAGGTGCGTGGGGCTCGGGAGGGGCGTTACTGTGTTTCGTAGGTGCCGTAGAAGGCGCGCGCGGTTTGTTGGAGTACTGGCGCGCTCGGCGGGCATCCGCAGGCTAAGGGGTCTCGCCTCGGGATCCCCGCGGGCGCGTGAGCGACGAGCGGGGGAATAGCGGGTTACGGTGGTGAGTCGGCGCGCCGAGGGACGGGTGTGCTTCCCAAGCCGGTCATGCCGAGTGCATTGGGTCGCCGACTTGATCGGGGCGTGTCGTCGGTTCAGTTGGCGACGATGAGGCCGCGCGGTTCGATACGGTCGGGATCGCGCGCGCGAATCGCAGTTGTGCGCGACACGACACGACATGTGTGGTCGCATGAGTTGATACGCCACAGGAGAGCCTCCCAGCGGAGACGGCAGCACCGAACGCCCCGGAGCGGATCATTGTGAGTGGTGTCGCAACATGATCCGACTCGCTGGTGGCGCCTCGAACGACTGGGAGGTTGTGCCCTGGCCGTGGCCGCATTGGCTGCCCCGGCTAGCGGCTCCTCGGCTGGGACCGACTCAGTCGCTGCGAGCGCTTACGTTGCAGCTAACTACCGTCTCGTCCATGCGGAGCACAGCAATCTGTCCGCCAGCTTGCGCGGAATGACGGCGCTGGCGCAGCGGATTAGCGCCGAATGCGCTGGGTCCGCAGGTGGCGAGCCCGCTGGGGCCTCGCGTCAGAGCATCGATATAGGAGCTGAGGAGCTCGGCGCTGTTCTGGTTGCGGCAAGCGCGCCTGATCACCTCGCCGACGCGAGATTTGTGAATACCGTGAAGAAGCTGGACTGGCCCAACGCGAATGTGGGGCGCGCGGCGCGCGGCTACCTACGCACGATCACCGAGGAAACATCGCTCACTGAGCCGAATATCTGTCAGGATGTCGCGGCTTGGAGGGCGAGCGGCTTTAGCACCGTGACCGCCGCCACCCAGAGATTCGTGCGGCGCTTTCGTGCCGCCGTGTCCGGGCCTCAGGAAGTGCCGCCGAAGCTGCTTGCACCCTACGAGGGTCCCGCGGACAGGACGACCGTCAAGCGCACAGCGCGTCTCGAAAGGCAGATTGGCGAACGTCTCGGCGTCGCTAGCCTGAGCGCCGCAGCCGAAATCAGCAAGGCGCTCGGAGGGTGACTGGAGCCAGGGCACGCGTCCGTTCGCGGCCACTGCGCTTTGAACACGACGGGCAGCCTCCCAGCTCGCCGGGTAATCGGACTGCCCGGACCGGATTCGTCTCCGGTCTGATCGGCGGGGGAGTTGCCGTGGCGGCCGCGGCGTGCCTTGCCGCCGGGACGGGCGCGTTCACCTCAAGGACGCAATCCGTAACTGTGGTTCGCGAATCGGCGCCCTCCAGGACGGGTGGGTATCGCGAAGGGTCGGGCGTGGCGGCGCTGCGCATATACGAACGCGCGGCGCCCGGCGTCGTGCTCATCAGCTCCAGGGGCGGCGAAACGCCGGAGTCGGCGTCGGAATACTCGCGGGGGGAAGGCGCCGCGCCTCAGGCCGCCACGGGCACCGGCTTCGAGGTTGATCGGCGCGGCGACATCCTGACTAACTGGCATGTGGTCCGTGGCGCGAGCGAGATCCGAGCCACCCTCGGGGAACATGGCAAAGCCCTCCAAGCGGCGGTTGTCGGGAAAGATCCGTCCTCCGACCTTTCCCTTCTGCGAGTCTCGGCGGGCCGCGCGGTGTTGAACCCACTTCCCCTCGGCGACTCGAGCGCAGTCCGAGTGGGCGAACCAGTCCTCGCAATCGGTAACCCGTTCGGCTACGGTCGCACGCTCACAAATGGGATCATTTCTGCGCTGGGGCGAGATATCCAGGCTCCGAACGGCGCGACGATCGAAGCTGCGATACAGACTGACGTTCCGATCAACCCCGGCAGCTCTGGCGGGCCGCTGCTGAACGACCGCGGGGAAGTGATAGGTATCAACTCACAAATCGTGACGTCCGGCAGCACCGGGGGTAATGTCGGCATCGCGTTTGCGATCCCGATTGATGTGGCCGAGAAGGAGTTGGGCAGACTTGGTAGCGAGTAACCGTGATGCGCGACACCGCAGTGAGCGTCCCATTGATAAGCGCATGCCGCGTTGCTGATACGGTGCCGCCGTGAGAGTAAGACGAGTGATGGCATGTGCGTTTGTGGTCCTCGCCGGGCTAGGCGGCGGCGCCGTCTGGTCTGTTGTCCCGGCGCGAGCGCTCACAGAAGGTGGTACCGAAAACGAGCGATCGGGCGCGGGCGGGATAGACCAGCACGCGAATGAACGCGCGGAAGCGAAAGAAGCCGAAGAACGACAGGAGCGCGCCGAGAAGGAAGCCGCGGAACGCGAAGGCAAGGAACGAGAAGCCAGTGAACACCAAGCCAAGGAACGAGAAGCCCGCGAAGCCAAGGAACGCGCGGAAGAAGAAGGTGAAACCGCGCAGTCGCAAGGAGGGCGCTGCATCGTTCCGAAGCTCCAGGGAGACTCGCTCGCGGCCGCACGAAAGGCACTCCAAAAGGCGCACTGCAAGCTAGGCAAGGTCAGCAAGTCGTCGAGATACAGGGGACGTCTAGTCGTGATCGGGCAGGGGGTACCCGCGGGGCACAAGCTTGGAAAGGGGAGCGAGGTGGCGGTCAAGCTTGGCCCTCGCTCTCACAGAGCCTCAGGCCACTAGCTCGATGGTCGCCGCGACGCACAAGACGGATCTCGTGATCACCCCGATCACGGTCCCTTGCTCGCCCGGGGGCTTATCCCGTGCGCGCGTCGTAACGCTTACCGTGCTGATCGCAGTCGCCATTAGCGGGTGCGGCGGCAGCACTCGCGACGGCCAGCAGGTGAGCGGTACCGTCCGGGCGTTGGAACGTGTACACCACGGCAAGTTCAGCAGCAAGCGGTGCAAGGCGGAAGGCGCTGGCGAATCGTGTGTCCTTACCTGGCCCAATGGCGCGACGAGTGAAGTCACCGTCAGCGGCCCGGCAGGACACCACGGCCATATCGTCGTAGTCAGGGGCTAGCCAATAGCGGCCTTTTGTCGGCCGCGGGCGCCGCTCGCGGAGCAGTACCTGAGCTACCCCTGTCAGGGATAACTGTAAGCGGTTCTCACGGTATGAGCTCCGTTAGCACCGCGGGCCCGCCGACCGTTGCCCAGCGGACAACGGCTTTAGCTGCTTGGTGCGACCATGTGCACTTCGCGGAGAGCTGATCATGGTCTGTCCCTGGGGCACGTCGGGCTTCGTTGTTCTGGCCGAATCACCGCGCTATTCCCCTGGCAGCGGTCGGTCCGGTCCGGGCTTCAGGCGGGCGCTACGATGAGCCTCCGCTCCGAACGCAATCCTTCCGTCATGGACTTGCGGTCCGCCGAATGGCACAACCGCCGGTTCCGGATGCGGCTCGGCATTCTCGAGTGTTCGATCGTTTCGCTCGTAACGCCTCGTCGCTGGCTGCCGCGTGGCAAGTTCGGACAGCGAGCGCGCCTGCGCCAAGACGCCGAGATCGGCGCGGTCGCGCAATAGCGCGCGCTCCAGGACGTCGCGCCCCGAGCGCTCGTCGTCGCTAACCACGTACGCCACATTGTGCGCCCGCCCGCGCGTGAGCCCCACGTACACCGAGCGAAAGCCGGCGAGCTCGTCGACGAGCGTGCCACCGCGGATCACGGTCTCGCCCTGGACCGCGTGCACCGTCGAGAAGTAGGCGAGCTCGACGTGCTCGCGCGCGTAGGAGGCGCTTGCTGTGACCGTGCGTCCGGCTCGTCCTCGCTGCAGCGTGAGCGACCCGTCCTCTGCGATCGCGCGCACCGTCCAGACCTCGCGGTTTCGGACATGCCCGCCACCGATGATTTCCGGCCTGCGCTCGTTGCGGCGCGTCTGCACGCGGTCGCCGACGTGGATCGACTGCTCGCGTGCATTCTCGATCCTGTCCGCGACATCGAGCTCCCCGGCCTCGATCAGGCGCTCCTGTGCGAGGCGCGAGAGGTTGTCTTCCTGCTCGCGCGTCGGCACAGAGAATGCGTACGAGCGCCCTGAGCGGTGCGCGACTTGCCAGTCGGAGAGGATTCGCTCCTGCACTTCGTCGACCGCGCCGGCGAAGATCCGCCCGTGGCGCTCGTACTCGCGCAGCGCCTCGCCGCTACCGCTGCGGAGCACGAGCGAAGCCCGTCGCTCCCAGCGGGCGTTGAAGCGGTAGACCCTCGCGAGCTCGGCGTTCGCCAGCTCCGAGCGCGCCGCCTCGAACATGCCGCCGCGACCGACGGGGGCAAGCTGGCGGTGATCGCCGACGAACACGAGGCGCAGGCGCTCGCGCTCGGCGAGCGTCACGAGCGCCCGCCAGTCGGGTGTCGGCAGCGTGCCGGCCTCGTCGACGATCAGCGTCGTCCCCGCGCTGACGTGATGCTCCGTAGGCGCGCCCGCGCGCCCCTGTTCGATCAGGAATCGCCTGACGTTCTCGGCCGGCAGCCCGCTGCTCCGCCTGGCCGCCTCGGCGGCCTTCGCCCACGGCGCCAGCACCACGACCTGGCGCCGCTCTTCGCGAAGCGCCCGTGCGGCGAGCTTGAGCGCCGTCGTCTTGCCGGCACCCGCGGGACCCACGACTGTGCACGCGCGATGAGTGCCAGCGATCAGCGCCGCCGCCTCGATCTGCTCAGGCTCCGGCGCCAGCGCGTTCGGGTCGTCTCGCATTAGCGTCGCGAGCGCCCGCGCCATCCGCGCCTCGCCCGCCCGCCCGCCGCCCTCCGCGGCAGCCTCCGTCATCCAGCGCACAAGGCCCTGCTCTTCCTCGAGCAACGCCGGCGTCGTATAGCGCTCGAGCGCCGGCTCGCGCGCGAGCGCCGCCGCCCGCATGGCTCCGTCCGCGCCACTCGCAGCGAGATCGATGCACAGCGACTCGATCGCGTCTTGGGCGAGCGCCTCGATCACGCGCTCGCGCCCTTCAAGCGCAGCCCCCGACATGTCGGCGAGCCCGTCGACTCGCATCGCGACCTCGCGCTCGACGTGCTCGCGCGCGAACACCGAACGCTCCTGTGAGAGCGCCGCGATCGCCTCGCACGCGACGTCGTCGGCGTTAATCGCGCGCGGCGTCTGCTCACGCTGGCTGAAGAGCACCTCGCGTTTGATCCGCATGGGGTCGTAGCCGAGCTCGCGCGCGGCGCCCAGCCACCCGGTGCGGAGCTCCTCGAGCGCCCGTGCGTGCTGCTTCTTCGCGCGCGACTGCACGGCCGCCTGGTCGCGCAGCAAACACTCCTCCTTGATCGTGGGGTTTCGGTGAGGGTGGCGCTCGCGCCACTCGGCGATGAGCTGGGCGAAGCGCTTCTCGATCTGCCGCGAGCGCTTGGAGAACGCGTCCTTGAGCTCGTCGAGACCCGCGATATCGGCCTGGCCCTTCACGACCTCACCGAAGGCGATCGAGGGGAAGCGCAGCTCGAGCTCCGCGCGCAGCACCGACTGATAGATCGCGCCGAAGGCGAGCACCCCGCGCATCATCGTGGTCGCATCGAGCGAGCGCCAGCGACCGTCGGTTCCCTGCACGCGCGCGATCACGAGCGCGTGCGTGTGCAGCTGCGGGTCGAGCGCGCGGGAGGTGCGGTGGCGCACGCGCAGGACGGCGAGGCCGCCGATGTCGAGGCGGATGTGGCCGCCCCGTCCGCCGCGCGTGGTCGTGCGCTCCTCGATCAGCGAGAGCGCACCCGCGACGGCGCGTTCGTGGGCGTCGATCACAGCGCCTTCTATCTCGCCGCCGCAGAGCGAGGCCAGCAGCGAGACCGTCTTCGGCGCGGAGAAGGTGAGGTCGTAGGCGCGGATCGTGTTATCGCGCGGGGGCTGGCCGAGCTGCTCGCCCGTGTCTGGGTGCTTCCCAGCGAAGAGCGCCTCGAGCTGCTCGCGGCAGCCGAGGCCCTGCAGGCCGAAAGCCTGAGCGCCCTCGCCCCACCAGCGGCCGCCTTCCTCAGAGGAGGCGAGGTAGTAGTCCTCGACGTGCCCTTGGCCCTCTTCCTTCTGGGCCTCCCACGAGCCCTCGTCCTGCTCGCGGCGCACGAGACCCGCGTAGTAGTTGATGGCATCCCTGCCGCCCTTGATCGGGGTAACTTTGAGCATCCCTGCCGCTGCGAAAAGAAGCGAGTCGCGGCGACGATAGGAGGGCCCTGGGACGGGAGAGCACCGCAAGGTGCATAGGTGTGCTCGCATCCTTGGCTGGGCTCGCATCCTTGGCTGGGCTCGCATCCTTGGCTGGGCTCGCATCCTTGGCTGGCATGACCGGCTCGCATGTAGGTGGCCTCATACGGTTCTCTCGGATCCCCGTGCTCGGCTAGCGCCAGCGATCAGTGTCGGGCTGGTCTGAGCTCTCCGCTGATCGATGGTTGGCACGGGCGGTAGTGCTCATAGGTCTTGACGATTAGCCTTGGGCAATGCCTGAGCAGAATCCCATCGCACGGATCGAGCTGGTAGCACGCGACCTCGGGCGTCTCGCGCACGAGATCGAGGACTACGCAGGTCCCGACGCTCGCCGCGTGCTGCTGCACTGGCAGGCGGAGCTTCAAGCCGCGGCGGACCAAATTCAGCGGGCTAGAGGGGGCGACGAGGGCGAGCCGGACAAGGGGCTAGATGGTGTGCTCGCGCAGAACAAGCGTCATCCGACATGAGAAGCTTCGGCAAGCGGTCGAGGCGTTGGCAACCGGCCCTGGGCCGATCCAACCGCGGCTACAAGCCGCAGAGTCGTTCTTCCACGAGGTAGACGATCGCGAACTCAGGACCGATCCTGAGCGCCACCTGAATCTGCGGATTGGTGCGCATCTGGTCGGCGCTGCGCCCGATAGCGATGAGAACCCCGACGAGGAAGCGGAAGCCGATCCGGCCACAAGGGCACGGTGGACTGCGGCGCTGAGTGACGCGCAGGCTGCGGAGATCGCTTGCGACTTATTCAAGCTCTACGAGCTGGTTGCCGGTCTTCGCGATCCCGACCGTGAGTGGCCGAACAAGCGCTTCTAACACCGGCCTACTAGGTCGGTGTGATCTCAAGGTATGCGGTCGCCTCGCCGCGCGAGGCGAACAGGGCCTCGAACACGCGACGGCCCAGCCCGTAGTTGGCCTGTACCGTGCGCTCAGCCCTATCGCGCTCGGACGCCTGCTCCAGCACCCGCGCACTGCCTTGCGCGAGCGGCCCGAGCGGCTTGCCACGTGCGGTCGCCGGGGCGACTGTCACACGAGGGTTGGCGCGCACCCGCTTGACCTTCCAGGCAGAAATCGGAGTGCGCAGATACAGTCGCCCGGCCTCATCGAGACTGAACCACACGGGAGTCGGCACCGGCTCGCCCGAGCGCCGATAGGTCACCAGGAGGCAGTACTTGTGACCCCGCAGCGCGTCAAAACCGTGCACGGTCGCCTCTCCCTGCGCTGCGGCTTGACTGGCGGGGTCGCGCATGCGGTCATAGAACAGCAGCAGCAGCTTGCTCATACCCCCACCGTACTGTCCGCGGGTCTAGCCGTCCCGGTGCCGCGTCGTGAGGACTTCTTCGACAACATCGAGCGCATCGCGGAGCCGAAAAGCGCCCGGCCGACGAGGTCACTCTAAGCGAGGCGACTTCAGTTTCGGCTTACACCTCCACGCTCACAGGATCGACTCCCAGCCCCTCGCGGGCGATCAGCGCGAGCGTCTCGGCGCGAAGCCACGGCGTCGGGCGCTCCGCGTCCAAGTCGGGAAGGAGGCCGATGCGCCGCTTCAGCCACGACGTGTCGCCGCAGTTGTCTGCGCCCCCGTGGTTTCGCTCGCAGCGTCGCGCGATCTCGCTGTAGGTGAGCTCGCCGCGCTCGACTGTGCGCACCACGGCTTCACGCAGCCGACGGTTGAGGACGCAGCGGCCGCGATCGACGCGGCGCAGCTCGTCGTGCAGCCGGCGGCACTGAACGTCGCAGTCGGCGTAGCGGGCGAGCGCCGCGATTGTGATCGCGCGCACCGGCTCGTAGCACTCGAGCGCGGCGATCACCGCGCGCACCGAGACCGCGCGAGGTTGGGCCGTCGGCGCTGCGGCGACCCAGCGAAGCTCGCGCTGCGCGCCGGCGGTCACTATGCGGAGCCCGTAGGTCACGCCATCGCTCCCGGTCAAGGTCCGTCGGATCTGTGCTGCTGGCGCATCCTCGGGTACAGCATCAAGGTCGGCGCCGTGAAGCGGCCTGCACCACCCGCGCGAGGGATCTCGCAGGTAGAGCTCGGCGATCAGGTATGCAGTGTCGCGCGAGCGATCGAGCGTGTGCGCCTCGTCTTCTGCATCCAGGTGGGCAACCAGGCGCGTGTCCGTGTCGGCGCCGCCGACGCGGTCGACGATGAGCGTGCTCTCCTGCGCGCCGGGGATCGCGACGATCGTCCGCAATGCGCCGTCGGGGTCGCGATAGCGGCCGAGGAGGCGCTCGTGCGCCTTTGTGGATGTCGCCTCGCGAGGGGCGGTTGCTGTGAGAGTCGGCATCGTCTGCTCCTTTGCTCGGGGCCCTAAGGCGGGCCGTGATGCCGCGCTCTGCGCACGCCCTGCGTGCGATCGTCGAGCGGCTGAGGCCCGCCGGTGCCCCGCGGAGCAGGCGATCTGCGAGAGGTGAAGATCGCTCACCCGGATGCACTCCACAAGGTCCAGCTCCCGCTCACCGCGATCGACCACCTCGAGGTAGGGCCCGCTGCGGCGCGAGAGGACCAGGCGCAGGTCGCTGCCGTCGCGGTAGCGCAGCAGGATGCGCCAGCCGCGCGAGGGTGGTGGGCTTTCCACAGTCACCGTTGGGGGTCCCGACGCAACATCAGGCCGCGCATTCGCGGTCAGCCACGAGCCTCCGCAGCCGCCGGCGGAGCTCGCGAAAGCCTTCTCCCCGAGGCTCGATTCCCCACAGCGCGCTCGCGAGGTCGTAGATCGAACCGCCGCGGGCGCAGCCGAAGCAGTACCACCCGCGAGCGGGGTTCTTCCAGGCGTGAAGCGAAGGCGTCGCGTCCTCGTGCAGCGGGCAGCGAACCTTGCCGTGGCGGGGGACGGCCTTTCCGGTGAGCAGGGGAACGTACTCGCGGGCGCTGAGCGCGAGCAGCGGGTCTCCCCGGCGAGCCGCGCCGTGGGTAAGTGGCGTGGCGCGAACGAGCGCCGCTCGGGAGCGCCCGCGAGCAGCTCTCCGATCGCGTACCGGCGCGATGGCTCGCAGGCGAGCAGGCGCACTGCAGCGGGCGGCTGACGCTTGTGGTTGACGGTGCCCGGTGGCCTCAGTAGTGCGGCAGCGCTCGTGACGGCGCCCCGATCCGCCCCGAGCGCGCGTGCGATGCGGCGGTTGGCCGCCGCGAGCTCGCCCGGTGCCAGACGGCGCTCGAGCAGCCAGTACGCGTGGCGGTGCGAACCGGAACCGGAGGCGACGAGCATCGTTGGCTCGGGCAGCCTCTGCAGTGCCGAGACGGCCTTGTCGCTGTCGCAGTCAGCCCAAACGAGCGCGCCGGGCCCGAGTGCTTCGCGTCCGCCGTAGCGGTAAAGCCGCGGCGCGACGCCGATGTAGACGTCGTGGGAGGGCGCGCGCCGCAGGATCGTCGTGGGCAAGCCGGCGGAGCCGAGCGGCCAGAAGCTCTGGCGCACGGTTTCGCGGCCGGCCGGCTTGCAGCGGAGGTCAACCAGGCAGTGCTCGGGCGCTTCTGCGCCCAAGAGCTCCAGGTAGCGCGAGAGCTCCTCGCGGCGTGAGGAGTCGCTCATGGCGAAGGCGGCGGACGCAAAAGGGAGGCGCCAGCTCGCGCCGGCGCCCCCGCGTCGCTACGCGGCGACCGCCTCTGCCTCCTGCGTCTCCTCTTGGTCGCTCGCCTTCGGCGAGAGGAAGCCCACTTCTTCGGCGACGACGTGGTGCGCGGAGCGGCGCGCGCCCTCGCTCGACTCCCATTCGCGGTATTCGATCCGGCCCTGCACGCCGACGAGCTGGCCCTTTTTGAGGTTGGCGCAGGTCTCGCCGTAGGCGCCGAAGACGGACACGTTGAAGTAGCCCGTCGGCTGCTTCTCCGCGCGCTGGTCGTAAGCGACTCGCAGCTCGCAGACGCCAATGCCGGAAGGGAGCTCGCGAAGCTCGGCGTCCTGCGTGAGGCGGCCGATGAACGTGGTTCGCGGTTCTCAGGTTGTACATCTGTTCCTCCTTGGTGAGGGTTGGTGATTACGCGCCCCACACGCCGGCGAAGCCGGCGACAATCGGCGCGGTGCCGATCACCAACCCAAAGGAGGGGCGATGGGCGACCGAGACCTCCGGGCTTCACTGGTGTCCGAGGATGCGTTGTCTGTCGGAGTGGTGAGTCGTGCGGCGGCGCAGGGCGAGACGCAGCACATCCCGGCAAGCAAGGCAGAGCGCCGTTTGCGGTAGGAGTTACCACGAGGGCGCGGGCAGCGGTCTGGGCCGAAGAGCGACCGCGCCAATAGCGGCGGACCGCAAACGGGGGCGGGCCTAGCTCAAGGGCCGGCGCAGGTGTCGATCGTCGCGTGTGTCATGCCGGCGACCACGCCATGAGCATGGGCCAGCGTGGTGCCAAACTGCTGAAGATGCTCGAGCTCGGGAGTCTGCGCGTGACTCACGCATTGTGGTGGATGCAGCAGCGTGCGGGTGCAGTCGGATCGTGGTCCCGGTCGCCCCTGTTCAGAGCTAGCCGATTGGGATCGGCTGACGGGATGTGCTCCACCGTTCTCCGTAGCGGGAGCGGAGGTTGAGTGAGTAGTCGCCGGGCGGCAAGAGCGGGGCCGTATCGCCCAGGGGCCGGGCATGAGCCCGAAAGAAGCGGGGCCTGTGTTGAGCTGAGGAGCAGGTGAGCCGATCACGGGCCGAGTGCGGCTAAGCGGCAGCCTGGCGAAGCGCTGTTGCAATCTGTCCGGCCCGTTCGTAGCGCAGCAGTAGGTCGTCAGTTAGCGGGACCCGACGGGCTTGTGCGATAGCCGTCCGAGCGTCGTTAGCAGCGGCGGCGAGTGGTGATGTGGCGCTGATCATGACGCGCCCGCGCCAATCACGACGGATCCGGCTTCCGGTTGCCCTGTTGATCTGCTTCACGAGGTGATCGACCTTCCGGTGGTCTACGCGAACGTAGCCTCTCCTGATCCGGGTCGGCCTCGCCGCTTCGAATAGCTCGGCCAGGCGTTCAACGAGCTCAGCCGGTTCGACGTCCCTCGCGACGCGTCTCACGGGCCTCGTATCGGACGAGAAGCAGGTCGGGATTAGCCGACGGGAATGTGCGACCGACAGACCTGCTGCGGAGAAGTCTTCGTCCCTTAGGTGTCGTGGCGTTCAGACGTCGGTCGGGCGCGCGCATAGCTAATGCTTGCGTTGGCCCACGATGATAGGAGCGGCGTGAGTTCGGACCCGCTTCTGGCTAGCCTGCGGGCGGCTGTGGAGGCCGCTCCGGAGGACCTTGCGCTGAGGATGCACCTCGCTCAGCTGCTGGCAGCCGACGGTGACCGCGGTGACGCGGTTCGGCACGCCGCCTACGTCTTGCAGCGAGATCCCGAGAACGCGTCGGCCACGGCGCTGATCACTGGGAGTGCGAGCGCTCATATCGCAGGCGCGCCAGCCGCGGTGTCTCCTCCCGGGGCAGACGAGCCCGCCGAGACGTTGCGAAGCCTGGACTCCGAACTGGCGGACATCGCGCCGCCGATGTACGTGGATTCCGAGCAGGCCGGCGCGTCGGAATACGACATCGAGGCCGTGGGCCTCCGTCTGGCCGATGTCGCCGGGATGGCTGAGGTCAAGGCTCGGCTCGAGGCCGCGGTCCTCGCCCCGATGCGCAACCCCGAGCTGACGCGTCTCTACGGGAAATCGCTGCGTGGCGGTCTCCTGCTCTACGGGCCACCAGGGTGCGGCAAGACCTTCATCTCGCGTGCGCTCGCCGGCGAGATGGACGCCCACTTTCTGGCCGTCTCGCTCGCGGACGTGCTTGACATGTATGTAGGCCAGAGCGAGCGCAACATTCGCGGGATCTTCGATGCCGCACGCGGTCGCACTCCCTGCGTGATCTTTCTCGACGAGGTCGATGCCCTCGGCCAGAAGCGCAGTCATCTGCGCAACAGCGCCGCTCGTGGGACCGTCAACCAGCTGCTCTCGGAGATGGATGGCCTCACCAGCAACGAGGGCGTGTTTGTGATCGGGGCGACCAACCATCCCTGGGATGTCGACGTCGCGCTGCGACGGCCGGGCCGCTTTGACCGCATGCTGCTCGTCCTGCCACCCGACGCCGCCGCGCGCGCAGCGGTGCTTCGCCACCACCTGCGTGGGCGCCCGATCGCCAACGTCGATCTCGGCAAGCTGGCGAAGCTGACCGAAGGCTACTCCGGCGCGGACCTCGCGTACGTCTGCGAAGGCGCCGCCGAACGAGCTCTCATGGACTCCGCGCGCAGCGGCACGGCGCGCATGATCGAGATGGAGGACCTCGTGGCGGCCGTCAAAGACGTCAAGCCCTCGATCGGCCCCTGGCTTGAAACGGCTCGCAACGTCGCCGAATTTGCCAACGAAGGCGGCGCATACGATGAGCTGCTCTCCTATCTGAGAAGGCGCCGCGGCGCATGAGCACTCCCGCTGATGAAATGACCGTCGCCCTCCAGCGTGCTGGCGCCCTGTGCGAACTCGGCCGCTTCACGGAGGCTGCCGGATTGCTGCGCCAGACGATCGCGAGCGGGTCGCAGAATCCGGATGCCTGGAGCCTCTTGGCGGCCGCGGAGCTGGGCGCGGGGAACGCGGACGATGCCCTCGAGGCGGCTGAGAAAGCGATCTCGATGGCCCCCGAATCGGAGTGGCCCCACCGCGTGGCGAGCGCCGCGCTCGGCCGCTCGGGCAGGAGAGAGGAGAGCGTCGGTCACGCCCGTGAGGCGGTCCGCATCGATCCAAGCAGCTGGCGGGCACTGACGAGACTGGCCCGCTCGTTGACGTACAAGAGCTCGGATCTGCCGGAGGCACACGAGCTGGCCGCTCAGGCCGTCGCCCTCGCCCCGAACAGCGCCGAGACGCACCTGACGGCGGGCGTGGTCGCCACAGCCTCAAAGAACCGGCCGGAGGCCGAAGCCGCCTTCCGCCAGGCGCTCGCGCTCGACCCACAGAACAGCGCGGCGCATAACGAACTCGCGCGTATGCGAATGCGAGGCCGAACGCTGAGCGATCCCGCCCGCCTGGCGGACGCGGCAACGGGCTTCGCGACCTCGGTCGGCGTCGACCCCCGAGCAGCTCAAGCTCGGCGCAACCTCGAGCTCGTGCTCCGCGTGTTCCTCGCGAGAGCCGCCTACTTCCTCTTCCTTGACGCCTACCTGGTGGGTCGGATTGGCTCAGACGCAACTCGCATGACGACCCGACTTCTCCCCGTGGCGCTGCTCGCGCTGCCGGCCGGATATGCCTGGCGGTTCGTCGGTCGCCTCAATGCGGACCTGCGCAGGTACCTACTGCGCCTGCTGACGCATGAGCGCAAGATCAGTCTCGCGGTATGCCTCGATGCAATGGCTGTCATTTGCCTGCTTGCGGCGGCGGGCGTGCCACAGTCCTCCCGCGCCGGCCTGGCCGCCGCCGCCGCCGCCATATCCGCATTGGTTGGCCGCGTCATCCTGTGGGCTCAGGTCGAACACAGCTCGCGGGCCGCCCGCGGCCTCCCGGCGAGAACCCGCCCTCGGATCGGGCGCGCTGTGGTTCATCGCGATCGCGCTGCTCGTTGCGGCACCGATCCTGATTCTCGCGACGCTAAGGTCGGGCGCAGGCGCGGGGGGTGTCGTGCTCGCGGTTCTGTGCGCCGCGGCTTCCGGCGTAATCGTCTACCGGATCAGGCGGCGCCGGTCGCCCGGCGAGCTGAGGACCCACGAGCCGTCGTAGCGATCTGGTCAGAGGGGAAACCGGGCCAACGCCAGGGCCCCTCAGGACGGCAAGTGCGCTCGAGCACGCCCCGCCTCACGTAGATGGTGTGGCCTGACCCTCGCGCGGGCGGTCCCTCCTATGGTTGGTGACCAGCTACACGACCGCGGGCCTACCGAAACGGTGGCCCAGGTCTGCTTTGGCGGCATGGAGCCACGACTCTCAGCGGGGCAGCTGCCGGGTCGTCCCCACGTTGCGGCCGGGCACGGGGAGGAGCCTCATTTCGGTCGTCTGCCTGAGGTGGGCGCTGCAGCCGCGGCGAGAGAGGCGGACCTGTTGACGGCGGAGGAAGTCGCATCGTTGTTACGGATGACGCCCGGGTGGGTGTACGCCCAAACCAGAGAGCAGCGGATTCCACACCTGCGTCTGGGGCGCTACGTGCGTTTCAGGCGAGACGCGCTCGAGGGATGGATGGAGGAAATTGAGTGCGACCCCAGGGAGAGACCCTCGGGCGCGCGGTGACGCGTCAGGCAGGCCACCGCGGGCTCGCTGCCGGTGCTCGCGGTACCGGCGCAGCACATATAAATCGCCGGACATGGCGAAGCGCAGCTACGGAACGGGCCAGCTCCACGTCAAGCAGGGCGCCTGGTACGGACGCTGGCGCACCTCTGACGGGCGCCGGCTGAATCGCCGCCTCGGGCCCGTGCGCGAGCCCGGCAGCGCAACCGGCCTCACCCGCCCCGAGGCCGAGCGTGCCTTTCGCAAGGTCCGCGAGGCCGAGGAGGTCAATCCCCGGCCGCCGGTCGCCAGCCGCGTCACGGTGGCGGACGCCGCTGATTCCCTGCGCCGCAAGCTCGCCATGCAGGGAGCGCGCAAGTCCTACCTGGAGGGCTGCGAGTCGATGCAGCGTGTGCACCTTGTTCAGCGCCTGGACAATGCGGTCCTGGGCAACATCGACCGCCACGACGTCGAAGCGCTCGCCGAGGGGATGCTCAAGGCCGGCAGCGCTCCGAAGACGGTTCGCAACGTTCTCACGTTCCTGCACAGCGTCTTCGAGCATGCGATCGACAACGGCTGGTGCTCCGAGAATCCGGTCCGCAGGGCCAGCCGGCCGCGCCGGCAGCGTGCGGGCGACGCCGAGCCCGACCTGCAGTTCCTGACGATCACCGAGCTCGAGGCAGTGATCCGAGCGGTCCCGGACGAAACAGTCATCCGTAAGCCCGCCCCCACGCGCCGTGGTCGCCCGGGTCCCGCGCCGCCGCCCTCCCCCGACGTGCTCGGTCCGGTCCTTCGCGTTCTCATCCTCACGGCGGCGATGACCGGGCTTCGCCAGTCGGAGCTGCTCGGCCTGCGCTGGCGCGACGTCGACTGGTCGGCGCAGCGAATCCGCGTCCGCAATACGTTCGCGCGCGGGGAGCACTCATCCAGGGGGAAGTCGGATCTCTCCACGCGCCGCTCGGTGCCTTTAGCCGATCGCGCGGTCGCCGAGCTCGACCGGTGGTCGAAGCGCTCGCTCTACACCGGCCAACGCGACCTCGTCTTCGCGCATCCGGAGTCGGGCAGGCCGCTCGATCGAACAAAGGTTACGAGGCGCTTCCAGAAGGCGTGTACCGACGCCGACGTCACCGTCATCACGTTCCACGAGCTGCGCCACACCTTCGCCACGCGCATGGCCGCGCAGGGGGTGCCGCTGCGCAAGCTCCAGGAGTGGCTCGGCCATGCCGACATCAAGACGACCCAGATCTACATGCACTACGCGCCCGACGAGCACGAGGTCGCGATGGTCAACGAAGGCTTCGCCAGCGATTCCGTGGGGTCCAATTTGGGGTCCAAATTGAGAGCAAATCAGGAGCACTCAGCGGCAAGAAACGCAATGAATCCGGGCCTCGTCGGGTGAGCCACATCCCAACCCTCGGGCTGGGGGCCGGGCGGTCGCCGGTTCGAATCCGGCCGTCCCGACTAAAGGAATAGGCTGCAAATGTGCGCTTTTGGGCGATTCGTGGGTCCTCGCCGAAACCCCGTTGGGGAACAATTGGGGAACAATTTTTTCTAGAACTTACGGCTGGCGGGGACACTGCCCTACCGCAAGCCCTGACGGCGGCGCGCTCGGCAAGCGCTTTCGGGCCACCCGCGACCGAGTGGGTCTGTGTCTGCTGCGCTTCCACCAAACTCGACCGGCTCAGTTCGCGTCATTCGCCGGGTCTCCGCTCGTCTTCTTGTTGATGACCGCCACAGGCCCTCTGCGCCCGTGGTCCTTTCTGGAGTGCGCGCGTCCACGTGACTAGCGTACGAGCGCGCCATCCGCGGTCACCCCGCCGACCCCGGTATCTTCGAGCGCTGCTGGCGCGGCGGGCGGCGTCGTCTGCTGCTTCATCCAGCCCTCCGGCTTCGGAAGTTCATCGTCGAACTGTTCAGCAAAGTGGCTTGGCCCGACGCCCATCGGTAGCCGGTGCAGGGCGCCATGGACCTTGCTGCGTGTGTGAGTCACGAAGACGAGGTAAGGCGGGTCCCACGCGCAGACAACACGGTGGTCGTCGCTAGCCGCGATAGCGGCGACGGGGTAGGCGTCCTGCGCGAGTCCGACGGCTCGTAAAACCCACCTCGCGGGGTTGCTCGGCCGCACGCCTGAGCCTGCTTTCCGCGCATAGCAGGTTTCCCGCCGGATCACGGCGAGCGCGCGGCGGGCCGAAAGCGCGTCTCTCGACGGCGGGGAGCTGATGCGTCGTCAGCAATGATCTCGTCACTATCGGGATTGGCGGGGTCGCGGCTGCTCTCGGCGGAAGCAGTTGCGTCGGCGGCGGGCCGCGCGGCCTCGTTAGGCGGCGGAGACCAGCAGAGTAGGGGGCGCGCGGCTTGCTAGGACGACGACACGCCGGGCTCGATCAGCCCGATCTCGTAGGCGAAGACGACGGCCTGCACCCGGTCGCGCAGTGCAAGCTTCTGAAGCACCTTGGAGACGTGCGTCTTGACCGTCGCCTCGCTGAGCACGAGGGCGGCGGCGATCTCTGCGTTGCTGAGGCCGGCTGCGAGCATCCGCAAAACCGCGAGCTCGCGCTCGGTGAGCTCGCCGAGCTGTGCGGGGCGCCGGTCCACGGCGGCGGGCAACCGCCGCGCGACCTGGTCCAGGAGCTGTCTGGTGACCGCGGGCGAGAGGAACGCCTCGCCGGCGGCCACGGTTCTCACGGCGTGGAGCAGATCCTCGACGCGGCTGTCCTTAAGGATGAATCCGGACGCGCCGGCCCGGAGCGCCTGGATGATGTACTCGTCGAGGCCGAACGTCGTCAGGATCAGGACCCGCGTTCGGGTCAGCTGCCGGGTTGCCTCGATCCCGTCCATGCCAGGCATCCGGATGTCCATCAACACGACATCGGGCAGCTGCTGGCGGGCCTGCTTGACCGCCTCCTCGCCGGTGGCGGCCTCGGCGACGATCTCGATATCGCCAGCGCTCTCGAGCAGAGCCCTGAACCCCGCGCGGAGCATCGGCTGGTCGTCGGCGATCATCACCCGCAGGCGCTGTCTCATAGTGGCTCCGTGTAGGGCAGGATCGCACTGACGCGGTATCCGCCGTGGTCGCGCGGACCGGCGCTGACCGCGCCGCCCAGCATCGCCGCGCGCTCGCGCATGCCACGTAGCCCGTGACCGCCGGAGTTCGCCGCGGCGCCGGCGCCGGCGCCGTCATCCTCGATCGACACCTCGAGCGCGTCAGCCCCGAAGCGCAGCTGCACGGTCGCGTGCGCGGCGCCGGCGTGCCTGCGCACGTTCGTCAGCCCCTCCTGCACGATCCGGTAGGCGCAGAGCTCGAAGCTCGCCGGGAGCGGACGGACCGCTCCATCGATACTGAGCTCGACGTCGAGTCCGCCCCCGCGACTCTGATCGGCGAGCTGCTGCAGGTCGGAGAGCACCGGCCGCGGGGCTCGCTCGGCAAGCTCATCTCCGCCACGCAGAAGCTCGAGCGTCCGGTGCAGCTCGGCCATCGCGTCGCGCCCGAGCTCGGCGATCGCCCTGGCGCTCGCGCGGCGCTCCTCGTCGGCGAGGTCCGTCCGCAGGACCTCGGACTGGACGATGATCAGGCTGAGCGTGTGTGCGACCACGTCGTGGAGCTCGCGGGCGATGCGAACGCGCTCCTCGGCGACGGTTCGCTCGGCCTCGAGCGCCTCCTGCCGCTGCTCGAAGGCGGTCCGCTCGCGCGCGTTCTCACGGCGAACCCCGGCGTAGAGGCCCAGCCCGACCGAGGCGACCGTGCCGATCAGCACGGTCGCCAGACTGTTGTCAGCGGTCGCACCCCATGCGACCCGCTGCAGCACGAACGCCACGACGACGCCGACAGCGGCGATCGCCGTCTCGCGCCACCCGAGCGTGACCGCGACCGTGTACAGCGCCACCAGCGCCGGGCCGAGCAGAAGCAGAACCGCAGGCGCCGCAACGACCGCGGCAACGACCGCGAACAGTGCCACCAATGGCTGCCTGTGGCGCAACGCCAGCGCCGCCACGGCGACCGCGATCGCGCACGCGACCACAAGCCAGCGGGCGGCCGTGCTGTGGAGCGCCGCCGGGATCACCGCGACGTGCGCGTGCGAGGAGTTGTCCACCACGAGCACGGCGACGATCCAGAGCAGGCCGAGCGCGAAACCCGGATCGACCTGCACCGGCCCCTGATGTCGAAGGCGCCCCGTCAGACGTCCGGGCTCGATCTGCTGCATGAGCCGACGATAGGCGCCGATCTGCCGGCCTGCCTCATCCGAGCGGCGCGAACCGCCGCGCCGAGCGGATGAGATCGCGCGGCAGAGCCCCGCTCGAGTCCGGCCGGGCTTCACCCGCGGGCCCGATGTGCGTCGAGGACGGCGCCCATACCTTCGAGAGAACAACCCGAAGACCTCAAAGAAGGAGCCAACCATGCGGGTAATAAAAGCCGGAATCGCACTTGCCGGGATCACTCTGGTCGTCGCCGGCTGCGGCGGGGGATCGGCCGCGCCCGGCACCACCGCGGGTGAAAGCGCGCAGCTGGATCCCCAGCAGGCCGCGCATCTGCAGGCGTTCGCCGCCTGCATGCGCGCACACGGAGTGGCGCACATGCCGGCGGTGGACGGGAACGGACGTCCTGGGGCGAACGGCAGCGTACAGGTCGACCTGAAGTCACCCGCCGTCAAGGCGGCGATCAAGACATGCCTCCCAACCGCCGACGGCACGGTCGGCGCCAATCTGCAGCCGGTGGGCGTCACCCCCGCCGCGCACGGATCGGCCACCGCACCCAACAGCGGGCCGCTCGACTGCGATTCGGTGACCACGTGCTACACGCCCCGGCAAATCCAGGTCGCCTACGGGATCCGGCCGCTGCTGGCTCGCGGGATCGCCGGCCGCGGTGAGACCGTGGTGCTACCGGAGCTCGCCCAGACGCAGCTCCGCCCGCCAATCGTCAGCGACCTCCGTCAGGACGTGTCGCGCTTCGACGGCATGTTCGGCCTGCCCGCTCCGCGTCTCAAGGTGCTGACGAGCATCGCCTCCTCGGCGTCCCCATGGCTGGCCAACGGCGAGGAGGTGCTCGACGCCGAGAACGTTCACGCTGTCGCCCCTGACGCCGCGATCACCGTGGTCCTCGTCAAAGCGACATCGCTGAACAACCCCGCTGACGCGATAGCGGCCGCCGTCGCCGCGGTGCGCGTCGGCGTCTCCCGAGGAAGTGTGATCTCGATCAGCGCCGCTGGCCAGACGGGCGGCGAACACTGCGACACCGAGCCTGAGGTCGAGCGCCTGAACGCGGCGCTCGAGGCCGCCGCTGCCAGGCACGTGACCGTGATCGCGGCCTCGGGCGACGTGGGCGCCGGCGGCGAGCCGTGCGCGGTGATCAAGGGCCTGACCGGTGGTGCCTTCCCTCCCGCCAAGGAAGTCAACCTGCCTGCCGCCGACCCGCTCGTCCTCGCGACCGGCGGCACCAGCCTCGACGCCAGTCACGCCACGGGCGCCTACATCAGCGAGACTGCATGGGGCCTCCCGTTCGGCAGCCCCGGGACGCAGTTCCAGGCCTCCGGTGGCGGGTTCAGCCGCCGCCTTATGCGGCCCGGCTACCAGGACGGCGTGGCGGGCATCGTCGCCACGCGGGGCGTTCCGGACGTGTCCGCCAACGCCTCACCGCACACGGGTATGGCACTGGTCATCAGCGACGGCGGCAACCAGTACACGATCCGCAACAGCGGCGGTACCAGCGCCAGCGCTCCGCTCTGGGCCGGCCTGATTGTTCTGGCCGACCAGTACGCCGGTCGTCACCTCGGGTTCGTCAACCCCGCCATCTACCGCATCGGCCGCAGCGCCGCCTACCACGAGGCGTTCCACGACATCACCACCGGTAACAACACACCGACATTTCCCGGGCACACCATTAAGGGTTACACGGCAACGCCCGGCTGGGACCCCGTCACTGGCTGGGGCAGTCCCAACGCACAGGCGCTCATTCCGCTGCTCGCCCGCTATTCGAACCAGTGAAACCACGCGGGGCAGCGTCACGGACAGAGCTCCCGATGGCCGAAGGCGGCCACGCGATCAGCACCGAGGCGGCGTCGGCATCGGGAGAACGTCCCCCGAGCTCGGGTGCGGACGTGCGCGAACACCGAGCCAGGTTCTCGTCATCACGAATCGATCGAGCCCCGCAAATCGCCAGGCGAGGGTCCGGTTAGGCGCACGATTCGGCGTGTCCTGTCAACGCCTCAAAGGAGGCACGACGATGGAGTCCACCCAGTACGACGCAGCTGGTCATCGCCGCTCACCGGCCACGATGCCTGGCTTCCACCAAGGGCGGTCACCGAGGAACAAGGGTTTGCGCTACCCAGCCAACCCGCCTCGATCGAGGAGATCATCGCGGTTATGCGCGCCGCGGGCCTATGCACCGACGGTGCGCGTCTACGAGCGCTCATCGTCATCAAGTGGCGAGCTGGTCTGCGGATCGGTGAGGCGCTCGACCTCGCCGAGACTGACCTCGATCCGACGCGCGGCGCTGTCCTCGTTCGCAAGGGCAAGGGCGGCCGTCGCCGGAAAGTCGGCATGGATCGCTCGCCGGCTCCCGCTTCGCTGGCAATGCGGCACCCGGGTGCTCGGGCGGTCTGACGAGGTGATCTCGGCCGCGCCGCTAGCCGGAGCCGATGCTCGGTCCCACCTCGAACTCGGGCAGTGCTTCGGCGGTTGACAAGATCTTGAGGCCCTCGTTGAGACCGTTGACGACGTTCACTGCCTCGTGTGGTGACGGTTCCAAGTCCGCGATCGCTTCAGCGATCTGGAGGAATTCTTCGACCTTGTCGAGGTACTCGTTGGCCTCTTCGTAGTCCTCCTTTGCTTCCAGGATCTCTGATTCCTGAGGTTCGCCGATGCCGCTGTTCGTGACCAGGAAGTCCTCGATTTCGGATTGGATTTCGGACTTGACGCGGTCGACTTCCTCCTTGACTTTGTCTTTCACCTGGTCTTTCACGAGGTTGACCGCAGCCCTCAGAACCGCTTGCCCGGTGTTGACTTCCGCCTTGTCGAGCTCGGCCTGATCCGCGATCGTGACCTCTTGGCCGACGAGCGTTTCAGTCCCACGCGGGTCCGTCGCGTTGGTCGGATCGTTTTCGACATACGGGTACGGGTTGACGGCGGGCGCCGGATCCCTGGAGATGAAACGCCCATCGACCGGGTCGTAGTAGCGCGCATGGTCGTAGTAGAGACCGCTTTCGGGGTCCCACTGCTGGCCGGTGAAAAGGAACGGGTTTGGCACCGAGCCACTCGCCGTCGGGTTCCCGAAGGCGTCGTATGAGTAGCGCTCCACGACGGCGCCGTGTTCGTCCGCGAGCGCCACCGTGGACCCCTCTCCGTCGTCGAGATACGAATACCGCTTGCCGCCGCGGGCCATCTCGAGCACCTGATTGGGAGCTAGTCCGAACGTGTAGACGGCGGCAGGCGCGGAACCCGAGCCTTCGTATTCGAGGTGCACGTTTTCTCCGTCGTAGACATACGACGTAGTCTTCCCAGCGCTCGTGGCCGACACGCGCCGGCCGAGCGGGTCATATGCGAAGCTCTCCGTGTTGCCGTTCGGAAGGTGCACAGTCGTGAGCTCGCCGTGTGCGTTCCAACCGTAGGTTGTCACCGCGCCGGTCGCGATGACGGTGCGCTTGACGAGCTCGCCGTCGGCGTTGTATTCGAAGGTTTCCTTGCCGTTCGTTGTGAGCTGCTCGTCATCGTTGTACGCGTAGCTCGCCGTTCCTCCGGGCCCGGTCGCCTGCTTGCGGTTGCCGGCTTCGTCGTATTCGTAGGTCGTGGGCGCGCCGCCGCTCGGGGCTTCTTCGCTTAGCTCGCCGATCGGGTTGTACGCGTAGCTCATCGTCGCGCCTTCGCTGTCGGTGAGCGACTTGCGCAAGCCTGCACCGTTGTACGTGTATGCGCTGCTGGCGAGGGTTTCAGAGCCGAGCGTCGAGGTCCGCTTAGAGAGCTGTTCGCCGGTGTATTCGAGCTTGTCGGTGACGCCGTCCGGGCGCGTTATGCCCGCGAGTCCGCCAGCTTCTTCGTAGGTGAATTCGAAGCTCTTGCCTTCCGGCTCGCCCGACGGCGTGAGCGTCTTGAGCTGGGAGAGCGGGTTGTACGAATATGCAGTCGTCCCATCGGGGCCGGTCATCGACGTGCGCTCGCCGCCTCCGTTGTACGCGTAGTTGAGCGCGGTTTCGGGCGCGGCGCCGACAGCGCTCGCGGTTGCTTCGCTCACGAGCCCCTCGTCGTTATAGGCAAAGTCAAGCGTTTGGGTCCGGTTCGCGATCTTGGTCGGTCGCTCGAGTCCGTCGTACGACGTCGTTGTGGATTCCCCGTCCGCGGAGGCTTCTTCTTCGAGCCTGCCATCAGCGTCGTAGCTGTACGTCGTCAGCTCACCATTGCGATCTGTGCGCTTCGCGAGCTGCCCAGCTTCGTTGTAGGTCAGGGTTTCCGTCTGACCGAGCGGGTCCGTGGCGGTATGCAGCTCGCCGAGCCCGTTGTATTCGAAGATCGTCGTCTTTCCGCGGCCATCGGTGATGCTCTTGATGTGGCCATCTCCGTCATAGGTGTAGGTAGTCTTTGCCCCCGTCGGCGTTTCTTCCGAGAGCAGTTCGCCAGAGTCACCGTAGTGGACGTGCGTCACGTGTCCTCCGTTGTCGATGACCGTGGCGAGATTGCCATTCGAGTCATAGGTGAGCGTCTCGAACTGCCCAGACGAGTTGGTGATCTGGCTCGGTTTGCCTTCCGCGTTGTACGCATACGTATAGGTGGCACCACCAGCGCGTTCGACCTTTTCCGGCCTGCCGTCGCTGCCGCGCGTGATCGTGAGCTGCTTCTTACCATTGGGGCCCACGATCGCCGTGAGTTCGTTGGCTGGACCGTATTCGTAGCGAAGCGTGTGGCCATTGCCGTCCGTGTGCGTGGCGAGGTTGCCGTGTTCCCACGTGTTGGTCGTCGTGTGGTGTTCCGGATCGGTGGTGGAGAGCAGGTGGCCTTCGGCGTCGTAGCGGTACGTCGTGGTGAGCTCGTGGCCTTCGAATGCCTTCGTTTCTTCGACCAGGTTGCCCTCTTCGTCATAGCTGTTGATCGTCGTCAGCTTGCCGTTCGGATCGGCGACGGTTTCCGTGCGCGCGCCGACGTCGGTAGAGACGTGCTCCACCGAGCCGTCTGCGCCGATCACTTCTGAGAGCCGCCCTTCGGAGTTGTAGATCAGCTGTTGGAAAGGCTTCGCGCCACCCGGTGCCGTGACGCTCGCAAGGTCGTGCTTGTCGTCGTAGCCATATGTCGTCGTGTTGCCGTCGGCATCCGTATAAGACGTGAGGTCGCCGGCGGTGTTGTAACCGTAGTGAAGGTGCTGGCCAGACGGTCCCGTGACTTCGGTGATACGCCCTTGCGAGTCGCGCGTGAAGGAGAGCTTTGGTCCCGCGCTCGATTCGATGCCGTTCCTCGTGACGGTGAGCTTGTTGCCGTTGCGGTCTTCCTCGGAGACGAGGCCCGTTTCCGTCGAGAGCACATACTTGCGCCCTTCGCGCGTCGTGAGCAGGAAGCGCGTCGGGTTCCACGGCTCGAAGCTGCCATCGCTGAGGTTCCCGTCGTCGGTGAAATAGATTTCTTCGGGTTCGGCGACCTGGAGCGTCGATGTGGTGTCCGTTCCCGGCTTTGGCGAAAAGTGCGGTTCGACTTCGTAATTGTTGAGCGGCTGGCCATGGCCCGAGAGCACGAACACTTCTTGGTGCTTGTCCGGCCACGTGACCGCGACCGTGTGTTCCGGTGCCGATTCGTAACCGTAGGCGCAGAGGCCCGGGGATTCTTCGTGGAGCTCTTCTTCGATCACCTGCGCAAACTCGCATTCGCTGTTGCCTTGGCTCCATCCGCCCTCGCCGAGGGGACCGTTGGTCGAGACTGTGAAGTTCGAGAGCAGCAGGTGCCAGCCGACGCCGAAGTCGCCGACGCTCTTGTCGGTGGAGTCATAGATGCGCTCGACGTCCATGTCGAAGCCCGCGACCGGGACTTCAAGGTCCTTGTAGGTCTGTAGGAAGCGGCCGAGCTTCAGGTTCCCCGAGACGATCACCGACGTCGATCGTCTCCCGACGGCGCCGCCGGAGGTCGTCGCCATGACGGTGATCTTGTAGGTGTCGTCCGGCAGCTTCGTCGGATCGAACGTGGCGAGCGTTTCCGGCGGGCTCCCCGTGCCCGAGGCGAGCGTGCCCGCGTTTTCCCCCTTGCTGCCCTGGTAGACGACCGACCAGCTTGCGATCGATTCGCCTTGCGGCGGACTGATCTTCGCTTCCACCGGTGTGGGTGTGCGCACGATCGTGCCTTCTTCCGGGGATACTTCGCCGATCGTCGGCGGCGCGGGCGCCGCGTTGGTCGAACTCGAGCTGCTCGTCGTCGTCTGAGTGGTGGTCGTGATCGGCGACGTCGTGGTGGTTTCCGTGCTCGTTGTGCTCGTTGCTTCAGTCGAGCTCGTGGTCGTAGTACTCGACGTGCTCGTGGTCGTGGAGGTCGTCGTCGCTACCCCGGTGCCGAGCGTCACGGTCTCATACGCGCGTGCGGTTCCTTCCGACGCTCGGAGGATGAATGCCAAGGTGTAGGTTCCCGGTGGATATTCGGAGGGGTTGATCGTCGTTCGTACCGTGTGTGGGTCGCCCGTGCTTTCTTCGGGCAGCGGAACGTCGATCGTCCCGTTGTCCTGGTGAAGCCTTATTTCCCAGTGCCGGACTTCGGACACGGAGGCGTTCGTGGTAGCGGCCGCGTGGGTCGGCACGGCGATAACCGAGCCGTTCGGTGGCGAGATTTCGGTGATGCCGATGTTTTCCGTCACCGGCGGTGGTGCAGGAATGCCTGGCGTCGTGCCAACGGTGATCTGCTCGGACTCTGAGGCGGTCCCGCCTTCGCTCTGCACGCTCACCGTGAGGGTGTAAGTGCCTTCCGCAAGCTTCGACGGTTCGACCGTCCCGAGCGTCGACGGAGGCGTCCCGCTGCCGCCTTCGCCGAGCTTGATCGGGAAGCCGAACAAGCCGGGCTCGCCGCTGAGCGTTACCTTCCAGGACTCGATCCCTTCGCCGCTGATCTTGGCCGAGACCGGCGTCGGGCCGGTGATTACGCTCTCGTTCGCTGGGTCGGTGATTTCGATCGTCGGCGGTTCCGAACCGCTGCTCGACGGAGGCGGTGGGGGCGGCGGCGCCTGCGGCACCGCCCAGTTGACCTGGACGGCATTCGAGTACTCCTGTTCGCCGGAGATCGTCGCGTTGGCCTGTACCGAGTCGTGACCCGCCTGAGCGCTCGTGTACGAGGTCTTTGCAACGCCTTCCGAGTTGGTGGTCACCGAGATCGTGCGAGCGTTCGTGCCATACACCTGCACCTTCACCGGCAGGTTGGCGATCGGCTTGCCCTGCGTGTCGAGCGCCGTCACCGAGAGTTCCTGCGTCTGGTTTACGGCGTCGCCGAGCACGCGGCTCGGGCCAAGCTCCAGCGTCCCCACCGATGGCGGTGGGCGATTGAGAGTCACTTGCCCAAGGCCCAGCGGCGTCCACGGATCCGACTCACCTCCTCCGTAGCAGAGATGCGGATCGATGCCGAGCAAGTTCAGGGCCTGGCCGCCATCGAAGATGGTTTCTGTCCGGCCGTCGATCGTTATGTGGACTTCCGGGACCACGTGATCGTTGGTGCAAGTCGGGCCCGGCGGTTCGTCGTCGGTGTCGAAGTTGCCGGTTTCAGTCTGCGTGAGCACGGTGTCCGAATTTGGTTCCACTTCGATGTTCGAACCCCAGAGCTGATAGTGGTTGGTTGCCACGTCGACCGAAAAGTCTTCGATTGTGATCGGTTCGGCCGTGTTGTTGTGAAGCATCACCGCAGCGCTGTCCCAGAATTCACCTTCTTCACCGATGAAGTTGGTGACTTCCGGCATCCCGTACCACGGCTCCGGAGCGCCGTCATTTGAATCGCACCCGCTGAACCCGCCGCCCCCGGAGCTGCCCGTACGTCCGGGAGGTCGTTCGCCCGTTACGCATCCGTAGACACCGCCGCCGTAGACGGTGAGGGGCGAGGTCGATTGCGGGGTGAACGACAAGACAGACAGGCCGAGTGAGAGTTCGCGATGTTCCCATTCTTGGAAGTAGTCGAGCTCGTAGGGGTAGCTCCCCGCCGCCGGGAAGTACACCGTGAATTCGCGCACCCTGCCGCCGTTCGTGGTGTTGTAACCGGCGACGAGCGGAAGCCCCTGGAACGGCGAGTAGGTGAGGTGGGGTCCGCCGCCTTCGACCACTTGACTGAGTCCCGGGCCGGCCGTTCCCCCGATGTTGCTGATGAGCTTTGCGCCGCCGCCGATCCCGAGCAGGAAGCCGTCGTCACTTTCGACCTTGAATGTGACGTCACCTGGCTGGGCGATCTGGAAGTTCGCCGTGAACTCGGCTTCGAAGTGTTCGAGGCTGCCCACACCTGCGGTGTAGCCGTTGCCCTGCGCCACGATTTCTCCGTCGACCGCCCCGCTTGGGTCGGTCGTGAGATCGGTGAACGGACCATGGCGCCACGTGACGAGGAACGGGTTTTCGGTGTTGATCGCGGGCGTTGAGACTTCGTTGGCCGGCAGCGGGTTGAAGTGGACGTCCGGGAAGGTCTGGGAGAAGACGGGCGTCTCTCCCGGAGTCGCGCGAAATGCGTTGTATTCGGCGGTTGCGCTCTCGTTGGCGCGTGCGAAGAAGTTCCCCTGTACCGGCGTGGAAGCGACCGGCGTCGCCATTCCCGCAGGCGCCCACCACACCGCGCTGGTGGCGGAGTCGATCGTGCTGCCGCCCACTTCGGTGTAGCTCGCCTGCACGCTGTCGGCGCCTTCGCTCGCGCCGGTGTAGGAGAAGACCGCGCGGCCGCTTTCATCGGTGACCGCTTGGAGGTTGCGGGCGTTCGCACCTTGGACCGCGAGCGTCACCGCTTTGCCCGCGAGCGGCGCCCCCGTGGCGCTCGTCAGTGTTGCGGTGAACGCCTGGCTTCGGCCGACCTGGTTGTTCAGGTCACGCACCGGCGAGAGCGCGAGCGCCGTCTTTTCGACCCTTACGTCGATGGGCGCCGTGAATTCGTGCTTCTGACAGCTGCAGCTGTTGAGCAGCCGCGCCCGCATTTCGTAGGAGCCGGCGGGGTAGCTCGGAACGCTCGTGTTCCACTGGCAGTTGAAGTTGCCCGCTGCGTCGGCGCCCTGCGGGCCGCAAAGCTTCGTCCACTCGCCAAGCCCGGTGGGGGTCGATTCGACGCTCGCACCCGTGAACGTGAAGCTTGGGCTCGCGTCTTCTCCGTGACCGGAGATCGTGACCGTCCCGCTGGCGGCCGACGGCGCGCTGATCGTGCCGCTGAGGCCGTTTGGCACGTTTGTCACCGAACCGGTTCCTTCGCGCAGCGAGACGTCGAAGGTGCCCCCTTCTTCGATCAGGTAGTCGCCCGCGGCGAAGTAGATCGCCGATACGCCCCGCTTGGCAAACCAGCAGCCGCTCGAGGCCTCGGCGGGGATGCTGCCGCCGCGGAAGCCGAGCGTTCCCGAGACGGCGTGCACTTCGCCTTGGTTGAGGATCTCGGGATAGATCGGCCCTTCTCCGCCCGAGCCGAATTCCGCGATCCAAGCGCCCGTGTTGGTGATCGACGACCCGCCGGTACCGTTTATCGAGATGTTGCCCTCGCCACAGGAGACGCCCATCGAATCGTCGTTGAACGTGCCCGCGTTTATCAGTTGCGCACCGTGTTCCATGACGATCGTGCCGACGTAGGCGCCGCCCTTCGGCCCGAACTGAACTGTGCCGTCATTTTCGAGCGTCGCGCCGGACACGCGCAGGGGCACGCACTGGCCTGCTATCGAAGCGTTCGCGCCCGCAGGCAGGACGACCTTCCCCCCTCCCGTGATCGTGGGCCCGCTGTAGCCGCTCGCGACCAGCGAGCTCACATCCGCTTCTCCCGCGATGCTGAGCGTGCCGCCGCTGAGATTGAAGCTCGCGAACGAGGCGGGTGTGGGAGTCGAGAAGGTGAGCGCTCCCCCGCTCATGCTCAGGGCCGGCGTACCTGCGACCGCGAGCTTCGAAGCCGCGACGCTCCCTTCGGAGACGACGAACGTCCCGGGCCCCGACCAGCTCGCTTCGCCGAGCGCGAAGGCGCCGCGGTTGAAGCCGAGCGTGGCACCCTGCGCTGCGTCCCACGTGCCACCGGTGCTGACGCCGCCTCCCTGGAGTGACAGTGCACCGCTCTTGGCGTCGAGTGCGCCGTCGTTGGCAAACGCCGCCGCGATGACGCCGGAGGCGCTTCCAAATTCTGCATTGACGTTGCCTGTGTTGGTGACGGCGGAAGATTCGCCTTCGTTTGACGCCACGATCGAGTAGCCGCCGTAGCCGAACGCGCACCCCCCGTCGAACGCGTCGAGGTTGAATGTGCCGGCATTTTCGAGCCTCGCGCCGCCGCGCATCTCGATCGTGCCGTTAGCCGCGCCCGCGCCCTGCCCGTCGGTCACCGTGCCCTGGTTGGTGAAGCTCGTGCCGTCGAGTTCGAACTGTCCGCAGCCGGACGCGTTGATCGTTCCGGTTGCGCCGGCCGCTACCGCCAGCTTACCCTTGCCCTCGAACGTCGCGCGTTCCCTCGTAGCGAGCGACTTTGTCACCGCGAGTTCGCTGCCGAGGTCGAGCGTTCCCTCATTTAGCGATAGGCCCCCGAGCGTCAATCTTCGCCCAGCCACCGAGACGATGCCGTTTTCGACGAGCCAGTTCGCGCCCGCGGCTTCGTCCCCTTCCGAGCTGAACACGTAGCCGTTGGTGAAGTCCGCGACGCCTCCTGTCCCGCTCGTCCACGTGCCATCGGTCGACGAGCCTCCGTGGCTGAATGCGAGCGCGCCGCTCGACACGTTGACGGTCCCGGTGTTCGTGAAGGGGACTTCGATGCGCGCCGCCGTCCCTGGGAGGTTCGCGTCGAACGTCCCGGAGTTGGTGAGGGAAGGCGTGCCTTCCCCGGGGTTGACGAAGGAGCCGCCGCCGCCGCCGTAACAGCCAGGTTCGACGCTGTCGTCGCTGAATGTACCAGCGTTGCGGAACTGCGCCGAGTTCTCGAGCCAGATCGCGCCGTCACCGGCGCCCGGGGCACTGCCCATGGTGAGAGTGCCCTGGTTTTCGAACGTGATTGCGTTCATGTACGCGTTCGTGCAGGGGGTCTGGAGGATCGTCCCGGCCGCGGAGGGGCCGAGCACGAACCGCCCTCCGCCCGCGATGTAGGAGCCTTTCGGGGCGTGCAGCGACGTGGAGACGTCGAGCGTGCCCAGCACGTATAGACCTGCTTCCGAGATTTCGAGCGACGCGACGGTCGAGGATTCGAGGCCGGGGATGCTCACCAGTCCCGCGGGGCTCGCGAGTTCCAGCGAGCCGCCCGTCATCGTGAGGCCTCCTTGGTCGAGCAGGATGCCGGCCACGTTCGTGCCTTCGGTCACATCGACCGTTGTGCCCGCACCGACGCAAGCGACGTCGTTCGCCGTCGGAGCCTTGCCCGTGGACCAGTTGACCGCCTTCTGCCACAGACCGTTGTTCGGGCCGGTGTAGGTGTCGGTACAGAGCGTCGCGCGTTCAACCATGACGGTCGCTGCCGTGGAGGTGGCGTTCCCCGCGGCGTTCGTGAAGACCGCGCGATAGTCGTATCCGGATTGCGCGTGCTGGGCGCTCGAGATCGTGAGCCTGCTCGTCGTGGTCTCGCCGCTGCTCGTCGTGTTTGCGCTGTCGCCTGTGTCGAGCGACCATTCGCCGCCCGCGTCGCTCGAGACTTCCCATTGTGCTGATGCGCCGGGGTTCGATGAAATCGCCGCCGTCAGCGAGACGGGCTTGCCTTCGACGACGGTCGTGCCTTCCGGTTGGGTCGTGATCGGGCCGATCCAGTCGACGGTGAGCGTCGCCGCGTTCGACGTCACGCTGCCGGCGGAGTTCGTGAACACGACGCGGTACTCGTAGCCGTTCTGCGAACGCGTCGCGGAGGAGACCTTGAGCGTGCTCGTCGTCTTGCCCGAGGCGCCACTGGTGCTCGCGGTGTCGGTGGTGTCGTTGCTCCAGCTGGAGCCGCCGTTCGTGGAGACCTGCCACTGCGCGCTCGCGTTGGGATTGGCGGCGGCGGTGGAGGTGAGGGTGGCCGCGGAGCCTTCGTTTGCCGTCGCGCTCTGCGGCTGGGTTTCGATCGGGCCGATCCAGTCGACGGTGAGCGTCGCCGCGTTCGACGTCACGCTGCCGGCGGAGTTCGTGAACACGACGCGGTACTCGTAGCCGTTCTGCGAACGCGTCGCGGAGGAGACCTTGAGCGTGCTCGTCGTCTTGCCCGAGGCGCCACTGGTGCTCGCGGTGTCGGTGGTGTCGTTGCTCCAGCTGGAGCCGCCGTTCGTGGAGACCTGCCACTGCGCGCTCGCGTTGGGATTGGCGGCGGCGGTGGAGGTGAGGGTGGCCGCGGAGCCTTCGTTTGCCGTCGCGCTCTGCGGCTGGGTTTCGATCGGGCCGATCCAGTCGACGGTGAGCGTCGCCGCGTTCGACGTCACGCTGCCGGCGGAGTTCGTGAACACGACGCGGTACTCGTAGCCGTTCTGCGAACGCGTCGCGGAGGAGACCTTGAGCGTGCTCGTCGTCTTGCCCGAGGCGCCACTGGTGCTCGCGGTGTCGGTGGTGTCGGCTTCCCAGCTCATGCCTCCGGTCGTGGACACCTGCCACTGAGCGGTGGGCGCGGGGTAGCCGGCGTCGCCCGCGGTAAACGCGGCGCTCTGTCCTTCGTTGACCGTCGTGCTCTGCGGCTGCGGGTTGATCGGACCGATCGAGTCGACGGTCAGCGTCGCGGCGTTCGACGTCGCCGAGCCGGCGGAGCTGGCGAAGACAGCGCGGTACTCGTAGCCGTTCTGCGCACTCGTGGCGCTTTTGACCGTGAGCGTGGTGGCGTTGTAGCCGCTGTCGCCGGTGTCGTTACTCCAACTCGAGCCGCCGTTGGTCGAGAGCTGCCACTGGACGCTCGCAGCAGGGTTCGCAGATGCTGCGGCCGTGAACGTCGCCGCGGAGCCTTCGTTTGCCGTCGCGCTCTGCGGCTGGGTTTCGATCGGGCCGATCCAGTCGACGGTGAGCGTCGCCGCGTTCGACGTCACGCTGCCGGCGGAGTTCGTGAACACGACGCGGTACTCGTAGCCGTTCTGCGAACGCGTCGCGGAGGAGACCTTGAGCGTGCTCGTCGTCTTGCCCGAGGCGCCACTGGTGCTCGCGGTGTCGGTGGTGTCGTTGCTCCAGCTGGAGCCGCCGTTCGTGGAAACCTGCCACTGCGCGCTCGCGTTGGGATTGGCGGCGGCGGTGGAGGTGAGGGTGGCCGCGGAGCCTTCGTTTGCCGTCGCGCTCTGCGGCTGGGTTTCGATCGGGCCGATCCAGTCGACGGTGAGCGTCGCCGCGTTCGACGTCACGCTGCCGGCGGAGTTCGTGAACACGACGCGGTACTCGTAGCCGTTCTGCGAACGCGTCGCGGAGGAGACCTTGAGCGTGCTCGTCGTCTTGCCCGAGGCGCCACTGGTGCTCGCGGTGTCGGTGGTGTCGTTGCTCCAGCTGGAGCCGCCGTTCGTGGAGAACCTGCCACTGCGCGCTCGCGTTGGGATTGGCGGCGGCGGTGGAGGTGAGGGTGGCCGCGGAGCCTTCGTTTGCCGTCGCGCTCTGCGGCTGGGTTTCGATCGGGCCGATCGTTCCGTTGACCGTGACCTGCTCGCTCGATTCGCCGCATTTGCCCACTGTGGCTTCGTTGTTGGCGTCGCCGCCGTAGCTCGCTACGAACTGGTAGGTGCCGGGTGCCGTCGGTGTGTAGCTCGGAGAGGTCGCCTTGCCCCCGGAGAGCGTCGCCGTGAGCGGCGAGGAGTTCAGCGGCGTCTTGCAGCTAGTTTCGCTCGCTGGGTAGACGTTGAAGCTGACCGTGCCCGTCGGCGAGTAGCCGCCGGAGACGGTCGCGGTATCGGAGATCGCTTCGCCAATCGTCACCGTGGAGGCGACGGGCTTGGTTGCAATCGTCGGTTGCGCCTTCAACCAAGTTACGGTCGCCGGAGTCGAGGTAACGCTGCCACCGTTGGCGGCGTAGGAGGCTTGCGCGGTGTCGGTGCCGGTTGCCTTGCCCGTGTATGAGAAGGTCGCGACGCCCGAGGAGTTGCTGGACGCGCTCGCGCTGCTCGGGTTCGCCCCGGTGACGGTGAACTTCACCGGCTGGTTTGGGAGCGTCTTGCCGTGGCAGGAGAGCGTCGCGGTGAGCGTCTCTGTTTCACCGACGTGGGCTGAGATCGGCGACGCGCCGAGCGAGAGCGCGAGACCTTCGCTCATCGGCAGTTCGCCGGTCACTTGAATCGCCCCCGCGCCCGAGAGCGTGGCGCTCGAGACGACGATCGGGCCCCCGATCGTGAACGTGGAGCCCGACCCGGTGAGCGCCAGCGAGCCCGAGGCTGCGTAGATCGTTCCGTTGAGCGTCTGGCTTCCCGAGCCCGTGATTGCAAGCGACGCGGTGCTGTTGCGGTCCGCGAAGATCGAGACCGGCGAGCAGGTTTCTTCAGGCCCGGTGAAGTCCATCGCGCCCGAGCCCGTGAGCGAGAGCGTCGCCCCCTTTTCGCCCGATTTGCAGGGTGTCGGGTAGTTCGCGCAGGCCAAATAGAGCGAGACACCCTTCGCCGTGAGCGTGCCAGAGCCGGTGTTCGCGAACTTGCTCAAGACGACGTAGGTCCCAGGTTCGAGCGTCAGCGAGCCCGAGCCGGTGTCCGTGATTTCCTTGTAGACGCCTGGCGAAGCGGTCTTGCCGGTCGAGCCCGTCAGGCTCACCGACGGGACCGGGCTCGGAACTGTGAGCGATGGGACCGCCAGACCGGAGAGCGGATCGCCGACCGGCGTGATGCCCGTCGTGAGGTTTTCGATCTTGCCCGAGCCCGTGACGGAGGCCGAACCCACGACTCCGACGGACGGTGCCTTGAGGCTGCCTGAGCCGGAGAGCGCGACCGCGGGCTTTGACGAGGAGTCGACGACGACGTTCGCCTTGGTGAGGCTGATGTTGCCCGCGCCGGTCAGCTTCAGCGCTTCGCCGGAGGGCGCGAGCACGCAGAAGCCGCACGTGCCGTTGGGCTGGTTGCCCGACGCGCGCGCCGGCGAGGAACCCGCGCCACCGAGCGCGGCGAGCGCACCAACCGCTGCGAGCGCGAGCGAGGCCGCGACCCCGACGAACGCCAGCGTGACCCGCCGTGTCCGCCGCACGAGCTTCCCTACCGCAACGCGTAACGCTGCCGGAACCATCACCCAGGCCCCTCCCTTTCCGTGTGCTTGCCTCCCGCGACGACCGAGCCGCGCTCCGCGACCATATTCGTCGCTCCCAGCGTTGTCAAGCTTTCTCGAACGTCGATCGCGGCGCCTGCGTGCGATGAGTTCCGCTGCCCTTCGCCCGTCATAGAAACAGCACAGTCAGCGACAAAAAGGGACAAGACCATGCGTACGGTGACCAGCCGACGGGATGACAATCGCCTACGACCGCTACCACGAGGGGCCCCGTGTTGATTCTCGTAAATGGGGCGCTCGGTTCCACACCGAAGCGCTGCTCGCGCGGCCAGGGTGCAACAAGAGGGCTGTTCCCGGCGGTGGGATCGAACACGCAGAAGCGACCCTGTGGGCCATGTCTCGGAACGTACGGTGGAACTCCTTGGAGTCGAGGATCAGGAACGTGTCGCGCCATTCGATCCAATCGAACCCAGCGCTCGCGGGGCCGTTCGAAGCGAGGGTGTAGGCAAAGCGTCTGGGACCTCTGGCGACTCGGCCTTTGCGGCTGCTCGACAGAGGTCCCCACCGCGTTGGCTCGCGAAGGCCCCGACGCTCCCTCAATGGCAGGGACCGTCTTCAGGCGGTCGGGGGTTCGAGTCCCCTCGCTCACCCCTCGCAAAGCACCGTCGCTCGCGGCGCTCAGCCGGCGTAGGGCGGCTTGAGCCCGGCGAACATCGGGTAGTGGCGGACGTTGCCGGTAGCGAGATCGGCCTCCAGCAGCTGGGCGGTGGCGCCAATCACGAAGTCCACGATGCTGAGGCCAGGGCGGCTCCGCCGGTACTGCCTGCCCAGCTCGCCGGCTCGGCGGCTAATTGGCTCGTCGACGGCCACCCAGCGAAGGGAACTGAGCAAGCGCTCGGTGCGGGTGCGCTCGGCTGAGCCCACGCCGCGCAATACCTCGGCGCGGGTCAGCTCCGAGCACGAGGGAATTTCCTCGATCGAGCCAAGCCAGTCGCTCGCTTCGCTTGATCCGCGCAGGACGTCGAGCAGCACCGAGGTGTCCAGCAGCAGCATCGCTCAGCCGCGGTGCTCGTGCGCACGCTGGCGCCCTGCTTCGGCCGCCCGCAGATCCTCGACGTAGTCGGCTCCGCTCGGGAGGTCGGGAGCGGCGCCACGCGCCTCCGTGACCGCAGCGCGCAGCCGCGCGAGTGCCTCCTCCTCGCCGGCGGTCGGCGACAGATAGGCATCGATGGCCTCGCGGATCAGTGCCGATTTCGTGCGTCCGAGCTGCTGGGAGCGCTCCTTGAGGCGACGCTCCTGGCGCTCGTACAGATAGATCTGGGTTCTAGTTGCGATGTACGTAGTATACATCATGTCTCCGGCGCGCCGGGCTGCGGTCCAGGCGGTCGGGGTTAGGACGGCGCTTCGGTGGCCGCGATCTCGGCGAGGCGACGTTCGATCGAACGAAGATCTAGAGCTATTGAGGCATTCCTACGCCCGCAATCGGCTCGTCGCGCGGGCTAGCGAAGCTGACGACGGCGCCTGCGGCGCTCCAGCGGCGCCGAAAAGCGCCCAGATATCGGTCCCATCACGGCTGGGTCACCGATCACGCCGATGGGGAGGAGGCGCCGTAGCCCGCGCGACTCGCCTAGCCGCCGGGTAGAGAGAAATGCGCGAAGAAGAAGAACCAGATCTCGTAGGCGATGAGCACGCCCACCACGCTTGCGACTACGAACACCTCGATCGGGTTTGAGTGCACGCGGGTTCTGCGCATTTCTTCGCTCTCCCGCAGCGTCCGCAACCAGGGTGGGCGGCGGCGGGCCTCCGTGGGCTTGCCGCCTAGGTGATCGTAGGCGGCATTGAGGTGCGTCAGCAGGACCGTCAGTGCGAGCACCTCGACGACCAGCACCGCGACGATGACCAGTACCGTGCCCAAACTCAGCCCGCTGGAGGGGACGACTCGCGAGCCTACCCAGAGGGCCATCAGCGGAGCGCCGGTCCAAATGTTGACGCTCACGAGTGTTGCTGCGACGGCAAGCGCGATCCGTTTGAAGCCCTTGCCGCGTGAGACCGGTTCGTACTGACGCGCCTCCGATCGCTGGGCAGGCATTGTTGCCACCATCGCGCTTCGAGGATACACGCAGGGGCGCTCCAATCGCTGCTCTCGCCCGCTCCCAATGTGAGGGCGGAACTCTCGGAAGGGGCCTCCACTGAGGTCCGCTTTGCGCCCCGGGCCAGAACGCTGCCACGAAGCGAAAGGCGGCCGTTCGGCCCGCACCTGCCGTCCGGCGCTCGCACGGTGGTCTCCAAAACCGCAACGCGAGGTTCGACTCCTCGGTCCCCCGCTTACGAGAACGCCCGTAGATACGCGGGTTTCCCTGCAAATCCGCGGTTTACGAGGACTGGCGCGCTTCTGTGCCGGGGGTCGCCGAGCAACTCGTCATTCGGCGTTGGCGTGCGATGTAACGCTTCGGCCGGGTGATACCAAGTAGAGATATGAGGCCCGATGAAGTGGCGCGGATCGCTCACGATCCGGATGTATTCGAGGTGTTCTACCGCGAGCACGTCGACGCAGTCCAGCGTTTCGTTGCGCGACGCATCGCCGATCCGCATCTGGCGGCAGACCTCACGGCCGAAGTGTTCCTCGCCGCAATCGATGCGGCAGCGTCGTATCGCCCTCGTCGTGGCGCGCCGACGTTGTGGCTGTTCGGTGTAGCGCGGAACGTAGTCAACAGCGAGTTCCGCCGCGCCGCACGCGAGAAACAAGTGACCGCGCGGTTTGAGGGGCGGCGACTGCTCGCCGACGATGACATTGTCAGAGCGCAGGAACGGATCGACGCCGAGGCGCGGTCTCGTGAGCTGTATGCAGCGCTCGACGGACTGACCGATGCCGAGCGCGCGGTGTTCGAGCTCAGGGCGCTCGACGGACTCAGCGCGACGGAGGCGGCCAGGGCGCTTGGAATCCGCCCTGTCACTGCACGGGTCCGCCTGCATCGCGCGCGCCACACCCTGCGGACGGAACTCGCACCGCAAGAGGCTCAACTTATGACGAGGTCAATGGAGGTATCACGATGAACGCACCACAGCGATTCGAGGACCGGCTGCTCGCGCAGCTTCGGCGCGTCGTCGCCGAGCGTGAAGATTCTCGCGAACCCACTCACAACCGTACGGGGCGCAGGCGCCTGGTGCTTTCCGGTGCCGGTGCTGCGCTCGTGATCGCAATCGTCGCAATCGCTGCAGTCGCGGTTGGAACCGGCAATAGAACGACCGGCGCCTACGCGATCCAGGTACGCCCAGGCGGCAAGGTGGCGGTCTCGATTTACAGGCTCGGCGACGCGAAGGCGCTGCAGCGCAGCCTTCGAGCCGCAGGCGTACCCGCGGTCGTCGAGCCTGAAGCTACGAAGGCGGGTCCGTGCGTCGTCGCCGCTGGAATGAGATACCCCGAAAAGGCAGGCGCTGGCGACGAAGCAAACGAAACGCGCCATCTCGTGCAGTCCGAATCCAAAGTTCCACGGGATACAGCGCCGGGCGCCGGGGAAGCCGGCGAAAACGCAACGATCCAGGTGCACACATTCACGGCGAAGGGCGCCACGAACGTGACGGTCAGCCAGTTTGTGGTTGATCCGAGTCGCATCGGGCCGCACGAGAAGCTCTACATCGTCCACAACGGCACTTCCATCCTCGTGAGGGAGGTGGGCGCGGTTTCCTGCCCGAAGCGGCCGCCGTCGCGATAGCAGCTATAGCCGGCGCAACGGCAGATCTGACTCAGATCTGACTGCTACAGCGCACGAGCCGCGAGCGTCACGATCAGGCTGGCCGGCGCTGCCGCAGGCAGGCGTCGGTCAATGGGCGAGCCCGTGCCTGCTGCTCGTCCATCTCGACTGGCGTGACCGATGCCCTCTGCGCGCCCGCTCCGCCGGTCGAGCAAATCGGGCTACGTCGTCGGTTGGTAGACGTTGAGTGCCGCTCCGTTCGCGAATGTCCTCGCTTGGATTAACTGCAGCTCGATCGGCGCGGACAGGTCCTTGAACAGCGGCAACCCGTTGCCCAACGCCACCGGATTGATCACGAGGCGGTATTCATCCACCAGGCCGTGTCGAGAAAGTTCCTGCACGAAGTTTGCACCACCCCAGGCGATGATGTCGCCGCCGGGCTCCTGTCGCAGCGCTGAGATCTCCTCGGACAGGTCGCCGCGCGCGACTCGTGAATCGTTCCAATCGGCGCGCTCCAGGGTCTTCGAGAACACGACCTTCGGCAGCTCGTTCATCGGGGCCGCGTAGTCATCGGTTGAAACTGGCCAGTGGGCCGCCATCTCGTTGAAGGTGACGCGTCCCATCGCGTGCACGCCGGCCTCGCTGAGCCAGTCGAGCTTGATCCTCTTCAGCGCGGGATCCTCGGGCTTGGATCGGTGATCCGGCGCACCTTTCGCCGGGGCAACGAACCCATCGAGCGACATCGACATGATCACGATCACTTTTCGCATCGCGCCTCCAGCCTTCCCGGTTTGACCAACTACTACTGAGACGGACCTTGGGATCCGTGGCCGTGCCGGACGACCGCGTCGCTCAGTGTTACGGAAGCCTACGCGAGCCCTGGCCCCGCTGGTCGGTTTGGACGAATACGAGGCGTCCGTGAGCGGTCCGGCCTGGTACCTGCTTTCGGCGCGGGGCGGAACTGTCGCCGAGGCACCTGTTCGTGAGGATGAGCGGCACGGTCCACGCAGACGGCCGGACCGGACGAGCGGCGAGCGTGCGGCTGGCCGCTGGTTGCAGTCCTGCTTCGATTGCGCTCGGCGCGAAGCGGAAGCCTGCGACGGTGGATTAGCTCCGCTTCAAACGCCTGCTTTGGAACGCGAGCTCAAGTCCGCGCTGCTCGGCGCCGCACTACCGCTTCTTGGCGAGCTGACGCCTCAGCTACAGCCGGTCGCACGCCGAGAGCAGGCATCCGCCGTCGCTGCCTGACGAGAAAAGCAGCGGCGCCTCTGTGCCCGTGCTCCGGATGCGCTCAACGGGCGCCGCACACCGCCGCCGACCAAGCTTGTTGGCGACGACCTGGGCGGTACCCGGCTCAACGGCAGGCTGTCTCTTACGCGACCGCCAGGCTCTCATCGAAGGACGGCAGCGGCTTGATCAGGGGCTCAAGCAGTTCACCGGCCCGCTCGGCGGTGAGAACCTCAGTGGGCTTCAGCTTGATGAATTGCCGCTCGGAGGCGTCGTACTCCCAGACATCCTCGCCGATCAAGCGGCACCGCTCGTCGTACGGCCAGACCATCACAATCCGGGCGCGCGCGAGGTACATCGCCTCGGCGTCGGCCTCGACCCCTCGGGCCACGAGCGCTGCCCCGAGCGTCTGCTGGTAGAGCACCCCCCTGGAGACGATCATCGTGTCGCCGACGGCGAGCTGTTCGGATTCGCTGTAGAAGACGCACTGGTCGGTGTCGGTCCATTCGCGGTAGACCGCTTCGACATGCTCGCGGCCGTCGAGCTTGAGCTCTTGCCAAGAGAAGTCGAAGCGGTAGACGGGATGCTCCACCGTCATCTCGGGCGCGAAGATCTCCTTGTACCTTCCCGCCATCTCGAGGTAGCGGTGGCGGTTGTAGGCCTCGAGCATGTAGCGACGCCGGGGATTCTCTGTTACCTCGAGAAGCTGCTCCACGGCGATGTTCGTCTTGGTGATGTCGAAGTCGGGCACGTTCTATCCCCCCTTCCAGTTAGACGGTCTGGCTGCCAGCCGCGCGCGCAAAAGCTCGCAATCGACTCGCACGTGGCGCGGGTGATGAGCAAGCCTACGCCGCAGCCCCGCCCCTCGCTTGCTCCAGCCCTCGGGCTCGCGCCGCGGACACGGCGCAGCATCGCTTCCGAGGAGCTGCGAGCATGCGCCCAGCGGCTCAGCTCGCCGCCGTCAACCGCGAACGCGAGAGTGTCGCCACGCCAACTCGTGGCCGGCTCGTGGCCGGTCACGCTTCCGCAAGGAACGATCGCGAGAGCACGCATACTGCTCGCAGCGCTCCTGGTTTCGGCCGTGGTCGGCGCGAAGCGGTAGGCCGAGCTTGTGCAGCGACTTCCATGGGTCGACGCTTGTACCCTTCGGGCACCGTAGAACAGGAGCGGACGGTGGTGCACGACAGCGAGTACGTGATGGCCAAGGCCGATGCGATGCCGGAGTCCGATCGGTTGCGGCAGCTTGAGCTCTGTCGCGATCCGGGGACGATGCGCCGGCTCGACCGCTTGGGAGTTGCCGATGGCTGGTGTTGCCTCGAGGTCGGGGCCGGGCGCGGTTCAATCGCTCGCTGGCTCTCGCACAGAGTCGCTCCGACGGGATCGGTGGTGGCCGCTGACATCGATCCGCGCTTCCTCACTGATATGCCCGAGAACGTCGAGGTCCGCTCGCTGGACGTTCGCGAGGATGACGTCGAGGTGGGTCACTACGACCTTGTGCACTGTCGGGCCCTGCTGATGCACCTGCCCGACCCGGCGGCGGCGCTCGCTCGATTGGTGGACGCCCTGCGGCCCGGTGGGCTGCTGCTGGCCGAGGAGGGCGACTTTGGCCTGTATCACTACGCGGGACATCCAGGCGCCGAGGCGTTGAACGAGATCGCGAGCAGAACACTGGAGGCAATGACCGAGGCTGGCATCTTCAACGCCTACTTCGGACGCCGCTTGCCAGCGATGCTGCCGGAGTGTGGGTTGCAACTGCGTGGAACCGAGATCGCAACTCGGGTCAGCGGGCCAGGCGAGCCCGACTACGAGTTCGCGCGATTGTCGATCCTCACGGCCGTGCCCAGACTGGTTGCTGCGGGTGTGCTTGAGGACGCCGATCTCACGCAGCTGGAGAGCTATTTTGGCCACCCAGGTACCCTCATCACCGGCAGCAGCGGGGTGGCGGCTTGGGGTCAGAAGCCGACGTAGGTTGCGCGCGCTTACCGTTGGTTGGCCGGAATCTCATGGAGATGACACGACGTGCGAGGCTCCAGTAGAAACAGCGCGGTCTCCTAGGGCAGGTTGCCGCAACCTCAAGGTTGCTCTTGGCCGGTTGTCACAAGAGTTCTGCTCTCACGTATGAGCGGAAGCGTTCAGTTGACCAGATGAACTTGCCCAGAGTGCCGGTGTGGAACGGGTCCACCACCGCGGTGGGCGGGCGCCCGCACTGCTGCTCGGTCACGACCGAGTCTGGGAGCAGCAGCCGACAGTCGGCCCATCAGCGCACCTCTTGATCCTCAGAACCGGCAGCGCGCCGATCGCTGCTGCGTTAGCCGAGAGGGAGAAGCCACCGGCCAGCGTCCTTTCTACGCGCGTGGCCGTGCCTCGACGGTGAGCCCGAGCTCGCGTCATCGGCAGCGAGGCCGGCTCGACGCTCTCCGACCTGATCGCCGCGTGACCCCCGACGCTCACTAGGCGTATCTTGTCAACCGGCAAGCGGCCCAAGCGACTCCCTGTCGCCCTTCTGGCTCGGCAATGCGCCCCGATCGGGCCGCAGAGGCGCAACCTAGGACTGATAAGGAGGTAGCTATGTCACATCTCTTGCGAAGTCGCGTCTGGCTGAGCATCGCAGCAGCCCTTCTGGCATCCGCGATAACCATCCCCGTGCTGGCCGCGGCGCAGCATGGGGGCGCACCTTCGGTCCTGAGCGCGAAGAAGCACAAGAAGAAGCAGCCGAAGGTCCAGCGCGGGCCGCGCGGCGCAACAGGCCCGACAGGTCCAGCGGGATTAGGAGGCGCGGCCGGACCGATGGGCAAGGAAGGACCGGCAGGCAAGGAAGGACCGACAGGCAAGGAAGGACCGGCAGGACCGACGGCATCCGCGGCGGTCAGCAACGCCGCCGCCGTGAGCGTTTCTGACGGCGGGGAGGCTACTGCGGTCGATCTGGCAAGCACGAATAACGGGGCCACCGACAAGCGCATCACCACGACGTTCCCAAGCGTCATCATGGCGGTCGGACAGACCAGCGTCTACAACAACGAAGCCAAGGCCGGGCAGGTGTACTGCACGCTGCAGATCAACGACGGGACCACGCCGGATAGCGGACTGACTGACATGGGTGAACACCTGTATTTTAACTTCCCCGCGGTCCAGTACTACAACAATGGATACAGCGTGAGTGGAAGCGCCGAAAAGCCGGCTGGTACATACAACGTTGCGTTGCGCTGCCTGGACGTTAACGTGGAAGACGGCGTTGAGGCGTCACTTAGTCACCTGATGGTCTGGGCAGTGAAATCCACATAGCCCCGCTACACGAGGTTTTGTAAGCAACGATTCGACGGAAGTCCGCTCGGCTGCCGTTTGCCGCGGTGACGACCCCGGTGATTCGCCGCTGCAGGTCACATTGGGCACGCGTGCCACAGGCTCGCCACGCTGCCGCTCATCTTGTGGGAGGAGTGTTGGCGGACCTAGCTGCGCGTCGGATCAGTTCTGCTGTGGAACGCGACCACCATGATGGTGCGCCGGGCCTCGCACTGCTGCTTCCTCGCGACTCGGCGCGGTAGCGGCAGCCGGCCCGAAGCCGACCAATATGCCTGTGGCTCCTCGGTAGCAGTCACCTGCTCGAGGCCCCTGCTTTTGGCGAAACTCAAGGCTGCGTGCGCCGGCCCTGATGGGTCCTGCTTCGGTGTTTCCGCGAGTATCGCGGCAGTCGACCTTCGGGCGCGCAGGGCGGGTGCAAACGTGGCGGTGCGCTCCTGTGGTTCCGGTGATCGGCACCATCGAGACGTCGCCGATGTGGTCGCGCGCCGAAGCCGCTGTCGAACGACAGCGACTTCGTGTTAGGCTCGCGCGCATGTTCAGGGGATGGCGGTGCATCTTGATCGCTTTCGCGTTACTGATGATCGGCGTCGGCGCAGCGTCCGCACTGACGACGGTCACGGTCAAGCGCTGCGGCTACGCGGCCAAAGGCTTCTATGGCAAGGACGCGATCTATCCGTGGCACATGTCATGCGCGCAGGCCCGGACAATTCTTGCCGGCGCCATCAACCCACACGCCAAGCACATCAACCTGACCGCGGACGGGGCCGCCACCGGCGACGCCGGGCCGGTACTCATTGACGGCCGCTGGTGGGTGTGCGGCGGTCGTATGGGGTTCTACTTCTGCGGCTATCCCTACCGCCCGGCCTACATCTCAGGGACCGGCGGCGGAACCACTTGGAAGGGTCCCTTCACAGAAGAGTCCGACTACAACGCGTGCTCGGCCGGGGGCACCTGCGGTCCCCGAGATGTTGTCTATCCGCCGCACTGAGCGGCATTGCGCTGGCGACAGGTCGCCGAACGCAGGACAGTCCACGAACCTGACCGGGGGAAATCCCGGTGGCTGGGCGACGCCTGGGGTCGCCTAGAGCGGGAGAGCCCGGGCCGGAGCGTCGGCACGCTTGCTACCGACTGAGGCCAAACGTTCGTCCGCAGCTTTGGACCGACATCGCTAGCAGCCTCCCAGCTTCCCGTAGCGGCGGGGGGCGAGGCGCTCTCAAGCGATCGGTTCCCTCCCAGCTCGGGCAGACCCCTCGCCACTGCTTCGGCGACGCCTCGGTCGTCCCCCGATCGAGCCGGCAGGCGATCGGATCGGCACGCTTGCGATCGCCGGTCGTCGAGACCTCCTTCGACCTTCGGACGTACCTGCTGGCGCACGAGTGGGTGATCCTCCTTTGCGCGGCAAGCGGGAGTCTGAGCGCGCTTGGCCGACGGCTAGGCCGCTCCTGTTGCGGACGGCTGCGCAAGCCTCACCCCCGGTCGAGCCTCGCTGCCGCTCCTTGACGGCCTGGTGCGGAGCGGCAGCCGGCCGCGGGGCGACCAAGGTGTTGCCAGAGTGGCACAGGCCTACGGCGGAAGGGCCGTACAGGAACCTTCCGCGAGGAGTACAGTCGCTCGTCTACCTATAAGAGGAGGTCAAAATGACCAAGGATGAGCTAGCTGCGCAGATTCGGCAGTCGTTCGATGTCTGGAACGAGCACGACGCCGACGGACTAGCGCAGTTTTATACGGATACGGCGATCGTGCGGGACGCGGCGGATCCTGACAATGCGGCGAAGGGAAAGGACGCGATCCTCGCCCGAGCGCAGATGATCCTGAACGGCTTCTCGGACGCGAAGCTCGAGATCTCAACGATCTCTGTCGACGGCAGCCGCACCTGCACCGAGTGGCGCTTCAGCGGCACTCACGACGGTGAGTTTCTCGGTGTGCCGGCCAGCGGCCAGCAGATCGTGAACACCGGCGCGAGCGTCCAGGAGTTTGACGAGAACGGCAAGATCGTGACTGAGCACGCCTACTGGGACGCGGCGTTGTTCCTACGCCAAGCGGGCGCGCTGTCCACAACGGCGGCCACCGCGACCGCCTAGTTCGTTGTAGCCGCGCCGAGCGCGCGCCGGACAGACACGCCGGCGCGTGCCCGACGTCGTGTCAGGCGAGCGCCGCGTGCGAGCAGGCGCGGACCAAGTCGCTGCCCGCTCCCGCTCTCGGTCAAGATCAGGCGTGTCGCGAGCCTGCTCGACGCTCAGCCAGACTTCCGGAATGGAACGAAGGGAGGCACCAGCGTCGCGCCGAGCAAGCACCCGCTCGCCGCCGGAACCGAGAGTGTCTCGTTTGGCGCCGCTGCGCCGCCGGCGAGCGATGCCGGGCGCACCGGCCCGACCGGCAAGCTCGCCGTTGTGGTTTCGATGAGCCCTCGCGTCTATCCGTTAGTGCAGCGGTAAGGTGTCGCTCTTCCGAAGCTAACGACGTGAGAGGAGTGCTAGATGAGCGGCGAGATCATCGACGTCAAGACGCAGGACGGGGTGGCGGACGCATATCTGTCGCGTCCGGACGATGGCGAGCGCCATCCGGGCGTGCTGCTCATGGTCGATGCGTTCGGGCTGCGTCCCCAGATTGAACGGATGGCGGACCGCATCGCCGCGAAGGGCTTCGCAGTGCTTGCCCCTAACGTCTTCTACAGAGCCGGCCGTGCGCCGGTTGTCCCGCTCGAGGACCTCGCTGACCCGGAGCGGCGGGGAGCCCTCTTCGAGCGGATCAGGCCGCTCATGCAGGAGCTCACGACCGAACGGATCGTCGCGGACGGCGACGCCTACCTCGACCTACTCGAAGAGGTCGGTCGCGGGCCGATCGCGATCACCGGCTACTGCATGGGCGGGCGTCTCGGCTGGCGCATCGCTGCTGCCTATCCCGACCGCGTAGCGGCGCTTGGGGCCTTCCACACCGGCGGTCTCGTCACAGAGGACGAGGACAGCCCGTGTCGGAGCGCCGGGGAGCTGGACGCGGAGATCTACCTCGGCTACGCCGACAACGACCAGAGCATGACCTCCGAGCAGATCGAGACGCTCGGGCGTGCGCTCGACGACGCCGGCGCGCACTACCGCGCCGAGCTCTACGAGGGCGCCGCCCACGGCTACACGATGGCCGACACCCCCGCGTACGATGAGGCCGCCGCGGAGCGGCACTTCACCGAGCTATTCGCGCTGCTCGACCGCACGATCGCGAGCGGCGTCACCTGATCCCAAATCGCCGGTCCTCGAAAGCGGGGGGAAGTCAACAGAACCCTGTGCGACGCCCAGTGCCGGCAAGGTCGCGAGGTGGGCGCAAGCGGGCCCTCGACGAGCTCGGGCTCGCACGGGAGGGCGAGACGACCGACGCCAGCCTGACCGGCGATCGGCGTGGGATGCGCTGATCGTCAAACCTAACAACAACTACCTGCTCTGCCCAGAAGCGGCAGGGTCTCGGACTGCGACCCAGATGCGGCTGCGTCGGCGCTCGGGTCGTTCTGCGTGCCAGCGGTACAACGACACCCGCCGTCTCCGCAGCACTCGCCCTGTTCCTCGGGCTCGCAGCAGTCTTGCTGGGCCTCCGCGTTACAACAGGTGCGCTCTAGTTCAGCCACGTGGCCAGGTCCTCCAGAGCGTTCGGGATGACGTAGTAGTAGGCCCATAGCCCTTGACGCTCGGAGCCGACGATCCCGGCGTCGCGCAGCACCTTCAGATGATGGGAAACCGTCGGCTGCGAGAGCTCGAACAGCGGAACCAGCTCGCACACGCACACCTTTCCGGCGTGTTTGCGGAGGACGTCAACGAGTTGCAGACGCACGGGGTCGCCGAGCGCCTTCGCGATCATGGCCATCCGCTCGGCCGCTTCGCGCTCGACATCGGGGTAGACGACAGGCTCACAGCACCGCTCTCCGGCGGCGCGCTTCACCTTCGGCGCCAGCTCCAAATCGACAGCCATCAATCCAGGTATACCAATTGAAGTGACGATCGTCAATGGATAGGCTGCTGTGCGATGGACAAGACTCTGGCCCTTTGGCGACGTGCCGGCGCCGAGGCGTTCGCAGCGTTCGCGCTTGTGTTCGCGGGTTGCGGCGCGATCATCGCTAACCAGCACTATGGCGGCGCGCTTGGCTCGGTCGGGGTCAGCCTGGTGTTCGGCCTCGTGATCATGGTCATGGTCTACGCGACCGGCCACCTCTCAGGCGCCCACATCAACCCGGCCGTCACGATCGCCTTCCTGCTCACGCGTCACTTCTCGGCGCGGGACGCGCTGGCCTACGTCGCGGCACAGGTCGCGGGCGCCACGCTCGCGGCGCTTGTCCTCCTCGGCGTGTGGCCGGCCAAGCCGGCGCACCTAGGCACGACAGTGCCAACCGTGGCGGCTGGCAGCGCGGTCCTCTACGAGGGTGTCATGACCGCTGTGCTCATGTTCGTGATCATGGCCGTCGCGACCGACACCCGTGCCGTGGGTGCGGCCGCAGCGATCGCGATCGGCGGCGTCATTGGCCTCGACGCACTGTTCGGCGGACCGGTGACGGGTGCATCCATGAACCCCGCCAGATCGTTCGGACCTGCCCTCGTCGCGGGGGAATGGCGGGACTTCTGGGTCTACCTAGTCGGCCCGATCGTCGGAGCGGCGTGCGGGGCGCTCGCCTACCAACTGCTGCGCGGTGAGCATTCGCCAGCCGAGCCCGAGGTGCCGGAGCAAACCGATGGCGCACGTCCTGTTCGTCTGCCTGTATAACGCCGGCCGCTCGCAGATGAGCCAGGCGTTGTTTGAGCGCGCCGCTGGTGGACGCCATAGCGCGACCTCGGCCGGCACTGCGCCGGCCGAGGTCGTCCATCCCGAGGTCGTCGAGGTCATGCGCGAGCTCGGCATCAATCTGTCCGAGCGAAAGCCGCGCAAGCTAACGACCGAGCTCGCCGGGCACGCGGACGTGATCGTCACGATGGGCTGCGGCGACGAGTGCCCCTACATACCAGGCAAGCGCTACGTCGATTGGGACCTTCCCGATCCGAAGGGACGCCCGATCGCTGAGGTTCGGGTCACTCGCGATGAGATCGAGCAACGCGTTCGCGGACTGATTGCAGATCTGGACAGCCGCTAGCGGTGTCATCACGACCGCATCCTCGGGGAGCGTTGGCCGCGGTGCCATCAGCCTGACCCCGGCAGTCGAGCCGGTTCCGAGCGACGTCTCAAGCGTCTGATTGAATAGGTGGCGATGCCATCAACAAGACCAGATCAGCGTCGCGAGGTCGGCCTGCGGACTCGAGCGCGGTTGATGGACGCCGCATTGGACCTTCTGGCTCAGCGTGGTGAGGACGCCGTGACTCTCCGAGAGCTCACGGACGCCGCTGACGCCAACGTCGCGGCGGTGAGCTACCACTTTGGCTCCCTGAAATCGCTATGTGACGCGGCGATCGAGCACGCGCTCGAGCGCTACCTCGACGCTCAACAGGAGGCGGTGAGCGCGCTGGAGCCCGAGTCCAGCCTCGAGGCACTTGCGGCGGCCTTCGCTCGCCCGATGATCAGCTCGCTGGTCGCGGGAGGCCGCGATCTCGCGGTGATGCGCATCGTCGCGCGAGCCGGAATCGATCCTCCCGAGGGATGGAATCGGCTCGCTCCCAGGTTCGACCGGATTCGCGCCGATGTCCTTCGCGTACTGCGGGCTAACCTTCGAGGGGTCAAGGATCAAGAATTGATCTTCCGGACCCGCTGCGCGGCCGGAATGCTGAACTGGCTGGTGCTCGCGCCCGTGGGCACCGAGCTCGGGAACAAGTCCGAGAAGCAGATCGAGCGGCTGCTGGTCCCGATACTCGCGGGCGCCTTCCGGGGCACGAGCTCCGCCCGCGCCCGTCGATAAAACAATTCAAGCGGGCGCTTGACAAGGTGCAGCGGCTCGGCTAGGGTCAATCAAGCGATTGATCGACGTGCTCGGAGATGGTCGCGGCCGGCGTCATCGGCAAAAAGGGCGCATGCGACCGGGCTTCGAACGCGCATACCAACGAGCGACAAATGAGCTCGCGAACCGCGACACCACTGCAATCGACTCGCTCGACGGGCGCCGTTACCGCAGGTCATCGCGACGTCCTCGCGAGTCGTGCGCCCAGTGCCGCTGGGCCTCTGGCCAGTTGATCGCGGGCGGTGTCCGCCGTCGCCCAGCTCAGAAGAATCAAACACAAAGATAGGAGGCCGTTCAGCTATGAAAGTGGCACTCACAGGCGCGACAGGGTTCATCGGATCTCACGTTCTCACGGAGTTGCAGTCGCACGGCCACGAGGTATCGGCGCTCGTTCGTGACGCCTCCCAGGCCGACATCGTCGCGGATCGCGGCGCCTCACCGACCGTCGTCGACCTCCACGACCGTGCGGGCGTCGTGAATGTGCTGGGGGAGGCAGACGCCGCCATCCACACGGCAAGTCCCGGTGATGCGACCAGCGCAGACCTGGACTCCGCCGTGGTCGACGCAGCGATCGAGGCATTCGCCGGCACCGGCAAGCCATACCTCCACATCAGCGGTTTGTGGATCTACGGAGCAAACCCCTCGATCACCGAGGAGTCCCCGATCGATCCGCCGCCGCTGGTGGCATGGAAGGAGCCGATCGAGAGCCGAGTGCTCGGTGCGAGCGGCATGCGCGGCGTCGTGATCGTGTCGGGCGTCGCCTACGGCGACGGCGGAGGAGGTATGCCGCGGCTGCTTCTCGGATCTCCCCGGGACGACGCCGGCAACCTCATCATGCTCGGCACGGGACAACAGCACTGGCCGACAGTCCACGCCCAGGATCTGGCGAATTTCTTCCGCCTCGTGCTCGAAGACGGCTCGGCTCGCGGCCGTTACGTCATCGGCGATGGACTGAACCCGACCGTTGCCGAACTGACCGAGGCCGCGGCTGTCGCTGCTGAGGCCGCAGGAGCGGTCCCCGGTTCCGACGATGAGGCACGGGCGCGCTTGGGCGACTACCTCGCCGAAGTACTGCTGCACGATGCTGGCACGCTCGCGGCCAAGGCTCGCGCCGAGCTCGATTGGGCTCCGGCGCATCCAGGGCTCGTCGACGAATTCCGCGACGGGAGCTATCGCAAGGTGACGGCTGGCTGACCGATCCGCCGCTGGCCGGAGGTGGCGAAGGCGGGGCACAGTCTCTTGCCTCGGCACCTCCGGCGGTGGGGTCGGCTAGGGCGGCGCGTGGCGCTTCGGCGAGCGGGAGCTCTACCTCGAATTCAGCGATACCCGCACCCCTCGCGGGGCAGAGCAGCGAGCCGTGCCGGCTGGCAGCTAGGCGACGGCGCCGACCCGAGCGCCGTCGTCTGGCGCTCGCGCTGCGGGCGAGCTGCTAGCGGCTGCCAGGCGCTGGTGCACGAAACTGACGACGGCCGCGCCCTCTCCAACCGCGGTCGCGCAGCGCTTGATCGACCCGGCCCGCACGTCGCCTGCCACGTACACGCCGGGCACGCTCGTCTCGAGCAGCCCACCGGCACCGGCGTCTGCGCCGCTAAGGATGAACCCCTTCGCGTCGCGAGCCACGACGTCTCCGAGCCAATCGGTGCACGGCTGGGCGCCGAGGAACAGGAACAAAAACGCGAAGTCCAGCTCTGTTCCGTCCGCCAGCGTGACCGCTTGCAGGCTCCCTTCCGCTCCGCGCAGGCGCTCGATTTCGCTGCGGTCTCGCACGGCGACCCCGTAGCGGTCGAGCTCGTCGATCAGATACTGCGACATCGTCTCCCGCAGGTCCGAGCGGCGGTGCAGCAGGGTCACGAGCGCGCCGCCGCGCGCGAGCCAGACCGCCGCCTGAGCGGCGGAGTTTCCGCCCCCCACCACGCCGACGCGCTGGGCCGCGCAGAGCTGCCCCTCAAGGGGACCGGCAGCATAGAACACGCTTATCCCCTCGAATTGATCGAGCCCCTCCACCGGGAGACGCCGGTATTCGGCGCCGGTTGCAAGCAGGACCGCGCGAGCAGAGACCTCATTACCGCCCTCGAGCCTGACCACGTGACGCTCGGTGCCGGGTTCCAGCGACTCGGCGCGATAGGGCGTTGCCGTGCGAGCATGAAACTTCCGTGCCTGCGAGATCGCTCGGCCCGCGAGCTCGGTGCCGCTGATCCCGGCGGGAAAGCCGAGGTAGTTCTCGATCCTTCGCGAGGTGCCCGCTTGGCCGCCCAACACGTTGCCCTCGATGATGAGCGTGTCGAGTCCCTCCGACGCGCCATAGACCGCTGCTCCGAGAACCTGCCGGTCCACCGCCCAATATGAGCAGGTCGACCTCTTCGCGGGGCGCGAGCTCCAGCCCGATCCCGATCGCGCGCGAGAGCTCTCCGTTGCTGGGGTTGTTCAGCTCTTGGCCGCCCGGCAGTCGCACGCGGGTGGTGCGGCCGGCGTCGGCCACGGTTCCACCAGCGCCGCTGTGTGGCCGCTCCTCGGGCTCGATCCAGGTGTAGGGCAGACGCTGGCGCCGAGCGTACTCAATGAGTCGGCGGGTGTCCGCCGAATCGCGCGTGCCCACGATCTCGATCCCGACGTCCTGACTCTGCTGGAGCAGCTCCCGGCGGCTTACGAAGGCGCCGAGGAGCAGCTCCGAAAGCGAGCTGTCGTCGAAGAGAAGCTGCCGCAGGGCGTCGCGATCGACCGCGATGTAGCGCATCGGCTGGGTGACGACCGCGGTGACGAGGACCGTCTGCCCCGTCATCAGGCTTACCTCGCCCAGGAAGCCCGCAGCGCCGTGCCGGACGATCTCTCGACCAGTCTGGTCGAGCACCGCCGCCTCGCCCTCGATGATCGCGATGAACGGGTATCGCCGATCGCCGACGCGATAGAGCACGTCGCCTGGTTCGGCGGTGCGCGCCTCTCCGAGCGCTGCAAACGTCGCCAGCTGTGACGGGGACAACAGCGGGGTCGCGGCGGCGGGCAGCGTCGGCATCGTCACAGCTTAGCGATGGATTTCAAGCGGCCGCTTGACAAGCCGGCGGGCGATTGTATACTCAAACAAGCATTTGCTTGAATAGTTCGTATCGAGAGCCAAGAGACCAAAGGAGCGTTCTTCAATGACCACCAGGCGTCGCCGGTGGGCGCCGGCGCGCCGCGGTCACCGCGCTAAACGCTGGTGGTGTCTGACGTATTGCTCGTGATCCGTCAGGTACGGATCGCGAATCCAGCCGTCACGTACGTGGCGCATTGTGCCCACCGATCCCCCGCGGGGAGTGGCGAGCGGGGCAGCGCCGGCGTTGGCCGCAGCAACTCCGGTGACCGTCGCCTTGGCGTTTTTGTGAGCCACCGTTCCGGCCGCGCGGGTAGAGCTGAGAGCGGGCAGCCCTCCGTTGCTGCGTACCTGCGATGTGGCCATAGTCCACGATGAGCCGCTGCCACCGGCAGCGGCGCCGGCGCTCGCCGACCCACCAAGGGCGAGCGCCGCAAGGACCACACCACCGAATCCGGGTTGTTTGAGTCGCTTCCACACCATCGTTGTTCCTTACCGTGGTCCGGGACGTCCCCGGGTATGAGTGCCACGATGGTCGGGGTCCGTTTGAGCAGCCTGAAAGGGACGTAAGGATCTCCGAAGAGCGCTCGCGCCGAGCCCATTGAGGGTTGCGCGACCGCTTGGCAGTGCTTTTCACAGCAACGGCTCGCGTTCGGAGTGCTCGCAAACGCGCCGTTGGTCTCGGACTCCGGCATCTAGGCCCAAGCTTTCCCCGCTCACCGCGGCCGCTCGCGGACGACGTCCGCAGGGTCCTTGTCGTCACGCAGTCCAAGAAAGCGCGGCTGGCGCAGACGACCGTCGGTCGTCCACTCGGCAAAGCCAATCTGGGCGACAAGCTCGGGTCGCACCCAATGTGCGCCACGTGGGATTGGTCGCACGTCGAGGAACGGTGACTCGCGCGCCTCGAGCTTGCGCAGCTTGGCACCCAGATCGTGGAGCGTCTTAGCACTGAAGCCGGTCCCGACCTTCCCGGCGTAGCGGAGCTGGGCCTCCTCGTAGTAACCGACCAGCAGAGCGCCGAAGTCGGTGCGGCGGCCGCCGGGATCGGTGAAGCCGCCGATGACGAGCTCCTGCTCCCAGGCACACTTCAACTTCAGCCAGTCTTTCGAGCGCCCGCTGGTGTAGGGCGCATCCGCCCGCTTGGCGATTAGCCCCTCCCAACCTGATCGGCAGGCGTCGGCGAAGCGCCGCTGCGAGTCCCCGCGCCACGCTTCGCTCAGCTGCAGCGTCACGCTCGGCCGGATCACGCTCGCAAGCCGGGCGCGGCGTTCGAGTAGGGGTTGGCCCGTGAGGTTCTCGCCGTCGAGCGCAAGAATGTCGAACACGCAGTAGACGACCGGGTACTCGGCCACGAGTTGGAGGGAGGGCTCGGCTACGCCGAGGCGCTGCTGCAGCCGGCTAAAGGAAGTCTGCTTGCCGTCGAAGGCGACCACCTCGCCATCGAGCAACAGCCCCCCGGCCCGCTGGGCCGCCACTCCGGCACGGACGTCGGGATAGGTGCCCGTCAGGTTCTTGGCGGTGCGTGACTCAAGGCGCACGTGGCCGCCATCCTTGCGCGCGACGCAGCGCTCACCGTCGAACTTTCGCTCGAGCAGCCAGTCCTCGCCGAAATCGCGACGGTCGGTGAGCGTTGCCAGCATCAACTCGAGGGGCATGTCGGTTCTCCTCGTTCATTCGGTTACCGCGCTAGCCGCCGCGCCGCCGTAGAGCTCTGCGGCCCGCCAGCAATACCAGGCCAGCACCGAACGGTACGGTCGATAGGGGTCGCCCAGCGGGTCCAGCTCGCGTGCGCTCGGCGTCGGGAGTTCCCACGCCAGACCGTAGCCGCGCCTGACGCCGAAGTCGCCAGTCGGCCAGACGTCAAGCCGGCGCAACCGGAATAGCAGGAACATGTCCGCGGTCCAAGGGCCGATGCCCCGCACCGCCCCGAGCCGCTCCGTAACCTCCTCGTCGCTTTGCCGCGAGAGCGTGCGGGGCGAGAGCATGACCGTTCCATCGAGCACCTTCGTGGCGAGGTCGCGCAGCGAGGCGACCTTGCCCGCCGACAGGCCGACCGCGCGAAGCGTCTCATCCGAGAGGACCAACAGCGCCTCGGGCTCCACGTCGCCGTCAAGCGCCGTGATCAACCGGCCGTGAATGGCGGACGCCGCGGCTCCCGCGAGCTGCTGGTAGACGATCGCCTGGACGAGGCCGGCGAAGTGCGAATCCTGCAGGCGCCGCAGGTGCGGCGGCCCCGTCTCCGCGAGCAGCCGCGCGATCACCGGGTCACGCGATGCGAGGATGTGAGCCGCCTCGGTGGGGGAGACGCGTTTGCTCGTCTGGGGCTGCGCCGTCATGAGCATCAGAACTCTCGCAGACGCCCCGCTGTGCCTCCGGATGCTGATCAGGTCCGGGTCTCCTTCGCTAGGTTGCGCTCACCTGCCGCGACGAACGTGTCGTCGTCGGCGAAAGCGATCAGGAGACGACATGAAAGCGGTGCGATTTGACAAGTACGGCGGGGTCGATGTGCTGGAGGTGCGCGAGGTGGAGGACCCCGTCGGCGGTCCGGGAGAAGTGCTGGTCCGGGTAAAGGCGGCGGGCATCAACCCCGGTGAGATCGCCATCCGCGAGGGGCGTCTCGATGCGCGCTTCCCAGCGACGTTCCCGTCGGGCGAGGGCACGGACTTCGCCGGCGTGGTGCAGGCCCTCGGCGCAGGTGTGGGCGAGTTCGCCGTTGGGGAGGAGGTGCTCGGCTGGACTGAGCAGCGCGCCAGCCAAGCCGAGCTGGTCATCGTTCCGGCCGATCAGCTGATTGCCAAGCCGGCGTCGGTCCCATGGGAGGTCGCCGGGTCGCTGTTCGTCGTCGGGCTCGCCGCCTACGCGTCGGTCCAAGCGGTCGCCCCGCAGGCCGGCGAGACGGTCGTCGTTTCGGCCGCGGCGGGCGGGGTGGGCTCGGTCGCTGTGCAGCTTGCGCGCCGCACCGGAGCGACCGTGATCGGCTTGGCCGGTGAACGAAACCACGAGTGGCTGCGCCGCCACGACATCGTGCCCGTGACCTACGGCGACGGGGAGGCTGACCGAATCCGTGCTGCGGCCGGTGGCCCGATCGACGCCTTTATCGACACGTTCGGCGGCGGCTATGTGGACCTGGCAATCGAGCTCGGTGTCGATCCGCAGCGGATCAACACGATCGCCGACTTCGAGGCGGTGGAGCGACTCGGCGTGCAAGGGCAGGGCACGCACGCGATCGCCAGCTCGGCTCTGCTGGCGGAGCTCGCGGACCTCGTGGCCGACGGAAGCCTTGAGATACCGATCGCCGTCACCTTCCCGCTGGACCAGGTTCGCGACGCCTACCGCGAGCTGGCCGCCCGCCACACTCACGGCAAGATCGTGCTGCTGCCCTGAGCTACGGCCAACGCGCTCTGCCGGTCATCCCGGCAGCGTGATCAGAGCGACGCCCAACTGCGGCTGGTAGCGCCGGCGCAGGTGAGCCGGGACCTCGTCGACGATCAGCTCGAGCGTGGGCTGCACGTACGCGGCGATGAGGTGACCGCCACGAGCACTCCCGTCGCGGGTCCCGAGCACAACGTGCACGTGCGCGACCGCCTTTCCTTCTTGCTCTGCGACGTCGCCGTTCATCGCCAATAGCTCGACCTGCTCTGCGATCGCGATCTCGCGATACTTCTGCGCCTCGGGGTCAAACCAGGCGACGGTCGCGGAAGAGAAGCCCCCGACGCCGGTCAAGCGCGCAGCGCTGATCCGCTGCTCGTTGCACCAGCCGGTGAGGTCGCGGACGACCTCGTCCCCGACTTCGAAGACGAGCGCGTACTGCGAGCCGTGCTCGGTCCGGACCAGCTCCACGGCTCTCACGAATCCTCCTTCACCTTTGCGTGACCCTGCCCAGGGTCTTCAGCCCGGCATCATCTCCGGCGAGGGCCCCGCGATGGGAACCGCGGCGCGCATGATCCGATCGATGCGCTCGAGATCTGCGTCGCTCAGCTCGAGCCGCGCCGCTGCGATGCTGTCCTCGATGTGCGCGCGGCTGCGTGCGCCGACGATCGCGACGTCGACCGCCCGGTTGGCGAGCGTCCAGGCGATCGCGAGCCGACTCAGCGACACGCCGAGCTCCTGCGCGAAGCGCTCGAGCTCGCCGACGACCGCCAGATTGCGGCGGTAGCCCTCGCCCTTGAAGAACGGTGCGCTGCGGCGCCAGTCGCCGGCGGCGAACTCAGTCTGCTCGCTCAGAGCGCCGGTGAGCAGGCCGTGCGCGAGCGGTCCGTAGACGAGCACGCCGATGTCGTGCGCGGCGCAGTAGGGAAGGACGTTCTGCTCGATTGCGCGGCGGAAGAGGTGATAGGGGGGCTGCAGCGTCTCGACAGGGCGCGTCTTCGCGAACTCCTCCATCTGCTGTGCGTCGAAGTTGGAGACGCCGACGTGGCGGATCTTGCCGGCATCCACGAGCTGCTGGAGCGCTCCGGCCGTCTCCACGAGCGGAACCTTCGGATCGGGCCAGTGCACCTGGTAGAGGTCGACGTACTCGATGCCCAGGGCCTCGAGGCTCGAGTCCACGCCGCTGCGAAGCCATTCGGGGCTCGCGTCGCGCACGAGCCCGTCCTCGGTCATCCGCAGGCCGCCCTTCGTGGCGATCACCAGCTCGTCGCGGCGGTTGTCGAGATCGTCGCGTAGCGCTTGGCCCAGCAGTCGCTCCGAGGCGCCGAAGCCGTAGCCCTGGGCTGAGTCGAAGAAGTTGACTCCAAGCTCGCGCGCGTTGCGGATCGCTTCGATTCCCGCCTCCTCGTCGACCCGTCCCCATTCGCCGCCGAGCTCCCACATGCCGAAGGCGATCGGAGAGACGTCGAGCTTGGTCATCCCAAGTCTCACGTACGAAAGCGTCTCAGTCGTCACGACGTCTTCGCCTCCTTCCGGTCCGCGATCTGCTCCAGGACCTCGAAGAGGACGGCGAGATCGCGCCGTTCATATCCAAGCTCGCTCGCGCGCTCGAGGATCTCGTCAGCACGTTCCGCAGTGGGCAGGGGGATCTCGAGCGATCGTGCCGCATCGAGCGCAAGCTCGATGTCCTTGTGCATGAACGCCAGGTCGAACCACGCGTCGTCGCTCGGCGGATCGAGGATCAGCGACGCGCGGGCGCGCAGCATCGGCGAGCCGATCGGGCTTGCCTCCATCACGTCGAGCGCGCGCTGCGAGTCGACACCTGAGTGCGTAGCGAGCAGCAGGCCCTCGGCGAACGCGAGCATCTGGACCGCCAGGCTGATGTTGATCGCGAGCTTGAGCGCGAGCCCTTGCCCGTTGTCACCGACGCGTGTCGGCGTGCCGAGCTCGCGCAGGATCGGCTCGACGCGTCGAAATGCGTCCTCGTCGCCACCGACCATGATCGTGAGCGTGCCCGACTGCACCTGCGGCACGCTCCCCGAGACCGGCGCATCGAGCATCGCCGCGCCTCGTTCCTCTGCTTGCCCTGCGAGCTCGCGGCTGACGCGCGGGCTGACCGTGCTCACGTCCACCCAGATCTTCTCGGGTCCGAGACCGGCGAGGAGGCCGTCGGTTCCCGCGGCGACCTCCTCGATCACATGATCATCGGGCAGCGATGTGAACACGACGTCAGCAGCTTGCGAGACCTCGCGCGCGTTCTCACACCAATCGAGCCCTTCGTCGATCAGCGGCTTCGCGGACTCGCGGCTTTGCGCCTCTCCGTAGACCGTGTACCCGGCAGCGAGCAAGCGAGCGGCCATGTTTCCACCCATGTGCCCGAGCCCGACGAATCCGAGCTTTGTGTCAGTCGCAGCCATTTCGGGCACCTCCTGGGATCGTCGAAGACGGACTAAAGCCGGATGATTGCACGCGCCCGCATACTCTGCGCGACGCGGCGGGGCTCGTCCCGGCCGCGGTCCGTCCGGGTGCCGCGGGCCGTCCCTGCAGAGCGCTGCTGTGCCTCTAGCGCTTCAGGAGGTTCTGCGTGATCAGCCGCCACTCCGAAGGGTGCGATGCAACCCGGACAGGGCGGCGACGCCGAGCACTGAGCGGGGCTCATAGGCAACGCGCCAAAGTCCTCCGTGGGCGGCACCATCGCTGAAAAGCGCCTCGGGATGCGGGTCACGGCTGGACGGTTGGTGCAGGTCGTGGACCAGCATGGCGGCCATCAGCACTCGCGAGGTGTCGGGGGTGAAGATCTCCACGCCAAAGCGGCGGGCGCCCGCGTACGCGGCGGCGAGAATCCGATTCTTGGTTACAGACGTCGTCCACGTCGCGGGAGCGACGTTGAACGACACAGCCTGACCGCGAGCATTGGCGACAACGCCGCGCCAGCGCTGCAATCGCTTGGCCAGTGCGTAGTTGGGCCCCTGCTGCTTTACGAGCGCGTCCGCGACGATGCTCCCGGCCGCGTAAGCGGGTGCAAACAAGCGCCCACGCGAGGCCAAGCGGAACGGCGCCTGGAGCACGCGGCGCATACGCCGGCGCTCATAGGCAGCGCGCGCGGCGGTAACGATCTCGGCGGGCACCACGAACGCGTCAGTCGGGGTGGCGAGGTACGCGAGGGCGGTACCCGGTCGTTGCTCGAGCAGCTCGGCCGCGAGCGCATCGAAGGCCGCGGTGACGCTCATATGCAGCCCGCCGTCGGCGTAGGCGTACATGCCCAGCACCAGCTCCTTCTCCGTCGCGGTCTCATTCAGCCATGCCAGCACCTCCGGCAACGAGCGAACCACGTCGACGCCGGGGCTACCAGCGGCGCCAACCGGCATCGTCAACCTGCCGGCGCCGCTACGCGCCACCTCCGTGATGCGCTCCCAGATCTCTGCGCGGGGCAGGTCGATCGCGATCACGTCGGCTCCCCAACTGCTGAGCGGCTCGAGCGGGCCCATTTCAGCCCCCGCCCCGACGATCGCCACCTGCCGGCCCTTGAGCGCAAGCCACTCGGGGTGCTCCGCGACGCGCCAAATCGCGGTGGCGAACGACGGCTCGACCACGCCGCGCTCGACCCAGCGACCGAGCTGCGCGAGCAGCTTGGCGCCCTGCAGCGCTTGCCCTTGGTAGGGAACACGCAGCTCGGTGACGGGGTCGGACTTACCGCGAACCTCGCGGCTTCGAAGGCGCTCGGCGGGGGGCACGCGAAATGCCTCACGGACGCCCACGGCCTCGTGGTCGCGCTCGAACACCATGCGCGAGTGCATCGAGGCCAAACCGGCTTCGGCGATCGCCTCCGACGCTTCGCGTGTCGCCGCGCTCGCGACGGTGAGCTCGCGCACGCACTGCACGTAACCACGGCGCCAGTCGCGCGTTTGCTCGATCTCGCGAGCGAGCTCCGAATCGACCGCTCGCGCCGCGTCCGCCAGGATGCCGCGCCCCGTCGCGGTTGTCGAGCGCCCGCCGTCGACTAGCGGGAAGAGCACGCCTTCCGAGTCTGGAGCTCGCGGCTCGGTTGATGCCGGCAACCGCGCCGTCTCGCTAGCGGCGACGGCCATCGGTGCACGCGGGCCACAGCCCGGATAAAGCGTGAGTCCCTCGGCGAGAGACCGAGGCGGCTATCGCGGCGACGGACACCACACGGACAGATTTCCTGCTCCATAGCCGCGCTGCCGGCGCTTTGGGTATCGCACCCCCCACATGGGGGGTGAGTCCACACGTCCCGGGGGACACGCGCGATCTGACGCGAGGGCGCTGCGGCGGCGACTCCCATGCTGCGCCCGCGAGCCGTCCTATGCCGCACTCAAGGCGAACGACGCCTGACGCGAGGCGGGCCGTTTGCCCCAGCGCGCAAGGTGGGCATAGGCGATCAGGCGCCCCAGGTAATCCTTCGGATCGGGTTTCTCCCGCCCAGCGCGCGCAAGCAGTGCACACGCGCGAGCATCCGTGAACCGACAGCGCACGTCGAAGTACGGCACGAACGACTCAGCCCCCGCCGGCAGCTTCCCTGGCGCTTGCGGCGGCGCAAACCGCACCGGCGCGCGCCCGGAAAGCGAAGAGTGCAGCTGCACGAGCTCGCCGGCGCTCAGCGCCCGCTCACCCGCCACGAGGTTGTATCTCCCGCACGCCGTCTCATCGTCGAGCAGCGCCACGATCCCGTCGGTCACGTAGTCGACGGGCACGTAGTCCACGATCGAGTCCTCGCGCGCTGGCACCTCGTCGAGCAGCCCCCGCTCGAAGGCTCGCAGCGGCCAGTAGAGGACGTTGAACACCGGGCGTCCAGCCGCTCGCCCGGTGTCCGACGACGATGCTCGGCCGCACAATCGCCAGCGGCAGATCGCAGGCTCCCAGCAGCAGCCGCTCGGCCTCGTGCTTGGAGCGCTCGTAGGTGTTGCGGAACTCCTGTCCCACATCGAGGTCCTCCTCGCCGAACTCGCCCGCGTGGCGCCCGCTGACGTAGGCGGTAGAGACATGCACCAGCCGACGTAGCGAGCCACGGGCTGCGATCTCGCGTGCCAGCTCGAGCACCCGCGCCACGCCCTCGACGTTGATCTTGCGCGCCTGCTCCAGCGGGAGCTCGAACGAGATCGACGCTGCGCAGTGGATGATCCGGTCGACCGAGCCGATCAGCCACTCGCGGTCCAGCGCCGACAGGCCCAACCCGGGTCGAGCAGGTCGCCGCGCACGGCGCTCACCGCGCCGCCGCGGCAGGCGGCTCGTCGTAGAGGCGCGCCAGCACGCCGTTCAATCGCTCACGCGCGCCGTCATCGTCGCGCGCGCGCACGAGCACCACGACCTGCTCACCCTCTCGCTCGATCAGGCGCGCGAGCGTGTCCATTCCGAGGAAGCCAGTGGCTCCAGTCAGCAGGATCGCGCCGCTCATGAGGCGAGCGTGGGGGAGGGGCTTGGGCTCGCCGAGCTGAAGGGGACCTCAGAGGCGGAGGAGATCGCCGTTGGCGAGGGGCAGCCCATCGCGTGGTAACCGCCGTCCACGTGCACGATCTCAGCCGTGATCCCGCGCGCGAGCGGCGAGAGCAGAAAGCACGCCGCGTCCGCCACCGGGCCGGGATCCTCGGCGTTCCACGCCAGCGGCGCGGTCTGCGACCAGGCCTCCGCCAGCTGCGAGAAGCCAGGGTATGCCGCTGGCGGCGAGCGTCTCGATCGGGCCGGCCGCTACGAGATTCACGCGGATCTCGCGCGGCCCCACCTCGCGCGCCAGATAGCGCGCGACAGCCTCCAACGCCGCCTTTGCCACGCCCATCCAGTCATACGACGGCCACGCCAAGCTCGCGTCGAAGTCCAGTCCGACGACGCTCGCGCCATCCGCGGCCATGTCGAGCGGTCCGAGCAGACCGGCCATGAGCGCCTTCAACGAGAACGCGCTCGTCTGATACGCGGTCACGCGCGCTCTGAAGCGGCGTCTCGAGGAAGCCTCCGCCGAGCGCGTCCGGCAGGCGCATACGCGACCGCGTGCAGCAGCCCGTCCAGCGCTCCCCATCGCGCTTCGAGTTCGGCGCGCACCCGCTCGATGTCTTCGGTGCTATTCACGTCCAGCTCGAGCACCTCCGCGGGCCGGGGCAGCGCTCTGGCGGCGCGTTCGGTCATCCGCTTCGTTCTGCCGAAGCCCGTCAGGACCACCTCGGCGCCGAGCTCCTGGGCGCGGCCGGCGGTAGCGAAGGCGATCGAATGGTGGTCGAGCACGCCCGTGACGAGGATGCGTCGTCCGTGCAGCATCACAGCGGCACCGGGATGAACTCGCCGGGGGCCGCGCCCTCGGTGATCTCCGCATACCAGCGCTCCGGCTCCGCTTCCTCGCTGGTTACGCTCTCTCTCCGCCACAGTAGCTGGACGTTCGCACGCGCGACCAATGTCCCCGCCTGGTTACGGATCGCCCAGCCGAAGTCGACGAGCCCGCTGCGCTCGTCGACGGGCCGCAGCGCGGTGATCTCGCCCGAGACCGAGATCGCCTCGTTCAGGCGCACCGGCCGCTTGAAGACGACGTCGCCTACGCGGCGCAGCGCGAGTACCCGTTCGGGGTCCAGCGGCACAAGCCCGACCGCCAGAGACAGGACGAGCAGCCCGTGAGCGATCCGCTCGCCGAAGGGGCCGCGCGCCGCCCACTCGGCGTCGAAGTGCAACGGATGCCGGTCTCCCGTGAGCGCGCCGAAGACCATCACGTCGGTCTCGCGCACGGCGCGCTGATCGGAGTCGAATCGCTCCCCGACGGATAGACACTCGAATGGATCGGACCAACGCATCGTTACCTCCTCTAGAGCGGGATGTTGCTTGCGCGAGACTCGGGGCGCTGGATGCCCGCAAGCGCCTCTAGGCAGGAGGCCACGCGCTCGCGCGTGCAGTCCGGGTCGATCACCTCGTCGACGAACCCGTCGGCGCTAGCCCCCTCGACGTGCAGGTGCTCGGATGAATAGGCGCGCGCGAGACGGCGTCTGTGGGCGAGCGGGTCATCCGCCGCCGCGATCTCGCGGCGACTCAGGATCCCGACGGCCTGCTCGGCGCCCATCACGCCCACTTCCACGTCCGGCCAAGCGAACACGTAATCGGCGCCCAGCGCTTTCGAGTTCATCGCGATGAACGCGCCGCCGAACGCTTTGCGCACGATCACCGTCACGCGCGGCACGGTCGCCTCCGCAAACGCGTGCACGAGCTTTGCGCCGTGGCGAATGGCCCCGTCGCGCTCCTGCTGGGACCCGGGCAGGAAGCCAGGGGTGTCGACGAGCACCAGCAGCGGCAGCCCGAACGAATTGCACGTGCGCACGAACCGGGCAGCCTTCTGGGCAGCGTTCGTGTCGAGCACGCCGCCGAGGTGCCTGGGCTGATTGGCGACGATGCCGATCGCCCGGCCGTCCAGACGAGCGAACGCGCACACGACGTTGCGTGACCAGCGCGGGCTGACCTCCATCAGGCGCCCACCATCGACGAAGGCGCTCGCTACGTCGCGCATGTCGTAGACCTTGCGCGCCTGCGCCGGCACCGCCCGATCGGGCGCGATCCCTGGCGGGTCCACGCTCGGCCACACCTGCGTCGCGACGCCGTTGTGCTGGGGCAGGTAGTCGAGCAGGTCGCGCGCCATCAGGGCGCCGTCGACGTCGGTCGGCGCGGTGAAGTGGCACACGCCGTTGCGCTCATGCACGCGCGGCCCTCCGAGCGACGCCATGTCCACCTCCTCGCCGGTTACCTCCGAGACGACGCCCGGACCGGTCAGGAACATCGACGCCCGCCCGGTCATGATCACGAAGTCGTTCAGCGCCGAGCCGTAGGAGGAGCCGCCCGCGGCCGGTCCGCACACGATCGATATCTGCGGGACCACGACCCGACAAGCGGACGTGCTCACGGAAGATCGAGCCAAAGCCCGAGAGCGCCGCGAGACCCTCCTGCATGCGCGCTCCGGCCGACTCGAGGAACCCGAGCACTGGCACGCGCGCGCGGCCGGCCAGGCGCAGAACCGCGACGATCGTCTCCGCGTGCGCCTCCCCGAGCGAGCCGCCCGCGAACGACGCGTCCTGCGCGTAGCAGAACACCTGGCGTCCGTCGACCCGCGCGTGCGCCGCGAGCACCCCATCACCGGGACGCGCGCGATCGCCCATCCGACGCGAGCGCACCTGGGTGCGCAGGGGCTGCAGCGATCCCGGGTCGGCCAGAACCTCCAGCCGATCGAGTGGCTGAAGGGACTCGTCGGGGCGCTCGAGCAGCGCCAGCGTCACGCGGCCTCCAGGCACAGGACGGCGTTGTGGCCGCCGAAACCAAACGAGTTCGACAGCGCGAGCGAAGCGCGGCTTCGGGAGGCCTCCAGCGGGCGGGCGGCGGCGGGGACGTAGTCGAGATCGAGCTCGGCATCCGGCTCGGACAGGCCGAGCGTCGGAGGCGCGACGCGCTCTCCCAGTGCGAGCAGCGTCGCCACCGCCTCGACCGCGCCGGCCGCGCCAAGCAGATGCCCGATCGCCGACTTGGTGGACGAGATCGGGATCCGCCGAGCGTGCTCACCGAGCGCGCGCTTGATCGCACGCGTCTCCGCCCGGTCGTTCAGCGGGGTGGAGGTTCCGTGGGCGTTTACGTAGTCGATCTCCTCGGCGCCGACGCCTGCGTCGGCGAGAGCTGCGGCCATCGCGGCCGCCTGGCCCTCGCCGTCCTCGCGGGGGGCGGTCAGGTGGTGGGCGTCGGAGCTCGCCCCGTAGCCCCTGATCGTCCCGAGTATGCGCGCGCCGCGCGCCCGCGCTGCCGCACTCCGCTCGAGCACGAGCACAGCTGCGCCCTCGCCCATCACGAAGCCGTCGCGGCGCGCGTCGAAAGGGACGCGAGATGCCCGATTGCGAGAGCGCGTCGAGAGCGCTGAACGCCGCCCGCGCCAGCGGCGTGAGCCCCGCCTCCGAGCCGCCCGCCACGACCGCGTCGGCTTCGCCGCTCTGGAGCATGCGCAGCGCACAGCCCAGCGCGTGGGCTCCGGAGGCGCACGCCGTGCTCACGGCAAAGGTGGGGCCGCGCAGCTCGTGGCGCATCGATAGCGCCGCGGACCGGCATTGCTCATCATCAGTGGCACCGCGAGCGGCGAGACGTACTGACCGCCGCGCTCACGCAGCGTGTTCTGGCCGTCGACGAGCGTCGCGATGCCGCCGATGCCAGTGCCGAGCACGCAGCCGACGCGCTCGGCCTCGTAGGGCGGCCCGTGCTCCCAGCCCGCGTCGACGAGCGCCTCCGCGCAGGCCCCGATCGCCAGCTGCGTGAAGCGGTCGGCACGGCGCGCCTCCTTGGCCGTGAGGAAGTCGGTCGGGTCGAAGTCGGCACACGGCGCCTCGCCGTCGCTGATCGCGCAAGTGCCTGCGCACCAGCGCTCGTGCAGCGCGCGCGCGCCCGACGCCCAGCGGCGTGATCGCGCCCACTCCAGTGACTACGATCGGCTCCACCTCGGCCCTACAGGCGCGAAACGATCAACTTGATCGCGTCCTCGACGGTCTTGACCTCCGCCACGTCGGCGCCCTTCAGCTCGACCCCGAACTGCTCGTGGACGATCTGCGCAAGTTCCGCCAGGTCCAGCGAATCGACGTCGAGCGCCTCGAACGTCGCTTCGCGGTGCGATCAGCGCGGGATCGGCGCCGAACGTCTCAAGCGACTCGATCACGACCTTCTCGACCTGCTCTTCGGTGACGGTTGTGCTCATCGGCGATCCTTTCTGTTGGCGTGTGCGGTCGCGCTCGCCTGCGAACGCGCGGCCGCAGAATCGTGGGAGACACCCGCGCCGGCTACGCACCAAGGCCTCCGTCGACGTACAGGGTGGAGCCGGTGACGTAGGCGGCCTCCTCGGAGGCGAGGAAACGTGCGCACGCCGCCACGTCCTCGGGGTGCCCCGCTCTGCGGGCGGGTACGGCGCTCAGCAGCTCGTCGTCGAGGTCCGCCGTCATATCCGTTTCGATCAGCCCCGGCGCGATCGCGTTGACGGTCACGCCGCGGCGGGCCACCTCCACGGCGATAGTCCTCGTCATGCCGATCAGGCCGGCCTTCGCCGCCGCGTAGTTGGATTGCCCGCAGTTGGCGCGCGGTCCAACGACCGAGGCGAGATTGATCACGCGACCGAAGCGCTCGCGGATCATCCCCCTCAATGCGCGCTTGGTCGTGCGAAACGCGGCCGTGAGGTTCGTGTCGATCACCCGCCCCCAGTCGGAGTCCGCCAGCGAGATCGCGAGGTCGTCGGCGCGCACCCCGGCGTTGTTGACCAGCACGAGCACGCGACCGAAGCGCTGCTCGAGCGCGGCGAACATGTCCTCGAGCTGCTGGGCAGCGGTCACGTCCGCCCGCAGCGCCATGGCCCGACCGCCGCCGTCCTCGATGTGGGTCACGGTCTCGCCGGCTGCGTTCTCGCCCTCACGGAAGTTGACGCCCACCGGCCAGCCGTCGGCGGCCAGCGCGCACGCGATCGCCGAGCCGATGCCGCGCGAGGCGCCGGTCACGAGCGCGCACCCGCCGCGCTCGGCGGCGACGCTCACGAGTCCCCCCAGGTGAGGACCGTCGCGCCCCACACCAGAACCGGCGCCGACAGCACCGAGCAAGACCCGGGCCCCCGGCGTCAGCGCGCCGATCCGCACGGCCTCGCCAAGGGCGAGAGGCACGCTGGCAGCGCTCGTGTTGCCAAAGCTCGAGATGCAGTCGAACACCCGCTCGCGCGGCAGCTCCAGCCGGTCGGCCACCGCCGCGAGGATGCGCGAGTTGGCCTGGTGGTAGACGTAGAGGTCGATGTCCTCGAGCGCCAGCTCCGCGAGCTCGAGGACGGCTCGAGTGCTCTCCGAGAGCTTCTCAACGGCCAGCAGGAAGGTCTCGTGGCCCTCCATCTCGAGGACGCCCTTGGCGCGCGTCGCGCGGATCGCTCCTGCCGCACCGCCGTCGCTGCCGAGCACGAACGGGCCGATCTGCCCCGGGGCGTCGGCGCAGACAACGAGTGCTCCGGCGCCGTCGGCAAACAGCGGCGCGGTGCGGGGATCGTCGAAGTCGAGCAGTCGCGTCGCGATCTCCGCGCCGATCACGAGCACGTTGTGCCCGCGCCCCGCCTCGATCCACGCGGTCGCGTGCGCGAGCGCCGCGAGCGCACCGGCGCAGGCCGCGCCCACGTCAACCGCTGCGATGCTGCCCGCGCCCAGTTCGTGCGCCACGATCGGAGCGGTGGCAGGGGTGATCTCATCGGAGGCGAGGGTCGCCACCAGGATCATGTCGAGCTCGTTCGCTTCGAGCCCCGCGCTCTGGAGCGCCATGCGCCCGGCGGCCGTGGCCAGGTCGCTGACCCGCTGTCCGGACGCGGCGTAGCGCCGCTCGGCGATTCCCGTGCGTCGTTCGATCCACTCGACGCTCACGCCGAGTCGCGTCGCGATCTCCGCGTTGGCGACACGGCGCTCGGGGAGCGCTGCCCCTAGCCCAACGATGCCCGCGGCGCGGGTCGGCGCGGGAAAAGCTGCGCGAGATACGGCGCTCTGCAGTGTGGGCGAGTCAGGCGACAACGCTCGTCTCCCTGCCGGGCGAGGGCACAAGATCTGTGGGGTCGAGAACAACGGCGTCGGGCAGGTTGCGCCGCACAAGGCGCGCGAGAACCACGCCCGGACCGAAGTCGATGAACGTGTCTGCTCCGAGCGCGGCGAGCGCAAGCATCGTCGCGCGCCAGCGCACCGGCTTCACGATCGCCGCCGCGAGCTCGGCGCGCACGTCGGAGAACCGACGGCCGGTAGAGCCGGAGATCACGGGCACCGTGGGCGGAGCGAACTCGACCGCCTCGAGCTCGGCGCGAAACGGCGCGAGTGCTGCGGACATCGACGGGGAGTGAAAGGCGCCCGCGACGTCCAGCAGAATCGCGCGCGCGCCGTGCTCGCGCGCATCGCGGGAGGCCGCACGCAGCAGGTCGGTGAGACCGGCGAGCACGGCCTGACCCGGCGCGTTCTCGTTCGCCAGCACGACCCCGTGCGCTCTTGCCAGGCGCATGACCTGCTCCTCCGACGCCCCGAGGACGGCGAGCATGCCCTCTTCGCGCGCGCCGGACGCCGATGCCATCAGCTCACCGCGACGAACGGCCAGGCGCAGGCCGGAAGCCGGCTCGAGCGCTCCGGCGGCGACCAGCGCGCTCAGCTCCCCGAGCGAGTGCCCCGCGAGTGCGACCGGACGTACGAGCGCCTCCCGTCTTTTCCAGCCGGCGATGCTTGCGCAGAAGATCGCTGGCTGGGCGAACCGGGTGCTCTCGCCCACCCTCGCAAACGGGTCCTCGCCGATTAGCGCGACACACTCCGCCAACAGCTCCGGGACGACGCGCGCGACCTCGTCTCGGAGGGCGCTGGTCTGGCTCCCCTGGCCCGGGAATAGGCCCGCTATGGCACCGTTGGACACTTCCCGAAGATTCGCTGTTCGCCGCCGCCTCAGGCGCTCGACGGCGTGCGAACCGCCCACCTGGGGGGTCCGCTCAGTGCGCATGGAGGGGTGTTCTAGGACCTCCTCGTCGAAGCAGCTGGCGGTCAGCGATGCAGGCCCAACCGCTGCGCGCGCCGTACCGCGTCGGCGCGGTTGCGCGCCCCGAGCTTGCGGTAGAGCGTGCTCGTGTGCTCCTTGACCGTGTGCGGCGAGAGGTAGAGCGCTGCCGCGATCTCGCGGTTGGTGGCACCGCCGGCGATCAGGCCGAGGATTTCGGCCTCGCGGTCGGTCAGCGTCGGTCCCGGGCGCGCGACGTCCCGGAAGACCTCCTGCCCATCCCCGACCATGCGCAGGAGCTTGGCGATCTCCCCGGCGGGCCAGTCCTTGGAGATGAAGCCGGCGGCGCCGGCGGCGCGCGCCGCGCGGGGCGAGATGCCACCGGCCCCGGACATCAGGACCACCCGCGGAGCCGGGGCCTCGGCGCGCAGCCGCTCGCATATCTCCGGCCCGGACTCGCTGCCCAGGAACAGGTCGACGAGCGCGACGTGCGGCTCGTAGCGGCGGCACACGGCGAGCGCTTCGGCGCCGGTGCGAGCGCTCAGACAGCGATCGACCCACGGCATCTGGCCGAGCATCAACCGGAACCCCCAGTGGACGACATCGTGGTCATCGACCACCAGGACACGCAGCCGCCTACGGATCTCGTCGCCGCTGCGCTGCTCGGCGGCCTGGCCGTCAGGGCTCTCCGTCTCCAATCGCGTCGACATGAACGCAGGCAGGCTCACTGCCCGGTCGGCACGACGAGACGCACCTGCCACCCGCCCGCCTCCGATTCCCCGTACTCGAGCACCCCGCCGTGCTGAAGTGCCTCGAGCGTGGCGAGGCGCAGGCCGACGCCCCCCTGCCCCTCACTGTGCGAAGGGGTCCCGTCGTTGCGTACCTCGAGCACGAGCGTCCCTGCGCGGTTGCGCAGCGAGACGCCGACACGGCTCGCTTGCGCGTGCTTGCGGGCGTTACGCACAGCCTCAACGAGGATCGACTGCGCGAGAGCCTCGAGGTTCGAAGGCACGTCGTCGGTCCTACCCTCGAGCACGATCTCCATCTCGCCGTACAGCGCGCGAAGCTGTTCGAGCTCTTCTGCGAACGTCACGGCGGTCGGTCGCGAGGTATGCCCGAGCGGGCGCTTGAGCGCTGTGCGCAGGTCGGTGAGAGCGCTCTGCACCTCGGTGGCGCAGCGACGCTGGCTGTCGATGTCGAGCAACTCCTCGCGCGAGAGCGCGAGCGAAACTCCGAACAGGCGCTGCACGACGCCCTCGTGGATCTCACGGGCGAGGTCGATCCGCTGTTGGAGCTGTCGGCTCTGCTCGTTGTATGCAGTCACCTCGCGCGCGACCGAGGCCATCGCGATCGCCTTGGCGAGCGTCCACAGGAGGTGGCGCTCGTCCTCGTCCATCTCCGGAAGGCCGGGCTCGCGCTCGGAGAGCACCACGCCGACGTAGCGGCCGGCGGCCGCCATCGGCGTGCACAGGATGCGCACGCCCGCGAGCAGCTCGCGCGCGGGCTGCGGCACCGGGAAGTCCTCCGCGCCCAGCACTTCCACGATCCGGTCCTCGACCAGGGCTTGGCGCGCCACAGGGACCGAGTCGATGGTCAGGAACACATCGGCGAAGAGGTCCAGCTCAATCCCGTGCGCGCCTGCCACCCGCACCCGCCGACGGGCACTGTCGTAGCGGACGAGCACAGCGCGGCGCATCGACGTCAAGCGACAGATCGCCTCGCACAGGCTGCTGAAGAAGGCGTCCGGCGGTGAGCCCTCGCCGATCCCCGAAAGCAGATCGGACATGACCTCGAGCACCTCGATGTGGGCCGTGGGCGAGCTCGCGGCGCCGCCCGCCGTGCGAGCCTTCGCACTGCCATCGGCAACTTGGTCTCGGCTGAACGAAGTGACGCCGGTCATGCCCGCAGAATTCCACGAATGCGCGCTACTCGGCCGCGCCGTTGCCGGCAACCCCCCAAACAGGGGGTGCTCGTAGGTGGGGAGGGCGCACTCGAGGCGTACAACGTTGAGTGCGGCCGTCTCTGGCGGCAAACTCTCAGCGGTGGCCACACACTTGGATCACGAGGTGGACCTCTGGTGGCTTGCGGTGCCTACCCGAGCATGGGCTACGGCCCCCGGCTGCCTCAGTCGCGAGGAGCGCGCCGAGGCGGGGCGCAGGACCGGACGTCCCCGGCGCCGCTACGTCGTGACACGCGCACTCGTGCGAACCGTTCTGGCGGGGTACCTCGATCGCCCTCCGGCGTCGGTGCCGCTCGTACAGTGGCCGCACGGCAAACCACGACTCGACGCAGCCGAGGGCCTCTGCTTCAACCTCTCACACTCGGGCACGATCCTGGTCGTGGCGGTCACCGCCGGGACGGAGATCGGCGTCGACGTCGAGTTCGTCCGACCCATGCGGCGCGACGTGCAGCTCGCTCGGCGCTGGTTCTCAGAGGCCGACGCGGCGTCACTCGCCGCGGCTCCCTCAGCGCTCCGAGCCCAGCGTTTCATGGAGCTTTGGACGCGTCGCGAGGCGATCGCCAAGCTCAGCGGCGCCGGGCTTTGGGGATCCTCGTCGCTCGATTCCCAGAACGCCGCCGTCGGCACCTCGGTCTTCAATGTCGACGTCGCGCCGGGATACGCGGCGGCGGTTGCTGTTACAGGGCCGCCGCGGCCGGTGCGGGTCGCTTCCGGGGCGTCGTCGCTGGCCGAACGATCACTCCATCTCGCGGAGCCGCTTCAGATGGCGGCGACCGAGATCCTTGGTTGCATGCAGGAAGTCTGTGATCCGCTGTAGGTCCTTCGCCGCGAAGCGCGCGGCGAGCGCCGAGTGCCAGTCGGCTGCCAAGGGCCCCCAGATGCGATCGGCTCGCGCGTAGAACGCGTCCGTCACCTCAACCATCACACGTCGGCGGTCGGTGGCGTCACGCACACGGCGTGCGAAGCCGGCCCTTTCCAGCCGATCGATCACACCGGTCACGGCGCCGGCGGTAAGCCCCGACTGGGCGGCAAGCTCTCCGGCGGCGAGCCCACCGCTGTTCTCGATGATGTTCAGGCAATGCAGGTCGGTTTCGTTTACCCCGAGCCGCTGGGCGGCCAGGTGTTCGAAAGCGAGGTCCTGGTTGGCGCTCGCCCTGAACTCCCGGATCACTTCATCGAGCAGGTCGCTCTTCGATCGTCGTGAGGCCATGCGCATTCCCTTTTAGCAACTAAACTACTTAGACCGTGAAGCACTACAACCGTGACGTTAGCCATCCGGCCTGACCGAAAGGAGATCCCATGGCAAGCCAGATGCGCTTGGAGCTAGTCCAGGTTCCGGTATCTGACATCGATCGCGCAAAGGCCTTCTACGTCGAGAAGGCGGGCTTCGACGCCGACCACGACCATCAGGTCTCTGACGAGCTTCGCTTCGTGCAGCTCACGCCCCCGGGGTCTGGGTGCTCGATCGCGCTGACGTCAAGCGCCCATCGAATGAAGCCCGGGTCGATCGACGGCTTGCAGATGGTGGTCGACGACGCGGAGGTGAGTCGCAGGGAGCTCGCCGAACGTGGTGTCGAGGTGAGCGATGTCCAAGTGTTCCCGTGGGGGAGCTTCGTGTTCTTCAAAGACCCCGACGGCAACCGCTGGGCGCTACAGGCCATGACCCACAGGGACACCTAGGCACGGCTCTGCGCCAGCACGCTAGCTCAGTGTCCGGGCGAGCACGTCGCGCAGCAGGCGCTGGTCCTTCGTAGCAAGTCTCTCGATCCCGATCGGTGGCCGCGCTAGCCGCGTGCGCAGCTCGCCGCGGACCTGCAGCCCGAGTGGCGTCGGGAGGATGTACTTGATGCGGCGGTCGCGCTCACCGGCGCGCCGCGTTACGAGGCCGCGCGCCTCTAGCCGATCGACGATGCCGGTTACGTTGGAATTGTCGCACGCGAGGTGCGAGGCGATCTCGTGCATAGGGGTACCCGATACCTCGTCGAGCTGCATCAGCGCTCCCGCCTGAGCCGGGTGCAATTCGAACTCGGACGCGACGTGGAAGAAGCGCCGCCGCTCCGCGAAGAGCAGCTGACGCAGCAGCCCCCACGCCTCGTCCGCGGGAGATCTGCGCCGGGGGTTCGGAGCCGCCGACGTGCTGGTATCTGTCGATGAGACGGGCGCGCCCACAGGCTACAGTTTATAGCATCGATATTCCATCAACTCAACTGTTGAGATAGCATACATCCGGTGAGCGATCCCGCCGCAATCGAGGTGCACGAGCTCGTTCGCGAGTTCCGCAAGGGACCGCGCGCGGTCGACGGGATCGACCTCGCGGTGTCGACCGGCGAGATATATGGCTTCCTCGGCCCGAACGGAGCGGGCAAGTCGACCACGGTGCTGATGCTCACGACGCTCCTGCCGCCCACGAGCGGGCGCGCAACAGTGGGCGGATTCGACATCGTCCGGCAGGGGGGCGAGGTCCGCGCGGCGATCGGTGCGGCGCTTCAGGAGGCTGCTCTGGATGGGATGCTCACCGGACGCGAGCACCTGCGATTGCAGGCGACGCTCCAGGGCATACCGTCCAGGGACCGCAGCGCGCGCACGAACGCGCTACTGGAGCGTGTGGGGCTCGCGGACGCCGCCGACCGGCGCGTCAGCGGCTACTCCGGGGGGATGAAACGACGCCTAGACCTCGCGCTCGCGCTTGTGCACCAGCCGCGCATCCTCTTCCTAGACGAGCCCACGACGGGCCTCGACCCCCAGAGTCGTGCTGCGTTGTGGGAGGAGGTCGAGCGGCTCGCGCGCCAGGAGGGCATCACGGTCTTCCTCACCACGCAGTACCTCGAGGAGGCAGACGCGCTCGCAGATCGGATCGGAATCATCGACCAAGGAAAGCTCGTCGCGGAGGGCACGCCAGCCCACCTCAAGGCCGAGATCGGCAGCCCGAGCGTCGAGGTTACGCCCGTCGAGGCCGACGCAAGCGACAGACTCGCGGAGCTCCTCAGCAGCTTCGGCGCGCCGAAGCGCAACGGCCACGCCGCGGTGACAGTGCAGCTCCCCGGGGGCGAGGCGCAGCTCGCGGAGGTCGTGCGCGTCCTCGATGCCAACCACATTCGTGTCGAGACACTGCAACTGCACCAGCCGTCTCTCGACGACGTGTTTCTTGCCAAGACCGGTCGCAAGCTCGAGGGGGCGGGTCAGTAGTGGCCCGTGAGCCCTCGCTGCTTCAACAGATCGGCGCCGTCGCCCGCCGTTCGGCGACCGCTGCGTTTCGCCAACGCGCGCTGCTGATCTTTCCCTTGCTCTTCCCGTTGATCCTCTTCGCGATCAACGGAAGCGCGCTCAGCAAGGCGACCGAGATCCCCGGCTTTCCGACCAAGAACTACCGCGACTTCCTGATCGCTGTGCCTTTCATTCAGGGCGCGATGTTCGTGTCGATCAACAGCGGCACGAGTCTCGCGCGCGACATCGAGACCGGATTCCTCAACCGCCTTGCGCTCACGCCGCTGCGCAGCGAGGCGCTGCTCCTGGGGCAGCTTGGCGGGGCGTTCGTGCTCGCGTGCGTGCAATCGGTCGTCTACCTGCTCGTCGGCTTGGCCGTCGGCGTCGGCTTCGCCAGCGGCATCGGCGGCGTTTTCGTGCTCCTCGCGCTGTCACTCGTGATCTCGTTCGGATTCGCGAGCCTCGGTGGCCTGCTCGCACTGCGCCTGGGCAGCGGCGAAGCGATCCAGGGGATCTTCCCGCTTCTCTTCGTCACGCTCTTCCTCAGCTCGGCGAGCCTGCCTCGGAACCTCATCAAGGCGCCGTGGTTTCGCGAAGTCGCGACCTACAACCCCGTCTCGTACCTGCTCGAGGGGCTCCGCAGCCTCGTGATCTTCGGCTGGAGGGCGCAATCGCTCGAGCTCGCGTTCGGGTTCGGGCTCGCGCTTGCGGTCATCTCACTCGCGCTCTCAGGTCGGGCGATGAAGTCGAGGCTGGCGCGCGCATGAGGCGCTTTCTGAACGTCACGCACGCGGTCGCATGGCGCTCGATCCACAACACGCTCGTCAATCCCGCGATCATCGTCCCGTCGATCGTCTTCCCGCTGTTTTTCCTCATCGCTTTCGCCGGCGGCCTTTCCCGCATCAGCGACGTACCGAACTTCCACTACAAGCCGGGCTACACGTCGTTCCAGTTCGTGTTCGTGTTTCTTCAGTCCGCAGCGTTCGGCGGCGTCTTCACGGGTTTCGCAATCGCGCGCGACTTCGAGTCCGGCTTCGCTCGCAGGCTGCTGCTCGCGGCCCCGCGCCGCAGCGGGATCATCGCGGGCTACACGGTCGGCGCATTGATGCGCTGGGTGATCACGGGGACGATCGTCACGATCGCGGCCCTCGTCGCCGGGATGAACGTCGACGGCAATGGCATCCAGCTCTTCGGGCTGCTCGGCCTCGGCCTCGGCATGAACTTCACCGCCGCCCTCTGGGCGTGCGGCATCGCAATGTTCCTGCGCACCGAGCAAGCGGGGCCGCTGATCCAGATGCCCGTGTTCGTGGCGCTGTTCTTGGCGCCCGTCTACGTGCCGCTCACGCTGCTCACCGGTTGGATCCACGCCGTCTCGAGCGTGAACCCGATCACGGCGATAGTGGAGGCCGGGCGGGGGCTGCTCGCGGGATCGCCGGCGAAGGTCGCGCTTTCGTTCGTCCTGCTCGCGGTGGGCGCGGTGCTGCTGGGAGCGTTCTCGCGGCGTGGTCTCGCTTCGGCTGAGCGCGCCGGCTGAGCGGCGGCGCTACGCCACCAGTCGTCGGGGCGTGGCCCTCCTAGGGCCACGAGGTCGGCACCTCTCGGACGGCAGACAAGTCGCACATCTTGCGGGATCATGGCGTCGTAAGGAGAGCGCATGAAGCGACTCGAGGTGACCGGGTGAAGCGCAGTCCCGATCGGAGTGGGACGCTCGGGAAACGCGCGTCTTTCAACGGCGCGCCCTGCACGCCACGGGTGGTTCTGCGCGCCCACGGGATTTGGCGCACAGTGTGTGACAAGTCCTCGAATGGCTATCGAATAAAGGAATAACGGAGGCCACAATGGGACGTTTGTCAAATGCCATCGCAATATTGTTGAGCTTGCCGGACCCGCCCCCCGACCGCGACGCGGCGCTCATCGATGCCGTTTCGCTCGTCATCTCGCAGTCGTTGCTCTCGACGCTCGGGAACGCGGCGCTAGCGGGCGCGGGCGCGCAGGAGGCCGCCGGCGACGCCGCCGCGCGCCTCAGGACAGGACTGCTCGAGCGGGAGTTGATCACCGAGGCGCAGTCCGATGCTCTGCACGCACGAGTGGTCGAGCACCTCGCCGGCCGTCGCGCCATGAGCGAGAGCATGCACCACGCCTCGGAGGGCAAGACCGCAGCCGTCGTCTGCGGTGTCATCGGCGCGGTGATGGCGACGACTTCGCGCGACTCGAACTCGCTGGTTGAAACGATCGAGCCCTTCGGGGCGGTCGAGTACAGGGGCTCCGTCCAGGAGCAAGGCAACGGAAAGAAGGCGTCCTACTCCGTCGCAGCCTCGAATGCTCCCGGCTCGGCCAACAAGTTCGGCAGCTTGACGACGGCCAACGGCACGGGCGAGCCGGTCACAGGCAACGCCACCTACGGCGTCGCGAACGGCAGTCAGACCCTCCGCTACACGTCAGGCGAAGGATCGTCGAGTGCGAAGATCACGTTCTCGGAACGCGAAGACGAAGCGGCACCTGACACCAGCGGCGAAAGCATTGATAGTGGGGTGGACGACGACGCGGAAGTCACGAGCGGCGTGTCCGTCGTCGTGAACGGCGATGAAACCAGCTACACGTCAACGGTCACCGACGGCGAAGGCAACATCAGCATCGTCAGTGTCACTGAATTCAGTGGGACCGGCGCGTGGACACTTACGATCACGAGCGTGGACTCCAGCGGCGCCGGCACCAGCACGATCATCACCGGCGACGGTCAAGGCAACGTCACGGAAGTGACGATCTCGAACGTCGAGGAACTGGGCGACGTCGACACCGGCGAGAACGGCACGACGGGCACAGGTTTCGAAGAGACCGAGGTCGGCGCGACGTTCACGGAAGAGTCCGTTGACACAACCGTCACCGAAATGACCGGGGCAGCGGCGGGCGAGGAGGACGAATAGCGGCAGCGGTGCGTGAGCGCCTAGCCCATCGCCTTCATCGCCTTCATCGCGTGTATCGCCTGTGAGCCCGGAAGCGCGAGGCCTGGGACCTCGTGCGGCGCGGCGAGAACTCCGACGGCGAGCGCGGTGAGGATCGCCGCCGTGGCGAGCCTCGCCGCGAAGGGCCGCGAGCCCGTCTTCTCGAGCGCCACGAGCACCGCGATCAGCGCCATCCAGGTCAGGCTCATCACGCCGAGCGCGAACAGCGCCGCCATCAGGGCCCACGAGCAACCGATGCACCAGGCGCCACTTCGCAAACCCATTTCGAGCGCCGCCGAGGAGCCCAGACGCGAGGTGGCTCGGGGGTCGCCTAGCTGGCCTCTGCAGCGCGCCAGGCAAGCGTGTTTCATCGGCGTGAGCTGGTAGCTCGCGGCTGCGACGAGCACGGCGCCGGCCAGCCAGTGCCCACCACCGCGCCAGGACAGGTCGGCGGCGAACAGCTGCTTGCCCAGCTCGTAGAGGCCGTATGCGAACAGACCCGCGGCGATCCACACGAGCAGATAGCCGCCCGTGAACAGCAGCCAGCGCCCGGCCCCGCGCCCGCGCGTGAACGTCGCGTACGCGGCGAGCGTGGGAGCGAACGACGGCAGCATCATCGCCGCCATCATCACCGCCCACGAGCCCGTATACCAGCCGAGCGTGCCCAGGTCGGTGCCGGGAGCGGCGTCCATACCGGCCATTCGCTCAACCGTCCACCACCACGCGACGCCGGCGGCGAGGAGCAGCCCTACGAGCGCATCGGGATACCTGCGTGCTGCCTCGAGCGGCGTCATGAGCGAGCCTTTCGCTCAGCGGCTTCGGCGTACTCGTTGTGGCGGCGCACCCACAGCGGCTCCGTCGCGTGCTCATCGCGACCCTCCGGCGTCAGATCGAGCAGGCCGTAGTAGGCCATCGCCGGTTCAAGGCCACGCGCGGTCGTGACGTAGGTTCGGTAGACGGTCCCATCCGCGAGCGCGTAGACGCTCAGACCGGGCCCCTCGGCGACGTATCCCGCCGCGTCGGTGCCGCACATGCGCGCGTTCTGCTCGACAGTCGAGGGGATTTCGCCTTCGAGGAACGGCCTCAGCTCCTCTTCGGTGTACTGGAAACCGAGGTCGCGGTTGAAGTCCGAGCCGCCGCTCGAGACCCAATCGATCTTCCAACCCATCCGCTTTCTGTATGCGAGCAGGTTCTCGATCGGAGCGCGGGAGGCGAGCATTAGGGTCGCGTCCCTCGCCTTCAGGTGCACGACCTGCGGATCGAGCGTGTCCGCGATCGAGCTGCACACGGGGCAGCCACCCGTCCATGTGGGGCCGAACATGAAGTGGTAGATCACCAGCTGGGAGCGCCCGTCGAAGAGCTCGCGGAGAGTCTTCGTGCCGTCCTCGGTTGCGAATCGGTAGTCCTTCTCGACCGCTACCCATGGCAGCTCGCGCCGCTTCCTCGCCACCTCGTCGCCGCGGTGCGTTAGCTCCTTCTCGTCCGTGAGCAACTTCTCGCGAGCCGCTTGCCATTCCTCCTGCGTGCCAATCTTGTGCTCTGACATCAAACGTGGCACCTCCTTTCCGAATCCGGGGATGGGCTATATATAGTTAGCACAATGGCTAACGATGCGTTCAGGGCGCTGGCCCATCCGCTCCGGCGGAACATCGTGGAACGGCTCAGCGGCGGCGCTGCGACCGTCGGCGAAGTGACCCGCGACTTCGGCGTCTCCAAGCCGACCGTCTCCCGGCACCTGAAGATGCTGGAGCAGGCGGGCGTCGTCAGCCGGGTGATCGACGGTAGGACGCACCGACTCGCCCTCAGGCCGGAGGCGCTCGCCGAGGCCTCGGACTGGATCGACGGTCAGCGCGAACGCTGGGAGCGCCTGTTCGATGTCGTCGGCGAGTATCTGGAAGAGCGAAAGGAGGGGGAATGATGGACGAGCCCGATCGCATGGTGCGGATCGAGCGGACCTTCCCGGCTCAGGCCGATCGGGTCTTCGACGCCTGGACGAACCCGGAAGTGATGCGCCGTTGGTTTCACTGCGGCGCCGACTGGGAGACGCCCGTGGCCGAGGTCGATCTGCGGGTGGGAGGGAAGGTGCGGGTCGTGATGCGGCGCCCCGATGGCACCGAGGGCGGAGCCGAGGGAGAGTTCACACTGATCGAACGGCCGCGGCGGCTGGCGATGACGTGGACCTTCAGCGATGATCGCTCGAACAAGCAGCTCATCGTGCTCACCTTCTCGGAATCCAACGGCGCGACCACCGTGCTGATGGTCAACAGCGGCATCTCCACCGACGAGCGCCGGGGGGGACAAGAATGGGGCTGGCGCGGGTGTTTGGACCAGCTCGAGCGGATGCTCGCCGCCTAGCGCCGTGCGATCGCGGCGTGGAAGAGCTCCGTGAGCCGCTCGCGGGCAAAGCGCCATTGGGCGCCGGCCGAGCGGCCCGGCGGCTGTAGGAGTGGCAGCAACGCGAGGCCGCGCACGGTCCCAAGCGTCATCGCGATCAGCGGATCAAGCTCGGAGTCGGTCCGCTCTCCCGCGAACATCTCGCGCGCGACGAGCAGCGTCGTGTGCCCGAGCTCGCGCTCTACGGGTACGAGGCTTGCGCGCAACTCGGGGTCGGTCCGCGCCGCCGCGGCGAGGTCCACGAAGGCATAGAAGAGCGGGCTCGTATACCAGCGCCAGAAGAGGTCGAGCGCGCGTCCTACCCGCTCCTCTCCCAGCGGCAAACGGGCGAGCTCCGTTGCGATCTCCGCGCCACGACGATGCGCCATCTCCTCGATCGCCGCCGCGACGAGCGCCGAGCGGGTCTGGAAATGGTGGGTGTGCGCTCCGCGCGAGAGCCCGCCCGCTCCGCGACGCGCAGCGTCGTCGTCTGCTCGTACCCGAGCTCGAGCAGGCATTGGACCGTCGCGTCGAGCAGCGCCGCGCGAGTCGTTGCGCTGCGCTCCTCCTGCGTCCGGCGAGCCGGTTTGATCGCGGGTTGGGTCGCCATCGTTGGGGATCCTATTCGGGCCTCATTCCGCTCCCAATATTACTTGCGTGCGCGCCTGCATGTTTGTTGCTAGGGTCTGCTGGGCCCGGCCGATCTCCGCACCCAGGAGGAGGCGATATGAGCAGAACGTTTGTCGTCGGCGTCGGAACGTCCAAGTTCGCGAAGCCCGGCACCAAGGACGGTGACTACCCCGACTGGGCCCAGGAGGCCGGCAGCAAGGCGCTCGAAGACGCCGGCATCCCGTACGACGCGGTAGAGCAGGCTTACGCCGGCTACGTCTACGGGGACTCCACCTACGGGCAGCGCGCCGTCTACGGGCTCGGCCTCACCGGCATCCCCGTCGTCAACGTCAACAACAACTGCTCGACCGGGTCGAGTGCTCTCTTCCTCGCGCGGCAGGCGGTGATGGGCGGGCTCGTCGACTGCGCCCTAGCGGTCGGCTTCGAGAAGATGGAGCGCGGCTCGCTCGGGATGAAGTACACCGATCGCACGCCCGCGATGGACAAGCACCTCGCGCGCATGCTCGAGCTTCGCGACGGCGGAGTCATCGCCGTTCGCGCCGCAGATGTTCGGAAACGCCGGCCGCGACCACATCGAGCGCTACGGCTCCAAGCCCGAGCACTACGTGTGGATCGGCTGGAAGAACCACAAGCACTCGGTGAACAACCCCTACGCGCAGTTCCAGACCGAGTACACGCTCGAGGAGATCGAGTCCGCGCCGATGATCCACGAGCCGCTGACGAAGCTGCAGTGCTCACCCACATCCGACGGGGCCGCCGCGGCGATCGTCGCCTCCGAGCGCTTCGTCGACGAGCACGATCTGTGGAGCACGGCGGTCGAAATCGCGGGGCAAGCGATGGTGACGGACTTGCCTAGCAGCTTCGACGCCGACGCCGACTGCATCAGGATCGTGGGCTACGACATGAGCAGGGTCGCGGCGGAGCGCGCCTACGAGGAGGCCGAGGTCGGGCCCGCGGACGTCCAGGTGATCGAGCTCCACGACTGCTTCAGCGCGAACGAGCTGATCACATACGAGGCGCTCGGGCTAGCGCCCGAGGGCGAGGGGCACAAGCTCGTCGAGACGGAGGCCACGACCTACGGCGGCGTCGGGACCGGTCGTGAACCCAAGCGGCGGCCTGATCTCGAAGGGCCACCCACTCGGCGCAACTGGGCTCGCACAGTGCTCGGAGCTCAGCTGGCAATTGCGCGGCGAGGCAGGCAAGCGCCAGGTCGACGACGTCGCGGTCGCCCTTCAGCACAACATCGGGCTTGGCGGCGCGGCTGTGGTGACGATCTACAGGCTGCCGCAGAACTAGGCAGATGGGAGCTCGTGACGCCTAGGGCCGCGCATCGAGCCGCGTCGACGCCGCCGATCTCGGGTCGCTCGAGTTCTGGGGCAAACCGGCACAGGAGCGCGACCGCTACTTCGCGCTACTGCGCGAGGAGCGGCCGATCTCGCGCCAGCAGCCCCCCGAGGACATCCTCGGCCTGCCCGAAGAGGACCGCTCCGAGTATTGGGCGATCGTACGCTACGACGATGTGCGTCGCGTCTCGCGCGATCCGCAGCGCTTCTGCTCGGGCCAGGGAACGCAGTTCGCGGCCGCTCCCCCGAGCTCCTCGAGGCCTCGCTCTCGTTCCTCGCGATGGACGCGCCGCGTCACACGAAGCTTCGCGGCCTCGTCTCCTCGGCGTTCACGCCACGGCAGGTCGCGCGGATCGAGGATGGCATCCGCGCCAACGCGCGCCGCATCGTCGAGGAGGCCGCGCCGACTGGCGGCGGCGATTTCGTCGAGCTGATCGCGAAGCGACTCCCGCTCGTCACGATCTCGGACATGATCGGCGTGCCCCAAGGGGAGCGCGAGCGCGTCGTGGCGGCCGCCGACCTGCTCGTGACCGCGTCAGACCCAGAGGTTTTCGGCGATCGGCCGCCGCTCGAGGTGGTCGGCGAGGCGCTTTGGACGCTCACGCAATTCGCGACCGAGCTCGCCGCCCACCGCGAACGCAAGCCCGGCGACGATCTCATGACGGGGCTCGTCCAAGCTGAGATCGACGGCGACCGTCTCACGCACGCCGAGATCGCCGCGTTCTTCGTCCTGCTCTCGGTCGCAGGCAACGACACCACCAGGCACACGACCGCGCATGCGATGCGAGCGCTGAGCGTCCACCCCGATCAGCGGGCGATCCTGCTCGAAGAGCCCGACGCGCGGCTGCCGCGGGCCGTCGAGGAGTTCGTGCGCTGGGCGACGCCCGTGCTCACCTTCCGGCGTACCACGACGCGCGACGTGGAGCTCTGCGGCGAGCGCCTCGGGCCGGGCGAGAAGGTCGTGCTCTTCTACCACTCGGCCAATCGCGACTCGCGGGCATTTCGGGAGCCGTGGCGCTTTCGTGTCGTGCGCGAGCCCAACCACCACGTCGGCTTCGGTGGCGGCGGGCCGCACTACTGCCTCGGGGCGTCGCTCGCGCGCACGCAGCTTCGCTCTATCTTCGGCGAGCTGCTGCGCGTTGTGCCGGACCTCGAGGCCGAGGAGCCTGAGCTTCTGCGCAGCGCGTTCATCCACGGCGTGAAGCGCATGGACTGCACGTTTCGAGCGCGCGCGTAGGCGCGTCGTCGGCACTCGCTCAAGCTCGCGACGCGAGCGGCCGATAACCGCTTTCACAACCGAAAGCCGCAGGCCTTCGTCACCTCGCGAGCGGGCGCTCGCGGTGGCGAGCGCCATTAGGAGGTCCGCCTTGTCACGCATTAGCCCTACCCGTCCCACACATCGTCTGCGTCCGTTCGCGGAGCTCGCGGCCCTCGCCATGAGCGCTTGCATCGCGCTGATGCTGCTGCTGCCTCCTGCCTCGCAGGCGGCGGCGGTCACGAAGACGTTCTCGAGCGCTACGAACGCCGGCACGACGGGCACGTTCGTCGTGCCCGCGGGGGTCACCTCGATCCGAGTCGAAGCGATCGGCGGCAAGGGCGGCAACACTCCGGCTTTTGGCGCCCACCCGGCTCGCACCGGTGGCTATGGCGCACTCGTCTCGGGCAACCTCCCCGTGGTGCCCGGTCAGACCCTTTACGTCTACGTCGCCGGCAACGGCGAAAACGCGACCGAAAACGTCACGGCTGCCGGTGGCGCGAATGGCGGTGGTGCCTCGGGCGGGAGCCCCTCCTTCATTGCCGGAGCCGGCGGCGGCGGCGCGTCCGACGTACGAACGATTGCGGCTCCTACCTCGGGCTCACAGACCACCTCGCTCGAATCGCGCCTGCTGGTCGCGGCGGGCGGCGGCGGCTCCGCGGCTGCAGACAACGCCGGCACGATCGGCAACGGCAACGGCGGATCGGCGGGACAGCCTGGGCCGAGCAGCTACGCGGGCGCGGCTGCCCAGCCGGGAACGGCGAATGCAAACGGCACCGGCGCAGGCGGAGCGGGGGGCGGCGGCGGTTGCTGCACCGGTCAATCCGGCGTCCTTGGCGAAGGCGGCGCAGCCGGCAGCGACGGCTTGTACGAGGGTGGCGGCGGCGGAGGAGGCCTCTACGGCGGCGGCGGTGGCAGCAGCTACTACGGCCAGCCCGGCGCCGGTGGCGCGAGCTGGGCCGAGCAGTCGGCGAGCAACGCGTCCGTGTCGCAGATCGACACGACTGGCGAACCCCGCGTGACAATCTCCTACGAACCGTCGGCTCCCTCCGCAGCCACTACGGCAGCCCCCGTAGTGCTCGCGGCGGCACCTGCTCCGGCGCCCGTGGCGCCTGTCGTCTCGAGCCTCAGCGCGCTGCACCGCTGCGTCACGTCGGCCGCGATCGACGCGCCGCACGCGAGTGGCCACGGACTAGCGTTCTCCTTCACCCTCTCGGAGGCCGCGAACACGACCTTCACGGTGTTGCATCGCGTCGGCAGTCCGAAGTGGGCAAAGTGCCCGCGCCCGAGCGGCCATACGCTGAGCACCTACAAGTCAGTCGGCGCGTTCAGTGCGCCGATGTCTGCGGGCCAGCAGACGACTTCGATCGGCACGACGGCGCGTGCGCGGCACGTGGACACGAGCGCGCAGTTCGGCCGTGGGCGCCATCGCATCAGCCTCGCGAGGATCGCCGCACAGCACCTGCGTCCGGGCACCTACGTACTCGCCGTCAAGGCGGTCAACTCCGCGGGGCAGGTCTCCGGGGTCTCCTACGTCAAGTTCTGGGTCTTCTCCTAGCCGCCGCGTGCGCTTAGGCCTGATTCAGCGGATCGGCGGCGGCGATCCTTCGGCACTCGCGGCAAGCGCGGCGTCCCACTCACACACCAAACACGCGTGACGGAACGCCGAGCGGGCGAACTCGAGCGCGGTCTCGTGCGGGTTGCCGCTCGCGCGAAGGTCGTCCCAGTCGAGCACGTACTCGCCGAGCCCAGCGTCCCAGCGCCCCGGGGCAAGCACGGCTTCGTGGAACGCCGCGGGCGCCGGATGGGCGTAGGCGTAGAACGCGGCCTTGCCGTAGCGCGGGTCGCCGGGCCACCACCCGATCGCGACCTCCTGGGCGTCCATCGCGTTGCGCATGATGAAGTCCTCCGACGGCGGCGCCGCCGGCGCCCCGGAGAAGAGGTTGGTCGCGAGGTCGAACGAGCCCCACCATGCGTTGACCGGTGTCGAGCGCCCGCGGTACGGGGCGCGGAAGGCGCCGAGCACGAGCGCGGCGTACGTCGCCGCGGCGAAGTAGGAGTCCACCGCCTGCTCGTCGTAGGTCGCGTGTTCTGCATCCTCGTCGAGGGGCGTCGACCACGACACCTCCTGCGGCGTCGGGTCGATCTTCGCCGAGCCTCCGAGCGAGCTGAACGCGCCGATGACGTCGAGCGTGACCTCGCCGACCGAGCGGTTGGGCGTCAGCGCGATGCGCTGGCCGCGACCGTCGCTGTGCTCAACGAATGCCTCGTGTGCGCGCAGGTCGAGCCCGGCCACGAGCGCACCTGAGCCGTCCGGCGCCGGCAGCGCAAGCGTCTCCCAACCGCGCGCGCTCAGCCGCAGCGCAGCATGCTGGAGCTCGGGCTCGGGCGGTGCTAGCGTCGCTGCGAGCTTGCCAAGCACCTGGGTGTGGGCGTGCACCGTGTCGCATGTCGCGCTCCACTCCGAGTAGTTGACTGCTGGCCATCGCTCGCTCATGCCGTTTCACTCCCTTCGGTTCGACGCGTTCTGATTGGCGACCGGCGCCCGCCGGCGGCCGCGATCGCCGCTGGCCAAGCGCTCTGCGCGCAAGTATCATCCGCATTTGACCGCGGTGTGTCGTGGTCGTTTCAAGGAGGCGCATGTTTAGCTCGATCCTGGTGGACGCCCACGAGCGAAGTTGCCGCTCGAGCGGATAGGGCGGCATGGCATCCACACAGTTGGTCTGCGCGGCCTGCGGCCGGGCGAACCGGGGTTTGCGCGCTTTGCCGAGCTGACGGCTCATGAGCGCGAGGCCACATGATGGTAGGTTCGAAGATATGCCAGACAAGCTGACCCTCTACGTCTGCCACATCGACGACGGCGGGCCTGCACCGCACGCTTGCAGGCGCGCTCAGCGCGCGCTGCGGGTAGCCGGCCACGACTTCGAGAAGGTGATCTTCGACCGCGGCCGGCTGTTTGGGCTCTTCACCAAGGGCCGCCGCCCCGAGCTCAAGGCGCTGAGCGGGCAAGAGCAGCTCCCGGTGCTCGAGCTACCCGACGGGAGCACGGTCAACGGCAGCGCCAGCATCATCGCGTGGGCGAAGGCCAACGCGCCCACGCCCGCGGCGTAACGCCCAAAGCAGCGCTGTAAGGGACGCGCCGGATTGGCGTCTTTGTTGTCGTGAGCGCGCCTTCTGTTTGCCGTTTGTTGCGATGCAGAACCGGGCGAGCGGGATGCGAAACCCGGGCGCAAACCCCGTGTTCCGATTTACGTCCACGAGCAACCGTGTCTGAGCATTTAACTCACACATGGCCGCCGTTTATGGATCTGTTAGGTCACACATTTTGACCAATCGTTTAGCCCGAAAGCGAGTCCCATGATGAAACAGCCTTCCAACTGGCCACTCGACCACGATGAAACAGTCGCTCTGGTAGAGCGTACGGTCGGAGCGATCGACGCGAGCACACCGGACGAACGCGACGCGCTCCTCTCGGATCTCCTCTACGCCGTGTGGGGGACGATCTGGGCGCAGAACCAGTGACCCCGCGAGGCCCGCTTGCGCGGGCGTCGAGCTAGCGCACTGGTGCAAGCGCGCCGGGCCGCCATGCGACCCGGCGCTGCGGCGCGGGGGGGCAATGCGTCCGCGGCGTGGTGCGCTCACAAACGCGCCACACCTGCTGCGGCTAGCACTCCCGAGTGTCGCTCGATTCTCGGCTTGACATCGAAGCACCGCTTCGGATAGATTGCCCATAATGTCCACCGAGATTATGAGCTATTCGGGCGGCCGCCACCAGGGCGCGCGGCGAAGAAGCGGTCCAACGTGCGGCTTGACACCGCCGTCGATCGCGCTGATAGAGCGCGATCAGGGCTTTCTCGCAGTAGTGCGCAAGCGCGTCGAGCAGGCCGGATGGAGCTATGAGGTGCTGCCTCGGCGCGTACCCGCACGGAAGGTCGCGGCGATGGCGCCGGACGTCCTCGTGGTGGACTTCGCACTCCTCGAGCCCCGGCCATTACGTTGGCTGCGACAGGTCTGTAGGGAGGCTCCGAGGACAGGTGTCGTCGTATGCACGGCGGAGGCCAACGTCGCAAACCGGGTCACCGCCCTGCGGCTCGGCGCCGACGATTGGCTCGGTAAGCCGTGCCACGCCGAGGAGCTCGTCGCGCGGCTCGAAGCGCTGCTGCGGCGGCTCGGGTCGCCCGTCGCGTCGCGTGCACAGCAAGCGAGCGCGGGCGAGATCGAGTTGCGCGGCCGCTACCAAGTCGCGGTTGCGGGTTCCGCCGTGCGTCTGACTCGACGCGAGTCCGAGCTGTTGCGACTGCTCATCAACGCGAACGACACGATCCTGGAGCGCGGCGTGATCTATGAGCGAATCTGGGGGCACATGATGAGTCGTGACGACCGCTCCGTCGACGTTTTCGTTCACAAGCTGCGCGCAAAGCTCGAAGTCGCGTCGCCCCGTTGGCGCTACATCCACACTCATCGGGGCTTCGGCTATCGCTTCAAAGCAGAGCCGGTGGGCCCGCATCCTGCGCAACCGCAGGTGTGCGACTCGCACGCAGACGTACCCGATCCCCGCTTTGACGAACAGCGCATCCCGCTCGCGGCGTGAGCTCCCGATGTCAACGAGCACGCGACGTGCAAACGCAAGGTGACAAGTTCTTCACAAAGTAGACTGACTAACTGAGCATTATACGGCGCGTTCCGCCCGATAGGCCCGCTGGGCACTAAGCAGCGATCTAGAAGAAAGGTGGGAAGCGCAATGAAGATGCATCTGGCGAGGGGCTGTGCGCGCACGCTTGGCCTCGCAATCGGCTTGGCCGTTCTAGCGTGCGTGATCGGTACCGAGGTCAGCTCCGCTGCCGTTCCGCCTGAAGGGATCAACTGTGTAGCCTCGGACGGCAAGATCAGCGGCCGCGGGGCAACGGACCAGGAACTCGCGCAAAAAGCGTTCATCTCCGCGTATCGCGAAGACTTCTGCGGCAACGTTGCCGAACAGTTTTCGGGGGATCCCGCCGGCGACAACATGGTCGCCTACAACTACCCGGCTGCCGTCGAACACTCCGACACGGGCTCTGGCGCCGGCCAGAAGGCTGCGAGTTGCCGCACCGACGCGTTCGCCGGGGACAGCCTGCCCTACACGGAGGCGCAACTCGTCGAACTCGACGGGACGCCCGGCAAGTTGGGCGGGTGCGAACTCCCCTTCGAACCGCCGTTTCAGCCGAAGCCCAGCCCGTTCCCCAACTCGGGGGACCATGAAGCGAAGGTGATGACGCTCCCGGTCGCTGGGGAGGCGGTCGCGATCGTGGTGCACCTCACCGCCGAAGACTGCGGCGGCACCGCGCCAACCAGCCTCAACTTCACGCCCGAGGAGGTGTCGCGAATATTCGGAGGCAACGCGACGAGCTGGAATGATTCCGAACTGAAGGAAACCGACCCGTCGCTGGCAAACTGTGCAAAGCCGATCACCAGGGTGGTCCGGGAGGACAACTCGCAGGACACGGGCAACCTCAAGAGCTATCTGGTGAAGGTCGACAACGAACGCAGCGGCGCAGCGTGTGCGCCGGCACACAAGTGGTCCTCCTACACCGCCTCGCCGAACACGACGTGGCCCACCACCTCGGAAGGTGGCACGTGCTCGGAACTGATCAAGCCGACGAAGAGCGGGGGGCCGGAAGAGATCGCCAAGGTCAAGGCGACCGACGCGTCCGTCGGCTACGCGGCTCTGTCCGACGCGTCCGGTTCAGGACTGATCATCGCCGACGTCCGCAACGCGACGAACACCTCCTTCCAGCCGCCGAACATCTCCAAGACCGCGAACTGCGTGTTCACGACGCTGAGCCTGCCCGGTATCAACGCCGAAGAATCGGTCGGCTTGAACCTCGAAGACAACTGGAGCACCAACAATGAAGCGCCAAAGTCCGAAGGGGGCAACGAAGAGCCAAATCATGAGAACGCGTCCGACCTCGGCAGCAAGTACCCGATCTGTGGCCTCGCGTTCGTGCTCGTCTACACGCAGGACGAAAGCTCGAGCAATTCGCAGGTTGCGATCAAGCGTCTGACGGCCGACCAGCGACGGACCCTGTACTCCTACATCACGTTCATCCTGTCCTCAGCGGCGCAGGATCTGTTGAGTGAAGACAACTTCGCGCCGCTGCCGTCGTCGTGGATCAAGACGCTGCGAGAAGGTTTCCAGGCGAACTTCTAGACGGTCCTCCCACCAAGAGCCGCGAGCGCCGAGAAGCGGCGCTGACGTCGCGGCGAGACACCGGCCCGAGCTATCGGCGGGCCGGTGTCTCAACCGGTGCAGCCGACAGGCGCCGAAGCAGCGGATGGTCGGGCTGCGCACCCGGGCCGGGCCGCGCCTGGACCTCGCGCGCCGAGAGCTTCGCGCCGCACGACTCGCACGTCCGGTACGCGTCGACGGCGCCACCACAACCTTTGTGCTCGAGTAGCACCGGCGGTCCCGCGGATGGCGCCGCGTGGCGATCGCCCCACTGCATGAGCGCCACCATCGCGGGCCACAGGTCGAGGCCCTTCTCGGTGAGGCGGTATTCACAGCGCGGCGGGCGCTCCTGATAACGGCGCTTCTCGAGCACGCCCTGCTCGACGAGCCGCTTCAGTCGTGTATCGAGGACGTTGCGCGCGATCCCGAGGTCCGCCTGCATCTCGTCGAAGCGGCGCACACCAAGGAAGACCTCGCGCACGATCAAAAGCGACCACCGCTCCCCAACCACCGCGAGGGCTCCCGCGATGCTGCACGCCTGGTTGTCGTAGGTGTTACCGAGCATCCACAAAAAAGCATAGCCGCGCAGGTTGCATCATGCAACCCTACCTGCTAGCGGTGCGTCTCGTGATGCAACGGAAGTGGGCCGTGACATTGATCGTGTGCGTCGGCGTCTTCATGTCGAGCCTCGACCTGTTCATCGTGAACATCGCGTTCCCGTCGATCGCGAAGCAGTTCGGCGGGGCATCGCTGGCGTCGCTCTCGTGGATCCTCAGCGGGTACGCGATCGTCTTCGCAGCGCTGCTCGTGCCCGCCGGGCGCTGGGCGGACGCCTTCGGCCGCAAGCGCGCGTTCCTGCTCGGCCTCACGGTCTTCCTGCTCGCGAGCGCGGCATGCGCGCTCGCGCCGTCGGTGGGCTTCCTGATCGGTGCGCGTGTCGTGCAGGCCGCGGGCGGCGCGCTGATGCTGCCCACGTCGCTCGGCCTCATGCTCCCCGAGTTCGCGCCGACCGAACGCCATCTCGGGATCGGCGTGTGGGCGGCCACCGGTGGCATCGCCGCGGCCACAGGGCCGCCGCTCGGCGGCGTGCTCGTGCAGGCCGACTGGCGGTTGGTCTTTCTGGTGAACATACCGGTGGGCCTCGCAGGCCTCGCGTTCGGCGCCCGCGTCCTCAGGGAGCGCCGCGAGCTCGGAGGCGCGCGGCCGGATCTCGTCGGGGCCGGGGCGCTGATCCTCGCGATCGGCTCGCTCGTTGTCGCGATCGTCAAGGGCCAGGAATGGGGATGGAGCCTCGTCGGCGATCCATCGCGCTGTTCGCGGCCAGCGCGCTGCTTCTGCTCGCGGTTTGGTGGCGTGGCGAACATCATCCCGCGCCCGTGCTCGAGCCGGCGATGCTGCGCGTTCGGAGCTTTGGGCTCGCGGTCAGCGGGTCGCTCGTCTTCTTCGCCGGCTTCGGCGCGATGCTGCTCGCCGGGCGTGCTCTTCCTCACGACGGTCTGGCACGAGAGCGTCCTCGATCGCGGGACTGATGCTCTTTCCCGGCCCGGCGATGGCGAGCGCGTTCAGCGTGCCGTCCGCGCGTCTCGGCGCGCGTGTCGGCTACCGCATCCCGGGCCTGGTCGGCGCCCTGATGTTCGCCTGCGGATCGGTCTGGTGGATCACGCACGTCGGCAACAACCCTGCGTACTTCTCGGACTATCTTCCTGGAATGCTGGTTGGTGGTGCAGGCGTCGGCCTCGTGATCCCCACGCTCACGGGGGCGGGCGCATCCTCGCTCGCCCCCGAGCGCTTCGCGACCGGCGCCGCTGTGCTCACGATGGCCCGCCAGATCGGCTCGGCGCTCGGGATCGCCGTGCTCGTTGCGGTGCTCGGTAGCGACGCGACGAGCGCGTCGGACTTCCACACCGCGTGGCTGATCAGCGCAACGGGTGCGCTCGCGACGGCCTCGTGTTCGTCGCGCTCGGCCCGCCCGCCAGGGTGGTTCGGCGCGCGCCCGCGCCGGCCGAGGTGCCGGCAATCGGCGAGCGCCGGTGATCGCGGAGCGCGCGACATGAACGTCTCGCAAGCGGCGCGCACGCGCAGCTTCAGCTGGGAGGACCCGGCGGCGATGGCGGCCGCCGCTCAGCGGCTCACGGGCCTCGAGGTCATAAGCGGGGTGATCGACGGAACGCTCCCGCGGCCGCCTGTCGCGCAGATGCTCGGCTTCGAGATGTAGCTGCGGAGCATGGCCGCGCGGTGTTCGCGATGGAGCCTGCCGAGTGGATGTACAACCCACTCGGGTCTGTCCACGGCGGTGTTGCCGCGACGCTGCTGGACTCGTGCATGGGCTGCGCGGTCCACACGACGCTGCCGGCGGGCGTCGGCTACACGACGACCGACATCCAGATTCGCTACATCCGGGCGATGCGCGAGTCGAGCGGGCGGGTGCTCGCAGAGGGCCGGGTTGTGCACGCCGGCAAACGCACGGCGACCGCTGACGGGCGGCTGTTCGTCGAGTCGAGCGGTGAGCTGATCGCGCACGGAACCACCGCCTGCGCGATCTTCTCCTAGCAGCGGCCAGGAGTCAGGTGCGCGAGCCCGGTCGGTTCCCGCGGACGTGGTCCTCGAGCGGCCCTGGATAGGCCTGCTCGGCCTGCGCCTCCAAGCGCTTCTCGTTGTGGCGCACCCACAGGACGAACGCGATCACGATGATCGCCGCGGCGGCTCCGATCGCGATGTCGAACGAGCTGCGCAGCCTCCTCAGCGTGCTCCCTGCGAAGTAGAACCCGAAGGCGTAGATCGCCGACCAGACGATCCCGCCGGCGGCGTTGGAGGCGAGGAAGCGCGGGTAGCCATCTGATTCACGCCCGCGAGGAACGCGGCGTACGTGCGCAGGATGGAGACGAAGCGCCCGAAGAAGACGACCTTGGCGCCGTGGCGGTCGAAGACGAGCTTTCCGACCTTCAGCTTCGCGGCGTCGACGCGGATCTTGCTGCCGTGCCGGCGGAGCAGCTCGTAGCCGCCGAAGCGGCCGAGGGCGTAGCCGATGTTGTCGCCGATGATCGCGGCGAGTGCCGCGAACGGCCCACACGAGCACGATCTCGAGGTTGTGGGTCGCACCCGCGTACAGCGCCGCTGTGATCAGCATCGTCTCGCCCGGGATCGGCACGCCGAGGCTCTCGAGCATCACGAACAGGAAGACCGCCGCGTAGCCGTACTCGCTCAGCAGGTGATCGAGGGTGTGCGTGGAGAAGATCGAGGCCAGCGGCAGCAGCTATCACTGTGCGCCCGAGCGCATCGCCCACGCGGCGTGGCCCCTTTCTACCCGCTCGCGGCGGGCGCCGCAGTCAGCTCCTAGCGAGCGTGACGGCGCCGCGCTACTCGCCCTGCGATCCGATCGGCGTGTTGAGGCTCGCGCGGTTGCGCGGCGGCTTCTTGCCGAGGAATTCTTCGCCGAGGAGCTGCGTGATCGTCACGAGGTGGTAGCCGCGCGCCTGGAGCGATTCGATGATCTTCGGGAGCGCTTCGACGGTCTGCCCCTCGGTTTCGATGTTGTCGTGCAGCGTCACGATCGAGCCAGGCTTGACAGCCGAGAGGACGCGTTCGCGGATCACGTCTGCGCCGGGGTGCTGCCAGTCTTCCGCGGAGACGTTCCACCTCGTCGTGATCAGGCCGAGGACCTTCGCGCGCTGCACGAGTTCGGGCGTCTGGTTGCCGTAGGGAGGGCGAAAGAGGCACGGCGTAAAGCCGGTCGCGCGTTCGATTTCGCGGTTCGCGAGTTCGAGCTGGAGCGAGGCTCCTTCGCCCTCCCGCGGCAGGTCGTGAGGGTGGTTGTAGGAGTGGTTCCCGATCTCCATCCCATGGGCGATCATTTCGCGCAGCAGCGGGGCTTCGCCGCGTTCGCTCGCTGCCGCGACGCGTTCGCCGATCATGAAGAAGGTCGCCGGGACGTCGTAGCGCAGGAGTGTCTCGTAGAGGGGTCGCGTGTACGGGCTCGGCCCGTCGTCAAAGCTCAGCGCGACCATGCGGCCCTTCGCCGGACCGTGGTTTGCGAAGACGAGGTGGTGCGTGCACCCGACTGGCGGATGCGCGAGCGCCTGTCGAGCGACCGTAGGCGCGGGGATCGTCTTTTCGCCCGAGCCGCCACAGGCGGCGAGCACGAGCGTGCACGCGAGTAGCACCGAAGCCAGCCGCATCGAGAGCAACATCGCAGGCCACCCGGATGGATTTGCCTTGCGATGCGCGCAGGGCAAGGTGGCGGCCCGCGCCTCGCCGCTTGCCAAGTCCGCCCGGCCCGCAACCCAACTTGTGCCTAATTCATCGTCGGGAGACAGCGGAATTCGAGGGGCCGCGCCGATACCGGACGCATGTCCCTGGTTGCTCGGGCCTTCCCGGGCGGCATTGTCCCTGCTCTTGCAGTGCTCGCCGTGTGCTGCGTTGCCTTGCTCTTCATCGGCTTCGTGGCGAGGCTCATGCTGCGCCGACGCCGGCGCGCGGCACGGCTCATGCGCGAGCTCGTGGACCCCGGCACGGGGCTCCCCTCGAGCGCGCGGCTGACCCGCGATCTGCGGCTGCTCTCGAGAGCCGGCGAGGACGCAGGCACCCATCTGCTCGCGCTGCTCGAGCCACCCGGCGAAGGGCGTGGCGCCGAGGGGGAGGACTCGCCGCCGCACGAGGACACGCTTCATCGGCTCGGCCAACGGCTTTCAAACGCGGTCGGACGCGCCGGCAGCGCATACGCGCTCGATGACGGACGGTTCGGCGTGCTCGCGCGCGTCGGTAGGGGATCAGAGCGAGCGTTCCTGCGCGCCGCGACCGCCGCACTCTCCCACCACGCCAAGAGCGAGGGCGCCGGTTCGGTGGCGACCGCGGCGATGACGGTCTCGGCACGCACGACGACGGCGCGCGAGGCACTGCACTGGCTCGGCGGCGACCACGACGACCCGTCGGTCACGCTGCTCGAGGACGCCTCGGGCGCGTCGCAGATGCCAGCGCAAAGCGCTGCCGGAGCCGAGCTCCTGGCGAGCGCCGACACCGAGCCGGTCTCCGCGGTCGCGACGGCCTTCGCCACGGACACGGGCGCGACCGCGCTCGCGACGCCTGACTAGCCACGTCGTCGGAGCACCCCCGGGGGACGTCGAACGCCCCCCGCTCGACGCCAGCGCGTCGCACTCTCGCCAGGCGCCGCCGAGCCGTCGCGCGCCCTGGAAGGCGCGCCGGCCGGCACACGAAGCGCCGAGCTTTCCGCACCGCACGCGCGCGTCGCACGGAACGCCGCATCCGCTGTCCTCGGAGTCGATCAGGGCCGCTCGGCGACGCGGCGTGGAGCCGCGCAACACGCCGCCCCGCTGGCTTCCCTACTTGCGCGTGGCGACACGCTTCAAGATCAGCGTCTGCTGCGGCGTGATCTGGATGGGGATCTCCACGTGGATCGCGTGGCCTTGGATCACCGACCTCTCGCACTCGCTCACCCTTCCCGGCGCGATCCTGCTCATCATCGGCATCGCGCTAATCCCCGGCTACCTGAACGTCCAGCTCGTGACGTCGTTGCTGCTCGACCATCCCGCGCCGATCGACTTCGACTTCGACTATCCCCCGTTGACGCTGCTCGTCGCGGTCTACAACGAGGAGGTAGACGTCGCGCAGACGATCGCGTACGCGCTCGAGCAGGAGTACCCCGCGCCGCTGAACGTGATCGTGATCGACGACGGCTCGACGGACGAGACGGTGAATATCGCGAGCGGCTTCGCCCGGCTCGACGATCGCATACGCGTGCTCGAGGTTCCCCACGGCGGCAAGGCGCGCGCGCTGAACGCGGGGTTGAAGGAGACGACGACGCCGCTCGTCGCGACGATCGACGCAGACACGCTGCTGATGCCCGACGCGCTGCGGCGGGTCGTCTCGCGGATGCTCCTCGCGCCTGACGACACCGTTGCGGTTGCGGGGAGCGTGATGGTGCGCAACTCGCGCGAAAGCCTCATCGCGGCGGCGCAGACGTGGGACTACTTCCTCGGCATCGGCTCGATCAAGCGCGAGCAGGCGCTGCTCCAGGGCACGCTCGTTGCGCAGGGCGCGTTCAGCGTCTACGACGCCGAGGCGCTCAAGACGTCCGGGGGCTGGCCGGACTGCATCGGCGAGGACATCGTCATGACATGGGCGCTGCTCGCGCGCGGGGGGCGCACGAGCTACGAGCCGACGGCGATCGCGTTCACGGAGGCGCCGGTGACGCTCAAGACTTTCGCGCGCCAGCGCCGCCGCTGGGCGCGCGGGATGATCGAGGGACTTCGCACCTACGGACGCGAGCTCATTGGGCTGCGCAAGGCATATGCGCACTCCGTCATCACGGACATCGTCTTTCCGTTCCTCGACGTCAGCTTCACGTTCGGCTTCATCCCGGGGCTCGTGCTTGCGGCGTTCGGCGACTACGCGATCGTGGGCCCGATGACGCTCGCGGTGCTGCCGCTGAACATCCTGATCTCGTCGATCATGTACCGCCGCCAGCGCAAGTCGTTCAAGCACGCGGGTCTGCGCGTGCGCCAGCACGCGGTCGGCTTCTTGGTGTACCTGCTCGGCTTCCAGCTCGTGATGTCGCCGGTGTCGGTCGCCGGTTACGTCCAGGAGCTCTTCCACGCGACGCGAAGGTGGTGAGGGTTTGGCGCTCGTGGAGATAGGCGCATCGCGGCCCGGCGCTTGCCGATCGACCCGCGGGCACGGACACCTGGTCGCGACCGGCGCGCAAGCACGCGAGCCGACGCGCCATGGCCACATCGCTCACGGCAGCGCGACTCGCCCAGGCGCGCTGCAGCTGACGCTCGTCGCCGCGGCCGGCACACGCTGGAGACGAGCGCCGCCGCTTAGGGCACGAGCACCGCGGCGCCCCTGAAGCGGCCCTCGCGAAGGTCCGAGAGCGCGTCGCTGGCGGCCTCGAGTGGGTACTTTGCGCCCTCGCTTATCCGTATTCAGCCAAAGAAGACGGAGGCGGTGTCATAGAGCGAGGGGTCGACGAGCTTTGGCGCGCGCAGCGCAGCCTCGAGCGGGCACTCGGCGATCCCGCGTCCGCGGACCCCCACCATCATCCCGACGCGGCCCGCGCAGGCGGCATCGAGCGCGGCCACGCCAAACCTCGACGCGAGCACGCGGTCGAATGCGGTCGGCGAGCCGCCGCGCTGCACGTGGCCGAGGATTGTGACTCGCGTCTCGAACCCCGTGCGTGCCTCGATCTCGCGCTCGAGCATGACGCCGATGCCGCCGAGACGCACGTGACCGAACGCGTCGCGCGCGCTCCCCGGCCGGGTCTCGATCGTGCCCTCGCGCGGCGCCGCGCCCTCGGCGACGACGACGATCGAGAAGCGCCTGCCACGCTCATGCCGGCTGCGGATGTGCATGCAAACCTCCTCGATATCGAAGGGGCGCTCGGGAATGAGGATCGCGTCGCCGCCACCGCCGATGCCGGCGTAGGTGGCGATCCACCCCGCGTGCCTGCCCATCACCTCGACCACCATCACGCGGTTGTGCGACTCGGCGGTCGTGTGCAGGCGGTCGATCGCGTCGGTGACGATTTGCACAGCCGTGTCGAAGCCGACGGTGAAGTCGGTGCCGTCGAGGTCGTTGTCGATCGTCTTCGGAACGCCGACGACGGGGACTCCCTCGCGGTGCAGGCGCAGTGCGACCCCGAGCGTGTCCTCACCGCCGATCGCGATCAGCGCGTCGATCGCGCGGGCTTGAAGCGTCAAGCGCACGCGCTGGGTGCCATCGGCTCCGTCGGCAAAGGGGTTCGTGCGAGACGTGCCGAGAATCGTGCCGCCCCGCGCGAGTATGCCCGCGGTGCTCTCGAGCGTGAGCTCGCCGCCCTCGTCGTCGAGGACGCCGGCCCAGCCGTTCCGAAAGCCCCAGATCTCGTGCTCGCTCACGCCGCGGCGGACGACGGCGCGGATGACGGCGTTCAGCCCAGGGCAGTCGCCGCCTCCGGTGAGAACGCCGATGCGCATACAGCCTCAACATAGACTTTGGCTATGACGCCTGACGCCGCCCGAGTGGGTGCAGAGACGGCGATCGGCGACGGCGGTGAGAGCTCGGCGGGCGTGCGTGCGGTCGATCATCGTGCTGCCAACGTGTTCGTGCGCGACTTTCAGCGCGCTCGAGGCGACGACGAGCTCGTCGTGCTCGAGGGCTTTCACGCACTCAAGCACGCGCTTCGATTCGGCGCGCACGTGGAGCTCGTCGTCACACACGACGCCGGGGCTCTGCGCACGCTCATCGCGAACCACGCCGAGGAGCTAGGCGACGAGATCACCGGCCTCGCGCGCGAGGTTCCGCGCGATGACTTCCGGCGTCTGGGACCGTACGAGCCGCACACGGGCGTCGTGTCGATCGCGCGCAAGGTCTTCTACGACGCGGGCGCGATCCTCGCCGATTCGGGCGACGCACCGGTCGTGCTGCTCGAGGAGCCGCGGCATCGCGGGAACTTCGGTGCGGTCATTCGAGTCGCCGCCGCGGCGCACGCGGGGGGTGTCTTGAGCACCGGTTTTCAGGACCCCTGGAATCCGGTCGTCGTGAGGGGCGCCGCGGGGCTGCAGTTTGCGGTTCCCGTCGCGCGGCTCGACGGCTCGCCGGCTGACACGGCGGGTCGAGCGCTCCTCGCCTTCGACCCCGCGGGCGATGAGTTCGACCCGCGCCTCGTACCCCCGCGCGCGGTGCTCGTTTTCGGCTCCGAGCGCCAAGGGGTGAGCGCGGATCTGCTCGACCGCGCGGAAGCTCGCCTGAAGCTGCCGATGCGCGAGGGCGTCTCGAGCCTGAACCTCGCGACGAGCGTCGCCGCGGTCCTCTACGCGATCGCCCTCGCGTAGCCGACCGGGTCCAGCCCACGAGCGCCGCCTACAATCCGTGCCGGCCCGCCGTACGACTTGCGACGCGGCAGCCAGTCGCGGGGGACTGGTGTATCGGTAACACGGTGGTCTCCAAAACCGCAACGCGAGGTTCGACTCCTCGGTCCCCCGCTTGAGCTAAACGGCTCTATATGGCCATTTCCGGCTCTCCAGAGCCACATTTGCGTCAGATTGGAAAAGGGCCCCGATCCTTAGGGATCCGCTAGGAGCCCCTCGTGTAGTCAGCTTTTCGTCCCTAGAGCCGTCCCTTGACCCCACGCCGCGCCCGAACAAAGCAGGGCCGCTGTTGCGGTCGCGACGATGCGTCGCGCCACGAGCACGCGCTTGTGGCGGCCAACGGTGGGACGGAGCGGCGGTCGGAGTGCCCATATTCCTCGATTCCAGAACTACCGGCGTCGGTTCTGCAATGCGCGGGAAGGGGGAGCGCGACCGGGTATTGGCCACAGCTGATAGCGACGCCTGGGCAGAGCAACTGATTGTTGTGAGGTTCGAGGAGCTGCGGATTCGACGCCAGTCGAGCCGCCATGCGCCGAACAACCCATCTGCAATCATGCCCTCATGGACAACGAGCGGCTTGTCCGTGAGACGTGGGCTGCGATCTCGGGCGGCGACCTGAGTGGCCTAGAAGCGCTCCTGGCGCCGGATGCAAAGTGGCGCGCGGTGGAGGATGGACCGTGGGATTGCCAGAGTCGAGACGCCATCCTTGAACGGATGCGCGCCAACCGCGAGCAGCGCGGCCTGTCGGGCAGTATCGAGGAAGTCACCGACTTCGGCGACCGCGTCATGGTCGTGTTCCGCCCGGATATCAAGCCGGGGCAAGAGTGGGACGAACCGTGGCCGCTTAGCGATGGCGTTCGATACCACGTCGTCACCCTGCACGGCGGCCTGATCGTCGAGATGAAGGGCTGCGCCGACCGGAAGGTCGCGCTCGCCTACGCCGAAGCTGATAGCTAGCCGCCGGCTCGCTACGTGTGGGCGCTCGAGCTGGTCCACAACGACGCCGAGCGACGGCTGCTCGACCGGTGGCTAGCGGAGCTCAGGATGGACGACGTGAACCACTCGGCGTCTACGCGATCGGGTCGTTCGCAGCCGACGAGCGGTGCCGACGGCAGGCGAGGCAGGACGGAGGATTTGACGGCCGGATACCTATGAAAGGAAGCGAGTCCTATGAAGACAATGACATGTAAATGATTGGGTGGACCATGCGATGTTCCGCTCCATGGAAATACGGCGAATGAGGTTAGAAAAGCACAGGATAGACATCTAAAGGAAGTGGTCGCAAAGGGTGATAACACGCACGAGAGTGCGTTGAAGGAGATGAATGGCAGGTGGAAACGTCCCATATCAGGAATGGGGTGGTATAGGAAGACCAAGCGTGATTTCGCTGCTCTTCCCGAAGACCGATCGGTAAGAGAGCTTGTGCTTTGCCGGCCAAGCGAGCATCTGAGTACCGGCCGCGCTCACGCCCGCAAGAGACGAGCTGCGAGAGCGTGGCTGGCGACTTGCGGTGCTCCTGCTTGCATCACACTCGTCGCGAAAGGGCTAGTCAGCCAGCGTCCAGTTGCTCTACACCACGGACCTTAACGGAACGATGGGGGCAAGTAAAGTTAGAGCTCGTTCCCGAGCTATTCCACGTCTAGCTCGACCGCTGCCGGGAGGTACTCGGGCGTCGCACTCACCGGGCGCCCGCTCTTGGCGGAGGCCCCAACGGACGGCTGGATGTCAGGCCGAGCGATCGCTAGGTAGGAAACCAGGACGAAGACAGCCACAGCGAACACCACCGCCGTTGGCCCGTCGCCGAACCCGAGGCCGGTGATGCTGGGCGGCTTGCTGATGTAGTCGGCAAAAGATGCTCCAAGCGGCCGCGTCACGACATAGGACATCCAGAACGCCGCAATGCTGTTCAGACCGAATTGCCACCTGGCCAGGAGGGGCATCAAGATGACCACGGAGAAGAGGATTCCCGAGGCCAGATAGCCGATGCCGAGCGAGGTTGCCGTGAAGTCCCCGAGCGCGGTGCCGAGCGCGAAGGTCGCGAAGACGGTGGCCCAGTAGAAGGCCTCGCGTCGCTGGGTCGTGATGCTGTGGATCGACAGCGTCCCCTCGCTGCGCTGCCAGCCCCAGAACACGGCTGCCAATATGACCGCCCACAGGATCGTCGTCCCCGCGTAGGGGATGTGGACGTCGAGGTGCAGGAAGTCCGCGACGCCGGTGCCGGTCGTGGCGATCGCGTAGGCCAGGAACCAGTATGCGAAGGCTCGGTACCGTCTAGTCGCGAATTGCAAAAGGAGCCCGACGACGATCAGCGCAACCTCGGCGCCGCCGCCCCCGAAGTTCCCGTACGTCTTCAGGTAGTCGGAGGTGGCCTCCCCGCCGGCCGTCGTGAGGATCTTCACGATCCAGAAGAGAAAGATGACTTCAGGAACCTTCGAGGCCACGGGTGCAGGAAAGAAGCGCCCGAGCACAGGTAGCTGGCCGTCGGCACGCAGATGCCCCGCGCTGGAGCCGACCGAAGATCTACGTCGATGAGTTGCAGGGCTCACGTAACAGAGGTCTCCACAACGTGGTCTCAGCGCAACATAGCCCAGAGCTTGCGGCGGCGGTCGCGCTTCGGTGCGCCACGGCGCGGACCGCGGCGGCGGCTCGGGGCGTTCTCGGCCGGCGTACAGAGCTTCTCCTGCTGCCGGTCGACCGGCCACCTCGCGAACCAGGAGCGTGATGCTGGCTGGTGGCGGCTGTCGGTAGTCCTCAAAAGGAGGCACCTGCTCTCGGCTGCAGCTTTTGGCGAAAGGGGGGTTCGCAGGTGAAGCACGGTCCGCAACCAGCTTCGTGCGTAGCGGCGTGCTTCTCGCCGCGACGCCGACGAGATGTTCACCTCCGAGCGTGTCGACTGACGACCGGCTCCCCCAGTTTCGCAAGCGCGGTACGCGGTCGCTCCGTCATCGCACGATCAAGCAAAGCGCCATCGCGTCTGGCCGAACTGCTCGCCCTTGGCGAAGCCGAGAATGGTCGTAGGCATGACCCGATAGAGGAGTGCTTTACCTGCGCGGATTGCGTCGCTGAGACCAAACCATGTGCCCTCGGGTGATGTGAAGCGCGCCCCGTACTTCGACTCGTAGGTGCTGGCGATAAGTCCGAGCTCCGCTGTGTCGCTGACCTCGACGGCGCGTCCTTCCACCACGACATCAAGACCATCGAGTCCGTTCTCGCCCGTGGTGAGAATGCACTGTGGGTTCTGCTTTAGGTTCTTTGCCTTGCGCTCGTCCGGACCCGTGCAAAAGTACATCGCGTCGTCATGCCACACGGCCAACAGGGGGGTCACGTGTGGGCGTCCATCGGGACGCACGGTCGAGAGCCAGAACACTTCCGCCTCGTCGATGTGCCGGCGTCCCTCCGCCCAATCTGTCGGGGTCGCCCCCGGGCTGCTGAACCCGGCGTGGAGCTCCGCAACCGGCATCTCTGCTGCCATGTCAGTTCCTTTCGTTGAGAAACTAGGATCATCTCTCATAGACCTCGCCGAGTGCCCCAAGTCATCGGTGCGCCCAGTCGCCCGAGCTGCGAGCCTCTAGCGCGGGGGGCGGTCGTCTCGCGCGGCGCACCTAGACGCCTCCTTCGCCATGACGAAGCAGCAGTCTGCGGAGCCGGTGCTCGGACGAGCGCACCTCGTCCATAGCATGCGTCTCGTCTCCGGCCGACGACGTGCCTGCTTTTGGCGACGAGCGGGTGCGCGGAGCGCCCGGGACCGACACGTGCTCTGATGAGGACGCGTTACTCCGTCCGTCGCGAAGAACTGGTCGAGCTAGAGCTCAAACCGAAGCGCCTTGCCGACGAGCGCGAGTGCCTTGAAAACGCCCTTCATGGGCCCGGTCGGGCGAGTCCAATCGGGGTACTCGTCGAACAGCATCACCGCGTAGATCGCGGACCGCGGCTCCTTCGGCGGCAGCCGCTTGACCTTGCCCTCGCCGATCAACTTGTGCATGTGACGAAAGAACGCCTCCGACCTCCCTGCGGGCCGGATCCGGATGACAACCTTCGCCGTCTCATCGGCCCGGTTGCGAAACGTATGCGGCACACCGGGGGGGACAGCCGCCGTCGCGCCGGGACGCAACGTCGTCCACTGCCCATCTTTGAAGACATCGAAGGACCCCTCGATCACCTCTAAGGTCTCCTCGCTGTTCGGATGCAGATGAGGGGGAGGCCCTAGCATCCGAGGATCGAACCAAACCGTCGATTCGAACACCTCCCCGGAGGTGTCCTCGGTGCTCCGCGTGATCTCCCACCGCTCGCCCATAGCAGGATGGAAATCGAGTTGACGGTCCGCCTCTGTCGCTGCGGCACTATCAGGCATCTCACGGCTCCTCTAGCTCGCCGGTCCTACATCCTCAATAGTCTCGCTCATTCAGTCGCCCGCTGAGCGCAGGTCGCGCAGGCGGCAGGGCCTCGGCCACCGTGGACCCGTGGTACGTAGATAGGTGCCGACGGTGCGACCAGCGGTGGCGCTGGTGCTAAGTAGTTGCCAATGGCCGTTGCCTTCTGCTACACGTCGAACGACGTCGCACGAAACCGACGTCCCGCCAAAAGATTCTGAGCGCGCCCGCAAGCGGACAAGGCCGCGCCCGCCGCCGACGAATCGCACGGCGGGAAGACGCCTTGATCCACGTCCTTGCCACCGTCGAGGATCTGACTCGAATAGGCGCCGTGCTTCCCGCGTTCGCCCGGAGGCGGGCTTCGCACTGCTGACGTTCCTGGGCGAGCGCGGCACTATGCGCACGCGACCGCGCGCGAGAGCAGCAACTGGCGCTCCGGGGCGTTGTTGCAGAGGTCGGCTGCGCGCAGGAATTCCTCGCGCGCCTCGTCTAGTCGGCCGAGGCGGACGAGGAGGTCACCGCGCACGCTGGGCAGCCGGTGGAATCCGCGCAGCGCAGGCTGGGCGGCTAGCCTGTCCACGAGTTCCATGCCGGCCTCTGGGCCGAAGGCCATGGTCACCGCCACGGCGCGGTTGAGCTCGACGACCGGGGAGCCGGTGAGGGCCGCGAGGGCGTCGTACAGCGCGACGATCCGCGGCCAGTCGGTTTCCTCGACGCTCCGGGCCCGCACGTGGCACGCGGCGATCGCGGCCTGCAGCGAGTACGGCCCCAGCGCGCCGCTGAGTCCCTCGGCCCGCCGGAGCCCCGCCAGGCCACGCTGCACGAGCAGATGGTCCCAGCGCGCGCGGTCCTGATCGGAGAGCAGCACCGGCTTCCCGTGCGACCCGACCCGCGCCCGCAACCGGGAGGCCTGGAGCTCCATCAGGGCCAGCAGGCCGTGGACCTCGGGCTCGCGGGGCATCAGCGCCGCCAGGATCCGTCCCAGGCGCAGGGCGTCCTCGCACAGAGCCGGGCGGATCCAGTGCTCTCCGGCAGTCGCCGCGTAGCCCTCGTTGAACACAAGGTAGATCACCTCGAGCACCGCCGACAGACGCTCAGCCAGCTCGTCGCGACCGGGGACCTCAAATGGCACGTGCGCCTCGGCGAGCGTACGCTTGGCGCGAACGATCCGTTGTGCGACCGTGCCCTCGGATACGAGAAACGCGCGCGCGATCTCTGGCGTCGACAGTCCACCGAGTAGACGCAGCGTCAGCGCAACGCGCGCCTCCCGGGACAACACTGGATGGCACGTCATGAAGATCAGGCGCAGCACATCGTCCTGCACGTCTTCGACCAGCGCCGCGAAGTCCGGCTGATCGAGCTGTTGGAGGATTTCTAGCTCACGCCCGATCAGCCCTCGCCTACGCTCGAGCGCGACCCGACGACGTAGCTCATCGATGCCCCGGCGCTTGGCGGTGACCATTAGCCATGCGCCCGGCTTGTCCGGGATGCCCGACCCAGGCCATTGCTCGAGCGCGGCGACGAGCGCGTCTTGGGCCAGATCCTCGGCCACCGCGACGTCGCGCACGATGCGAGTCAGCCCGGCTATCAACCGGGCCGACTCGATCCGCCACACGGCGTCGATCGCACGATGGGTGGCCGACGGGCTCACGCGCCTAATTCTGCGCGGCCTGCTCGCGCAGCCGCTCGTTGGCCTCGCGCAGCTCCGGCGTCAGCTGCTCGCCGAAGTCATCGGCCTCGAAGATCTGGCGAAGCTCGATCTCGACGCCGCCGTCGAAGGGCGCCCGCTTGAGCCACTCGATTGCCTCATCGCGCGAGGAGCACTCCCAGACCCAGTAGCCCGCGACGAGCTCCTTGGCCTCGGTGAACGGACCGTCGATGATGGTGCGCTCGCTGCCGTTGAAGCGGATCTTCGCGCCCTTGGAAGTCGGGTGCAGGCCCTCGCCGGCCAGCATCACGCCTGACTTGACGAGCTCTTCGTTGTACTTCGTCATTGCCCCCAGGGCCTCGGTGCTGGGCATCTCGCCCGCCTCTGACTCGAGGCTTCCGGGGACCAGAACCATGAAACGCATTGGTGTCTCCTTGTGGTGGATTGAGTGGTTTCTACCCGCTCGTCGAACGAGGTCAGACGGAATCGACACCGCCCGGGATTTTTTCCCGCTGACGTCCGCCGCGAGGCCACGCTGCGTGCGGGCCCGCTTGAGCTCATGTTGAAGGTCGAAATGGGCGAGCCGCCCAACGGGATCGCACGCTACGCGGCCAACTCGCATCTGCTTGCGCACGAGGGCGAGCGTCCGAGCAGGAGCCGCGCTTACGCTCGCCGAGGACGAGCAGCAGGAGCCGCCGACCCGCCGGAGTCGTCGCCGCGTTTTGGGGAGCAGCAGTCTCGGCGTGGTGGGGTAGCGTGGTTGCCTTGCACGATTTTGCTCATTCGGAGGATCGTCTCGATTGGGATCGCGCGCGGCTCAGGATCGTGTAACCTACAACCATATGGTTGTAGGTAGGCTTGCTGATGACGCTACTGATCGCATCTTCCAGGCGCTCGGAACTGCGACTCGACGCGACATCCTCGCGCGCGCGATCCGCCAAGAGCAGTCGGTGTCGGCACTCGCGCGCCACTACGAGATGAGCTTCGCCGCGGTGCAAAAGCACGTGGCGGTGCTCGAAAGAGCCGCACTTGTGACCAAGGAGCGACGCGGCCGCGAGCAGATCGTCCGCGGTCACGTTCCCACCCTGCGCAAGGCCGCCGCATTGCTCGACGCATACGAGCAGCTGTGGATCGAGCGCACAACACGGATCGCCGACATCCTCGCCGGCGAGGAAGGGAGCACCACATGACGGTCATCAGCACGACCAAGGACCCAGACGCGCTGACGCTCACGCTGGTCGCGCAGTTCGACGCGAGCCCTGACCGGGTCTGGGAGGTCTGGGAGGACCCGCGCAAGCTGGAGCGCTGGTGGGGTCCGCCAAAGTTCCCGGCGACCTTTACGCGCCACGAGCTCATCGTGGGCGGACAGTCCCGGTACTTCATGACCGGCCCCGCAGGCGAGACGCCACGTGGCTGGTGGCGCATCGACGCGATCGACAAGCCACGCAGGCTCGAGTTCGCGAACGGGCTCGCCGGAGACGACGGGGAGCCGATGCCCGGGGTCGAGCCGATGTCCGGCTACGTCACGTTCGTGGCCGCCAACGGCGGTACCACGATGACAGCGCTCACCCGTTTTACTGACGTCGAGCAGATGCAGACAATGCTCGGCATGGGGATGGAGGAGGGGATGACACAGGCGATCGGCCAAATCGACGCAGTGCTTTCACCGGTCCCCGTCTGAGGATCTCGGTCCGGCGCCCATCCCTACCGCCCGCAACGCAGACCACGCAGTGAGCGCTGTGACCGTCTTCGGACTCCTGAGGCTCGTCCAGAAGACCGCCGCCCTGATCGAGATCCTCGCGCGCAACGGTGGGCGCGCCGGGTGTTAGGCGCCGCCGCGAATGTGCGACGCGCTGGCGGATTCTTGCTACCTACAGCGACGAGCGCACGCGGGTCAACTAGCGACGTATGATCGGACCACATGCCCCGCCGTTGCGAATGGGCGGACAGGGACGATCCCCTGTTGGTGGCCTACCACGACGAAGAGTGGGGCGCTCCCTCACATCAGGACCGCCACCTCTTCGAACTCCTGACGTTAGAGGGAGCCCAGGCCGGGCTCTCTTGGAGGACGATCTTGCACAAGCGAGAGGGCTATCGGTCGGCATTCCAGCAATTCGATCCAGCCCGAGTCGCCCGCTTCAACGCTCGCAAGATCGAGGCTTTGCTGAGCGACCCCGCGATTGTCCGGAACCGGCTCAAGCTTGAGTCCGCGGTCAACAACGCACGCCGCATGCTCGACGTGCAAGGCGAATTCGGGACCTTCGATGCTTACGTCTGGCAGTTCGTCGACGGCGTCCCGATCGTAAGTCGGAGACGCACCCTGCATGACCTGCCGTCAGAGACTCGAGAGTCGAAGGCGATGAGCAACGATCTCAAGCGGAGGGGTTTTCGCTTTGTTGGGCCAACAGTTTGCTACGCCTACATGCAGGCAGCCGGCCTGGTTAACGACCACGTCACGAGCTGCTTCCGCTATCGCGAGCTGTCGCTTTGAGACGGTATTCGGGAAAGCCACTGCGTTCGGCCGACGCATCGGTTTGCCACTGTGAGCCGACGCGCGCCAGTTTCTCCGCGGAAGGGGTTTAGGACGCGCTCTGCTAGGCCGAGACGAGTTGCTGGCCGCCGTCGATGTTGTAGGTCGCTCCGGTCAAAGCCGTGTTGTTCATGATGTGGAGGGCAAGCGCGGCGACGTCGGGCGGCTCGACGACGCGTCTGATTGGAAGCGTCGCGCGGCGACACGAGGAAGCCCCACGCCATCAGGCTGTTCATCGCGTCGAGGTGCCGGCGGCCAAAGATGCAGAGTTTCTGAACCCTACGCCGCGCCCAAGCAAGAGACCGGCCCCCCGCAGGTGTTCCGCGGGAGGCCGTCGTATCGCCGCTGTGAGGCGAGTGGTCCTTAGGGCCCAGGGTGCGCCGGGCGGACAGATGACGCCGGGGCGAGGCGGCGCCAAGGTATAGGTGGCGGCCCGCCGGCGTGGATCGCTCGAAGTAGAGGCGTGGCGACGGTCTGGTGGATGTCTGGACCGGTCCGTTGAGATCATTCGGTTGCGAGTCGTGCGAGCCCTGCTGCGTCTCGGTCCCCCCACGAATCAGAGAGTTCGGGCAGCAAGGTCGACGGATCGCGCCTGGGATAGTGTTCTTGGTGTCAGTGCCGCCAGCGACGGTGCGGGTGGCGAACCGGGTCGGGGAGGCTGCAATGAGCATTGAGGAAGAGTTCCGAGCGCGTACCAGAGCGACTTGGGCAGCGGGCGACTGGGATGATTTCTCGAAACTGATCGCGCCGGTGGGCGAGTTGGTTGTCGAGCGGGCCGACATAGAGCCTGGGACGAGCGTGCTGGATGTCGGTACGGGAAGCGGCGGCAATATCGCGATTCCAGCGGCTCAGCGCGGAGCTGAGGTCGTCGGCGTGGATGTGACGCCCGAGTTACTCGCCACGGCGCGACAGCATGCTCTGGCCGCTGGCGTCGAAGTCGAGTGGATCGAGGCCGATGCTCAGGATTTGCCGTTTCCCGATGCGAGTTTCGATCGGGTGATCTCGACGTTCGGTGCGATGTTCGCGCCCGATCACGCTCGCGCGGCGGCGGAGCTGGTTCGGGTTTGCGCTCCCGGTGGGCGGATTCTGATGACGACGTGGGTGAACGACGGTTTCGCCGGTGAGCTGTTCAAGCTTTCTGGTTCGTTCATGCCTGCCCCGCCGCCCGGGGTCGAGCCACCACCGCTGTGGGGTGTCGAGGCACACATCGAAAACGTATTTCGGGCCGCTGGGGCATCGCCGTTGGTTGTCCGCGAGACCGTCGATTTTGAGTTCTCGTCCGTCGAGCACGCGGTCCGAACGTATACAGATGACTTCGGGCCGTTCGTGATCGCACGTCGCGTGCTTGAGCCGCAGGCGCGGTGGGACGAGCTCGTGGCCGCGTTCACGGATCTCGTCCGTCGTTTCGACACGGCGACCGACGGTACGGCGCGCATTCAGTCGGCTTACTTCTTGATTTCGATCGGTCGCTGACCCTCCAGCGCCGCGTGTGGTGGACGTTGTCACGCGGTACGCCGCCGAGCGGCGAAGTGCCGATCGCTTTTCAGGTAGTCGGCGGCGGCCCGCTGGACGTCGTGGTGTGCCGTCGTTTTTCTCGAACATCGAGATCGGGTGGGGGTTGGACCGATCGCGCCGCGGCGATATGGAACGCCCCTCCGGCGCCGCGCGCTTCGGAGTGGGATCGAGAGCTCTGGTCCGGGCCCCGACCGCTGGTTCCTCCTGGCCCCGTGTGGAAAGGGGGCGATCGGCGGCTGATTAATGAACGCGCCCAGGCTCGTGATTGCGGCAGTCACCGCTGGCAGTCCCGCATCCCGGGCGAGGAAGCGAGCCGGACACCTCATGAGCGCTACCGCGCCGCGCGACCATCGCCGAGCTCACGCTTCCGGACGCTCGAGCCGTGGGTTCCACAGGACCTCCCACAGATGCCCATCGAGGTCGCGGAAGTAGCCGGAGTAGATGCCCCACGGACGATCGTGGGGCCGGTCAGTGAGTGTCGCGCCGGCGGCCTCGGCGCGGGCGAGCGCGGCGTCGACCTCCGCTCTGTTTGCGACCGCGTGGCCGATGCTGAACTCGCCGCTCTGGGCTGGACCGAGGGGAATGTTGGCGTCCTTGGCGAGCTCGCTGCGCGGGTAGAGCAACACGATCAGTCCACCCTGGAGCTTGAACATCGCGGCCGCTCCCGCCGGCGTGACGTCGTCGCCGACGTACTCGGTGCCGACCAACCCCGGTGACGGCAGGCCGAGCCCATCGCGGTAGAACTCGAGCGACCGCTCGAGGTCGCTCACGGCGAGCGTAATCACGTCGATGCGCGGCTGCATCTTGTGCCTTTCCGATCGAGTCCGATGAGCCTTCGCTCGGGTGGCGGTCTAATTACGTGGACCAGCAAGCAAAGGAGGATGACATGCCAGACATCGACCGTGTGGGCATCGCGCGCGAGACCTTCGGCGCCTCCGAGCACGCAGGCCGCCTGGCGCGGCGACGAGCTCAAACGCCTGGATAAGCGCCGAGCAGCCTGACCTCACCGCTGACGCGTGGTGATCCGCGCGGTCGTCAACGCGCGCGGACATATGGGATACTGCGCACGCTTCGCGTAGGCATGTATCGCTTTGGGAAGGGTTGAGCCGCTTCGGCAGGTTCGCCGCCACGGACTAGGCAGAAGGAGCACGGATGATCAGCACGAGGCTAAGAGTCGCAATCGGGACGGCAGCTGCGCTCGCTGTCCTTCTCGCCGCGGGCATGCCTGCGGCGTACGCACACGGATCACATGGCTATGGAGACGGCTACGGCGCGGCTGAAGCCGCTGTAGTCTCGCTCGAGTCGAGCCCATACGGCCCTGTGCTCGTGGTCGGTGGTCCCGGCGCCGGCCTCGTTCCGGCCAACCCGGGTGCTACGCCGCCGACGCCGGCAACGTATATCTATCCGGCGGGCTCCTCGCTCTACGTTCCGACGATCGACCCCCGGGCGCCGAAGGGGTGGTTCGGCGCTCCGTACGAACCCGGCTGCCTCACCATCGAAGTCGAACACACGGCGTTCGGGACGCTCTCGTGCACGGGGCCCGAGACCGACGAACACGCCGACTGGCCGGCTTTCACGACCGCGCGTCAGCCGATCGCCGGCCCGGGCGTGGATCCGCATCTGCTCGGCTCGGTCTACCGCGCCGACCTCGGGACCTTCCAGGTGACTTACGCGGGCCATCCGCTCTACCTCTTCACCCCCGGCGCCAACCTGTTCGACGGCCAGAAGCTCCCCGAGACAGTGCTGCCGCTGCCGCCGTGGCACACGTACTGGTTCCTGCTCTCGCCCGACGGGCTGCCCGCCACCGGTCCCGCGCACATCGAGACCGAGGCGCCACGCGCGGGGACCACGTACTCCTCGACGGTGCTCGCGACCGAGACGGCGCCCGAAGCGCCCGAAATCCCACCCGGAGGGGTGGCCGTGAGCGTGTACTCGTTCAGCCGCGACAGCCGTTGGCACAGCCACTGCGTCGGGCCGTGCGCACGAGAATTCGTCCCTGTGCTCACCGACGGGGCGCCGACGGCGGGCGAAGGCGTGAACGCGGGCAAGCTCGGCGAGATCGTGAGGCACAACGGCTCCGATCAGGTGACCTATGACGGCCACCCGCTCTACCTCTACAACCAGGAGCAGCCACTCGTCGGCGAAACGGGGCTCGTGACGACGGGCACCGCGGGCAACGCCAACGGCATCCACGCGTTCGGCGGCACGTTCACCCTGGTCAGCCCGTAGACCTTTGCGGGTGCACCTGAGGCACCCGCATCGCTCGTCCTGGATCGGACGGCCTCCCGCTTCCGCGGGGGGCCGTCGCATCTACGTACAGAGCTTCGCTCCCCTGTGGAGCCAGCGCCCTATCGACTCGGGCGGTCACGATGGATCCCGGCGCGGACCCGCGCGTTGCGGGTGTCACAGGGCTAGGCATCGATCTCTGCGCGCTCGCGTTGACGCCGGCCGCGAGCGCCTCAGGCGGCGTCCGGCTCAGCGCACCTAGGGGCTGCGCGCAGGGCACTGTGGCATCGGCACTTGCTAGCGGCCGCCGTACCCGTTGATCGTGGGCAGCCGCGCGAGCGCGAGCGCAGCGCCGCCGCCCAGCGCAGCCGCCACGAGCATTGCCCTCGCGCCGGCGCCGGGCACGGCCCGACGGCGCGCTGCAACCCAGTCTGTGCGCAGCGAGCGCAGGACGCGCGGGACGTAGGCGAGAAAGTGCACTGCGAAGACGACTCCGAACACGATCGCGCCGACCTTGTGGATCTCCGGCACAACGCCCAACTTGTGTCCGGCGGCAAGCAGCGGCACGCCGGTAGTTAGCACCGCGATCGTGCTCGCAGCGAGCAGCGGCGCCATCAGCCTCAGCGGCGGCGGCGGCCCCAGTGAGCAGTACGCGCGTGAACCCGCGTAGTAGCCGACCATGCGGTAGCCGGTGCCCCCAAGCTTGAGCGCCACCGGCGGGATCAACACCAAGCCTATGAACATGTGAGCGCTCACGAGGCCCTGCATGTGCACGATCGTGATGCCCTCGGCCGCCAGCGGGAGCACGAGCACAACCGCCGCCGCGTTGGTCAGGATCTCGTTGCCCTTCGCTCCTCCCAAGCGCCAGCGGCGTGCGAGTCGCGTGCCGCGGTGCGTCTGCGAGCGTCCAGCCGCAGGCTGTACGCCGACCGGGTTCTGCGCGCCAGGATTTGCAATCGAGTCAGGCACGGCCGGCCAGCACACCGGAGGCCGCCACCCGTTGATCCGGCGCCTCGGGTGACTGTGCGTCGGGCGACGCTACCGCGTTACGCGGCGTAAACCCCGGCAGCTCGAGCTCGATACGGGTGCCGCCCTCAGGGCTCGAACCCGCGCTCACTCTGCCTCCGTGCGCATGCGCGATCGCGCGCACGATCGCGAGGCCGAGCCCAGCCCCGCCGGAGTGACGATCGCGCGCGCTATCGGTGCGGTGGAAGCGATCGAAGATCCGCTCGCGTTGGTCGGCCGGGATGCCGGGGCCATCGTCGTCGATGATGAAGCGCGCGTTGCCCGCCGCCTCGCGCTCGCCATCATGCTTGCGCGCTGTCCCGGGCACGGCGATGACGCTCAGCCTCACGAGCCCGTCGGGTGCGGCGGTGTGCTCGATCGCGTTGGCGAGGAGGTTGCGCAGCGCTTGGGCCAGCCGATCGGGGTCAGCCTGCACCGTGCCGGCGGCGATCTTGCCGAGCTCGAAGCGCCGCTGCGCGACCTGCAGCGTCCCTGCCCACAACTCGCCGACGTAACGCTCCAGATCGAGGGTCCTGGGGCGCAGGAACTCGGTGCGCTCGGCCTTGGCGAGCAACAGCAAGTCATCGACGAGTCGGCTCATGCGGGAAATCTCCGCCTGCACGAGAGCGCTCACACGCTGCACCTCGGAAGCGGGGGGATCCTTCTCGGCGGCCAACAGTTCGAGCTGCCCGCGGATCACCGTCAGGGGCGTGCGGAGCTCGTGCGACGCATCGGCGACGAAGGCGCGCTGAGAAGCGAAGGCCTCTGTGAGGCGGTCGAGCATATGGTTGAAGGACTCCGCCAGCACGTGCACCTCCTCGGGCGGGTCGTGCGGCTCGTGGATGCGAGGATGCAGGTCGCCGGCATCGACGCGCGCGCTGACGTCGGCCATGCGGCGCAAGGGCGCCGAGAAGCGAGTCCCGATCACGTACGCGGCGGCGAGCGCGCACACGAGCACCAGGATTCCGGCCAGTATGAAGGCGCGCGCGACACCCTCCTGGGCACTTCGCACAGGTGCGAGCGACTCTCCGACACCGACGATCACCGGGATGCCCCCGGGGAGCGTGATGCGCTCGGTCAGCAACCGCAAATGCCCGACATCCGGCAGCACCAACTTGGAGTATCCGCTAGGCGCATGCAGCAGCCTCGCGGCGGCCCGGTTCTCGCCTTCCTGTTCCTCGGGCGTCTCTCCCGAATCCGGAGGAGCGTGCGAGTTGAGCAGCTCCGGCTGGTTCGTCGCGGGCGCAACCGCGGGGAGCAGCGCATAGAGGAGCGTCGAGCTTCCGGTGTACGGCTGGTTTCGCACGTAGCGCTGCGCTGCGACCCGGGCCCGCGCGGCGGAGCGCGCGTGGCTGTCCGCGAGTGTGCGCGAGAACGCTCGAGCGTCACTCGCGATCTGGCGGTCGATCTGCTGCGAGAGCGTGCCACCGGTGCCGCGGTATACCGCCGCGAACGTGATCGCGAACGAGATCGCGATCAGCAACGCGACGGACACGGCGAGCCGCCAGCGAAGCGTCCGCGGCACGATGGCGAACCTGCGGCGAGCGCCGCTCCCGTGCGCCTCGTGCAAGCGCGTAGCGATCTCGCGGCGGCCTTCCATCGGCGCTCAACCCGCGGTGCCCAGGCGGTAACCCACGGAGCGCACCGTGAAGATCGGTGGAGGCTGCCCGCCGCAGCGAAGCTTGCGGCGCAGATAGCCGATGTAAACGTCGACGATGTTCGTGGCCGGATCGTGCTCGTACCCCCAGACCGCGCTGAGGATCTGCGCCCGCGAGAGGACTTCGCCGCGATGTCGCATGAGATAGGTGAGCAGCTCGAACTCGGTTGTCGAGAGCCGCACCCTCTCTCCTGCGCGCAGCGCCCTGCGGGTGAGCAGGTTGACCTCGATGTCGCCAGCGCGCAGCATCGCGGAGGAGGCACGCGCGGCCGCCCGCAGCTGCGCACGCACGCGCGCCACGAGCTCGGCGAGCGAGAAGGGCTTCACGAGGTAGTCCACTGCACCCGCCTCGAGGCCGCCCACGCGGTCCTCGAGCTCGCCCAGCGCGCTCAGCACGATCACGGGCAACGCCGGCCTCGAGCGCCGCAACGAAGCAAGGATCTCCGAGCCGCCACGGCCGGGGAGCATCATGTCCAGGACGACGACGTCGACGTTCTCCGTCAGCGCCCTGCGCTCCCCTTCGTTGCCATCTGTCGCGGTCTGTACCCAGAAGCCCTCGGCCTGAAGACCGCGCCGGACGAAGTCGACGATGCCCGGCTCGTCCTCGATTACGAGCACGGTTGCCAGTGTTGCGGCGCTCGCCGTGGTGCGCCGGTCGGATGCGCCGGAGTCGACCGCCTGGGGCACCGGACCAGCATAGATGTCCAATCTCCTCAAGCACCCAGAACGGCCTTATAGATCCGTTAGAAAACGCTCACCGATTGGTTAGATAGGGGTTACCACCGTGCCGAGAATAGGTAACGGCAATGCGGCGCGCCACACATACACCTGCTACCCGCGATGCCGCGATGCGCAGGCTCGCCCGCAGCAAGCGCTGGCTGCTCGCCGGCACTGCGGCGTTGACCGCCGCGCTCACCGCCGTCGCCGCCAACGCGTTCCCGGGCAGAACGGGCACGGCGCGCTCCCCTGGCTCATCGGACGCCGGGCCCACGCGGGCGAACCAAACTGAGCACAGCGGCGGTGGCGCGCACGACCCGTCCCTGCAGGCTCCCTCCCAGGAACCTCAGGCGGCGCCGGGCGAAGGCGGCCCGTCCGGGTCCGGTCAACCCGAATCCACCGCACCGCAAGCCGCCCCGCCTGAATCAGGATCCGCGGGCTCGGGAAGCTCCCAGGAAGCGGCTCCGCCGCAGTCGAGCCCGTCCCAGGAAAGCGCTCCCGCGGCGCCAGCGACATCCCAGCCGGAAACCACTGCGCCAAGCGCAAAGAGCCCGGAAGCGCCGGTCGTCTCAGGCGGTTCCTGATGCAGGCGCAATGGAGCGCGCTCGGGACAAGCGTCGTGCTGAAGGTCACCGATCCAGACACACTGTGCAGCGCACGGGCGATCGTCGAGGGGGACCTCGCGCGGGTGGATCGCGCATGCAGCCGCTTTCGCCCGGACTCGGATCTCTCGCGCGTAAATGCTCGGGCCGGCCGCATGGTTCGCGTGGAGCCCCTCCTCCTGGAGGCGATTGACGTAGCGTTGCGCGCCGCTCGGCTCACGGACGGCGATGTGGACCCGGCACTCGGAGCGGCCCTCGTTCTGGCGGGCTATGACCGCGACTGGGATTTAATCGTGAACGGAGATGCCGGCTGGGGTCCGCCGCCGCTCGGGCGGCGCGTCCTGCGTGCGCACTTGCGTTCGGGCTGGCAGACGATCGAAGTCGACCGCGAATTGTGCATGGCTCGCGTGCCGATAGGCGTCCAGCTCGATCTCGGCGCAACCGCCAAGGCGTGGGCCGCAGATCGCGCCGCGCACGCCGTGCACGAGCGCACCGGAAGTGGCGTTTTGCTTTCGCTCGGCGGAGACATCGCGACCGCAGGCGATGCACCCGAGGACGGCTGGAGTGTGCACGTAACCGACGATCACCGCGCCGGGCCCGACGCGCCGGGGCAGACGATCGCGATCCACGGCGGCGCGCTTGCGACCTCGAGCACGACTGTTCGCCAGTGGAGGCGCGCCGGCGCGACGATGCACCACATCATTGACCCTCGCACGGGGCAGCCCGTGCAGAGCATCTGGCGCACGGTGTCCGTCGCCGCCGCAACTTGCGCGGACGCGAACATCGCGAGCACCGCGGCACTCGTTCGTGGAGCCGACGCCGTGCGCTGGCTAGCGGGGCTTGGGCTTCCCGCTCGCCTCGTGAGAACCGACGGCCTGGCGCAGATGGTCGGGGGTTGGCCGCATGAAGAACGCGAGCAGCAGGCGGCGGCATGAACGCGCTGCTCGCGGTCGGAGGCGGGCCAAGCGCCTACTGGTATCTCACGCGCTCGACGGGAGCGGTCGCCTTACTGCTGCTAACGGTTTCGGTGGCGCTCGGCGTCGCCGACGTGCGCCGCTTCAGCTCGCCCGCCTGGCCTCGCTTCGTCGTGGACGGATTGCACCGATATGCCTCGCTCCTCGCGGTCATCTTCGTGGTGCTCCATGTGATCACGTCCGTGCTCGACGGCTTCGCGCCGATCTCGCTCACGGCGGCGATCATTCCGTTCGTCAGCAGTTACCGGCCCTTCTGGCTCGGCCTCGGCGCGGTGTCCTTCGATCTGCTCATTGCGATCGTGCTCACGAGCATCCTGCGCGCGCGTGTGAGCCATCGCGCGTGGCGGGCCACGCACTGGCTCGCATACGCGTGCTGGCCAATCGCGCTCGTACATACCTTCGGCACGGGCAGCGACGCGCGCAGCGCGTGGCTGATCATCCTGAGCGCCGCTTGCGTGATCGCGGTCGCGCTCGCAGTCTTCTCGCGGACGCTGCCGGCCTCCAGCGCGCACCCGCGGCTGAACGGGGCGGCGCTCGCGGCCCTGGGCGCATTCGCGCTGTTCCTCGTGATCTGGCTCCCCAGCGGCCCGTTCGCAAAGGACTGGGCTCGCCGCGCAGGCACACCGTCCTCGCTGCTTGGACACTCGCAGTCCGCGCAGAGGAGCACCTCCAAGTGAGCGCCGAGACCTATGCTCCCGCGGCCACGCTCCCGCGCCTGCTCCAGGGCGTGCGCGCGAGCGGTGGGATGAGCCTGCAGGAGCACATCGCGACCCACGGTGAGATGTCGCCCGGGCGCCTCGGCACCCGACGAGGCGCCCACGCGCTGATCGACGAAGTCGAGCGAGCTGGGTTGCAGGGTCGCGGCGGCGCCGGCTTCCCGACGGCGGTCAAGATGCGCGCCGTGCTCGGGCGGCGCAACGAGCGCCTCTCAGGCCCGTGGTCCGCATGTCCGGTCGTGGTCGTGAACGCGGCCGAGGGCGAACCGGCGAGCCTCAAGGACCGCACACTGCTCGAAGCATCGCCGCAGCTCGTCCTCGACGGCGCCGCCGCCGCCGCAAATGCGCTCGGTGCACCGGACGTGATCGTCGCCGTCTGCGAGCGAGGCGGCGGCGCGGGCACGGGCGTCGCGCAAGCGATCGGCGAACGGCAGCGCGGGCTCGACGATGGTGTTCGCTGGCACGTCGCAGAGGTCCCACATGCTTACGTCGCCGGCCAAGAGACGGCGCTCGTGAGCTTCCTCAACGGCGGCGCGGCGAGGCCGACGTTTACGCCGCCGATGCCGTTCGAACGCGGGGTGCGCGGGCGCCCGACGCTCGTCAACAATCCGGAGACCTTCGCCCACGTGGCGCTCATCGCACGCCACGGCGCACGATGGTTCCGCGGCCTCGGCACGCCCTCTCAGCCCGGCTCAACGCTGATCACGCTCGGGGGCGCCGTCGCATATCCGGGCGTCTATGAGATCGAGCATGGCTCGCCGTTCTCCGCGCTGATCGACGCCGCGGGCGGTACGACGGAGGCGGCGAGGGCGGTCTTGATCGGCGGATACGCCGGAGTGTGGGTCGACGGCCGTCATCTCGGCGCTCTCACGCTCGCCGACGAGGAGCTCGCGCCCTATGGCGCACGCGTCGGCACCGGCGTCGTGATCGTGCTCGGCAGCGAAGCGTGCGGTCTGGCGGAGACGGCGCGCATCACCCGCTGGCTCGCGGCGGAAAGCGCCGGTCAATGCGGGCCGTGTGTGCACGGGCTCGAGGCGCTCGCGAGCACGCTGGAAGGCGCGCTCGGCGGCACACACGAGCTCGAGCCTCATGCGCGACTTTCACACCTCATGTCGATCGTGCGCGGCCGCGGCGCCTGCAGCCACCCCGACGGGACCGTGCGCTTCGTGGGCAGTGCGATCGAGGTGTTCGCGGAGGAGCTCGTAGACCATGTGCGCTACGGACGTTGCGGCGCGTGTACGCGGCCTCCGACGCTGCCGATTCCGGCCGGGCGTGCGCCGCGCATGGCAATCGACGAGCGTCCCCACGTCAGCGCGCGTCCGCGAAATCGCACGAGGCGCAGTTCGCGCATGACGTTCGGCGCCGAGGGGAGACGATGAGCCCGCACGGCTTCGGCGCGGCACCGGTCCGCTCAGGAAAGCGCTTGCGGGTCAACCCGATCTTGTGCGACGCGCACGGCATGTGCGCGGAGCTCCTTCCGGAGCAGATCGTGCTGGACGAGTGGGGCTACCCCGTCGTGGGCGACGCAGAGCTGCCCGAGGAGCTCCTAAGGCTGGCAAAGGAGGCGGTCGAAGCGTGCCCTACGCGGGCGCTGCTGCTCGAGCGAATGGCGCATCGCCCGGATGGGAACGCTCTCATCGACCGTTTAGCGCAGCATTACGATGCGAACCAAGGCTCCCCATTATGAGCACCGAGAGCGTTCGCGCGACCGGCCATTCCGGCGTCGACTGGCGCCGCGCCGAGTTCATCCTCACGGCACTAGCGTTCCTCGGCTTCCTCACGCTGCCGATCCGCATAACGACGATCTACAGCGGCCTGCCGGCGCACCCGCTGTTCGTGCATGTGCCGGTGGTGCTGATCCCCACCACGGTGATCGCTGCGATCGTCTTCATGATCAAGCCGGAGTGGCTCTCGCGCTACGGGATCGCGCTCGCTGCGGTGTCGATCGTCGCGATGAGCTCGATCTTCCTGACGATGCAAGCGGGCGCCGCGCTGCGCGCCGCGCTGAACCTGCAGGGCCGCGCCGCCCAGCTGATCTCCGAACATTCGCACGCTGCGCACATCCTGGCCTACGTCTACGTGGTCTTCACCGCGACCCTGATCGTCACGTTCGCCGCGCGGCGGATCTCCGGGGGCATGCCGACGGGCCTCGGGATCGTGGACCGTCCACTCTCCTCAAAGGCGGTGTTCGCCACGCTGCGCGTCGCACTCGTGCTGCTGGCAATCGGCGCCGGCTACATGGTGTTCAGGACGGGCGATCTCGGCGCAAAGGCGGTGTGGCAGGGACGGCTCCAGGCAGCCCAAGGCGGCTTTCCTGGCGGTCCTGGGACACCTCGCCTCTTCGGGCCGCAAGGCAGCGGCTCGCCTTAGCTACAGACTGCCGCTCGCTGCGACGATCACTGTGCACCGGTCACGTGCTCAGGTGGCGTCTGCCGAACGAAGCCGAGAATACACCGCCTCACACTTTCCCCCCGGATCGGCATCGATGGCCGGAGCGGTCTCGCGCTAACCACATGTCGCGGCGGTCTGCCGAACGCCGCGCGGTCTAAGAGGAGTCACCGCCGCCCGCCGTAAATCCCCGCCGGTGATGCCTTAGGCGTCCATCGTACGCGTGCGCCAGGCGCCGAGAGCGAGGAACACCGCGAGCCACGCGAGCACCACCGCCAGGCCGGTGCCCTGCGACATCGCGACTGTCGCACCGCGCCCCCCGCCGCCGATGTGCACCGGACTGAAGTGCGCGAGCGCCTGGCTGAGCACGCCGTCGCGCCCGTTGCCGAGCGAGCTGATGTTGGCGATCAGCGGGCTGGCCACGAGCTGCCACGCGATCAGCACGGTGATCGCCGCAGGCTTCGAGGTCGTCAGGGAGGCGAAGCCCACGGCGACCACACAGACCACGCCGGTCGCGAGCAGCGTGAAGCCGAGCCCGTTGAGGACCAGCGCGCCGTCGGGCGTCGGAAGATTGGAGGCGAAGGCGAAGGTACCGAGCAGGACGAGCGCGTAACCGGTAACCGTCACCGACCAACAGACGGCGAGTGCGGCGGGGACACGCGAGGCGAACAGCGCCAGACGCGAGCGGCCGGTCACAACGAGGTCCCGGAAGACGCCCGCCGACGCGTCGCCCGTGCCGGCCTCGACGCCGATCAGGATCGCCGCCAGCGGACCGAAGAACAGGCAGAGCAGCCGCAGGCCGTCGGTGAAGCCGTGGGTGCCTCCGGCCGGTTCGTACTTCAGCGCGTTGGAGGAATGCTGGATCGCCTTCACCGCGAACAGCACGATCACCGGCAGCAGCGCAAGTACCAGCGCCCAGATCAGCGTGCCGCGCCGTTTGCGCAGCTTGAGCAGATCGGCGTCGAACATGCGCAGAGCGATCGCGCTCACGCGGGCACCTCACCTGGCTTCTGGGCCGCTCCGTCAAGCCGCGAGGTGACCTCCAGGAAGCGCTGCTCGAGGCTCTGTCGGACAGGCTCCAGGCGCGTGACGCCCACGCCGGCTCGCACGAGCATCGCGTTCACCTGCGCCGCGGTGTCGGGGTCCCCCGAGAGGATGACGCGAACGCCTTCCTCGGAGCTGTGGGCCTCGCGCACCAGCTCGCTGCTGCTCAGGACGCCGAGCGCCCGCTCGGCGTCGTCCACACCCACGATCAGCTCGTGGCGGGCTCCGCCTCCCGCGAGCTCCGCGATCGGACCCTGCGTGACGATCTTGCCGCGGTCGACGATCGCGGCGGCGTCGCAGATCTTTTCCACCTCGTCGAGCAGGTGCGAGGAGAGGAAGACGGTGCGCCCCTCCTGCTCGACCATCGCCCGGATCATTTCGCGGAACTCCTGGATCCCGCCTGGATCGAGGCCGTTGGTCGGCTCGTCGAGGATCAACAGCAGCGGGTCCGCCAGCAGGCAGCGGGCAACTCCCAAACGCTGGCGCATGCCCTGCGAGTAGCGCTTGACCTTCTCGTCGGCGCGCTCGGAGAGTCCCACGCGCTCAAGCGCCGGAGTGATGCGCTCGGCGGCCTCGGGGCCGCGAACCGCCGCGACCACGCCCAGGTTCTCGCGGCCTGAGAGGTAGGGGTGAAAGCGTGGATCCTCGACGATCGCCCCGACACGCTGGAGCGCAGTCGCGCGCTCGGCCGGCACCGGATGACCGAGCACACGCATCTGCCCGGCGCTCGCTTTTGTGAGCCCTAGCAGCGTGCGGATCGTCGTCGTCTTGCCCGCGCCATTGGGACCGAGGAAGCCGAACGCGGAGCCCCGCGGCACCAGCAGGTCAATGCCGTCGACCGCGGTGCGTTGGCCGAAGCGCTTGGTCAGACTCGAGGTTTCGATTGCGTACTCGCCTTGCACCTGCGCCACTGTGCCATCAGTACCTAAACGCCAAGTCACCCATGAGAGGACTCTCATCGCTGGCGCGCTGGCAGCCACCGCGAGCGAAGCGCGAGAGACCACGCCAAGGCGAGGAGCAAGCGAGGAGCAGGAGCGGCCTAGGGAGCAGCACCAGACCAGAGCCCAGCAGCAGCACCACCAGCGCAGCAGATCGGGTCGGCCGCTACGCCTTGATCCGGTAGCCCGCGATTTTATGGCCCTTGAAGCACTGGCCCTCTTCTGTCGCCTGGGTGCACCTGAAGCCGGGCTCGCCCTTGATCGTCCAGTACGAGCCCGCGTCGCTTGTGCCGTGTTGCTTTGGGTGTCCTAGCACGAAGCCCTTGATGAGCTTCGTAGCGTGCCGACACGAGACTCCGCCGCCGTTGTAGACGATGAAGTCCTGGCCCGAGCGGAAGAAATAGCCGCAAACATGGGTCGGGAAGGGCGGCGCGGCGCCAACAGTTGCCGCGCCCCAGCCGCACAGGGCCGTCGCAGCGGCGACGGCGAGCGTCGCGCGCAACCCGCGAAGCAGCGCTGCTCGACCGCTGGGGCGGTGCGCATGCGTATACACGCAAGGCATCATAGGTTCTGCGAGCAAGCGGCGGTGAAGCGTGCTGGGACGGCCGATCTAGTGGGGTGCGTCCTGGCTATACGATCGGTTGCGATGGAGACACAGCCGCCAGGTGAGACTGCCTCTGGCGCCTGGCGAAGCTGCAGGCGTCGCTGCGCGCTTTGGCGTGTCGGCGAGGCGCCGTTGGCGTTCGACTCCCGGGCTCTCAGGGAGCGTCGCCGTCAGACGTGCCGTGGCCCTAGCCGATGAGGTTTGGTCTCTTCTGCTCGGCGCAGGCCAGCCGCGATGATCTTCCTCCCGAGACCGGCCAAGGCTTCCGCGACTATCTCGACTTCAACGTCGATGCCGAGGAGCTCGGATTTCATTCGAGCTTCCTCGTCGAGCATCACTTCACCGGCTGGAACCAGGTCTCCGCCACGTTGATGCTGCTCACCTGCCTTGCCATGCGTACCACCCAACTGCGCCTCGGCTCGGCTGTGATGGTGCTGCCCTGGCACAACCCGGTCCTGCTCGCCGAGCAGGCGGCGACGCTCGATCTGGTCTCCGGGGGACGGCTCGACCTGGGTATCGGCAAGGGCTATCGACACAGCGAGTTCACCGGCTTCCAGATCCCGCCGGAGGAGGCGGAGGCACGCTTTGAGGAGGCTATCGAGGTCATCACGCGCTCCTGGCTCGAGCGTTCCCGTTTCTCACACCGGGGCCGCTTCTGGCGCTTCGAGGACATTGTCGTCGAGCCGCCGCCAGCGCAACGACCGCACCCGCCGTTCTGGATGGCCGCTGGCAGCCCGGCATCGATCGCCAAAGCGGCCGCGCGCGGCTTTAACCTCATGCTCGACCAGTACGCGTCCCCAGAGCAGATCGGCGAGCGTATGGCGCTCTTCCGCGGCGAGCGGGAAGCGCAGGGGCGGCAGTTCGACCCGATGGGGGTCGCGGTGGCGCGCCAACTGTACGTCGCGACGGATCGCGCAGACGCCGAAGCCGCTCTAACTCGTCAAGCGAAGTACACCGAGCGCACGGTGAGCGTGTCCCGCTCGCCCGGACACAAGGGCGGCTCGCATGTGCTCGCCTACACCGGAAAGAGCGGCGCCACGGAGGAGTACGCCCTCTACGGAACGCCCGAAGAAATCTGCGTCAAGCTCGCGGCAGTGAAAGATGCCGGCGCGCGCTATGTCCTGCTCACGGTGCTTGGCGGCAAAGAGCAGCTACGACGGTTCGCGCAGGAGGTCATGCCAGCGTTCTCCGCTACGGAGGACGGCGAGCGAAACGCCGAGTAATCCCGCGCACGCGCGGCATGCGACGTCGAACGGCGACGCAACTGGGCCATCGTCGAGCTGTGTGCCCGGCAGCCAGTTGACCGACGAAGCCGCTCGCCGGCTCGGTGTAAACGGGGCCGAGACGACCCCCAGCTTCTACAGGCTCGTCAGCCTCGAGGTTGCCGGGCAGTCAGCCGCGGCGTAGGCGTCGCCGCGCGATCTCCAGCGATTCGAGGTCGACGATGTCCTGCGGCCGGCCGGCCGCGCGCTTCATGGCGATGAGGACGTCGATCGCTGCCACGAGTACGACACTCCCACCCAGGTCGACACGGCTCGCCCTTCGCTTGAGGGCCGCGTAGCCGGGCGAACCGGGCGGGTCCAAACGCAGGTCTACGTCTCCCTCCCGGGTTGTCAGGGTCAGCGTGGCGCTCTGCCCGAGCGCGGGAGCTCAGCCAGCGGTCCTGACCTCTGCGAGCTGCTGTTCGGGAGCGCCGGCCGAGTGGGCTGTTTGACGCCTGCGGCGCTCCTCGTGCAGCAGCTTGCGGACCGCGAGAGCGAGCGACGCCTCGCGCCCCCGCGGGCGACTCCTCGGACTGGGGCGCCCCGCATCGCTGCCGACTCGGCGTCGGCGAAGTGGCAGCTTGGCAGTGTCACGACGCGCACGCGATGCCGGAGATTCGGCCCCTCTCGTTCGGGAGATCATGCCGCCACCGGCGCCGAGATGAGGTCGGGATCAGCCTCGACCTCGACCTCTTCGGCCTGGGATGCGGTGGGAGGCCGCAGGATCAGCGTTGCCGCGAGGATCCCGCCGGCTACGCAGACCGCCGCCACGACGTACGCCAGGTGGTATCCACCCGTGAGAGCGCTCCCCAGCGAATCCCCGCTCTTGCTCAGTGCCTTGGTGTGGTCCGTCGCGATCGTGCCGAGGGTCGCAAGGCCAATCGCGCCGAACAGCTGCACCGAGACGTTGATGATGCCGGAGGCCAACCCGGCGTCACGCTTGGGCGCGTCGGACATCCCGATCGTCAGCAGTGGCAGGAACGAGGCGCCGGCTCCCAGCCCGAGCGCCAGGAAGGAGGAGAACAAGCCCGGGAAATAGCTTGCATGCAGACCTTGCTCGGCGAGCAGCAGCAGGCCGACCACGATGCTCGCGAGGCCGCCAGTGAGGGTGCGCACCGCGCCGACGGTCTCCACCAGCCGCGCGGAGACGCCCAACGACATCACCGCGATCGCCACCGTCAGCGGCATAAACGCAAGGCCGGTCTGGATCGCGTCGTAGCCGAGCACGTGCTCCAGGTACAGCGAGCCCAAGAAGAATGCGGAGAACATGCCCGTGACGAGCAGGCCGCGAACGAGGCTCGAGCCCATCAGCATGCGCAAACGCAGGATTCGCAGCGGCATTATCGGATTCGAGATCCTCCCCTCGAGCACCAAGAAGCTTGCCAGCAGCGCCAATGCGGCGCCCCCGACTCCGAGGGTCCGCGCCGAGAGCAGCCCGTATTCAGTCGACTTCACGATCGCAAAGGCGCCGAGCATGGTCGCGGCTGTGATCAGGATCGAGCCGAGCACGTCGACGCCGCCGGCGAGGCCGATGCCCTCGTTCTCGGCGATCAACACGGATCCCAGAGCGACCGCTGCAGCGCCGATCGGGACGTTGACGAAGAAGATCCAGTGCCACGACAGCGACTGCGTGAGCGCGCCGCCGGCAAGCAAGCCAATCGAGCCCCCGCCGGCCGACACGAACGCGTACATCCCCATCGCCCTGGTCTGCTCGGTCCTCTCGGGGAACTCGGTGACGATAATCGCGAGGATCACGCTCGAGGCGACCCCGCCACCCACCCCCTGCAGCAGGCGCGCGCCGATCAACATCGCCTGGCTTGTGGCCGCCCCGCACAGGATCGACGCAAGCGTGAACAGCGTGAGGCCCGCGAGGAAGACCTTCTTGCGGCCCACGAGGTCGCCCATTCGGCCGGCGAGCAGGAGGACCCCGCCGAAAGTGATCAGGTAGCCGTCGATCACCCATGTGAGGTTCGACTGAGTGAAGTGCAGGTCGCGCTGGATCGAGGGCAGAGCGACGTTGACGATCGTCGCGTCCAGCACCATCATCAGCTGGCCGAGGCACAGAACCACGAGAGCGATCCAGCGGCGGCGCTGGCGCTTGGCCTCGCCGTCGAAGTCTGGCTGGCTCAGGGTGGTTGCGTGTGTGCTCATCGGTGTGCTCCTTCCGGGTCGCGTGTAGCACCACCATAGCATGGATCATCCTTGTCTCAAGGATTATCGTTAGGACGACGACGATCGCTGCAATCTGGTACAATAAGGACCGTTATGACCCGTGCCGACGATGTGCGCCCCCCCAGCTCGATGGTGCTGCTGAGCCGTCTCACAAAGCAGGTCTATCGGCGCAGCAACGAAGAGCTCTTGGGCATGCACCTGCGACACCTAATGGCGCTCAGCTACGTGCGCGACCACGAAAGTGCTCCCCAGCAAGACCTCGCAGAGGCCTTCTGCATGGACGCCAACAACATCGTGCTGCTGCTGAACGAGCTCGAGGATCTCGGCTACGTCGTGCGCCGGCGCGACCCCGATGACCGACGGCGTCACCTCGTCGACATGACGGCGAAGGGAGGCCGGGCGCTCGCGAAGGCGGAGCGTTCGCAGGAAAGCATCGAGGACGACGTCCTCCGCAGCCTCGACCCTGCCGAGCGGGCGATCCTGCACCAGCTGCTGTTGCGCGCGCTGCGCGACGCGGAGCCGGTGGAACTGGACGCGACGGTCACCCTAGGCTGAGCCTACGCGCCTCGTGGTGCGCTGGAGCCCGGTCCCGGCACGACCTCGGCGACCGTACTTGCTCGCTCGGCGGCGCGCGGCCCGAGCTCCCACTTGCCGCGCAGCTCCCGCTCGGCGAGGACCAGCTGACGCAGCGCGCTGCGCATATCGCGCTCGGCTGCATCGACATGGTTGCTCGCCTCGACCCCGTCGCGGATCTCCTCGATCGCGATCTGGGTGGTCACCGCGAGCGCTCGCTCCGTAAGCTCGAGCGCTTCTGACATTGTCTCGCCGGTGCGTTTGTTGCCTCGCGTGCCGATGGTCATCACCGTCGACCTCGGCTCCATAGTAGCTCGTGGCGTTGCCGACCGAGTCCGTTTAGCGCCTCGGCGGGCGCGCTAGTTGGTGATCAGTCGTTGCACGCGGTAGGTGCGGCCGCCTCGTGGCGTCTGCACCTCGACCGAGTCCCCGGCCCGGCGTCCCTGCAGTGCCTGCCCAACCGGCGATTGCGCCGAGAGCTTGCCGCTCGCGAGGTCAGCTTCAGCGGAGCCCACGATCGTCCAGGTGTGCAGCGCACCGGTTCCCTCGTCGACGATCTCTGCGCTGCGACCAAATGCCAACGTGTCTGCCGCATCGTCTGTTTCGACGATCACCGCGTTGCTCACGCGTTGACGGAGGCGTTGGATTCTTGTCTCCAGATGCGCTTGATCGTCCTTGGCGATGTGGTACTCGGCGTTCTCGCTGAGATCGCCGAGCTCACGTGCGGCGAGGATTCGCGCGGCCATTTCTTCGCGCCCTGTCGTCTCGAGCTCCTTGAGCTCGGCTTCCAGCGTCACCAGCCCCGCCGCGGTGATTGGTTCGCCGTCCGGCGCGACCGTGCTCATAGCGACATCGGGTTGGATGCTTGCAGGTTGGCTGCCGCGAGGCTTCGAGGAGGCGGCAGCTACCGCTTGCGCTTCCTTCCGTGTGCCTTCTGGGGACCGCGCGTCGACCGAGCTAAGCCGACGCTGTGGCGCGAGGTCTTGTCGCGCGCGCGCGGGTGAACTTCGGCTTGCGTCGCCCCATGCTACGCGCCGAGAGGAAAGCATCGATGGCAGCGTGCGTGCGGCGGGGCTCTTCCACCTGCGGCACATGTCCGCACTCGAGCTCGAGCTGGTGGGCCTGCGGGAGGGAGTGGGCGACGTGGCGCGCAAAGGCGATCGGCACGAGCCGGTCACGGCGCCCCCACACGAACAGGGAGTCCGCCTCGAGCGAGGGAAGACGCGTCCAGAACCCCTCGGGGCCGTGCGGCTCCTCCATGTATATCTGGCGCGCCGCGGCGTAGAAGGCCGCGCGACCCGAACGCGTGAGATAGGCGCGCAGGAAGTCATCGACGCCGGCGGCCACCCAGCCGTTGTCGGCATCGGGGACGAAGCGGTTGACGACGGCGCGCACGACCGGCCTCGGTGCGAGTTGGACCAACCCGAGCTCGGGCCGTGTCACTCGAAGCAGCGGCAACAGCGGACGGCCACGGCGCCACGCGAGCGACGGCGCGAGCAGCACGAGGCGACCGACGCGCTGGGGATGCCGCAGCGCGACCTCCATCGCGACCCGCGCGCCGAGGCTGTTGCCGATCAGGTGCACGCGCTCCAAGGCGAGCGAATCAAGCAGGTCGACCAACGCATCGGCGAAAAAGCGTGCGTCGTAGGGGGCGCCGATCGGCTTGTCGGAGTCCCCGAACCCTGGGAGGTCGACGGCGATGACGCGGAACCGATCGCGGTCGGCGAGGCCCGCCACCGTCGGCAGGAAGGACATCTTCGTCGCGCCAAGACCGTGCAGCGCCACGACGGTCTGCCCGGTCCCGGCTTCCAGCAGCGACAGCTGCGCGCTCGAGGTCGGCACGCTGCGAAAACGCAGGCGCCCGACCTCGGGTGGGGCAGTTGCGGCGATCAAGCCCACGCCGAGGTGCAGGTTCCCGCGCATCGACATCCGCCCCGCCTGGTGGGCAAGCATCCCCGCGCGGATGTCCTCGGTGAGCCGAGCCCACGTCCGCGCATCGGCGCTGAGCACTGCGTCGGCGCGACCTCTGGGGGAGGCGACGGTGGCGCCGGCGCCCTCGACGATGACGTCCCAGGAGGACTCATCGCCCACGGCGAGCCGCACGCGGCTGCGTGGAGTGCGCCCATCGAGCACGTCCGGCTCGAACCGGCCGACCAGCGTGGAGAGGAATTTCGGCGCAGCGGGCATTGCCGGAGCGCAAGCCTACACTCGGCCTCCCCCGTAATCGAGGCGCAGGGTGCGTTTAGCCGGCCACCCAGGCCTTTGCGGCCTCGAGCTCGTCGAGCCCGTACAGCTTCACCTCGCCGGGCGTGAGCCAGGCGAACATCTGCAACGCCTTCGCGATCCACTCGACGTCGGTCGGCACCGCGGTTCGCTTCCACGCATGGGCGTGACCGATGCCGAGCGTGACGCCCACCCTCGCGTCCTCCGCGAGCGCGCCGAGCTCGAACTTCTCGAACTCCGGACCGATCGCAAAGAGCATCCTCACGTCTCCCGCCTCGGCCGCCGCGCGCATGCGGGGAAGCAACACGTCGTGGTACTCCTCGCCCGTCACGCGACCGCTCGCTCGGAAGCCGATCGTCCCTGCCGGCATGTCCTCCAGCGCCTCGATCACGGCGACATCTTACGTCGCCTCGCTCTTGGGTCGCCTCGCTGCTGGCTTTCGGCGCTCACTGCTCAAGTCCGCAGGACTCGCGACCGATGACGGCGGGGAAATGTACGCACCGGCGGCAAACGAAGATGTCGCTAGGACCGGGGACGTACGGCCGCCTGCTGAGCGGCTCGACATCACATCGGCGATGGTTCGCGCGGAGTCAGACAACCTCGACGCGACGCTTCGCGCGCTCGTTCAGCAGCTCTCCTCGGTGCCTGGATTGAAGGTCACTGGCTCGCATCGCCACGGATGGGTGAGACGACTTCTCGGTGACCTTCCGTACATCAACGATCTTCACCGCGAGCGCGGTCCGATTCGGAGAATTGCGGTGGTGATTGGTCCGTGCACCTACTGGCTTGATTCACGCGGCAACTTGATCCGCTGCGGGATCGACACCGCGTCGAGTGGGCAAGCTCCAGTGAGGCAGGAAATGCAGTTCGCCTCGTGGGCCACGAGGCTGTTTGACGAGATTGCCCGAGAGAACCTCCTCAACCACGAGTCGCTGGTGGCGCTGCGCCATCTCGTCGAGTAGATCCGGGCACACACCCAACGCAAAGGAGCAAACGCGATGCCGCTGTTCGAGGGCCATGAAGACAAGGGCATAAAGAGACTCTTCATCGAGATGCCAGATGACGCAAAGGACAAGGTCGCGTGGAAGTGGCCCGACCAGCAGATCATTCAGCACTCGCAGCTGAACGTGGACATGGACTACGAGGCGGTGTTCACGAATCTCGGCAAGGTGATCGGGGTGATGGGCCCGGGGCGCTACCCGCTCGACGAAGGGGCGTCGCTTATGCTCGGGTGGCTCGTCGACCGTCTCACCGGGAACGCGTACTACGACGCCGAGGTCTACTTCGTCGCGACGCGCGACATACCGAACATCGAGTTCGGCGGCCCCGTCGACAACCTCACGGACGGCCCGACGGGCCTCGTCGTGACGGTAAGGGTGTTCGGCGAGCTCGCGTACAAGGTGACCAACCCCTCGGTGCTGCTCACAAAGCTCATCGGCACCGGCGCCAACGGCGACTTCGAGACTGAGATCGCGACGTGGATCAAGGACCAGACGCTCGCGGCGATCCGCGCGGTGCTCCCGGACATCGTCGCCCAGCACGGTGTGCTCGCGATGGGACAGATCCAGGACGCGACCTCGACCGCCGCGTTGGCGAAGGCGAACGAAACGCTTGCCGCGTACGGCATCGGCATCACGACGTTCGGCGAGCTCAACGTCAACCTCCCCGATGCCGACGCGCAGCAGCTGAAGCAACTCGCCGCGACGAAGGCGTACACGCAGGTCGCAGGCTCATTCGAAGGCGCGGTGCGCGGCGAGGCCGCGCTCGAGATCGCCCAAGGTGTTGCCGACGGCCGCGTCGGCTCGCAGCCCGCCATCGTCGCCGGAATGATGATGGGAGCTCCCGTCGCTCCCGGAGTGGCCCCTGCGGCGGCGCCGGCTCCTTCGGAGGCGCCGGCTCCTACGGCGGCTCCTCAGCCTCAAGCGGCTCCCGCAGCGACGGCGACGGCGCCGGCTCCCGCCACGCCATCCATTGCGCCGGCTGCTTCCGAGCCCGAGAGCGCGGCGCCCGCCGCCGCGCCCGCCGTGGCGGCGCCCTTCGAGCAGGCCGATGAGCCTTCCGGCGGGCATTTCTGCAGCCAATGCGGAGCTGCGCTCGCGCCCGGCACCCACTTCTGTCCCAACTGCGGCGCAGCCGTGAGCGCGATCCAATGACGCCGACCGAACAGCTCGAGATCGCGCCGGTCCCAGTGTCGATCGACAACTCGGGCGAATGGGAGACGTTCGCCCAGCAGCTCTCCTCCGAGGATGGCGAGCCCACGGTCGTCACGCCGGACGTGCTCGCGGGGATGATCGGGAGCGCCCTGCCGCTGCTCTTTGCAGCCGATCGCGGCCGGGATATGAACGTGCTGCGCGGAACCTTCAGCGACCCAGTGATCGCGCAATGCGAACGCAATGCCGGGTGTCTGGGAGGCGGTCGACCGGTTTCCGCGGTTGTGCACCTCGTGGGCACGCCGATCGAGGAAGGGCATCCCGGATTGCGAGCGCACCTTGCGGTCGCGGTGCAGGGCGCGGACGGCGCCGAGAGCGCAAGCGGCCAGTTCTGGGACCTTCAGCTCGGAGCCCAGACGACGGTGGGCGAGCCGACGTGCCCTAACTGCGGCGCTCCGATCGCGCCCGGGCACCTGATTTGCGAGCACTGCGGCACGGACGTGAGGAGCGCGATCAGCGTTCCGCTGATCGTGGGCAAGCTGGAGCTCTACTGATGGGCGACGAGCTGATCTTCTTGGGATCCGCGAGCGCGGGCGCCTGAACGGCTGACGAGCATCGGGTTGCGATGCTTGAGGTGCGGGTCATCGCGGTCGATGCGGGGGGCATGGACGAAAACCGCTTCGGCGGCGAGCTCGACGCCCAGTCGGCCCAGCCCGCCAAAACCCCAGCCGCAATCGACGTCGGCGAGAAAAACATGATTCTCCTCGCCGCCAACGACCCCGCAACGCTTAAATCGATCGCCGAAGGCCTCGCGCACTGGTCGCCAGAGGAACCCTCGCTCGAGCCGCTTGGCCTCACGGCCTGACGCAGGGCTCCAACGAATCCCGCGGCACGCTGAAGCCGCGCGCCCGCGGGCAGTCAGCTAGCGCTCAGCCGCTCGTGCACGAGCTGCACGGCCATCGAGCCCTCGCCGACCGCTGACGCGCAGCGCTTGATCGACCCTGAGCGCACGTCCCCGACGGCGAAGATCCCCGGCTGGCTCGTCTCGAGGAACAAGGGACGCTGACCGTCTTCGTAGGCGGCCAAGTGATCGCCTTCGACGTCGCGACCGGTGAGCAGGAAGCCATGATCGTCGCTCGCGACCTCGCCCGCGAGCCACTCCGTGTGCGGCAGCGCGCCGATGAACACGAACACCGCCTGCGTGTCGATCTCGCGCCGACTCCGCGTCGAGGTGTCTTCGAGCACCGCCGCTTGCAGCGTCGGCTCGCCCTTCAGCGCTCTGACTTCCGCGTGCTTGAGGACCTCGATGCGATCGTTCTGTTCGACGTCGTCGACGAGATACCGGGACATCGAGTGCGCGAGGTCATCGCTACGGATCAGCAGCTTGCAACTCGAGGCGCGCTGTGAGAGAAACATCGCCGCCTGGCCGGCCGAGTTACCACCCCCGACGACGAGCACCGGAGAGTCGTTGCACAGCTGCGCCTCCGCCTGCGTTGCCGCGTAGTAGACGCCCTCGCCCTCGTAACGGCACAGCTCGGGGACGTCGAGCTTGCGATAGCGCGCTCCCGTCGCGACGATGATCGCACGGCCGTTCACCGCGGCACCGTCGGTCAGCTCGATCGAGAAGTGGCCGTCCTCGTGCGTGAGGTTCGCGGCCTCGGCGGGAACGACCATGCGCGCGCCGAACTTCGCAGCCTGCAAGCCGGCGCGCTCGGCGAGCTCACTGCCCGAGATCCCGGTGGGGAAGCCGAGGTAGTTCTCGATCTTCGACGAGGTGCTCGCCTGGCCGCCGAACGCGATCGAGTCGATCGCCTGCGTGTCGAGTCCCTCCGAGGCACCGTAGACCGCCGCCGCGAGACCCGCCGGACCGCCGCCGACGATCACGAGGTCGCACATCGTGGGAGGGGCGCCCCGCGAGCCGAGCCCGAGCATCCGCGCGAGCTCTGCGCTCGAGGGGTTGCGTAGCACCGCGCCAACGCCGATCACGATCGGCGTTTCGGAGGGCTCGATGCCCATTGCGCGCACGCTCCGCTCGGCTTCAGAATCCTCCTCCATGTCGACGAAGTGGTAGGGCACGCGATTGCGCGCGAGGAACTCGCGCAGCCTGCGCGTGTCACGGGCATAACGCGAGCCGATGACCCGCGCGCCGGCTTCGGCCTCGATGAGTACTGCGCGCCGCGCGAGGAAGGCCTGCAGGATGACGTTGCTGAGGTCTTCGTCCGAGGCGAGCAGCGTGCGCAGCCGCGAAGCGGGGACCTGAATCACCTCGCCCTCGTCGCGTACCACCGCCGTGAGCCATGCCTTCGCTTCCGTGAGCAGCGTCAGCTCGCCGGTGAAGCGGTGCGGTCCGTGGACGGCGATGAGGCGCTCGTCGGGGCACCCGTGGCCCTGGACGATCGCAACAGCGCCCGATTCGAGGACGAAGAAGTCATAGCCCTCGTCGCCGTCGCTGAAGAGGATCTCGCCGGGGCTGACCGAGCGCAGGTCGCCCACCATGCGTATGCGCGCACGCTGGTCGTCGTTGAGGCGCGGGAAGGCGCCGTTGCGGTCCGGCGTCTCCTCGACGCCGACTCCGGGGAGCGCGGAAGCGGTCGTGATCGTGGTCACGCACGTAGCTTGACAAAGCCGTCAACCCCCGGTTGCGCGCATCGTGGTATACCGGGGCGCACGCGCCCTCTTCGCCCCCGTTTCCTCCCCTGAGAGATGCTCGTCGCGATCGGCGACATCTACGCCCGGATCACGGATCGCGACGCGGTACGAGAGCTGATGCGCGGGACCCAGATGCGTGTGCGTGAGCTGCCCGGGTGTGTCTACTACGGTTTCGCGGAGACGCTCGAGGAGCCCGGACACTTCGTCGTCGTCCAGGAATGGAACGACCGGGAGGCGCTCGACGAGCACTACCGCTCCGAGGTTTTCGCCGATTACCAGGCGCAGATCGGCGAGCGGCTCGTACGCAGCTCGGAGCTGCGGATCTACGAGGCACATGCCGCGCTCACTCCCGTGGCCTCGGCCCCGATCGAGCCGACCCAGGACGACTGAGCGGGGAAGCGGCGCATGCCCAACGCACTCGCCGACGCCTTCGTGCTTGGCGGCGTGCGCACCCCAGTCGGTCGCTACGGTGGCTCGCTCTCGCACATTCGTGTCGACGACCTCCTAGGCCAGACGATGGTGTGGGCTTGCGAGCGCACGGGCGTGCCGCTCGAGCGCGTCGAGGACATCTCCGCTGGATGCGTGAATCCGGCGCACGAGGGTATGGGCGACATCGCGCGCTGGGGGGCGCTGGCGGCGGGCTTCCCGGATTCGGTGCCCGCGATCACGGTCAATCGCTTCTGTGCCTCCTCGCTGTCCGGCGCGATCTCGATCGCGCATGCGATCCGCTCCGGCGAGCTCGCGGTTGGGCTTGCGGGCGGCGTCGAGTCGATGTCGCGCTCGGGGTGGGCGCTGATGAAAGGCGAAGCTCCGTTCATGCCGCGCGGGCCGGTGTTGATGCTCGACACGATGTGGGCGGGGGCCGGGGGCCCGCCAAACCCCAACCTGCTCGCGCGCGATGCCTACATCGACATGATCCGCACCGCTCAGAACGTCGCCGACCGCTACGAGCTGACGCGCGAGGAGATCGACGCGTTCGCGCTGCGCTCGCACATGCACGCGGCTGCGGCGCGCGACTCGGGACGGCTCGCGATGGAGATCCATCCAGTCGAGATCGCCGCGACGCGCAAGGAGCCGGCGCGTCTGTTCGAGCATGACGAGTCGATCCGCGACGACACGACCGCAGAGAAGCTCGCGGCGCTCCCCGCACAGCCGAACACGACCCAGATGACGGCGGGCAACTCGTCCCCGCTGAACGACGGCGCGAGCGCGGTCCTGCTGGCGAACGCCTCCGCCGCCGAGGAGCTCGGCACGGAGCCGCTGGCTCGCGTGATCGCCTCCGCGACCTATGCGCTCGATCCGCAGGTGATGGGGATCGCGCCGGCGTTTGCGATTCCGAAGGCGCTCTCCCGGGCGGGCCTTGCGCCGTCGGAGATCGACGTCTGGGAGGTACACGAGGCGTACGCCGCCCAAGCGCTCGCGGTGCTGCGAGAGCTGCCGCGCCAGCTCGACGGCTTCGAGGTGCCCGACGAGCGGCTCAACCCCAACGGCGGTGCGGTCGCGATCGGGCACCCGTTTGGCTCCTCGGGCACGCGCTACGTGCTCACGCTCGCGACCGAGCTGCGCGTGCGCGAGGCTCGCTACGGCGTGCTCGGCGTGTGCGTGGGATCGGGGCAGGGGGTCGCGCTGGTGCTCGAAAACCCGCGCGCGGCGTGAGCGCGCACCGACGTGGGCTTCCAGCGCGACGCTGATTTGAGGCTTCCAAACATATGTTCACCAGCGAGGAAAGGATTGGCAGATGCCGTACGTCATCGTAGGAACCGAGAACGATCAGAACATCAAAATCCACGTCGAGGACCACGGGAGTGGACAGCCGATCGTGCTCATCCACGGCTACCCGCTCGACGGCAACTCGTGGGAGCGCCAGGAACGCGTACTGCTTGCGGCGGGCTACCGTGTGATCACCTACGACCGCCGCGGCTTTGGGAAATCGAGCCAGCCAACCGTCGGCTACGACTACGACACATTCGCGGCAGACCTGAAGGCGGTGCTCGACTTCCTCTCGCTCGACAACGTGGTCCTCGCGGGCTTCTCGATGGGAACCGGCGAGGTCACGCGCTACATCGGCAAGTACGGCACCGGGGGTGTCCGCAAGGCCGCCCTGTTCGGCGCGATCCCGCCCTTCCTGTTGAAGACCGACGACAACCCCGAAGGCGTGGACGGGCAGGTTTTCGAGGGCATCAAGTCCGCGATCGTGAAGGACCGCTACGCGTACTTCAAGGACTTCTTGGACAACTTCTACAACGTCGACAAGCTTGCTCCCGAGCGCATCTCCGAGCAGGCGTGGCGGGCGAGCTTCAACGTCGCCGCCGCGGCTTCGCCTTACGCGACATACGCGTGCGTCGACACGTGGTTGACCGACTTCCGCGATGACCTGACGAAGGTCGACATACCGATGCTCGTGGTTCACGGAACCGAAGACCGCATTCTTCCCTACGACGCGACGGCGAAGCGGCTGCCGGCGCTCGTCGACGGTCTGAAGCTGGTGAGCATCGAGGGCGGACCCCACAACGTCGGGTGGACATTTCCCGACGAGGTGAACACTGCGCTGCTCGACTTCCTCGGCGCCCCCGCCGGAGCGGAGCGCGCGGAGGCGCTCGGCGCCGCTCATTAGCCCGCGCTCGCCGCGTCAGCGCGGTCGGCGCGGACACGTTGCAGCTCTCCGGGACAGCGAGCGCCGCTCGCGGTCCCGGCGTTTTTACCACCGCTCGAGAGATCTGCGTCGGCATCGGCGCGGTGACATGTTGTGTCTTCTCTTCACAAGGGTCTTGCGCGACACGCGACGTCGATGGTAAACACCGTGCATATCTGATACTTTTCCGCCCTCGCCACGAGCGAAGAGGAGGCATCGTGAGTAGTCCTGGTTGGTTGTGCACGGCGTTGCGTGGGATCGGCGCCACGGCTTTGGTTGTCGGTTTGTTCGCGCTTGGTTCGAGCGCGGCGTACGCGAGCGCGCCGGCGGCGACGTGGAAGGGGGAATCGGAAACGTCGGCGAAGTGGTCGGCGGATGCGAACTGGGAAACGGGGCTCGCACCGAGCATCGTCGAAGGGATCGGCACCCTCACCTTTCCGCACCTGAGCCAGCCGACGTGTGCGACCGAAAGTCCGACCGAGGCTTGCTACATCGGCGAAAACAACTACCTCGGGCTGCCGGTGGAATCGCTCCATATCGACGACGGCGACGAATACCTGTTGGTCGGCGACCCAATCATGCTCGGAAGCGGTGGGCTCACGGCGGCGCCAGCGGCTGGAACGAGCGGGCCGGCCGGCGATGTCATCGAAATGCCGATTGACCTCGATGCGACGCAGAAGTGGAGCTTCTCGAGCCACGGCGGCACAGTCGAAGAAAACGGCGCGATCTTCGCCGGGAACATCACGGGGGAAGGCGACGGGCTGACGATGGAACTCGGCAACGGACCGCTGGTGCTCCTCGGTGATAACAACACCGAGGTTGGTCCGGTGAGCATCGAAGGCGCGAAGAGCTCGGAACCCGCGGTCTCCAACGGCGTCGCCGCCGTCGTGGAAAGCAAGCTCAACTCCGTGAACGGAGAACCGGTGAACGTAAGCCACGTGTTCTTCGCCGGAGCCGACGCTGAACTCGGTGCGCTCGCGACTACCGATGCCGATCTCGACGTCGCGAACATCGAAGCCAAGAGCGCGAAGCTCGACTCCGGGAGCCTTGCCGAGTTCGAGGTCATCCGAACCGGCTCGACGCCCCGGACCGACTACACGCAGCTCACCTCGCCCGGCACGGTCGAACTCGGAGACGCAAACCTCGCCGTACTGGTGGTGCCGCCGCGGGAAGGCGCGTGTCCGACGCTGTCGCGCGGTCAGACGCTCACGTTCGTCTCCACGACGGGGACCCTTTCCGGCCAGTTCGCGAACGCGCCCGAAGGCGGCCCGGAAATTTCGATCGATTACCTCGGCAAGTGCCCGAGTGAGGGGCAGAAGATCCAGATCGCCTATCACAAGAGCGAAGGTTCGACGCACACCGTGACGGGGACGGTCGAAGAAGCCGCGGCGAAGCAGGAAGAAGCCGCGCGCAAGCAGCGCGAAGCGGAAGAAGCCAAGCGTCACCAGCAGGAAGAAGAAGCGAACAGGCGCCGCAGCGAAGAAGCCGCCGCGCACGGGACGGGCCCGAGTGGCGGCGGCACGGGCACGACTGGCGGCGCCACCCCGAGTGGCGGCGTGCTCGGGATCACCGAAGCCTCGATCAGTATCGCTCAGATCAGCGCCGCGCTGAGTGACGGGCTGACGCCGACCGGCAAGGGCGCCAAGATCGCAGCCCTGTTCAAGGCCGGCGGCTTCACGATCACGTTCAAGGCGCTCGAGGCCGGCTCAGTGGTCATCGACTGGTTCGAGGTGCCGGCGGGCGGCAAGCTTGCGAAGAAGCACAAGGCCAAGCCGGTGCCCGTCGCCTCGGGCCAAGCCGTGTTCGAATCGGCCGGCGCGGCGAAGATCAAGATCAAGCTGACCGCGGCAGGCAAGCACCTGCTCAGGCGGGCGAAGCACGTCAAGCTCACCGCACGCGGCACGTTCACGCCCGCCGGCGGGCAGGGAGTGTCCGTCACTAGGGCTTTTGTGCTGACCCGGTGACGCGAGGGCGGCGATCGATGATGTCAAGCCGCGCGCGTTTTCGCGAGCCCTAGGGCACGATCACGACGCGACCCGGGCGTTCGCCGGCTTCGCTTTCTTCGCGGCCTTCGGCTTCCGCATACGGGCTTTCGGTCCCGCGCGAAGCGCCGCCGGAGCCGCCGTACGGGGATTCCGCGGCTTCGCCCTGCGAGGCGAGCGCGCGGCGCGTGGTGGAGCCGTAGCTCACGCCCTTGCCTTCCTCGATCGTCTTTACGGCCCCCGCGACGGTGTCGGAGGAGATCGCGAAGCCGATGCCGGTGTTGCCGGGCTGCGAGCCGGCGCTCGTCGTCGCGTCGCTGGCGATCTGGGAGTTGACGCCGATCACCTGCCCCTGTTCGTTGAGCAGCGGCCCGCCCGAGTTTCCGGGGTTGAGCGCGGCGTCGGTCTGTATCACGTCGGTTATCGTCGCGCCGTCGGGCGCCGAGATTTCACGGTTGAGCGCGGAGACGATCCCGCGCGTGAGCGTGCCTTCGAGCCCGTAAGGGGTGCCGATCGCGTACACCGCGTCGCCGACCTGCACACCGTTCGAGCTGGCGACCGTGAGCGCTTTGAGACCGAGGCCGGAGGGGTCGACGCGTACGAGCGCGAGATCCTCGTTCGCTTCTTCGCCGACGAGCGTCGCAGAACGCGTGAGCCCCGTCGAGCCGCTCGCATCGATGGTGATGCTCGTCGCGCCCTTCACGACGTGATCGTTGGTGAGGATGAGGCCGCTTTCGTTGAGCACGATGCCGGTGCCCTCGTCTTCGCCTTCCGCGGTCCGCACCTTGATCGCAACGACGCCCTTGGAGGCTTGCTGGTAGACCTGCGTCGCCGAGGGCGTCGTCTGCGGGGATGTCGTCGCGGCGACCTCGCGGCGGCTGCCGGAGGACGCGGCCGAACGCGTCACCTGCTTGGACTCGTGCGACGTGCTTTCGCCGGCGCCGAGGGCGAGCAGCGCGCCGCTGGCAACGGCCGCTCCGACGAGAGCGGAGAGAACGATCGGTGTGAGGAGACGTTTCATTGGTCAGCTCCGGGTTTCGGGGACCCGACCATGATCCGACGCGTGCCTTGCGCGCCGCTAACAGGCTCTGAAAGCCCGGCTAAGGACTTTCGAAGAGATTTGTGAGCGCGCTCGCGCGCGGGGCGGCGCGCGCGGGGCGGCTTCAACGCGCGTTGAGCGCCGCCTCCAACGCGCTCGGGCTGCTTCCGTCCGGATCAGGCGTCGCCGCGAGCTCCGAGCCCTCCTCGCTGGCTGCGCTCTCGACGAGCGCGGGGACGACTTCGTACTGGACATCCGCGGCGGAGACCGCCTCACCGCATGCGGCGCAGACGACGAGCGGCCGTAGCCGCCGACCGCACGTATGCCGGTGGATCCCCCGTGCTGCCTCCGCCTCGTCGGTGACGAGATGCTTCTGGGACCACGCCTGCAGCGCGATCAACTCGGGGAAGAGCTCGAACCCCGCCTTCGTCAGCCGATACTCATACCAGTCCGGATCGGTGCGATAACGGACACGTTTGAGCAGGCCGCTCTCGACGAGCGTCGCGAGCCTCGACGCGAGGACGTTGCGCGCGATCCCGAGGTTGCGCTGGAAGATCCCGTACCGAGTAACACCCGAGAATGCCTCGCACAGGACGAGGAACGTCCAGCGATCGCCGAGCAACTCGAGTGCGCGCCACACCGATTCGACGCCCCGGTTCCCGTTCGTCTCAGTCTCGGAACGCTCCAAGTCCCGCACCCGCAAATCTGGTTCCTCCTCAGAAACTAGTTCACGCTTCCCCGACGAATTACTTGCGGAACAGCGCGGCGAGCATATCATCTGCGTGATCGACCGGTGAAACGACTTGGACACGTATTCAAGTCGTCGTGGGCAGCCGGGCGGCGAGGAAGCGCACTAGGCGATGAGTGCGGAGGCGATGAGAAGGCGAAGGGGGAGTATGAGTGTCCTCGTAAGCGAGGCTCGAGCGCTCAACGAGGCGCGCGCACAGCTTGTGGACCGGCTGCGCGTGCGTGCCCCGGAGATCGAAGAGGCCGTGCTCGCACACCAGAGCTCCGTCGTACCTGAGAAGCGAACGCACGCCGACATGCAGTTCGCAGAGGAGGCGCCGACGCTCGTCGGTGCGTGCCTCGATTGCAGCCGCATGGCGATCGAAGCCGGTGGGCAGTGGTCGGGGCCTGTTCCCCCAGTCGTCGTCGTGCACGCGCGTCGCGCGGTCCGCTGTGGCATTCCGCTCGACTTACACTTACGCGGCTACATCGCGGGCTACGAGGTCGCTTGGGACTTCGTCATGAGGGAGGTGGGGGACATCGGCGTCGCGCAACCGCTCATGCTGCAGCTGCTCCGCGAAGCCTCCGCCGCCCACGCGTCGCTGCTTACGTCGCTCGTCGCGGAGGTCTGTCGGGCATACAGCGAGGAGCTACACCGCAGCACGCGCACGAGCGCCGAGCGACGCGCCGCGCTTGTAGGCAAGCTGCTGGGCGGCGACCCCGTGACGGCGAGGGAGCTGAGTGCGTTCGACTACGACTTCGAGGCCGAACATCTCGGCGTGATCGCGATCGGCGCCGGCGCAGCACCGGCGATGGAAGTCGTGGCCGAGCGTCTCGGTTGCCGGTTGCTCTCGGTTGCGCACGACGATGACGTCTGGGCTTGGCTCGGGGCATCCTCCAAGCTTCAATCCGCCGAACGCGAGATCGACCGGATGCTTCCAAACGGAAGGTACGGAGCGGTGAGCGTTTCGATCGGGCGAGTCGCTTCCGAGGTCCGCGGATTTCGGCTCACACACCGCCTCGCGCAGGCGGCACTCCTCGTCGCCAAGTACAAGCCCAAGCGGACGACCCGCTATGCCGACGTCGCGCTCGAGGCGCACGCGCTTCAGGATCGCCTGCTCGCGACCTCGCTCCTCGGCACCTATCTCTCCCCACTGCAGAGCGATCGCTACGGGAAAACGTTGATCGCAACCCTTCGCGGCTTTTACGCTTCGAGGCGCAACATGGCGACGGCCGCCGTGCGCTTGGGTGTGGGAAGGCACACGGTCGAACGACGGCTACACCGCATCGAGACCGTCGTCGGTTGCGAGCTCGAGACATGTCACGCGGAGATGGAAGTCGCGCTCAAGCTCGCGGAGCTGCGCGAGCTCGCGACCGACCGCGCAAAGCTCGCGACGGATAACGGCAAAACATCCTCGAGCGGCGCTCGTTCGAGGTAACTCGCAGGCAGGCTTGATGTAACTACGGCATCAAGGGAGTGTGCACGAAATCACGACACACCTGAGGCGCGAGAGGACTACGCGCGGAGGACCGCTGGGGAGGGCTTACAGAGGGTAGAGCGCAGACGTCGGGCTGGGCCGCCACGTCGATGCGGATCAGGCGCGCGCGGCCCCTCGGCGCTCGCGTTGTCGGCGAAGCTCTTGGCGCGCGAGCGAAAGCTTGTGCACCTCATCGGGACCGTCGGCGAGCCGAAGCGTGCGCAGGTGTGCGTACATCGTCGCGAGCGGGAAGTCATCCGAGACGCCGCCGCCGCCGTGGACCTGGATCGCGCGGTCGATGATCTTCAGGCAGATCTTCGGCACTGCGAACTTGATGCCCGAAATCTCGATGCGCGCGTGCTGGTTGCCCACGACGTCCATCAGCCAGGCTGTCTTGAGCACGACCAGGCGCGCCATCTCCAGCTCGATGCGGCTCTCGGCGATCCAGTCGCGGATGTTCGCGTTCTGCGAGAACCGGCTTGCCGAACGTCTCGCGTTCGTCGGCGCGGGCGCACAAGAGCTCGAGCGCGCGCTCGGCTGCACCGATCGCGCGCATGCAGTGGTGAATGCGTCCCGGGCCGAGCCGCGCTTGCGCGATCATGAAGCCCATACCCTCGCCGGCGATGATGCTCTCGGCGGGGACGCGCACGTCGGCGAACTCGAGTTCGCCGTGGCCCTCGGCGTCGTGGTAGCCGAACACGGGCAGGCTGCGCTTGATCTCGATGCCGGGGGTATCGCTCGGCACGAGTACCATCGACTGCTGCTGATAGGTCGGCGCCTCCGGATCGGTCTTCCCCATTACGATCAGGATTCGCAGGTTCGGGTGCATCGCGTTTGTCGTCCACCACTTGCGCCCGTTGAGCACGTACTCGTCGCCGACGCGCACGATCCGCATGCCGATGTTCGTCGCGTCGGAGGAGGCGACGTCGGGCTCGGTCATGGCGAACGCGGAGCGAATCTCGCCGTCTAGCAGCGGGCGCAGCCAGCGTTCCTTCTGCTCGGGGGTGCCGAACTGGTGCAGCACCTCCATGTTGCCCGTGTCTGGAGCGCTGCAATTACACGCCTCGGAGGCGATCTTCGTGCGTCCCATGACCTCCGCGAGCGGTGCGTAATCGGTGTTTGAGAGTCCAGCGCCCTCCTCGGAGTCGGGGAGGAACAGGTTCCACAACCCGCGGCTTCTCGCCTCCTCCTTGAGCTCGTCGATGACGGGCGCGTGGACGTGCGGAGTGTGCGCGCTTCGCAGCTGCTCGACCCAAACTGGCTCGGCGGGGTAGACGCACTCGTCCATGAACGCTTGGAGCCGCGCTTGGAAGTCCTTCGCACGGTCGGAGATCTCAAAGTTCATGGCCTCGCCTCCTCCTCCGTTTGCTGATGCCTTGAGCTGTTGATGCCTTGAGCTGTTCTCATTGGGCCTCGATCGCCTCCGCGGGCAATCCTCGCACGTGGGAGCGCTCGCATGCGGTGCGCGGGTGGCCTCTAGACTCCGCGCGCGATGAGCGCGGAGACTTATCCCCGGCCGATGCTCACCGTCGACATCGTCGCAATTGCTCAAGCTGGGCCGAGCGTTCTGCTCATCCAGCGCGCGAACGAGCCGTTCGCAGGCGGGTGGGCGCTCCCCGGCGGCTTCGTGATGGAGTACGAACCGGTGCGGCAAGCGGCTGCGCGCGAGCTCGTCGAGGAGACGGGCCTCTGCGTTCAGGAGCTCGAGTGGCTCGGCGTCTACGACACGCCGGGACGCGACCCGCGCGGCTGGACGGTCTCGGTCGTGTTCCTCGCGCGACTCGCGGAGCGCGAGGCGGTGAAGGGCGCCGACGATGCGCGCGAGGCGCGATGGTTCGACGCTCAGGATCTGCCGACGCTCGCGTTCGACCACGACACGATCGTGGCCGACGCGCTCACGCGAGCGTCCCACGGCTGAAGCGCCCGCGCCGCGATCCCCCCTAGCGTGCCGCGAACGCGGCGTAGGCGCGCATCGCTTCGATCAGCGGACGCAGTCGGCGACCCTTTTCCGTGAGCCTGTACTCGACCGATGGCGGGCTCGTCGGCAGCACGGTGCGCTCGAGCAAGCCCGCCTTCTCCAGCTCGCGCAGTCGCTCGGAGAGCATCCGCGGCGAGATGCCTTCGATGACCTCCGCGAATTCCCCGAAGCGCACCGCGCCGGAATGGGCCGCGTAGATGATCGAGAGCTGCCAGCGCCGCTCCAGCAGGCTCGCCGTTTGGCGAAGCTCCACTGGAACGGGCTGACACTTACTTTGTGAGCGCGACATCGCGTGCAGGCTCGAGCGCGAGCTCGATCACTTCCTGGACGTCCATCACGGGGTGGAACGCGAGCTGCTCGCGCACTTCCTCGGGGATCTCGTCGAGATCGCCGCGGTTGCGCTCGGGCAGGATCACGTCGGTGAGCCCGGCCGCGTGCGCCGCTAGCACCTTCTGCTTGAGGCCGCCGATCGGGAGCACTCGTCCTTGCAGGGTGACCTCACCGGTCATCCCGACGGTGTGCTTCACCGGCCGCCCCGAGAGCAGCGACGCAAGCGCCGTGACCATCGTCACGCCCGCGCTCGGGCCGTCCTTCGGGATCGCTCCCGCAGGCACGTGCACGTGGAACTCGCGATCGTGGAACGCGTTGTCCTCGATGCCGAGCTCCTCCGCGTGACCGCGGACGTATGAGAGTCGCGATTCGCGCGGACTCCTTCATCACGTCACCGAGCTGTCCGGTGAGGACGAGGTCGCTGCCGCCGGGCCCCTCGCGCTTCATCGCGGTGGCCTCGATGAACAGGACCTCACCGCCGGTGCCGGTGACGGACAGGCCGGTCGCGACGCCTGGGACTGCGGTGCGGATCGCGGACTCCTGGAAGAACCGCTGGCGCCCTAGGGCGTCGCGGATCATCTCGAGGTCGACCTCGATCGGCGCCTCGATACTGCCGGATGCGAGCTTCGTCGCGATCTTGCGCAGGAGGGTCCCGAGTTCGCGCTCGAGGTTACGGACGCCGGCCTCGCGCGTGTACTCCGAGATGACCGTTTTCAGGAGCTCGTCGGAGATCGTCACCTCGTCCTCGCGCAAGCCGTTGCGGTTGCGCTGGCGCGGCCACAGGTAGCCCCTCGCGATCGCGAGCTTCTCCGCGTTCGTGTAGCCGTCGAAGCGGATCACCTCCATGCGGTCGAGCAGCGGCCCGGGGATCGTGTCGGTGACGTTCGCCGTCGCGAGGAACACGACTTGGCTCAGGTCGAGCTCGACGTCGAGGTAGTGGTCGCGGAAGGAGTGGTTCTGGGCAGGATCGAGCACCTCGAGCAGGGCCGCCGAGGGATCGCCGCGCCAGTCCGCGCCGACCTTGTCGATCTCGTCGAGCACGATCACGGGGTTCATCGTCCCCGCGTCGCGCAGCGCGCGCACGAGGCGTCCGGGAAGCGCACCGATGTACGTGCGCCGGTGCCCGCGGATCTCGGCCTCGTCACGCACGCCGCCGAGCGACATGCGCACGTACTCACGGCCGAGCGCCCGCGCGATCGACTGCCCGATCGACGTTTTGCCGGTGCCGGGAGGACCGACGAGCGTGAGGATCGCGCCAGACTTCGGATCGGCCTCGATCCCGCGCTCGGTCGCGCAGCTTGCGCACCGCGAGGTACTCGGTGACGCGGTCCTTGACGTCGTCGAGCCCAGCGTGGTCGGCGTCGAGGATCTTCCGTGCCTCGACGGGGTCGAGGTGCTCGTCGGAGCGCTTGTTCCAAGGGATCGCGATGAGCCAGTCGAGGTAGGTGCGGATCATCCCCGACTCGCCCGTTTGATCGCCCATGCGCTCGAGCCGACGCAGCTCCTTGATCGCCTGCTCATATACGTCCTCGGGCATTTCGGCTGCCTCGATCTTGTCGCGCGTACTCCTCGACGACGGAGCCCTCGTCCTCACCGAGCTCCTTGCGAATGGAGTCCATCTGCTTGCGCAGGAAGTACTCGCGCTGCTGGCGCTCGGCGCCCTCCTGGACGTCCTCGCGGATGCGCTTGCGCAGCTGCAGCTCCGCGAGGCTTTCGCGCTGCAGCTTGACGGCGAGCTCGAGGCGGTCGGCGATGTCGATCGTCCGCAGCAGCTCGACCTTCTGCTCGTAGGTGAGGTTGGGGGAGAAGCCGGCGGAGTCCGCCAGTGGGCCGGGCTCGACGATCGCGCGCAGGAAGCCCGCGATGCGGCCGTCATCGCCGCGCAGCTCGAGGATCTCCTCGGCGACGGCGCGGTATTCGCGTTCGAGCTCGCGGATGCGCTTCGAGCGCACCGGCGGCGCCTCGCCGGCGGGCGTGGTGTCATCCGGGCGCTCCTCCACTTCTACTCGAAGCTCCCCTTCGGGCCCTGTTTGCGCCGCGCCGATGAGTGCGCGGTGCTGCCCGGAGAGCAGCACGGCACGACCGCCGCCTGGGAGGCGCACGCGTTCTGCGACCTCGGCGATGGTGCCGACGTCGATGAACTCGTTTTCGTGACGCGGGACGAGCACGACGCGCTCGTCCTTGCCGACGTCCTCGGTGATCGTGATCCCCATGCCCGGGAACACGACCGTGTCATCGAGGGCAATTAGGCGGAGCAACTCGCGTTGCTCGCGCGGGTTGCGAAAGCTCCTGGGAGGCGCTCTCCGCCTGGGAGGCGCTCTCGTTCTGGTTGGGGTTCTGTGGCGAGGAAGGCATAGCCATACGCTCCATTGGTAGTTACGAAAGTATAGTTACTATAGCGTTGTCCGAGGGGTTGTCAAGGTGCGGGGATAGGCCCCGCGGAGGGCCGGATCGCCCTCTTTCGACCAGGCCCCCCGGCATGAGAGGGCCGCCGCGCCGATCAGCTCCGCGGGCACCCCGGGCCTGTCAGCGCCCCCCAGGGTGGGCGACCCTCCATGCGCAGCTCGCCACCCTCGGGGGTTGAAATACACGAGCGATTACGATATATCGTAACAGTACAAGATAACTCTCGATATGGAGGCAACAATGTTTGGGTATGACATTCACAGCGCGGCTGGGGGCTATGGCGGGCGCCACGGTCGCGCCCCAGGCGCGCGCGGCCGGGAGTTCGGCCACCGCGAGTTCGGCGGTTACGGTTTCCCGGGCGGCGGCGGACCGCGCGGCCGGGGGCGAAAGGCCCGCCGCGGCGACATCCGCACGGCGGCGCTGTTGCTGCTCGCGGAGGAGCCCCGCAACGGGTATCAGATCATGCAGGAGGTCGAGGAGCGCAGCGGGGGCGTGTGGCGTCCCAGCCCGGGCTCGGCCTACCCGGCCCTGCAGCAGCTCGAAGACGAGGGCCTGATCCGCTCCGAGGAGCTGGACGGACGCAAGCAGTTCGTCCTCACCGAGGCCGGTCAGAAGGTCGTTGAGGAGCGCGGCTCCGAGCGGCCCGCCCCATGGGAGCAAGTGGGCGGCGACGTCAGTGAGGGGGCCCGCGAGCTGGGCCGGCTCATGCGCGAGGTCGCATTCGCCTTCGCGCAGGTGATGCGGACGGGCGGCGAGGGGCAGGTGGCCAAGGCCCGCGAGGTGCTGGCGAACGCCCGTCGTGAGCTCTACCGGATCCTCGCGGACGGCGAGGAGCCATCTTCCTAACCAGGGCCACCCAGCGAGCCGGAAGAGGGCTCACATGAGGGCCCCGAGTGGAGACTCCGAGCAGAGGATCCTCGGCCGCCGTCTCGCGCGGCGCCTCGGCCCGGCGCACGCCCACGCGCGGCTGATGCCGTCCAGCGGCGATCGCTGAGGCCACTGGCTGTAAGGTGCCCATCATGGACGAGGGCCTGCCGATCGCTTATGAGGTGCTCGATGAGGGTGTGTCGGTCTATGCCTCCGACGGGGGACAGGTCGGCACGGTGCTCAAGGTGCTGGCGACCCCCGAGGAGGACATCTTCCATGGCATCGTCTTCCGGGACCCGCAGCACAGGCTGCACGAGGTGGAGGCCGCCGACGTGGCCACCCTGCACGAACGGGGGGTGGACCTGCGGATCGACTCCAGCGCCGCCGCGGCCCTGCCCGCACTGCAGGGTGGGGCGCCGGTCTACAGGGAGAACGAGAGCGAGGCCGAAGTGAAGGGCTGGCGCCACTGGCTGCACAAGCTCGAGGGGCGCGGCGACTGGCAGCGCGAGGGCTGACCGCGAACCAAGCGCCCACGGGCCGCGCCAACCGCACTCCTCAGCCAGCGGCCTGGGCGACGGCCTATATGCAGGCGGCGCCGTGCTCAGCCGCCGCCCTCGGCCCGGGATGCGGGTGCGCCCTCGGTGAGGGCCCCCGCGTGGCCGCGGTGCGCGGTGGGGTTCGACGTTCCGATGCCGACCGCAGGCTGCTGCTCGCTACGACCGGGCCTGGGAGCAGCGGTCCACAGCCGGCCGGTCAAGCCACCGTGGCGTGCTCGCCCCCGGGCCCCGACTGCGCGCCGGAGTCGAGCGTGTCGCTACCGGCCGCGGGCCAGGGTGCTAACGCAAGAGCGAACGCATCGCTAGTCCGACGTCTCGTCAGTCGGCGATAGGACGTCGTCAACAAGCGCCTGGAGTCGTTGCTTGATTACCTCGATGTCCGCGTCGCGGGTGATCTCGAGGCGGATGTGCGACCGGCTGAGCTTGGCGTCTTCGATGGGGCCGCCGACTACCTCGAGCCCCACCAGTGCGGAAGCGAGCGAGGTCCGAGCATCCTCCCCGAGCTCCTGCGGAAACGGGACCTCAAGCCGCTCCGTCCCGCCGTAGATCGGGTGGAACGTCGCCCTGTCCCAGTCGAGCGTCGGCGTCACGATCGTGCGGTGATTGCGGTGTGCATGCGGCCAAAGGCTAACGCGTTCGTTTAGAAGCGCCGGAGCACGGACGAATGCACCTCGTCCGGAGCAGCGGTCCGGGGAGGAGGAGGCTGTCGTGCTCCTTGCTTCTGCGTGCGAGCCGCGGAAGCAGAAATGTCGACAACGCCGATTCGAGCAGCGGCAGAGTGCCCCAAGGGAACGCGAGCTGCACGCTCGGCTTGAAGCGAGGCCTGGCGCACCTCCCGAGCCGGCGCGGTGTGCGAACGACCAAGCCCCTCTAGCTCAACCCGCTGCCCACCCGTCATCTCCAAAGCCCCAGCCGCAGCCAACATCCCACCCAGACTGCGACAGATCACTATTTAAGCGACACATCGCCGGTGTAGCCCATTCGCAGTACTCTCGCGAAATGCGACCCCTTCGGTACTCCATCAACGTTACATTGGACGGGTGCTGCGATCATCGCGCAATCCCCGCGGACGAAGACTTGCATCGTCACGCGGTTGAGAACCTCAACCAGGCCGATGCCCTTCTCTTTGGCCGGGCGACTTACGAAATGATGGAATCAGCGTGGCGTCCGCCGACGCCGACGGGAGCGAGACCTGATTGGATGCAACTCTTCGCCCAGACGATCGACGCGGCACAGAAGTACGTCGTGTCTAGCACCCTGGAGCAGGTCGATTGGAACGCGGAACTCGTGCGCGGGGATCTGGGCAAGGCCGTTCAGCAACTCAAGCGGGAGTCGGGCAAGGGATTGTTCGTGGGAGGTGTGAAGCTCCCACTGGCGTTGACGGAGCTGGGATTGATCGATGACTACGAGTTCGTCGTGCATCCCAGGCTCGCGGGCCACGGGCCGACGTTGTTCGCGGGGCTATCGAAGCATGTCGACTTGAAGCTCGTCAGCCGGCTGGAGTTCGGCTCGGGGGCAGTGGCGATGCGGTACGAGCCGAGAAGGTAGCCATCGGGCTGCTAGCCCGAGCCGGCCGCGACACACCACTATGGTGCCGGCCCGCGGCGTCGCCTCCGCGAATCGCTCGAGCGATCTAGGGAGAGCTTGTACACGTTGCGCTGCGTGCCGGGCTCCGCGCGCCAGCGCACGGATAGGACTCCCTCTCCGTAGAGCACCCGACACAGCGTGTCGATCCGCTTTACCGAGCAGCGCATCCGCCCTGACAGGTCCCGCGCCGAGGGTGAGCGCTCGCCCGCGTCGGCGTAGGCGGCGAGCAATATAAGGAGCCTTCGCGGATCGCCGCGCAGGGGCACAGTCATGGCCTGCCGGGTCAGCGGACCCATGACCGGCTCCTTGGTGGGACGCGCGCGGGGAAGGCCGCTGGTGGTTGCTGTCATATTCAGATCGTTTCCGATGCGGTGGTCGGACTCCCGGTCATCGCGCGATCAGGAAGCTGGGCCGCCGGATCGCTCAGAATGTGGGCCGTTCCGCGGTCTGGCGAAGATGCGCAGCGACGGTCCTCATCGGCGACGCGATATCCCCCGACATGGGGGCGAGCGCCTCTAGGCGTTGCGCGATCGAGAGCAGCTCGCCCGGGCTTGCGACCCGGTCGGAGACACCGAGCGCGTTGCTGCGTTGGCTTCGCGACGCCGTCGCCTCGCGCCGGGTGGCGCGCCGGAGGATGGGAGGCAACACGCTCGTCAGCAGGAAAACGATATTGAGCACGATGAGCAATCGGACCCCGGTGTCGTCAACCCCTACGACGCCATTGACCGCAGCCACGAGAAGCGCCGCATCGAGCGTCCCGGTCCCGACAGAGGTCAAAGTCAGACGTGAAACGAGCGGCGAATCCGCGTCCCTGCGCGCGGTGAGGACAACACAGGCGTGGGAAAGTGCAAGCGTCACGAGGAACACCGTGAGGCCCGCCCGTTGGATCGCCTCACCGGCGTCGATCCACAGCGCGGTGAGGCAAAGCGCAAAGCTCGCCCCCGCGCCAGCCACGGTGGCTGTCCCCAGCTGACGCACAGGAGCCCTTCCCGGCCGCGCGCTGACACCCGCCGCACCGAGCGCCGAGAACAGCGAGAAACCGAGGCTCGTCGCCACCAACCTGCCGTCCAGCGCATCGAAATGATGCGAGAGCACCGCGACGATCGCTACGGCGGCCGCAAAGGAAAGACTGGTAGCGAAGGCGAGAAGGACCGCCCTCCGAAAGGACATCGCAAGACCACGCATTCAGGCCCTTTATCGGCCGGGAGACTCGAATCAGTGAGACTGACGCTCCCACTCCCGGCGCGCGGATCTGATGCGTGTCGGGACGTGCCTACAGGTGGCCAGCGCACATGCTCTGCGCTCATGTTTTGGGCCACGGGAGTCGATACGGGAACCGTCACAGCGAGTCGTACGGGCATCGAGACCCGCCACGTCTTATTGCGCGTCCGTGCACATGACTCGGTGACGATCTAGTCCCTGGTTTGCCGCATCACGAAAGGAACCCCACGATCATGGCTGCTCCCATGCCACCGGAGGCGATCGAACGCCTCGACGTAACTGTTCAGCGCGTCCTCCGCGAACGCTACGACAACGTCATTCCGCTAGTCGCCAGGCCGAAGGGCCCCGCGACGCGCCGCGTCGCCCCGCGCAAGGCCGCTCTCGCCTTCAGGGCGTTGACGCGCGACCGACCAGCCGCGTAGGAACCCGACCCGCAGCATAGGAGCGGCCGCAGGGGGGTCTCTCCACGGGTGCGCACGACAACGGTGTGTGCGCACCCACATCGCCGACGACCCCGCTGAGCTCATCGCGCGCGTCGCGACCGAGAAGCGCGACGTCCTTCTCCGCGCCTACCGGCGATGGCTATGCCAGGAGGATCTCGAGGACTGCTTCGGGCAGGCGACGCTTGAGCTGATCGCCCGCGCCAAGCGCGGTGGCGACTTCCAGGGACCCGCGCACGTTGCGAACGCGCTCGAGCAGAAGCTCTGCTCACGAATCCACGACCGCCGTCGCGCGCTCGCGGGTAGGAGCGCGGCCCAGGCGGCGCTGGCAGACGCGATTCCCCTCGGCGAGCCCGAGGTCGGTGGCGTCGACGTGCCCGACGTTCGCGCGGGACCGGAGGACACGGTGTTGGCGCGGTTGCGGCTGCGCCACATGCTCGCGCTCGCAAGGACGCTCTCTCACGACCAGCGGCTCGTCCTCGCGTGCCAACTGCAACTCGATTGCGATGCCCGCGAGCTGTGCTCGCGCCTCGGCTGGTCGATCGAGAAATATCGCAAGGTCGCCCAGCGCGGCCGCGCGCGCTTGCGCTGCCTCATCGAGGAGGACGAGGCGGCCACATCGCCGTCGAGTCATCGGCTGCCAGGTCCTGCCTCAAACGGAAGTCCCACCCTCGCCGCGGCGTCGGAGAAGGCGCGGTGACCCGCCCATGACAACCAGCATCACTCCCCGCCGTCATGGGCGCGTCTGCCGGCACCACGGCCGGGGGCTCGGCTTCTCGCCTGCCGAGCCTCCGGCCGCTCGGGCGCGACTCGCGCCGGCGCGCGCGGGAATCGGCCGCGGTGAGGGCTGACCATGCTTGGCCGTCGCCAGCGCGAGGTCTATCGCGTGTATGCCGAGGACGAGCTGTTGCACGACGACGAGGGTCCCGAGCGGAGCGCACGCGAGTCGCTCGCCGACGAGCTCGAATCGCACCCACGCAGCTCGTTCAACGCCCGCGCGGCCGACCGTAGCGGGGGCAGGAGGCTTGGCCTGACCATCGTCGCCACGCTGCTCGGCCTCCTAGTAGGCGTCGTGGCGGCGACGCTCGAGCGCGAGGGCGGGCGTCGCACTTCGCCTTCCTCGCCACCAGCATCGTCGGCCGCCGCCGCGCCCCTCGCCAGCGCGACCGGCACCGACCCCTTGCGCGCCGATCGCCACACGAGGCGCAGGCCCGATCGGCTCGCCCCCGCACGACCGGGCCGGCTGCGGGCCGGCACCTTCCGCGAGAACCCAGTGCCGGCGACCTCGTCGGCGCCGACGCGAGACGAGCCTGCCCCCGCTGAACGAGCGCCGGCGGCTGCGGTTACGGATGCGCCGGCGGGAGCCGCAGAGCCTCCGGCACAAGCCACCGCACCGAAACCGGCCCAGGGTGGTCACGGCGAAACGGGCACAGAGTTCGGGTTTGAGCAGTGAGGTCCTGGGTGAGCGTCGAGGCCCAACCGCTGTGGAGGATTCGCCTGCGCACGGAGCTTCCGCGATACGTGCTCTACGCGCTCTCGCTCTGGGGCATCATCGCGAGCGCTCGCTTCGCGATCGCTCCGCCGCGGCCCGTCGTTGCGCCGGCTCCGCGTGTCGAAGCGCCCGACCGTCCCGCCGAAGCGTTCGCGTCGCTCTTCGCGCGGCGCTACCTGACCTGGAACGCCTCCCAGCCGCAGGCCTACGCGGAATCGCTCACGCCGTTTCTTGGCGAAGGGCTCCCCGAACAGGCGGGAGCGCAGTTGCCTTCGAGCGGCTCCGAGACCGCGCAATGGGTGCAGATTGCGCAAGAACAGCGGGGCGCGCTCGGCGAACGCATCTACACGCTCGCCTGCCAGACGGACACCGCGGGGTTGCTCTACATGACGGTCGCGGTCGCCCGCAACCGTGCGGGCGCGCTCGTGCTCGCCGGTTACCCGGCCTTCGTCGGCGCGCCCGCGTCGGCGGGCGCCGAGAATCTCGTCGAAGGGCTCCGCGACGTCGCGGAGCCCTCCCTCGCGGCGGTCGTCGAACGCGCGCTTCGCAACTACCTCGACGACGCATCCTCGGAGCTTGCCGCCGACCTGACCGAATCCGCGCAGGTATCGCTGCCCACGATGGCGCTCGACCTCGATGCGGTCGAGCAGCTCAAGTGGCTCCCCGGGGGCGGCTCCGTCTTCGCGGTCGTGCAGGCGAGCGACCGGCGGGGGACGCGGTACACGCTCGCGTACGACGTCGACGTCCTTCAAGTGGCCGGTCGCTGGGAGGTCTCGGCGATCGAGATGAACCCCTACAGATGACGGAGCGGCCTCGCCCCAAGCGAACGCCCCCGCGCAAAGGAGGCAACGTGAGCAGCAGCAACCGAAGGCGCCCACCCGCCCGTTGGCGCACGCGAGTCCTGAGAAGGCGCCGGCACGTGAGCACTGCGCTGGCAGCGCTCGTCGCCGCCACGCTCTTGGCGCTCGCGCCCGCAGCCTCGCTTGCGGCGAGCCCAACCCTCGCTGCCGCCGCGCCGAGCGGTGGCGAAAGCGTGCCCCCGGACAGCGCCTCGGGCGAAGGCAGCCAGCTGGAAGCCGCGGCGCACAAGGCGGGCGAAACCGGCCGCAAGGTCGCGATGAGCCTAATCGCTCTCGGCTTCGCAATCGCTGCGATCGTGCTCGCCTTCCGACGGGATTTCAAGGAGGCGGTCGGCGTGTTCGCGATCGGCATCGTCGCCGTGCTGCTCGCGCAGGAAGCCGGCGTGAAGCTGGTCGAGAATCTCGTGCACTCGCTCTTCGGGTCCTAGCCGCGTGTCAAGAGGAGCGTGCGAACGCCGTCGGCACAGGCGTGAACGGTGAGCGAGCCGGGTGCAATCGAGGTCCGCTCCTACCGGACGGTGTTCGACCTCGAGCGGCGCATCTACCGCATCGACACGTTACGCCTGAACCCGGGCGGCATACCGATCCGCGGGGTGCTCTACGGCGTAGCGGTGACGCTGTCGATCGTGCTGCTCGGCACGCTGCCGCTCATCGGCGGGCTGCTCGCGCTGCTCCCGTGGTACATGCGTGACATCGCGCTGCCCGTCGGGCTCGCCGCGCTCCTCGCGGTCGTGCGGATCGAGGGCCGCGCGTTTCACCTCGCCGCGCACGCACTCGGCCGACACGCGTTCGCGGCGCGCCGCCTGCACGGGCTCGAGCCCTGCTCCGCTCCCGCGCCGGGGCGACGCTGGCATCCGCACGAGCTGCTGATGCTCGCCGACGGCTCGGATTCGCGCCTGCGCCGCATGCGCTTCAGCGGTGCGGGCGCAGCCCTGATCGCCGTTGCGCACTCGTGCAGCTCGCGGGGCGTGCACAGGGGAGGTGTGACCTCGCGGCTCGGAGTGCACCCTGCCGCTGCCGCGCGGCCGCTGCCGCGGGCACGAGTGCTCAAGGTTCCATCAGGCGTGCACGTGGACGTCTACCGCGACTGAGCCAAGCGGGTGCGCGCGCCGATCAGCTTCGTCTACGGCAACTGCGTGTTCGGCGCGGCGCTCGGCGATCCGTGGGCGGTGTTCGTTGCGTCGATGCACACCTACGACGCGCTCGCTGACGCGCAGAAGAAGGGACTCTTCTCGTCGCTCGTGGGCGCGCTCGAGACGGTGGAGGCGGACATGCAAATCCTTCGCGTGAGCCGCCGCTGGAGCGTAAGCCACTACCGCGAGGGTCTTGCACGGGAGCTCGACGCTGGGCATCGCGAGCTCGCGAACGCGTATGTGCAGGCGCACTGCCGGCATCTCGACGCGCTCGCGCCCGAGCAGCCGTCGGTGTTCATCATCGTGCGGCTTCGGGATCCCGACAGGGACGTCGCGAGCTACGTCTCACGCGCGGTCGAGCAGCAGCCTCGCAGCTGGTTGCGGGAGCTCTCGCGCTCGCTGGGCAGGGTCGACCGGCATCTGTTGCGCGCGCAGGAGCTCGAGCGCCTGCGCGCGCGGGCCGACCGCGTGCATGCGCGGCTGTCGAGCTTCGTCGCCGTACGACCGGCGCGCACGGTCGAGATCCAATGGCTCGTACGGCGCGCGTTCTGCCGCGGTCTCGGAGAGCCGGTCGTGGAGGGCCTCCACGAGCCGCGTGCGCTCGTCTTCGAGTCCGGTGGAGAGGCGCTCCTCGCGCCGCTCGAAGGTGACGTCGTGCGCTGGATGAACGGCTATGTGGAGCACCGGCGCTCGCTGCTGCGCGTCGAGTCCGAGCGCGGCGTGAGCTGGCAGGCCTTGCTGTTGATCGGCGCGCTCCCCGAGCGCGCGAGCTTCCCGAGCTCGCGGCTCGAGCTCATGTTCCGCCCTCCGGAAGCGTTGCCGTTCGCGCTCGACGTCGCGCTGTGCGCCCGCTTCCTGCCCAACGACCTCGCGACGCGGCTCGCGCGCAGACGCATCCAGGATGCCGACCAGATCCTGCAAGCGGAGTCCGACGGCGAGCAGGGCCCGAGCGACCAGGGCTACGAGCGCACCCAGCACGCGCGCGACCTGCTCGCGTACCTACAAGCCGCGAGCCGCCCACCCCTGCTGCGCTCCACCCTCTCGGTCGCGCTTGCTGCGCCAACCGAGCAAGAGCTCGAGTCGCGGATCGAGCTCTGCCGACGCGCCTACGGCGAGATCCATCTGCACCGGCCGCTCGGCGACCAGCTCGAGCTCTTCTGCCAGCACCTTCCGGCCCAGCGCACACGCGTGCTCGGCTACGACGACGTCCTCACGTGCGAGCAGGTCGCGGCGATGATGCCGACCGCGACGCACCTCGCGGGCTCGCGCTCGGGCTTCTACCTCGGGCACTCGCTTACGGGCGCGTGCAAGCCGGTGCGCTTCAACCTGCGCGAGGGCTCCGAGCACGATCGCAACACCGCGATTCTCAGCGTCGGCGCGCTCGGCGCCGGCAAGACGACGCTCGCCCAAAAGCTCAAGTACGAGGCCTTCCTGCTGGGCGCCCGCATCGTCGACTGCGATCCCAAGGGCGACCACCGCTTCCACCTGTTGGAGGAGGTCGCTCCCCACGTGGAGGCGATCGCGCTGCGGCCTGACCCCGCGCTGCGCGGCATGCTCGACCCGCTGCGTGTGGCGCCGGCGCACCTGCGCCAGGACGCCGCGGTGTCGTTTCTACGGGACCTACTGCCGGCTCGCGCGGAGCCCGGGTGGGAGGCCGCAGTGCTGAAGGCCGTGGACGTCGTAGTCGCTCGCGCCGCGACGCCGACCTCCCTCGAGGTGGTGCGAGCGCTAGCCGCCGGCGACACGACGGAAGCGCAGGTGGCATCGACGCTCGAGGTCTACGCCCGCAGCGGCCTCACGCAGCTCGCCTTCGCGGACCCCGAGTCGCCACCGCCACCGGTGGGCGAGCGCCAAGTCACGTATCTGCCGATACGCGACCTGCCGGGACCGGAGCCGGGGACGCCACGCGGCGAGTACTCGCAATCCGAGCGCGTGGGGGAGCAGCTGGTGCGCCTGATCGCGATGTTCGCAATGCAGCTGATGGGCAGCGAGCGCGAGCGGCTGAAGGTGTTCTCCTTCGACGAGGGCTGGCGACTGCTCGGCGACCCCACGGGACGGGCACTACTCGCGTCGTTGCAGCGCATGGGGCGGTCCGAGCTCGCCGTGCCGATCATCTCGACCCAGCTCGTGACCGACACGCTCGTCGGAGACCGCGAGTCGTTGCACAACCTGCTCGGCGCGATCTTCGTCTTCGGAATGCGCTCCGAGGCCGAGATCACGCGCGCTCTCACGCTTCTCGGCGTCGACCCGAAGAACGCACGCATGCGCAGATACCTCGAGCAGTTCGACACGGGTCGCTGTCTGTTCCGAGATCACCGCGGGCGCGTCGAGGCGCTGCAGGTGGAGCTCGTGCTGCCGAGCCTCATGCGGGCTTTCTCGACGACGCCGAACGCGAGCTGACGTTGCGGGCGCTAGCGGCCTGCGGGCTGCTCGCCCTGATCGCGGTCGCGAGCGCACTCGTCGCACCCGAGCACGCGTCGGCAACGCGCGGCGGGCAACACCATGCCCGTGCAATTCAAACGACTTCGGACGAGCAGCCGCCCGCTTCGCCGGGGGAATCGGCGCTCGCCTCCGAAGTCGAAGGCGGACCGCTCGTCGGCCCACCGAGCGAAGGCGACTTCCTCACGGACAACGGTCTTGGGAGCCCCGCATGTCGGGAAGAAGTCGCCGCGCCGCCCAGTGCGCAGCAGGACTGTGCGACGTCGGGATTCGCGGCCGCGCCCGCCCCCACGGGCGACTATGCATTCGACGTCCACATCGACACCGGGCTCGCTCACCTCACGAACTACTTCGAAGCCTCGGTGCAGGACGCCGCACAGTGGGGCTGGCTGGCGCTCGTCGCGCTCGTCCACGGCCTCATCGTGATGCTGGAATGGTGCTACTCGCTGAACCTTCTCGGCGGCACGCTTCTCGGCGAGGCTGCGCGCGCGCTACACGGCGCGCAAACCACGTTCACGACGCCCGGGCTCGCACTCGTGTTGGCGGTCGCCTCCGCGCTGGTTGTCTACCACGGCCTCGTTCGCCGCCGGGTTGCGCAGACGCTCGGCCAGGTCCTCGCGATGCTCGCGATGATGTTGGCGGGGCTATGGACGATCGCGGACCCCGCCGCCAGCGTCGGCGCGCTCAGCAACTGGGCAAACGAGACAAGCATCGGGACGCTCGGCGCGGTCGCCGCGGGCACGCCGAACCGTCCCGGTCAAACGCTCGACGAGAGAGATGCGCTCGCTCTTCGGAGACCTTGTGACCGGCCCCTGGTGCTACCTCGAGTTCGGCAACGTTCGCTGGTGTCGCGATCCGCACCTGCTGGACGCGCGCCTGCGCAAGGCAGCGCTCGCGATCGCCGGCGACGAGCGCTCGTTCGCGGCGAGCCACTCGGGAGCCGAGCAGCATGCGCTCCTTGGCTCCGCGACCCTCCTCCAGCGTGCGAACGACAATGGCGAGCTCTTTCTGGCGCTGCCGGCGAACGGCGCCGCCCGCAACTCGATCAACGAAAGCGGCTCGCTCTTGAGCGTGCTCTGCGGCGGCTCGCGCGAAGCGACGCACTGCGAGGGTCCGAGCGCCGAGGAGGCTGAGTTTCGGACCCAGCACGGCACCTGGCCACGCGTCGTTGGCCTGCTGCTGATCTGGATCGGCGCGCTCGCTGCGCTCGCACTCTTCGGCTGGATCGGGCTGCGCCTGCTCGCCGCGGCGCTGCTGAGCCTCCTACTCCTACTGCTTGCGCCGGCCGCGGTGCTTGCGCCGGCGCTCGGGGAAGGCGGTCGCGTGCTCTTCCGCACGTGGGGCACGCGGCTGATCGCCGCGGTCACGGCGAAGCTCGTCTACTCGGTGCTGCTCGGCGCCGCACTGTTGATGACCAATCTGCTCGCCGCGCTCTCTGCACTTGGATGGTGGGCGCAGTGGCTCTTGATTGCGGCCGGCTGGTGGCTCGCTTTTCACGAGCGTCACGAGCTCCTGGGGCTCGCGCGTGTCGGCGATGCCGCTCCGTGGGCGCGGCGCGAGCGCGCGTGGTGGCCGGCCACACGGGACGGTGCGCAGAACGCGCGAGCGCGCGACGCATCGACTGGCGGACGCGGCACTGCCGCGCCGGTCACATGGCGAGGCGCCGGCTCGGGCCGCCGCCCGGACAGAGCAGCGGCAGTCGCTGCCGCTTCCCGAGCGCCGAAGCGCGCGCGCGAGCGATCGCCGACAAGCAGGTGGCCGCGACCCTCGATCGCGAGCACCGTGAAGCGAGCGCGCGAATCGCGCAGGCTCCGGCCGCACAGGCGCGATCTCGGAGAAGCGGGCGCAGCCTTCGCCGCGTCGAGCTCGCACGTCAGGGGATGGAGCAGGGTTTCGAGCGCAGTCGGATCCAGACGGGCCGGCGGCGAAGGCGGCCTCGCGCACGCTCGCGCTACTCGACGTCCGCGCGCGGCGGCTGGAGGCGCAGATCGCCGCGGAGCAGGGGGCACTCGTCGGTGCTCGCGAGGTGCTCGCCGAAGGAGCAGCGCGGGGATGGCGCGCGGCGGTCGAGTGTTCAGTGACGAGCGCGTTCGCCAGCGGGCGCGCTTCTACGACGAGCAGGCGGCGCTCCCGGAGAAGGGACGGCGGGACGCCGCCGGCAGGCGCCGCGACTATCGACGGCTCGCCCGGCTTACGGGAAGGGGTGAGGGCGAATGGGACGAGCTTGGCGCCGAGGAGACGGCGTCGCGCGACACTCGAGATCGACGACGCGCTCGCAAGCAGGGTGCACCTGCAACGCGAGGAGCGACGGCTCCGAGTCGGCACGCGTGGCATCCGGCGAGCAATCGCGCAGTACGGCGCGCACGCATTCGCTCCGTTCACGCCCGGCTCGCGCGCCGGCCGGCCCGGCACGCGCACGCACGCACCCGACGTCAAAGCTCGCGACTGGCTGGAAGAGGAACGCAAGCGGCCGCGAGCGCTCGCCGCCGCGGACGTTGGCGGAGCGAGCGCGTGCGGAGCCAGGCAACCCATCTCTCAGCCGAGCAGCTACGTCGCAGGAGCAGCTGCGTCGTTTGCGCCGCCAGTTCGGCTCGCGCGCGCGCGGGTAGGACGAGGAGTAGGACGCTCGTCGAGGGCTATTGACACGTCGATAGGCCGCTGCTAGCTGGATTTGAGTCCGCCTCGGCGACGAGGCGTGATGAGCGGTGGACCGGGGACCCGTTAGCGCCCGGCGGGAACACAAGGAAGAGGGGAAGGGAGCTCAAAGGAATGAGAGGCGCTGAGAAGCGCGGGAGTAGGCTGCGTGCGGCCGCCAGATCGGTGCTCGGCGCCGGGCCGCTGGCGTTCGCCGGAATGCTCGGAGTGCTCGCTGCGCATGCCTTTGCGGCGGGCGGCGCTGCGCCAGCCGTGACGCACGTCGCGACGCTCAAGGGAGGCCACGAAGGGTCGGCGGAAGGCCGCACTGCAGGGGGCAGCGAAGTCGTGATCTCGGGCAGCAACCTGCTTCAGGGTGCAGAGCTGCGTCTTCAGCGACGAGCTCGACGGCAGTCCCGCGCGCATCGCTTCCCGGCTGCAGCAGGTGTGATCGTCCGCTTCGGCAGCGAACCGGGTCTCGTTGCGTTCGCATCTGCGCACAGCGATCGATGTCGATCTCGCCTGCGCACAAGGCGCGGCGTCGTGGACGTCAGCGTGACGACGCCCCGCGGCACGAGCGCGACGAGCTCGCACGATCGCTTACAAGTACGTGGGGCGCCGCCACAAGTGGGGCTGGTACGCCGCCCGTCGTAGCTGGCGATGGCGCCGAACCACGGTCCGATCGGCGGCTTCACGACCGTCACGATCAGCGGTGAAACCTGTTACCCGCCGGCAGCGGGGCGTGCGTCGAGTGCTCGCTGATGAGCGCCAGCTTCGGTAAGAGCGCGGTGCCCGTTCTCGAGGGCACCCCGACCGAGCTCGTTGTCGTCTCGCCGCCACACGACGCGGGAACCGTGGATGTGCTCGTGACCGCCGCCGGCAAGCAGAGCGCCACCAACGGCGCCGATCGCTTCACCTACAACGGCGCCGCCGCGCATCGACGTCATCACCGCCGCCATCGCGATCGCCGCCGCCGGTCCGGCATCACCGCAAATAGGTGGGCGCTCGCCACGGCGCTCGGCCGTGGTAATAGAGTCCCGGCCGATGAGCGACAGGGAAGGTCGACCACCTCCTGATCGGCGGCGGGCTTGCGTGCGGGAACGCCGCACAGGTGCTGCGCGAGAGCGACCGACGAGGGGTCCGTGCTGCTCGTCGGCCGTGAGCCCGACCCGCCATACGAACGACCGCCCGTGCTCGAAGGGCTACCTGCGCGGCGACGAGAAGCGCGAGGACACGTTCGTCGCGACGCCGGCAGTGGTACGAGGAGCACGACGTCGAGCTGGTCACGCGCACGAGCGTCACCGCCTCGATCTCGCGAGCCGCACGCGCGGAGCTCTCAACCCGCGAGCAGGTGCGCTTCGAGCGCGCGCTCATCGCCACCGGCGCGAACGTCAGGCGGCTGAGCGTGCCCGGGCTGCGAGCTCGAGGGACTGCACTACCTGCGCACGCTCGCGAACGCCGACGCGATCCGCGCCGAGGCGGAGAGCGCCGAGCACGTCGTGATGATCGGCGGCTCATACATCGGCTGCGAGGTCGCCGCCTCGCTGACCGCGATCGGCAAGCGCTGCACGATCGTGATGCAGGAGGACTTCCGCTGCAGCGGACCTTCGGCGAGGCGCGCGGGCCGCTTCTTCGAGCGCGTGCTGCGCGAGCACGGCGTCACGAATCCACGGCTGCCGACGAGCTCGAGCGCTTCGAGGGCTCAGAGCGCGTCGGAGAAGGTGCGTGACAAAGAACGGTCTCGAGCTGGCGGCGCGAGCTCGTCGTGATCGGCGTCGGCGTGAGCCCCGACGTGCGCCTCGCGCGCTCCGCCGGGCTCGAGATCGGGCGAGCGTCGGCGGGGTTCGCTGCTCGGCGAAGCTCGAAGTCGAGCGCGCCGGGCGTATTTGCAGCGGGCGACATGTGCGAATACGACTCGCCCGATGCACGGCGAGCCGTTGCGCGTAGAGCACTGGGATGTCGCGTTCAACCAGGGGCGGACCGCCGCGCTCAACATGCTCGGCCAGCGAAATCCCCTACGACGTCGTCCCGTACTTCTTCTCCGACCTCGCGGACTGGGCGTCGCTGGAGTACGTCGGGCCCGCCTACCGCTGGGACGAGGAGGTCCTGCGCGGATCATTCGAGGACGGCGAGTTCACGAATTGGTACCTCCAGGACGGTCGCGTGCGGGGCGCGCTCACGATGGGGCGCTCGGAGGACCTCGAGCACGCGCGGCGGCCTCATCGGCGATGGGCCGGAGCTCGCCGAATCGGAACGCGCGGCGCTCGCCGAGCCCGACGAGCGACCTCGCGGCCGTCGGCGCGTAGCTACCGGCGTCCTCGCGCGGCGTGGGCGCCGGGCGCCCACAGCGACTCCTCGCCCTCGCCGATCGCGCGCGCGAGGATGAAGAGAAGGTCCGAGAGGCGGTTCAGATAGCGCACGACCTCCGGGTTCACGTCGTCACCGACCGCGATCGCGCGGCGCTCCGCGCGGCGGCACACGGTCCGGCAGACGTGCATCTGCGCGGCCGCCGGCGTGCCCCCGGGTATCACGAAGGAGCGCAGCGGGGGAAGCTTGTCGTTGATCTCGTCGCAGGCCTCCTCGAGCCACTCGGTGTAGGCCGCGTCGATCCGCAGCCGCGACCTCTCCGGAGCGTCCACAGCCGCGCCCTCGGCTACCGGCACCGAGAGGTCCGCACCGAGGTCGAGGAGGTCGTTCTGGATGCGCTTCAGCCATTCGGAGAAGCGCGGTGGGAGCCCAGGCTGGGCGAGCTCGAGGCCGATCGTCGCGTTGAGCTCGTCGACCGTGCCGTAGGCCTCGACGCGCGGGTCGAGCTTCGAGACGCGGCTCATGTCGCCGAGGTGTGTCTCGCCACTATCGCCCAATCGGGTGTAGATCCGCGTCAGATTGACGGTCATCGCTCGCGCCTTCGGCCCACCTTCCTTCGATGATACGGTGCCGCCCTGCTGATGAGGGTTGGGGTTCCCAAAGAGATGGCGCCCGGCGAGCACCGCGTGGCGCTCGTCCCGGAGGTCGTCGGCGAAGCTCGTGCAGAAAGGGGTCGAGGTGCTCGTCGAGTCGGGCGCCGGCGAGGATGCGCTGCTCGCCGACGAGCTCTTCGAGCAGGCCGGCGCGCGCGTCAGCAAGGACGCGAGCGAGGTCTGGGGGTCGGACGTGGTCGTGACTGTGCGCCCCCCGAGCCGCGAGCAGGTGGCGCGGCTGCGCGAAGGCGCGCTGCTCGTCGGCTTCCTCGCACCGCTGAGCAGCCCGGCGACGACACGCGCGCTCGCGGACGCGAAGGTCACGGCGCTCGCGATGGAGGCGATCCCGCGGATCTCGCGCGCGCAGTCGATGGATGCGCTCTCCTCGCAGGCCAACGTCAGCGGCTACAAGGCGGCGCTGCCTGGGCGCCGAGGAGATGGGTCGCTTCTACCCGATGATGATGACCGCCGCGGGCACGATCCCGCCCGCGAAGGTGCTCGTCCTCGGCGCCGGTGTGGCGGGTCTGCAGGCGCTCGCGACGGCGCGGCGGCTGGGGGCGCGGACGACCGGCTACGACGTGCGCCCCGAGGTGGCCGAGCAGGTCCGCTCCTTGGGCGCCGACTGGCTTGACCTCGGCGTCGAGGCCGCCGGCGAGGGTGGCTACGCGCGCGAGCTCAGCGACGAGGAGCGAGCGCAGCAGCAGCGGGCGCTCACGGAGGCGATCAAGGGCTTCGACGTGGTGATCACGACCGCGCTCGTGCCCGGCCGGCCCGCGCCGAAGCTCGTGACGGCCGAGGCGATCGAGGGGATGAAGCCGGGGTCGGTGATCGTGGATCTCGCCGGCGAGACGGGGGGCAACAGCGAGCTCACGGAGCCGGGCGAGACCGTCGTCCGCCACGGCGTCAAGATCGTCTCGCCGCTGAACCTGCCCGCGAGCATGCCCGAGCACTCCTCACAGCTTTTCGCGCGCAACGTCCAGGCGCTGCTCGAGCTCCTGATCGACGAGGAGGGCAACCTGCGGATCGACTTCGACGACGAGATCGTGAAGGGCGCGTCGATCGTGCGCGACGGTGAGATCGTCAACGAGGGTGCGAAGGCGGCGGTGGAGGCGCTCACGTGATCCTCGCGAGCACGCTCACGACGAACCTCGCGATTCTCGTGCTGGCCGGATTCGTCGGCTTCATCGTGATCTCGAGGATCCCGAACACGCTTCACACGCCCCTCATGTCGGGGACGAACGCGATTCACGGCATCGTGCTGCTCGGAGGCCTCATCTTGCTCGGGCTCGGCGGGCTCGATTGGCTCAGCGAGCTCCTGCTTGTGATCGCGGTCGCGTTCGGCACGATCAACATCGTCGGCGGCTTCCTCGTCACCGACCGCATGCTCGAGATGTTCAAGCGCAAGCCGACGGCGCGCCCCGATGAGAGCGCGGCCGCGCCGGAGGCGCCCGCCGGCACGGAGAAGCCCTCGGCGTCGGATGGTCCCGCCGCGCCCGGCGGCAATTCCGCGGACGGGCAGGGCTCGTGACGGGTTCGCTCGCAACCGTCTTCCTGCAGAGCGAAGACTTCATCTACGTCCTCTACATCGTCTCGTTCACGCTCATGATCATGGGGCTGCGCGGGCTGGTCGGGCCGCGTACCGCTGTCCGTGGCAACAGGATCGCCGCGGTCGGCACGGCGGTGGCGGTGATCGCCACGCTGCTGCGCCCACAGGAGGGCCACTGGGGGCTGATCGCGGCGGGCATCGTGATCGGGACCGCGGTCGGGGTCCCCGCCGCGCGCAAAGTCCGCATGACCGCGATGCCGCAGATGGTCGCGCTCTTCAACGGCGTCGGCGGCGGCGCTGTCGCCCTGATCTCGTGGGTCGAGTTCCGCCACCTCGGGTCGACCTACGGGTCGCATCTCGTCAGCGCAACGACCTACCACGAACACTTCGGCGTGGTCCTCAGCTCGTCGTCGGTGCTGATCGCGCTGCCCGGTGTCGCCACCTACGTCGCGATTTTCTCCGTCTTCGCGGCGATCATCGGCTCGATTTCCTTCTGGGGCTCGACCATCGCGTTCGGCAAGCTCCAGGAAGTCATCCCCGGGCGCCCGATCACGCTCGGGTCGGGTCAGCAACTCGTCAACCTCGTGCTCGCACCGCTCACGCTCGCCGCCGCGATCGCGCTGATCGACGGCGTTCATTCCGAACTGCTGTTCATCGGCATGCTCGTCGTCGCTGCGCTGCTCGGAGTCGCGGTCGTGCTGCCGATCGGTGGCGCCGACATGCCGGTTGTGATCGCGCTGCTGAACGCCTTCACGGGCGTCTCCGCGGCGGCCACCGGCATGGCGCTCGACAATCCCGCGATGATCGTGTTCGGGATGATGGTGGGGGCTTCGGGATCGATCCTTACGAAGCTCATGGCGGACGCGATGAACCGTTCGATCCCCGCGATCATGGCCGGCGGCTTCGGCGGCGGCGGCGCGGTGGAGGGCGCCGCGGGCGCGGGCGAGCACGAGGGCTCCGTGCGCTCGATCGGCGCCGGAGACGCGGCGATACAGCTCGCGTACGCAAGCCACGTCGTGATCGTTCCGGGATACGGGATGGCGGTCGCTCAGGCACAGCACGTCGTGCGCGAACTCGCGGCGGAGCTCGAAAAGCGCGGCGTCGAAGTCTCCTACGCGATTCACCCGGTCGCGGGACGGATGCCCGGCCACATGAACGTGCTGCTCGCGGAGGCCGACGTGCCCTACGACCAGCTCAAGGAGATGGACGAGATCAACCCCGAGTTTCAGCGCACCGACGTCTCGCTCGTGATCGGCGCAAACGACGTCACGAACCCCGCCGCGAAGAACACCCCCAGCTCGCCGATCTATGGCATGCCGATCCTCGAGGTCGCCGACTCGAAGTCTGTGATCGTGATCAAGCGCTCGATGAACCCGGGCTTCGCTGGGATCGAAAACGAGCTCTACTACGACCCGAAGACGGCGATGCTCTTCGGCGACGCAAAGTCCGCCGTGGGTGAGATCGTCGGGGAGCTCGCGGAGGTTTAGGACTTCACCGCTCTGCGAGACTTGACGCCGTGATCCAGCGCAGCATTGCGATTGCGGCCTTGAAGGACGATCAGTTCGACGTCGTCGTCGTGGGTGGGGGCATCACCGGCGCGGGAGTGGCGTTCGACGCCGCGACCCGTGGCTACAGCGTCGCCTTGATCGAGCGCGCCGACTACGCCGCGGGCACCTCGAGCCGCTCGAGCAAGCTCGTCCACGGCGGTCTTCAGATACCTCCAGCACTTCGACCTCGGTCTCGTCCGCGAGGCGCTGCTCGAGCGCCGGCTGATGGTGCACCTCGCGCCGCACCTCGTGCGACCGCTTCCGCTTGTGGTCGCGGCCTTCGGCGGCGATCGCCCGGACCGGCTCACGGGCGTCGGGCTGAACCTCTACGACGTAATGTCGGTGGAGCGCTCGCGTCGTCGCGGCCGCCGCGCCGCCGACGCGGGCGGAGGCGAGTCCTCCGATGAGTCCTGGAGCCCCGAGCGCCACCGCATGATCAGCGGCGAGGAGGTCGCAGAGCTGCTGCCTGCGTTCGACGGGCGCGAGCCCACCGGCGGCTATCTCTTCTACGACTGCCAGACCGACGACGTGCGGCTCGTGCTCACCGTCCTGGGCGAGGCCGAGCGCTTCGGCGCGGTATGCGCGAACCGACGTCGCGGCTATCGCACTGCTCGAGCACGACGGTCGCACCCAGGGGGTGCGCGTGCGTGACGCGGAGGGCGGCGAGGAGTTCGACGTGCGCGCGACGAACGTCGTGAACGCGACCGGAGTGTGGGCCGACGAGCTGCGCCCGGACGAGCTGCACGACGAGGCCGAACTGCCGCAGATCAGGCCCTCGCGCGGTACTCACATCATCCTGCGCGACGAGGATCTGCCGCTCGTGAGCGGCGCGATCGTGCCTGCAGGCGGCGAGCGCACGATCTTCGCCCTGCCGTGGCTCGGGCGCACGCTCATCGGGACGACCGACAACGACTACGAGGGCCCGCTCGAGCACGTGCGTCCCTCCGAGGACGATGTCGACTACCTGCTGAGCGCCGCGAACGACTTCTTCGGCAACCGCGCTCGAGGCGAGCGACGTTGCGGGTGCGTTCGCCGGCGTGCGCCCGCTGATCTCGACGGGAGACAGCAAGAAGTCAGTCGACATCTCGCGCAAGGCGGAGCTCTACGAGACCTCCAGTGGGATGATCACGATCACCGGCGGCAAGCTCACGACCTGGCGGCGGATGGCGAAGATGACCGTCGACAGGGTGGTCGAACGCGAAGCGCGCGAGGCGCCCTGCCGCACGCACGAAATCCCGCTCGGCCAGGCGATCGCGGCGGAGAGCTGCCGCGCCTCGCCGGCGTGCCCGAGCGCGCCTATCCCGCGCTCGCAGAGCGCTACGGTCACACCGCCTTCGACGTGCTCGCGCTCGCCGCGGCGAGCTCCGAGCTCGCGGCCCCGATCGTTACGAGCCAACCCGATCTGCTCGCGGAGGTGGTGCTCGCGGCGCGCAGCGAGCAGGCGCTCACGGTCGGCGACGTGCTGCTGCGCAGGACTCGTCTCGGCATCCTCGCGGCGCGCGAGCTGCTCGCGGATGCCCCGCCCTCCGGCGAGCTGGACGGCCCCGTCAACCGTGTTGTGCAAGCGCTGGGCCAGGAGCACGGATGGGATGCCGCGCGCCGGGCGCAGGAGGCGGCGCGCTTTGCCGAGGAGGCCCAGGCCGAGGGCCTCATACCCAAGCCCTCTATAGCATCGGCTCACGAGACAGCAGCCACATCGTCCACTGACTGAAGGAGCACCTAGATGCCAGTACTCGACCGTTCGGAGCTCGAGGCGAGCCCCCTCGCCGATCTTCACGCGATCGCCAACGAGCTCGGCGTGGACGGTTACCGGCTGTTGCCGCGCGCGCAATTGATCAACGCGATCCTTGGCGATGAGGTCGATCTGACCGTGCGTGACGAGGGACCCCCTGCGGAGGCGCCGGCCGACGGCTCGCGCTCGTCCAGCACGCGGCGGCGGCGCACCAGCGAGCGGCGCACGAGCGAGCGCTCGCGCAGCCGCGAGAGCACTCGCGCGCGGACCTCGACCCGGGCCGCTGACCGCGCGAGCGCCGAGGGCGTCGTCGAGCTGCGCGACAACGGCTCTGCGTTTATGCGCGTGCATCCGCCGGGCCCCTCCGACGATGACGTCTACATCTCGCCGGCACAGGTCAAACGTTGTGAACTGAGCTCCGGCGACAAGGTGAGCGGACCGGTGCGCAAGCCGAGACGGTCGGAGCGGCACCCTTCGCTTGCGCGCATCGAGACGATCAACGGCGAGCCCGCCGACGCGAGGGCCTCATCCCGCGGCACCGCCGCTTCGCGCGGGCGTGCGCGCGTGAAGAGCGAGGAGGCCACGGCGGCTCCGTCGGCGGCTCCGTCGTTTCCCACCCAGGCGCTCGTGTTCGGCTCTTCCGACCCGACGGTACAAGCGGTCGAAAGGCTCGCGCCGCTCGGGTTCGGCTCGCGCGCGGTGATCGTCGGCGCCTCGCGTGCCGGCAAGACGGAGCTGTTACGGCGCATGCTCGAGGCGCTCGCTGCAAAACCCGAGATCGATCTTTCGCTCGTGCTCGTGGGCGTGCGTCCGGAGGAGATCGCGGAATGGGAAGCTGGGCCGGTCAAGCCGAGCGCGGCTCTCAGCTTCGCCGAGTCGCCCGACAGCCAGGGACAGGCGGTGGAGCAGGCGCTTCAGGCGGCCGGGAGGGCGGCGGCGAATGGAAAGCAGGCCGTGGTGCTGATCGACACGCTCGACGGGTTGCACCCGCAGGCCGCGCGCAAAGCGCTCGCCGGCGCGCAGAAGCTGCCGACGCGCTCGCGGCGGAGCCGCAAGGGCTCGCTCACGGTGATCGGCACCGCCTCGCGCCCCTACGGCGGCGAGACGACGGTGATCGCGCTCGACGTCGGGCTTGCGAGCAGTGGCAAGTACCCGGCGATTGACGTGATGGCGAGCGGGACGCTGCGCCCCGAGCTCCTCGTGGGCGAGGAGGGGGCGCGTGCGATCAGGCGCGCCCATGCGACCCAGGCTCCGCGTGCGCGCGGGTGGCGGCGCTTCCTGCGCCTCTGACTTCGCGGCTCAGCGACTGTAGGCGACGCGCCGCCAGGAGGGCTCGGGTGAAAGCTCGATCGGCTCTCCCGGCCGCTCCGGCTGCACGTAACAGAAGCTTCCTTCGAACGGGATGTAGACGATCTCGAGCTCGCACTCGAGCACGCGCTGGTCAAGCCACGCACCACGGAATATGAGGCGCCGCAACCAGTGCACGAGCGAACGCTCGGCCGGCCCGACGAGCTCAGGCCAGCAATCGTTCACGTGGTGGCCGAGGCCCGAGGCGGGGTCGTGAACAGCGCCGTTGACGGCGAGGTTCACGAGGTCCTCGAGCTCGTCCTCCTGGAGCCGCGCGCGCACGAAGCCGAGCTTGATCGCGGCCTGCTCGCAGCGCTCGGAGAAGTCGTCCTCGTTGAACGTGAAGCGAAGCGGCCCGTACTCGAGCACGAAGTCCTGGCCTGAGTTGTAATTTCCGCGACGCGTCCGTTGCATGGCTTGAAAAAGGGGTAGAGGTGTCCGAACGTCGGGCCTCGACCGTCCTTGGCTTCGACGAGGACCGACCGTCGCCATCGTAGGGAGGTTTCCTGCCTGCGTGCCGTGATGCACGCGTTCTTGCACTGGGCGCGCCCCGCTGCGCCTAGGAGACGCCGATGATGAAGCGCGCGCGGGTGACGCTGCCGAGCTGCTTCGAGCCGGCGGTGATGCTGGTGAGCGAGTGCAGATACGGGATCAGTTCGCCCAGCGGACCGCCGTTGCCGATGCCCAGCACGCTCGTGAGCCCGAGTAGCGCGGGCGGATTGACGATGAGCGCCGGCTGGATCCCTTCTCCCAACGACTTGACCGCTGTCTGATACGCCGCGGAGCTCCCGAGCGTCCCCGTCGGCGAGAGCGCCGCGGAGAACCGGGGACAGCCCGAGCCCGATCACGAACTTGCCCTTTCCGATCCCCACTTGCAGCGGCACCGGCAGGCCGTTGAGGTTGACCGTCGCGCCCGCTTCGGCACCCGTTACGGCGGTCGGAGTCACCGTCGCGCCCGTGCCTGCGAGGAGCGTGGGGAGTTGCGCCAACGCCGCGCGCGCTTGCGCGGTGCTCTTGGGCGTGATCACGACCCCGGCGTTCAGTTCGGCGAGGCTGGAGCCGCTGATGAAGATCGCTGCCGGGCCCATCCAACTGAGCAGATCGCGGGCCACGAGGCTGCGTCTCTGCTCGAGCACGCCCAGCAGGTGTTCGAGCGCGGGCCCCAGCGAGGCGAGCAGCGAGCCCGACGAGCCCCGCAGCGAGCCAAACAGCGTGCTCACGAGCGCGGAGCCGTTAGGGGTCGCGAGTAGCGCGAGCGCACGTTCGGCGAACGCGCCGAAGTTCACCACGCGCAAGGCGAACGGGGAGTTTTCGGGGAGCGCCTGGAAGCTCTCCTGGGCCGCCGCCGCTTGTTCGCTTTCGGCGGCGCTCGGAACCGGCGCCGCACCGGCGGAGCTCGAGTCGATGTCGAGCCGGACCTGATGGCTCTCCGGCGCGAGCGTGAGATAGAGCGCACCCGACGGCGCGAGCGCCCGCACTAGCGAGAGCAGGTCGGTGGCCGTGCCGGGAGCGGCTTGCACGGAGCGCAGCAGCGCCGGCGCAGGAGCGTAGGCGTTCGCGAGCGTGCCTTCGGATGCGGCGGAGTCGCGGAGGCTCGTGTAGGTGTCCGCCTGAGCGAGCGCCGGTGCGCCACCGCTCGTGTCGATCGCTTCTTTCATCGCATGTTCGCCGCCGATGACCATGAACTTGCCCACGAGCCCGAACGCCCGGCCGGCGCTCGTCACGGAGAAGCTGACTCCCCTGTAGGAGGCGCTGCGGGCGTGCAACCCGGGGATACCCACGGGGCTGAAGAATTCGCGGGCCTTCGCGGGGTTCGTAACGTCGAGGACGAGCGCGCCTTCTGCCTGGCTCGCTTCGCCGGGACGGGCCGTGCTCGCGCCCGGGAACAGCTCACCGCTCAGGCCGCGCTCGAGCAACGAGAGCGCTTCGCCGAACCCGCTGACCGCGGGGATGCGAAGGCGGCTGAAGTAGATGCCGGCGCGTTCGCCGAGCCACGAGCCGAGCGACCGCGATGAGACGAACGTAGCCGAGCCGTTGCTCGGAGCGCCGAGGAGCAGCGCGCCGAGCAGGCTCGTGAAGGGTTCGCTCTGGTGCGTGAGGGCGCGCGCGTCGGCGAGCGTGTTCGTCTTCAAGCTCCCCTGCGGCCGCACGACCGCGGTCACGTAGAGCGGGGTAGTGGCGGGCACGATCGAGGCAGGATCCGGCGCCGGCGTTGCGGAAGAGCCACAGCCGGCGGCGCCGAGCGCGAGCACTGGAAGCAGGAGCGCGAGCGAGCACAGGGATCGGCGCACCCCCCGATCGTACGACCGCGCGACCCCGGAAACCCGCGCTTCGCAATTCGCCTTTCATTTCCGCGAAGTGCAAGCGCAGTTTCAAGAGCCCGCGGGCGCGCCGCCGCGGAATCGCGCGAGATGCGGCACGGGAGGCGTGGATTTGGGACCTGCGCGCGCGCTCGCGTGGCCCGAATCGAGCGGGGCGTGTGCGCGTTGTGGGCAGAAATGTGCAATTGGTGTTGACAAATGGGTTGTAGTGGGTAGGATGGCGCGCAGCGAGCCTGGGTGGAGGGGCTCCTCCCACCCCTCCATCCGGGCTTGGTGAGACAGCCAAGGAGAGCCTGCCTTGCCCTTCAGCGGCGTTTTCGACCACACCCTCGACTCCAAGAATCGGCTTACGCTGCCGCGCCGCTACCGCAGCGACTTCGCTGGCGGCGCGATGCTCGCGATCCCCCCCGACGGGCAACCATGCATCTGGATCGCGCGCCCTAGCGACTACGAGCAGTACGCGAGCAGCGCTCTCGCCGAGCTCTCGCCGCTCTCGGCGAAGCGCTTGCAGCTCGAACGGTTCTTCTTCGGCAACAGTCAGGACGCGGCGCCCGACGGCCGCGAGCGGATCATGTTGCCGCCGCGTTGCATGGAGCACGCGAAGCTCGACAGGGAGGTCGTCGTCGTGGGTGCGGGATGGCGTTTGGAGTGCTGGGACCGCGCCGCATGGGGCGAGTACCGGCCGACTCTCTCAAGCGAAGCAGGAGCGATCACCGCGGATGCCGGTCATGCTGCTTGATGTGAAAAAGCGCCGTGAACGCCGTGAACGCGTGCGCTCCCTCGGTGATCGCCGAGCCGCGCGGCGCGGCCAGCGCTCGGCGCGCGTCGAGCCCTCGGCCGGCCCCGATCGGCAGCCGCTGGATCGCGAGGCGCCGCACACACCCGTGCTCGCACGTGAGCTCGTCGATGCGCTCGACGTCCGGCCCGGCCAGACGGCGGTCGATTGCACGTTCGGCGCGGGCGGTCATGCGCGGATGGTCGCGCGCACGCTCGGGCCTGAGGGGACGCTCGTGGCGATCGACCGGGACCCGGCGGCCGAACGCTGCTTCGAGCGGCTCGCCGGCGAGTTGGCATGCCAGCTGCGCTTCGTCCGCGGTGGCTATCGCGAGGGGCTCGAGCGGCTTGCGTCCGAGGGCCTCGAGGCCGACGCCATCTACTTCGACCTCGGCATGTCCTCGATGCAGCTCGACCGCGCCGAGCGGGGGTTCTCCTATTCCTACGACGCGCCGCTCGACATGCGCATGGACCCGGGGCAGGAGCTGAGCGCGCGCGAGATCGTGAACGAATTCGACCAGCGTCGCCTGCGCGCGATCATGCGCGAGCTCGGCGAGGAGCGCCACGCGGGCGCGATCGCAGCCGCGATCGTGCGGCGGCGAGCCACAGGGCCGCTGGACACGACGCTCGAGCTCGTGGAGACGATCAACTCCGCGATCCCCGCGCCGGCTCGCTTCGCCGCCGGTCACCCGGCGAAGCGTGTGTTCCAGGCGCTGCGGATCGCCGTCAACGACGAGCTCTCGCAGCTGGACGGAGCCTTGCCCGCGGCGTGGGGACTCCTGCGTCCCGGCGGCGTGCTCGCGGCGATCGCCTTTCATTCATTGGAGGACCGTCGCGTCAAGCAGTTCCTCGCGGCCCGCGCGCGGGGTTGCATTTGCCCGCCTGAGATCCCGGTGTGCGTGTGCCACCGCGCACCTGAAGCGAGCCTGCGCGCGCGTCGCGCGATCGTTGCCTCAGCCGAAGAGCTCGCACTGAACCCACGGGCGAGCTCGGCGCGCCTGCGCGCGGCGCGAAAGCTTCCGCCGGACGGACACGAGGCGCATCCGTGAGGGCGCCCGCCGCAACAGCCGCGGCGCGTGCCAGCGCGCCGCTCTCCTCACGGCGCACGTATTCGCGCGCGCGCCCAGGAGGCCGGCCGCGGGGACGCAGCGGCCCGCCGCGGCGCGTGTCCGGTCCTTCGAAGGGTGCTTCAGCGGCGCTCGCGCTCTCCCTAGTCGACTCCGCAGTCGCGCTTCCGCGCGTCGTTCGCCCAGCTTTGCGCCCCGTGCCCACGCCGCGCGTGCCTCGCCGCGCGCGGCCCGCCCCTTCGCGGCGATCGGCCGGCCGGCATGAGAGCGGCCAATCTCGCGACGCCGTCGGCGCGTTACTGCGCGTCGCCGATCACGGCCTGCTCGACCGCCTGATCCGAGGACGCGTGTGGATCGGGCTCATCGGCTTTGCGCTGATCGGGATCGTCGCGATGCAGCTTGTCGTGCTGCGCCTGAACACCGACGTCGGTCGCGGCCTCGAACGGAAGGCGAACCTGCAGCGAGAGATCTCGGCGGCGCAGGTCGCCAACTCGGCTCTCAGCTCGGCGGAGCGCATCCAGGCCGAAGCCGGCAAGCGCGGGATGGAACAGGCGGCGGGCGGACAGGTCACCTTTCTTGCTCCGCAGCGCTCGGATGCTCAGGCGGCGGCACAGCTGCTCGCCGGCGGCGCCACCGGGGCAACCGGCGCGACGAGCGAAGCGGGCGTTCAGGGCCAGGCGCCGGACGCGGCCGCCGCGGGGCAGGAAGCCCCGCGCGGGTAAGCAGTGGCCACGGTGCAGCGCCGCATAGGACTGCTCTTCGCCTGCTTCTTCCTCGCGCTCCTGCTGGCCGCCGGCAGAACCCTCTATCTCGGCGTCGTGCGCAGCGCGAGCCTGCGCGAGGCGGCGCACAGCGAGCAGGTGAGCAACGAGATGATCCCCGCGCCGCGCGGCACCATCAGCGACCGCAGCGGCGCCGCGCTTGCAGTCTCCGAACCGGGCTACGACATCTCAGCCGACCCGTACCTGGTTCATGATCCGCTGCAAGTCTCGGCGACGGTCGCGCAAGCGCTCGGCCTTCACCAGTCGGAAGTCCTCGCGAAGCTCAGTGAACACGCCGGGTTCGTCTACCTCGCGCATGACGTGTCGGCGACGCAGGCGAATCCGCTGCTGGCGCTGAAGCTGCCCGGGATCGAAGGCAGCCCCGTGATGCTCCGCGCGTACCCGCGGGGGGGCTCGCCTCGCAGGTGCTCGGCGCGGTCGGTGCGGAAGGAAACGGCCTCGCGGGCCTCGAGTACTCCGAGGAATCGGTGCTCAAAGGTCAAACGGGTGAGCGCCGCGTGATCCGCGACGCGCTCGGCGAGCCGATCTCGATCTCGAGCGTGCACCGCGATCTTCCCGGCGCGCCCGTGCGACTCACGCTCGACGCGAACGTCCAGCAGCAGACCGAAAACGTGCTCGGCGCCGTGGGCTCTGTTTTCCACCCCAAGGACGCGACGGCGATCGTGATGGAACCGGCGACTGGCGCGGTGCTCGCGATGGCCGATTGGCCGCCCGTCGACGCCGCTCCGGGCACGGTGCCGTCGCTCGAAGCGCTCCAGAACCGCGCCGTGTCGTTCAACTACGAACCGGGATCGACGTTCAAGGTGGTGGCGATGGCGGGCGCGCTCCAGCAGGGCCTCATCACCCCCCAGACGAGCTTCGAAATCCCCGAAACGCTCGAAATCGGCGGGCGCGTGATCCATGACGCCGAGGAACACGGCGCGGAGACGTTGACGGCTTCGCAGATCCTCGCCCAATCGTCGAACATCGGCGCTGTCAAGATCGCGCTGCTCGAGGGTGCCAACCAGTTCAACCACTGGGTGCACGCATTTGGCTTCGGCGCTCGGACCGGAATCGAACTGCCCGGCGAGGAAGCGGGCGTCGTGCCGGCCGTGGACCAGTACTCGGGCGCGTCGATGGGCAACCTGCCGTTCGGCCAGGGCGAGCTCGTGACCCCGATCCAGATCGCCAACGCCTACGCGGCGATCGCCGACGGCGGCGTGCTGCGTCCGCCGTACCTCGTCGCGGCGATCGGTGGACACTCGCTCGCGCACACGCAGAGCCGGCGCGTGCTTTCGGCGGGCACGGCCGCCGAGTTGCGGGAAATGCTGCGCGGGCCGCTGCAGCCGGGCGGCACAGCGGCGGAGGTCTCCGTGCCGCCCTACGAAATCGCGGGCAAGACCGGGACCGCGAACAAGGTCGACCCTGAAACGGGCGAATACTCGAAGACCGCCTACGTTGCCTCGTTCGTCGGCTTTGCGCCTGTGCGCAACCCGCGCCTGCTGTGCGCCGTCGTCGTCGACGAACCGGAGGCAGGGTCGATCTACGGCGGCCAGGTGGCCGCGCCGGCGTGGGGCCAGATCATGTCCTTCGCGCTGCCGTACCTGGGAATCGCGCCCGACGAATAGAGGTGCCCGCGCCGGGGCTCAGCTCAGCTGCGCGCCGTGGAGGCTTTCGGCGGGCCGCTCCCGATCCTGCCACCACTCGTTTATGACATCGAGGCCGCCGCCGATGATGCCCTCCTTGAAGGCATTCGTATCGTTCGTGCGCGGAAGCGGCTGATCGGGGACGTCGACCGCGAGGAACTCGCAGAGCGGCTCCCAACCTTCAATCGGGTTCCATGCGAGCAGGCGCTCCGCGGGCACCGTTTGCTTGACCTCCTCGTTCCAGCGCTCGATCACGCGCATCAAGCCCTCGTCGCTGTAGCTCTGTTCCGCGGGCGAGAAGGCGCCGTTTTGCTCGTCCCAGTTGATGTAGTCCGTGAGGTCCATGTAGCGGTGCCACAGTGGGTCGACGGCGGCACGCGCCTGGCAGATGTGACGCATGGCGGAGTCGCCTTGGTGGATCGCCCACACGGTCTCGCGCATGCTCTTCACCCAACCGATCGGATCGCGCTCGGTGAGCACGACCTTCGCGTCGGGATAGACCTCCATCAGCTCCTTGTAGAAGCGCGCCGAGGGCCAGTCGCAGGTCGACTGCGCGTCGCCGAAGATCGCATCCCAGTCCGGCTTGCCTTCGATCACGGCCTCCCACAGCGGAAGGCCGTGCTCGAGGTCTCCGAGGAGGTCACGCATGTGGTAGCAGGGCGCAAACCCGACCATCTCGAACGCGATCATCTGGGTCGTCGTGGCTGTGCGTGGCAAGCCTGCTCCGATGACTTTCATCTCGTGCCTCCCCGGCGAGTGTGCCGGCGGTCATGGGTGGATAGTGCCTTCACCTTGACGAGTTTGTATCAGAGGCGACCGCCCGCGCTTGTCGCAGCTGGCGCGCGCTGCGAGGGAATGTGGGCCCGCCCCGGCGAGGGCTGGCCCCGGTATCGGCTGGGCCGGAAATTAGACTCCGTGGTTGCCATGCCGGAGCGGCGACCAATGAGCCTGCTCGAGCTTGTGCGTGCGCTCCCCCACAGCGCCCACCCTGTGCTCCGCGGGCCTCGAGAGCGGGCGCAGGATCCCGAGATCTCCTCGCTCGCCTACGACAGCCGCGAGCTGCACGCGGGCGCGCTCTTCTTTTGCGTCGTCGGGTTCGAGCGCGACGGTCACGAGTTCGCGCCGGAGGCGCTGACGCGCGGAGCGGCGGCGCTCGTCGTCGAGCGGTCGTTGGGGCTGGGCGTGCCCGAAGTCGAGGTTTCCTCCACGCGCGCCGCGATGGGGCCGATCGCCGACGCCTTCTACGGACATCCGAGCGCGGCGATGCGTGTCGTCGGCGTGACGGGCACGAACGGCAAGACGACGACTGCGTTCCTCGTGCGCGCGCTGCTCGAGCGCGCGGGGATCCGCTGTGGGCTGCTCGGGACCGTGAAGTCCGTTATCGGCGGGGTGGAGCAGCCGGTGCTGCGCACGACGCCCGAGGCGATCGACCTGCATTGCGATCTGCGGGCGATGCTCGATGCAGGCGACGAGGCTTGCGCGATGGAGGTCTCCTCGCACGCGCTGGCACTCGAGCGTGTAGCCGGCGCGCGCTTCGCGGCGGCGATCTTCACGAACCTCACGCAGGACCACCTCGACTTTCACCGCGGCATGGAGGAGTACTTCGAGGCGAAGAGCAGGCTCTTTACGTCGGGGTCCACCGTGGCGATCGTCAATGTCGGAGACCCGTACGGGGAGCGGCTCGCGGCGGAGCTGCCGGCGGCACTCACGTTCGCCGTCGAAGGCGACTCGACGCCGGCGAGGGCGCCTGACTACGTCGCGAGGAACGTCGCGTGCGTGAGCGCGGGCTCCCGATTCGAGCTCGCGGGGCCTGATGCGGTGCGCGAGGTCTCACTGCAACTCGCGGGGCGCTTCAACGTCGCAAACGCGCTCGGCGCGCTCGTCGCGACGCATGCGCTCGGCGTCGACCTCGACACGCTTACGGAGGCGCTCGGAAAGCCTGTCAGCGTCCCGGGGCGGCTCGAGCGCGTCGAGGAGGGCCAGGCGTTCACCGTGCTCGTGGACTATGCGCACACGCCCGATTCGCTCGCGAGGGTGCTGAGCGCCGCGCGCGAGCTCGCGTCGGAGCGCACGGAGGGCGGCGAGCCAAGGGAGCTGCGATCGCGTGTGCTGTGCGTCTTCGGTGCGGGCGGCGATCGCGACCGCGGAAAGCGGCCGCTCATGGGGGAAGCGGTTGCGCGCACGGCGGACGTCCTTCTCGTCACTTCCGATAACCCGCGCTCCGAGGATCCCGCAGCGATCATCGCGGACGTGCTCGGCGGGGTCGCCGCGAACGGCCGGGGCGCGGAGGACGCCGTCCACGTGATCCCGGATCGCCGCGAGGCGATCGCGCGCGCGATCGAGCTCGCACGCGAGGGCGACGTGGTCGTGATCGCGGGCAAGGGTCACGAGCAGGGACAGGAGCTCGCCGGCGGGCGCGTTGTTCCGTTCGACGACGTGGGCGTCGCCCGCGAGCTCTTGCGCGGAGGGCGGGCCCCGCGGGAGCGGCGCGCCGAGGCACCTGCATGATCGACTGGGACGCGCGTGACCTCGCCGCAGCGGCGGGCGCAAAGCTCTTGAGCGTGGCGGAGCATGCCGCGGAGCTGGTCTCGAAGGGACCCGCACGAGTAGTCATCGACTCGCGGGAGGTCGGCGCCGGTGACCTCTTCGTCGGGCTCCGAGGCACGCGCGCTGATGGCGGAGAGCACGCATCGGACGCGCTCGCGAGCGGCGCCTGGGGAGTGCTCGTATCGCCGGCGATCGCCGCGCGTGTTGTGGCGCAGTCGCCCGGCGCGGGCGTCGTGCTCGCACATGCAGATCCGCTTCACGGCCTCCAGCAGCTCGCGCACGCCTGGCGCGAACGGCTCACCGCCCAAGTCGTCGGCATCACCGGTTCTACCGGCAAGACCTCGACCAAGGACATCCTCGCGGCGTTGCTCGCCGGTGCGAGCCCGCGGGCCATGCGCACGGTCGCGAGCCCAAAGAACTTCAACACCGAGATCGGCCTGCCGCTTGCAATCCTCGGCGCTCCGCGCGACACCGAGGCGCTCGTGCTCGAGATGGCGATGCGCGGCAGCGGCCAGATCGCTGAGCTCGTGGCGATCGCGCGGCCAGATGTCGGCCTGATCGTGAACGTCGGGCCCGTGCATCTGGAGCAGCTCGGCTCGCGCGAGGCCGTCGCGGCCGCGAAGGCCGAGCTGATCGAAGGTCTCCTCCCCGGCTCCACGGTCGTGATCCCCGCGAACGAGCCATTGCTCGCGCCGTACCGTCGTGAGGACCTGCGCACGCTCACCTTCGGCGAGGGTGCGGACGTGGAGCTCGTGCGGGTCGCCGCTGACGGCGAGGCGGAGATCTGCGTTTTGGGGCGAACGATCTCGCTCCGGCCCTCCTTCTCGCAGGCCTATAACCTGCGCAACCTGCTCGCGGCGGTCGCCGTCGCGCATGCCCTCGGCGTCGAGCCTGCCGGCCAACTCGACGTGAGCTTCTCCGCGCTTCGCGGCGAGCGGCTCGAGCTTCCGGGCGGAGTGCTCCTGATCAATGACTGCTACAACGCCAACCCGATGTCGATGCGCGCGGCCCTCGACGACCTCGCCGCGGCGGCTCGCGGGCGGCGCGTCGCGGTCCTGGGCGACATGCTCGAGCTCGGTCCCGAAGAGCTCTCGCTGCACCGCGAGATCGGCGAGCACGCGGCGCGAACGGAAGTCGATCTGGTGGTGACCGTCGGCACGCGCGCGCAGGAGATGCGCGCGGGCGTTCCCGAGCGCAGCACGACGCAGGTGATCTCGGCGCCCTCCGCGGTGGAGGCGGCGAAGCTGCTCCCCGGGCTGCTTCGCGCTGGTGACACGGTGCTCGTCAAGGGCTCGCGCGGGATGCGCCTCGAGCAGGTCGCGGCGGCGCTCGGCGGCACTGCTGAGGGCCTACTCGATCCCGTCGGCGGTGGCGCCTGATGGGGCGTGTCCTGATCGGGGGCACAGCCGCGCTGCTGATATGCATCTTCCTGAGCCCCAAGTTCATCGAATTCCTGCGTGAGCGCGAGTTCGGTCAGCACATTCGCGAGGAGGGGCCCGAGCGCCACCGGCTGAAGGCGGGCACGCCCACGATGGGCGGTCTCATCATCTTCGTCGCGCTCTCGATCCCGTTCCTCATCCTGAGCGACTTCGAATGGCGCTCGATCGGGGTCTACGGCGCGGCGGTCGCATGCGCGGTGCTCGGGTTCGCCGACGACTACATCAAGCTCGTGCGACGTCGCTCGCTCGGGCTGCGCGCGCGCACGAAGCTGATCGTGACGGTCGCCATCTCGCTCGGGCTGTGGTTCGTTGCGAGCCACGAGGCGCACCTGCAGAGCACGCTGCGGCTTCGCTTCGTCGATTACCAGGTCGAACTCGGTGTCTTCTACCCGCTGCTCATCTACCTCGTCGTCGCGGGCACGACGAGCGCCGTGAACCTGACCGACGGCCTTGACGGGCTCGCGGCCGGCTGCGTGGCGATCGTGGGTCTCCGCCTACGTGGGCATCACCTTCTACATCGGCGAGTACGACCTCGCGCTGCTCGCGGCGGTCGTCGTGGGCGCGTGCGTCGGCTTTCTCTGGTTCAACGCCTTTCCCGCGACGATCATCATGGGCGACACGGGCGCACTCGGGCTGGGGGGCGCGCTCGCTGGGCTCGCGGTGATGACCAAGACGGAGGTACTGCTGATCCTCCTCGGTGGCATCTTCGTGATCGAGGCGCTCTCGGTGGTGATCCAGGTGGCCTACTTCCAGACCACCCGCAAGCGTGTCTTTCTGATGGCGCCGCTACACCACCACTTCGAGCTGCGCGATTGGTCGGAGACGAAGATCATCCTCCGCTTCTGGATCATCGCCGCGCTCTTCGGCGCGATCGGCTTCGTGATCTTCAGGCAAAGCGTCCGGTGAAGCCCCGTCCAGAGCTCCCCGGCGGGCCGTACGTGGTCCTCGGGCTCGCCCGCTCCGGCGCGGCCGCAGCGCTTGCGCTACGGGCGCGCGGTCAGCAGGTCGACGGAGTCGACGCCGGCCATCCTCACGGCGCCGCGGGGCTCACGCGCGCGGGCGTGCGCGTCCATCTCGGCGACGAAGCTGCGAGCGTGCTCGAGGGCGCGCGTACGCTCGTGAAGAGCCCGGGGGTGCCCGCCGATGCGCCGATCGTGGGTGCGGCGCGCGAGCGCGGCATGACCGTCCTCGGCGAGCTCGAGCTCGCATGGAGGATGATCCCGAACGAGCTGATCGCGGTCACAGGGACCAACGGCAAGACGACGACGGTCGAGCTGATCGGACATCTCCATCGTAAGGCCGGGCTTCCGGTTGCCGTCGCTGGAAATGTCGGCGTCGCGTTGAGCCGGCTCGCGGAGGGTGCGGACGCCACGGCCGCGGAGGGCGCGACCGTCGTCTGCGAGGTCTCCTCATTCCAGCTCGAGGACGCGGTCGCGTTCTCGCCCGAGGCGGCGGTGCTGCTGAACCTAGCCCCCGACCACCTCGATCGCCACGGGGGCTTCGACGCGTACCGCGCGGCGAAGCTGGCGATCTTCGCGCGGCAGGATGAGGGCGATATCGCGGTCCTCCCGGAAGAGCTCGAGCTCGACGTGCGCGGGCTCGGCGGCCGCGCGCGCGAGGTTCGCTTCGGCTTCTCGCCGCAGGCGGCGCTCTGCGAGAACGAGGGCGCGCTTTGGTGGCAGGGGATCGGGGAGCCTTTGGTCATGGTTGACGAGCTCTCGCTGCGCGGAGCGCACAACGTGCAGAACGCGATGGCCGCAGCCGCCGTGTGCCTGGCGCGCGGCGTCGACGTGGATGCGGTGCGTGCGGGCTTGCGCGACTTCGCTGGCGTGCCGCACCGACTCGAGGATGCCGCGCACGCGCGGGGCGTGCTCTACGTGAACGACTCGAAGGCCACGAATGTGACGAGCACGCTCGTGGCGCTTCGCTCTTTCCCTCCCCACGACGGCGAGCCCGTCGTGCACATCATCCTCGGCGGCCAAGGCAAGGGGCAAGACTTCACGGCCTTGCGCGACGAGCTCACAAGAAGCGCTCGCGCCGTCTACCTCATCGGCCAGGACGCGCCGCAGATCGCCGAGGCGCTAGAGGACAGCGGCGTGCCGCTCCAGAACTGCGAAGACATCGAGCGCGCTGTCGTGGCCGCCGCAAGGGCCGCCGACCCCGGCGAGGTCGTGCTGCTCTCGCCGGCCTGCGCGAGCTTCGACCAGTTCACCGACTTCGAAGCCCGCGGGCAGCGATTCCGGGAGCTCGCGATGCAGCTGGACTGAAGCGCGGGCGATCGCGCGGCGCGCGGGAGGCTTCGGCCGGGGGGTGTCGAAGTGATCGGCTATGCGCCTCGGATCGACGCGCCGCACCGGCAAGGCAGCTGCTTCGCACAGACAGCCCGTGGAGCAGCGAATCCTGCTCACCGCGACGCTGTGCCTGCTCGCGCTCGGCGCGGTGATGGTCTACAGCGCGTCCTCTGCGACGACGCTCCTGGAAGGCCAGGGCACGGGCACTGGGTACCTCGTCAAGTACATCCTCTTCGGCGCGGTCGGCGTCGCAGGGATGCAGGTGCTCGCGCGTCGTGGCATCCAGTGGGTCCACCGGCTGACGGCGCCGCTGCTGGTCGCATCGTTCGTGCTCGTGCTCGCGGTCCACGTGCCGCACGTCGGCGTGAGCATCAACGGCGGCCAGCGCTGGATCGGCGCTGGTCCGTTGCGTTTCGAGCCAGCCGAGCTCATGAAGCTCGCGCTCGTGCTCTACGTCGCGACGCTGCTCGCGCGGCGCCCTCAGCGTGTGCGCAGCATTCGCGAGCTCGCGAACCCGCTGCTCGTGGTCGTCGGCGGCGCGTGCGCGCTCGTGGCCTCCGAGCCCGACATCGGCTCGGCGATGGTGATCGCGTTCACCGTGTGTGCGCTGCTCGTCGCCGCGGGGATCCCACCGCGGAAGCTCGCGCTGCTCGCCGGCGGAGTCGTCGCGTTGGTGGGGCTCTATGCGCTCGCGCGGCCCTATGCGCGCGCTCGCCTGACGTCGTTCATCGACCCGTGGTCGCATGCGTCAGGGTCGGGCTTCCAGGCCGTGCAGGCGCAGATCGCGATCGGCTCGGGGGGGATCTTCGGCGTGGGGCCGGGGCGCTCGGTGCAGAAGATCTTCTACCTCCCCGAGGCTCCCACCGACTTCATTCTCGCCGTGATCGGGGAAGAGCTCGGCGTCCTCGGCATGTGCGCGCTGCTCTTCCTCTACGGCTTGATCGCGTATGCGGGGCTGCGCGCGGCGCGCGCGGCGCGCAGCCTCTACAGCGCGCTGATCGCGGTCGGGACCACGACGCTTATCGTCTCGCAGGCGCTGCTCAACTCGCTCGCCGTCCTCGGCGTGGCGCCGCTCACCGGTGTCCCGTTGCCATTCGTTTCCTACGGCTCGACGAGCCTGATCGTGATGCTGTGGGCGATGGGATTGCTGATGGGCGTCGCCTCGGGTGCCTCCGCACACGTGCGGGCTGTGCCGCAGCCGCGGCGAAACGCGGGCTCCCCACGCAGCTCGCGGGCGGGGGTGCCGTCACGCGCGACGCCGGCTCCCCGTCGCCGGGGCGCGACCGTACGCGCCTAGGCTCGCGCGAAGCGGCAGGATGCGCTCGTGAGCAACACGGGCAAGAGCGCTGGTGCAGCGAGGATCGTGATCGCGGCCGGCGGCACCGCAGGCCACGTCGCGCCGGCGCTAGCGGTTGCCCGCGTGCTGCGCGCCGCGGGCGCGGAGGTCTCGTTCATCGGCGGTGATCGCGCGGAGGCAGACCTCGTGCCGGCGGCGGGGTTCGTGCTCGATCGCATAAGCGCGCGCGGCCTCAGCCGCGCGAACCCCTGGCGCGCGCTGGGGGATCTCGCGCGCGCCGCCAAGGCGCTGGTTGAGGCGCGACGGCTACTACGGTCGACCGCCCCCGATGCGGTGCTCGGCGGCGGCGGCTATGTCGCGGGCCCGGTGGGGCTCGCCGCGCTCGGCCTGCGCATCCCCTTGGTGCTGAGCGAGGGCGACAGCCGCCTCGGGCTCGCCAACCGTTTGCTCGCCCTTGGCGCACGGCGCGTGTGCCTCGCGTTCCCGATTGCGGGCAGGCAGGGCGCGCGATATCGCGTCACCGGACGGCCGATCCCCGTCCCGGCGGGTGACCGCGGTAGGGCGCGCGAGCATTTCGGGCTCGCGGACGGCGAGGACTGCGTGCTCGTCTTCGGCGGCTCGCTGGGCGCGCACTCGATCAATGTCGCGGCGGTCGCGGGCTTCGCCGATATGCCGCTCCGCGTGCTGCACGTGAGCGGCGCGCGCGACTTCCGGGAGCTCTCGGCACGTCCGCTGCGCGCCGGTTACGACCTGCGCGAATACCTCGATCTCGAGGAGTTCGCGCTCGCTCTGAGCGCCGCCGATCTGGTCGTTGCGCGGGCGGGAAGCTCGGTGCTCGAGATTGCCGCTCACGGGCTGCCTGCGATCCTCGTGCCCTACCCGCACGCGACCGCGAACCATCAGCTCCAGAACGCCCGCTTCATGGAGTCCGCGGGCGCCGCGATCGTGGTCCTCGATGCAGAGCTGAGCGCGGCGCGCCTCGCGCGGGAGGTGGACATGTTGCTGCACGAGCATGGACGCGCGGACGCGATGGCGAGTGCGGCGCGCGCGGTGTCCCGACCGGATGCGGACGAGGCGATCGCGCGGGAGCTTCTGGAGGCGACGCGGGCGTGAGCGCAAGAGAGATGCGCGGTGACCCCGCGCGGCCGTGGGCGGGCCGCGCGATCCACTTCGTTGGCGTCGGCGGCGCGGGCATGAGCGGCTATGCCCGCGTGGCGAACGAGCTCGGCGCAAGTGTGAGCGGGTCCGACCGCAGCAGCTCGCCCTACCTCGAGCGATTGGGTGAGGATGGGGTGCTGGTCGCACACATCGGCAATGCGGCAGAGAACGTTCCACCGGGCGGCGACGTCGAGCTCGTCTACTCGACCGCGGTGGCCGCCGACAACCCGGAGCGCCTCGAGGCCCGCCGGCGGGCCTTGCGCGAGCGCCCGCGCGCCGATCTCCTTGCCGAGCTCAGTGCCCTCAAGCGCACGGTGGCCGTTGCCGGGTCGCACGGCAAGACGACGACGGCGTCGATGCTCGTGCGCGCGCTCGAGGGTGCAGGGTTCGAGCCGGGCTGGCTGGTCGGTGGGACGGTGGGACCTGGGCTGCCCAACGCGCACTGGGGCTCGGGCGAGTGGCTCGTCGTCGAGGCCGACGAGTCCGATCGCTCCATGCTCGAGCTGCATGTGGCGATCGTGTTGCTGACGAGCGTCGAGCTAGACCACCCCGATGCTTTCGGCTCACTCGCGGAGGTCCGTGAGGCGTTTCGCGAGCTGCTCGCGGGCGCCCCTTACGCCGTCATCTGGGACCGGCCCGAGCTGCTCGCGCTGCGTGCGGGGCCGGTCTGCCCGTATGACGCGCGCGAGCTGGTGCTCGACGGCGAAGGTTCGCGCTTTTGTTGGCGTGGCCATGATGTGCGGCTCGTCGTGCCGGGCGCTCACAACGCGACCAACGCCGCCGGCGCGCTCGAGGCGGCACGGCTCGCGGGTGCCTCTGAGGCGCGAGCGGTGGCGGCGCTCGCAGGTTTTCGCGGAGCCGGCCGGCGCTTCGAGGAGCTTGGGCGCACAGCGAGCGACGCGTTTGTCTACGACGACTACGCACACCATCCGAGCGAGGTCGCGGCGACCCTGCGCGCTGCGCGCATGCGAGTCTCGGGTCGCGGTCGATTGGTTGCGGTCTTCCAGCCGCATCTCTACTCGCGCACGACGGCCTTCGCCCGGGAGTTCGGGGAGGCGCTTGCGATCGCAGACATCGCGGTCCTGCTCGACGTTTACCCCGCGCGCGAGCGCGCCGAGGACCATCCAGGCGTGAGCGGCCTCACGATCGCGGAGGCGACCACGGATGCGGCGCCCGGCAGGCCGGTCTACTGGCTGCCCACGTTCGCGAGCGCGCAGCCGCTGCTCGAAGAGCTGCTCGCCGCCGATGACGTTTGCGTCGTGATGGGCGCCGGTGACGTCGACGAGCTCGGCCGTCGTCTGGTTGGTGTGGAGGAGCGGCCGTGAGCATCGGCGCGCCTGAGCTGCCCGCGGGCATCGAGCGCGATGTCCCGCTTGCTCGCTTTGCGACGATCCGAACCGGCGGCCGCGCGGAGATGTTCGCCCGCGCCGGCGACCCGGAGCGGCTCGTGGCGCTGCTCGCGTGGGCGCAGGGCGAGTCGCTTGAGGTCGTGGTGCTCGGCTCGGGCTCGAACGTCCTGATCGCCGACGAGGGTGTGCGCGGCCTCGTGCTCAAGCTCGAGGGTGCACTCGCGAGCGTCGAGCTCGACGGGACGCGGATCGTCTGCGGTGCCGCCGCGCGGCTCCCGGCCGTCGCCACGCGGGCGGCACGCGCGGGCCTCTCGGGAATTGAGTTTGGCGTGAACATCCCGGGCACGGTCGGCGGCGCCGTGCGAATGAACGCGGGCGCCTACGGTGGGCAGCTCGCGGAGGTCCTCGAGTGGGTGGACGTCGCCACCGCGCGCGGCGTGGGCCGTCGCGCTCCCGCGGAGCTCGGCCTCGGCTACCGCCGCTCGGCGCTGCGGGCGGGCGAGATAGTCGCGCGCGCGAGCTTCCTGCTCACGCCTGCGTCCGCCGCGGACGTCAAGGCGACGCTTGCGCAGATGCGCGAGGCCCGCCGCGAGGCTCAGCCGAGCGGGATCAAGACGTTTGGCTCGACGTTCAAGAACCCGGACGACGGCGGCTCGCGCACGGCCGGCGAGCTGCTCGCCGCCGCCGGCTGCAATGGCCTCAGCCACGGCGGGGCGCGCTTCTCGCCCAAGCACGCGAACTTCGTCGAGAACACGGGCGGCGCGAGCACCGGGGACGTCGTCGCGCTGATGGGGGCAGGGCGCGCGCGCGTGCTCGAGCGCTTCGGGGTCGCGCTCGAGCCGGAGGTGCAGCTGCTCGGGCCTGTGCGCTTTCCCTGGTAGCACGGCAGGGACGGCGAGACGCGGCGCGAAAGCGTCTCCGATGGCCCGCCTTGGCCCGCCGATGGATGTGCTGCGCGCCGGCCGCACCCTGCGCGTGGCGCTGGTCACCCTGCTCGTGCTCGCACTCGGCGCGGCGGGGTGGATGTGGTTCCGGGAGTCCTCGTTCGTCGCGGCCCACGGCGTTCAGATCAGCGGCGTCGAGGGGCCCGGCGCGACCGCGATCGAGTCGGCCCTGCGCGAGCGAGCGAGCGGCATGAGCACACTGGACGTGAACGTCGGGGCGCTGCGCCAGGCGGTCGCGTCCTACCCGCAGGTGCGCGATTTGAACGTGCGCACGAGCTTCCCGCACGGCATGCGGATCAGCGTGGTCGAGCAGCCCGTTGTCGCAATCCTGCAGGCGACCGACGGCGCCCGCACCGCGGCCGCCGCGGACGGCGCGGTGCTCGGCGGCTCGCTGGCGAGCGGAAGCCTGCCGATCGTCGGGATCGCAACGTTGCCGGCCAAAAGGGTCAAGAGCCCTGCGATCCTCGAATGCCTCGAACTGCTGGGCGCCGCGCCCTCGCCGCTCGTCCCCTTCCTGTCACGGGCGTATGACGGGCCGAAGGGGCTCACCGTCGCGCTGCGTAACGGCCTGCTCGTGGTCTTCGGCAACGCCTCGCGCCCGCACGCGAAGTGGCTGTCGTTCGCGCGCGTGCTCGTGGCCGAAGGCGGCGCGGGGGCGAGCTACGTCGACGTGCGTCTGCCGGAAAGGCCTGCCGTCGCGGGCGCGTCCGGCGGCGCCTCCGCATCAGACGCAACTTCGACGACCGGCGACACGGGGTCGGCCGCGCAGGGCTCGCTCGGCAGCTCGGCGGCGCTCGTCGCGGGCCTCGAGGCGACGATCAACGGGGGGGAACCGGGGGCCCAGCCGGCGAGTCCGAGCGCCTCTGGTCAGTCGCAGGGCGCGCCGCCCGAAGCGCCGCCCTCCGAATCCCAGGGTGGCTCCGAAGGCACGACGGGTCCGGCCGGCACGAGCGCTCAGGAAGGGGAATCGGGCGCGGCCGGAGCTACGCCCGCGGGCACGCCAGGAGGATAACCCTCAACTAGAGCTTTAGCCCCATGTGAGCCATACTCTTGAGCCTCGGTCGAGACTTCCGGGATCTGCAACGAACATTGCGATATTTTGCGATCGTGTTGACACGGCGAAGTTGCCTGCATAACGTGCTTTCACGCGGGTCGCTCGGCGGCGACCGAAGCGGCGGACACCAACCTTGAACCACGACTAGAGAGTTCGGAAGTCTCAGAGAAAATGGACAACGGCGGCTACCTGGCGGTAATCAAGGTCGTGGGCGTTGGCGGCGGCGGAAGCAACGCGGTCAGCCGCATGGTCGACGCGGGCTTGCGCGGTGTGGAGTTCATCGCCGCCAACACCGATGCCCAGGCGCTCGCGATGCTCGACGCGGACGTGAAGCTCAACATCGGCCGCGAGTCGACGCGGGGGCTCGGCGCGGGCGCGGACCCCGAAGTCGGGCTCAGTGCGGCGTCGGAGTCGCGCGACGACATCAAGGAGGCGCTCAAGGGCGCGGACATGGTCTTCGTGACCGCGGGCGAGGGTGGCGGCACCGGCACTGGCGCAGCGCCGGTGATCGCGGAGATCGCCAAGAACGAGGTCGGCGCGCTCACGGTCGGGGTGGTCACGCGCCCGTTCGACTTCGAGGGCGCGCAGCGCTCGAAGCAGGCGCGCGACGGCATCGGGCGCCTGCGCGAGGTGGTGGACACGCTGATCGTGATCCCGAACGAGCGGCTGCTCTCGGTCGTCGAGCGGCGGACCTCGATGCTCGACGCTTTCCGTGAGGCCGACGACGTCCTGCGTCAGGGCATCCAGGGCATCACGGACCTGATCACGATCCCCGGTCTCATCAACCTCGACTTCGCGGACGTGCGCACGATCATGCACGACGCCGGCTCTGCGCTCATGGGCATCGGCTCTGCGAGCGGCGAGAACCGCTGTGCGGAGGCCGCCAAGGCGGCGATCTCCTCGCCGCTGCTGGAGGAGTCGATCGACGGCGCGACGGGCATCCTGCTCAACATCACGGGCGGCCACGACCTCGGCCTCTTCGAGGTGCACGACGCGGCGGAGGTCGTGCACGCCGCAGCCGACGGCGACGCGAACATCATCTTCGGGGCCGTGATCGACGAGGACATGAACGACGAGGTGCGAGTGACGGTCGTAGGCACCGGCTTCGACCAGCGTTTTGCCCGCGGACGCGGCGGACGCGGCGAGCGGACCGAGCGTCCCGACCGCGGCCCGCGCATCGACGAGCGCCAGCGCTCGACGCTCGAGATCTCCGACGAGGAGATCGACGTGCCGCCGTTCCTGCGCTAGCGGCCCTTCGCAGCTCGGCCGGGCTCGCCCGCGGCCTTCGATAGCCTGCGCTTGCGTGCCTCAATCCACCGTCGCTCCTCCTCCCGACGCCGGCCGCGCGCAGTCCGTTACGCGCGCTCTGGCGCACACGCCGCTCTTCGATCGCCATGTCGCAGCAGGCGCGAAGCTGGTCGAGTTCGCGGGCTTTGAGATGCCCGCCTACTACGCGGGAAGTGCGCCGGTGCGCTCCGAGCACATGGCGGTGCGCCGCGACTGCGGCGCCTTCGACGTCTCGCACATGGGCCAGCTCGAGGTCTCGGGGCGCGATGCGGCGGCGCTCCTGCAGCGGGTGCTCTCCAACGACGTCGCGAGGCTCGCCGTCGACGGGGCGCAATACAGCGTCCTCTGCGAGGAGCGCGGAGGCGTGCTCGACGACCTCATCTGCTACCGGCTCGAGGACGAGCGCTTCGTGCTCGTCACGAACGCCGCCAACCACGAGCGCGACAGGGACTGGCTTGTCCGCCACGCCGCGGCGTTCGATGCCCTCGTAGAGGACCGCAGCGGCGACTTCGCGATGATCGCGGTGCAGGGCCCGGCGGCGCGGGCGCTCGCGGGCTCGCTCGCCGATGCGGAGCTCGCTCCGCGCATGCAGGTGGCAGCGAACCGCGTCGCCGGGGTCGGTGCGCTCGTGTGCGGCACCGGCTACACGGGCGAGGACGGCGTCGAGCTGCTCGTGGCGCCACGCGACGCGGTGAAGCTGTGGGACGCGCTGATCGCCGCCGGCGCACGGCCGGCCGGACTCGCCGCGCGCGACACACTGCGGCTCGAGGCATGCCTGCCGCTGTACGGCAACGAGCTCACGCTCGCGCGCGGGCCGATCGAGGCCGGGCTCGGCTGGTGCTGTCACGAGGAGACCGGTTTCATCGGCGCCGACGCGGTGCGTGCGGTGCGCGAAGCGGGGCCGCGCGAGCTGCTCGTCGCGTTCGCGATCGATGGCCCAGGGATCCCGCGGGCGGGCAACCCCGTCGTCGGCGGCGGGGAGGTCACTAGCGGCACGCTCTCGCCGTGCCTCGACGCCGGGATCGGCCTCGCCTACGTGGAGGCGGCGCGTGCGGGAAAGGGCACGAGGCTGGAGATCGACGTTCGCGGGCGGCACCGTCCCGCGGTCGTATGCGAGAAGCCGTTCGTGCGGAAGCGAAGCTGAAGGCGCGAAGCGATGGCCGACGCGAGCTACCCCCCGAGCTTCTCTATCACCCCGAACACGACTGGGCGCGGATCGACGGCGAGGAGGCGACGCTCGGGGTGACGTGGTACGCGCAGGACCAGCTCGGCGAGGTCGTCTTTTTCGAACCGCCGGCTGTGGGAGGCGCGCTGATCCAGGGGGAAAGCTACGCCGAGATCGAGTCCGTGAAGGCGGTCGCGGACGTCCTCGCGCCACTCTCGGGCGAGATCGTGGCGGTCAACGAGGCGCTGCGCGAGAACCCGCTGCCGATCAACGAGGACCCATACGGGGAGGGTTGGCTCGTGAAGATTCGCCTCGCCGATCCGTCCGAGCGCGATGCGTTGATGGATGCCGAGGCCTACGCCGCGAGCCTCGCGGAGTAGCACCGAGGCCTCCACCCGTGACCCGCTACACCGCCATCACGACCGAGGATCGGCAAGCGATGCTTGCGGCGATCGGCGTCGCCTCGATCGAGGAGCTGTTCGCGCGCCAGGTGCCGGCGCCGGTGCGCCTGCGCGGCGCGCTCGCGCTGCCCGAAGGGCGCTCCGAGCAGGATGTCTACGAGCAGCTGCGCGCGCTCGCCGAGCGAAACGTGAGCGCCGAGCAGGAGCTCTCGTTCCTCGGCGCGGGGATGTACGACCACTATGTCCCGGCCCTCATCGACATGCTCTGCGAGCGCTCCGAGTTCCTCACGCCCTACACGCCCTACCAGCCGGAGGTCTCGCAGGGTCACCTGCAGGTGATGTTCGAGTACCAAACGGCGATATGCGAGCTGACCGCGCTGCCGGTCGCGAACGCATCGGTGTACGAGGGCCCGAGCGCGGTCGCGTTTGCCGCCTACATGGCAAAGCTCGACAACGGCCGCTCGCGGATCGTCGCGAGCGCCGCGATGCACCCGCACACGCTGCAGACGCTTCGCACGTACGCGCGGGGGTTCGGCGCGGAGGTCGTCGAGGTGCCCGTGAGCGCCGACGGGGACGGGCGCACCGATCTCACGCGCTGGCGGGAGGCGCTCGACGCGCACACGTCTGCGGCGATCTTCGCCCAGCCGAACTTCTACGGCGTCGTCGAGGACGCTCCGGCGCTGAGCAAGGCGGCGAGCGAGCACGCGCCGGTCGTGATCGCGCAGGTCGATCCGCTCACGCTCGGAGTCTTGAAGGCGCCGGGCGAATGTGGCGTCGACGTCGCGGTCGGGGAGGGCCAGCCGCTCGGCGGACGCCTGGACTTCGGTGGCCCGTCGTTTGGCTTCTTCGCCGCAACGCAGGAGTTCCTGCGGCGGATGCCGGGACGAATCGCGGGCGAGACGCGGGACCTCGACGGGCGACGCGGGTTTGTGCTCACGTTGCAAACGCGCGAGCAGCACATCCGGCGCGAGAAGGCGACCTCGAACATCTGCACGGCGCAGGCGCTCAACGCGCTCGCGGGGACGGTATACCTCGCGTGGCTCGGACGGCAGGGCTTCGTCGAGCTCGGCGAGCTGATGCTCGCGCGCACCCATTACGCCCGCGAGCGGCTCACGCGCATGGACGGCGTCGAGCGCGCTCTACGCGGGCCCGGTCGTAAGCGAGTTCGCACTTCACCTCGACGCGGACGTGGCGGCGGTGCGGCGTCGTTGTCTGCGCGAGGGCGTCAACCCTGGGGCCGACCTGTGCGCGCTCACCGGTCGCGAGCAGGATCGCGGCGGGCTGCTCGTTGCGATCACCGAGCGCCGCACACGGGCGGACATCGACCGTCTCGCGGACGTGCTCGGCGCGGCGCTCAGCGCTGAGGCGCCGGCGCCCTCGGAGCACAGCGCGCGCCTAGGCGGGGAAGCGGTGCCAGCGTGAGCGAGCAGACGCTCACGATCTTCCAGCGCGGAGCGCCGGGACGTCGGGCCTTCCAATGCCCGCAGCTCGACGTGCCCGCGGTTGCGCCCGGCGAGGTGCTGCCGGAGGGCTTGTTGCGCACGGCGCCGCCGCGACTGCCGGAGGTCTCCGAGCCCGAGATCGTGCGCCACTACGTGCGGCTCTCGAAGCGCAACTTCGACCTCGACTCGGGCTTCTACCCGCTCGGGTCGTGCACGATGAAGCACAACCCGCGCCTGCACGAGCGCGTCGCGGCGCTGCCAGGTCACGCGCGCCTGCACCCGCTCCAGGACCCCGAGCGCGCACAGGGCGCGCTGGAGCTGATGTGGCGCCTGGAGCGCGCGCTCGCGGAGCTCTCGGGCCTTCCGCACGTCTCGCTGCAGCCCTCCGCCGGCTCCCAAGGCGAGCTCGCGGGTGCGCTGCTCACGCGTGCGTACCACGAGCACCGCGGCGAGGACCGCAAGAAGGTCCTGATCCCGGACACCGCGCACGGCACGAACCCCGCGACGGTGGCGATGGCGGGCCTCCAGACGGTCACCGTGAGGAGCAACGCGCGACGGCGGCGTCGACCTCGAGGATCTGCGCGCGAAGGCCGACGGCGACGTCGCGTGCCTGATGCTCACGAACCCGAACACGCTCGGGCTCTTCGACCCGAACATCGTGGAGATCGCGCGCATCGTGCACGACGCCGGCGCGATCCTCTACTACGACGGCGCGAACCTGAACGCCGTGATGGGGATCTCGCGACCGGGCGACATGGGGTTCGACATCGTCCACTTCAACCTGCACAAGACGTTCACGCAGCCGCACGGCGGCGGCGGGCCGGGCTGCCGGCCCGATCGCCGTCTCCGAGCGCATCGAGCCCTACCTGATGGTGCCGCGCGTGGTCGCGGCGCGAGGACGGCACGTTCGACCTCGAGCTACGACGCGCCGCTCTCGATCGGGCGCGCTGCGCGGCTTCCAGGGCAACTACGGCACGTTCGTGCGCGCCTACGCTTATGTCTGCTCGCTCGGGGCGGCGGGCCTCAAGGACGTCTCCGAAGCCGCGGTACTGAACGCGAACTACCTGCTCGCGCGGCTCTCCGAGGAGGGCGTCGCCGAGTACCTGCCGCGCGCCTACGGCGAGCTTTGCATGCACGAGTTCGTGCTCTCCGGCGCGCCGCTCAAGCGCGAGCTCAAGATCAGGACGCTCGACCTCGCGAAGCGGCTGCTCGACTTCGGCTTTCACCCGCCGACGGTGTACTTCCCGTTGCTCGTCGAGGAGGCGCTGATGGTCGAGCCGACCGAGACGGAGACGAAGGAGACGCTCGACGACTTTGCCGCGGCGATCGCGGAGATCCTCCGCGAGGCCGCCGAGGATCCGCGAGATCGCGCGCGAGGCGCCGCTACACGACGCCGGTGCGACGCCTCGACGAGGTCGCGGCGGCGAAGCAGCCGGTCGTGCGCGAGGCCCTTTGAGCACGGCGCCGCTGCGCATCTTCTCGGGCATCCAGCCGACCGGACGCAAGCACCTGGGCAACTACATCGGCGCGATCCGCCAGTACATCGCAAGCCAGGAGCGCGGCGAGGGCGCTGTTCTGCATCGTCGACCTCCACGCGACCACGGTCCCCTACGACCCGGTCGAGCTGAGGCGCTCGGTGTACGACCTCACGGCGCTGCTGCTCGCGGCTGGGCTCGACCCCGCGCGCTGCCTGCTCTTCAGGCAGTCCGACGTCCCCGAGCACACAGAGCTCACGTGGCTTTTGTGCTCGCTGACGGAGCTCGGACGACTGCAGCGGATGCACCAGTTCCGCGACAAGTCGCTCGCGCAGCGCGAGCTCGTGAGCGCGGGGCTGCTCGTCTACCCCGTGCTGCAGGCTGCCGACGTGCTGGCTTACCGCGCACACGAGGTGCCGGTGGGCGAGGATCAGCGCGAGCATCTCGAGCTCATGCGCGACGTGGCGCGCCGGTTCAACGCGCGCTTCGGCGGGGGCGAGGAGGTGCTCGTGGTGCCCGAGCACCGCATCCCCGAGGTGGGAGCGAGGATCATGGATCTCCAGGAGCCGACGCGCAAGATGTCGACGACGAGCGCTGGCGAAGAGGGGACCGTCTACGTGCTCGACGAGCCCGACGTGATCGCGCGCAAGATCCGCCGCGCGGTGACGGATTCCGGCACCGAGATCCGGCGGGAGCCGGACAAGCCCGGCGTCTCGAACCTGATCGAAATCCTCGCCGCGGCGCGCGAGGTGCGCCCCGAGGAGGTCGAAGCCGAGCTCCGCGACGCGCGCGGTTACGGCGACCTCAAAGCGGCGGTCGAGAGGCGGTGCTGGAGATGCTTCGCCCGGTGCGCGAGGGCTACGCCGAGCGGCGCGACGACGAGGGTGGGCTCGAGGCGCTGCTCGCCGAGGGCGCGCAGCGCGCGCACGCGATCGCGGCGCCGACGGTCGCGGATGTGCGTGAGCGGATGGGGGTGGGTCCGCCACGAGCGCCTCGTCGGGTTGGGGCGCTACGGTGAGCGCGTGAGCCTCGGCGCGCTCGACCTCGACCTCGACGTTTTCAGCGGTCCGTTCGATCTGCTTGCTCGCGCTCGTGCTGCGCGAGGAGGTGGACTTGCTCGAGCTCGACCTCGCAGACGTCGTGCTCGCGTACCTCGCGCACATCGAGACGCGGGGCGAGCTCGATCTCGACACGGCGACCGAGTTCATCGTCCTGATCGCGGCGCTGCTCGAACTCAAATCGCGCCTGATGCTCCCCGAAGAGGAGGTCGAGGACCTGCTCGGGATGGGAGCTGAGGAGGCCGCCGAGGAGCTGCTCGAGCGGATGCTCGCAGCGAGGCGCTACCGCGGTGCAGCCGCGCAGCTGCAGGAGCTGCTCGCGGGTCAGGCCGGCATCGGCTTTCGCCGCGCGCCCGTGCCACGCCGCTTTCGCCGCAGCGCAATCGAGCAGGAACGGGGCTCAGCCGATCCGGCGTTGCTCGGCGAGGCTTTGGGGGCTCTGCTGCGCGTGCCACCCGAGATCAGCGTGCGCCACATGCTGAGCCCGCGCGTCACGGTCGCCGAGCGCTTGGAGCACCTGCGCGGGCTGCTGCGGCGAGGGAGCTTCAGCTTCGACGAGGCGGTCAAGGGCGCCGATCGCGTGACGGTCGCGGTCACGTTGCTCGCGCTGCTCGAGCTCTACCGGCGCGGCGAGGGCGATTGGGAGCAGGCGGAGCCATTCGGCCCGATCACGGTCCGCAACGGCGCGCCGCCGGCGGGTCGCCGGCGCTGGCGTGAGCCCGCGCGCGAGGAGGGCGGCGATCGTGGCTCCGAGCCCTTCGGGGTCGCCGTGTGAGCGAGCTCGCGCAAATCGTCGAGGCCTTGATCTTCCTCTCCCCGGAGCCGCTCGCCGTCGACGAGCTCGCACGGGCTACGGGACACGAGGAGCAGGAGGTCCATGCCGCGCTCGCAGAGCTCGCATCGCAGTACGCCCCGGGATCGCGCGGGATCGCACTCAAGGAGCTCGCCGGCGGATACACGTTCGCGAGCGAACCGCTGGCCGACGACGCGGCGCGGCGCTTGTTCGGAGGAGTGCGGCTCGCGAAGCTCACGCAGGCGCAGGCGGAGACACTCGCGATCGTCGCGTATCTGCAGCCGGTCTCGCGCCCCGAGATCGCGCGCATCCGCGGCGTCAACGCCGACCACGCGGTGGCGGCGCTGCACGAGCACGATCTGATCGAAGAGGCCGGACGCTCGCAGTTCGGGGCGGCGCTCTACCGCACGACGACGACCTTCTTGAAGCTGTTCGGGCTCGATTCGCTCGAGGACCTGCCGGACACCGCGCGCTGGGACCCCACACCGGAGGAATCCTCCGAGTTGCGCGAGCGGCTGCTGCGCGCGGGTGAGGCCCGCGCGGGCAGCGATCCACAGGCTGCCTGAGACCCGGCGGTGAGGCTCGCGAAGTACCTCGCCCACGCGGGGGTAGCCTCGCGGCGCGCGGCCGAGCAGTTGATCGAAGAAGGCCGCGTGCGCGTCGACGGCATGATCGCGCGCGACCCCGCTCGGGACGTCGCGGCTGACGAATCCGGCGCGTGGCAGCGGATCGAGGTGGACGGCACGATCGTCGCTGGTCCCGAGGAGCGCGTCGTCTACGCGCTGCACAAGCCCGTTGGCGTGCTCTCGACTGCACGCGATCCGCGGGGACGGCCGACCGTGGTCGGCCTCGTGGACGAGTCGCGTCGCCTGTATCCGGTGGGAAGGCTCGACGCCGACAGCTCGGGCCTGATCCTGCTCACGAACGACGGCGAGCTCGCTCACCGTCTGACGCATCCGAGCTTCGAGGTGCCGAAGACCTACCGCGTGCGTGTCGCGGGCGGGGCGCTCGACGAGCGCGCGTTGCGCGCTATGCGCGGCGGCGTGCAGCTCGAGGACGGCACCACCGGGAGGGCGCGCGTACGACGCCTCGGGCGCAACGTGCTCGAGGTGACGATCCACGAAGGGCGCAATCGGCAGGTGCGACGGATGTGCGAGGCGCTCGGCCACCCCGTCGTGAGCCTCGAGCGCGTGCGTTTCGGCTCACTCGAGCTTGGAGATCTTGGGAGCGGGCGCTACCGGCGCCTGCGCCCGGAGGAGCTCGACGCGCTGCTGGCTGAGGGCGCATAGGCCGCGCTCTGCCAGAATCGCCCGCGATGCAGGCACCAACGAAACGCGTGAAGGCCCTGCGCGGCGCGATCACGACCGAGCGAAACGAAGCGCAGGCGATCCTCGACGCCACTGGCGAGTTGATAACCGCGATTATGGAGCGCAACGCGCTCTCACCGGAGGACATGGTGAGCTGCATCTTCACGGCGACCGAGGACCTCGACGCCGAGTTCCCAGCGGTCGCCGCTCGCCAGCTCGGCCTCGCGCATGTGCCGCTGCTGTGCGCGCGCGAGATGCCCGTGCCGGGGTCTCTGCCGCGCGTGATCCGGGTGCTGCTGCACTACTACACCGACGAGGCCAGCGAGCCCAAGCACGTCTATCTGGGCGAGGCGAGCGCGTTGCGAGAGGATCTGCAGGCGGCGCAATAGAGGCGCGCGACGCCTAGCATGAGCAACTCGGGACGGATGAGACGAATGCGAGGGCTTAGAAAGGCGCGCGTGGGCGCGCGCTGGGTGTGGCGCTTAGGCGTCGCGACGGCGTGCGTGGCGATTGCGCCCGCGCTCGCGGCGACGGGGGCGAGCGCCACCGAACCGCTCCAGTCACCGCTCCCGGGCTACCCCCGCTTTCAGGGCGTCATTCTCGTGGATAACGGCTCTGCTACGAGCGCAGCACGCGAAAGTGCTGTGCTATCCGCAACCGCGCAAGAGACGGCCCGGGCTCGTGTTGCACCGCAGCTATCGCCATTCCTGACCAACGAACCCACGCCGAACTGCACACTCCCCACGACGAACCCGGGCTCAGACCTCTGCTGGTGGGGCGGACCGGTCGTCAAAGCGCACACTGTCCATGTGATCTTCTGGGAAGGGCCGAGCGGACACGCGATCTCGGATGCATACGTCACGACGGTCGACCGCTACTTCGAAGATGTCGTGAAGGCGAGTGGATCGCTCACGAACGTTTACTCGGTCGCTACCCAGTACGGCGACAAGGAAGGGCCGGGGGAATACAACGTGGCCTTCGAAGCCAGCAAGGACGCGTACCGAGACGCGACCCGTGCGTTGCCCGCGCCGGGAGCCGGGGCTACGGAATGCACGGACCCCGTCGTCAAGACCGAACCTTGCATCACGGACAACGATTTGCAGCAAGAGATAACAGCGGTACAACTCGAAAAAGGCTGGGAAGCGTCGCTCAGCAACCTCTACTTTGTCTTCACCCCGCCGAAGGTGGGCAGCTGCTTCTACAGCAACGAAGAAGCGAACAAGAAGGAAGTGGCCAACCCGTGTTCCTTTGCATCAGACGGCTACTGCGGATATCACAGCCACTTCGGCACCGAATTGGCGCCGTCGCTGTACGCGGACGTCCCAGACGACAACGAAATTGAAGGTTGCGACAGCTACGAGCACCCCAATGGCACGTCGGGTGCCGACGCAAGCATCGACGTCGCGAGCCGCGAGCACAACGAGCTGATCACCGATCCGCTCGGTAACGGCTGGCACGACAGGGCCGGCAACGAGGAGGCCGCGAAGTGCGGGCTGCCGAGCGAATTCGAAGTGATCGAACTGATCCGAGGCCCGCGCTACCTCGAGCCTCACGGCGGAGAACATCCCGAAACGAAGCTCGAAAAGGTGGGGATGGAAGAAAAGGTCGACATCGAGAAGCCCGGCACCTACTACAACCAGCACATCGGTGGAGGCGAATACTGGCTTCAGACGGAGTGGAGCAACTCCGCGTCGGAAAACGGCGGTGGCTGCGAGCAGCAGATGCTCAATACGCAGTTCGAAGTGCCCGCAGTTGCAAACGCAACGGTACCCGTGACCTTCAATGGTTCGCAGTCACAATCGGGCGAACCGAAGGACGCGATCACCTACTGGGTGTGGGATTTCGGTGACGAAACGCAGATCGGGACACCGTCGTCAACGATCTCACACGTCTATGCCAAACCCGGGGATTACACCGTGACGCTGACGGTCTACGACCAATACGGAAACAGCCACGCGATCTCCAAGCAACTAGCAGTGGGGCCGCCGCCGCTGACTGCGCCGGTAACGCCCACTGCACCCGCTACTCCCGTCGTCACGACGCAAACCGTCACGAGCGTCACCACGTCCGCGGCGCCCGTAACGAGCGCCGACGTCCCGTACTACAGCAGCACGCAGCTCGCGGCGCAGCTCGTCGTTCCGCGTGCGGGGACGAAGCTGGGCGGTCTCGGCACGATCTCCTTCGGGCGTGCCGCGTGTCCGCCGGCGTGCTCGCTGACGGCGCGCCTCTACGCGCGCGTCAAGAGCGTGAGCCACGGCCACCACGTCACCAAGAACGTGCTGATCGGCAGTGTGACGCTCACCGTCGCCACGGGATCGAGTCGCGCGATCGCGCTCAAGCTAGGCTCGACCGGACGCGCTTTGCTACGCCGCGCTCACTCGCTGAGCGCGCAGCTCCAGCTCGTCGTCACGGGCGCGGAAGGCGGCTCCTGGCAGCTCAGCCGCGCCTACACGTTGACGTCCGCGGGCGGCGCCGCGCGGCGACGCTGAGCGCTTCGCCACAATGGGGGCATGGCGCTCGAGTTCTCAGCACGCATCACGCGCATCCCGACGTATCCCGCAGCCGAGAGCTACGGCGACGGCAGGGAGCTCGTGCGCCTCGCGAGCAACGAGTCGCCATTTCCTCCGCTGCAGGCAGTAAAGGACGCGATCAGCGGCGCGCTCGACGGTTTGAACCGCTACCCCGACCCGGCGAGCACGGCGCTGCGGCGGCGGCTCTCCGATCGCTATGGCGTGCCGCAAGCGCAGATCGCGATCGGCAACGGGTCTTGCGACATCCTGCTTGCGGCGAGCGAGGCGCTGCTCGAGCCCGGGGCGGAGCTCGTGTACGCGTGGCCGTCGTTCTCGGTCTATCCACATTTGAGCGCCGCGTCCGGCGCGACCGCGGTCACCGTGCCGCTCGACGCCGAGGAACGGCACGACCTCCCGGCGATGCTCCGCGAGATCACCGTCGCCACGCGGCTCGTCATCGTTTGCAACCCGAACAACCCCACGAGCACGGCGATCCCGGTGAGCGAGGTCGCGAGCTTCCTCGACGAGGTGCCCGACTACGTGTGGGTGTTTGTCGACGAGGCGTATTGCGAGTTCAACGTGCTCGACGATCCCGAAGCGTCGGTCGAACTGCTCTCGCGGCATCCGAACCTCGCGCTGCTGCGGACGTTCTCGAAGGTCTATGGGCTGTGCGGGCTGCGCGTGGGCTTCGCGCTCTGCGGCTCGCGGGCGCTCGTGCACGCGCTCGACCAGGTGCGCCAGCCGTTCTTTTGCAACGCGCTCGCGCAGGCCGCGGCGGTGGAGGCACTCTCGCACCAGGACGCCGTCGAGGAGCGCGTGACGAGAACGATCGCGGAGCGCATCTCGGTCGACGAGCGGCTCCGTGCGCTCGGCCTCACGCCGGCCGAATCGCAGGCGAACTTCTGCTGGTTCTCGCTGCCCGAAGACCTCGAGGAGCCCGACGTGATGCGCGGCCTCGTTGAGCGCGGCGTGCTCGTGCGCGCGGGCAGCGCGCTCGGCAAGGAGGGTGCGTTGCGGGTCACCTACGGGACCTCCGAGGAGAACGTGCGCTTCCTCGACGCGCTTGCGGATGTGCTCTCGGCGGCGAGATCCCCGGTGGCGTGAACGACAACGCTCGACTTTGGGGCGAGCGTCTGCTACAAAGTTCTTGAGGAACATGAACGTGACGGTGCCGACAAAGCAACATGGCTGCCACGAGCGCCCCGGCGCGCGCCTAACCTCGTGCGCGACCGCCGCTTCCTCCTATCTGTACGCCCCTTCACGCGCCTGGCGATTTATCTAGGCGCTTCGGCCGGCCCCCGTCTTTGAACGGGGGCGCCGCCTCGAGGTGGCATGGCCGTGGGCCCAGCCGGCCCCACTCCGGCCGTGGGCCGAGCGCCGCTCCAGCCGGGCAGACCAGCCCGACGCTCCCGATCGCGGTCGAGTGACCCGGGGGAGCAGATCCTTGTGAACTTCTTGCGCAGTGGAGGTCCAAATGTCCAGTTGTTGTGTAGATAACAAGATTCAAGCTTCACGACGGCGAGCCGAGATGGCTCGGGCGTCGAAAGGACACGGGCGATGATGATCGTTATGAAAGAGACCGCCTCCGACGAGGAGATAGAAGCGGTCATCCACAAGATCGAGCGCGCCGGAGCGCGCGCGCATTCGAGCCGCGGCGAGCGCGTGACCGTGATCGGCGCGATCGGAGACGTCGAGCAGGACGCGAGCGTCGCGAGCCTCGGGCTCGAGGGCCAGCCGGGAGTCGACCGCGTTGTGCCGATCCTCAAGCCTTACAAGCTCGCCTCGGCGCAGTTCCGCCACGGTGAGCGCACGGTCCTCGACATCGGCGGCCGCAAGGTGGGAGGCGAGCACTTCGCGCTCATCGCCGGGCCGTGCACGGTGGAAACGCGCGAGCAGGTGCTTGCGAGCGCAGACACCGTCAAGGAGGCCGGCGCGGCGATGCTGCGCGGTGGCGCGTACAAGCCACGCACCTCCCCCTACAGCTTCCAGGGACTGGGGGAGGAAGGGTTGAAGCTGCTGGCGGAGGCAAAGGAGCGAACGGGGCTGCCGGTCGTCACGGAGCTCATGGACGCGCGGGACCTGCCGCCGGTGCTCGAGGTGGCCGATGTGATCCAGATCGGGGCGCGCAACATGCAGAACTTCCCGCTGCTCGCCGAGGTCGGCCGTGCGGGACGGCCGGTGCTGCTCAAGCGCGGCCTTTCCGCGACGCTCGAGGAGCTTCTGATGGCGGCGGAGTACATCCTCAAGGAGGGCAATCCGCAGGTGATGCTCTGCGAGCGCGGCATCAGGACCTTCGAGTCGGCCTACCGCGCGACGCTCGACTTGCAAGCGGTGCCGGTGCTCAAGGAGCTCTCGCACCTACCCGTGATCGTGGACCCGAGCCACGCCGCCGGGCGCAGGGAGCTCGTGCGAGCGATGTCGCTCGCAGCCGCGGCTGCCGGTGCGGATGGAATCATCGTCGAGGTGCATCCGAACCCGGACGAGGCCATCTGCGACGGGCCGCAGGCGCTCCCGAGCGACACTTTCGCTGACTACGCGGCCGCCGTGCACCAGGCAGCAGCGCTCGCTGGCAAGGTCACCGATCAAGCGAAGATCGGAGTGCGCTTGGCCGGCGCCGCTTGATGAACATCGCGATCCTGGGCGTGGGGTTGATCGGGGGCTCGATCGGGATGGCCGCACACGCGCACGGCAAGGCGCGTGTGAGCGGATACGACAGCGACGCCGGGGTGCTTCGTCGCGCACTCGAGCTGGGGGCGATAGACGACGCGGCGAGCGACGTCCGGGCGGCCGTGCAGGGAGCCGATGCGGTGTTCGTCGCGACCCCCGTGGGGGCGCTCGCGCAGGCGACGCGGGAGGCGCTAGAGCACGCGGGCGCCGAGTGCGTTGTCACCGACGTCGGCTCGACGAAGCGCGTCGTCGCCGAGAGCGCGCACGATCAGCGTTTCGTCGGCGGTCACCCGCTCGCCGGGGCGCAGGGCGCAGGGGTCGGGCAGGCGCGCGCGGACATGTTCGAGGGGGCGACGTGGTACCTGACGCCAGCGCCGGGAACGTCGGGCGTCCTCTACGAGCGCTTGCACCGCCTGCTCGTGGCGCTCGGCGCGCAGCCCGCGGCGGTTGACGCCGACGCGCACGATCGCGTGATGGCGTGCGTCTCGCATCTGCCGCACGTGCTCGCGAACGTGCTCGTCGCACAGGCGCAGTCGATGGTGGGGGGCGACGAGGGCGTCCGCGCAGTGTTCGCAGCCGGTGCAACGGGGCCGAGCTTCCGCGATGCGACGCGGGTGGCGGGCGCCAACAGCGCGATTTGGACGGACATCTACATGGCGAACCGGGAGCAGGTGATCGAGCGCATCGAGGGTGCGATCGTGGAGCTCTCGTCGGTGCGCGAGCTGCTCACAACGCAGGACGCGACGGCGCTGCGCGAGTGGAACGACCGCGCGCGCCTCGACAAGGAGCGCCTCGGACGCGCCGAGGGCGCCGCAAAGGACACGCGCGAGCTGCACGTCGTCGTCCCCAACAGGCCCGGCGTGGTCGCGGAGATCGCGCTCGCGCTCGGACGCGCGGGGGTGAACATCGTCGACATGGCGCTCTCGCCCTCCGAAGACAACCGCCAGGGCGTCGTGGCGCTGTGGCTAGGCGGCGAGGCGCAGCTCGCGCGCGCGGAAGGGCTGATCGCCGAGCTCGACTTCCCGGTGGTGCGCACGTGAACGCGCGCTTCGAGCCTGCGCGGGCGCTGCGGGGCGAGTTGCGCGCGCCGCCGGACAAGTCGATCTCACATCGCGCGGCGCTCGTCGGCGCGATGGCCGCCGAACCCGTCCGCGTCGACAACTACCTGCGCGCCGCGGACACGCGGGCGACGCGCGAAGCCGCGCGCGCGTTGGGCGCGTTGGTCGAGGTGCACCCGGGCGGGATCGTCGTCCGCGGGACTGGCTTGCGCGACGCGCGCGAGCCCGAGGGGCCGATCGACGTCGCCAACGCGGGCACGCTCATGCGGCTCCTGCCGGGATGGCTCGCGGGACAGGAGGGGCGCTCGTTCACCCTCGACGGCGACGCCTCGATCAGGCGCCGGCCGGTCGATCGCGTCGTCGAGCCGCTGCGCGCGATGGGGGCGCGCTTGGAGGCGGTGGACGATCGCTATCCCCCACTTACGGTGCACGGAAAGCGGCTTCGCGCGACCTCCTACGAGCTGCCGGTGGCAAGCGCGCAGGTCAAATCGAGCGTGCTCTTCGCAGGACTGCTCGCGGAGGGGACGACTACGATCGACGAGCCCCTGCCGTCGCGCGATCACACCGAGCGCATGCTGCGGCGCGCGGGCGCGGGGGTCACGCGCGAGGGGACTCGGATCTCGGTGCGGCACGTCGACGAGCTCACGCTCGATCGCATCGTCGTGCCCGGCGACGTGAGCTCTGCCGCATACTTCGTCGCCGCAGGCGTGCTCGTAGAGGGATCGCGGCTCGTGATCCAGGACGTCGGCGTGAACTGGACACGGACCGGCTTCCTGCGCATCGTGGCGCGCATGGGCGGAATCGTCCTCGGCGACCTCGAGGAGCCTCCAGGCGAGCACCAGGAGGCGCTCTCCGCCATCTCTGCGCCCGCAACCGCTCGGCCGTCTCGCGAAGGGGCGGAGGTGGGCGGCGCCGCGACGCAGACGATCGCTCCCGACGGCGTGATCGCCGAGGAGCCGGTGAGTGACCTCGACGTCGCGGCGGGGCTGCTCGAGGCGACGACGGTGGCGCCTGACGAGGTGCCGCTCGCGATCGACGAGCTCCCGCTCGTCGCGCTTCTCGGCTGCTTTGCCGAGGGCGAGACGGTCGTCCGCGGCGCACACGAGCTGCGGCTGAAGGAGTCCGATCGGATCACGACCGTCGTGGAGGGCCTGCGCGGGCTGGGGGCCGATATCGAGGCCACGGACGACGGCTTCGCGGTGCGCGGCGGCGGTGGCTTGCGCGGCGGCGTGCTCGAGGCTCACGGAGACCACCGGCTTGCGATGCTCGGGGCGATCGCGGGTCTCGCCTCGCGCGAGGGCGTCGAGGTCCGCGGGATCGAGGCGGCGGCGGTGTCGTACCCGCGCTTCACGGAGGACCTGCGCTCGCTGCTCGACGCGTAGCCTGCACGCGATGGTGATAGCGATCGACGGCCCCGCGGGGGCGGGCAAGTCCACCGTCGCGCAAGGGCTTGCGCAGAGGCTCGGCTTCGTCTACATGGACAGCGGCGCGATGTACCGAAGCGTCGCGCTTGCGACACTCGAGCAGGGCGATCCGTCGCTCGCAGAGCGGCCCGCGGCGCTTGCGGAGCTTGCGCGGAGCCTCGAGATCGAGCTCGGTGAGCGTGTGCTCCTGAACGGTCGCGACGTAAGCGAGGAGATCCGCGCGCCGGCGGTCTCGGAGATGGCCTCGCGCGTCGCTGCGCAGCCCGGCGTGCGGGAGGCGATGGTCAGCCGTCAACGCGAGCTGCTCGCCCACGGGGACTGGGTCGCGGAGGGACGCGACATCGGCACCGTTGTTGCACCCGACGCAGCGGTCAAGGTCTTTCTGACCGCCAGCGCGCAGGAGCGCGCGCGCCGGCGAGCCGACGACTTGCAGGTCAACGCGGAGACGGTCCTCGCCGAGCAGACGTTGCGGGATGCCCGCGACGCCGCCCGTGAGCACAGTCCGTTGCGGCCCGCGGCTGACGCCGTGCAGCTCGACACGACCGGCCTGAGCGTCGAGCAGGCCGTCGAGCGGATCGCGGAGCTGGCGCACGCGCGCGGCCGCACGGGACGCTCGGCCCCGTAGCGCTCGCTCGGGCCCTCTATCGTCAGGGCGCGATGAAAGTAGCGATCGTCGGCTATCCGAACGTGGGCAAGTCATCGCTCGTCAACCGGCTCGCGGGGCGGCGCGAGACGGTCGTCCACGAACGCCCAGGTGTCACGCGCGACCGCAACGAGGTCGCGTGCGAGTGGAACGGCCGGCAGTTCTTGCTCGTCGACACCGGCGGCATGGACATGGGCGATCCCGAGCCGCTCGCGCGCGCGATTCGCGCGCAGGCTCAGGCGGGGCTCGAGGAGGCGGAGCTCGCGGTGCTCGTCGTGGACGCGCGTACCGGCGTGCGGCCCGGGGACGAGGAGCTCGCCGACCTGCTGCGGCGAGCGCCGCTGCCGGTGCTCGTGGCGGCAAACAAGTGCGACACGGTCGCACAGCTTCCGCTCGCCGCGGACTTCCATCGCCTCGGCCTCGGCGAGCCGCTACCGGTGTCCGCTGCACAGGGGCTGGGCTGCGGCGAGCTGCTCGATCGCATCGACGCGCTCCTGCCTGCCGCGACGCAGGTGGTCGAGGAAGACACCGTGCGACTTGCGGTCATCGGCCGCCCAAACGTCGGCAAGTCCTCGCTCGTCAACCGCTTCCTCGGCTTCGAGCGGGTGATCGTCTCCGAGATCGCCGGCACGACCCGCGACGCGATCGACACGCCGCTCGAGTTCGACGGCCGCAAGCTCGTGCTGATCGACACCGCCGGCCTGCGGCGCGCCGCAAAGGTCGCCGAGGACCTGGAGCACTACGCGGCGCTGCGCTCGCTGCGCGCCGCCGAGCGCGCGGATGTCGCGCTCGTTGTATGCGACGCGACAGACGGCGTCACCGCACAGGACCTCCGCATCGCCGAGCAAGCGATGAAGGCCGGCTGCGCGACGATCGTCGTCCTCAACAAGTGGGACCTGCGGGGCGGCGTGACGACGGACCCCCGGCGCGAGCTCGTCCACGAGCGCGCTCGTGTCGCGTCCAAGCTGCGGCTGCGCCCGCGCGTGCTCACCGCGAGCGCGCAGAGCGGCCAGAACATGTCGTTGTTGCTCAGCGAGGCGATCGCGCTCGGCGAGCGCATGCGGAGGCGCATTCCGACCCCCGAGCTCAATCGCTTCCTCGCCGAGACGCAGGCCGTGCACCAACCGCCGCTCGGCACGGGAGCTAGCGGCAAGCGACGCCTGAAGATGATCTACATGACCCAGATCGCGGAGCGCCCGCCCCGCTTCGCGATCCAGGTGAACTCGCGCAGGTACCTCAAGCGCGACTACGCGTTCTTCGTCGAGAACAGGCTGCGCGCGCGCTACGGCATGGACGGCGTGCCGCTGATCATCGACTTCGTGGCGCGCGGCGAGCGCGCGTTGCCGACCCGTACCGGCAGCGGGCGCCGGACGGGACCCTCCTCGCCCGCGAAGGGGCGCGGCGGGCGCGCCGGGGCCCACGCCGCGTAGACTGTCGGCCATGATCAACCTCCCCGACAGCGAGTTCCTGTTCACCTCCGAGTCCGTCACGGAGGGCCATCCGGACAAGATCGCCGACCAGATATCCGACGGCGTGCTCGACGCCGTGCTCACCGACGATCCCACCGGCCGCGTGGCGTGCGAGACGCTCGTGAACACCGGACTCATCGTCGTCTCGGGCGAGATCACGACCGACACCTACGTCGACATTCCCGAAATCGCGCGCGAGACGGTGCGCCAGATCGGTTACGACAACGCCGCCTACGGCTTCGACTGCGCCACATGCGCGGTCATAAACGCGATCGACAAGCAGTCTCCCGACATCGCGCAGGGCGTCGACGCGGCCTACGAGACCCGGCACGATCCCGGCGACGACGACGCGCTCGACGTCGCCGGCGCGGGCGACCAGGGGATGATGTTCGGATACGCGAGCAACGAGACCGACGAGCTCATGCCGCTGCCGATCTCGCTCGCGCACAAGCTCGCGAAGCGCCTCGCGGAGGTGCGCAAGTCGGAGGTCGTGCCCTACCTGCGGCCCGACGGTAAGACGCAGGTGACCGTGCGCTACCAGGACAGCAAGCCGGTGGAGATCGAGAAGCTCCTGATCTCGACGCAGCACGCCGATGGCATCGACGCGGAGACGATGATCAAGCCCGATCTCTTCGAACACGTCGTCAAGCCGATGCTGCCGACCGAGCTCTACGACGAGCGCAAGCTCCTGCGCAACTTCCTCGTGAACCCCACCGGGCGTTTCGTGATCGGCGGCCCGATGGGCGATTGCGGGCTCACCGGCCGCAAGATCATCGTCGACACCTACGGTGGCATGGCGCGTCACGGCGGCGGCGCCTTCTCCGGCAAGGACCCTTCGAAGGTCGATCGCTCGGCGGCGTATGCGGCCCGTTGGGTGGCGAAGAACATCGTCGCGGCGGGCCTTGCCGATCGCGCGGAGGTGCAGATCGCCTACGCGATCGGCGTCGCGCATCCGGTTTCGGTGATGGTCGAGACGTTCGGCACGGAGAAGATCTCGCGCGCACGCATCGCGGCGCTCGTGGACGAGCACTTCGATCTGCGCCCGGGAGCGATCCGCGAGACGCTCAAGCTCCACCGGCCGATCTATCAGAAGACGGCCGCCTACGGCCATTTCGGCCGCGAAGACCACGACTTCACGTGGGAGCGGGTCGACAAGGCCGACGCGCTGCGAGCGGCGGCCGCGGGCGAGGTGGCGGTGGAGGCTGCAGGCGGCGTCTAGCTCGGTCCGAGGCGGCGGTTAGAACTCATGTGTGGCCGCCGCGATCGCGCAGATAGAGCCGCTCACGACCTCGCGCGCCCCGCGCGGGCCGTTTGACTATCGCTTGACCGAGGAGCTCGGCGCCGACGTGGGCGTCGGGTCGGTGCTGATGGTGCCGTTCGGGCGCCAGGAGCTGATGGGTGTGGTCGTAGGGCTCGCCGAGCGAAGCGCGGTCCCGGACGCGAAGCTGCTCTCCCCGCATCGCGCGCTCGCGCTGGACGTTCCCGCGGAGCTCGTAGGGCTCGCGGAGTGGATCGCGCGCGAATACTGCTCGACGCCGGCGCGCGCGCTGGCGCTGATGCTCCCGCCTGGCGGGACGCGCGGGGCAAGGCCGCGCTCGCGGCTCTTCGCAGAGCTCACAGACGGAGGGCGGCGGGCCGCCTCGGCCGCCGCTCGTGCTCACCCGCTGACGCCGCTGCAGGCGCGCCTTCTGGGCGCGCTCACGCATGGCCCGGCGCCGGCGAGCGAGCTGGAGGGTGGCCACGCAGCACTGCGGCGGCTGGCCGGAAGGGGACTCGTTCGAATGGAGGCGCGGGAGTGCTTGCGACGGCCCGTGCATGTCCCGGTCGGCGCGCGCTCGCGCGAGCCGTTGCCGCTCACCCCCGAGCAGCGCTCGGCGTTCGAGTCGCTCGCGAGCGCGCTTGCGCGCGGCGGCGCGGAGCAGGTGCTACTGCACGGCGTGACCGGCTCGGGCAAGACAGAGCTCTACCTGCAGGCGGCGGCGATTGCGCTCGAGCAGGGCCGTGGCGCGATCGTGCTCGTTCCCGAGATCGCGCTCACGCCGCAGATGGTGGGGCGCTTCGTCGAGCGCCTCGGAGACACGGTCGCGGTGATCCACTCGCGACTCCCGGCGGGGGAGCGCTACGACGAGTGGCGCCGGCTGCGCTCCGGCGAGGCGCGGGTCTGCGTCGGCCCGCGCTCGGCTGTGTTCGCGCCCGTCGAGGACCTCGGGCTCGTGATCGTCGACGAGGAGCACGACTCCTCCTACAAGCACGAGGGCGATCCGCGCTACGACGCGCGCGCGGTCGCCGCACAGAGGGCTCGCGATGCGAATGCGCTGCTCGTCCTCGGCAGCGCGACACCACGGCCGGAGAGCTACCACTCGGCGGCACGCCTGGAGCTCAGCCATCGGGTTGACCGGCGGCCGCTGCCCCCGGTGCGCGTGCTCGACATGCGCGGGGTGGGCTACGGTCTTCATCCCGAGACGGTGCGTGCGCTCGCCGAGCTCAGGCACGCCCGCGGCAAAGCGATCGTCCTGCTCAACAGGCGCGGCTGGTCGAACTTCCTTTCGTGTCGCGAGTGCGGCGATGTGTGGGGCTGCCCGGAGTGCGACGTTGCGCTCGTCCTGCATCGCGGCGAAGCGCACCTCGGCTGCCACCACTGCGGGCATCGTGAGCCTGTGCCCGCCCGCTGCGAGTGCGGCTCGCGCTCGCTCGCGCGCCATGGGATGGGCACCGAGCGCCTCGAGCAGGAGCTCGTCGCGATCCTTGGCGGCGAGGACTTCCCGATCTTCCGCCTCGACGCCGACCTCGCGCTCACGGGCGACGATGCGCAGAAGCCGACCAGCCCCGGGCGCTTGCTGCAACGCTTCGAGCAGGCTCGCGCCGGGGTGCTGATCGGGACGCAGATGGTCGCGAAGGGCCACGACTTCCCCGATGTGCGACTCGGCGTCGTGCTCGACGCCGACTGCACCCTCTCCTTTCCCGACTTCCGCGCCGAGGAGCGAACGTTCGCGCTGATTGCCCAGCTCGCGGGGCGCGTAGGCAGGGGCGCGGACGGTCACGTCCTCGTGCAGACGCGCGCGCCGCACGCGCGCGCGATCACCCTTGCGGCCGCGCACGACAGCGCGGGCTTCCTCGACGCCGAGCTCGCGCGGCGGCGAGCCCTTAGCTACCCGCCCTTCGCGGATCTCGTGCGGGTCGTCTGCTCGGCCGCAGAGGCGGATCCTGTCGGCGCGGCGATCAGGGCGCTCGACGAGCGCTTGCGCCCGGCGCTGGCCGAATCGGAGACGACGGTGCTCGGCCCCGCGGCGCTCTTTCGGCTGCGCGGCCGTGAGCGGCGTGCGCTGCTCTTGAAGACGCGCGCGCGCGCCCCGGCCATCCGCGCACTCGACGAGACGCTGCGCGCCGTGTCTATGGCGCGCGAGCACGCTGGCGTGAGCTTCAGCGTCGACGTGGATCCGCACTGAGCGAGCGCCAAACCGGTTTGCCCACCCATGCCCTGTGCGGAGGTGCCCACGGGTCGTCCCCTCCTAAACTCACGGGCAATGGCCGACGAGCACGAACACGCAGACGAAGGCGCGACGCCGCCGCACGACGACTCCGTCGCGGACGCCGGGGCGCTCGACGCGGACGAGCAACGCCCACCCGAGCTTGACCCGGAGACGCGCGAGCGACGTGACGCGGCGCTGCGCCATGTGCGCAAGCTTGGTGACCCCGTGCTGCGGGCCGCCGCGGTGCCCGTTGAGCGCTTCGATGCGTCGCTGAGGACCGAGATCGAGCGCATGGGCGAGCTCATGCGCGACGCCCTTGGGGTCGGACTCGCCGCGAACCAGGTCGGGATCCTGCACCGCGTGTTCGTCTACCGCGTGAACCCGGACGATCCCGTGAGCGCGGTCGTCAACCCAGTGATCGAAGACGCGAGCGAGGAGCTCGAGACCGCCGAAGAGGGTTGCCTGAGCCTCCCGGGCGTGCACCTCGAGGTCGAGCGCCCCGCACGCCTGCGCCTGCGCGGCCAGGACGCGGACGGCGAGGAGCTCGTCGTGGATGCGGAGGGCCTCGAGGCGCGCGTGATCCAGCACGAGCTCGACCACCTCGACGGCGTGCTGATCCTCGATCGAGTCTCGCGCGAGGAGCGCAAGGAGGCGATGCGCGCGATGCGCGAAGCGACGGAGGCCGACACGGAGCCGACTCCCCACGCGGCAAAGCGCGTGCGGACGCAGGCCGCCGAGCCGGCGCACACCTAGCGCTCGCGCGGCCTCTAAGCGCGTGCGCACCGTCTTCCTCGGCACCTCGGAGTTCGCGGCGAGCGTGCTCGAGCGGCTCGCTTCGGGAGGCCATCCGCCTGCGCTCGTGATCACCCGCCCCGACCGCCCGCGCGGGCGCGGACGCCGCGTTGCGCCGCCCCCGGTGGCGAGCAAAGCGCGGGAGCTGGCGCTCGCGCTCGCGCAGCCGACAAGCGTCAACGACGAGGACACCCGCGTGGCGATAGCGCGTGCAGAGCCGCAGGCCGTCGTCGTGTGTGCGTTCGGCGCGCTGATCAAGGAGCCGCTGCTCTCCGAGCACGAGCTGCTGAACGTCCACCCCTCGCTGCTTCCCCGGTGGCGCGGGGCGGCGCCGATCGAGCGCGCGATGATCGCCGGCGACGCACAGACGGGGGTCTCGATCATGCGCCTCACCGCAGGACTCGACAGCGGTCCCGTCTGCGCGGTGCGCTCGGTCCCGATCGCCGGCGACGACGATTACGGCTCGCTCGCCGGGCTACTCGCGACGCTCGGCGGCGAGCTGATCGTGGGCGTGCTGGGCGAGCTCGAACGCGGTGAGCCGCTGGAGTGGGTCGAGCAGGACGAGGCGCAGGTTACGTACGCCGCGAAGCTCGAGCCGGATGACCGTACGCTCGATCCAACGCGCCCGGTCGCGGAGCTCGAGCGGACCGTGCGCGCGCTGCACCCGCACATTGGCGCCAGGGTTGCGCTTCCCGATGGGACGGTGATCGGCGTCACGCGCGCCGCGCTGTACGACGGCGACGTGAGCTCTTCACGAGCTTGGCGTGCACGAGCACGAGGGCCACCTCCTGCTCCAGGCTGCTGACGGCACGCTCGAGCTGCTCGAGGTCAAGCCGCCGGGTGGCAGGGCGATGCCGGCCGGCGACTACCTCCGCGGCCACCGCCCCGCGGGCTGAGCACGTCCTCGATGCCGGCGGCCACCGCAGCGCGGCGAACGGGGCCCGCGCGGCGCTGCGCCTACCTCGTGCTCCGGCGCGTGTTCGAGCACGGAGCCTATGCAGATCGGGCGTTTCACACCTATGCGCGCTCGCTCAGCCCGGGTGACCGGGCGCTTGCGATGCGTCTCGCCTACGGCGCGGTGCAGCGCAAGGGCACGCTCGATCACCTCGCCGAGCGCCTGAGCGGCCGCCCGCTGTCGCGGCTCGACGCGCCCGTGCGCGCGGCGCTGCGGCTCGGCCTCTACGAGCTGTGCTACCTGCACGGGGCGCCGGATCGAGCCGTCGTCGCGGATGCCGTCGAGCTCACCAAGCGCGCGAGCCCAGGCGGCGCGGGTCTCGTCAACGCCGTGCTGCGCCGGGCGACGCGCGAGGCGTCCGCGATGTTGGCCGAGCTTGACGCGAGCACCCCCGCGGGCGCGGCTGTCCTGCACTCGCATCCCGAGTGGATCGCGCAGCTGTGGTGGCAGGAGCTCGGCGCCGATAACGCGCGCGCGTTGATGGCCTACGACAACGAGGCCGCGGAGGTGGCCTTGCGTGTGAACACGCTGCGCTGCTGAGCGGCACGAGCTGCAGGCCGCGATCGCGGCTCCCACGCGAGTCGACCCACGGATCCCCGAGGCGCTCGTGCTCGAGGGGCCGCTCGACGTCGAGCGCTCGTCCGCCGTGGCGGGCCGGTCTGTTTCTCGCCCAAGCGCGTGCAGCGATGCTCGTGGCCCACGTGCTCGAGCCGCGCCCGGGGGAGCGCGTGCTCGATCTCTGCGCCGCGCCCGGGGGCAAGAGCACCCATCTCGCCGCCCTCATGCGCGGGGAGGGCGAGGTGCTCGCCGTGGAGCGCAGTCCGCACCGCGCGCGCGTGCTCACAAGCACGGTCCGGCGCCTCGGCGCGAGGAACGTTCAGGTGCTCGTGGGCGATGCGCGCCGGCTCGGCACGCGCGGCGCGCCACCATCGTTGCGCGGCACCGGGGGCTTCGACCGGGTGCTTCTCGATCCGCCGTGCTCGGGGCTCGGAACGCTGCAGGGTCACCCCGACCTGCGCTGGCGAATGACACCGCAGCGCGTGCGCGAGATGGCGCGCGAGCAGGCGGAAATCCTCGAGCGAGCGGGCAGCTGCGCTCCGTCCGGGCGGCGTGCTGGTCTACTCTACGTGCACGATTTCGCCGACCGAGAACGAGCGTCTCCTCGACTCCTTCCTGAACTCGCACCGCGACTTCCGGCTCGAGGACCTCGGCAAGTGGTGGCCGGACCTGCAGATGCTGCGCTCCGCCGGGCAGCGATCCGAGCGAGTCCCGCGCGCGGCGCTCCTCACGCTGCCCTACCGCGACCACACGGCGGGGTTCTTCATCGCCCGCCTCCGCCGGAGCTGAGCGCTCGTGGATGCCTCTGCGAGTGATCAGCCATTCGAGCTCGGGCCAAAATGCCCGCACTGCGGCGAGCCGTGGCTGCGGGCGACGAACCTCCCGGGGCGCTACCGCTGCGTCTACTGCCTGCACCGCTTCGAGCTCGCGTCCGTCTGCCCGAACTGCGGCGAGCACTCGACGATCGTGCGGATGTCCTCGACCGCGATGCTCACGTGCAACTGTTGCGGTGACTCGATGCTGAAGCCGATCTGATGGAGCGCGCGCGCGAGCTCCTGCACGAGGTGCAGGTGGTGCCGTCGATCCTCTCCGCCGACTTCGGCCGGCTTCGCGAGCAGGTGGCCGAGGTCCTCGCCGCCGGCGCGCGCGTGATCCACGTCGACGTGATGGACGGCCACTTCGTGCCGCCGATCACGGTCGGCCCGCTGGCTGTGGCCGCCCTGCGCGAACAGGTGGAGCAGGCCGGAGCGATCATCGAGGCGCACCTGATGATCGAGCGTCCCGAGCAACAGGTCCGCGAGTTCCTCGATGCGGGCGCGCACTCGATCACGTTCCATCTCGAGGCGACGCCGCAGGTCGCCTACGTCGCCGACCTCATCCACGAGGGCGGCGGCTGCGTGGGGGTCGCCGTCAACCCGGCGACGGCCGTTGGCGCGCTCGAGGATGCGGCGGGCATGCTGGACGTCGCGCTCTGCATGACCGTCAACCCGGGGTGGGGTGGGCAGCGGTTCATCGCGAGCTCGCCCGGCAAGGTGACGCGGCTGCGCGCGGAGCTTGGCGAGCGCAACGCGGTGGAGGTCGATGGCGGGATCGACACCGAGACCGCGCCCGTCTGCCGGGAGGCGGGCGCGAACCTCTTCGTGGCGGGGGCGGCGATCTTCGGTGCGCCGGACCCCGGCGAGGCCTATCTCGCGATCGCGCGCTCGCTGGGCAGCGCCTGAGCCAGCGCAGGTCGTGTGCGCGCGCCGGTGCCCTGACGGTAGAGCGCGCTGAGCAGGAGCGCGAGCACGCTCGTCGCGCCGAGGTAGCCGAGCTCGGCGCGCAGCAGCTGATTCGAGACCGCCGGCGTGAGCATCCACGCCACGAGCAGGACGGCGGCCACGAGCCAGCAGCACCGCCGCCGCCTGCGTGCGCTCGCGCGCGAGCGCCGCCTGGTTGAGCGCTCCGGATGTCAGGTGCATGCCCATGCCGATGCCGACGAGCGCGAGGCCCACGCGTCCGTAGGAGTAGTGCTGACCGAAGAGCGCGTGCTCCATCACGAGCGGTCCCACCGCGAGCAGGGCGAGCGCGACCGCCGCTGCGAAGATCGCGATCCAACGCACCGTGAGGCGCACGGCCCGCCTGAATGCCTCGTGGCCCTCGGTCACCTCGAGGCCGGTGAGATGCGGCAGGAGCGTCGTTTGCACCGCCTGGAAGAGCTGCAGCGGCGCGCGCGCGATCAGCATCACGTTGAACACGATGCCCGCGAGCGCCTTGTCGCCCGCGGTCAGGGCGACCGTGAGGACCGCGGCGTTCAGAAGCGTCTGCTCGGAGATCATGATCGCCGACACCCCCGCGGCGAAGCGCCCACCGCGGCGCAGCGAGAGACCGCTGTCGTGCGCCGCCGCCTCCTGCACGGACTCCGTCGCGGGGCCGGCGAAAGCCGCGTCGGCCTCGTCGGCGGTCAGCGGCGCGTGTGGGCCGTCGCCCGGAACGAGCGCCCGCGCGCCGCGCCCGGCGCGGGCGAAGGCGGCCGGCACTACCACGAGCGAGATCGCCGGCGCGACGGCGATCCCGAGCGCGACCGCGGTTTGCCCGGACGCGATCCCGAGCGCGACGGCGAGCGCAAAGCACAGGCGCGAGAACGATTCGATCAGGACGAGGCCGCCGTAGACCCCGAACCGTTCGTGGCCCGCCAGCCAGCCGCGCGCGAAGTAGCTCGCGGCGTACGCGAGCGTGCCCACGACGAGCACCCAGTAGAGCGCCTCCGAGCCTTCAAAGACGTGATCGAGCAGCTCTTCGTGCAGCGCGAGTGCGACGATCAGGAACGCGAGTGCGAAGCCGGCCTGGATCGCGAGCGGGACGGCCAGCGGGTCGCGGTGCTCACCGCGCGCCCGGCGCTCCGCGATCGTGCGCGAGAGCAGCTGTTCGATCGGCCGGTAGATCACCGAGATCACGACGAACATCACCGACCAGAGGACGTCGATGCGGGCCGCGGAGCTCGCCCCGAGCACGTGGCTGGCGACCGAGAAGTAGGCGAACGTCAGCAGGCCCGTCGCGGCGATGCCCACGGAGAGGATGCGCGCTCCGCTCAGGTAGCGGCGCGTCGGCTGTAGCTCGTCGGCGTCGCCGGCGCCCGCCGGCTTTGCGTTGGCGCGCTTTATTGGCACCGGATGGGATGTGGGCTAGACGCGCACGAGCGCGAGCGTCCACGGCGGCGGCGAGCGTAGCTCCACGACTTCGCCGTATCCCGCGAGGAGGCGCACGAACGCGCTCCGCGACCAGTGATTGAGGTGGCCGGGAGTGTTGCCGAGCGCTGGCCAGTACGCGCCGCGCGCCATGTTCAGTCCCCGCCACAACGGCTCGCGCGGGACCGATACGAGCAGCTCGCGCTGCGCACAGCGGCGCATCTCTGCGAGCGCCGCGTGCGGGTCGGGGACGTGCTCGAGGACCTCGATCGCGCTCACGAGGTCGAACTCGCCATTCGCGAAGGGAAGGCTCGTGGCTTCGGCGACCCGGAATTCTAGGTTTGGCGCGGCGTGCGCCGCCCATCCCGCCTGCAGAGACTCCTCCTCGAGGTCCACGCCCACGACACGCCTCCCATCGAGCAGGCTCGCCCAGCGCTGCACGAGCACTCCCTCGCCACAGCCGACGTCGAGCAGCGAGCTCGGAGCGGCCAGTCGCAGCAGCTCGTCGAGCTCGCGCTGGAAGCGCGCCATGAGGCGGCGCACGACGGGGTTGCTCGAGGCGTACTTGTCGTACGTATTGCCGGTGACGACGCCCTCGACGGAGACCGTGAGGCCGCCGCGCGAGGCGTCGGTTGCGGCGCCGCTCACCGCCTCACTGCCTCGCTCGCCGGATCGTGCTCCGCGTGCTCGGACGAGCTCTCCCACTCGCGGAGCAGCTCCGGCGTGCCTGCGGCCGGAAGACCCGGGGCGCCCGCCGCGCTCGGCGCGCCGGCTTCGTAGTGCGAGGGCGCGACGCCGAGCGTCAGCTCGATCCGCCGTACGCGCTCGAAGGTCCGCTGCGTCATCACTCGTTGCGCGGCGAGCAGGTCGCCGATCACGCCGAGAGCCCACAGCACGACCGCCGCGATGAAGAGCACCGCGCCGAGGATCAGCGACTGCACGTGGCCACTGCCGCTGCCTTCGGCAAACGCGACGACGAAGCGGATCCACACGCCGAGCGCGGCGATGAACATGAGCGCGGCGAGGCTCCAGAAGACACGCAGCGGCTCGTACTGCGCATAGATGCGGAAGATCGCGATCGCGTTGCGCCGCACGTAGGCCCACGTCGAGGGGAACAGCCGCGAGCGACGCGTCGGCGCGTTCGTGCGAACCGGGACGTGATCGGTCGCGACGAGCAGCTTGCCCGCTTGGATGATCGTCTCCAGCGTGTACGTGAAGCGCGAGACGACGAGCATCTGAATCGCGGCCTCGCGGTTATACGCGCGAAAGCCCGAGGTCGTGTCCGGCACGGTGGTCGACGAGGCCTGGCGGACCACCCACGAGCCGAGTCGCTGGAGGAGGCGCTTGCGAGCCGAGAAGTGCTCGTTCGTATGAACCTCGCGGTCGCCGACGACCATGTCTGCGTGGCCGGCGAGAATCGGCGCGACGAGACGGGCGACGTCGGGCCCGTAGTACTGGTTGTCGGCATCGGTGTTCACGATCACGTCTGCGCCCAGCTTCAGGCACGCGTCGAGGCCTGCCTGGAAGGCGCTCGCGAGCCCTTTGTTGTTGGTGAGGCGCACGATGTGGTTGACGCCGTGTGCACGCGCGACCGCGATCGTCTGATCCGTCGAGCCGTCGTCGATGATCAGCCACTCGACCTCGTCGAAGCCCTCGAGGCGGCGGGGGAGCTCGGCGAGCGTTTGCGGTAGCTGCTCGGCCTCGTTGAAGCACGGGATCTGAATGATGAGCTTCATGGCGACTGGGTTGTGGCGAGGCGGTAGGACGCCTCCCATAGACTTCGCGGGCGAGCCGTATCCGACCACCGAGTATCCCAAAGATAGGCCCATTTCCCGGCCCTGCGTAACGGTGGCATAGAGATTCCATGCAAAGCGCGACGCTGATCCCGGACGCAGCATCCGCGACGCGGCCGGCGTGGCTGCGCGCGGCTTCGGTGCGTCTGCGCCCGGGCGGGGACTCGAGCGCGCTTATCGCGATGGCGGCGCTCGGCGCGCTCGCGCTCGCGGCGCTCGTCGTGTTCATCGCGTTTCCGACGTATCCGACGTACGACTCCTTCTACGCGCTGCTGTGGGGACGCGAGCTGCTCCACGGCCAGCTCCCCGATCTCGCGGTCTACCGCGCACCCACCGAGCATCCGCTCGCGATTGCGTTCGGCGCCTTTTGCTCGCTCTTCGGAGCGAGCGGCGCCCGCCTCATGATCGCCGGTTCGCTTGCGTCGTTCGTCGCGCTGGTGGCCGGTATGTACCGCGTCGGCAAGGCGAGCTTCGGAGCTGGTCGTCGGATGGTTCGCCGCGCTGCTGATGCTCACGCGCTTCTTCGATGAGAACCTGACGGTCCAGGGCTATCTCGACATCTCCTACCTTGCGTTCATCGTGTGGGCGCTTGCGCTCGAGGTCGAGCGTCCGCGTCGCGGTCCGGTGGTGTTCCTGCTGCTCGCGGCGGCCGGCCTGCTGCGTCCGGACGCGTGGGTGCTCAGCGGCGCCTACTGGTTGTGGTGCGCGTGGCCACGCCGCGCGGCCGACGCGATTGACGGGCGCACGCGCATGCGCTACCTCGCCCTTGCCCTGCTCGCGCCGGCGATTTGGGTCGGCTTCGATGCGCTGGTCACCGGCGATCCCCTGCACTCGCTGCATCAGACGACCGAACTCGCGGGCGAACTCGAACGCACGCAGGGGTTCTCGGGCGTGCTCGGGTCGATGTGGAGCTTCGCGTGTCAGGATCGACAAGCTGCCCGTCGTCGTCGGCGTCCTCGTCGGGGCCGTGCTCGCGCTCTGGCTCGCTCCCCGGCGCGCGCTGATGCCGCTCGCGACGCTGCTGATCCTGCTCGGCGTGTTCCTCGCGGAGGGCGCGCTCGGCGCGTCGGTCATCAACCGCTACCTGCTGGGCGCCGCGACCGTGGCGCTCGTGTTCGCGCGCGGTCGCGCTCGGCGGCTGGTCGATGCTCAAACGCGGGTCGCGCTTGCGCCTCGCCTGGATGGCGGGCGCCGCCGTGCTCGTGGTCTACGGCGCCGCGAACGTTCTCTCCACCTTCCACGTCTCGGAACTCTCGACGACGATGGCCTATCACGAGGACTTCCACGAGGGCCTCGCGCGTGCGCTCGCAAACACGCGGGTCAAGCGGACGCTCGCGCGCTGCCCGCTGCTCTCGGTGCCCGACAACAAGCTCGTTCCCGATGCGCGCTGGATTCTCGGCTCTTCGCAGGTCAGCGTCGTAGCGCGCAGCCAGGCGCATGAGCGAGGCGCTCGACGGTCATCCCGAGCTTGCCGCACGCTTGCAGCGCGGAAGTGTCGCGGTCTACCCACTCGGCGCAGCGGTCTTCTTCGAGGCGATCGTCGACCCCGGCGACGACCCGCGCGACCAGGTGCCGGCGGCGGGCTTCAGCCGCATCTACACGAGCCATTACTACTCCATCTATGCCAACTGCTGAGCCATCCGGCGAGCGCATGGCGCTCCCCGTGGCGCCGGTCCGCGTGCGGCGCCGGAGCGAGCCGGTGCCGCGCGTGGGGATCGGCGGCGCGCCCGTGCGGGCGCGCGTGCGGGACCGGGCGCGAAGTACTGGATCTGGGCGGCGCTTGGCCTCGTGCTCGCGGGCGCGCTCGCACTGCGGCTGTGGGGCATCAAGGAGGGGCTGCCCTACGTCTACGACATCGACGAAGCGGCCCACTTCGTGCCGCGCGCGATCGAAATGACGGGCACGCACTTGAACCCGCATTACTTCGCGAACCCGCCCGCGCTTACATATCTCCTGCACGGGATCTTCGCGGTGCTCTTCGGCGGCTACGACGGCGTGACGCGCGAAGCGGCGCTTCATCCCGGCAACGTCTACCTCGTCGCGCGCGTGACGGTCGCCGTCCTCGGCGTGCTCGCGGTGTGGCTGCTCTACGTGCTTGGGAGTCGCCTCTTCGGCCGCGGTGTGGGGTTGCTCGCAGCCGCGCTCGAGGCCGTCGCGTTCCTGCCCGTCTTCTATGCGCACCTCGCGCTCAATGACGTGCCCGCGCTCGTGCCGCTTACCGCCTCGCTGATCGGCGCCGCCGGCGTGATGAGACGCGGGTGGGTGCGCGACTACGCGCTTGCAGGGGTCGGTCTAGGCGTGGGCGCGGCGACGAAGTACACCGCGGGGGTCGTCCTGCTGCCGCTGCTCGCCGCCACCGCGATCCAGTACGCGGAGGCGCGTCACCGCAAGCCCACGGTCGCCGGCCCACGGACGCGCCGGGCGTTGCCCGCGCTCCTCGGATTGCTGCTCGCCGCCGTGCTCGCGCTGCTCGCGTTCGTCGTCGCGAACCCGTACGCGGTGCTCGACTTTCACAGCTTCGCGAACGAACTTGCGCACGAGTCCGCGGTCGCCGAAGAAGCCGGGGGCAAGCTCGGCTCGCCGCGCGAGCTCGGACTCTTCTACTACCTCTGGACGTTCACCTGGGGTCTCGGCGTCGTGCCCGCGATCGCCGCGCTCGGCGGCGCTGTCGCGGTGTGGCTCAAGGACCGGCGTCTGGGGTGGCTGCTCACGCCGATGATCCTCGCCTACCTCCTGTTCATGGGCACGCAGGAACGCTTCTTCGGGCGCTGGCTGATGCCGCTGCTGCCGGTCGCATGCCTGCTCGCGGCGTTCTTCGCGCTCACGCTCGCGCGTGTGCTGGCGGGGCGGTTCGGTCGCCGCTGGCGCGTCGGCTTCGCGGCGTGCGCGGTGCTCGCGCTGCTGGCGCAGGGCGTCATCTACAGCGTGCACAGCGACCTCGTGCTCTCGCGCGTGGACACTCGCGCGAGCACCCGTGCATGGATGCTCGCGCACGTGCCGGCCGGCGCGCGGGTCGTCGTCGAGCCGGTCGTGCCGCAGGCGTGGCTACACGAAGACGCGGCCCTCGGGCCCCGCGCGGCGCGCACTCGGCCGCGCTCGAGGAGTGGCCAATGGAGCGTCTACCCATCGCTGCTCACACGGATCGTCCCCGCGGGCGCTCCGGGCTCCGGGCGCTGGCGGGTCGCCCACCACTACGAGCGCGTCGAGGACTACGAGTACACGCTCAGCCCCGCGACGATCGACTACTACGAGCAGCAAGGCTATTGCTGGGTGCTGACGAGCTCACAGCAGGCCGGGCGGGCGTTCGCGGATCCCCGCGAAGCGCGCGCCGCGATCGCGTACTACCGCGCGCTCGCCCGTCAGGCGCAGGCCGTGTACCGCATCACGCCCTACGCCGCAGGGCGCTCGCCGGGCGCCTTCAACTTCGACTGGAGCTTCGACTACTACCCGCTCGCCTACCGCCTGCCGGGTCCCGAAATGACGCTCTACCGGCTGCGCGGCGGCAGCTGCGCGCGGGCCGCCTAGCGCTTCGCGCCTCGCCGAAAGCGGTATTTGACGCCAACTGGCGGCGGCGGAGGGGGGCTATCCTCCCATCGGGCACATGTCAACGAAGACCGATGCCGACAGCATCCACCTGCGGCGCGCGATTGAGCTAGCCGAGCGGGGGTCGGGGCTGGTGCGATCGAATCCGATGGTCGGTGCCGTGATCGCGCGCGACGGCGTGGTGCTCGGTGAGGGCTGGCACGAACGCTTCGGCGGGCCCCACGCTGAGGTCAACGCGATCGCGGCGTGCGGCGAGGTGGACCTCGTCGGCGCGACGCTCTACGTTTCGCTCGAGCCCTGCTGCCACGAGGGCAAGACCCCGCCCTGCACCGACGCGATTGTCCGCGCGGGCATCAAGCGCGTCGTCGTCGCCTCGGATGACCCCAGCGAGAAGGCGAGCGGGCGCGGCCTCGGGATCCTCCGCGACGACGGGGTGGAGGTGGTGCTCGCCGACGGTGAGCTCGCAGGCGCCGCGCGGCTCGTCAATCAGCCGTTCCGCAAGCACGCGCGTGTGGGCCGGCCGTGGGTGCTGCTGAAGCTCGCGATGACGCTTGACGGCAAGGTTGCGACGCGCGCCGGAGACTCGCAGTGGATAAGCGGCGAGCCGAGCCGCCTGCTGGCGCACCGCTGGCGCGCCGCGCTCGACGCGATCGTGGTCGGGATCGGCACCGCGCTCGCCGACGACCCACTGCTCACCGCGCGGCCTGACGGCGCCCCCGTCGATCCCGAGCTTCAGCCCCAACGCGTCGTCTTCGACTCGCTCGCGCGCCTGCCGACGGGCTCGCGCCTCGTGGCGGACGCCGCCGCGATACCGCTGATCGTCGTCGTCTCGCGCGCCGCTGCCCGTGCGGATACGGACGCGCTGGAGGCCGCGGGCGCGCAGGTGCTGGTCGCGACGGGCGAGAACGAGCCCGCGCGCGTGTGCTCGGCGCTCGAGCAGCTCGGCGCCCTCGGCGTTACATCGGTTTTGCTCGAGGGGGGCCCGCACCTCGCGGGCGCGTTCCTCGATGCCGGCGAGATCGATGAGGTGCGACTGTTTCTCGCGCCGATCCTGCTCGGCGGACGCGCGGCGCGCGACCCGATGGAGGGTGAAGGGGTGGAGCTGATCTCCGAAGCTCATCGTGCGCTCACGTTCGACTGGGAGCGCGTCGGCGACGAGCTGCTCATCTCAGCCCGCCTACGCGAGTGGTGAGCCGCTGTTCACCGGTCTGATCGAGGAGCGCGGCGAGCTGACCGCGCTGGAGCGCGACGATCTCGGCGCGACGCTGCGCATCGCCGCAGCGATCGCGGACGAGCTCGAGCCGGGGGACTCGATCGCCGTCAACGGCGTGTGCCTGACCGCGACTGCCACCGGCGCTCGGTCGTTCACCGCACAGGCCGTCAACGAGACGCTGCAACGGACGACGCTCGGCGGCCTCGCCGCCGGGGCGCCCGTCAACCTCGAGGCGCCGCTGCGACTCGGCGCGCGGCTCGGCGGGCACATCGTGCAGGGGCACGTCGACGGCGTCGGCACCGTCTGCGCGATCGGCGACGAGGGATTCTCGCGGGTGCTCACGATCGAGCTCGCGCCGGGGCTCGCGCGCTACGTCGTGCACAAGGGCTCCGTCGCCGTCGACGGCGTGAGCCTCACCGTGAGCGCGCTCGAGGACGCGCGCTTCTCGGTCGCGCTCATCCCTGAGACGCTCGAGCGCACGACGCTCGGAACGGTCGAAGTCGGCGACCGGGTTAACCTGGAGGTGGACGTCCTTGCCAAGCACGTCGAGCGCCTGCTCGAGGGCCGAGGACTGGAGAGCTGATGAGCCACACCGAGACCACGACAGATAAAGCTTTCGCGACGATCGACGAGGCGTTGGAAGAGATCCGCGCAGGGCGGATGGTGGTCGTCTGCGACGACGCCAAGCGCGAGAACGAGGGCGATCTCGTAATGGCCGCCCAGTTCGTGACCGCGGAGGCGATCAACTTCATGACGAAGGAGGGGCGCGGGTGGATCTGCCTCGCGCTCACGCCCGAGCGCTGCGAGGAGCTCGGCCTCGAGCTGATGACGGCGAAGAACGAATCGGCGCTGCAAACGCCGTTCACGGTGACGATCGAGGCCCGCCAGGGAGTCACGACGGGCGTATCCGCGCAGGACCGCGCGCACACGATGCAGGTGGCGATCGACCGCTCGACGAAGCCGCGGGACCTCGTCCAACCGGGGCACGTCAACCCCTTGAAGGCGAGGGCGGGAGGCGTGCTCGAGCGCACCGGGCACACGGAGGCGAGCGTCGACCTCGCGCGGCTCGCAGGGCTGATTCCCGCGGGCGTGATCTGCGAGGTGATGAACGCCGATGGATCGATGGCGCGCGTGCCCGACCTCGAGCGCTACTGCGCGCGCCACGGCTTGAAGATGGTGACGATCGCCGATCTGATCGCCTATCGCCGCCGCCACGACCGGCTCGTGGAGCAGGTGGTCTCGACGCACCTGCCGACCGTCTTCGGGGAGTTCGACGTCGTCGGCTACCGCTCGCTCGTGGACGACAAGCATCACGTCGCGTTGGTGAAGGGCGACGTCGCCGGCGAGGAGGACGTGCTCGTGCGCGTGCACTCGGAGTGTCTCACGGGCGACGTCTTTCACTCGCTGCGTTGCGACTGCGGCGAGCAGCTGAACTCCGCGCTCGCGATGATCGAGCGCGAGGGCCGCGGCGTGCTCCTGTACCTCTCGCAGGAGGGCCGTGGGATCGGCCTCCTCAACAAGCTGCGCGCATACCGCCTGCAGGAGGACGGCCTCGACACGGTCGAGGCGAACGAGCGCCTCGGGCTGCCCGCGGACCTGCGCGACTACGGAATCGGCGCACAGATCCTCGTCGACCTCGGGCTCAGCTCGATCCGCATCCTCACGAACAACCCGAAGAAGATCAAGGGGCTCGAGGGCTACGGGTTCTCGGTCGCTGCGCAGATCCCGATCGAGCCCGCGCCGAACAGCTACAACGCGGCGTACCTGCGCACGAAGGCCGAGCGCATGGGCCACACGCTGCACCACCAGGGACTTGAACCTCGACGAGGAGCTGCTGCACTCCGAGCGTGAGCGTGACCGCTCGGATCGCGGCCAGGCCGAGAGCGGTTGAGCGAGCGCTTCGCGATCGTCGTCGGTCGCTTCTACGAGGAGCTCGCGGCAAGGCTCGAGGCGGGGGCGAGGCAGGCCTTTGACGAGGCCGGCCAGCACGAGATCGATACGTTCGACGTGCCGGGGGCGTTCGAGTTGCCGCTCGCCGCACGTTGGGCCGCGGACTCTGGGCGCTTCGCAGGGATCGCGTGCCTCGGCGCGGTCATCAAGGGCGAGACCGATCACTACGAGCACGTCTGCGCGGCGGCGGCGCGCGGCATACAGGACGTCGAGCTGCAGACGGGCACGCCGTGCGCGTTCGGCGTCCTCACCTGTCACACGATGGAGCAGGCGCTCGCACGCGCGGGCGGCGACAAGCGCGACCAGGGCCGGCTCGCCGCTGAAGCGCTGGTTGCAATGGTCGCTCTGCGCAAGCGGCTAGACTCACGCCCGCATGGCCAGGGTCTGTCATAGCTGCGGCAAGGGGCCGGCCTTCGGGCATAGCCGAAGCCACTCGATGGTCGCAACCAAGCGCCGTTTCGAGCCCAACCTCCAGAAGGTGAGGATCATGGTCGGCGGCGCGGCCCGGCGCGTCTACGTGTGCACGCGGTGCCTGAAGGCCGGGAAGGTCACGAAAGCCCCCTAGCCCGCGATTGCGCTGATGGCACAAGGCGACGGACGGGCGAGGTCTGCGAGCACGAGCGAAGCTTTCGGCTCCACCGTGGAGGAGCCGGCTGAGAGTACGCCGGTGATCGGCGCACGTGCCCGCGTCGAGCCCTGGGTCCCAGAGGGATGGGGGGTCGAGGCCGAGAACCTCCGCCGCTTTCGGGCTGCCGTGGCCGGCGCGCTCGCGCACCTCGAATCGCGGCGCGAGGAGGTCAACGACCTCAACGTGTTCCCGGTCGCCGACGGCGACACGGGCGACAACATGGCGCTCACGCTGCGCGCAGTGCTCGCGGAGCTCGATGACCTCCAGCTCGGCAAGGGCGACCGCAGCATCAACAAGCTCGGGCGCGAGGAGATCGTGGAGCTGGTCGCGCGCGCGGCGCTGCTCGGCGCTCGCGGCAACTCGGGCGTGATCCTCTCGCAGCTGATCCGCGGCGCCGCCGAGGAGCTCGTCTCGCGGCCCGGTCAGCTGATCGACCCCGCGCTGATCGGCGCGGCGCTCCTGAACGCGGCCAATCGCGCGTATTCCTCGGTGCGCGATCCCGCCGAGGGGACGATCCTTACGGTCGCGCGCGAGATGGCGCACCAGATCGTCGCGGACGTCGCCCACGCGCCCGAGAGCACGCGCCTCGGGCCGACCACCGAAGCCTCCGAGCAAGACGCCGTGATCGCGGAGGTGCTCGAGCGCGCGCTGAACGTCGGCGAGGAGTCGGTCAAGCACGGCCCGGAGCTGCTCCCGACGCTGCGCGAGGCGGGCGTCGTCGACGCCGGCGGCTACGCGCTCACGCTGCTCTTCGCGGGCGTGATCGCGGCTCTTCGCGGCGACGAGCCGCCGGAGCTCGACCACCATGCGCCCGCGCGCGTGTCTCACCCCGAGCACGAGTCGAGCACCTACCGCTACTGCACGAACTTCGCGGTCACGGGCCGGGGGCTCGCGCCGGGCGAGTTCATCGCGCCGCTCGAGGAGCTGGGCGACTCGGTGCTCGTCGTCGGCGACTCGCGGACGCTCAAGGTGCACGTGCACACCGACGACCCCGAGCGCGCGACGGCCGTGTTCGCAGACTGCGGGAGAGGTCTCGCACCTCGACCTCGGCGATATGTATGCGCAGAGCGCCGGTCGCAGCCAGCGGCTGATGCGCAGTGACTACGGCGAGGACGGCGCGAGCGATCAGCGCGCGGCGCCCGCTTCGCCGGGGCACGAGGACCAGCGCCTGATCCGCTGTGGCGCGGTCGCCGTCGTGAACGGGGCGGGGTTCGCCGAGCTGTTCGCCGAGCTAGGCGTGCACACGATCGACGGCGGGCCCGACGCTCAATCCCTCCACCTACCAGGTGCTCGCGGGTATCCACGAGGTGGACGCCGAGGAGGTCGTCGTGCTGCCATGCAGCCCGAACGTGATGATGGCCGCCGAACGTGCGGCGGAGCTCTCGGAGCGCCAGGTCGCGGTGGTCAAGGTCACCAGCCAGCAGGCCGCGCTCGCGGCGGCCGTGGCGTTGATGCCCGAGCAGGGCGTGGAGCGCAACGCGCAGGCGCTCGCGGAGGCCTTTGCGCGGGTGCGGACCGGCGCGGTGGCGCAGGCCGCACGGGACGATCGCGCGGGGCGCTTCAGGCAGGGCGACGCGGTCGGATTCATCGGCGAAGAGGTGACGGCGTGGGGTGAGCCGGGCGAGACGCTGCGAAGCGTGCTTGGGAGCTCGCGGACGGCGCCGAGCTCATGAGCGTGCTCGCGGGTCGGCATGCGCCACTTGACGCGCCGGCTCTCGAAAACGAGCTCGACGGACATCTCGGCGCCGTGGAGCTCGAGCTTCGCAGCGGCGGCCAGGAGGCGTACTGGTGGCTGCTCGCGGCCGAGTGAGCGCGCGAGCGTAACGACCGCGCGGGACTTCATGATGCGCGCGTCACATGCGCGCCCTCGCATCGCTCGCGGCGCTGCCCCGCGGGCACTCTTCGCGTGAGCGAGGCGGCCCGCGGGCGTTTGCCACGCAGTCGCCATTGACGCGTGCCGAGCTTGTGCGGGCGCGGGTTCGCGTGCCGCGGCCCTCGCGGCTGCACGCACCGCTCGCGGCCGAAGCGCCGAAGCTGCGCGCCGCTCTCGCGGCGATTGGGATCACGTCGTGTCGGTGAGCTGCTGGAGCACCTGCCGCGCGAGCATCGCGCGCTGCGCCCGGTGGCGGGGCTCCAGGCCGGCGAGCAGGCGACGGTCGTCGTCGAGGTCCGCTCGATCCGCACGCGCTCCGTGCGCAGGCGCGGCGTCCGCGGCCGCTTGTCGAGGCGAGCGTGTTCGACGACACCGGTACGCTTCGCATCGCGTTCTTCAACCAACCGTGGCTCGCCCGCCGCTACGCGCCCGGCACGCGCCTGCTTTTGCACGGCAAGCTCGACGACGGGGGCACGATGCGGGTCTGGAGCCACGCGCCCGACGACGGCGCGCATACGAGCTCCGGGGCGGCCGAGGAGGGCGTCGCCCACTACCCGGCCAGTGAGCGCGTGAGCTCGACCCAGATCGCCTCGCTCGTGCGCGCGCGTCGCCGCTCGCTCGAGCACGATTCGTGGAGGCGCTGCCCGCGTCGGCGCGGGTGTCGACGGGGTTGCCGGACAAAGCGGCGGCGCTCGCCGCGCTTCACTTCTTCGAGCACGCGGCCGAGCGCGAGCTGGCGCGTCGCAGGCTCGCGTTACGAGGAGCTCCTGCTCGGCCAGCTCGTGCTCCTGCGCCGGCGCGCGGTGCGCAGGGCACGTCGGGGTGCGCCGACGTTGAGCGCCGAGCGCTCTTGGAGCGAGCGCTGGCTGCACGAGGGCCTGCCGTTCGCGCTCACCTCAGATCAGCGCGCGGCCGTTCGCACGATCGATGCGGACCTCGCCGACGGCTGCCCGATGCAGCGCCTGCTGATCGGCGAGGTGGGGAGCGGCAAGACCGTCGTGGCGGCCTACGCGATGCTCCGCGCCGCCGAGAACGGCCATCAGGCGGTTTTGATGGCGCCGACCGAGACGCTCGCCGAACAGCACTTCGCGACGCTGCTGCGCCTCTTCGGCCGCGAGCGCCTGCGCGCTCGCGTTGCTCTGCTCCTCGACGCCGCGCGCGAGCGTCGCAAGCTCCTTGGCGAGCTCGCGACAGGGGCGCCCGTCGATTACGGTCGGCACGCATGCGCTGATCGAGCCCGACGTCGCAGTTCAGCTCGCTCGCGGTGGCGGTCGTGGACGAGCAGCACCGATTCGGCGTTCGCCAGCGCGCGCTGCTGGAGGAGAAGGGCGGCATCGAGCGCCGGCGGGCCGTGCGCGCCGCACGTCCTGCACATGACCGCGACGCCAATTCCGCGGACGCTCGCGCTCGCGACCTACGGGGACCTCGACGTGAGCATCCTGCGGACGCTCCCACGCGGTCGCGGGGCGCTGAAGCACCTGCGTCGTGACAGGCGCGGGCGAGCGCGCCCGCGCCTACGAGGCGCTGCGCAGCCGAGCTCAGCAGCCGGTCAGGCAGGCATACGTGTCTGCCCGCTGGTGAGTGAGCCCGAGGACGGCGCTACGGCCGACGGGACTCGGCGGGGGTCGAGCCGCGTGCCGCCGAGGAGGAGCTCCGGCGCCTCGCTCGCGGCGAGCTCAAGGGCTTTCGGCTGGCGCTGCTGCACGGTCAGATGCACCCCGCGGAGAAGCAGGCGGCGATGGCCGCGTTCGCGGGCGGGCAGGCGCAGGTCCTCGTCTCGACGACGGTCGATCGAGGTCGGGATCGACGTCCCAACGCGACCGTGATGATCGTCGAGAACGCCGAGCGTTTCGGGATCTCGCAGCTGCACCAGCTGCGCGGACGTGTCGGACGCGGTAAGCATCCCTCCGCATGCATCCTCATGACCACTCCCGCGGTCCGTCCGCTCGCGCGCGTCTGCGCGCGCTTGCCGAGCATGCGGACGGATTCAAGCTGGCGGAGATCGACCTCGAGCTGCGCGGGCGCGGCGAGATCGTCGGGCATCCGCCAGTCCGGGCAGCGTCGCCTACCGGTTCGCGCGGCTCCCCGAGGATGCGGCGCTGCTGCTGCGGGCGCGCGCTTGCGCCGAGAAGATCATGGCCCGCGACGCCGAGCTCTGCCACGCCGAGCACGCGCTGCTGCGCCACGAGCTCGCGCGCGAGTTTGGCGCCGAGGCGCTCGCGCCGATACGTCCCTGAACGCCTTGCGCGACGTGCGGCCGCACGTGCGCGTGATAGCCGGGCGCCTTGGCGGCAGGCGGCTGCGCGCTCCGCGCGGCGACCGCACGCGGCCGACCGCGGAGGCGGTGCGCGAGGCGCTCTTCTCGATGCTCGTCGACGTCGACGGCGCCGAGGTGCTCGACCTCTTCGCGGGTAGCGGCGCGCTCGGGATCGAGGCGCTTTCGCGCGGCGCCCGCCGCGCGGTGTTCGTCGAGCGCAACGCGGCCTCATACGCGGCGCTGAGGGCGAACCTGCGCACTCTCGAGCTCGGGCGCGGCGAAGCGCTCGCGCGGCACGCTGAGGCGCGCGCGGGCATCCGGACTGCACGAACGCGCGGGGAAACGTACGATCTTGTCTTCATCGATCCTCCTTACCGGCAAGCACAGGACTGGGCGGACGTGCTGCAAACCTCGCTCCCCGGGTTACTCGAACGAGGCGGCACGCGTGGTGCTCGAGAGCGATCGGCGGTCGCCGCTGGCCCTGGATCTGCCGCTGGAGCAGGAACGACGCTATGGCGACACACTCATCACCATCCATCGCCGAGCATGAGCCAGCGTAGGCGCGCGCGCCGCCGCGTATCCGGGTAGGCACCGGCAGGCGCGCAACGAGCGCGACCATGAGGAGGTTCGCCGCTTGAGCGAGATCGCGGTTTGCCCGGGGTCCTACGACCCCGTGACCAACGGCCATCTGGACATCATCCAGCCGCGCCGCCGCGCTCTACGACGAGGTCGTCGTCGCGGTCGTCAACCACCCGGTGCGCAAGGGCAAGACGCTGTTCACGGCCGAGGAACGCGTGGCATTCATCAAAGAGGCGGTGCGCGACATCGAGGGCGTGCGCGCGGAATCGTTCAGGACGCTCGTCGTCGAGTTCGCCGAGCGCGTCGGCGCGAAGGTGATCGTGAAGGGCCTGCGCGCGATCTCCGACTTCGAGTACGAGCTGGAGATGAACCAGCTGAACCGCCAGCAGGCTCCGCAGATAGAGTCCATTTACCTGATGGCCTCGCCCAAGTACAGTTTCCTTTCCTCGAGCGGCGTGAAGGAGCTCGCGATATTCGGTGGAGAGATCGACAACCTGGTGCCGCCCGTCGGTGGCAAAGCGGTTGCAGGAAGAGCTCAAGCGCTGATGAAAGCCGGGCGAGCGGCGATTGGCGGCGGAGTAAGCGATGGATGTCCTGGTTCTGATCGACAAGCTCGACGACCTCGTCCACAACGCGCGAGCGGTGCCGCTCACCGACCAGGTGCGCGTCGACAAGGAGGAGATCTACGACATCCTCGACCAGATGCGCGCGACGATCCCCGAGGAGATCAAGCAGGCGCGGTGGATCGTCAAGGAGCGCCAGGAGATGCTCGCAGAGGCAAAGCGCGAGGCGGAGCGCATCGTCAAGGAGGCGCGCGAGCGCCAGCAGCGCCTCGTCGGCCAGGAGGAGATCACCAAGCAGGCGGAGCGCGCCGCGGAGGACATCATCGAGGACGCTCGCGCGCGCGAGCGCGAGATCCGACTCGGCGCCGAGGACTACGCCGACGAGATCCTGAACACGCTGGAGGTCAATCTCTCGAAGTTCATCGCCGCGGTGCAGCGGGGCAGGGAGCGGCTGCAGGGCAAGGACGAACCTGCCGAGGTCAGTTAGCGGCTGAGCTGCGAACACCTGCCGTCTGGACCGCAACGCGAGCGCTGCGGACTCACGCGGGCGTGTCTCGATGAACGAGCGAATGGCATATCGGACGAGGGTCGCGGCGAACGCTCCTGCGCACGGGCGTGATCCGGCCGATGCGCCCGAGCAGGGCGATCCGTTCGGTCCTGGCGTTGCGTCAAGCTGGGGGCGCTCGATGGCGAGCGGGTACATAACGGCGGCGATCCGCTACCCCGACCGCACCGCGATCATCGACGAGCGCGGGACGCTCACTTTCGCCGACGTCGACGCGCGCACGAACGCGGTCGCGAACGCCCTTGCAAGCCGGGGCGTCGGCGAAGGCGATGGCGTCGCGATCATGTGCCGCAACCACCGCGGCTTCATCGACGCGGCGGCCGCGGTCGTGAAGCTCGGTGCGGATGCGCTCTTCCTGAACACGGAGTTCGGGGCCCCCGCGATCGCAGCGGTGCTCGAGCGGGAGGGCACGACAGCGCTGGTCTACGACGAGGAGTTCGGCTCGCTCGTCGCCGACGGCGCGCGAAACCTGACGCGATTAGTGGCCTTCCACGAGCCCGGCTCGACGCCGGCCGACACGCCGCTCGAGGAGCTGATCTCGCAGGGTGACCCCTCGACCCGCGAACCGCCGCTGAAGCGCGGCAGGGTGGTGATCCTGACATCGGGCACGACGGGCACGCCGAAGGGCGCGATGCGCCGCGCGCCAGATTCGGTCGAGCCCGCGGCCGCGGTCCTCTCGAGCATCCCCCTGCACGCGCTCGAGACGACCGTGATCGCGGCGCCGCTCTTCCACTCGTGGGGCTTCGCGCATCTGATGCTCTCGCTGCCGCTCTCCTCGACGCTCGTGCTGCGACGCCGGTTCGACCCCGAGCAGACGCTGCGGGCGGTCGCCGAGCACCGCGCGAGCGCGCTGGTCGTCGTCCCGGTGATGCTCCAGCGCATGCTCGAGCTGCCACCGGAGACGCTCGCGCGCTACGACATGAGCAGCCTGCGGGTGATCGCGAGCTCGGGCTCGGCGCTGCCGGGCGAGCTAGCGAATCGCGTCATGGATGCGTTCGGCGACGTGCTCTACAACCTCTACGGCACGACCGAGGTCGCGTGGGCGACGATCGCGAGCCCGCAGGACCTACGTGCGGCGCCGGGCACCGCGGGGCGGCCGCCGATGGGCACGATCGTGAAGCTGCTCGACGAGACGGGCAGGGAGGTCCCCCAGGGCGAGCGCGGCAGGATCTTCACCGCGAACAGCTTCGTCTTCGAGGGCTACACCGACGGCGGCGGCAAGGAGGTCGATCCGTGGCCTCACGCACACCGGCGACGTCGGGCCACCTCGACACGCAGGGGCGCCTGTTCGTCGACGGCCGCGACGACGAGATGATCGTCTCCGGCGGCGAGAACGTCTACCCGCGGGAGGTGGAGGATCTGCTCGCGAACCACGATGCGGTCGAAGAGGTGGCGGTGGTCGGGGTCGAGGACGAACAGTTCGGCCAGCGCTTGCGCGCGTTCGTCGTGACGCGCAACGGTGCCGCGCTCACCGCCGACGAGATCAAGGACTTCGTGAAGCAGAACCTCGCGCGCTACAAGGTGCCGAGAGACGTCGTCTTCCTCGCCGAGCTACCGCGAAACGCGTCCGGCAAGGTCCTCAAGCGCGAGCTGAGCGAGCACGCCTAGAGTTCGCCGCGCGCGTCGGCACGCACGCTAGCCTGAGCCGATGCCGGTACGGCTCGAGAAGCTCGATCTCTCGTCGCTGGGTCTGAGTCCGGGCGCCGGCCGGCGGATCGATCCCGAGGTCCCGATCGGCGAGCTGCGCTTCGCCGGCGAGCGCTACACCGTGCAGCCCGCGCTCGTGCCAGTGCGCCTCGACGTCTCGCGTTTGAGCGGACCCGGGTACGCCCTCCGCGTGAGCTTCGAGGCTGTCGTGCACGGCCCGTGCATGCGCTGCCTCAAAGAGGCAGGGCCCAAGGTCCAGGTCGAGGCGCGCGAGGTGGACACCGGCGGTACAGGGGACGCCGCGAGCGGAGCGGACGCCGCGAGCTCCGAGGAAGAGCTCACGAGCCCCTACGTGGAGCGGGACGAGCTCGACCTCGCGTCGTGGGCGCGCGACGCGCTCGTGCTGAGCCTGCCCGCGAAGATCCTCTGCCGCGAGGATTGCCCGGCCTCTGCCCGATCTGCGCGGCGGACCTCAACGAGGCAGGTCCCGACCATCATCACGAGGCGGAGCCCGATCCCGCGCTGGGCGAAGCTGCGCGAGCTGAGGCTCGATTGAGGCGTTCGCTAGCCTTTCGTGGTCATGGCCGTACCGAAGCGCAAGCAATCTCATAGCCGCGCGTCGAAACGCCGCGCGCAGCACAAGATCTACGCCGCCGGCGCTGAGCGCGTGCCCTCGCTGCGGGAGTCCGCGACGCGCGCACCGGGTGTGCCCGGTGTGCGGCACCTACGCATGGCCGTGAGGTGCTCGCAACCGGAGGCCACGAGCACGAGCACGGCGAGTAGCGGCCGGAATCTGCTCGAGCGCTCCTCCCAGCCCACCGTCGCGGTCGACGCCAACGGCGCCGATCTCGGTCCCGCTGAGGTTGCGGCAGGCGCTGCGATCGCTGCCGAGCAGGGCGTTCGCGTGATCCTCTTCGGCCCGCGCGCCGAGATCGGCCCGCCGCCGGACGGGGTGGAGGTCGTGGACGCGCCGCTTTCGATCGCGAAGAGCGCCGACCCTGCGCGCGCGGTGCGCATGCAGCAAGGACGCATCGATCGTGCAGGGCGGCGCGCGCTGTCGCCGACGGTGACGCTCAGGCGCTCGTTTGCGCCGGGGGAACGGGCGCGGCGCTCGCGGCCGGCCTCTTCAACATCAAGCGCGCCCGCGGCATTCACCGACCTGCGCTCGCGCTGCCGTTGCCCACGCCGGCGCGCGCGCTGCCGGTGACGCTGCTCGACGTCGGTGCGAACACCGAGGCGCGGCCGGAGCACCTCGTGCAGTTCGCGTTCATGGGGGCGGCGTTCGCACAGGCGGTGCTCGGGATCTCGAGCCCTCGGGTCGCCCTGCTCTCAAACGGCGAGGAGGCGCGAGCGGGGAAGCGAACTTGTCGTGCGCGCACACGAAGAGCTCAGCCGCCTCGCGTCAACGCGCGCGAGCTCACATGACGGGGGGCACGCGGCTGCTCGAGTTCGCGGGCAACATCGAGGGCGCCGACCTGCCCCGCGGAGCGGTGGACGTGGTCGTCAGCGACGGCTTCACCGGGCAACATCGCGCTGAAGCTCACGGAGGGCGTCTCCGCGACGGTGCTCGCTGCGATTCGCGACGTCGCGCTGTCCTCGGGGCGCGCGCGCCTCGGAGGGCTGCTGATGCGGCCCGGCGCTGCGCGAGTTCCGCGCGGCGATCGACCCGGAGGCGCAGGGCGGCGCGTATCTGCTCGGACTGCGTCGGCTCGGGGTGATCCCGCACGGCCGTTTTACGCGGCGCGGATTCGCGGAGGCGATCCTGCGTGCGCAGCGCGGCGTGCAGGACGACGTCGTCGCACGCACGCATTCCGCGCTCGAGGCGGCGGGCGTCCTGAAGGTCGTCGCCGGCGGCCCTGCATGCGCGCGCACAAGAGGTGCTCGCGGAATGAGGCGATGGGTCAACGGGTGGCCCGCGTCCGCGTCCCGCGTTAGCCTGCTGCAGGTATGCGCTCGCGAGAGGAAGTGTTCGCATTGATCCGCGCTCACCTTGCTGACGAGCTCGACCTCGATCCCGCGCAGATCGGGGAGGGGTCGCGCTTCAAAGAGGACCTCGAGGCCGACTCGCTCGACCTCTACACGCTCGTGCAGGAGCTCGAGGACACCTATTCGGTGCGCATCACGGATGAGCAAGCGGCGGAGATCCTGACGGTGGGCCAGGCGGCGGACTTCGTCGTCGCTCAGATCGGCGATGGCTGATGACTGTGCTGATCGACGCTGCCGCGGGCGAGCGCTGCATGCGCGCCGCTCAGGCCGTGCCGGTGCCTGACGAGTCGACGGCAGAGCTGGCCGCGCTGCTCGACGAGCTGCCGGAGGCGCTCGTGAAGCAGGTGTTCACGCACGCCTCCTGGACCGAGCGCCGCTCGGACTCCTACGAGCGCCTCGCGTTTCTGGGCGACAGCGTGCTCGGCCTCGCCGTGAGCGCGCACCTATACCCGCGCCTGCGAGGCGGACCGCTTCGGCGCCGGGCGGATGACGAAGATCCGCGGGCAGGCGGTCTCGGGCGCCGCGTGCAGGGCGGTCGCTGAGCGGCTCGGGATACCCGAGCGCCTGCGCGCGGCGGCGCCCGCGGGGAGCGGGCGCGAGGTCGCGGCGGCGCTGCAGACCGAGCGCGTGCTCGCCTCGGTGCTCGAGGCGGTGATCGGCGCCTGCTACCTGCACGCCGGATACGACGTGACCGCGGAGGCGGTTGTGAGCGCGTTCGCGCCGCAGATCGAGATCGCGCTCGAGCATCCGGTGGACTTCAAGTCGACGCTGCAGGAGCTGCTCGCGCGCCGCGGCGCGAAGGCGAGCTACGAGGTGACGCGCGAGGACGGTCCGGCGCATCGCAAGAACTTCGAGGTGTGTCGTTTCGGCGGACGGTCGAGAGCCTCGGCAGCGGCGCAGGGCCCGAGCAAGAAGCACGCCGAGCAGCAGGCGGCGCGAGCAGGCGCTCGAACGGGTGCGCGAGCAGGAGCTCGCATGAGGCGATGGGCGTGTATCTGAAGTCGCTCACCCTGAAGGGCTTCAAGTCGTTTCCGGAGCGGACGCGCTTGGACTTCGGCCCGGGCGTGAGCGTCGTGATCGGGCCGAACGGCTCGGGCAAGTCGAACATCACCGACGCCGTCCTGTGGGCGCTCGGCGAGCAGTCGCCGCTGGCGGTGCGAGGCTCCTCGATGCAGGACGTCATCTTCGGCGGCGGTCCCGGCGTCCAGGCACGAAGCGCGGCGGAAGTCGAGCTCGTGCTCGACAACGCGGACGGCACCGTCGGGCTGCCGCGCGAGCGAGATCTCGATCGTGCGGCGGCTGGAGCGCTCCGGCGAAGGCGAATACCGTCTCGGCGGCGCCCGCTGCCGCCTGATCGACGTGATCGAGGCGCTCTCGGACACGGGTCTCGGCAAGGAGACGCACTCGGTCGTCTCGCAGGGCCGCATCGAGACGATCGTGACCTCCAAGCCGCGCGACCGCCGGCTGTTGATCGAGGAGGCGGCGGGCCTCACGCAAGCACCGCAAGCGCCGCCGCCGCGCGCAGTCGAAGCTCGAGCGCACGCAGCAGAACCTCGACCGCGCGCTCGACGTCGAGCGTGAGGCGCGCAGCCGCCTGCGCCCGCTCGGGCGCCAGGCCCAGGCGGCGGAGCTTCACGAGCGCCTGGAGCGCCAGATGCTCGAAGCGCGTCTCGAGCTCGACGAGGCACGCGCTGGGTCGACGACAGAAGAGGAGCTTGCGCAGCGCCCAGGCGACGGTGGAGCAGGCACGCGCGCGAGCGAGCACGGGCCGACGCGGAGCTCGCGACGGTGCTCGAGCGGCGGCGGGCGTGGAGCGGCGCTCGCCGAGCGCTCCGAGCGCCACGATGCGCTCACGCAGCATCTCTACGGCGTGCGCGCGGCACTCGAGCGCCTGCGCGTGCGCTCGCGAGCAGGCGCGGCACGCTCGAGCGGATGCTCGCGGAGCGCATCGAGGCGGCAGCGTTCGAGATCGCGCGGCTGCAGGCGGCCGGGGAGGCGAGGACGGCCCCGCCGCGGTGGAGGCGCGAGCGTCGGGTGCGCTCGCTCGAGCGGGAGCTCGCCGCGGCCGAGCAGGGCGGCGAGGAGCAGCTACGTGAGCAGGCCGCGGAGCTCGAGCGCGAGCGCGAGCGGCTCGTGCGCGAGCGGGAGCGCGCTGCAGGCGGAGCTTGCGCAGGCGAAGTCGAGCGCACGGGGAGGCCGCGGAGCGCTTGCACGAGGAGCGCGCCGGGCGCATCATGGGAGAAGAGCTGGAGCGAGGTGCGCAGGGTGATCGCCGAGGGGGTTCAGGCGCGTCCTCGCGACTGCCTGGCGAGCACGAGCGCGAGCAGGCGGCGGACGAGGTGGTCGATCACGCCGAGCGGCGTCGCGCGCGGGGTGATCGAGCGCGCGCTCGGCGAGGTTGGCGCCGCGGAGGAGGAGCAGGCACGCAGCGAGCGCGGCGTGAGCGCGACGCGAGCGAGCGCTGACGGAGCTCGATGAGCAGGCGCGGCGGACGGAATGGCTCGTCGAGCAGCGGCGCGCGGCCGCCGAGCACGGACCGACTCGCGCTGCGCCGCGCGCAGATCGAAGGCGAGCTTGCTGCCGAGCGCCGGCAGTTCGAGCGGATCGCCGGCGAGCGCGCGGCGCGCGCCGAGCGGCTTCGGGCGCTCACGGCGCGACGCGCCGTCGGACCTCGAGCTCGTGCCGCTCGCGGGGCGGCTGATGGAGGCGATCGCGCTGGCGTCGCGAGGCGGCGTCGGCGCGCGAGCAGGAGCTTCAGGCCGCACTCGCGGGCGACCGCGCTGCGGGCGCCGAGATCGCCGACCAGCTTGCAGCATGCGCACAGGAGGAGGCGGCGGTGCAGGCGAGCCTGCGCGCCGCGGGCGAAGCCGTCACGGATGCGGAGGTGAGCGCGCAGCGCGCAAGTGACCGGGCGACAGAGGTCGAGGACGAGCTGCGCGAGATCGCGGAAGGGCTGGGGCTCGCGCTCGATGAGCTCGAGTCGCAGCAGGCGGCGGCCGCCGAGAGCGCGGGGCCGAGCGACGAGGAGGTCGAGGCGCTGACGCGAGCGCGTCGAGCGCCTGGAGCGCCGGCGCGAGCAGCTGGGCCCGGTCAATCCGCTCGCGCAGCAGGAGTACGCGGAGGCGCAGGAGCACGTGCAGGAGCTCGCCGCACAGCGCGAGGACCTGGAGGCCGCGTTGCGCGAGCTGCGCTCCGTAATCCGCGAGGCGGACCGTCAGATACGCGAGACCTTCGAGGCGACCTTCGAGAGCGTCGCGCGCAACTTCGGAGAGGTGATCGGCGAGGTCTTCCCCGGCGGCTCGGGCCGCCTTCGGCTCGTCGCGGAAGAGGTCGCGGCGCGGCCTGTGCTGGGCGACGCCGCGGTCGGCGAAGCTCGGCAGGGCGTCGGACGATGAGCGGCCGCCGCGGAGGAGTAGCGAGGAGGAGCCCCAGGAGGATGCTCCAGGGCGTCGAGATCGAGGTCACACCGGCGGGCAAGTCGACAAAGCGCCTCTCGCTGCTCTCGGGCGGCGAGAAAGCGATGACGGCGCTCGCGTTCCTGTTCGCCGTGTTCCTCGCGCGCCCTTGCCCGTTCTACGTCCTCGACGAGGTGGAGGCGGCGCTCGACGAGCACAACCTCGACCGATTCCTCGCACTCCTTCGCCGCTGCTCCACGCGCGCGCAGTTCATCGTCATCACTCACCAGAAGCGGACGATGGAGGCCGCGAACTGGCTCTACGGCGTCTCGATGGGTGCCGACGGCACCTCGAAGGTGGTCTCGCGCCGGCTCGAGCCCGGCGTCCCCCGGGGGCGAGGCGGACGCCGAGGCGCCACGTGGCCGACCGCAGAGCCGGCGACGAGCGTCGCTCCGGAGCTGCAGGCGCTCGCGGGGGGCGGACGCTAGGGGACACCTTCCGCACGGCAGCGCTGGTGCGCGCAGCGTCTCCTGGCACTAAGCTGTCCTTGTATGGCTGAATGGATCGCGTGGGTCGTAGCTGCCGGTCTGCTCGGCTGGGGTGAGCTGCATACCGGGGCCCTCTACCTCGCGCCGTTTGCGCTGGCGCCGTCCTCGCGGCGGTCGTTAGCGTCGTCGGCGCGGGGACGCTTCCCGCCGTCGTCGTCTTCGCGGCGGGCTCGCTGGTCACGCTCGGGGCGCTGCGCCCGATCGCGCGTCGCCACCGCAGACTGCCGCCCGCGATCCGAACCGGCGCCGCCGCGCTAGTCGGCAAGAGCGCTGTCGTGCTCGAACGCATCGCGAACCGCGAAGGCGTCGGCTGCGTGAAGATCGACGGCGAGGTTTGGACCGCTCGCAGCTATGACGAAGACGACGTGATCGACGCCGGCGAGCGCGTCGAAGTGGTCGAGATCAGGGGCGCGACCGCGCTTGTGGTCAGATAGATTGGAGTTGCCGTGGTTGCACTGATCGTCGTTGTCGGGTGGTGCGTTGTGCTTCGCGCTCGCGCGTGGCCTCGCGCGCGATCCGCATCGTGCCGCAGGCGCGCGCTGGGGTCGTCGAGCGCTTCGGGCGCTATCACCGCACGCTGCAGCCGGGGCTCGCACTGATGACCCCCTTCATCGAACGCGTGCGTCCGCTCGTCGACCTGCGCGAGCAGGTCGTCAACTTCTCGCCCCAGAGCGTCATCTCGGAGGACAACGTCGTCGTCGCGATCGAGACCGTCCTCTACTTCACGATCACCGATCCCAAATCGGCGACCTACGAAGTGGCGAACCCGCTGCAGGCGATCGAGCAGCTCACGGTGACGACGCTGCGCAACGTCATCGGCGGGCTCACGCTCGAGGACACGCTCACCTCGCGCGAGAACGTCAACGCCGAGCTTGCGCCAGGTGCTCGACGAGGCGACCGGCAAATGGGGCATCCGCATCAACCGCGTCGAGATCAAGTCCGTTGACCCGCCGCCGGACATCAGGACTGCGATGGAGCAGCAGATGCGCGCCGAGCGAAACCGCCGCGCGGCGATCCTGACCGCCGAAGGCGAGAAGCAGGCGGCGATCCTGACGGCCGAAGGCCAGAGGCAGGCGGCGGTGCTCGCAGGCCGAAGGCGAACGGCAGGCGGCGGTGCTCAAGGCCGAGGGTGAAGCGAAGGCGATCGACACGGTCTTCACCGCGATCCACAAGGGCAACCCCACGCGGGAGCTGCTGAGCTACGAATACATCCAGATGCTCCCGGCGCTCGCCGAAGGCGACTCGAACAAGGTCTTCGTCGTGCCCTCGGAGTTCGCCGAGGCGTTCGGCGGCATCGGCGAGACGCTGCGCGCCGGCAGCGGCCGCAAAGGAGGTCGAGCGCGGCAAGGGCGCGCCTGGCGAGCGCGACGGCGACGGCGCCACCTAGGCGCCGCGGCGCTCCGCACGCGGTGCTCTAAGCTGCTTGGCGCAAGCGGCCGGCGGGGCCCGGCGCTGCCGCGCGGCGGCTAACGTCCCTGCGGATTGCACCACCAGCATCATCGAAGAGAGGAACACTTGTCAGTAAGGCTCAGGCTCACGCGTGTGGGCGCGCAAGAAGGACCCGGTGTGGCGCGTCGTCGTCGCCGACCAGCGCTCGCCGCGCGACGGTCGCGTGATCGAAACGATCGGTCACTACAACGCCCAGACCGAGCCCTCGACGGTCGTGATCGACGAGGAGCGCGCACGCGCGTGGATCGAGCGCGGCGCGCAGCCCACGAGTGCGGTCCGCAAGCTGCTGCGGATCAGCGAGTCAGGCCAGGCGGCCGTCGCAGGCCGCTGCCGGAGAGCGGTGGCGGTGAGCCCGGCGAGGCGCACGCGGCCGCTGCCGCGGGCGGATCCGGCGGCGAGCGTCGAGGCGGAGACGCCGAGCCGGACGCGAGCGAGACCGAGGGAGCGCAGGAATAGCGCGGGAAGCCGCTGAGCGCGCGGGAGCTCCTGGAGCACCTCGCGTCCGGGCTCGTAGACGACCCCGCCGAGGTATCGGTCGAGGAGTTCGAGGAGGACGACGGCACGATCCTCTTGGAGCTCGCCGTCGCGCCGGACGACTACGGGAAGGTGATCGGCCGCGGCGGGCGCACCGTTCACGCGCTGCGCACAGTCATCGGCGCGGCGGCGGCGAGCGAGAACAGACGCGTGCTGATCGACGTCGTCGAGTAGACGACGCCCGCCGGTGGAGATCGACGTCTTCACCCTCTTTCCGGAGTGGTTCGACTGGTTCACCGCTCAGCGCCACGTACGCGGCGCGCTCGCGGCCGGCTCCAGCCTGCGCTTCCTCGACCTGCGCGAGCACACGCCGCTGCGCGGCGGTCGGGTCGACGACACGCCGTTCGGCGGAGGCGCCGGGATGGTCATCCGGGTCGACGTCGTCGAGGCTGCGCTGCGCGCGCGCTACGGCATCGACCCGCTCGAGCTGCGTCGCACGCGGCGCGTGATCGCGCTGACGCCCGCCGGCCGGCTGCTCGACGACGCGCTGGTCGACGAGCTCGCGGCGGAGCCCGCGCTAACGCTCCTCTCGGGCCGCTACGAGGGCTTCGACGAGCGCATCATCGAGCACTTCGCGAGCGACGCCATCTCGATCGGCCGCTACGTGCTCGCGGGCGGCGAGCTCGCGGCGATGGTGCTCTGCGACGCCGTGCTGCGCAAGCTCCCGGGCGCGCTCGGGCACGAGCGAATCGGCGACGGAGGAGTCCTTCAGCGCGGCGCTCGCCGGCGATCCCGAGTACCCCCACTACACGCGTCCCGCCGAGTACCGCGGCTGGCCGGTTCCCGAGGTGTCTGCTCTCGGGCGACCACGAGCGCATCCGCCGCTGGCGGGCTGAGCGCGCGCGCGAGCGGGGGGCGCCGCGCAGCGCAGCTGAACCGAGCGCCGCTCAACCGCACGCCACGCGGGACGGCCGTTCGCTACCATTGCCGCGGCGCTCTGGGATGCTCTGCGCGGAGCCTCAACGTGGCGCCCGTTTTTTTGCCCGTTGCGCCCAGACTCCAATGAGCAGCGTCATCGACACCCTCGAGCGCGCCCAGTTGCGCCGCGTCCCCGCGCTTCGTGCCGGGCGATCGCGTGAAGGTGCACTTCCAGGTCGATCGAGGGCACGCGCCGCCGCACGCAGGTCTTCGAGGGCGTCGTGATCAAGCGCCAGGGGCACGGCGCGCGCGAGACGTTCACGGTGCGCAAGCAGTCGTTCGGCGTGGGCGTCGAGCGAACGTTCCCGGTGCACTCGCCGAAGATCGAGCGCATCGAGATCGCGGCCCGCGGCGACGTGCGCCGCGCGAAGCTCTACTACCTGCGCGGCCGCATCGGCAAGCGCGCGCGTGTGCGCGAGCGCCGTTACGTCGGTCCTGAGGAGATCGTCGAGCCGGGACTGATCGAGCAGCCGCCGGCGGCTGCGGAGCCCAGCGACGCGTCGAGCGGCGACGGAGGCGGAGGCCCCGGGCGACGGCCGCCAACGAGCCGCAGGCCGCGAGTGAGGCCGGCGAGGTGGACGGCGGAGCAGAGCCCCTCGGGTGCGGAGAGCCGATGAGGAGCAGCTCGCGGGGAGCGATGAGAGCTGAGCGCGGTAGCCGCCCGCTCGAAGCCGGTGCGCAGTTCGATAATCGAGCTGGTCGTGATCGTCGCGATCGCGGTCGGGCCTGGCGTTCGGGATCCAGGCGTTCCTCGTCAAGCCGTACAAGATCCCGAGCGGCTCGATGGAACCGACGCTTGTTCCCGGGCAGCGCGTGCTCGTCGATCGCATCGGCAAGGACTTCGGCAATCCGAGCGTCGGCGAAATACTCGTCTTTCACCCGCCGGTCGAAGCCGAACACGAGGTCTGCGGTCCCACGCCCCATCACGTCACGGTCCGGTCAGCAGGCGTGCGACGCGCCGCTGCCCAAGGAGGGGACGGTCAACTACATCAAGCGCCTCGTCGCCGGGCCTGGCGACGAAATCTACATCCAGGGAGGGCACGTCTACCGTAAGGCGGCGGGCACGACGACGTTCGTGCGCGAGAAGGACTCCTACATCCGCCCCTGCGAAGGGCACACCGAGTGCGACTTCCCGACGCCCATCAAGATTCCGCCCGGACACTGGTTCATGATGGGCGACAATCGTGGCGAATCCGATGACAGCAGGTTCTGGGGACCGGTCCCAACCGGCTGGCTCATCGGCGACGCGTTCTTCACCTACTGGCCACTCAGCCGCGTGGGGACGCTCTAGGAGCAAGGCTCGCTTGCGGCGTCGCCAGAGCGGCAGGCGGCTCTTCGCGTTCGATCGCAAGCTCGCGGTGCGCCTGCTCGCCGGCGCCGACGAGGCTGGGCGGGGTTCGCTCGCAGGACCGCTCGTCGCCGCCGCGGTCCTTTTCGATTACGAGTCCCTGGGCCTGCCCGAGCAGCGGCTCCTGCGCGCGCTCAACGACTCCAAGCAGCACACGCGCGAAGCGCGCGAGGTGCTCTATCCGCACGTCCTTCGCGTCGCGCACCGCGTCGCTGTGATCTCGCGGTGCGTACGAGGCATCGACACCCGCGGTCTGCACAAGACGAACCTCGCGGCGCTGCGCGAGGCGCTCGAACGGGTGTGCAGTGGCGTCGAGGGCGAGATGCTGTGCGTCGTCGACGGGTTTGCCGTGCCGGACTTCGAGTCGTCCGCAGCGGGCGATCGTCGACGGCGACGCGACCAGCGCCGCGATCGCGGCGGCGTCGATTGTCGCGAAAGTGACCCGCGACCGCTACATGCACCACGCCGACAGCCTCTATCCGGACTGGCGCTTCAAGGAGAACGTCGGCTACTCGACCCCGGAGCACCGCGATGCGATCCGCCAGCACGGGGTCTCGCCGCTGCATCGCATGTCGTTTCAGTCGCTCGCCTACGAGCAGCTGGCGTTCTAGCCAGGCGCAGAGCGGGCCCTCAGCAGGCCGCTTCGATGTGCTCGATGGCGAGCGGCTGCTCGTCCTCGCCGATCAGCACCCTCAGTACGTCGAAGCGGAGATTTCGCGCCGTCGGGCGCCTGCGCCCGGGGTCGCTCAGCCACGCGAGCGCGAGTCGGCGCAATCGACGGCGTTGCCTCGCGGCGGGCAGGCCGAGCTCCGGCGGGCCGAGGCTGTGCCGATGAAGCGGTGAGCCCGCGGCTCCTCTTCGCACGTGTCGGGTCTTGACCTCGACGAAGAGCAGCGTGAGGCCGTCGAAGGCGATGAGGTCGATCTCGCCGTGGCGCGTGCGCACGTTGCGGGCGATCGTCGCAAAGCCGAGGCGCTCGAGATGGACCACCGCGAGTGTCTCCCCGCGACGTCCGAGCTCGAGGCGCTCGCGAGATGCTCTAGGCTCGGGCACGAACATATGTTCGCGCGTGCAGCGGACGGCGTCGGATGCGCGCCCGCTGCACTACCGTGATCCGACGAGCATGCGTGCAGCGCCGAGTCAGCTCTCGAACATCCGCGCGGGCGCGGGCGAAGGGGCGCAGCGCACGCGCGTTGCGCTCACGATCGCAGGCTCTGACTCCGGCGGAGGCGCTGGCATTCAGGCCGACCTCAAGGCGTTCGCGCGCTGCGGCGTACATGGCGCGTGCGCGATCACGGCGGTCACCGCGCAGAGCACGACCGGCGTGGAGGCGATTCACCCGCTGCCGCCCGAGATCGTGCTCGCGCAGGTCCGCGTGGTGCTCGCAGACATCGGCGCCGACGCGGTCAAGATCGGGATGCTCGCGAACGCACCGCTGGCGCGCGCGGTTGCGCGTGTGCTCGATGAGCTGCCGCCCGCGACGGCGCTCGTGGTCGACCCCGTGATGATCGCGAGCTCCGGCTCGCGTCTGCTCGCGGAGGATGCGCAGGCGGTGCTGCTCGAGGAGATCGTCCCGCGCGCGACAGTGCTGACGCCGAACGTGCCCGAGGCCCGCGCGCTGCTGGCCGTGCGCGGCGGCGAGATCGATGAGGGGCTCGGCGAGCGAGAGCTCGTGCGCGCGCTGGCGGCGCTCGGCGCGCGCGCGGTGGTCCTCACCGGCGGGCATCGTGAGGTTCCGATCGACCTCTTCTACGAAGCCGGCGAGCATCGTGAGGTGGTCGAGATCGTCGGCGAGCGGCATCCCGCTGACGCCGATCACGGCTCCGGATGTACCCACTCGGCCGTACTCACAGCGGAGCTTGCGCTCGGCGGCGCGCCGCTTGCGGCGGCGCGCCGGGCACGCGAGCTGGCCGGCCTTGCGATCGCGCACGGGCGTGCAGACGTGGGGGTGGGCAACGGGCCCGTCGACGTTTTCGGCGCGCCGGGGGTTGGGCCGTGACGCGTGCACGGAGAGCTATGATCACTGCTCTATGAGACTGCTTCGTCTGGAGCCTGGACACGGTGAGATCGTGCTGGCTGAGGGGGACATCGAGGTGCCGGAGCAGGAGGAGGAGCTGATCGCGGCATTCCGCCGCCAGCTGGACCTCGGAATGGCAGCCGCCGTGCCGGTTGCAGTCGGTGGCGGCAGGCGTCAGGCCGAGCTCGTGCACAGCTTCGACGAGGTGCCACGCGACGCCGAGCGCGTGATCTTCTTCCCGCGCGCTGCGGGCGGCTGCTGAGGCGGCGGTGATGGCGCTCGCGCTGGGTGCTACGGCGATCGTCGTCCTCGCGCTCTTCTCCGAGCTCGCGTTTCCGCGCGCGCGCGCGCTGCGGGTCCGCTGCGGTGGGGCGTTCGCGCGCCGTCGCGAGCGCGCCAGGCTTGCGAGTGAGCTCGCCTTTGACCCCGGCCGCGAACTGCGCGCCGAGCAGCGCGCACGCACGCTCCTGCGCTCCTGCGTCAACGACGAGGAGTGGGCGATGTACAGGGACCTCGGGTTCCTGCGCGTGTCGGGCACGGCGCGAGCGGACGCTCCCGCCGACTATGCCTACCTGATCTACCCGCACAAGCCGATCGTCGCCTTTTTGCCGAAGACGGGCGCGGTCCTGACCGAGTACTGCGTCGCGATCGCGCGACCGGCGCAAGCGGGAGGCGGCCCGCGCCTGCCGGACGCCGACGACGTGCTCGCCAAGTGGATGCTGCTGAGCGCCGACGAGCGGGCGCTGCTCGAGCAGGCGAACATGCACATGCCCGGGCGCCAGGTCGACCCCGAGCAGGTGCGTGCGGACCTCGCGCGGCTCACGAGCTGGGAACGCGGACGCAAGCAGCTTGCGCGCCGGCGCGAAGAGGTGCATGAGGGCGGGCGCGCCCTCGCCACGAGCGGCCGTCGGCCGCAGCTCGCAGCCCCCAGCGGGCCGCAGTGAGCGCCTCCGCCGCCGACCTCAAGCATCGAAGCCGCGCCCTCACCGAGGGTCCTGAGCGAGCGCCCGCGCGCGCCTACCTCCATGGCATCGGCTACTCCCGTGAGGATCTCGCGAAGCCGATCGTGGGCGTCGCACACTCGTGGATCGAGACGATGCCCTGCAACTTCAACAACCGCGTGCTCGCGACGAAGGTCAAGGAAGGGATTCGAGCCGCCGGCGGGACTCCGATGGAGCTCAACACGATCGCGATCTCCGACGGCATCACGATGGGCACGCCGGGCATGCGCGCCTCGCTCCCCTCGCGGGAGGTGATCGCGGACTCGATCGAGCTCGTTGCGGACGCACACTGCTTTGACGCGCTCGTCGCGATCAGCGGCTGCGACAAGACGATCCCCGCCACCGTGATGGCGATGGCGCGCCTGGACATCCCCGCGGTGATGCTCTACGGCGGCTCGATCCGGCCAGGCATCTGGAATGGCGAAGAGGTCACTATCCAGCAGGTCTTCGAGGCCGTCGGCGCATACGCGTCGGGGAAGATCTCCGAGCAGGCTCTGCACGAACTCGAGGAGCTCGCCTCGCCGGGCGCCGGCGCGTGCGGCGGGCAGTTCACCGCGAACACGATGGCGATGGCCTTCGAGGTGCTCGGCGTCTCTCCCGCCGGCTCGGCGATGGTGCCGGCCGAGGACGGGCGCAAGCTCGAGGTCGCGGTCGAGGTCGGTGAGCTCGTGATGGATGTGCTGCGCCGCGGCGTCAAGCCGAGCGCGGTGATCACCAAGCCCGCGCTCGAAAACGCGATCGCGGCGATCGCGATGAGCGGCGGCTCCACGAACGGCGTGCTGCACCTGCTCGCGGTGGCGAGGGAAGCGGGAGTCCCGCTCGCGATCGACGAGTTCGACGCGATCTCCGAGCGCACGCCGCTGCTTTGCGACCTTCAGCCCGGGGGTCCCTATGTCGCGACCGATCTCTACGCGGCGGGCGGCGTGCCGCTCGTGCTCAGGCGCTTGCAGGAAGCGGGGCTCCTGCACGAGGAGGCGACGACCGTGACCGGACGCACGATCGGCGAACACGCCGCGGAGGCAGTCGAAGCACCCGGCCAGCGGGTCGTGCGGCCACTCTCGGAACCGCTGCATCCTACGGGCGGGTTCGCGATCCTGCGCGGAAACGTCGCCCCCGATGGCTGCGTCGTCAAGCTCGCCGGCCACGACCGTCGCCGGCACACCGGCCCCGCGCGCGTGTTCGAGGGCGAGGAGACCGCGATGGGGGCGGTGCTCGCGAAGCAGATCCAGGCGGGCGAGGTCGTCGTGATCCGCGGCGAGGGTCCCGCGGGCGGACCTGGCATGCGGGAGATGCTCGCGGTCACGGCCGCGCTCGTCGGGCAGGGCATAGGCGAAGAGGTCGCGCTGATCACTGACGGCCGCTTCTCCGGCGCGACGCACGGGCTGATGGCGGCGCACATCGCTCCGGAGGCTGCACGCGGCGGGCCGATCGGCGCGATCCGCGACGGCGACGAGGTCGACATCAACGTCGACGACCGCCGCATCGACGTTGCGCTGAGCGACGAGGAGATCGCCGCGCGCGCGCGCGACTACAAGGCTCCCTTGCACGCGAACGGACGCGTCGAGGTCGCACTCGGGAAGTACGCGAAGCTCGTCGGCAGCGCCTCCGAGGGCGCGCTCACGCGCTGACTGGATGCTCGCGGTGGCGCGCGGGGGCGTGTGGCTGCGGAGGCGCGGGCTCCTCGCGCAGCAGCTCTGCGAGCAGCGCGTTGAACTCGGCGGGGCGCTCGAGCTGCGCGACGTGGCCGGTTTCGGCGAGGACCACCTTGCGCGCGCCCTCGATCGCGTCCGCGTAGATGCTCGCTTGGCGCCAGGGTAGGACGTGGTCGTGCTCGCCCCAAACGATCAGCGTCGGGCAGGCGATGCAGTCCAGGCGCTCCCGGACCGAGTATTCGACGAGCGCTTCGAGAGCGAGGCGGAAGCCCGCCTTTCCCACCCCGCGCAGCTGCTCGGCGACGAGCGCGGGCGACATCTGCTCGGGATGGTCGGCGACGAAGCGCATGAGCGCATAGCGCAGCCGGCGACGGCGCGCCGAGTCCTCGGCGTGCGAGCCGACCCAATTCGCGATGCCCGCGACGACGGGGAAGAGGACGAGGATCTTCGGCAGCTGACGAGGCTTGTAGGCGAGCGGGATGCCGGCGGGGGAGACGAGCGCGAGGCGCGCGACGCGGGCGGGCGCCGCGACTGCGAGCTCCGCCGAGATGAGGCCGCCCATCGAGTTGCCAACGACGTTCGCGACCTCGATGCCGAGCGCGTCGAGGAGCTCCTGCACGATCAGCACATAGCTCGGGATCGAGATGTCGGCGATTGGCAGCGGCGAGGCGCCGAAGCCGGGCAGATCGAAGGCGATGACGCGGTGCTCGGAGGCGAAAACCGGGAGCTGTTCGAGCCAGTTCTGCCACGAGCCGCCGAGGCCATGGATGAAGACGATCGGCTCTCCTTCGCCCAAGTCGATCACGTTCACAGGCTGCCCTTGGACCGGCACCCAACGCTGGTACTTGCGCCAATCGATCTCCTGCCACGATGAGGGCTGCATGCAGATCACTCTAGGCGGCGCCGCTGCAGCCACGCGCAACGATGGCGGATGGCGCAGGAGCGCGGGCAGGGCGCGGCCGCGCCGCGACGAATCCCATTCCGTGAGCAGCGCAGACGATCCCGTGGCGGCTGAGAGCGCGGCGCAAGCGGCGCCGCAAGGGGCGTGGCCACATGCACTGCGGCTGATGGACGCCGACCTCCGGCGTCGCGGCGCGAGCGAGAAGACCCGTCGCGCCTACGGCGTCGACGCGGCCCAGTTCGCGACCTGGGCCGAGCGCCAGCGGGCCGCGCCGGACGAGGTCTCCCCGAACGCGGTGCGCGCCTACATCGCGTCGCTCACGGAGGCCGGGGCCGCACCGAGCACTAGCGCCCGCAAGCTCGCCGCGCTGCGTGCCCTCTTCGCGAGCCAGCGCGAGCATGGACACGTCGCGCACAGCCCCGCGGAGCTCGTCTCGACACCCAAGCGCGCGTCGGTGCTGCCGAAGGTCATGAAGGCCTCGCAGGTCGCACAGATGCTGGAGCGGATCCCCGCGGGCGGCGCGCTCGAGCTGCGCGACCGCGCGATGTTCGAGCTCGGGTATGCGTGCGGGCTGCGGGCGGAAGAGATCGCCTCGCTGATCGTCGACGACGTGGAGCTCGATTCCGAGCAAGTGCGCGTCGAGGGCAAGGGCGAAAAGACGCGCTTCGTGCCGGTCGGCGAGGTCGCGCTGGAATGCATACAGGGCTACCTCGACGCCGGCCGCCCCGCGCTCGCGGGCACGGCGGGCGCCACGACGCTCTTCGTGAGCAAGACGGGGCAGCCGCTCGCGACGAGCGACGTGCGGCGGCGGCTCGCGCTGTGGTGCCGGCGCGCGGGGTTGCCGCAGGTGTTCTCGCCGCACGCGCTGCGGCACAGCTTTGCCACCCACCTGCTCGACGGCGGCGCCGATCTGCGCGCGATCCAAGAGCTGCTCGGCCACAGCTCGATCTCGAGCACCCAGCTGTACACGCGCGTCGAATCGGCGCGATTGCGAAAGCGCCTACTCGCGTAGTCACCCGCGAGCGTAAGCGCCGCCCCGAAGCGGCCGCAGGCCATGCGGTGGGGGGCGCGCATAAACTGTTAGCGACAGGAGCGGACCCTGGAGACGACGAACGTCAAAGCGATCGAGGTAAGGGACCTCTGGCGACGCTACAAGTCGGGTGGCGATGAGCGAGCTCGAGAGCGGCTGGTGCTCGCCTATTCGCCGCTCGTCAAGTACGTCGCCGGGCGCATCGCCGCGAGCCTGCCGCCGCACGTCGACGAAGCCGATCTCATCTCCTACGGGCTCGTCGGGCTGATCTCGGCGATCGAGCGCTTTGACCCCGCGCGCGAGATCAAGTTCGAGACCTATGCGATCACGCGCATCAAGGGCGCGATCATCGACGAGCTACGCGCGATGGACTGGGTGCCGCGCAGCGTGCGGACACGCGCGCGCGAGATCGAGCGCGCAAACGCGCGACTGGAGAACCGCCTGCAGCGGGCGCCCACGGACCAGGAGCTCGCGGCAGAGCTCGAGATCTCGGGCTCCGAGCTCCAGGAGTCCCTGCTCACGATCTCGCATTCATCGCTCGCCGCGCTGGACGAGCTCTGGAACGTCTCCGATTCGAGCGGCGATCAGGTCTCGTTGCTCGACACGCTCGAGGACCCCGGCGCGCCCGACCCGGCCCGCGCGCTCGATCTCGGCGACCTCAAGGACCGCATGGCGGAGGCGATCGCGCGCCTGCCGGAGCGCGAGAAGCTGGTTATCGGGCTCTACTACTACGAGAACCTCACCTTGCGGGAGATCGGAGAGGTCCTGGGGGTCACCGAGTCGCGTGTGTCGCAGCTGCACACGAAGGCGGTGCTCCGCCTGCGCTCGCGCATGCAGAGCGAGGCATTTGACTAGCGAGGAGGATTAGTGGGAATGCATCCCGCGCCGGACAGGATTCGAAACGTTGCGATCGTCGGCCACAGGGGCGCGGGGAAGACCTCGCTTCACGAGGCGCTTCTCTTCGAGGCCGGGGTGACGACCCGGCTCGGGACCGTCACCGACGGCACGACGATCTCCGACGCGGACGTCGACGAGCAGGAACGGCAGATGTCGATCGCAACCACGCTCAGCTCGTTCGAGTGGGAAGAGCGCAAGATCAACCTGCTCGACACGCCCGGCGAGCCAAGCTTCTTCGCCGACGCGCTCTCGGCGCTGCGCGTGTGCGAGTCGGCGATCTTCGTCGTCAACGGGGTGCTCGGAGTGGAGGTGCAGACGGCGCGCCTGTGGGAACGGGCGGCGTCGCTCGACATCGCGCGGCTCGTGTTCGTGAACATGCTCGACCGCGAGCGCGCCGACTTCTTCAAGGTGCTCGAGCAGCTCAAGCGTTCCTTCGGCCAGCACGTCGTCGCGACCGAGATCCCGCTCGGTGCCGAGCATGAGCTCGAAGGGGTGATCGACCTCGTCGACATGAAGGCCTTCCGCCAGACCTCATCGGGGCGCCGCGACTTCGAGCAGATCGAGATCCCCGAGCAGCATGCTGCGCTCGCGCAGGAATACCGCGAGAAGCTCATGGACGAGGTCGCGGAGGTCTCCGACGCGCTCATGGAACGCTACCTCGAGGGCGAGGAGATTTCGCACGAGGAGATCGTGGGAGCGCTCAAGGAGGGCACCAACCATGGCTCGATCTTCCCCGTCGTGTGCGGCGTCGCGACGCGAAACCTCGGCACCGCGAGGCTGCTCGACGCAATCGTCGAGGACCTGCCCTTCGCCCGTCAAGCACGGGCCAATCAGGATCGGCGAGCTCGAGCTTCGCGCGAGCGACGACGGCGACCTGTTCGCGTATGTGTTCAAGACTCGAGCCGACCCCTTCGCTGGCCGCATCAACCTCTTCCGCGTCTACCAGGGCGTGATACACCACGACAGCCAGGTGTGGAGCACGCGCGCGCACGTCAAGGAGCGGATCGGCCAGTTGCTGCAGTTCGCCGGCCGCGAGGCCGAGCACGTGCAGGAGTTCGGCGCCGGCGAGATCGGCGCCGTCGCGAAGCTCAAGGAGACGCGCGCGGGGGATTGGCTCACCACGCAGGACACGACGATCGAGATGCCCGACGTGAAGCTCCCCGCGCCGGTGATGGCGTTCGCGGTCGAGCCGAAGAGCAGAGGCGACGAGGACAAGATGCTCGTGTCATTGCGCCGGTTGCAGGAGGAGGACCCGGTGATCGACTTGCACCGCGACCCCCAGACGGGCGAGCAGATCGTCGCCGGCCTCTCGCAGGTGCACGTGGAGGTCCTGCTCGACCGCCTGCGCAAGCGCTTCGGCGTCGAGGTCGAGCTCAAGCCGCCGCGGGTTCCCTATCAGGAGACGATCCGCAGATCGGCGAAGGGCCATGGCCGCCACAAGAAGCAGACCGGCGGGCGCGGCCAGTTCGGCGACTGCCATATCGAGATCGAGCCGTTGAGCGCCGAAAACGGCGAGTTCGAGTTCGTCGACGCGATCAAGGGCGGCGTGATCCCACATTCGTTCATACCGGCGGTCGAGAAGGGCGTTCGCGAAGCGATGGGCTCGGGGGTGCTCGCGGGCTATCCCGTGAAGGGAGTGCGCGTGCGGCTCTTCGACGGCGCCTACCACACGGTCGACTCCTCTGAGATCGCGTTCAAGCTCGCCGGCCTGGCGGCGATGCGGGAGGCGCTCGGGGCGGCCGACCCGGTGCTCCTCGAGCCGATCATGCTCGTCACGGTGTCGGTGCCCGAGGACTGCGTGGGGGACGTCATCGGCGACCTCAACAGCCGTCGCGGGCGCCCGCAGGGGATGGAGCCGGCGGGGGCGATGACAGAGGTCAAGGCCGAGGTGCCGATGGGCGAAATGCTCTCCTACGCACCCGATCTGCGCTCGATCACAGGTGGGCGCGGCGACTACACGCTCGAGTTCCTACGCTACGAAGCAGTACCCACGCAGCTCGCGCAGAAGATCGTCGCCGACGCGGACAGGGAGCACGAGGCGGCGCACGCGTAGTACGCTCCTAGCTCGATGGCCAGGACGGCGATAGTCACCTCGCAACCGGAGGTGTCCTGTGAGATCTGCGCGCGTCGACTGCTGCGCGGGGAGCACCCGAACGCGTTCCTCGCGGACCGCCGCGTGCACATGGTGTGCGAGCTGTGCGTGCCGCGCGCGCTGGAGGCCGGCTGGGAACGCACGACGGAGCTTGTGACGGTGGAGCCGCAGGCCGATCCCCGCCAACGTCGGCGGACGCTGCTCGAGCTACTGCGACGGCGCCGGGCGGGCGAGCGCCATGCGGCGGAGTGCCGGGGCGCGATCGAGGAGCCGGCGCCACAATCGTTGCGCTAGAGCCCTCGACGTACGGGGGCGCGTAGGGTACGATTAGCAAGGATGATCTATTCGGTTGCGCCACGGGATTGTGATGAGGAGCTCTACGCGAAGCTCGTCGACTACTACAGCGACGATCCGAACGTTTCGGTGATCGTCGATCGCCGCCAACGCGATCGACGGGGCCGCGCTGGCGGCTCCGCTCCTTCCGAGCAGCGCCGGGTCGTCCGCGACCGCAGGCGTGCCCGTGTGGCCGGAGAGCTCGCGGGCGTGACGACCGCGGAAGGGTGAGGCGACCCCCGCGGGTCGACAGCCGCTGCCTGCGCCTGCGCGCGGAGCGGATGTCCTGAAGCTCGTTCTCTATGTCGACGGCGGCGCTCGGGGCAATCCCGGGCCGGCAGCTGCGGCGGCCGTCGTTAGCACACCCGACGGAAGCGTCCTCGACGAGGCCTCCGAGCTGCTCGGAGAGACCACGAACAACGTCGCCGAGTACCGCGCGCTCCTGCTCGGGCTGGCACGCGCGCGTGCCCTCGGCGCGAGCGAGGTCGAGATCGTCAACGACTCCGAGCTCGTTGCGCGCCAGCTCACCGGCGCCTACAAGGTCAAGCACGAGGCGATGCGAGCGCTGCATCGCGAGGCCGCCGATGCACTCTCGGCGTTTGAGCGCTGGTCGATCCGCTCGGTGCCGCGCGCGGAGAACGCGCACGCCGATTCGCTCGTGAACTCGCTGCTGGACTCCGCGGGGCGCTCGGCGCCCGCGTAAAGCGCGCTACTACGCGCTCGCGCCGCTCGGCAGGCTACGCTCGCCGTCGGTGTTAAGTCCCGCAACCGCGAGCTGGTCGGCCTCGTGCCCGCGGCGCTGCTTGTGACCGCGGGCTTCACCGCGATCTTCATCCAGGCGCGCAACACGGGCGCGGGCGCGACGACGAACGAGACGCTCAAGGGCATCTCGTCGGTGTCGCTCACCTATGGCGCGATCTTCCTCGGCGTATGCGTGCTCGGCCACCTCGTCATCCGCTGGGCGCTGCCGCACGCCGATCCCTATCTCTTCCCGCTCGCGGCCGTGCTCGCGAGCGTGGGCATCGTGATGGTCTACCGGATCAATCCCACGCTCGCGCGCCAGCAAGCGCAGTGGCTGGTGGTGGGCCTGGTGGTCTTCGCGGCGACGATCCTGCTGCTGCGGCGCTACGGCCTCACGGTGCTCGAGCGCTATCGCTACACGATCGTCCTCGTCGCGATCGTGTTCACGGTGCTCCCGCGCGTGCCGGGTATCGGCGCGGAAGTCAACGGCGCCTACCTCGACGTCCACGTCGGCGGCGTCTCCTTCCAGCCCGCCGAGTTCGCGAAGATCGCGATCGTCATCTTCCTCGCGAGCTACCTGCACGAAAACCGCCAGGTGCTCGTGACCGCGGGCCGGCGCTTTCTCGGGCTCACGCTGCCGCCGATGAAGCAGTTCGGCCCGATGGTGGTGATATGGGGCGCCGCGATCGGCACGCTGCTCGTGACGAGCGAGCTCGGGACCTCGCTGATGTTCTACGGCGCCTTCCTCGCGCTGCTCTACGTCGCCACGGGGCGGCTCTCGTTCCCGCTCATCGGGCTCGCGCTATTCGCGCTCGGCAGCTGGTTTGTGGTGACCCACGTCTCGCACGTACACGCGCGCGTCGTGGACTGGCAGCACCCGTTCGACCGTACGCTCTACGAACGGCCCGGCGGCTCTTACCAACTCGCGCAGTCGCTGTTCGCGCAGGCCGACGGTGGGCTGCTCGGGACCGGCTTCGACCGCTCGTTGCTCGAGCTTCCCCACCACGGCGGCTCGCTGCTGCCGGTGCCGCAGAGCGACCTCATCTATGCCGTGATCACAGACGAGCTCGGCCTCGCGGGTGCGGCGGCGCTGCTGCTGACCTACCTGCTCTTCGTCGCGCGCGGGCTGAAGATCGCGGCGCTCGCGCGCGACTCCTTCTCGAAGCTGCTCGCAACGGGGCTCTCGTTCGTGATCGCGATGCAGGTGTTCGTGATCGTCGGCGGGGTGACGCGCGTGATCCCGCTCACCGGCGTGACGCTTCCGCTCGTCGCCTACGGCGGGTCCTCGGTGGTAATGAACTTCGTGCTCGTCGCGCTGTTGCTCGTCGTCTCCGACCGCGCGCGGCGGCCTTACAGCGAAGCCGCAGCGGTCGCTGCACCGCGGCGCCGGCGGCGTCGAGGACGGCGGGCGTACGCCGCGAGCGCACCCAACTGAGCGCGCGAGCGGTCGAGGCTGCGCCTTTCTTGGCGCCTTCAGGCGCGAAACCTCCAAATATGCGCACACGCTGCGAACGGCGCCCGCGGGCGGGCGAAGATGCCGCGCGAGATGCCAAACACGACGATCGCGGCCAAGCACCACTTCCTGTTCTCGCCGGCCGCCCGGCCGAGCGCCCCCCGCTACGGCGTGCGCCTCGGTGGCCTCTCCTCGCCGGCGGGCCTCGATCGGCGCCGCTGGCTGGGGCGGCTGCGACGCGCTCTACGCAGGGACTCGCTCGTGCTCCACTATCAGCCAATCGTCTCGCTCCACAGCGGCGAGCCCTCCCACCACGAGGCGCTCGTACGGCTCGCGGACGACCCGAGCGGACGGCTCGTCGCGCCCGCTCACTTCCTCGGCGCCGCCGAGCGCTACGGCCTCATCTTCGAGCTCGACCGGCTCGTCGTGCGCAAGGCGATCGACGGGCTTCGCGGCGGCGAGCACCGGGTCGCGGTCAACCTCTCCGCGCTCTCGACGACCGATCCCGGGATGCTCTCCTACATCGCGGGCGAGCTGCGGCGTTGCGGGGTTGCTCCCGGCAGGCTCGTCGTGGAGATCACGGAGACCGCGGCGATCTCGGACATGCGCCGCGCGCGAGCCTTCTGCCAGGAGGTACGCGCGCTCGGGTGTGCCGTCGCGCTCGACGACATCGGAGCCGGTTTCGGGTCGTTCTACTACCTCAAGCACCTGCCGTTCGACTATCTGAAGATCGACGGCCACTTCATCCGCTCGCTGCCGCGTTCGCTGAACGACCAGCTCGTGGTCCAAGCGCTCGTCGGCGTTGCGCGCGGCCTCGGCAAGCAAACGGTCGCGGAGTTCGTGGGCGACGACGCGACGATGGACCTGCTGCGCGAGTACGGGGTCGACCACGCGCAGGGCTTTGCGCTCGGACGCCCGCACGAGCGCCCCGTGGCGCCCGCCTCCTGGGCGAGCGAACCTGAGCCGTAGCCGCTGCGACGCCTGGTAGGCTGAGCCGCGGCGATGCGCGCGCTCACCTTCCAGGCACCGGGAGAGGTGCGACTCGAGGAGGTGGCCGAGCCGCGGCTGAGCGGGCCCCAGGACGCGATCGTCCGGGTCGAGTCCTCCGGCATCTGCGGCTCGGACCTCCACATCTACCACGGGCGGGTGTTCATCGATCCCGGGTTCGTGATCGGCCATGAGCTCGTCGGGACCGTCCTCGAGGTCGGCGAGGCCGTTGAACGCGTCGCGGTCGGCGACCGGGTCGTGAGCTGCTTTCACTCCGCCTGCGGGACGTGCTTCTTCTGCCTGCGCGGCGAATACAACCATTGCGTCAATGGGCGCACCTTCGGCCACGGCAAGTTCCTCGGGAACTTGCCCGGGGCACAGGCCGAGCAGGTGCTCGTCCCGAGCGCGAACATGACGCTGCGAGTGGTGCCGGAGGGGCTCTCGGACGAGGTCGCGCTGTTCGCCGGCGACGTCATGGGCACCGGCTATCACGCCGTGCACCTCGGAGGCGTTACGCCGGGCGACAGCGTCGCGGTGCTCGGGCTGGGGCCGGTGGGCCTGTGCGCGGTGCAGGCCGCACGCGCGGCTGGCGCGGCGGCCGTGTTCGCCATCGACACGGTCCCGGAGCGCCTGGAGATGGCGCGGACGTTCGGCGCGCAGGCGCTCCACCTCGAGGACGATGACGTCAAGCAGGCCGTCATCGGCGGCACCGGCGGGCGCGGAGCGGACGTCGCGATCGACGCGGTGGGGGACGTGCGGGCGCTCGAGCTCGCCCTCTATCTCGCGCGGGCGGGCGGCACGGTCCCGGCGGTGGGCGTCCACGCAGAGCGCGGCGAGATCCACCTCGGTCTCGCGTGGATCAAGGGCCTCTCGCTGCGCCTTGGCCTCGCGAACGTGATCGGCCACATCGACCGCGTGCTCGCGATGATGAGCGCGGGGGTGCTCGACCCCTCGCCGCTCGTCACTCACCACATGAGCCTCGACGACGCCCCCGAGGCCTATGCCATCTTTGACCGCCGCGAGGCGCTGAAGATCATCCTCAAGCCGTGAGCGCCGGAGACTCGGCACGCCTCGGGCTCTCGGGAGGCCGCGCCGGCCTCTTCGCGGCGGCCCCCGTGCGCGACGCCTCGCGCGAGGCCTCGGAGGCGACGCAGTCGCGCTGGGCGCGCTTCGAGCGCTGGCCGCAGCGTGAGCTCGGCAGCTCCGAGAGCCGCTGGCTCACGGTGCTCGCGTGGCTGCTCGCGTTCGCGCTCGTGTTCGCGACGGCGTGGATCGTCGCCGACGCCGCCGTCGGCGCGTCGCCGGTCCTGCCCTACTCGCCCTACTTCACAGGCTGGCTTCGCCACGTCACCGGCCAGCGGCTGAGCTACACGGTCTTCCTTGGCAACTTGCTCGCCTTCTCGGCGGCGTACGCGGCGTTGCTCCCGCTCGCGCGGAGGTTCTCGACGCGCGCGATCATCGGTCTTCTGTTCGTCCTCTACACACTGATCTTCATCGGGCCGGTCCTGCTCTCGACCGACATCTTCAGCTACATCTCCTACGCCCGCATGGGCGTGCTGCACGGGCTCAGCCCCTACGGCTATGCGCCCTGGGACATCCGCACCGACCCGATCTACGAATTCGTCGGCACGGATTGGATCCACGCGGCGACCGCTTACGGCCCGCTGTTCACGCTCTTCAGCTATCCCTTCGCCCTGCTCGGGATCGTCGGCGCGATCTGGGGGCTGAAGGCGGTCGCGGTTGCCGCGTGCGCATGCGTGCTCTGGCTCACTTGGCGCTGCGCCGGTGCGCGCGGGCTCAACCAGAAGTTCGCGCTGCTGCTCGTGGGCGCGAACCCGCTCGTCGTCATCTACACGATGGGCGGCGCGCACAACGACTTCCTGATGGTCGCGCTGATGATGGCCGCCGTATATCTAACGATCGCGCTGCCCCAGGAACGGGTGGTGACGGATGAGCGGGCGGGACGCGGTCTTAGGGGGTGGGGCCCGGCGGCGCGACGCGAAGCGTGGGCGGGCGCGGCGCTCGTCGCGGGGACGCTCGTGAAGGCCACGGTCGCGACGATGCTGCCGTTCATGATCTTGAGCCGGCGCAAGCTGCCGGCGATCGTGGGAGCGGCGGGAGCGCTCGCGGTGGGCCTGCTCGTCGGCTATCTCGCCTTCGGCGTACAGGGCATGAACATCGTCGCCGCGCTCGACCGCGACTCCGCGTTCGTCTCGACCGACAGCTTCGCGACGCAGCTCGCGCACCTGCTCGGCAAGCCCGGCGTCTACCCCGCCGACCACGCGATCCTGATGGGCATTCTCGTCGCGATCGGCGCGTATCTGCTCTGGCGCACGTGGCGTGGCTACGACTGGATCGCGGCGTCCGGGTGGGCGCTGCTCGCGATCACCGTGACGAGCACGTGGATCCTGCCGTGGTACCTCATCTGGCCGCTGCCGCTCGCGGCGGTCTCGCGCGACCGCCGCTTGCTGTGGGCGACGCTCGTCGTGCAAGCGCTGTTCATCATCCACCAGACCCCGCCACTGTTCACACCGGAAACATGAACGCGCGCATTCGGGAGCTGCTGGGCCCACGCGAGCACGAGCGCCGCGGCCGGGGTGAGCTGCGCTTCATCGAGAGCGCTGTGCTCGTGCTCGTCGGCCTCGTGCTCGTCGTCGCGGTCTTCCACGACATCGGACGCCAGGTGAAGATCGGTCGCCGGCTCGCCGCGGACCTCGAAAGCTGGCGCGCGATCACCGGCGTGCCGTTCCACAATCCGTTCATCGAACAGGACATCAAGACCTACACGACGCGCGACGTCGTGTGCGCAGACACGACGAAGGGCAAGCCCGAGGGCAAGCCGCAGGTGTGCCTCATCTTCACCGGCCCCGTCGCGCACGGGCGGCGCGCGGCTCACGGCGGCTTCTATCTGCTCGCGCGCGGAACCGACGTCCACGAGCCGGTCCTCGACCGCCCGGAATACCGCTACGCGTGCTTCGGCTCGGCGGTTGGCGAACGGCTGTGCGGGATCGCGACGCCGCCCGCGGGCCTCCCCAACAAGCCTCTGCTCGGCGGCGCCTGATGGCGCACGCCGGCACCGTTCCCCGGCCCGCCGGCGCGGCGGCAAGCGGGCATGCGGGCCTGGCGGCCAGGGAGTCCACGCGCGAAGCGGGGTGGCTGTCGGCCTGGTGGCCGCTCGCGCTGCTGATCGTGCTCGCCGCCGCGCTCCGGTTCTCGACGCTGTCTCTGCAGAGCCTCTGGTTCGACGAGGCGTTCACGCCCGTGCACGTCTTCAGCGGCAGCCTCGCGACGACGCTCAACCACGTCGCACACACGGAGAACACGCCTCCGCTGTGGTACGTGCTCGAGTGGGCGGTGATCCAGGTCGTCGGCGACGGGGTGATCGCGCTGCGCCTGCTCTCGGCGCTCGCGGGGGTCGCGATGGTGCCCGTGATGTGGGCGATCGGCAACGAGCTCGCGGGGCGGCGCGCGGCGATCATCGCGGCGGCTCTCACGGCTACGAACCCGCTCTTCCTCTGGTACTCGCAGGAGGCGCGCGCGTACGGGCTCTACGCGTTCTTCTGCGCGCTCGCGATGTGGTGCTTCCTGCGCGCCGAGCGCGAGCCGCGGCCGCGCACGTTCGCGGCCTTCGCCGCGAGCTCTGCGCTCGCGCTGCTCTCGCACTACTTCGCGATCTTCCTCGTCGCGCCGATGGCGCTCTGGCTGCTGCGCCGACGCCAGCAGCGGGCACTCGCGGCGGGCGCGGTGCTCGCGATCGCGATCGTCGGGGGCGCGCTGATCCCGCTCGTGCTCGCGCAAGGGGGGCATGGCGCACAGTGGATCGGGCAGTGGGCGCTCGCAAGCCGCCTCGAAGCGATCCCGCAGTACTACCTCACCGGCTATACGGGCGCCGCGCTCGGTCACAGCGTCGAGCTGCTCGTCGCGCTGCCGCTGCTCGCGGGCGTCGTATTCGGGCTTTGGCGGGTGCTCGACGACACCGAGAACCCGCGGCGCGGGGATCGCGCTAGCGCTGAGCGCGTGCGGCATCGCCCTGCCGCTGCTGCTCGTCGCCTTCGGCGCCGACTACCTCGCGCCGCGGAACCTCATCGGCGCGATGGTGCCGCTGACGGCACTACTCGCGGTCGTGATCGGGGCGCGCCGGACCGGCGCGGTGGGACTCGCGCTCGGCGCGCTCGCATCGCTTGCGTTCCTCGCGGTCTGCATCGACATCGATCTGCGCCCGCGCCTTCAACGCGGGGACTGGCGTGACGTCGCGAAGGCGCTGCGGTACCCGACCGGGCCGCGCGTGATCGCGATCGTGCACCTCGGGAGCGCGCCGCTCGAGTACTACCTGCCCGCTTTGCGCGGGCTCCCCGCGGGTAGCTCGGTTACGGTGCGAGAAATCGACGAGGTCGGATATGCGCCGCTCTCCGCGCAGGCGGCAAGCCCTCCGGCGGCAGGCTTCGCGCTCGCCTCGCGGCACGACGTCGAGGGGCTGACCGTCTTCAGGTTCCTCTCCAGTGTCCCACGAGCGGTGCCGGCCTCGACGCTGCGCGGGCGCGAGATCACCGTCGAACAGGGGCCGCCGGAGCTGCTGACAGACTTCTCCCACGCGATCTCTTGAAACCGTTCCGGCGCCGTAAAAACAACTAGGGTTCTCGCGATATGTCCTCACCGGTAGTGCAGGAGCGAAGCGAGGCGAGCGCGGTCCTCACGCGGGCTTGCGAGCACCTGCTCGGCTTGCAGGACGAGGCCGGGTGGTGGCAAGGCGAGCTCCAGAGCAACGTCACGATGGATGCCGAGGACATCCTCCTGCGGGAGTTCCTCGGCGTGCGCATGGCCGACCAGACCGAGCGCTCGGCGGTCTGGATCCGCTCGCAGCAACGCGCTGACGGCACATGGGCGAACTTCCACGGCGGTCCCGGCGACCTCTCGACGACGATCGAGGCCTACTGGGCGTTGCGACTCGCCGGCGACCCCGCGGACGCCGAGCACATGCTCGCCGCCGCGACCTTCGTGCGCGAGCGCGGCGGCATCGAGCAGGCGCGGGTCTTCACGCACGTCTGGCTCGCGCTCTTCGGCCTCTGGCCGTGGGAGCAGATCCCCGCGCTCCCAGTCGAGATCGTGCTGCTGCCGCAGTCGGTCCCGTTCAACATCTACGACTTCGCCTGCTGGGCGCGCCAGACGATCGTCGCGCTTTCGGTCGTGCGCGCATATCGCCCGCAGCACGAGCTGCCGTTCGGCCTCGAGGAGCTCCGCGGCTCGGAGCCGTGGCGCGCGCGCGAGGCGCGCTCGCGGCGCGGGCGTTGGCTCGCGCTCGGGGACCACGTCTGCCAACGCTACGAACGGCGTCCGCTGAGATGGCTGCGTGCGCTCGCGCTCGCGCGCGCCGAGCGGTGGATTCTCGCCCGCCAGGAGGCCGACGGCTCGTGGGGCGGGATCCAACCGCCGTGGGTGTACTCGCTAATGGCGCTGCACCTTCGCGGCTATCCGATCGACCACCCCGTGATGCGCCGAGGGCCTCGCCGGGATCGAGCGCTTCATGATCGAGGAAGGAAAGCTGCGGCGACTCGAAGCCTGCCAGTCGCCCGTGTGGGACACCGCGCTTGCGATTGTCGCGCTAAGTGACGCGGGGGTTCCCGCCGACGAGCCGGTGCTCGTGCGCGGCGCCGAGTGGCTGATCGCGGAGGAGGTGCGCGTGCGCGGCGACTGGGCCGTGCGCAGGCCCTCGCTCGCGCCCGGGGGGTGGGCGTTCGAGTTCGCGAACGACAACTACCCCGACGTCGACGACACCGCCGAGGTCGTGCTCGCGCTGCGGCGCGTAAAGCCCGGGCGTCGGGGCAGCCGGCGCTTCCTGCGCGTGCACGACTCCGTCGAGCGCGGGCGTGCCTGGCTCGAGGGCATGCAGAGCGCCGACGGCGGCTGGGGCGCGTTTGATGCCGACAACACGCGCGCGGTGGTGCGCGAGCTGCCCTTTCTCGACTTCGGCGAGGTGATCGACGAGCCGAGCGCGGACGTCACCGCGCACGCGCTCGAGATGCTCGCGGTGCTCGAAGCCGCCGACGGCGAGCCCGCGCGCAGAGGGCTCTCGTGGCTGCTTCGGGCGCAGGAGCCCGACGGCTCGTGGTACGGGCGCTGGGGCGTCAACTACATCTACGGCACCGCCGCCGCGGTTCCCGCGCTCGTCGCCGCGGGGGTGCGCCCGAGCGACCCCTGCGTCCGCCGCGCGGTCGCGTGGCTCGAGTCGCACCAGAACGACGACGGCGGGTGGGGCGAGGACCCGCGCTCCTACGACGACCCCGCGTATGCGGGCCGCGGGCCGAGCACCGCCTCGCAAACCGCGTGGGCGCTGATCGCGTTGCACGCCGCGGGCGAGGCCTCCGACGCGCTGCGTCGCGGCGTCGACTGGCTCGTCGCCACCCAGCGCGCGGACGGGACGTGGGACGAGCCGCAGTACACCGGCACCGGCTTCCCCTCGGACTACTACATCAACTACCACCTCTACCGGTTGATCTTCCCCGTGATGGCGCTGGGTCGCTGCCTGCGCGACGGCCTCATCGATTGACCACGCCCTGCCCGCCCTGAGCGGGCACAATGAAGCCGTGCCAGTCTCGAGCCCTCCCGCCGCTACGCCGGCCGAAAGCGCTCTCTGGCCGCATGCGGCCGCCGTCATGGCGCGCTCGCGCGCGGAGAACTTCCCCGTCGCGAGCCGTCTGCTGCCGCCGGAGCTGCGCTCGCACCTGCTCGCGATCTATGGCTTCGCCCGCCTCACAGATCAGCTCGGGGACGAGCTCGCCGCCGATCGGCTCGCCGCGCTCGACTGGCTCGAAGGAGAGCTCGATCGCGCCTACGCGGGGACGGCGACGCACCCGCTGATGGTGCGCCTCGGCGAGACGCTCGCGAGCTGCCCGCTGCCGCGTGCGCCGTTCGCGCGCCTCATCGAGGCCAATCGCGTCGACCAGCGCGTGAGCCGCTACGAGCGCTTCGAGGACCTGCTCGGCTACTGCGCGCTCTCGGCGAACCCGGTCGGCGAGCTCGTGCTCGGCGTGTTCGGGGTCGCGACGCCCGAGCGCGTCGCCTCTCGGACTCGATCTGCAGTGGGCTGCAGATCGCCGAGCACCTGCAGGACGTCGCCGAGGATCGCGACCGCGGGCGCATCTACCTGCCGGCGCAGGACATGCGGCGCTTCGGCGTGAGCGAGGAGGAGCTCGCACGCCCACATGCCGTGGCCGCTGCGCGCACTGCTCGCGTTCGAGGTCGAGCGCGCGCGTTCGCTGCTCGTCGCGGGCGAGCCGTTGCTACGGACGTGCGAGGCGCGCAGGACTCTCGCTCGCGGCCTTCGTAAGCGGCGGGCTGGGCGGCTCTCGACGCGATCGAGGACGCCGGCACGACGTGCTCGCCGGCCCACCCCGCGCGCGGGGCAGCGGCGGCGAGGCGTGCTCGCGCGGGTGCTCGCGGTGGGGCTAGACGACGGCGCTGGCGAGGTCATCGGCGACGCTCACCGCGCGGTCGCGGTCGCGACTGGTAGCGACAGCCAGCTCGACACCGCGGCGGCGTACGAGCGCTGCGAAGCGATCACGCGCTCGCAGGCGCGCGAACTTCTACTACGGCATCCGCCTGCTCTCGGCGCCCAAGCGCCGAGCGATGTCCGCGGTCTACGCGTTTGCGCGGCGCGCCGACGACATCGGCGACGGGTCGCTCGCCAGGGAGGAGAAGCTGCGCCGCCTCGAGCAGCTCGACGCGGCGCTCGGGGCGCTCGCGGAGGCGGCGAAGCCTCCGCCGATCCGGTGATCCTCGCGCTCGCGGACGCGCAGCGGCGCTTCGCACTTCCCCTCGACGCGTTGCACGAGCTGATCGCGGGGGTGCGCATGGACGTGCTCGAGACGAGCTACGAGCGCTTCGACGAGCTCGTCCTCTACTGCCAGCGCGTCGCCGGCGGGATCGGCCGCCTGTGTCTCGCGATCTTCGGCTTGAGGATCCGCGCGCGGCGGCGTGGGTGTCGACGGCCGCGGGGGAGCTCGGCGTCGCGATGCAGCTCACGAACATCCTGCGCGACCTGCGCGAGGATGCCGCGCGCGGCCGCGTCTACGTTCCGCGCGAGGACCTCGTGCGATTCGGCCTTGCGGGGGGTCGGGGAGGACCAGCGCCAGCCCGCGCTCTCGATGCTCTCGCTCGAGGCCGCGAGCGCGGACTTCGAGGAGCTCATCGCGTTTGAGGTGAAGCGCGCGCGCAACTGGTTCTCGCGCGGCATCTCGCTGCTCGAGCAGCTCGACCGACGCAGCTCGGCGTGCGTGCTCGCAATGGCCGGCATCTATCGTCGCCTGCTCGACCGCATCGCCGCGAATCCTGGAAGGACGCTCGAGGGCCGGCTCTCGCTCACGCGGCGCGAGAAGCTCTGGGTCGCCCTTCTCAGCGTCCTCGGCATCGGCGCCTGAACGGCCGCGATGGGTGCTCTGCGGGTGCTCGTGATCGGCGGCGGCGTTGCCGGCATCACGGCCGCGCTCGACTGCGCGCAGGGCGGTGCGCAGGTCACGCTCGTCGAGGTGCGCCCCCGGCTCGGCGGCGCGGCCTACTCGTTCGAGCGCGACGGGCTTCAGATCGACAACGGCCAGCATGTGTTCCTACGCTGCTGCACGGCCTACCGTGCGCTGCTTGCGCGGCTCGGGTCCGAGTCCGGCGTCTCGCTGCAGGAGCGCCTGCGAATCCCCGTGGTGCGGCCGGGAGGGGGAGTGGTCGAGCTGCGACGGTCGGGAATGCCCGCGCCCGCACACCTCGCCGGGGCGCTGCTTCGATACCCCTGCTCAGTGTTCCCCAGCGCGTGCGCGCGGCGCGCGCGGCGCGCGCGCTCGGCGGCGTCGATCCGAGTGACCCCGCGGCCGATGCGCAGAGCTTCGGCGCGTGGCTCGCGAAGCACGGCCAAGACGATCGCGCACTGCGGCGCCTGTGGGATCTCGTCGCGCTGCCGACGCTCAACGTGCGAGTCGAGCAGGCCTCGCTCGCGCTCGCGGCGTTCGTCTTCCAAACGGGCCTGCTCGCAGACGCGGGCGCCGGCGACATCGGCTTTCACGTGCGGCCGCTCGGGGAGCTCATCGGCGAGCCCGCGCTGCGAGCGCTTCGCAACTCGCGCGTCGAGGTGCTCTTGGGGCGGCGCGCAGAGGGGCTCGAGGCGCTCGGGGGCGGCTTTCGCGTCGCGCTCGCCGACGGCAGCGTGGTGGATGGGGACGCAGTGATCGTCGCCGTGCCCCATCGGCGCGCCGCCGAGCTCCTGCCACGCGGGCTCGAAGACGTCGCGGCGCGGCTGCGCAAGCTCGAGAGCTCGCCGATCGTCAACCTCCACGTCGTCTACGACACGCCCGTCAGCGACCTGCCCTTCGCCGCGAGCGTTGAGACGCCGGTGCAGTACGTCTTCGACCGCTCGAGCGCCGTCGGCCTCGAGCGTGGGCGCTACCTCGCGGTCTCCCTCTCCGGCGCCGATCGCGAGATGGAAATGGACGTCGAGGAGCTCCGCGCGAAGCTACCTCCCCGCGCTCGCCGAGCTCTTCCCCCGCGCGCATCGTGCACGCGTGGAGCGCTTTCTCGTGACGCGTGAGCACGCGGCCACCTTCCGCGCCGCTCCCGGGACCGCGGCGCTGCGGCCTCGCGCGAGCACTTCGCTGCCGGGATTCCTGCTCGCCGGGAGCTTCACGGACACCTCCTGGCCAGCGACGCTCGAGGGCGCGGTCCGCTCCGGACACACAGCGGCCACCGCGGCGCTCGCGCTGCGAGGTAAAGCAGCGCTCCGCGCCGTGGATATGAGTGCGCCGGCCGCGATCGGCGGGCGGTGAGCGGGTGGCAAGGGGGGCTCATCGTCGCCGCCCCAATGCGCCTCGAGGCCTCGCTGATCGCGTCGAGCGCTCCGCAACTAACGGTCCGAAGGACCGGCGTCGGCCCGCGCCGCTCCAGGCGCGCGGCCGTATCAATCCGCGCGCAGGAGCCCTTTGGAATGCTCATCGTCATGGGCTTCGCGGGCGGTCTCGAACCCGGCGCTCGTGCGGGCGAGATCGTGATTGCAAAGGAGCTGCGCGGTCCATGCGGGGAACGCGTTAGCTGCACTCACGAGCCGCTGCTCGAGGAGGCGCTTGCGCGCAACGGGATCAGCGCCCGCCGCGGCGTGATCGCGTGCGCCCCGCGGCCGGTGCTCGGGCATGCGCGCGCGAGGCTTCATGGGGAAGGGGCGATCGCGGCCGACATGGAGTCGCTGTGGCTCGCCCAAGGCGCCCGCGAGGGGTTTGCCGTGCTCCGTGTGATCGCCGACGGGCCTCGTGAGGGGATCTCGCTACCCTGGCGCTCACTCGCGCGGTTTCGCGACGCCTGCCGGGCGCTCCGTCGCGCCGGCGCGGCTCTCGAACGGTTCGCGAGTGTCGAGCGCTCTTGCCGGGTAGGGGATGCACTAGGCTTCGAGCGGCCCCCGAATCCCCGTGCGAGCCCCTCGCGCACCGGGCGCGGCTGACCCAAGCTTCGGTTTACCAAATGGCTGTATCGATCAGACAAAGCACGCGCATCGGCTGGTACCTCTTCCGCCAGCGTCTCGCCCGGCGCGAGAAGTTCCCGCTCATCGTCGAGCTCGAGCCGCTCTTCCAATGCAACCTCGAGTGCGCCGGGTGCGGGAAGATCCAGCACCCCGACCACATCCTCCGGCGGCGCATGTCCGTCGAGCAAGCCGTCGGCGCGATCAAGGAAAGCGGCGCGCCGATGGTCTCGATCGCCGGCGGCGAGCCGCTCATCCATCCCGAGATCCATCTCATCGCCGCCGAGCTCGTCAAGCGTAAGCGCTTCGTCTACCTCTGCACGAACGCGCTCCTGCTCGAGAAGAAGCTCGACAACTTCGCTCCCAGCCCCTACTTCCAATGGGCGATCCACATCGACGGCCTGCGCGAGCGCCACGACGAATCGGTCGAACGCGAGGGCGTCTTCGACAAAGCGGTCGCGGCGATCAAAGCGGCGAAAGCACGCGGCTTCCGCGTCACCACGAATACGACCTTCTTCACGCACGACTCGCCCAAGAACGTGCGCGACGTGCTCGACTTCCTCAACGACGAGCTCGAGGTCGACGAAATGATGATCTCGCCCGCCTACGCGTACCAGAAGGCGCCTGACCAGGAGCACTTCCTCGGTGTCAAGCAAACCCGCGAGCTCTTCAGCGAGGCGTTCGCCGACGGGCGCCGCAAGCGCTGGCGCCTGAACCACACGCCGCTCTTCCTCGACTTCCTCGAAGGCAAGGTGGAATACGACTGCACAGCGTGGGGGATCCCCTCGTACTCGCTCTTCGGCTGGCAGCGGCCCTGCTACCTCATGTCCGACGGCTACGCGAAGACCTACGAGGAGCTCATCGAGACGACCGACTGGTCCCGCTACGGCCGCGGCAAGGACCCGCGCTGCGAAAACTGCATGGCGCACTGCGGATACGAGCCGACCGCCGTGCGCGAGACGATGCGCTCGCCGCGCCAGTCGCTGCGCGCGATCGTCAGCTGACGCCCCGCTTTCAGACCGGCCGCTCGGCGGGCTCGCCGCGAGACGATGACGGGAGATCGCCGTCGTCGTCTGTGATCAGTCGCTCCTCCTCCGCGCGTCCCTCCGCGACCGCGCGGCGCACGTCCTGCCAGGTCATCCCCTCGCCGAGCAGCGCCGGCGTCCCGAGCGCGAGCGCCGTCACCACCTCCACCGCCTGCAGCAAAATGCCGTAGGCGAGACCCTCGCCCGCGTTCACGCCGAATGCCGCGAGCACGACGATGCATGCGGCCTGGAAGACACCGACGTTCGCCGGCGTGGGGGGCAGGACCGCGGCGACGTTCACGGCGAGCAGAATCGCCGCGGCCCCAACCAGGCCCGCCTTGTCCTGCAGCGAAAGCGCGAGCAAAATCGTGTAGCACGAGAGCCACTGCAAGCCCCATGCCGCGAGCTGCGCAGCGACCGCAGGGAAGCCGTGGCGCGGCCTCGCGAACACGACGAGCCCGCGACGCGCGAGCGTGAGCAAGCGCGTCAGGAGCGCAGCGACGTGCGCCACGCGTCGACGGTGCGAGCGTTCTCCGAATGCGGCGATGCGCGGGCCCACGAGCACGACCGCGAACACCGCGATCACGAACACGCTCGCGAGTGCGAGCCCCGTCTCGTGCCCCTGGAAAACCGAGACCGTCGAGAAGGTCGCGATCCCCAAAATCGTGAGCGCGAGGAGGTTGATCAGCGTCTGCGAGAAGACCGTGCCCGCGACGATCGGTATTTGCGTGCGCGTGCGGCCGTCGAGGTGGCGCGTCAAGATCAGCACGCGGGCGGCCTCGCCGAGGCGGCCCGGGAAGACCGCCGAGCCCATTACGCCAATCATCGTCGCGCGGATCACCGGCATCCAGCGGAGCTCCGTTTCGGGGAGCGCCGCCCGCAACACCTCGTGCCAAGAGACCGCGCGCAGGAGCAGCGACAGCATCATCAGCGCGAGCCCCGCCGCGACCCACGCCGGCTGTGCGCTCCCGAGCGTGTGCCAGACCTTTCCCAGACCCAGCTTCGAGAGCGCTAGCGCGACGATGCCCGCGAGCACCAGCGCCAGCGTCACCAGGCCCAAACGCTTGGCTAGGCGGGAGCGTCTCTCCTGGGCCATCGGCCGCGGTTTAGCAGAGAAGGGCGCGCGAGCGGAGCGCCGGCGCTTCGGTACCGCGTCGCGAGGAGTCGCCTGTTGCGTCGCCGGAAGCTGCTTCGGTGCCGCCGACGCTCACGCGCCGACGCCGGCCGCCGCCGACTCTCGGAGCTCGTCGAGCGCGGCGCGCATCGCGTCGACCTCGCACGTGACCATCGACGGCCACGGCTTGTCCGGATGGTCCTCGATCGTCTTCAAACCGTTGCCCGTGATGACCGTCACGACGACGTCGTCGGCATCGATGTGGCCTGCCTCGAGCAGCTTTGCGAGCGACGCCACGACGGTGCCGCCCGCGGGCTCCGTCAAAATCCCCTCCGTCGCGCCCAGCAGGTCGATCGCCGCGAAGATCTCGTCGTCGCTGACGGTCGCTGCGCCGCCACCGCGCGAGCGCACGGCGTCGATCACGAGCTTGCCGTCCCCGGGGGCGCCGATCGCGAGCGAGTGCGCGAGCGTCGTAGGCCGTGTCGGCTCGATCTCCTCCTCACCCGTTATCACGGCCCTCGCGATCGGCGAGCAGCCGTCGGGCTGGGCGATGTGGATCTTCGTCTGCGACGTCTGTGAGAGCCCCACCGTGTCGAGCTCGCGCAGCCCCTTGTGGACGCGCGAGGAAAGGGTGCCTCCCGCCGCCGGCATCACGATGTGCGCGGGCGCCTCCCATCCGAGCTGCTCGACGATCTCGAACGCCTCGGTCTTCGCGCCCTCGCTGTAGAACGGGCGCAGCGTGATGTTCGTGAACTCGAGCCCCGTCTCCGCAGCGAGCGCGCGACATTCGCGGTTCGCTTCGTCGTAGTTGCCGTCGAGCTGGCACACGTGCGCGCCGAGCGCGCGGCACGCCTTCGCCTTCGTCGGCTCGAGGCGGTTCGGGTAGAAGACGTACGCCGGCACGCCCGCCTTCGCGGCGAGCGAGGAGGTGGAATGGCCGACGTTGCCCGTCGAGACGCACGCGAGCTCGGACTTCCCGAGCTCGAGCAGGCGCGCCACCGACATCGACACGACGCGATCCTTGTAGGAGAGCGTCGGGCGCATCGTCGAGTCGTCCTTGAGGTAGAGGTTGTTGAGGCCCAGCTCCGCGCCGAGGCGCTCCGCCTTGATCAACGGTGTGAAGCCCGCGTACTGACCGACGCGCGTTTGCGCAGTGGCGTCGACGATCGGCAGCAGCTCCTCGTAGCGCCAGATGTTCCCGGGGCGCTGCGTCGCGGGAAGCTCGCGCAGGCGCTTCGCGGCGAGCTCGTAGTCGTAGGTGACGTCGAGGCACTTCGAGCACTCCGGGCAGAAGGCCTCGGTCGCGCTGAGGGGGAACTTCGTGCCGCACTTGGGGCAACGCATCCCGGTCGCGCACGAACGCGTGCGCTCACGGTCGATCGGATCGTGGTTTGTTGACGGCATGCGCGCCCTCCCTTCCTAGCAGGTGATCTTACGCGGTCTGGAGGTCGGCAGGCGAGCGATGTGCAGCGTCGAGGAGCTCCGATGAGATGTGCGGCGCGAACGGCTCGAGCGCCGCCAACAGCATGCGTAGCGCCTCGAGCAGCGACTCCTGGTCCTCACGGCTGAGCCCCCCGCGCTTTGCGACGGCGCGCGACTCGAAGTCCTGGATGCGCTCGAACAGCCGCATCACGTTGCGAACGGCTTTGTGCATCTCGAGCTCCGCGAGCTCCTCGTTGATCTTGGCGACGCCCGTCTCGCACCAGCTCGCGAGTCTCCGCTGCAAATGGTCAGTGTTCAGCTTCGGCGGCTCACCCGCGCTCGAGGGAAGCTGCTGCGGATCGACCGCGAGCTTCTCCTGCGTGAACGCCCACAGCGATCGCAGGAAGCGATGGCAATGCGCTACCGCGCTCTCACTCCAATTCAGCGAGCGCTGCGGGCGCGCGGCGTAGAGGACCGCCATGCGCAGCGTGTCCGCGCCCAGCTCCTCGACGAGCTCGTCCGGCTCGACGACGTTGCCGAGGTGCTTTGACATCTTGCGCCCGTCGCGAATCACCATCTCGTGCATCGTCGCGCCCGAGAACGGCTCGCCGTGCGAGAGGAACGCGAGCGGCCCGATGTCGCGCAGCGCCTTCGTCGTGATGCGCTGGTCGAACATGAAGTTCCCCGAGTCCGAGCCCGCGACGAGCCGCTCGGAGGGAAGCCACGCGCGCAGGTCCTCGAGCGCGAGGATCTCCTCGAGCTCGCCGTCGCGCTCGTCCGGGGGCACGCATGCGGGCACCCACAGCCACAGCGAGTCGAAATGGCAGTCGAGCGTGTCGGTCTCGCGGCGCCCCGGCCCGGCACAGCGCGGGCACGTGGTCCTCGAAGAACGCCGCGTCACTCGCGAGCGGGCTCTCGGCGCCGGTCGGCTTGAGGTGGACCGGCAGCAGCACCGGCAGCTGCTCGCGCGGGATCGGCACGGCCCCGCACGAGTCGCAGTAGACGATCGGGATCGGAGTGCCCCAGTAGCGCTGGCGAGAGATCGAGAAGTCGCGTGCGCGGTAGCGCACGGCGGGGCGCACCGCAACCTGCACTGCAACCGCCGAGCCGCCGTCCGATCCGCCGTCGCGCGAATCGAGCGCGAGACGGCGGCTGATCGTCGCGTCGGTGCGGTCGTGCCCGGGAACCCCTAGCACCGCCGTGGGCCCGAAGCGCGAGTCAACGAGCGGCGAGATCACCACCGGCAACGAGCCCTCGCCGGTCGGCGCCGCGACAGTGCGACCGGTGTCGAGCACCGGCACGAGCTCCGCCTCGCGCTCGGCGCGCTCCCAGCCGCCGGTGCGCATCTCCTCGAGCTCGCGCGCCACCGAGGGCTCGGTGACCCACGCTCCGAGCTGCGGGTGCCGGGGCGAGATGAGCACGAAGCGCGCGCCGGAGACGCCGTCGGCGTGGGGTGTGAAGACGGTCAGTGCGAGCGCCGGATCATCGCCCGCGGCGAGCTCGAGCTCGACGCCGTCGACGCGGCCGAGGACCTCGCGCTGGGACCCAAGCGCCGTCTCGTCCCAGTCGACGAGCTCCGCGCTGCGGCGGTCGTTCTCCTCGACGTACTGCGATATGCGCAGGAACCACTGCGGGCGCTCGACGAGCGCCACCGGCCCGTGACAGCGCCAGCAGCGGCCGTCCTCGACCTGGATCGTCGCGAGCGTCGTGTTGCAGTTCGGGCACCAGTCGACCGTGCCCGTGCCGCGGTAGATGAGCCCCGCGTCGAGGAACGTCAAAAATAGCCACTGCGACCAGCGGTACATGCTCGGCTCGGAGCTCGTGAAGCTTCGCTGCCAGTCGAACGAGAAGCCGAGGCGGTCGAGCTGCGCGGTCATGCGGTCCGCGCTGCGACGTACCCACTCGGTGGGCGTCGTTTCCGCCGCGATCGCCGCGAGCTCTGCGGGCAGCCCAAAGGCGTCGTAGCCGAACGCAAAGAGGACGGCGTCCCCGCGGGCGCGGCAGAAGCGCGCGTAGGCGTCGCCGATTGCGTAGGAGCGGACGTGCCCCATGTGCACGTTCCCCGAGGTAAACGGCGCCGAGGCCTTGATGTAGGTCCACTGCTCGTATCCCTGCGCGCCGTCCGCACTCACGGCGCCGCGATCGGCCGCGTCCGTCAGCGGTCGCGCGGGCACACGCATGCCGGGGCGCACGCGCGGCGTCAGAAAGTCGTCGCTCTCACGCCAGCGCGCCTGCCAACGCGTCTCGATCGCGGCGGGATCGTACTCGGGGATGCTCGGTTTACTCGACACGAAGCGAGCTTAGAGGGCAGAGCAGCCAAAGCGTCGTAAGCGAGCGCGGCCGTTTCCGCGCCAGCTTCGGCGCGAGCGCCCCATCGGCGCCGCGAGCGAGCGCACGCCACGCGTCCGTTCGACGCTTGCGCGCGGTAGCCTCGCCTCGTTGTGAACGAACATACGTTCGATCGGACGCGCCGGACTGCACCCGCCGCCACGCGTGCGCGCACGAGGGCGATCGAGCTCGCGGAGCGGCTCGTAGACGCGGTCAGCGCGGCGAGCCCGGATTGGCCCTCGGTCGCGGTGGCGGCTTCCGAGCTCGAGTCGATCGCGCACCGCCTCGCGCCCGCATCTAGGGGCGAAAAAGTTGTTGGCACTGGCCCCTGACGGCCGGTACCATGAGGGACAGGGATCAACATGATTTGCCGCGACGTGGGGCCTAGCGGGGCTGGTCGCGGACGGAAGGCAGTGACTTGTGGGCGAGGCAGTATGAGATGTTCAGCGACGGCGTCAGTGCGAGCAACCATTGTCGCGCTCGGGGTGCTTATGAGCGCCTCCGCGGCGCACGCGGCGCCGCTGACGAGGGGCGCCGGGCTCAACCTGCGCACGCCCGTCGCACCTGAGCTCGAAGTTCTGCCGGCGGCGGAAAGCCTGCCGACGGTGAGTGAAGTCACGCCCGCGTCAGCGCCGGTCGGCGGGGGAACCACGGTCCTCATCAAGGGCGAACACCTGCTCGCGAGTGGCACGACCGTTGACTTTGGTGGTGAGGAAGCCAGCGAAGTGAGCGGGACCGAAGTCCAACTCCAAGTGACCACGCCCCCGCTTGCCGCCGGCGAGGTGACGGTCTCAGTGACCACCGCCGCCGGGACGGGCACCTGGAGCGGCCGCTTCATCTATGTCCCGCCGCCGCCGGTCAGCGTCACATATCCGACGACGGGCGCGGTGACGAGCGGCAGCATGCAGCAGGTCGAGGGAACGGCGGGCGCCGAACCGGGTGACTCCAAGGTCACGGTGACGCTTTTCAAGGGCGCTTCACTCGGCACGCCAGACGAAGAACACGTCGTGGAAGAGTCCGCCGGGCGCTGGTCGACCGGTTTCACGGACGTCGGCCCGGGCACCTACACCGTCGACGCCGTTCAGTACGACGCATTCGGCAGCCTCGTGATCAGCTCGCCCGTCACCTTCACGGTCGATCCATCCCTTCAGACGAGCGACGCGCCTCCGCTCGCCTCCTTCGCGTGGCTGCCGTCGGCGCCGAAGACGGGCGAACCGGTCTCGCTCGTCTCGAGCTCGAGCGACGTGCACAGCCCGATAACGGGCTTCGCGTGGTCGCTCGCAGGCAACTCGGTCTTCCAGAACGGCGGTCCGCTGATCACGACCTCGTTCTCGACCCCCGGTGCCCACGTCGTGAAGCTCCGCGTGACGAGCGCCGACGGCCTCTCGAGCGTCGCGAGCGAGACGATCACCGTCGCGTCGCGACCCGCCACCCTGATGCAGCCGTTTCCCGTCGTGAGGATCGTCGGCAGCGACGGTAACTTCGGCGTCAAGATCGCGCTACTCAGCGTGGAGGCCCCGGCCGGGGCTCAGATCTCCGTCAAGTGCAAGGGCCGCGGCTGTCCCGTCAAGCGCGTCCGCCGCCTCGCACGCGCCAGCGCGAGCGGCGCGAGCACAGTCAAGTTCCGCCGCTTCGAGCGCGAGCTGCCGCCAGGGGTAAGCCTCACCGTGCGCGTCTCCGCGGCGGGCGAGATCGGCAAGTACACCCGTTTCGTCGTCCGACGCGGGAAGTTGCCCAAGCGCGTCGACACGTGCCTTGAACCGGCAGGCGTCAAGCCGATGCCGTGCCCGTCCACATGAGCACGCTGCGCGTCGAGGAGTGGGGGGAGCTCGAGCGTCGCAGGGCGATCTTTCGCAGGGTGCCACGAGTGCTAGTCCTCGTCGTGCTGGCGTGCGCCGTCTTCGCCGTCTCGTTCGTGATCGGACACGCGACGAGCAGCCCAAGCGTTGCGCAGCGGGGAGCGCGTCCGCAGGGTCTCGGCGCCTTCGTGCTCGCGAACGGCATCCCGAGCGAACTCACGCCCGTCCGCGCGCTGCCGGCGCTGCTCTCGAGCCCGTCAGCGGCGTCAGCGTCCGAAGCAAGCGAAGGCGCCGAAGCAGCCGAACCGGCGATCGCGCCGACACCGGCGCCCGTATACCACGCGGCGACGCCGCCCGCCGCCGTCACACCGCAGCCGACCAGCAGCGCACCGACGCCCGCACCCGCACCCGCACCAACACCGGCGCCCGCACCAACACCGGCGCCTGCACCCGCCCCGGCGCCGCACCACGAAAGCAGCGCGCCCGCTTCGAGCTCGCCCTCGGGTGGCGGCAGCGAAGGCACTTTCGACAGCTCAGGCTGAGCCGGGATGAGGCGAGAAAGGGCAGTCTCCTTGGCGCTCTTCGCGTGCCTGCTCGCGGTCGTCGCCGTCGTCGGTTACCTCGCCGGCCACAACCGCGGCAAGGCCCCGCCGCCAGAACCGCTCCAACAGGCGTCGGGGGCGAGTGCGAGCGTCGAATATCCGCCCGCATCGGGCTGGCGTCCGGCCACGCATCTGGTAGGAATCGCCGGGCTGGCGTTTACGCAGCCGCTCGTGCTCGCGCCGGGCGGCGAAGCGACCCACGAGGGACTCGTCGCAGGGACGCTCTCCGGCACCGGCTCTTCGCCGCTCCCCGCGGCGTTCCTCGCGCATCTTCACGGGCTGCCGCAAACCGAAGTCGTGGCGCTCGCGAACGCCGAGGCCTACCGGTACTCGTCGATCCAAACTCCCTCGACCACGTACACGCTCTATGTGATCCCGAGCTCGGGCGCCATCGAGGAGGCGGTCGCGTGCTATGTGCCCCGAGCGAACGCGAGTGAAATGCAGACCTGCGAAGAGATCGCCTCGACGCTGACGGTGACGTACGCGAACGGCGTCGCGCCGATCAGCAACCTCGCCCCCGAACTCGCCTACGCGCGCCAGGTCAGTGCCGCGCTCGGGCAGGTCGACACGCTCCGCGCGGCCCTCAGCTCCGGGGTCTACGCTCACTTCTCGGCGGGCACGATCGCGACCCTCGCATCGCGGCTCGCCGGCGGCCTCACGACGGCGCGCGCGTCGCTGCTCGCGGTGCAGCCGCCGGCCCCCGCCGAATCAGCGCAGTCAGCACTGCTGAGCTCGTTGTCTGCCACGGGTGCCGCCTACGCCTCGCTCGCCGGCGCCGCGAGCGGGAACGACGAAGGCGGGTACGCGCTCGCGCGCGGCCAAGTGGCACAGGCGGAAACGGGTCTGAACGGGGTGCTCGCGAGCTTCGCGCTGCTGGGTTACAAGTAGGCGCCGCGAGCGCCCGTGGGGTAGGTTCGGCGCCGAGGAAACGCATGGACCAGGTCGAGATCCGCGATAATCCCGGTGAGGACCGCTACGAGCTTCGCGTGGACGGCGAGCTCGCCGGGTTCGTCACGTATCGCCTCGAGGACGGGCGGATCACGCTGGTGCACACGGAGGTCGACGACGAGCACTCGGCGCGCGGTCTCGGCACACTGCTCGCGCGCTGGGCGCTCGACGACGCCAGGCGCCGCGGTCTGGCGATCGTGCCGGCGTGCCCGTTCATCGTTTCGATCGTGAGGAAGGACCCCGACGAGTATCTCGACGCGATTGCGCCGGGCGCTCGCGCGCATGTGATGAAGAGCGATTAGCCGCGGACTGCGAGCCGGCGGTGCTCGTGCGAGGCCGAGGCCTCGTCAGGCTCCCGCGGTCGCCTCTGCCGGGCGCAACTCGCGGACTCCGGCCGGCCGCAGCGGCGGGCGCGCGGCGACCGCTGCCGCCTCGCCTCCGCGCCTACGCGGGCGCCACACGCGCACGTACTGCGCAGCGAAGTAGGAGCCCACGACGATCCCGACGGCCGCGAGCTGGGCCGCGATCGTCTGGACGTTGGCGAAGAGCGAGAACCACTGGCCGGTCCAGCCGGGGAAGCTCACGCCGATGCTCGTCGTTGGGATCCAGCCCGCGAGCTGCATCTCGTTGATCTCCTCGCCGACCATCACGAACAGCACGACGACGAGCAGCGCGCCTGTGATTACCAGCAGCCGCCGATAGGGGAGTCGCCGGTGCAGGCCGAATGTGATCAGCCCCGCGGCGGTCGTGAAGAGCAGCCCCAGCGTGACGCCCTCGAGCACGACGCTCGAGCCGAACGTCACGCGCAGGTTCTGCAGGAAGACGACGATCTCGAAGCCCTCGCGATAGACGGAGGTGAAGCCGAGCAGCGCGAATCCGAGCAGTGTGCGTCGCATCGTCGTCTCGTTCGTCGAGGCGAGCAGGCCGCGGCGGCGGCTGTGGTGGTGCGAGATCCAGCCTGTCCAGTAGACGCGGTGAAAGAACCAGTTCATGACGATCAAAAGGACGATGATCGCGGGCAGCCCCGTCGCCGCCTGCACATTGAGGCCGCTGCCGCCGAGTTGCCCGATCGCCCAAGCTGCGACGAACCACGTCGCCACGGTCGCCGCGAGCGCGGCTGCGCCACCGGCTGCGACGGGGCGCCGGTAGACCCGGTTGCCGCCGAGGAAGCTCGCCATCACCGCGGCGAGCACGAGGATCGTCTCGAGCCCCTCGCGCAAGACAAGGATCCCGCTGTTGATGACCGCCGTCGTTCGGCTCATGTGGTTCGCGGGGTTGCTCGGGTCGGGCGTCCCGCCGTGCGAGTGCCAGCCGAGGATCACGCCCGTGACCGCGATCGCGAGCACCACCGCGACCCAGACGTAGAAGCTCTTCGACGCGGTGCGCGCCGGGGCGGCCGCTCTCGTTGTGGGGCCGGGGCTGGCGGCCGGGGCGGCCGTGGTGGTGTCGTCGCGCAAGTCCGATCCTGGAGGTCGGGAATGAGGGGAGCGGAAACGTATCATAGATTAGGGTCGCCTAACGCAACCCCGGCGATGCCCTCTTCTTTGATTACGCACGCGGTGGGCAGCGTGGCTGCCGGTGAGCGTGTGTGTGGCGGACGTCGTGGAGACGACGCGCGCAGCACGACCGGAGCCACCGCAGCCCGCGAGCAGCGCCCCGATTGCCGCGACAACGACGATGCCGGTCGCACCCCGGCGGCTTGCCGTCATGCCGCTCATCCCGCCCTCGGAAGCTACAGCACGCTCTACGGACCGCTAGCGATGCCCGGCGCTTGCGTGCGCCGATCCGCAAGACGCTCCGCTTAAGGAGTCACCGGCGGCCCCCGCCAGTACCAGCGTTGGTCAAAGCCCTTCTCGGTGTCGATTTCTCGGTGCAGGTGTTCAAGCGCGCCCAGCACCGCTTCTTCGCTGTACTTCGACTTGAGCGCGTCCACGATCTCGTCGGTCGTCGGCGCCTTCTCGGCCACCGCGATCAGCCGCGCGACGTCCTCGGAGACCTCTGGCGGGCGGTCCTCATCGATCATTGCCAGCAAGGTACGCCGCATCGCGGACAAAACGGAGGGAGCCCTTGACGCCGGCATCGTCGCGGAGCAGAATGCACATCGAGGCTGCCGGAGGGTCGCGGCAGGGGTAGTTTGGGGCTGACCGGCAGTCGCCGTGGAGGCGACGTAGTGGAGGGCATCATGCGCGGTGGTTCCTGGTTGAGATCAACCCGTACGTTGGCTGTGGTGGCGACGCTCGCGGCGCTCGCGGCGGGATTGGTGGTGGCGGCACCGGGCGGCGCTGCCGTCCCCGAAACGGAGTCGTCGAGCGGCTTCGAAGCTGCCTGCGTGCTTGGACCGGGTGTGTTCAATCAGAAAGGGAACGTCAAGTTCGCGGTCAACGTCAGGGCGCCGATACAGGTAGTCACGGACGAATCCGTGACCTTCACGGAAGCCGGCGTCACGATCACGGTCCCGAGCGAATGGGCCGAATCATTCGCGGCAATTGGTGCCACCGAAGTGCGCGAGAGGATCACGCGCTTCCAGCTGACCGCGACGAACATGGAACCGCCCACGATCGACATCGCTCCGCCCGAAGGCGCGAGCTCGGTGTCGTTCACCGAGAAGGTCACCGGCAGTCCCGGGAAGACCATCACGTTGGGCGTCGCCCCTGAACCTGGGTACGAAGAAATCGCACCGACTCGGTTCGAAGCGACCGGCCATGGCATCGTGTTCACGCTGGAAGGCCGCAACGCTGGCGAACACGTGATCGGACCCATAGAAGTCACGTGCACGCCCCCTGCAGGCGTCGTCCTCCGGGAAGAGAGGATCGTTGAAAAGGAAGCGTGCAACGGCGACGGTCCACTCATACAGAGCGTCGAACCGGACGAAGGCCCGACGTCAGGCGGGACGACGGTGCGCATCACGTACCTCGGGCCGGTCAACATCGAAGGCAACGCGACGGTCGAGACCGTCCTTTTCGGCTCGCGCGACGCGCCGAGCTTCAGCGGTGGCAACGGCTCCGTCACCGCCGTGACACCGCCGGGCGAAGGCGAAGTCCCGGTCGAACTCGTGTTGAAGTGCCAAGGAACGCGGAACCCGGGGCATTTCACCTACCGGAACGTTGAAAAAGCCGAATACAAGAACTGGGCATTCGGCGGGTCGATCACTGACAAACGGCTTGGACAGGCGATCACGCTCCCCGAAGGCGCGACGTTCAACGGCTCGGGCGAAGTCAACGTCGAAAGCGGCGCGGGGTCGGTCAAGGGCAGTCTCACGGTTCCGCCCTTCACCGCCGTCTTGAAGCTGTTCGGAGGACTGCCCGTGAAGCTCGGCATGACGATCGCCCAAGCGGGACCGCTCGAAGGGACTGTCGCGAAGAGCGAAACGGTCTCGGGGGACGAGATGTTGAGCATCCCGCTGAAGCTCAACCTCGGCGTGAGCTCGCTCTCGTTGCTCGGCTTGAAGATCCCGGCGACGTGTGCGAGCGCCGAACCGCTCGCGCTGGGCCTCGTCGACAATCTGACCAGCCGCGAACTGCTCGACACAGGCTGGAGCTTCACGGGCGTGACGAGCGTTCCGAAGCTCAAGTGCCAAGGAGGACTCCTCGGCGCGCTCTTCGGCCCGATTCTGAGCGCGTTCCTTTCGGGTCCCGAAAACCCCTATTCGTTGAGCATCAAGGCCCCGAGCGGCTAGGTTTCTGTGTGAACCGGTGGGCCCAGCGGGGACTGAGATTCACCGGAAACGCCGCTCAAGTCGGGCCGCCCGGTACTGCGTGCCGCGCACCGGCGCGGCGCAGCCGCCGCCGCGAGCGACGCCGGAGCATGGTCAGCGCGAGCGCGAGCGCGACCACAGCGATCAGGCCGGCTGCTGCGGCGCTCGGCAGTCCTCCGCCGGCGCCGGGCGGCGGCGGAGGCAGTTTCGGCGTAGCAACCGGGTGCCCGCGCGCGTCCGCCAACGCCACGACCGCCAGGATCGCGGCACGCGTGAGTCCGTACGTTCGCTCGCTCGCGTCGATCGGAATGTGTGCGAGCGCCGATGCCGGGCCGACGCCGACCAGCCCGAAGCCCTGCGGCATCACCACCAGCAACGGTTCAGGACCTGGGTAGGCAAGCTCGTTATCTAGGAACTCGGCGTACGCCTGCGGGCGTGCCCAGTATTCCGGGATCGCACCCAGTTCGATCTGCATGCCGATGATGGCCACCTTCAGGGGCATGTGCTCGCGGGCTGTGGATGCCAAGAGGTTGTTGAGCGCAGCTTCGAGCCGAGGCGGGACACGCGGCTGGTAGGGGTAGAAGACGCTCTGTGTCAGCAGCACGTCGCTCGCGGGATCGGCGTCGGCGTGAGCAGGCACCGCATGGATAAGAAGGAGTCCCGCCAGCAACGCCGGCAGGAAGCCATGCTTGGCAGCGAGCCTGGCGGGCTTCGGGGCGCGTGAGCAAACCGACCAGCTCACGCGCCAAAGGAGGAGAGCATCGGGAACATGTAGCGGGAATGTGGGGGAACGTATGGCCCGACCTCGATCGTGACCTGCGAGCGCGGGCTAAGCGGCGCCTCGCGGGGGCTTCCCGTCCAGGGCGCGCCGTCGATGAAGACGGCTACGTGATCGCGCTTGCCAGCACGGAATCCCGCCATCACCGAGGCCGTCAACGGCTCTCCCCAGAGATCGAACAGCTCGCCGACGGTGTAGTGCCGCGGCGCCCCCATAAGCAACAACCCCGTCGGTTCGAGCGTTCGCAGCGGATAGCTACAGCGCTCGCCGACGATCCGCCCAGCGCGGAGCCGCGCCGGGGGAGTCACGCCGATGCCGGCGGGCACGACGACGACATGATTCGCCGCGAACAGCTCGACATGAGCCAGGTCATCGAGGGCCTGGCGGCTGCGACAACGCAGGCCGTCGACAGGTAGGCCGAACCGTACGACACGACTCCACGGGCGCGGTCGGAAATGCGGCCCGGGTCCGACACGGCGTGAGCTGGCGAGCGCTGCGGCGAAGTTCGGCCGCTGAACCGAGGCGTCGATAGCTGAGCTTCGCTGGGCGAGCCGTACTTGCCCGACGCCGCACCCACACACGATGATCGCGCTCAGTGCCGCCGCGGCGAATCGAAGTCGGCTGGCGGAGCGGATGTGCACCATGCTGGAGGCCCCGCTCACACGGTGAGGCGGTTCTGTTGGCCTCGCAGGCGTAGCGGCCGTGCGCGCAGGCTCGCGGTCCATGTCGAAGCGATCAGTGCGCAGCCGAGGACAAACACGATCCACGGAAGCGTCTCCCGCGAAGCGGCTCTTCGTGCCCGACGCCGACGTGGCGGGTGTCGGGATGGCGCGCGCAACGGCCAACCTATGACCCGACGCGCCGGCCACGCTCTCGATCGCGGCAATCGCAGCCGCGCCGAGGCGTGTGCCCGAGCCCGGTGCGCGGAGCGACGCGAGCGATGCGCGTTCGGCGATGGTCGATCCCGATGATCGATACAGACCGAAGCCGTCCGGCATCACGACGAGTAGCGTGCCCCGGTAGACCAGCGAGAGCTCCTCGCCGAGAAATTCGGCGTAGCTTGGCGGCTTGCGCCAGAGTTCCGTCACCGATCCGAGGTCCGATGGCGAAGCGATCAGCGCGACTCGCAGGTGGTAGCCGCTATGGGCAGCGGCCTGCAGCAGCGCCGTAAGTCGCGCCTGCTGGCCGGTCGAGATACCCGCGTCCCAGGGCAAGAACAGCGGCTCGGTCACGAGCACGTCGCTGGCGGGATCGCCATCCGCGAGCGCACAGGCGGGAACCCAGAGGACGACCAAGGCGACAATTACTGAGCACACGGCCGCCCACGGCCTCCTTGGCGGACGGGCAGAAGACCTGAGAATGCGCAGAGAGTTCGTCAACTTCAATGAGCCTGCCGCCTATTCATCTCAAAGCAGTGGCCGCGACGGCGGCCAAGCGCAAGTCTAAGCGTCGCCATCACCGCGTGGCTTGGCACGTTCTTGCGCTGATGTCCACGCTGGTCGTCGCCGGCGTGGTTCCCCCGGTGGCCGACGCACACGGCCCGGTCGCGCCCGTGGCTACGAGCTACCTCGCGAAGGTGAGCAAGGCGCCGACTGGTGTCGACGCCAAGGTGGTGAACGGCTATCTGTGGCTGTGGCTGCGGGTGCCTCCCAGCCAGACCTTGGTCGTGCTGGACTACCGCGGCGCTCCGTATGTGCGGTTCTCCCGTGGTGGCGTCTACGTCAACGAAAACTCGGAGATGTACTACCTCAACGAGACTCCGCCCGAGCCGCCGCCGCGCGGCTTGACGCGAAGCACGCCGGTGAAGTGGCGTCACTGGAGCGCGGAACACGAATACGCTTGGCACGATGGCAGGATCGGCGCTCTCGCGAGCACCGTGATTGCGCCTGGCACGTCATACGTCGGCACATGGAGCATCGCCGCGCTCGTGAACGGACGGCTCAGCACGATCTCGGGCGGCCTGTGGCATGCGCCGAATCCGTCCCTCGTCTGGTTCTGGCCGATCGTCGTCCTGATTGCGTGCGTGGTCGCAGCATGGCGGCTTCACAGCACCCTGCTGGACCTGCGCGTCACACGCGTGCTCGCGACCGTGATGCTCGTGGCGATCGCCGTCGGTGCCGCTGCCCGCCAGCTCTACGGACGACCCGGCGTTCCCGTCGATCAGGTCGTTCTGGTCGCAATCCTGGTTGCGTTTGCCCTGTGGGGCATCGGTAGAGGGCTGCTGGGGCGCGCCGGGTTCATCCTTCACATCATCACGGCGGGCGTCGCCTTCTGGATCGGTGTCGAACTGCTCCCAACGCTGTGGCACGGGTACGTGCTCACCGCCGGACCTCCGTTCGTGGCGCGTGTGGCCGCGGTGATCTGCCTTGGCGGCTGCTTCGCGCTCGCTCCGCTTGCGGTTCGCGCCGCGTTGGAGGAGCCCGACGAGGCCCTGAGCGTGTCCTGACGTGAGCGCTCGCGAGCCGTTGCCGTTGGCCGTGCTGGTGCTCACCGCACTCGTCATCACATCCGCCTGCGGCGCCACCCGCCAGCCCAGCGCACCGATTCCGCGATCGTTGCTCCTGCAGGCGCGCCCGATCGGTCGCGGCGCCGCCTTTCATCCGCCGCCTGCGGGACCGGCGCTCGGCGCCTGCAACCCCCGCCTGGGACCGCGGGTCCCGACACACATCGAGGTGTTTGCGGCGAACCGCGTCGTGATCGTCGCGGCTGGGATCGGCGCTCAGCCGCCATTGGCGCTCGCCGGGGGAAGAGTCATTCGCGCGCGCTGCTACGGGGCGCTCGTCACGCTCGACCCGACGGGTGTCGTGCTCGTGCGCTCGCGTGAGCGGCTCTCGGTCGCAGACCTCTTCCGCTCGTGGGGTCAGCCGCTTACTCGCTCCCGGCTTGGCGCGTTTTCCGCTCCGGCCGGCGCTTCCGTTGCCGTGTTCGTCAACGGCCGCCGTTGGTCTGGGCCAGCGGCGGATGTGCCGCTGATCTCACACGCGGAGATCGTACTCGAGGTCGGGCCGTACGTCCCGCCGCACGCGTTCTACACGTTCCCGCCGGGTGATTGAGCGTCGCCGCTGCCGCTGACGCCGCGCGATGGGCCCGGGCGCGCCGCCGGGTGGCCGTGCACGAGCGCGATTAGGTCGTCTCTGGCCCGCGCCACTCGGGAGCGGATCGTGCCCGTCGGGCAGCCGCAGACCGCCGCCGCTTCGGCGTAGGAGAGCCGAAAGAGCTGCGTCAGCACGAACGCGCTGCGCCGGTCGGGATCGAGGTGTGCCAAGAGCTCGTTGGGGACGACCTCGAGAGAAGGGTCCTCGGCTCGCGCCAGTTCGACATCGGACGCGAGGCGCTCGTCGCGCCGGCGCCGCCGGTGCCGAGCGCGCAGCTCGTCCATGCAAACGTGCCGAGCGATCGCGAACAGCCAGGTACGTTTGCTCGCACCCCCGCGGAAGCGCGGCAGCGCCCTCGTCGCGCGAACGAACGTCTCCTGCGCGAGATCCTCGGCGGCCTCTGGGTCGACCAGCCCCGAGCACAGTCGCCACACGTCTGAGTAGGTTTCGGCGACGAGCCGGTCGAGCGCATCGGCCCTGCCGGACGGTGCGTAGCCGGAGCGGTGAAGCCGGTCCACGTCCTCGGAGCCCGGGTGCGGCCCGTTGCTCGCCCGTTTGTGAAGCATCGCGTGCCCGGGAGCGTACACGCTGAGTGTCTCACCGTTGGAGGCTGCCAGACCGCCACGGTCCCGATCAGCCCGCCCTCGGAACCGAAGGGCCGGCTTGAGCGACTATTACGGCATGAACTGCGACGCGGTCCGCGAAGCAATCTCGGCGTCGCTCGATGGCGAGCCGAGCGGCGTCGAGCGCTCAACCCTCGATGCCCATCTGTCCGACTGCCCTGGGTGCCGGCTGTGGCGCGAGGACGCGCACGAGCTAACGCGGCGCGCGCGGCTGGTATCTGCCTCCCAGGTGCCCGTGCCGAGCGCACCGTTCCTAGCGGCGCTGAACGCGGCCGCTCGCCCGCGAACGTGGTGGCGATCGCTGTCCTTGACACGTGGGGCACTCGCATTGGTCGCGGTCGGCCAGCTGGTGGTGACGATTCCGCCGTTGCTCTACGGCAACGATCACGAGGCGCCAATGCACGTGGCTCACGAGCTCGGCGCTTTCGATATGGCGCTCGCTGTCGGCTTCCTCGTCGCCGCGCTACGCCCTGCTCGCGCCCAAGGGATGCGTGCGCTGGTGGGCTGCGCTGCGCTGCTGTTGGTGGCGACGGCCGTCGTCGACCTCGTTGCGGGCCGAACCACGGTGAGCGACGAGTTGCCCCACCTCTTGGCGGTGGCCGGCTGGCTCCTGCTCCGGCGGATCGCGACGCTCTCGCCCCAGAGCGCCGACGAGCCTGCGCTGCCGTTGTCCGCGCCCGTCCGGCGTGCCGTCGGGGTTCTGAGGCCGAGGACCCCCGAGGCGGAGGTTTTCGATCTCGCGCCCAGCCCTGAGACCTGGGGCGTTGAGCCCGCACGTGGCATCGGAAACTCCGCTGAGATCGGGCCGCCGGCGAGGCGCGTCGCCGGCGCCGGATGACGGGCGAGCCGCGGCGGCTACCGCGGAGCGCGCGCCGTAGCGCGAAGGCGATGGCCTAGCTATGAAGCGCGGCTGGCTCGCCGTCGGCGCGGCAGCTCTCGCGGCAGCGTGTCTGCTGTCGCCCACGATCGCACGCGCCGACGGAGATCCGGCGAGCGACGTCCTGCTTTCGCAAACGGCGTTCGTTCCTGTCGACGCCGGTTTCTCCGCTCAGCAGCAGTCGAGCCTGCGCACGCTTTTGGAGGGCTCGGCGAAGGCCGGTTTCCCGCTCCGCGTGGCGGTAATTCCCGAAGCCTATGACCTCGGCTACGTCACGCAGTTGTGGCACCAGCCACCCACGTACGCTCGGTTTCTCGGCATCGAGCTGTCACTGGTCTTCAAGGGGCCGCTGCTCGTGGTGATGCCCGAACGGCTTCGGTTTCAACTGGCCGGGGCACTCTGCGGCGTCTTCGTACGCACTGCTGTCGAAGCTCGCGATCAACTCGGGCAGCGCGGGTCTGCTCGACGCAACGCAGACGGCCGTGCATCAGCTCGCGAGCGCGGCTGGCATCAGGCTGCACTCGGCGGCTTCCTCCACAAGTGCCGCCCGCGCGCCGGCCAACGGTTCGGGCGCGGGAGCGCCGGCGGCCTTCATTGCTGCGCTCCTCGCACTGGCCGTGGCACTGGGCTTCGCCGTCGTGCTCCGACGCCGGCGGGCCGCGCGGACAAGAGCGACCGGCGAGCTTGCGCCGGCCACGGCCGAGTCAACCTCTGCGGCTGGGGGAGCTGGGCCCACCGGGGCGGCGCCCACGCTGCCCGTATGGCTCCGTGTCGCCGTGCCGGGGGTCGCGCTGCTCTGCGGCGTCGTCGTCGGCGTGCCGATACTCGCGTTCAGCGGCGCCCGGAGCACGACCACGGCAAGCACCTCCGGGCCGGCGTCAGCCCCCGCGGAAACTCCGCCGGTCACCTGGCCCGACGACACCCGCGCGGCGCCCGACTTCTCGCTCACCGACCAGCACGGCCAGCCGGTGTCGATCGGCGCCTACCGTGGGCGCCCGGTGATCGTCACGTTCATCGACCCGCTGTGCCGCGAACTGTGCCCGCTCGCGGCCCAGCGTGCTGAGCAGGGCCGAGCGCCAGCTTCCCGCGTCGCAACAGCCGGAGGTCATCGCCGTGAGCGTCAACATCTATGGCAACGCGAGGGCGAACCTCCTCCAGGACTTCAGCAAGTGGCACCTGACATCGCAGTGGCGCTGGGCGGTCGGCACTCCGAAGCAGCTCGCATCGGTGTGGAAGCGCTACTACGCGGAAGTCGACGTGACGACAAGGCACATCGCAGGAACGACCGTCCATTACCTCACGCACTCAGAGATGGCCTACGTGATCGACCGCAACGGCTACGAGCGCGCGCTCCTCTCATGGCCCTACAGCGCGAAGCAGGTCGAGCAGGCGGTTGGAACCTCTAGCCGGCGCCGGCGCCTCCGGGCGCCGTTGGTCAGCTGAACGCCTGCTCGCGGCCCGGAAGTTGCGGGAACGAGCGGTCCGCGCGCGCGGGCACGATGTAGTTGGCGCGCCTGAGAACGAACATGAACGAGTTGATGCCGTTGTTCACGGTGTCGGTGATCGCGGGGTTGCGGAGCTGCGCCGAGGCGGCGTTCATCGCGTTCGCGGGTCTTGACGAAGTCCTCGATCGTGCGCTGGATCGACACGAAGTGAAGCCCGGCCTGGCCGCCGTCGACCGTGTTGAAGTCGCGACGGATGATCAGCGGCTTGCCGTTGCGCCGCGCGCGCGCCGAGGTCTGCGCGTGCCCGATCATGCCGTAGCGCGCGATCGCCTGTCCATAGAGCGCCGGATCTCCGGCCGCGTCGGTAGTAAAGCGTGCGACCTCCTGCGGGGTCACCTGGGGCGCGTACATGAGCGCCACGCGCTCGCGCTCGGAGAGCTGGTCGTACCAGCTTTCGAGCCGTAGGCGCATGTAGCTGACCTGCATCGTCGTCCCGTTCGCGAACGGGCCGTCGGGAATCGTGACGTAGTCCTCGCTCGCCTGGTTCTTGCGCAGGCCCGACTTGAAGCCCATGAAGAGGGGAGAGCTCCTCGGAACGGGGTTGCCCGCCGGTATCCCGCCGACCTGCTGGTGCGACGCAGGCAGGCCCGTGCCCACGAAACCGGTGCGCGTCTCGCGCCAGCGGAGCGCAGGCGAGACGTCGAGCGGACCGTCGGCGCCGGGGAGTGGCGCGCCGCGTACGAGCGCCGACTCGACCGCAGCGAGCCGCTGTTCGTCGTCGCACGCGATGTGCAGGCAGAGGTCGTAGTCGTCGATTTCCGGTAGCTCGAAGTCCGACAGACCCTTGGCAGGCGGGACCGGCGGGGACGCGCCGATGAAGCGCTCGAAGTAGCCAGGGCCCCACGCGGCCGTGAAGAGCAGGCCGGAAGGCCCCCACTGGTAGGTGCGCTCGAGCGTGCGCAGCGCGGCCTCCAGCAGACGCGCGTAGGAGGGGGTGGGTTCGCCCTCCACATCGAAGAAGAGCAGGCGGTCGAAGCGCGGCGAGATTGGGTTTCCGTCGGAGTCCGTGGCCAGCGTCGCCGTCCACGCGTGCTGGCGCGCGGGCAGTCCTGAGGGTTGGCCGCCGAGCGCCACATAGGGCACGGGCTTCGATCTGCTGAGCGCCTGGTCCAACCCGAATCCGACTGCGGCGCCACCCGCGGCCAGCGCAGCGGCGCTGAACAGGAAACGCCTGCGCGTCAGCGTGGCCATGCGCTTCGCACCGGACCTTGAGCTACGGGACGGGCTTCCAGGGGAAGGTGAAGTTGACGCGGTGCGGTTCGGTCCAGACGTCGGCGTATTCCATGTGCCGCGCGGAGACGGGCGGGCTGATGAGCAGGCTGAGCTGGTAGGTGCCGGCGCCGGGCAACGTCACGTCGTTGCCGTAGTGCGGGCCCATGTAGCGGGCGATCATCGGCCACTGGCGCTCGTCGGAGACCACGTTGCCTGCCTTGCTGATCGTTGCCCACACGGTCGCGTAAGGGATCGGAACGTCGGTGTAGGCGTCGTTGAGCATCACCATCAGGTGAAAGCTCGCCTTTGGCGGCGGTTTTACAACTTGGGCGCTCGTGCCGTTGTAGACCTCGAAGGGCACGACGGTCATCGCCTGCGCCGTGATTTTCATACCCTGCCACGTCGTCGAGCCCAGCACTTGGGTGGGCACCGGCTTGATCGTGCCTCCGGCCGTGGCCACATTGACGCTGCCGGTGCTCCCGGCCGAGGCGTTGGCGCCCATGTTCATTCCCGCCATGCTCCCGGAGCCGTTCGCATCGTTCATCGCGCTCGTGCTGCTGGCGGAGCTGGTCGTCGCGGCTTCTTTGTTCGCCGCTGCACAGCCGCTGAGCAGCGCGAGTCGCGGCGAGCGCGAGTGCGGCGCGGGCCGCTGTGCGTGCGGGCGGCGTGTCCATCGCCCTAGACCCCCGCCGCCACGCTTGGCTCCGCGGCGCGTTCCCTCGTCACTCGCGCGTGCGGCGGGTCGGCACCGGCTGGCTTCTCGCCGCCACCCACGTAGGGGACGACGAGCGCGAGCATGGCCCAAGCCGAGCAGCGCGAAGAGGAAGCCAGCATTCGGGTCGGTCGCGCCACCCTGGATGATCCCCCCGAATCCCTGGCCCACTACCCAATAGAGCAGGTTCAGCACGATCGCGGCGATGATGAACTGCCGCGGGCGCCAGTTGAGCGCCACCGAGAGGCCGATCGCAACCGAGAGCGCGGCAAGGACGAGCGCTATCACGAGGCCATTGCCCTTTGCGCCTTCGGCGGCCCACCTTTGCACTTCGCTCAGCCAGCTCATCCCCGAGGGCGCAGCTTCGATCGCGCCGCTCGTCGCGTTCTTGCTGCTGGAGGGCTCCATCAGCCAGACCCAGGCAAGCACGAACCATAGGGCGCTCCACATGATCTTCGATCCTCGAATGCCCAACAGGCCGGCCGGGCGCCCGTTCGGCCACACCATCAGGCCTATCAGCGCGTAGAGAAGGACCGCCCCCGGCGCACCAGTGAGCGGGTTCGCCATGTTCATGAAGAGCATCCCGAAGGCCTCGCCGAACCACCAGACGATGAACGCCCATGCGAACGACACTGCAAGCGCGGGCTTCGTCGTCCGGCGGTAGAGCAGCCCGAGGCCGATCGCAACCTGCACGAGCGCGAACAGCGTGTTGTAGACGCTGAGGTTGTGGTTCGCCTGATGCGGCGCCCCAGATGATCGAGTCGTGCAGCCACCCCGGCTGACCTTCGGCGTTCTTCGTGAGCATTTCGATGAAGCCCTTCGAGTACATGAAGGACTGGAACTGCAGCCCCCCGTCGAGCAGCCACACGAGGCCCAAGGCGCTTTGGATCGCACGCCGCGGGTCCGAGGCGAAGTACACGCGGGCGCGCGCGACGACCGATGCCTGGTCACTCCGAGGGACGGACGGTGTGTAGGCACTGGGGCTGCTGACGCTCATGGTGCGGGCCCTTTCGTGGTCGATCTCGCGGGGAGCTCTGAGCGATTAGTCGCGCGAGCAGCGGCTCCGGTTCCCGATCGATTGCACGGCGCCTCACGACGGCTGCCCCGTCCTGCGGAGAGCGCGAAGGTGATGGCTCAGCCGCTACTTCTGGCGACGACGGGCGGCGGTGAACGCTAGTCCGGTGAAGCCAACGCTTGTTGTCACGAAGGACGCTCCGACCGCCGCGCGATACAGCTCGCGCTGCTCGATCTCGGGGTCGAATGCCAGCGGAAGAAAGGACATCGCGTTGGTCCATGCGCCGATGCCGAGCGGCCACTTGACCCAGCGAGGAAGATCCGGGACCGCCGTGCCCGCCATCGCCGTCAGGCCGCCAAGCGCGATGAGGTCGAGATGCCACTGGCGAACACGTGCCCCTGACTTGATTCCGAGGGCGCGGGCCTTCTCCCGATCGGCTATGACGAGCGTGTACAACCAGCCCGTCAACGCGCCGGTTGCAAGCTCGACGAGTCCACTGAGGACCAGGGGATCGACTCCGCCGTCGGTCCGGCTCGCCGACCGAACGCTTCGTGCCATGCCGACAGGCTCGCACATCGGCCAGCGCATGCGCGTCGAAGGCCTGCCCCCCGGCGTTGCAAACGGTTTCGATCAATCTTCCGTCGCTGCGCGTACCGCGTTCCTAAGCTCAGTCGTTCCACTGCAGATCGTCCGTTTCGGCAACCGCCTGCTCGATCTGCTCGAACGTGACGTCTGTGCGGCGGTCGTCGACCATCGCTTGCAGCGCCTCGCCGATCGTCGGCGCCCAAACGCGACGTGCCACCGCGACTCGCCCGGACTCCTCATCGAACTGCTTCCATTCGAGTTCCACGAGTGGCACCCGCGCAGGCGGCGCATCCGCGGGCACCGGCGCACCCGGTCCATACAGCGTGATGTGGGCCTGCCAACCATGCGGACAAAGCTCGCCCATCACTGCCTGTGCCCGCCACTGGTCTGCGACCGGCTTCGGGCGGCGATGCTCACGGTTGAGAGCAATCGAGATCAAGACGCATGCACCGAAAAGCGCCGCGATCAGGAGCGCGACGATTACCGTTTCGTAGCCGGATGCGTGCTCGTGACAGCCTTGCCAGCCACCGCGAGCCAGACACCCCGCGACGCTCACGGCACCCTCACCGTTGCGCCTGGGTCCATTACGACGAAGCAGATGCCCCCTACTGCTCTCATCGATGCTCACAGTACTCGCCTGTGCGTGGCAGGGGCGCTAGCCTCCGGCGCGGCGGTGGTGCCGTGCGCGCGTGAAAGCGAGGCGACTGCTGGTATGCGGACTCGTTGTCCTGGGTGGTCTGGGAGGCGGCGCGACATGGGCGGTAGCGTCGGCGCAGGCGATCACCGAAGGCTTCCCTCCGGGAGTGCAGGAAGGCTTGGAACGGTCAGCCCACAACGCGCCGCCAAGGAAGCCGCCGAACGCGAAGGCAAGGCACAAGAAGCGCGCGAGCACGAAGCCAAGGAACGCGAAGCGCGTGAAGCCCGCGAACGAGCAGAACAAGAACGTGCAATCGCACAATCGCGCTTGGCGCACTGTGTCGTTCCCATGCTCAAGGGCGACACCCTCCGCGCAGCGCGCAAGGCACTGCGCAAGGCGAACTGCAAGCTCGGCAAGGTCAGCAGGCCCTCCAAGCACACACGACCCAGCCCACCCCTAGTAGTCAGAAGCCAGAGCGTTCCACCGGGGCGCAGGCTCACAAAGGGGAGTGCCGTTGCGGTCAAGCTCGGCGTGGCGCCCGATCGGACCTTGCAGGGTTAGCGTGAGCATCGGCGGCGGTCGCCAGGCTATCTGAGCGGTTTTCGCTTGGTCGCACGAGCGCCCGGAGGTAATCTTCGCCCCCGGCGACGGACTGCCGAACACAAATCTCGAAGACGGGGGTAGTCACTGTGGAAGACGCGCTTAGGCGGGCCTTGAGCCGTTCTGCCCTCCTGCGCCGTCTCGTGAAGTCACGGCCGGGGCAACAAGTCGTCCAGACGATGCGAGGCGCGCTGCTCGTCCGGGAGCCGCTGCGCTTCATCGCGCGTCAGCTCGGACCTCCGCGCACCGGCGACTACCGGCTGCGCGACTGCGACCTTCGCGTTTCGATCCGCCACGAAAACATCGTCGCGACCTCGCGCCGGAATGAGCCCCCAACCGGCGACGTGCACATCCTCAACGAGATCTTCGGCCGCACGGGTGGCCGTAACGCGTACGAGCCGCCGGCGGCGTTCGCAGCGTTGCTCGACTCAACCCCCGAGCCGCGAGTATTGGACCTCGGGGCGAACATCGGTCTGTTCGGCATCTACGCGCAGGCACGCTGGCACGACGCGCACATCGAGAGCCTCGAGCCGGACCCCTCGAACATGCGCGTGCTGCGGCGCGTGATCGCCGCCAACGCACTCACGGACCGCTGGTCGGCGCTCGAAGCCGCGGCAGCCAACCGCGACGGGCAGATGACGTTCGTCGCCGGACTGCGCGCGGACTCGCACTTTGCGCCGCCGGAGCGCGGCACAGACGAGGACACGATCATCGTGCCCGCGGTCGATATCTTCGGCGAAGACCTTGACGTAACGCTGCTGAAGATCGACATCGAGGGTGGGGAGTGGCCGGTCCTCACGGATCCGCGATTTCGCGATGTGCCGGCCGCCGTGATCGTGCTCGAGTGGCATGCCCGCGGCTGCCCGGACTCGGACGCGCGTGCCGCTGCGCTGCGCTTGCTGCGCGACGCGGGCTACAGGCGGCTGGAGGAGGTCGAGGTCGCGACCAACAATGGCGTCGTCTGGGCAGCGCGGGAAGCCCCGCACGCGTAGCCACCTCTCAGACGTACGCGTTCCGTCTATCAGCCACCTACGCCGCGCTCGCGGCGGACGTCAACGCGACTGTGCGAGGGCGATACGGGAGATCAACGGCCACCGAGGCGCGTTTCTTGCGAGCCGCACATAGCCGAGGAAGCGCACCAGTGGCTACGATGCTGAACACGACATTGGATTAGACCCCCTTGTCGTGCGCCCCGGGCGACCGGGGCGCTTTAATATGTGCGCCGCGCCGTCACCGTGGACGTGCCCCGCGGCGGACGCCGGGACGGCTAGGACTCTGGCAGGAGCAGGGCGCTGACCTGGGGGTGGACCAGGTCGGCAACCAACGCCCGGTCCTCGTCGTTCGCCTCCCCTGCCAGCAGCTTCTCGGCAAGTCCCAGCTCTTCCTTGGCGTGGTTGAGGTGGGACTCGCGGTCAATCTGATCGGGGCTGTCGGTGGAGAGGTTGCGGTTGGCGTCGTGAACCAGGGCCCGCGCCAGTTCGTGATCTGAGGGTGGCATGACCGCGATTGTCACACAGCCATGCTCCAGGTGCCGAGGCGGCTTACGCTCGGTCCGCGAAAGGAGCAATGGGATGCGACGCCACATCACCTATGCGAACGGTCGCCGCGACGATCGCCCTCGTGTTCTCGACGACCGGCCGGATGCTCGCGGCGAGTCAGCACAGTTTCGCGACGCGTCCTGGCGATGCCGGAGGAGGGACTCGAACCCCCGACACGCGGATTATGATTCCGCTGCTCTAACCGACTGAGCTACTCCGGCGAATATGCGTGTCTGCAGGCTATATGCGGGAATTGCCGCCGCGCAAACATGCCGCTCACGGTAGGTCCCATCCCGGCACCTTAGCGCCGCTCGTGCCGGAATCGCTGCGCGGCCCATAATCCGGCGCGGGGAACACGAGAGGGTCCTAGACGAGCAGAAGATCCACCTCCTCGAGGGAGACGTCGGCCGCGCCGCTTGCGATCACGCCGGGGCTATCCTCGGCGCAAACGATCGAGGAGCGCGCTTTTACATGAACATCGAGATTGCAGGCCCGCCCGAGCGGACTAAGAACATCGTCGGCGATCCGATTCGCTTGCCGCTCACGAACGAGCCGGATCCCCTCCTGTTCGGGGCGCTCGCCGAAAGCAAGCCGGTTAAGGGTTTCGTCCACTCCTTTCAGGCGGACGGGGCGAGCCTGCTGCTACTACCCACTCCGACCGGCAGGAAAAATCTCGGGCCGATGCTGACCGCGGTCCAGACCATGATCGAGGCCACGAACAACACGCGCGCGGTCCGGGAACAGCAGGCCGAGGAAGTGTCAGAGGCCGCGAAGGTCGCCGGCCGGGAGCAGGAAGCGAAGGCCGACGCCGAACTCGCGGAGTGGTACGCGCAGAATCGCTGAAGGGGCGTGAACAAGGTGCAATTTAGCCCCGACGGGCCGCTACCCACTCTCCTCGCCGTTCCAAACGTCTCCGAGGGCCGCAAGTCGGACACGATCGCGGAGGTCGCCGAGGCGTTCGGCGCCGATGATCGCGCGCAGCTGCTCGACGTGCACTCCGACGCCGATCACGAGCGGTCGGTCTTCACGCTCGCGAGCGAGCCGCAAAGGCTCGCCGACGCGGTGCTCGCCGGCGCACGCGTGGCGGTCGAGCGCATCGACATCTCCGACGGCCGCGGCGCGCATCCGCACGTGGGTGCGCTCGACGTCGTGCCGGTCGTCTACCTGGCGGAGAGCGCGCGCGGCGCGGCCTGCGCCGAAGCGCTCGTTGTCGCCGACCGCATCGCCGCGGAGCTCAAAGTCCCCGTCTTCCTCTACGGCGCGCTCGCGGGTGGGCGCACGCGCGCCGACCTGCGAAACGGTGGCATCTCAGGGCTCGCACGCCGGCTTGCCGCACACGAGCTCGAGCCCGACTTCGGCCCCTCCTCGCCGCACCCGCGTGCGGGGGCGACCCTCGTCGCGGCGCGCGAGCCGCTCGTCGCATTCAACGTCGAGCTCGCTCCGCCGGCGACGCTCGAAGACGCGCGCACGATCGCGGCGCTGGTGCGCGAGGGTGGCGCCGAAGGGCTCCCCGGGGTGCGCGCGATCGGTGTCGAGCTGCATTCGCGCGGGCGCAAGGGTCCGATCGCCCAAGTCTCGATGAACATCGAGCGCCCCAGCGAGGTGCCGCTCGCCGAGGTTCTAGCGAGGGTGCGCTCGCATGCGTATGTTGCGGCCGCCGAGCTCGTCGGGCTCGCTCCGCAGGTGGCGCTCGAGGGATTTCCCGAGGATGTGCCGATGGCCGGGTTCGATCCCGCGCGAGATGTGATCGAGCATGTCCTCGGCGGGGACACGTGACGCAATAGGCTTCTTACGTGGCCCAAACGAAGCGCAAGCGCCAGACCAAGCACAGGGGAAACGCCGCCGGCGCCGTCGTCGCGCGCGGGCGCACCGGTCGCAAGCCCACGGCCGCGGAGAAGGGCGCGACGGGGAAGGACGCGACCACCGCCACCGAGCGGCGGCTCGAGCGGCTCAACCGCCCGCCAACCTGGCGCGGGGCCTTCGTGCGCGCGCTCATAGCCGCGGTGCTCGTGCTCGCCGCGAGCCTCTTCCTTCTGCACCCAAAGAACCGCACGCAAGCGTTCGTCTTCTTCCCGATCGTGATCGTGTTCTACGTGCCCGTGAGCTACTACACCGACCTCGCCCTCTTCAAGCGCCGTCAGCGCAAACAGGCGCAAGGGCCATCACGCGGCCGGGTGGGCTCGTGAGCGGCCTCGACGTCCGCACCTTCGCATTGGGGCCGATCCAGACGAACGCTTACATCGTCCGCGCGGACGCGCAAGCGAAGCGCGGCTTAATCATCGACCCCGGCGAAGAAGCCGAGCGCCTCCTGAGCGCGCAGCAAACGCTCGACGTGGAGGCCGACGCGATCCTCATCACGCACTGTCACTTCGATCACATCGGCGCCGTCGCTCCGCTCGCCGAGGCGACGAAAGCGCCTGTCTACTGCCCCGCGGGCGAACGCGTCATGCTCGCCGACATCACGAGCTATACGCCACCCGGCTTCGGCTCCTTTGAGGGATATGAGCCCGAGCACACGCTCGCCGGCGGGGAGCAGCTCACGCTCGCAGGCCTTCGCGTCGAGGTGCTCGCGACGCCCGGCCACAGCCCCGGCCATCTGACCTATGCGATCTCGCCCGCGAGTGGCGGCGAGGTGGCGCTCTTCTCCGGCGACGTGCTCTTCCAGGGCTCAGTCGGGAGGGTCGACCTGCCCGGCGGCGACTGGAGCGTCCTCGAGCATTCGATCGCGACGCTCCTCGAACGGTTTCCCGCGACGATGACGTTCTACCCCGGCCACATGGGCGCGAGCACGCTCGGCCGCGAGCGCGAGACGAACCCGTTCCTGCAGGAGCTCCGCGAGCACGCGCAGCCGGCCGGCGCTCGCCCGCAAGCCGGCGGCGCACACGCAAGTTGAGTGCTCCCGCGATCAAAGCTCCCCGGGGCACCTACGACGTCCTGCCCGAGCAGGCCAGCGCGCGGTTGCTAATCGAGTCGCGCGCGCGCGCGATCCTCGAGCCCGCCGGCTACGAGCGCATCGAGACGCCCGCGTTCGAGGCGACGGAGCTGTTCGCCCGCGGCGTCGGCGAGTCGACCGACATCGTGCAAAAGGAGATGTACACCTTCGAGGACGGCTCGGGGCGCTCGCTCACGCTGCGTCCCGAGGGCACCGCGCCGGTCGTGCGCGCCTACCTCGAGCACGGCATGCACAAGCGCGCCGCGCCCGTCAAGCTCTGGTACCTCTCGAGCTTCTTTCGCTACGAGCGTGCGCAGTCGGGCCGCTATCGGCAGTTCTGGCAGGTCGGTGCCGAGGCGCTCGGGTCCGAGGAGCCCGCGCTCGACGCCGAGTCGATCCTGCTCATCTCCTCGCTCCTGCACGAGCTCGGCGTGCGCGGGCTGCGCCTACGCCTCTCGAGCCTCGGCGACCCGCAAAGCAGGGTCGAGTACCGCGAGCGTCTCGCCGCCTATCTGCACGCCAACGCCGAGAACCTCGCGCCCGAGGTGCGCGAGCGCATCGACGCCAATCCGCTGCGCGCATTCGACTCCAAGCACGAGGGGACGCAGCGCGTGATGGCGCACGCGCCGCTCCTCCTCGATCACCTCAGCCCGGACGACGCCGAGCACTTCGCGGCGGTCCGCGAGCTGCTCGACGCCGCCGAGGTCGGCTACGAGATCGACCCAACGCTCGTGCGTGGGCTCGACTACTACACGCGTACGGTCTTCGAGCTCAGCTCCGACGCGCTCGGCGCCCAAAGCGGCGTCGGCGGAGGCGGCCGCTACGACGGGCTCGTCGAGATGCTCGGGGGTCCGCCTACGCCCGGCATCGGGTGGGCCGCGGGTGTGGAGCGCGTGCTGCTCGCAGCCGGCGAGGAGGCGCACTCCTCGGCGCCTGCCGCGCTCGAGCTCTTCGTCGCGCTCGGCGACAGCGCGCAGCGGCTGCCCGCATTCGAGGTGCTGCGCGAGGCGCGCTCGGCGGGGCTTGCGGCGCAAATGGAGCTCGCCGGGCGTCCGCTGCGCAGGCAGCTCGCCCAGGCCGACCGCGCCGGCGCTCGCTACGTCGCGATCGTCGACGGGGCGCAAACGGCGCTCAAGGACATGGGAAGCGGCGAGCAGGAGACGTTCGAGACCGCCGCCGTCGTGCATGCCGTGCTGCGCCGGATCCGGGAGCTCGCGTGAAGCCTCCGCGATCGAACGCCTATCGCGACACCTGGTGCGCCCAGGTCGGAGCACAGCACGAGGGCCGCTCGCTGCATGTCTCCGGCTGGGTTCACCGCCGCCGCGACCACGGCGGCGTCGTCTTCATCGACCTCCGCGATCGCTCCGGGATCCTCCAGCTCGTCTTTCACCCCGAGCACGCCGACGCGCATGCGCTCGCGCACACGCTCCGTCCCGAGTACGTGCTGAGCGCCCGCGGAGTCGTCGTGCGGCGCACCCCCGAGAACGTGAACCCCGCGCTCGCGACCGGCGAGGTCGAGCTCGACGTCGGCGCGCTGCAAGTGCTCGCCGAGGCCGAGACACCCCCGTTCTCGATCGAGGAGGACACGCCCGTCGACGAGCTCATCAGGCTCCGCTATCGCCCGCTCGATCTTCGCCGCAACCAAATGGTGCGCGCGATCACGCTTCGCCACGAGCTCGTCGCGCTAATGCGCCGGGTGCTCGACGAGCGCGACTTCCTCGAGATCGAAACGCCGATCCTGACGCGATCGACGCCCGAGGGAGCGCGTGATTTCCTCGTCCCAAGCCGGCTTTCGCGCGGCTCCTGGTACGCGCTCCCGCAATCGCCGCAGCTCTTCAAGCAGCTGCTCATGATCGGTGGCTACGAACGCTACTTCCAAATCGCCCGCTGCTTTCGCGACGAGGACCTGCGCGCCGATCGTCAGCCCGAGTTCACGCAGCTGGACCTCGAGATGTCCTTCGTCGCCGAGGACGACGTGCTCGCCGTTACCGAGGACGTCATGGCGCCCGTATTCGAGCACGGCGGGATCTCGCTGCCCGCGCCCCCGTGGGAGCGGCTCTCGCACGCCGAGGCGATGCTGCGTTTCGGAAGCGACAAGCCCGACCGGCGCTTCGGGCTCGAGATCGACGACGTCTCCGAGCTCGTCAGCGGCTCGGAGTTCAAGGTCTTCCAGTCGGTGCTCGACGGCGGCGGTGTCGTGCGCGCGTTCAACGCCGGCCCGCGCGAGCTCTCCCGCGCAGAGCTCGACGCGCTCAACGACATCGTCCGCCAACACGGTGCGACCGCCGCCGCGCCGATCTACGTCGACGGCGAGGGGTCCTCGTGGCGCGGCAACCTCGCGAAGTTCTTCTCGCCCGCCCAAATCGCCGCCGTAAACGGTGAGCTCGCGGCCGGTCCAGGAGACCTCCTGCTCTTCGTCGCCGACGCGCCGCAGGCGTCGGCTGCGGCGCTCGGCGCGCTGCGGCTTGAGCTCGGGCGTCGCTTCGATCTCGTTCCCCCCGGCGCCCACGATGTGCTCTGGGTGGTCGACTTTCCGATGTTCGAGTGGAGCGCCGAGGGGGGTCGCTGGGAGAGCACACACCATCCGTTCACCGCACCCGCGATGGCCGATCGCGACGTCGCGCTCTCGTTCGAGGATCCCGCGCTCGTGCGCTCGCGTGCCTACGACCTCGTGCTCGACGGGGTCGAGCTCGGCAGCGGCTCGATCCGCAATCACGAGGAGGGCGTGCAGCGCGAGGTCTTCGCCGCGCTCGGCATCGACCCGGCAGAGGCGCAGGCGCGCTTTGGCTTCCTGCTCGAAGCGCTCCGCTACGGCGCGCCGCCGCACGGCGGGATCGCGCTCGGTGTCGATCGGATCGTCGCGCTGTGTGCCGGCCGCGAATCGATCCGGGACGTGATCGCGTTCCCGAAGACCGCGTCCGGGCTGGATCCGCTCACCGGCGCGCCGGCTCCCGTGGACCCCGCGCAGCTGCGCGAACTCGGCGTTCGCCAGGCTGGGCGCTGAGCGTCCACCGCCGGCTACAGCCCTTAACTCAGGTACGACTTTTGCCGAAGAAAGTTGGCGATGTCGAGCTTGTCCCTCTCGCGGATCCCTCGCCCGTATCAGTTTGCCCTGCTAGCAGTGCTAATCGTGGCGGTCCTGTGGTTCGCGGTGCTGCACAACATGGTGAGCTCGAGCTCGTCGGAAAGCACCCAAACGACCCCTCCGCCTCCAACAAGCGTCCATAGCGCGCATCGCGCCGCGCTACCCCCCGCGAGCGTCCATCACCCGGCGAGCGAAACGGCGAAGGGCGCGGCGCACACAGCGCCGAGCGTGACCGCCACGCACCGCGCGGCGGGCACCACCCGTCACGCCGCGACCGCGACCGCGACGCACGCGAGCGCGGCACATGCGGCGACCCGCGCAGGGACGGCGGCGAAGACGAAGACGCCGCCCGCGCCCGGTGCGAGCTCGCACACCACCATCGTCAAGGAAATCGAATCGCAGCTGCACGAAAACAAGGTCGTGATGGCGCTCTTCTGGGATCCCAAGGCGAGCCTCGACCAGTTCGTGCGCGGACAGCTCAAGATCGTCGGACAGGTATCGAGCGGCACCCTCGCCGTCCACTACGCCGAAGCCAAGCAGGTCGCTGAATTCGGCCCCTATACGCAAAAGGTGCTGATCAACGAAACCCCGACGATCCTCATCATCAAGCCGGGCGGCGCGACCTCAACGCTCACCGGGTTCAACGACGTGCGCTCGATCGACCAAGCGATCGCAGAAGCCGCGAATCCGTTTGCGTCCGTCTCCGAAGACGCGCTCACCTCCTACCGCCAGTCGGTGGCGCGGGTCTGCGCGCCGGTCGAATCAAGGTTCCGCTCGCTCGCGAGCGCGTTCAGCTCGACCTCGTCGCCGCAGACCGTCGAACACACCGTCCAAAGAGTGTTCGCCGAAGAAGCACAGCTGATCGCCACGATCCGCAAGCTGCCGACGCCGGCGGGAACAGATGCTGTGCTCTTCCAAAAGGACGTCCGCGCCGCAGAACATCTCTTCACGCAGCTGCGCGGCATCTTCACGCGTCTGCTCACGGACGTCCGCGCGCGCAACACCTCGGCGGCGATCGCGGACCTCAAGCAGCTCTCGCACGTCTCCGGTGGCGGCTACGAAGTCGTCGCCGCGATCTGCCCGAGCGCCTAGCGCCCGACGTTTCGCGGCGATCCCGCGCGGGCGCGTGAGCCCTGCGCATACACTCAGCGAGTGCCGCCGCGGGAAGCATTCGCCGATCACCTGGATCGACCGCGCGGCCGTCGCCACACGCCCGTCGACGCGTTCACGGGGGCCGCGGGCGGCGCCACCTGCGGCGATCTCGTCCGCATATCGCTGAGCGTCGATCGCGACGATCCGCAGGGGAGGGTGCTCGATACGGGTTTCGACGCCTCCGGGTGCGGCGCGGCGCTGGCCGCAGGGAGCGCGGCTGTGACCCTGGTTCGTGGCTCGCCGCTGCTCGCGGCGGCGCGCATCGGCGCGGAGGAGATCGCGGGTGAGCTCGGAGGTCTCACCGTTGCCAAGCGCCACGCCTCGGAGCTCGCCGCGGATGCCCTCCATCGTGCGCTCGGAGCGGCGGCCCGCGAGCGCGCGCGGCTCGAGCCCTCCCGAAAACGCACGCTCGTCGCGATGAGCGGCGGCGTCGACAGCGCGGTCGCCGCGCTGCTGCTCGCGCGAGAGGGCGAGGAGGTGATCGCCGTGACGCTCGAGCTGTGGTCGGACGCGGAGAGCGACGGCGAGCGCAGTTGCTGCTCGGCCCAAGCGGTGCGTGCGGCGCGATCGCTCGCGCACACCCTCGGCATGCCGCACTTCTCGATCGACCTCCGTGCCGAGTTCCGCGCCGGCGTCGTCGAGCCCTGGCTCGCCGAGCACGCGCGCGGGCTCACGCCCTATGCATGCCTGCGCTGCAACGGCAGCGTGCGGCTCGACGCGATGCTCGCGCTCGCCGAGCGCCTTGGAGCACCGGTGCTCGCCACCGGGCACTACGCGCGCCTACACCACGACGCTCGCTCCAAACAGACCTTCGTGCAGGTCTCCCGCGATCCCGCGAAAGACCAGAGCTACGCGCTTGCGGCGCTCGCTCCTGAGACGCTCGCGCGTGTGCGCTTCCCGCTCGGGGAGCTCAGCAAAAGCGAGGTGCGGCTGATCGCCGCCCGCGCGGGGCTCGCGGTTGCGGGCCAGCCGGATTCGCAGGATCTCTGCTTTCTCGCGGGCACCGACCGCACGCGCTTTCTCGCGCGCCACGCGAAGCTCGAGCCGGTGGCGGGAGCGATCGTCGACGTCCGCGGGCGCAAGCTCGGCGAGCACGGCTCGATCCATCGCTTCACCGTCGGTCAGCGCCGCGGCCTCGGCATCGGCGGCCGCGAACCGCGCTTCGTGCTCGCAACAGACCCGCGCGCAAACACGGTCACCGTCGGCTCGCGCGAGTCCCTTTTGACCAACGCCTTCGAGCTCGAGGACGTGCGGCTGCGCAATGACGCACGTTTCGTGAACGCGGTCAAGATCCGCGCCCGCGGTGCGTGCCGACCCTGCAAGCTCGCGGCGCCAAGCACGTCCGCGCGCGCGCCCGAGCAGGCTCGCCGAGTCCGCATGACCGTGGAGCTCGCGCAGCCGCTTGAGCGCACGGCGCCCGGACAGATCGCATGTCTCTATCGCGGCGATGTCGTCGTCGGGTACGGGACGGTGGCGCGCGTGAGCCCGCGCATCGCGTACACCTAAGATCAGCGGTCGTGACCTCCGACGAGATCCGCGAGCAGTTCCTGAGCTTCTTTGAGGAGCGCAAGCACTTGCGCATTCCCTCGGCTTCGCTCGTGCCCTCCTCGCACGACCCGTCCGCGCTGCTCACGCTCGCCGGGATGCACCCGTTGAAGCCGTACTTCCTAGGCGAAGAGGAACCCCCCTCGCAACGGCTCACCGACTGCCAGAAGTGCTTCCGCACCGTCGATATCGACCGCGTCGGGTACACCAACCGGCACCTCACGTTCTTCGAGATGCTCGGGAACTTCTCGATCGGCGACTACTTCAAGGAGCAGGCGATCAGGTTCGCGTGGGAACTCTCCCGCGACGTGCTCGGCTTCCCCGAGCAGGACATCTGGGTCACGGTCTTCGAAGGCGACGCGGAGCTCGGCCTCGGTCCCGACGAGGAGGCGATCGAACACTGGGTTGCGATGGGCGTGCCGCGCGAGCGCATCGTGCCATGCCCGCGCGCGGAGAACTTCTGGCAAGCCGGGCCGACCGGCCCCTGCGGGCCCTCCTCTGAGCTCTACCTCGACCGCGGCCTCGAGCACGGCCTCCCCGAGGACCTCCCGGGCGAGGAGAACGAGCGCTTCCTCGAGTACTGGAACCTCGTCTTCATGCAGTTCAACCAGCAGCCGCCCAATCACCTTGAGGAGCTGCCGACGCGCAACATCGATACCGGGCTTGGGCTCAACCGGCTCGCGGCAATCCTGCAGCAGAAGCGCTCGGTCTTCGAGACCGACCAGTTCTGGCCGCTCATCGAGCTCGGCCAGGAGCTCTCGGGAGCGCGCTACGGCGAGAACATCGAGCGCGACCGCGCGCTGCGAATCCTCGCCGACCACTCGCGCGCGATGACGTTTCTCGTCGCCGACGGGGTCGTCCCGTCCAACGAAGATCGCGGCTACGTCCTGCGCCGCGTGATGCGGCGGGCGATCCACCAGGGTCGCGTGCTCGAGCTCGAACCGGGATTCCTGCTGCGCTACTCCGAGCGCGTACGCGAGCTGATGGGCGGCGCCTACCCCGAACTTCTCCGCCAGCGGGAGGCGATCGAAATGTGGCTCTCCTCGGAGGAGGAGAGCTTCTCGCGCACGCTCGAGCAGGGGCTCGAGACGTTGCGCTTCTACGTCGACCAAGCGCGCGAGACCGGCAGCGGGAGCATCCGCGCCGAGGACGCCTTCCGCCTGCACGACACCCACGGCTTCCCCTTCGACCTGACGCGCGAACTGCTCGCCGAAGCGGGGCTGACGGTCGACGAAGCAGGCTTCGAGCGCCTCATGGACGAGCAGCGCGCGCGGGCGCGCGCGGCGCAGGCGGGTGGCGAGGGGGCAGACGGCGAGGACGGCCGCGCACACGCGCTCGAGCTCGTCGCGCAGGCGGGCCCCACGACACGCTTCACCGGCTACGAGACCGAGCGCCAGGCGACCACCGTCGAGGCCGTCGCGACGGTTGCGGAGAACGGCGGCGGGCGGCTGCTCGTGAAGCTCGCCGACTCGCCCTTCTACGCGGTCGGCGGCGGCCAGGTCTCGGACTCCGGCGTGCTCGAATGCGAGCACGGCGACTGCGAGGCGCGCGTCGCCGACGTGTTGAGGATCGGCGAAGACCAGGCGCTCGAAGTCGTGCTCGAGCGCGGCGAGCTGACGCCGCATCAGCGCGTGCTCGCACGCGTCGACCACGCGGCGCGGCACGCGACCGAGTGCAACCACACCGCCACGCACCTCTTGCACGCGGCGCTGCGCGCGCGGCTGGGTCCGCACGTGCGCCAGGCGGGCTCCTACGTCGGCCCCGACAAGCTCCGCTTCGACTTCACGCACACGCACGCGCTCTCGGACGACGAGCGGCGCGACGTCGCCGATCAGGTCAACGCGTGGATCGCCGCGAACGACCCCGTGCACCCGATCATCACGACCCGCGAGGAGGCCGAGCGCCTCGGCGCGATGGCGCTGTTCGGCGAAAAGTACGGCGACGTCGTGCGCATGGTGGAGATCGGCGAGGGCGAGTACTCACGCGAGCTCTGCGGCGGGACGCACGTACGCACGACGAGTGAGATCGGCGTTTTTCACATCCTCTCCGAGAGCTCCTCGGCGGCGAATGTGAGACGGATCGAGGCCCTCACCGGGCCGGCAGCGGTCGAGCTGCTGCGAGCTCGCGAGGGGACGCTCGAGGAGGCGGCGTCCGAGTTGCGCGTGCGCCCCGAGGAGGTACCCGACGCGGTGCGCAAGTCCGAGCACGAGCGGCGGAGGCTGCAGAAGGCCGCACGCGCGGAGGAGCGCTCATCGGGCGAGGACGTTGATCTCGCGGCGCTCGCCGAGCGCGCAATCGAGCTCGATGGCGCCGGCGAAGCACGCGCTCTGGTGAGCGCGGTGGAGGTCGCTGACGCGAAGGCGCTCCTGGGCGTCGCCGATCGCCTCAAGGGACGTTTGCCGCGCGCCGCGATCGTCCTCGGGGCGACGGCGGACGACCGCGTCCAGCTCGTCGCGAGCGTTGCGCCGGAGCTCGTCGAGCGCGGCGTCAAAGCGGGTGAGATCGTCAAGGCCGCGGCCACGATCGTCGGCGGCGGCGGCGGCGGTCGAGATACCCTCGCGCAGGCCGGAGGACGCGACCCCGAGCGTCTGCAGGAGGCGCTCGACGGCGCGCTGAAGGCGATCGAAACGGCGCTGGCCGGTTGATGCGCGTGCTCGCGCTCGACTACGGCAGCGCGCGGTGCGGCTGCGCCGTGAGCGATCCGAGTGGCACGATCGCGACGCCGCTCGAGCTCGTCGAGCGGCCTGGAACCCGCGCCGGCCTCTCCACGCTCGCGCAGCTCGTGAGCGCACGCGGAGCGGATCGCGTCGTCGTGGGATTGCCGCTGTCGTTGCGCGGTGACGACACGGCGCAGACGCTCGAGGCGCGGGATTTCGCGCGCAAGCTTCAGCGCGTCCTCGGCGAGGAGGTGCCGGTCGAGCTCTACGATGAGCGCTTCACGACGCGGATCGCGCAAGCCGGCGAGGGGCGGGCCTCCGAGGATTCGCGCGCCGCGGCGCACCTGCTCGAGAGCTGGCTGCGGGCACGGGAGGGCTAGATGCGCGCGACCGACGAGCCGCCGCGGGTCTCACGGCCCCGTCCGCAGCGCAGGTCTCCGGCCGAGCGCTCCAAGCCGCGCCGCACGCTTCACACGGGCGTGATGGCCGGCGGCGGGCTCGTGCTGGCGATCGCGATCGTCGTGGTCGCGCTCGTGCTCGGTAGTCAGAAGAGCAGCGCCCCGCCGCCGCTGCCGCCGCCCGCGGTCGTCAAGGTGCTCATACCCGAGGGCGAAACGCGCGCGCAGATCGCTGAGATCGCAAAGGCGCACGGGCTCACGGGCAGCTACCTCGCGGCCTCGGCGCACTCGGAAGCGTTCGACCCCGTGCAGTACGGAGCGCCGCGCTCGGCGGCGAACCTCGAAGGCTTCCTCTTCCCGGCGACCTACGAAATCTACGCCGGCGACACCTCGCGGGTGCTCGTCGAGAAGCAGCTCGAAGCATTCGAGGAACGCTTCGGCGCGCAGTACGTCGCCGCCGCGCGTGCGCTCCATGAGACGCCCTACCAGCTTCTGATCGTGGCGTCGATGATCGAGCGCGAGGCCGAAGGTGGCGCGCGATCGGCCGTTGATCGCGGCGGTCATCTACAACCGCCTGCGTCTCGGGATGCCGCTGGGGATCGACGCGACGATCCGCTACGCGCTGCACGACTACACGCGCCCGCTCACCGAGGCGCAGCTCCAGGACTCCTCGCCCTACAACACGCGCCTGCACGAGGGCCTGCCCCCGACGCCGATCTCGAATCCCGGGCTGGCCTCGATCGAAGCCGCCGCGCACCCCGCACACGTGAACTACACCTACTACGTCGCGGGCGCCGACGGCTGCGGCGAGCTCGTGTTCACGAGCAGCTACTCGCAGTTCCTCGCGTACTCCGCCGAATACCAGCAGGCGCTCGCCGCGAACGGCGGCCGCGTGCCCACCTGCCGCAAGCGGTGAAGCGGCTCGGCGTCCTCGGCTGGCCGGTCGCGCACAGCCGCTCGCCCGCGATGCACACGGCGGCGTTCGGAGCCCTCGGCATGGACGGCTGGCGCTACCAGCTCCTGCCCGTGCCACCCGAGCTGTTCGCGGAGAGCGTGCGCGCCTTGCCCGGCGCGGGCTTCGTCGGCGCCAACGTCACGATCCCGCACAAGCAGGCGGCGCTTGCGCTCGCCGATGCTGCGAGCGACGCGGCGCGTGAGATCGGCGCTGCGAACACACTCGCGTTCGCTGTAGACGGATCGATCGCGGCTCACAACACCGACGCGCAGGGATTGGTCGCGGCGCTCGAACACTCGCTGAGCGAGGCCGGCGACGGCCAGCGGGCGCTCAAGGGCCTGCGCGTGCTCGTGCTCGGCGCGGGTGGGAGCGCACGGGCGGCCGTGTGGGGGATGCGGAGCGCGGGCGCGGGCGAGGTGATGGTGTGGAATCGCACCGCTCAGCGGGCGCAAGCGCTCGTGCAAGAGCTCGGCGGGCGCGCCGTCGCGCGGCCCGAACCCGCGGATGTGCTGATCAACTGCACGGCTGTCGGGCTCGCACAGACGGCCAAAATTGGGCCTGAGCCACGGGCGTCGCGTCTAGAACAATTGGCCAGCGAGGCGGACTCGCTCAACCAACTCGCGCTGGGACTCGATCAGCTTCGTGAGTACTCACATGTGGTCGACCTGGTGTACCGCACGGGGGAACCCCTCTGCTCGACGCTGCACGCCGTCTCGGCGTGCGGACACTTGACGGCGTCGAGATTCTCGTCCGGCAGGGAGCGCTCAGCTTCCGTCTCTGGACCGACGTCGAGCCGCCGCTCGACGTCATGCGTCGGGGGGCACTCGGGCAGTAACGGTCCACGCGCGCGAGGGCAGCGATGAGCCCGCGCGTGCCGAAGGCATCCCGGCTGCGCCCGGTTCCGGATCCCGACGACGAACCGGAGGTCGTACGAGCGCCACCCGAACCCTCGGGCGGCGACGCCGACGAGGGTGACCAGCGCCGCGGCGGCGGCCGCACCGTGCGTGCGCCTGCGGAAGGCGGCGCGGTCAGAGCGCCGCCCGACCGTGGCACGAAGCGTGCAGGCGCCGGCAGGCAGCCGGGCCGCGGCGCCGCCGCGCCGCCTCGTAAGAACGCCTTGCCCGACCGCGAGCCCGTCGTCGAGATCGACGCACCGGGTGAGGTCGTGCTGCCCGCAGAAGACGATTCGCCGGCGCGCCGCCGCGCGGCGCCGCGCGTCGTGGTTGACTCCGATGAGGCGCTCGCGCCTCCCGACGATACGCCGACCGCCGAGGCCGAAGAGGCGCCGCGCGCCCCCGCAAGCGACGTCGAGATCGTCCTCGACGCTCCCGAGCCCGAGGCAGCCGCCGACGAGGCTGAGAGCGAGGCACTGGAGGAAACCGAGCCCGAAGCGGCGGAGCTGAAGACGGCCGACGCCGCCGCGGCGATCGACGCCGTCGCAAGCCTCGTCTCCGACGAGCCAGAGACCACGGCGAAGGAGCCCGAGCGCGTGCAGCGGGTCGAAGGCGCCACCGCCGAGTTTCCGGACAGCGCCCGCGTCTGGGCGGGCGTGACGCCGCCCACCAGGCGCGGGTCCTCCTCGCGCTTCCTCACCGACGTGATCGTCGAAATGGAGCTGGCGACGAAGGAGGTGATGGACGACGCGATCGAGAAAGCGCGCGCCCAGGGCTCGACGCCGGAGCGTGTGCTCGTGGACTCGGGCGCGCTCGGCCTGGACGGCCTCGCGCGCGCGCTCGCCGAGCGCTACGGCCTCGACCACATCGACGTGAGTGTCTTCCCGATCGACCCCGCGGCGGTCAGCCTCGTGAACACGCAGGCGGCCAAGCGCTACCAGGCCGTGCCCGTCGCCTACGTCGACAAGCGGACGCTGCTCGTCGCGATGGCCGACCCGTCGAACGTGCTCGCGGTCGACGACATCGCGATCATGACCGGCTGCGAGGTGCGCGTCGCGGTCGCCTCGCCACAGGACATCGGGGACCTCATCTCCCGCATGGACCGCCTCGGCGACGTGGTGGCCGAGCCGGAAGCGGAGGATTTCGAAGAAGAGGTCGTCTCCGAGACCGGCGAGATCGTCAACCTCCGGGAGACCGCCAAGGACGCGCCGGTCGTCAAGCTCGTCAACCAGATCGTGGCGCAGGCGGTCGAACAGGGAGCCTCCGACGTGCACCTCTCGCCGAGCGACAAGGACCTGCGCGTGCGCTTCCGCGTCGACGGCGTGATGCGGGAAATAACGACGGTCCCGCGGCGCATGACCGGCGGCGTGATCTCGCGCGTGAAGATCATGGCCGAGCTCGACATCTCCGAGAAGCGGCTACCGCAGGACGGCCGCGTCGGCCTCACCGTCGACGGACGCCACATCGACCTTCGTATCGTGACGCTGCCGAGCGCGAAGGGTGAGTCGATCACCATGCGCATCCTCGACAAGGACTCGGTCGTGATGGATTTCGACCATCTCGGCATGGCCGAGGACGACCGCGAGCGCTTCGAAGCGGCGTTCCATGCGTCGCACGGCGCCGTCCTCGTGACGGGGCCGACCGGCTCGGGTAAGACGACGACCCTCTACGCCGCGCTCACGGCGCTCAACTCGTCGGAGCGCAACATCATCACGGTCGAGGACCCCGTCGAGTACCAGATGGACGGCCTCACGCAGGTCCAGGTACAGCCGAAGGTCGGGCTCACGTTCGCAGTCGGGCTGCGCACGATGGTGCGTGCGGACCCCGACGTGATCATGGTGGGGGAGATCCGCGACGCAGAGACGGCGCAGATCGCCGTCGAGTCGGCGCTCACGGGCCACCTCGTGCTCTCGACCCTGCACACGAACGACGCCCCATCGGCGATCCACCGCCTGATCGAGATGGGCACCGAGCCGTTTCTCGTCGCCTCCGCGGTCAAGTGCGTGCTCGCCCAGCGCCTCGCGCGGACGCTCTGCCAGCACTGCAAGAAGCGCGCGATCATCCCAGTGGACGCGCTCAAGGCTGCCGGGTACAACGCGCAGGTCGACATGGAGGCCTACGAGCCCGTCGGCTGCCCGCGCTGCGCGGGATCCGGGTACCGCGGCCGGATCGCCCTCTATGAGGTGATGAACGTCTCGCGCGAGATCAGCGACCTCGCGCTACAGCGCCGCTCTGCCGAGGAGATCCAGGAGGTCGCGGTGCGAGAGGGCATGCGGCGGATGCGCGACGACGGCCTCGAAAAGGTGCGTCAGGGCCGCACCTCGATGGCCGAGGTGATGCGCGTCGTCGGCGGAGGCGGCTAATCACGGGCCAAAAGGCGCCGCGACTCGAATCTTCGTCCAGCGGCGCTCGTTCGTGGACCACCCGCGCTCGCCGCGCGCCGATGCGCGGCTGAGATGGACATCGATTTCGCACAGCTGCTCAAGGAGGTCGTGGCGCGCAACGCTTCGGATCTCCACCTGACGGTCGGGGCGCACCCGATCCTGCGCATCCGCGGGCGGCTGATGTCGCTCAACGAATATCCCGTCCTCGGCGGCACCGACACGCGCGAGATCATCTACTCGATCCTTTCCAACGACAAGCGCCAACGCCTCGAGACGGATTGGCAGATCGACTTCGCCTACTCGGTGCCGGGCCACGGTCGCTTTCGTGTCAACGCCTACTACCAGCGCGGCTCGGTGGGCGCGGCATTCCGCCTCATTCCGTTCGGCCTCTCCTCGATAGAGGAGCTCGGGCTGCCGGAGGTCGTCCACGAGTTCACCAAGAAGCCACGCGGGTTCGTCCTCGTCACCGGCCCGACGGGCTCGGGCAAGTCGACGTCGCTCGCGGCGATGATCGACTCAATCAACGAAACGCGCGAAGAGCACATCATGACGATCGAGGACCCGATCGAGTTCTTGCACGGGCACAAGCGCTGCATGGTCAACCAGCGGGAGCTCGGCTCCGACGCGCAGAGCTTCGGAGACGCGCTGAAGGCGGCCCTGCGCCAGGACCCCGACGTGATCCTGGTCGGCGAGATGCGCGACCTCGAGACGATCCAGACCGCGTTGACCGCGGCCGAGACTGGCCACCTCGTCTTCGCAACGCTCCACACGCAGGACACCGCGCAGACCGTCGACCGCGTGATCGACGTCTTCCCGCCCCACCAGCAGGGGCAGGTGCGCGTGCAGCTCTCAGTCGCCCTCCAGGGCATCATGACGCAGCAGCTCCTGCCGAACTCCGACGGGTCGGGGCGCGTCGTGGCGTGCGAGGTGCTCGTACCCACGCCCGCGGTGCGCAACCTCATCCGCGAGGGCAAGACCCATCAGATCTACTCCGTGTTGCAGACGAGCTCCGGGTCCGGCATGCAGACGATGGACGCCGCACTCCTGAAGCTCGTGCGCGAAGGCAAGGTCTCTCGCAACACCGCCGAATCACGGTCGTCGACGCCCGAGGAGCTGAGGCGACTCTTCGAGGGCGGCGAACTGCGCCCGGCGGCGTAGCGCGGCGATGAGCACGTACGTCTTCAAGGTCGCGGACGTCGCCGGCGTGAAGTCGAGCGGCGAGGTCGAGGCGGAGTCCAAACAGGCGCTCGCGAGCCAGCTCAAGGCGCGCGGCCTGATCGTCCTCGATATCGCCGACAAGCGCTCCTCGCAGGAGATCAGCCTCTCCTTCATGCAGCGCGTGAAAGCGAACGACCTCTCGGCGTTCGCCCGCCAGCTTGCGACGCTCATCACCTCCGGCGTCAGCATCCTGCGCTCGCTCTACGTGCTCGAGGACCAGACCGAGAGCAAGTTCCTCAAGGAAACGATCGTCGCGGTGCGCAAGGACGTCGAGTCCGGTGCGTCGCTGGGCGACGCGCTCGAGCGCCACCCGAAGGTCTTCGGGCAGCTGTTCGTCGCGATGGTGCGCGCGGGCGAGGCCGGCGGCGTGCTGGAGAGCTCGCTGCAGCGCGTCGCGGACCAGGTCGAGAAGGACGCATCGCTGCGCCGCCAGATCCGCTCCGCGATGGTCTATCCGGCGATGGTGTCGACCGTCGCGGTCGGCGTGATGCTCGCGTTGGTGACCTTCATCGTGCCCGTATTCGAAAAGGTCTTGAAGGAATTCCACGGCGAACTGCCGGCGCCGACGAAGATCTCGGTCGGCATGTCGCACGCGATCACGCGCAAGTGGTTCGGAGTCGTGCCCGGCATCATCGCGATCGTGGTGATCGTGGCAGCGCTGATCTTCGCCTTCCTGCGCTGGAAGCGCACGGAGATGGGCCACAGGCAGTGGGATCGCATCAAGCTGCGCGTGCCGATGAAGATCGGCGCGATCGTGCAGGAGGTCGCGGTCGCGCGCTGGTCGCGCACGCTAGCTTCGCTCACGTCCGCAGGCGTACCGCTAATGCTCGCGATCGAAATCACCGGCAAGACCGGCGGGAACGTCTGCGTCGAAGACGCGATGGACGACGTCATGACCTCCGTCAAGCGCGGCGGCACGCTCGCCGAGCCGCTCGCAAGGGCATCGATCTTTCCCGCGATGGTCACGCACATGGTCGGCGTGGGCGAGGAGACGGGCGCGCTCGACACGATGCTGGAAAAGGTCGCGGAGTTCTACGAAGACCGCGTGGAAGCGTCGATCAAGGCCCTCACCTCGATCCTCGAGCCGGCGATGATCGTAGTCATCGGCGGCATGGTCGGGTTCATCGTGATCTCGATGTACCTGCCGCTCTTCGCGATCTACAACCAGATCCAGTAGCGGCGCGATATTCGCGCGGCGAGAGCGCGCGGATGCTTCGTCCGAGTGCCGCTGCCGCTCTAGCCGGCGGTGGAGGCGGTGGTCTCGCTTGCGCCGAGCACCGAGCTCAGCGGAACGTCCTGCAGCTCCGGAACGGGGAGTCGCAGGACGAAGCGCGCCCCCTGTCGCTCGCGCTCGGCGGCGCCGTTGGGGTGCGGGTCGTCCGGAAGCAGCTCGACGGTGCCGCCCATGCGGCTCGCGAGCTCGCGGCCGATCGCGAGTCCGAGGCCGAACCCGCCCTGGCTATCCGCCTTCGCACCGCGGCGAAAGCGCTCGAAGATGAGCTCGCGCTCCTGCGGCTCGACCCCGGGACCTTCGTCGCTCACCACCAACTCAGCGCGCGCAGCGGCGCCGCTGCCGTTCGCGTGCGGCTCGGCGACTTCGACGATGATCGTCGAGCCCTCGGGCGAGACGCGGAACGCGTTGTCGAGCAGGATGCGTACGATGCGCGCCACCGCGCCGGGGTCACCCTTCGCCCACGCCGCCCCGCGCGCGCCGCGTACGTCGATTCTCACCCGTCGCTGGCCCGCCCGCACCTCGAGCTCCGCCGCCACCGCACGGGCGAGCTCTGAGAGCTCGACGGGCTCCGAGCGCACGCTCACTTCGGCGTCGAGGCGGCTCAGGTCGAGCAGGTCCGATGCGAGCTTCGAGAGCCGCCGCGACTGTTCGCGTGCGCGTGCGGTCCGCGTGCGCGCGTCCTCGAGGTCGAGGTGGTCGGCCTCGAGGTCTTCGGTTATCAGCTCGAGCATCCCGTCGAGGGACGCGAGTGGAGTGCGTAACTCGTGCGAGGCAGTGGCGACGAACGCGCGCAGCGCGGCCTCCTGCTGGCGCAGGCGCTCCTGCATGCTCGTGAGCGTGCGCGCGAGGTCGCCGATCTCGTCGTGCCCGGGCTTCACGCGGATCGGGGTCGAGAGGCCGTGGCGCTCGAGCTCGCGCGCGGCGTCCCGCAGCTGGCGCAATCGCCGCAGCAGTGTCGTCGTGAGCGCGATCCCGAGCAGGAGCGCGATCCCGAAACCCGCGGCTGCGGCCTCGATGAAGGCTTCCTGCACGACAGAAACGGCGGAGGAGACGTAGTCGAGGCGCTTGATCACGAGCAGCACGTAGGGGTGGCCGTCGATGCGAACCGGTTCGGCGAGCAGGAACGTGTTGCCGGCGAGACGATGGACCCCGCGGTTTTCGGTCAGCGCCTGGCGCGCCTGCCCGTAGTACGTCGGGATGTTGAGGTCGCCCGGAGCGCCGCGGCCGAGCGTGTCGAGGCTCGAGCTGAGCACGAGCACTTGCGCGCCCGTGCGATGGCGCAGGAGCGCGACGGTGAGGCGCAGTTCGTCGCTTTCGGGCGCCCGCGTCCGCGGGTTCACGTGGATGTCGCCGAAGTCGCCCTTCGTCGCGTGGACCGCGGTGTACAGCGCGGTCTCGCTTTCCCTTCGCAGCTTGTGCTCGAGCGGTGAGAGCAGTGCGAGCGCGGCGACCGCGAGCGTGACGACGCTCGTGAGCAGGAGCGCCGCGAAGAAGCGCACCCGCAAGCCGAGGCTGGGCAGCGCGCGCACCGCGCTATTGCTCCTCGGCCGCAGGAGGGCTGTAGAAGCGATAACCGGCGCCGCGCACCGTGAGGACTAGCTTCGGGTCCTCGGGCTTTTCCTCGAGCTTCTCGCGAAGGTGCCTGATATGCACGTCGATGGCGCGTGGGTCGCGGTATGCGGAGTCGCCCCAGATCGCGCGCAGGAGCTCCTGACGGTTGAAGAGGCGCCCTGGGTCCGAGAGTAGCTGCACGAGGAGCTCGAACTCGGAGAACGTGAGCCGCACCTCCTTGTCGTGAGCGGTGACCTCGCGACGAGCGCGGTCGACCTTGACCGGGCCGACGGTCAAGACGTCGCTCTCCATCGCGCGCGGTCCCGAGCGACGCAGGACGGCGCGGATGCGGCTGCGCAGTTCCGCAAGCCCGAACGGCTTGGTGACGTAGTCGTCGGCGCCCGCCTCGAGGCCTTGGACGGCGTCGGCCTCGGAGTCGAGCGCGGTGAGCATGATGATTGGCACGACGTTGCGCCGCTGGCGCAGCGTCCGACAGACGTCGTAGCCGCTGGGACCGGCTCCGAGCGCGACGTCGAGCAGGACCACGTCGAAGCGCTCGCGTCCGGCCGAATCGATCGCCTCGCCTCCGCTCGCCACCGCCTTGACGGTGTGGCCCTCGCGCGTAAACGAGCGCGTCAGGGTCTCGCGCAGCGCGACCTCGTCATCCGCAACGAGGATGTTCAGCGAAAGCGAAGTCTCCATTGCACTCAGGACAGGCTAACGTGCGCGCCCCCCGACGGCAGCTTCCAAAGGCTTCCCACCGGCAGCTCCGCTTCGCGCGACACGTCCCGCGCGTGGAGCCTGACCCAAATCGCCGGCGGCGAGCAGTCGGCGTTCGTGCGATCGCGGGGGGCCGGACACGGGGAGGACAGGAACGCATAGCGCACGCGGCCGGCGCGTGCGAGTGCCACGAGGCGCCGCGTCGAGGTGATGAGGTGGCCTTCGACGGTTGTGAGCGGAAGCACGGGCTGCGCATCGTGCACGACGAGCGCGCCCATCTTCGTCGCGGCGTCGTAGGCGACCTCGTAGCGGGTGCGACCCCGATGCGCGGCGAGGTAGGCGCTGAGATGGGCGAGCTCAGAGCCGGGGAGCGACCCGAGGACGTTGCCGTCGGAGACGTTTTCGCCGACCGCGTTCAGCGACGCCCACAGCGGGATCGCGAGCATGCAGGCGAGCAGCGGAATCTGCGCGGCTACGCGTGTGCGCGCGAAGGGGAGCATCGCGAGCGTGCATGCTCCGGCCACGAGCGTCACCCACCAGATCGCGGGCGTTCCGTAGAGCAGGCGTGCGCTATAGAGCGTCACGGCGAGGACCGTGGCGGCGGCCACGAGCATCCGCGCGCGCAGCCACTCGCGCGAGCCTCCGCACACCCATGCCGCGCCGATGCCGAGCATCGCGGCGACCGCGGGGGTGAACGCCTCGGTGTACCGGGGGTGCAGTCGCTGCATCGCGCTGAAGAGCACGATCCCCTCGAGCAGCCACAGCGCCAGACCGCTGAGCACTGCTCGGCGGATCCGCGCTTGCGCCTGTGCCGCGCTCGAGGCACCCTGCGGACCAGGTCCTCGCGGCCGGTATGGGCGCCATGCGGCCACGAGCGCGCCCACGCCGAGCAGCAGCGCGGCGAGTACCTCGAGGCCGAGCCGCTCGCCCGAGAGCGGACCAACGCGGGTGAGTAGCCGCGTCGGCGAGGCCGGCGTGATCGGGATACGGTCGCGCTCGGTCTGTGTCGCCTGCGGGTAGTGGCTGCTCGCGTCGAAGCTCGCGCTAGCGCCTTCGAGCTGCTGGCTGCCGCGCAGCCTGTCGACGCCGTTGAAGACGAACGCGGCGTCCCACGGGCTGCCGTTGGTGGACCCGACGGCGTAGGGCTGGTCTACGGCGGGGACGAGCAGCGTAAACGTGAGCCACGAAAGCGCGACGACGACGTACACAGCCGCCGCTGCGAGCAGCGCGGAGAACGCCGAGCTCCGCCCTGAGACCAGGGGGAGCGCACGGAGCCTCCCCGTGCGCTGTGAATGCGGTGTCGCCTCACCCGAGGCGTTTCGCCCCTTGGAGACGCGCTCACGCAGCCCGAGCCACGCGATCAGCGCGAGGGGCGGCAGCGCGAGCAGGCTCTCGGCGAGCTTGACGTTGAACGCGACCCCGAGGGCTGCGGCCGCCCACAGCAGACGACTTGTGCGCGACGTGACGATCGCGCTCACGACGAGGTAGAGCGCGAGCGCCGTCAGCGCCATCATGATCGCGTCGGTCGTGTCCGAGCGCGCGGTGATCACCTCGATCGGCAGGACCGCGAGCGCGGCGCCGGCAGACAGGCCGGCGCGCGGGCCGAAGGAGCGCCGCACCGCGAGGTAGACGAGCGCTACCGCTGCGACGCCGGCGAGCGCCTCGGGCAGCCGGATCGTGAGCGCCCCAAACCCGAAGAGCTTCGTGCTCAGCACCGCCGGCCAGAGGTCGAGCGGCGGCTTGTCCAGCGAGACCGTTGCGCGGGGCTCGAGTGCACCAAAGAGGAGGTTGTGCCAGGAGAGGCCCATCGAGCGCACGGCGGCGTCGTAGTAGGGGTCCGAGGCCACCGCCGCGACGTGCGCGAGACGGAGCGCCGCCGCGCCAGCGAGCACGAGTGAGAGCGCCGCCCACTCGGCGAGCGCGAGCCGCCGGGTCACGCCACGCGAACTTGCCTGCCGCCTCGATCCGGGGCACTTTCGCGCCAGCGTGGGGCGCTTCGCGGGCCTGCTCATGCGGGGAACGCTAACCTCGCGACAGATGGCGGGCGACCCGCAGGGCGAGAATGAGGCAAGTCTCATACATACGGACGCACCCGCGTGCATGCCGTGCCGCGGCACCGGGAAGGTGAGCTCGCAGCTCGGGGGAAGCGTGAGTGCGCTCCCGTGCCCGTGGTGCCGTGGGACCGCAGTCAAGCAGGCCGGCGTCGACGCGCAGGCTCGATGGCTCGAGGCCGCCGAGAGCCCTGAGGAGGCGTCCCCCGCCGAGCCTGGCTAGCGAGTCCGCGAGCCCGTTGCAGTACGTCAAGGCCTGCGCGCAGCGCGCCGATAACTGCCCCGACGATGCGTCGGGTCTTTGCGTTTGGAGCCGCTTCGCGCACCCTCGGCCCGGGCCGCGGCGGCGCAGCTGGCGCGCAGAGCCAGCCGCTGTACATGACGGAGTGGACCGCGCGCCCGCGCGCGCGCCTTACCCCGCTCGGGATCGGGGTGCGTGCGAGCTTCGTCGCGCTGCTCGCGACGGCCGTGGCCGCGCCCGAGATCGCGGGCTCCTACTTCTCCTACCCCGAGGTCACGAGTGCCTGGGTGCTGTTCGTCTTCGGCGCGCTCTTCGCGCTCGGACTGGTGAGCGTCGCGCCCCGGCGCAAAGGCCTCGCCCTGGAGTTGCTCGCCTTGCTCGTTCCGCTCGTCGTGCCGGCGTTCTACTCGTGGTCGCGTCCGTGGATCACGCTGCTTGTCTATCCACCGCTCGCGTACCTGCTCTGGCGCATGCTCAGGTCCGCTCGGCTGCTGCGTCCGGAGCCGATCGTCGAGCATCGCGCAGGACGGCGCGCGCTGCCGGTGTCGTGGCTCGCCGCGGGGGTTCTCGTCCTGATCGGCATCCACGTGAGCTGGGCGCTCAACGCCCGCTCGCCGAGCGACGTCGGATATGCGGGCGTCTACGGCGCGACGAGGATCATCCACGGGGAGCCGCTCTACGGCTCTGAGCAAGCGCAGAACCGTCTCCTGCCCGACCCGCATGCGGACACCTACGGGCCTTTGAACTACGAGGCCTACGTGCCACCCACGCTCGTCACCGGAGCGGCCCAGGCGGCGGCAGCGGGACCGCTCGCGCAGACATCGAGCGCGAGCGCTGCGGCGCGGCTCACGACGCTCGTATTTGACCTGCTCACGGCGCTCCTCCTCTTCGTGCTCGGGCGAAGCGTGGGTGCAGCGGGCGCGGGGGTAGCGCTCGCCTTCGGCTGGCTAGCGTTCCCGTTCACGCTCTACGGTCAGGCGTTCTCGTTCAACGACTCGATCATGGTCGCGGCGCTCGTCGGCGCGCTGCTCGTGGCGAGCTCGCCTCGCCGCCGCGGCGTCGCCGCGGCGCTAGCCGCATGCACCAAGCTCGTTCCGCTCGCGCTCGTCCCTCTGCTCGCTTCGCACGGTGCGGCGGGCCGCCGGCGCTACGGTGCCTTTGCGCTCGGCTTTGCGCTCGCGAGCCTCGTGGTGTTCGCGCCTGTGCTCGCGCACTTCTCGCCCGGCGCGTTCGCCTCGCGCACTGCAGGCTTTCAGGGTGGCCGCAGCCCTTCGGATTCGATCTGGGCGCTTTTCAGCAGCGGGTATCTCGGCCACGCGGCGTGGGTGACGAAGTCTGCCGAGGTCGTTCACGGCGCGCTGATCGCACTGAGTGGCGGATTTGTGGCGGCGCTTTTGTGGCTGCGACGGCGCGAGGATCTCGTGGGGGTCGCGAGCTGCGCCGCGGCGATCATGCTCGCGATCGTGATCTCGAGCTCGGTGTATGCGTCCAACTATGTGCTCTGGTTTGCGCCGCTCGTGATGGTCGCCGCGCTGCTCGGCGGGGTCGAGCGCTCGAGCGATCGGGCAGCCGGTCGTTCAGCTGCGCACGCGGCGTGATCCCCCGCACTCGATCGCGCGTTTAGTTCCGGCCAGCGACACTCGCCGTTTCCTGGCTCATGCGTCCATGGTTCAGTACGCCGTTCAAGAGGCGTGACTGGACGGTCGATGCCGCGTGCAGTAACGCTAATAACAGCCAGCGCCGTGGTGCCAAGGCAGAGCACTCGAAAGGTGTGTAGCAAAGCCGACGGACCTCGACGCCGATCACGTTAGGACCGGCTATCTCGCCCAAGGACGGGCACGCACCGGAGGTGAAGGTGCCAGCGTCACGAGTGAGACGACGCAGCACCTTCACGAGCGATGTCCGCCGAAGGTAGAGGGTCGAACCGGCGAGATCGGACAAAGGGCTCGTATCGCCAAGTGGGGCGAAGGACCAGGAGCTGGCGTTCCTAAAGGAGACAATGTCATATGTTGTATCGACTGCGCCAGCGCACAAGTGATGAAGGTGGTTTCACCCTTATCGAGTTGCTGGTCGTAATCCTGATCATCGGTATCCTCGCTGCGATCGCGCTGCCCTCGTTCCTCTCGCAGAAGAACAAGGCATACGCCGCGCAGGCTGAGGAAATGGCCCGCACGGCCGCGACTGCGGCCGAGACGGTGGCGACCAACAACAACGGTAGCTATGCCGAATTGGCCACCGAAGGCATCAAGAAGCTCCACGAAGTCGAGCCGACGCTGGTCACGACCGTGAGCACGGAACACACCTACCTCAAGACGGTCACCGGCGCCGCGACGTCTTACACAGTCACCGCGATTGCCGAGCCGAGCGGAACCGAATTCACCGTGAAGCGGTTGGAAAACGGCGAAAACGAACGCACGTGCACGCCGATCAACAAGACCAACGGTTGCGCGAACGGTACCTGGTAGTCCCGAAGGCGCGAAAGATCTGCTCGGGTGCGCGCGACGCACCGGCAGGAGAAGGGCGGCCCCTGTGGCCGCCCTTCTCGATGTTGGGGCCGAACGCCTACCTGCCGCACTTGCAGGTATGAGTCGATCCCGCGACACTGAAGCCTGACGAGAGGCCGCAATGGCCGAATCGTCGGGGCCGCCGGTTTCATGCAAGTCGGCGGCGCGGACGCTCATCCAGTCAAGGACGGCACACCCCGAGCCGATGCTGATACCGCAAAGCGGAGGTGTGACCTAACAATGCGCGAACACGCAACCGAGGACGGTGGCTTCACTCTCGTCGAGCTGCTCGTCGTGATCCTGATCATCGGGATCCTCAGCGCTATCGCGATCCCATCCTTCCTTGGCCAGAAGAACAAGGCCTACGCCTCACAGGCGGAGGCGATGGTCTACACGATGGAGAACCGCAGCGGAGGCATACGGGACGTCTCACAACGGAAGCTTCGCCGGGCTGAGCGGTGCGGGCGGACTCGAAGCCCTGCACGAAATCGAGACCTCGATCCACACGACTGAAAGTACGGTCGAAGCGTACGCGGAGGCCGTCGAAAGCACGACCAACACGTACAAGGTGACCGCGAAGGTCGTCCCGAGCGGTAGCGAATTCTCGGTCGAACGCAAGGAAAACGGCGAACTCGCGCACACGTGCACGCCGGCGAGCGCGGACGGGTGCGTCGGCGGGAGCTGGGGCCACTGAGAACGGGCGCCACGCGCGACGTGCGCGCGGCGCCAGGCGGCAACGGTCGCGCGAGCGCTCAAGCCAGCCGCGCCGCTGGCCGATCATCGCTACATGGAGATCGCTCTCACGGGCGTGCTTGGAGCCGTGGCCGGCTCGTTCCTCAACGTCGTGAGCTTTCGGCTGCCGCGACACGAATCGCTCGTGCGGCCGGCGTCGCGGTGTCCGTCCTGTGGCACGCCGGTGAGGCCCTACGACAACGTGCCCGTGCTCTCGTGGCTGCTGCTGCGCGGGCACTGTCGCAGCTGTCGCGCGCCAATCTCGCCCCGCTATCCGCTGATCGAGGCGCTCACCGCGGCGCTTTGCGTCGCGGTCGTCCTCACGCAGTCCTCAGCCGCCGACATCGCGCTCGGCATTGGCCTGATCCTGATTGTCGTTCCCGCAGCGGCGATCGACGTCAGCGAGCTCATCATCCCGAACGCGATCGTCTCCGTGGGCGCCGTGCTCGCGGTCGTGCTCGGCACCGTGCTCGACCCGAGCGGTGAGCCCGAACGGTTGATCGCCGGCGCCGGAGCGGCGGGCGCGCTGCTGCTGATCGTGCTCGCGTATCCGAAGGGAATGGGCATGGGCGACGTGAAGCTCGCCGGAGTGATGGGCCTCTTCCTCGGCGTCGCGGTGATACCAGCGATGCTGATCGCGATCCTCTCCGGATCGCTCGTCGGCGCCGTCGTGATGGCGCGCAAGGGCATTCGCGCAGGGCGCAAGACGGCGTTGCCGTTTGGACTGTTCCTAGCCCTGGGCGCCGTCGTCGCGATCTTCGCCGGTCACCCGCTCCTGGATACCTACTCCTCGCACTTCCTGCACTAGCGAGCGCAGGAGCGCCGCAGGACGTCCGGCGGCGTCCGCTATCGGCCCGATTCGGGCGACTGGACAAATAGGCAGTGAACCCGGTCGAACTTCAAGCACAGCCCGCGGACGTCGATGCCCTCCCAGCAGATGCCCTCGCCTCTGAAAACCGAGATCAGTCTGAGCAGCTTGCGCGGCATAAAGCTGAAGCGCCCGGCTACGACACCGTCGTTTTTGACCGGCAACCTCAGCTTCAAGCGCAAGCGCACAGTGGCGGTCGGCGTCGACATCCAGCCTGGCTACATCGCGGCCGCGCGTGCGCGCAAGAACGGCGGCATCGTCGTTGAGGAGGCGAGCGCGGTCTCGCTCCCGGCCGACACCGTGCGCGAGGGCGAAGTCCTCAACGAGGAGGCGCTGGCGGGTGCGCTGCGCGAGCTCTTCGCAAACGTTGACCTCGACAAGCACGTCCGGATCGGCGTCGCCAACCAGCGCACGGTGATGCGCACGCTCGAGGTGCCCCCGCTCTCGGACTCGAAGGAGCTCGCGGCCGCGGTGCGCTTCCAGGCCGAGGACCAGGTCCCGATGCCGCTGAACAACGCCGTGATCGACTTTCGCCCGCTCGGCATCGTGGACACTCCCGAAGGCGCGCGCCAGCGTGTGCTGCTCGTCGCGGCGCAGCGGGACATGATCGACAAGCTGCTGTCTACCGTGAAAGCCGCGGGGCTGCATCCGGAGAGCATCGACCTCTCCGCCTTCGCGCTGATTCGCTCGCTCTACCGAACCGACATGGTATCTGTCGCCGATGGCGCGTCGGCTTCGGGCGAGCTGCCGCGCGTGATCCATCTGAACGTCGGCGGCCTCACGAACATGGCAATCGCGCAGGGGACCGACTGTCGCTTCACGCGTGTGCTCGGCCGCGGCCTCGAGGCGATCGCGGGTGAAGTCGCCGAGCGCCGGGCGGTGCCGATCGATCAAGCGCGGGAACTGCTCAGACGCGTGAACCTCTCGACACTCGGTAGCGCTCACAGCCTCGCGAATCTCGGGAGCCACGATTCACAGGCGTCGGCCACCGAAGCGCTCGCGGTCCAGATGGAGGCCGCTCGAGCCGAAACTGAGGCTGTTGTGGCCGCGGGTCCCCCGCCAGAGGACACGCCGGCGGGTCCGCCGGCGGTCGAGGAACCGACGATGCCGCCAGCGGGCGAGGCGATCCCCCCCGAGGGCGAAGCGGCGCGCCCGACGCTGACGGTCGTTGGAGGCACCGACGGAGAACTTCCGCCCCCCGAGACGGCGATGCAACCCGTCGAACCTGCGCCGGCCGATCCTGGCGCGGTCCAAGTGGGCTTCGAGCAGCCGAGCGCCGATCCAGCCGCGGGTTCCATCCAGGACGGGCAGACCGAGGTCGGCCTCGTCGGCGGCGCCGGTGGCATCCAGGAGGCGCCCGCCGGTGGCGAGCCGGTCGTGGGCGGCCACATCGCGAGCGCTGCGAGCGACGCCAGCGAGACGAGCTTCGAAAGCGCGCAGCCACCCGTCGAGCGCGTGCAGTCCAACGCCCCCGTTCCCGCGGCGCCCGCGGAGGACCTGGGCGACGTGACGCTGGTGCTCGAAGCAGGAGTGCGCGGGATCGCGGGCGAAGTGCGCAACTCGCTCGACTACTACCACGCGCAGGAGCCGGGTAGCGCTGTTGCGCTGATCCTGCTCTCTGGCCCCGCGCTCGATATCCCCGGCTTCGGCGAGATGCTCGAACAGAACCTCGGCGTGCCCGTGCACGGCGAGACCGTGAGCGCGGCCGGCGCAACCGTGCTGCATGGGATCTCCCCCCAGTACCTCGCGATCGCGGCGGGCTTGGCCGTCGAGGAGATCTAGCGATGAAGGCCGTCAATCTGATCCCGGTCGAGCAGCGCGAGCGCACGAGCGGCTACGCCAACCGCTCCGGGGGCGTCGCCTACGTCCTGCTCGGACTGCTCGTATGTGTAGCGCTGCTCGCGCTTCTCTACGGCGTCGCACGTCACGACGCGGCGGGCAAGGAAGCCGAAGTCGCCCACTATCGGAGCGAAGCCCAGCGGGTGCAAGCGCAGGTCACGCGCCTCTCCCCGTACAAGAGCTTCGTTTCGTTGCGCGAAGGCCGCGAAAAGAACGTCCGCGAACTCGTGAACTCGCGCTTCGATTGGGCACACGCGCTCTCTGAGTTCACTCGCGTGCTCCCGCTCGGCGTCTCGATCAGCACGCTCGAAGGGTGTGTCGTGCAGCCGAGCCCATCCGGCGGCGAAAGCTCGGGGTGCTCAGGTAACTCGAGCTCGTCTGCCTCCAAGTCGGCATCTGCGGGAGGGGTGTCATCGGCGACCCCCGCCGGCAGCGTTCCCCACTTCACGCTCGCGGGCTGCGCGCTCAGCCAGTCGCTCGTTTCCCACGTGCTCACCGATCTCCGTCTGATGGATGGCGCCAAGGAAGTCGAACTCGCAAGCGCGCAAAAGTCGAGCTCGTCGGGCGGTGGCTCCTCGAGCAGCGGCAGCTGCGGTGCCGGTGACGTCTCGTTCAGCGTGAAGGTCACGTTCGAACCGCTTCCGACGCCGCCTGCGTCCGCCCCGGCGCCGCCTGCGCAGAGCCAGCCCGCGTCGAGCACGACTCCGCAGCAAGGCGCCACCGGCAAGGCCGCGCCCGCTTCAGCGGCAAGCAGCAGCGCGTCCAAGGGCGCTCATGCGTCCGGCACGCCGCGCAAGCACCCCATCTCCTCCACAAATCGCGGGAGGCGGGTCGAATGACCGGGCGCGATCGGCTCGTAGTAGTCGGGATCCTGGCACTCGTGATCGTCGGCGCCGGCTGGGTGAAGGTCGTCTCGCCGGAGCGCAGCAAGGCCTCGAAGCTCTCGAGCAATGTCGAAAGCGCTCAGAAGCAGGTGCAGACCGCGCAGACCGAACTCTCTCAGGCGCGCAGTGCGCAGGCGAAGTACACAGAAGCGTACGCGTCGGTGGTCAGCCTCGGCAAGGCCGTGCCGGCTTCTCAAGAGGTCTCCGCCCTGATCTACGAACTCGACCAGGCCTCCAACCAGCGGAGCGTCGAATTCGCATCGATCGCGCCAGGCACCGGCTCGGGGGCGTCGGCATCGTCGAAGTCGAGCAAGGAAAAGTCGTCGGGCACCGGCTTTGAACAGATGCCGTTCACGTTCACGTTCAACGGCAGCTTCGTCGACCTCTACCATCTGCTGACGACGGTGCAGGGGTACGCGGTCGCATCGCCGACCGGAGAGGTCGCGGTCAACGGGCGTCTGCTGACGATCCAAAGCTTCAAGCTCGCCCCCGCCAGCGACTCGTCGTCGACGAGCTCCGGTGGCGCCGCTTCGAAGCGGACCGTGCCGGGTAACAACCTCGAGGGCACGGTGACCGCGACGGCCTACGTCTTGCCGCCGGGCTCGGAAGTGACCGCGGGCGCGACTCCCTCGGGCCCCTCCAGCAGCGGGTCGGGCGCGCCGGCCTCCAGCGGCAGCTCCTCCTCGACGCCGGCCCCGGCAACGGTCAAGGCGGTCCCATGAGCGGCTTGATCGACGCAGTCAAGGCGGACCTGCTCGACCGGCGGATGCGGATCGTCGTGATCGCCGTCCTCGTCGCGCTCGTGGGCGCGATCGGCTACGCGGTCACCAGCGGCGGAGGCGAAAGCACGTCGCCGACGGCGAGTACGGGCCCGGGCGCGACCGGCAGCGGGCAGGCGCCCCCGCTCGCGCAGCAGTCCGCTTCGAATCCAAAAGGCGCGAGCGCAGAGACGACCTACGGGACCACGTATCAGCACGCGCCACACATTGGCGACCCGTTCATAACGCTTCCCAGCACCGAAAAGAAGACAACGACCTCGTCGACCTCGTCCGCGAGTGCGGCGGCTGCGTCCGGCGGCTCCGGCTCGAGTACCGCGAGCTCGCCCAAGAGCAGCTCGAGTACCTCGAGCGAATCGAGCTCGAGCCACAGCTCGTCCGGATCCTCGGGCGGCTCGGGTTCCTCGACGCCCAAACCCGCCCCACCGAAGAAGCCTAAGAACCCGGCTTCGCCCTATCGGGTGACCGTCGAACTCGGGCCCGCGCCCGCGAACACGACCGAACCGCCGCAAATGACGACCTATAAGGAAGTGAAGGTGGGCCGCTCGCTCCCGAGCTCGAGCCATCCGCTCGTGACCCTCAAGGGCGCCGCGCTCGCGAGCTCCGGCGCCAAGGAAAGCGGCACTGCAACCTTCGCGCTCGTCAGCTCGCCGATCGTCACCGGCCCCGGCATCTGCCTGCCGACCGAAACACAGTGTGAATCGGTCAGGCTCACGACCGGTCAGCTCGAGGAACTCCAGTTCACGGAAGCCAACGGGCAGACCGTCACCTATCTGATGAAGGTGACGCAGGTCGTGAAGGCGACCCAGTAGCGGCCGAGCGCGTCATCTCGCCCCCTGGCTGCGCGGCGGCCGCGAAGTAAGCTAGCCGCGCGATGTCGCTGCGTCTAACTACCGCCGGTGAGTCCCACGGCCCCGGGCTCACGTGCATACTCGAGGGCGTGCCCGCCGGGCTCGAGCTCGATCGCGAGCGCATCGATGCCGATCTCGCTCGCCGCCAGCTCGGCTACGGACGCGGCGGGCGCATGAAGATCGAGCGCGACCGGGCCGAGCTCGTTGGCGGCGTCCGTCACGGCCGCACGCTCGGCAGCCCGATCGCGCTGCAGGTCGCGAATCGCGATTACGTCAACTGGGAGGAGCGTATGAATCCCTGGCCGGTCGCCGCCGAGACCGATGAGGTCCACCTCCCGCGTCCTGGTCACGCCGACCTCGTCGGCCTGCAGAAGTACGGCTTCACCGACGTCCGCAACGTGCTCGAGCGCGCCTCCGCACGCGAGACGGCGGCGCGGGTTGCAGGCGGAGCGGTGTGCAAGACGCTGCTCGAAGCCCTCGGCGTCGAGATCCGCTCGCATGTCGTGCAGATCGCATCGGTGCAAGCACCGGAGCCCGACGCGCCGCTCGCGCTGGACGACTTCGAGGAGGTTGACGCCTCGCCGGTGCGCTGCCTCGATTCCGGCGCCACCGACGCGATGGTTGAGGAGATCGACGTCCTGCGCAAGGAAAACGAGTCCCTTGGCGGTGTCTTCGAGGTCCAGGCGTTCGGCCTCCTGCCGGGTCTCGGATCGCACGTCTCGTGGTCCGATCGGCTCGACGCGCGGCTCGCGATGGCGATCTGCTCGATCCAGGCGATCAAGGGGGTCACGATCGGGCGGGCGTTCGAGATCGCGGGACGGCGGGGATCGCAGGCGCACGACGAGATCTTCTACAGCTCGGAGCGCGGCTACTACCGCGAGAGCAACCGTTCGGGCGGCCTCGAGGGTGGCATGACGACGGGGCAACCGCTGATCGTGCGCGGCGCGATGAAGCCGCTGCCGACGCTAACCCAGCCGCTGCGCTCGGTGGACATCGAGACCCACGAGCCCGCGCAGGCTCTGCGCGAGCGGACCGATTCGTGCACGGTGCCGGCGGCCGCGGTGGTGGGGGAGGCGATGGTGGCATTCGTGCTCGCAGGCGCATATCGCGAGAAGTTCGGCGGCGACCACATCGACGACATGCTCCAGGCGGCGCGCGCATATACGGAGCGGATCGGGTGGCGCCCGTAGCACCGGTGCCGGCGCGAGCGCTGGTCTTCATCGGCTTCATGGGGTCGGGCAAGTCGACCGCGGCCGCCGAAGCGGCGCGCGTCTTGGGAGTGTCCGCCGTCGACTCGGACCAAGTTCTGGAGCAGCGCCTCGGCAGGTCGATCGCCCAGGAGTTCGACGATCGCGGCGAGGCGGCATTCCGCGAGCGCGAGGAGCAAGTTGTGCTCGAGCTGCTCGCTGGGGCACAGCCGGACTCGGTGCTCGCACTCGGCGGCGGAAGCGTCCTCTCCGAGCGGGTGCGGGCCGCGCTTGGCGAGCACCTCGTGGTGCTGCTCGATATCGATCCCGCCGGCGCTTGGGAGCGCGTGGGAAGCGAAGGCACACGGCGACCGTTGGCGCGCACGCTGGCGGACTTCGAAGCCCTCCATCGGGCGCGGCGTCCGATCTACGACGCGCTCGCCGACGCGATCATTCCCGCGCTCGCGCCGGGCGCGCCGGCGCGAGCGCTCGCTTCGCTCAGCGCCCTTTCACGCGCGCCGCAGGGGACACGCATGCTGTGGGCGTACTCGTCCTCCGGCGAGTACCCGGTGTTCGTAGGGCGAGGCCTGCTCGGCCCGCAAGGTGCGGCGGCGCGCTTGCGCGAGTCGCTCGGGCAGTCGGTCCTGACGCGAAGTACGAGCCCATCGCGCGCGTTCTGCGTAAGCGATGAGTCGGTGGCGAAGCTCTACGCGCAACAGATCGGCGAGCTCGCGATGCTGATCGAGGTCGCGCCCGGCGAGGAGCAGAAGACGCTCGCGAGCGCTGAGCGCATCTGGCGCGAGCTCGCGCGCGCAGGGATGACGCGCGCCGACCACGTGATCGCGCTCGGCGGCGGCGTGGTCGGCGACCTCGCTGGCTTTTGCGCGGCGACCTACCAGCGGGGCGTGCCCGTGGTGCAGGTGCCGACGACCGTCGTGGCACAGGTGGACTCGGCCTACGGAGGCAAGACGGGCATCGACTTGCCGGAGGCAAAGAACTACGTCGGTGTCTACCACCAGCCGGCTGCCGTGCTCACGGATCCCGATACGCTCGACACGCTGCCCGAGCGCGAGCTGAACGCCGGATGGGTCGAGGTGCTGAAGACCGCGCTGATCGCAGGCGGCGAACTCTGGGAGGCGGTCGCCGAGCAGCGAGCGCTCGACGAGCGCATGATCTTCGAATGCGTGCGCACGAAGCTCGAAGTCGTGGCCGGGGACGAACGTGACAACGGGCGTCGCCAGGTGCTGAACCTTGGCCACACGATCGGCCACGCGATCGAGGCGGCCACGGGTTACCGTCGCTACCGCCACGGCGAAGCGGTCGGGCTCGGGCTACTCGCCGCGCTCGAGCTCTCCGAGCAGGGGACGCTGCGAGCGAGCGTCCAGGAGCTGCTCGCGGCGCACGCGCTACCGGTAAGCGTCGCGGACGTCTCGGCCGACGAGGTCCTCGCCGCAGCGAGATACGACAAGAAGCGCCTCGACGGCGAGCTCCCGCCGTTCGTGCTCGTCGATCACCCGGGAGGGGTGCGTTACGGCGTGCAGGTACGAGAGGACGACGCCCGCAACGCTGTCGAAAGGCTGATGAGCAGATGAGTCCTCGCAACCGCGTCGCGGTGATGCACGGCGTCAACTTCGACGTGCTCGAGCGCCGCGAGGAGTCGCAGTACGGCGGCTTCAGCCTGCGCGAGCTCGAACAGGCGATAGGGGACTTCGCGCGCGCGCTCGGGCTCGCCGCGACGTTCTTTCAGACGAACTCCGAGCGCGAGTTCGTCGAGCACCTCCACGGCGTTTCGGCAGACGCCGACGCGGTCGTGCTCAACCCGGGCGCGTGGACGCATTACGCGTGGGCGATTCATGACGCGCTCGCGGTCGCGGGCGTGCCCGCCGTCGAGGTTCACCTTTCGGACATCCACGCCCGCGAGCCCTGGCGAAGGGTCTCCGTGATCGGCGACCTCTGCGTCGCGAGCGTCATCGGCCAGGGGGTCGAGGGATACCGCGTCGCACTCGAGCGTCTCGCGCAAGAGCTCAGGCCCGAGCGATGAGCGGCGAGCCCGAGCTCAGGCGCGTTCACGAGACCGCCGCGCTGCTGCGCGAGCGCGAGCTGGACGCGCTGCTCGTGAGCGCGCCCGCGAACGTGCGCTACCTCACGGGGTACACGGGGACCAACGGTCTCGCACTCGTGCTCGCGGAGGGCGAGCGCCACACGTTCTACACGGACTTTCGCTACGAGACGCAGGCGGCCGAGGAGATCGCCGCGTCCTTCGCGCGCGAGATCGCGCCGGTCGACCTGCTTGGCGCGGTCGGAGAGACGCTCGGCACGGCGACCGCCGCCGCCGGGGTCGCGCGACGGCTCGGCTTTGACGAGGACCACCTCACGGTCGCGCAACACTCTCGACTCGCGAAGTCGCTCGGAGAGAATGTGGCGCTGGTCGCGAGCGGCGGCCTCGTGGAGCGGCTGCGTGAGGTCAAGGACGAGGTCGAGCTCGCGCGCATCGCGGCCGCCGCGGAGCTCGCTGACGAGGCCCTCCGAGAGGTGCTCGAGGGGGGGCTCTCGGGGCGCACGGAGCGGATGCTTGCGAACGAGCTGGAGCTTGCGATGCGCAAACTTGGCGCCGAGGGCTCGAGCTTTCCGACGATCGTCGCCGCCGGCACCCACGGCGCGCTGCCGCACGCGCAGCCGCGCGACGTCGAAATCCGGCGCGGCGAGCTCGTGACGATCGACTGGGGCGCGCTTCACGACGGCTATTGCTCGGATTGCACGCGCACGTTCGCCGCAGGCGACGCGAGTGAGCAGGGGCGCGAGGTCTACGCGATCGTGCTCGACGCGCAGGAACAGGGTCTGGCAGCGGTGCGGGCAGGGCGCTCGGGAAAGGAAGTCGATGCGGTCGCACGTGAGGTGATCGATCGCGCGGGCCACGCCGAGCACTTCGGGCACGGCCTCGGGCACGGCGTCGGAATCGAGGTGCACGAGGGACCGCGGCTCTCGCGCTTTCGCGCAGACTCGCCGTTGCGGGCTGGAAACGTCGTCACGATCGAGCCTGGCGTGTACCTGCCGGGCGCGCTTGGGGTCCGCATCGAGGACCTCGTCGTTGTCACCGACGCGGGCAGCCAGGTGTTGACGGCGCTGCCCAAGGAGCTCTCGGTGGTGTCCTAGCGCCTCGTCGCGCCGGTGAACGCTCAGCCGCCGAGCACCCTCGAGTGGCCGATCGCCGCGCGGTCGAAATCGATCGCCTCGACCTGGAGATACCGCTCCGAGCGCACGTGCACGACCGTCTCGAAGCCGTCCTTGGGGGCAGTTTTCAGCGGCCGCAAAGCGGTCGGCGAGGAGCCGCCGAGAACGCGCCAGCGGGCGACCGTGGTCGCGCCATTCCAACTCGCGTAGACGTTCAGCCCCGTACCGCCGTTCGCTTCCACTGCGATGGAAGGGGGATACGCCGGAGTAGCCGTCCATCGGAACTTGTAGCCCCGATAGGATTCCGTCGGCTTGGGCATGTGGGCGTCGTAAAGCACCTGTCCCGACGGGCTGAACTCCGTGAAGTACGGTTCCGAGCCCCAATCCACAAACCAGTCCCCGTTCGGCAGCGGCTGGACGTTGCCCTGGCTTCCCGCTTGCAGCGCGCGCGGGTGCTCGAACTCGGTCACTTGCGAGGCGGTGCGAGCTCGCGTGTTGAGCGCGAGGATGAGCGCCCGCGACTGCGGATGGACCATCGGCACGCCGCCGTTGTCGAAGACGCTGATGTCGCCGCCGGGGAGCGTGGTCGCGTCGTGCTGATACGCGGTCGCGCTGCCCGCTTCGAGCTTCACGCTTGATTCCTTCCCGCCGATGGTGGTCTCGATCTGACCCGTTTGCGTGTTGAGCACGTACAGCGACCAGGTGTTTCGCGCCGAGAGCAAAGTGGTGCCGTTCGCACGGGGATTGATCGAGTTGAGGTGGAAGTAGTCGTAGGGCCATTCCGCCGAGGACTGCACGGGTGAGGCGTAGGAGGCTCCGAGGGCGACGTGATCGAGGCTGTGCCACTCGCGGCGTACGAGACCCGTCCTGAGGTCCAGTTCCTGGTAGATCGCGTCGGTGACGGCGCCGTCGCGCGGTCCGCCGTCCGCGCTGAGGTTGCAATGGATCGTGCTGAAGACGGTGAGCAGCGCGGTTCCGTTTGGCTCGATGTGGAAATCGTGGAGGTCGGCCTCGAAGCCATTGCCGGCGTGCACGTGCAGGATCGATTGGTAGGCGCTGTTCGCTACGACCTCTTCGCCGAGGCCGAACCCCTGCGGCGGTATGTAGCCCTGCCACCAGGTGAGGACCCTCTGGCCCTCGAGGCTTTGCACCTGGAGGTTCGTCCCGACGAGCCCCGCGGGCAGGGGGTCCATCCAGACGAGCCGGCCGTCCGGTTCGAAGATCATCGGCCCCGCTTGGCCGGCGCCGGTGTAGGGGGCGGCGAAGATGTCACCGTGCCCCTCGCGCCGCGGCGAGTCAACGGTTACTTCGACGCTCGACGGATGCAGGTCGGGCGCCGAGTGGAAGCTCTGCACTTCGTTTGGCTTCGCGGCGGGCGCGGGCGCGGGGGTGACGTACTTGATCGGGTCGGGGTAGGACACCGTGAACCGGTACGAGAAGCGCCGGGCGCCGTCGCTCGTGTGCAGCTCGCCTCGCACCTTGACCGTCTCGCCGGCACGGAACGGCCTGTCAGGGACGAAGCTCGCACCGTCTGCTTGCGAATAGCCGATCAGCCGGCCCCGGTGGTGGCCGGTTTCCGACCCCGTGACGTCCAGGTTGCTGATGTCCCAGGGCGGCGTCCCGAGCATGCTGATCTGGGTGCGCGGGGAGGCGTCGTGCGACCCCGGCAGCGGTGCGACCGCGAGGCCGGTGCGGGGCAGCACGGCCGAAACGTTGAGCGTGTTCGGGACGCATTGGCGCGCGGGCTTGCCGCCGTATGCGGCCTGCTCCTTTTCGATCCGTCCGCTCGCGAGCGCGAGCGTGCTCGTGCTGAGGACGACGACGAGCGCCGCCCCCCACGGGAGGTACCGGTGCAGGCGCTTGTTCGCTCGGGGCTGTCGCATATCTCAGGGCTGCTCACGCCATCCAAACGCCGCCACCGCCGCCCGGCCGAAACCGCGCGGCCCCAACCCTAACGGCCCCGCGGGGGCTCGCGGGACCTCGGCGCGAATCGACCCGGCCGCTGCCCGCCGCTAAGGTGCCCGCGGCTAAGCTTGTCCGCCGATGGCCACGATCAGCACAAATCAATTCAAGAACGGCAACCACATCGACGTCGAGGGGACAGTCTTCAAGATCCTCGAGTTCCAGCACGTCAAGCCGGGCAAGGGCGGCGCGTTTGTTCGCACGCGCCTGCGCCGCACCTCCGACGGCGCGGTAATCGACCGCACGTTCCGCGCGGGCGAGAAGTTCCGTTCGGTCCACACCGAGACGCGCAAGATGCAGTTCCTCTACGCGGATGGCTCGGATGCGCACTTCATGGATACCTCCTCCTACGAGCAGATCGCGATTCCAGAAGGGGCGCTCGGAGACACGTTGCGCTGGATCAAGCCCTCGAGCGAGGTGGAGGTCCTCTACATCGACGACGAGCCGGGCGACGTGCAGCTGGGGGGGACGGTGCAGCTCGAGGTCACCGAGACCGATCCGGGGTTGCGCGGAGACACGGCCTCCGGCGGCGGCTCGAAGCCGGCGACGCTCGAAACCGGCGCCATCGTCCACGTTCCACTCTTCGTGGAGGTCGGCGAGCAGATTCGTGTCGACCCCCGCTCGGGCGCGTACGTCTCCCGCGCGTGAGCCGCTCGCAGGAACGCCAAGCCGCGGTCGTAGCGCTCTACCAGCACGAGCTCACGAGGCGGCCGTTGCAGGAGACGCTCGGGGCGGACTCCTCGCCCTTCGTGTCCTCGCTCGCGCACGCCGCAGCCGAGCGCGCATCGGAGCTCGACGACGTGATCGCGCGCCACGCACACGGGTGGTCGGTCGAGCGCATACATCCGCTCGAGCGCGCGATCATGCGCGTTGCGCTGGTGGAGATGCTCCATCCGGACCTCGTGCCCGCGGACGCCCCGATCCCCCCCGAGGGCGCGATCGAGGAAGCCGTTGAGAGTGCGAAGACGTTCTGCGGCAGCGAGGCGCCGGCATTCGTGAACGGCGTGCTCGGTGCAGTCCTGCGCGAGGTGCGGGAGAATGCTGCACAGCGATGACAGATCCAGGCATGAGCGCCGCCGCTGACATCGAGCAGCTCGTCGAGCGCTTGGAGACGGCGGCCGAGCGCCTGCGCTCTGGCGAGTTGCCGGCCGCGGAGGCGGCAGGCGTCGTCGAGGAGTGCGCAGAGCTCGCGGTACGGGCCGGCGCGGAGCTCGAGCGGCGCGCTAGGGGCGAGCAGGATGCGCCGGCAGAGGGACAGGAGCCCCTTACCGGGCCGCGCCAGGACTCGCTGCTGTGACCGCGCGCCGGCGCACGAACGCTGGAGACCGCTAGGACCCGCGCGTGCTGAGCGCAACGGGCGAAAGCGCAGGCGCGGCGACTCCGCCCGCCGGCTCTTATCCAGATTGGCTACGCGCGGAGGTCGACGGGTATCTCGCGGGCATGCGTTTCGTGGAAGAGCGGACGACCGAGGGGCTCGAAGAGGCGATGCGCTACTCACTGCTTGCGGGCGGCAAGCGCATCCGCCCCGTGCTTGCGCTTGCGACGGCGCGCGCGGTCGGCTTGAGTCAGGACGAGGTGCTCCCGCTCGCCGGCGCGATCGAGCTCATACACACCTACTCGCTCATTCACGACGATCTCCCCGCGATGGACGACGACGAGCTGCGGCGCGGCCAGCCGACGTGCCACCGCGTCTTCGGCGAGGGCGTCGCGATCCTCGCCGGCGACGCCCTCTATGCCGAGGCCTTTCGCCACCTGCTCACGCACCATCGCTCGGCCCCCGAGCGGGTGCTCGCGGCGGCCGCCGAGCTCGCGCTTGCGACCGGCGTGAACGGCATGGTCGGCGGGCAGTACCTCGACGTCTGCGCGGACGCAGCGGGCGAGCCGGGCGCATCCGCCGGCCTTAGGCACGTGCACGAGCTCAAGACAGGTCGGCTCATCACCGCCTCGGTAAGCTGCGTGCTGCTGTTGGCGGGCGTCGAGGAACGTGCGACAATTCTGTTTCGACGTTTCGCAGCTGAGCTCGGGGTGCTGTTTCAGATCGTGGACGACATACTCGACGTGACCGGGACCGACGCCGCGCTTGGCAAGCCGAGCGGAAGCGATGTCCGCCATGGCCGGCACACCTACGTGAGCGAGTTCGGGATCGAGCGCGCGAGGGAGGTCGCGGCCGAGTCCCACAGCGCCGCCCGCGAGGCGCTCGCGCAAGCGGCGCGGGCACGAGCGGACTCCTCCCACGCTTCGGCACCGACTGAGCTCGAGCAGATCACCGACTTCATCTACACGCGCAGCTCATGAGCAAGAACGCAAAGCCACCCCTACTCGCGGGCATAACTCAGCCGCAGGACCTGCATGCGCTCTCCGAGGACGAACTGAGCCGGCTCGCGCAGGAGGTGCGCCAGCACATCATCGACACGGTCGGCGAGATCGGCGGCCACTTCGGCGCGAACCTCGGCACTTGCGAGCTTGCCGTCGCGTTGCACTCGCTGCTGGACTCGCCCCGCGACAAGATTCTCTGGGACGTCGGGCACCAGGCTTACCCGCACAAGATCCTCACCGGCCGCGCGAGTCGCCTCGACACGATCCGTCAATACGGCGGCCTCGCCCCCTTCTGCTCGATCGCCGAGTCCGAGCACGACATCATGGGCGCCGGACACGCGTCGACGTCGGTCGGCTACGCCGTGGGCATCAAGGAGGGGATGCGTCATGCCGGCCAGGAGGGCAAGGTCGTAGCCGTGATCGGGGACGGCGGCATGACCGGGGGTGTCGCATTCGAGGCGATCAGCAACGCGGGCGGCCTCGGTACGCCGATCGTCGTCGTCCTGAACGACAACGGCATGTCGATCGCCCCCAACGTTGGCGCGATCTCGCACTACTTCAACCGCATTCGACTGAACCCGAAGCTCTGGCACGCGCGCGAGGGCGTCGAAGGTGGCCTGACGCGGCTGCCGGGCGGCATCGGGGCCGCCTTCGAACGGCTGGGCCCGCAGCTCAAGGAGTCGATCAAGGCCTTTTGGGCGCCCGGGCTCTGGTGGGAGGAGCTCGACTTCGCCTATATGGGCGTGATCGACGGACACGACGTGCGTGCCCTGCGCACCGCGTTGCGCGAGGCGCTAGCCGCCGAACGGCCGGTTGTCGTGCACATCGCGACCGTCAAGGGGAAGGGGTTCGCGCCCGCCGAGGACGGCGGTCTCGAGGGCATGGAGAAGTGGCATGCCGCGAAGCCGAAGTCGATCCTCAACGGCGCGCCGGTTTCGGCGTCGAGCGCGAGCTCGCGGCCGGCGGGCGCGCCGCAGGCGCCGAAGCCGCCGCCGGCCTATACGACGGTCTTCGGCGAGGCGCTCGTGCGCGAATGCGAACGCGACCAGCGCGTCGTGGGCATCACCGCAGCGATGAACTCCGGCACGGGCCTGAACTTCCTCCAGAAGGCGCTCCCCGAGCGCTACTTCGACGTCGGCATCGCGGAGCAGCACGCGGTCCTGTTCGCCGCGGGCCTCTCGCTCCAGGGGGTCAAGCCGGTGGCGGCGATCTACTCGACGTTCCTCCAGCGTGCGTACGATCAGATCGTCCACGATGTGTGCCTGCAGCGCCTGAACGTCGTCTTCGCGATGGATCGTGCGGGGCTCGTGGGCGACGATGGCCCGACGCACCACGGCGCGTTCGATATCGCCTTCATGCGCTGCCTGCCGAACATCGTGCTGATGGCGCCGCGCGATGAGGCGATGCTCGTGAACATGCTCTACACAGCGCTGACGTACGACGAGGGGCCCGTTGGGCTGCGCTACCCCCGTGGCGAAGGCCTCGGGGTGCCGCTGCCGGCAAAGCCGCGCGCGATCGCGATCGGCAGTGGAGAGATCCTGCGCGAGGCCGCACCGAGCACAAGCCGCACGGCGCTGCGCGAGCGCGCCGTCGTTGCGGGCGGGGAGGGCTCGCTGCGCGTCGCGCTGATCGGGTACGGGCTCGGTGTCGCGAAGGCGCTCGAGGCAGCCGACCTGCTCGCCGAGCATGATCTCGCGGTCACTGTCGCCGACGCACGTTTTGCGAAGCCGATCGACGCTGGCCTCATGGCACAACTCGCCGCGGAGCACGATCTGCTCGTGACGATCGAGGACGGTGTGCTCGCCGGGGGGTTCGGCACCGCCGTGTGGGAGACGCTCAACGAGTCCGGCCTTCAGAGCGGGGGCTTGACGGGCGGGCTGCCGCGGATCCTGCGTGTGGGCCTACCCGATCGTTACGTGACGCACGGCAAGCCGGCGCTGCTGCACGAGGAGGTGGGGCTCACGGGCAAGCGAATCGCCGAGCGTGTGCTCGCAGCCACCCACCGCCCGACGACAGCGGCGCTCGTCTCCTAGGCAGGGGCGGGAACCTGGCGCTTAAACCAGAAGCGGCCCGTAAAAAAATACGGGCCGCTTCAAGGGGAGGAGGGATGCTGCTGTGTTTCGGGTCGACCATCATGATGCATGGTGCGGGGAGATCTTGTGTGAGTTTGCGCACAGAGCAGAGTGAAACGGAGCCCTCGCGCGCCCGCGGCGACCGCGGTCCCTACGTCTCACGTGGAGGAGTCAAGCTCGAGAACGCGCTGCGCGCCGCGGGGATGCCGGTGCGGGGACGGAGGGCGCTCGACGTCGGCGCTTCGACGGGCGGCTTCACCGACTGCCTGCTGCAGGCGGGCGCGGCGGAGGTGATCGGCGGTGGACGTCGGCTACGGACAGTTCGACTGGGGCTTGCGCAACGATCCCCGTGTGCACGTGCTCGAGCGCTTCAACGCGCGCGACGCTGACAGCGGAGTCGCTCGCCTTCGCCCCCGACCTCGCGGTGATCGACGTATCGTTCATCTCGATTGCGAAGGTGCTCCCCGCCGTGCTCGGTTGCCTGACGCCCACAGCACGACGTGCTCGCGCTCATCAAGCCGCAGTTCGAGGTCGGCCGCGCGAGCGTCGGCAAGGGAGGTGTCGTGCGGTCCCCGCAGGAACGCCGGCGAGCGCTTGCGAGCCGTCGGTGAGGCCGCACTCGAGCTCGGCGAGTCCGTTCTCGGCTACCACTCGGCCGGGCTTCCCGGCCCGAAGGGCAATCGCGAAACATTCTCTGGATCGCCGAGGGCGCCCGCTCGGGCGGGATTCGCGACCGCGAGAGGGTGCATGCGCTCACCGACGCGGCGGAGCCTGCTGGTGGAGGACCCGGTCCAATGAGCGAGCGGCGTGAAGTGACGGTGATGACGCACAGCCGTGCCCGAGCAGACCGCTTCCGCTCTCGAGCGCCTGATCGCGGAGGCCCGCAGGGTGGATGCGACGCTGCGCTTCGACGCTGAGGAGACCGCGAAGCGGGCCTCTCAGCGCAGCCCGGAGTCGAGGTCGATGCCGAGGTGAGCCAGGATGTCGCGCTGTGCGTCGTGCTCGGCGGCGACGGCACGATCCTGCGCGCGCTGCGCCACTACGCCTGCACGCCAGTGCCCGTGTTCGCGGTGAACTTCGGCGAGGTGGGATTTCTCGCGACCGTCACGCAGGAGCACCTCGACGAGGGCATCGCGCGCGCGCTGGCTGGGCAGTTCGATCTTCTGCACCTCCCCGCGATCGTCGTCGAGGCGAGGCAGGGCTCGCTGCGGGCGTTCAACGACGTCGCGGTGCACCGTAAAGCGGGTGATCGCGTTGCGAAGCTCGCATACGCGCTCGACGGCGAGGAGGTCGGAAGCGCGCGCTGCGACGGGCTCGTGGTTGCAACGCCTGCGGGATCGACCGGCTACAACCTCGCAAACGGCGGCCCCGTGATGGCGTGGGGGGTCGAGGGGTTCGTCGTCTCGTTCATCGCGCCGCACTCGCTCACGGCGCGTGCGCTCGTCGCGGCGCCCGCCAACAACCTCATGATCCACAACCGATCGCGAGACGCGCTCGAGCTTGCGGTCGACGGGCGCTACGCCGGCGACATCGCGCCAGGCGCGTCGCTGCGAGGGGAGCTTCGAAGACAACGCCGGCACGATCGCCCAGCTGCCCGGCTACTCGTTCTACGAGCGCTTGCGCGAGAAGTTCGGCCTACTGGCCCACTGAGGCGGCGCGGCCGCTCAGGCGGCGGCCGGCTGGTGGTTGTTCCGTCGTCGTTCGACCGGCCCCGACTGGTGCATCGAGGCGACGAAGTGGTCAAGCTGCTCGCGTGAGAAGCGCCGCTGCCCGCCTGGGGTCCGGTAGTACCCGAGATGGCCGGCGTCGGCCCAGCGGCGGACCGTGGCGAGCGAGACGCCGAGATAGCGGGCGGCCTGGGAGCTTGTGAAGACGAGGGTGGAGGGGCTCATTCCTTGATCTCCGATCGGTCGTGATGGGCGACGCCGCCGCGATGGGCAGGCCTTGGGCGACTATCGGCAGCCTGGGCAGGCAACTTGAGCACTTTTAGCTTTGGGGACGTTTGTTCTCGGAATGAGCGGAAATCGGCCGTAACTGTGGCCGGCATCGCGGCGTAGCGCCGCGATGCCGACGGACGCTCATTGCTGCAAGAAGTGTATGCAGAACTGATCAATCTTGACTATTCACCACCGAAGTGGTGTAATGCCATGCAAACCTACTCAAGGCTGGCTGCGTTGGAGCAGCTTGAGGCGGGCTAGGAATCCGGTAGAACGGCCAAGCTGAGGGAGAACAAGATGGTCTATTCACTGGTAACGAAAGCCGCATCGAGATCGCATTGGACGGGTTCGGGTCGGGTACTCCGTCCGTGTAGTTGGTATCCGCCTAGAGAGCGCACGACTTCGACGGCTGAGGGCGGGCTGTTCGAGGAGCGGACGGTTGTCGAGCTGCTTCGGTTTGTCTAGGTTCGGACGAGGAGCTTGGAGAGGCGAGCCATGAGTTTCTGGCTCGTTTGTGCTCGTTGGGTCTTCGGGGTCGTTGAACATGCGGATCTTGACGCTCGAAATCGAGCTCGGCGTCGAAGTTGGCGTCCTCGATCGCGAGCCCTGCGGCGCCCTTCTGCTCTCGCATCGCGACGAACGTGTCGACGAGCTCGGGGTCGAACTGTGAGCCGGCGCCCGTTGCGAAGCTCCTCGAACGCCTCCGCCGGTGCGATCCGCGGGCGGTAAGTGTCGGGACCGGTCATCGCGTCGAAGGCCTCGCAGATCGCGAGGATCCTCGACAGCAGGGGGATCTCGGGACCGATCAGGTGGTCTGGATAGCCGGACCCGTCCCAGCGCTCATGGTGCGCAGAGCATGATGTCCGCGACCGGGCCGTAGCCGTGGATCTGGCCGACCCAGTCCGAGCCCTCGATCGGGTGCCGCCGGATCTCCTGCCAGTCGTTCTCGTCGACGATCGTCTCCGCGTGCAGCACGCGATCCTGAACGTAAGCCGGCCGATGTCGTGCGCGAGCCCTGCCGCGTGGACGAGGTACTGCTCCTCCTCGCTGCAACCGGCCTCCTTGGCCAGTTCGCGCGCGTAGATCGCGACCGTCGCCGCATGGCGTTCGCTGCCCGGTCGCGTCCATCGAGAAAGTTCACGGCCGCGCTTGATCTGGCCCACCTGTGAGGAGACGAGTTCAAAGACCTTCGTGCGGAACTTCTCGGCGAGGTTCTCGGCGCGGATCATCCTCACCACGAGCTGCTGGAAGATCAGCGAGCACGAGCGACCGAGCCGACCGACCATCCAAGCCCGAAGTTCGTGTATGCGAGCGCGGCCATCGCCGTGAGCACCGCTGCCGCGAGATGCGCGGGCCACAAGGGGACGAGCAGCTGTTCTGACCTGCTCGCGCACGCCGCGCCCCCAGAAGACCTTGCGGGCGAGCGCGATTGAGTACGAAGCTGAACAGGACCGAGCCGAGGAACACGCCGAACACGACGGCGCCGAACGCGAACCCCCGGGTGGCTTGGAGATTCTTCGGGTCGTGCACGTCGCCGATGAGCACGCGCACGACGACGCGCGCCGGCGAGCGGGAAGGCGGCGAAGGTTGCGAGGTTGGCCATCCAGCCCGCGAGCGGGATCCGCCTCGTCGCCGATGTGTAGATCATCGCCCCGAGGCCGAACGCGACGGCTGGTGCGGCCCCGAGCAGGCTCATCGCGAGCACGAGCACGACCGCGATCGGCGACACGGTCTGCGCGCGGATCGTCGCGGTGAAAAACTCGCCGACGAGAACGAGCGCGCCGAGCAGCAGCACGAGCACGAGCGGGTGCCATTCATCCGCGCGCGCGAGCAGAAGCGTGGCCGCGAGCGACCCGGCGAGCAGGGTGGCAGCGACCGCGTAGTAGAGCTGCCTTACGATCTTTGGGGACGACGACATAACCCGAAGGGGTCCTTTTGTCGTCCGTATCGACCTCAGCGGCGTCGAACTTAAGGGGCCGTGCTGTGTGCGCCGGCCGGTTGCCCGTCCGTCGGACCGACCGCGCCGACGGCGGCCTCGCCAGGCCGCTCGCGCACCCGCGCGAGTCGCGCAAACGAGAGCACGGTCGCGCACGACGCCACTCCAGCCGCGAGAAAGGCGACCCTCGGCGTCACGAGGGCAAGCGCGCCTCCGAGCGAGAAGCCGATCACGGGCGCGATTGCGCGCGCGCTTTCGACAACCCCCATCATGCGGCCGAGCAGGCGCTCGGGCGTGAGCTCCTGGACGACCCCCACGAACGCCGCCGCCTGCACGCCGTTCCCGAGGCCGCCCGGCACCGCGGCGACGCAAGCGATGGCCAGCGAGGGTGCGGCCGCGTAGCCGACGTAGGCGACCCCGACCGCGAGCGTGCCTCCGACGAGCAGCGCCCACAGCCAGCTCGCGGCGCGCGTGAACAGGATGCTTCCGACGACCATCCCCACGCCCCACGTCGCGAGCAGCACGCCGTAGCCGACGTCGCCGGTGTGGATCGAGGACTTCGCGTACGCGACGAGCACCGGCGTCGCAGACGCAAAGAACACCATCGCGACCGCCTGCGTGATAATGAGCGCGCGCAGCCTCGGCGTGCTGCGAAGGTAGTCGCCCGCCGCGGCGACCCGCGCCCGGACCGAGGCGCCCGCATCCTCGACGTGCGGGCGAAGGTGCACGAGCAACGTGCCGCTGACCACGAAGCAGCCGGCGTCGACCAGCAGCGCGATCGGCGCGCCAAAGCCCCTCACCGCGAAGCCGGCGAGCGCGGGCCCGGTGACGCCGCAGAGCGCGAGCGAGATGTTGAGCGCCGCGTTTGCACGGTGCGCGCGACGTGCCGCAACCGGGCGGTCCTGTAGCTCGCCCTTCCCCTCCGCGCCCGCGGGCGCGTCGACGAGGCGGGCCGCCTCGCTGCGCAAAAGGCCGCGCGCGGCGAAGGCGACGCCGCCGTCGATCGCGACGAGGACGAGGATCGCCGGCAGCGAGAATCGCCACAACGCGGCCGCGAGTCCGATTGCGGCGAGGGCCTCGATCGAATAGAGGACCGTCAGGCCGCCGCGGCGCGGCGAGGCCTCTACGCGCGCCACGACGGCGGGAGCGAGCAGCGCGGGAACGAAGGCGAACAGCGAGCACGACCGCGACAGCCAGCGAGCTGTGGGTGTGGCTGTAGACGCCGAGCGAGAGCGCCACGAGCGCGAACCACCAGCCGAGCTGGTTGACCGTGTACGCCGTGATGATGCGCTGAAGTGGTGTGGCCCTCGAGAGGCGCACGCACAGGACGCTACCGCTCGTGGCAAGCGTGTCAAGAAATGGGCGCATCGGGGCTCACGGCTACGATGAGCGACTTAGATGCCCAACAGAGCTGAGCGCTGGTTGATGGAGCTGATGGCTGACCGCGCGCTTCGAGTGCTCGACGCTTCCACCGTGCTCGTGCTCAGAGAACGAAACGGCGACCTGCACGTCGCCGCGTCCGTCGGCCAGGGGTCGGTCTCGGCGAAGGTGATCGCCGTCGAGGGCAGCGCGCTCGGCGAGCTCTACCGTACGCATGAGCCGCTCGCCGTCGAACACCCGCTGCGCGACGAGGCGGCGTTCTTGAGGGAGCTCGGACTCGAGGCGCAGTCCGCGCTCGTCCAGCCCTTGGAAGTCGAGGGGCCGCGCGGGGGCATGATGCTCGCGTTGCGCCGGGACTCGGGCCTTCGCAAGGGCGACGAGAGTGCGCTGGGGGCGGTCGCGGCGCGTTTGACGCAGGAACTCATGGCCGAGCGCAACGCGGAGGCGGAACGGCTGCGCTACGGTGCCCAGGCGCGCGAGCGCGAGCGCGAGCGCTGGGCGAGAGAGCTTCACGACGAGACGGTGCAGGGCATGGGGGCGCTGCGGATGCAGCTCGGGATGGCGCTGGAGGATGCGGATCGCAGACAAGCTGCGATCGACGGCAAGCGAGGTCTTCGACGGCCTCCAGCGCGAAATCACCGGGATCCGGCATCTCATCACCGAGCTTCGCCCCGCCGCCCTCGACGACCTCGGGCTCGACGCGGCGCTGCAGGCGCTCGCGCGCAGGGCGGAGGGGGTTTACGGCCTGCAGGTCGAGACCGACGTCGACATCGGCGCAGACCACGAACAGGGCCGGCTCGACCCCGAGCTCGAGACGACCGTCTACCGGATCATGCAGGAGGGGCTGAACAACGTCGCGCGGCACGCACAGGCGAGACGCGCGGTCATGAGCATCGTCGAACGCGACGCCATACTCGTGGCGACCGTGACCGACGACGGAAAGGGGATCAGCGACTCGTCGAGCTCCCGCGAGGGCCGCGAGAACGGCCACGCAGAGGAGGCTGGGACCGGCGTGCGCATGGGCGGCTACGGGCTGCCCGGGATGCGCGAGCGCGCCGAGCTGGTGGGGGGCGACCTCGAGCTGCGTTCGGTCGCCTGGGCAGGGAACGACGCTAATGCTCAGCGTGCCGCTCGCCGGGCGACCCGAGGAGGGTCCACGAGCCGAGGACGGCGGCGAGCTCTGAGCGCAGTGGGGGAGGCTCCGGCCGCCCCGCCGCGACGCTGAGGCCGCTCGCGAGGGCCTCGAACGGGCGCGTCGCCTCGTCGCCGACGTCGATCTGCCCCGCGTGACCGAGCCTCTCGAGCAGCTCGAGCAGGCGCTGAAGGTGGTCATACAGGCACTCGCGCGGAGCCCAGCGGACATCGAGCTCACCCGCTCGGTGCTCGATGTTGCTCCAGCCCGTGTGCACCGGCACCCTTCCCGGCGCGTCCGTGAAGTGGGTCGAGCGAGCCGTGCGATCGGGGTCGCCGAGATAGTGCGAGTTCAGGTGCACGCGCAGATCGCGACCGGCGAGCTTCGTGTCGAGCACGGCGCCGTAGGCGCACGTGCGCAGGAGCGTCGTGTAGCTCGCGCGCGGCGCTCCGTCGACGTGGATCGTGAGTGGGAGCTCGCAGATGTTCTCGGGTTGCCGCATCTACCGAAACATTAGATGACCGTTGCGTCCGCAACAAGGTCTGTCTTCTCGCCGCCGCCCGCATCCCCGCCCACTGCGCGCGAGAGCGGCTCGAGGATGGCGTGAAGGCGCTGCAGGCGCTTGACGTGGAAGAGCCACATCGTGACTTCGTCGCCGATCATCGCTCGCTGGAGCTCAACGCTCCAACCATCATCGCGCCCGCCGTTGGCCACCCTCGCCGCGAGGAAGCGCGCGTGCGCCGTCGCGTACTCCTGCGCACAGGCGCGCTGCGCAGCGCGCACGGCTGCCAGCAGGGGAGGCAGATCCTCGGGGTCCGCGAAAGCGAGCTTCGCGTTCAGGCCGTCGCGCACGACCGGGGTCAACGCGGAGAAGTCACGGAGCCACTTACGGAAGGAATCGCGCCCTTGCTCGGTGACGCAATAGCGGTCGAGCGAGCGCTCGCGACCCTTCTCCGTGACGCGAACGAGGCCCTGCCGTTCGAGGCTCGAGAGCGAGTTGTGGACCACTGATCGGGCGAAGCGCGCGCGCGGGAACTCGCGTGCGAGGTGACGTCCGACGCCGGCGAGCGTGTCGGGTGCTCGCGCGAGGATGCCGAGTACCGCCATGCTCGCGCTCATCTCGCCTTTGTGCGTAGCTCCCATATCGCGTTCGCCGGCCGACGGCGCCATTGTAGCGAAAAGCATGAGGTCGGGAACGGGCGCGGGCGGGCGGCAGCGCGCCGTCTTGTTGTAACCGTCGTGGTTCCAAACAGAACGCGATTTCTTGGCACTCGCCGTCGCATCGTCCATCATGGATGTACGTGAACGCCTCCGGCGATCAGCCGTCTTTCCATCTCCCCTCCTCCTCCCTGGGAGATGGAAAAGTCGCACGCAAATCCCACATGCGCGCGGGTTCGGCCGCCGGGGCTTCACGATTCCTCCAGAGAACCGGACGGGGCGGCGAGAGGGCGCCCCGGTCTGGTCCCCCGCGCGCGCAGCGGGCGCATCAGCGCCGTCGCATGGTGCGGGCCGAACGAGCTCGCCTACGGCGACTGGATGCTCGAGGGTAGGCGTCTCGGAGTCATGTGGAGGGCGAGTCCGTGGTGGATCGGCGACTGGCTGCTATACGGAAGCGCGCGCTGGGGCGAGACCTACGCGCAGGCTGCGCGCGCCACCGGCTATGACCCGAAGAGCCTGCGCAACATGCGTTACGTTTCGTCGCGCTTCGACGTGTCCTTTCGTAGGGACAATCTGACGTGGAGTCACCACGCGCTGCTCGCCGCTTGCGAGCCGGCGGCTCGCGAATATTGGCTTCAGCGCGCGAGTGACGATCACCTCTCGGTCGATGACCTGCGTGTCGAGCTTCGCACCGCTCGCCGCGCCGCGCGCGGCGCCCTGAAGGAGGGCAGCGCGTGTCGCGAGCACGACGACCGTGCCGTGGTGGTCTGCCCCAACTGCGGCGACCGGGTCCCGATTCCCGCAGCGCTCGCCAAGTAGCGACGCTCGCCTGGTCGTGACGCTCGCCTGGTCGTGACGCCGTCGTCGTCGCGCGCGGCGGTGGAGTTTTTTGACAATCGGGCCGCGGTCCTTTGGCATTCATCGGCGAACGATGCCACCGAGGCGCGAAGGCGTCTTCCGGATTGGAGGGACAGCATGGGGCGCACGCTGATTCGATGTGCGATGGGTATGTCACTGGTCGTTTTCACTCTGCCGGCAACTGCGATCGCGTCGAACGTCGCGACCTGGGGGCCGAATGAATACGGGCAACTCGGCGACGGCAAGAACGCCGAAGAAGAGGCGTTCAGCGACAGCGCAGTGGCGGTGAGCGGCGCCAAGGAAGCCGTGGAAGTCGCGTCCGGCTGTTACCACAAGCTCGCACGGCTCGCGAATGGCACGGTAGTGGCATGGGGCGCGGACTGGTGGGGGCAGCTCGGCGACGGCATCGAGAACCCAATCCAGCGACACGCCGGTGCAGGTCCAGAACCTCTCGCACGTGCGCGCGATCGCCGCCGGGTGTGAATTCAGCATCGCGCTGCTCGAAGACGGCGAAGTGATGACTTGGGGGTCCGGCCTGAACGGCGACCTCGGTGACGGCAGCACCGAACCGAGCGATGTCCCTGTGAGGGTAGGGATAGAACACGTCGAAGCGATCGGCGCCGGCATCTACCACGGCCTTGCGATTGTCGGCGGGAAGGTATGGGGATGGGGCAGCGACTCGTGCGGTCAGATCGGACCGAAGGGCAACAGTCACGTGCCGGAGGAAGTCGGGGTCGGTGAAGCCGTCCGCGTCGCCGGTGGTGAATGCTTCACGACCGTGCTCGTCAACGGTGGCGGCGTCAAGAGCCTCGGTGGCGACTTCTGGGGAGAACTTGGCGACGGGCGTGCCACCTACTACAACCCCACCGCCGTGACGACGCCGGTAAGCGGCGTAACGGCGATCGCCGCCGGTGGCCAGCACGCGCTCGCGCTCGTCACGGGGGGCCGCGTCGAGACATGGGGCTACATGCCGTTCGGGCATTGGGACGAAGACGTCGAACGGCCTGAAGAAGTGCCGATCACCGGCGCGACCGCGATCGCGGCGGGAATGTCCGAGAGCGTCGTCGCCGCCAACGGCAGGGACTACTCGATCGGGTCCAACACAAAGGGAAGCCTCGGCACGGGCAGCGCGATCGGGCCTCAGCATGAAGGGGGTGTCCCGGGCTATTCGTGGAGCGAAACGCCGGCTGAAGTCGTGGGCCTCGAAGCGCCCACGAACGTCGCCGGCATGGCGACGCTCGCGAACGCTCCCGCACCGATGCTCTACACGTTCAACCGCTGGGCGCTGAGCGGCTCGCTCACTTCTCCGAAGGTCGGGACCATTGCGCTGCCGCCGTCGACCGTCAGCGGGCGGGCGGCGCTCCACGGGCAGATCCGCGCGCTTCCGGCGATCCCGGAGTTCACCGCGCCGCTGAAGCTCTTCGGTCAGGTGGCGGTCGACTTCTCGCTCACGCTGAGCTTCTGGCAGGAAGTGGAAGGCGACGTCGACCCCTCGGGGTTGCACGCGAACACGGGGCTCTATGTCGCGGTCAACTCAGTCGGGATCCTCGGGCTGAAAATTCCCACCAACTGCGAAACGACGGAAGCGGCGCCCTTCACGGTTTCGGGGCCCGACGAACTGCCCGCGAAGATGACGCTGTCGGGGAGCGGGACGATGCCCCGGTTCGCCTGTCACGGCGGCTTCCTCGGCACGCCGTTCGGAAAGATCCTCAGCGCCCTCTGGTCGGGATCAGAAAACTCGCTCACGCTCACGGCAGAACCGTAGGCATGTCGAAGCTTGCGTCGATAGCGGTTTGTGCGACAGTGCTCGCGGGCTCGCTTGTGCGGGCGGCGCCGAGCGCTGCGGAGGCGGTGCTCAACGGCCCCGGGGAACCGAGTGTCGCCTGGCTGAGCGCCGACAGCGCGCCGGCTGGCGCGACGATCGAAGTCGCGGGCACGGGCCTCGGTGAAGCGACACGGGTCGCTTTCGGATCGAACCCCGCGTCTTTCAGTGAGCTCACCGCCGAGGACCTGCTCGTCACCGTGCCTGCCGGGACAGGCACGGTGGCGGTCATCGTCACCACCCCGTACGGCGTTAGCTGGCCGCTCTACGGCGACTTCTTCACGTATGTCGCCCCACCCACGCTGCCTCCCGTGCCTTCGCCGCCGCCCGCGGTCACCACCCCGCCCGCAGCGGCGGTGGCGACCGCGTCAACCAGCGCTGCCCAACCCCTCGCGGCGAAGCCGAAGCCCAAGCCCAAGCGACGCCTGGTGCGGACTTGCAAGCGACGCAGCAGGCCACCGTGCAGAAGCACAAAGCGCCGTCGCAAGGCGCGACGCACGCCGAGACGGACGCCGAGCTCCTACTAAGCGGCGAGCCCCCCAGTCCAAGCAGCGGCCGGAGGGCTCGTCGGCGATTGGGATCGCTAGGAGGGGACTGCGGATACGTCTAAAGAATGTCCTCGGGGATCTAGTCCCCGAACAGATGAGCAGCCCGGCGCAACCCGATCGGGGCGGCGTGAGCGAAACCGTCACCCGAATCGAGTTGCGCCTGGGGGCGCGCGGGCTGTGAATCCCCGCGCGCCGCTGCTCTACCCAGGGCCGCTGTTACCACGACGCTGAGGACGCTCAGCACGAGCCACGTCAGCGCGATTTCCACGAGGATCATGCGAGCGGCTCCTGGGTTGTCCTGGTTGCTCTTGCCACTGCTCAAATGGTGGCGCATCGCGACCACTTTGTCTGCCGTGCGGGGGGTGCCGATCTTGTCGTCCCAAAGGGGCCTGAACCTGTCCTGCTTGCGGCGTGACGCGGCGTAAGGCCCACCTCGCGCGCGCACGGGCATCGGCTGGCCGACCTGCGCGTGCTGGTCGCCTCGTTGCGCCGTCCAGAGCGGTCCGGGTCGTTCGCTACCGTGTCCCGATATGGAAGAGCAGCTCGCGACCGCGGAGGAGCCCGCGCACAGCGACGACGCGCTCGAGGCTTCACGTGGCGAGAAGGGCCGCGCGGGCGAGGATCGGCCGATCGAGGTGATCATCGCCGACGATCACGCCGTCGTCCGCGATGGGCTGCGCACCGTCCTCGAGCGCGAGCCGAACACGTTTCACGTCGTCGGCGAGGCCGGGGACGTCCCCTCGATCATTCGCGAAGTGAAAGCGCACAGGCCGGACCTGCTCACGCTCGACCTCACGATGCCCGGTGGCTCCTGCCTCGCCGCACTGCCCCAGTGCTTCATCGCCCATCCCGATCTCACGGTCGTCGTTGTGACGATGCGCGAGGACCCCGGCTATGCGCGGCAAGCGCTGCGCGCAGGCGTCCGCGGCTATGTGCTCAAGGAGGCCGAGCCGGCGGAGCTCCTGCACGCGTTTCGCCTCGCAGTCGCGGGCGGCCAGTATCTCGACCCGCAGCTCGGCGCGGTGATGGCCTCCGGTGAGGGCGGCCAGCGCGGCGAGGCTGCGCTTTCAGAGCGCGAGCGCGAAGTCGTCCGACTCGTTGCGCTCGGCTATACGAACCCCGAGATTGCCGAGCGCTTGCACCTCGGCGAGCGGACGGTTAAGACCTATCGCGCCCGCGCGGTCGAAAAGATCGGCGTTTCCTCACGCGCCGAGCTCACAGCGTATGCGCGACGCGAGGCCTCATCGAGGACCCGATCGGGATCTCCGAGCGGCTCGGCCGCCCGCCCGCCCTTCCTTAGCGCGCAGGCAGCGCTTCAGCGTCGCCGCCGGCGCGCCGTGTGCTGGTGCTTCGCCGGGCAGCGCACGCGCGTCTTCGCGTCCGAGCGCCCTCCGCCTTCGAACGCGAGCGTCGCTGCGAACGGGAAGCCCCCGTGCGGGCAGCGGGTCGGGAGCAGGATCCCCTTCGGCACATATGGGACGGTGGCGCCGTGTGCCTGTTCGTAGTACGTGAGTCCCTGCGGCCCGATCGTCGCTTCGAGCGCGACGACTGCGACGTCCGGCGCTTCGGGGAGGCTCGGCACAAGCGGCACCTTGAGATTGATCTCGCCGCCGAACGGGCGCGCAGCCGGCAACAGCTCACCCGGCAGCACGATGTTCGCGATCACGGGGCTGATGCCCTGGGCGTCGAAGAGCAGCGCAATGTGGCCGCTCTCGTCTTCGGCGCGGACCACGGTGACGGTCGCGCGCTCGCGAATGATCTCGGGGCCGAACGGGATCTCGCCGAGCGCCGTGCCGCGACCCATCACCGAGTTCGGCGGGCAGCCGAGCGGCCCCTGCGTTTCAAGCACGCTCGCCGTGCACATTTCGAGCCCCAGGCCGCTTAGTGCGATGCCCAAGTTTTCTGGATAGCGCAGTTCCACTGATCGCAACGGCGGCGGCACCGTCCCAGGCGCGCCGTCGACGCGCAAACCGAGCCCGATCGTCGTCGCCGCGCCGAGCCGCGTGGGCGTGAGGCTCGCGGTCATGTGTACGCGCTCTTTCGCGAGCACGGCCGCTGGAGTCAAGCATCCGAACGCGAGCAGGGCAAACAGGACCCTTGCTGCCCTCCTAAGCCGTCCATTTGACTCCATCGTGTCCGCACCCCGCACCCCCGCGGGGGTGCACTAGTAGTAAAGCGTGCCCTGCGTTTGGATCGTGACGGCGTAGCTGTCGCGGTCGAACGTTCCGTACATCGTGCCCTTGCCGTGGGCGTGTGCGTAGCGGCCGCTCCCGCCTGTGATCACGTCATGGCCGGAGAAGCTTTCATAGCGGCCGGACCCATGCGGCTGGGCGCTCCCATGGCCCTTGATCTCGCCGTGCGCGGTGTAGAAGACGAAGCTCCCTGAGAACATCGCGCCGACGGTGAACTCGGCGCGCGCGTGGCCGTTGAGATCACCCTTGATAGGGCCTTCCTCGATCAGGGTCGATCCCGAGCTGTGCAGGTAGTGGAGCTTGCCTTCCGCGCTCACGTTCATTACGTGAGCGGCGTGCGCTCGGCTCGACGCGCGCGCGCTCGTGGATGTGGACAAGGGCCCTAGGAGAAGTCCGGCAAGCGCGATGCCGATGACGACCGGCGCCCTAGGCATGGCCGCCGCTGGGCTCGGCTCGGCGCGGGGGATGCGCATCTGATTGGCCCGGCAGCGCCACGCGCGCACGCAGCGGGCGCCAAGCGCGCAGGCGCTTTGCGATACGCCACGCGCGCATGATCGCGAGGGTGGGGGTGAGGAACGTTCCCAGCCCGTCGCGCATCGGAGCCGCGATCGCTCGCGCGCGCTCGTCCCTCGCGGCGGCGGGAGAGGTGTAATAGGAGACGACACCCGCGGTGATCATCACGTGGCGCCCTCCGTTCGGAAGCAGCGCGGCGTCCTGCAGCGCGCGCCTCGCGAGGCTCGCAAGCGCCCCTCCGGGAGGCTCTCCCAGGTACCAGTCGATCGCACGCGGCCTGCCCGTCCTAGCGTCGCGCTCGTAGTCGTTGATGCTGTCGAGCATCGTGCTCACAGCCGAGATTTGAAGGTACGCGGCGTCGATAGCGCCGGCCTCCGCCGCCGCTGTGCGTTCATCCGCGGCGGCCGCGATCAGGGCGTGCAACGAGAGCACAGACGCGGCCGCTCCCGCGGCGAACTCAGGCCATCGTAGGCCCGAGCCGGCCCCTTCGCTCGCCGCCCACTGGGCGAGCTGGCCCAATCCATGAAGCCTCACGGCGTGGCTGCGGATCTGCCCCGCAGCCGTGCGCCGTGCGGCACGGTGCATTGCACTTCGCGTGCTCGCAAGCGCCGGTAGGAGCGTGAGCCCTCGCGACACCGTCGCAGCGAGCTCCCGCGCATAGCCGCCATCGTTGAGCTCGACAAGCCCGCTGGAGCCCTCGCGAGCGCCGTCGAACGGCGCCCCCACCGCTTCCGTGAAGGGGCGAAACATGCAGAAGCCGTCGCGCAGCGGGTCCACTGTGGGCTGCGCGATCCACCCGTCGAGATAGTCGTAGAGCAGCTCGAGCGCCACGATCGTCCGTCACCACCTCTGCGCGTCGCGAGCGCGGGGCAAACGTGGCGAGCGTCGCCGCGACCTCCGCGTTGAAGCCCTCGACGCGGAGCTTGCCAAGCGCGACCAGCCGCGCATCCGCGTTCCCGATCGCCTCGGCGCGCTGCTCCCACCGCCGTAACTCGCTGCGCACCACCGGCGTGACGGTCGACCAGTAGCGGACATTGGCCGCCAATAGCTCGAAGCCGGCACGCGCGACAGGCAGCCCAGTCCCAGACGCGGTCGACGCTACGAGAGGCGGCACGATTGCTCCTGTACCTCCTTGCAACTCCTCGTGGTTCGGCGAGGCTACCATCACTCCCCTTCGAGCGCGAGTGCAGGGGAGACCCGCGATGCGGACCAGGTCGGCAGCGACACGAGCAAAAGGACGATCGCGAGTACGAAGGCGAAGATCTCGAGCGGCCGTACGCTCGCGGCGAGGGTCGTGACGGGGAACCCGGTGGTGTGCTGGAGGTATCCGTCGATCACCACCTGGCCGTAGATCCCGGCGAGCACACCGGTGACGCACCCCGCGCCTAGCATCAGGATCGATTCGGTCATCAGGATGCGCCGCAAGCGGGACGGAGCTGAGCCTTCGAGGCGCAGGCCCGAAAGCGAGGTCCGCCGCTCCCAGATCGCGGATGCGAGCGCGGCCACGAGCGCAAGGATCGCCGCGACGACGAGGAGCCGCGATATCTCGGCGAGACGACTCAGCCCTTCGGCGGCGATCGCGCCAAAGCGCGAAGCGCGCGAGGAGGCCGTGATCACTTCCAGGCCCGTGTCCGGTCCCAACGCCTGCTCGATCGCTCGCCGCGCGCGTCCCACGTTCGCGCCCGGGGCGAGCTCGACCCCGAGCGCGCTCGGTGAGCGCGTGGACCAATAGCGGCTGTAGTCGTTGGTGTTTAGGAGCAGCGCGCCCGAGGTCCACCCGAGGTTTGTCGTGATCGCCGCGACGCGAAAGCGCGCGGGGCCCGACGGGGTGGGGAGCGTGAGCGACTGCCCGACGTGTACGTGGGCTTCCGCCGCGATCGGTTGCGAGACCGCGATCCAGCCGCCTTCGCGCAGCTCGCTCGCCGCCCTCGCGGCGTCTCCGTCGACGACTTCGCTGCGGAGCAGCTCCGCCGAGGCGCTCGGCGGTCGTGCGATCACCCAGACCCTGCGGCTGCCGAGGTCCATGAACTCGCTCTGGAAGGTGCTTACGCCGGTGACGCCCGGCACGCCGCGGATCCGCGCGGCGTAGGTGTCGGGCGAGAAGCTGACGACGCCGGCGGTATCGCGCGGGTTGAGCACCCACACCGACGCTTCGTCCGAGTACATCCGAGCGAAGTTGTGGAGCCTCGCCAAGAGGTCCGTTCTCGCGCCTCCCAGCGCGACGGTGCCGAACAGCGCGATCGCCCCTGTGGCGGCGAGCGCGAGCGAGCGGATCGTCGTGGAGCGCAGCGACGTGAGCGCGACCGGCAGGAGGGTGAGGACCTGCACGCGGGTCGGTGCCAGCGACGCGAGGCGGATCGTGCCTGCGAGGGCGAGTGGCACCGCGAGCACGGTGGCAAGTGCGAGCAGCACGACCGCGCCGATCGCCGCGGGGGGCACGAGCACGAAGAGGAGAGTTGCGGGCACCACCAATGCGACCGCACCGGCGAACAGGCGACGCTGCATGCGGCGGCCCAGCGCATTCCCGGGCGTTCCGTCGTCGAAGTACACGGCGTCGATCGCACGGCGTCGCCTCAGATCGAGCAAGGGCAGCATGGACGCGAGCAACGCTGCTACGGTGCCGCCCGCGAACGCGAGCAGCACCGGCTGGAGGCCGATCACCGTGCCACCGCCGAGGACGAATGTCTGGGCCAGGTACCCAGGCGATTCGTGGAAGACGCTGCGCGAGAGCGCGTAGCCGCCGAGCAGTCCCAAAATCGAGGCCGCGGCGCCCAGGCAGAGACCCTCGAAGAGCACCATCTCCACGATCGCGGGACGCTTTGCTCCGTCGATGCGCAGGTCGGCGATCGCTTGGCGGCGCTCGGGCACCGTGAGGAGCATCGCGTTGAACGCAAATAGCAGCCCCAGCAGCGCCGCGATCACGGCGAAGAACGTGCTCGCCTGGTCGGCGGGGTGGAGCGCTTGGCGTAGCAGCGTGACGTCCTCGTTCGCCGGTGCAACCTCCAGTCGACCGCCGGCGAGCGCCTGCAGCCGGGCCCGAACGGCGGCCTCGTGTCCGGGCTCTACCTGGACCAGGACCCGGGAGATCCGCCCGGGCAGCCCAGCGAGCTGCTGCAAGCTCGCGAGTGGCATGATCGCGGTGAGCGTTTGCGAGAGCGAGCCGGCGGCTTCGCGGCCCAGCACAGCGGTGACGTGCAGGGCGAACGAGTTACCCCCCACCTTCACCGCCACGACGTTCGGCGGACCTTCCTTGACGCTCGCCGCCGAGATGCCGAGCTCGCCGGCGACCGCTGTCGTCAATCCGATTCCGCGCCGCTGGAAGACCGCCCCGGGCAGGGTGTGCGCGAGGCCGTCGAGCGTGCCGAGGCTCAGGTCGGTGCCGACGACATCGGTGGTCGCGTGCCGGCCCCCCGCGCCGACGATCGTCGCCGTCTGCTCGAGCGCGGGTGCGGCCTGCCGCACGCCCGGGAGGCGTTCGACGCGCCGGAGCACGTTTTCGCTGAAGCCCTCCGGGCCGCGAGCGCCCAGCTGCAGGCTTGCGGGCCCGACCACGGTACGCACGACGTTGGCCGTCGAACCCGCGATGCTCGCATTCGCGACGAGGACCGCAAACACGAGCGCGACGGCGATCGCGACGCCCGTTCCCGCGAGCACCTCCTGGGCTGCATGTGCGCGCAGACGCCGCTTGTAGAGGTAGAACAGCGCGTAGGGGCGCATGAGCGCTCGCGCACGCAGCGGCTCTGGACGCAGCGCGCGCGAGGTGTCGCGTCGCTGGAGCAGCTCAGTTGGTGCCAGCGTTGCTCACCCGGCCTGCCCTGATGCAGCGAAACCGCTTGCGGCGGCGGGATCGTGGCCGTTGCGCCCGACGAAGCCCTCGCAGAGCTTTCCGTCGCGCATCGTGAGCTGCTGGTCCGCAATCGCGGCGGCGTCGGGATCGTGGGTCACGAGCAGCACCCCCGCCCCCTGTTCGCGGGCGAGTCCGCGCAGTAGCCCGACGACCTCCCGCGAGCGCTCGCTGTCGAGGTTGCCCGTCGGCTCGTCTGCGAGGACCAACCGCGGGTCGCCCGCCAGCGCTCGTGCGACTGCCACTCGCTGGCGCTCACCGCCGGAGAGCTCTCCGGGTGAGCGCTCGAGGCTGTCGCCGAGGCCGACCCGTTCGAGCCAGGGAACCGCCCGGTTTCGAGCCTCGCGCATGCTCATGCCGCCGAGCAGCAACTTGCGACACGCGTTCTCGAGCGCGGAAACGCGCGGCATGAGATGAAAGCTTTGATAGATGAAGCCGACGTCCTGCAGCAGATAGTCCGAGGCTTCGCCGTCCGAAAACGACGTCAGGTCTCGGCCGCAGAAGCGAATCGCGCCATGGTCGGGCTTGAGCAGCGTGGCGACGAGCAGCAGGAGCGTCGTCTTACCCGACCCGCTCGGTCCGAGCAGGGCGATCATCTCACCGGATTCGAGGCTCAGGTTCACGCCGTCGACGGCGCGCACGTCCTCGCCGGCGCTCGTGTAGTACTTGATTACGTCTTCTAGCTCGAGCATTCTGGCCGCCGCTAAGCATCCGCGTGTGGCATCACGCGCTCCCGGATTGCAGGGCGGAGCGGTGCAGCGGCACGACGTCTGCAAGCTCCCGCTCGAGGCTTCCACGCAGCTCGCCGTCGCTCAGCGACAGCGCCTGGTCGGCGCCGGCGAGGCCGGCGGTCCTGTCGGTGCTCGTGAGAACGGCGATCCCATCGTCCGCGAGCGAGCGCAGGAGCGCGAGGATTTCGTCACGCTCACCGGGGTCCACGCCGAGTGTCGGCTCATCGATCACGAGCAGTCTCGGCCGCCCAGCGAGGGTGCGTGCGATCATCACGCGAACGGCCTCCGCGCCCGCGAGCTCCAGCGGCCTCAGCTCAGCGCAGCGGCGCGCACCGGCACGCGCGAGCGCGCTCCTAGCGCGCAGCGTCGCCTCCTCTGCGCTCGCTCCGCGCGCGAGTTGGCTGAGCACGAGTTGGTCGAGCACCGCACGTCCATCGCTCGGGCCGAACGCCCTGCGGCAGTAGCCGATCTCGCCGCGCATCGCATCGCTTTGTCGGCCTGAGAGCTTGTGTCCCGCGAAGCGCACGTGCCCCTCGTCTGGGGCCTCGAGCCCCGCGGCGATGCGCAGCAAGGTGGAGCGTCCGGAGCGCCGCGTGCCCCAGATCGAGACGAGCTCACCGGCCCCGACCTCGAGCGAAGCCTCCTGCAGCACCAGCCGCCGGCTCGCGCCACGGCCATAGCCCTTCGAGACGCGATCGAGCGCAAGCAGCGTCACTGCCGCCTGCCAGCCGCGCGCGAGAGCGCCTTGAGCTCGCGGCGCGCATACTCGACCCACGCAAGCCTCGCATCGAGCGAGAGGCGGCGCTCCTCGGCCGCGAGTCGAGCGGCGACCGCGGCCTTCGGCTCCGCAGAGATGACGCGACCGCCGGCGACGGGTGTCTCCTCGGCCTCCTCGAGGCACTCGCGCTCGTAGCGATCGAGCACAGCGAGCGCGAGCCCCGGTTCTGGCACGAGCAGCGCCAGTTGGCGCGCGAGCAGCCTGGATCGCCGGTCGTTCTCGCGCATCTGCGCGAGTAGCCGCTCCTGGTAGGCGCGCACGCCCTTCTCCGTGACGCGGTAGTGCACGCGCGGCATCCTGCGGTCGTCGTCGTCGTTGACTTCGACCTCTTCGATGAGCCCGCGGCGTTTGAGCGCGTCAAGCGCGGTGTAGACATAGGAGACGCCGCTCAGGCGCAGGAGTCCGCCGTACGTGCGCTCGAAGCGCTGCGCGAGCTCGTAGCCGTAGCTGGAGCGTTCGATCAGGAGGCCGATCAGAGCCCACTGGACGAGCGAGTTCGTAGGTGCGCCATCGAGCAGCTGCGCCCCCCTCGCCGTGCCAAGCGCTTCGGCTCTGTTTTCTGGCATTTATTCCCCCGGATCGGATCTGCCGCTGTTGTGGATTGTACACGTTCAGGTGCCCCGGCGCGGGCTGATCAGGGGTCTAGATCACGACACCCGCAGGATGATCCCGCACTGTGCGAGCTGCGCCTCGAGCGTCGGGCGGAATGTCAGGATGGGGCGGGGAAGAGGGTCGACGCGAAGGGCAACTAAGTCACTAAGTGACATAGTCAGCGAGTGACATAGTCACTGCATAGAACTTTCAACCTTGTGACTTGTAACACCATCGCGAGCCGTGTATACCCCAGGCTACGTCGACGCAGCAGGACACCATCCTGGCTCTGCCCTCTCAGCCGTCCTCCCGGAGTGGAAGGAGCGTCGCCTGCGATGCTCCGTCGGGGTCGCGTTTGGTGAGCCTGAGTGGCGTCGCGTCTCCTCCAGACAGCGGGCCGGGCGACGGGGGGCGCTCGGCCCGTGTCGCGGGCCGGGGCTGACGCCGCCGACACGCCGGTCGTCTTGGCGCGCGAACTCGATCGAGCGCGCGCAGTGTTCGAGGCACCCGAGGCGGGTCTCGAGCGTGTGACTCTGCGGCTGGCCAAAGTGTGGGGCGAGATTTTGGCCACGGTGTGCAAGACAGGTCGCCGGCCAGCGGATATACATGGCCGACGACGACGTACCAGGACACCGCTCGCGTTTCCCTCTACCTGTCCTCCCGGAGTGGAAGAGGCGTCGTGATGCGGCGCTTGGTCGGCCGGTGAGCCTGCGTTGGCGTCGATCTCCTCCTGACAGAAGGGCCGGGCGCCCAGAGCGCTCGGCCCTCTGTCGCGCATTGGTCCGCTGGCGCGCTGGCTAGACTGCCCAAGCAGTCCTTCATGACGCTGCCCTCCGCCGACCGCCACGCACAAGCCCCGGAGAAGACCCGGTTCATCTTCGTCACCGGCGGCGTCGTTTCCTCGCTTGGCAAGGGGATTGCGGCGGCGTCGATCGGCCGCCTGCTCGTCGCTCGCGGGCTCACCGTCGCGCTGCAGAAGTTCGACCCTTACATCAACGTCGATCCGGGGACGATGTCCCCGTATCAACACGGCGAGGTGTTCGTAACCGAGGACGGCGCCGAGACGGACCTCGACCTCGGCCATTACGAGCGCTTCACCGACGTCAACACGAGCCGTATCTCGAACGTCACCGCCGGCGGTATCTACGACACGGTGATCCGCCGTGAGCGGCGCGGCGACTACCTCGGGAGCACGGTCCAGGTGGTCCCGCACATCACCGACGAGATCAAGCAGCGCATCGCGCTGATCGCGGAGTCGAGCGACGCCGACGTGATCATCGCCGAGATCGGCGGCACGGTCGGCGACATCGAGTCGCTCCCGTTCCTCGAGGCGATCCGCCAGTTCCCCGTTGAGGTCGGTCGCAGGCGCTGCATGTTCATCCATCTCACGCTGGTGCCCTACGTCGACCACGCCGGCGAGCTGAAGACGAAGCCGACGCAGCATTCGGTCAACGAGCTGCGGCGCATCGGGATCGCCCCGGACATGCTCATGTGCCGCTCCGAGGAGGGGCTCTCGAGCGAGATCCGACGCAAGATCGCGCTCTTCGCGAGCTTGCCCTCGGAGGCGATCGTCTCGGCTCGCGACGTCCCGAACATCTACGAAGTGCCGCTGAGCTTCCAGGAGCAGGGCGTCGATCGGTTCATCCTCGAGCACTTCGGCGACCGCGCGCCGGAGCCCGAGCTCACGAGCTGGCGCGAGTCGGTCGAGCGTGCCGAGCAGGCCGAGCGCGCGGTCCGAATCGCGCTCGTCGGCAAGTACGTGCGCCTCGAGGATGCATACCTCTCGGTCTGCGAAGCGCTCCGTCACGCCGCGTGGGCGCAGGCGAGCAAGGTCTCGATCGAGTGGATCGACTCCGAGCAGCTCGAGCAGCCCTCCGCGAACATCTCCGAGCTGCTGGGGGAGGCCGCGGGCATCCTCATCCCGGGTGGGTTCGGGGGTCGTGGGATCGAGGGCAAGATCGCCGCCGCGCGCTTCGCGCGCGAGCGCGGGATCCCATTTCTGGGGATCTGCCTCGGCATGCACGTCGCCGTCGCGGAGATCGCGCGTCATGTCGCGGGCATGGAGGGTGCGAACTCCACCGAGTTCGACCACGAGACCCCGTATCCCGTGATCGACCTCCTCCCCGAGCAGAAGGAAGTCGCGGGCCTCGGCGGCACGATGCGTCTCGGCGCCGACCCCGTGAAGCTCCACGAAGGTTCGAAGGCGCGGGAGCTCTACGGTGGCGAAGCGGTTATCTACGAGCGCCACCGACATCGCTACGAGGTCAACAACCTCCTGCGCAAGCGGCTCACCGATCCGCAGGGCGGCGGTGGGATCCGTATCTCCGGGACCTCACCGGATGAGCGTCTCGTCGAGGTGATCGAGCTCGACGAGCATCCGTTCTTCGTCGCTTCGCAATTCCATCCCGAGTTCAAGTCGCGGCCGGAGCGGCCCGCGCCGCTGTTCGCCGCGTTCATCGCCGCGGCGCTTCGCCACGCGGAGTCGGCGGGCGCGGGCATCGAGATGCGTACCCCGGCGCGCTCGGCATGACGCTCCCCGAGCCCCAGCTGCGAGTGCAAGCGATCTTCGCCGTGCGCGGCGACGACGAGGAGCGGGCATACGCGATCGCGACCGAGCTCATCGACAGGCTGAACGCGGTCGCGAACCTGCCCGAGTGCGAGTGCGATCTGGACATCAGCGTCGAGCGCGCTCCCGCTCTCTCACAGGGCAGTGGATGACTCGCGGCTGATCCTCGACTTTCTCGCATACCTCGAGCTCGAGCGGGGCCTCTCGCGCAACACGCTCGCCGCCTACCGGTCCGATCTCCTTCAGCTCGAGTCGTTCCTGAAGGAACGCGAGACGGGGCTCACGACGGCAAGCCACGGCGACCTCGCGGCGTATCTCGACTCGCGATCGGCGGCGCCGAGCACGCTGCAGCGGAAGCTCGCGTGCGTGCGCTCCTTCTACCGTCACCTTCGCCGCGAGGAGGTGATCGCGCACGACCCGACCGCGGACCTTCGCGGCCCGCGGCGCAGCGGCAAGCTGCCGAAGGTGCTCTCGCGCACCGAGGTCTCGCGGCTGCTCGCAGCGCCGAAGGGCACCGAGCCGCGCGCTCTGCGCGACCGCGCGCTGCTCGAGCTGATGTACGCGTGTGGCCTGCGCGCCTCGGAGGTGATCGGCCTCGAGCTCACGGACGTCGACGAGCAGGATGGAGTGCTGCGCGCTCGCGGCAAGGGATCGAAGGAGAGACTCGTTCCGGTGGGCAGGCACGCGCTCGCCGCGCTGCGCGCCTACTACGCACGCGGTCGCCCTGCGCTCGTGGGTTTGCGGACCGAGTCGCATGTGTTCGTGAACGCGCGTGGTGGCGCGCTCACGCGCCAGGGTCTCTACAAGATCGTTCAGCGCCACGCGAAAGGTGCAGGTTTGGCCGGCAGGATGGGCCCGCACACATTGCGCCACACGTTCGCGACGCACCTCCTCGCTGGCGGTTGCGACCTGCGCTCGTTGCAGGAGATGCTCGGCCACGCCGACCTCTCGACGACGCAGATGTACACGCACCTCTCGGCGGAGCGTCTCAAGGAGACCTACTTCCGAGCCCACCCGCGCGCCCTCAGCTCGCGCGTGCGTACGCGACGGCGCGTCGCGCCTAAACATGCCCGAGCTTCCTGAGGTCGAGACGATCAGGCGCCAGCTCGCGCCGCTCGTGGAGGGTCGCGTGCTCGAGGAGGTGCAGATCTTCGACCCGCGCTGGTCGCATCCGCTCACGCCCGCGCAGCTCGCGCGCGCGCTGCAGGGTCGCCGCATCGAGCGGCTCTCCCGGCGTGGCAAGTACCTCATCTGGGCACTGGAGGGCGATGTGTTCCTGCTGCAGCACCTGCGAATGAGCGGCGTCGTGCTCTACGAGCCGAGCGAGGACCCGCCACACGCACGCGTACGGATGCTCCTCGGCCCAGGTCCGAAGAAGGACCGTGCGAGGAGGCTCATCGTGGTCTCCGACCCCCGCCGCTTCGGGACGGCGCAGCTAGCTCGCGGCAAGCGCGCGCTCGAGACGTTCCTCGCCGCGCGACTCGGGCCCGAGCCCTTCGACGAGAGCTTCACCGCCGCGTACCTTCACGCGCACACGCGCGCACGGCGGGCGCCGGTCAAGGCGGTCCTGCTCGACCAGCGCGTCGTCGCAGGCGTCGGCAACATCTACGCCGACGAGGCGCTGTTCCGCGCGCAAATTCACCCCGCGCGCCCGGCCCGCCAGCTCACGCGCAGCCAGTGCGAGCGGCTGCGAGCGGGCGTGATCGAGGCGCTCCAGGCGGGGATCGACGCCCGCGGGGCGTCGGTCGACGACTTCCGCCACGTCGACGGCGTGCGCGGCTCCTTCCAGAATCGCTTTCTCGTGCACCGGCGCGCCGGCCAGCCGTGCCCGCGCTGCGGGACGACGATCATCAAGCGCGTCGTCGCGGGGAGGGGAACCTACGTCTGCGAGCACTGCCAGCCGCGGCCGCGGCCGCGGCGCTCAAGCGGCCAATAGCTCTTGCAGCCGGCCGCTCTCGATCGCGGCTTTCGTTTCGTGAAAGCCGCCGAGCAGCTTGCCGCCCACGAGAATCTGCGGAAAGGTCATCATTCCCGTGCGGCTGACGAGCTCCGCCCGCCCCTCGGTGTCCTTCGAGAGGTTGACCTCCGTGAAGTCGAGCCCGCGGGCGCTCAGGAGGCCCTTCGCAGCCCTACAGTATCCGCACGGCTCGGTGGTATAAACCGTTATGGAGCTCATTGCTTTACAAAGTATAGCTGCGGCTTAGCGACGCCTCGAAGGCTCCGCGGACGGGCGTTTTCGCGCCGCGTGCGCGCCTAGACTCGGGTGCTCGATGGGCCCGATGAAGACAGAGGTGGTGGTGTTGCGCTCGATGCGCTATGGCGAGGCGGATCGGATCCTTCATCTCTACAGCCCCGAGCACGGACGCATGAGCGCGATCGCCAAGGGCTCACGGCGTCCAAACAGCCGCTTCGGTGGCCGGCTGGAGCCCTTCTTTCGCTTGCGCGTCGATCTGCATGAGGGCCGCTCCGAGTTGCTCACGGTGACCGGCGCGCATACGGTCGAGGGGTATCCGCGACTGCGCACCGATGCGCATGCGCTCGACGCCGCGGCGCGCGCATGTGACGCGGTGGGGCGCTTGTTCGAGACCTCAGAGGGGCATCCGAGCGTGTTCAACCTGCTTTGCAACGCGCTCTCGCTGCTCGACCGCGAGCCTGCACAGGCGAGCCGTGCGCGGGCGCTCGCGTTCCGGTTGAAGCTCCTCGTCGCCGCGGGGCTCACGCCGCGGCTCACGGCTTGCGTCTCGTGCGGCAAGAGCGCCGGCCTCACGCGCTTCACGGGCTCGGGGGGAGGGATGCTGTGCGATCCCTGTTGGTCGCAGGCCGCGCCAACTGACCCCGCGCGAGCGAGCTCGTTCCGACTGGGCGACGATGCGGCGCGCTTCATGGCGATTTCGCTTTCGCACACGCTCGCAGAGGCGCCCGCAGCACCGACCGCGGCGCTACGCCAGGTCGAGCGCGCGATCGGTGAAACGGTCGAGCACCACGCGCACGTGCGTCTCATGGCGGCGAGCAACGGGCGGTCGTGAAACGCCGCTGTCGCTGTAAGAATCGAAGCGATGACCAGCGCGAGCCCTCCAGACGTCGTGCAGCGCGAGTTCGCCGAGCGTTGGCGCGAGCTCGAGGAGACGACGCTCTCGCCGCTCGCGGCGCGCTCCTATCCCGCGCACCGCGAGCGCGCGGAGGAGGACTGCTCGTTGCGCACCCCCTTCCAGCGAGATCGCGACAGGATCGTCCACAGCAAGGCTTTGCGGAGGCTCATGTACAAGACGCAGGTGTTCGTGGCGCCCGAGGGCGATCACTTCCGCACGCGGCTCACGCACACGCTCGAGGTGACCGCGATCTCGCGCACGGTCGCGCGGGCGCTGCGTCTGAACGAGGACCTCACGGAGGCGATCGGGCTGGGCCACGACCTCGGGCATCCGCCGTTCGCGCACATCGGGGAGGAAGTCCTCGACGCTTGCTTACGCGAGCGCTTCGGCAAGCAGTTCCATTTTCGCCACAACGAGCACTCGTTGCGCGTCGTCGATCATCTCGAGCGCGACGGCGCGGGGCTCAACCTCACCGCGGAGGTTCGCGACGGCATCGTCGGCCATTCCAGCCGCGCACCGCTGCCGCGAACGCTCGAGGGCCGGATCGTGCGAATCATGGACCGCGTCGCGTACATCAACCACGACATCGACGACGCGTTGCGCGCAGGGGTCCTGACCGAGGACGACCTCCCGCGCGAGCCGATAGCGGTGCTCGGGGGGAGCGGGAGCGAGCGGATCGATGCGCTCGTGCATGACATGGTGGAGCACTCGCAGCAGGAGGGCGACATCGCGCAGGGGGCGCAAGCGGGAGCGGCGATGCTCGCGCTGCGAGAGTTCATGTTCGAGCGCGTTTACCTGAGCGCCCCGGTGAGCTCGGAGCGGGCGCGGATCGAGCGCGTGTTGCGGAGGCTCTTCGAGCACTACACGGCACACCCCGAGCTCTTGGGCTTGCGCGCGCACGCCGCTCCGCCAAGTGACTCGGAGCTCGCGGAGGCGGTGACAGACTACATCGCGGGCATGACCGATCGCTTCTGCACGGCGGCGTTCACGGAGCTCGAACTGCCGCACGCGTTCGCGCGGTAGCGTTGCAAGGGTGAGCGCATACGCAAGCGATGCGAGGGACCGCGTTCGCGACGCGGTCGACTTCGTCGAGCTGGTTTCGGCGCGGACGGAGCTGCGGGGGGCGGGCGCGAACCGCTACGTCGGTCGCTGCCCGTTCCACGAGGAGCGCACGCCTTCGTTCGGGATCGATCCGACGCAGAAGCTCTACCACTGCTTTGGGTGTGGGGCTTCCGGTGACGTGTTCACGTTCGTCCAGGAGACGGAGGGCGTCGACTTCAAAGGCGCGCTCGAGCTGCTCGCGGACCGCTACGGCGTGGACATCGAGCCGGCGGCCGAGGATCCGCGCGCGCAGGAGCGCAGGCGAAGGCGCGAGCGCTTGCTCGAGCTGCTCGAGCGCACGGCGGCGTACTACGAGCGCTACCTGTGGGACTCGCACGAGGCGCTACGCGCGCGCGAATACCTCGCCGGTAGGGGTCTCAGCGAGGCGGCGCTCAGGGAGTTTCGCGTGGGCTATGCGCCGAGCGCATGGGACAGGGTGCTGACGGCCTCGCGACGCGGGGGCTTCTCCGAGCAGGAGCTCGCGCAGGCGGGGTTGTTGCAGCGCAACGCGCGAAGCGGCCAGGTCTACGACCGCTTTCGCGGGCGCATCATGTTCCCGCTCGCGGATATGCGCGGGCGCGTGCTGGGATTCGGCGCGCGCGCGATGCGCGCGGAGCAGGGACCGAAGTACCTGAACAGCACGGACAACGACGTCTATCACAAGGGTCAGCACCTCTACGGCGCGAACCTGGCGCGCTCGGCTGCAGCGCGCGCGGGTGAGGTGATCGTGTGCGAGGGCTACACCGATGTGATCGCGCTCCATGGCGCGGGGCTCGCGAACACGGTGGGTCTGATGGGTACGGCGATGACGCCGGCGCAGATGGGCGAGCTTGCGAGGCTCGCGTCACGGGTGCTGCTGGCGCTCGATGCCGACAGCTCGGGTCAGGAGGCGATGCTGCGTGCGGCGCGCGTGGCCGCCGAGCGACGACTCGAGCTGCGGGTGGTGAAGCTGCCATCGGCGGACGACGCGGATGCGCGCGGCACCGCGATGGATCCGGCGGAGGTGGTGCAGAGAGGCGGCGCGGAGGCGATGAAGAGTGCAGTCGCGACGTCGGTGCCGTTTCTGCGCTTTCGCGTCGAGCGCGTGCTGGACTCGGGTGACTACGCGGGGGCGGAGGGCCGCGAACGGATACTCGAGGAGCTGCGGCCCGTGTTCGCGACGGTGCCGCCGAGCCCGATGCGGATGGAGCTCACGCGGCTTGTCTCGGGCCGCTTGGCGCTGCCGGAGGGCGTGACGGAGCGGATGCTTGCGCCGCAGGACGTCGGGCGCTCGCGCGCCAGGGGTGGGGAGGGTGCTCGCACGGCCCCCACGGGCCGCGCGAGCAGTGTGGCGAGCGCGGATGCAACCACCCGGAACGGTCCCGCTCGCGGGCTTTCGCGCCGCGAGCAGGTGGAGCGCGCGTTCCTGGCGTTTTGCATCGCGTTCCCGAGGGATGGAGCGGAGGCGCTTGCGGACGTGGAGGTGGATGAGCATTTCACGGGCGAGTTGCTGCGTCGCGCCGCCTCGCATCTGCGTGCGGGCAGGCTCGGGTCCCCGCTCGAGGGGATATCGGCGGACGATGTGGAGCTCGCGCAGGTGCTCGCCGAACTGGTGGCGCAGGCCGACGCGTTGCAGGCCGAGGAGGCGGAAGAGGCGTTCTCGGAGGCGGCCGGGCCGGAGGCCGTGGCGCACGCTGCGGATGAGCCGCGGCGTGTGAGCGCGGAGACGGGGGCGGCGAAGGTGCACGTGCAACGCTTGCAGCTCGAGCTCGCGCGCTTGGAGCGCGAGATCCAAGCGGCGCGTGCGCGCCACGGGGGAGAGGTGAGCGAGGTCGCGGCCCGCCGCGCGGAGGTCAAGCGCGCATTCGACCAAGCGCAGCAGCGCGCGCTCGACCTGGCTGGGAGCACGCAGGCCTAGAGCGATAACGCGCCAGGTTGCGCCAGAGGAGTCGTGGATAGGCCCATTCCATCGGCTTACGCGTCGCGAACCGTCCGAGATGCTGAGGACTATGCGTCACATGGATCGCGTGACGTTCGAAGGATTTCTCGCCCAAGGACTCTCGCTCGAGGAGATGGGGGTGCGGGTCGACAGGCACCCTTCCACGGTGGGCTACTGGTTGAAGAAGTACGGGCTGGACGCGGTGAACCGCGAGAAGCACGCGTCGCGGGGGCCACTGGCGAGGGACGAACTGTTGCGGCTTGTTGAGGCGGGAAATTCGATACGTGACATCGCCCATGAGGTGGCTCGCAGCCCGGTGGTTGTTCGGTATTGGCTCGGCGTATATGGATTGAGGACTGTCCAGGCGGAGCTCCGGGATCTCTACGCGCCGCAGGCCCGAACGCTCGTATTGGCGTGCCCTCGACACGGGACCACGAAATTTCGACGTCTGCGCGAAGGCGGCGACCGGTGCCTGAAGTGTCGCGCCGAAGCGGTGGCGGACCGCCGTCGCCGTGTGAAGGAGATCCTCGTCGAGGAGGCAGGAGGAGCATGCGCGGTCTGCGGCTACGACCGGTGTATCGGCGCGCTGGAGTTTCACCATGTCGAGCCAGCGAACAAGGCGTTTGCCCTAAGCCACCGCGGCGTTGCTCGGTCCCTGGCGAAGGCTCGCGCGGAGGCACTGAAATGCGTTCTGCTCTGTAGCAACTGCCACGTAGAGGCGGAGGCTGATTTGCGGCGAGTCGCTGAGAAGGTTGGTCCCTAGAATGTCCGGAGCCAGGGCGATGTTTCGCAGGTAGCCCACCTGGTAGTACGCGGTCGGGGGTAGCTCAATGGCAGAGCAGGACGCTGTTAACGTCAAGGTTGTGGGTTCGAATCCCACCCCCCGAGCTTCTTTGATCGCCTACGGCGGCGTCGTTATCCCTGTTGGCGACGCCCCATCTAGGCGAGCACTCCTGTGGGTCTCAGAGCGGCGCTCGACTAGGTCCTCAATCAGTCGGCTAGCCATCGCGCCTGGGTCGTGAGTTGAAGCCCATACGCTGATCGCGTCGGCGCGCGCCCGCAGCGAGCCGTCTTCTAGAACGCGTTCGACCGCCAGCCGCATCCCGCGCGGGGTGATGAAGCGTCGCGGAAGGCGTATGCCGGCTCCGGACCAGTCCAGCCGCGCGGCGTTCTCGTTCATGTCCCCGGCGATCGGGCACGCGATCAGGGGCCGCCCGCACGAGAGCGCCCGTACGAGCGTGCCGTGTCCGGCGTGGCAGACGACGATGTCGCAACGCGGCATGGTGCGCGCGTAGGACAGCCAGTCGACGATCGCCGCGTTCGAAGGCGTCGGCAGCGGCGCTGCGTGCTGACGGTGGCGCCCGAGCCTCGAGGACGCCGGGCCCGATGTGCCGGGCGCGCGCGTGTTGCGGGTGGCGAGGACTCGCACGGGAGCGTCGGCGAGTCCTCGCAACGAAGCACGCAACAGCCTTTCGCCTGGATCCTGCGAAGTCGACGGCGCGACGAGCACTAGCGGCTCGTCCCCCGCGGGGAGCTCCACGTCATCGCTTGGCGGCTCCCACATGAGCGGCCCGACCACGTGCACGCCGGGCGTCCAACGCCGCGGGTACTCGAGCTGCGGGAAGGTCGTCACCAGCGCCAGCTCCTGGCTGATGCCGCCGTGGGCATGAGGGAGAGGCGCGAGCCCGAGCTTCGCGCGTGTTCGGTTGAGGTCGTCGCGCCCTTCCTCGAGGCCTCTGTGCATGGGTCCCTTCACGCGCTCCCACATCGCGCGCCCGAGGCGGGTTCGCGGCAGGCGCCCGCCGAGCGAGTAGATCGGCAGTCCGGGTGCGTCGGGCGGATAGATGTGCGGGATGAGCGTCGCCCACGGCACGCCCGCGACCTCCGCGGCGAGCGCCGGCGCAATCGTGAGGATGTCGGCGACGACAACGTCGGGAGAGAGCTCGCGGATCAGCGGCAGCGTGTCCTTCGTCGCGCGCTCCGCGGCCTCGTAGAAGCCGAGCTCTTCGGGGCCCAGTGGGGACGTGTCGTACTCGGGCGCCGCGGCGAACCCGATTCCCTCCGCCTCGACGTGTCCCTGCCAGCGCTTCCACGTCTGCAGCCACACCTCGTGGCCGCGCGCAAGCAGCACACGGCCCAGCGCGATCATGGGGAATGCGTGGCCCGGGTCGCCGAAGGCGCCCAGCAGGATCCTGCGCTCAGCTCGCAAGCTCGGCGACGAGACGTAACTGCTCGAGTCGCTCGTCGCGGGATGCGGCCATTGGCGTGATGCCGAGCGTCCCCACGCCGGCGTCGCGGTAGGCGGCGAGGCGCTCGCGCACGCGGTCCTTCGGTCCGCACAGCGACACCATGTCGATGAGCGCGTCCGGCAGCGCCGCCATCGCCTCCTCGCGCTTGCCCTCGAGGTAGAGGTCCTGCACCTGCTTCGCCTCGGCCTCGAAGCCATAGCGCTGGACGAGGTTGTTGTAGAAGTTTCGCTCGCGCGAACCCATCCCCCCGACATAGAGCGCGATGAACGGCCTCATCACGTCGCGCGCGCGCGCCTCGTCGTCGTCGACGCACACGTTGACGGTCGGCGCTACGTCGAAGCCGTCGAGGCTGCGGCCTGAGCGCGCTGCGCCTTCCTCGAGCGCGCCGCGAAGCTCCTTGGCGTGCTCCGGGGAGAACAGCGTGGGGATCCATCCATCGGCGATCTCGCCCGCGAGCGCCGTGTTCTTCGGACCGATCGCCGCGAGGTAAATCGGGATCCGTTCTTGCACGGTGGAAATCGTGAGCTTCAGCGCCTTGCCCTGCCCGCCCGGAAGCGGCAGTTCGAGCGTCTCGCCCTTGAATTCCAGGCGTTCGCGCGCGAGCGCCATCCGCACGACGGCGACGTACTCGCGCGTGCGCTGCAGCTGATGCGCGAAGCGCTGGCCATGCCAGCCTTCAGCGACCTGCGGCCCGGATGATCCGATCCCGAGGATCATGCGGCCTCCCGAGAGCTGGTCGATCGTCGCCGCGGTCATTGCGGTCATCGCGGGAGAACGAGCGGGCATCTGGAAGATCCCCGCGCCCAAGCGGATCTTCGACGTCTGGCCGGCGAGCCATCCGAGGACGGTCGCGGCGTCGGAGCCGTAGGCCTCGGCGCTCCACACGGAGTCATAGCCGAGCCGCTCGGCCTCCCGCACGATCTCGAGTTGGTCGTCCGAGCTGAGGCCGAGGCCCCAATAGCCGATGTGCACGCCCAATCTCATTGCCTGACCCCCTTCTATATCCCTTCTGGCCGGATGAACAGCATCTCCGGCACGACGCATGTCGGAGAGGTCTTGAGCAGATAGCGCACCGCCTCCGCGATGTCCTCGACGCGGATCATGTTCTGCGCAGGGACGTGCTGCTTGACGAAGTCGGTCATCGGCGTGTCGACGAACGCAGGGCAGAGCGCGGTGGACTTGATGCCGACGGAGCTCAGCTCGTTGTTCATCGATTCCGTGAACCCGACGACGCCGTGCTTGCTCGCCGCATAGACCGAGTTGCCGCCGATCCCGCGTTTGCCCGCAATCGATGCAGTGTTGACGACGAGTGCGTTGTTGTGCTCCGCCGCCGCGGCTCGCAGCATCTCGACGCATTCGCGGTAGAAGAGGATGATCGAGCGAAGGTTGAGGTCGAGCTGCATGTCGAGCCGCTTTGTCTGGATGTCCGCGACGGGGCTCGCAAACCCCACACCGGCGTTGTTGACGAGCACGTCGAGGCGCCCGAAGCGCTCGCGGTGCTCGGAGGCGACCTTCTGGATGTCCTCCTCCTCGGCGAGGTTCGCCGCTACGCCGTGCACGTCGAACCCTTCGCCGGCGAGCCCCTGCACGGCGCCCTCGAGCTTCTCGGGCCGGCGGGCAGCCATCGTGATGCTGAAGCCTTCCTCGCCGAGCACCTTTGCGATCGCGAGCCCGATGCCTGATGATGCCCCGGTGACGATCGCCGCGCGTCCTGCCATTTGGGAGCCCTCCTCATGTTCGTTGCGGCGCGCTGCCGCGGGTGTGTTTGCGCCTGAACGGGCGCCGACACGCCCTTGCGCATCGAATCAAACCATTCGCCGACGCTCCGTGCTCGCCGGCGGGGGCGCAGCCTAAGATGTCGCGGGGCCGTAGCTCAGTTGGTTAGAGCAGGGGACTCATAATCCCTTGGTCGCTGGTTCGAGTCCAGCCGGCCCCACACAGAGACGCCCCTGAAACACGGGGCGTTTCGCCTGTCAAGGGGGAGCGACCGGTGCCTGGGGCAACACTTCGGGCAACGAGCCGTTACGGCGAGGCCCGCGGTGCGAGCGCTAGATGCTGGCGAGCTGACCGCGTAGCATGCTCAGCTCGCATGGACGAGCCGCACGAAGCACACGGACAGCGCGTCGTGGACCTCTTACGCGCCGATTGGCAGGCTAATCATGGGGATGGCCGTTCACTTCTGATCGTGACGCTCTTTCGGCTCGCGCAAGCCGCCCGCGCGCAGCGTGCCGGGCTCCGGCTTCTCGCGTTTCCCCTCCGGGTCGCTTACAAGCTCATCGTCGAATGGGTGCTCACAGTGGACCTGCCGGTGCGTACGCGGGTCGGCCCCGGACTCACGCTCGATCATGCGTACGGGATCGTGGTTCATCCCGACGCTGTGCTAGGCAGCCGTTGCGTGCTGATCCAGGGCGTGACGATCGGCCGCCGGAGGGCCACGGGAGAGCAGGAAGCACCCGTCATCGGCGACGGCGTGAGCTTCGGCGCGAACGCGAGCGCACTCGGCCCGATCCATATCGGCGACGGCGCGCGAATCGGTGCCGGCGCGGTGGTCTTACAGGACGTACCTGCGGGCGCGACCGCCGTCGGTGTCCCGGCGCACGTCGTCTAGCCGATCACACTTACCAAGCGCGGCGCGCTAGAACGCGTGCGAGCCCAATAGCTGCCCGTCGCTGGGCACATCTGGGGCAACAAGACATCCGGAGACAGCCGCAGATGTGAGCGATGGATCGCCCAAGCCCCGAGAACCAAGGCAGCCGCAATCAGCCGCAGGCTCCGTAGCGCACTCATAATCCCTTGGTCGCAGGTTCGAGTCGGGCTCGGCGGCGCCGAGGTGTGGCACGAGATCATTCCCGCGACGTCAGCGACAGCGCGCGACGGGTCTTCCGGGTCAGCCAGAAAAGGCCGCCGGCGATTGCCAGCCCGACAATGATCATCCCCACGGCGCTACCGATCTGCCGCTGAAACGGCGCGAAGATGAGGAAGATGAGCGCGATCGGAATGAACATCCAGTCCAACAGCATCAAAACGGCAAACGCCGCCATCAGCAGGAGTCGCCGCGGCGGTATAGCCGGCACGGACGCGAGGTTGGGCAGCTTTCGATCGGGACTTGTCACAGCCAGCAAGGGTTTCGCAGCAAGTTGACGCTCGGGTTGATCGTCGCACACTCACGGTCTCCGAGCAAGCTGCGGTGCCAGCTCCACCGGGCCCCGCCGCGAGACACCGAGGTCGGGTCATTTCGCCTCAGCCGCGCTGCGCTGAGCCGCGACGCTCGTAGTCGCTCGGCCGCTCGGAGGCTTGACAGCGCTGTCGCGTAGTAGGAGAATTGCGACGAGGCTGCCGTGGGATCGCGGCAGGGACGCGGTGGTCCTGCCGGCAGTCGCCATCTAGGCGACGATGGAGGAGGACGCCATGCTGGGACGTTTGGGATTGGGGGGAATCGGCTGGCTGGCTACGGCATGCATCCTCGCTGCCATCGCGGCGATTATGGTGCTCGCCGCTCCAGATGCGGCCGCAGGGGGCGAAGAGCAGTACACGGCGACGTTTCCCACCGAATGCGTCGTTGGCGCAGGCTCGCTCAACATCGTGGCCAAGGAACGGTTCACCGTCACGGTCTCAGCAGTCGGGCCAGTAACGGCCGGAGAGGGAGAAGAATTCAGCTTCCACGAGGCGAGCGTCACGCTTGAAGCGCCGCGCGAACTGAGCGAAGCCTTCCACGACCTCGGTGCGACCGAACTCAAGGGGCACGTGACGAGCCTCATTCTCGACAACTCGGGGGCCGAACCGACGAAGCTCAACATCGCCAAGCCGCCCGAATACCCGACGGGACTGCCCTTCGTCGCGCTGGTGGGAGAAGAAACGCCATCGATCGTTCACATCCCGTCGAAGACGCTGGGCGAAACGGGTCTCACGTACAGCTTCGGTCCGCTCAAGATGACCGGCTCGCCGGGAGAAGCCGTCTCGACGATCGGCAGCACGCCAGGATTCATCGAACTCGAACCGGGCCACTACAGGGAAACCGGCGAAGGCTTCGTCAGCGAAGTCGAAGGTGCGAAGAGCGGCGAACATGTGATTGGTCCGCTCACAACGGCTTGTAACATCCCGGCTGGGATCACCTTTGCGAAGATTGCCCTGGGGCCGCCCCCGCCGCCGGAATGCCTCCCCGGCAAACCCGAAGTCAAGGGCGTTAGCCCCTCCGGCGGGCCGTTTATGGGCGGCACGACGGTGACGATCAAGGGCTGCAACTTCACAGGCGCGACGGCGGTCGAAGTCGGCGGTGTGCCGGTGAGAAGCTTCACCGTCAACTCCAACGTCTCGATCACCGCGGTGACGCCCGCCGCACATGGGCCCGAGTTTCTTGGCGTGGTCGTGGTGACGACGCCGGCCGGCGCCAGCTCGTCCACCCCGAACGGCCCGAACGAGTTCGAGTACTTCCGCGCACAGCCGACGATCACGAGCATCGAACCCAACCAGGGACCGACTACCGGTGGCACAAAGGTCACGATCCACGGCAACGAATTCGACGAAGTGATAGCGGTGCGCTTCGGGGAAGGGGTAGCCGCTGGCTGGCAGATCGACTCGGACGATGAAATCACCGCCACCTCGCCGCCGGGTAGCGGCACGGTGGAAGTGGTGGTGACCGACGTGCCGAACTCGAGTGGACCGACGCCTGGCGATCGCTTCACCTACGTTCCCGCCGTCGAAAAGGCGGAACTGAAGGGCTGGGCGCTCTCCGGTACGCTCACGCCGAAGAAGCTCGCTCAAACGATCACGCTGCCGAGCGGCTCGACGTTCGACGGCAACGCGGAAGTCAACCCCGAAACGGGCGCGGGGTCGGTGACTGGGAGCTTCTCGATCCCGGCGTTCTCGGCGCCGCTGAAGCTCTTTGGCGTCGCGCCACTGACGCTGGGCGTCTCGCTCACCGAGGCAGGGCCGCTCGAAGGCACACTCGCGAAGAGCGAAACGACGCCCGGTGACGAGCTGCTGAAGATCCCCGCGAAGCTCGAGCTCGGCGTCACCTCGGTGAAGGTGCTCGGCGTGAGCATCCCCACGAAGTGCTCGACCGTCGAACCGCTCGCGCTCGCACTCAGCGACACGCTTACGCGCGAAGGACTTCTCAAGCAGGGCTGGGGCTTCGCCGGCAAGACGAGCATTCCCAGGGTCAAGTGCGAAGGCGGCTTCCTCGGCGCGCTCTTTGGGGACATCCTCACAACACTGGTTTCGGGTCCCGAAAGCCCGTACGCGCTCGAGGTGACCGCGCCTTAGCGCGAGGTGGGCGGATGAGCACGAGGAGGACTCGCTGAGCGAACACACGACACTAAGGAGGACACAGTGAGAAGAGGTGGGCGATTCAGAATCATTGGGCGCCTTACCCTCGGCGCAGTAGCACTTGTGGCGCTGATGGCGGGCCTCACAGCGGCGATGGCCTCGGCTGCGACGGGTGAAGTCGAATACAAGGCTGCGTTCCATCCGCAATGCGTCGTCGATCCGGGCGTCCTGAACGTGGCGCCAAAGGAACAGTTGACCGTCACGGTGTCGGCGGTTGGCCCCGAAAGGGTTAGCGAGGGGGAAGAATTCAGCTTCCACGGCGCGAGCGCTACTTTCGAAGCCCAGCCCGAACTGTCGAACGACTTCGTCGCCACTGGCATAAACGAAGCCAAGGGGCACCTCACGAGCCTCGTGCTCGACAACGCAGGCGCCGAACCGAGCAAGCTCAACATCGCGATGCCGCCCGAATACCCGAGCGGACTGCCCTTCCTCGACCCGGTCAACCAAGGAAAAGTGCTGATCTTGCGCTTCCCGTCCAAGACGCTTGGCGAAACGGGTCTGACGTACAGCTTCGGTCCGCTCAAGGTGACGGCCAGCGCGCCGGAAGAAGTCGTCTCGACGCTCGACAGCGCGCCTGGGTACATCGAAGTCGAACCGGGTCGCTACAAGGCAACCGGCGAAGGCATGATCATGGAACTCGAAGGTTTCAAGAGCGGCGAACGCCTCGCGGGTCCCTTCACGGTGGCGTGCAACGTTCCGTCGGGTATCACGTTTTCGAGAATCGTGACGGGACCGCCGCCGCCTGAATGCTTCGGCTCGGGGCCCGAAATCAAGAGCCTCAGTCCGAACAACGGTCCCTTCCGCGGTGGCACGACAGTGACGATCAAAGGATGCAACTTCACGGGCGCGACCGGAGTTAGCTTTAACGGTGCTCCGGCCAAGAGCTTCACCGTCAACTCGAGCACGTCGATCACCGCGGTCAGCCCGCCCGGATTCGGCCCCGGGTTCGGTCCGGTCGTCGTGACGACCCCATCCGGCAGCAACGAGCCCACGCCCGGGCCGGATGAGTTCACCTGGTTCCACGAAGAACCGGCTGTGTTGAGCGTGGAACCGCGGCAGGGGCCGTCGACCGGCGGCACGAGCGTCAAGATCCGTGGTGGCGGGCTCGGCGAAGTGACGCAAGTGCACTTCGGGGAAGCAGCGGCCACCGGCTTCGCGATCGATTCGGAAAACGAAATCACGGCCATCTCACCGCCCGGAAGCGGCACCGTCGAAGTGACCGCGGAAAGCCCGTTTCACCGTAGTAGCGGTGTCAACTTCACCTACATCCCCGCGGTCGAAAAGGCGGAACTGAAGAACTGGGTGTTCTCCGGTACGCTCACGCCAAAGAAGCTCGCTCAGGCGATCACCCTGCCGACCGGCGCGACGTTCAACGGCAACGTCGAGCTCAACCCCGAAACGGGCGCGGGGTCGGTGACCGGGAGCTTCTCGGTCCCCGCGTTCAGCGCACCCGTAAAGCTCTTCGGTTTCGTGCCGGTCACCCTCGGCGTAACGCTTGCCCAGGTCGGGCAGCTGGAAGGCTCGCTCGAAAAGAGCGCTGCGACGCCTGGCGACGAGGTGTTGAAGCTCCCCACGAAGCTCCAGCTGGGTATCACTTCCGTGAAGCTGCTCGGCGTGAGCATCTCGACGAAGTGCTCGAGCGTCGAACCGCTCGCGCTCGCGCTCAGCGACACGCTTTCGCGCGAAGAACTGCTTCACAAGGGATGGAGCTTCGCCGGCACGACGAGCATCCCCAAGTTCAAGTGCGAAGGCGGTTTCCTCGGGGCGCTCTTCGGGGACGTTCTCACAACGCTGCTTTCGGGTCCCGAAAGCGCGTACGCGCTCAAGGTGAGCGCGCCGTAGCGCGTAGCTAGCGGGCGACGAAAAAAAGGAGCCGCCCGCGGGCGGCTCCTTTTTGTTGGCGTTTGGGTTACTTTCGCGAAAGCCCTTGCTCACCAGGAGATCGGCGGCGGTGGCGACGCGGTCATCTTGATCGTGTTGCCCGAGCCCGACATGAGGCTCGACATGACCGGTCCGAAGATCCCGCATCCGCCGAATTCGGGCACGGTCACCTTCGTTTCGATCCCGAAGCCGCCGCTCACGAGCGCGTTCACCGGCTCGGTGATGCTCAGCGGCATCTGGATCGGCGAGGTCGTCTCGCACCCGAGCGGAAGGGTGATCAGGCCTGCGCCCACCGACCCCACGACCATGTTCGCCGCGCCCGTCGCGCTCTGGCTGAACAAGCCGCTGTTGGAGAGCGAGACGCTACCCGTGATCGTGCCGACGGGAGTCAGCGCGCCCTTCACCGTCACCGGGATCCCGAGCAGCGAGATCTTCTGGTCGATCGGCGGCACCGAAAGCGTTGCGGTGACCTTCCCCGTCGTGACGTCGCCTTCGGCGCTCAGCGTCGCGCCGGAAGGGACTTCGAGCGAGATGCCCGACTTCGCCTCCGTCACCGAGCCCTTGAGCTGCCATGCCGGCAGCGGGATGATGAGGTCGCCCGTCTCCGGAGTGAGGCGCGCCGAGGACGGCAGCGCCGCGCTTGCGGAGTGCTGCCCGCACGTGCTCGGAGCGGTCTTGCCCGCGAGCCGTTCGCCGATCCACGTGATCACTTCCGGAATCGCCGTCGGGTCGGTCAGCAGGTGATCGCCGGGGTAGAGCTTGAGGTCGTCCTTGACCCCGAGGGAGCACCACGCTTCGTGCAGTTCGACATCCTGCTTGACCGGCACGAACTCGTCCTCGAGCCCGTGGTAGTGATAGACCGGCGCATCGATCGGGAGCGTGCCGAGCTTCTGTTCGGACAGGATCCGTTCGATGACGGGATGTTCGGACTCGATTTCCGCGAACGTCTTGTTGCCGATCGTGTCCTGCGAGATGTTCACGTCGCGGAATTCCGCGAGCGACTGAATCGCGCACTCGCTGAGCAGCTTCGCCGCTGAGGCGAGGCCCGCTTCGTTGCTGAAGGACGCGAGGTTGAATTCGGTCGGGTAGGTGACGCTCAGCCCGATCAGCGAGTCGAGCCCGAAGGCCGTGCCGACGGAGCCGTTGTCGAATTCGGCGACCGACTGAAGGTTTGCGGGCACGCCACCCACGGCGACGCCGGCGAGCTTCATTTCGGGCGCGTAGCTCGGCTGCAGCTCTGCTGCCCAGCTCGCCGCCTGGCCGCCCTGGGAGTAACCCCAGATGATCGTCGGCGCGCTCGAGCTGACGCCGGATCCCGGGACCTGCCTCGCCGCACGCACGACGTCGAGGACCGCATGGCCCTCGGACTTGCCGGCGATGTACGTCGGCACGGACCCGGTGGTGTAGCCCTGGTAGTCGGTGATCGCGACCGCGTAGCCTTTGCGCAGCGCCGCGATCGTCGCGCCGCCATCGTACTCGGTGCCTTCGGCCATCTGGATCGAGGGCGCGCACTTCTGTGCGAGTCCCTGGGTCCCCTCGGCGTAGCTAACGACCGGTCGCGCGCCGCTGCCGCTCCAGGCGGCCTTCGGCACGATCACGGTGCCCGTTACGACGTCGGGTTCACCTTGTTGGTTGGTCGACAGGTACATCACGTTCCACGCGTTGTTTTCGGGGAGCGTGACGTTGAGGTTCACGGTGGCCGGCCGGTAAGAGATCAGTTCCCCGGGGCTGCCGCTGGGAAGCGGCGAAGGCGCCGTGTAGAACGCCGAGCCGGAGGGGCCGAGCACCGGCGATGCGGATGCATCGGAGGTGGCGATCAACGCCAGCGCGGCGCCGATCAGCAGGGTGGTGGCAAACGCAGCAGATACGAACCGTCGCATCCGCCACGGGCGAATCACATACAGCATCTCAGGACCTCCATGTCCTCCTGCCGCGGACCCGCGGCAAATATTGCTTGAGGTCGGCGGCCGGGCGGATCACAGAGAGATCCCTGGCTTTGCGTCCCCGCCTCGCGACGGGTATGCCCTGAGCGACTTATTGATCCTCTCGCCCGGAGCATCGGCCTCGCCAAGCCCATTCTTGAGGCGCAGCGCGGCGATTGGACGGCTCTCCGATGAAAAGCTGACTCGGGTTCGGGTTTCTGGCGCCCGCGACGGTGTCGCGGGTGCAGCAGCGGTAGCGGGCGCCCCGGCGCAAACCGGGGCGCCCTGTATCTGCGTGCTACCGCCTAGACGTCACACGGACAAGGCTTCCTGGTTCTGGAAGTTGCCCTGCGAGGTTTCGTTGTTGTTCTGCGATGGGGCCAGCGTCTCCGCGAGGTTCTGCTGGCTTACGTCGCCGGCCTCGGGTCCCTCCCCATCACTCGGCCAGGGCTCCTCACTCTTCGATGAGCCGCCCGGCTCGTTGATGTTCTTCTGTTGGGTAGTGGCCTCGCTGCTGGCGCTCTGGGACGTGCTGTTCTCGTTCGAGCCCTCCTGGCTCTGGTCGACCTGTGGGCCGCCATCGCCGCTCGGGTCGTGCCCGTCCTTGTGCTGAGAACCGTCACCACCGGCAGTGCTCGCTCCCTGGTTCTGGAAGTTGCCCTGCTCGGTTTGGTTGTTGTTCTGCGACGCGGCAACGGTCTTAGCCTGGTTTGACTGGTTCACGTTGCCGCCCTTGCCGCCCTTCTCGCCGTAGCTGCCACCATCACTCGACCAGGGCTCCTCACTCTTCGATGAGCCGCCCGGCTCGTTGATGTTCTTCTGTTGGGTCGTGGCCTCGCTACCGGCGTTCTGGGACGTGCTGTTCTCGTTCGAGCCCTCCTGGCTCTGGTCGACCTGTGGGCCGCCATCGCCGCTCGGGTCCTGCCCGTCCTTGTGCTGAGAACCGTCACCACCGGCAGTGCTCGCTCCCTCGTTCTGGAAGTTGCCCTGCTCGGTTTGGTTGTTGTTCTGCGACGCGGCAACGGTCTTAGCCTGGTTTGACTGGTTCACGTTGCCGCCCTTGCCGCCCTTCTCGCCGTAGCTGCCACCATCACTCGACCAGGGCTCCTCACTCTTCGATGAGCCGCCCGGCTCGTTGATGTTCTTCTGTTGGGTCGTGGCCTCGCTACCGGCGTTCTGGGACGTGCTGTTCTCGTTCGAGCCCTCCTGGCTCTGGTCGACCTGTGGGCCGCCATCGCCGCTCGGGTCCTGCCCGTCCTTGTGCTGAGAACCGTCACCACCGGCAGTGCTCGCTCCCTGGTTCTGGAAGTTGCCCTGCTCGGTTTGGTTGTTGTTCTGCGACGCGGCAACGGTCTTAGCCTGGTTTGACTGGTTCACGTTGCCGTCGTCAGAGCCCGGGCTCAAGACAGCGACCGGTGCGTTGACGTTGACCTGCTTCGAGTGCGCTTCGCTCGACGCGTCCTGCGTGGTGCTGTTCTCGTTCGAGCCCTCCTGGCTCTGGTCGACCTGTGGGCCGCCATCGCCACTCGGGTCCTGCGTGCCTGCGCCCTTGCCGGTGGCGCCTGCCTGCTGGTCCTGCTTGTTCGTCTGCCCTGTTCCGTTGTTGTTCTGCGACCCGGCAACGGTTTCAGCCTGGTTTGACTGGTTCACGTTGCCGTCGTCAGAGCCCGGGCTCAGGACAGCCACCGGTGCGTTGATGTTGACCTGTTCGGTGGTCGCGTCGCTCGACGCGCTCTGTTCGGTCTTGTTTTCGTTGGTGGCGGTCTGGACCTGCCCGGGCGTGACGCTGTGGGTCTCCATCGTCACGGTATCCGTGACGGTCTGGGTCTCCGAGGTCACCGTCTGGGTCTTTGTCGTGAGGGTCTGGGTCTCGGTCGTGACGGCCTGGACCGCCTGCGTTACGAGGCTCCCAGGCGACCCGCCGCCGCTGTCCGCGGCCGCCGTCGCTGGCGCGATCGCCAGCGCGCAGAGGCTAGTGGCCAGCGCAAGCCATTTGCGTGGCATACGTTTTGCTCCTTTCGATAACGATTGAAAACGGAGGGACCTGACTGCGGTCCCGCGGCACGCTCGAGCGAGCGAGCCGCCGTTTGGGTCGCGACCGAGGAGCTAGCCGGGGCGGTCGGGCATTAGGAGAAACGGCGCGCGGTGCCGGAACATCTCGGCAAGCGGCATCCGGCGCCATGCCCAAGCGACCCCCAGCGCTAGGAGGCCTATGAGGGTGAGCGTGAGAGAGAAGCCTGTGGGTGATGAGCCTGCGCCGGCAGGGACGCCGCTCGGCGTGCTCGCGGGTGGAGGGGAGAAGCCCGGCTGTTCGTCGGGCGCCGCACGGAAGCCGTGCCAGGCAGCTTCCGAGGATGCGACTGGGGTGCCGCCCAGCGAGGCCGTGACCGCGCTGCTCGACGCGGGCAACACGTTGAGTGCGGCCGAACTCGTGAGTCGAGCTCCGCCGCCACCAGGTCCTGCGACCGGCGGCGCCCCACTCGCGGCGGCCGCTGGGAGCGCTTCCTCCCGGACGCGGCCCGATGTGCCGAGGCTCGCGGAGGGCAACGGTGCCGACTCCATCACCGGGGTGGCGAGGCTGTGACCAGGTGTGTTCACAGGGCTTCCGCCATTCGTCGCAAAGGCGCGAGGATGTGTGCTGCCGGGCGCTTCGCCGCCACGGGCAACGGTTGTCCCTGGACTGGCGAGCCCACGCAAGGCGGCAGGCGTGCCGCTGACGCCTGCTTCGGCGCTTGCCGCACCGCCGACGATGCGCTCGACCGCGAGGGTCGCCGCCGGCTGCAGCTTGCTCAGTGTGTCGACGGCGTTGCCGACGACGCCCTGAGCACTGGCGGTTGTGCTCGAAAGCGTCTTGGCGAGGCCGCCGGCGGCAGGCACGACATCGACCGTCGTTGCCGCCGCGGTCCCCAGGCTGTGCGCTGTGCTGCTCAGCGTGTCGCTCACGGTGTTCGTCGCGTTGTCCAGCACCGGTGTGGTGCTTACGGCTGAAGTGGCGCTCGGCGTTGCGGTGTGGGCGACGACCGCGGCCGCATCCGCCGCATCCGCCGCATCCTGCGTGACGTCATCGACCGCGGTCTGGGCGGACGGGATGGTCGGTACGACATGTGTTGTGCCGCCGACGACCTGTGTCGGGTCAGGCACGGCAGACACGGCCGGCGCGGGGGAGGAGGGGACGACTGCGGCCGCTCCTTGCGCGACGTCATTGATCGCGGTCTGGGGGACCGAGGCGACGTTCGTGACCGTGCTGAGGACTTGAGTCGGGGCCGTCGCCGGTGCCGTCGAGGCAGGCGACGCCGGTTGCGTTGCCGCGGCCGGCTGTTCCACCGTTTGCGCAACCGCTCCAAGTGCGGCGGAGAGAGTTCCGGCGGCGCTCGCCGTCGCAGTCCGAGGCGCAGCGAAAGCAAGGACAACAAATAGGCCCATCGCGAGCCGGCAAACGACGCGCCTGTAGCGATGCTCAACTGCGTACAGCATTCATCCGCCTTGATGAGGAATGGGCATCTTTGCCCGGGTTTGTGTCGTCTTGTTCCCGTTTATGCGTTCAGTAAGCGCCTGCCCTCGCTGAAAAGTCCGCAAAATGCGGCCTTTTAGCGCCTCGGGCCCCTCTGTCCTTGCGTGTTTGCTTGTTCTCGGTCGGCGTGCTTCCCGCGGAGGGCGCTCGAGCGCAGCCGAGGCTTCGATCCGGGAGTGGCCGGTAGACTCGCGCGGGCATCCGGGAAGGCGCGCCCAAAGATGCGGCGCCGATCGATGCGGAAGGGCCTTGAGGGCAACGATGACGCGCTACGTCGGAGCGATCGACCAGGGGACGACGAGCACCCGCTTCATCCTCTTCGATCGCGACGCGCGGATTGTGGCGATCGATCAGCGCGAGCACGCCCAGATAACCCCTCACGCGGGGTGGGTCGAGCACGACGCGAGCGAGATCTGGGAGCGCACGCAAGAAGTGATCGCGGGCGCGCTGGAAGGCGCCGGTGTGGCGCCGGCAGAGGTGGCGGCGGTCGGCATCACGAACCAGCGCGAGACGACCGTCGTGTGGGATCGCGTGAGCGGCGTCCCGCTCCACAACGCGATCGTTTGGCAGGACACGCGCACGGCGACACTCGTGCGGGAGCTCGCGGGCGAGCAGGGGCTCGATCGGCTGCGCGATCGCGTCGGGCTTCCGCTCTCGACCTACTTCTCGGGCCCGAAGGTGACGTGGATCCTCGAGCACCTCGCGGGCGCGCGCGAGCGCGCCGAGAGCGGAGAGCTCGCATTCGGGACGATCGACAGCTGGCTGCTCTGGAACCTCACAGGGGGTCCGAGCGGCGGCATCCACGCCACCGATGTGACGAACGCGTCGCGCACGCTGCTGATGGACCTCAAGGCGCTCGAGTGGCACGAGCCGAGCCTCGAGCTGATGCGGATCCCGCGCGCGATGCTGCCGCAGATTCGCGCTTCGAGCGAGCCATATGGCGAGCTCGTGTGCACGCCGCTCGCTGGGCGCCCTGTCGCCGGCATGCTCGGTGACCAGCAAGCGGCGCTCTTCGGCCAGACTTGCTTCGCGGCGGGCGAAGCGAAGAACACCTACGGGACAGGGTCGTTTCTGCTCGTGAACACGGGCGCGGAGATCGTGCGCGCGGAGGGCCTGCTCACCAGCGTCGCCTACCAAATCGCCGCTCGGCCCGCGAGGTACGTGCTCGAGGGGTCGATCGCCGTCACAGGGGCGGCGGTGCAATGGCTGCGCGACCGCCTCGGCCTGATCGAGAGCGCGCCCCAAGTCGAGGACCTCGCGCGCACCGTCGAGGACAACGGCGGCGTCTACTTCGTGCCCGCGTTCTCAGGGCTCTTCGCGCCCTATTGGCGCGACGACGCGCGCGGCGTCATCGTGGGTCTCACCGCGTACGCCGGCGCCGGCCACATCGCGCGCGCGGTGCTCGAGGCCGTCGCGTGGCAGTGCAGGGAGGTGACGGACGCGGTGATCGAGGCCGCGGACGTTCCCCTCGGCGAGCTACGAGTCGACGGGGGGATGACGCAGAACGAGCTGCTCATGCAATTGCAAGCGGACGTGCTCGGGATGCCCGTGATCCGGCCCGTGGTGAGCGAGACGACAGCGCTCGGCGCCGCGTTCGCGGCTGGACTCGCGGTCGGCTTCTGGTCGGATGAGGAGGAGCTTCGCGAGCGCTGGCGCGAGGATCGCCGCTGGGAGCCGCAAATGGACTCCGCACGGCGCGCGCGGGAGTACGCGTACTGGAAGAAGGCGGTCGCGCGCTCGCTCGACTGGGTGGAGCAGACCGCTGAGGAGACTTGACAATTGTCCGACTACGGGCGAACATATGTTCGTGTCCAGCTCCGGCATGCACATCCCCTACGCGCGCTTCGTCGCTGCGCTGGAGGCGCGCGATCTGCCCTTCATCCTCCGTCATGGAGATGCGCTCACGTTCGGCTTGCCAGACGCGGTTCGGGTGTGCCTGCTGATCTCGGAGCGAGCCCCAGAGCGGCTCGAGGCCGCATGCGTACGCTGGATTCGGCGATTCGCGGCCGAAGCAAGCGGTCAGCGTTGGAATGACTACAAGCTGATCGTCGAGGCCTTCGACGCCCTTCCCAAGGCGCCCGAGTCGGCTGTTGATCACCTCCTCACGCTGTGCCGCGCGCGCGCGCTCGATCGCTGATGAGACGCGTACAAAGCACCGTCTGCTGCGTCCACCTGCCGCGCTTCGAGCTCGTTGTTGCCGCCGGCGGACACGAGGCGCTCTCGGGGCGTGCGCTCGCGGTCGCGCCAGCGGGCGCTCGCACGCCGATGGTGGAGGAGGTCTCGGGGGCAGCCGAAGCTGCCGGGGTCACGCGCGGGATGGGACTCGCGGAGGCGCTCGCGCGCTGCCCCGCGCTCGTGCTCGTGCCGGGAGACCCCTTGGGCGTGGCGCGCGCGTGGGAGGGGACGGCGCGTGCGCTCGAAGGCATGGGGGCCGAGATCGAGCTCGCACGACCCGGCCTCGCCTATTTCGACCTCGAGGCGCTGCGTGGATGCTACGGCGGGCTCGAGGCGGTGATCGCCGCGACCCGACGCGCGCTCGGCCGGCGACGTATGAGGATCGGCGTCGCCCCGACGCGCTTCTGCGCGCTCGCCGCCGCGCTCGGGGCTAGCTCACGACGCGCACGTGTGCTTGGCGCAAGCGAGGCGCGCCTTTACCTCGCCTCCCAGCCGGTGGGTCTGCTCGCCCACAGAGCGCAGACTGCAGCGCTCGCGGAGCCCCTCGAGCGACTCGGAATCAGCACGCTCGGAAGGCTCGCGGCGCTCGACGCCGGAGCCGTGTCCGACCGCTTCGGCAGGCCCGGCCTGCTCGCACGCATGCTCGCGCTCGGATATGACGAGCCGCTGCGCCCTCGCCATCTCGAGGATCACCCCGAGGAGGCGCTCGAGCTCTGCGGATCGAGCTCCCGCGAGGCGCTCGAGTCGGCCCTCGACCTGCTCCTCGCACGATTGCTCTCGCGTCCCGAGCGGCGCGGCCGCGCGATACGCGCGGTGCTCCTCTCCGCGCGGCTCGCAGAGCGCGGCACCTGGTGCGAGCAAGTCGTCTTCCGCCAAGCGCTGACGGATCGCAAAGCGATGCATCTGGCACTCGGAGTGCGTCTCGACCTCCTCCCAGCGCCCGCCGAGGCACTCGCCCTCGCGGTGCACGCGTTCGGTCCAGCGGAAGCCAGGCAGGAAGGCCTGCTCGACAGCGCGCGCGCGGCGCGAGTCAGGCATCTCCACGAGGCGGTGGGACAGCTGCGAGTGCTCGCGGGTCCCGCGGCCGCTCTGCGAATCGTGCCCGTAGAGCCCTGCTCGCGGGTCCCCGAGCGGCGCTTCGCGCTCACGCCCTTCTCCTCATGAACGCGAGCGCGTCACCGAGCCTTCCCCGGCCCGTGCGGGTGCAGGCCAGAAGAGGGATGCCGCTCGTCGTCGACGGCGAGCGAGTGCAAGCTGTGAGGGAGAGCTGGCTCGTCGAAGACGGCTGGTGGAGCGAGCGCCCCTTGCGGCGCCGCTACCACGAGCTCGTGAGCGTGCGCGGCCGCAACCTCGTCGTCTTCCACGACCTGCAAGGCGGCGGGTGGTTCACGCAAGCCGCCTGAAGGTGGGTGAGCGATGCCCGGGGCGCCCCCGTACGTAGAGCTTCACTGCCACTCCGCCTACTCCTTTCTCGACGGCGCCTCGCGGCCCGATGAGCTCGTCTTGCGCGCCGCCGAGCTCGGATACAACGCGCTCGCACTCACCGACCACGACTCGGTTGCGGGCGCGATGGAGCACGCGGTGGCCGTCCGGGAGTCCCCCGTGCGTGCGCTCTTCGGCGCGGAGCTCACCGTCGTCCTGCCGCGTGCCTGCGCGCAGCTCCCCGCTGGGGCGCATGCGCACATCACGCTGCTCGTGCGCGATGGCCACGGGTGGAGCAATCTCTGCCGGCTCATCACGCGCGCCCACGCGGACACGCGCGAGACGCCCCAGCGCCGGCTCGGCCAGCCGAGCGTCCCGCTCGAACGGGTGCTCGAGCACGCCGACGGGCTCGTGTGCTTGACGGGATGCGCGGAGCATGGCGTGCACGAGGAGCGAGCGGCGCGCGCGCTCCTCGATGCGTTCGGCCCAGAGCGCCTACGGGTCGAGCTGCAGCGGCCCTACGCATACGGCGACCGCGCGCGCAACAGGGCGCTCGAGCTGCTAGCGAGGAAGCTCGGAGTGCGCACGGTGGCGACGGGGGACGTCCACGCCCACACGCAAGTGCGCGCGCTGCTGCAGGACGCCCTCGTTGCGGTCCGGCTCGGGACGACGCTCGACGCGAGCGAGGTGCAGCGGCGCCCCAATCACAGCCACGTCCTCGCCGCGCCGAGCGCGATGGCGGCACGGTTCGCCGACCACCCGGAGGCCGTTGCCGAGACCGTGAGGCTCGCGGAGACGCTCACCTTCGAGCTCACCGGCGACCTCGGCTACCGCTATCCGGGGCACGGCGAGCGCAGCGCCACGCGCAAGCTCTCCGCGATCTGCCAAGGGGCCTTCTGCGCCCGCTACCCCGACCGCGATCGAAGCTCGAACGTCGCGGCGGCGCGCTTGGAGGAGGAGCTGCGGATGATCGACTCGCTGGGCCTCTCCGGGTTCTTCCTCCTGCACCACGAGATCCTCGAGCTCGCGCGCGAGGTCGCAACCGAGGTGCGCGGGGCAGACAGCGCAAGGGCGCTCCTTCCGCCGGGTCGCGGCCGGGGCTCCTCGGTCTCCTCGATCGTCTGCTACCTCACCGGCCTCTCGCACATCGACCCCGTCGTGAACGACCTCGCGATCGGGCGCTTCCTGCACGAAGACATCACTTCCCTTCCGGATATCGACATCGACTTCCCGCGCGATATCCGCGAGCGCCTCATTCCCCGCATCACTGAGCATTACGGTCGCGAGCGCGCGGCGCTCGTGGCCGCCTTTCCCACCTACCGGGCGCGCGGAGCGATCCGGGAGCTCGGCAAGGTCCTTGGCCTCCCCGCGGGCGAGATAGAGCGTGTCGCGCGAGGCTCGGAGGGATGGGGCTCGAGAGGCGTCGTCGCGCGTGACATCGGCGCGGCGCTCGACTCGGAGCTCGTCGCGCACGGACGCTGGGCGTGGCTTTCGCGCCTCGCGGACGAGGCCTACGGGCTGCCGCGCCACCTCTCCCAACACCCCGGCGGCATGGTGATATCGACACGCGCGCTCGTCGACTGCTGTCCCGTCGTGCCCGCGGCGATGGAGGGCCGCCAGATCGTGCAGTGGGACAAGGACTCCTGCGCGGACGCCGGCTTTCTGAAGATCGACGTGCTGGGGTTAGGGATGCTCTCGGCGGTCGAGCGCTGCGTGGATCTCATAGCTCGCCGCAGGGCGCAGTCGATCGACCTCTCCCGCATTCCCTTCGACGATCAGGAGACCTTCCGCTGCATCCAGGAGGCGCAGACGACGGGGGTCTTCCAAATCGAGAGCCGTGCACAGATGGGGTCGCTGCGGCGCACGCGTCCGCGGACGTTGAAGGACCTCACGATTCAGGTGGCGCTCGTGCGCCCAGGACCGATCGTGGGCGGGGCCGTCAACCCATATATCGAGCGCAAGCAGCGGCTGGCCGCGGACCCCGACTTCGAGATCCCGCACCTGCACCCATGCCTGCGCGAGCCGCTCGGCGAAACGCTCGGCACGATCATCTTCCAGGACCAGGTGATCGAAGTCGCGCGCGCCTTCGCGGGGTTCAGCGCCGGCGAGGCCGAGGGCTTGCGCCGCGCGATGAGTCGCAAGCGCTCCGAGGAGGCGATCGAAAGCTACCGTCGGCGCTTCGTCTCGGGCGCGCTTGAGGCCCACGCCGATGTCGAGGAACCGCTCGCAGAGGAGGTGTGGGCGATGGTCAGGGGGTTCGCGGGCTTCGGCTTTCCGAAGGCGCATGGCGCCGCCTTCGGCCTGCTCGCCTACCAGTCGACGTACCTGCGCGTCCACTTCCCCTCGGAGTTCCTGTGCGCTTTGCTCAACGAGCAGCCGATGGGCTTCTACCCGCCGGACTCGCTGATCCACGAGGCCCAGGGCCGCGGCGTGGAGGTCCTCCCGCCCGATGTGAACCGCAGCGAGGCGGAATGCATCGTGACGGAGGAGGCTGCGATCCGCCTCGGGCTCGCCTATATCAAGGGGATCCGGCAAGCGGAAGTCGACCGCATGCTCTCATCGCGGAGCGCAGAGGGGAGCTTCCGAACGCTCGAGGACCTCGCCGCGCGCGCCGGCCTCTCCGTCGGCGCGCTCGAGCGGCTCGCATGGTCGGGGGCGTGCGAGACGCTTCTTGGCGAACGTCACACCGCACGACGCACGGCGCTCTGGCGGCTCGGGGTGCGCCGCCCCGCGGATGCGCTGAGGGCGGCCGAGCAGCTCGCGCTGGAGCTTCCCGCGCGCGGCACGCCGCGGCTGCCTGCGCTCAGCGAGTGGGAGCAGATGATCGCCGACTACAGCACCACAGGGGTCTCGATCGAGCGCCATCCGCTCGCGCTGCTGCGAACGAAGCTCGAGGCGCGGGATGCGCTCTCGATAGCCGAGCTACCGCATACCGCGCATGGCAGCGCGGTGGCCGTCGGTGGCCTCGTGATCGCGCGCCAGCAGCCGTCGACCGCGAACGGCATCACGTTCCTGCTGCTCGAGGACGAGCACGGCACGCTCAACGTGATCGTCCCGAGAAGCCTCTACGAGCGCAGCCGAGGAGTCGTCCGTACCGAGCCGCTCGTGCTCGTGGAGGGACGCCTCGAGCGCCACGCGCGGGGCGGCGGCGCGATCAACCTGCTCGCCGCGCAGATCGAGCCGCTGCGCGTGCTCACGGGGCAGCTCGCGAGCGTGACGTCGTTGCACGAGCGTGAGCGCTCGGGACCGCAGGCGGAACCCGCCGACGACTTCCTCACCGTCGCGCCACCGGCGATGAACTTCGCGCAGGGCCGGCGCCGCTAGGGCGTGGACACGAGCCTCTCAGAGCTCCCAGTAGCGGCCGACGTAGGAGGCCGCCCGGCGGGTATGGATCGGGTCGGGCGCGACTGGCTCCGCCTCGCCCTCGCCGCCCAACGCGCGGATCGTCGCCAGCACGCAGTCGGCGAGCGCTTGTGGGTCATAGCCCCCCTCGAGCACGGCCCCCACAGGCGCATCGAGCCGCACCGCGAGGTCGCGCACGTGAGCGCTCATCTGCGCGAAGTCATCGACCTCGAGGCGGCAGCCTCCGAGCGGATCGGCGCGGTGGGCGTCGAAGCCCGCGGAGATCAGCAGCAGCTCCGGGGCGAAGTCGCGCGCCGCGGGCAGCACGATGTGCTCGAGCAAGGAGCGCCAGACGGCGCCTTCGGTGCCCGGGTCGACGGGCAGGTTGATCGTGAAGCCGAGACCCTCACCCGAGCCGGCGTCGTCGATCGGCCCTGTGCCTGGATAGAACGGCGCACGGTGGATGCTCGCGTAGAGCACATCGCGCCGGTGACGGAAGATCTCCGCGGTCCCGTTGCCGTGGTGGACGTCCCAGTCGAGTACGAGCACACGCTCGACGCCGAGCTCCGCGATCGCGACCTGCGCGGCGATCGCGACGTTGTTGAAGAGGCAGAAGCCCATCGCGCGGGCGCGTTCGGCGTGGTGGCCGGGCGGACGCAACAGCGCGAAGCCCGCATCCGAGCGATCGGCAGCGAGCGCACGCACCATCGCGCACGCGCCGCCCGCGGCGTGCAGCGCCGCGTGCCAGGAGGCCTCGCCGACGGCGGTGTCGGCGTCGATCGCGCCGCCGCCCGCAGCTGCGAGCCGCTCAACGCGGTCGATCAAAGCGGCGTCGTGCACCGATTCGAGCTCCGCACGAGTCGCCGCGGGTGCGAGCATCCGCTCGCTCTCGAGCCAGTCGGCTGCGGAGAGCGCGCTGTCGATCGCCTCGATCCGCGTGGGCGCCTCGGGGTGAAACGGAAGCTGCTCGCCGGGATTGTGCGCGAGAGAGGAGGGGTGCTCGAAGAGCAGCACGGCCGACAGCCTAGAATCGGCCTCAATGGCGCGCTCTGACAGCGGCTTGAACGATGCGAGCCAACGGTGCTTTCGGCGATACGACGCCAACTGACCTACGCAAACGTCGCCGCGACGCTCGCGCTCGTGCTATCGATGAGCGGCGCCGCGATTGCCGCGCAGCACTACCTGATCACCTCCACGAAGCAGATCAGCCCCAAGGTGCGCAGGGAGCTCAGAGGCCACCGCGGAAAGCGGGGCACGACGGGGCCGGCGGGCCAGCGAGGCGCGAGCGGTCAGGCGGGGCTTCCCGGCGTCGGCGTGCGCGGCGAAACGGGGCTCCCCGGACCGCCTGGCCCCTCCAACGCCTTCGATGTCGAACTCGCGGAACCGGTCGCGAACGTGGCATCCGGCTCGAGCGAGACGCTCACGCTCGCAGGTCTCCCCGCCGGCGCCTACGTCGTCTATGGCCAGGCGACGGTCGCGATCCAGGGCGTGACCGCTGAGGGAGAAGGCGTGTGCGAACTCGTCTCGGCGGGCATCAGCACTGCTCACGAGGTGGTGAGCGGCGGCGTGGCCGTCGGTCCGACGACCGTGAACACGGTGGCCGCGACGACGCTCAAATCGCCCGGAAGCATCGAAATGAAGTGCGTCGTGAGTGCGGGCTCCGACCATTGGGAACTGCTCGCGGCGGGCGCGACCCGCGTCACCGCCGTGAAGGTTGACTCCGCGCGGGAAGAAGAAGCGGAAGCGCGCTGACGCGGCGCCGGGCCCGAGCCGGCGATTGTCCCCGCGCGGTGGCGTAGCGTTGCGGGCGCGAGCGCCTCGGAAACGGCCGACGCCAAAACTAGCCTCTAGGTGCATGCGATCCTGCGAGCGTCTCGCAGTCATCGACCTCGGTTCGAACTCGTTCCGGCTCGTCGTCTTCACGGCGGGCGAGGGGGCGGGAAGCTGGTGGCGCCGCACCGATGAGATCTACCAGCCCGTTCGCATCGCGGAGGGCATGGTGGCGACGGGTCGCCTCGGCGAGCAGCCGATCGAGCGCGCGCTCGCGGCGTTGGAGGTCTTCGCCCACTTCTGCAAGGCGAGCGGTCTCTCCGACGAGATGATCGACGCTGTCGCCACGAGCGCGATCCGCGACGCCCGCAACCGCGACGAGTTCCTTGCCCGCGCGCGCCGGAGGAGCGGGCTCCCGATCAGGGTCCTGAGCACCGAGCAGGAGGCGCGCTACGGCTATCTCGCCGCGGTCAACTCGACGACGCTCGAGGACGGGTATGTGATGGATCTCGGTGGCGGCTCGCTGCAGCTAGTGCGCGTCGCCAAGCGGCGCATCCGCGACTGGGGCTCGTGGCAGGTCGGCGCTGTGCGCATGACCGAGCGTTTCCTGCCTGGGCCGGGGCCGGCGCAGGACACGCAGCTAGCGGACCTGCGGGCGTTCGTCGCCGATGAGCTGCGCACCGCTCGGTGGGTCGCCGCGTCGCGCGACGCCCGCCGCATCGTGGGCATCGGCGGTGCTCTGCGCAACCTCGCCGACGCGGCCCAGCGGGCAGCCGGGGTGCCGAGCCTTGGCGTCCAGGGAACCGTCGTCAATCGCGGCGCGCTCGAGGAACTGATCGGGCGCCTCGCGGAGATGCCCGCGAGCGAGCGCGCGCTGCCGGGGATCAAGCAGGCGCGTGGAGACGTCATCCTCGCGGCGGCGATCGTCGTCGCCGTCGTGCTCGATGTCGGTGGCCACGAAGGGATCGAGGTCACCGAGGCAGGCCTTCGCGAGGGCATCTTCTTCGCCCACCATCTCGCGCCCAAAGACCCTCCGCTGATCGACGACGTTCGCAGGGAGAGCGTGCTCAACCTCGCTGCGCGCTACCGCATGGACGTCGCGCACACGCGGCACGTCGCGCATCTCGCGCTCTCGATGTTCGACCAGCTCGCCGCGCTCGGGCTGCACCCGGGCGATCCCCGCGAGCGCGAACTCCTGTGGGCCGCGTGCATGCTGCACGACGTCGGGATGTCGGTCGACTACGACGATCACCACAAGCACTCGCGCTACCTGATCCTGAACGCGCGGCTGCCGGGGTTCAGCCCTGCGGAGGTCGCGATCATCGCGCAGGCGACGCGCTACCACCGCAAGGACATGCCGACGCCGGGCCCGCTGCGCGCGCTCTTCGGCAAGGGCGATCGCCAGCGCCTCGATCGTTGTGCGGCGCTCCTGCGGCTCGCCGAGGATCTCGAGCGCTCGCGCGATCAGACCGTGCGCGACGCGGCGCTCACCGCGACCAACGGCGAGGTCGAGCTGAAGCTGCTCGGCAAGGACCTCACCCCGGTGCCAGTGTGGGCGGCCTCGCGCGAGCGGGAGCTGTTCGCGCGCGCATTCAGGCGCGAGCTCGCGGTCAAGGGCTAGAGCGCGACGGCTTCGACCCACTGCAGCGGGAGCGCGCACAGGGAGCGCCAACCGGCGGCGCTCGCCTCGTGAAGCGTCGCTTCCGAGCCAGCGCCCGCGGGCGTGAGGAAGATCGCCCTCAGATCTGCCCAACCTCCACCGCCGGGACTAACGCCCGCGCTCGAGCGCGTGACGCTGAGGGTGTGTGTGCCCGCGGCGAGTCGCAGCCTGATTGGCGTCATCACCTGCTGCGTGACGGACGTCCCGCCGACCTGCCCGGAGATCGCGGCGACGCGGCGACCATCGACGGCGACGCTCACGCGCGGCATCAGCTGGCCTTCGAGCCAGAGCTGCCACGTGCCGGCGTGCGGGAGCGTGAAGCGGGTCCTGAGCATGCCGGCGCCGTTCATGAGCAGGCCGACGCGCCCGGCGCTCCAGCGAGCTGTGTGGCGCGCGCGGACCGGGGAGATCCGCACCAGTTCGGGCGGGCTTGCCGCCACGAGGCGCAGGCCGCTCCTCGCGCGATGCGCGCGAAGCCAGGCGAGGCTCGCGCGCTCGACGTGCTCGACGCCTGCGCAGGAGAACCGGGCGCCCCCCCGCGGGACCGAAGTGGACGATCGCCGGAGCGGCGCCCGCGCGGCGCCCCCAGACTTCGTAGTAGGTATCGCGCGAGAGCAGCCGATAGGCGGAGGGCGGCCGGCTGGCGGCGGGGTCGCGTCTGGTGATGATCAGCGAGTAGGCCGCGAGCGCAGCCGGCGGTATGCGGTCGAGGTCGACGGGATAGCCGTTGCGGGGCACGATCCCCTCGAGCGCGGGCGGCGGATAGATGAAGTTCGGTCCGCCGACGTCGAGGTTGTGGAGGTCGTAGAGCGCGTATTCGTCGTAGTCGGTGAAGAGCGTCGGGCCGTGGCCGGAATAGCGTGCGTCAAGCGACGCGAGCTCGTCATAGCGCGCGGTCGGGGCGAGGTTCGACGCGTGGTACTGCAGCGCGTCCGAGGCGAGCACCCCGGCGGTGAGCGCGAGCGCGAGTCCCAGCGCGGCCACTCGCGCACGCGAGGCGCGCATCGCCGCGACCCCGGCCCAGCTCAGGAGCAAGATCACCGGCGAGGTGAGCATGAGCGCCTTCGCGTCGGCCCACGTGCTCGCGGACTCTGTAAGCGCGAGCCACACAACGACCATCGCGAGGATCCACGCGAGGAGCACGCGCTCGCGCGAGGCCAGGCGCCAGACGCCGATCGCGAGTAGGACCAGCGCGAGGGCGATGAAGGCGTAGGTGAGGACGAGCGCAGCCCCCGAGGGCTCGACGATGTAGTTCCCGCCGAGCCACGTTCCAAGCGCTTGCACGACGCGCAGTGGCCGGTGCAGGTTTCCGGGGTTTGCCGTCGAGGCGATCGCCTGCGCCGCTTCGAGCGAACTGGGAAGCCGTGCCCAAGTCGGCCACGCGCAGAGCAGCAGCGTCGCCCCGCCGACGGCGCCCATCGCGAGCAAGCGCCCCGTGCGCTGCCGCCCGGCGCGAACGTCGCGTGATGCGAGCACGAGCACGATCGCAGCGATCGCGAGCGCCCAGGCGCCGAAGGCGATGCCGATCGCGGAGACGCCGCCGGCGATGAGCACCGCGGCGGGGATCCCCGCCCGCGGGGGGCCGCGCAGCCAGCGCTCGTGAATGACGACGAGCGCGCCGAGGCCCACGAGCAGCGGCAGCAGCACGATTTCCTTGATCTCGCCCACGAGCTCATAGCCGTAGACGAGCGCGGGCAGTGTGACGCTCAGGGTTGCGAGCACCGCGAGCGCGCCGGAGAGGCCGATGCGGCGCACGAGCAGCCACACGGGGCCGGTGAGGATCGCGAGCATGAACGCGTTGAAGGGCTGGTAGGCAAAGAAGAGCGAGAGCGAGAGCAGCCTTGCGCTGCCGCCGAAGAACGTGTCCGCGCCAGATGGGTAGCCGTGGTTGTAGTACGCGTTCAGATAGGCGCCATAGGAGTTGCTCAGGTCGATGTGCGCGAACTGTTGACCGTGCTGGAGCAGGTAGTAGGCGCCGAGCATGTGCACCGCCGAATCGGTGAGTGCCATGTACGACGAGAGCGTCAGCCGCCCCGCGGCGATTACGGGCGCGAGCGCGATCACGTACGCGGGCACGGCGAGCGCGAGTGGCGCGAGCGAAACGGGCTCGCGCAGCAGCGTTGCGACCCGTCGCCGCCCGAGCAAGAAGCCCGCGACCGCCGCCACGAGCATCGCGTAGGGCGTTGCCTGCGCGAGCGGGGTCACGTAGGTCGCAAGCTGCGAGATGGCGACCAATCCCGCCGCGCCGACCGCGGCTAGCAGCGCAACGGGGAGGAACACGCCGCTGATGCGGTCCACGAGCAGGCCCGTGCCGACGCACAGCAGGCCGAGCACAACTGGGTACACGAAGACGGTCGTGAAGAACATCGCGTTGCTCAGCGAGCAGGTGTCGATGCGCCTGCGCGCAGCGCTGCTTCGCGACCCCTGCAGTCGAAGAGGACGAAGCTGTACGGTTCGAGCGGCGGGCCGCCCCAATCGCTCGTGGGAACCTCTGGGCACGCTGCGAGCACGTCTGTCGTGGCCTTGTTCCCGCCCCGTTCGGAGTAGCCGCCTCCCAGCAGCACGTAGCGCGCTTCGGCGCGCGCGACCAACGCAGCCAGCCGCGGGCCGTCTAACGCAGGGTCGGTGCCGCCGTAGCCCCCGAGCGCCGCAGCGTTCGAGCCCATGAGGATGAGTGGCGCCGCTGTGACGGAAGAGACCGTGAGCACCGAAAATCGCGAGCCGGCCTGGTGCGTCGCGAGGTAGCGCACGAGGCTCTTGAACACCGGCGGGTCGGCGCCTTCGAGGCCGACCCCTCCCGGACCCGCGGCCGCGTGCGGTCCGGCGGCGGGGAACGTGCCGTCGACGGGCGCGAGCCATGTCGTCGTCGCATACGCGGTCGGGGCGATCATAAGCAGCGCGAACGTCGCCGTGATGACCAACGTTGGGTTGGGCAACGATCGCGCCGAGCCTCGATCGCGGCGCAGCGCGCCCAGCAGCACCGCCGCGATCCCGAGGAGCGCGCCCAGTACGAGCAGCGCGGGCAGCCACTTGAGGTAGTGATCGCGCTCGAGCAGCCGCGACTGTGCGGCCACGGTCACGATCACGGCGACGGCGAAGAGCACGACGAGTCGACTGCGGGCGCGCGCGAGCGACGCGTACAGCCAGACACCCGCCCCGGTCATCGCCGCGGCGCCGGGAGCGAGCGCGGAGGCGTAGTAGGGGTGCACGATGCCCCCGGCGAAGCTCAGCACGATCGCCTCGAGCAGGAACCAGCCGCCGAACACGATCACCTCGGCCAGCCGTTCGTCACCCAGCGCGATGCGGTTGCCGAACACAGAGTCTGAGCGCGGATCTCCACGCCGCCGGAAGGCGAGCACGAGCACGAGCGCGAATGCGATCAGGTTCGCGAGCGCGAGCGGCAAGATCCAGCCGCCCTGCCGGCCGAGCTCGCTATCGAGCAGCCGTAGCGGACCGGGATTGCCCGCCCAGCTGCCCTGGCCTGTTGTGAGCCCGTGCGCAAGCGTCGGGACCGTCGGCGTTGGCGCCGTCGTTGCGGCGCCCGCTTCGGCGGTGTTGGCGGGGGGGCTCGGCGCCGTGAGCAGCGAGCCGCCGGGTCGCTCGGGGATGCGCCCGTGCGCGCCTTCCTGTCCGCCGATGCGCCCGAGCCCGTTGTACGCGAAGGTGAGCCCGAGCTCCGAGTTGTGCAGCGAGCCGCCGACGTATGGACGCTGCGAGGCGGGCGTGAGGTCGACGAACACGAGCCACGCGAGCGAGATGGCGAGCATCACTACACCGGCTGTGAGCAGATGCGCGAAGCGCGCGCGCAGGGTGCGAGGGGCGCACAGCGCATAGGCGAGCGCGATCGGGGGGACCACGAGGTAGGCCGCGAGCGTCTTCGTGTTGAAGGCGAGCGCGATCAGCGCGCCACTGATGACGAGGGTCCGCAGGCGGCCGCTCGCGATCGCGCGCAACGCTGCGAAGCAGGCGAGCGTCATCAGCAGGATCAGGACTGGATCGGGGCCGTTGTCCCGGGAGACGGCGACGAAGGCGGGGAAGACCGCTAGCGCGAGCGCCGCGGTGAATGCCGCGGCGCGTCCGAACGGCCGCACGAGCGCCCAGTAGACGACAGCGACCGCGAGCACGCCGGCGATCGCCTCCGGAACGAGCAACGACAGCGGCGAGAACCCGAAGAGCTTCGCGCTCACCGTCTGGACCCAGAGCGCGAGCGGGGGCTTGTCGACGGTGATCAGCCCGCCGGGGTCAAAGGAGTTGAAGATGAAGTCGTGCAGCGAGCCGAGCATCGACTTGACCGCGGCTGAGTAGAACGTGTTCGCGTAGCCGTTCTGCGCGAGTGAGTAGCAGTTGAGAACCCCCGATAGCGCGAGCACGGCCGCGAGTGGGGCATGCCGGATGAACAGCGTGCGCACGCGCGCGGCGCCGTGGCCGCGGTGCTCTGCGGAGACGGGAAGCGGAGAGGAGATCGCCTGTTCGGAGGCCATCGGCAGCGACGCTAGCGACGCACGGTCACCGAGCGTTCAGTTGTGCCCGTCGCCCCCGTCGCCTGCACGATCACCTGCACAGTCAGCGGATAGCCCACGGCCTGTGCGGGGAATTCGAGCCGGTCGTGGAAGATGCCACTGCGCATTTGGCCGCCGGGGCGCCTGGCGACCACCGAGCCCCCGAAGAGGAACGCATAGGACACCGTGCCGTCAACCGGTGCGCCGTCGCTCGTGCGCGCCGTCACGACGATCGGCCAGAAGCCGCCGGCTTTCGGCTCCACGCGCGGCGCATGCAACGCGACCATGAGCGGCTGGGCCGAAGACGTGGACCTGGTCGTCGACGTCATCGCAGCGTGCTGGCCGCCACTGGATCCGCAGCTCGCGAGCGAGAGCGCGAGCGCAGGGAGGAGGGTTCCGAGCGCCGAGAGACCCATCGAGCGCGGGAGCATGCGTGAAACCGTACCCGCCCGCGCGCGGGGCCGTGCCGGCCCTGCGTCTAGCTGTTGGGCTCGAGCGCTGCGAGGAGGCGCTCGAGGTCGCTCTCGTCGTTCCACGCGCCCACGGAGACGCGCAGCAGGGGGCGGTCCGGGATGTCGCGCAGGACGACGCCGCCCTCGGCGAGAAGCGTGCGCTCGCCCGCGGGATCGGGGCTCGAGAAGGAGACGAGCGTGCTCGGCCCGCGCGGCGCGACCTCGCGCCCGCAAGCCACGAGCCGCTCGCCAAACTGGGCTGCGAGCAGATGCGCACGGCGATGAACCTCGGCCCAACCTGAGGCCGCGAGGACCCCGAGCGACGCAAGCGCGGATGCGACCGCCTCGAGGCTGAGCGCGAAGCAATCGAAGCGGCGGGCGTCGGCGTGGAGAGCCGACTGGAGACCCGCGTTTGGCTCCTCGAGGTTCGTGTACCCGCGGCGCGCGACCTGCAGGCGCTCGCTTAGCGCGGGGCTCACATAGAGCATCCCGAGCCCGTCCGGACCGCAGAGCCATTTCTGGCCGGCGCCCGCGTAGGCGTCCGCGCCGAGCGCGCGCACGTCCACCGGCACAGCGCCGACGCCCTGAGCGCCGTCGAGCAGGACCGGCACATCGGGTGAGACCTCGGCGAGGGCGGTGGGCGCGAGCGAGCCGTCGACCCAGCTCACGTGGGAGCAGGCGAGGAGCCTCGTGTTTGGGCCCACCGCCGCTGGCAGCTCGGCGAGCGGCACAGAGCGCAGGCTCACACCGTGCAGATCGCGCGCCGCCTGTAGCGCGCCAAGGAGCCCGGGGTGCTCCGCGTCACTCGTGAGGATCTCGTCGCCGGCGCCGAGCGCCATTCCGGAGACCACCAGCGAGATGCCTTCGCTCGTGGACGTCGTCAATGCGAGCTCCTCGCCGCCACAGCCAAGCAGCGCGGCGTACGCGGTGCGCAGCTCACCTTCGAGCTCGCCCTTGCGCTCGTGGTTCTCGTGGGTCCGTCCGGCGCGCGCCTCCAGTTCGAGCGCATCCCTCGCGGCTTCGACGGCCGCGCTCGGCAGCGGACCGTCGGTGCCGGCGTTCAGGTACGCGCACTGCTCGAACACGGGAAACGCTCGGCGCAGCGCGGGTAGCTCAGCCAGTAGCTCGGGCGGCGCGGAGCTCTCCATGCAAGGGCCGAGGATAATGGTCGCCATGGAGGGAGCAGCTCCCCTCTGGCGACCTTCGCCGGACCAGGTCGAACGCGCCCACGTCACCGATTACATGCGGCGGGCAGGCGAGCGGCACGCGCGCACGTTCGCGACCTACGAGGAGCTCCGGCGCTGGTCGGTCGCGGAGCCGGAGCAGTTCTGGGCGAGCATCTGGGACTTCTGCGGCGTCAAGGCTTCGGCCGCGTACGAGCGCGTGCTCGCCTCGGAGCAGATGCCGGGAGCGCAGTGGTTCACGGGCGCGAGGCTCAACTACGCCGAGAATCTGCTGTCTGCGGTCGAGGACCCCGACGAGCCCGCGGTGCTACACCTCTCCGAGCTGCGGGAGCTCGACTCGCTCACGCGCGCGGAGCTCGTCGCACGCGTCGCACGCGTCGCCGCCGGGCTGCGGGAGCTGGGGGTCTCACGCGGCGACCGCGTCGTCGCGTACATGCCGAACATCGCGGAGACGCTGATCGCGTTCCTCGCGTGCGCGAGTCTCGGAGCGATCTGGTCGAGTGCCGCGCCGGAGCTCGGAGCGCGGAGCGTCATCGACCGCTTTTCGCAGATCGAGCCGAAGGTGCTGCTGAGCGTCGACGGCTACCGCTACGCGGGCCGCGACTACGACCGCATGCGGGTCGTGCGCGAGCTCGTCGCGGGCCTGCCGAGCGCCGAGCACGTCGTCGTGCTGGGCTATTTGCAGCCGGCGCCCGCGATCTCCGCGCTCGGCGCGTCGCGGCCGCCGCTGCGGTGGGAGGAGCTGGAGGGGCTCGGCGAGGGGGCGGATCCCCACTTCGAGCAACTGCCGTTCGAGCACCCGCTGTGGGTGCTCTACTCGTCGGGCACGACCGGGCTGCCGAAGGCAATCGTGCACGGCCACGGCGGGATTCTGCTCGAGCAGCTCAAGAAGGACTACATGCACCTCGACCTGCACCGCGGCGATCGCATGTTCTGGTACACGACGACCGCGTGGATGATGTGGAACTTTCTCGTCGGGTGCTTGCTGAGCGAAGCGGCGGTGGTGCTCTACGACGGCAGCCCGCTACATCCCGACGCGGGCGCGATGTGGGCGCTCGCGGAGCGCACGGGGATGACCTGCTTCGGGACCAACGCGGGCTTCCTCACGAACGCGACGAAGGGCACGCTCGCGCCACGCGAGCGCTACGACCTCGGCGCCCTGCGCGCGATTGGCTCGACCGGCTCGCCGCTGCCGCCGGAGGGATTCCAGTGGGTCTATGAGCAGGTGAAGTCAGACCTCTGGCTCTATTCGACGAGTGGCGGCACGGACGTCTGCACGGCGTTCGTCGGCGGCTGCCCGACGCTCCCTGTGTACTCGGGCGAACTGCAGTGCCGCGCCCTCGGCTGCGCGGTGGAGGCGTGGGACGAGGAGGGGCGAAGCGTGCTCGACGAGGTTGGCGAGCTCGTCGTGACGAAGCCGATGCCTTCGATGCCGCTCTTTCTCTGGGGCGATGCGGACGGCGAGCGCTACCGCGAGGCCTACTTCGCGATGTTCCCCGGAATCTGGCGCCACGGCGATTGGATCCGCATCACACCTCGTGGCGGCGCGGTGATCTACGGCCGCTCGGACGCGACGATCAACCGCGGCGGGGTGCGCATGGGCACGAGTGAGATCTACCGCGCTGCGAGCGCGGTCGGCGACGTGCTCGAGGCGCTGGTCGTAGACGTGCCGCGGGGCGGCGAGCTCTGCATCGTGCTGTTCGTCGTGTTGCGCCCGGGAGTGACGCTCGACGCGGGGCTCAAGGCGAAGATCAAGCAGCGCATCAGGGAGGACTGCTCGCCACGGCACGTGCCCGACGAGGTGCTCCAGATCGACGCGGTGCCGCGAACCCTCTCGGGTAAGATCCTCGAGGTTCCGGTCAAGCGGATCTTGATGGGAGCCGCGCCGGAGGAGGTTGTGAGCCTGGACTCCCTAGCCAACCCAGAGGCGCTGCAGCCGCTCGTCGAGCTCGCGCGAAGCCTCGCCGCCGCTGCTCCCGCGTAGTGCCGTGGGCGGTGGGCGACGATGAGCGCGGTCGTCTGGAGAAGGAGTGTCGACCACGCGCGTCGAAGGAGACCGCCGATGGGACGCGCCGCCTCGGCCACCGAAGCAGAGCGGGAGCACGACTCCCCCAAGCGCGCCGTACGCGGCGCTACGGGAACGAACGGCTCGAGCGCGAACGGCGCGGAGAGCCATCAGAGCCTGTCCGCATACATCCAGGCGCACTTCGACGAATGCTCGCGCTCCCAGAAGGATGTCGCGCAGTACATCGTCGACCACCTCGACGAGGCGGCCTTTCAGACTGCCGAGGAACTCGCACGCAGGGCGAACACCTCGAGCTCGACGGTCGTGCGCTTCTCGCAGGCGCTCGGCTTCGAGGGCTTCCCTGAGCTGCAGGCCGCCGCGCGCGAAGAGTACCGGCGTCTTCACCAGCCCGGCGGCGACGGTGACGCCCGTGCCGCACCGCCGCTGTTCTCGCTCGACCAGAGCGAGTTCGAGACCTCGCTCGTCGCCGATCACCTGAACGTCGAGGAGACGGCGCGCAAGATCTCGCGCGCCGCTGTGGAGGCGCTGATCGACGCGATCGTGAGCGCCGAGAAGGTGGTCGTCGCCGGCACCGACCAGATGGCTTTCTTTGCGAGCTACATGCGCCACCTGCTGATGCTGCTCGACCTCCGCGTCGACGTCGTCGCGAGCCCCTCGCAGGAGGCGCTCTCGAGGCTCGGGCGGATCGACGAGGCGACGCTCGTCATCGGCCTGTCCGCGGGCAGGCCGCATCCGCTCGTGGTGCGTGCGATGAAGCTCGCGCGCCACCGCGGCGGCCAGACCGCCGCGATCACCGACGCGACGCTCTCGGAGGTCGCAAAGCTGGGTCAGATCAAGCTCTACTACTCGTCCAACAGCCCTGCCTACGTGCGCTCACACACGGCGCTGCTGAGCCTGATCCAGGCGCTCGCATACGGGGTCTACGCCCGCGACAGCTCGCAGTACGAAGATCGCATCAAGGCGTTCCGACTCAAGTAATCGCGCCGGTCCGTCGCGCTGCGGCGCAAGTAGACTGGGCTCATGCGCGACGAGGCTACTTTCCGCGTCAAGGCCGGCTTGGCGGAGATGCTCAAGGGTGGTGTGATCATGGATGTGGTCACGCCCGATCAGGCCGTCGTGGCCGAGGAGGCTGGAGCGGCGGCGGTGATGGCGCTCGAGCGCGTGCCCGCGGACATCCGCCGCGACGGCGGCGTCGCGCGCATGTCCGATCCGGAGATGATCGCCGGCATCCAGGAGGCGGTGAGCATCCCCGTCATGGCGAAGGCGCGTATCGGCCACTTCATGGAGGCGCGCGTGCTCGAGGCGCTCGACGTCGACTACGTCGACGAGTCCGAGGTGCTCACTCCGGCGGACGAGCGCAATCACATCGACAAGTGGGCGTTCAAGGTTCCGTTCGTGTGCGGCGCGACGAACCTCGGCGAGGCGCTGCGGCGGATCGGCGAGGGCGCGGCGATGATCCGCTCCAAGGGCGAGGCTGGCACCGGCGACATCGTCGAGGCAGTCCGCCACATGCGTGTGATCACCTCCGAGATCAAACGCTTGCAGGGCCTCGAAGAGGGTGAGTTGTCAAGCGCGGCCAAGGAGCTCGGGGGGCCACTGGATCTCGTGCGCTCGGCCGCCGCTGAGGGTCGACTGCCGGTCGTGCTGTTCTGCGCGGGCGGGATCGCGACTCCGGCGGACGCGGCGCTCATGATGGCGCTCGGCGCCGAAGGCGTGTTCGTTGGCTCGGGGATCTTCAAGTCTGAGGACCCGCCGACGCGGGCGCGCGCAATCGTGGAAGCGACGACGCACTGGCAGGATGCCGAGCGCATTGCGCAGGCCTCGCGCGGTCTCGGCACGGCGATGATGAGCCTCGAGAGCTCGAAGCTCGAGGGCGAGCAGCTCCTCGCGCAACGCGGCTGGTAGCAACCTGGCGCCCTCCGCAGAGCTGGAGAGCGGAGGCGCGCCGCTCGTCGGCGTGCTCGCGCTGCAGGGAGGCTTCGAGGCGCACGCGCGGGTGCTGCGCCGTCTCGGTGCACGCGTGCGCGAGGTACGTGTACCGTCGGACCTCGACGGAGTGCAGGCGCTCGTGATCCCAGGCGGGGAGTCGACGACGATGACGCTCGGCATCGAGCGCGAGGAACTCGGCGGACCGTTGCAGAAGCTCGTCGCGGCGGGCGTTCCCGTCCTCGGCTCGTGCGCGGGGCTCATCATGCTGGACCGCGCGCACCTCGCGGTGATGGACATTCGCGCGGAGCGCAACGCGTTCGGACGGCAGATCAAGAGCTTCGAGGCCGACCTCGAGGTGGCGGGCCTCGCGGGGGGCCCGATGCGGGGGGTCTTCATCCGCGCGCCGTGGATCGCCGAGCACGGCGATGCAGTGGAGATCCTTGCGCGCGTGGATGGGCATCCCGTGGCGGCACGAGAGGACGCGATCCTTGCGGTGGCGTTCCACAGCGAGCTGAGCGGCGACGACCGCCTTCACTGCTGGTTGCTCGAGCTCGCGGCAAAGCGCGAGAGGCTGGCGCGCGGCAACTCTTAGGGCGTCCGCTAGCGAGCGCTGCTGCGATACTCGCCGCGATGCGGATCTCGGTGGCGAGTGACGAGGCGGTCGGAGTCGCGCGCACGCTCGCGGAGGCGCTCGCGCGACGCGGGCACGAGGTGATCGCGCACGGGGCACTCGCACAGCAGCCTGAGCGCGAGCAGTGGGCGTGGGCCTGCGAGGCGGCCGCGCGCGACGTTGCGGAGGGACGTGCGGTGCAGGCAATCGTGTGCTGCTGGACGGGCACAGGCGCGTCGATCGCCGCGAACAAGGTAGCGGGAGTGCGTGCGGCGCTCTGCGCCGATGCCGCGACGGCAACGGGCGCGAGACGCTGGAACGACGCGAACGCGCTCGCGATCAGCCTGCGCAGCACCTCCGAGGCCGAGCTTGAAGAGATCCTCGACGCGTTCCTCGCAACAGCGGCGAGCGATGAGGCCGAGGACCGCGCGAACGTCGAGCACCTGTCCGAGATCGAGGGCGGGAGGTAGGGTCGCCGCCGTGCGACGCCCGCGGTTCAGCATGGAGCCCGTTGACGGGGCCTTCTTCGACGAGGCGCCGCTTCGTCTGCGCGGCGTGTTCGAGGTCCCGCGGCCCGCGCCGAGCGTGTGGGCTGATCTGACAAGCGACAGACCGCTTGCATGGTGTCGCATCCTCGACAGCGTTAGCTGGACGTCGCCGCGGCCGTTCGGTGTCGGGACGACGCGGACTGTGCGATCGCTGCGGGGCGCGAGCGTGCTGCACGAGCGGTACTTCCGCTGGGAGGAGGGCCGCCGCCACTCGTTCTACGCGGAAGAGGCCAGCGCGCCGCTCTTTCGACGCCTAGGAGAGGACTATCTCGTGGAACCCGTCTCCGAGGCCTCTTGCCGCTTCACGTGGACGATCGCGGTCGAGCCCCGCCCGTTCGCCGTCGTCGCGAATCCCGCGAGCAGGCTGCTGCTGAAAACGCTGTTCACCGACACGCGCAGGCACTACGGCCTCTCCTGAGGCCCTGCTGCGGTTACGTCGCCTCGAAGCGCACGACGCCCTCGCTCTCCTGCTCGCGCACGCGGCCTTCTTCGATCAGGAGGTCGAGGTGGCCAAGCACCTCGGAGAGCGTCAGGTAGGCCTGCGTGACCGCGACGTTCCCCCAGAGCTGACTCGCCATCTCGTACGCGGTGAGCGGCCCCGAGGCGAGCAGGCCGTAGATGCGCTCGGCGCGGCGGGCGTGCAGGCGCTTGCGCGAGTCGATCAATGCGACGTGGTCGGTGATGGGAGCGCCGTGGCCCGAGAGCACGACGTCGAGGTCCATCGCGCGCGTCTTCTCCATCGAGTCGAGATAGGCGACGAGCGCGCGCGGGCGCGGGCCTGTGTACTGCCCCTGCGCGTCGAGCGGGCGCGCGACGATCGGGTTCGAGGAGATATGGCCGATCAGGTGGTCGCCCGCGATCAACAGCTCGTGCGCCGCGTCGAAGAAGACCGTGTCGGAGGGGCTGTGGCCAGGTCGGTGCAGCACCTTGAGCGTGCGACCCGCGAGCTCGAGCTCATCGCCGTCGTGCAGCTGGCGCGTTACCTCGACCGTCGAGCCCCACGCACGAAAGCTCGCGGGAACCGCGCGCAGCGCGGCGACGATGTCGGCGGGGATGCCGTGGCGTCGCATCGTGAGCTCCGCGAAGCGGTCGTCGTGCTCGGCTTCTTCGCCGAAGCGGCTGAGATGGCGGTCGAGCCCCGCAAGCGCCGCGACCTGCGCCCCCGAGCGCCGCGCGAGCACCGCCGCGAGGCCGAAGTGGTCGATGTGCTGATGCGTGATCACGAGCAGCTCGATGTCCTCGATTCGGTGCCCAAGCCCCGCGAGCGCCTGCTCGAGCTCGTCCAGCGCCTTCGCCGAGTTGGGGCCGGAGTCGATCAGCGTGAGCGGGTCGTCCTCCACGAGGTACGCGTTGACGCGGCCGACCTGGAAGGGCGTCGGGATCGCGAGCGTGTGGATCCCCGCCGCGACCGCCTTCGCGAGCGCTTCCGCCGTTCCCTGCTCGTCGTCGCCGCGCTCGCGCGTTGGCTCGGCCTCCGTGCTCACGAGCGGATCAGCGCCAGCACCTCGTCGCGCCTTCGTTCCATGTCAGCGCGCGAGCGCAGCGACTCCAGGCACAGCCGCAGCAGCGGCTCCGTGTTCGAGGGGCGCACGTTGAAATGCCAGTCGTCGTACTCGACCGAAATGCCGTCGAGCCAATCCTCGCGCGCATCGCTGTAGCGCTCGGCGATCTCCCGCATCTTCCCGTCCTGGTCGCTGACCTCGGAGTTGATCTCGCCGGAGATGAAGTAGTGCTCGCGGTACAGTTGCAGGAGCTCCGAGAAGGGCTTGCCCTCCTTAGAGAGGTGCTCGAGAATGAGCAGCGCCGGCAGCGTTCCGGAGTCCGCGCAGTAGAAGTCGCGGAAGTAGTAGTGGCCCGAGACCTCGCCGCCGAAGAGCGAGCCCTCCTCGCGCATGCGCGCTTTGAAGAAGGCATGGCCGACGCGGTTCACGAACGGCATTCCACCGGCGCGCCGCACGGTGTCCGGCACGGCGCGCGAAGCGCGCACGTCGTAGAGGATTGCCTCCCCGGGGTGCTTTGCGAGCAGCGCCGCGGCGAGCAGCGCGGTGAGGAAATCACCGTCGACGAAGCGGCCCGTGTCATCGATGAAGAAGCAGCGATCCGCGTCGCCGTCCCAGGCGATCCCGAGGTCGGCGCCGCTCGCGCGCACGCGCTCGATGATCGCCTGGCGGTTCTCCTCGAGCAGCGGGTTCGGCTCATGGTCCGGAAAGCTGCCGTCGGGCGTCCAGTAGGTCTCGATCAGCTCGAGGCCGAGGCGCTCGAGCAGCGGTCCGACCATTGGTCCAGCCATGCCGTTCCCGCCGTCGACGACGACCGTCAGCGGGCGTATGGCGGCCGGATCGATGAAGCTGAGCGTGGCCTCGCGGAACGGCGCCGAGATGTCCACCGCTTCCACCGAGCCTCGCGCGTTGCCGTGCTCGGGCAGCTCATCGAGCTGGCCGCTCATGACGAGCTCCCGGATCTCCTGGATCCCGGAGTCGCCCGAGAGTGCGAGCGCACCCTCGCGCACGAGCTTCGCACCGGTGTAGGCCTTTGGGTTGTGCGAGGCCGTGCACATCAGTCCGCCGTCAAGCTCGCGCGAGCCGACGAGGAAGTAGAGCATCTCGGTGGCGACCATCCCGGCATCGATCACGCTTGCGCCCGCGACGGCGATGCCTTCGCGATAGCGCGCCGATAGCTCCGGCGCGGTGAGGCGCATGTCGTGGCCGAGGCCGATGCGCAGCTCGCGCACGGGCTTGCCGGAGAGGCCCGCGAGGACGTGTGCGAACGCGCGGCCGATCCGTTCGGCGACGTCGCCGTCGATCTGCTCGCCGTAGATGCCGCGGATGTCGTAGGCCTTGAATATCTCCGGCGGCGGCGCTGTCATCGCGGGGCGGCTCATCCAAGCCGCGTCTGCTGCGAGCGCGGGGCGATCATTGCCGCCCAGTCGCTGTCGCCGGTCGTGCCCGGGTCGGTGGAGGAGATGAACTCGCACAGCGCGACCGCGAGGCCATCGGGATCTTCGAGATGCGGGAAGTGCGCTGCGCGCGGCAGCGTCACGAAGGTGCTGTGCGGGACCGCTTCGTGTGTCAGGCGACCGTGCGCCAATGGGATCGTGCGGTCGCGCTCTCCCCATACGACGAGCGTAGGCATGCCACGCAGCAGGTAGAGGCGGTCGGTCGCACTCACGCGCTGCCCGCGCACGTCGATCACAGAACGCAGCGTGTGCACGAAGGCGCCGCGTGCGCCGCGTCGCTGCAGCGGACGCAACGCACGGGCGATCGCCTGCAGGTAGACGCCTGTGCTCATGCCTGATGCGCGCATGCGCTCGCCGGCCTGCCAGACGCCGTCGAGCACCCTGCGGTGCGAGCTCACGGCGAGCAGCCCCGGGACACCAGGCAGCGTCGCGCTGCGTAGAAGCGGGCTCACCTCGCGCCCGAGGCCGCCGCTCGAGACCAGCACGAGGCGCTCGACGTACTGGGGGAACTGGTAGAAGAACTGCATCGCGACCCCGCCTCCGAGCGAGTGCCCGACGATCGTCGCGCGCTGGATGCCGAGGACCGCCAGTACGTCGCGGATGAACGCCGCGTGGGCGCCCATCGAGTAATCGCCGCGCGGGGTCGCCGAGTCGCCATGGCCGATCAGGTCAGGCGCGATTACGCGGTACTCGGTCGCGAGGCGCAGCGCGACCTCCTCCCAGTGGCGCGAGGAGTTCACCATGCCATGGATGAGCACGACGGGCGCGCCGCTGCCGGCAACGCGATAGATCACGCGGTGGCCGTGGAGATCCATCTGCCAGGTCTCGAAGCGCGGCACCTGCGCCTGCGCGCCCGGTGTCTGCCCACCCCAGGCGGAGCTCCCGTGTCGAACGCCGATCTCGATGCCCGGACCTTATCGAGCACTCGCGGCGGCCTGCAGGGCCGACGCACGGCATAAAATCCCTCAAGCGATGTCCGGACACTCGAAGTGGTCCTCGATCAAGCACAAGAAGGCGGTGGTCGACGCCCGCCGTGGCGTCCAGTTCGCGAAGCTCGCACGCGCGATCACGGTCGCTGCACGTGACGGGGGAGGCGACCCAGACGGCAACGCGGCGCTCGAGAGCGCGATCGCGAAGGCGCGGGCGGCGTCGATGCCCAAGGACAACATCGAACGCGCGATCGCGAAGGGCACCGGCGACGGTGGCGATGCCGACGCGATCGAGACGGTCCTCTACGAGGGCTACGCGCCCGGCGGCGTCGCGATCCTCGTCGAGACGCTCACGGACAATCGCAACCGCACGGGAGCCGACGTGCGACTGCTCTTCACCAAGCAGGGCGGGAGCCTCGGTGAGCCGGGCTCGGTTCCGTACCTGTTCGAGAAGAAGGGGACGATCGTCGTCGACGCCTCGCGCTACTCCGAGGACGACCTGCTCGCGGCGGTCGAGGCCGGCGCGGAGGACATTTCGGTCGACGACGACGTCTTCGAGATCGTCACTGAGCCGGCCGCGTTCGTCCCGGTGCGAAAGGCCTTGGAAGGGGAGGGGGTGGAGAACGAATCGGCGGAGCTCTCCTACCGCCCAACGAGCCTCGTGCCGGTCGATGGCTCGAATGCCGCGAAGGTGGTGCGGCTCGTCGAGTCGCTCGAAGACAACGACGACGTGAGTGCCGTGCACGCCAATTTCGACATCCCCGCCGACGTGCTCGAGCGCGTCGCCGGCTAGTGACAAACGCGCGCGCCACGCGCGTGGGAGGCATCCGAGCCGAAGCGCAGAATCACCTCCTATGGTCGTTCTCGGCATCGATCCTGGGCTTGCGAGCACGGGCTACGGCGTCGTCGGGCGCCGCGAGGGGCGTCTCGTCGCACTCGACGGCGGGGTGATCGAGACCTCCCCATCGCAAGCGACCGAGCGACGGCTCACTTCGATCGCCGGGCGAGCGAAGGAGGTGCTCGACGAACACGGCTGCGACGCGGTCGCGTTCGAGGATCTGTATTTCGGCCAGAACATCGTTAGCGCGTTTGCCGTCGGGCACGCGCGCGGCGTGCTGATGCTGCTGGCGGGCGAGCGCGGGATCCCGTGTTTCTCCTACACCCCGCAACAGGTGAAGGCCGCCGTCTGCGGTCACGGGCGCGCCCCGAAGGATCAGGTCGCGCGAATGGTCGCCTACCTGCTCGCGCTGCCCGAGTTGCCGACGCCCGACCATGCCTCGGACGCGCTCGCGGTCGCGCTGTGCCACAGCAACGCCTCGCCGCTCCGAAGCGTGGTTGCGAGCGCGGTGTCGGCGCGATGATCGGCCTGCTTCGCGGCGAGGTGATGACGCGGCGTTCGGATCACGTCGTGCTGCTGTGCGGCGGCGTCGGCTACCGCGCCGCCGTCTCGACGGAAACGCTGCGGCACGTTCCCGCCGTCGGCCAGGAGACCATTCTGCACACGCACCTGCTCGTGCGTGACGACGCGCTCGCGCTCTACGGCTTTCATTGCGAGGAGGAGCGTGACCTGTTCCTGATGCTGCTCTCGGTGCAGGCGATCGGGCCGAAGGTCGCACTCGCGGTCCTCTCGGGCGGCCCGGTGCGCGAGCTCGCGGGCGCGATCGCCGCGGGCGATGTCCGCCGCTTCCAGGCGGCTCCCGGCGTCGGCAAGCGTACGGCCGAGCGTCTCGTCGCGGAGCTGCGCGAGAAGGTGGCGATCGAGGGCGGGACGGCCGATCCGGTGACGGGGAACGGCGTCTCGCACAGCGGTGACCCGCGGCTGCTCGCCCGCGAGGGGTTGCTCGAGCTCGGCTACACGGTCGCCGAAGCGGATGCGCTACTGCGCGAGGCCCCTGGCGAGAGCACCGAGGAGCTGATCGCGGGCGCGCTGCGCGCTGCGCGCGCGGGCTGAGTCAGATGAGCGACGAGGCCCGCATACAGACGCCGTACCTCACGGCCGAGGACGAGCTCGACCGCTCGCTGCGTCCGCGCGCGCTAGCGGAGTTCGTGGGTCAGGAAGCGCTCCGCGGGCAGCTCGCCGTCGCGATGGAGGCGGCGGCGGCGCGCGGCGAGGCGCTCGACCACCTCCTGCTCGCGGGGCCGCCGGGCCTCGGGAAGACTTCGCTCGCGCAGATCGTCGCCGCGGAGCTCGAGGTCCCGTTCGTGCAGACGGCGGGGCCCGCGCTCGAGCGAAAGGGCGACGTCGCGGCGTTCCTGACGGCGCTCGAGCCGCGCAGCGTGTTCTTCGTCGATGAGATCCATCGCCTCCCGCGCGCACTCGAGGAGACCTTTTATCCGGCGATGGAGGATCGCAGGCTGCCGATCACCGTGGGCCAGGGCGCCGGCGCGCGCGTGGTGACGCTCGAGCTTCCGCCCTTCACGCTCGTCGGCGCGACGACCCGCGCGGGCCTGCTCACGACGCCGCTGCGCGAGCGCTTCGGCATTCAAGCGCGACTCGAGGCCTACCCGAGCGAGGACCTCGCGCGCATCGTCACGCGCTCGGCCGGGATCCTCGGCGTGAACCTCGAGGAGGGCGGTGCGTTGACGATCGCTGCGCGCAGCCGCGGCACGCCGCGCATCGCGAACCGCCTGCTCAAGCGCGTGCGCGACTACGCCGAGGTGCGGATGGGCGGGATTGTGAGCCCCGACGCGGCGCGCGAGGCGCTCGACTTCCTCGAGGTCGACGCGCTGGGGCTCGACCGGCTCGACCGCGAGATCCTGAGCGCGATCTGCGTCAAGTTCGAGGGCGGACCGGTGGGCCTCTCGACGCTCGCGGTCGCCGTCGGCGAGGAGCAGGAAACGGTCGAGGACGTCTACGAGCCGTATCTGCTTCGCGAGGGCCTTATCAAGCGCACGCCGCGGGGTCGCGCGGCGACGCCTGCAGCGTTCGAGCACCTCGGATTGGAGCTGCCGGAGGCGATCCGCGACACGGCCGCGAGCGCCCTCTTCTGAGCGCGATTCGGCGCGCGCCGGAAGCACCCATGCGCCCCCTTCAGGTGCAAGCTGCCCTAGTCTGTGGTGGCGATGACCCACCCCTTCATCTGTCCCAACTGCGGCCACCGCTCGAGCGCCGCGGACCGCAATCTCGGCTTTACGCGCCAGCCGAAGGGCTGCGAAAAGTGCGGCTTCGCGTTCCTCTTCGAGCTGCTGGATGACTACTATCCTGCGCCCGACGCGGCGTTCTTCGTGTGCGATAGCGATGCGCGCGTGATCGGCTGCGGACGCAACTCGTTCGCGCTCACGGGCCTCGAGGAGGAGCAGGTGATCGGGCGGCGCGTCGATGAGGCCCTGGGGCTGAAGTTCGCCGACGGCGAGGACCCGCTGGGGACCGTGCTCGAGTGGGGAGTGCGCGCGCTTGAGAAGCCGGTGCAGGTGGTGGGCGAGCGCGACGTGCCGGCTGAGGCGCTGGCGGACCTCTTCCCGGCCTATGACGACGACGGCGGGCTGCTGCTCGTGCTGACCCCGGAGCGAAGGTGAGGCGCGCGAGCCACTAAGCTCGGCCGGGGAGAGACAGATGCAGAGTCGCGGTCGCAACGCATTCGTCCTCGCCGTCGTGGCGGGGCTACTACTGGTCTCGCTGTACATCATCGTCGGCATCCCCGGCGTCGCGAGCTCGAAGAAGACGAGCCTCGGGCTCGACCTCCAGGGCGGCGGCCAGCTCGTCTACGAAGCGAAGGCGACGGCGAAGGCGAAGGTCAACACCGAATCGCTCAACCAGGCGATCGAAATCATGCGCAAGCGCGTCGATCAGCTCGGCGTCGCCCAGCCCGAAATCGAGCGTTCGGGCGCGAAGGAAATCACGGTCGCGCTGCCCGATGTGAAGAACATCCACCAGGCCGAAGAGGAGGTCGGCAAGACGGCGCAGCTCTACTTCTACGACTGGGAGCCGAACGTCGTCGGCCCGAACGGAGAACCGGCGCCGACCGACGCGAGCGTCACCGGCGGCGCCAACGCGGGGCACTCGACGACCGGGCTTCCCGAGTATGAGGCGGTCACGCGCGCGGCCAAGCGCCCCGTGATTCTGCCGCCCAAGAACTCCGACCTAGCCTCCTATGCGGCGGGTTGCACGCTGCAGGAGAACGCCGCCACGAACGGGCCCGACGCGGGCTGCATCTACGGCTCGTGGTACCTGCTCGACGAAGCCCACCAGACGGTGCTGCGCGGACCCGAATCGACCGAGGCGGGTCTCTACTCAGCCGGCAAGGCGATCCCACCCGGGGCGAAGCCGAAGGCCGTTCACGTCAACCCCGGGACAGTCGTCGTGCAGGCGGTGCCCGAAGAAACGACCACCGGCCACGTGACGACGCCGAACAGCTGGTACGTGCTCAACGACAACCCCGCCCTCACCGGGAAGGACGTCACGAACCCCCAGCAGAGCTTCGAGGAAGGCGGCAGCGGCGCCCCCGACGTGACGTTCAGCTTCAACTCGTCGGGGCGCAAGATCTTCGAACGCGTGACCAAGGCGATCGCGCGCCGCGGCGAAAACGCGAAGCTCCCGGGCGTCGCCAAGCAGGCGACATTCCAGCACTTCGCGATCGTGCTTGACGACCAGCTGATCACGGTCCCCTTCATCGACTACACGCAGAACCCCGAAGGTATTGACGCCACCAACGGATCGGAGATCACCGGCGGCTTCACGCTCAACTCGGCGCAGGAACTCGCACGCGAGCTCCAGTCGGGCGCGCTGCCGATCGGGTTGAAGCTGATCTCCGAGTCGCAGGTCTCCGCGACGCTCGGCAAGCAGGCGCTGCGGCAGGGCGTCACGGCGGGACTCGTCGGCCTGCTGATCGTGTGCGCTTTCCTGCTCATCTTCTACCGCGTGCTTGGAGCGATCGCGATCCTCGGGCTGCTCGTCTACGGCATCTACCTGTTCGCGCTCATCAAGGTGATCCCCGTCACGCTCACGCTCCCCGGCATCGCGGGTGTGATCCTCACGATCGGCGTCGCAGCCGACACGAACATCGTGATCTTCGAGCGCATCAAGGAGGAAATACGTGGCGGGCGCTCGATCCCCGCGGGCATCGCGAGCGGATACCGGCACGGATTCGCGGCCATCATCGACGCGAACATCGTCACGTTCATAACGGCGTTCATCCTCTTCGCGATCGCGACCGCCGAAGTGAAGGGCTTCGCGTTCATGCTCGGTCTAGGCGTGCTCGTCTCGCTGTTCACCGCCGTGCTCGCGACGCAGGCCGCGCTCGGAACGATGGCGAACACGCGCATCATCGGCCACCCGCTGGCGCTCGGCGCGGGACCCAAGCGGCGGCAGTGGAGCATGGACTTCATGGGCTCCTCGCGCTGGTTCTTCACGCTCTCGGGGACGATCATCCTGATTGGCGCGCTCGCGATCGGCGGCAAGGGGCTCAACTTCGGCATCGACTTCAAGTCCGGCACGCGCATCCAGACGTCGTTCGAGCGTCCCGTCACGCAGACCCAGATCAGCTCGCTGCTCGCCGCGGAGGGGCACCCCGACGCCGAGGTCCAGAAGTTCACGAGCAAGGGCGTCGGCGGCACCGGCTACCAGATCTCGGTCAAGAAGCTCGGGCCCGACAAGCTCGAGAAGGTCCGCGCGGACCTCGAGGAAAAGCTCGGTGCCAGACCGGAAACGTTCTCGGCGACGTCGATCGGGCCGACGTTCGGCTCGACGGTGGCCAACGAGGCGGTGATCGCGATCTTCGCGTCCCTGCTGGTGATCTCGATCTACATCGCGTGGCGCTTCGAGTGGAAGTACGCGGTGCCTGTGCTGATCGCGTTAATGCACGACCTACTGATCACGACGGGGGTCTATGCGCTCACCGGGAGGGAAGTCACGGCCGCGACCGTCGCGGCGCTGCTGACGATCCTCGGCTACTCGATGTACGACACGATCATCGTCTTCGACCGTGTGCGCGAGAACGTGCCGCGAATGCCGCGGGCGGCGTTCTCGCAGATTGTCAACCGCTCGATGTCCGAGGTGCTCACGAGATCGCTCGCGACGAGCTTCTGCACGCTGCTGCCGGTACTCTCGCTGCTGCTTCTCGGCGGCGAAACGCTCCAGGACTTCGCGTTCGCGCTGCTCGTCGGGATCGCCTCCGGGGCCTACTCGTCGATCTTCATCGCCTCGCCCGTGCTCACCCACTGGAAGGAACGCGAGCCGTCCTATCGCAACCGCCGTGCGCGCCTGGAACGCGAGTACGGGGCGGTGCCGGCATACGCGACCGGCGCCGCGGCGGCGATCGGAACGGAACCGGCGAAGCCCAGGCGCACGCGCCGCGGTCGCGTCGTCCCGCAGGAGGAGCCCGGCGAGCAGCTCTCGCAGGAGGAGTTCGACGACTTGGTGCGCGACCTCGACATCGAGGAGACCGGCGCACGACCCGGGGGCGCCGGCGCCGCGATTGCAACGCGAACCCCGCAGCGCTCGAAGGTCGGGCGCCCGCAGGAGGGCGCCGACGGCGCCGAGGAGGGCACGGCAGCCGGCGACGAGCTCGCGACGTCGCCCGAGGGTTCGCAGCCCGCACCCGAGCCCGCGACCGAGGAGGCCGCAGCCACCGAGGCTCCGCGGGACCCGAGCGCCGACGCGACGCCCGAGGAACTCGTGCTCAAGGACAAGCCGCGCCGCCAGCCCACCAAGCGGGCACGCGCCCGCAGACACGGCAGGAAGCGCTGATGGGGTTGCTCGGCTGGGTCATGATGGGTTTCGCGCTCTGGCATTTCACGATCTGGTTGCCGGATCACTTCTGGGCGGGGATCGTCGGCGGGCTCATCGGAGCGCTCGTCGGCGCGATCGTGGGCGGATTCATCGTCTATGCGATCGCAGCGGGCGAACTTGCCGTCCCCGGCGCGAAGGCGACCGACATCGGAGTCGTGCTCTACGCGGTCCCGGGATGTCTGCTCGGGATGGCGGTCGTGTACCTGATCGGGATGCGGCGCGAGCCCGACCGGGGCTCCGCGCCCGCCTAGGCCGCGCCCGCGCCGCGAGGCGCCCATTTCCGTCCTACCCGGCCCGTACTGTGGCCGATCATGGAGGCCGCCCGGCTTGAGATTGTTCCCTGCGCTGCGGAGGATGTCGCGCTGCTCGCGACGGAGCTCGGCGTGAGCCCCGTGACCGCCCAGGTGCTCGCGCGCCGCGGTCTCGCCGACCCGCGCTCGGCGTCGAGCTTCATCGCCGCGGACGAGGAGCACCCGTGCGAGGCCTTCGCGGGCATCGCGCAGATCGTCGAGCTGATCCTCGGCCACGTATGTGCGGGCTCGCGGATCACGGTCCACGGCGACTACGACGTCGACGGTGTCTGCTCGACCGCGGTGCTCGTGCGTGCGCTGCGTTCGCTGCGGGCGAACGCTGACTGGTACCTCCCTGACCGCTCGAGCGACGGCTACGGCGTCAACGCGCGCACCGTCGCGAAGCTCGCGCAGCGCGGCACGGGCCTTCTGATCACCGTCGATTGTGGAATCACCGCCGTCGCGGAGATCGCTGCAGCGCGCGCGGCGGGGATGGATGTGGTCGTCGCCGACCACCACACTCCGCCCGTGGGCGAGCTGCCGCAAGCGTTGATCCTGCATCCGCGCCTCTGCTCCTATCCGTGTGCCGAGCTCTGTGCGACCGCCGTCGCGTACAAGCTCGCGCTCGCGCTCGCGCAGGCGAGCGGGCGGCCCGTGTCCACGGTCGCCGAGGACCTCGACCTCGTCGCGCTCGCGACGATCGCCGACAGCGTCCCGTTGCAGGGCGAGAATCGCACGCTCGCGCGCAGCGGCCTGCGTGCGCTCGCGCGCACGACGAAGCCGGGGCTGCGCGCACTCATGACCTGCGCACGCGTGGACCCGAGCCGCGTCGACGAGCGCGCGGTGAGCTTCGGGCTGGCGCCACGGCTGAACGCCGCCGGCCGCCTTTATCGCGCGGACGCCGCGCTCGAGCTGGTCCTGACCGAGGACACGGTGCGTGCGGCGCAGGTCGCCGACGAGCTCAACAGGGCCAACGAGGAGCGCCGAGACGCCGAGACGCGCGTGCTCTTCGAAGCCGAGGCCCAGGTGGCGGCGCTTCCGAAGCGTGCCGCGTACGTGCTCTCGGGCGCCGGCTGGCATGGGGGGGTGATCGGGATCGTCGCCTCGCGCCTCGTCGAGCGCCATCACCGCCCGTTCGCGCTCGTGGCGCTCACGGGCGACGTCGGCAAGGGCTCCGCGCGGAGCATCGAAGGCTTCGACCTGATCGGGGCGCTCACGGCGTGCGACTCGCACTTGCGCCGCTACGGCGGCCATCGCGGCGCGGCCGGGCTCGAGCTCGAGCGCGCGGCGCTCGAGGACTTCGCGGCCGCCTTCGACGCTCACGCCGCGCGGATGCTGCGGCCGGAGGACCTCTCGCCGCGGGTCCGCGTCGATGCGGTCGCCGCCGGCGGGGAGCTCTCGCTCGAGCTGGCCGAGGAGCTGCGCTCGCTCGCCCCCTTCGGGCGCGGCAATCCGGCGATCTCGCTACTCCTGCGCGCCGCGCGCGCCAGCGACCTGCGGACGATGGGGGAGGGCCGGCATCTGCGCTTCACGCTGCACGCCGACGGCTCACGGATGAACGCGGTCGCATTCGGCTTCGGCGGGCGATCTGCGATCAAGCGCGAGCTGGCACGGGAGCGCACGTTCGACGGCGTCTTCAGGCTCGAGGTCAATGAGTGGAACGGGATCACCGAGCCACGCTTGAACCTCGTACACGTGCAACACTCCGCGGCGCAAGAGGCGTTTGGTTTCGCGGACGGCGTTCCCTACCCTGTAAGGGATGCCAGAAGAGACCGCACGCTCGCCGGTTGACGCGCTGCTTGGCCCTGCGGCCGACGGCGGCTCTGCCGCCACGCCGATTGCAGGCACGCTTGCGCCTGCCGCGCCGCCGCCGGGACTCGCGCCGGGACGGATCGCGCGCCGCGCGGAGCTGAGCCGCTTCGAGCAGCGTCTGCTCGAGGATCTTTTCGCGATCGTCTCCGAGCACGCCGCCGACTCGACGGCGCAGGTGGACCGCGCGCGCGTCGAAGATGCGTTCGTCTTCGCTTGCGAGCACCACGCCGAGCAGCGGCGGCGCTCCGGTGAGGACTTCATCGTGCACCCGGTGGGGGTCGCGCGGATCTGCGCCGGCATGCCGCACGACACCGAGACCCTGTGCGCTGCGCTCTTGCACGACACGGTCGAGGACACCTCGGCGTCCGTGGAGGAGGTCGGTGCGCGCTTCGGCGAGGAGATCGCGACGATCGTCGACGGCGTCACGAAACTCACCGGGATCACCTTCCAATCGCGTGACGAGGCGCAGGCCGAGAACTTCCGCAAGATGATGGTCGCAATGGCCACCGATTGGCGGGTGATCGTGATCAAGCTCGCCGATCGGCTTCACAACATGCGCACGATCGATGCGCTGCCCAAGCAGAAGCAGATGGAGAAGGCGCGCGAGACGCTCGAGATCTACGCGCCGATCGCGCACAAGCTCGGCATCCACGCGATCAAGTGGGAGATCGAGGACCTCTCCTTCGCGACCCTGCATCCCCGCAAGTACCAGGAGATCAAGGAGCTCGTCGCGCAGCAGCGCGACGACCGCGAGCGCTACGTGAGCGAGGCCGGCACCTATCTCGCGAGCGAGCTCGAAACGCTCGGCATCAAGGCCGAGATCGCGGGCCGCGCGAAGCACTTCTACTCGATCTACTGGAAGATGACCAAGAAGAACCGCGAGTTCAACGAGATCTACGACCTCACGGCGATGCGGGTGATCGTTGACTCGGTGAAGGACTGCTACGGCGCGGTCGGGGTCATCCATTCACTCTGGAAGCCGCTCCCCGGGCGCTTCAAGGACTTCATCGCGATGCCGAAGTTCAACATGTACCAGTCGCTGCACACGACCGTGATCGGGCCAGAGGGGCGACCGCTCGAGATCCAGATCCGCACGCGCGAGATGCACCTGATGGCGGAGTTCGGCGTCGCCGCGCACTGGATGTACAAGCAGAGCCGCTCCGGAGCAGCGGCGGCGTCCGGCCGCTCGCAGGCGCGCGCACAGGTTGCCGGCGCGAAAGCGGCGGAGGCGCCCGTGCGTCGCTCGGAGGACGAGAGCGGCCTCGGCTGGGTGCACTCGATGCTCGACTGGCAACAGGAGCTCTCGGATCCGAAGGAGTTCATGGACCGCCTGCGCGTCGGCCTCTTCGAGGACGAGGTCTACGTGTTCACCCCGAAGGGCGATGTGAAGGCGCTCGCCGCGGGAGCGACGCCGCTAGACCTCGCCTACGAGGTACACACCGAAATCGGGCACCGCTGCGTCGGCGCGCGGGTGAACGGCAAGATCGTACCGCTGCACTACGAGCTGCAGAACGGCGACCAGGTGGAGATCCTCACCGCCAAGCGCGAGCGCGGCCCCTCGCGCGATTGGCTTGCAGTCGCGAAGACGACGCGCGCGCGCAAGAAGATCAAGCAGTGGTTCACCGCGGAGTCTCGTCAGGACACCGAGCACGCCGGGCGCGAGCTCCTGCAGGAGCACCTGCGCAAGCAAGGGCTGCCGGCGCAGCGCATCACCGGCTCTGCGCTGCTCGCCGACGTGATCCGCGAAATGGGTTACCGCAAGGCGGAGGACTTCTACATCGCGCTCGGCTCGGCGAAGATCTCGCCGAAGATCGCCGTCAACAAGGTGCTCCAGCGCCTGAAGAGCGGCGAGGCGGCCGACGAAAAGAGGCAGACGCCCGCGGACCTCGTCACGGTCGGCGCATCGCGTCGGCACGCGACGCGTCCATCTGGGCAGTACGGCATCCGCGTCGAGGGCGTCGAGGACGTCATGCTGCGGCTCGCGAAATGCTGCCGGCCGGTGCCCGGCGACGAGATCGTCGGCTACATCTCGCTCGGCCGCGGGATCACGATCCACCGCGACGACTGCCCGAACGTGGCCGTGCTGCGTCGCAGCCCCGAGCGCTTCACGAGCGTCGCGTGGGAGGGCGACCAGGCGACCGCGTTGATGGTCGAGATCCAGGTCGACGCGTGGGATCGCCACAGGCTGCTCGAGGACCTCTCGCGCGTCTTCTCGGAGTCGGGCGCGAACATCATCGAAGCGCGCTGCCTCTCGCACCCGCCGATGGTCAAGAATCGCTTCGTGATCGAAGTCGCCGACACGCACACGCTGAAGGGCGCGATCAACCGGCTGCGCAACACGGAGTCGGTGTTCGACGCTTACCGCGTGACGCCGGGCGTCGGCTAGCGCCTACGCGAGCACGTTCAGCGCACTCGGGAGGATCGAGTAGCGCGCCTCGGTCACCTCGCCAAGGTAGTCGCCGTCGACCTGCAGCGGCAGCGCGCGCCCGTCGGCGCTCCTAACCGTGAGCTCGCTGACGCCCGTGAACGCGCTCACCTGACGGTGGGCGCTGATGCGCGAGCGGGGGGAGAGCGCGCGAAAGGCGAGGAACGGGAGGTCGAGGGGCAACGCGCGTCTCAGCACCGCGCCCGCGAGCGTGCCGGAGTCGAGCGCGCTCGCGTCGGCGATCTCGATCGGGCGGCTCTTGAAGAACGTGAACGGCGAGCCGTTCTGAACGATGAGCGTGACGCCCCGCAGGACCGCGGCTCCCGCGCCGGCGCCCGCAACGTCGACCGCCATCCTCGGTGGACGCACGAGATAGCGGCGTGCGAGCGTGCACGCCATTGCCCACGTGTAGTACCACGGCCCGAAGCGCGCCTTCAGACGCGGGTTCGCGTCTACCTGTTGCGTGACGCTCGCGTCGACGCCGACGCCCGAGGAGAACGTGAAGCAGCGCCCATTGACGACGCCGAGATCGACCCTCCGCGCGGGCCAGCTCTCGGCGAGCGCGACGAGACGCTCCCCGGCGCGCCGCGCGTCGGCAGGCAGCCCGACCATCTTTGCGAAGACGTTCGCCTGACCGGCCGGGATGCACGCGAGCGCGCTCGCCGAATCGCTGTCGTCTGCGTCGACGAGGCCATTCGCGGCCTCGTTGAGGGTCCCGTCGCCGCCGAGCGTGGCGATCGCGTCGTATCCCTCGTGCGCGGCTTCGCGCGCGAGCTCGACCGCGTGCCCGGGTGCCTCGGTCTGTGCCGCGCGCACTCGGTAGCCATCTTCGAGCGTGCGCAAGACCTCCGCTCGCAACTCGTCCGAGACCCCAGTCGCATGCGGGTTGACGATCACGAGCATTCGCCTCATCGCCGCTGCTTACACCGTTCGCCCGTGGCCGTTACCGCTGCGCCCTCTGCACCCGCCACGGGGATTGCTAGACTCCGGAGCGAATAGCTGGACACATCCAGAGGGGTGGAGGGACTGGCCCGATGAAGCCCCGGCAACCACCGCGACCGCAGCGGGAAGGTGCCAATTCCAGATAGATGTGTGGCGGGCCGAATCTTCGCCACACGGTGATACCGGCGAAGACGAGAGCAAAGGAACCCCATGGCTATTAGCAATCTGAAGTGCCGCGAGTGCGAGGCGACGTACCCTCTCGACGCGCGCTACGCGTGCGACCGCTGCTTCGGTCCGCTCGAAGTGGCCTATGACCACTCACAGCTCGCGGGCGGCGATGTCGGCGAGCTGCGGAGGCGCATCCAGGCCGGCCCGCAGAACCTCTGGCGCTACGCGGACTTCCTGCCGCTCGTCGAGGGTCCCCCTGGCCCCTCCGCGAGGCTCACCTCGCGCGTCGGCCTCCCCGCGGGATGCACGCCGCTGATTCGCGCGGACCGTCTCGCGCAGCGGCTTGGGCTGGGCGAGTTGTGGGTGAAGAACGACGCCGCGAACCCCACCCACTCCTTCAAGGACCGTGTCGTCTCGGTGGCCGCGGCGCGTGCTCGCGAGCTCGGCTTCGAAACGATCGCGTGCGCTTCGACGGGCAATCTCGCGGGCTCGGTCGCCGCCTACGCCGCCGCGCTCGGTCTCGAGTCCTACGTCTTCATCCCCGCGGACCTCGAGGAGCAGAAGGTGCTTTCGACCGGCGTCTACGGCACGCACCTCGTCGCCGTGAAGGGCAACTACGACGAAGTCAACCGCCTCTGCACAGAGCTCTCGGGGGAGCGCGAGTGGGCGTTCGTGAATGTCAATCTGCGTCCCTACTACGCCGAGGGCTCGAAAACGCTCGCGTTCGAGATCGCGGAGCAGCTCGGGTTCGAGCTCCCGGATCGCTGCGTCGTGCCGGTCGCGTCGGGCTCGCTCTACACGAAGCTCGCGAAGGGCTTCGAGGAGTGGCACGGGCTCGGTCTGCTCGAGGGCGAGCTGCCGGTGATGAACGGTGCGCAGGCAGAGGGCTGCGCGCCGGTGGCGCGCGCCTTCGCCGCCGGTCAGGACTTCTGCGCGCCCGTGAAACCCGCGACGATCGCGAAGTCACTCGGCATCGGCAACCCCGCGGACGGCCCGTACGCGCTCGATGTCGCGCGTCGCAGCGGCGGCCGCGTGGAGGCCGTGAGTGACGAGGAGATCGTTGACGGGATCGCGCTGCTCGCGCAGACGACGGGGATCTTTACCGAGACCGCCGGCGGTGTCACGACGGCGGTGTTGGCGAAGCTCGCGGAGCGCGGCGACATCGATCCTTCAGAGCGCGTGGTGCTCGTGATCACGGGCGACGGCCTGAAGACGCTCGAGGCCGCGCGCGGGACCTTCGAAACGATCGAGATCGACCCGACGGTGGAGGCGTTTGACGCGCTCGCCGCGACAGCGATCGCAGGCAGAGCCTCATAGAAGCGATGGCCGTGACCGTCAAGCTGCCCGCGCAGCTTCGGGACTCCACGGGCGGCGCGAGTGAAGCCCAGGTGGAGGGCAAGACCGTCGGCGAGGCGCTGCAGAGCCTCTACACGTCACATCCGGATCTGCGCGAGCGCATCGCCGACGGCGATGGCGTGCGGCGCTTCGTGAACGTCTATTTGAGCGGCGAGGACATCCGCTTTCTCGAAGGCACGAACACGCCCGTGAGCGACGGCGCGGAGCTGACGATTCTCCCCGCGGTCGCCGGCGGCTGACGCACGGCAGCTAGGGCGTGTCGAGCGCCTCGGGCTGAGCGACCGCCGGCGCGAGCTCGGCGCCGGGCTCGAACGAGCGCCAGCGCTCGGTGGTGAGCGCTCCGGCGCTCGCAGGGCGCGGACGCCCGCGCACGAACCGCCCGCTGCGCGCGCCGTAGGCGGCCTCGCGCCCCTCGACTTCGCGCAGCATGCGCACGTAAAGCCAGCCGAAGAGCGCGAGCGTAAGGAGGACGCTCTCGACCATCATGATCGCGCCGGCGAGATTCTGGTCGACGAGCGGCGAGATGTGGCGCGCGCTGTCGGGGTGCAGGTAGAAGGGGTAGAAGAGCTTCCCCGACCACAGCAGCAGGTTCGCGAGGATCACGCTCGCGATGCGCACGGCGAGCACGTAGCAGAGCTTCGCGACATTGCCGAACCACCGCGGCATCGGCAGCGGCCCGAACAGGCACATCCACATGTTCACGCCGAAGACGACGAAGCAGAGGTTCTCGATCGCGAAGACCAGCTCGTGCTGAGCGGCAGGTTCGGCGAGGACCCGCAGGTGCCAGAGGTAGAGGTTCGCGCACCAGAGGCCGAACGCGAGCGGTGGGCTGGCGAGCGCGCGCAGGCGACGGGCGACGCGACCGCGTTCCCGGGGCGCGATCAGCGGCGCGGTGAGGCCGAGGACGATCAGCAGCGGCGCGAGGTCCCCTAGGATCAGCTGCTGGACCGTGCGCCACGAGAGCGAGACGGCGGCGATGTGGTCGAGCGCAAGGACCGCGACCGCGATCGTCACCAATCCCGTGTAGAAGCACGCTTGGCGCCACCGCGGGATCGCACGCGCCTGCGCGGCTAGCACCTGCGCGCGGCGCGCATAGAGGACCCCCACAAACGCCACAGGCGCGAGCTGGATGACGCTCCGAAGCGCTGAGATCGCCAGCGGAGGCGTGATCATCGCACCGGGGGACAGGCGGTTGAGATCCGGGATTGACGACGCCGCAACGGTCGCAGTTTCGCAGAACAGCCAGCGGCAGCGCGAGGGCGAGGTTCGTACGCAAATGCTCAGTGCCGTGAGGCTGGGTGGCTTGCGCTCCCCTCGCGCGCGAGCTTCGCTCGCTCAGCCCCCGTCCAGCGCCTGCTCACGCAGGCGCCGGCGCGTGGCGGTCAAGGCGAGGAGAGCTCCTGACGCGAGGACGGCGAGGGGGACGAGCACCGCCGCGGCGAGCACGAGCAGCGCCAGTCCCGTGTCGAGGATGAGCCCGGCGTCGTGTAACGCGCCTCCCGGTGTGAGGTCGCCGGCACCCGCGCCGGCCTGCCGTTCGGGCGTCAGCGAGAGCGCGACGTTCGTGTAGACGACGCGGCTCGTCAGCGCCTGGATCGAGCCCGTCAGCTGCGCGATGTGGGTGTCGACGGCCTGCAGCTTGCGCTTGAGCGTTTCGAGCGCTTCCGGTTCGGCGCTGCGGGCGAGCTGGGCGAGCAGGCTCTGGCGTTCGGCCTTCGCGTCGCCGAGCGATCGCTGCAGCGAGCCCATCTCTTCGGTGACGTCGTTGGTCGCTTCGTTCTCGCTGCGCACGTGTCCGAGGTGGGCGAGGGCTGCAATCGCGCCCGGCAGGTTTGCGCTGGGGACTCGCAGCTGGAAGCTCGCGCCTCCCTGTTCGCCCGTGCCGGAGCTCACGCTCGACTGCTGCACGTAGCCGTGGAACGCGGATGCGAGCGTGAAGACCTGCTGCGCGGCAGATTGGATCGAGCTCGGCGCGACGCCGACGTCGAGCGCGGCGGTGTGTTCGACCTGGCGGGCGCCCGGCGACGGAGCCTTTGCGGCCGTGCTCGCGCCGGCCGACGCGGAAGGGCTGGCCGCCGGTGCGACGGCCAGGTCGCCACGCCGGACGGCGGATGGCTCCGCCGCGTGGTCGGACGCGGACTTATCGCCCGAGCTACGGCTCGAGAGGCCCACCGGGATCACCACGGCGACTGCGAGCAGCGCAACCGCGGCGACGGCGAACGCGCGGTGCCGGCGAACGACCTCGATGCGCCCCCGCGCACGCTTGCGGGCAAAGCCCTGCGCGGCGCGCGCGTCCAACGACCGCACGAGCTCCTCGTTGGGTCGCGGCCGGGTCTCGCGCAGCGCGGTTGCGAGCGTCGCGAGCTCCGCGTGCTCACGACCCACATCCTCGCCGCGCAGCGCGGCGTCAAGCGCAGCGAGCTCGGCCTCGAGCTCGGGACTGGTCAGCTGATCGTCATGCTTGCTCATCACAAACCTTCCTGAGCTTGGTGATCGTCCGGTGTAGGAGCGTCCCGACGTTGGACTCACTCACCTTGAGCACGCGCGCGATCTCGCGGTTACTTAGTCCACCGTGGAACTTCAACGCGATCAGCTCGCGCTCGCGCGGCGCGAGTGTCGCAAGTGCGGCTTGGAGCGTGCTTCGCAACAGCACGGTCGTCTCGGCGCCGTCGTAGTCCGTCACGGCGGGCGCGTGTCGGTCCTCGGCAAGCACGACGTCTCGGCGCCGACGGCGCAGCTCGTCGAGCGCCGCGTTACGCGCGATGCCGAACAGCCATGCGCGTTCGCTGCCACGGCAGGGGTTGAAGAGGCAACGTCGCCGGAATGCTCGCTCGAACGCGAGCGCGGTGACGTCTTCGGCGAGGGAGCGGTCGCCCAGGAGCGTCGCGATGTACCCGTAGAGGTCGTCTCTCGACGTCCGGTAGAGGTGCTCGAGCCGCTCTTGCGGCGTCGCGGGCGACTCACTCGTGGCAAGCGATAAAACGACGGTTTCGCTCATCACATCCAAACTACGAACGAGTGGGCGGTTTCGTCACGCTTCAGGCGCCGGCCCCATCGCGCTCGGCGCACCGGCCCTACTTGGGACGCTTTCGCCCTCGCCGCTTTTTCCCGTGACGACGCTCGCAGCTGCGCTTGTGCCGCCCCTTCGCCGAGCGCTTGCGCTTGAGGCAGCTCACGCGGTGACCGTGCGAGCGCCGCGTGATCGCATGACCGCCGAGTGCACCCGGCATGCGCGGAGGGGCGAGGCCGGCTTCTCCGCTGGAGCCGCCAGCGCCGCTGTTAGCGCCGCCGGTCGGGCTCGACGGCGGAGGGGAGGCGCCGCCGGGGGCGCTCGCGCTCGGCAGCACGAAGAGCGTTATCGACTGCGGCGGATAGGTGGCGGTGAAGCCGCTCGGTCCTACGGCTTGGTTTTCTTGGCGCGCGATCGCGCCACCCGTCCACTGCCACACCTGCGCGGGGCCCGACGTGGTGGAACCGGAGAGCGAGAGCGGGCTTGTTAGCGCGCTCGTCGTCTCGTTGATGACCATGATCGTGTATGCGCCGTCGCTCGAGCGCTGTGCCCCATAGACGGCGAGGCGGTCCTGGTTTGCGCTTGTGGAGGAGACCCACGTGTCGCCGAAGCCATCGTGAGCGCCGTCGTAGTTACGGTACATGCGGAACGCGTCGTCGATCAGCGGCCCGTCGTTTCCGAGCGGCCAGCGGGTGGCGAGGTCGAGCCCTTCGCGCGCGAAGATCCCGAGCGTGTCCGCCTGGATGAGGGCGTTGACGATCGGTTCAGAGCTGACCGAGAGGTTGTACTCGCTGAGCGAGATCTTCGTGCCCGGGTAGTTCGACGCGACCCATTGACGCATGCGCGGGATGAGCTCGATGTTCGTGTTGATCCAGCTCGGGTCGGTGTAGGTGGGGTCCCAAAGCGAACGTGTGACTTCGGTGTTCGAGCCGCCTTGCGCGTAGTAGTGGACGTCGATGTAGTTGAGGAGTCGCTCGCCGTGCTGTTCTTCGTAGGAGTGGAACTGCTGCAGGAGCCATTCGACGAGCGGGACGCCGCCGTGCGCTTTGCGGTCCGGAGAGCTCGCGGTGCAGGGGCTCGAGGGGGCGCCGTCGAGCGCGCTGCAGAAGTAGTTCGGCCAGCCCCACTCCGAGAAGCCGAGGACTTCCGCGCTCGGATCGTCCGCCTTGACCTGGATCGCTGCTTCGCGCGACTTTTCCCAGAGTTCGTCGTAGGAGGTGGGGTTGGGATGGATGTCCCGGTGCGTGCTGTCCCAGAGGCCGGGCTCGTTGCCGAGCTCGTAGATGCCGACGCCGCCTTCCGACGCACGCCCGAAGCGCCCGACGAGGTCGTGCACGAATTCCCCGTCGTAGGACGCTCCGACCGGCGTTCCGTCGCGCGCAGGTTCGCTGGCAAGCGCCTTTCCTTCCTTCATGCCGTTGCCGCAGTTTGAGTCGTAGGGATCGAACGCTTCCTGGCTCGCGAATTCGGTCGCGGGGAAGCCGCAGGTGAACGGATGGTTGACCGGCGCGTTCTTTGCGACGTAGCCGACGAGTGGCAGCGTGAACAGGGTCTGCGCGCCGAGCTCCTGGTCCTGCGCAACGAATTCGCGGTAGGCAAAGACGTTGTTCGTGCTGAGGCCGCTGCACCAGTCGTGCGCTTCGCTCCAGCAGTCCGCGATGTTCTCGTAGTACCAGTCGGAGCCGGTGTTGTCCGCGCCGATGTGGAAGTTGTAGGTCTCGGTGGCGTTGCCTCCCCAGCGGTTGACGGGCAGCGAGAGTTCGGCCGCGACCGAGGGTTCCGCGAAGTTCATCCCGTAGATGTAGGGGCTGATCGCATGGCGTTCGGCGGCGGTGTTGACCGAAAGCGCGGGGCCCGTTTCCGCCTGGGCAGACGCGTGGCCTGCGACGAGGAGGGCGGACGCGAGCAGCGCGACGAGGGCCACGCGCCGTGCGTGACGCAAGCCCTCATGCGTGGGGCACTCCACGGGGCGAGCATCGGACGCCGAGGAGGCGGACTTGAGGAGGGTGCCGGGATTCGCGCGAACCGCCGATGACTCTCGGCGGCACCCGGGCAGCCCCGCGAGCAGGACGTCGCAAGCTGCGCCGGAACGAGCAACAGCCTTGACAGCGGTCCGATGGGGCACGTAGCGTTTTTGCGAGTGTGATGAGCGCGAGGCCGCCCTTCCCGCCCGAGCCGGAGCCGCCGACACGGCGTTTCCCTGCTCCCGAGCCCGCACGTAGCGGCGGGTCGCCAGCGGCCACACGGTGGGTCTTGGCTTTGTGTGTCGCGCTCTCGCTGATCGCGCTCGGGCTCGCGAGCTACGCGGTCGTCGCCTCGCAGGGTGCGGAAACAGCCGCGCACAAGAGCGAGCACGTTGCCAAGGAAGCGAGCAAGCGAGCGCAAGAAAGCAAGAGCGAAGGCGAAGAATCAAAACACGAAGGCGAAGAAAGCAAGGAAGAAGCCTCAGAAGCGAACGAAAAGGCGGAAACCCACTAACGGCTTTCCGAGCACGCAACAGCGCTCACGCCATTCGAGGACGCGCCCGGCGTGACTCGAACACGCGACCTCTCGCTCCGGAGGCGAGCGCTCTATCCACTGAGCTACGGGCGCCGAAGGCAAGTCTAATCCCCGTCGGAGTCGCTTCGGAGTAGCGGACGATCGCCGCCTCTTGGTCGCGTGGCACGATCGTGGACGCCGCGGCCGGGCATCGCGGCATCACGCCTCGCTACGGTTGCCACATGGATCTCTCGCTGTTCTTCGCCGGAACCGGAGGCTCTGTGCCGAGCGCGCGGCGAGGGCTGCCCGCGGTGCTCGTACGCCGCGGTGGGGAGAAGCTCCTCTTCGATTGCGGCGAGGGCACGCAACGGCAGCTCGTGCGCACCGTCGGCCTGCTCGACATCGACAGCGTCTTCCTAACGCACTTCCATGCGGATCACTGGCTCGGGCTGCCCGGCATGCTCAAGTCCTTCGCGCTTCGCGACCGCGAGCGGCCGCTCGCGGTCTACGGCCCGCCGGGGCTCGACGAGCTCATGTCGGCTGCGCGCTTCATCTACGGGCGTCTCCCGTACGCCTTCACGATTACCGAGCTTCACCCTGCGGAGAGCGTCGAGGGGGACGACTATCGAGTCGCCGCAATCCCCGTGCGCCACCGCGGCGGCAACGCCTTCGGATACGTGCTCTTCGAGGATGAGCGTCCAGGCCAGTTCGACCCCGAAGTCGCCGCGGAGCTCGGCGTCGCTCCCGGACCGGACTTCGGGCGCCTGCAACAGGGCGAAAGCGTCGGCGGCGTGAGCCCCGACCAGGTGATGGGACCCCCGCGCCTGGGGCGGAAGCTGGTGATCTCGGGCGATACCGCGCCCTGCGAGGCGCTCGCCGTAGCCGCCCATCAGGCGGACGTGCTCGTGCACGAGGCGACGTTCACCGAGGATGAGGTTGAGCGCGCGCGTGAGACCGAACACTCGACGGCGCGCCAAGCGGCGGATATCGCTCGCCAAGCGAACGTCCGCATGCTCGCGCTCACTCATCTCTCCACCCGGCACGCGACGCGCGAAGTTCGTGAGGAGGCGCGGGCGGTCTTTCCCTCCGCGCAGATCCCGCGCGACTTCGACACGATCGAGATTCCGTATCCCGAGCGCGGCGAGCCAAGGCTCGCCGGATGGTCGGGCGGCGGAGCCCAGGCGAGCTCCGGCGAGAGCGCGCAGCGCAACGGGGAGCGGCCGGGAGACGCAGAGGACGCGCTCGCCGTGGACGGAGACGGGTGGTAGAGTCTCGGAAATCCTTTAACCCGGTCCTGAGAGACCAGAAAGGAACGATTGAGCAGCACGCAGAAGGTGGTTCTCGGCGAGCGCGAGGTGCGCAGCGCGCTAGTTCGCATCGCTCACGAGATCGCGGAGCGCAACCCCGAGCCCCTACCGCCGGCACTCGTGGGTATCCATCGACGGGGCGCTTTTCTCGCCGAACGGCTCCAACCGTGGCTCGGTGACCTTCTCGGCAGCGACGTGCCCATCGGCGACCTCGACATCGCTCTCTACCGCGACGACGTCGCGACGCGACCCGATGCGCCGGTCGTCCATGCGTCGCATATCGACTTCGATCTCACGGCGCGCACGATCGTGATCGTCGACGACGTCCTCTACACCGGACGCACGGTGCGCGCGGCGATCGATGCGCTCTTCGATTACGGGCGCCCCGAACGCGTGCAGCTCGCAGTGCTCGTCGACCGCGGTCACCGCGAGCTCCCGATCCGACCCGACTACGTCGGCAAGAACCTTCCGACCTCGCGAGCCGAGCACGTTCACGTGCGCGTCGCCGAGCTCGACGGTGTCGATGAGGTGGCGATCGCGCCAAGCCCTGTGGTGATGCGGATATGAGGCACCTGCTCTCGGTCGAGGACCTCGACCGCGACGCGATCCAGCGGATCGTCGACCAGGCGGCGCGCTTCGCGGAGATCTCCCAGCGCGAGATCAAAAAGGTGCCGACGCTGCGTGGTCGCATGGTCCTCAACCTCTTCTACGAGGCCTCGACCCGCACGCGCGGCTCGTTCGAGCTCGCAGCGAAGCGCCTCTCCGCCGATGTCGTCAATTTCGCCGTGGACGGCTCGAGCGTCGAGAAGGGCGAGTCGCTCAAGGACACCGTGCTCACGCTCAGCGCCCACAAGCCCGACGTGATCGTCGTGCGCGCGCCCTGGGCCGGCGCGGCCGAGCTCGTTTCCCGTTGGACGAGCGCCTCCGTGATCAACGCCGGCGACGGCAAGCACGAGCACCCAACGCAAGCGCTCCTCGACATCTACACGCTGCAGCGCTGCCTCGGCCGCATCGAGGATCTTTCGATCTGGATCGTCGGCGACGTCGCGCACTCGCGTGTCGCGCGCTCGAACATCATCGCGTTCCAGCGCATGGGCGCGCATGTCACGGTCTGCGGTCCACCGACCTTGATTCCGCGCGAGATCGAGGCGCTTGGTTGCGACGTGCGCTTCACGCTCGACGAGCTGCCGAGCGCGGACGTGATCTATGCGCTGCGGATGCAGCGCGAGCGGATCCTCGAGAGCCCGGTGCCTTCGCTGCGCGAGTACGCGGCCGTCTATCAGGTCAACGAGCGGCGACTGAATGCGCGCCAGATCCTGATGCATCCGGGCCCCGTCAACCGCGGGGTCGAGCTATCAGGCGGGATCGTCGATTCGCCGCAAGCCGTTATCACCGCGCAGGTCGAGGCGGGTGTCGTCGTGCGGATGGCGGTGCTCTACGAGCTTCTCTCGGGGGCGCGCGCGCCGGCGCCGCTACCGGAGCCGCAGCTCGCCTGAAGATGTCCGCGGCGCCCTTCGTATCCGCCTCGCAAGCGAACGCCGACGTGCTCTTTCGCAACGTCCGCGCGCTCGACCCCCGAAGTGGGCTCGACGGGCTCCACGACGTGCGCGTGCGCGAGGGCGAGATAGCCGAGATCGGCGAGGCGGGCACGCTCGTTCGCGATGGCGAGGAGGTGATCGAGGGGTTGGGCCGTCACCACCTCTTCCCCGCGTTCTTCGACCCGCACGTGCACCTGCGCACGCCGGGGCAGGAGCACAAGGAGGATTTCGAGACCGGAACGCGCGCGGCGGCGGCCGGGGGCTTCGCCGCGGTCGTCGCGATGCCGAACACCGACCCGGTGACCGACGCGGCGCCGCTCCTGCGGTCGCTGCGCGATGCGGCGGCGCGCGAGGCGCGGGTCCCCGTCGGGTTCCTGCCCGCGATCACGCGCGGACTCGCCGGCGGGGAGCTCACCGAGATGGCGGAGCTGCGCGACGCGGGCGCGCTCGGCTTCACCGATGACGGTCGCCCAGTGACGAGCGCGGGTGTCCTCCGCAGGGCGCTTCGCTACCAACGCCTCTGCGGCGGTGTGCTCGCACTGCACGAGGAGGATCCCTCGCTCTCGCGTGGCGGCGTCATGTACGAGGGCGCCGTGAGCGCGGCGCTCGGGCTCACCGGCATCCCGAGCGTAAGCGAGTCCACGATGGTCGCTCGCGATGCTGCGCTCGCCGAATATGAGGACGGGCGCGTCCACTTCCAGCATCTCAGCGCAGCGGCGTCGGTGCAGGCGGTGGCGGCCGCCAAGGCCGCCGGGGCGCGAGTCAGTGCCGAGGTCACCCCGCACCACCTCTTGCTCACAGACGAGGACGTACGCAGCCTCGACAGCGCGATGAAGATGAACCCGCCACTCGCGAGCGCGGATGACCGTGCGGCGCTCGTCGAAGGCCTTCGCTCGGGCGTGATCGACTGCGTCGCCACCGATCACGCCCCCCACGCGCGGGAGGAGAAGGAGGTCCCGTTCGAGCAGGCGCCGATGGGCACGACGGGGCTCGAGACCGCGTTCGCCGCGCTTCACACCGAGCTTGTGCTGGGCGGCGTCCTAGAGCTCGCGCTGCTCATCGAGCGCATGACCGCGGGCGCGGCGATCTTCGGGCTGCCGCCCGCGAGCATCGCCTCCGGGGAGCTCGCGAACCTCACGCTGATCGACCTCGATGCGCGCTTCGTCGCCGGCGAGCAGGGGTGGGAGAGCCGCTCGGAGAACTCCTGCTTTGCGGGCCGCGCGCTTCAAGGGCGCGTGCTGCTCACGCTCGCCGGGGGCGCCGTCGCCTACAGAGAGCGAGCCTTCTCGGTGGTGGCGGTGTGAGCCAGCTCGAGCGCGATCACGCGAAGCTTGTAGTCGTAGACGTGCAGGAGGCGTTCCGTCGCTACCCCACGTTCGGGCAGGTCGCCCACGCCTGCTCGGTGCTGCTGCGCGCGGCGCGCATCATGGAGTTGCCGCGCGTCGTGACCGAGCAGTACCCGAAGGGGCTCGGTCACACCGTCGATGAGGTCGGGCTCGACGGCGAGCAGCCGATCGAGAAGAGCGTCTTCTCGGCCGCACGCGCGGATGGTTTCACGATGGATGGGCGCGATCAGGCGATCGTGTGCGGGATCGAGGCGCACGTGTGCGTCTCGCAGACGGCCCTCGACCTGCTCGAGGAGGGCGTCGCCGTGCACCTCCCGGCGGACGCGCTCGGATCGCGACACGCCCTCGACTACGAACGCACGCTCGCGCGGCTCGAGCGCGAAGGCGCTGTCGTGAGCACCGTCGAGACGGTCCTCTTCGAGCTGCTCGCGCGCGCGGGCACACCCGAGTTCAAGGCTGTCCAGGAGCTCATCATCTGATGGTCACCAGCGCGTACGTGCTGCTCGAGGATGGGACTCGCTTCGAGGGCGAAGCATGCGGCGCCGCCGCTCACGCGGTCGGCGAGGTTGTCTTCACGACCGGCATGTCCGGCTATCAGGAGTCGATGAGTGACCCCTCCTTTGCGGGCCAGCTCATCACGTTCACGTATCCGCACATCGGCAACTACGGCACGAGCGGAGCGGCGATGGAGTCGGCACGTGCGTGGGGCGCCGCGGCGATCATGCGCGACGCGCGCAACCGCGCGGACGCAAAAGGTGCGCTCGGCGGATGGCTCGACTGGCTCTCCGCACGCGGGGTTCCGGCGATCACCGGTGTCGACACGCGCGCGCTCGTGCGCCACATCCGCGAAGCCGGCGCGATGCGCGGCGGGCTCTTTCCGAGTGAGACCTCCGAGCGCGAAGCGCGGGAGCTGATCGACGCCGAGCCCTCGATGGCAGGACGCGACCTCGCCTCGGTGGTTTCGCCGCGAGCGGTCGTGCGGCTGCGCGATCACGATGAGCTGCTGGCTCACATCGGCACCGAGCGCGAGGCCGGGAGCGCGACGGATACGCGAGCGGGTTCGGGGCGTAGCGACGGCCCCCGCATCGCCGTGCTCGACACCGGCGTCAAGGCGTCGATCCTGCGCCACCTGCTCGCCCGCGGCGCGCAGGTCGAGCTTCACCCCTGCGCGAGCAGTGCTTCGGAGTTGCTCGACGGCGACCCCGACGCGATCCTGCTCGGCAATGGCCCCGGTGACCCCGCGGCGGTGGACTACGCCGTCTCGACGGTCCGTGAGCTTGTCGGCAAGCGTCCGTTGTGGGGCATCTGCCTCGGCCACCAGCTGCTCTGCCGCGCGCTCGGGCTCGAGACCTTCAAGCTGCCCTTCGGCCATCGCGGCGCGAACCACCCCGTCAAGGACCTGCGCGACGGACGCGTCGCGATCACGTCGCAGAACCACGGCTTCGCCGTGCTCGGCCCAGCGGGCGAGCAGCGCCTGAGCGGCGATGCGCCCGTGGAGTGGGAGACGGATCTCGGTGCCGCGCGGCTGTCGCACGTGAACCTCTACGACCGCACCGTCGAGGGGCTCGAGCTGCTCGACGCACGCGCGATGAGTGTCCAGTATCACCCCGAGGCCGGTCCCGGGCCGCACGACAGCACCTACCTCTTCGAGCGCTTCCTCGCCCTCTGCTAGATGCCGCGCAGGAACGACCTCCACAAGGTGCTCATCATCGGGTCTGGGCCGATCGTGATCGGGCAGGCGGCCGAGTTCGACTACTCGGGCGCACAGGCTTGCAAGGTGCTCCGCGAGGAGGGCTACGAGGTCGTGCTCGTCAACTCGAACCCCGCGACGATCATGACCGATCCCGAGCTCGCCGACGCGACCTACATCGAGCCGCTGCTGGCGGCTCCCATCCGACACATCATCGAACGCGAGCGCCCCGACGCGCTGCTCGCGACGCTCGGTGGGCAGACCGCGCTCAACCTCGCGAAGGAGCTTCACGATGACGGCACGCTCGAGCGCTTCGCCGTGGAGCTCATCGGCGCCACCTACGATGCGATCACGTGCGCCGAGGACCGCGAACGCTTCCGCGCGGCGATGTACGGCGCAGGCCTGAAGATGCCCGCGAACGCCGTGGTGACGACGGTCGCCGCGGCGCTCGAGAGCGTCGACGAGGTCGGCCTGCCCTGCATCGTGCGTCCCGCGTTCACGCTCGGCGGGCGGGGCGGGGGCATCGCGCGGGACCAGCGCGAGCTCGCGGCGATCGTGGGCCGCGGACTCGAAGCCTCGCCGATCGGGCAGGTGCTGCTCGACCAGTCGGTGCTCGGCTGGGGCGAGTTCGAGCTGGAGGTGATGCGCGACAAGGCGGACAACGCAGTGGTGGTGTGCTCGATTGAGAACGTCGATCCGATGGGGGTGCACACCGGCGACTCCGTCACCGTCGCGCCGCAGCAAACGCTCACCGACGCGCTCTACCAGAAGCTTCGCGACCAGGCGCTCGCGGTGATCAGGGCCGTCGGCGTCGAGACCGGTGGCTCCAACGTCCAGTTCGCGGTGAATCCCGCGACCGAGGAGATTCTCGTGATCGAGATGAACCCGCGGGTCTCGCGCTCCTCCGCGCTCGCCTCGAAGGCGACGGGCTTCCCGATCGCGAAGATCGCTGCGCGCCTCGCGGTTGGATACACGCTGGAGGAGATCCCCAACGACATCACGGGCATCACGCCCGCGAGCTTCGAGCCGACGATCGACTACGTCGTCGTGAAGTTCCCGCGCTTTGCGTTCGAGAAGTTTCCCGGCGCCGACGAGGCGCTCAGCACGCACATGAAGTCTGTCGGCGAGGTAATGGCGATCGGACGCACGTTCGGACAGGCGTTCGCGAAGGCGATGCGCTCGCGCGAGCTCGACAAGGCGCCCGAGCTGGGCGACGTCTCCGACGCGACGCTCCTCGAGCGGCTCGCCGTGCCCCACCCTGAGCGCTTCGAGGCGATCATCGAGCTCCTGCGGCGAGACGTCGCGCTCGAGTCCGTGCACGAGCGCACGGCGATTCATCCCTGGTTCCTCGACGAGCTGCGCGCGCTCGCGGTCGATCCCGAGGGCCCGTTCGAAGGCGAGCGCTCGTTTCGCGCCGTCGACACGTGCGCGGCCGAGTTCCCCGCGCGCACCCCCTACTTCTACTCGGCGTTCGAGCGTACCGCCGAACATGAGGTGCTTCCCGGGGAACGGCCCGCCGTAGTCGTGCTCGGCGGCGGGCCGAACCGCATCGGCCAGGGGATCGAGTTCGACTATTGCTGCGTACACGCCGCGCTCACCGTGCGCGAGCTCGGGCGCGAGGCGGTGATGATCAACTGCAACCCGGAGACGGTCTCCACCGATTACGACACCTCCGACCGCCTCTACTTCGAGCCGCTCACGCTCGATGACGTGCTCGGCGTGCTCGCGGTCGAGCGCAACCTCGAGGGCGTGATCGTGCAGTTCGGGGGGCAGACGCCGCTCAAGCTCGCTGCGGGGCTCGAGCGCGCCGGCGTACCGCTGCTTGGGACGAGCGTCGAGGCGATCGACCTCGCCGAGGACCGCGCGCGCTTCGGGAAGCTACTGGGCGCGCTCGGCTATCAGGTGCCGCCGTACGCGACCGCGGGCTCGGTCGAGGAGGCGCTCGAGCGCGCCGAGCAGGTCGGCTACCCGCTGCTCGTCCGACCCTCCTACGTGCTCGGGGGCCGCGCGATGGAGATCGTGTATTCGCAGGAGGGCCTTTCGGCGTACCTGCGCCGGGAGCTTCGCTCGCTCCCGCAAACGGGCTCCCGCGAGGAGCGCGCCGGCGGGCCGACGATCTTCCTCGATCGCTTTCTCGAGCGGGCGATCGAGATCGACGTTGACGCCCTCTGCGACGGCGCCGCCGACGCCGGCGGCGGCGACGTCTGGGTGGCGGGGATCATGCAGCACGTCGAGGAGGCGGGCGTGCACTCCGGCGACAGCGCATGCGTGCTCCCGCCGCACTCACTCGGCGAGGAGCTGATCGACCAGATCCGGGCGGCGACGCGCGATATCGCACTCGCGATCGGCGTCGTCGGACTGCTCAACGTCCAATACGCGGTGCACGACGGCGAGCTCTACGTGCTCGAGGCCAACCCGCGTGCCTCGCGAACCGTGCCCTTCGTCTCGAAGGCCGTCGGCGTGCCGCTCGCGAAGCTCGCGTGCCGCATCATGCTCGGCGAACGCATCGCCGAGCTCGGCCTGCCACGCGAGCGCGAAGGCCTTGGCTTCGGCGAGCACGTCTCGGTCAAGGAGGCGGTGCTGCCCTTCGATCGCCTCGCCGGTGCCGACGCGGTGCTTGGGCCCGAGATGCGCTCGACGGGCGAGGTCATGGGGATCGCGCGCGACTTCCCGAGCGCGTTCGCAAAGGCGCAGGCCGCCGCCGGCGTTCCGCTGCCCTTCGAGGGGACAGCGTTCATATCGGTGACCGACTCGGATAAGCAGGGGGCTGCGGGGATCGCCCAGATGCTCCACGACAACGGCTTCCGGATCCTCGCGACGCGGGGTACCTCAGAGGCGATCGCGCGCATGGGCGTACCGGTGACGCGCCTGAACAAGATTGCCGAAGGTTCGCCGCATGTCGTCGATTGGATCGAGCGCGGGCAGGTCGACCTCGTGATCAACACGCCGAGCGGCTCCGGCGCCCGTGCCGACGGCCACGAGATCCGCCGCGCAGCCGTCGGCAAGGGGATCCCCTGCCTCACGACGCTGACCGCTGCGTCGTCGGCCGCGCGTGCCGTCGCGACGAGGCGGCAGGCCGCCGAAGGACAAGACCAGGCGCGCCGCCGGGAGCTCGTCTCGCTGCAGGAGCTACACCGCGGCTTCCAAGCGCGCGCCGCAGATCTGAAGCCGGGCCCCGCGGGCGGCCGTCCGCGACGCGCGGCAGTGGCAAGGTGAGCCTGGCCCCCATCGCGCGCCGTCGTCTGGAGGTCGCAGGCATAGACGCGTTGGGCGCCTACCGAGTGCTGCGTGTGCGCGACCCCGACGGGCCTGCGCCCGCGCCCGGGCAGTTCGCGATGCTCGCGGCGAGCGAGGACTGGGGCGGGGGAGAGGACGAGCGTCCCTACCTCTCGCGCGCCTTCTCCGTCGCGCGTTGGGGCGAGGGAGAAGCCCACTTCCTGCTCGAGGATGTCGGCCCCGGCTCGCGGCGGCTGTGCGAGCTCGCCGCGGGCGACTCGGTCTCGTCGCTCGGCCCGCTCGGGCGCGGCTTTGCGCTCGCGGCGCGGGGGAGACGACCGATACTCGTTGGCGGGGGCGCCGGGATCGCGCCGCTCGCGATCCTCCAGGACGCGATCGAAGGCGAGTCGCGCGGAGGGCACCCGAGGTCCTGCTCGGCTTTCGGGACGCCGAGCACGCCGTGGGCGCTGAGCTGCTGCGCGGTGCGCGCGTCGCGACCGAGGACGGCTCGCTCGGGAGCGCGCGGCTCGTCACCGAGTTGCTCGCGCAGGAGCTCGCGCGCGATGCGCGCGCGAGCGTCTATGCCTGCGGGCCCGCGGGCATGCTCGAGGCGGTGCGTGCCCTTTGCGTGGAGCTCGACGTGCCGGCGCAGCTGGCGCTCGAGGCGCCGATGGCGTGTGGGTTTGGAGCGTGCTACGGCTGCGTCGTCGCCAAGCGGGGCGGCGGCTATTTGCGGCTGTGCGTCGAGGGCCCCGTGCTCGACGCCGATCTGCTCGAGCGCGTCGAGCCGCACATGGGGGCGCCAGCGTGAGCGCGGTGCACTTTTGCGGCCTCGAGCTGGCGCACCCGATCATCAATGGGTCCGGCACCTTCGACGTGCTCGGCGCGCGCAGCGCGTTCGGCGCCGCGCTCGACGAGCAGTTCCCGTTCTCTGCGTTCGTGTCGAAGACGATCACGCTCGAGCCACGGGTTGGCAACCCGGCGCCTCGGCTGTGGGAGGTGGGCGCAGGCCTCATCAACTCGATCGGCCTCCCGAACGCCGGGCTCGACGGCTACGTCGAGCGCGACCTCCCCGAGCTCGCGAAGCTCCCTGTGCCGCTGATCACGAACGTCATGGGTGCGAGCGCGGAGGAGATCGAGCGTCTGCTTGCGGCCTGCGAGGAGCGCTCCGAGATCGCTGCCGTCGAGCTCAACGTCTCGTGCCCGAACGTCGCGACGGGGCTCGACATCGGCGCCGACCCCGTGGTGCTCGAGCGCGTTCTCGCGCAGGTGCGCACGCGCCTGACGAAACCGCTGATCGTGAAGCTCACGCCGAACACCGCCGACGTCGCCGCCTGCGGGCAGGCGGCGCAGGAGGGCGGCGCGGACGCGGTCTCGCTGATCAACACGTTGCGCGCGATGGCGCTCGCCCCGAGCGGCGAGCGCGAGCAGCGCTCAGTGCGCCCGTGGCTCGGGGCGGGCACGGGGGGGCTCTCAGGCCCCGCGGTGCGCTCGGTCGCGCTCGCGCAGGTGGCTGCGGTCGCGGAACGGGTGTCGATCCCGGTGATCGGGATGGGCGGCGTGCAGTGCGCACGCCACGCCCGCGATCTGCTCGGCGTCGGCGCGACGCTCGTCGCGGTGGGCACGGAGAGCTTCCGCGACCCCCTCACAGCGGGTCGGATCGCTGCTGGTATTGCCGCCCCAGAGGACTCGCAGCGCGCCGATCTGCGCAAAGTGCGCGATTAACGATCTCTGCGCTCGCGGCAAAGCACACAAAAGCCCTGCAAATCGGCGTATTCGCACCGTCCAGTAGCCTCGATGTGTCTTACCCTGAGCTTCAGGTCTAGCTAAATTCGCGCCGATCCCTTGATCGAGCGCGCCGGGTGTGTAGACTCGCCCGCTCATGGTCCCGGCGGCGCCGATCACCTCGTCGAATCCCTCCACCGTCGCGACCAGCCGAACAGGGCGTGCTGCGTTCTCGCACGGTAATAGCCACACGAACCATTCCACGACCCCCGAGCGTTCCTTGAACCAACGAATGGATGCGCTTGCCCGTGCGAATGAGGTTCGCACCGCGCGCGCGCAGCTCAAGCGCGATCTCAAGTCGAGCCGCTGCTCGATTGAGTCGCTGCTGCTCGAGCCGCCGGAGTACCTCGAGACGGCGAAGGTCTTCGACATGCTGCTCGCGGTCCCGAAGTACGGGCGCGTGAAAGTCAACAAGATGCTTCTCACCTGCCGGATCTCGCCGAGCAAGACGATCGGCGGGCTCTCCGAGCGCCAGCGCAGCGAGCTCGTTTCGCTACTGCGCCGCTAGCGGCGCAGGGCGTCGATCCCAGCCGCCCGCGCGCGTATGGTGGGCGCCGTGGCTGCGGCAGGACACGTGTTCGTGATCACGGGCCCTTCAGGCGTCGGTAAGGGCACGCTCATCCGTGGCCTGATCGAGCGTATTCCCGAGATCGAGATGTCGGTGTCGGCGACGACCCGGGCGCCGCGCGCGGGCGAGCGCGACGGCCGCGACTACCACTTCCTGACTCCCGAGGAGTTCGCCGCGCGGCGCGCCGCGGGAGATTTCGTCGAGGACGTCGATTACGCGGGCTCTTCGTACGGCACGCTGCGCAGCGAGCTCGAGGGCAGGGCGGCGGCGGGCGCGCCGGTCGTGCTCGAGATCGAGGTCCAGGGCGCCCGCCAGGTGCGGGAGGCGCTGCCCACGGCGACCCAGATCTTCATCGCGCCGCCGTCACTGGGCGAGCTGCGCAGGCGGCTGCAGACGCGCGGGACCGACGACGCCGAGGAGGTCGAACGACGCCTGGACGTGGCGCAGCAGGAGCTCCAGGCGCGCCCGGAGTTCGCCTACGTAGTCGTCAACGATGAGCTTCCGCGCGCGCTCGATGAGCTCGAGCGCGTGGTGCAAGGGGAGTTGGCGGCCGCGGGCGGGTCGCAAGCGGCGGGCTGAGCGGGGAGTTGCAGGGTCCGGGAGCGCTCGGCGGCGCGCGAGCTATGCTTCGAGCATGATCTCTCCACGTATCGACAACCTCCTCGGCAACGTTGACTCGAACTACGCGGCGGTGCTCGTTGCAGCTAAGCGCTCGCGTCAGATCAACAACTACTACCGCAATCTCGGCGAGGGCACGTTCGACGAATTCCCGCCGCCGATGGTCGAGACAGGCTCCAAGAACTACCTCACGATCGCCCTCGAGGAGGTAGCTGCGGGGAAGATCTCCTACCACTACCGGTAGGGCGATGGCGCGCATCCTGCTGGGCGTCACGGGCGGAATCGCCGCCTACAAGGCGCTCGAGCTCGTGCGGCTCGCAGATGGCGCTGGCCACTCGGTGCGCGTGCTGCAGACGCCCGCGAGCCGACGCTTCGTGGGAGCGGCCTCCTTCGAGGCGATCACCGGCGCGCCGGTGCTCACAAGCGAGTTCGAGCGCGATCCGGCGCGCGGGGCGTTCCCGGACCAGGATCCGCCTGCGCACACGCCGCTCAATCACCTCGAGCTCGTCCGCAACGCCGACGTCTACGTGATCGCCCCGGCGTCGGCGAACACGATCGCGAAGCTCGCAGGGGGCCTCGCCGACAACCTCGTGACGAGCGCCGCGCTCGCCTGCCGCTGCCCCGTGCTCGTCGCGCCGGCTATGAACAACCACATGTACGAGCACCCGGCGACGCAGGCGAACCTCGAGCGCCTGCGCGAGCGCGGCGTGCACATCGCGGGCCCCGCGAAGGGCAAGCTCGCATCGCGCGGTGAGCAGGGCGCCGGTCGTCTGCTCGAGCCCTCGGAGCTGTTGCGAATGTGCGAGAGCCTGCTCGCAAGTGGACGCTGGGAGGGCCTGCGGGTGCTGATCAGCGCGGGTGGCACGCGCGAGCCGATCGACGCCGTGCGCTACGTCGGCAATCGCTCCTCCGGGCGCATGGGCCTCGCGCTCGCCGCCGCTGCGCGTGCGCGCGGGGCGCAGGTGACCGTTGTCGCCGCGAACATCGCGCTGCCGTGGCCGGAGGGTGTGGCGCGTCGCGAGGTCGCCACCGCGGCCGAGCTGCAGCGCGCCTGCGAGGAGGAGTTCCCCGACTGCGACGTCCTGCTCATGGCCGCGGCCGTCGCGGACTTTCGCCCCGTAAGCCCGTCTGCCACGAAGCTCAAGAAGGCCGAGCGCGAGCATCTGACGCTCGAGCTCGAGCCCACGCCCGACGTGCTGAGTGCGCTCTCCGCGCGCCGCAGCGCGGGGCAGACGATCATCGGGTTCGCCGCTGAGCACGGCGCGCAGGCCCTCGACTACGCGCGCGGGAAGCTCGAGCAGAAGGGGCTCGACGCGGTCGTCGCAAACGACATCTCGCGCGCCGACGCCGGCTTCGAGGTCGAGCACAACGAGGTCTTCGTGCTCACCCGCGACGAGCAGGTCCACCTCGCGCACGCGCCGAAATCCGAGATCGCAGACGGGATCCTCGACGTCGTAGAGCGGCTCCGCGCGGCCGCGGGAGCTAGAGTGAGCGAGCATGCCCGACAACCACGAGGACAACGTCTACGAGCTCTATAGGCGCGGCTCGGAGCTGCTGAGCGCGCACGACTACCACGCCGCGATCGTGCCGCTCACGCGTGCACGGGACCTCGAGCCGACGAAGACGTCGATCCGCGAGGCGCTCGGCCGGGCGCTCTTTCACGCTCAGCGCTACGAGCGCGCGGCCGAGGAGTTCGAGGCGGTCGCCGCCGCGGCGCCCACGAACGACTACGCGCTCTTCTGCCTCGGGCGCACGATGCAACTCCTCGGCCGCCACCGCGAGGCATGTCATCCGCTCGCGCTCGCGTGCTCGATGTCGCCCCACCGCGAGGACTATCGGATCTACCGGGACCGCGCGCGCCGCGCCGCGAGCATCGGCGTCGAGAACGACGGCGGCGCGGCCACGTAGCGGGCCGGTGGGCGCTGGGGCGCGGGGAGTGCGAATGCTATCCTCGCCCCACAGCTTTCGTACCGGCGGGAGACCGCCGGTTTTTCTCCTCGAAGGTGGGCAATGCCCGCCTTTTTAGTTATAAAGACAGGACCTAGGCACGGTGATAAGCCCCCTCCAAACCCAGATCGAGCAAGACCTCGCCAAGCGCGAGCCCGAGGTCGAAGTGCTGCTCGCAGAGGTGGTCGGCCGGCACACGTTGCGTGTCTTCATCGATCACCCCGGCGGTGTCACGCTCGCGCTCTGCGAACGCGTAAGCATGGAGCTCACCGGTTGGCGCGAGCGCTACTCGCTCGAGGTCTCCTCACCAGGCAGCCAGCGTCCACTCACGAAGCCCGCCCACTTCCGGCGCTTCGTGGGTCATCGGGCGCGTGTGCGCACGCGCAGCGAGCATGCGCCGGAGCGTCCCGTCGATGCGCCGCGCGGCCGTAGGCGCGAGGCGCCGACACGCTCGCACAGCATCACGGGGGAGCTGCTCGGTGCCTCCGACGACGAGGTCACGCTCGCCGTCGGCGAGGGGGTGATCGCGATCCCGTACTCCGAGATCCGTCGCTCGAACCTAGTGGAGTCCTGACGATGTCGCGCGAGATCCTCGACGCAATGCACGCGCTCGCGCGCGAGAAGGGCATCGAGCCCGAGACGCTGATGATCGCGCTCGAGGATGCGCTCCTCTCGGCGTACAAGAAGCAGCCCGGCTCGGCGAAGTACGCGCGCGTGGAAATCGACCGCGATACCGCGGACTTCCGCGTGTTCGAACTGATCATCCCCGAGGAGCTCGAGCCGCAGCTGATCCTGGAGTCCGCCGACGAGGCGAGCACGATCGACCCCGAGACCGGCGAGGTGCGTGAGCCTGAGGAGCCGAAGCTCGACCCCGCGAAGCTCGAGCAGTTCCGCGATCAGATCTCAGAACGCGACGTGACGCCGGAGGACTTCGGGCGGATCGCGGCGCAGACGGCCAAGCAGGTGATCCTGCAACGCATCCGCGAGGCCGAACGGGACATGATGTACGAGGAATACCGCGATCGCGTCGGCGAGCTCATCACGGGCATCGTGCAGCAATCGGACTCCCGCTACACGCTCGTGCAGCTACGCGAGCGCGTCGAGGCGCTGCTGCCGAAGTCAGAGCAGGTCGACGGCGAGCGCTACGACCACTCGCAGCGGATCAAGGCCGTCATCAAGGAGGTGTCTCCGCAGGCGAAGGGCCCCTCGATCATCGTCTCCCGGCGCGACCCGGAGCTCATCAAGAAGCTCTTCGAGCTCGAGGTGCCGGAGATCGCCGACGGCCTCGTCGAGATCTCGGGCGTAGCCCGCGAGCCCGGCTACCGCTCGAAGATAGCCGTCGTCTCGAAGGTCGACGGCGTCGATCCGGTCGGTGCGTGCGTGGGCCCGCGCGGCTCGCGCGTGCGCATGGTCGTCTCCGAGCTGCGCGGCGAGAAGATCGACATCATCCCGTTCAACGACGAGCCCGCGCGATTCGTCGCCAAGGCCCTTTCACCCGCGCGCGTGCGCGAGGTGCTCGTGGAGGACGAGGCGCGGCAGGCGACCGTGATCGTGCCCGACGACCAGCTTTCGCTTGCGATCGGCCGCGAGGGTCAGAACGCTCGCCTCGCGGCGCGACTCACCGGCTGGCGGATCGACATCCGCTCGGAGACCGAGTTCGCCACCGAAGAGGCCGAGCACGGCTACCAAGAGGAAGAAGTACAGGGGCGCTGCGCGGCGATCCTCTCAAACGGGCGCCGCTGCCCGAACGCCGCGCTGCCCGGCTCCCGCTACTGCGGCATCGAGAACCCACCAGGCGCTGGCGGCGATCGACAGCGACCGCGTCGCCGATCTTGCCGACGCCGATGGCGAACGGCCCGCCGCGGAGGAGGCAGAGCCCGCCGCTGCGAGCGAGCCAGACACCGCGCCTGCCGACCATGGCGACGCCGAAGAGGGCGCGGGCGACACGCCCGCGGTCGTCTCAGCGAGCGCCGGCGGTGAACAGGCGAGCGCCGGGGCGGCGGGGGAGCCCGCCCAATAGCCCGTCCTCCCCAGCGCCGCTGCACCGGTTGCGGGCGCTCCGCAACGAAGGATGAGCTCGTGCGGCTCGTGGTCTCGCGGGGCGGCGGCACGGCGTCCGGCGTGGTCCTCGTCGACCGTCGGTGCACGCTGCCCGGACGCGGCGCGTACGTTTGCAGGGCTGGCGCCGACGAGCGGCCGAGCTTTGACTGCCTGCGCGCGGCGGCGCGCAGCGGCCGCCTGGCACGCACGTTGCGCTCGCGCCTTCCGATCTCCCCTGAGCTCGTAGAATCGTTGACCGGTGCCTAAGAAGCGAGTACATGAAATAGCGAAGGAGCAGGGTCTCTCGAGCAAGGAACTGCTCGACAAGCTGCATGCTGCGGGAGTGGCGGCCAAGGTCGCGTCCTCCTCGGTCGAGGAGTCCCAAGCGCTCGAGGCGCTGGGGCGAAACGGCGCGGCCAAGAGTGCGACGGCGGTGCTCCCGGGACCGGAAAGCGCGCTCCGCGTCAGGGCGCGGCCGCTCGCCCGGCAGCGGGAGACGGGCGCATCCGCGCGCGCAACAGCAGCGCCGGTGAGGCCTCGCCGCGCTCGAGCGCAGGTGGCTCGGCCCCGGCAGGAGGCGACGGCGCACAGCGCGCCACGCCCGCAGCGAAGGCCCCACGCGCTCCCACCGGCGAGAGCCCCGCAGCCCCGCGGCCCCAGGCTTCATCTGCGCCGCCCGCCGCGCCTCGCGCCCCGAGCGAGGGCGGCACGCCGCCGAACGGCGATCCCGCTACGACCCCGACCCGTCATCCGGCACGCCCGACGCGCGATTCGCGCACCGGTGAGCGTACGCCCGGCGGCGTCGGTCCCGGCGGCCGGCGTCGCGTCGTGATCGACTCGCAGGCCTCGCGACGCCAGCAGGGCGGACCCGCCCAGCCTCCACCGCGGCGGACGCGCCGCGGACGGCGCCGCCGCGCTACCTACGAGGAAACCGTCGCGCCGCTGCAAAGCCCCGACGTGAGCGTCGCCGAGCGACCCGTCGGGATCAACTCCGGCTCGACCGTCAAGGACGTCGCCGAGTACCTCGATGTGCCGGTGCCCGAGATCATCAAACGCCTGATGGCGCTCGGCGAGATGGCGACGCTGACGCAGACGCTCTCCGACGAGGCGATCACGCTCCTCGCCGAGGAACTCGACAAGCGGGTGGAGATCGTCCACGCCGCCGACGATGTCACCGAGGAGCCGGAGTTCGAGGACGCCGAGGCGGACCTCCGCGAGCGCGCGCCGGTCGTGACGATCATGGGGCACGTCGATCACGGCAAGACCTCGCTGCTCGACGCGATCCGCGAGAACCGAGGTCGCATCCTCCGAGGCCGGAGGCATAACGCAGCACATCGGCGCCTATCAGGCGAGCCACGCCGGCAAACGCATCACCTTCCTCGACACACCGGGCCACGAGGCGTTCACTGCGATGCGCGCGCGCGGCGCGCGGGTCACGGACGTCGCGGTCATCGTCGTCGCGGCCGACGACGGCGTCAAGCCGCAGACGGAGGAGGCGATCGATCACGCGCGGGCCGCCGAGGTCCCGATCGTCGTCGCCGTCAACAAGGTCGACAAGGAGGGCGCACAGCCCGACCGCGTGCGCAACGAACTCGCCCAGCGCGGCCTGCAGCCCGTCGAATGGGGCGGCGAAACAGAGTTTGTCGACGTCAGCGCGAAGACCCACCAGGGGCTTGAGAGTCTCCTCGACACGATCCAGGTCGTCGCCGAGCTCGCCGAGCTCAAGGCGAACCAGGAGGCGCCCGCGTCGGGCACCGTGATCGAGTCCAAGCTCGACCCGGGGCGCGGCCCCGTCGTGACGATCCTCATCCAGCGCGGCGCGCTGCGTGTCGGCGACGCGCTCGTCGCCGGTGTGAACTTCGGCCGCGTGCGCGCGATGCACGACTTCAACGGCGTGCGCATGAAGCGAGCGCTTCCCGGCGAGCCAGTCGAGATGCTCGGCTTCGACGGCGTCCCGGAGGCCGGCGAGCTGGTGCGCGCGGTCGAGAACGAGCGGCGCGCCCGCCAGCTCGCGGGCGAGCGCGCCAACCGCCTCAAGACAGAGGCCCTCGCGCGCCGTGCCGGCCGCAAGATCTCGCTCGAGGACGTCTTCAAGCTCGCGCTGGCGGGGGCGGTCAAGGAGCTGAGCCTCGTGATCAAGGCCGATGTCGCCGGCTCGCTGGAGGCGATCGAGGACGAGATCGCGAAGTTGCCGCAGGGCGAGGTGTCGGTGAACATCATCCACCGTGGCGTCGGCGGCATTAACGAGTCCGACGTGATGCTCGCCGCGGCCTCCGACGGCCTCGTGCTCGCGTTCAACGTCCGCCCGGTTGGCGACGCGCGCAGGATCGCCGACCAGCAGGGCGTCGAGATCCGCTCCTACGCGATCATCTACCGCGCGATCGAGGACTTGCGCGCGGCGATGCAAGGGATGCTCGAGCCCGAGGAGGTCGAGAGCGCGCTCGGTCAAGCCAAGGTCCGCCAGCTCTTCCGCGCCTCGCGCGTGGGGACGATCGCCGGCTCCTACGTCACCGAGGGCAAGGTCCGCCGCGGCGCCCAGCTGCGCGTCGTGCGCGAGGGCACGGTCATCTACGACACGACCGTCGCGAGCCTGCGGCGTTTCAACGAGGACGTGCAGGAGGTCTCGAGCGGCTTCGAGTGCGGCATCGTGCTCGCGAACTTCCAGGACCTGCGCGAGGGAGACGTGCTCGAACTCTACGAGACGCGCTCGGTCGAGCGCGTGCTCAGCTAGCCGCCGCGCGCGGCGGCCCGAACCGGCACATATAGTGGAAAGCGCTCCCGCGCGGAGGGATGGACGTGAGCTCCGACCGCATGCGTCGTGTCAATGAAGCCGTTCGCCAGGTGATCGGCGAGGTGACGGCGAAAGAGTTGAAGGACCCTAGAGTGGGATTTGTGACCGTCACGGACGTTAAGACAAGCCCCGACTTGCGCCATGCGCGCGTATACGTGAGCTCGCTCGACAGCGAGGGCCACGTTGCTTCCGCGAGCGACCGCGAGGACACGCTCGCGGGGCTGCGCAGCGCGCATGGCTACCTGCAGCACCGGATCGCCGACGAGCTCAATCTCAAGCACACCCCGGTGCTCGACTTCCGCTACGACGACACGACTGATCGCGCCCTGCGCCTCGGCGAGCTGATGGACGCCGCCGGTTCTCGCCGGGCGGGGAGGGCGACTCCGCGTGAAGCAGGGCAACGGGCGGGGGCACGCCGGCGGCGGACTTGCCGCGCAGCAGGCGCCCCCGATCGCAGACGGCGCCGGGAGCGACGCCGAGATCGCACGCACGCAGCACGAGGTCGTGCAGCGCATCGAGCACGACAGTCGCTTCGTCGTCGCGACGCACGAGAACCCCGACGGCGACGCGCTTGGCTCGCTCGTCGCGGCACACGCACTGCTGAAGTCGCTTGGCAAGAACGTCGAGACCTTCGTCGCCGAGAGCGACTTCCCGCTGCCCGACGAGTACCGCTCGTTGGAGCTCGAGGACCTAATCCACGAGGTGCCCGAGGACATCGCGACGCGCACCGTGATGTTCCTGGACTGCGGGAACATCGATCGCAGCCCCGCGTCGGCGCTGAGCACCGGCGCGCATGTCGTGAACATCGACCACCACCACGACAACACGCGCTTCGGGACGCTTAACCACGTCGTTCCGAACGCGTCGTGCACGGCGGAAGTGATCTGGGAAATCATGAACGAGCTCGGAATCACGCCGAGCGGCGAGATCGCGGACGGGCTCTACGTCGCGCTCGTCACCGACACCGGTCGTTTCATGTATGAGAACACCGGTGCGCGCGCGCACGAGATGGCGGCGGCGCTGATCAAGGGCGGTGTCGACGTGCAGCGCATCTATCGCCGCCTCTACGAGGAAATTCCCGAGTCGAAGCTGACGCTGCTGGCGCTCGCGCTGAACCATACGCAGCGCTTTGACTCCGGCGAGCTGACGCTCGCCGAGCTAGCGCCGAGGACTTCGAGCGCGCGGGCGCGAAGCAGAGCTACTCGGAGGGGATCGTCGACCAACTGCGCGCCGTGCAGGGCACGAAGGTTGCCGCGCTCGTACGTGAGCTCGTCGCCCCCGAGCGGCGCGGGCAGCGCAAGGTCTCGCTGCGCGCGACCGACGACAACGTCGACGTGTCGCAGATCGCGCGGGCGCAGGGCGGCGGCGGCCACCGCCGCGCGGCCGGCTTCTCGACATCGCTCCCCGTGAGCGAGCTGATCGCGTTCTTGCGGGCGGAGATCGCGGCCCAGCTGCACCCCGCGCAGGCGCTCTCCTAGCCGGGAACATGGACGGCTTGCTGCTGGTCGACAAGCCCGTCGGCATGACCTCGCACGACGTCGTGGCCGCGGTTCGCAGCGCGCTTGGCGGCACGAAGACCGGCCATGCGGGGACGCTCGATCCGTTCGCGAGCGGGCTGCTATTGGTGCTC
>CAVYGD010000002.1:0-452588 GCA_963768005.1 uncultured bacterium
CGGATTCGCCGCCGCGGGTGCCTTGCTGATAGCCGCCCGCCGCCGCCAACTCGTTACGCATCGCAATGCGCGCTTCACTGGACTTGCTGGCGGTCTCTACTTCCTTGATCCTGTCCTCGATGTCGGCTGGCGTTCTCCCGTGCAGAGACGCGAGTACCCGCACGGCGCGACTGTGGCCCAGGCGCTCACGGTGCCGTTCGTAGGCAACGACCATGCGGTAGCAGTCGAGGCTAAGGGCCCGTGGCCGTCGCTCGGGGCGCCTCCAGTAGAGCCATTCGAGGGACTCCGCCCATGCCTCGCGTCTACGCAGTACCGCTAGGCGAGCTTCGAGGGCCGCGCCCTCAAATGCCCGTTTGCCTTTCGGTGGGTCGCCCTGGTGTTCTGGACTCGGGGCACCTTCGTACTGCTCGCTGTCCAACATGGCGTGCTTCCTTGCATGGCGGTGATTCGCTCGGCTTCCTGCCGAGCCTTGATTTAGCTGTCGTCGGTCGAGCGCGCTTGCTTCGGCCAGGGGTCGGCCAAGGGGCTGATCTCCGACAACAAGTCCTCTGCGACTTCTGCGGGCGTGAGGTGAGGGCTCGGAGTGCGCTGTGCGAGCTGGATCGTGGCTTGATGCGCGAGGCGCACTGCCCAAACGAGCAGCTCTTGGGCGCGCTCATGGTCGCGCGTCACAGCCGCGATGGCGCTCTCGCGTTCATCACCCTCAGGCTGCGGAAGCAGCGCGGTAAGAACGACGCGAGGATCGGGCGAGGCTAAGGCATCGGCTAGTTCGGTCATCACGACCACCTTCTTTCGGTTCGGATTGACTCCGGTGCCGATGGCTCTCCTCCGTGCTCCGTGACGGACGATAAGGGCGTTGTCAAGGCCCGCTCGCGCGTTGCGAGCACAAAAAAGGTGTCCGTTTGGTGTCACAGCACCGCCCCAGACAGCGGAAAGCCCCGCAAACGCGAGGCTTTCCAGAGGTGGGCGATGCTGGGCTCGAACCAGCGACCTCCGCCTTGTCGAGACGGCGCTCTCCCAGCTGAGCTAATCGCCCGGGAGTGCGGCCAAGCGTAGCAATCGCCACCCTTCCCGATACGCTTGGAGCGAGGTCCGCGGCGGGTGGCTGCGGCGGTCCCGGCGACGTGGCGGAGTGGCTACGCAGCGGCCTGCAAAGCCGTTTACACCGGTTCGATTCCGGTCGTCGCCTCTAAGTTATCAGCCCTGCAACCGCAGGGGTTTTTGACCGATCGAGGACGAGGCGCAAGCCCCCGGATCGGGCCCAGGCTCCCCAAAGGCTCCCCACACGGCCGGACCGCAAAGCTGGCCCAAGAGAGCGCGGCGCTCCACATCGACCGCATGGACCGCGGTCTTTCGAGGCCGCGCGGCGCAGGCTCGATTGCTGCCGAACCCGGCCTGACGAGATGCGAGGGAGCAAGCCAAAAGCTCGATCCGCGGGGCGACGCCGTGCTCGCCAGGGGGGAACGGATAGTGGACTAACGCTGTTTGGACCCACTCGCTACCCGCCAACGCCGCGGAAAGCGCCACCCGCGCCAGACGACCACGACGCGGCGGACAAGAACGCGCCGCGAGGGCTTGCAAGCCTATGACGTCGGTCCACCAACCGCTGAGGTTCGTTCGTCGTAGAGCTTGTTGATCGCAGCCACGAATTGCTCCGCGTAGGCATCCGCCGTGACCTTGACCCACTCACTGCTCACCACGAGCCACCAGAATGCCAACATGGCTACAGCCACGGCTCCGCCGGGTCCGAATCGCGCGAAACGTTCGGATGTGTGTCCGGGAGCCAGCCAGATTGCGAGTGCCGCGCCGACGGCAGTAGCCAGCGCGACCGCGGCGCCCCACGGTCGGAGCCCGAGCATGTTTCTCCTCTGACCGTAGTTGACGTTCTCCGCGAACAAGTGGGGAAAGCGTTCGCGATCGTCGGTCAAGGCACGCAAACGGGCCGAGATCTCGTCGTAGCGGTCGCGCGCGGCGTCCCAGTCGGCTTCCTCTTCGGCCGCGGTCGGAGGTTGTTCCCGGAGGATGCGCGCGACGCGGGCGTGCAGCCGTTCGACCCGACCTGCATTCGTCGAATCCCGAAACTGCAGCCGCCGCCGGACGGGGTTCCCGCCCCATTCGCACCATAAGACTCGTTGCAGCTTGACGCCGCGGTCACGCCCGAGCTGGCCAGCGATCGCCGCGACGACGGCGATCACGACGCCGCTTGCAATGCCGAGCGCGACGCTCTTCGGAACTCCGAAGGCGAACAGCACGAGCGGCGGCACAAAGATCGCCGCGAACGGAACGCCTCGTGCAGGAAAGCTGTAGGCGTCGAGGGTCGGAAACATCAGTCGTCGTGGTCGTCGGACTCGTCCAGCGGCCCTAGAGACTCGACGGTGCCACTCCACCCATCGCGTGGCGGCGCGTCGTGCGCGATGCGAAACGATGTCCCGGCGGTCGCATACACGGGGTAGCCCCTGCGTCCCGCTGCATTCGCCACTCGCGGCGATGGGTTGTCCGACTCCTCGCTGACGCTCGCTATCGCCGCCCCGTAGTGGTCGTCCGTGTGGCTCCCGAGTATGCGCTGGATGGTGTCGAGATCGAGGTTGTGACGGCTGCCGTGATGCGGGAGCACGAAAAGCGCGGGCCAGTGCTTGGTGCGATCACGTTCGTCCAGGAAGTCCATCGCCGCCCCGAGCGCGGGCACGCCGGCGTCGCCCGGCAAGATGAGGTGGCGACCATCGATCATCAGGCTCACCACAGCAGAGCTGTTGTTGCGTGGGTTGGTGCCGCCGGCATCGCTGAAGGGGATCTCGACGGGGAAGGCCGCGAGGAACACCTTCTGGGCGGCCTTGGTCACGGTCGTGCCAAGGAAGCGCCCAGCGAGCGACGGTCGGTAGGCAGACTCTTTGACCGTTTCGGTCTGGACCTCCAGCATTTCCTCGTAGTACTGCTCGTTGGGACCCGCGATCAGGAGCGAGTCGCCGAAGCCTTCAACGCCGGTGAATGGCTCGATGACCCTGGTGCGCTGGGCCTTCGCGAGCTCGGCGAGTTCCTCGGCCGGCTCCGAGCCGCTGTTGGAGCCGTACCCGTGAGCTGCCGGCCGGTGGATGAGCAGGTATCGAACGTTGAGGTTGCGCATGACGATCCCCATGCCGTTGATGTGATCTTCGTCCGGGTGGGTCGAGATCACGAAGTCGACCTTGTCCGTGCCGTAAACGCCGGTGATGTGCTCGACCAGCGCTTCTCCGTTCGGCTGGAAACCGGCGTCGATGATGCCGACAATGGGATCGGTGAAGTCCGGCAGGGTGTAGCGGAGAGTGATCGCGTCGCCGCTCTTCTCGCCTTCGCCTACCGCAAAGAAGTCAATTTCGTACATAGCTACTCCGTAACGACTGCCACTTGCATTTTCGGGCACTAAACGATGACAGGCGCCGAGGTCGTCTCCCAGGGGTCATGCCCGCTTAGAGATCCCAGAGCACCGGAAGCACGGCGACAGCCGGAGACGCCAGCGAGACTTCACCCACCAGGACGTCGTCCGCGGCTTGCAGCTGATGCCGTGCCGGCATCGGATGTGCCCCGTTCGGCACTATCGCAGCGTGATGGGTCTGCCGGCTACGCCACCCAGCGCGCGTCCGCCAGCTCGTCCTTGTACTTGCCTGTCGCTAGGTAGACGTGCAGGCGCCGGCCCGACGTGAGTGGGCGAACCTTCGCGGCGGCCTTGTTGGGCGTGCGGGCCTCGGTGGCGAAAACCTGGCAGTAGCAGGGTGCCTCCGGCGAGAGCTTGGGATCGGTCGCGAACACGAGGTAGCCGCGGTTGCGGGCGCGCTCGGCGTTGGCGGCGCGAACGCGCTCGCGCTCGGCCTCCTTTTCGCGCACCCACGCGAAGAGATCGATTTGGGCATCGGGGGCGGACATGGTGCGGACGAGGTGACTACGAGCCTACGGCCCCAGATGCTCCCATCTCGTGGCAAATATGGGGCAGCCGCACGGTCGTCACGCCGCCTCACGCGAACGGCGCATAACGCTCTCTCCCCGCGTCGATATCAGCATGTAGCTTGGCCAGGCGAGCCTTCAACTCTAAGCGGTCATCGCGCAGCCGCGCGGGATAGCCATATGCCGCAAGCACTGCCTCGTCGAGCCGCTTATGGAGCGCAGGGACCTCCTGCCATGCACCTTCGTCGACGGCGTTGTAGAGGGCCGTGAGTCCGATCGACTCCCGCACCGTGATGGCCTGCCTCGCGGCAACGAGCTCGGCTGCGAGTGACCCGATGCTCTCGCGTTGCGTAGCGTCCGGCCGTGGCCAAGGGAACGTCTCGAAGCACGTCGTCGGCGTGTAGCGCGGACGGTCCTCCAGTGTCGAGGACTCGGTGTGCGCCCACGTCTGGTGGACGACCGAGGTAAGGATACCCATCGTGTAGTTGTCCTCGAACGCGAAGACGTTGGTGAGGTCGCTCGGGCAAACGTCGGCCGTCTGCCATGCGAACAGGAAGCGTTTGCCGATACGGTTGCCGGCGATGTAACGGGAGAGCGTCGCAAGCGCGTCCCGCATCGCAAGGACTGGCCTGCCGAGCAACCACCAATGCTCTCGCCGAAAGCGATCGGCGTTGTGGTCTCGATCCGGTTTGACCCGCTCCCGAACGATCGCGAGGGCAGCCGGATAGCGCGTTGCCTCCTCCAGTGGGCGCACGGCGAAGTCGATGATGTGGCGACGCGGCGCCTGTGTGGGATCCTCGGCGATGTCGTCCCCAATGAGGTAAGGACGCACGACGTCGGCATATGGAGCATCGGTCCGGACCAGTAGCTCTTGCGCCTCCGACCACGACAGGATGAAGCCGCCACCCACCGGCATCGGTCCCTGAAAGCAACGCCCACGGTTCGCTGCCAGAGGCTCGTACTCCTCGATCGGCAGCTTCGACTCGACTAGGCGGGTGCTGATCCCGACCACGTCGCGGCCGTCCAGCTCGAAGCGCTGCGGCGGCGACGGGGGTTCCTTGACCCAGTTGACCAGCGACACGTTCACCACCGCCTCTCCCGGCCACTTCTGACGGGAGACCGTGTCGTGATGACACCGCCGTGCTCGACGACGTAATTGAGACTCGCCTGCCGTGCCCGCCCCTGACTGACCGAGTTGGTGGCGACGAACCCCGCCCGGTCGCCGGGCCGCATTTGATCAGCCGCGCGCCTGAACCAGTAGACCGCGAGGTCCTGGACCCCGCAACCGAACCGCTCCTTGAGCCACTCCACACGGTCGTCGCCGAGAACCGACCGGAGGTTCTGCGAACCGTGGTAGGGCGGGTTGCCGATGATCGCGTTCGCCTGCGGCCAGGGGATCAGGAGCGCGTCATTGTTGACGATGCCCGAGAGATCGGCCAGTGGGAGCGTGGTCTCATCCAGGGCAGCTCCTCGACGGCCAGGCGGTGCGCCATCCAAAGCGTCACGCGCGCGAGCGAGACCGCGAATGCCTCGATCTCGATGCCTTTGATATTGCCAGCGGGAAGAAGATGTTGAGCGCGGCGCGCTTCCGGCAACCCGGCGGCGCTGCGCAGCTCGGCCTCGCGTTCGTGCAGTCGCCGCTCGATCCTCCGCAGCTCGCGGTACGCGAGGTACAGGAAGTTCCCCGAACCGCATGCCGGATCGAGCACCACGAAATGCATCAGATCGGAGAGCGCCTGCTCGGCCTGCTTGTGGGTCGTGAGGTTCTCGATCCGCTCCTGCCAAGGCTTCACGACCGTCGGCCCGACGATCTTCTGCAGCTCAGCGTCATGCGTGTAGTGGGCGCCGAGCTCCCATTGCTTGTCATGGCCAAGGCCTCCCTCAAGCAACGAGCCGAAAATCTGCGGCTGCACCTCACGCCAGTTGAACACCGCGGCTGCGTGCAGCAGTTCAAGCTCCTCGCGTTCGAGGTGAAGCCGTGCGGGATGCTCGAATAGGCCGCCGTTCGCATATGGCACACCCGCGTACTGACCTTGCTGCGGGCGCTCGGCGGACGGGTCGTTTAGCAGCTCGAACAGGCGCCCAAGCTCATCAGCGCTCGACCGCTGAGGGCTGCGGATGAGATCCTCGATGAGCAGCGTGAAGCGGTGGCCAGGGATCTGGCCGAGATCCTCGGCGAACATCGACCAGACGCATTGGAGGATGAAGTCGCGGCGCTCGTCGGGCCCTCCGCACCGTCGCTCCGCCAGGCGTTCGTTGAGCTGGGCGATCAGGCGCGCCGCACCGGTAGTGACCGCGGCGTGCCCGTCGACGAACACCGGGGTCTCGCCTGCGAGGAAGGCGAGCGCGTCGTAGCGATCGGGCAGCTCGACGAGGTCGAAGGTTGCGCGCGCAGCCGCCGGGAAACGACCCGGTTCCCAGACCTCGAAGCGATGGAAGGCGCAGAGGACGACATAGGGCGGCGCGGGGATGCCGCGCTCGGGGTCTGCGGAGTCGCGCCAGTAATCGAGCGCCTGCTTCCGGTGCTGGCTGAGCCGCTTGGCCTCCGCGGGCGCCTTCATCTCGACGATGCATGTGCCCGGCCAGAGCAAATCGAGGAAGCGGCCCTCCTGCGGAGCCTCGAACTGCGCTCCGACCTCTCGGCGATCCGACCCGTAGCAGTCGAAGAGCTCGTTGAGGAACGTCTGCGCCTCGGAGCGCTCGCTGCCACTGTAGAGCGACCAGTACGCCGCGAAGCGCGTCAGGTTGGCGCGGATCTCCTCGCCGGTGAGCGCCACCGCCGGCGTGCTCAGACGGCGAGGCGCTCTTGATCTGGCACCGCGTACAGGGTCTGCTGGAGCAAGCGGCGGTGCTGCTTACGCAACTCCTCTTCGGTGTCCTTGAGCGCCGCGATCAGGTGCGGCTCGGCTCCCTGCTTGACCAGGGCAAGGCGTGCCCGCTCGGCGCGCTCGCGTGCCTCGGAGATGTAGAGCAGCACCTTCTCGACTTCGCTTTGGTGGGCCTCGTTGAACATCGCTGGTTCCTCGACTTGCTCCGATCAACTGTAGGCATCGCAGGGGACGGGATAGTCGCGCGATCCCGGTGATTGCGGGTGGCGCGTTGCGGTATTCGCGTCTCGGCCGCCGCTCCGGGCGGCGCCGGCCACTGCGCCACCTTGCCGGCTCCCCCTATCCTCCATCTACGTTCCTGCGGATCGGCCCTGCAGCTGCGGATCAGCCGGCTTCTCAGCCTCGTCCAGGTCGTTGGTCCGCGGCACATCTGGAAGAAGGCGCCGACGAGTTGACCCAAGAACAGAAAATGCAGATCGATAAGGCCCCCAGGCGCTCGTGCAGCGCGCCCGCGAGGGCAACGATGCGTGCGGCAAGAGACTGGATGCCGAGCAGTACGCCGAACTTGGAAACGAGCTGCGGGAGCGGCTGGCTCGCCGCGCCGCCTAGGCGAATCCAGGGGAGGTCTGTGAGGCTGCGCTCGCGCTAGTCGCAGAGGGCCAACCGGTCCTCAGGTCAGACCCAAGGTTCGTTGGCCCTCTACCGAGTGGTCCGAGGTTGCCGATCCGGACCGAAGGACACTCCCGTCGCGCGTGATGCGGCCCTCATCAAGGAGCTGCTCGATGATCCGATTGAGCGTCGCAGCAATCGACGGGCCACTGCGACGCCGTCCGAATACCCGCGCTGTCGACCTCAGGGCCTCAGCCTGCTCAATCACCCGCGCGTCGCCCACCATTCTTGCGAGGGCCTCACTGAGCTCAGTATCTGGGACCTCGCGCACCTCACGCCTTGAGCGGGGCTCGACATCGTGCGGGACGCGGACGATGTCAAGACGCTGATTGGGCGCACAATACGCGTTTGCTCGCATCACGACTGTCCGGCTCCGTTCAGGGCTGCCAGTCCGCGCGTAATCGCCGCCCTTCGCCGCTCGGTGCTCGTTACGCCCCATGCCCCAAGTACACGCTTCACAAGCAGGTCCTCCACGATCGGCCCCTCGGTCTGCACAACATGGACGATCGTGTTGCGCATCGCCGCCGACGCGCGCGGATCAGCGATGTCTCGTCCACTCAGCTCAGAGATGTTCGCGACTTCGTAAGGCTCAGTCCAAAGGGGTGGCGCCTCGAGATCGAGCTCATCGAAGTCGACCAACATCGGGACGACGACCGGCTGGGCCGGGAAGCTAGGTCCGGCCTTGAGGGCCGCTTCGACGGCGTCCTTCAGCCGGCGTTCCTCACCGGCGCGATCGCGGTACCAGCTCGGCCCCCACATGCGATGGAGCGTCCAACCGAGTCCAAGGAGCACCTGTTCTCGCAGGCGGTTGGTCACGTGCGACTCGCGAGGAGTGGTACATGGCTCCGTCGCACTCAATCCCGAGCGCGAAGCGACCACGGTTTTCAGGATCCCGGACGGCGAGGTCGATGCGGTAGCCGGCGGTACCCACCTGGGCGGCAACATCGTAGCCACAGCCGCGCAGGATGGCCAGGACGGATTCCTCGAAAGGGCTCTCCGGCATTCCGCCAGCGTCGAGGCCATCAGCCACCACTAGGGCGGATGGGCCGACCTCAGCAAACTCGAGATATCGCCGCAGCGCGTCGATACCCGGGTTGCTGCTTCTAGCAACGCCTCCGGGCGAAACGAGCTTACGATCTCGACGCGTGTGCGCGCGCGAGTGATCGCGACGTTGAGCCGACGCCACCCTCCGTCGTGTGTCACCGGACCGAATTCCATCGTGAGTTTGCCGCTCTCGTCTGGCCCGTATCCGACGCTGAAAATGATGATCTCGCGCTCATCGCCCTGCACGTTCTCAAGGTTCTTGACGAACAGGCCTTCGAGTCGATCCGCGCCCATGAGGTCGGCAAAGCGGGGCTCTAGGTATCGCTTGTCCCGTCGCAGGGCCGCTTCGATCAGAGAGGCTTGGGCCTCGGAGAATGCGACCACGCCGATGCTGCGATGGCCCGCCTCGGCGTGCGCGAAGACTCGGTCGACGACCGCCCGTGCCTCGATCGGATTGTCTTTTGACGTGCCGCGGCGATAGATGCCGCTGACGATGAAGCTCTCAACACCGAGATCCGGCAAGGTCTCCGAGGCGCTCGGAAACGTCACTAGACGGCCGCCGTAGAAACGATGGTTCGAGAACGCGATGAGGTTCTCGTGCCGGGAGCGATAGTGCCACCGCAGCGATAGCGAACGGAACGTTCCCGAGCGCTTGCTCTGCCCAGTACGGACTCGACCTGGGCGAATTCTTCGGCGTCCCACTCGTCAGTTTCTTCGACGGCGCGGTCGAAGAAACTGCTCGGAGGTAGCTGGTTCTCGTCTCCCGCGACAACCATATCGTGGCCTCGGTAGAGCGCATTCACAGCATCACACGGGCGCACTTGCGACGCCTCGTCAAAGATGACAAGGTCAAACGTCATGTCCGGAGGCAGATACTGACTGACGGATAGGGGCTCATCATGAAGCACGGCTTCACCGCCTGAGCAACGTCCTCGGTCTGGCGTAGCAGCTCGCCGACCGGCATGTGACGCTTCTTCTTCTGCGCCTCGTTCGCGATGATCGCAGCCACGCCGACGATGGCGGTCGGTCGGCGCGCGCTTGCGCGCTCCATCACGCGGTGAGCGGCATTCGCCACAACCCTTTTGTCCAACTCTGCAAACTCCCGGACGAGGCGCTCGCGGTCGACGGAGCGGAACGGACCGAGCGCATCCGAGCGCTCGGCGAGCTCCGCATCCGCTGTCGCCTCGAGAGCGCTGCGCAGGAGCACGTCCGCGATCTCGTCCGCGCGCACCGGCAAATCCACGCAGAAGGCGAGAGCATCGGCCAGGCCGATCGCGCGCACTGTCTCGGCCGCAGAGAGATGCTCGATCCAGACCTCGATATCGCCGCGTGAGTCGGTGAGACGAGCGATCCGGTCGACAGCGTCGTCGAAGCGGCCCTCTAGATCGGCGGCGATTGTGGATCGACGATCCTCTTCGAACTGGAGCAGGAGCTGCGCGAGCACGGCCTCCCATCGAGCCAGGGCCTCGCGGAGCGCCGTGCTATCGACTTCTGCGTGCGCCAGGCGCTGGACCGCAGCCTGAGTGAGCAGCGGGCCAGCCAAACTTCGGGCCTCGATACTCCAGCGCACCGCGGAGCGGAGCGCATGCGGTTCGGCGCTAAGCGCGACCCAGGCCTTGCCAAGTATCAAGGTCGCCGCGGCGTCTTCCTCGCTCTCAACACGTAAGCGGTTCGCCTCGCCAGTCGACGTGTGCGCGACCCGCGCTTCGGTCCTGCTGACGCCCGCTTTCAGTGCATCGACCGGAGCCATCAGTGTTGCAGTTGAGCTGAGAAGGCCGGCGACCCTATGCAACTCCGAGGCCGTCACGTCAAACGACTCCTTGCACAGCGGCACCAGCGGAGCTGGGGTGCGGGATCTGATGCCGGCTGCTACCTCCTCAGCCTCCGCCGCCGAGGCTTTAAGATCGGAGGACGGCTCGCTCGCCATCGTGGCTGTGAGGCGCGTGCGGTCGGCGAGCCGTCCCTCGCAGAGTTCTAGAACCTGCGTGGCTCGGTCCAACCCTTCACGGAGACTTGGAACCCCGGTTCTCTCTCCCTTGCCAACCTGCCCCGAGCAGCTCGCCGTAACGCTGCGCGTCTGCGTGGAGCGCGCGGTGAGCAACTTGCCATGCGACCGCCGTCCCGATCTGTTCGATCGCAGCCTTGGGCTTGATTTCGGGCGCGGTCGCCGCCAGCGCCGCACGGTCCGTCTTGTAGGCGCCCCCCAGCCTCTTGAGCCCGCGGTGCTCGTTCCGAAAGCGGCTCTGCAGATCCTCGAGATCCAGATCCAGTACTGCCGACGTGAACGGCGCCGCGGCGGCGCGAGCCTCGTGCTCAGCGACCAACAGCGGCTCGAGCTCGTCGAGAGCTTCGCGAGCACTCTCTATCGCCTCCCAGGAAGCGAGCCAACGTGCGTCGAGGCGCTCGCTGTTCTGGGCGATGCCGGCGAGCACGCGGATCGCCTGTCCGTCCATGGGAGTGAGGTCGGTCGCCCGGAGGCCGAGACAAACGGCAAGCTCCGACGAAGTTTCGCTCAGTCGCTTGTATTCCGACCCAACGCGTGCTGCGGCATCCGACAGGCGCTCGATGTCCCCCACGGTCCACTCCGGTGCCATCGAGGCCGGAAGCTCGTCCACCTCGGTCCAGATCCGAACACAGTCCTCGGCCTGGGCGTTCAGAAGGTGCCACTGTGCGCCGAGGACACCTTCAGCGTCCGCCACGGCCCTCCTGTAGAGCTCGATCCGGTTCGCATGTCCCATCGCGGTCGCTTCCAGGTCATCGGCGGCCACTTCAGAAAGCCAGCCCTCGACTAGCCGCTCGGGCCGCCGGCCAAGATGTTCCAGGAGTTCCCCCAGCTTGGCGGCGGCGGCCGGACCACTTGGCGGCGGTAGCAACACATCTTCCGCCGCCGCTTCGCCGATCTCCTTGAGTGACCGCAACTCATCGGCAGCACGGTTGAGGGCTTCATGGACGCGCTGCTCGACAGCTGCACCCCACGAACGAGCTGCCGCACCCGCCCAGACGAAGTCCTCCCCACGCTCGACGACCTCCCAACTGCTCTCGAGCCGCGCACCCAGTCGCTCCACCGCTTCGAGCTCCGCGGGGCTAGCGAGCGGTCGCTCGGCGACAGGGGCCTGCGGCAAGTGTTGAAGGCGGGAGATCAGACCGAGCAGATGGTGGAGTGTGCGACCCCCAAGAACGTCAAGCGGCGCGTTGAGCGCATCTGCATAGCTGGTGAGATCGATGCGCTTGCGTTCGGCCTGCGCAAGGTCTGCATCGGTCAGAAGTGGCGCTGATCTCGGACGACGCAGGAGCGAATCGCCGAGGGCCGATGCGACGGCTTTGCGAGTCGTCTTGTGGCTGTGCAACTCCAGCATAAAGTCGCCGATCCCCGCTTCGTCGAGGCGCTTGTAAACCACGTCAAGAGCGGCCGCCTTCTCGCTCACGAACAGCACTGTCTTACCCTGAGCGATCAGCTCGGCGATGATGTTCGCGATCGTCTGGCTCTTTCCGGTGCCGGGCGGCCCGTCCATCACGAACGATCGCCCAGCCAGCGCGGCGGCGATGCATTGCCGCTGTGACGCGTCGGCATCGCGGATCGTCATCGCGTGCTCAGGCGGCACCGCGGTATCCAACGATGACTCCGGCACTGGGTCGAACGCAAAGTCGGTGCCCAGCTCGCTCACGTCTCCGGGATCGCTAGCGAGTGCGCTCACAACCGGGTGCTCGACGATACGCTCGATGTTGTCGCGCACGTCGCGGTACATGGCCTCCTTGTAGAAGGAGAACGTGGAGAGCACGACGCGCTCCCGCACAGTCCATGTCGGATGACCAGCGACGGCGACCCGGACTTCGGCCAGAAAAGCTGGTACATCGATCGACTCCTCATCGCCTGGTTCAGGCAGCTCGATGCCGAGCTCTGACTCGAGTTTGAGCCACAGCGCCGGATTCACGACGACTTCGTTCTCGGCCGGCACTAACCGCCAGCCATCTCGCCCTCTCTCGGCTACGAGTTCGACCGGGACCATAAGCAGCGGGCTGTCCTGCTCGGTGTTGCCTCTATCTGCCGGGTCTGTCCAGGTCAGCATCCCAACGCCCAGGTACAGGATCCAGATCCCCTTATCCATGAATTCCTGAGTCGCGCGGCGCGACAGGCCGGCGCACGCGGCAAGCACCTCTCGGGCGGTGCCTTTGTGCGTGACGAGCGTGGAGCCGGGATCGTGACCGGCCGCGCCTACCCTCTCGGATCCCCCGGTTCCGGGATCAGACGACGAGCTCGCGTCGAGATCCGGCTCCTCGTATGGCAGGAAGATCACCCACGAGCGAGACCGACCATTGAGGAGACGGGCGATGAGCTGCTGTGCGCCGGGACTCTCAACTTCTAGCGTTAGTTTCGAGGCACGGAAGCGCAGGAGGCGGTTGTTACCAGTCAGGTCGAGCAGCTCATCGCGCCACTTCTCGACCTGCTGCCTCACTCTCGTGCTGCTCCCGATGCCGGCCATATCGTCTCCGCCGCGTAGACACCCTGCGATTCGGAAAGCATAGGGGCCCCAAGCGCACGGGGCAAAGAGGGTCACGCGTCGCCCCAGTGATCTACTGCGGCATGGGCGTTGACAGGAGTCCCCGAGGTCGAGCCGCCCGGGGTCCACTACGGATTGCGCGAAGGCGACCTGGCGGCGTTCAGGGCATAGCACCGCCCGCGAGGAGGAGCCCAGGGGTCGAGAACGGGCAAACGGGGCGAAGTCACGGACATCCACTCGGATGGCGCGCTCACGGTCTCGCTGGCCGGCTGCGGGCGCCGCGTCGGCGTGCTCGCGAGTAGTGTTCTTCGGGTACGCTTGCTAACGGTAGGCAACCAACGGAGAGGGACAAACCATACGCATTGGATGGCGTATCGCAGCGCCTAAGCCCGCGAAGACTGCCAGGCGTGCAGTGACCCGGCCAGCGAAGACCGCACGGCAGCTAGTGACTCCCGCCCCGCTCAAGAAGGGTGCGAGCAGAGCCTGGCGTGTCACTAGACCGGCGACCGGCCTGCGCCAAGAGATTGCGGGCAGGGGCGTCGCATCTACTCGTCGCCGGCTGCACCGGTCCCATCCGACGTCGCTGGCTCCGCCAGCCACCTCGCCACGCCTCGCCGCCGACGTGCCGGTGGACTTTGCATTTGGCGACATATTCGATCCCTGGTGCCCGGAAGCTATGCCGCCAGCTGGTGTGCCCATTCTCGCCGAGCACCCGGCGTTCGCGGTGCTCGAGGGCGAGCGATCGCATGCGATCAGTGAATTACGCCATTCCTACGGCGTCACCGAGGCGCGCCTTGAGGCGCTCATGATCACAAATAAGCTGTACGAGTTGCAGTCGACCTTCCTTGCAGAGCTTCTGGCTGAGGCTAAAGAGAGAAGCGTGGACGCGGACCTCGCCCGATTTCTGAGTTGGAGTGCAGCGTGGTTGAAGAATGGGCTCCCGGATTACGAAGAGCGCGTTGAGGACCAGAACTCGCTCGTCGCTCGCACGGAGCCCGCCGTCGCACAACGAGTCGCCGATGAGCGTGCCACGCCCCGCGCGCAGGCCATCGTGAGCCGGGCGGAAGCCGTCGAGACGATCCCCTAGGTCCGCCAGCTCTATGCACGTGCGCTATGAATCGCCGGAGCATGGAAGCATCGAACTCACGCGCGCGCAGGTCGACGATCTTCTCGGCGTCTTGAACGTAGCGGCGGGGATTGACTGGGTGGCCCCGCCGCCCGACGTCCAAGAGCTCTTGCCCGCCCGGGCGCAAGCAGGATCGCCAGTCGCAGCTGAAGGCGACGCTGCTTTGGAGGCTGCCGAGGGCCAACTGGCGGTATTCAAGTTCACCGAACCCGGCGCCGCATTTTCTGCGCGTGATTGTCGTGTCCTGGTAGACCGTGCCCGAGAGGGGCTTGCACGGGAGCCCTGGCCGGACAACGTTGTCGGGGTGGTTGAACGCGTTCTGGCATTTGTGTCTAGAGCAGACGGGTTTGTGGTGTCCGACGTACAGTAGTTCCGACGCGGAGACTCGCCTTTGTGCTTCCGGGTGACGCCGCGCGAGCAGCGCACCACATCACCGATCAGAGGGGAAGTCGGCCTGAACTCGCAGCGGCTTCCCGGGTGCTCGTATCAGGCGAATGCGGCAGGTGAGAGGAACGCCCGCGGCCCGGGCTTCGTCGAGCCGGCCACGCTTGCCTGACGGCAGCCTCCCAATTCTTTCCCCTTCAAGGAGCACGGACCACGCACCGTCTGCTCGGACAAGCTCACCGGTGTTTACTACGCGCTTACTCTTCGCACGACTCTGCATTGACTCGTCAAGGCGCTCGGCCTGCCCTTGATCCACCTCGACAGTGGCTCCCAATAGAGGTGGCAGGAACGGCTCGTCTGGTGCGCGTTCTTGCGGACGCGCGCTCAGGAACACATCGACGTACGAGTCCTCGCCGAGATCCGCTTCGAGCTGAGCACGGCACGTGGCGGGTCGATTCGAAACATGGAGCCGTTCGGTGACCTCGCGGTATGCCGGCGCCTGCGTGTGGGGAATCGATCCCAAGATGGCACGACCTACCCACACTCTGACCGCGCCTGGGTACTCGCCGTCGGGCTCGATCCGCAACTCGGCCATCGCTAACCCTCCTACGTGCGCGATCACTTTCCGCAATTCATCCTTGTGGTAGTAAACGCCGGCGACTTTCAGCTCGCCGCCTCCTCCGCAACTCAGCGTGGGCCAGGCAAGCCAGCTCGCTTGTTGCCAGTCGGCGTGCGACTGAGGCTTGCGGCCACCGAACAGCTTCATCGCTAGTTCATCCAGCTAGAGGGCGCCGCTCGACGCCAGTCCGAGGTAATCAGTAAGCGCGGACTCGAACTCGCGGCTGACATCGGGGGCGCCGCTCGTCGCGTGGGCCACCTCATGCAACAGCGTCCCCGCGTAATCGTTTAGTGACCGCAGTTGTGACCGCTTGACGACGATCGACTGCAGCTGACGGTCATATACGCCCTGGGTCGTGTCGGGGCCGATTCGCATCGTCTCTGAAATGCGAATCGGCGGGGCCTTTGCCGCCTCGATGCCCACGAGGGACAAGATCTCGGGCGTACGCTCCAAGATCGAACGCTCCGCGTCTGTAAGCGCTGAGGACTCGACGAACTGGTAACTGAAGCTCTCGTTGTACTCGGCCATGTAGCCCTCCACGGTCCGCAGGTCGGTGTCTCCGGCTTCATACTGCTCATCGAGCTTTGCCATATGCGCCTCGGGTACCACCACGACCTCGTAGTCGTCATTCCGCATGTGATCGATGACATCGGGCATCAGCTGCAAGTTGGCCTCAGTAACGAACGCCACCCGCCCGCGCCTGTGGAGCAGATTCAACGCGTGCTGCGCGACGTCGATCCACTGCATCTCGTCGCATTGGTCACCACGTGCGCGGGCGAACGCCTGGTCGCCCAGGCGGTTGCAGACCTCGTCGGACTCCGCCGCCGTCAGGATCGCCTTGACCCGCTCAGCGTATGTAGTGCGGCCGACATTGAGACGCTCGCGGTTGAGACGCTTCTTCATTGCCGGCGTCAGACTCGTGACGTTATACGAGAAGAGGAAGTTTGGCTCCTCGTTGGCGTAGACGCCGTTGATATAAACGCGGGGCAGTCCTCCTGTGCGGCGTAGGATCTCGCCATACTGAGTCGCCTCGATCAGCTCGTCGCCTGAGAAGCGCAGGAACAACGACTTCGCGGTGTCAATATCAGCGCTTGACACGCCCTTCAGTTCGACATCGGTGCCCTTACCATGAGGTGTGGGGTCGTGATCTACGTGAAGCGTCGTGATCCCATCGAAGTTGTGCTTATGGGCCTCCCGCAGCCTGAAGATGCCCGACGGCGATCTGATCGTCACCTCTACACCGCGGCGATGGAAGGTGGCAAGCGCATCCTTCAAGCCGACGCCGAACTTGCCGATCACGCCGGCGTCGCTGCCGAGCTTCTCCTTGTTCTCGTTTAGGGTGAAGTGCTCGATTTGCAGACCGCGACCGTGGTCGCGCACATGCCAGGCTCCGCGGTCCTCGAAGATCTCGACGTCCTCGGTGCCGGTCAAAACCTGCTCGTCGAGTGCGTTTGCGATGACCTCGCGGATCGCGTGCTCGACCTCCCAATGGTCGAGAACCTCCTCGATGTTGAGATCGAACAGACGAGCGCCGTTCCCTGGTGCTCCTGCCGCTGTTGTTGCTTCCGGCATTACGCTGCGGCAGGAAGCACCCTACTCTGGTTGCCGTCCTTCTCGATGCGCAGACCCACCCCGATACGCTGCGCCAGTGCCGGGACGTGCGTGATGACACCGACCATCAAGTTACCCTCGCGTAGGCGCTCCAGGGCGTCGATGACGTCCTCCAGGGTTCTCGGCGTCAAGCTGCCCGAAGCCCTCGTCGATGAAGACCGCTTCGAGCTTCGCACCCATGCCTTCGGTTGCCAGCTCACCGACGTGCTGCGATAGCGCCAGCGCCAGGCTCAGGCTCGCAAGGAACGTCTCCCCGCCGGATAGCGTTTTGACGGTGCGCTGCTCGTCAGCGTTGACGTGATCGATGACGTGGAACTCGCCGTCGTGCGAGACGAGGCTGTAGCGATCCGAAGAGATGCGCATCAGTTGCTCGGAGGCGCGGACCGCCAGCAGGTCGAGGGTGTGCTGAATGATGAACTGGATGAACCGGTCAGCCCTCAGCTCGCCAATGAGGACCTTCAGGACCTCTGTCTCAGCCCGCTTATCAGCAATGGACTGCGTCAACTCGTTGCGATCGGCCACGCGCTGTTCAAGCTGCTCGACCGCCGTCTCGCAGCGAACTCGGTCATCGCGCGCGGCCTCCTGTGCGTCCCTGAGCGCGTGTAGAGGTGTACTGCCGTCCGCCACCTCCACCCTGTTGGTCACGGCTAGTGTGACGAGCTGCTTGCCGAGCTTGTGAAGCGCCTTGTCGCAGTCACCATCGACCACGGTGAGTGTGCGCTGCGCGCCGTCGCACCAGGCGCCGAGATCGCTAACCTGTGTCTCGCGCGCCAGGACTGTGCGCGGCAGCGGTGCGAGTTGGCAGGCCGACGCGACCGTCTTGATGGTTGCGGTCATCGCCTCACCAGCAGCTTGGCAGCGCGCGCGCAACGCGGAGATATCAGCGTCAAGCGCTGACAGCTCCCGATTCAGCTGGGCGAGCGCCTCGGTTGACGCCTGCAACTCGCCTCGAGCCTCGGCGACCGCCTGCTGGTTCTTCTCAAGGTCGTCGTGAGCCTTGCCAACGGCTTCGCGGCGCCGGCTCAGCCGCTGGGCGGCGTCGGCCGGTACCCGGCCTTTGAAGTGAGCCCGGAGAGTCTTGGCCGTTTGCCCGAGCCGGACCCGCAATTGCTTGCATTCTTGGTCGAGGCTCTTACGGTAGGCGATCTTGCCGGACAGTTCTGTGGCGAACGCTTGGGCCTCGACTCGCGCGTCGCCCTCGGCCTTGGTGGCTGTCTGGAGGGCCTCGCGCGCGGGGGCCACCTCTTCGGCGCGCTTGTCGGCGAGTGTCTGAGTTTCGGTCACTTGCTTACGCAGGGTCTCGATATCTTTGACTCCCGCTAGGGCCACACTGATTGCCTTCTGGGATTTCGTCAAGCGGTTCTGGGCGGCTTTGTTCGCTGCCTCGGCGCCGGCGTGGGTGTTGCCTGCGGTCTCCGCCTTGGAGCGCGCCTTGGCCAGGCGGCTGTCAGCGTCTGCGAGCGCCTCAGCGACATGCTTGTCCACCCCGGGAGCAACATCCAACGCGCGATGACAAACGGGGCAGGGATCTCCGGCGTGTAGCCGTTGCGACAGAGTTGCCGCCATCTGTGCTCTGGCCAGCTCACCGTGTTTTCGCTCAGTGTCCTTCAATGCCTGGAGTGCCTGTTGCTTGGTCTGCGATGCGGCACCGACCCGCTCGGTACACCGTGCTGCTTCCGCGTCAGCGGCGCTTCGCTCCTCGGCGGCAGTCTCAGCACGCGCCAATTGATCGGCTGTATGAGCGGCGGCTTTGCTCGCCGTCTCGGCGGCACTCTCGGCCCGCTCAGCCTTCGACCCTGCTTTATTCACGGCGGTCTTCAGTTCCCGGACTCGCGTCCGTGCGGACTCGAGTCTGGTCGTGAGCCCGTTAATGTCGGACGCCAGGTCGCCGAGCCGCTTCTGGCGCTGGCCAAGGTCTTTATCGCATTGGGCGTGGGTGTCCACCGCGCTCTCGGCTCGCGCGAGCGCCTCAAGGGTTCCATGCTGCTCGATGATCCGGTTGAGTCTCGCCCGCGCCGTGGTCGCGTCCTTGGTTGTCCGCTTGTCGCGTTGCCTAGCCTCGGATAAGGCGTTGGTGCGTTGGTCTTCGCGCTCGCGCGCTTCCCGGCAGGCATCCAGCTTGCGACCCAGCTGAGAACGGATGTCATCGATCTGGTCCGCCTGCTCTTGGATGGACGCGCGCCCAGCGCGCAGAGCGATGGATTCGCCGTCGAGCTTAGTAGCCGTGGTCAGAGCTTTAGCGAGCGTTTTGGCTCGTTGCTGGGCCGTTGTGCGCTCAGCTTTGAGTTCCGCCAAGCGCTGTGGGGTGGCATCGGCGTACTGCTCCGCGAGGATGCTCGCGGTCGTCTCGATCTCGACCTCCAGGGTCTTGGACCGTGCCCGAGCGCGGCGACCCATGTCCAAGTAGTACTCGAGGCCCAGTAGGTCAGTCAGGACCGCACGGCGCTCATCGCGATCGCCGCGCAAGAACCGCTGGAACTCGCCTTGCGGCAGCACGACAGCACGCGTGAAGCCATCGAAGTCGAGCTTGACCAGTTCGCGTACGCGTCGCTCTACGGCTTTTACGCCGCTGCCCTCAAGGTCCGAGACCCAGTCGCTGTCCTCGGCGCGCTCAAAGATCGGACTCGTGGTGTGGCCATCACGACGCAGTCGGCGCGTCACGCGGTAGCGCGCGTCGTCAATCGCAAACTCGAGGCTGATACGGGACTCCGTGAGGCCCTGACTAACGAGATCGCCCAACCCCTTGCCTCCCATCCGGGGGACCCGGCCGTAGAGGGCGTAGATCATCGCGTCCAGCAGGCTCGTTTTGCCGGCGCCGGTCGGCCCCATGATCGTGAAGAGGTCGTACTCGTCAAGCGCGATCTCCTGGCGTTCGCGGAAGGCGGTGAAGCCTTGAATCTCAAGCTTCAATGGGCGCACCGCCGCTCACCTCCTCGAACAGCTCTTTAAACAGCGCAAGCACGCGTGTGTCGGGCTCAACGCCGTGCTGGGTCCGGTAGTAGCGGGAGAAGAGCTCGTCGGGCTTCATTGCCCGGTAATCAGCGATTGTGCGCTCAAGGTCCTCGTGCTCGTAGACGAGCCGAACCTCGACCGCGTTGGGCAAGAACTCCTTCACGCGCTCGAACAGCCCGGGGGCCGGCCCCTCGCATGCAAGAAACACCCGCGCGTAAGCGTTCTCATCGGCACCAATCTGATCTGGCAGTCGATCGAGACTGACGTGCAGGTCAGTCAAGCGCCGCCCAGAGGCGAGCGCAACCTCGCGCACGCGGGGCGGCCTCCCGGGATCCAGATCGACGATCGTCACCGACTTCTGTTGCTCGACTTCCCCGAAATCGAGCTGGAGCGGCGAGCCCGCGTAGCGAGTCGGCACGGGCGCACCCGGGGCCGCCTGCGGGCGGTGCACGTGGCCCAGCGCGATGTACTGTGGCTCTGTCGGCAGCGCAGCGCCGGTGATCGCGAAGATCTCGCCCATCGTCAGCTCCCGCTCGCCGCCGCCAGGGCGCGCGCCCGAGACAAACAGGTGCCCAGCGAGGATGTTGATCTTCTTCGGGTCAAAGCCCTCGCACAGCGCGTTCAGGAGCGCCGGAATGCGCTCCGCGTAGGCCTTATGAGGATCCTCCTGCAGACCCATCATCTCCTCGGCCCCGAAGAGGCGGTTCTCGAAGACCCACGGCAGGACGGCGATCTGCGCAGTCTGCTCGCCGTTGCGGCCGTGCAGCTCGATCATGCCCCCAGCGTTGGCCGCCCGCGGCTCGGCGACTACGTGGACGTTGACGGCCTCGAGCAAGCCCTGGATAGCAACGAGGCGCTTGGCGTAGTCGTGATTGCCGGCGATGAGAACGACTGGGATGCCAGCGCGGTGGAGCGCCAGCAAGGTGTCGTACACGACGCGCTCCGCCTCAGCCGATGGCGCGAAGGACTCAAAGGTGTCGCCGCAGACCAACACCGCGTCGACCGCCTCTGCCTCGGCTACCCCGACGATCTCCTCTAGCACGGCGCGGGCCTCGTCGAGGCGCTGGATGCGGCGGATCGTGCGCCCGACATGCCAATCTGATGTGTGGAGAACGCGCACCCCTATTTGAGGCGTGCGAAGGGATCCCCGCGCTCCGGGACGACCTCGGACACCCGCGTCGCCCAAGCTGGGAAGGGGAATCGGATCTGCAACGACAGCGGCAGCTCCGGCTGCTGCAACATCATCGAGCCAGGCTTCAAGATTGCTGCGCGCTGGCGCGCGTTCGGGGAGAGAAAGCCGTACTCGGCGCGCTGAGCCTCGGCGATGTCGAGGCGCCCAACGACGCGGAATGCCGAGTTGGATACGATGCGGCGCTCGACCTCGCTCGCCGTCTGTTGGGCGCCGATCAGGATGATCCCGAGGCTGCGGCCACGCTCGGAGATATCCAGCAGTACCTCCTTAATCGGGAACCAGCCCTCGCGAGGAGCGTACTTGTTGAGCTCATCCAGGACGAGGAAGGTCAGCGGCCGGGCGTTGCCGGTCCGCTCCTTTTCCTCGAACATGCGCTTCACGACGACGCCCACGACGAAGCGCTTCCCGCGGTCGTGCAGGTTGTGGATGTCGACGACCGACACCTGTGTCTCAGCGAGATCGATGCGGTGTGCTTCGATATCGGCCGCGTCTGCACCCCGGATCAGATGGCCACAGTGGAAACGCGCCGCTTCGAGGCGGCGCAGGAAGGCGGAGACAGTTCCCGCCGCGATCGGGCCGCGCCACGGATCCCCGTCGGTCTCGACGCGATCACGAATCAGGTCGCACAGCTCGGCGAAGCTGCGCACCAGGCGCGGTGAACGGCTCGAATCGAGAATCTCCAATGTGCCGGGATGATCTACGACATCCTCGGAGTCGCGGTCAAGGCCAACCTCGACTCGGGCGATCAGATCGGCGACCTGGCTCCGCTCATCGTCAGCCTCGGCAAAGAGGAACCGCAACAGCCGCTCGCGCACGAGTTCTCTGATGGTCCAGAAGTACGCGGTCACGCCCTGCTGTCGACTGCCCGTATCGGGCATCGCGACATCGCTGCCTCGGCGCACCGGCGCCCAGATCCCGACCGAGTCGAAGGGCTCGGAGGGAAGCCCGAGGCGCTCGTAGTCCTGGCGCTGCTCCTCCGTCAAGCGGTTGTTCGGCTGATCGAGAAAGAGCAGATCCTCACCCTTGACGTTGAAGATCAATGCCTTTGTGTTCGCAGCCTCGTTACCTAGAACGTTGGAGTTGAACAGCGAGTGCAGTAGAAAGGTGGCATACGTCGTCTTTGTCGCGATCCCTGAAACGCCGGAGATGTTTACGTGAGCACCGCGGCTACCATCCAGAAATGTCAGATCGAGATAGATCGGCTCGTCGTCGCGCCCCATGCCAGCGACGAGTCGCTTCTCCATGACGTCGAAGTAGAGCGCCTGATCGCGCGCGGCACCAGCTGCGCGGATTACGGCGTCCCCGGGTTGCGCCGGAACGTAGAGCTCGGGCTCAAAGCGCGTTACTACGACGTGCGCGGCGCGAGCCGTCTCGATCGGCAGGAGCCCCTGATCGGCGAGGAATACATCGCTATCAAAACGGCTCCCCTCGTGATGGGCGCGGACCATGTCAACCACGCCGCTCACGCGCAGCGAGCCAGCACCCGGCACCAGCGTCTCGACGACCACGACATCATCGAGTTGTAGGTAGCTCTCGTCTTCCAAGCCGACCCAGAACTCGAGAGGAGTCGAGTCCTCGGTCCCGAGGATGCGTCCGACCTGCGTCATTGCGTGAGTCCCGTCAGAAGCTGGGACTCGAGGTTGCGCCGGATCAGCGCGGTATCACCGAGCCGGCGGCGAAGTCCGTTCTCGAGCGCCCCGATGGGGTACACGTTCTGCGGTGCGCGCGGGTCACGGCCAGGCTGGCTCGAGAAGCGTGGCAAGACCGAGCCCGCGAGATCCGCGAGCTCCTTGGCGGCGTCGACCCCGCCGCTGGCCGCGACCTCCAGGCGGACCAGGCCGGCCATCATGCCGTCGATCGCGCGCCGCTGCGCCAGGCGCAGATACCAGCTATACCGCTCAAGACGCTGCTCACCGAGCTTGAACAGCGGCGTACGCTCGCCGGGACCAAGCTGGCCGAGGACTGCGGCGCGGGACGCATCTAGGTAGGAGCGGGACTGCCGCTTGACCATCCCGATCGCTGGACCGGACAGGAAGTAGTTCAACGGGCCGTCCGACACGACCAGATCGGCCCCTCCGCTTTCAAGGGTCTCGCGCGCAAGTGCAGCCTCGGCCTCGCGCATCGCGTTCTGCAACCCGCGCACAGGATCAAGTGGCGCTGAGCCGCCGACCGAACGCGGCCAGAAGATCAGCGGCCTGTGGGCGACGCTCACCTCGAGGGGCTCGGTCTCCAACCCTGCTCCGATGACCAGCTCGCGCCCGACACTGATCGCGGCCACCTTTGGTGGCCTGGTCGACCAAGCGCAGCCCACCGCCCACGAGCCCGCGAGCGCGGGGGCGGTCACGTCACCCTCCTCGGCGAAGAGCCGCGCCTCGATCCGCAGCACGCCGTCGATGAACGCGCAGCATGGAAGCTCGGCCATCTCCGACGCCGGGATCGGAACCCAGCGGCCTGACTCCTCGACGCCCAGCTCGAGTCCGACCGCAGGCGCGAGATCGAACTCGGGCTGAAGCTCGGCCGACGCCCCGTAATCAGGTCGCCATGGATCCACGCGCAGCACCATCGGTGGAGCCGGTCAAGCTGCGTCGTCGCCGACATTCTCAGCGACGACTGTGGCGGCCACCTTGGCACGACGACCGCGTGGCGGCATGTCAAATGGCCCGGGCTCCAACTGGCTGATCGCTTCTAGCGCTTCCCGGGCCCAGGTGGCGAGCTGGCTAGCTTGCGCTGCAGCCGACTGATCCTTGGATGCAAGCTCTGCCATCGCGAGGCTGCGTAGACACCAAAGCTCATCTTCGGTGTCGCAGAAACCAAAGCCCTGGGTATACAACGATCGCTTCCAGTCGGTCTGATTGCGCAAGGCGTCGTATGCCCGCACATCCATCGCGATCCCGGCGCCAAACGCAGGCCCTTCCTTCGGCTCACGCGCCCAGTCATCGTCGTCTTGCGCAATTAGCAGGAGGTAGGCTTCGGCCTGATCGCCCCAGACACCGTTCGGACTCTCGATCACGATTGCAAGCACGTCCTCGTTCTTGCTCATCTCGGCGCCGAACGGATCAAGCAGCCGGCTAGTGCGTTCGAGTAGGCCCAGGATCGATTCCTCAGCGCGTTCCGCGTCCTTCCAGGCATGTACAAGCGTGGCGTCGAGCGGTGGTGATGACACAGCTACCTCCTCGTCTAGATGCCACAGGAATTCATCGAGAACACGCCACTTGCCGGCCTGGCTTGGCTCCAGCGCCTTCTCGCGCCAGCGGGGTCCTTCCCAAGCGCGCCCAAGCTCGTCCGCCCAGTCTCCGATCTCCTGCCATGCTAGCCCCGGAAAGCCGCTGGCCTCGGCGCGCTTGCGTTCGTTCTCCTCCGCGACGATCACGGCAAGTTTGGCATCCGGATGCGCCCGCGCGAGCGCGGTGGCGTAGTCCTCCGCCTGCGTGGGGCCAAGGCCGCTGTCGACTTTATGCTCGCTCCACATGCGAGCAACGACATGGCCATCGCGATCGATCGCGAGCAGCTCCATGTCGACGTTCTGCAAGCCGTCGCCGGTCCAGACCATCGTCCGCGCCTCGATCGATGAGGCGGAGCGAAGTCCAACGCGTGTGAGGAGGCGAGCAGCAAGCTCGGGGTTTGCGACGAGCGTCGTTGCCAGGAGCTCGGTCGTGCGGTTCTCCAGCGACCTGTGGTCGCGGTTGACCGCCTCCAGCACCCTGCCCGCACTCCGGCGCACCTAGGCGAGCATATACCCCCACCGAGCTTCAGCGAGCGCGAGCTGCCGCGGCCTGCGGTCGAGGGCCGGCGAGGCCAGACTGCCCGCCTTGCCACAGACCACCTCGCCATGGTAGGTACGTGAAACCCCCGTGCCGCGGCTGCGGTGGCGCTGCGATCACCGCGCGGAAGCGGCCAGCCGTCACCTCGACCGCCTCGCCACTCGCCTCTTTCCTACCGTCTCCCACGCCTCAGCCTCCCCACATTGCAGCCTGCTCCCTTCCACCTCCGCCCGCATCCCCTCAGCCCCATGCACCTCAGCCGCTCCTCAGCACCCGTCGCCCTCTTCTCACACGCCACCTCCGAGCCACAGCTCCCAGCAGCACACCCTTGCATTGCGGAATGCCGCCGTAGCGCCGGACTACCCGAAACGGCGCTCGCCCTGGCTTATGGAGCGTGCGTGGCTCGCCCTGCCCGACGGACTTCGGAAAACAGCGATCGCGGTCGCTCTACCTCCATGGAGCGAACGCGCATGATGCGCCCCCACGCCATCCGTGGCGATCGCGCGGTCGGCTACTACGTCACGGAGCTTCCCGGACCCGAGTACACCGGCCCATGGGCGCAGTCGATGGAGGACGGCGGGAACGTCGACGACTACTACCTCCCCGCGGGCGAGGCCGCCGGCAGCTGGTGGGGCGACGGCACGAAGGTGCTGGGGCTCGAAGGCGAGGCAAACCGCAGGCAGATGGCGGCGCTCCTGGCCGGCCGTCACCCGCAGACAGGCGAGGCGCTGGGGCGCGCGCCGCGCTCAGACGGTGTGCGCGCCTACGACCTCACTTTCTCGGCGCCGAAGACCGTCTCTGTGCTCGCGGCGTTCACCGGCGGGCGCTCCGAGCAGGTGCTGCTCGAAGCCCACGACAACGCGGTGAAGGTGGCCCTGCGGATGCTGGAGGAGCGCGCGAGCACGCGTGCCGGCAAGAACGGCGTGACCCGACTTGAAACCGGTGGGCTCACGGTGCTCCTCGTGCGTCACCGCACGAGCCGCTCGCTTGATCCGCAGCTTCACTCCCACGCGCTCGTCTTCGCCAAGGTCCAGGGTTCCGACGGGCGCTGGCGCGCACTCGACGCCTCGATCGTCTTCCGTGCGCAGCGGACCTTCGGCGCCGTCTATCAGGCAGCGCTCCGAAGCGAACTGACTCGTGCCGCCGGCGTGCGTTGGGGACCGGTCATCAAGGGACAGGCGGAGATCGAGGGCCTGGAGGAGCTCGTCGACACCTTCTCCAAGCGCCACGCCCAAGTCATGAAGCTCGCCGAGCGAAAGCTCGCCGGATGGGCAGCGCGCCACCCCGACCGTGAGCCCACTGCGCGAGAGCGCTCGGTGATGATCCAGCAGGCGGCGCGTGAGTCGCGACCGGCCAAGCAGCGGGCACTCGACGGCGAGGAGCTGCGCGCACGCTGGCTCGCGGTCGCTGACGAGCGCGGGTTCGATGTCGGGCGCATCCGCACGCGCGTGCTGCGCCGCGCGGAGATCAACCCCTCGGCGGCAGTCTCTGGAAAAGCCGAGCATCGCCTCATCGCGCAGGAGGCGGTCGCCGCGCTCGCGGAGCACAAGTCCGTCTGGAGCATCGAGGACCTGGAGCGGGAGGTCGCGACGCGGATCTCGAGCACCACGGGACGATCGGCCTTCGCCCAGCAGCGGGCGATCGAATCGCTGGCGAGGGGTGTGGCGCGCACGCTGTGCGTCGACCTCGTTGCGCAGATCGAGACCCGAAGCGCCGAGCGTTCGCTGCCGCTCGAGCCGTGCCTCGAGCGCTACACCACCGTCGAGCTGATCGAGCAGGAGCAGCGGATCGTGCGTTGGTTGGCCGACGCCGCCTGCCAGCCCGCCCATCCGGCTACGGAGACAGAGCTCGCGCGGGCACTCGCTCGCATCACCGCACGCGAGGGCGAGGCGCCGGCGCTCGATCCGCACCAGATGGAGGCCGCGGCGCTCGTCGCGGGAACGCACCGCGCATGCGTGATCGAAGGTCCGGCAGGCACGGGCAAGACGACCACGCTGAAAGTGGCTGTCGAGGCGCTGCAATCCAGGCACGCCCGTGTCGTGGGGCTCGCACCGACGGCGGTGGCTGCCGAGCGCCTCGAACGCGCCACCGGCATCAACTGCAAGAACGTCGCCGAGTACCTGGCCGCGCAGCCCCGTCAGGACGCGCGGCGAGCGCTCCCGCGGAGTGCCCCGGGACGTGTTGATCGTGGACGAGGCGGGGATGCTCAACACCCCCGACTTCGAGTCGCTGCTGACGGTGGCTAGCGAACAGCGGCTGCGCGTCGTCCTGATCGGCGACCGCCGGCAGCTCGGACCGGTCGGGCGCGGCGGGATGTTCGAGCACGCACGCGAGCTGCTTCCCAGTGTCGAGCTGGCCCAGGTCCACCGCTTCGAGCACAGCTGGGAGGCGGCGGCATCGCTCAAGCTCCGCGCGGGCGAGGCTGCCGCGCTCGACCCATACTTCGAGCACGGCCGCGTCGTGGGCGGTCCCGCCGAGGCCGTCTACGAGGCGATGCTCGCCGACTGGGCGCACGCCCACGATGCCGGCCGGCGTCACGCCTTCAATGTCCCGACGAACGAGCAGGCCCGCTACCTGAACGGCCGAGCGCAGGAGCGGCTGCTCGCCGTCGGTCAGATCTTGCCTGACCGCCACGTCGAAACCGCGCTCGGCGAGCGCCTACATGTCGGCGACCTCGTCGCCACGCGGCTCAATGCACGGGCACCACACGTGGCGGAGGGCGAGCGGGTCAGAAACCGTGAAACCTGGACCGTCACGGACATCGCCCCGGATGGCTCGCTGAGGCTGGAGAAGCGCGGCGGACAGCGAGAGGTAACGGTCGCGGCTGGTTACGCGCTCGACCGCGTCGAGCTCGCTTATTTCCGCACGACGCATGGCGTCCAGGGCGTCACCGCGCAGCTTGGCGGGACGCTGGTTGACGAGCGCTCTGGATTCCGCTCGCTTTACACCGGCATGACCCGTGGGCGCTTGGAGAACACCGCGTTCGTGGTATGCGAGGAGCCCTCGCAGGCCCGCGAGGTCATGGAACGGGCGCTTCAGCGCGACCGCACAGACCTGGGAGTCTTGACCCACATGCGCACCCTGGAACGGTCGCGGCAACGAGAGGTCCGAAGTCCCGCGCATCGGCCACCCGCCGCAGAGCGCGACGCTCCGCAACCCGAAATTGGGATGGGGATCGGTCTATGAGCTCTGTCCCGATCCCCGCTGGGGACGGCTCTTACCGTTCCAGGACGCCCGGAATAGCCAGCGAGGTACGGCCACTCCGCCCGTTCTCGCCTCTGCTTGACGCGAAGGCTGCGAGCCGACTCCTCGGAGTACCCCACACCTGGCTTCTGGCGCAGGCAAGAGCGGGGCGGGTCCCGCATCACCGCCTCGGGCATTACGTCCGTTTCAGCGCCGAGGATCTTGCCGTGTGGCTGCGAGAGACGAGGATCGAGCCAGTCTCGCGCTAGCGGGTCGTCGGGCGGTTTGGGCGGCCCATAGATCGGGCGCGGAGGCTTCGCCTCAATTCGTCCATAAGGCGCGGCACGGCCTCGTTCTCTTGGGCCATGTCCGCCCTTTCGATCAATTCGGCGCATCTGCGGGTACCGCGCTAGGCACACTCAACGCTGATGCCGGGACCACGCTAAGCGAGAGCTCTGTCCGTGCCGATATCTCGGCCGAATGGGGACAAACGCAGCCCTTCGCCGGAAAGCCCCGGATGCTCGCGAGGCCGAGATCATCGCGGCGCTGCAGAGCAACGCAGTAAGCCTCAAACAGCGACGCAAGCTGCTGTGGGATCTCGGCGCGAGGCCCACGGCGCGCAGCCTCGAGGTGCTGCGTGAGAACCTGTGCTCAAGTGATGCAAGGGTCTCTGTGGGCGCGCTTCTAGCGTTGCGCCGCTTGGGCAGCGAGGAGGCCTGGGACGCGGTCATTGAATGCCTCGCGATGGATCGCAGCCCTCGACTCGGCCTAGCGGTAGACATGCTCGGGAAGGAGAACGCGCGGAAGGCGATTCCCGCGCTTGTCGAGTGCCTCGAGCGCCGTAGGAATGAACTTCGCCGTGGTGACCGGCGGTTGGTGGCAATGGCGTTCATACGCATGCCGCATCGCTCGGAGGTACCGGCCCTGGCACGCACGTTGAGAGAACGGCGTCCACGGCTGCGCAAGTCGGCGGCTCTCGCGCTCATGCAGATCCGAGCGCCGGAGAGCTTGGCCGCTCTCGAAACAGCCGCGAGCGAGTTCTCGTGGCTTCGCGGTCGCACCATTCGCCATGCGGTGCGCCAAAGAAGGCGGATGGATGCTCTGGGATGACCGGTCGGCACGCGGTCGACCTTCGAGGGTGCGACCTTTGCGTCACGTCCGCCCTTTCGATCAATTCGGCGGCGCCGCGAAGACAGCGCTCGACGCGCCGATCTTGTGCCGCTCGGAGCGGGCGCTTGACACCGCCCGTATGATAGAGAGTGAGGGTTTGCTCTTATTTCGGGCGCCCGCGACAACTAAGCCAAGAAAGAGAGGAAGTAGTGGCAACACTAGCCCCGGTCGGGACCGCTGGCGAGAGCAAGGGCGATAGGTTTCGCAGATTGGCTGAGCGCCGGACCGAAGAGCTCGTAAAGAAGCTTGGTACGTTTTCCAATCTCAGCAACACGTATCAATATGACTTCGAGCAGAAGCATATAGACCTAATCTTCAACACTCTGGAGAATGAGCTTCGCGCAACGCGGGAGAAGTTCGAAGTGGCACTCGAGAAGAAGCGCAACAGGCGCGACGCCGTCCCCGAGCAGTCGCCCCCCTCGAACGGCCGCTTCCGCCTGGATCCATGATGAGCGCAGAAAACGAGCTAGCCGGCGGCGTGGAGTACATCGACAACGATCCCGTCATCTTCGTGCGGACGCCGCTGACGCCAGCGAACCTAGAACTTGACGGTGAGTCCAGGGATCTCTTTGTTCGCGAGCTCGGTGAGCGTGTCTACGAGGCAGCAACCAGGCTTTGGAACAAGAAGCAGCAAGAGGTCACGGCGCAGCGCGCCCGCCGCCAAGAAGCCCGCTTGGTAGCCGAGCCGGCCGTCGAGCAGGGTTCCGGTCTCCACGCCGACGATTGGCAGAAGCCGTTAGAGGGCGCGTAGCCGGATCGACTCGACCAGCCGCCGGCTAGATTCGCGCCGGATGGGCCTTGCGCGGCGCGTGGCACAAGAGTTCGTCCGCGTGATCCGCACACAGCCGGACCCGAGGACCGCCCGGCACCAAGCACATCGCGCGAGCGCAATCACCGTAGCGGCAGGCTTCGGCCCCTGCGGCCCACCCTGCGCCGCCGCGCCCGTCGCCGCGCGGATCGCTTCGGTCCGGCCGGGCGTTCCTCCTCGACGCGCCAGAGACTCGTGAGCTTGGCGGCGGCGTCCGGGTCGGGCGCATAGTGCAGGTAGCGCTCGGTCGTCGTTATGTGCCGGTGGCCCATCATCCGCTGAACCTCGTAGATGTTGAATGCGCGGATCGCCTGCGTGCCGAACGAGTGGCGCAGGTCGTGGAAGGCGATCCGCGGCAGGCCGGCGCGTTCGGCGGCGCTGCGAAAGCGCCGGTAGAGACTGACCCCGCAGATCGGCTCGCCCGGTTTGGCCTCGTGCTGGAAGACGAGCTCGTGAGCGCGCTTGCAGGCGCACAAGGGCAGCAACGCCTCGTGCACGTTGGCGCTCATCGGCACGGCACGCACGCGCCGGCCCTTGTTGGCCGCGTGACCGCCGTGAGTCGTGTAGCCGTCCTCGAAGCGCACGACGCCGACGTCGAAGTCGACGTTTCCGACCTTCAGCGCGCGGATTTCGCTCTGCCGGGGACCAGCCTCGGTGGCGAGCGTGAAGATCGCCCTGTCCAGTGGCGAGTACGCGTTGGCGAGGAGCCTTCGCACCTGGGAGGGGTTGTAGAAGCGCAGCTTGCCCTCGCTCGTGCTGTCCTTGCGCCCACACCACGGCCACGCCATCGCGGGGCTCGACGGGTGCGTGCCGAACACGCCGCGCACCACGCGCCGGAAGTGGTTGAGCGTGTCCGGTCCACGCTTTGCCCGCACCAGCTCGCGGCGCACACGCAGCAGGTCCTCGCCGGTGAAGGTGTCGAGCGGCCGCTCTGCCCACGTCATCCCCCTGCGCCATGGGCGCTTGGCGAGGCGCGCGCCGATCTGGCGATAACCGTGCAGGGTCGAGCCGCGGACTCCTCTCTCGTCCGCTAGGTATTGCAGGAAGGCGGCGAGAGCGACCGCGAACGGTCTGCGGCCATCGGTGGGTCTCCTCCGAGTGTGCGCCAGCGAACGCCTGTGCCTTCAGCAGCGCTTCGGCCTCGGTCAGATAGCCGGCGGGCGGGCGGCCCTTCTTGCGCCATGCCAGCCCAAGCACCTGTCGGCTGTCCTTGCCCGATGGCAGCCGATAGCGCATGACCCACACCGGCTGCGGGCGCGGGCGGCCCTTGTATGTCTTCGAGAGGGCGACGCTTGCGTGTACGTACCTGGGATCCATGTAGACCTCCGTTTCTCGTCTCCCATGCCGGGTGCGCCGAGATGCGCTCCGCCGCTGTGCTGGTGGGCGGTGCCGGCCGGGGAGTCGTCCATGACCACAATCGGATTGTGCTCATCGCCTGGGACGGGATAGGGCTCCCCATAGGCTCCCCAAACTGCCGTTTTCTGAGCTGATCTGACCGCACCTGACATGCCTGAAAATGGCTCTGCAAAGCCAAAATCCGGCATCCCGGAAGCGCTGCAAAGCCGTTTACACCGGTTCGATTCCGGTCGTCGCCTCTACGTCCCGCGGAACGCTTCGTCGCGGCCAGCTAGCCCTCACTGCGCCCCGCGAACCTATAATCCGGCTGCCGATGGAGGCGCCAGAGACCCGCTACGTAGACAGCGGTGGAATCCAGATCGCCTACCAGGTGATCGGCGGCGGTACGCGCGATCTCGTGGTCGTGCCAGGCTTCGTCTCGAACCTCGACATGCAGTGGGCCGACGCCGGGCTCACCCGGTTCAACGAGCGGCTCGCCTCATTCTGTCGCCTCGTCATGTACGACAAGGCCGGAACGGGTCTCTCAGACCCGGTCGCCGCAGTGCCGACGCTCGAGCAGAGGATGGAGGACCTGCACGCAGTGCTCGACGCCGCAGACGCCGAGCGTCCGGTGCTGCTCGGCATCTCCGAGGGCGGGCCAATGAGCCTCCTCTTCGCTGCGACCTACCCAGAGCGCGTGAGCGGCCTGCTCCTCTACGGGACGTTCGCCACAGGCGTGCTTGATCCGATCAAGAATCCAGCCGGTCCCCGCTGGATCGATTGCGCCACACGGGTGCGCACGGTAGTCGAGCACTGGGGCACGGGGCTGCTGATGGACGTGTTCAGCCCCACGCTCGCGGGCCAGCCCGCCGCTCGTCGACTCGCGGGCGCCAACGAACGGGCGGCGGCATCCCCCGCGATGGCGCGTGCGGCGTGGGAGGCGCTCGAGCCGATCGACGTGCGCGATGTGCTCGCCGCCATCAGCACTCCGACGCTCGTGCTGCATCGGGTCGGCGACGCCATTCCGATTGACGGCGCCCGCTACATCGCGGAGAAAATTCCCGCCGCGCGCATGGTTGAGCTGCCAGGGTCCGACCATTGGTGGTGGGTGGGCGACTCGGAGGCGATTCTCGAGGCGGTCGAGGAGTTCGTCACCGGGGCACGCCCAGAGCGGTCCACCGACAGAATGCTCGCGACCGTGCTGTTCACGGACATCGTCGGCTCGACGGACCGTGCGGCGGCAGTCGGAGACAGCGCCTGGCGAGCGGTGCTCGAGCGGCACAACGAGGTCACGCGCGCGAAGCTCGACGCGTTTCGCGGGCGCGAGATCGTGTCCACGGGCGACGGGTTCCTCGCGACGTTCGACGGGCCGGCCCGAGGCGTGCGGTGCGCGCAGGCGATCGCGAACTCCGTTCGACAGTTCGGCGTCGAGGTCCGGGCCGGCGTGCACACGGGCGAGTGCGAGACGCTAGGAGAGAACATCGGAGGGATCGCCGTCCACATCGGAGCACGCGTGGCGGCGGCCGCCGGCCCTAGTGAGGTGCTCGTCTCCCGTACCGTGCGCGACCTCGTGGCCGGCTCGGGCATCGAATTCGAGGATGCCGGAGAGCGCGACCTGAAGGGCGTCCCGGGGTCGTGGCGGCTCTGCCGTGTGGTCGCCGTACCGCGCGAGGACGGCGGCGCGCGCGAGCCGCTGCCTGCCGGTATCGCTCCGCTCGTGCATCAGCGCCCCCCACTCTCGCAGCGCTTCATGATCGCTGCCGCGCGCCGCGCGCCCGGCCTCAGCCGCCGCGTCGGTGGGCGGGTGTACAAACGGGCAGAAGCCGAGCGGCTGCCCGAGCCGCTCAGCAGGTAAGCCCCTCTCGCCGATCCTCCTCGGACGCCGGCTCCACGCGCTCGTTTGAGCGGTCCACCGCTCCGATTCCACGGTCTCCGCGTCTCGGTGCTTTACGCGCCCCCGGGCCACCAAGGGAGGAGAGTGCGGCCCGGGGGCGTCACTACGCTGGCGTCGGGGTTCCGTCCGCGGGCCACAGTCATCGTCCGCGATCGGTGGTCGCCGACGTATGGGCACCCGTCTAAAGATGCTGGGTCCCGTCTATTAGGTTCGCCACGACCCCAGGTCGCCTATGGCAGCGAGGGTTCCTTCTCGGACACCGAGGTCCCCGCCGAGGAGGCCTCGCTCTTGATCGATTCGATCGCCGAGTTGCCAGAATCGAGCGCGCTTGGGTCGACGTGCCCGCTCTTCGCGGACGCCGCCAGCGCGCCGACGCTCGCACCGAACGCACTCAAGGGCGCTACCAGCTTTGAGAGTGTCGGACTGCCCTCCGCCGCTTCGCTCGCAAGCCTGAGCTCATGCACTGTGAACGCGCCCGCCGCGACCGCCTTCAGCAGTGTCAGCTTGTGCGAAAGCGGGTTCTTCAGCTCACCGGATTTCAGCGGCTTGTAGATGTAGCGATGGAACGCTCCGAACGCCAGTCCGGCGTGGAGTGCGAACTTCGCCGTGTTCGTGACAGCGCCACCGGACGCGCTTTCGGTGCCGCTGGCGCTGTTCGATTTGGTCGAACCGCATCCGACGAGAGCGATCGTAGCGACGACGAGTGTGAGTGAGAGAGCACGCATGGCAGCCCCCAAGAATCGATGAATGCGAAGACCGCGTGCCGGAGGCGAATCGGTCCTCGAGCAGGCCGGGCGATTCTACAGCCGCAGCAGGCCGCGGTCGTGGCGACCCCGCGCCGCGCGCGCCGCGGCGTCGATCCCCGATGCGCCGGCGGGCTTCCCGTGCGAGATCCGCGAGATCGTGAGCCTCATCCAGCCCCGAGGCCCCGCTCGGAGCGAGCCGGCATCGTCAGATCCGCTGCTCGTAGCTCTCCGCGAGATAAGCCGCCGAGGCGCCGACGTCGCCGATCCCGATGTGGTCGTTGAAGATCTCTGCGGCCGACGGGAGGTCGTCCGCGCGCGGCCACGTCTCGGTACGCCAAAGGCCCGAGCGGATGATGCACTTCGCGCAGTGCAAATAGGCCTGCTCGACGGTCACGACGAGCGCGAGCTTCGCCGGCTTTCCCGCAGTTTCCAGGCCCACTAGCAGCTCGGGGTCGCTCGTGACGCGGACGCTGCCGTTCGCCCGCAGCGTCTCCCGCATGCCGGGGATCAGGAACAGCAACCCGACTTGCGCGTTCTCGAGCATGTTCTGCAGCGAGTCCAGTCGCCGGTTGCCCGTCGCGTCCGGAATCAGCAGCCGGTGTTCGTCGAGCGCCCTCACGAATCCCGGCGGCCCGCCCTTCGGCGAAACATCGCACGCGCCACTCGCGTCGGCGCTCGCGATCAGCACGAATGGTGAGAGCGCGATGAACCGCTTGCAATGCTCGTCGAGGTGGTCGACCTCCTTGCGCACGCTCCGCTCGAGCGGAGGCTCGTAGATCTCGCGCAACTGCGCGATCGTCGTGATCTCGTGGGCGCCCACCTCACTGCTTCTCCGCGTGGCCGCCGAACTGCTTACGCATCGCCGAGAGCACTTTGTTCGCGAAGTCGTCGAGACCGCGGGAGGCGAAGCGCGAATAGAGCGCAGTCGTGAGTACAGGCGCGGGAACGCCCACGTCGATCGCTGCGATCGAGGTCCAGCGGCCCTCGCCGGAGTCGGAGACCCTGCCCGCGAACTCCTCGAGCGTCGGCGATTCGTGGAGCGACTTCGCTGTGAGGTCGAGCAGCCACGAGGCGATCACGCTGCCACGCCGCCATACCTCCGCGACTTCCGAGGTGTCGATGAGGTAGCGGTAGTACTCGGGGTGTTCGAGTGGCGCCGTCTCCGCGTCCTCGTCGTGCTTGCGAGCACCCGCGTCGGCGTTCTTGATCACGTTGAGCCCCTCGGCATATGCCGCCATGATCCCGTACTCGATTCCGTTGTGGACCATCTTCACGAAGTGGCCCGCGCCGTTGGGGCCGCAGTGGTAGTAGCCCTGCTCGGAGGGCACCGGCTCCCCGCTGCGCCCTTCTGTGCGGGGTGCCGCGTCGAATCCGGGCGCGATCGAGGCGAAGATCGGATCGAGGCGCTGCACCGGGTCGTCCTCGCCGCCGATCATCAAACAGAAGCCGCGCTCGAGCCCGTACACGCCGCCACTCGTGCCGACGTCGATGTGGTGGATCCCCCTCTCCCTCAGCGCCGCCGCGTGCCGGAGATCGTCGAGGTAATGGGTGTTGCCGCCGTCGATCACGGCGTCGCCTGACTCGAGCACCTCGGCGAGCGAGGCGATCGTCTTGTCCGTGATCTCGCCTGCCGGCACCATCACCCACGCCGTGCGCGGCTTCTCGAGCTTCGCCGCGAACTCCTCGAGCGATTGCGCGCCGGTCGCGCCCTCGCGTTCGAGCGCTTTCACCGCGTCGGGCGAGACGTCGTAGGCCACGCAGCGATGCCCGTCGCGCATCAGTCGCCGGACGAGGCCCGACCCCATCCGCCCGAGGCCCACCATTCCGAGTTGCATTGGTGTCTGCGTGCTCACGCTGGGCTCCTTTCAGCCGCTTGCTCGGGTTGGCTCTCGCGCGCGCCGAGGATGAAGCGCTCGACCGCGTTCGCGAAGCCCTCTTGGTCGTTGGACGTCGTTACGTAACGCGCTGCCCGCTGCACCTCGCGGTCGCTCTGCCCCATCGCGATCGAGAGCCCCGAGTGCGCGAACATCAGCACGTCGTTGGGCATGTCGCCGATCGTCGCGATCTCCTCGTGCGGGATCCCGAGCCGCTCCGAGAGGAAGCGAACGACCTCGCCCTTATTCGCCTTAGGATGCGTGACGTCGAGGTAGTAAGGCTGGGAGCGAGCAGCTGAGACCTCGTCTCCGAACTCTTCCTGCGTCGTCTTCGAGACGGTCGCGACGAGGTCGTGGTCGTCGCTCACGCCCACGACTTTTGCGAGCGACGTGGAGATGCCCTCGTAGCTCGCGACCACGGTCGGCTGGAACTGCACCGTCGCGGACTCGCGGTCGATGTGGGGCGCATCCGGGTCGCGTACGAACCAGTCGGCGCCCCGGTAGAGCCACACGTCGAGCCCCGCGGATTCAAGGTGCGAGATGATCGCCGGCGCGAGCCCGTCTGGGATCGTCTTCTGCTCTAGCACCTTCATATCGGATTCCACCACGACACCCCCGTTGAATGCCGAGATCGGCGTCGTGAGGTGTAGCGGCTCGATCAGCATCTCCATTCCGCGCGGCGGTCGGCCGCTCGTGATCGCAAAGCGAACGCCCGCCTGATCGAGCTTGCGCACCGCTTCGATCGCGCGGTCGGTCAGCGTCTTCTCCGAGGTTACGAGCGTGCCGTCGACGTCGGCGAGCAGGAGGCGGACGGGGGGCGCCGCGCCGCCGCTCATCGCAGCCGCCGGTAGCGCTTGATGAGCGCGTTGGTCGAGCTGTCGTGGGAGAGCTGCGGCCCATCGGCGGACTCGAGCTCAGGGATGATCCGCTTCGCGAGCACTTTGCCGAGCTCGACCCCCCACTGGTCGAACGAGTCGATGCCCCAGACGGTCCCCTGCGTAAAGACGCTGTGCTCGTAGAGCGCGACGAGCGCCCCCAGCCCGTGCGGACGTGAGTCGCTCGGCGAGGATCACGTTCGTCGGCCGGTTGCCCTCGAAGACGCGATGCGGAACGACCGCGTCGGGGGTGCCTTCCGCCCGGACCTCGGCCTCGGTCTTGCCGAAAGCGAGCGCCTCGGCCTGCGCGAAGACGTTCGACATCAGCACGTCGTGGTGGTCGCGGATCGGGTTGAGCGCCTTGCCGAACCCGATGAGATCGACCGGGATCACCTTCGTACCCTGGTGGATCAGCTGGTAGAAGCTGTGCTGGCCGTTCGTGCCCGGCTCGCCCCAGTAGACCGCGCCAGTCTCGTAGTCGACCGCGCCGCCCTCGAGCGTCACGTGCTTGCCGTTCGACTCCATCGTCAGCTGCTGGAGATAGGCGGGGAAGCGCTTCAGATACTGCTCGTAGGGCATCACGCACGCGGTCTGCGCGCCGAAGAAGTCGCCGTACCAGACCGCGAGCAGCCCGAGCAGCGCGGGAAGGTTCCGCTCGAGCGGCGCGGTTCGGAAGTGCACGTCCATCTCGTGGAAGCCCGCGAGCATCTCGCGGAAGCGCCTCAGGCCCGATCGCGAGCATCGTCGAGAGGCCGATCGCGGAGTCCATCGAGTAGCGCCCGCCGACCCAGTCCCAGAAGCCGAACATGTTCGCCGTGTCGATCCCGAACTTCGACACCTCTGCGGCGTTCGTCGACACGGCGACGAAGTGCTTCGCGATCGCCGACTCGTCGCCAAGCGCCGCGATCACCCATTCGCGAGCCGTCTGCGCGTTGGTCATCGTCTCGAGCGTCGTGAACGTCTTCGAGGAGATGATGAACAGCGTCTCCGCGGCCTCGAGGTCGCGCGTCGCCTCCGCGAAGTCGGTCGAGTCGACATTCGAGACGAAGCGGAAGGTCATGTCGCGACGCGAGTAGTGGCGAAGCGCCTCGTAGGCCATCACCGGGCCCGAGGTCCGAGCCGCCGATACCGACGTTGACGACATTGCGGATCGCTTTGCCCGTGTGGCCCCTCCAATCGCCCCCGCGCACCTGGTCGCTGAAGCGCGACATGCGGTCGAGGACCTCGTGCACCTCGGCGACGACGTCAACGCCGTCCACCACGAGCGACTCCTCGCGCGGCATCCGCAGCGCGACATGCAGCACGGAGCGGTTCTCGGTCACGTTGATGCGCTCGCCGCGGAACATCGCCTCCGTGTGCTCCCGTAGGTGCGACTCCTGTGCCAGCGCGAGCAGGAGATCGAGCGTCTCGGCGGTGATGCGGTTCTTCGAGTAGTCGAGGTAGAGGCTCGCGCCCTCGGCGGTCATGCGCTCGCCGCGGTCTGGATCGCGCCCGAAGAGCTCGCGCAGATGGACGTGCTCGATCCGCTCGAAGTGCGCCTCGAGCGCACGCCATGCCGGGCGCTCGCGCAGCGGCGCCAGCGAGGCTTGTGGTACTCGGAGCGCTCGCGCTCACGGAACGGTTCCCGCCGCACGACCAAGAGCGCTCAGCAGCGCTCCCGCGAAGATCGCTCTCGTCGCGCCTGCGATCTCCACGAGCGCGTCGCGGGCCGTCCGGCTGATGCCCCCCGCGGCGAGGAACGAGTGGGTCACGCCGGGGAAGCGTCGCAGGATCGCGGGCGTCCCGGCCGCCTGCAGCGCCTTCGCATAGTCCTCGGCCTCGTCGCGCAGCGGGTCGAACGCAGCGGTCACGACAAGCGCCGGCGCAAGTCCTGAGAGGTCCTCGGCGAGCAACGGCGAGATGCGGGGGTCGCTCGCCTGCCCACCCCCCACGCCGACGTAGTTGGCCTCGAACCAGTCGAGCTGCGTGTCGGTCAGCACGAAGCCCTCTGCGAAGAGCTCCCGCGAGCGCCGGCGGCTCGTGGAGTCGGTCGCCGGATACATGCAGCAGCTGGAGCGCCGGCGTGAACGCCTCATCGCGCGCCGCGAGCTGCGACACGACCGCGGCAAGGTTGCCTCCGGCGCTGTCCCCCGCCACGCCGACGCGACGAGCGTCGGCTCCGAGCCGCTCAGCGTTCTCGGAGGCCCACGAAACGCCGCGAACGCGTCTTCGACCGAAGCCGGGAACGGGTGCTCCGGCGCGAGCCGGTAGTCGACCGCGAGCACGTGCGCACCGCCGTGGCGGCAGAGCATGCGACAGATGCCGTCGTGCGTGTCGAGATCACCGAACGTAAAGCCGCCGCCGTGGTAGAAGACGAGCAGCGGGTGCGGGCCGCCGCCCTCGCGCGGTGCATAGTGGCGCGCTCGCAGCGGAACGTGGGCGTCGATGTCGAGATCCTCGACAGCGCCGACGCTAACCCCGCGAATGTCATAGACGGCGGCGAGGTGTCGGCGTGCCATGCGGGTCTGTGCCGGCGTCAGCGTCTCGAGCACCGGTGCGCCGCGGCGCGCTAGAAGCGCCAGCATCAGTTGCACGTCGGGCGCGAGCGATTTCCCCTCGACTTCCACCGGGCGCCCGCCGGCGAGGCGAAGCTGAAGCTCCGGCGGCAGCGCTGCCAGCGCCAACGCGACGGCGCGCTCGACACGCTAGCGAGGCGAGAGTGACCAGATGGCGCGTGCCACCCGGCCATGCTATCTCCGATCCGTGCCCACGCGAGCGCGCTCACGGAGTGCTCGCGGGCGGCTGGATCTGGCGTTCGAGTTCGATCGCGCCGATGCTCGAGGCGAGCTCGCTGAGCGACGGGCCGCCCTTCACGCCGAGCTGCGGCCCCACGAACGCAGCGACGAGGTCGGCCGTGAGCGTCGCCATCGTCTCGAGCGAGCGCCTGCCCATGCCGGCTCGATTGCCCCACAGCGTGCGCCCAACGCCGGTCATGTAGCCCGGCTCGTCGCTGAAGCTCATGTGCAAGCTGTGGGTGATCGTCGCGAGCGCGCCGCCGGCCTGCAGCCCGGCGAGCAGCTCTTCGCGCGTCTTCTTTTCCTCCGGGCCGGGCCCTTCGCCCGATTCAACCCACAGCAGCGGGCGGTTCAGCCGCTCCTTCGGCTGGCTCCCCCACAGCGATCCGTTGAGGTTCACGCCGACGCGGAACTTCGGGTTTTCGGCGAGCGTCTGCACGGTCGCGGCGCCGCCGATCGAGTGGCCGACCATCCCCACGTGTGCGAGTTCGAGGCGGCCGATTAGCGGAGAATGGGGATCGACCGCGCTCAGGTGGCCGAGCTCTTCGAGTGCGAAGCTCGCGTCGGCGGCGCGTGTCTTGACGAGTTCGTAGAGCTGTTCGTCGGAGGGGTTCTTCGGGAACGCGCTTTCCACCACTTCGCCGTTTGCGAGCTCCGTGACGGCGGACTCGTAGGCAGAGCTGAGCGCCACGACCACGTAGCCGCGGCTCGCGAGCTGCGTACAGAGTGCTGTGTACATTTCGCGCGGCACTTCGAGCGCGGGTGAGAAGATCAGCACCGGCCAGGTGGCGCGCGCGCGGCTCACGGGAGCATCCAGGATCGCGTGCGTCGCGGCGTTGCGGAAGTCTCCGCTGAAGACGAATTCCGGCAGGCCCCCCATTCCGGGCAGTTCGCCGGGCTCTTCGAAGTAGGGCGCCATGTGCCCGCGCGTCGCTTCGCTCGGATACCACGCCTGCGCGACGACCTGGCGGTATTCGGAGGTGCGGCCGTAGGGCTCGTGCCTTGAGGTGTCGGTCCAGCGGAAGACTTCGGTGCCGAGCTGATAAGGGCCCGATGGCGCCGGCAGTCCCGGCACGAACGCCCACAGCAGCGCCCACGCTCCGAGCACGACGACGATCAGCAGGAACCCACGTTCGGTCATCCGCTGCCAGCGCCGCGTCGGCCCTGGCCGCCAGCGACGAAGCCCGATGAGCGCGGCGACGAGCACACCCAGCACCTGCCAGGGCACGAGCTGCCATTGCTGGCCTTCGACCGCGATCGTCGCGATCACGAGCAGACACGCGCAGATCGAGACGACCGTCAGCGCGGTCGGCATGCGCGAGCGCGCGAACGTCCAACCGAGCGCCGCAACGAGCCCGACGACAACGAGGAGCCAGTCGAGAACGGTCATCTCTGAGGCGGGCGAGGGTAGGCGTGCGTGTGCGCGCCCGCATCATCTCAAAGAGATGACATACGCTCAGGCGGTGGAGCTCTACGAGGCGATGCGATGCGCGCCGACGACACGGCACTTCGAGAGCGGGCCCGTACCCGAGGAGACGCTCTGGCGCGTGCTCGACAGCGCACGCTTTGCGCCGAGTGGCGGCAACCGCCAGTCCTGGCGCGTGGTCGCTGTGCGCGACGCGGGCACGCGGCGCGCGCTGCGCGACCTCTACCTGCCCCATTGGCGCACGTACATCGAGAGCTTCGGCGGCGACGCGCTGCTCGCGAACCCCGGCGATGTCGACCCTGCAGTCGTGCGCAGGTTGCAAGCAGGCGAATACGTTCGCCGAGAGCATCCACGAGGTGCCGCTGCATCTCGTCGTGTGCTCGAATCTCAGCGATCTCGCGATCGTCGATGCGGAGCTCGACCGCCCAAGCATCGTCGGCGGCGCCTCGGTGTACCCGTTCGTGCAGAACGTGCTGCTCGGGTTGCGCGCCGAGGGCCTCGGCGCCGCGCTCACCACGCTGCTCGCCCCCGCCGAGGCCGAGGTCAAGCGGCTGCTTGCGATCCCCGACGGAGTCGCGCTCGCGGCGTACGTGCTCGTCGGCGAGCGCGCCGATCCGTGGCCGCACGCGGCTCGCGCGAAAGCCCGTCGAGGAGTTCGCATTCGCCGAGCGCTACGGCGAGCCGCTTCCCGCGAGCGGGCGCTAGTCGAGCGATTCCGGCAGTTCGGTTTCCGGTTCCTCGACGTCGTCCTCGTACTCGCGGCGCTTCCCGCGCTTCTCTTCGTACATCGCGCGTTCGGCGGCTGCGCGCACGGAGTCGTCGTCGGTGACCTCGGGGTCGATCTCCGCGATGCCGATGCTCGCGGTGCAGCTCACCTGGCGGCCTGACATTTCGATGCCGCAGTCCGCGACGACCTGGCGCAGGCCGCGCGCGACCGCTTCGGCCGCGTTCAGCGGCGTACCACGCAGGAGCACCCCGAATTCATCGCCGTCGAGGCGCGCGATCATGTCGGTGCCGCGCAGGCGCTCCTGCATCGCGCTCGCGATGCTCTTGAGCAGCTCGTCGCCCGTGCGGTGGCCCGCGCTTTCGTTCACGTTGCGGAAGTTGTCGAGATCCACGATCAAGAGCGCCGAGCCCTCGCCCGAGCGCGCCTGCCGCCGCCGCCGCGGCGCGTGCGGTCGACCAGCAGCCCGAGCTCGGTTTCGAATAGGCGGCGGTTGCTGAGGCCCGTGAGCGGGTCGTGCTCGGCGAGGCCCCGCAGGCGTTGCTCCATCAGCTTGCGCTCGGTGATGTCCTGGATCTGCGCAATCAGGTTCTGCGGCTTGCCCGCGCGGTCGCGCACGAGCGAGACCCACATGACAACTGAGATCATGTGCCCGCGCGCGTGGAAGAGGCGCTTCTCGACGCGGTAGTCGCTGAGGTCGCCTGCGACGAGGTCGCGCAGGTCGTCGATGTCGTTCGAGCGGTCGTCGGGATACGTGAGCTCCTGAAGCGACTTCGAAGAGAGCGACTCCGAGGTGTAGCCAGTGATTTCGACGAGCGCCTGGTTGACGCGCATCCAGCGCCCTTCGAGCGAGAGCAGTGCCATCCCGATCGGCCCCTGCTCGAAGACGAGCTCGAAGCGCTCTTCGGCCTCGTGCCGGGCCTCGTCGGCGCGCTTTCGCTTGGTGATGTCGCGGAACACCGCGACCCCGCCGATGTCCTGGTCGGCGTCGTGCAGCGGGCCGACCTCGACGAGGTAACAGCGCGTGCCGTCGTTCGACCAAATCTCGAGCGAGCGTGCGTCTCCATCGAGCGCCGCCTGGTAGAGCGGTCCGTAGATCTCCCACCAATCCGGTCCCAGCACCTCCTCCGCGAACTGGCCCTCGAGTTCCTCGGGCTTCAGTCCGTGGTGGCCGGGAGCCCGTCCCGCGGCGAGGATGTACTTCAGCTCGCGGTCGAACACGAGCGTCGAAGCCTTCGGAAGCACCGCGAGCGCCGCCAGCGCGACGCGGGCCTGCTCGGCGCGCGAGCCGGCTGCCGTTGCGCCGCTCGGCGCCGATCGTTCCTCCGGCCACCTTCGGCCGGCGGCGCGGGCTCGGGGTCGCCGCCGCGGCCCCAGCGCTCGCTCTCCTCGGTGGACTCGGGCTGCGGACGGGGCCACGTCGTTCTCGCTCAGCGGGTCGTCGCAGCGGGGTCGGCGCTTGCGGTGCGCTCGGGGGCTGCGCTCACGGGCGGTCCTGCGGTGCGCTTTGGGCGCCTTGCGGGAGCACCCTCGGGCGGCTGCGGGGTGCTCTGCGGCAACGCGGGGCCACCGCCCTCGCTTGCTGCCTGCGGGGCTTGCGGCGCCGGCGCGGGCGCGGATTCGGCGTGCGGAAGTCCCCGGCGTTGGGGAACGCGCCTGGAATGCTGCCGGCGCTGCCAGGGGCAGAGGGTGCTGCCCCCGGCGGCTGGCCGGCTGCACCCGGCACGCTCGCAGGGTTATCGTCAGGAGGGGCCACCACGTTGAGTCTATCGGCAGCGGTCGACCCGCCTTGATGCCCGCAATCCTCGCTAGCCGGGCGGTCTAGGCGGGTTCTCCACGCGCTCTCGGCGGCGCGTCAGCGGGCGCTGCTCAGCGTGCGCACGTCGGAGGGCGCGGCGGCGCCCGTGAAGATCTGCACGCGATTGTTACCGGCGTCGGCGACGAGCAGGTCGCCGTGGCAGTCGACGCTCATGCCGATCGGTTCGCTGAGCGCGCCGAGCGCGGTGCCCGCGGACCCCCACGCGGCGAGCAGCTGCCCGTTCGCGGCGAACTCCTGGATGCGCGCGAGCACGCCGTCGGCGACGAAGACATCGTCCGCCGCGTCGACGGCGATCCCGTCGGGGTCTCTCGAAGCGCCCCGGCGCGCTGCCGGCGCCGCCCCAGCTCGTGACGGCCGCCCTCGGCGTCGAGCTCCTCGACGCTGGCGTTGCCCGTGTCGGCCACGTAGATGCGCTTGCCGGGCCGCCCGCCGCGACCGCGAGCGGCGACCGAAACGGCGTCGCCCGGACCGCGCGCGAGCAGGGCCGTCTGTTCGCGAGCTCGAGCACGCGGCTCGCCCCGGTGTCGGCGACGATCACCTCGCCCGCCGGCCGCGACCGCGACGCCGTGCGGTTCGCTCAGGTTCACCGCTCCGCCGGGCGCGCCCGGCGCCCGCACCCGTGCCCACCGCGGTGATGAAGTCGCCGTTCGCGTCGAGGTGGCGAATCACGTCGTTGTTGCGATCGCTCACCCACACCGTCCCGTCGGGTGCGAACGCGAGCCCCGTGGGACTGAAGAAGCGGCTGCCGAGGGTGACGCCGCCGCCGCTGCTCCACGGCGACCCGTAGGCGATGTCGGCGCGGTAGGAGAGCGGCGTGCGCGCGCGGGATACAGCGGGACGATTTCGCGGAACGCCTCGGCGACGAGCAGGCGCCCGCCTGGCCCCGCGGCGACGTCGACCGGGGCGACGAACTGGCCCGGCGCGATGCCCGAGCTGCCCCCACGCCGCGCAGCGGCGCGCCTTCGTGCATGTACACGTCGATGCGGTCGGCGCTCGAGTCCGCGACGTACACGTTGCCCGCCTTGCGAAGTGGCGACGGCGCGAAGGAAGTGCGTGAGCCGGTAGGGGCCCGAGCCGCTGAAGGCGCCGAGGAAGCCGCAGCGAGCGGTCGAAGCGCACGATCCGCCCGTGGTTGTCGTCCACGACGTAGACGAAGTCGCCGTGTACCGCCACGTCGTAGGGGTTCTGGAAGGTCGACGGGGTCGCGTCGGAAATTCGCGTCGCCTGCGCGACGAAGCGGCCGTCCGGCGTCAAGCTCCTGCACGCGGTCGTTGCCGTTGTCCGCCACGTAGAGCGCTTCTTCGCCGCTCGCGCTTCCGCGGGCGCGGCCGCGAGGCCCTGCGGCCGGCGCACCTCGCCCGGCGCGCTGCCCGCGCCGCGCGATCACTTGCGCGCCCGTGCCGTCGAGCCCGAAGCGCTCGACACGGTCGTTACGCGTATCCGCGACGAATACGTAGGAGCCGCCGACGGCGATGCCCCCGCCGGGCGGCTTGTCCGGGACCGTCGCCGGCGCCGAAGTCGAACTCGCCCCACGCCGCTGCCGCGGCTGCCCCAGGAGCTGACGAAGCGACCACTCGCGGTGTACTTCTCGACGCGGTCGTTCGTGGCGTCGACGAGGTAGACGTTGCCCTGCGCGTCGGTCGCGAGCCCTCCAACGGCTCCGAACTCGCCCGCGCGGCGCCTGCGGAGCCCCACTGGCCGACGAAGGCGCCGGTCGGCGAGAAGACCTGCACGAGGTGGCTGAACTGGTCGCCGACGTAGACGCTCCCCGAGGGAGCGACGGCGATCGCCTCGGGCTGGCGAAAAACGCCTTCGCCCGGGCTGCCCGATCGCCGCGGCCGAAACGTAGGGGCAGCGGCCGGAGCGCCGCGAAAGCCGCGAGCTCGCGCGCACCCGCGGCCGTGAGCAGACCGCCGGGGCACTGGCCTGCGGCCGCCGCGAGACGCGCACAGCGACTTCGTTACTACCGCCCGCGCCGCACGCCCGGCGAGCACGCGCACGCGAGCGACGAGCAGGAGCGCCCACGACCGAGAGATCGCCTCGAAGAGCGACGTCATCGGCGGCGCCATTGTGACCATCCGCGCGCCCGCTCGCGCTTTAGGCTCTCCGGCCGATGCCCTCGCGACACGCCGCAAGTCGCAAGCTGACGATCGCACTGATCGTCGGAGCGATCGCGCTCGGCGCACTCGTCGCGTGGGCGCTGGGCGCTTTCGGCGCGGGGTCTCGCCGCCCCAGGTCTCCTTCCGCGAAGCGCGAGCGACTCGCGGAAGGCGACGCTCACGTCCCTCCACCGCACGGGCGACCCGGTCCATCGCGAGTGCGTATGCCGCCGGCGGGACCGGCGGTGCCGCGCGGACTTCCTCGGGCTCTCCTTCGAGGCCAGCGCGACGCCGCTGCTCGCGAGCTACGCCCACGGCGGCAACCTCGCGGGGTACCTGCGCTCGCTAGGCCACGGCGTCATACGGCTCGGCGGCGTGAGCGTCGACCAGCGCGTCGCGTGGACTCCGGAGGGCACCCGCGGCCGTCTGGGCGAGCGTCGGCGTGACGCCCAAGGAGCTCGCGGGTCTCGCCACGCTCGCGCGCGAGACCGATTGGAGCGTCCTCCTGACCGTCAACCTCGGCCACTACAACCCGCGCGCCGCCGCGCAGGAGGCTGGCGAGCGCGCACGCGCAACTCCGCAGCACGTCTCATCGGCGTCGCGATCGGCAACGAGCCCGACCGCTACGGTCCGAAGGGCTCCGCAGCGCCGGCTGGAGCTTCCCCGCGTACGCGCAGCAGTTCCGCGCCTATGCGACGCGATCGATCGCGCAGCCCCTGGCGTGCCGCTCGTCGCTCCCGACGCGTCGAGCGGCATCCCACCGCTGCCCTGGGTGTCGAGCGCGAGCGCGCTCCATCCCGCGCTACTCAGCGACCACTACTACCCTCTGAGCAGCTGCGGCGAATCGCAGTCGGCGCCGAGCGAACTGCTGAGCCCGATTGCCTGCGGCGCAAGAGGCCGCGATGCTCGCGCGCCTGGGCGCGATCGCGCGAGCGAGCTCGATCCCCGCTGCGAATCGACGAGACCGGAAGCATCTCCTGCCACGGCGCGCCCGGCGTGAGCAACTCGTTCGCGTCCTCGTTGTGGGCCGATCGACTGGATCGCGCGCGCGATGAGCTCCGGGATCGCCGGGCCTCAACTTTCACGATCTCGTGAGCGAGGCGGGCGCATACAGCCCGCTCGTCTTCTCCCCCGGCTCGCCTCCTCGGCCTCCGTTCCCGGCGCCGCGAGCGAGCTGCACGCGAACCCCGACTGGTACGCGCTCCTGCTCGCCTCGCCGTGCCCGAATCGAGGCCGACCACGACGCGCGTCGCGGGCGGCGACGGCGCCCTCACTGCCGCGGCGCGTTCCTCTCCCCCGCGCGCGCATCCACCCCGAGCCATTTGCGCGTCGTGCTCGTCGACTTCGACGCGCCGAGCGCGAAGCCGCGCCTCGTGCACCTGCATGTCGCGCCCCGCTTCGGGGCCGGCACGATCCTGCGTTTGATCGCGCCCTCCCCCACGTCCACGACGCATGTCGAGCTCGGCGGCAGCGAAGTCAGTGCGTCGGGCTCGTGGAAGCCCAAAGCTCCCGCTGCCACGGCTCCACAATGAAAAGGGGTCGTTCGCGATCGAGATGCCGGCGAGCAGCGCCGCCCTCGTGACGCTCGAAGAAGCCACGCACGCGGGTTGAGTAACCTCACCGACCTGCACCGCCGCCGGCAGATGTCAGCCGTCGGCAAAAACGGTTGCATCCCTGCAAGCGCTAGACAAATTGCGCACGTAACTGATACGGTGCCCGCGCCAACCAGCCGAATCTCCCTTCCTCTGGGATGGGAGAGCGGGGGACCCAATGTGGTTATGGCCGCTGGCAGGGCCGGGCAACCGGACAGCGGCAGGCCTCGGGGGCGAATCGCCACGAGTGTGGCGTAGCGCAGTGCGCGAGCCCGTCAGCTAACCCCGTAGGCACCTAGAGCGACCCAGCAACACCGAAAGGACGTGCCTTGCCATGTCACGATTCCCACGTGACCTAGCTGCCCCTGATGCTTGGGAGGCCTCGCTCAACCGCTCCCGTGCGCGCCGGCGTGCGGGCGACTGCGCGGTGCGACCAGAAGCCTCAGCCGATCCCTGCCCACGGTTCGATCGCTCTCCGCGGAGCGGCCGGGTGCCACAGCCGCGCCACGGCGACGTAGGGCGCGCAAGACACCGCAGCTCGTACGCGAGCGCGATCTCGCCGACGCGGAGCTCTGGGAGCTCTCGCTCGGGCGCTCACGCGCCCGGCGCCGTGCCGCGGAGCTTCACTTCGTGCCGACAGGTACACGTGCAAAGCGGCTCTCGCTGGGGACGCTCGCCGCGCTCACCGTCGGACCCGCCTCGAGCCTCGGAGAAGCGACCGCCGCCAAGAGCACGTCGCTCGCCTCGCCGCCGCCCCCGACGACGACCGAACACGTGATCACGCTCGAAAACGGGCAGCACGGGCGCGCAGGTGCAGAAGCTCCAGACCGCGCTCCACATCAAGACCGACGGCGACTTCGGTCCCGAAACGGAAGCGGCCGTGTACGAGTATCAGGCGACGCATGGGCTCGAAGTCGACGGCATCGTCGGTCCGAAGACGAGCGCAGCGATGAGCAGCAACGCGCCGTCGAAGAAGCCATCGCTGAGCGACGAAGTGAAAATGGTGCAGGCGGCGCTCGGCGTCTCTGTCGACGGCGAATTCGGCCCCGAAACCTACGAAGCGATCAAGGCGTTCCAGGCCAGCCGCAACATCGCGTCGACGCGATCGTCGGGCCGCAAACATGGCACGCGCTGCACATGCCGGCGATCAGACGCTCGACCCGCCGCCCTCTGCGATCCCGCAGCCGAAGGTCATCCCCGCGGTCGCGGCCGAAGGCCAGAAGGCGGCGCGCCGCAGGGCGAAGGCGCTCGTCGGCGGCAGGCGCACCGGTCGCGCAGATGGCGACCGTCGGCGACTCGCACAGGCGAGGAAGGCAACGGCGGCACGCAGGCCGAGGAAGCGCCCGCGCAACCCGCCCCCGAGGAGGCTGCCCGCAGGGACCGCTCCCCGGCGACCGCTCCCCAGGAGTCCGCTCCGAGCGCGCCTTCCAGCGAAGGCTCAACCCAGGGCGGCGGCGAGAGCGGCGGCGAAAGCAGAGAGCGGCAATGAAGGCTCCGGCACCGTCGACCGCGTCGTCGACGCAGCGAACGAAATCGCGACGCGGCCGTACGTGTACGGCGGCGGCCACGGCTCATTCCAGTCGGACGGCTACGACTGCTCGGGCTCGGTCTCCTACGCGCTCCACGGCGCCGGGCTCATCAACTCGCCCGAGGACTCGAGCGAACTCGAGCACTACGGCGAATCGGGACCCGGCAAGCACATCACGATCTACGCGAACGCAGAACACGCGTACATGGTCGTCAACGGCCGGCGTTACGACACCGTCGCGCTCGCGGAACACGGTTCGCGGTGGTCCAACTCACCCGGTGACGACGGCGGTAGCTTCGTCGAGCGTCACCCAGCCGGCGAGTAGCCACGAAACACGCACGGTCGGCTCGATCACCCCGGCCGGCGCAGAGCGACCAAGGCCACGTCCCACGACCCGCCCTTCGGGGCGGGTCGTTCTTTAAAGACCGTGCGACGAGAGCGTTTCGTCCCAGGCGGCGCCTACGGTCGGCGGCATGCTTGCACGGGCACGCTCGTTCACGATCGAAGGGCTCGACGCGCGCGCCGTGTCACCGTCGAGGTCGACATCCGCGCCGGGCTTCCCAGCTTCACGATCGTCGGTCTCGCGGACGCCGCCGTGCGTGAGGCGCGCGACCGCGTGCGCGCTGCGATCCTCAATTCCGGTTACGAGTTTCCCGCGCGGCGGATAACGGCGAACCTCGCGCCCGAGCGACCTACGCAAGGTCGGCGCGGGCCTCGATCTCGCGCTCGCGTGCGCCGTGCTCGCCGCGAGCGGCCAGCTCCTCACGCACGACTCGACGAGCACGTGCTCTTCGGCGAGCTCGGCGCTCGACGGCGAGGTACGTGCGTGTCAGGGCACGCTCGCGGTCGCCCAATGGGCGACGAAGCGCGCGCGGAAGCGCTCGTGGTCGCGCCCGGGACGCGCACGCGAGGCAATGCTGGTGGACGGACTCGCGGTCGCCGTCGCCGGCAGCCTCTTCAGTGCCGCGCGCATCGTCTGCGGCGGGCGTGGCGGACGCTGCGCCCCCGACGTCGCTCACGATGCGCCGCCAGAACAGCGGGCGAGCCGGACCTCGCGGACGTCGTCGGGCAGGAGCACGCTGTCGGACGCACTCACGATCGCCGCCGCGGGCGCGCACAACGTCCTCCTCAGCGGCGCGCCCGGCACCGGAAAGACGATGCTCGCGCAGCGTCTGCCCTCGATCCTGCCGCCATTGACACGCGCGGAAGCGATCGACGTGACGCGCATCCACGGGATCGCCGGCAAGCTCGAGGCCGCTGCTCCGCTGCTTACGCAAAGGCCCTTCCGCGCGCCCCACCACACGGCGACGACGGCGGGCCTGGTAGGCGGCACCGGGCACAGCTTCATCGGCGAGGTCGTGCTTGCTCACAACGGCGTGCTCTTCCTCGACGAGCTCTCCGAGTTCTCGCGGCACACGCTCGAGGCGCTCAGGCAGCCTGTCGAGGACGGGCGCGTCGCGATCGTGCGTGCCGGGACACGCGGCGGTCTATCCGGCCCGCTTCATGCTGATCGCCGCGACGAACCCCTGTCCCTGCGGGTACGCCGGCACGATCGAGCGCTGCCGCTGCAGTGAAGCGGAGCTCGCCCGCCACAGGCGCAGGTTGAGTGGCCCGCTGCTCGACCGCATCGACATCCTCGTCAGCCTCGGCTCGGAGTCGCCGGCGCGTGTAAGCCTCGACGTTTCGCCCTCGCCCGCCCGCAAGCGGACCACCTCTGCGGCGGCCCGCGAGGCCGTGCTCGCAGCTCGCGAGCGCCAGCTGGCCCGCCGCCCCCGGTCGGCGTCCCCAGCGAACGCGCATCTCGACATCGCCTCGCTCGGCGAGCACGTGAAGCCTCGACGAGCCCGGCGAACGGATGCTCGACACCGCGCAGGCGCGGCTCCTCCTCAGCGCCCGCGGCACGCATCGCGCCCTGCGCGTCGCGCGGACGGTCGCGGACCTTGGCGGCTCCGAGCGCGTACGTGCCGAGCACCTCGCGGTGGCGCTCGCGCTGCGGCCCGAGCCCTCGGGCGCGCCGCGTGCAGTGTGATGACGCGCGCGCCTTGCATGCGCTGCCGGCGCCGGAGCTGGCTGCTGAGCTGCCTCGGCACGCGGTTCGACGTTCGCCGCTTCGACATCGAAGGCTTGGTCGCGCTGCTCGCACTACCCGAGCACGATCTGCTCGCCGCCCTCGGGATCACCGGCGCCGACGAGCTCGAGGAGCGCTACGGAGCGTTCGAAGAGTGCGCGGCAAGAGGGGCAACTTGCGAGCGCGGTACTCGCATGGTCTGCGCGCATGATCCCCGCTATCCGCGTGTCTCGCGAGAGCTTGTCCGGCGTCCATGGAGAGCTGGGCGCCACCTCCGTTGCTGCACGTCGCCGGAGAGATCGGGCATCTGCGCGAGCTCGGAAGCACCCCGGCTGTCGCCGATCGTCGGCACGCGAAGGGCCACCGACTACGGGCTCGAGGTCGCACGGCGGCTCGGAAGCGAACTCGCGAGCGCCGGGCTCCCGCTTGTCGGCCCCCTCACCGCGGGCATCGACTCCGCGGCCCTCGCCGGTGCGGCCCGCGCAGACGGCACGCCGATCGCCGTCATGCCCGGCCCCGCGGCAACCCCATATCCCGCTTCCATGCGCATGCTTCACGCAGCATCCTCGAGCACGGCTGCGCGATCTCCGAGGTGCCCACGAACGCTCGTGTGCGCCGCTGGAACTACATCGCGCGCAATCGCATCGTTGCCGGGCTGGCGTGCGCGCTCGTCGTCGTCGAGGCCGAAGCGACCCCCTCAGACCTCGCGCTCCGCGTTTCGCGCATGCAGCTCGGCCGCAGGGTCCTCGCTGTCCCCGGGCGCGTCACCTCCCCCGCTTCACACGGCACGCACGAGCTGATCGCGGCCGGCGCTCCGATGGTGCGCGATGCCCGAGACGTGCTCGACGGACTCTACGGCGCCCGCACGCAGTCGGCGGAGGGCTCCGAGCAGACCGCCTTGCTCGTCGCCCCGCGCGCGGTCGCACCGCAGCCGAGCGCGCTCACAGGAGCGCGTTCTGAAGCTTGTAGCGGGGGGCGCGGACACGGCCGAGCGCCCATCGTGACGCGGGCGTCTTACCCGCGGTGGCACTCACGGCGCTCACGGAGCTCGAGCTCGCCGGGCGCGCTCAGCCGCGGCGACGGCGGTCGTTACATCGCTGTCCGAGCCGCGCACACTGCCCCCCGCGCGCGCCTATAATCGGCCTCCACGCGGCTGTAGCTCAGTTGGCTAGAGCGTCTGCTTGCCATGCAGAAGGTCGAGGGTTCGAGTCCCTTCAGCCGCTTCTTCGAGACACGCCGCACCTGCAGCGCGCTGTCTAGTGCGCGCTCGCCGAGAAGCTCGCGACGCCGCCGCATTCGGCGGCTTGCGTGCGAATGGATCCCTTCACGGTGCTGCCGGAGAACTGTCCACTCACACCTGCACGATCGCCGGCGGGCCGGGGCCGGCTGCAAACCGCTCGCTCACACTCGCTTTGAAAATCCCACTGCGCGAAATCGACGCCGGCTTGGTCGTCTGCACGCGCATCTGCTGCTGGGTGACGCAGTAGAGGACCGGCGCGGCGCCAGAGAAGTGAATGCTCACCGAACGACCGCTGCTCGCGATATGCAGCGTGATATTGCCGCTCGCGTGTGTGCGACTGTTGTGGCCCTGGCCGTCGACGCCCATCGACGGCGCGCCTCCCGTGTACGTCTTACCCCGAAACGGCCCAGCGGCGAGCGCCACCGCAGCGCCTGCCAGCGTCAGCACGAGCGCGATGCAGTGTCCGACGCAGGGGCGTTTTCGTCATCGGCTCTCTCCTCGCATCGTTGCAGGACGAGATACCAGAACCAACCGAAGCGACAAGCGATGCATGGATCGCGTCAAAAACGAGTCGCCGACGCGTCGCATCCGTCGCGGCGAAGACCTGCAGAATCCGCGTACACGGGAGGGATCTTGCAGGACGCCATCCGCCATGTTTCCGCACCCGGGAACGCAATATCATCCGCACGCCCCAAGCGACGACTTGCTCGCGATCGCCGAAAGGCGGGCGAGAACGTGTTCGTGTCGCGAGGGTAGATGTGACAGCCATCCGGCCCCTGGGATCCGCGCGTATGTCATGACTACCAGAGGCGCAAGGCTTTTTCCGGGTCCCGCTCGTCATGCCGCATCGCGCTCGTCACGATGTTATGGCGTGAGGCATCCGCCGCGACGTGCATCGAACCCTTCCCCGACGGCGCCATGACGAACGACACATGCCCACGTTCAGCGGCAGCACCAACGATGTCACTGACCCGCTCACGTCGCGGTCTACAGCGGTGAAACGGCCGCGGGAACGCCCGTCATGACACTCTTCCCCGTCGCCCTCGGCGATCTCCGGCGAGATGGAGCGTCGCCGCCGACGCACCGCTCGAAGACGGCACTTACACCGCAATCGCCGAACAAGCCGGGTTCGACGGCTGCGGTCAGCCAGCGTCAGAGCGCGCCATACACGTTCACCGTCGATACCATCCCCGCACCGTGACGCTCGAAGGGCCGACCTCGCGCTCGAACGACGCGACGCCCTCGTTCTCCGGCACGGCAAGCGACACGACCCCGTGACCGTCAACGTCTATAGCGGCGCTTCCGGGGCCAAGGGACAGCCCTGTCGCCGCGCTGCAAGCGTGCGTGCCACGGTGGCCGCTGGACGATCGGCGAACGTCAACCCCCGCTCGCGGACGGCACCTACAGCGCGGTCGCGACACAACCGAGCTCGATCGGCAAGCGAAGGCGGGACCAGCAACCTCGTGGACTTCGAAGTCAATACTCACCCGCCCACGGTGACGCTCGAAGCGCCGCCGACGCCGTCGAACAACACGACGCCGTCGTTTTCGGGCAGCGCGAGCGAAGCACGACGGTAACCGTCGAGGTCTTCGAAGGCACGAAGGCTGAAGGCGCGATCGTCGCGACCGTGACCGCGCAAGGGACGAGTGCAGGCTTGGACCTCCGGTCATCTCATCCGGTCTGCCCCGGGCAAGCACACATTCACCGCCTAGCGACGCAGACGAGCTCGATCAGGAACGCGCCGGCAGGAGCGCCCGGTGACCTTCGCCGTCGACACCGAACCGCCCACGGTCACGCTCGACTCGCCGCCGTCGCCTCGAACAACACGACGCCGTCGTTTTCGGGGAGCGCGAGCGAAGGCACGACAGTCACCGTCGAGATCTTCGAAGGGCCGGCCCGGCGGCCCGCTCGTAGCGACCGCGACGGCCGACCCAGGCGCCCGGCAGCTGGACCTCGAACGCCGCCTCGCCGGCGCTCGGCGACGGCACGTTCACCGCGGTAGCGACGAGCCAAGCGCGATCGGCAACCCCTCCGGGCGGAGCGCTCCCGTCACCTTCACAAGTCGATACGGCGCGCCCGACCGTGACGCTCAGCGCGCCGCCTTCTCCTTCGAGCGACAGGTACCCCTCCTTCTCCGGCACCGCAAGCGATCACACGCCCGTTACCGTCGACATCTACAAGGGAACTGCCGCGGAAGGCCCCGTCGTGGCGTCCGCTTCGGCGGAAGCCGAGTCGCGGCGAATGGTTGTCGACGAAGGCGAGCCCGCGCTCGAATGGGGCACGTATACCGCCGTCGCGACGCAGCCGAGCTCCCTCGGCAACCCTAGCGGGACGAGCTCGCCTGCGACCTTCGCGGTGCAGCCGATCCCGCCGACCGTTGCGACCGAACCCGCGTCGCTCATGACCCGCAACTCGGCAACGCTGTACGCGTCCGTAGATCCCGAAGGGGGGCCGGTGAGCGAATGCTACTTCGAATACGGCCCCACGACGGCTTACGGCGCGAGCATCGAATGCGGATTCGTGTCGGAAATCGGCGCGTTTCCTGCCGCGGACACGAGCGCTGTGCCCGTCTTCGCGCGCATCTTCGGCCTGCGTGCGAGCACCACCTATCACTTCCGCGTCGTCGCCGTCGGCGAAGGCGGCACCGCAGTCGGGACCGATCAGACCTTCACCACCCTTCCGCCCTACAGCTTCCCCGAAGAAGGCTCGCGCGCGGCCAAGGCGGCCTCGACCGCGAAGCGCTCGGCCTCGGGAGTCCTCTCGGCGAAGCAACTCAAGACGCTCATCGCCCAGCAACTCGGGCGGCTCTGGCGCACGGCGCACATCGACGACGCTCTTAAGAACTGGCGCTTTCGCATCAACTTCAAGGCCCCAGAGGCCGGTACGGCCCAGATCCCTGGCAGTATGACCCGCCGCACACCGGGCGTGCGAGCAAGACCGAGCGCGCCGATCCTGGTCGCCTCCGCCGAGCTCGCGTTTCGCGCCCCGAGCACGCGTGCGATGACGATGCGCCTCACAAACGCGGGCCGCGACCTGCTGCGACGGTCAAAGCGACTGCACATCCTGACGGCTTGCAAGTTCAGTCCTCCACATGCGCGCGCGTTGACCACTTTCGCCGCCTTTGACCTAACGGCATAAGAAACGAGTCGCAGCGCCACGTGACCTTTCGGCGCGACTGCAACATTTTGTGCAGCCGTCTGCGCTCCGACTGAGCCAGGAAACTCGGGGCTTCACGACCATTCCCGCAAGAACTATTGCAAGCAACTGGCGTCCTTCGACTCGTTTCTCCCACCTCCTGCTCGCGCAAGAATTCCTGCAAATGTTGCTCTTTTCCGGCAGCCCTGTTAATCACCAATGCCACATAACCCACGGAGAGGGTTTACTGCCGGCGACGGCTCTCCTTTCCGACCATCCACGGATGGATGAATTGCTGCCTGAGGATCTTTCGCGGAGCAGCGGGTGTAACGCAATCAAGTGTCCAGGAGGCACAATTAATGAGGAGTCTCAACCTAAGGAGCGGCGCTCTTGCCCTCGCCGGCACCGTGCCATTGCTGGTCGGATGCGCGCTTGCGCAAGGCACCGCTCTCGCAGCACCACCCCCGCCTGCCACGTGCGTTGTGCACTCGCTGCCCTCGTTCGTTGCGCAGGGAGAGTTCGCTACCGCAGCAACAGTCGCAGACGTGGTCGAAGTCGAGTGCGACCCGACCGTGTACGGAACCCGGTCGAAGATCAGGCTCACGGCGAGTCAGCTCTACGGCCGCTGCCAGGACGATGTGACGTGGTATGACCCGAACCCCTCCACGAGGTAGCCGGCCGGGGGATTACCCTGGAACTCGACGCCGACGGCAACGCGACGGCTGCGTTGATCGCCGGCCCCGGGTGCGCGGCGGGCGAAAGCCTCGTCAGCGCCCACATGGAAGAAGAACCGTTCGAAACGTTCACGACCTCATTCACCGTGCTGCCGCCGGATGACACCACCCCAGGTGTCTACGCGATGCCCGCGGCTCAGGTCGAGGACGCCGAGTCGAGCTCCGTGGCGACGATCATCGAGACCGAGTTCAAGGATGGATCCGAGAAGAAGGTCCACATCGCCTCCGAAGAGCTCTTCGCTCGCTGCCGCGTCACCCCGCACCTGGTCTGGATCCGCGAGAACAGAGCGGTCGCGCTGGGCGTCAGCGAAGTCGAAGGAGTCGAACTCGACAACAACGGCAACGGCTTCGTGGTCGCACTCGGTGCCTCATCGTGCGCCGAAGGCCCCTCGTTGATCGAAGCCGACCTCGAATCGAAGCCGTTCACGACGTTCACGACGGACTTCACGGTCGAAGAACCCAGGCCGACCGTCTAGTAACGAGAGGGCATTTGAAGTGATGTGCGTAAGAGGATCCCGGAAGGGCCGCGCCCTCCGGGGTCCTCTGCGCCTGCTCGGCCCTCGCGCTTGGCGTACTCGCCGCGCTCGCGCCATGCGCCGGTCGGGCTTCGGCCGCCGAACCTGCGCCTGCCACGTGCGTTGTGCACTCGCTGCCCTCGTTCGTCGCGCAGGGAGAGTTCGCTACCGCAGCAACAGTCGCAGACGTCGTCGAAGTCGAGTGCAACCCGACCGTGTATGGGACTGGATCGAAGATCAAGACTCACGGCCAGCCAGCTCTACAGTCGCTGCAAAAGTGATCTGACGTGGTATGTCCCGAACCCGTTCCGCGTGGAAACGGGGCGTGGGGTCACCATCGGAAGTGGATGCCGACGGCAACGCGACGGTTGCGCTGATCGCCGGCCCCGGCTGTCGCGGCAGGCGAAAGCCTCGTTAGCGCCCACATGGAAGAAGAGCCGTTCGAAACCTTCACAACGTCGTTCACCGTGCTGCCGCCGGACGACACCACCCCCGGTGTATTCGCGATGCCGGCTACGCAGGTCGAGGACGACGAGTCGAGCGGCGTGGCGACGATCATCCAGACCGAGTTCAAGGGCGGATCCGAGAAGAAGGTCCACATCGCCTCCGAAGAGCTCTTCGATCGCTGCCGCATGGCCCCGCACCTCTTCTGGGTGCGCATGGACAGACAGACCGCAGGAGGACGTCGGCGAAGTCGAAGGCGTCGAACTCGACAACAACGGCAACGCGTTCGTGCTCGCGATCGGCGACTCATCGTGCGCCGAAGGTCCCTCGTTGATCGAAGCCGACCTCGAATCGAAGCCGTTCACGACGTTCACGACGAACTTCACGACGCTCCCGCCACAGCCGACTGGAGAACCGACTTTCACGATCGAAAAGCGCCAGCAGATCGCGGGCGGCGGCGGCGGCTTTACCGCCGTCGCCGCTGACGCGCGGCGGTCGGCCAAACCGTCGACTACGAGATCATCGTCACGAACACCTCCGACGTCTCCGAGACGTTCAGCGAACTCGAGGATGCGCATTGCGACCCGGGCACGCTTGCCGGCGGCCCGGGCTCAGCCCGCTCGCGCCCGGGCAGCCAGCTCGACATACACGTGCCACCACCTCATCACCGTCGCGGGCCGCTACGTCAACGAAGCGACGGTCACCGCCACGCGCACCGACGAGCGCCGCCGATCACGCACACGTCAAATCAGGTCGTGGTCGAAGCGATCGTGACGCCGCTCGAATCGCAGCACGCCGGCCGGTCGGAACGCCCTCCGACAACGGGCCCGGCGGCGAGCACGCCGGCCCCGAAACGCGGGCAAACCTCGCCCAGTGCGTTGCCTCGAAGCGCGCCGTTCACGGCGCCTCCGGGCCCAAGCGCGGGCCGTTCACGCTTCAGCTCGCCTCGCGCGGGCTCGCGCAGATCACGTACTACCTCGACGGCCGTAAGCTCGGCACACTCAAGCAGTCGCAAGCCAAGCGCGGCCAGTTCAACGTCAAGATCGACCCGCGCAAGCTCTCCTACGGCGCCCACAAGGTTTCCGATCAAGGCGCTCGCGGTCAACCACAATTGCGCCATCGCCCGCACTCTCGAGCGTCTTCGTGCACGCACGCTCAGCGCGTGTCGCGCCGAAGTTCACCGGCTGAGCGGCGCGCCGCGCTCAGACGATTTCGATCGGCGTTCCGACCTGTAGCAGTGGCCAGAGCCGCTCGATGTCGGCATTACGCAGCCGGATGCACCCATGCGAAGGCCGCCCCGGAATGAGCTGCGGTTCGTCCGTTCCGTGGATACCGACGATCCCGCCGCCGGGCCACTCGCTGAGCGTCGGCGCATACGCACTCGTCCCGAACGCATACGGGCCGTAGAAGGTCCTCCGATCGCGGTCAGCTTCTCGGTCACGTAGAAGTGGCCGCGAGGCGTGGGGTCGTCGGGCCGTCCCATGCCCACTGGCGCGCTCCAGATCGCGCGCCCGTCGCGGTAGAGCGTCGCGCGCAGCCGCTCGCTGCTGACGCGCAAAAACTCGCGTGGTCACGTGCATTTCGCCGAGCGCACTCGCCGGCACCCACCCCTCGCGCCCGTTCGGGCGGCCCGGTATGCGGCACGAGAATCCACCCGCGGTGCCGAGTCGTGTATGAGCGCAGTGCGACATAAACCTCCGCCTGGCCGTCGGATCGTCAGAAAGCGCAGGCGGCCGACTGCGCGCGAATCGGCGGAGGGTCTCGGTGAGCGACGAGCTGCCGCCTGCGGGTAGGCCCAGCGTGAGAGCGTCTTCAGGTTCGAGAGCTCGGCGCACCGCGCCGGCCGAGGTCGCGCGCGTGCGGAGGCCGCGACGGCACGGCGACTGCACCGGCAGCCGGCAGCACGCGAGCAAGGCAGACATGCCGCCACGGGCCGCATCGTCGCAAGACGTCCGGCATCGATCAATGCGCGTGTTGAAGTCACGTTCCACCCATCGTCCGATCCAAATCTGCTTAGGCGGTTGAGCGAGCAACGCTGCGCTACAGTGCGCTACTCGAAAGCGGGCGACGGTGTGCAGCGCTTGACGGCAGTTGGTCGAAAGGGTAACCGTGCGGTGCTGTGCTCAGTGCAAGATGTCAACGCGAGCAGATATCTGCGCGGCGTCTCGCCGCGCGTGCTGGTAGCGCGCTGCTGTGCTCGGCGGCATGCGTCGCCTGCGCTGTGCGAGCGTCGGGCCTGCGTCGGGCAGCGCCGCTGCGCAGAAGCCCGTCGAACAACCTTGCGCCCGAAGTCGTCGGGCTGCCGCTTCTCGGGGAACGGCTCGTCTGCGGCGCCGGGAGCTGGACCGGCACGGTCACCGAAATTCAGCTACCAGTGGATGCGCGACGCGAGTTCCCGTCGGCAACGGGCTGCACGTACATCGTCACGAGCGCCGACGAGGGACATTCGCTGTGGTGCGTCGTCACCGCAGTGAGCTCCAGAAGGGAGCGCCGAAGCGGAGAGCGCCAACAGCGTCGCGATCCCGGGCGGCACCGGAGCCCGCCCGCCGAGAAGACGATCGCCAGAAGTGTCCGGCAAGGCACCGCGCTCGGCGAAACGCTCAACTGCTCGACGGGCAACGTGGGGCGGAACGCCTCCGCCCGCCTTCACCTACCAATGGGTGCGCGACGTGGGTGGCAGCGAAGACGGTGCTCGAATCGACCACGAGCACCTACAAGGTCCGAGCCGAAGATGAGGGCCATTCGCTCACCTGCAGGGTGACAGCGACGAACGTCGCCGGGCAGCGCGTCAGCGACTCACGAGCACCGTGCGCGTCCCCGGCACGAAGCCCGAAGAGCGCACGCCGCCGCAAGTGCTGGGGATCGAACCCTGCGGCCTTCGGCGAATCGCTCACCTGCTCGCCCGGCACATGGAACGGAGCGCCGGCGCCCACGTTCGCCTACCTATTGGGTGCGCGACCGCGGACTGCCGAGACGAGGCCGTGATCGGCCCGACATCGGCGAGCACCTACACCGTCCGGCCTCGGCGACGAGCTTCACTCGCTCTCCTGCAACGTGATCGCGACGAACAGCGTCGGGAGCGCGAAGCGAGCAGCGCCAATAGCGTCAGAGTTCGAGGCAGCAAACCGGAAAACACCCTCGCGCCGCGATGTCGGGCACGCCGACGGTCGGCGACGCATTGACGTGCGAACCCGGAACGTGGAGCGGCGTGCCCACGCCCACCTACGCATACGTATGGGTGCGCGACAGCGGAACGCCGCAGGAAGAAGCGATCGGCTGCGGCGACGTCGGCGACATACACGGCTCGCAGCGAAGACCGCGGTGCACTCGCCTCCTGCGAAGTGACCGCGACAAACAGTGAAGGGCTACGTCGCGCGCGAGCGCCGGAAGTCGTCGTGCCGGCACGCCGCCGGCGGCACCGCGCCCGAAAACAAGCTCGCGCCGAGCGTCTCCGGCAAGGCGCTCGCTCGGACCCAGCTCACGTGCTCGCCCGGCAGTGGCCGGGAGCTCCTACGCCGACGCTCAGCTACCGTGGCTGCGCGACGAACGCCAATTGCGAACGCCACGTGCGCAGCACGTATGTGGTCGTGGAAGCTGACCAAGGGCACACGCTCTCGTGCCGAGTGACCGCGGTCAACAGCGAAGGGGCCGCGTCGGCCGAAAGCAGCGCCAAGTCGCTCGAAGTCCCCGGCCGCGCACCCGAAACCACGAAGCGCCCGAGGTCTCGGGCCGACCCGCCGTCGGCGAAACGCTGACATGCCTGCATGGCACCTGGACCGGCTCACCGCCGCCGGCCTTCGCGTACCAGTGGCTGCGCGACGGTAGCGACATCGCCTCGGCGACGGCGGGCAGTTACACCGTCGACGAGCGAAGACCGTGGCGCAGCGATCTCGTGCGAGGTCACCGCGAGCAACAGCGCGGGCAGCGCGGAAGCGGCGAGCAGCAACGATCTCGAAATCCCGGTGGCGGGCCGGCGAGCATCGTCTGCGCCAGAAGTGCTCGGGACGGCGAACGGTCGGGAACACGCTGAGCTGCGCCCCGGGACGTGGAACGGTGCGCCTGCGCCGACCTACAGCTTCCAATGGATTCTGAACGGCGTCGATATCCCGGGCGCGAACACGAGCACTACTCCGTGGTGCCCGCCGACCGCGGGCTGCTCATCTCGTGCGAGGTGACGGCGACCAACCGCGAAGGCACGCAGTCGGCCGACGAGCAACGCCGATGCACGTCCCCGGCATCAAGCCAACCGACGTCGAACCGCCACAGGTGTCCGGCAGCCGACGGTGGGCCAGCAGCTGACTGCGACCGCGGGATCTGGAACGGTCAGCCGCCGCCGACGTTCACCTACAAATGGGTGCGCGACGGCACGACCATCGTGTCGACGGCCGGAGCGCCTACATGGTGGGGCTGGCCGACGAGGGCCACCTGCTCTCGTGCGACGTGACCGCGACCAACAGCGAAGGCGACGACGGAAGTCGAAAGCTGCGACGCGGTCGCCATCCCGAGCTCCCGCGGCCCATGTCGAAACGAGGCCCGTCGCGACGTTCCCGCCGACCGCAAGGCGCTCCGAGCCGTGCACGCCTCGCCGAGCACGGCGCAGATCCTCGCCGACCTGCGCACGCAGCTGACGCGCGCGGCGCGTGGCGCGCGGCATCTCGTCGCTTCGCAAGCGTTGGCTCTACGCTTTCTCGTTCGCCGCGCCCGCGGCCGGCAAGCTCGAACTCGCTTGGTACGAGGCACCAAGGCGTACACGCGCACGGCACGTACTCGAAGCCGCATGCTGCTCGCACGGGCAGCGTCTCCTTCACGCGCGCGGGCACGAAGACCGTGACACTGCGTCTGACGAGCCGGGACGCCGGCTCGTGACGACCGGCAAGCGCATCGCGCTCACGCTGAAGAGCGCTTTCGTCAGCCGCGCAAGCGGCCGATCACCTGGCTGAACGCGTTCGTCCTCAGCGACTGAGCGCTCCGGCGCCGCGGCCCTTGCCACTGGGCGTCGCCGGAACGACGCCCAGCAATGCGCTCAGGCCGTATGTGACGCTGGGACGGGCGCGCTTCGCGCGGCCGCAACCGCGGGCTGCCTCGCGCCAGCGAGCCGGCGAGCTCGCGGAAGTCGGGCCAGCGGCTCGCCGGCGCCGCGCGGGCGGCGCAGGAGCTCTGGTGACTCCCTGCGGCAGCAGCGACAGGCGTCGCTCCGGCGCGGTTTAGCGCAGCCGCTCGGTGATCGTCTCGACCGCCGTCGCGATGACCTCGTTGCGGCGGCCTCGGCTCATCAGGTTCGTGCCCATCGCATCGAGGTCGTCGCGCCGTCGGCTGGATCACGAGCACCTCCGTGCCGGCTTTCCTGCAGGCGGCGGACCTCAGCTGCGCAGCCGGCGTCCCGCCTGCCGGCGCATCGCGTAGGCGAGGCCCGCCCCAAGCGATCGCGGCACGCTCCCTGTCGTCGAGGAGAGCGGGTTGAGGACGACAACCAGGTCGAGCTCTCATCCGCGAGCAGATCGACGTTCGATGCCGAGTGCACGCCGCCGTCGACGTAGCGGCGGCCGTCAATCTCGACTGCGCGGAAGAACCCGGCACCGCGCACGATGCGGCGACTGCGTCCGGCAATCGACGCGCGGCGCTCTGCGCGCTGCCGAGCGCGACGCGCGTGCCGGTCCGGTAGTCGACCGCGATCGCCCAGAAGCCCGGGTGCGGGGCCCAGCCATCGCTGCACATGCGCCGCACCACTTCCTTCAGTGGCTCCGTGGAGATCGGGCCCGAGCGGCACCCAGCCCGCGAGCATCGCACCGGGCGAGTAGCGGTACGGCCGTGCGACCGAAGAGAGCGCAAGCCGCCACGACCCGGGGCCGAGCTGGGGAAGCCCGCGATGGAGACGGTAGATGGCACCCGCGGCGCGGTCTGCGCTGTCGGCAAGCTCGCCGTTGCGTCGCGCAGGCCCGGGAAGCTCTCGCCCGCGGAGTGCGCGACCATGAACCACGGCGGCACGCCACACGCGATCATCGCCCCACCATCGCGCCGGAGGACGTGCCGACGATGACTGTCGGGCGCTACCCGGGTCCCAGCCGGTCTCGCTCGTGATCGCTTGTAGCGCGCCGGTCAGCCAAGCGCCGCCGAGCACGCCGCCGGCGCCCATCACCAGGCCCACCCTCGGTCTGCTCTCGGCCTCCTGTTGCGCCGACGTGAGAGCCGGCGCCCACGTGCGATCGGGACGGCGGCCGGAGTCGACTCTGCACGGTCGCTCATTGTACGCCTCGCGGCCCGATGCCGGACGCCTCAGTCATCGCTTGCGCGCGTCGTACCTTCCTGTGTCCTGGAGATCATGCGGCATACGAACCGCATGCGGCGGCGCGATATTACTCGGCGGGTCCGGCGAGAACCGACTTGCGGCGGCGACGCGGGGCGCACGAGGCGTGCCCGCGCGCCGAATCATCATCAGGCGGTTCTCAGTGCTGCCAGTGGCTCCTCCGCCCGTGCTCCCGGTCGGCCCGGTCGGCCCGCTCGGGCCGCTCGGGCCGGTGGGGCCGCTCGAGCCGGTCGGCCCCGCCGTCCGGTCGGGACCCGTCGGGCCGGTCGGGCCAAACCCGTGATGGTGATGGTGGCGGTGTCCGCGCCCGCGGCCTGGCGATTCGAGCGATTCGAGGATCGGTTTCACGGCGGCTTCGAATTCCGCGGCGCCGCGGCGAAAGCGCCGTTTGCCGCCGAGATCGCCGTTGCGGTAGGCCTTCTTCGCTTCCTTGAGGGTGGCGTGGTAGCTCTTGCGCGCTTCCTTGCACGCCGTGCTTACTTCGGTCGGCCCCGTCGGCCCAGAGGCGCCCGTCGGGCCGGTCGCACCGGTCGTGCCAGCTCGAAATGTGATGATGCGGCGGGCATACCGCGTCGAGCTCTTGCGCGCGGCGCGGGCGGCTTCGAGCAGCGCATGCGCGGCAGCAGCGTCCGCCTTGCGCGCGGTCGCGTTCGCGCTCAGCGAGCTTTTCGCAGGCGCCTTGAGCTGTGCGAGCTGGGCTTCCGTGAGGCCGCTGAGGCGACCCAGCGCCGTGACGAAATGAGATGGAAGCGGCCGTGCTTGTGGCCCGAAAGCGGGACACCGGCAGCTGCGCAGAGCTGCTGCGCTTGGTTGGAGTATCGGTGGCCATCGGCCGTGGCCGTGATCGTCATGCGCGAGCGCCACGACCGGAACCGACGCGGCCGTCGCGCAGCACGCCGCGGGGACGATCAACATTCGGCGGTGAAACGGCATTCGTAACCTCCTTGTCTTGGAGCGGGCCCGCGTGGGGCCGGCGCTGAAGGACGGAGAACGCCCCCTGCAACAGCGCCGGCGCCGCGAAAGTCGCGCCGCTGGCATCATTCGGCATTAGCCGCGGCGACTGCGTTGCGCCGGCGGCGGCTAACCTAAACCGTGCTCTTCGGCGCCAAGCGCAAGACAGCGATGATCGATGCCGAGTCAGCGCTGCCGGGTCGCGATCGGGCGATACGCGGTGCCGCGCGCGCCACGAGGTCCTCGGCACGCCCCTGCAGCCGCCGTTTCCCGAGGGCGTCGGAGACGGCGATCTTCGGCATGGGCTGCTTCTGGGGCGCAGAGCGGCTCTTCTGGGAGGCGCCTGGCGTCTACACGACCGCCGTCGGCTACGCCGGCGGGTATACGCCGAACCCAACCTACGAGGAGGTGTGCTCGGGCCTAACCGGGCACGCCGAGGTGGTGCTCGTCGCCTTCTGGCCGAAGACGACCGCCGCAAACCGCTGCCGCGAGCGAGCGGCGCCGAGGCGCTCCCGTCCGGACCTCCTACGAGGAGCTGCTGCGCATCTTCTGGGAGGGCCACGACCCGACCCAGGGGAGCCGCCAGGGAAACGACGTCGGCACCCAGTACCGCTCGCTGATTCTCTGGCGCGGGGAGGCCCAGCGCGACGCGGCGGAGGCGTCGTTGCGCGCCTACCAGCAGCAGCTCTCGGCGCCGGCTACGGCGAGATCACGACCGAGCTCGCCCCCGCGGAAGGGCCGACGGGCACGTTCTACTACGCCGAGGACTACCACCAGCAGTACCTCGCGAAGAACCCCAACGGCTACTGCGGCCTCGGCGGCACCGGCGTGAGTGTCCTGTGGGCCTCGCCGTGGCCGGCGACGGCTGAGCGCTGCGATGCGCGCGGCCACTGGCGGCACGGCCGCCAAGGTCAACGCACGCTCGGGGATCCAATGACGCATCGCCGGAGTCTCGGACGGAGTCGGTTTGATGGTGGGCGCCGTTCTCGCGGGCGCCGTCGTGGGGTCCGTCGAGGCCAGCGCGACCGGCGGCGTGGTCTTGGTTCTTCGTCGTTCGCGGCGCCTGACGGCAAGGGCTGGGGCACAGCTCGACCGGTGAAGATCTTCAACGGTGGCGACCCCAGCGGGCTGGTCAGAGAAATCCAGTGGACGAGCTGGGCTGGCTCAACCGCAATCGGCTACGGCCTCGGCAACATCTTCATGCCCCACGGGGGCTACTACCCCCCGGTGCTCGTTGAGCTCCGCGCCCAAGCGCTTGGCCACTGCGGGTCGCAGCGGGCATATACGGAGCTAGCTATCCGCGCCCCGTCCAAGCCGGAAGGGCCGCTTGGCACATGGACTCTCTGGTCCGAAAGTAAGAGCCTCTGCCACGGCGCGCTCTAGCGAAAAGCCCGGCGGCCGGGAATTACCCCGGCCGCCGGCCTTCGCTCTGAGGAGGGAGGGAGAAGAGCTACGTCGCGCCCGCCGTCGCGGGCCCGCCGGGTCCTGACGCGAACCCCTCGGGGGGCGCCGCCATCGTCTCGGCGCCCGCGGCGGCACCGGAATCCAGCCCGGCGAGTGCGGTCCGCCCAGCGTCGGGACATCCGCGGGATAGACCTCGTGACCGTGGATCGCGTGATCGCCGATCTCGAGCTCTTCGTCGTACACGCGCAAGGGGATGACAGGCCGATCACCTTGAGGATCAGGAACGTCATCACCGCGGTGTAGGCGATCACCCACGCGCCGGCCTCGACCTGCCAGCGTAAGCAGCGTCCAGCTTCCGCCGTAGAAGACGCTCTTGACCCCGGTAAGGCCGACCCCGACGGGAATGCTGAAGTACTCGATGATCCCCGGGTCGGCTAAGAACGCCGAGCATGATGCCGCCGGCCAATCCCGCGATGCCGTGCGTATAGATCACGCCGAGCGTGTCGTCGACAGCCCTGAAGGGCCGCACGCGGCTGAGGAAGCGGATCGAGAACCATACGATCGTGGCTCCGAGCGCCCCGACGACGATCGCGCCGTAGCCGTTGATGAACCCGCGCACAGGGCGTGATCGCCACAAGGCCCGTGATCATGCCGTTGACCCAGCCGATCATCGACGGCTTGTCGCGGAAGATGACGTCCCATGCGATCCACACCATCAGCGCGACCGCGGTCGCGAGGTTGGTGTTCAGCACCGCTGTCGCGGCGGCCTGGCCCGCGTAGTAGGGATCGCCGCCGTTGAAGCCGTTCCAGCCGAGCCACAGCAGACCCGCGCCGGTCGCCACCATCAGGAGGTTGTTCGGCGCGTCGACCTCGCGATCGCGATGCAGAGCGCGGTCCGAGGACCCACGCGAACACGAAGCCGGAGACGCCAGCGGAGAGGTGGATCACGTAGCCGCCGGAGAAGTCCATCGCCCCGTGCGCCGCCCAGTAGCCGCCGCCCCAGAGGAGGAACGCGTTCACCGAGTAGACGAGCGGGATCCAAGCCGCGACGTAGACAGTCCACGCCTTCCAGTTGACGCGGCCAAGCACCGAGCCGAGTGCGAGGATCGGCGTGATCGCAGCGAACACGAACTGGAAGTAGGCGAGCGTCGAGGTCGGGAAGTGGAACGGAGGCCCAGTCTTGATCGACTGGATTTCCGCCTGGTATTGCTCGCCGTGGCGTCCGAGGATGCTGACCGGTTCACCGAGGAACGTGCCGAGGAAACCATGCGCGCCGAAGACCCCTGAGCCGCCATGCGCGACCGCATGGCCGAAGCCCATTTCGTAGGCGAACAGGACCCACACGATCAGCGTCATACAGAAGCCGATGAACATCATCGTCATGGAGTTGACCGACCAGCGCTTCTGCATCACGCCGCCATAGAGGACGGCGAGGCCGGGGACGCTCATCAAGCCCGACGAGCGTCGCCGCCGTGAGCTGCCAGGCGTTGTCTCCCGGGTTCAGCCAGTTCGCATATGGGATCCATGTATTGGTAGTGGCAAGGATGCTTGGCATGTGCCTCCGTCTTCAGCGGTGGATGTACGGACTGCGCGCGTGCACAACCGAGCGGCGGCGCACGACCTGCAACGGCCACCATGAAACCGGTGCGCTCCCGCGTTCGGTAGGGACACGATGGCCAAGAGTTCGACCTCCGCTTTGGACATCTGGATAGACGGGCGGGACCCCTCTCCCGTCTGAGCCTTGCTACGGCGCTCGCAAGCGCCCTCCGTAGGCGTATCCAGCGCGATTGCAGGCCTTTTGCAGCGAGTCCGCAATGCCGGCCGGCGCCTGCCCGGAGGCACACATCGCGCGCGCCTGCGCTCCGCACCCGTGCAGGCTCGCGGCGCCGGTGGTGCTCGCGAAGGTCACCTCGATGCAATGCGCGCCCGCTTGCTGATGGAATCCGCCCGCAGCCGCGTATATGCCGATCCCGATCGCGGCAAGGACAAACGTGGCGGCCACGCCGGCGACGGCGAGCCTGCCCGCTAGCGTCCATCGCAGCGGCTCGTTGAGCCGCCGCTGCCGGTCCATCATGATCACGGCGCCGAGTCTACGCGGCGCGCTGCGCGGCTACGACTGCGCCGATTCGCCGTCCGTACCCGCCGCGGTACTCACGCCCTCCTGCGCGGTCTCCTGGAAGTCGAGCGCCGCGGAGTTGATGCAGAAGCGCTGTCCACCGGGCCCTGGTCCATCGTCGAACACGTGCCCGAGATGACCGCCGCAGCGCCGACAGATGACCTCGGTGCGCCGCATGAAAAGGCTGTTGTCCGGACGCAACTCGACCGCCTCCGCGATCGCGGGCTCGGTGAAGCTCGGCCACCCGGTCCCCGAGTCGAACTTCGCGTCGGAGCTGAAGAGCTCCGCGCCGCAGCCGGCACAGCGGTAGCCGCCGGTCGCTTTGTTGTAGGTGTAGGCGCCGGTGAACGGCGGCTCCGTGCCGGCGCGCCGAAGTACGTCGTACTGCTCCGGCGTGAGCTCGCTCCGCCACTGCTCCTCGGACTTGGTGATGTTTTCTGTTTCGTCGCTCATCGGATCCAGTTCTAGCAGCCCTCGCTGCGCCCCGCGGCTGCTACATTGATCCTTACGTTCACGTAAGGTTTTCTCGATCGCGACTTTGACCTCTCTCCCGCCCTCCGCTGCCGCCCTGAGGCCAGATTCGGCCACTGCGACGGCCATTCGCGATTCGATCCCCGCCGCAGCAGGCACCCAGGGCGCGGCGAGCGCCGGTCTGCTTGGGCAGCGGCGCGGCAGCTACAAGTGGTGGGCGCTCTCCTGCACCAGCGTCGGCATGCTGCTCGCGGCGACGAACTCGGGCACACTCATCATCGCGCTGCCCGACCTCGAGCGCTCGCTGCACACAAGCCTGCTCGCGCTCGTGTGGGTGATCCTCGCGTACCTCATCTCTGCGACCGTGCTCGTGCTGAGCGCCGGGCGCCTATCGGACCTCTTCGGCCGCAAGCGCGCCTACGTCGGGCGGCTTCGTCGTGTTCGCGCTCGCGTCGCTCGGTGCGGGCTTCGCGAGCAACGGCACGGAGCTGATCGTGTGGCGCGTCCTTCAGGGCATCGGCTCGGCCTTCCTCTTCGCGAACGCCGCCGCGCTCGTGACCGACGCGTTTCCGCGCGAGCAGCTCGGGCTGGCGATGGGCGCGAACACGATGGTTGCCGCGATCGGGTCTCGTGCTCGGGCCCGTGCTCGGCGGCGCCCTCGTCGAGATCTCATGGCAATGGGTGTTCTGGTTCAACGTCCCGCTCGCGCTCGCAGGCGCCGCGTGGGGCGCCCTGATCCTGCGCGAGCTCGCGAAGCCCGACACGCGGCGCGGCTATGACGTGCTCGGCACGACGGTGTTCGTCGTCGGCCTCACGGGCCTCGTGCTCGGAGTCTCGCGCGGCGGCCTCTATGGCTGGAACGAGCCGCTCGTGATCGCGAGCCTCGTTACGTCGCCGCGATCCTTCTCCCCGCGTTCGTCGTGGTCGAGCAGCGCTCGCGCGCGCCGATGCTCGACCTCTCGATCTTCCAAAGCCGCCTCTTCGGCGCCGCGGCGGCAGCCGCCTTCATAAACGGGCTCGCGCGCTTCGCGCTGATGTTCCTGTTCGTGTTCTACTTCCAAGGGCCGCAGGGCGACTCGCCGATCACGGCGGGCATCAAGCTGATTCCGCTGGCGCTCGGGATGCTCATCTCCTCGCCACTCGCCGGCGCCTACGCGGACCGTCACGGCTCGCGCGGCCTCGCCGCGCTCGGCATGCTCGTGACCGCGGGCGGGCTCGCCGGCATGACGACGCTCGCGGTCGCTACCCCCTACTGGCAGAGCGCGCTTTGGCTCGCGCTCGTGGGGGTCGGGTCGGGCATGTTCAACAGCCCCAACACGGCGGCGATGATGGGCGCCGTGCCGGCGCAGCGGCGCGGCATCGCGGCCGGTACGCGCACGCTGCTTCAGAACACCGGCGCGGTGATGTCAATCGCGTTCGTGCTCGCGATCGTCACCTCCGCCGTTCCGCGCGCGACGATCTTCGCGATCTTCTCGGGCCTCGCGAAGGGCCTCTCGGTGCAGCGACTGGACCCCTTCATCCACAATATGCACGTCGCGCTGTGGACGCTCGCGGCCACCTCACTCGTGGGCGCGCTCGTTTGCCTGCTACGACCCGCGCACGCGGCACCGAAGGCAGCGGTTGAGCCTGAGCATGCGATCGGCCGCGAGGTCGACGCGGCTGAGCTCGCCCCCTCGGTCGGAGCGCGCGCGTGAGCACACGGGAGCGAAAGCCGGACAGGCCCGCGCCGGCGCGCGCGCTGCGGATCGGCGACGTCGCGCGTCTCGTCGGGACGACACCGCGCACGATCCGCTACTACGAGGAGATCGGCTTGCTGCCGGGCTGCCGGGGCGAAACCATGGCGGCCACCGGCTCTACAGCGCGGAGGAGGTCGAGCGGCTGCGAGAGATCATGCGGTCTGCGCAACCTGCTCGGGGTCTCGCTGGAGGAGCTCAAGACGCTGCTCGCCGCCGAGGACGCGCGTGCCGCGGTGCGCGCGCAGCTCAAGCGCGAGGACGTCGAGCCCGGGCAACGCCGCGAGCTCCTGCTCGAGGCGCTCGGGCACCTCGACCGCCAGCTCGAGCTCGTCAACCATCGCAGCACCGAGCTAGCGAAGCTCAAGGGCGAGCTCTCGGACACGCGCAAGCGCGTGCGGCGCAAGCTGCGCGAGCTGGACGCCCACGAGGTCGGGGCGTTCCCGCCCGTGATAACGGCCGCGCCCCGCCAAGGCGAGGACGCCGGCGAGGACCTCGCGGGCGCAGTTGAGGAGTCACAGCAGTGACCGGCCCGGCGGAGCGCACGAGCGCGGAGATGTCGGTGCTCGTCGACGACCTCGTCGTGCAGTTCGACGAGGTAAGGGCGGTCGGCGGCGTCTCCTTCGCCGTTGCTCCGGGCGAAATCTTCGGCCTGCTGGGCCCCAACGGCGCCGGCAAAACGACCACGATCAGGGTGCTCACGACGCTCTTGCGGCCGACCTCCGGCCGCGCGCTCGTTGCAGGCTTCGACGTGCGCAGCGAGAGCCTCCAGGTGCGCGCATCGATCGGATACGTGCCGCAGGCGATCTCCGTGGACGGCGCGCTCACGGCCCGCGAGAACCTCGACTTCTACGCGCGCGTCACCGGCGTGCGCGCGAAGGAGCGCCCGGAGCGCGTTGAGCAGGCGATCACCGAGATGAACCTCGAGGCGATGCTCGACCGTCTCGCGCGCACCCTCTCCGGCGGCATGCTGCGGCGACTCGAGATCGCCACCGCGCTCCTCAACCGCCCGACCGTGCTGTTCCTCGACGAGCCAACCGTCGGGCTCGACCCGACGGCGCGGCGGATGGTTTGGGAGCGCCTGGAGGCGCTGCGCGAGCAGGCGGGCACGACGATCCTCTTCACGACGCACCTGATGGAGGAGGCCGACCGCTATGCCGAGCGCCTCGCGATCATGGACCTCGGCCGGCTCGTCGAGCAGGGGGCGCCTGCGGACGTCCGCGCACGGCACGGCCTCGAGAGCCTCGAGGACGTCTTCACCTCCGTGACCGGCCGCTCGATCGAGCAAGAGCAGGAAGGAAAGATCTCCGATGTCCGCGCCCAGCGCCGCGTCGCCCGCCGTCTCGGCTGAACGGCCGCTCGCGCTCGCCGGCGGCCCGTTCAGCCGCGTCGCCGCGGGCACGGTCGCGATGGCCCAGGCGGAGATGCGCAAGCTCCGCCACGACCACATCGACATCTTTACGCGCTCGGTGCAGCCATTGCTGTGGCTGTTCGTGTTCGGCACCGCGCTCGGCAACGCGCACGCGTTCCCGATCGGCGACCTCGAATACCGCGCCTACCTCGTGCCCGGGGTACTCGCGCAGGCGGCGATGTTCATTGCCATCTTCTTCGGCCTCGCGGTGATCTGGGAGCGCGACGTCGGGCAGTTGCAACGGTTGCTCGCCACGCCGCTGCCACGCTCGGCGATCGTGCTCGGGAAGGCCGCGGGCGCATGCGTGCGGGCGCTCGTACAGGCCGTGCTGCTGCTCGTCGTGGTCGCGATCTTCGGCATCGGCGTACGCTGGAGCGTGGGAGGCGTGATCGGGATGCTCGTGCTGTTGATGCTCGGCACCGCCGCGTTCGCGTGCATGTCGATGCTGCTCGCCGCCGCGGTGAAGGAGCGCGAGCGCTTCATGGGCATCGGCCAGCTGATCATGATGCCGCTCTTCTTCGCCTCCTCCGCGCTCTACCCGCTCGCCGTCATGCCCGCTTGGCTGCGTCTGGTCGCGCGCGCGAACCCGCTCACGTACGAGGTGCAGGGGCTGCGGCAGATGATCGACGGCGTCGGTGGGTCGGGCGAGCTCGTGCTCGACTTCGCCGTCGTGATCGGCTTTTTCGCCGTGATGCTCGTGGCGGCCACGCGCAGGTACCCCAAGGCGATCCTCTAAGAACCAGGGCCAAGGCCCCACGAAGCAAGGACGACGTCGATGTCCACCGGGACGCAAGCGAAGCCGAGCCCGCGCACGTCCTAGAGTAGGTACCGCTCCCGTCCCCTCACGCGAAGGAGGCTTCGTGGATCGCAAGTGGTGGTCGCTCACCGTCGTCTCGGTGGCGATCTTCATGCTGTTGCTCGACATCACGGTCGTGAACGTCGCGTTGCCGTCGATCCAGCGATCGCTGCACGCCAGCTTCCAGGACCTGCAGTGGGTGGTCAACGCCTACGCGTTGACGCTCGCGGCGTTCCTGCTCACCGCCGGCGCACTCGCGGACCTCTGGGGACGCAAGCTCGTGTTCACCACGGGCCTCGTGGTATTCACCCTCTCCTCGGCCGTCTGTGGGCTTTCGGTGAGCCCGTTGATGCTCAATCTCGCGCGCGGCGTCCAGGGGATCGGCGGGGCGATGATGTTCGCGACCTCGCTCGCGCTGATCGCGCAGTCCTTCCAGGGTAAGGAGCGGGGCGTCGCCTTCGGCGTGATCGGCGCCGTGATGGGAGGCGCTGTAGCGATCGGACCGCTAGTCGGCGGCGTGATCACGACGGGCATCGGGTGGGAATGGATCTTTTTCGTCAACGTTCCGATCGGCGTGGTCGCGACGACCGTGTCGCTGATGCGCCTCGGAGAGTCCCGCGACCCGGACGCGAGGGGCGCCGACTGGGCGGGCCTCGTCACGTTCTCTGGGTCGCTGTTCCTGCTCGTGTTCGCGCTCGTGGAGGGCAACGAAAGCGGCTGGGGCTCGGCGAAGATCGTTGGCTTCCTCGTTGGCTCGGTAGTGCTGCTCGGCGCCTTCCTGGTCGTCGAGCGCTCACAAAAGCGGCCGATGCTCGACCTCACGCTGTTCCGGTGTCCTGCCTTCACGGGCGCGAGCATCGTCGCTTTCACGCTTGCGGCGTCGGCCTTCTCGCTCTTCCTCTACCTGACCCTCTACCTACAGACGGTGCTCGGCTACTCCGCACTGCAGGCCGGCCTGCGTTTCCTTCCGAAGACGCTTCTGATGTTCGCGGTCGCGCCGCTCGCCGGCCGACTCTCGGTCCGCGTCCCGGTGCGCCTACTACTCGGTGCAGGGCTGCTGCTCGTCTCTGGCGGCCTCTTGGCGATGACCGCGATCACCCCTCTCTCGGGCTGGACCGTGCTGATCCCGGGCTTCGTCATCCAGGGCGCGGGCGTGGGGCTCGTGAACCCGCCGCTCGCGTCCACGGCGATCGGCGTCGTGCCGCCCGCACGCAGCGGCATGGCGAGCGGGATCAACAGCACCTTCCGTCAGGTGGGGATCGCGACCGGAATCGCCGCGCTCGGCGCCGTCTTCCAACACGTGCTCGGAACGCACGTACGATCTTCGCTTGCCGCGAGCGGGCACGCGCGCGAAGCGCTCGCTGCCTCCCACGGCCAGCTCGTGCAGACGCTTCAGTCGGGCCGCGCCGGTCAGCTCGCGAGCGCATTGCACCCGGGCGCCGCACAGGCCGTGATGCACGCCTACCGCGTCGGCTTCGTCGACGCGCTCTCGACGATCCTCTGGATCGCTGCCGGAATCGCGCTCCTCGGCGCGGGGTTCGCATTCGTGCTCGTGCGCTCGCAGACTTCGTACTCAGCGCCGCCCCAAGCCCAGCGCCCGTGAGTGCGGCCGGCATCGAAGCCGCCTAGAGCCCTTGCCTGCCGCTCTCGGCGATGGTAGAACTGAATCGTCGACAGACCACAGACGCCGGGGGCACCTCGGAGCGCTCGGGATCAGCCGCATTCGCGAGCAGTGCCGCCCAGTGCCCGGCCATGTCGTCGTCGGCCTCGAGGCTGCCAGCCTCAAAGAGCGGAAAGAGCACGTTCCACTTGATCTCGCCCGGATCCCGGCCCTTCGCGCCGAGGTCGGCTTGCACCCGCTCAAGAATCCTGCTTTGCCGCTTCGCGCGCCAGACGCGCACGTGGTCGCCGATGGCCCCTTGAGTTGCCGCAGCGGACCTGCGCCAGAAACTCCCCGCGTCGCGCGAGGGCTCGGGCGCCTGGCCATCGCCTCGCTTCGCGATCGCCCTGCCGGCGGCAGCAGCGGTGGTCCCGGTGACGATGGGCCTGAGGCTAGCCGCTGCAATCGGGCGCACCGTACCGTGGCCTCGCCGCGAGGCGGCGTTCGGCTGTCTTGAAGCTGTTTACGTCATCCCGTCGAAGCCATCGGCGGGTACGCTGAATTCGAGCGTGAGCCGCACGCGCCTGTTATCGACCGGCTGAATATCGCGGATGATGCCGTGGCGGCGCACACCGTCCTCGTCGGCCTCGTACTCGTCGCCTACGTGAAACGGTCGACCGTCGAGCGGCAGCCCGCGCGTGATCGTGATTGTTGGCATGGATCGGGTGTAGCAGCGCGCCGGCCGTTCGCTGGACAGCCTCCCGCAACGTGCGGGAGCTTCGGCAGCTCAATCTGGCGCGAGCTCTGGCGCACGGCGCCAGCTCACCGCGTCTGGCGTTGCTTGGACACCTGTGTCTAAACGCCGCCGAAAGTCCCGAAAACATGGGCGATCTAGAGCCCGCTCGTGGACGTCCTAGATCGGCCGTTCGCGCCCCAGCATTCGCGAAAAGGCCGATCGGTAGGCTGTTGACTAAGCAACTATGTCGACCTTCTACCGACTGCTTGGCTTTCTAAGGCCCTACCGCCGGGGTGTGGCGATCTCGCTCGCGCTTGGGACCGCGGCGATTGTCATGACGGTCCTCATCCCGTCGCTCACGGGCCACGCGGTCAACGCCGTCACGGAAGGCGCGGGAACCCACCGGCCGGCGGTGCGCGCCCACGCTCGTCATACGCTGCTCGTCCTCGCGCTCGCGATCGTCGGCGCGGTGCTCGCACGCTGGATCCTGACCTACGGCCGGCGGATGGTCGCGGGCTCGGTGTCGCTGGGGCTCGAGTACGACCTCCGCGAGCGCCTCTACGGGCACCTTCAGCGTCTCGAGCTGGGCTTCTTCGACCGTCAGCAGACGGGGCAGCTGATGTCGCGCGCGACCGTCGACCTGCAGGCCGTCCGCTTCTTCCTCGGCTATGGGCTCGTATTCATCGTGCAGTCCGCGCTCACGATCGTCCTCGCCGGCGTCGCAATGATCGTGACGAACGTCTGGCTTGGCCTGATCGCGATGGCGCCCGTCCCGTTCGTCGTCGTAATTGCGCAGCGCTACGGTCGACGCGCGCGTCCCGCGGTGCAGGAGGTACAACAGCGGATCGCCGAGCTCACCGCGGACGCCGAGGAGAACATCTCCGGCGTGCGCGTCGTGAAGGCCTTCGCCCGCGAGGACCGCCAGCTCGAGCGCTTCCACGGAAGCGTTGGGCGGGTCTTCGACCAGTCGATGGTCGCGACGCGCCTCGAGGCGCACTACAACCCCCTGATCGGCTTCATCCCCCAGCTTGGGCTCGCCGCCGTGCTGCTGCTCGGCGGCGAGGCGGTGATCCACGCGGATCTCAACCTCGGCCAGTTCAGCGCGTTCTACTTCTACCTCAACATGCTCATCGGGCCGATGCGCTCACTCGGCGTGACACTCGGTCTCGCACAGCGGGCGACAGCCTCGGGGGCGCGCGTCTTTCAGCTGCTCGACCGAGAACCCGCAGATGACGGAGCGCCAGGACGCGCCGCCGCTGCCCGCCGGAGACGGCCGCGTGCAACTGCAGAACGTGACGCTGCGCTACGAAAGCGCCGCCGAGGATCTCGAAGCCGCCGACCATCGGCCCGGCCTGCCGCACGTCGGGCGGGCGGTCCTCGAGGGGATCGACCTCGACGTCCCCGCCGGGCGCACGGTCGCGCTCGTGGGGGCGACGGGTTCGGGCAAGACAAGCCTCGTCTCGCTGATCCCGCGGCTGTATGACCCGAGCGAGGGAGAGGTGCTCCTCGACGGCGCAAACGTCCGCTCGGTGACGCTGCGCTCGCTGCGCGAGGCCGTTGGCGTCGTCAGCGACGACCCCTTCCTCTTCTCAGCGACGATCGCCGAGAACATCGCCTACGCCCGTCCACACGCCACCCCAAAGGAGATCGAAGACGCGGCGAGGGTCGCGCAGGCCTACGAGTTCGTCACGCACCTGCCGCAGGGATTCGACACGCGCGTCGGCGAGCGCGGCCTGACGCTCTCTGGCGGACAGCGTCAGCGACTTGCGATCGCGAGGGCGCTGATCGCGAACCCGCGCGTACTCATCCTCGACGATGCGACCTCGTCGGTCGATCCCTCCACGGAGCGGCGCATCAAGCTCGCCCTGAGCGGGGCGATGAAGGGCCGTACGACCTTCATCATCGCCCACCGACCCTCGACGATCGCGCTAGCCGACGAGATCGTCGTGCTCGACCACGGCCGTATCGTCGCGCGCGGCGGCCATGACGAGGTGATAGAGCGATCGCCGTTCTACCGCGAGCTCGTCGAGCGCGGAGCGCCCGAGGACAACGAGGCGGACCAGAGCGCTGATCGGCGCGAGTCGCTGGTGGGGAAGCTGTGAGTCGCGGCACGCGCCTGAGGAACCTCCGCGGGCTGGTGAGCCTGATCCGTCCCTACCGCGGCCGCAGTCTGCTCACGCTCGTCGCGCTGCTCGTCGGCACCGCCGCGTCGCTCGCGCCGCCGCTGCTCGCGCGGTACGCGATCGACGACGGGATCACAGCCCACGACACCCGCGTGCTCGTGATCGCGGTAGTCGCGTTCCTCGTCACCGCGCTGCTCGTATGGGCGATGACCCACGTGCAGACCTACCTCGTGGGATGGGTCGGCCAGCGCGCGCTCGCCGACCTTCGCATCCGCATCTTCTCGCATCTGCAGGCGCTCTCGATCGGCTTCTACGAGAGCCGTCCGGCGGGCGTCCTCATCTCGCGCATGACAAACGACGTCGAGGCGCTCGACACGCTAGTAACGGATTCCGTCGTGACGCTGTTCCAGTCGGGTCTGACCCTCGTCGGTACGGTCGTGATCCTGTTCGTGCTCGACGTGAAGCTCGCACTGCTGACGACGTGCACGCTGCGTGCCGATGGCGCTCGGCAGCCTGTGGTTCCGGATCGCGTCGACGAGCGCCTTCCGCCGCACACGCGAGACGATCGGCTCGCTCACCGCGGATCTGCAGGAGACGATCTCGGGTATCCGCGTCGTGCGGAGCTTCGGCCAGGAGCCCCGCCACGAGGCGCGCTTCGCGGAGCTCAACGCCGACAACCGCGAGGCGAACATGACGACCGTGCGCCTGAACGCGGCGTACTTCCCCGCGGTCGAACTCCTCTCGGGCCTCGCCGTCGCGGGGATCGTCCTCTACGGCGGTTACCAGGCGATCGAAGGCCAGATCACGACAGGAACGATCGTCGCGTTCGTCGCCGCGCTCTCGAACCTCTTCGAACCGATTCAGCAGCTCTCGCAGCTCTACGCCACCTACCAGGCGGGGATGGCGGCACTCGAGAAGATCTTCCAGCTGCTCGACGAGCAGCCTGACCTCACAGACCGCAAGGACGCGATCGAGCTCGGCCGCGTGCGGGGCGAGATCAAGTTCGAGGACGTCTCCTTCGGCTACGGCGCCGACAGCGAGCCCACGGAGGACGAGCAGCCGGACGCGCTCGCACTCGAGCACATCGACCTCGACATCCCGCCCGGCCAGACCGTCGCGCTCGTGGGGGCGACGGGCGCAGGGAAGTCGACGCTGGTGAAGCTGGTCGCGCGTTTCTATGACCCGACCTCCGGCCGCGTGCTCGTCGACGGCCACGACCTGCGGGACGTCAAGAGCGCATCGCTGCGCGCACAGATGGGCATCGTGCCGCAGGAGTCCTACCTGTTCTCGGGCAGCGTCGCCGAGAACATCGCCTTCGGCCGGCCGGACGCGAGCGCGCAGGAGATCCGCGCCGCCGCCAGCGCGGTCGGCGCCGACGAGTTCATCTCGGAGCTCGAGCACGGGTACGACACGGAGATCGGCGAGCGGGGAGCGCAGCTCTCAGCTGGTCAGCGGCAGCTGCTCGCGTTCGCGCGGGCGCTGATCGCGGATCCACGCATCCTGATCCTCGACGAGGCGACCTCGAGCGTCGATCTCCACACCGAGGCGCGCATTCAGGACGCGCTGCGGCGACTGCTCGCCGGGCGCACCGCGCTGGTGATCGCCCATCGCCTATCGACGATCCGCCGCGCGGGGCGCATCGTGGTACTCGAACATGGGGAGATCGCCGAACAGGGCACGCACGACGAACTGATCGCGGCCGGCGGGCGCTACGCGCAAATGCACCGCGACTGGGCGGAGGAAGTCGCGGCGTAGGCCACAACTGCGCCAAGAAAGGGCGGCGCAGGAAATGCCTTACAGGGCTCCCGGGAGCTGCGGGGGGAGGATTCGAACCTCCGTGACGGGTTCCAGAGACCCGCATCTTGCCACTAGATGACCCCGCAAAGAGACCGGCTGACGAGGCCCCAGGATATCGTGCACCGCTCGCGCAGCGACCCCGGGCGTGCCCGGGTCGCGGCCGCGAAGCTCACCTCGCGGCGCGCGGCTTCCATCGCTGCGTGCTGCGAGCTTGTGTTCGTGTCCGACACTCGTAGAGCGGTCGCCGGGCTCGTTGCACAGGGCTTGAGCCTGAATGAGGTGGCGCACCGCCTGGGCGTTGCGCGCTCAACAGTTGGCTACCACGTCGAGGTCCTGCGTCGCAGGGCGAGCCTCGCACGAGCCCAGCTCACGAGACAAGACCCGCTGCGAGCCCGAGCGTAACGAGAGCGCGCGTCGACCGCCTGATCTCGCAGGGCAAGACGCGCCTCGAGGTCGCCCAGTCGCTCAAGCTGGCGCGCTCAACTGTGACGTTTCACGCCCGCAAGCTCGGATACGAGGCCGATGCTCGCTTCGGGAAGCGATACGACTGGGACGCGATAAGGGCGTTTTACGAGCAAGGTCATACCGTCGCCGAATGCCGCGCGAGGTTCGGGTTCACCCGCGCAACCTGGCACGAGGCTGTCAGACGCGGGCTCGTCACGCCAAGGCCCGCTCGCATACCACTTGATGAGCTCCTCGTGGCCGGCAAGCAGCGCAATCGCAACCACTTGAAGCAGCGGCTTTACGACGCCGGCCTCAAGGTCCAACGATGTGAGACCTGCGGACTCGATAGGTGGAATGGCAGGCCGATCCCCTTGGCGCTACATCACGTCAACGGCGATCGCAACGACAACCGCCTGCAGAACCTCGAGATCCTCTGCCCCAACTGCCACAGCCAAACCCAGAGCTGGAGCGGGCGCAACCGGAGTCCACACCAATCAACGCCGCCGCGCAGGGACCCTGCGCTTGGTTAGGCCGGCGCTCGGGTCTCGGAGGTGAGGTAGGCGGTCACCGTCTCCTCGAGGCCGGGCTCGAGGACGAGCAGCACGCGGTCGCCGGCGTCGATGACGGTGTCCGCCTTGGGGACGAACCCCGAGCCGTTGCGCAGCACCGAGATGAAGAGGCTGCCGTCGGGCATCGAGACCTCCGCGAGCGGCCTGCCCACGGCCGGCGACTCCGGCGCGACCTCGAGCTCGATGATCTCGAGGCCCTCCTCCTCGAGTGCGAGCAGGTGCACGAGGCCGTAGCGTGGGACCTCGTGCTCGATGAGGCGCAGGATCAGATCCGTCGCCGAGACCACCGGCTGGATGCCGAGGAGCTTGAAGTGCGAGTAGTTGCGCGGGTTGTTCACGCGCGCGATGATGTGATCGCAGCGGTACTTCTCCTTCGCGACCTGGCACACGAGCATGTTGTCCTCGTCGTCGCCTGTCACCGCAATCACGAGATCCGCGCGCTGGATGCCCGCACGCTCCAGCACCCACAGCTCCGTCCCATCGCCGTACTGGACGGAGTGCTCGAGCTCGTCCTCGATCTGCAGGTAGCGCATGCGCGAGGACTCCACGAGCGTCAGCTCGTGACCCTTCGCGATCAGCTCGCGCGTCAAGTTCAGCCCCACCTTGCCGCCGCCAACCACGATCGCGTACATCCGCTGCCTCCTATGTCGTTTCCGCGTGCGCGAGCAGCGCCGTCTTTGAACATCTCGATCGCCTCCTGCGCGGGAGAGATCGTGTGCAGGCCCTGCTCGCTGTACCACGCCGCACGCGCCGGATCCATGACGCGCGCGATCACCTTCCGCACGCCGAACTGTCGTTGCGCGATCTGCGCGATGATGAGGTTCGTGTTATCGCCGTCCGTGGAGGCGATGAACACGTCCGCGCGGTCCACTCCCGCTTGGCGCAGCGCATCGAGCTCGAGCGCGGTGCCAACCGTGAACTGCCCGCCGGCGTCCTCCCACGTCGTCCGCTGCCCCGCGTCGAGGCGCTCGTGCGAGAGCGGGTCCTCGTCCATCACCGAGACTTCGTGACCGGCCGCGAGCGCGAACTTCGCGACTGCGGATCCCACCCGTCCTGCGCCAACGATCAGGACGAACATGACCATGAGGTTAGAACGTGTTCAACGCATTACCTGCCACCGCTTTTTCGTGGCATCCATGCTTGCTTCGTCGCAGTCTAGGTTTTGGTCCTGATCTCATCCGCAGCAGTCGCACGGCGCTGCGCCCGTCTCAGCGTCCTCGCCAATGGACTCTAGCTGACCGCCCCGACGTCGGGCGCTGCCGGCCTGCGGGGACGCTCAAGTGATCAGCGGGATGATCAGGATCGCGACGATGTTCGCGACCTTGATCATCGGGTTGATCGCCGGGCCCGCGGTGTCCTTGAAGGGGTCGCCAACGGTGTCGCCTGTGACCGCAGCCGCATGCGCCTCGGAGCCCTTGCCGCCGAACGCGCCATCCTCGATCAGCTTCTTCGCGTTGTCCCACGCTCCCCCGCCAGCGGTCATCAGCACGGCCATGAAAAAGCCCACGACGATCACGCCGATCAGCAGGCCGCCGAGCGCCTGTTCGCTGATTAGGCCCACGACGACGGTGAGGACAATCGGCAGCAGCGACGGCAGGATCATCTCCCGCTGCGCCGTCCGCGTGACGATGTCCACGGAGCGTGCGTAGTCGGGCTGTTCGGTGCCCTCCATGATCCCCGGGTGCTCGCGGAACTGAGTGCGCACCTCCTCCACGACCGCCCCGCCCGCGCGACCGACCGCCTCAATCGCGAGCGATGCGAAAAGCGCGACCATGAGGCCGCCGAGCAGCAGGCCGATCAGCACCGGCGGTTCGTTGAGCGAGAAGTTGATCCCGATCTCGCCCGCGAGGAGGTGCTTGTGCGCGATCAGTTCCAATCGGAACGCACTGAAGAGGCCGACCGCGGCGAGCGCGGCGGAGCCGATCGCGTAGCCCTTCGTGACCGCCTTCGTCGTGTTCCCCACCGCGTCGAGCGGGTCGGTGACGGCGCGGACCTCCTCGGGAAGGTCGGCCATCTCCGCGATCCCGCCGGCGTTGTCGGTGATCGGGCCAAAGGCGTCGAGCGCGACAATCAGGCCGGCCATCGAGAGCTGGCCCATGACGGCGACGACGACGCCATAGACACCCACCGTGCCGCCGCCCGCGAGCTTCCACGAGCACCGAGGATGCCGAACACGATCACGAGCGCGGGCAGCGCCGTCGCCTGCAGGCCCGACGCGAAGCCTTGGATGATGTTCGTCGCGTGGCCCGTGAGCGAGGCGCGCGATGTCTTCTTCACAGGCGAGAAGCGCGTCGAGGTGTAGTAGTCGGTGATCAGGAACAGCAGCGCCGTGACGGCGATGCCGATCAGCGAGCAGAGGTAGAGGTGCAGAGCGCTCGGCGCCGTGCCTTCGGCGGTCTCGAACGTAAGGTGATCCATCAGCCAGTGGGTTACCGGATAGAAGGCCGCGGCGGCGAGCACGCCCGAGACGACGAGGCCTTGGTAGAGCGCGCGCTCGACGTTGCCCTCGCGCGTGCGCACCGCGAATGTGCCGATGATCGACGCGATGATCGCGACGCCCCCGAGGATCAGCGGGTAGAGCACGACCTGCGTGTCCTGGTTGAACGTCAGCACGCCAAGGAGCATCAGCGCGATCGCGGTCACGGCGTAGGTCTCGAAGAGGTCCGCCGCCATGCCCGCGCAGTCGCCCACGTTGTCGCCGACGTTGTCCGCGATCACGGCGGGGTTGCGCGGGTCGTCCTCGGGGATCCCCGCCTCGACCTTGCCCACCAGATCCGCGCCGACGTCGGCGGCCTTCGTGAAGATGCCGCCGCCAAGACGCGCGAAGACTGAGATCAGCGAGCCGCCGAAGCCCAAGCCGACGAGCGCATCGACCGCCGTCTTGGGGGAGTCGCCGAAGACCGCCGTGAGCAGCCCGTAGTAGCCGGCGAGGCCGAGCAGCGCGAGGCCCGCAACGAGCATGCCCGTGATCGAACCGCCGCGGAAGGCGACGCTCAATGCCGGCGAGACGCCGCCCCGCGCCGCCTCCGCGACGCGCGCGTTCGAGCGCACGGAGACGTTCATGCCCACGTAGCCCGCGGCGCCTGAAAGCGACGCCGCCGATCAGGAAGCCGCATGCGACGGCGATGTTCTGGATGAAGATCAGCGCGACGAAGATCACGATCCCGACGCCCGCGATCGTCGCGTACTGCCGGTTGAGATAAGCGCGCGCGCCTTCCTGAATCGCTTTCGAGATCGCCTGCATGCGCTCGTTCCCGGGCGACAGCGCCAGCAGGCTGCGGGTGGTCAATGCGCCATAAACCAGCGCGCAGCCGGCGCACACGAGGGCGACGACCACGCCATGGTTCATCAAGAAGCTACTCAAATGAAAATCCTCCGCAAGCGGTTGACTTGAGCGCACGCGGAGCGCACCGCGCGCAAGTTCGAGCCCCCACCGTTCTAAGTCAGCGCTTTACGGCGGCGAGGCCGGGGCATCCTATCGTGCGCGCCTATCAAAGGCCGCTACCCGGCGTGCATCGCCGCCGAGATCGGCAGCCGTGGGTTTGCGCTCGCGCGCGGGCTCAGCCGCTGCCCGGCACCCAGAGCCGCCCGCTCGACTGCGCCGGCCCCGGACTGCCGCGAATCATCGTCCTCGGACTGGGGAGCCGGGGTCGCCCGCGCCACCCTCGGATGCGCACTCGGGAGGGATCTCATCCGGCGCGCCCGTGGGCGCGCCGGTCCTGCAGCTCGCGCGCGTAGGCGAGCTGCAGCTGCGAGAGCGCGTCGCGCAGCGGGCGCAACTGGTCGGCGCCCTCGTTGCGTTCGAGGATCGGGAGCAGCGCACGCACCGCGTCGATCGCGTCGCGCACCTGCTCGAGGTCGCGCTCGGAGTCCGCGCCACCCGTCAGGCCGAGGCGAAACGCGCCGACGTTGATCAGCGACGCGACCGTCTGCACGAGCAGGTCCGCCGCCGAGATCCTGCGCAGCTCCGCCTCGTAGGCGCTGCGCAATTCCTCTTCGCTCGGCTCGTGCCTGCGTATCCGGGCGCTCATCTGGCCATCAAACGGTGACTCCCTCCGAATAGGTCTGCTGGGTTTCTCTCACGAGCGTCGCAAAGACCTCCTCCGGCGGCAGCCCCGCGTCGATCAGCGCGCGCTGGCGCTGAGCGCCGTTCTGCCCCGGGAAGATCGGATCGATACCGAGCTCGACGCGCACCGGAGCGGACCACGCTCCGAGGCGCTCGATCGCCTCCCGCGCCACGTACTCCTCGCCGCGAGCAAGGTCGATCTGCCGCCCGTCGAGACCGTAGCGAATCGCGCGCCACATGTTCTCCTCGATGAAACGACCCGCTGGATGCTCGAAGGGCACGCCTTCGTCGACGTCCCGCGCAGCCTGCGCGACGCACGCGACGATCAGGCCCGCGAGCGCCTCTGACTCCTGCGCGCCCGCCTGCGCATCGCAGATCCGCACCTCCACCGTCCCGAAGTCGAGATGCGGCCGCACCGACCACCACACCTGCGTGAACTCGACGATCGAGCGCGTGCGCAGCAGGAACTCGAGGTAGTCGCGATAGGCGGACCAGCCGCCGAAGGCGTCGGGGATGCCGCAGCGCGGGAAGTTCCGCGTGAAGCTCTGGGTGCGTGCGGAGTGAAGTCCCGAGTCGCGGCCGTCGAGGTACGGCGAGTTCGCGGAGACCGCTAGCAGCTGCGGGAGCACCGGTCGCAGGCGGTCGCATATGCGCACCGCGCGGTCGATGTCGCGGATGCCCACGTGCACGTGCAAGCTGAACGTGTTGTTGCGCCACGCCACGTACTTCAAGCCCTCCTCGACGCGGCGGTAGTGCTCCGTGTCGATGATCTTCTGCTCGCGGTAATCGGCCCACGGGTGGGTGCCCGTCGCTCCCAACAGCGCACCGTGGCCTTCGGCGAGCGCAAACAGGCGCCGGCGCCGCTCGCGCTGGCGCTCGAACGCTTCCGCGACCGTCGACGCTGCGCCGGAAACGATCTCGATCTCTGAGCAGATCAGCTCGCCCGTGATGCTCTCGTAGAGGAGGTTGTCGCTCTCGCGCGCCGCCTCGTGGAGCTCCTCGAAGCGCGGCGCGAGGTCGAGCGTCGTCGGGTCGAGGATCGAGAACTCCTCCTCGAGCCCGATCGTGAAGTCAACGGACCGTTCGAACCTCTCGACGGCCTTCTCGAAGTCGATGCTGTTCATCGCGCTTTAGCGGCGAGGCGCTTCGCACGAACCGAGCGCGGCGGCCCGCTCGAACACGCCAAAGGTCAGGTGGCTTCAGGTGAGGTAGAAGTAGAGGGCGTAGAGGAGGTCAACGGCGGGGCTCGAGGTGTGCACGGTCACGTCCGGAGGCACGGTGAGCAAAGATCCAGAGTAGTTGAAGATGATCCGCACTCCGGCCTCGACGAGCTGATCGGCCAGCTCCTGCGAGGCGGTCGGCGGCGCGGCTAGCACGCCGACGACGATCTCCTGCTCGTCGACGACGCGGCGCAACTCGGAGATGTGGCGCACCTCGAGGCTCCCCACGCGCTTACCGACCTTCTTCGGGTCGACATCGAAGATCGCGACGACGCGAAAGCCGTGGTCGCCGAAGATGTCCGAGGAGGCAATCGCCATGCCGAGGTGCCCCGCGCCGAAGAGGGCGATGTTGTGCTGCCCCGACGTGCGCAGGATCTTCCGGATCTGGTCGACAAGTGAGTCGATGTTGTAGCCGACGCCGCGCTTGCCGAACTTGCCGAAGCCGGAGAGGTCGCGGCGGATCTGGGTGGGGTTCACGTGCGTGTAGTCGGAGAGCTCCTGCGAGGAGATCGTCTCCTTGCCCATCTTCTTCGCCTCTGTGAGAACCTGCAGATACCGCGACAGGCGAGCCGCGACGCCCAACGTGAGGCGCTCGGCTGTCAACGGTACGCCGTCCCGCTGAGCGCTCATCGCGCCCATTTCGCCCCGTTGCGCATACGCGATGACTCTAGACGATCGGCTGCGAGCCCCGCCTAGGGCGCAGACGCGCGCGGCGCCAAGCGCGCACGCAGGAGCCCTGCGTCGACGACGTATTCGCACAGCTCCTCGCCGTCGAGCGCAACCACGGGAACGCGCTCGAAGTAGGCGCTGTGCAGCGCCTCGTCGGCGCGGATGTCTAGCTCGCGTAGCTCGAAGTCGCACTCGGCCTGCAGGGAGCGGAGGACTACGAGCGCCTCCTCGCACAAATGGCAGTGGGCGTGCGTGTAGAGCGTGACCGTGCTCACGCGGCCTTCAGTTCGCCCGTCGCGAACGCGTCGACGCCGAGGTACTCCGGGTACTCCTCCGCTGGCTGGAAGCGCGCCGCGGAAGCGATCATCGCCGCATTGTCCGTGCACAGGCTCGGCGGCGGGACGTGGAGCGCAACACCGAGCTCCCGGACGCGGCGACGCAGCTCGCCGTTCGCCGCGACGCCCCCGCCGACCGCGAGCCGATCGAGGCCCGTCTGCTCGAGCGCCTGTCGAACGCGGACCATGAGTCCCTCCACGATCGCCGCCTGGTAGGACGCCGCGAGGTCGACCGAGCGGGCCTCGGCCTCGTCCTTCGGGAGCTCGCGCAAGCGCTGCCAGAGCGCGGTCTTCACGCCTGCGAAGGAGAAGTCGAGCGTGCGCGCGAACGCCTCGCGACCGATCCCCGCACCTGGCCGCCGCCGGCGCCCCGGGACCGGGAACTCGAACGCCTCGGGATCTCCGCCTGCCGCGAGCCGTTGCAGCGCCGGCCCGCCAGGGTAGCCGAGGCCGAGCATTCGAGCGCCCTTGTCGAACGCCTCGCCCGCGGCGTCGTCGAGCGTCGTTCCGAGGACGTCGAAGCCCTCGTAGCCACGGACGTGCGCGAGCAGCGTGTGGCCGCCGCTCGCAATCAGGCAGAGGAAGGGCGGCTCGAACGGCTCGAGCTCGTCGAGCGCGAGGAAGTTAGCCGCCACGTGCCCCTGAAGGTGGTCGACGGCGACCAGCGGCAGGCGCCGCGAGGCGGCGATCGCCTTCGCCGTTGATACGCCCACGAGCAACGCGCCGATCAGCCCCGGGCCGCGCGTGACCGCGACCAACCCGATGTCCTCGAGCTCGGCCGAGGACTCTGCGAGGGCCTGCTCGACGACGAAGTTCACGAGCTCGACGTGATGGCGCGAAGCGACCTCCGGCACGACGCCGCCGAAGCGCTCGTGCACGAGCTGCGAGGAGACGACATTCGAGCGCACCCTTCCCGCCCCGTCGATCACCGCCGCGCACGTGTCGTCGCAACTCGTCTCGACGCCTAGTACAAGCAGAATCTCGCGGTCCTCCACGCTCACACCCAACCGGCGTTCGGCACATCCGCGAGCGTGCCCGCAAGCGTGCCCGGGGTGCGCCACATTACGAGCGCGTCCTCGCCGTTGTCCTGGTAGTAGCGCTTGCGCAGCCCCGCCGCGCGGAAGCCCTCCCGTTCGTAGAGCGTGATCGCGGCTGGTTCGAGCAGCGCACCTCGAGCGTAAGGCGCGCCTCGCCGTCGCCGATCCGCTCGTAGAGATCCGAGAGCAGTGTCGAAGCGACGCTCTGGCGCCGCCACTCCGGCGCGACCGCGACGTTCATCAGGTGCCACACCGTCTCGTAGCGCGCGCAAATGAGATAGCCCACAAGCTGGCCCTCGCGCACCGCCGCGAGGCACACGCCGCTCGGCTTCGAGAGCTCGAGCACGAACATCCCCAGCGACCACGGCGTCGGAAAGCAGCGGCGCTCGATCGCGATCACGTTCGGGAGGTCGGCGTAGGTGAGGTTTCGCACGCGCAGCCACGAGGCGCGCGTGCCGACCTCAGGCGCCTCCGGCCGCCTCATCGTGACCCCCGCGCCGCAACAGCGGACTTTGATTCGCTCTCCGAAGCGTCTCCGCCATTGTGCGCTGCGCGTTCACGGCGCTTCAACGCGAGCTCGGCGTCGGGCTCGCGACAGTAGTCCGGCACGACGGCCTCGAGCGGCTGCGCGAGCGCGCGCGCGCGCGAGCTCGCAGAGCGCGCCGCGCGTCGAGGTCGTGAAGGGCGGATCCGTCGGGCGGAGTGTGCACGCCGGCCGCCTCGAGCGCCGCGCGCAGCGAATAGCGCCCCATCGCCGACCGCCAGCCAGCGGCTCGGGGCTGGGCGTGGTTGGCTTCGCTTGGCGCGATCAAGCGCGCGAACGCCGCGGCGGCGTCCTCAGCGCGACGGGGCGCGGGGAGCTGATCGCAACTGGAAACGAGTCGGGTGCGCCCGCCGAGTACGCGCCCATGAAGACCTCGCCGCGACGTGCATCGACGACCGTGAGGACGGCCTCCGGTGGGTCGCATTCGGCGCCTGCGGACTGCGAAGAACGCGTGCGAGCGCCGCGTGCGCGAGGCCAGACGCGCTCGATACGCCCACGATCTCCGCGCCGAGCGACTGCGCGAGCGCGCGAGCGCTCGCGACGCCGACGCGCAGGCCCGTGTAGGTGCCGGGCCCGAGCCCCACCCACGCGATCGAGCGCGCGCCAGTCGAGTCCCGCCCGGTCGAGGAGCTCGGATGCGAGCGGCAGCAGCCGCGCCTGGTGTCCCGGGCGCGCGCCCGCGTCGGGATGGTCGTACGCACTCAGGACGCTCCCGTCCTCGAGCATCAGGCCGACCGCGGTAGATGGGTGTCGAGGTGTCGAAGCCAAGGATCCTCATCGTAGGTCGCGCACCTCGATCCGCCGACGATCGCCACCGCGGTGCTCGAGCGTCACCTCGACGCTCGCGCGCGGCAGCTCCGCCGCGCCCTCCTGCGGCCACTCCACGAGCGCGACTCGGCGCCCTCGAGGTAGTCCTCGAGCAGCCCCGGCTCCTCCGTGCTCAGCGTCGCGAGCCGATAGAGGTCGATGTGCGCGACGGCGCCCTTCGTTCCCTCGTAGCGGTTGCCGATCGTGAACGTCGGGCTGGTCACCGGCCCGCCAACGCCGAGCGCTCGCGCGATCCCTCGCGCGAGCGTCGTCTTGCCCGCCCCAAGGTCGCCGCGCAGTAGCACCACATCGCCGCCGCCGAGCCCGCCGCGAGCTCGCCGCCAAGCGCTTCCGTCTGCTCTGCGGAAGCAGTCTCGACGCACCGACCTGCCCGCCATCAAAGCGAGATCAGAGCGCCGCTGGAACACACCAAAGAACTGTAGCCTCGTCCCCTCTGTGCCGGGCAGCGATACACGGCGGCCGCTGGAGCGGAGCCGCCGCTCTAAAACAGGCCCAACTGGTCCGTCCGGAATCGCTCCGTAGCTCGACGCCTGGGGGCTCGTCCGTAGCGATCTCCGGGACATCGAGCCACTGCGGCTGCTCGGGCTTCGCGAGCGCAAGCAGGTCCGGCACGCGCGCGAAGTCCGCGCGCAACGCGTCGAGCATCGCAGGCGTTCGCAGCGCCGCCGCGGGATGGTAGAGCGGGTACAAGCCGAACCGCGCGGCGTCCGAGCGTGATCACCTCGGCCGGTCCCGTGTAACGCGAGATATCCCGGTCTTGTCGCCGCGCAAGAGCTTCGTGGAGAAGTTCCCGAGCGTGCAAATGATGCGCGGCTCGATCAGCTCGACCTGGCGGTAGAGGTACGCCGCGGCAGTTCTCGATCTCGACCGGCTGCGGGTCACGGTTGCCTGGCGGCCTGCACTTCAGGACGTTCGCGATGAACACCTCCGCGCGCGCCATCCCGATCTCGGCGAGCAGGTGCTCGAGCAGCCTCCCCGCGTGGCCCACGAACGGAAGCCCCTGCTCGTCCTCGCTCGCGCCCGGCGCCTCGCCGACGAACATGAGGTTCGCGTCCGCGTTGCCCGCGCCGAACACGACCGTCTTGCGTGCCGCCGCGAGCTCCGCGCAGCGCGTGCAGCTCTGCGTCTCCGCGTAAACCTCCTTGAGCGCCTCGCGGCGCTCGGACGCCGACGATGCGAGCGTCTCCACGGTTTCGGGCATCGCGCGGGATGGTAACCTTTGTGTTGGGCCGTCACCGGCAGACCGGGATGGACCCGAAGAGGTTTTTCATGCAGCGACCGGTATCCCCGCGAGGAACTGGATCCAACTCTGTCAGCCCGCTCCAAGCGGCGTCTATGAACGGCGCCGAGCACGGGCTTCGAGTCGTGCGCTCGCTCGGCGAGCTGCGGCCTCTGATCTCGTCCGCGCGCACGCGCGGGTTCCACGATCGGGCTCGTTCCGACGATGGGTGCGCTCCACGAGGGACATCTCTCGCTCATCCGCAAAGCGCGCGAGCAGTGCGACGTCGTCGTCGTCTCGCTCTTCGTCAACCCAACGCAGTTCGACGAGGCCTCCGACCTGCGCGCGCTATCCGCGCGACGAGGAACGCGACGCGCGCTCGCGAGGATGCCGGCGCCGACATGCTCTTCGCACCCGCCGTCGAGGAGGTCTATCCAGCCTCGTTCGGCGACGACGGTGCACGTTGCAGGCGTCGCCGAAGCGCTCGAGGGCGCTGTTCGCGGGGTCGAGCCACTTCGACGGCGTCGCGACGGTCGTGCTCAAGCTCCTCAACATGACGACGCCGGACGTCGCGTACTTCGGGCAGAAGGACGCCCAGCAGGTGGTCATGATCCGCGCGCTCGTGCGCGACCTCGACGTGCCCGTGCGCATCGAGGTATTGCCCGACCGTGCGCGATCCCGACGGCCTCGCGATGTCCTCGCGCAACGCGCGCCTGCAGCGCCCACGAGCGCGCGCGCGCGCTCGCGCTGCATCGCGGACTGCGCGCCGCGAGCGAGCGCGCCGCTATCCGGCGAGCGCGAAGCGCAAGCGCTGCATCGGCGCGGCGCGCGAACAGATGGCCGAGCTCGACGTGGAGCCCGAGTACCTCGAGCTCGTCGACCCGCGCACGCTCGAGCCCCTCCAAACGCTTGATCGCAGCGCGCTGCTGCTGGTCGCGGCGCGACTCGGAGAGACGCGCCTCATCGACAACGCGATCCTCGAGCCCGCTCGCGCGGTCGCGCTCTTGCCAACCCAACGGAAGGAGCCCGCTCTATGCAGCGCGTGATGCTGAAGTCAAAGATCCACCGAGCGACGGTCACAGACTGCGACCTTCACTACGTCGGCTCGGCGACGGTCGACCCCGAGTTGCTCGAAGGCGGCCGACATCATGGAGCACGAGCAGGTGCACATCGTCGACATCGACAACGGCGCGCGCTTCGAGACCTACACGATCCCCGGCGAGCCCGGCTCCGGCGAGCTGAAGATCAACGGCGCCGCCGCGCGGCTCGTCGCGCGCGGCGACACAGTGATCGTCATCTCCTACGCGCACTACGACGAGCAGGAGCTCGCCCGCTACGAGCCCCGCGTCGTGCACGTGGACCGCGAGAACCGCATCGTCAACGTCGACCAGGAGGTGGCGGCGCTGCTCGCCTAGAGCGAGCGAGCGTCCGCCGTCCACGCGCAAGGAGCGAGCCGACATGAGCACCGCGACACAGACGACGCCGACCACACCCGAGCGACTTCCCGATGAGCATCCCGAAGCTCGCCGAGCGCAAGCGCTCCGGCGAGCCGCTCGTGATGGTCACCTGTTACGACTACCCCAGCGCAGGATCGTCGAGGAGGCAGGGGTCGACCTCGTGCTCGTCGGCGACACCGCCGCGATGACCGTGCTCGGCTACGACTCGACCGTGCCCGTCACGGTCGACGAGCTGCTCGTCCTCGTGAAGGCGGTACGCCGCGGCCTCTCGAGCCCGCTCCTCGTCGGCGACCTCCCGTTCGGCTCCTATGAGATCTCCAACGAGCAGGCCGATCGCGACCGCGCAGCGGTTCCTCAAGGAGGCGGGCTGCGACGCGGTGAAGCTCGAGGGTGGCGGCGTGATGGTCGACCGCGCCCGCGCAATCGCGGCCACCGGAATCCCCGTCGTCGGCCACGTCGGGCTCACGCCGCAGACCGCGACGGCGCTCGGCGGCTTCAAGGCGCAGGCGCGCACCGCGGAGCGCGCGCAGCAGGTGATCGAGCACGCGCGCGCGCTCGAGGAGGCCGGATGCTGCCTGATCGTCTTCGAGGCGATCCCCGCCGCCGTCACGGAGGTCGCGATGGAGCAGCTCTCGGTGCCCGTGATCGGCATCGGCGCAGGCGCCGCAACCGACGGTCAGGTGCTCGTGTGGCACGACCTCCTCGGCCTCTACGAGTGGGGCTCGCCGCGCTTCGTCAAGCGCTACGCGGACCTCCGGCCCGCAGATCCTCGACGCGCTCCGCAGCTATGCCGGCGAGGTGCGCGGCCGCGCGTTCCCCGCCGCCGAGTACACGTACTCGATCGACCCAGAGTGAGCTCGAGGAGCTGCGCAGCGCGCCTAACGAGCGCCTAGCGGCGCGGCTCGACTCTTCCTGAATCACCCGCGCCGGCGCGCCCGCGGCGAGCGAGAACGGCTCGAGGTCCTCCGTGACGACGCTGTTCGCACCGATCACGCAGCGCTCGCCGATCGCCACGCCGCTCGTGACGACGACGTTCGCGCCGAGCCAGCAGTTGTCGCCGATGCGCGTAGGCCCCTTGCTCTCGAAGCCCTGCCAAGTGATCGGCTTCTCCGAATCGTCGTAGCGGTGGCTCGCGTCGCTCACGAAGCAGCCGTTAGCGAGCATGCAGTGATCGCCGATCTCGACGAGCTCCTGCGCGGCTACCATCACGCCCTGGTTGAGGAACGTGCCCGCGCCGATGCGCACCCGCGCCGCGCCCGGGGCGGTGATCCAGACATCGGGCTCAAAGAGCGTGTTCGCGCCGACCTCCAGGCGCCCCTCGCGCAGCGCCTCGAGCACGTTGCCGTGAAGCGGCCAGCGCGCGAACGCCTCGCGGCGCATGAGCTCCAAGTGGATGCGCGCGCGGTTCCACGGCAGCGAGTTGCGCTCGTACCAGCGCCACTTCTCGACCCACAATGCGCAGCTTGCCAGCGAGCTCTGCACTCGCCGCTCAAGCGGCCACCTTCGAGGGCAGCGCCTCGCGCGTCGGCCCGCTTCTTGGCGCCGCCGCCGCGGGGCTTGGCGCCATTCGTGCCGGCGCCCGCGCGCGGCGCCCCGCCGCGCTCGCTGCTCGGGAGCAGCTCCGCGAGGAAGCGACCGGTGTGCGAGCCCGGTCTGCGCCGCGCCCGCCGCGACCTCCTCGGGCGTGCCGCTCGCGATCACGAGGCCACCCTCCTCCCCGCCCTCCGGCCCCATGTCGATGAGGTGGTCTGCGCACTTGATCATGTCGGGGTTGTGCTCGATCACGACCACGCTGTTGCCCGCGTCGACGAGCCGCTGAAGCACGTCGAGCAGCCGCTCCACGTCGGCGAAGTGAAGCCCCGTCGTGGGCTCGTCGAGGATGTAGAGGGTGCGGCCGGTCGCGACCTTCGAGAGCTCCGTCGCGAGCTTCACGCGCTGGGCCTCGCCGCCCGAGAGCGTCGTCGCTGGCTGGCCGAGGCGCATGTAGCCGAGGCCGACCGCGTTCAGCGTCTCCAAGCGCCGGCGGACCTTCGGGATGTTCGTGAAGAACTCGAGCGCCTGCTCGACGGAGAAGTCGAGCACGTCCGCGATGTTCTTGCCCTTGAAGCGCACTTCGAGCGTCTCGCGGTTGTAGCGCTTGCCGTGGCACTGCTCGCACGGGACATACACGTCCGGGCAGGAAGTGCATCTCGATCTTGATCTGGCCGTCGCCCTTGCACACCTCGCAGCGCCCGCCCTTGACGTTGAACGAGAAGCGTCCCGGCTTGTAGCCGCGTGCCCGCGCCTCCGTCGTGCGCGAGAAGAGGTCGCGGATGACGTCGAAGAGGCCGGTGTAGGTCGCGGGGTTCGAGCGCGGCGTGCGCCCGATCGGCGACTGGTCGACGACGATCACCTTGTCGAGCTGCTCGAGCCCGCGGATCCCGCGGTGCGCGCCCGGGCGCTGGCGCGCGCGGTGCAGGCGATGCGCGGCGGACTTGTGGAGGACCTCGTTGACGAGCGTCGACTTGCCCGAGCCCGAGACGCCCGTGACGCACGTGAACGTTCCGAGCGGGATCGAGACGTCGATGTCGCGCAGGTTGTGTTCGTTCGCGCCGAGGATCTTGATGTAGCCGCTCGGCTTGCGCCGCGCTTCGGCACGCGGGATCGCGCGCGCCCCGGAGAGGAACTGGCCGGTGAGCGACTCGGGCACGCGTTCGACCTCCTCCGCGGTGCCCTGCGCCACGATGTAGCCCGCCGTGCACGCCCGCGCCCGGGCCCGAGGTCGATCAGCTGGTCGGCCGCGCGCATCGTCTGCTCGTCGTGCTCGACGACGATCACCGTGTTGCCGAGCTCGCGCAGGCGATCGAGCGTCGCGATGAGCTTCTCGTGGTCGCGCTGGTGCAGGCCGATCGAGGGCTCGTCGAGGATGTAGAGGACGCCCACGAGACTCGACCCGATCTGCGTCGCGAGGCGGATCCGCTGCGCCTCGCCGCCGGAGAGCGTCGAGGCGGCGCGGTCCATCGAGAGGTAGCCGATGCCGACGTTCTCGAGGAACCCGAGGCGCTCGGTGATCTCGCGCAGGATGAGGCGCGCGATGTGGCGGTCGGACTCCGAGAGCTCGATGTTCTCGAGCCACTCGAGCGCGCGCCGCGCAGAGAGCGCAGTGAATTCCTCGATGCGCATGCCCGCGACGAGCACCGAACGGGATTCCGCGCGCAGGCGCGCGCCGTCGCACACGGGACGGGCGCAGCGACATGTACTGCTCGATCCGCTCGCGCGTCCACTCCGAGTCGGTTTCGCGGTAGCGCTTTTCGAGCGATGCGATCACGCCTTCGAAGCGCGTCGAGTAGGAGCGCCTGCGCCCGTAGCGGTTGCGGTAGGTGATCTGGAGCCGCTCGCCGTCGGTGCCGTACAGGAACAGCTCGCGGTGCGCAAGCGGGAGCTTCTCCCAGGGCTCCTCGAGGTCGACGCCGTACTGCTCGGCGAGCGCCTGCGCCACCTGCTCGTAGTAGTGCGAGACGCCGTTGGTCCACGGCAGGATCACGCCCTCCGCGATCGAGTGCGAGGGATCGCCGATCACGAGCTCCGGGTCGATCTCCATCTGCGAGCCGAGGCCCGTGCAATGCGGGCAGGCGCCGTGCGGGGAGTTGAACGAGAAGATGCGCGGCTCGAGCTCGACGAGCGATGGTCCGTGGACGGGGCACGCGAAGCGCTCCGAGAAGCTGAACACGGTGCCCGGCGTCGGCGCCTCGCCCGGAACGAGCTGGTTCGCCGCAGCACGCGAGCCGAGCGCGCCGGTCGAGTGGGCGCGCACGGACGCCTCCTCGTATCTGCGCGGCGTCCTTCGGCCGCGTCTGCGTCTCTTCGCGCCGGCGCCGCCGCGAGCCGCGACGATTTCGAGTCGATGAGCCCGTCGGCGAGGCCGACCGCGGTTTCGATCGAGTCCGCGAGGCGCTTGCGCACGTCGTTTCGCATCACGAGGCGGTCGACGACGACCGAGATGTCGTGCTTGTAGCGCTTGTCGAGCTCGATCGGCTCCTCGAGCATCCGCACCGCTCCATCGACCTTCACGCGCGCGAACCCTTCCGACGCGCAGCTGCTCGAGCAGCTTCCCGTACTCGCCCTTGCGTCCCCGCACGACCGGCGCGAGCACCATGAAGCGCGTGCCCTCGGGGAGCTCCATCGACTGGTCGATGATCTGCTCGGCCGACTGTCCCTGGATCGGTCGCCCGCAGATGTGGCAGTGAGGCTTGCCGACGCGCGCCCAAAGAAGGCGCAGGTAGTCGTAGATCTCGGTCACGGTCCCGACGGTGGAGCGCGGGTTGCGCGAGGTCGTCTTCTGGTCGATCGAGATCGCCGGCGAGAGGCCCTCGATGGAGTCGACGTCGGGCTTATCCATCTGCCCCAGGAACTGACGCGCGTAAGCGGATAGCGACTCGACGTAGCGGCGCTGCCCCTCGGCATAAATAGTGTCGAACGCGAGCGAGGACTTGCCCGAGCCCGAAAGCCCGGTGATGACGACCATCGCGTCGCGTGGGATCGCGAGCGAGATGTCCTTGAGGTTGTGCTCGCGCGCGCCCGAGATGACGATCTCGCGCGACGCCTGCGCGCACGCTTAGACGCTCCTCATCGGAGCGCGCGGCATGCATCGACTGGGCGTGAAGGGGACTTCGGCATCGTGGCCATCCCATACAAGCACACGAAGGGGACCACCGCCCGGGACGCCGCGGGGCGTGGCCGTGCGCGCCCTCAGGGTCGGTTGAGCCGCCATCGCGAGCACAGTAATGTGACGGGGTCGGGCAGGCGACTGCCCTCAAGCGCCCGTAGCTCAGTGGTCAAATCCAACCTTCGGGGTGGAGAAGAGCACCGGTCTTTCAAACCGGGGGCCGCGGGTTCGATTCCCGCCGGGCGCACTGCAACCGGTGCCGGTTACGCGCCCACGAGCGCGAGAGTGCCGATTCTCGCCATCTTCACGATTCGGCCACCGGACAGGCACAACTGCCCCGACGCGAGTACGTAGGCTCCCCATCTCTCTCCCCTCGAAGGAGGACAGCGGTGCCGGGCGCGGCACCCGACTAGGCGAGAAGGGGTGGCAAGGATGACCCGGGGTAATCCCTGCTCGCGCCCGGCACCAATCAACCGCGAGAGAGACACACATAACGCGCACAGGCGGGGACGGGCAGGGACGCCGGAGGGACCAGCGTCCCTGCACGCGCGCGCTAGCTAGTTTGAGAGCTCCGACGCGCGGCGCCGTGATGGCCGTTTCAAATCCAAGATGCCGCCGCCTCGGATCTGCGTCATCGCGCCCGCGCAACACGTACCATGCCACCCCGTGCACCCCTCAATCCAGAACAGGCGGGTAAAGCGTGGGCCTCTTGGAGGCGTCGTTGGTGGCGTCTCGCGGGCCATCCTTGTCGGCCGCCGCAGTGGCGCTCTGGCGATCGCCGCCCTAGCGATCGCAGCCGCGAGCGCCCCCGCCGCAGTGCATCTCAGCGCGGGCTCGGTCTACACGGGCAAAAGCACCGCGTGCCACCGCCCGACGATGCCCGGCACGACGTGCGTGTACACCTTCCGCGCAAGTGATGGCGGCTTCGCGCTGCGCCTCATCGGCAAGACTGTCGTCTCCACCTGGGCGTGCCGACACGGCGGCAGCGAAGCCCTGCTCGGGGGCAAGGCGAGCGGGAACGTGCCCGTGCCGCTGCTGAACCTCCAGTCGAACGGCGCGCTCTCGGGGAGCGGCGGAAGCGGCCGCCAGAAGATCGCCGTTACCGGTCACATCGCCGAAGCGGGTACGAAGGTCGTGATCCGCTTCCATCTCGTGCACCAGCACTGCGTGACCCCGAAGGTCACGCTGTTCGAAGGCCTGGCTGCCCGTGGCGGACACTGACCGGCCCCGCCCGGCACGCCTAGCCCGCCTGCGCGTACCCCATTAGACCTCCAAAATCGAGCAGCACGCAGGTTTCGTCGCCGACGATCCACGCATCGTGCCCGGGCGGCATATGGAAGGTGTCCCCGGGGCCAAACTCCAATTCGGTCCCATCGTCCATCTTCAACGCCATTCGCCCCTGCAGCACGTAGCCGATGTGCTCGACCTCGCACGAGTCCGTGCCGGCGATCGGCTTGACGTTCTCAGACCAGCGCCAGCCGGGCTCGAAGGTGCCGCGCCCGACGGCGTGCCCGTTGAGATCGACGAGCTCGATTCGGCCCTTGCCCGCGAACTCCCTGACCTCGTCGGGGCTGTCGAATTGCTTACCAGTTAGTTGGGCCATATCGAACCTCCTCAGCGTTGATTGCGACCATCAGTGAGCGGCCTTGATGTAGCAGCGGATTACCGTGGACGTTGTGCTTCGGGCCCGCACCCGCGCTTCGGTCGAGACACAGTTCCCGCCGTTGAGTCGAGCATGAACGGCGGTCGCCCGCGTCATGTACAAGCCTGGAGCAAGTGGAAAGCTGAACCTCCCGTGCGATGCGTTCTGCGTCGCCACGAGGCGGCCGAGCCGCTCGTTCCGCGCTTGGTAGACCGTCACCGTCGCGGCGGTCGGCGAGCAGGCCCCGGAGGGCGCGCAGACCAGGACCGGGCCGCTCAAATGCCCGTTTGCCGATTTCGACGCGGCGTATGTCGCGTCGGCGGCAACCGACCCGACTGAAAGGGCTCCCAGCACCAGCAGTCCGAACACGCAGCGTCGCATCGTCGGCAGTGAACACTATCGCCGGCGCCCAGCCGCGCGCGCCAACGGCGGGTGCGATGGAGCGCTCAGCCCCCGGCGTCTTCCACCGCAGCGCCTGTGGACTGCTCCTTCGAGGAGGGGGTCACGAGCACAACGCGCTGGACGCGCCTATGCCAAACCTCGGGGAACCATGAGAATGGGCTCACGCGCCATGACGCGCGGCGCACGCGAGCGAGGTCCCGCGCAGCGAGGGTGATCACGGTGACTCGCTGTCTCATCTCTCCCCGTCTCATGGCCGACTCGCGGTCGCGGGACGAGCGGTGGCAAACTGAGGGTCGATGGTTCCGATTGCGACCGACTGGGCCACGGTGTCGTCTCTCGCGACGGGCGCGGGCACCCTCGTGCTGGCGACTGCGACGTTTGCAGCTGTGCGATCGTCGAACCGCTCCGCTCGCATCGCCGAGGCGGCGCTCCAGGAGCAGCGGCGGCCACTGCTGGCGCCGTCGCGTTTCAATGACCCCGTGCAGAAGATCATGTTCGTGGAGGGCCGCTGGGTCCGCACAGAGGGTGGCCGCGCCGTGGCCGAACACGACGACGGCCGGGTGTACCTCGCGATGAGCCTCCGCAACGTCGGCAGCGGCATCGCGGTCTGTCAGGGCTGGGTCGTGCGAGCCGGGCTTGGCTCATCGCGCGAGACGCCCACGCACGCTGCGGTCGATGAATTTCGGCTTCAGACGCGCGATCTCTATATCCCGAGCGGCGACATCGGGATGTGGCAAGGAGCACTCCGCAACCCGGACGACGGGCTGCGCGCTTCGGTCGCAGAAGCAATCGACGCGCGAGGACCGCTGCACGTTGAGCTGCTCTACTCCGACCTCGTCGGCGCTCAGCGGACGATCACGCGCTTCGGCGTCATCCCAGCGGGAGAGGGCGTGTGGATCGCGACCATGACCCGCCATTGGTATCTCGATTGGGATGGACCGCGGCCCGAACGCGACATCCTCGCGGCCGTGGACATGATCCAGCGCGACAAGGACGCGGCGGACAGACGCACCGAGGAGCAAAGCACAGCGTCCGACGCTGCGAGCGGCGACGGGGCGGCGGCCGTGAACGGTGCAGGTGCGACAGTCGAAGAAGCTGGCGCGGCGCGCTCAACCCCCCGCTAGCCGCGTCGGGGAGTAGTCTCGATCGGCGCCGCTCCGCGGCAGCGACATATGCGCACACGGGTTCTGACGCCGACAGCCGTAACAGCCACACTTGTGCTCGTCGCACTCGGCGCCCCCGGCGCCCACGCGGCGGCTCGCAATGCGGCAGAATTCTTTGCGCGCAATCCGCACGGGACCGTTTCGTGCGCGATCTACTCCGGGTACGCGGGTGCGACGACCGCGTTTTGCGAGAGCGTCTCGAGCAAGCGCGAAGCGAAGACGAGCCTCAGCGCCAGTGGGCTCGTCTCGGTATGCGTATCGCACAATCCGCGCAGTAACGCGTGCAACCTCGGCAACGCGGGCGAGGGCAGCCCTACGCTCGGCTACGGTCGCCGGGTCACGGTGGGACGCTTCCGCTGCTCGGTGCTGCGCGCTGGAGTCAAGTGCGTCGTGATCGCGAGCGGCAAGGGCTTCCTGTTCAGCTCGAAGAAGACGGCTGCGGTCGGTGGCGCGCGCGTTCGCCGCGTGAGCTCGAGCCGCTAAGCGCGCCCGCGCGCTGGTCCGGGCCGCTAAGGTTGGATGGGCCGCGGCCACACAGCGGGGATCACCATGGCGCAAGAGGCGACGAAGACGGAATACGCGATTGCTTTTCTCGGACTCGCCTACATCGGCGCGTTCACGGTCGCAGAACAGCTCGCGGAGCTCGGCGAGTACACGTATCGGCAGGCGCGCAGGGCGCTCGGCCAGCCGGCCGGCGAGGACATCCGCCCGACGCGGCCGCGCCCACGCCGCACGGATCCGAAGCTTCGCACCTAGGCAGCGTCGGCGAATGCGCCGCCCGCCCGCGGCGGCGCGTGCACGTACACCGCGACCCGCTCGAGGCCGTAGAAGGCGGCGGCTCGCACGAAATCGACGTCAGCTAGCCGGTAGCGGTGAGTAGCTATGCGCCCAACCCCTCGAGCCTCGCCGTCGGCACCGACATGGAGCGTCGGCAGCGCCTCCGGGACCATGATCTGCCGCTCGGCCAATGGGCCGTCAGCGAGCAGCGCGCGCATCGCGTTGCCGAGGCTACGCAGCCCTTGGCAGCTCACCCGCGTAGCCATACACGGCGATGCTCTCGACGCCGCCCTGCGACTGCACCTGCTCGATCCCGATGAGGTCGTACACGTGGGTCGCGAAGCGCGTTTCGCGCTGCAGCACCTGCGGCGGCGTGTCGGCGGTCTCGATCTGCTGGTTGGCTAGCGGGCCGTTCTCGAGCAGTGCGTACATGGTCCCTCCATCTCTGGGTGATCGGACGCTGTGAGCTCAACGTACGCGTACGCGCGGACGGAAATCGCCGCGCTCGGAGGTGCGCTCGGTCAGTCGCGCGAGGACTCGGCAAGCGCGAAGACGCGCCGTGCGTTGGCGGCGAGGAAAAGCTCGCGCGTCTGCTCGTCGAGACCCAACTCCTCGAGGCCCTCGAGCGCGTACCGCGGGGCGATCATCGGGTAGTTCGTCCCGAACAGGACCTTGTGGCGCCCGCCGCGGCTGCGCATGTAGCGGACGAGCTCGGGCGGGTAGCGGCGCACCGTATAAGCGGAAGTGTCGATGTAGACGTGCTCGTGCTTGCGCGCGACCGCGACCATCTCCTCGGTCCAGGGGTAGCCGATGTGGCCGCACACGATCGTGAGCTCGGGAAAGTCGAGTGCGACTTGGTCGATGTAGGGGATCGGCCGCCCAGTCTCCGACGGACGCGACGGGCCAGTGTGCCCGACCTGCGTGCAGAACGGCACACCGAGCTCGACGCAGGCGGCGAAAAGCGGGTAGTAGCGGCGGTCGGTCGGCGGCGCTTCCCAAAGCCACGGAACGACGCGAAGCCCCTTGAAGCCGAGCTCACTCACGCAGCGGCGAAGCTCACGGACCGCCTCCATGGGCTGCTTCAGATCGACCGCCGCCAGCCCCGCGAGCCGGCGCGGCTGCATTCGCACCCATCCCGCGACCTCGTCGTTGCCGACGAGCGGCCCCTCGGGCCCGTGCCACGCGCTCAGCAACCCGAAATCCACACCCCCGTCGTCCATCGCCGCGAGCGTCGCCTCGAGCGGGAGCTCCGTGTCGGGACGCTCCTGGCCGGTCCAGCGCGTGAGGGTCGTGAACATCTCGTGGCGCAGGAAACGGAGCGTCGGGTGCTGCATCCACGCGTCGATTACCACGCGCGCAGCATGACGCGCGGCTGCCGAGCTTGCCTCGCGGTCCCACTGTGCGCAACCTCACACTCTCCTTTACTTCATCGCCACATCCGCGAATCGACTCGCCCATACAGTCGCCGCTCCTCTGCGTTCTCCAACAAAAGAGGAGCCGGGCGCCGACAGCCGGCCACGGAGGACGGCGCCTATCCCACGCTGGGTACGGCTCGCGTCCGGCAGAAATTGCGGGGATGAGACGGACAGAGAGGGTAGTTCCAAGCGGGGGCGCCACGGACGGCGCCCCCGTGCACGAGTTGCGCCATGCGGCGAACCGCTACCGCCGCCAGATGGACTGGGCCCGCGCGAGCTAGCGCGCGGGTGCCTCGCTCGCAGTTGCGTCCCGCAGCTCGCGCCGGAGGTCGCGGATCTCGTCGCGCAGCCGCGCGGCCTGCTCGAAGCGAAGCTCCTCGGCCGCCTCCAACATCTCCTCCTCGAGCTCGACGACGAGTCGCTCGAGCTCGTGCTTGGGCATCTCCTTCGCCTGCGCCCGCAGCGCCCCGCGCCTTCGTGACGAGCGCGGTGCCTTCGACTCTCCCTGCAGAAACTCGGCGATGTCGGAGATCCCCTTCACGATCGTTTCGGGCGTGATGCCGTGCTCCTCGTTGTAGGCGGTCTGGATCGCGCGCCGCCTGTTCGTCTCGTCGATCGCCGCGCGCATCGCTTTCGTCTCGTGGTCTGCGTACATCAGCACGGTGCCCTCGACGTTGCGCGCGGTCCTCCCGATCGTCTGGATCAGCGATGTCTCGCCGCGCAGGAAGCCCTCCTTGTCGGCGTCGAGGATCGCCACGAGCGAGACCTCCGGAAGGTCCAAGCCCTCGCGCAGGAGGTTCACTCCGACGAGCACATCGAACTCGCCGAGCCGCAGCTCGCGGATGATCTGGATCCGCTCGAGCGTGTCGACTTCGGAGTGCAGGTAGCGAACGCGGAAGCCCATCTCGAGCAGGTACTGGGAGAGGTCCTCCGCCATCTTCTTCGTGAGCGTCGTCACGAGCACGCGCTCGTCGCGCTCGGTGCGCTTGCGGATCTCGTTCATGAGGTCGTCGATCTGGTTGCGCGTCGCGCGCACCTCCACCTGCGGATCGACGATGCCCGTCGGGCGCACGATCTGTTCGACGACGCGCGTCGAGCGCTTGCGCTCGAACTCTCCCGGCGTCGCGGAGACGAATACGAGCTGTGGCGTCATCGATAGGAACTCGTCAAATGTCTGCGGTCGGTTGTCGAGCGCGGAGGGCAGCCGGAAGCCGTAGTCGACAAGCGTCTGCTTGCGCGATCGATCCCCCTCGTACATGCCACCGAGCTGCGGCACCGTCTGGTGGGACTCGTCGATGAAGCACACGAAGTCCTTCGGGAAGTAGTCGATCAGGCAGTACGGCCGCGCGCCCGCGGTGCGGCCGTCGAGGATCCGCGAGTAGTTCTCGATTCCCGAGCAGAAGCCCATCTCGCGCAGCAACTCCATGTCATACCGCGTGCGCTGCTGCAGGCGATGGGACTCGAGCAGCCTTCCCTGCGCCTCGAGCTCCCTGCAGCGCTCGTTCAGTTCGCGGCCGATCGCGGCGACCGCGTCCTCGATCGTCCCCTCCTTGACGTTGTAGTGCGTCGCGGGCCAGATGCCGACATGCTCGAGGTTGTCCTCGAGCACTTCGCCGGTCAGCGGGTCGAACGACTGCAGCCGTTCGACTTCGTCGCCGAACAGCGTCGCGCGGATGGCGGTCTCGGCATACGCGGGGAAGATCTCGAGCGTCTCGCCGCGGACGCGGAACGTGCCGCGCTGGAGCACCGTGTCGTTGCGCGTGTACTGGATCGACACGAGCTTCGTGAGCAGCTCGTCGCGGTCGATCATCTCCCCCACCTTCAGGATCTGCATGTTCATCTCGTAGGTCTCGGGCGAGCCCAGGCCGTAGATGCACGACACCGACGCGACGACGATCACGTCGCGACGCGCGAACACCGCAGCCGTCGCCGCGTGCCGCAGGCGATCCACCTCGTCGTTGATCGCGGAGTCCTTCTCGATGTAGAGGTCCTTGCTCGGCACGTAGGCCTCGGGCTGGTAGTAGTCGTAGTAGGAGACGAAGTACTCGACGGCGTTCTCGGGGAAGAACGTTCGGAACTCGTTGCAGAGCTGCGCTGCGAGCGTCTTGTTGTGCGCGATTACGAGCGTTGGGCGCTGGACGGCCTCGATGACGCCGGCCATCGTCATCGTCTTGCCCGTGCCCGTCGCGCCGAGCAGTGTCTGGAAGCGCTCGCCCATCGCACACGCCCTCCGCGAGCCCCGCGATCGCCCGCGGCTGATCGGCCGTAGGCGTGAAGGCGGAATCGAGGTGAAACTCGGGCATCGTGGGCGCTCCCTACGGTAGCGCCCGAGCTAACCCTCTCCCAACTGGTGCGCGTAGGTCGAGCGATACGCGCTCTGTGCCGAAAGCACGCGTTCGACGTAGGCCCGCGTCTCCGGGTACGGGATTCCGACGCCGTCAGCGGCCGTCCTTCTTCGCGCGCCTTGGCGACCCATTCGTCGACCTTCCCGAGGCCCGCGTTGTAAGCCGCGACCGCGGGCAGCTCAGCGCCTTCATAGTGGTCGAGCAGGTAGCGCAGGTACCAGCTCCCGTAGGCGACGTTGACTTCCGGCGTCGCAAGGTCGCTCGTCGTGAAGTCGACGCCGCCGGTGCGCCGTGCGATGAACGCGGCTGTTTCGGGCAGTATCTGCATCAGCCCGAGCGCGCCCGCGGAGGATTCACGCGGGTCGAACTTGCTCTCGGCGTAGATGACCGCCGCGACGAGCGCCGGATCGAGGTGCTTCTCGGCCGCTTGAGTGCGGATCACGCTCGTGTCGCTGAGCGGCAAGCGTGAGCTGCTGGATCGTGCCGCTGACGAGCGGCGCAACCACCTTCACGAGGAGTGCCAGCACGACGATCGCGGTCAACGCGCGCGACGAGCCGACGGCCCGAGCCGGCCGAGGGCGAGCGGCCGCGAAGCGGCTGTGCGCGGACAGAGCTCGAGCTCATCCGCGAAGCTTGTCAAGCACGTCCGACAGCTCGGCGCCGTAGCTCCTCGATGCTGCCGTTGTTGCCCACCGCGAACGTCGCGCGTTCGGCTTTCTCCTGCTGCGAGAGCTGTCGCGCGACCCGCTCTGCGACCCGGGCATGCTCGCGCGTCGCGGTGCGTTCGCGGCGCAGGCGCTCATCGGCGACGAGCGCGATCGTGAAGTCGCATGCCCTATCCATGCCGGACTCGAAGAGCAGCGGCGTCTCAACCACGGCTGCCCGCGGTGGCGGTTCTTTGGCGCGCGCGAGCGCGAGCCACACGGCCACGCGCTCGCCGACGAGCGGCCACAGGAGCTGCTCGAGCCAGCTGCGCTCATCCTCGCTGTCGAAGATACGTTCGGCAACCGCCTCGCGACTGATGGCCCCGCCGGGCACCACCTCCTCGCCCCAGCGCTCGACGAGCGCCGCGCGCACACGGTCGCAGCAATAGAGCTCGTGCACGACCTTGTCGGTGGAGAGCACGTCCGCGCCGAACTCCCGCATCGCCTCCAGCGCGGTCGACTTGCCGGCGCCCATGCCACCGGTGAGGCCAACGAGCGGCACCGTCATCGGCGGCCCCTCGCGCTCCGCTATCCCCGCATCCGCTACCGGCCCATCTTGCATCGCCGGCACCTCGGAAGAGTGGCGCTCCCGCCTCAGTCCTTCGCCTGCTCGCCGGCAGGCTGCAAGACGCCCTCGCCGACGCCGTTCTCGGCGCCGCCGTCCTCGCTCGTCGCCGGATCGGCTGCGCTCACCGGCTCGTCAGCTGCTGCGCCCTCTACGTGCTCATCGGGCGTCGCTCCCCCGGCATCCGGGTCACTCGCGGACGCGGCCTCGGGCTGCTCCTCGGGCTGCTCGTCGGCCTGCTCCTCGGCCTGCTCCTCGTGCGCGGCTTCGACCGCGTCGGCGCTCTCGCCCTCCAGCGCCTCGGTTCTCGTCGGCGCCGGCGGAAGCCTCGGTTCTCGTTCGCCCCATTCGCCTCGGCACCCTCGCGCGCAAGCGGCAGCACCTGGTCCTCGACCCGCTTCGCCGAAAGCGAGAGGCGGCGGCGCTCGGAGTCGATCTCGAGGATCTTCACGCGGATCTCGTCGCCCGGGTGGACGATCTCGCGTGGGTTCTCGACGTGGCGCGGAGCGAGCTCGGAGATGTGCACGAGCCCCTCGACGCCGTCGAGCACCTCGACGAAAGCGCCAAACGGCACGACCTTCGTGACCTTCCCCGCGAGTTCGTCGCCGAGGTTGTACGTATCGACCATCCGTTGCCAGGGATCTTCCTGGGTCTGCTTGAGCCCCAGCGAGATCCGCTGGCGGCTGCGGTCGATGTCGAGCACCTTGACCTGCACCGTGTCGCCGATCGTGAGCACCTCGCTTGGATGGCGCACGTGCGACCACGAGAGCTCGGAGATGTGGATCAGGCCGTCGATCCCGTCGAGGTCGACGAAGGCGCCGAAGTCGACGACATTCGAGATCTTGCCCTCGACGACCATCCCCGGCTGGAGCCGGTCGATGATCCGCTGGCGCACCTCCTTGCGCTCCTCTTCGAGCACGGCTCGCCGCGAGAGCACGACGTTGTTGCGCGTGCGGTTGAGCTCGATCACCTTCGCCTCGATCGTCGTGCCGAGGTATTGGTCGAGGTTCGGAACGCGGCGGATGTCCACGAGCGACGCGGGAAGGAAGCCCCTGATGCCGAGGTCGATTATGAGGCCGCCCTTGACGACCTCGATCACCGTGCCCTCGACAGACTCGCTAGTGCGTGCCGCCTCCTCGATCCGCCGCCAAGCCTTCTCGAAGCGCGCGCGCTTCTTGGAGATGATGAGCCGGCCGTCCTGGTCCTCCTTCGTGAGGACGATCGCGTCGACCTCGTCGCCAAGCTGAACCTCGTCGTGAGGGTCGATGGATTTGCGGATCGAGAGCTCGCTCGAGGGGATGACGCCCTCGGACTTGTAACCGATGTCGACGAGCACCTCGTCCCTGTCGATGCGCACGACATGGCCGGTGACGACTTCGCCCTCCTCGACGGGAGTGAGCGTCGCGTCGTAGTTCGGAACGACCTGGCCGTCGATCTCGAGCAGAAGCCCGCCTGACCCCTCGACTACTTGACCATTCGACGCCTGCCCAAGGGGCTGCTCCGTAAGCGCTTGCACCAGCCGAAGCGTAGCGCAGCTAGGCAAAGGTCCCCCGCAAGCCAGCATTCGGTCGCTCGCCGCCCTTTATCATTGGCCGATGCCCAGTCGAGCCACCAAGCGGGGCGGCGCCAGGACTCCGCTCGAGGGCGACTGTGACGTGCTCATCTGCGGTGCGTCCTTCGGCGGCCTCGCGGTAGCGCGCGAGCTCGCCGGCAGCGGCGCGCACGTGCTCGTCGTCGACCGCTACGAGGTCGGCGAGCGCCAAACCTCCGCGTGCGGCATACCGACGGTGTGGCTCGACGCGCTCGAGCTCGAGAGCTCGGTGCGCCAAACCTTCCGCGAGCTCGTCGTCCACACCCCGCACCGCACCTCGCGCTGGCGCCTGCCATGGACCTTCTCCACCTTCGACTATCGCGAGCTCTGCGGCGCGCTGTGGGAACAAGCCCGCCTCCCCGAAGCCGCGTTTGAGACCGCCACCGTGACTGGCCGCAGCGGGCACACCGTCCACACCGACCGCGGCAATCTCAGCGCGCCGTTGATCGTGGATGCGCTCGGCTGGCGCCGCGTGCTCTCGAATGCGGCCGCGATCCAGCCCCCCAACGCCCGCCTTTCGCGCGGACTCGAGGTGCACCCTGGCGGCAGCGGCGAGGAGATGGAGCTCTGGATCGAACCTCGCTACGTGCGCGCCGGCTACGCATGGAGCTTCCCCGCTCACGACGAGCTGCGCGTGGGCGTGGGCTCGTTCTGGCCCACCCACCATGTCAAGGAGCCGACCGTGCGCCTCGCGCGGCGAGCTGCGCGTGCCAGCAGTCAACTACCAGGGCAACTGGATCCCGCACAAGCTCCGCGCGGCCGTCGAGGACGGCGTCTTCTTCGTCGGCGACTCCGCGGGACACTGCCTGCCGCTCACCGCGGAGGGGATCCGCACGGCGCTCTACTTCGGCCTCGCGTGCGGGCGGGAACTACGGAGCGTATGGGACGGCCGTCGCGATCGCGCCCGAGGCGATGCAGCGCTACGGCGCCTTCTCCCGCGCCCACGCGTGGAAGTTTCGCTGGTTGCTGCGCGCGCAACAGACCGTTGGGCGGCTCAACCCGACACCCGCGATGGGCGCGCTCGTGCGAGCGCTCGAGAACCCGCGCTTCGCCGCATGGGCGTTCACGCATTACATGAACATCGCGCCGCCCTCGTTCGTCGCCGGTGGCGGGCAGAGCGAGGCTCCGAGCAACGCTGCGCGGGGGGCCGCAGCTGGGCCCCCGATCCGCGCACGAGCCGCGGCCGCACATCGATCCTGAGCTCGGCACGGCTCATGCGTCGGAAGCCGGGCTCGCTGGGCTAAGCGCCGCGATCGCGGCGGCGAGGCGATGGATCCCCTCGTCGATCGCCGGCTCCGGCAGGTTGGCGTAGCCGACGAGCAGCGCATCGTGGTCGACGCGTGGCTCCGCGAAGCTGAAACCCGAACGGGTAGACCGCGACCGAGCGCTCATGCGCGGCGGTTACGAGTGCGACGCCGTTGACCCTGTGCGGGAGTCTCACGACAGCGTGAAGCCCAGCGGCGATGCCCATGACACTCGCCGCCGGCAGGTGTCTCGCGACGGCAGCGATGAGCGCCTCGCGTCGCGACCGGTAACGGCGGCGCGCTTGACGCAGATGCCGGTCGTAGCCGCCGCTCTCGATGAAGCGCGCGAGCGCGAGCTGGTCCAGCGTCGGCGTAGTGCTGCCCGCGAGCACGCAGCGCTCGGCTGTTGGCTCCACGAGCCGCCTCGGGAGCACGAGCCAACCGAGTCGCAGCGCCGGCGCGAGCGTCTTGCTCGTGGTGCCCAAGTAGACGACGTGGTCGGGCGCGAGGCCCTGCAGCGACGCGAGCGGCGCGCGGTCGTAGCGGAACTCGGCGTCGTAATCGTCGTCGATCACAACTCTTCCGCGCTGGCGGGCCCACTCGAGCAGCGCCGTCCGCCGCGCCGCGGCGAGCGCGACCCCGGTGGGGAGCTGATGCGCGGGGGTGACGACGACCCCGTCGAGCGCGCCCGCGCGCGCCTCCAGCGCGCTCAGCCCGTCAACTTGGGCGCCGTCGTCCGTCGACCGCGAGGTAGCTGAGGCGTGCGCCGTGATGGGCGAGGCTCACGCGGTGCGGCGGCAGCCCCGGGTCCTCGAGCGCAATGTGCGGTCTGCGGCCAAGCGCGCTCGCGATCAGCGCGAGGCCCTGCGTGGCGCCCGAAACGACAACGATCGCGTCTGGGTCGGCGACGACGCCGCGGACCCGTCGCAGGTGGCCGGCCAGCGCATGTCTGAGCTCGACCGCGCCGCGCGCCGGCGGGTATCCGAGGCTCGCCGCGCTCGCGTCACGGAGCGACTCTCGCAGCGCGCGCGCCCACGCCCGGCGTGGGAAGCCCATCAGGTCGGGGTTGCCCGGGAAGAAGTCGAACGCGCAAGCAGCCGGCTCGCTGCGCTCGTCTGGCAGCGCAGCCGCATCCGCCGAATCCGCCACGAATGTGCCCGCGCCCGCGCGCGCGACCAGATATCCCTCTGCTAGGAGCTGCGCGTAGGCCTCCACGACGAGCCGGCGCGAGACGCCGAGGTCCCCGGCGAGCACCCTGCTCGCCGGCAGCCGCATGCCGCTTGGCAGCGTGCCCGAGCGCACCCCGTGGCGTAGAGCGACCTCGAGCTGCGAGCGCAGCGAGCGCCCACGCGCGCGGTCGAGATCGAGCAGCAGCTCGGGCCCCGAGGGCGCTCGCCGCTCGCCGCCAGGTGGCTCAGGACGGTGGTGCTCCGGCGAAGTGGTACCCATAATCCTGGCTGAACTGGTCCTTTGCAGGGTTCCACTTTCACAATATCGTGATCGCAGATCCTCGCCGAAAGGAGCCGACCATGACCCGCCTTGCAGGCGTGCCGCGCGAAAGCGCCGGACCGTTCGTACGCCTCGTCTATCGCATCACGCGTAAGAAGGCCGACGCGATCGCCGAGGGCGAGGGCGACCACTCGATCGAGACCGTCGAGATCTTCGCCCACGCGCCGCGGCTGCTCCTCGGCTACGGCGCCCTCGAGCAGAGCTTTGCGTGGAAACCCCGCCTGGACGAGCACCTGCGCGCGCTCGTGACGTTGAAGTCCGCGGTCATGCAGGGCTGCGAGTTCTGCCGCGACATCGCCTCGCAGGAGGCTCGGCGCGCCGGCATCAGCGACGAGCAGCTGCTCGACCTCCATCGCTATCGCGAGAGCTCGCGTTTCGACGCGCGCGAGCGCCTCGTGCTCGACCTTGCCGTCGGCATGACCGAGACCCCCGTGCACGTGAGCGACGAGCTCTTCGACTCGCTGCGCGAGCGCTTCGACGACGCTCAGCTCGTGGAGCTCGTCGGCCTCGTCGCACTCGAGAACCTGCGATCGCGCTTCAACGGCGCCTTCGCGATCGGGTCGGCGGGCTTCAGCGACGGAGCGGTCTGCGCGCGCATGGAGGGTGCGACTTCCCAGCCGCGCAAGGACCTTGCGAGCGTAGGGGCATGAGCGGGCCCAGGCTGCCGTGAAGCTCAGCCGCGGCGCGCGGCCGCGAGCGTCACGAGCACGGCGCTGCTCGGCGCTATCTGGAGGGTGAGATACCCGTGCGAGGCGACGACGCGCGGCAGCGGAAGCCGCGGCCTCCAGGCTCCGCTCGCGCTGACTTCGCTCCCCCCGAGCGTCACGCGCGAGAGCGACGCCGGCGAAGGGCTCACGAGCCGCAGCACGGTGCCACTCCTGAATCGCCGCGGTACCCGCACGCGAGCGAGCTGCGGTGTCGTTCCGGGCGCCGCGAAGTTGACAAGCACGACGTTGAGGCTCTGTCGACGCTTGCCGCGCGCGAGGAACGCGCCGGAGGTGAGGCTCGGGTCGGCGGAGGCGAGCGTGTCGAGAGGCACCTCGCCGTCGAGCCGCGACACCATCAACAGCGCATACCACTCGGGGTTCGCGTGGAGCCTTGCGCGCCGTCCGAGCACAAGCGGGCTGTATGCGGCTGGCTCGTCGAGGAGGTCGTGGAAGTTCAGGCCCGCCACGCCTGCTCTCATCGCGCGCACGATCCAGTCGACCGCCCACAGCGCCGACGCGAAGGAGTTGCTTACGCCGGGCTCGCCGTGGCATGAGACGTCGTTGGTCTCGTCGATACGCAGCGGCTCCCCGCTCGTCCGTGCGATCGCGGCGACGCGCGCCAGGGTCGCCGTCTCCCCTGCCCGCACCGCCGCTCCAGTGAGTTCCGCGATCGTCGGGCTGAGGTAGTTGCAGCTCGTCAGCGGATAGAAGTGATCCGTGAGCAGGCTTGGCCGCAGCAGTGCCGCGCGGCGCACCCAGGGCAGCCACCTGATCCCCGTCGAGGGATCCGGCGAGGCGATCGGGGTGCCCGGTGCCGCGGACTCGATCGCGTGGCGGTATGCGGCGACCTGACCGCTCCAGCGTTCGAGGCCCCAGTCGGGCGGGCGCAGGCCTTCGTTGACGTACGCGTTCGGCTCGTTGCCGATCTCGACGCCAGCGAGACTGCTCCCGAGCTCCGCGTCGGCGGCCGCGGCCTCCGCCGCCGCCGACGCCGGGTCGTAGTGGCCGAGGTTGACCGTCCACAGCACGCTCCATCCGGTCCGGCGCGCGAGCGCACCGATACCCGCGAGCGCTTCCGGCGTCACGGCCGTGCTCGCCCACGGAGGAAGCGGCGTCCCCGGCGGCGCCCACGCCGTGGATTTGTCAGCGCTGACGCCGCCAACGCGGATCACGCCCGTCCCGAGCGAGCGCAGGTACCGAACGAGCGTGCCGCCACGGCCGTAGCGTGAGAGGAGCGGGGTCGCTTCCCCCTCGAACGAGAGGCCGACGAAGTTCCGCGCCACTCGCACCCCGCTTGCACGCGAGCCGACGGTCACGGTGACGATTGGCTGCGCGCTCGCGCCAAGCAGCGAAGCCGGTAGCGCGGTGCCGAGCGCGACCGACGCGAGCGCCGGCAGCGCCAGCACGCGGGATCTTGGGTCCCCGCGCGCCTCCCGCGTTGGCGCCGCGGACGCTCACCGCTACCGGCGCACCACGAGGACGACGCCCACCGCGAGCACGACGAGGCCGACGATGCGCGTCGCGGAGAGCTGCTGGCGGGCGACGCCCAGGAGCCCAAAGCGGTCGATAACGGCTGAGACCACGAGCTGTCCCGTGATTACCGCCGCCGTCACCCCCGTCGCGCCGAGCGTCCTCACCGCGACGAGCGCGACGGTGACGTACACGGCGCCGAAGAGACCTCCGACGAGCGCCCACCACGGCACCGACCCGACGTGACGCAGGCTCCCGAGGCCGCCCTGCGTCGCGATTGCGGTGACGAGCACGAGCGCAGTGGTGCCGACGAGGAACGAGAAGGTTGCCGCCTGGAACCTGCCGACCGCGCTCGAGAGGCGCGCGTTGACCGGTGCCTGCATGCCGACGAGGCAGCCGGCGACGACGGTCAGCACGAGCGCGAGCGGTCTGCTCACTTCGCCTCGAGCCAGTTCTGACCCACGCCGACGTCGACCGCCAGCGGGGGATCGTATGGCCAGACGCCGCACATCTCCCGCTCGATCAGCGCCACGGCGGCGCCGCTCATCCGTCGCTCATCTCCTCAGGCGGTCCTTCGAAGAGCAGCTCGTCGTGGATCGTGAGCACGAGGCGCGTCGCGAACCCCGCCTCTGCGAGCGCATGCTGACAGCGCACCATCGCGAGCTTGATGATGTCGGCCGCGGTCCCCTGGATCACGGTGTTCACGGCGAGGCGCTCGCCGGCGCCGCGCACCTGCGGGTTGCCCGAGCGTAGCTCCGGCATCTGCCGCCAACGCCCCCACAGCGTGCGCACATGACCCTCGCGTCTCGCGCGCTCGATCGTCTCCTCGATGAACTGCGCGACGCGCGGGAAGCGCTCGAGGTAGGCATCGATGAACGCCTTCGCCTCCTCGCGCGGGATGTTCAAGCGGTCGGCGAGCCCGAAATCGGAAAGGCCGTAGACGATGCCGTAGTTGATCATCTTCGACTTCGAGCGCATTCCGGGGTCGATTTCCGACGGTGCGACGCCGAAGACCTGCGACGCGGTCGCCGTGTGCACGTCCTCGCCGCGTTTGAAGATCTCCATCAGCACGGGCTCGTCGGCCACGTGCGCGAGCACGCGCAGCTCGATCTGGGAGTAGTCGGCGGAGAGCAGGAGCTTCCGCCGCTCCGCCTCGAAGCACTCCCTGATCTCGCGCCCGAGCGGAGTGCGGATCGGGATGTTCTGCATGTTCGGGTTGGTGCTCGAGAGGCGGCCGGTCTGCGCGACGGCCTGTAGGAACGTCGTGTGGATCCGCGAGCGCTCGTCGACGAGCCCGGGCAGCACGTCGAGGTAGGTCTTGATGAGCGTGCTGAGCTCTCGCCAGCGCTCGATCGCGGGAACTATCTCGTGCTCGGCACGGATCGCCTGCAACACGCGCGCATCGGTCGAGAACCCCGTCTTGCCGCGCCGCTTGCGCGAAAGCCCGAGCTGCTCGAAGAGGATCTGTGAGAGCTGCGCCGGCGACGCGATCAGGAACTCCTCGCCCGCCAGCTCGTAGATCCGCTGCTCGAGCGTGCCGATCTCCTCCCGTACGCGCGCGGTGATGCGCTCCAAGAGCTCGACGTTCAGGCGCACCCCGATCAGCTCCATCTCGCGCAGGACGCTCACGAGCGGCAGCTCGATGTCTCGCATCACACCGTCGAGCGCCAGCTCCTCGAGCTGCTCTCGCTGCCACTTCGAAAGCTCGCGCAGCAGCAGCGCATCTGCGGTCGTGTGATCCTCGAGGTCGGTGTGCAGGCCGAGCTCCTCCGCAAGCTCGTCCAGCGGATAGCCGCGGCGAGCCGGGTCGAGCAGGTAGGCGCCGAGCAGCGTGTCATGGACGAGGTTGGGCGGCACGAGGCCGAGAGCCTTCGCATCGTGGGCGACGACCGCCTTCGTCCCGCATGCCCGCACGACTTCGGCGGCGTCCTCGCACTCGCCGCTGAGGACCTCCGAGCGTTCGCCCGCAAGCACCGCGAAGCGCCACGCGGCCCCCTCTCCGAAGAGCGCGTCCTCGGGCACCTCGGCCGGTCGCGCGGCCACGTAGAGCTCGGCGCCGGTCAGCTTCGCGACATCCCGCAGCGTTGCCGCGCGGACCTTCGCGCCCAGCGCACCCGAACCGGAGCGGGCGGTCTGCAGCGGCGTGGCACCCTCCGGCGCGGAGCCCGCCAGCGCCTCTTCTAGACGCTGCAGCGGCGCGCGCATCTCGTACTCGCGGAAGATCTCTAGCAGGCCCGCGAAGTCGGGCTCGTCCGTCAGCTCGCTGTTGACCTCGAGGTCGAGCTCGAGATCCCGGCGCATCGTCGCGAGCTGCTTCGAGAGGCGGGCGTCCTCGCTGTGCTCGATCAGGTTCTGCTTGCGCTTCGGGCCGCTGATCTCCTCGATGTGCCCGAGCACCCCCTCGAGCGAGCCGAAGCGCTTGATGAGCTCGCTCGCCGTCTTCTCGCCGATCCCCGGAACCCCGGGGATGTTGTCCGAGGTGTCTCCCTTGAGGCCGTAGAAGTCGGGGATCAGCTCGGGCGGGATCCCGTAGCGCTCGATCACGGCGTCGCGGTCGTAGATCTTGGTGTCGGTGATGCCCTTCGTCGTCGCCATCACCTCGACGAGGCGCTGCTCGTCCACGAGCTGAAGGACGTCGCGGTCGCCCGTCACGATCATCACGGGGATCGGCGGTGTCGCGCTCCGCGCACGCTCGGTGAGCGACGCGATCACGTCGTCGGCCTCGTAGCCGGGCACGGTGAGGTTGCGGTAGCCGAACGCATCGACCAAGCGCTCCATCGCGGGCCACTGCGCGCGCAAGAGATCCGGCCGCTCGCGCCGCTGCGCCTTGTATTCGGGGAAGATCTCCGCGCGCCCGGAGCTCCCGGCGTCCCATGCGACCACCGTCGGCCGCACGCCGTATTCGGTGACGATCTTCACGAGCATCGAGGCGAACCCGAAGATCGCGTTCGTTGGAACGCCGCGCGAGGTCGCGATCGATTCCGGCAACGCGAAGAACGCGCGGTAGACAAGGCTCGGGCCATCGATCAGGAAAAGGCGCTCGGACGGGCCCGCGTCACCGCCCGGAGCATCCGCCGCAGCATCTCCAGCGGCCGTCGATCTATGCGCCGTTGTGCTCACCACCACTCGCTCGCGCACTTTAGAGTGCACGCGATGAGCCTTACCCCCAGCGCGCAATACCGCCTCATGATTCGCGCCCAACTCGACGAGGCGCAGGGTACGCTCGCCCTGCTTACGGCAGCGATCACGGACGCCGGCGGGCTCATCGCGGCGATCGACCTCGTGGAGGCGACGCCGGATGGCAGCGTGCGCGACATCGTCGTCGACGCCGCCGGCCAGACGCACTGGGCGGAAATCCTCGCCGGGATCGAAGCGCTGCCCGGCGTCCGCGTGATCGACACCACCGATCGCACCTTCCTGCTGCACGTGGGCGGCAAGATCGAACAGCACAACAAGCAGCCCCTGACCTCGCGCGAGGACCTCTCGATGGTCTACACGCCCGGGGTCGCGCGCGTGTGCCTGGCGATCGCCGAGGATCCCGACAAGGCGTTTCAGTACACGATCCGGCGCAACACGGTCGCCGTCGTCTCCGACGGCACGGCGGTGCTCGGCCTCGGCGACCTCGGCCCCGCGGCCGCGATGCCGGTGATGGAGGGCAAAGCGTGCCTGTTCAAGGAGTTCGCCGGCGTCGACGCGTTTCCGATCTGCCTTGACGACGAAGGACACCGACGAGATCGTCGCGACCGTGAAGCGGATCGCGCCCGCCTTCGGCGGCATCAACCTCGAGGACATCTCCGCCCCGCGCTGCTTCGAGATCGAGGAGCGCCTGAAGCAGGAGCTCGAGATACCCGTCTTCCACGACGACCAGCACGGGACAGCGGTCGTCGTGATGGCGGCGCTGCTGAACGCGATGAAGCTCACGGAACGGCGCCTCGAGGATCTCCAGGTGCTCGTCATCGGGCTCGGGGCCGCCGGTATCGCGGTCACGAAGATCATGCGCGAGGCCGGCGTCCGCGACATCATCGGCGCCGACTCCCGCGGCGCTCTGCACGTCCACCGCGACGACTTCCTCGACGGCTCGATACCCGCCGCGAAGCGCTGGTTCGCCGAGGTCACCAACCCCGACTGCCGCGAGGGCTCCCCGGCGGACGTGATCGACGGTGCGGATCTCGTGATCGGCGTCTCCGGCGCCCATGCGCTGCCGGCGGAGGCGCTCTCGCGCATGAACGACGACGCAATGGTCTTCGCGATGGCCAACCCCAACCCGGAGGTGAACCCGGAGGAGGCGACGCCGCACGTGCGGATCATGGCCACCGGGCGTTCGGACTACCCCAACCAGATCAACAACGTCCTCTGCTTTCCCGGCATCTTCCGCGGCGCCCTCGACGTGCGGGCGGCTGACGATCACCGAGGAGATGAAGATGGCAGCCGCGCAGGCGATCGCAGACATCGTGCCCGACGACGAGCTGCGCGAGGACTACATCATCCCTTCCGTGTTCAACCGCGAGGTCGCCCCCGCGGTCGCCGCGGCCGTGGCCGAAGAGGCCCGTGCGGCGGGTATCGCCCGCGCCGGGCAGAAGGTCGGCTTCGCGCAGGGCGACACCGCCGTAAGCGCCTCGCAGGGCACGGGCAAGCGCACTGCCGACGAGCGGGGTCACGTCGTGAAATGAGCAGTCTCGCGCGATGCGCGTGACGATCACCGGCGCCAGCGGCCTTCTCGGGAGCGCCCTGCTCGACGCCTTCGGCGGGCGCGGGCACGAGCTCAGCGCGCTCTCTCGTGACCCCGAGCGCGCCCGGCAGCTCCTTGCGAGCTCGCGCGACGAACATCTACGAGTGGGATCCTGCGCGCGGGGTGGCGCCGCCCGAGGCGCTCGCGGGACGGGACGCGATCGTGCATCTCGCGGGCGAGCCGATCGCGCAACGCTGGAGCCCGCGCGCGAGGGCGAGGATCAGAGACAGCCGGGTGCTCGGAACGCGCCATCTTCTCGACGGCCTCGCCGCGCTCGGCTCGGAGTCGCCCGATCAACTGCCGAGCCTGCTTCTGAGCGCATCCGCGATCGGCTACTACGGCGCGCACGGCGATGAGCCCTTGGACGAGGACGCCGACGGCGGCCTCGACTTCCTTGCCCAGCTGTGCATCGCCTGGGAGGCCGAGGCGGAGCGCGCGACGAGCCTTGGCATGCGGGTCGTCCGGCTGCGAATAGGGCGTCGTGCTCGACGCGCGCGGGGGTGCACTCGCCCAGATGCTCGGCCCGTTCCGGCTCGGGACTCGGCGGGCCGATCGCGGGCGGCCGCCAGTACGTCTCCTGGATCCATCGCGACGACCTCGTCGGAATCGCGCTGGCTGCGATCGGCGACGAGCGCTGGTCGGGGCCGGTCAACGCGACGGCGCCGGCGCCCGCGAGGAACGCCCAGCTCGCGCGCGCGCTGGGCAAGGCACTGAACCGGCCCGCGGTGATGCCGGTACCGGAGCTCGCGATGCGAGTCCGCTACGGCGGGATGGCATCGCTGATAACCACCGGCGCCCGCGTGATGCCTGCGAAGGCGCTCGTGCTCGGCTACGACTTTCGCTTCAAGGAGCTCGACACCGCCTTGCGCTCGCTCCTCGGCTGAGGGCGGATCGCCCGACGGGGCGCGGGCGCTCCCTCAGCGGCCCGGAGGCTGCGCGTCGAAGGACGTGTAGAAGACAGGGCGCCCGTTTAGGACGCGGTCGACGCCGTAGCGCGTGAGCGTCGTTTCGCCGTTGGGCTGCATCGAGTAGCGGCCGAGTACGGACTGCCTGTTCTTGATCGCGAAGAAGTGGTCGATCACGTCCTCGCGACTGTTGCCGTGACGCCCGGCCCCGCGGATCGCGGCGAGCGTGGCGCTCATCGCCTCGTAGCCGGCGAGCGCATAGGGCTGCGGGGCTTCGTGGAAGTGGGCCGCGTAACGCGCGAGCACGCCTCGCGCCGCGGGGGGATAGAGGTTGAACGCGAGCCACGGCGTCGTGATCAGCGTCTGTCGCGCAGCTGCTCCGATCTGGGACGTGAAGGCTTCACTCGCCAGTTCGTGGCAGCCGAGCAGCCGCAACGTCGGATCGGCGTTGTAGAGGGCGCGCCAGAGGTCGGGGATCCCCGCTTCGAGCGGGCCGCTAAAGAAGACGGCCTGCGCGCCGCTCGAAGCGACCTTCTTCGCCTCCTGCATGTATTCCCCCGGCGATTCGAGGTCCAGCCGGTCACTGCCGACGACCCTGATGCCCGCCTTTTCCGCGTCGCCGCTCACAAGCTCAGCGAGCGAGATGTAGAACGGGTCTTCAGTGCTCAGCAAGTAGATCCGCTGGATGCCCTCGCTGCGCATGAGCGCCACCTGTGCGGCAGCCTCGACCGGGTCGCCCGGCAGCAGGCGCCCGAAGGTGAACCGCCCGGACGGGTAGAAGCGGGCGGGCTCGTCCTGGCCAGCGTCGAGCGACGAGGTCAGTCCGACGTATGGGCTGCCGGGGCTCACCTGCAGGATCCCGGCGCCGTTGATCAGCGGCAACGAGACGGCCGTCGCGCCGGAGTCGTAGTCGCCGAGGTAGGCGATCGCGTCGTTGTCCTGCGCCGCGAGCTTCGCGTTCGTGGCCGTCGTACCGGGTTCCCAACGGCCGCTCGAGGCGCCCGCGTCATCGAGCGAGAAGAAGTTGATGCGGAAGCGACCGACCTGGCCGCCGGCGTCCGCGAGCGCGAGCTTCTCACCGTTGATGATCTGCGTCGAGACGGAGGCGTCGGGACCGTGGAGCGGCAGGCTCGAGTAGATCGTCAGGTTGTGGCCCTGAACCGGTTCGGCCGTCGAGACCGACACGCCGCCGCAGCCCGCCGGCAACAGCGCCAGCGCGCCCAGGTAGAGCCAACGTGCGCGCACCAGCGCGTGGACTACCGCCGACGCCCCGGCAGGTACCTGGCGAGGATTCGCACGCTCGCGCCGAGCAGGATCACGCCCAGCGCCAGCAGGAACGAGTCGAAGCTCGTGAGGTCCACCGTCGGACTGATCGTCCAGAGGACGACCCAAAGAACGATGCCCCCGGTCACGGCCAGGATCAAACCCATGGCGCGCAATCGTATCGGTAGCCGCGCCGATGGCGCGGCGCACGCCCCGCCGCCGCTAGGGGTCCAGGCCGCGCGCGATCCCCAAGAGCGCCTCCGCGACCGCCCCGGCCGGGTCCTCGGACTCGCCGGCCGCGCGCACGAGGCGTGTGCCGACGATCACCCCGTCCGCTCCTGCGTTCGCCGCTCCGCGTGCGTGCTCGGCGGTGCTGATCCCGAAGCCGAGCGCGACCGGCAGCTCGGTGCTCGCCTTCGCGCGCGATACGACCTCGGCGAAATGTCGCGGCAGTTCCGAGCGCTCGCCAGTGGTGCCGACAACCGACACGGCATAGAGGAACCCACGCGCACTCGCGCCGATCCGCGCAAAGCGCGCCGGCGGGGTCGTGGGGGCGACGAGCGGCACGAGCGCCATGCCCAGCGCGTCCGCGCGCTCGCGGAGCTCGGATGACTCCTCGTACGGCAGGTCGGGCACTAGAAGGCCGCATGCACCGGTGCGGGCCAGGCGCTCGAGGAACGCCTCGGCGCCCGGCGCGAGCACCATGTTCGCGTAGCACATCAGCACCACAGGAGCGCTCGGGGCGAGCGCACGCACGACCTCGAGGACGCCGCCGACATTCGCGCCTGCTGCGAGCGCGCGCGTGCCCGCTTGGTGAATCACGGGCCCGTCGGCAAGCGGGTCCGAATAGGGCACGCCGACCTCGAGCAGGTCCGCACCCGCGCCGACGCATGCCTCTCCGATCTTCAGCGAATCCTCGAGCGTCGGATAGCCGCCCATCAGATAGGGCATGAGCGCCGCGCGCCGTCCGTGCGAGGCAAACGCGCTCGCGATCCGTGCAACGCCGCTCGATCGCTCCCGCCCGCCGGCGGCTGGCGCGCTCACGCCGCCACTCGTGAGCTCGCTCATGAGTTCGCGAGGACCTCGGCGAGGTCCTTGTCACCGCGTCCGGAGAGGCAGACGAGGTCGAGCTCGCCGTCGGACTGGTCGAGCAGCCACGCGAGCGCGTGTGCGGTCTCGAGCGCCGGAATGATGCCCTCCATTCGCGCGAGGCTCCTGAAGGCGTCCAGCGCCTCGGAGTCGGTGACGGCGACATAGCGGGCGCGCCCCGTGTCGCGCAGCAGCGCGTGCTCGGGACCGGCGCCCGGGTAGTCGAGGCCCGCGGAGATCGAATGCGCCTCGACAATCTGCCCCTCCTCGTCCTGCAGGACAGCCGAGAGCGAGCCGTGCAGGACGCCAGCCCGGCCACCGGCGGTGAGCGGCGCGCCGTGGCGCGCGGTCTGAAGCCCCTCTCCCCCGGCCTCGACGCCGACCAGCTCGACCTGCTCGTCCGCCAAGAACGCGGTGAAGGTGCCGATCGCGTTCGAGCCGCCGCCGACGCACGCGAGCACTCGCGCCGGTAGCCGACCTGCCTGCTCGAGCAGCTGGGCTCGCGCCTCGTCCCCGATCACGCGCTGGAGATCGCGCACGAGCGCGGGGTACGGTGCCGGGCCGACGACCGACCCGATCACGTAGTGCGAGCTCTCGACGTTCGTGACCCAGTCTCTGATCGCGGCGGACACCGCCTCCTTGAGCGTTCGCGTCCCCGACCTCAACGGGCTTCACCTCCGCGCCCAGAAGCTCCATGCGCTGGACGTTCGGTGCCTGGCGGCGCACGTCCTCGGCGCCCATGTGCACGACGCACTCGAGGCCGAGCAGCGCGCATGCGGTCGCCGTCGCGACGCCGTGCTGGCCGGCACCCGTCTCGGCGATCACGCGCTGCTTGCCCATGCGCTGCGCGAGCAGGGCCTGCCCGAGCGCATTGTTCAGCTTGTGGGAGCCCGTGTGCGCGAGGTCCTCGCGCTTGAGATAGACCGGCCAACCGAGGTGCTCGGAGAGCCGCTGTGCGTGGTAGAGCGGCGTCGGGCGGCCGACGAAATCGCGTTGCAAGAAGGCGAGCTCCGAACGGTAGTTGGGATCCTCGCGGGCCTGCAGCCACGCCTCCTCGAGCTCGATCAGCGCGGGCATCAGCGTCTCCGGCACGTACTGGCCGCCGTAGCGACCAAAGCGATGCTCGACGGCGCGCTGGCCGTTACCCGCGTTCACGCGACCGACTCCACCTCCGACTGCGCGCCACGGCGGCCGCGCTCGTCCCCCGAGCCGCCGCCAAGCCGCACCGCGTCGAAGAACGCGCGGAGCTTCGCGGGATCCTTGCGGCCCGGCGCGACCTCGGTGCCGCTCGCCGTGTCGACGGCGAAGAGCCCGTGTGCACTCGTCGCTGCGATCGCTGCACCCACGTTCGCGGCGTTGAGCCCGCCGCCGAGAATCATCGGTACCGCCGAGCGACGGCTCGCAAGCAAGCCCCAGTCGAAGGTCTCTCCGGTTCCGCCGCGCAACGCGCGCTTCTGCGGCACCCGCGGGCCGGCGTCAAAGAGGTGGAAGGCCACGCGGAAGCGTTCCGCGTCCCTGACGTCGCCGCTCGCTCGCACCTGGAACGCCTTGATCACGCGGGCGCCCGTGCGCCGCGCCACCTCGGTGCAGAACGAGGGACCCTCATCGCCGTGCAGCTGCACGAGCGTGAGCTCGAGCTCCCTCGAGACCTCGGCTATCTCATCGAGCGCGGCGTTTACGAAAACGCCGCAGAGCTCGGTGCGACGGCGCAGCGAAGCGGCGATCGCACCCGCCTCGGCTGTCGAGCAGCGACGCGGGCTCTCCGCGTAGAAGACCATCCCGATCGCCCACGCGCCAAGGCTCGCCGCGAGCTCGGCGTCCTCGAGGCGCGTAACGCCGCAGATCTTGACCTTCGGGTCGTGGCCGGCCATAACTGACACGGTAGCGACCGGCCCACCGTGTCCCGAGCCTAGCCTTCGGGTGTCTTGCCTTCGGTCCCTTCGGTGCTCGGAAGTGAGGATGGACGAGTCGCGAGCGTCACCTTCACGCTCTTGCGTTCGTAGCCACCACCGCCCGACTTCGGTGCCAGCAGTTCGATCGTCACGGCTTCGCCGGGCTTCTTGGCGCCGATTTCGGACGCGAGCGCTTCGGAGGTCGCGATCGCCTTGCCGTTGAGCCCCGTGATGATGTCGCCGCCCACTTCGACGGCCGTGCCGTTGACCTTGGCTTCGACGTTGCCGCCCTTGATGCCCGCCTTTTCGGCAGGCGTCCCGGATTGCACGCGCTCCACGAGCGCGCCTTCCTTGACCGGCAGGTTGAGCCCGGCGAGCGAGCCGTCGATCGTGACGGTCTCGACACCGAGGTAGGCTTCTTGGACGGTTCCGCCCTTCTCGAGCGTGCCAAGCTCGTTCTTCGCGGTGTTGATGGGGATCGCGAAGCCGATGCCGATGTTGCCGTCGGTGCCGGCGGTCTCGATCTGCGAGTTGATGCCGATCATTTCCCCGCGCGCGTTGAGCAGCGGTCCACCGGAGTTACCGGGATTGATCGGCGCGTCTGTTTGTATGACGTTCGAGATCGTGAAGCCGTTCGGCGCGCTGATTTGGCGCTGCAAGGCCGAGACCACGCCCGTCGTCAGGGTGCGGTCGAGATCGAAGGGGTTGCCGATTGCGAGCACCGGTTCGCCCACCTGCACCGTGCTCGAGTCGCCGAGGTGCAGTGGGTGCAGCGTGAGGCCTTCGGTTGGGATGCGCAGGACAGCGATGTCCTTCGAGGGGTCCTTGCCGACGACTTCTGCAGTGACCGTCTTGCTGTGTTCGCCGAGACTGACCGTCACCTTCGACGCGTTCTCGACGACGTGCCAGTTGGTGAGGATCGTGCCGTTCGCGTTGATCACAACGCCGGACCCGGTGTCCGTGCTCTGCTGACCTTCGCCGCCGCCACCGCCGCGGAAGAGTTCAAAGGGCGATTCGGTGTGGTGCACCACCGTGGAGCTGACGAAGACGACGCCCGGGGCGTCGCGTTCGTATATGTCGTGGGCGGTGAGGCCTTCACCGTGCTGCTGATTGCTGCTCGCGTTGGTGGGCACGACGGGCGCCTGTTCGATGCGGGTGACGGTGCGCGTCGAGGAATTGAGCCCCCCTGCGGCGGCGACGATCGCGACAACCACGCCGCCGCCGATGAGGGCGGAGATGAACGGGATCAGGAAGAGGCGTCTGGAGCTCATGTGGGCAGGATGAACGGCACCGATGAAGACCTTCTAAAGGCCCCATCGTGTTTCATTAAAAGTACGAGCCCGTCCAGCAGCGTCTCGAGGGCCGCCGCCGGTTCCTCCGCGCGCATCAGCGACTCGCCGACCAGCGCAGCCTGGACGCCGGCCTCCTGCAGGCGCGCCAACTGGTGCGCTCCGTCGATGCCCGACTCGGAGACGACGGTGACGCCCGCGGGCACCTCCGGCATGAGCGCGAGCGTGGTATCGAGATCGACCGTGAAGTCGCGCAGGTCTCGGTTGTTGATGCCGACGAGCTCCGCTCCGGCGGCGAGCGCTGTGCCCAGCTCCTCGTGGCTGTGGACCTCGACGAGCACGTCGAGCCCCAGCGTGCGTGCGGTCGCGTGCAGCGAAGCGAGCTCGGCGTTCGTGAGCGCCGCCACGATCAGCAGAATCGCGTCGGCTGCCGCATTGCATGCCTCGTGGAGCTGATAGGGGTCGACGATGAAGTCCTTGCGCAGTACGGGCAGCGTGCAACTCGTCCGTGCGGCACGCAGGTCCTCGAGCGAGCCGCCGAAGTTCGGCTCCTCGGTCAGCACGGAGACCGCGCTTGCGCCGCCGCGCTCGTACGCGCGCACGATCTCTCCGACGTCTGCCCGTTCGCGCAGCGTTCCCGCTGAGGGCGATCGCCGCTTGAACTCCGCTATCACGGCAAGGCCCGGGCGCGAAAGCGCCGCTTTGAAGCGCCCACCACGCTGCTCTCGGCTCCTCGCCATGTTCTGATCGCCCAGCGGATGGTCGCGCTTACGGCGTGCGACCTCTGCCCGCGTGCTCTCAACGATGCGCTCGAGCACGTTCGGCCTCGCGTTTGCTGTCGCGCTCATCGCCCACCCGTCCCCGCCGCGAGCTCGCCCTCGTTCGCTGGCGCGTGTCGCCGGCTCGTCTCGAGATAGCGCTCGAGCGCCTGTGCCGCGCGCCCCTGCGCGAGTGCCTCGCTTGCCGCTTCGACACCCTCGGCGATCGTCTCGCTCGCCCCCGCGGCGTAGATTGCCGCGCCGGCATTGATGAGCGCGAGATCGGTCCGCCTGCCGTGCTCGCCGTCGAGGATCGCTCGAGTGACGGCGGCGTTCGCCGCGGGATCGCCGCCCCGCAGCTCCGGCTCCGGTTGCTCGCCCTCCCCAGCTGGAATGCCGACGTCCTCCGGACGAAGCGTGTAGCCGACGACTTCTTCGCCATTGACCTCGACCACGTGCGTCGCCGCGCTAGCCGAGATCTCATCCAGCCCGTCCTCGCTCGCAACGACGAGCGCGCGATCGGTGCCGAGCTTCGCGAGCGCGCCTGCGACCGTCTCGAGAAAGCGCGCGTCGGAGACGCCGAGCAGTTGCCGGCGCGCGCCCGCGGGATTCGTCAGCGGTCCGAGGAAGTTGAAGATCGTGCGCACGGCGAGCTCCCGCCGCACCGGCACCACAAAGCGCGTCGCCTGGTGGTGGGCCGGCGCGAACATGAAGCCGAACCCCGCCTCTTCGATGCACGCGGCGACGGCGCCGACGTCGAGGTCGATGCGCGCGCCGAGCGCCTCGAGCAGGTCCGCCGAGCCCGACAGGCTCGTCGCCGAGCGGTTCCCGTGCTTGGCCACGGCGCACCCCGCGCCCGCGGCGATCAACGCCGCCGTAGTCGACACGTTGAAGGTCGAGTTGCCGCCGCCCGTGCCCGCGGTGTCGAGCAGCGCGTCGCGCTCGACCGGGACGTCAACGGCGAGCGCCCGCATCGTGCGGGCGAGGCCCACGAGCTCATCCACCGTCTCCCCCTTCGTGCGAAGCGCGATCAGGAAACCGGCGATCTGCGTCTCCGAGGCGTCGCCGTGCATGATCTCCGCGAGCACGTGCCGCGGTCTCGTCGGCGCTCAGGTCCCGCCCCGACGCGAGCGCGTCGATGGCCTTGGTGAGGATCTCGTTCGGCATCGACGGCTCGTGTACCTCAGCCGCGCAGGAAGTTCCCGAGCAGCCGCTTGCCCTCGTCGGTGAGAACCGACTCGGGGTGAAACTGCACGCCCTCGGCCGGGAGCTCGCGATGACGAAGCGCCATCAGCACGCCGCCACCCTCAGCCGTGGCTTCGAGGCAATCCGGCAGTTCGGGGTCGACCACGAGCGAGTGGTAGCGGCCCACGGTCAGGGGAGATGGGGCACCCTCGAAGATCGTACGCCCGTCGTGCTCGATCACGGTCGCCTTGCCATGTACGGGCGGGTGCAGCACAACGCGGCCGCCGAAAGATTGCGCGAGCGCCTGGTGCCCGAGGCATACCCCGAGCGTCCCCACCCCCGCCTCCGGCATGCGGCGAGCGACCTCGAGCGAGATGCCCGCATCGTCGGGGGTGCAAGGGCCGGGCGAGATCACGCACCGCTCATACTCTCGCGCGAGCAGCTCGGCGACCGTGGCGCGGTCGTTACGCACGGTGTCGACCTCTGCCCCGAGCTCTTCGAGGTACTGCACGAGGTTGTACGTGAACGAGTCGTAGTTGTCGATCATCAACACCTTCATGGCCACTCCGGCTGCCTCACCGCAAGCTCGATCGCCTGCATCACCGCGCGCGCCTTCGCTTCGGACTCCGCAAGCTCGTATGCGGGCTTCGCGTCGGCGACGGTCCCGCCCCCCGCCTGGATGTGAGCGACGCCATCCTTCACGATCACCGTGCGGATGTGGATGCACGTGTCGAGGTCGCCGCCGTAGGAGAGATAGCCGATCGCGCCGCCGTAGCCGCCGCGCTTGACCGGCTCGAGCTCGTCGATGATCTGCATCGCACGCACCTTCGGCGCGCCCGAGAGCGTTCCCGCGGGGAGCACCGAGCGCAACGCGTCCATCGCCGAGACGCCCTCGCGGAGCCTTCCCGCCACCGACGAGACGATGTGCATCACGTGCGAGTACATCTCGACCGACATGAACGTCTCCACCTCGACGCTTCCCGCCTCGCAGACCCGACCGAGGTCGTTGCGTCCGAGGTCCACGAGCATCACGTGCTCGGCCCGCTCCTTCGGATCCTCGAGCAGCTCCCGCGCGATCCGCTCATCCTCCTCGAGGCTCGCCCCGCGTGGTCGCGTGCCTGCGATCGGTCGCGTGCTGACGTTGCGCCCCGCGACGGTCAGCAGGGGCTCTGGGCTCGCGCCGGCCACCTGGAAGTCGCCGAAGTCCAGGAAGTACATGTACGGGCTCGGGTTCACCGCGCGCAGGCCGCGGTAGATCGAGAGCGCCTCGACGGGTACCGCCGCAGACCAGCGCTGCGACGGGACGACCTGGAACGCGTCGCCGGCATAGATGTAGTCGATGATCCGAGCAACGATCGCTTCGAATTCGGATCCCGACATGTTCGAGCGAAACTCCGGCAGCGGCCGCTCGGTCGCCGCCGCGGTGAACTGGGGCACGGGGCCGGCCAGTGCCTCGCGCACCTCGGCGATCGTGCGCACGGCGCTCGCGCACGCTCTGCCGGCGTCGGGCTCGGCGTTGAGATCGCCGTTCGCGAGCACCGTCACGGTGTGCTTGAGATGGTCGAAGACGACGAGCACGTCCGAGAGCATCAGCGCCATGTCCGGCACCCGAGCGGATCCGGCCCCGCGGCGCTCAGAGGGCTCGACGGTGCGCACGAGGTCATAGCCGAAGAAGCCGACTGCGCCGCCCGTGAATGGCGGGGCGTCCTCCAGCCGCGCCTGACGAAAGCGGCCGACGTAGTCTGCCGCAAGCGCGTACGGATCGCCGCCGTCGCCGAGTGACCAGCGCAGCACCGAGCGCGGGCGCAGCCCGATGAACGACCAGCCGCCCGACGTGGTGCCCCTGCTCGGCCGACTCGAGCAGGAAGGCGGGCTCGCCGGGCGCGAGCGCGCGCAGCTTCAAGAACGCCGATACCGGCGTCTGGCAATCATCGATGAACCGCTCCACGACGGGGATCAGGTTCGGCGGCGGCCCGCGAGCGTCAGCGGCGACGGCCATCGAGCACCCGCTCGGCGTCGGCGAGCGTACGTTCACGGCTGCGCATCAACACGAGCAGGTGGTAGATCACGTCGGCGGCCTCCTCGTCCACTCGCTCGTCGGACTCCTCGCGCGCCGCCCGCGCCACCTCCTCGGCCTCCTCCATCACCTTCTCGCCAATCCGCGACGGGTCGTCGAGCAGCTCCACCGTGTAGGAGCCCGCAGGCCGCTCGCGCGCGCGGTCGGCAAGCGTGCGCTCGAGCTGCGGGTAGTGCCTCGTAGGGCACCGGCGGAGCCGAGCTCGCCGCGGTGGAAGCACGTGCGCTCCCCCGTGTGGCACGCGGGCCCCGCGGGCTCGACGAGCGCGAGCAGGGCGTCGCCGTCGCAATCGACGCGCAGCGCCTTGACCGCCTGCACATTTCCGCTCGTTTCGCCCTTGTGCCAGAGCGCTTCGCGCGAGCGACTGTAGAGGTGGAGCTCGCCCGTGGCGCGCGTGCGCGCGAACGCCTCCGCGTTCATGTACGCGAGCGTGAGCACCTCGCCACTGGCCCAATCCTGCACGACGCATGGCACGAGCCCGCGCTCGTCGAACACGAGCAGCTCCTCGAGCGGCTGTTGCTGAGCGACGTCCATCTGCTCGATTCTAGGTGGCCGCGAGGTCGCCGCCTGCATACGGAAAGCCCGCCTGCGCGCCGCCGCCGGGCCATAGACTCAGTGCCGGGCGCCGCAGATGCAATCGATCCTGACACGCACGCTGGTGGTGATCACCGGCAAGGGCGGCGTCGGCAAGAGCACGATCGCCGCGGCCCTCGCGCTCCTCGCCGCACGTCGCGGCCTGCGCGTGATCGTCGTCGAGATGGGAGGGCGCCAGCTGATGCCGGAGCTGCTCGGCGCGCGCCCGCAAGCCGAGTCCGGGGAGGCCGAGCTCGCAGCGGGCGTGTGGAGCACCAGCATCGACCCCGGAACGTGCGCTTTTCGAGTGGCTGGGTGTGCTCGGCGGGAGCATCCCCGCGCGGCTGCTCGCCTCGCGCGCCACCTTTCGGTGCTTCGCGGCCGCGGCTCCCGGCGCGAGCGAGCTCGTGAGCCTCGTCAAGATCTGGGAGCTCACCCAGGAGGAGCGCTGGCGCAAGCACGGCGAGCGCTACGACCTCGTGCTGGTGGACGGGCCGGCCACCGGGCATGCGCTCGCGCTGCTGAGCTCGCCGAGAACATTCGGCGTCGATCGCGCGAATTGGACCGATCGCGGCACAGGCTCGGCAGGTTCGAGAGCTGCTCGAAGACCCTGCGCGCTCGAGCTACCTAGCGGTCGCGCAAGCGAGCGAAATGGCGGTGACCGAGACATTCGAGCTCGCCGACGGCCTACGGCGCGAGCTCGGCCGGGAGCTGGACCATGTGATCGTCAACGGGACCTTCCCCCGCCGCTTCACGAACGACGACATCGATGCGCTCGCGCGACTCGGCGGCGATCCCGCCGTCCACCGCGCCACGCGCGCGGCACGCTTTGAGCACGAGCGCGCACGCCTGCAGCACAACCAGCTGGAGCGGTTACGCCGCCGCCGCCTGCGTACGCTGGGCATACCCTTCATCTTCGAGCCGCGGCTCGATCGCGGATCGCTCGAGCTGATCGCGGATCGCCTCGCGCGCGCGCTAGGTGATGCCGAGGCGGTCGAGCAGCGCCTCGTCCGCCCGCCAGCCACGGCGCACGCGGACCGCGAGGTCGAGATAGACCTGGGCCCCGAGCTCCGCTTCGAGCGCCCGCCGCGCAGCGCTGCCAATCAGCTTGATCATGCGCCCCCGCGCGCCGATCACGATGCCCTTCTGCGACTCACTCTCGACCCAGACCAGCGCTCGTACGCGCACGAGCTCGGGACGCGGCCACTCGATCTCCTCGACGACGACCTCGACCGCGTGTGGCAGCTCGTCGTGCGTGCGCCGGATCACCGCCTCCCGCATCAGCTCCGCCACCAGCAGCTCGCGCGGCTGGTCGGAGCTTTGATCCGCCGGAAAGAGAAAGGGCACCTGCGGGCATCAGCGCGCCGAGATGCTCCACCAGCTCGGCGACGCCCGCGCCCGTGCGCGCGGAGACGGGGAAAACGTCGTCGCCGACGTCGAGCTGCGCCGCTCGCGCGAGCGCCGCGGCGACCTGGGCCGGCTTCAGGCGGTCGGTCTTGTTGACGGCCACGGTGACCGGAGTCGTACCCGTGCTGAGCATTTTCGCGATGAAGCGATCGCCCGGCCCTGGCTGCTCGTCGGCTGCAAGCATCATTAGCACGGCGTCTGCTTCGCCGAGCTCGTGGCGCACCCGCGAGGCCATGCGCGCGGTGAGCGCGTCCCGTGGTCGCTGGACACCCGGGAGGTCGACGAGCGCGACCTGGCGCTCGCCGCGCGTCCATACGCCGCGCACCGCGCGTCTCGTCGTCTGCGGGCGATCGGAGACCGCCGCCACTTTCGCCCCTGCGAGCGCGTTTACGAGCGTCGACTTGCCGACGTTCGGCCGGCCGGCGAGCGCCACGATGCCGCTGTGGGTGCGAACGGCGCTCACTGCCGCTCGGAGGCGAGCAGTCGCGCCTGCAATGCGAGCATCTCGCCGTCGTCGCGCTCGTGGTCCATCCCGAGCAGATGCAGCACACCGTGCACGATCGTCTCGCGTAGATCATGGACGTGCGAGGGACAGACCACGAGGTCGCCCAGCTCGCGCGGCCCGGCATCTCGATCGGCGCCGTCGATTGGGAACGCGAGCACATCCGTAGCGCCGGCCTTACCACGATGCCGCGCGTTCAGCTCGCCGATATGCGCTTCGTCGGCGATCTCGATCGCGAGGTGGCCATCGTGGACGCCGCGCGCAGCCGCGGCCGCGCTGCACCAGTGCTCGATCGTGGCCAACGAAGGCGCATCAGGGCCGAGCCGCTCGTGGCCTATGACCTCGACCTCGAGCACGCGGCGCGGCGCGTTAGGCAGGACGGCGCTCAGCCGGACGAAGCTCCCGCGGCTGTTGCTGCGCGTGCGTGTCGTAGGCCTCGACGATCCGCTGCACGAGCTTGTGACGCACGACATCCTCGCCGCTGAAGCGAACGAACTCGATCCCCTCGATTGAGCGCAGGACGTCGCCGACGACGATCAGCCCCGAGCGCTGATCAGCCGGGAGGTCGACCTGCGTGATGTCCCCTGTAACCACCATCTTCGAGCCGAAGCCGAGCCGCGTAAGAAACATCTTCATCTGCTCGGGCGTCGTGTTCTGAGCCTCGTCGAGGATCACAAAGGAGTCGTTCAGAGTGCGCCCGCGCATGAACGCGAGCGGCGCGATCTCGATCACGCCCCGCTCGATGTGGTGCGAGACCTTCTCGGGGTCGAGCATGTCGTGGAGGGCATCGAAGAGCGGTCGCAGGTAGGGGTCGACCTTCGCCATCACGTCTCCCGGCAGGAATCCGAGGCGCTCGCCGGCCTCGACCGCAGGCCGCGTGAGGATGATCCTGTTGACCTCGTGACGCGAGAGCGCCGCGACAGCGAGCGCAACCGCGAGAAAGGTCTTACCGGTGCCGGCGGGACCGACGCCGAAGGTGACCGTGTTGGCTCTGATCGAGTCGACGTAGCGCTTCTGCTTCACGGTCTTCGGCGCGACGGCGAGGCTGCGATGACGCCAGACGACGTCCTCGAGCACCCGTGCGGGCGACTCGTGGGCGTCGAGCGCACCGGTCACTGCCGCGATCGTCCCCGGCGCGATCTGATGGCCGTGTGCGATTAGGTCGGAGAGCTCGTCGACGACGCGCTTTGCGCTGCGCGTCTCCTGCTCGGAGCCCTCGAGCGTGAGCAGGTTGCCACGCAGAAACACCTTGCAGTCGAGGTGTCCCTCGAGCGCGCGCAGAACGGTGTCCTGGCTGCCCGCGAGCTCCGCGGCGACCTCGCCAGGGAGCTCGAGCTGCGCCCTCATGCCTCGAGCGCCGCGCGCACCAGCGCCGACATGCGCGCGCCGTCTGCGCGTCCTCCCGCAGCGGCCATCGCTTGCTTCATCACCTTTCCCATGTCGCGTGCCGAGCTCGACCCCGTCTCCTGCACCGCGCGCGCGATGATTTCCCGAAGCTCCTCGTCGGAGAGCTCCGCCGGCAAATAGCCGCCGATCAGCTCGGCTTCGCGCTGCTCCTTGCCGGCGAGGTCCTCGCGGCCACCTTCGTCGTACGCTGCCGCGGCATCGAGCCTCCGCTTGCGCTCGCGCCGAAGCACTGCGAGCTCGTCACCGTCGCCGTCCTTGCTCGCCTTCTGCAGCTCCGAAAGCAGGAGGCGGAGCGCTCCTACGCGCTCACGCTCTCTGGCACGCATCGCGTCGCTCAGATCGCCTCTTATCTCATCGACTATCGCCATTTCGCTCCCTTCCCAGCATACGGCGTGCGGCGCCAGCTAGGGTGAAACGATGTGTCCGGCGCTCAGCTCCGAGGCGGAATCCACCAAATCGGCTAGCGCGATCTACGGCGAGGCGCTCGCGCCCTTCCTGGTGGAGTTCGAGCACATGCGCCCGGCGCAGGGAGAGCTGCTCGACGCGCACACGCACCTCGGACTCGACGAGGACGGTCGCTCCCTCGATCTCGAGGGCTTGCTCGCCCAGCTCGACGCCGGCGGCGTCGCGCGGGCATGCACGTTTCCGCTCCACGACCCGGAGCGGAAGCCGGCCTACAGCGTGCCGAACGACCGCGTGCTCGCTTGGGCATCCGAAAGCGACGGCAGGCTCGCTCCGTTCTGCCGGCTCGACCCGTTCGATGGGCCGCTGGAAGAGGGTGAGCGCTGCCTCGCGGCTGGGGCTCGCGGCATCAAGCTCCACCCCCGCGCGCAGTCGTTTACCTTCGACGGTGACGGTCTCGAGGGTGCCCTCGAGGGAATCTTCTCGCTCGCGGACGAGGCGCGCGTGCCGATTCTCATCCACGCCGGGCGGGGGCTGCCGCCGATCGCCGAGGGCCTCGTGGAGATCGCCATGCGCCACCCGGAGGTTGTCCTGATCCTCGCGCACGCGGCGATCTGCGACCAGGGCGTGCTGACCGCAGGGCTCGCCGAGCACCCGGGCGTGCTCTACGACACATCTTGCTTCTTCCCCCTCGACGTGGTCGAGCTCTTCGCGCGCGTGCCCGCGGAGCGCATCGTTTTCGGCTCGGACCCGCCCTACGGGCGCCCCGCGAGCGGCCTCTACATGACACTTCGCGTCGCCGAGCATGCCGGGCTCGACGCCGCCGCGACGCGGCAGCTGGCCGGTGAGACGATGGCCTCGCTGCTCGACGGCCACGGCCTGCCGGCGGCGACGCCGCCGCGCGGGGCGGCGACGCTCACGCTCTCGGGCCGGCTTGCACGCGTGTATGGCTATGCGAGCGTCGCCGGCCCGGCGTTGTTCGCCGGGATGCCGGAGCGCGCTCAAGAGGGTGTCGACATGGCGCTCGCCGCGTGCCGCGAGCCGCAGCACGGCGAGGACAGCGAGACGCTCGAAGTGCTCGGCTCGACGCTTTCGGCGGTCGGGGCGCTGCTGGCGCTCGAGGGCGGGACGCGCCGGGCGATCGACCTCCTCTATCGCGTGATGGCTCGCGCCATCACGGAGTCCGCTGGTCCAGACTCAACCACAGCGCCCCCCACTCCCCGCGCCGACGCCGAGCCCGCTCCTGCAGCGTGAAGCGCTCCGTGTAGAGCGCGGAGATCGCGTCGAGCTCCGAGTGCAACAGACCACCCGCGATCAGGTGCTGGGGCGACGCCGGCAGCGCACGCGCGAGCGCAACCAGCAACGGTCGCAGGAGGTTGGCAAGTAGGAGCGGCGCCGTGGGCCAGCCTGGCACACCGGCGCGAAGATCGGCGCGTCGCACCTCGACGGGCGCGCCGTTGAGCGCCGCGTTGGCTCGCGCGGCGTCGATGCTCAGTGGGTCGGAGTCGATCGCAATCACCGGCGCATAGCCGAGCGCACTGGCCGCGATCCCGAGTACTCCCGACCCCGTGCCGACGTCCAAGACCGGGCCCCCGACGCCCTCAGAGGCGGCCGCGAGCAGGAGCTCCAAGCAGAGTCGCGTCGTGGCGTGCGCGCCGGTGCCGAACGCCTGGCCCGGATCGATCACGATCTCGAGCGCGTCGGAACGCTCGCTCGGCTCGAGCCAGGGCGCGCGCACGTGAAGCCCCCGCACCGTCTCGGCCGACTCGCCGTTGCCCGCGCGGGCCGGCGGCTCGATGAGCACGGCGTGGTGGAAGTCCCGCCAACGCTCGCGCCAGTCATCGGGCAGCTCGCTCGTCGAAACCTCGACGAGCCCGTCGCCGACGCTCGCGTGCAACTCGGGGAGGCTCGGCAGCTCGCCGGGAGCGCCGTAGAGCGCGTATTCGACGACGTCGTCGTCGAGATCGCGTTCTTCGAGCCCGCCCGGCACGAGCTCGAGCAGCTCGGCGAGCGCGGCGTCGGCGTGCGAGCGGGGGACGCGAATCGCGAGGCGGATCATGGGGCCTTGCGCGCGCCGCGAGGAGCGATCGCGATCAGGCGGCCTGATGATGGCGCAGGCTGCGCCGCAGCTTCGCGAGACACGACTCACTAAGCGATACGGCCATATTCCGCCTAGCTTTCCGCCGCTTGCGCCAGTGCCTTTTGGGCGTTGGTGCCTTTTGGTGCCGTTTGCTCGATGCCTACAAGCTCGCGGAGCGCTGAGCGCTCGGCGTCGCTTCGGCGCATCCCGTGGGTATAGACGCGGAGCGTGAACGCGGGGTCGGCGTGCCCGAGCTGCGCCATCGTGACGGCGGGGTCGGTGCCGAGCGCCACGAGCACACTCGCGAACGTGTGGCGGAGCTTGTGCGGCGTTAGGCCATCCGGTAGCGGCGAGGCACCGGACGCCACGAGAGCGGCGCTGGCGCGCTCCACGGCAGGCGCAAGCATCCTCTCCCTGACGTTGGCCTGCGAGTGCGCCTTGCCCGTGCGCGTGCCGAAGACTCGCGCGTCTGCGAGCGCCCGAGCGGCGTCTAGGCTCGTGACGTTGCCGCCCGTTGAGAGCGTCGCCGCCTTGTGCTCGCGCAGCACGTCCACGAGCGCCGGCAGTAGATCAACCTCCCGCATCCCGGCGTCCGTCTTTGACTCGCGAACGGTGAGCCTGCCCGCGGCGAGGTCCACGTCACGCCAGCGAAGTTCCTCTAGCTCTGAGATACGCAAGCCGGCGAACACGAGCGTTGCGAGGATCGCGCGCCGGGGCGTCTGCGGGTGTTCGTAGTCGAGCGCCGCAGCGCCCTCAAGTAGCGCGCCGATCTGCTCCGCCGAGTCCAGCCACACGGGCGCGGTCCTGGTGGCCTTCACGCGACGACGACGGCCCCGAGCGGGGTTGCGCTCGACGTGCCCGTACTCCACGGCAGTCTCCATGATCTGAGACAGACGAGTGATGGTCTTGTTGATCGAGATAGCCGCGAGCGGTGTCGCGGCGTTCACCTTCGAGGCCCGGTAACGATCAACCTCCGCGACGGTGATCTGCGAGAGCGTGTGGCGCTTGAAGAACGGGAGCAGATGCCACGTCAGCGCCCATTCGTAGTCCTTGAGCGTGTTGGGGCGCAGCTCGCCGCGGCGTGCGTCGAGCCAGTCGGTAGCGAAGCGGTGAAAGCCGGGGTCACTGGCGATCGTCGGAGCCTGCACGGGTGCCGGTGGCGTCCACTGCCCGCGGCGCACGTCCGCGAGCACGTTCGCAAGCTCAGTCTCGGCGCGCTTGCGATCCCAGCCCTCCGAGCGGGTGCCGAGCGTGACAAAGCGGCGCTCGCCGCCTGCGGTGAAGCGAAGTGCGTAGACGGTGCCGCCCTTGCGCTCGCGCTCAATGACTTGTCCGGTTGCTTGGCGGGCCATCTATGCCACCCCCCACAAGCTCTCGACGGTGACGCCGAGCGCGTCTGCGATCCGCAGCGCCACGCTTACGCTCGGTGTGAGCGCGCCCGCCTCAATCCTTGCGACGGTAACGCGGTCGATGTTCGCCGCCTCCGCGAGTCCCGCTTGCGTTAGCCCCGCTTCGCGGCGAGCCTCCGCGACTCCCGGTCTGACTATCGTTGTTGCTGGCATGGGGTTATCTCCCGTGTCCGTGGCCCGGAGCGCTTCCACGCTTGCGGGCCTTTTCAGTGTCTAGGAATGATTGTAGCGCATCGGCTACGCGGCTAGGTGCTCGCGCTTAGGTGCGCACGCAACTAGTCGAGGTTCACAAGCTCCCGCACGCGCTCGGCCTCTGCGGCCCAGCATCCTGCGCAGAACCATCGCAAAGTCTCACCGTCAATCGTGATCGGGGCGCCGCCGTGGGGACGTTGATCGCAGCGAGCACACGTCCGCTGACACGCGGTCCAGTAGCCGCCGCCCTGCTTGCGCACGGCCCCGCGGCGCTCAAGCTCTCGCAGCGCATCGCGCGTCCGCTCGCGTCCGAGTCCCACCCATTCCGGCCCGCCGATCTGCTCCGCGTTGAGCGAAGCCGCGATGAGCACCGTTAGCACCGACGCTAGGTCATCGTCTAGGGACGCTGCGCTCATGGCCGGTCGCCCTTCGGCACGCGGTAGTGCGGCCCCAGCCACGAGGCCCAGCCGCACGAGCAGGCTTCGAGGTCGTCCGTAGGTGCCTGTAGCCAGTAGTGGAAGTGCCGCCCTGCTTTGGGCGTGCGGCCGTTGTGGACAAGTCTTTGAGAGGAAGGGATGAGGAGCGGGAGCCGAGACAATAGGTGCCGCTCTAGCTCCCGAGTGCTCATCGCCAGAGCCACCCAAAGACGCCCTCGCGGCCAAACAGGAACCGCCCCAGGACGATGTTCTTCGCTCGCCTGCCGGGGTAGCCCCGGCGGATCGCCCTACCGCTGGCGCTGAGCCGAGCGGCGCGGTAGAGAGTGCTCGTGAGGCTTGGCATCGTGTCCCTTCCGGTCGGTGATTGTAAGGGACGGGGCACCCCGGCGTCTAAGAGGGATGCCCCGCCCACTACCCTACCCGCTCAAGGGGTTGAGGCCAGCTTGACGGTGAGCGGTTGCTTTTCGCAGGCGCTTTGGTTTATGGGTTCTTCGAGGAACCGCAGTTCGCCGGTGCCGAGTTCGGTGGTGGTGTCGGCCGGGACACTGATTGGCGTGGTTGCGCCTGCGGCCGCTTCGACTGCTTCGGCCAGCGGCCCCGGTGAGTAGTTTTCGACGTGGAACCAGCCCGGCTTGCATCCGGGGTTTCCGGTGGTGATCGTGACTGTCAGCTTTTTGATGTCGGTTGGTTGATCGTTTGTGTTGTCCGCCATGAACGTGACGGGCTCGTTTTTGTCCGGCACGAGTCCCGGAGCGAATCCCGCACTTAGGGTGATGTTCGGTGGCGGCGAACCTTCCCCCAGGGCCTCGCTCGTTTCGCCCGATCCGCCGGCAAGCGCCAAAAAGTAGGCGAGTGCAACCCCGCCCGTGAATAGGAACGCGGTCGCGGTGATAGCGACCAGCTTTCGTTTGCTTCTCATGGTCCAATCCCTTTCGTTGCTTTCCCTCGCTGCTTTATTTAGGTGTGTCCAATGGTTGCGATTGATTGATTAGGGACAAGTTGGTTGCGGGTTCCGCGATCGCGTAGTTCCTGCGGTCGCCTGTGTATTCCGCGTGCACGCTGTAGGGCGCCGTGAGCGCCTGCGTGAGCACGTCCGCAAAGACGTTTTCTTGCTCCATGCCTTCGCCTTCTAGGGGCAGCTCCGGCGTGCGCAGGAGCCCCGTTGCGTCCGTGCCTACCTGCGCCCACTGGTAGAGGGTGCCTGCGTAAGTGCTGGGCGTACAGTCGGCGTAGAGCCCTTGCAGTTCGCACGTCGGCGCTTCGATCACGTCGCGAGCGTTGCCGCCCGTTGGCGTCACCGTCCAGCCGAAGTGAAGCGCGCCAACGATCAAGCGCTTGCAGGTGCCTGCTTCGATCACTGCGGGCGTACATGCCTTGATCGGTTGCGCGAAGGATTCGACGCTCTCGGTCGCTTGCGTGGTGATCGGCAATGGTCCGAGCGTGACGGTGGCGCTCTCGCTGCTCGCCTCTAGCGAGCCGCAGCTACCGCACCATTCGGGCACGGGTAGGCCGTTGGCCCAATAGACCGCCCCCAGCGTGTAGGTGCCGAGTGCGCCGAAGTTCACTGGGCACCCCGCGCTGGTGATCGTGCCACCTACTGCCGGGGCGCAGCTATAGCCCTGGCCGTCCACCACTGGCGTGATGTTGCCTTGCGGTGCTCCGGGCGAGACACTGAAAGTGACGAGCGCCCACGTTGGGGCATAGTCCACGCGCGTGATTTGCGGGTCAACGGTCACGGTGGGGCGCGTGGGAGGCGTTACCGTGACCGTCAACCCTTTGACGGCACCACTCCCCTGCTTCTTCTTAGGGTGTTTCTTCTTGTGCTTCTTTGCGTGGTGCTGCCGCTTGTGGTGGGTCGTGTGCGCCGTGGCGGGCGTGGCGATGCCCCCCAACATCGCCAGCGCCGCCAGCAGCGCGCCTGCCCTCTCAGCTCTCACAATTCGCTCGCGTTCGCCAAGTTTTCAACGCGCACGTCTGTCTTTTCATTGCCTTGCGTGAAGCCGCTTAGCAGCGGTCCCGCGTACTCGTCAACCTCGGGTTCCAGTGCGGCGAGCGTTTGCACTTCCCACGAGCACATACCCGCGGCAAGCGTGCCGATCGTAAAGCCGTGCGCAACAAGCACGCCGCGCACTAGGCTTGCGCCCGGATTCGCTACCCATTCGGTGCGGTGGTTGACCCATTCGCCCGCGGTCATCGCTTCGCCTTCGGGCGCATCGGTGGTCGGCGAGAAAACCACTGGCGCGGTGCAGGTAGCTACCCAAAGCCATCGGGCATTGAGCAATGCTGATTTTCGTCGCTGACGTTCCAAACGCCAGCGGCAACGCTTTGCACATACCAGCCCGTAACGGGGCTACAGATAATCTTCGAGCCGCCCTCGATGCCCGGAATGCGCAGCGACGTGGGCGCGTGATTCCAGCCCGCGATTTCGAGTGATGTGGGGTCAGCCTCCGAGCCTGCCACGTAGAGGTAAACGCTTTCAGTCACGGTCGCTTCACCCGCCCCGATCTTCCATGTGTCTAGCCTCAGCGCGCTTGCCTGCGCGGTGAATGTGAGCGCCGCCGCGGTAGCGCTCAGCGCTAGTAATGCTCGCCTCATCGTGTCTCCCTTCCCTCGGTGATTAGCCCCAGGTCCGCTACGTGCTGGACGGCAGGCGAAAGCTCCACGCCGTTCTCCCTGTAAAGCAGGACGGCGGGTGCAAATAGCTCGCCCAGCGCTTGCCGGTACGCGAGCGAATGCCCAAACCTCGATTCGAGGTCGGGCATCGCGGCGCTGCCGGCGTAGTCGTCGTGCAGGAGCAGGAGCACGGTCGAGCGCTCGAGCTCTCGCAGCTCATTCGGTGTCATATGGGGTGCCTCCGGTAGTCGGAGGCTCGGTGTCCCGCGGCGCGGTTAGAGTCCGCTCCGCGCCCGAGCCTTGTTCGGGTGCCAGCGGGCGGGCCGTTTGCGCGGTGCCGCCCGCATCTATGGGTGTCCATCGGTACGGCGAGGCTATAGCTTTAGCGCCGTAGCGTCAAGGACGCGGCCCTAGACCTGCAAAGGTGCGCTCGTGAAGACTTGCCGGATGCCACGCGGGACGCCCGATCCACCGCTAGGCGCCGCGGTGCGCGCCTTCCGGGAGGATCGTGCCCTATCGCAGCAGACGCTCGCCTCGCAAGCAGGGCTGGCGCTTACGACGCTGCAACGGTTGGAGGCGGGCCTAGCCGATCCCTCCTGGTCAACGGTGCGCTCGCTCGCGAAAGCACTTGGCATCACGCCGGGGCAGCTCGTGGCACGCGCCGAAGCTGAGCGCTAGCGCCGTAGCGCTAACGAGGTACGCTTGGCGGCATGAGCCGCCGAGTCGCATGCGCCCTAGTAGCTCTCGCGCTCCTATTGCCCAGCACCGCGAGCGCCTACGTTGCCGGCGAACAACGGCCCACTTGGGGCAACACGTCGGTTTGGACGACTTCAATCGCTGATTGCACCTTCGCCGCCGCGGCGAATTGGGAGGTCGCAGTCCTGCACCATGAGCCAGTAGAAGCCGAAGTCATCAGCGAGTTCTACGCGGCCGGCGGGAACGCCGAAGAAGGCATCGACGTTGAAGTGTGGGAGCGCTACTGGCGCAAGCACGGGATCGGAGGGGTGCGTGCTCGCCTGCGCGAACTTCCCGGCGAGAGCATCCTCGCTATCAACGGCCCGAGACTTGCAGCGTCGGAGGATGAGCGCCTGCGGCGGCAGCTCAACCGTTACCACGCGCTGATCCTCGAATTGTCCGAACACGTCGTTGCGCTCGTGGGCTACACGTCAACGGGACCGCTCATCGTGAGCTATGGCGAGGTCGAACAGATGACGTGGCTCGAATGGCGCAGCGAATCGTGGGGTGTCTACGCGCCCGAACCTGTCACAACGTGAGGTAACGTGACGTAAGGGTGGTGGTTGTGCCGCCCTGCGCGGTTACAACGGCCTTCCATTTTTTGCCCGCTGGACAAATGAATCCGTGCCCCGCTGCAGCTTGCAATACACCGAAGGTGATACCTGGCGCAGTTTGGGCCACGATTTCTTCGCCGCCTACATAGACCTGTAGCGCGACTCCTTCCGTGCCCGCCCCGGAGCGCAGTGCCAGAACCTCCACGAATGTCGCACGGGTCGCTGAGGCTTCATATTCGGTGTTGCTTGTGCGTGTTTCCTGTTTGCCGTAGGTGGGTCCGGTAGAAGCAATAGGGAAGGCATAGGGCCGCACGTCTTCCTGCGATGCGATTTTGTATTTGCCGCCGACGTTTTCGATCACCACTCGGCGCACCTGTATACGTGTTATCGACGTGCTCGGTGCATGTTCGAGTGCTGATTTTTCCGTAGCCTCTTCGGTGCCGGCGTGCAGTTTCAAGGTGCAAGCAGCGTTGTGCGTACTCGGACTCAATTCGTAGGCAATAGCTACGTATTTGCCTTCGTTCGGTTTTGTGGGTGCGATTTCACCCGCTGGTTTTTCTTTGGGCGTGATGGTCCGTAGCAGCCTGCCGCCCGTGTATGTGGGGTTCGGCAACCATGCGATGGATTCTGCGATTTCCCCAGCAAAGCCTAATTCTGCCGTTGCTTCCGCGATGCTCGCGGTGAATGACCACGAGGTCGAGCCGACGACGCCAGCTTGAACTATGTCTTGAACTTCGTTCAGAACTTCGTCTAGCTGTTTCGCCATTTCTTTGTCGAGCGTCGGGTATTCACTGACTTTTTCAGCGCCCGCGGGTGTTTTCAGTTTGTAGAGGGTAGATTCGTTAGCCATCGGTAACGCTCCCCTCCGCCGCTAGCTCGTCATACGTTGGGTCGTCGCCTTCGGCCCACTCCGTATAGGTGCTGGTGGCATCCTGGTAATCGAAGTCATCGGGTGGTGCTTTATTCGCAATGGTGGGTTCTTTGTCCATTAGTGTCCTTTCAGTGGTAGTCATGCGAGGCCCCATGCCTCGCGCAGCTCTCGTGGTGAATCAGACATGAGCCCCAGGAGCATGGTTTGGGCGTGCTCACACAAAGGCTTCGGCTCGTCCAGGTAGAGGACACGCGGTGGAGGTTCACGCTTCACCCGCGGCTTGTTGTGTGCCTTCTCGTGGCGCCTGCCGGGACGAGGCACGCCACCATTGCCCCGCCCCGGCGGCAGCCGGTCTTGCCGCTGGTGGTCGGAAAGGAGACGACAACCGTCGCGGACAAGTTGGTCGCCGGTCATTCGCCCCTCAGCGCCCTTTCGCCAAGCGCTGAGACACGCGGCGCATAGGATGCGCGTGGGCTCGGCCAATCCACCAACGAGGCCGCGACATACGGCAGGATTTCCGCTTCGGTGAACTTGGCCTGCAGTAGTTGCAGCACTTCCTTGTCGCGGCTGGTCAAGGACTTTATGTCCTTTGTCGGGGTCGCCGCTGACATCACTTGCTCCCCGGTGAGCCCGAGCCCAGTCGCGGAATGACCATGTGGCCCGCGTCCAGCGTGTCAGCGAAGGTCGCGCCGAACACTGGGCGGCCGAAAGGGTGCTCGGGTGCCGGCGCTGAGGGGATCGGCTGTTGATTGTTGGCACCCACCATGTTCGGCGGTGAAGATGGGTGTCCTTTGACGAATTGGCCGGTTGCGGGGTGTCTTGGTTGGTCTGCCATTTGCTGCCTCCTATGTCACTTCCAGGTGTTGGGTATCAGTCGGGACGCGCCGAGTTCCCTTGCCCTGCGCTTTAGGTATGCGACCAGCGTTGCTTTCGGTAGCGAGGTCCGGCCTGTGGCGTGGATCGCGTTCAGTAGGTCGCTCCGAGTCTTTGTCGGATATGACCATTCACCTTTGGCGTTCTTGATCGCCTTGCCTTCCTTGCCGAGCTGTTCCATCTGTGCGGCGGAGTAGGGGTTATCGCGATGTTCCAGCGGATCGACGGTGCCGCCGAGGATTTGGGCTCTGCGCAGACGCGCTTCCTCGACGTATGACGACGGCACCATCACGGGAGCTGGACGTGCGGTTAGGACGCCGCCACGGACTTCACATTCCATCGGCACCGTTCCAACGATCCGGTCGCCCAGGTCGGCCACTCGGCGTTCGCGCTGGTCGAGGGTAATCTCAGTGCCGCGAAGGTTTACGGACGTGTGTGGGTTCGCGCCACCGCTCACGATCGACACGTCGCCACGGTGGAGTGCAACGGCGTTGACGATCCGTTCCGTCTTGTCGTGAGTCCATTCCTGGTCAGTCGCACGGAAGGCAAAGCTACATTCGCACACATCACGGCGTTCGATCTTCGGTACCAATGCCACTACATCGGGGTCGCGGCCATCAAGTTCGGCGGTGAATCGCAGCCCGGTTTGATCTTCGGAGAGCGCGAGGGTTCCGCTGGTCGTGCGCGCCAGCGGCAGGCTCGAGCCCGCGCGGCCGTGGTTCAACAACAGGCTCACGTCCGGCGATTCTCCGAGTGAACGGCGGAAGGCTCCTCGCTTGATTATCTCCGTGAAGGCTTCGCCAACCGGATAGGGCTTTTCTGTCACCGATGCGTAGCCCGAGACTTCACGGTTTTCTTGTGTCGGGCCGCCCTCGATCTGCCCGGTGCCCACGGCGCTCATGCGCTCACCATCGCTTCGGCCGCCTCAAGGCTCGGACGTTCGCCGAGTAGGGCGATGTTGCGCTCGCAGAGGTCATTAGCTTCGGCTTCGACGCGCTCACAATCGACGTGACACTTGGCGCGGCCGGCAGCCTTGATCCGCTCACACTCGCTGAGAATGTCGGCCCGTTGGCGGTCGTACTTCGCCGCCGCCTTCGCCACTCCCAGCCTGCTCTCGCGCTCGGAGCGCCGTCGCGCCCTGCAGGCTTCGCGCACGCGGCGACGTTCTTCACATTCCATCGCCCAACCCACCGGCATCCGCGGAGGCGCGGCCACCTCAAGCGCACGTCGTTCTAGTTCCTGCCGGCTTAGCTTGCCTTCGGTCGCCTCAAGCCGGCGCTGTAGATCCCTCAATTCAGTATCGGGCTCGTCGGCCTTCGGCGCGTTTGCCGCAGCTTCCTCGCTGTTGAGGTCGGCTTCGACTTCGGCCACCAGCCTGCGCCGTAGTTCCTGATCGAACCGGCGAGCGCCAGCTTGTTCGCGCTCCGTCCGCCACTGTTCCAATGCGCCCCGCGTATACGGGCCGCGGAAACCGGCGCGATATGCCTCCTCGATCGTCGCGGCGTCAAGGCCAGAATCCGGCGAGTCGAGGATCTGGGTTATCTTCGGTATGCCTGTCAAGTTGTCCTCCGTTCGGGCGCTTCGGGTGCTGGTCGTGTTTCGAGCGACGTGCCGGGACCAATCGCTTGCTCAAGTGCGCTGACACGAGCGGCGAGTTCGGACACGCGGGCTTCGAGAAAGCTGAGAGTCTCACGCTGGCGTGAGGGTTCGACCCCCTCTCGGATCGCTTCTTCGGTCGGCGTCGGGTGACTCACTGGTCCCTCCGCTCGGCGTCGAGCAGGGCTGTTTCCAGCCGATCGAGAAAGCACTCCCACGCCGTAGGAGCGCGTAGCGGCCGGCGGGCGAGCTTCGCGAGCATGTTGTGTCGTTCCGGCCGGGTGCGGCCTGCGCACTCGGCGGACAGAACCTCGGTGCTGACACTGAGGGCGTCAACCGTCACGAGGACCACACCCGCCCCCCGCTCCGCTGGGGGCCGCGCAAATCCCACACGCGCGTTTCGGGCAACCCCTGTTCTTGGCGTGCCGCCTTGCGCCGTGCCGCGATCCGGTTCCCCTTTTTTGCGCCGGCTTTGACGTTGCACGAGGAATGAGCTGGCCCACGCCACCCTTCTCGATTTTCCTCGTGATCCAAGTGGAAGGCTTCTGACGGGAAAATCGGCCGCCCGCATCGTGAGCAAGGCGGGCAGGCGCCGGCCTTGATCTTGCGGCGCCATTGCTCGCGCAATTGGCGGTGCGCGCGGCCATATCCCCGCGCTGAGGCCGGCTCGGTGCTTGGCGTGAAGTTCGTTATCGAGTTCACCATCGCTGGCTATTCCTTTTTCCTTCGGGCTCGACGGGCAGTTCCACGTGCTCGGCTTTGCCGTGGCCGTTGGTCGAGGGTTCGCGATCCTTCATGCTTGCGGTGCGGTGCACGGGCCTCTGCCTGCCGCGGTGCGCGGCAACCGCGGGTTGGGCTCGCAGCTCGTCCAGCCAGTCCCGCTCGGCGGGCTCGGGCGTCGGCTCAATGCCCATTTTGCGCCTGCCAGCGGGCGAGAGCCCGAGCGCATCCTGTAGAGCACCGATCGCCCTGTCGAGCTTTCGCAGCTCATTCACGCATGGGTGCGCGTAGGTTTCCTCGCCCAGCTTTTCGCCGCGGCTGTTCTGCACCGGCCGCTTGAGCGTGCGACCCTCAGCCGCGAGCACTTGGCGCAGCTCGCAGGCTTCATCTTCAAGCAGCGCCAGCCGCTGAATCGACGGCGCGTCCTCAGCCTCGATTCGTGAGAGCGCCCACGCCAGCTCCCAAACCCGCCTGCCTGCAGGCCCCAAATCCGCGGGAGGGCTCTGAGCGCGTCCGCGGCTCTCTGCTGCCTTCGAGTTTTGGCGCGGTGCCCGCCCAGCGTCAGCCATGCGGCGGCCTTTTGTGGCCCTCCGGTGGCCCTCCCAGACGCAAACCTGCCCCTGGGCTCGTTTTGTTGACTCGGGAGGGAAAAAACGCGGCAGGGCGCGCGTCAATCTTTGACTCGCTGGACATTTTGATGGGGCGCACTAGCGTACCCACACAAGCCGAAGACCTGTCGTTGACTGCCTTGCTCATCGTTGGCGCGTTGCTCGTGGTCCAATCGGGGGCGACATAGCCGCCGGTAGGCGTCGGTCCTGCCGAGTCCCATGCTGCTCGCTCGGTTGGCCAACGTGTTGGCCAATGCCAGCCATTGAGCACGACACTGAACGGATCGAGGTCGTGTTCGCTTCTCGTCGCTGTCGTTGACTTCGACTCGCTCGCTTTGTTGATCGTTGTTGTTGTGTTCATTAGATGTAGCTCGTGTGTGTAGTCCTAAGCCGCCACCATCTGCCGTTGTCTATATGCGCGTTTAGTACAAGCGTCGCTGCAATGTTCGGCGTCTGCTCGTGTCGGTCGGAATGAGCCACCACAAACGGTGCAAGCGATCTCGTCACGAATGAGCAAGCGACAGATAAGACAGTGATCTTGTTCGTCGCGGGCAGGTTCGTCGCAGCGGCAATAGGTCATGCTTCTATTGTCCGTCGCCCTGAGAATGTCAGCGATATTTGCGCGCTGTAGACGTGCTCTCAGCACGAGGCATCGACCTAGTTCGTCCAGACGTTCGCGGAGTGTGTCGAGTCCGTCAACCGTGGCAGTGAGGTCGAAGCTAGATCGAGACTCCATCGCTCGTGCGAGGTCGTCCGCTTGCCAGCTCGCGGTTAGTAGCGCCTCGATCGCTCCTGGCGCGGTGTAGCTCACGTTCATTGCTCACCCCGGATCGGTAGAAGGTCGTCCGTCTGCTTTGGCGCTCGCCTTCGGCGTGGCGTAGGCTGCGTCGCGCGCGACGCACTTGTGCGCCATCCGTTGAGCGCATCGGCAGGGAACCTCCATCGCGGTCTACTGCCGTTGCCTATCGGTTTGCCGCCTAGCTCGTGCCGATGGTCGAGCACGTAGTCACGACTGACGCCAGCTTTGCGGGCAAGCTCGCGAGCATCGACTAGCTCGGCGTCGAGATTGTCGCTCGCGTGCGACGATCTCGCCAGCCGTTCGGCTACCGCGGTCGCGAGCTGGTCGAGCTGGTCATCACTGAGGGTTAGGCAAATCTCGATCATGGCGCCACCCCGTTTACCAGTCGCACGAGCACGTCGCCGTGGCACGGCAGCGGATGGCACCAACACCCGAGCACCTTTCCGCGCAGCTCGGGTAGCGCGTCGAGCAACGCGGGTTGCGCTTGCAGCCAGCTCTCATACATGGCGATGACCTGCTCGCGTGTGCCGTCGCGCCCCAGCTTGAATGGGTTGCCCCACTTCGAGGGCCTACCGATGTACACGTCGAAGTGCTCGCGCTTGCAATGCACGACACGAGGGCTAGTAACGGTCGCGGTCATGACACCCGCTCGGGACCGTCGAACCATTCTGAGCCCGGGAAGCCGGCAGCTATCGCGCGGGGTGTTGCACCGTTGCCCTCTATGCCTTCTAAGTGCTCAGAATCGCCGCCACCATTGAGGTTTTCCATAGAGGGCACCGGGTCTGGTATAGGCGGTGCATCCTTTACGGGTGCATCCTTTGAGTCCGGCAGTCGCCACGTCCATCGACCGCCAGCGCCAAAGCCTTCACGCTCGACCAATACGCCGAGCGCTGCCTTTGCCTTCTTCAGTGTCCGTTGTCCGCACGGTGCATCGCGTATCAGCCGTTTTGCCTCCTGCGGCCCATCGGCTAGTTCGGCTCGCAGGTAGTCGGTCGCCTCGTCGCGTGCCGTGCGTTCGTCGGGTTGCTCAACGCGCAGCAGCTCGCTTCCGGTGATCGCGCTGGGTCCGGTGATCGTGAGCCGGGCCGTCATGATCTGCTCGTTGCCCGGGAGTAGCGCCGGCTCGACGTTGCAAGCCTGACTCTCGGCCAATTCCGCGACGTTGCACTTGACGTGCGCGAGGATGCGTCGCGATCCGCGCTCGCCGTCCTCGTCCTCGGGATCGCGCGCCAAGAGCAGCGCCGAGCGAGCGGCGGCCGGTATGCCAATGCTCCCGCCGGCTCGGTAGAGCGGGTCGCCACCCTGGCCCTTGTTCAAGTGCGCGACGACGACGACGGCGCATCCTCGCTCCGCGGCCATCCGTGCCAGCGGTGCCAGCGCTCGCCTGACGCTTTGGTCGCGCCATGAGTTCACGGCCTCCGTCAAGTGCGCCGAGAGCGGGTCTATCACGACGAGCCGGGCCGCATGATCGAGCACGAGCGTGTCCAGTTTGTCCATGTCATCCGGCAGCGCGATGCCTTCCGCGAAGCCTTCACGGTGGAGCTCCACGAGCTGCACGAGCTCGAGGTCGGCCGCCACGGCCTCAAGGCGCGGCCGGACGGTCGCGCTGGGTGAATCCTCGGCGGTCGCCATAAGCACGGTTGCACCCGCGCGGCTAACGAGACTTGCAAGCCAGCAGGTGAATAGGCTCTTACCGAGGCCGGGATCGCCTAAGAGCAGCGAGAGCATCCCGAGCGGGATTTGCCCTGGCAACAGCCATCGCACGCGCTCGCGCTTGATCGAGGCAAACGGCGTCGCGCGTGCCTCGCTTGCACCGGGCGGCTCGTCGAGCACAATCCCAAGTTCGGCGGCAACACCGTGTTCGTCCAATAGCCTTTGGTCGTCGTCGGATAGGCGGCCGTTCATCGACCCACCTCCGTCCGTGCCTCGGCCAATGCCAGCTCGCCGCGGAGTGCATCGCGTTCCGTCTTGTACCGCTCGGCCAGCTTGAGCGAGTCGTTAGCCGCTCGCTGCCATTCGCAGGCCGTATCGCGGAGCGCGTGAGCGAGCCTAAGCAGCTCGGCCACGTCCTCGGCCTTGTAGCTGCTCACAGAAAAACCCGCCTCGATGGACGGGTCGTCGGGTGCGTCTGTGCTGTCCACGAGCCGAAGCGCGGGACGTGCTGAGGGACCATCCGGTCCTGGTGTTCTGCGCTGAGCGGAAAGCGCTTTGCCGCTCTGGCGCGGGGTCATGTCCTGCATGTTCCTGCCTTTCTTAGTTGCTTGTGCGGTTAGCCCTATTTTATACCCACGGTCAAGCGCGCCTCCGAGAGCATGGACGACGCGACTGTCTCCCGCCTATCGTCCCGGCATGGCACACGAGCGGCCCGGACCCGATCTAGCCCTTGCCGCAGTCCTGCGTGCCAAGCGCGACGCGCAGGGAATGACGATCGAAGACTTAGCCTTTCGCTCGCGGGTGAGTCTCGGCGCGGTATCGAAGATCGAGCGCGGCAAAGTGGCGCCGAGCTGGCCCACGGCTCTGCAAATTGCACGCGCGCTCGGGCTCACCGCTGGCGAGCTTGGCGCCCTGGTGGATGCCGAGCGCAACGGGTCGCCCTAGACGCGAAGAAGCCCGCCCCGTGCAGGATCGGGACGGGCTCTCATTCGCAACCGCTCCACTAAGAAAGGGGAACGGGACAAGCATACCCCCCGCTCGTGAGTGTCACCGCTCCCCGCTACGCAAAAGGCACCGGCCCCCCGCCAGTGCCTTTATCGCCCTAATCGGCCCCGATCGTCCGTGCCGCTACTGCCGCGCAGCCTTATGGAATGGGTGTAGATGGCGCGCGACGCGGCGGGCGGCCTGCTTCGCGAACATCGACTCCTCGGCGCGCATGTTCTCCTCGGTCAGGCTGTCGCGCAGTTGCTCCATCAGCTCACGCTGCTCGGGCGTCAGTCGTCGTGGGACACTGACGTGCAGCACGACGCGCAGGTCGCCCTTGCGGGCGCGCCCAAGCGCCGGCATGCCCTCGCCGCGCACGGTCAGCACCTCGCCAGGCTGCGTGCCGGAAGGAACCTCGATCGTCCGCGAACCGTCGAGCGTCGGGACCTCGAGCTCGGCTCCGAGCGCGGCGACCGGCGCGGGCACGTCGAGGACCGTGATCAGGTCCTGCCCTTCGCGCATGAAGCGCTCGTCCTCCCGAACCCGTATGAGCACGTACAGGTCTCCCGCGCGGCCGCCGGCGGCACCCGTATGGCCGCGACCGGAAATGCGGATGCGCTGTCCATCGGCGATGCCCGCGGGCACGTCCACATCAAGCACCCGGCGTACCGCGCGGCGACCGCTGCCACGACAGTCCCCGCAAGGGTCGCTCGGCACCCGTCCGTCACCGCCGCAGCGCTCGCATGGCGCCGTGCGCACCATTTGCCCAAAGGGCGTGCGCGTGACCTCCTGCAGGCGGCCGCTGCCGCCGCAACGTTCGCAGGTCTCGATCGGCGTGCCGGGCTCCGCACCGTTGCCCTGACAGTGCTCGCAGCGCTCGACTACCTCGTAGGCGACCTGTGCCGTAGTCCCGCGTGCGGCATCGATGAGATCTACTTCGACGGTGCCTGCGACGTCGGCGCCGAGCGCCGGTCCGCCACGTCCGCCGAACGCATCGCCGCCGAAAAGCCCGGCGTCGCCGAAGAACGCGTTGAAGAGATCGCCGATCGAGCCGAAGGCGTCGAAGTTCGGCGCGTAGCCGCCGGTGCGAAGGCCCTCGTGGCCGTAGCGGTCGTAGGTCGCGCGACGCTCGGAGTCGGAGAGGATCTCGTAAGCCTCGGCGGCCGCCTTGAACTTGTCCTCTGCATCAGGGTCGTGGGCGTTGACGTCCGGATGCAGTTCGCGCGCAAGACGGCGAAAGGATTTCTTGATCTGCTGCTCGGTCGCGTCGCGAGGCACGCCGAGGACCTCGTAGGGGTCACGTCGCATAGCTGCGCCAGCTTAGCTTTCGGCGTAGGCGTCTTCGACGAAGCGCGAGAGCTGGCCTGCGACCCCGCGCACAGTTGAGATCGCGCGCGCGTAGTCCATGTGGACGGGGCCGATGACCGAGACCGCTCCGAGCTTGCGCTGCGGCATTCCGTACCCCGTGCCGACAAGCGCCCACGCGCGCATCGCGGGGATCTCGTTCTCGCGCCCGATGCGCACGTAGACATCGGGCTCCGCAAGCACCGCGTGCAACATCTCGAGCACCGCCACACGGCGCTCGAGCAGGTTCATGAGCGCCTCCACCTCGCCCACTTCCGAGAGCCGTCCGGCAGAGAAGAGATGGGCGGTGCCGTCGATGTAGATGCTGTCTCCGCGCTCGTTCGCAGCCTCATCGAAGGCCCGTCCGAGACGCTCGAGGAATACGAGCTCGTTCGCGGCGAGCGATGGCTCGGCGAGCCGCTGGTGGACCATCCGCGCCCCGAGCTCGAGGCCTCTGAGGCACTCACCGAGGTAGGCGCCGGCCCAAGAGACGAGCCCCGGATCGACGGCGTGGTCGAACGGGACGAGCATCTTCGACACGCCGCCGGTCGACGTGATGATCACCACCGCGACGACCTCGGGCTGCAGCGCGAGTACCTCGACGTGGCGGATCGTTGCCGTCTTTGGCGAGGGCGCCGAGACGACGGCGAGCAGGTTCGTTACCTCCGAGAGCGTCTGCGTAGTCACCCGCATCGCCTCCTCTACCTCGCGCCGCATCAGCGTGAGCTCGATCGGTCGGCCTGGCGGGGGGCTCTCCGAGGAGGCGAGCATGCGATCTACGACATATCGATGCCCGGCGTCAGTTGGAACGCGTCCCGCCGAGGTATGGGGATGTGCGAGCAGACCCTGCTCCTCGAGCAGCGCGAGCTCGTTGCGCACGGTCGACGGGCCGCACTCGAGCGCCGGGTCGGAGGCGATCACCTTCGAGCTCACGGGCTGGCCGCGCTGGAGGTAGCCCTCGACGGCGATGCGAAGGATCGACTCCTGCCTGCGCGTCAGCATAAGCTTCAGTCTAAAGGCGCACCCAACGCCGCCCGCCACGCTCTCGCCGCCCCGCGGCTGCGCCCTCCGGCCGCATGAGCTTCACGCGATGGGCGGGCGCAGCCTAGATCTCGAGCTCGGCTTCGGCGTTTCGGATTATCTGCTGACCCGACTGCTCGGCAACGGTGTCGACGATCGCACGCCCATCTCGAAGCTCGCGCACAGTGCCGGTCACGACGACCTCCTGCTCGAGCATCCCCATGCCGCGAAACTGCACCGCGAGACGCTTGAGGTGCTGAGGGCCACCTGCCGCCTCGGTCTCGGCGCGAGCGACCTGCGCCATCGTCCAGAGCCCGTGGAGGATGCGGCCCGGCAGGCCAACCGCCTTCGCGAACTCCTCGTCGACGTGAATCGGGTTGAAGTCACCTGACGCGCCGGCGTAGCGAACCGTGAGGTACTTGTCGGGCGTCACCCGCAGCTCCGGTATCTGTGCGCCGACCTCCCAGGCCGCTGTCATGGTTGCGCTATCCGCCATGCTCACACCCCTCTGACGATGTTTGTCCATGTGCCGCGGGCGACCTCGTCGCCGCGTTGATTGGTGGAGCGCGACTCGAACACGTAGAAACCGCGACCGTCTCGCTCGTAGATCTCCTTGACGCTCAGCGTTGTGCTGATCTCGTCGCCGGCGATCACGAGCGGTCCCCACTCGAACTCCTGTCCGCCGTGAACCATGCGCGCGAAGTCGATCCCCACCTCGGGGTCAAACAGCGCCGGTCCAGCAGCGGGCGCGCTGTAGACGACCGCGAACATCGGCGGCGCGACGAGGTCGTCATGGCCGGCGGCGCGCGCGGCGTCGAGATCGAGGTGCAGCGGGTTCGTCTCCCCCACTGCGCGTGCGTACTCCCTGACCTTCTCCCGCCCGACCGCATAAACGACGGGGTCGTAGGACTTGCCGACCGCTTGCGTGTTCACTGGCACTTGCGAGAAGCTCCTTGCTCGTCGCCGCGCGGAAGCTCAGCCGGCGGCGGTTGGTGTGCGCGAGGCCCGGAGACCCCGGCGTCCGCAAGTGGGGACCCTACATCGCGCGGGGGGATCGCGCGGCGCAGGGGCTCGAGCGCCCCTACGATGCCCGGAGTGGGACTCGAACCCACAAGCCCTTGCGAGCGGCAGATTTTAAGTCCTCGGCTAGGGCCTTATGGGCCGCGGATTCTGCCCGCTTAGCCCTGGCATGGGACCGCAAATGGGACCGCAGAGGCTCTCTAAGCCGGAGTGAGATAGCGGTTCATGCGCTCGCTGAGCGCTGAGGCGTCCTGGCGTCCGACGCGCTTGGCGTAGACGTTGAGCGTGGTCGATGCGTGCGAATGGCCGACCCACCCCCAATCGATCCCGCAGGACCGGAAGTGAATGCTTACCAGGGCTACGTTGCTCCTTGCCAGCCCGATATGACGACGACGGGCGGAATGCCCGGTTCTTACTACCAGGGCAACGAGCTAGGGAATGTAGTCAACCGCAACCGGATCAATCGTTCTATGGGAGCGGGCTCCGCGACAGGCTCCAAAACGAGCCCTATCGGCATTCAGAGTCCCTCAGATGGACTAGGCGATATGCCCGATGGAGAAAGTTATGACACGCGCCTGTCTCAGATATAACAAGGGCGACACGCATGAATATCTTGTCGTAGGACGAGCGCTAGGACGAGCCGGTCTCTGGCGTGTGTTGTGGCGCTGACGCTTAGCCTTCATTGACGTACTTCGCGTCGATTTCGGGCACTTCGTTGTTGCCGCCGATCTTGGTTTCGTAGCTCTTGGAGCCCTTCATTTCGCCCCAAAAGGTGACGATGCTCTTTTCGGTGGCCTTTAGGTGGCTGTGAAACGTCACGTACACGAGGTTAGACCAGATCCCAAATTCTTCCTTGGTGACGTTCGCCAGCAGCCAGCCGCCTTCGCCTTCTTCATGAATCTGGAACACTTGGCCTTCATAGGTGACGATGTTGCCGACGTAGCGTTCCGGGTCCTTGCTCAATTCTCCGTACGGGACCGTTGTCGCCTTGGCTTTGTATTCCTGTTCTTCGTGTTCGTGCTTTGCGGCTTCTTCGGCCGGGGATTCATTCCGGGTGACGGTGATGGTGTCGCTGGCGACCGTGTGGCCCGGCAGAGTCGCTTCGACCTGCTCAAAGTTTTCGCCCGAGTGCAAGTGAACCGTCGCGGACCAGCCTGTCCCCACGACGCGAACCGCCCGCCGGCCCACATGGACAGTCGCGCCCTGCGCTACGATGCCACTAATCGTCGTCGTTTCACCTGTCTGAGCGAAGTCCCCTTGGTTCAGGTGAAGTTCGACTTCAGGCTTGACTTGCGCTTCCGGAGTCTGTGTTGTCGTTGTCGATGTGGAGCTAGAGGTCTTGTTGTCGCTGCCAGCGACCGCTGCGATCACGATGATGAGAACTAAGACGCCGACCACGCCCCAAAGCCATTTGTTTCTTAGCAGGCTAGGTCGCGTGCCGGGTGGTTGGGTCGGTGCGCCCCCGGCAGTCGGAGCCTCGGTAGTCGGAGCGGCAGCAGGCACCTCGCCGGGGCTCGGAGGGATCGGTTGGGGTCCCGGAGCATCCCGGTAGCGCTCCGTCCAGCGAGAGCCGTCCCAATACCGCGCCGCGCCCTCGCCTATCGGGTCGGGATACCAGCCCGCGGGTACCCAGGAGGCCAGCGGCCCCACCGCACGCAGCGCATCCTGCCCGCCTTGTCCCATAGCGCACAATCCTAATGGAGGCGGGGGTCACCCCGCAAACAGTCGCGCCTCAAGTTCCGCCGACGCCAAACCTAAACTTGTGGAAGGACAAGAGTCGCAGCATTCGGCAGCGCTCCAGTAGCCGGGAAGGAGTCAGGTCAGTTGAAGCTCATAGCAGCCCCCACTCGCGAGCAAGGTCAAGACTTTGTGATCGTGCTCGTCAAGGATCATGTGATCCAGAACCCGAGCGAGCGCGACCAGATCATCGCCGCGTGCTCGCTCCAGTTCGGTTGCCGCGTCGCCCTCATGGGCGAGCGCCAGCACCGGACGTTCGGCCCGCACGACATCGTGCGATGGCTTGAGGGCGTCGCACCCGAGCAGCTCCCCTGGAAGGAGTTCTCGGTCAACTAAACGGATTGCGAGCGTGGAGGCAGGGACACGCTCGCGGTCTGCCTGCCTAATCGAGCCCTACTAAGCCTATGCCAACTCAGCTTGAATTCCGCCATGAAGAGGCGCTAGCTCATTTTGTACAGGCTGACCAAGCTTGGATGGAGCAGGGCAACGAGCCCTGCGCGTTCATGTTGATGGTGCACGGCGGCATGATGGAGTCGATCGAGCATCCGTGTTGGGAGGAGGACTGGAACGTGCCGGGTGAGATCACGATCGATGAGCTTGGCGAATTCGGGCTCTTGCGCATCGAAGAGCGCCCTGCGACGATCAAGCGAGTGTTTCGAGTGACTCCGAAGGGTCGAGGCTTCCTCAAGGGCGAGACAAAGTTGCCCAAGCGCCCGATCGGCTTCAATCCTCCAGGCGACTAGCCCGCGATCTCTAGGCTCTAACTCCGCAAATCGAGCCCGTCCATGGGACCGCGATGGGACCGCAAGCCGTCCATTCAGGACCCCTCCTGACCTCTTCTTGACCAATCTTTACAGTGCCCGGACTGGGACTCGAACCCAGAAGCCCTTGCGAGCGGCAGATTTTAAGTCCGCTGACTTTGCCAGTTTGTCTACCCGGGCGCTGAGGTTTTTCCGATCATACCGTCGGCCCGAGCCGACACCGCGTAGAACTTAAGACACTGTGATCCTGCGTCTGAGAGAACCGCGTGCTGGAGCTCGGCGAAGCGCCTCTTGTCATGGGGATCGTGAACATCGGCCACGACTCCGTCGCAGAGAGCCTGCGCCTGCGCACGCTCGAGGAGCAGCTCGGCTACGCCCATCGCCAGCTTGCCCTCGGCGCGAACATCCTCGACGTCGGCGTGCAGTCCGGGCGCACGGACACCGAGATGATCTCCGAGGCGCAGGAGCTCGAGCGACTCGCGCCGCTTGTGAGCGCGCTCGCTGCGGAGCATGTCCCGGTCTCGGTGGAGACCTGGCGGCCGGCGGTAGCGAAGGGCGTACTCGAAGCCGGCGCCGCGGCGATCAACGACGTCAGCGGGCTCGCCGACAGCGGCCTCGCGGACCTCGCTGCCCAGACCGGCGCAGCGCTCGTGGTCATGCACACGCGCGCGCGGCCGAAGGAAGAGCGCTTCCCCGCCTATGCCGACCCGATGGCCGACGTCGTGGAGTTCCTGACGCAGCGCTGCTCGGTGGCGCGCGAACACGGCGTCGCCGACAATCAGCTGATCGTCGACCCCGGACTCGACTTTGCGAAAACCTCAGTGCAATCGGTTGAAGTCTTGCGGAGGCTGGCCGAGCTTCACGTGCTCGGACGTCCGATCCTGCTCGCGGTCTCGCGCAAATACTTCGTAGGCATGCTCACCGCGAAGACGCCCGAGGAGCGCCTCGCCGGCACGCTCGCCGCGCTCGACCACGGGGTCGGCTGCGGCGCGGCGATCTTGCGTGTGCACGACGTCGGCGCGACGGTCGAGTTCCTCGCGGTGCGCGCAGCGCTGCGCGGAACGGGCGAGCCCGAGATGAAGGGCGACCCCGCGGCCGCCGACCTCAAGTGGCTCGAGGCGAGGAGCGCCTGAACATGGTCCAGGCGCTCCAAGCGCGCTCGAGCGGTCATGCCACCAGCTCTGCTTCGGCGCCCGCCTGCGCGACGTGTAGCTCGTCCTCGCCGGCGTCCAGCTCGTCCATGCCGTCCGGCCCCAACGTCGGCGCGCCGAGAAACTGGACCTCGTTCGCAATAACCGTGACGGCCTCGCGCCGCTGCCCCTCGGGAGACTCCCACTCGCTCCACTCCAAGCGGCCGTCGACGGCGACGGCGCTGCCGCGCTGGAGGTAGCGGTGGACGCTCTCGCCGCGCGGCCCGAACACGCTCACGTCGAAGAAGTTCGGCTTTTGGTCGTAGCCGCCCTCGGCGTTGCGCCGGCGACCGTTGCAGGCGATTCGGATATGACACACGCTCCGCCCCGAGGTGAGCTGTCGGAGCTCGGGGTCGCGGGTCAAGTTACCTATGGCAGTGACGCGATTGATGCTGGTGTACGGCATTGTCATCTCCTTTGCTCGGTGTGGAGGAGCCACGCTAGGCCCGACCTGCGACGGCTCGCTCACGGCACTGCGACTGCGCAGCAACGCGGCGCACATCCGCACACGGCGCCGCCAACCTGGCGTTTAAACCCAAAAAGGCCGGCCCGGGAACGCGTGCGACGTGGCTGCCGCACGCGCGTCTCCCGGATCCGGACTTCCGTAGCCGTCAATCGCGCCGCGGGGAGCTCACGCGCACGAGCCGCGGCTGTTCGCCAAGCGATTTGAGGACCGCGACCCCGGTTGGGAGCCCCATCAGCTCCGCCGGTCGCACGTATGGCTCGCTCGCCCGCGAGCGGACCGCGGTTCCGCGCCCGCGCCAGCCGCCGACGCCGACCGCGACGTGCTCGCTCAAGCGTTGAACCTCGCGCGTGCCAAGCTCCAGCGACGCACGCGTCGCCGACGCATGGCCTGGGAGGCGATGCACCAGCAGCGTCGCGCGGTTGTCGAGCAGCTGGTCGACGCCACCATCCGCATGCGCGCGCTGAAAGTCGGCGAGCGACTGCGTGCCGAGCAAGACCATCATGCCCGCGGAGCGACCACGCGCGAACAGGCTCGCGACGCCGGCGAGCGCGGGGTCTGTCGCGAAGGCCTGAACGTCGTCGAGCGTGAGGACGGTCGGCATGAACTCGCCGCTTCGCTGCATCGTCGCGGCGACGCTGACGAGGTCCATCACTACTGCCGCGCCCACCATCCGCGAGAGCGCCGGGCGGGCGTCGGCGTTCAGGTTGAAGTACGCGACGTCGCCGCTGCGCACGCTAGCGAGCAGGTCCACGAGCTCCTCGCCCGGCGCCGGCTCGAGCAGCGCCCCCACATCCGACTCCGCAAGTGCCGCCAGGCGGTGCTGCGTCCCTGCAATCGCCTGGCGCTCGGCGCGCTCCAGCGCGGGCAAGCAGGCCACCAGCGCGTTCCACGAGCCCGGCGTCGCGGTTTCCATCTCAGGCGCAAGCTGCTCGAGATTGCCCGGATCGACATAGTGGGCCAGCGTTTGCAGGGTCGGTTCGCGCCCAGCCGCGCGCAGAGCCCGCACCGCGAAGCCGAGGAAGCGCTGGCCAAGGCGCAGGTAATAGTCATCGCCCCAGCGCTCGGCCGCGAGCGCCTTGTCGACGATCTCCGTGTCGGACCCGTGGCCGAACGGGCTGTACCGCGTCGAGTGATGCGGCGACCATGCGACGAAGCGCCGCCCGCTCGTGACCGCGAAGCGTTCGAGATCGCGCTCGAGCTCGGGATCGCCCTTGCCGTCAACGACGACCGCGCCCATCGTCTTCACCGCCTCGCCGAGGATGCGACGCATCGTCATCGTCTTCCCGGCACCGGTGGCGCCGACGAGCACCGCGTGACGCGGCGGCACCCACACAGGACGACGAGTCCGGCAGGTTTCACCGACCAGGAGCCGGCCTGCTGCGTTCTCACCGCGCCAGCGACTTGGGACCCGCGCCGGTCGGCGAAGGGCGCGCAGCAGGTCGCCGATCGTGAACCGCTCCCCCGACGAGGACACCGCGCGTACATCCTCCTCGGCGAGCTGCCAGCCGCGACTCACACGCGTCGCGACGAGTATCGCGAGGATGAGGCCCGGCGCCCCCAGGGCTCCGGCGATCGGCACGCTCGTGAGCAGCGAGCCCGCGCCGAGCGCCCACATACCCGTGCACCACACGAGCGCGCACGCACTCAAACTCCAGTGAAGGCGCCGGCGATGGATCGCCCACGCGAGCCCCCCGCTCACCAGCGCGAGCATCAGTGCCCGCAAGCCCAGCGCGAGTACGGGCTCGCCGAGCCGACCCAGATCATGCGCCGGCGCGTACTGCGCCAACGACTCCAACGTGAGCATTCTGTGCTCCTTTCTGTCCGCGAAGGCGGACCGATCAGGGGTGCACGACTAGCCGAGCTCGACCTCTCGCGGGCTCACGCCGAGCCCCCGACGCGCGATCAAGCCGAGCACGTCGCTGTGCACCCAGGGTGTGGGCGTGCTCCCGCCGCCCTCGGGCGCAAGCCCGATCCGGCGCGCGAGCCAACTCGTCTCGCCCGTGACGTTCCCGCGCGAGTCGCGCTTCACGCGGCCGCAGCGGATCGCAATCTCACTGGCGCTGATGCCCTCGGTCTGCATCGCATCCAGGACAGCCGCGCGAAGTCCCCGGTTGAGGACGATGCTGCTCTGGTCGACGCGACGCAGCTCCGCACGAAGCACGCTGACCGAGACGCATCGGGTCGTCCCGATGACGGCGGAGCGCCTCGCCCGTCAGCGATCGCACGGGCTCGTAGCTCTCGAGCGCGGCGATCACGTCGCGCGCGCTGATAGGCGAACGGCCCGCTCCGTCGAGCGCCACCCAACGCAAATCCGGAATCGCATGCGCTCCGGCCACCGCCTCCAGCCGATAGCGGCGCGAGCGCCCCTCCAGGAGTTCTCGCTCGGTCGCCGGCCGGTGCTTGGAGTCCTCGTCATGCGGCACGTGCTCGAGGTCCGCCGGCAACACCGGACGGCAGCGCCCGCGACTTGCGTCGGCGAGGTAGTGGGCGCAGACCATCTGCGCGTTCTGCGCGGGCTCGTCGGCGGCGAGATGCGCGACGAGTCTGCGCTCGGCGAGCGTGATCGCGTCACGATCGACCACGAGCACGCTGCCCGCGGCGCCCGCGAGAGCGACAACCTCGTGGAGTCGGCCCGCGGCGTCGGCATAGCGGCCGAGCGGGCCTCGTGCGCGAGCTCGCCGGAGGTCGGGGCGCGCGAGGCGCTTACGGCGCATCCCTGGTGATCGGTGCTGGCGAGTCGCCGAGCTGGGAGCCTCAGCGCGGACGAGCGAACTCTTCATCTTGACCTCCTGTGGTCGGGTTACGGCTGATCGACCCGCTCTTTTAGGCGGCCGCGCGGGCGGGAGTGACTCGCCCCGACCCAGCGGCGGCGCCACTCGCTCGAGCTCCGAGAACCCCCTATGGGGGTCCTCGGACGGATCGGGCGCCTCCGTGCGCGGCCGTCAAGCTCGGCGCGAAAACGCCTTCGGGAGCAGCCGCACACGCACTCGGTCGCTAGCGCCGATCGACGCGAGTCGTCGCGCCGCCGCAAGCGATGCGCTCGCCGACGAAACGTAAACGAGCGCGCTTGCAAGGTCCTCCAGGCACGTCCACGCATTCGCCGCGACGGCGAGGCCGGGGCCGCCCTGCGGGCCCGACTGCACGAACACCGCGATCGACGGTGAGCGCTCATCGCCCGCTGGCACGAGCACAAGCGAGGGACCGCCGCGCGGTGCGCCGACCTGCTCGCGAGCGCCGCGAAGAGCTGCCGATGCCTTGAGCTCGCGCCGACTCAAAACGCGATAAGCGGGGTACTCGCGCTCGAGCGAGGCTGCCACCCGCGCCTCCGCCGCGCCCCGTGCAGCGGAGCTGTAGTTGACGGCACATGCGGGCAGGCTGCGCAGATCGGCTGCGCGCAGTCCGCTCGCAGTGGCCCAGCACAAGGGACCCTCCTCGCGGAGGATCGTCGCCGACCCCACGAGGGCAGCCCGCTGCGCGTGGGAGACGAGGCTGCAGACCCTGGTCTGGTCAAGGCCCATGTGCACACCGATGCTGTCGACGCCGGCCACGCCCCAGCGGCCGACCCACCTCAACAACGCCCTGATCTCCCGCGGGGTCCCGCGATCGGCGCCCGCACTCTCGGTGATCGCGCCACGCATGAGCGGAAGCGAGCGGTAGAAGCTCCGTCGCCGCAACGTGGGCACGTCGGGGTCAGCGAGTGCAAGTACCGTGATCCGCCGCGTCGCGTCCGCCCGCTCGATCGCAGCGCCGAGCGCGTCCACGAGTGTGGGCGCCGCGAGGTAGAGCACACCGGCGACCTCGGCGCAGTGCTGCCACGCCCGGCAGATGGCCTCGAGGTGCGCCGCGCTTTTACGACTCAGCTCCACCTCGACTGCGACCGGCAGTCCCTCGGCGGGTGAGACCGGCTTGATGAGCAGATCCGGGCGCTTGCGCGCGCCCCCGCGATGATGCACATACGGCCTCGCGAGCGACGGCCCGTCGGGCAGCGAGCCTCGCGCAGCAAGCTGAAGCTCGCGTTCACTGAGCACGTCGCACGCAAGCCCGAGTCTGCGCTCGAGCCACACCGCCGCCCACGCCGCAGCCCGCAGGTGGCCCTCCGCGCGGGGCGAGGCGTGGCAGACACCCATCTGCGCGAGCCCCAACGTGCGCAGACCCTTGGCCGTGGCCACGAACAGCTCGGGCTCGGCGACCAGCACACCGGCACGCCGCAGCAGTCCCCGCGCCACGCACTCGGCGAGCGCGCCCGAGACGACGCGCTCGTCGATGCCGAAGCGGATGCCGAGGTGTGCCGCGGTCGCGACGCCGTGGCGCGCGACCCAAGTGAGGAGCAGTTCCTGCGTTTCGTTCGTCGGCCCGCACCGCGCGGTCACGAGGAGAGCTCGAGCTCGAGGCGATTCCTCGCTTGCGCGAGGCTCCTGCACTGCTCCGCGGAGAGCGCGTGCAGGTAACGCAGGAGCAGCTCGCCCGTGGCGCCGTCGAGACGCTCCTGCACGAGCGCCTCCATCGCGAGGGGGTCGACATGACGCACCAGTTCGGCGTCGTCCGCGTCGGCACCGGCCGCCTGCAGCGCGAGGGCGACGAGCACGAGGTGCTTGCGTGTGAGCGGATCGAGCGCAGCGCACGCGCGGACAGGGCTGCTGAGAGCAGCGGACATCGTTGAACCTCCTTGTCTGAGATCTGATCTGCGGCGGGCGTGATGCGCACACGGGTGCGCCAGCCGCGCCGCGGCCTTGCTGAGAGCGTCGATGCCCGCGAGAGAGCTGCGAGCTATGGGGTCCTACAAGAGGGACTGCTCAGGGCAAGCGAGAATGAACGGAGAACCGTAGCGCCGCCAACCGGTGCGCCAGCAGCGGGCACGCGCCGACGTCGCCGCTCGCATCGCCCGACTGCACGAACGGTCGGGCTCTCCGTCGCTGCCGTGCCCGTGCCGCCGGCGCGAGGGGCGCAGCCTGGTGGCGGATGTGGCCGATGCAGACTGCACTCGCGGGTCAACGGAGCCCGAGGCGGCTGCACCGGCCGGACACCCGACTGCACGTCGTGCGCCCCCAACGCGAGCGCTCACACGCGCCAGCCGGGGATCGGCGCTCACGGGTCCTGAAGGAGCCCGAGCACGTTGCCATCGGGATCGGTGACTGTGGCCACCAGGCGGCCGGCACCGACGTCGTGCGCGGGTTCCTTGACGGTGGCGCCCGCGGCGGTGACCTCGGCCAGCTTGGCCTCGATGTCAGGCACGTGCCAGAACGCCACCGGTGAGGCCATGCCCTGCGGCCCACCGCCAGGCACCAGCCCGATCTGCTGGCCCGCGGCCTCGAACCCGACGTAGTAGGACGAGTCGGACTGCGGCGGTACGCCGAGCAGCGCCGTGTACACCGGCTTGGCCGTTGCCAGGTCGGACACGGGATGCAGCACGGTCTTGATTCCCTCGGTGGTAGAGCCGGTCATGGTCACTCCTGAAGTCGTGGGTCGTATCGACCCGGTGTGTGTCATCGGGCTTGGAGACGAACGGCAGCCGTGAAGTCGACAGCCCAATCGCCGTGGCGGCCACTGTAGTTGCGTCTAGTGACCGGCGCTTCTCGATTCCTGATCGATTTCGTCGTCTGCCCGACGCGGCACTAACGCGCAAGCCGCTCGTAACGAAGCTCGTACTCGCTCCCCTCGTCGTGCGCGGCGGCGAACGCCGATTGCAGGTCGCGCCGCGCCGCATCGAGGCTCCCTAGGTAGCTGACAAGGAGCACGGGCCGGCCGTCGGGTCGGGCACCGACAAGCGTCACGCCGAGCTCGCGATCGCGGTACGGCACGCGCTGAAGAAACGGCCGCGTCGCGAGCAGGCGCAGGTGCGCCGCCCGCAACTCCGGATCGCGCGCGTCGGGATCGATGTTCGCGAAAGCCGAAACCGCCGACGCGCGCGCACGCGCCTGGCCGGGGTATGAGGCGGGCCCGCGGCCCACCGGCAGCAGGATCGCCTGCTTGCCACCGACGCGCGCGAGATCTGACCCTCCGCCCGGGGCGGTGGTCGCGAACACGAGCAGCGCACCCAGGAGAAGGCCTGCGAGACAGCCGCCCACCCCGATGGCCGGGATCTCAAGTCGGCGCCGCATAGCCGTAGATCGGCCCCGGCTCCGCGCAGCCACCGGCGCCGGTTCCCTGCGCGGCGGCAGGCCGACAAGGTCCGGTGCGCATCACCGAGCCGGCGAAGTTGCCGTTGATCAGTGTGATCTCGCCGTCGGGAAGGACGCTCTCGACGATCGCGACGTGAAGCGAGGAGGAGGGCTCGGCCGGTCCGGTGCCAAAGAGCGCAGCCCACCCCGGTTGCGGCGTGCTCGAAGGCGGGTGAGCCTGGCCGCGCTGCTTCGCCCATTCGTACACGGCGCCCGAGAACCCGAGCGACGGGATGTCCACGCGCGCACGGCGCCAGACCCAGGTGGTGAAGAGCGCGCACCACGCCTCGCAGGGTCCGTAGCGGGTGCAGTTGGAGCCGGGTGGGCTTTCGCGCTGTCCAAGCTGCGTGCGCGCGATCTGCACGATCCGCTGCCCGACTTCCGACGCGGGCACGGTGCCCGCGGCGCACCGCGCCCCCGGCGGCACCGGTTCCGGCGACGGCGACGAGGGCGCTTCTGTCTCGAGCGCTCCCGCGGGCGGCGCTTCGACGCGGACCAGGCCCGACCAGTCGGCCGGCAAACCGAGCGCCTCCCGCGTTTCAGTCCAGAGGTCGATCGCGCGCGGGTGCCCGTCGATCGGCGGACCGCCCATACCCACGTCGCGCTTTTCGGCGAGCACCGTGCGGCCGTTGGGTGCACGGATCTCGAGCTGCGTGTAGGGGGCGAGGGGTCCGCCAAGCCCGAGCGCGAGGCCGATCCGGTCGGCGTGCTCGCGATCGGCGTCGGATTCCGACCAGAGGCCTAGCTCCGCGAACGCGTAGTGACCTGCGAGGCCCGACCCGTACGCGCCGGGGCCGGATCCTGAGTACACGGTGGCGGCCAGCAGCGTCCCGCCGTCTGCTGGCAGGGTCCCTTCGCTGCCGGACTCACACGCGGCATCGGCCGCGAGCAGCCCACCCGTGATCGCGGCGATCGTGAACACGACGAACGCCGCTGTGGCCGCGATCGCGCAGAGCGCGCCCGCGCAGACGTAGATGCCAATGCCGTGCGCTCGCGGCCCTGTGTCCAAGCGCGGCTGCACTGCCGCCTTTGACCGACGACGCGATATGCGTCATGACTTCTCACACACGGCTTTGCGTGAGCTCGGACAGCTCCGGCTCAGCGCAGCGTGCGCGCGGATCGTTACCCGCAAGCGAGCTGCGCACAGCGGGCGGCAGCGGCTGCACGCGGTAGGCGCTCAAGACACCCGCGTGCGCGTCGCGCTCGGCCGCGAAGACGATCTGCTCACGTCCGCGGTACTCCCACTCGGAGGGATACTCGCCCGCATACGCTCGGCACGCGGTCAAGATCATGTCCGCGCGACGGGCGCACTCCCTCGCACGCGCGCGATCGCGGCAGACGAACACGGCTAGCGGCGCCACTTCCTCGTGCGTGCCGTATCGCTTCGTGTGCGTCGCCCAACCAGTGATCATGTGGTCGTAGCGCTCGAGCTTTCTCGCCGCTCGGCCACGTGGCATGCGATCGTCGTACTCGACAAGGACGTCCGTTCCGCCCGGGAGCGCGATTGTTGCGTCCGGCCGAACCGTCTCGAAGCGCTCGATCTCTGCGCGCTCGCCGCTCGCCTCCGTGCGCCGAAAGTCGTGTGCGGCGCGACCTCCCGGAAGCCGAAGCTCGCGCGGCCCGAGCGCGACATGAGCGCCGTCGAGCGATCGCGCCGGCGGCGAGATCACGGACTCCGCCGCTCCCTTGAGCCTCAGCGCTCCCTGTCCGAAGGCGGCCTCCACGGCGAGCACCCAGCCGGCGACGTGAAGCTCGTGCCGAACCTGTGCGACGCGGCGATGATCCTCGCCCGAGCGCGGCAGCGTCGGAGGCGCCGCCAATGCACGATCGCCACCGAGCACGTCGGAGTTACCCAATGCGGCGTTGCCGGCGGCGGTGATCGCGTAGCACATCGGCGTCCCTGCGCCGTCGCGGCGGTGGAACTGAAGCCGGCAGAGCAGACCCGCGTCGGCGAGTCGCTTCAGGCGCCGCTGCGTCGTCGTCTGCGCGCGCGAGCGATTGAAACGCCTGTGTACCTGTGTGCTCAGCAGGTAGCCCAGGGTTGCGACCAGCGCGAGGATGCCAAGGTCGAGCGCGTCGGGTTCGGACGCCGCCACGCTCCCCGGCCGCCCGGCGAGGCGCAAGCGGCTGGCGCCGTCGATCGCCGCCAGCTCGCCGTAGCTGAGCGGCGCACTCGCGGGGGCCTCGCTGGCAACGCTTGCGGTCCTCGCTGGGCGCCGCTCGCCGGCAGGGCGCGGCTTTGCGGGCTCCCCCGTCGGCAGCTCGCGAGCACTCTCCCGGTCCCAGTGCGGCTGGCGGAGATCCGCGAGGAAGCGTCCGCCGCGCTCCTGCTGGCGCCTGGTGTGAAAAGCAATCCGCACCGGATCGACGCGCAGCGGGAGGGTCTGCGCGACGAACGGCGGCTGGCGTCCCGCGGACGTAATGAAGCTCGCAATCGCGTGGTAGCGCGGAAGGTGGAGCCTCGCGTCGGGCCTGCCGAGCGCTGAGAGGTTGCGGATCCCCGGCCGCACGGCATCGGAGAACTCCGCCATCAGCAGCGACGCCGAAGCGCGCGCGTCGCTGGCGGACGCGGTCGCGAAGTACACGCGGTGTGCGAAGAGCGCGTCGAGCTGGTCACGGATCTCGCGCTCTACCCACTGCGAGTCCGCCTGCCAGCACGCGACGGTCTCGAGACCCGCCGAGCGCTTGAGCGCCATCGTCTGCGCGAACCCCCTGTTGATGACGAGCGGCGCCTCGTCGATCTTCAACGCCACGGCAACGCGGCGCTCGGGCGGCACGTGATCCTGCTGGCGCGCGAGCGAAGCGTCGAGCATGCCCAGCAGCATCTGCATTAGAACCGCGGTGTTTCCCGCCCCCATGGCTCCGAGTGCACCCTTCACGATGAGCACCTCGGATCCCGCGATGATCCGGTCGAAGTCGACGACGAGCGAGCGGTTGAGGAGCACGCGCTTGATCGACGAGGAGTTCAGAAGGCGCGCGAGCTTGTTCGCCGGCGCATCGAGCTTCGCTGTTGTCGTCGACCGAGCGTCGGCGAGCTGTGTCGAGAGCTCCGCGGTGAAGAACTCGGAGATCTCCTTGAGCTCGGGCAGCCTGCGCACGTCCGCGCCGACTCGGCTCCGATAGGTGCGGCCGTCCTCGCCCACGGAGAGCAGGCGCGCCGCATCCCAAAGTGTCGCCTGCGGATCCCGCGAGAGGACCGCGATGATCGCGTTGCGCAGGTAGCGATCGGAGGACGCCCTGATGTCGGCGTCGGTGAAGAGGTTCCGCAAGGCGCCGACGACATAGTCCGCGACGACGTCGGGGGGCGCGCTCGCTGCGAGCGGGTTGAACCCGCACCGCGGGTGGGAGAAATCGAGCAGGGTGCACGTGCGCTCACACGGCGTGGCGCTCATCACCGCATCGGCGGCGTCACCTTTTGGGTCGAACGTGATCACCGCGCAGCTGCTGCGGCGCATGTCCACGGCGGCGCTGGCGGCGAGAAAGCTCGACTTGCCCTGCTCGACCGCGCCAGGAACGGCGACATTGCCACGGCGGGAGCGCTCATGGATCGAGACCGGGCCGTAAGCGTCACACAGCACGCCCTCGCCGTCGGCGGGCCGCTCGATCGCAGGCGGCGCGGGCGCACGCGGCACAGCGGCACGCATGAAGGGGACGCTCGTGTAGTCGACCGAGGGCAGGTGCCAGAGCGCCGCGAGCTCCGTTGCTGCGAACACGCCGCAGCGAAACGGTGGCAGCGGCGAGCCCTCGCCGCGAGCAAGCCGGCGTGCGTAGCTACTGTGCGAGCGCCTCCGCGCGGCAATGACGCGCTCGACGAGCCGGCCCTCGGCGCCACGCGCCCGCAGCTCCGAGGCAATCCGGCGCGCCTGTGGGCGGTCCTCGGCCGCCACCCTGAGGTCGGCGAAGAACAGCGGCTGGTGCTGCACCGAGAGCCCGCCCTTCAGCTCGACCTCGTCGTAGAGCGAACGCTGTGCGGCGCGGAGTGCGCTCGTGGCACGGGGTCGGGTACGGCGCTCGTGGTGCCTGTAGGCGGTCTCGGCGTAGCGTTCGAGCGAGCGCGGGGCCGGCGTCAGCGCGAGCTGAACGTAGGCGGCCTGCGCGCACGAGCCCATCACGGTCAGCAGCGCGTTCATCGCCGGCGCACGCTCGTGCTCCCGGGGGTCAAGCGCCTTCGCGCGCCGTATAAACGGCGCGCCCTTCTTTAGTCTTAGCAGCGCCGGCGGCACTCCGAGCGAGCACCTCGCAACGCTCGAGCGCCACGTTTGGATACGCCACGCGCAGAGCGGCCTCGATCTCGTCCTCCATGCCGGCTGGGGCGCTCACCGCGAGCCACACCTCGGCGGCCTGGCCCGTGCGACTGTGCACCTCGAGCGCGAGCGATGGCTGACCGAGCAGCGCGCGGCCACAGCCACGCGTGAGCACTCGCTTGTGCAACGAGTCGAAGAGTGCAACGACCCCCTCTGCACTGCTCTCATCCGTGCGATAGGGAACGACGCGTAGACGCACGTAGCGCCTTCGTCGGCGCGCGAGGCAGCGCACGACGACCAGCAGCAGCGACGCGGCGAGCGCGAGCGCGAGCAGCGGAGCGCCGGTCGCAACGAGCACGCTCCAGGCGACATCCGCCCCGTTCGCCGCCAGGCCCAACCGCACCCCTGCACGTGCGTCGCCCAGTGTCCTGCCGAGCCCACCCCCAAGGAGCCAAGCGATCACCGACAGCGCGACCCCGAGCGCGACGAGCTCGATCAGTCGCCACAGGACGAAGCGGGCGAGCAACCTGAACCCAACATCCGACGCGACGCGCCGGATGGCGACAGCTGCGGGTCAGCTCTAGAGCGCTTCGGTCCCGACCTTCGCCGCGGCGATACGCCGGGTGTCCTCGGGCGCCGGACGCAGCACCATGATCTCCGCCGGCACCTTTTCCAGCAGCCATTGGAGATCCTCGTTGCTGAGGCCCGCGGGCTGGTCGCCACCCTGCCCGGCGGAAACGATGATGCGATCGAACTGCTCGGCTTCGAGCAGGCTCCGCAGCGCGTCGCGCGCCGTCCTGCCCCGCCCTACGCGTGAATCGACCTCGACCCCTTGCGCCATCGCCCGCTGCTCGATCACCTCAAGCAACGGCATGCCCGCCGCGCACTGCTGGGGAAGCGGAGCCGAGAGCGGCAGGTTCATCGGCACGCGAGCGAGGAAGGCCGGCATGATGATCGCGTTCTCGGCCTTCGCGAGCCGGATCGCGGCCTCAAACGCGCGTCGCGGGATGAAGGTGCCGGTAAACGGCACGAGGATACGTCGCACCGGCCGCGAGCGATCGCGCGCCATGAGGCGCTTGCGCGCCGGCAGCCAATAGCCGGCCGCGGCACCGGCGAGCAGCGCGATCACGGCAATCCCGACTGCGGCGGGAGCGCTCATACGCTTTCCACGGCGGGGACCTCCTCGACCGGCGCGATCCTGCCTTCGTCGGCGAGCTGGAGCTTCGCGCGGTCGGCGACCATCCGCAGATCGACGCCGGGGAGGAGTTGCATTAGTTGCAGCGGGAGCGGTGTGCGCAGGCGCCCGAGCCCTCGCGGGGGCCGCGGAGCACCCATCAGAATGTAGGTCGTGCCGTGAGAGCGGGCCACATCCGCGACTGTAGCCGGCAAATCGTCGGACTCCTCGACGTAGAGCTTTGCGCCGAGCACGGCGGCGAGTTGCCGCAGCGCCGCGAGCGCGCGCTGCTCCTCGGCGGATTCCTCGCCGCTCGGTGGCTTCACCCACAGCAGCTCGAGGTCCGCACCCAGCCGCTGAGCCGAGCGCCAGGCGCGCCGCACGAGACGTTGGGCGCTCGGGCGCGGCTGCACTAGCGCGAGCACGCGGTCCGAGATCGCCCGCGGCGCGTCGGCGCCGAGGTTTTCCTGGCGCGTGGAGATCGTCTCGGTCGTGAGGCGCTTGACCTCCACCTCCTCGGCGACCTGCCGCAAAGCGATCTCGCGCAGCATCGCGAGGTTCTCGATGCGGAAGAAGTTGTTGAGCGCCATGTCGATGCGCTCGGGTGCGTAGATCTTGCCTGCGCGCAAGCGCTCGAGCAGCGCCTCGGGGCTCAGGTCGATCAGCACAACCTCGTCCGCGCGCGCGAGCACGCCGTCCGGGATCGTCTCGCGAACGCGGATACCGCTGAGTTCCGTAATGCGGTCGTTCAGCGACTCGAGGTGCTGGACGTTGAGCGTCGAGAGCACATCGATACCCGCCTCCAAGACGTCCTCGACATCTTCGTATCGCTTGGCGTGCTCGACGCCCGGCGCGTTGGAGTGGGCGAGCTCGTCGATCAGGCACAGCTCGGGCTTGCGCGCGATGATCCCCGGCAGGTCCATCTCTTCGAGCTCCATCGCGCGGTAGGAGACCCGCCGCCGCGGGACCTCCGGCATTCCTTCGGCGAGTCGCTCGATGTCGGCGCGGCCGTGGGTCTCCAGATAGCCGATCACCATGTCCTTGCCGGCCTGCCATTCGGCGTAGCCCTCTTGGAGCATGCGATACGTCTTGCCCACCCCGGCGGCCATGCCGAGGAAGACCTTCAGGTGCCCGCGCTCTGTCGCCACGTGCACATTGTGGAGGACGCGCCGGCTCGCGGCGGGGCCGCGGGCCGGCGGTGCCGGAGCGCTAGGGCGTCGGCTTGAGCGCCAAGTCGTCCGTGAGCGCCATCGCGCCGCAGTGCGCGCACGTCCAAGCCACGTGGTCGGGATCGAGCTTCATGATCACGGGGCAGCGCCAGTCGTGCGGTGGGCACGGCGACTTCGCTGCCGGCGTACCGACGCGTGCCGGCGTCCGGACTGCAGTGCGGTGTTCGAGTAACGTCATCGTCTTCCTCGGTTCCGTGGTGGATGTGCCGTCGCGAGCGATATCGGCATCCCAGAGGCCTCGCTGTAGCGCTCCACAGGGGGCTCAGCGGCCGTTCAACCGCCGAAGATCCCATGGACGACCAAATCGATGAGCTTGATGCCGATGAATGGCACGATCAGTCCGCCCAGGCCGTAGATCCACAGGTTGCGGCGCAGCAGCGCGCTCGCGCCGATCGGACGGTAGCGCACGCCCTTCAGAGAGAGTGGGATCAGCAGTGGGATGATGAGCGCATTGAAGATGACCGCGGAAACGACCGCGGAGCGGGGGTCGCCGAGGCTCATGATGTTGAGCACGTGCAGCGGGCTCTCGCTGTGCGGGCTCACAGCCCAGGTCGTCACGAAGATCGCGGGCAGGATCGCGAAGTACTTGGCGACGTCGTTGGCGATCGAGAACGTCGTGAGCGCACCGCGCGTGATCAGCAGCTGCTTGCCGACCTCGACGATCTCGATCAGCTTCGTGGGATTCGAATCGAGGTCGACCATGTTGCCCGCCTCGCGCGCCGCCTGCGTGCCCGTGTTCATCGCGACGCCGACGTCGGCCTGCGCGAGTGCAGGCGCATCGTTGGTGCCGTCGCCCGTCATCGCCACCAGATAGCCCCCCGCTGCTGCTCGCGGATCAGCTCGAGCTTGGCCTCCGGGGTGGCTTCGGCGAGGAAGTCGTCAACAGCCGACTCGGCGGCGATCTTGGCCGCGGTGAGACGGTTGTCGCCCGTCACCATCACGGTCTTGATCCCCATCGCACGCAGGTGGTCGAAGCGCGCATGCATACCCTCCTTGATCGTGTCCTTGAGGTAGATCACACCGAGGATCTGGCTGTCGCGGGCGACCGCGAGTGGCGTTCCGCCCTCGCGCCCGATGCGGTCAAGTTGCTCGCTCAAGCTCCGGCGGTGGGTGACCCCCCTCGCCTTCCACGAACTTGATCACGGCGTCGCCCGCGCCCTTGCGGATCTGCTGGCCGTCGAGGTCGACGCCGCTCATGCGCGTCTGCGCGGTGAACGGCACGAAGCTGCGCGTTGATCTGACCCATCTCGTGCTCGCGGACGCCGTACTGCTTCGCCAGCACGACGATCGAACGCCCCTCGGGTGTCTCGTCGGCGAGCGATGAGAGCTGCGCCACCTCGGCGAGCTCGGTCTCGCTCACGCCAGGCATGGGAACGAATTCCGACGCGAGCCTGTTGCCGATTGTGATCGTGCCGGTCTTGTCGAGCAGCAGCACATCGACGTCACCGGATGCCTCGACGGCGCGCCCGGAGAGGGCGAGCACGTTGCGCCGCACGAGACGATCTATCCCGGCGATTCCGATCGCCGAGAGCAGCGCGCCGATCGTCGTCGGAATCAGCGCAACGAGCAGCGCGATCAGGCTGGTCTCCGAGATCGGCGTGCCGGCGAAGAGCCCAAACGGCCGCAGCGTGGCCACAACGATCACGAAGATCAGCGTGAGCGCCGCGAGCAGGATGTTCAGCGCGATCTCGTTCGGCGTCTTGCGGCGCTCGGCTCCCTCCACGAGCGAGATCATGCGATCGAGGAAGGAGTGTCCCGGGCTCCTGCGTGATTTCGACCACGAGGCGGTCGGAGACCACTTTGGTGCCCCCCGTCACCGCGCTTCGGTCGCCGCCGGACTCGCGGATGACCGGCGCCGACTCGCCCGTAATCGCGGACTCGTCGACGGAGGCGATGCCCTCGATCACCGTGCCGTCGCCGGGGATGAACTCGCCGAGCTCGACGACAACCACGTCGCCGCGCGTGAGCTCGGAGGCGGCCTTCGTGCTGCCGTCCTTCATCTTCGCCACCGTCTCCTTGCGCATCGAACGCAGCGTGGCCGCCTGCGCGCGCCCGCGACCCTCGGCGAAGGCCTCGGCGGCGTTTGCGAAGATCACGGTCAGCCACAGCCAGATCGCGATCACGAACGTGTACCAGGCCGGGTCGTTGCCGCCGAGCGCCTTGCCGCCGAAGACCTGGATCAACCAGGTCGCGGTGGTGATGACGGAGCCGATCTCGACCACGAACATCACCGGGTTGTGGATTTGCACACGGGGGTCGAGCTTGCGCACGCTGTCGAGCAGCGCGCGCCCGAGCATGTCGCGCTGGAATAGTGATCTGTTCTGTGTCTCGGTCATCGAGGCAAGGCTCCTCAGCGCATCCGGTCGAGGGCGAGGTTGAGCTCGAGCACGTTCACGCCGGGTTCGCCCGAGAAGCCCAGACCGCGCGAGGAGGTGTATTTGGCGATCAGGCCGTCGACGCTCGCGCGCGAGAGGTGACGCATCGCGGCGATGCGGTAGGCCTGGATCCAGGCGTTGGCCTGTGAGATCTGGGGGTCGAGGCCCGAAGCCGACGAGTTGATCGCGTCGACCGGGATCGTCCCGACCGTCAGCGCCGGATCGTACAGTTGCTTGTTCGGCCCGGTGTTCAGTTCGAGATAGGCCTTGATGTTTTCCTCGTCGGCTTCCGCGGTCCTCGTGCTGTTCGGTCCATGATTAGAGAATGTGCTCGCGGCGGCGTTGTACGCGCCGCCTTCAGTCGCCGACGGGCGTGCCTGGAAGTAGCGCGCGTCGGCTTCGGTGACGACCGCGCCCTTCACTTCCTTGGGCTTGCCGTTCTTTTCGAGCACCGGCGTACCGAAGTTCTGGCCGATGATCTTCGAGCCGATCAGCTTGCCGCCCACATAGACACGCTGCCCGTTGGCGTTACCGGGGAACGCGACCTGGCTTATGCCCTCGATCACGAATGGGTAGACGAGGCCGAGCAGGACCGTCAGGACGACGATGCCAATCGCGGATGAGATCAGGTCGCGACGCATTGTCCTAGTAGAGGTGTCCCGTGAGCCCCTGTACGATCGGGCCGAGGAGCAGAGCTGGGAAGAACGTCAGCGCGCCGACAAGGATGATCACGCCGATCAGCAGCACTACGAACGTCGGGTTGTCGGTGCGCATCGTGCCGAGGCCCGCAGGAGCGATCTTCTTGCCCGCAAGCGCGCCTGCGACCGCGAGCGCGAAGAGGATCGGCGCGTAGCGCGCGAACACCATGTCGAACCCGCCAAGCAAGTTGGCGAACGTGATTCCATGCGAGCCGAGGTTGCCGGCGTTCGGCTGATCGAAGCCGGTGTAGCCGGCAAAGGCCGAACCGTTGTTGTTGGCCTGCGAGAGGTAGGCGTAGAAGGTCTCGGAGAACCCCTGCGGCGTGTTGCCGCCCAACTTGGACGTCGCGGCTTCGCTGATCGATTTGCGCCCCGCGCTGGTGGCGCTGGCCATCGCCGTGCAGAAGAGCGCCGCCAGCGGCGTGATCAGGATGCCGAGAACCTGCGAGCTTGATCTCGCGCGCTTCGAGCTTCTTGCCGAGCCACTCCGGCGTGCGGCCGACCATCAGCCCGCCGATGAACACGGCCAGCAGCACGTACAGCAGGATCGAGTAGAGGCCCGTGCCGACGCCGCCGAAGATCACCTCGCTGGCGGAGAGATTGGCGAACGGCACCGCGCCGCCGATGCCCGTGAAGGACTCGATCGCACTGTTGACGGCGCCGCACGAGGTGACGGTGGTGACGACGTCGAAGAGCGCAGAGCCTGCGATCCCGAAGCGCTGCTCCTTGCCTTCCATGTTCCCGCCGCCGGAGCCGGCGATCACATGCGTGTGCAGTCCAGCCGCATGCTGCGCAGGTGAGCCGTGCGCCTCGGCGACGTAGGCGACCGCGACGGCGCCCAGGAACATGATCATGACGGTCGCGTAGATCGCGTAGCCCTGCCGGCGGTTCCCGGTCATGCGCCCGTACATGAAGATCAGCGACGCCGGGATGATGAGCACGAGCAGCATCTCGAAGAAGTTCGTGAAGCCGGTGGGGTTCTCGAACGGGTGCGCAGAGTTGGTGTTAAAGAACCCGCCGCCATTGGTGCCGAGCTCCTTGATCACCTCCTGCGAGGCGACGGGCCCCATCGCGATCGATTGCGTGAGCCCAGTGATCGTGTGAGCGCTGAGATACGTCGAGAAGTTGTCAATGACCCCCTGCGATACGAGCACGAGCGCGCCGATGACCGAGATCGGCGTGAGCACGTAGAGCACTGTGCGCACGAGGTCCTGCCAGAAGTTGCCGAGGCTCTTTCCCGAGCGCCCGATGATGCCGCGCACGAGCGCGACGGCGACCACGATTCCCACACCTGCTGACAGCCAGTTCTGCACGGTCAGCCCTGCCATCTGGCTGAAGTAGCTCATCGTTGTCTCGCCGCTGTAGTACTGCCAGTTGGTGTTCGTCATGAACGACGAGACCGTGTTGAACGTGACGTTCCAGGGTGCCGAGTGGTAGCCGAGGGGGTTGAGCAGATGCGGCACCCACGGGGCGTCCTGCGTGCGCAGGATGAAATACAGCAGCAGCCAGCCGGCGAGCGAGAAGATGATCAGACTGCGGGCATACGCCTTCCAATCCTGCTCGCGGCGTGGATCGACCCGCATCAGCTTGTAGAGGAATGCCTCGGGCCAGGCGAACAGCGGCGTGAGAATCACGCGTTCGCCGCTGTACACGCGCGCCATGTAACGACCGAACGGGTACGCGAGCGCGGTGACGATGACCGCGAACAGCACGATCGTTGCCCAGCCGGCGACCGTCACAGCTTCTCACCTCGGACGAGCGCGTAAAAGAGATACCCGATCACGAGCACCGACACGACGAGACCAAAGAAGTCCGCTCCGCTCATATGTGCGATAAAGCTCGCGACCGGCAGCGACACGAGCGCTCGGACACCGAGCAGCACTGCTCCCAGGGGACTCAAATCCGGTTCCGCTCCGCACGCACCGGCGTCATATGCGCTCGATGCCAGAGATCATCGCGAGCAGAATCGCGAACATCGCGATTCCGATCACTATCGATACGGCGTCCATGGCGGGCACTATGGCGCGGAGCGCATCACGGCCGCGTGACAATCGCCGCCCTGCATATAACGATTTTGTGACGGTGCTCAGCGCGCGAAGCGGTAGCCGACGCCCGGGTCGGTGAGTATGTACCTCGCCTTCTCTCCAGGCTCGATCTTCGCGCGCAACCTCGCTATGTGCGTGCGCAGCGGCTGGATGTCGTCGACGTATTCCGGGCCCCACACCTCCGCGAGCAGCATCCTGTGCGTGAGCAGACGTCCGCGATTGCGCACGAGCATGCGCAGGAGGTCGAACTCGATCGGCGTGAGGTGGATCTCGTTTCCGTCACGGCGCACGCTGCGAGCGGCGAGGTCGATCTCGAGGCCGTTGATCGCCATCGCCGGCTCTTCGACGGCGCGCCCGGCACGCCGCAGCGCAGCTTGCAGGCGGGCGACGAGCTCGCGGGCCCCGAACGGCTTCGTCACGTAGTCGTCGGCGCCGGCTTCGAGCGCGCGCACCTTCTGCTCCTCCTCACCCAGGGCCGAGAGCACGATGATCGGCATGTCGCTCCACTCGCGCAGCCGTTGCGTCACCTCGACGCCGTCGCCGTCGGGCAGCACGAGGTCGACGATCGCCGCCTGGGGCGGTCGCACGGCGGCGCGGTCGAGCGCCTCCGCCGCGGTCTCGGCGGGGACCACGTCGAAGCCCGCCTCCCGCAGCACCACTCGCAACGCGCGCAGGATCTGACCTTCGTCGTCGACGACGAGCACGCGTGGCGGCTGCACATTCATCGGGATGCGATTGCGGGCTCGCGCGCCGGTGGCAGGGTGCGTTCGCGAGCGTCGCCGACGGGCAGCTCGAACACGAACGTCGCGCCCTGGCCGGGAAGCGACTGCACGCGCAGGCTGCCTCCGTTGGCCTCGACGAAGCCGCGCGCGATCGCGAGCCCGAGCCCCGAGCCGCTGTGGTCCCGCGCCGCACCCTGCGCGCGGTAGAAGGGCTCGAAGACGCGCTCGACCTCGGCGAGCGGGATACCCGGCCCGCGGTCGACGACGCGCACGATCACGCGCGCGCCGGCCTCCTCTGCGCCGCCGGCGGCGCGCGCCCGGACAGCCACCGCTTCGCCGTCTGAATGCCGCGCGGCGTTCTCGAGCACATTCACGAACGCTCGCTCGAGCTGCGCAGCGTCCGCGCGTACGAGCGGCAGCTCGTCGCCGAGCGCGAGCTTGAAGTCCTGGTCGCGGGGCGCAAGCTCGGCGAGCGCCGCGCGGATCACCTCCTCGATCGACGTCCATTCGAGCCGCGGCTGCGCAGCGCCGGCCTCCAAGCGCGAGAGGTCGAGGAGGTTCTGGACGAGTCGCGCGAGGCGCTGGGTCTCGTCGATGATCACGCTCGCAAGCTCGCTGCGCTCATGCTCCGAGAGCCCTTCGAGCGCGACCGCCTCGCCCGCCGTCGAGATCGCCGTCAGCGGGCGAGCGCAGGTCGTGCGAAACCGCGCGCAGCACCGCGGTCTTGACGGCGTCGGCGCGGCGCAGGGCCGCCGTCTCGACGACCTCCCCCTGGAGGCCTTCGCGCTCGAGCGCCGCGCTGAGGAGCGCCTCGAGCGCCGGCACGACGCGATCCTGGAGCCGTCGCAGCTGCGTGGCGCCGGCCGCCGCGGGCACGAGCAGCGTGCCCAGCCGACGCGAGCCCTCGCGCAGCACGAAGGCGACCTGGCGCTCATCGCCGTCGACCGCGTCGAGGCGGATCTCCGCGAAGCCGGCAGCCCGAGCTGCTGGGAAACGCGAGCCGAGGCGACTGGCAGCGATTCCTCAAGGCTGCCGCCGCGCAGGAGCAGTCGCGCCATCTCGACAGCGAGGTCCGCCTCGCCTCGACGTTCGGCGGCTTCACGCGCGCGTGCGCGCGTCATTGCCGCAGCGGCGCCTGCGAGCACGGCGGCGGCAAGAAAGGCCACGATCGCGACCGTCTTGCTCGAGCCGGCGATCGCGTAGACGATCACGACGAACAGCGCGATGCCGGCAGCGCCGCTGAGCACCGCGAGCCGGCGGGTGGCCGGCCGCGCGGGCTTCAGAAAGCGAGCGAGCTGCTGCACCGACAGTCTGACGAGCCTCCTGCTCAGGCCGCGGGGAGCGGCCGCGAATGGGCCGAAGCCACTCCGGGAGGAAGGCAAGCGCGGGATCGGACCCGGGTAGTCGGGGAAGAGCTGCTGCGCTGCTTCGACCACACGGCCGCGCGGCGATGTAGTCGTGGAGGTCTTCCATCGCCGCGAGCAGGCTCACGCTCGCGAGAATCTGCAGCGTCGCCGCGTTCGGTGGGTCTGTAGTGAGCGTTCCGTCCTGCAGCAGGGCGTCGACGCGGTCGAGCGCCTGCGGGGAGCGCCTCGAGGTCTGCGCGCACCCCCGCTTCGTCGCCGCGGCGCCCGTCGGGCTCGGGCATGTACTTCATCGCGAGCGCGGCAGGCGCGCTCAGCAACGGCCGCGACGCCCGCCGCGGGCCACGAGCGCTCTTCGGCGAGCCACCGCCGCGGCTCGAGCGCCGGGCGAAGCCGAAGCGGGCGATTCGCCGCGCCATCGATTGCAGGTCGCGCTCGCCCCAGCGCTCGGCCTCTTCGACGCGCGCGCGAAGCTCAGGGATCGGCGGGAAAGAGGGGCGGCTCGGGCTGTAGCTCGTCGAGCGCGCGGGCGATCTCGCGCGAGTTCTGAATGCGGCGAGCGTCGAGCTTGAGCGCGGCGAGCGTGCCGCCACGAAAGCCGACGATGCGCGTGTGGAACTGCTGGCTCGCGGGTATTACATCAACGAGCTCGTAGTCGAAGCCCTTCATGTCGAGCATCTTGCGCACCGCCTGCGACGGGTGCGAGAGCGGCGTCCAGTACAGCTTTGCCGGCACGTCGCCACTGTACTGCGGCTCGTGCCAGCGCACACCGGCCCGCGAAGGCTGCGCAGCTCACAGGCCGAACACGAGTAGCCTGCTCGCGTGCACGTCGAGCTGCTCTTCTGGGAGGGCTGCCCCTCGCACCCGCAAGCGCTCGCCGACGCTGCGCGAGCAGATGGGGCGCTGGGTCTCGACCCCGCGAGCGTTGACGTGCGCGAGATCGAAGCGACGAGCAGGCCGCGGAGGAGAATTTCGTTGGGCTCGCCGACGATTCGCATCGATGGCGTCGACATCGTCGATCCCGGCGACGGAGCCTCCCGCGCTCACGTGCCGCGTCTACCAGCGCCGCGACGGGCGCATATCCCCCACCCCGGACCCCGCCGACGTGCGCGACGCGCTGCAGGCGGCGAACGCAACAGCACCGAAAGGAGCTCCTGAGATGGCCGTCATCAAGGACGCCGTACCCGCCGTTGGGCACGCAGGCACCCGCCTTCTCCCTCCCCGACACCGACGGGACGTGGTCCACGCGCTTGGCGCATGCGCCGGCCACCGTCGTCGTCTTCACGTGCAACCACTGCCCGTACGCGCTCGGCTGGCACGAGCGCATCATCTCCGTCGCACGCGACTATGCGCCGCGGGGAGTGCAGATGCTCGCGATCAACTCGAACGATGCGACGCGCTACGCGGGCGACTCGCTCGAGGCGATGCGCGAGCGCGTGCGCGACGGGGAGTTCGATGGCGTGCCCTACCTGCGCGACGAGTCGCAGGAGGTCGCGCGCGCCATATGACGCGAAGACGACGCCGGACATCTTCGTGATCGACGCAGAGGGAGTGATCCGCTACCGCGGCGCGCCCGACTCGGACCTCGAAGACGCCTCTCAGGACGCCGCATGGTTGCGCGGGGCGCTCGATGCGGTGCTCGCCGGTCGCGACCCCGACCCGGCGGAAACGCCGCCCGTGGGCTGCACCATCAAATGGCGCGAGACCTGAGCGCGTCGGCTCACGCGGCTCGCTGCGTGCATCGCGGTGCTCGGGCCACTTGCAGGCGGCCGCGTCCACGGCGCGACGCGGCGCTACCTCGCTCAAGTCCGCCGCGCGCGCTCGTCGACGTCTCCGTGGCGACGCTGTGGATGCAGCCGGATAAGACGCGGCAGCTCGACAAGCCCGCGCTCGCGAATCCGGTGCGCCTCAACGCGTGGCTTCGGCGCGATGGGCACCGAACAGCGCCTGTGGCTCGTTGGGCGACTCGTGACGCAGGCGCTCTACGACCAGGAAGTCGTGATCCGCGGCCAGCGCGGCGGGTGGGACGAGGTGTCGCTCACCGACCAGCCGACGCCGAACCACCTAAGCTACCCGGGCTGGCTGCCCGCACGCCAGCTCGTCCCGGCGCCCGCCGCCGGCGACGCGTCGAGCGCGGCGGCGCCGTGGCGCTGGTGAATAGACCGACAGCACCGCTGCTGGCACGCACCGCGCAGCGGCGGCGCTGGCGCGCCGCTCATGCACCTCAGCTTCAACACGCGGCTGCCGTACCTCGGCGAAGCGGGCGCGTTCGCGCTCGTGCAGACGCCCGCCGGCGCGCCGGCGCCTGATCGCGCGCTCGGCCGTAGCCATGAGCGTGCCCGGCAGCCCTACGCCTGCGCCCAGCGGGCAGCAGCTCGTGGCGACCGCGGAGCAGTTCCTCGGCGTTCGCTACCTCTGGGCGGGCACGTCGGCGTTCGGGTTCGACTGCTCGGGGCTCACCTACACCGTCTACGACGCATACGGGATCGATCTCCCGCGGACCGCTGCGCTGCAGGCACTGGCAGGGCGCTCGGTGTCGCGGCGCTCGCTGCAGCCCGGCGACCTCGTGTTCTTCGCGACGGACCCGCCGTCACGCGAAATAACCCACGTCGCGATGTACGTCGGCGACGGCGAGATCATCGAGTCGCCGAACTCCGCGGGCTCCGTGCGCATCATCCCGCTCGCCGACCGCGCAAGCGAGTACGTCACCGCGCGACGCTACCTGCCGCCGAGATGAGGGGCGGGGCCTCCTACTACTCGGAGGCGCTAGGGGCGGAAGCGGTCGCCGAAGGGCTGTGCTCGCGGGCCCAGCTCACGATCGCGCCCGAGCCCACGACCGTCGAGCCGTCGTCGAGCACGAGGATCGGCACGGCGCGCTGGCCGCTGAGCTGCTCGATCTCGGCGCGGTCGCGCGCCCTGCTCGGCCAGGTCCAGAACTTCAGCGTGCCGCCCTTGACCCGCTTGCACTCGTAGCTGTGGCCAGTCTCGTCGAGCGCCTTCGCAGCCTTCCCGCAGGGGTGCGCGAGCGGCCCCGGAAGACCTCCGAACGACTTGCCGTCGGTGCATGTGTAGAGGACCACGGGTTTACTGTAGTTACGGCGGTCCGCGGCGTCGGAGCGGCGTCAGCCCGTTGGCTCGACGGGCTCCGGGACCTTCGGTCGCGCGCGCTCGCCCTGTATGTAAAGGAACGCGCCCGCGGCGAGACGCCGCGCCGAGGAAGTCGGCGAACGAGGTAGATCCAGATGTGCGACCACTTGAACGCGCCGAGGATCGTTGCGCCGAGCGCGATCGCGGGGTTGAACGCCCCACCCGAGATCCAGCCGACGGAAATGGCGCCGACGAGGACCGTGAACCCGATCGCGAGCCCGAAGAACGAGTTGCCTTCGGTGCCCTTCGCGGTCGCGACGTTGAGCACGACGTACGCGAGCGCGAACGTGAAGAGGAGCTCCGCGACGAGCATCTTGCCGGTCGACGCCGTCGCGCCCGCCGCCTGTTCCCCGCCGATCGCGATCACGAGCGCGCCGGCGAGCGCCGCGGCGGCGAACTGCGTCACGAGGTAGGCGACGTATTCGCGGCACGGTCATCTTGCCGCGCAGCAGGACAGCGGTGCTGACAGCGGGGTTGTAGTGGCCGCCCGAGACGTGGCCGCCCGCGAAGACGAGGACCATGAGCACGGAGCCGATGGCGATCGGCGCGAGCGTCGCCCCCGCCTTGTTGGCCGACTCGGTCGCCATGCCGACCGCGAACATGAATATGAACATGCCGATGAACTCGACCGCGAGCTTGCGATCCAGGGTGTAGTTCATGTCCCCTCCTTTCGGGTGGGGTCGTCGCGACCCCGTGGTGGCCGTGCCGAATCGGTCGGCGAAGTGCGCGGGAGTCTTGCACGGGCGGCGGCGCCAGCGCGCTCGGGGTGCAGCGGCCTGCCGGATGATCGCGTCGGGGCACGACCCGCCCGACGGTTGCGAAGTAGCGCCAACGGGATTCGAACCCGTGTTACCGCCGTGAGAGGGCGGCGTCCTAGTCCCCTAGACGATGGCGCCAAGCTCGACAGCCGTCGAGGCTAGCAGAGGCTCATTCGGAACGAGAGCGGCCACCGCCGAGGCTGCGATACTCTCGCGCTCCACGAGCGCCGATGTGGCGGAATTGGTAGACGCCCACGGTACAGGCCGTGTAGAAGGTAACTTAGCTGGAGGTTCGAGTCCTCTCATCCGCATCGCGGGGCCGGTGGGGCGCGATTCGCCAGTTCCGGCCCGTCGCACACAACAAAACGGCCGCCGGTTCGCCGGCGGCCGTTTTGTTGCCTACTGAGTCTCTTGCCGCGTAAGTCTTTGGTCAGCGGTGCGCGCGGCGGCGCTGCGCGACGAGCAGCGACACGCCGATCCCGATCAGCACCAGTCCCCCACCGATCACCCAAGCGAGGTTCAGGCCCGTGAACGGAAGCGTGCTCGCGGTCGTCGCCGAGTCGTCGTCGACTCCGTGCTCGCCGGGCTGACTTCGCTCTTCGGCGTCGTCGTCGCGTGTGTTCCGGCTTCGATTTGCTTTCCGGCTTCGAGCCGCTCGCCGGCGTCACGCCGGGGCTCGCGGTCTCCGTCGTCACCGTCGAGGACGAGACGGTGCTGTGCGTCGATGAGGAAGTCGACACCGTCGGGGTTTCGCTGTAGCCGGCCAGCGAAGACGTCGAGGTCGTCTGCGCACCTGCCGCCGCAGGCAGCGCGAGCAGCGCCATGGCCGTCAGGAGGCCCAGAACGACTCCTGGCGTGCGACGGCCGCTGCGCTTCGCGCCAAGCGACGTGCTCGTGATCGTCTTCCCTGACCTCACCACTGCCAGAGCGTTCATTGAAGTCATGCCTTGAAAACCTCCCACTGTCCGTGGTATCGTGGCTGAGGGTTTGCAAATGATCCCCGTGTGAACGGGACTATACCTGTCCTTGCGGACGAATACCCGCCTTATCGGCCCTGAAATCGGGGACTTTAGCCCTGCACGATCGACCCGCGCGGAGGCGTGTCCTTGATCGCCGCCTGCATGCAATTGCGCGAGCAGCTGCGGTAGACGGTTCGGAAGCCGAGGAGCTGCGGAACCGTCACGAATCGATAGCCCCGCGCGCGCAGGCGGCGGATGATCTGCGGGTACGCCGCGAGCGTCTCGCTGCCGCGGGCCGCCGCCGTCGTGCGAGATGATGATCGACCCTGCGGTCGCCTGCGCGAGGACGCGCTGTTCGATCGCTGCCACGCCCGGCAACGCGTAGTCGCTCGGATCGACGTCCCAGAGGATCGTCGCGAGCCCAAGCGAGCGCGCGACGCGCACGACCGTCGCATCGTAATCGCCGTAGGGGGGCCGAAAGACGCACGGCGAGTAGCCGCTTTCGCGCTTGATCACTTCGCGCGTGCTCGCGAGCTCGCCGCGCACCGCGGAGTCGAGAGGGCGTCGAGGTCGGGGTGCGTCCACGTGTGATCGCCGAGCGCATCGCCGTCGCGCAACTCTTCGCGCAGCGTCCCGCGGTAGCTCGGGTTGACCTGGTCGGCCGATCATGAAGAACGTCGCGACGGCGCCGTTCGCGCGGAGCATCCGCACGAAGTCCTGCGTGAGCGGATAGGGGCCGTCGTCGAAGCTCAACGCGACCTCCTTGCGCGGGGGGCCGCTCGCGGTATGCGATCTGCGGGCCGTGCACGACGCAGCCGACGGCGCGGTAGCGCACGCGGGCTTCGCTCGGGTTCGGCTGCGCATCCGAGCTCGCGAGCGCGGGCGCCGCGGGGCTCGCGACCGCGACGCAGCGTGAGCGCGTCAGCGCGGCCGCGGACCAGCAGCCGCCGCGGATGCGGGGCGCGATTCGCGCGTCGGCTCACGCGGCGCCCGCGGGCGCGGACTCGACCTCGGGGCGCCTCCGCGCTCGGCCGCTCAACGATCGTGCGTCCTTCGAGCTCGTCGTTCTCGAGGCGCTTGCGCAGGACTCTTCTTGTCGAACTTCCCCACGCTCGTCTTCGGCACCTCCTCGATGAACGCGAACTCGTCCGGCAGCCACCACCGCGCGACGCGGTCGCTCAGGTGCTCGACGAGATCGCGTCGCGAGCGCATCCGAGCCGCGCTCCTCGAGGACGCCCTCGCGCAGACCACGCAGCACAGCGGGCGCTCCGCCCAGCGCTCGTCGGGCTTCGCGATCACGGCTGCCTCGATCACGTCGTCGTGGGCCATGATCTCGTTCTCGAGCTCCACCGAGGAGATCCACTCGCCGCCCGACTTGATCACGTCCTTCGCGCGGTCCGTGATCTGCACGAAGCCGTGCTCGTCGACCGCCGCGATATCGCCGGTGCGCAGCCAACCGCGGTCGAATTTCTCCTCATCGTCTTCCTTGTAGTAGCGCGCCGCCACCCACGGGCCGCGGACCTCGATCTCGCCCGTGCTCTCGCCGTCGTTCGCCACGATCTCGCCGTCGTCGTCGACGATCCGCAGCTCCACCCACGGCAGCGGTTGGCCCTGCTTCGCGCGCGTCACCCAGTACTCGTCGTCGTGCGGTCCGCCCTCCGCGGGCCGCGAGTAGGTCGCGACGGGACTCGTCTCGGTCATGCCCCAGCCCTGGAAGATCCGCACGCCGTGGCGCGTCTCGAAGCCCTCGATCAACGCTGGCGCGGCACCGCCGAGCCGCCGCAGCCCGCGTTCTTCAGCGAGCAGAGGTCGACGTCGTGGGTGTCCGCGTAGCGCAGGAGGTCGAGGAAGATCGTTGGCACGCAGCACATGATCGTCGCGCGCTCCTTTCGATCAGCTTCGCCAACGGCTCCGCCTGCAGGAAGCGGTCGGGAATGATCAGGTCCGCGCCCGTCAGCGCCGCCGCGTGCGGGATGCCCCACGCGTTCGCATGGAACATCGGCACGATCACGAGCGCGCGGTCGTCGTGACCCACGACCGAGCGCATCCGCCATCAGCGTCGCCGAGGAGTGCAGGCTGATCGAGCGGTGTGAGTACAGGACGCCCTTCGGGTTGCCCGTCGTCCCGCTCGTGTAGCACAAAGCCGCCGCCTGGCGCTCGTCGAGCTCGGGTACTCGAATATGCCATCGCCGGCCTCGGCGAGGAGCTCCTCGTAGCTCAGCGCGCCCGGGAGCTTCTGCATCGCCTCTTCGAGCGACTCCCCCTCGCCCATCACGACGTACTGACGCGGCGAGCGCATGTGCGGCGCGAGCGGCGCGAGCAGCGCCGCGAGCGAGTCGTCCACGAAGATCGACGCCGTCTTCGGCGTGGTCGACGATATACGTGAGCTGGTCGGCGGGCAGCCTGTATGTTGAACGTGTGCAGAACGGCGCCGACGCGACGGGACCGCCATGTAGAGCTCGAAGTGGCGCTGGTTGTTCCACGCGAACGTCCCACGCGGTCGCCCTGCTGCACGCCCAAGCGCTCGAGCACCCGCGCCAAGCGGTCCACGCGCGCTAGCGATCTCGCCGAAGGTTGCGCGCATCGAGCCTGCGGGCGTCAGCGAGACGACCTCCGCGTCCGCGTACGGCGAGCGCATCCGCCGCAGCATGTGCTGCACCGTGAGCTGAAAGTCGTCCTGCATTAGACCCGTGAGCACTAGCAACTCCCTTCGCGGCTCGTCTCCCGTGCGAGCCTGTTTCCTACTCACATTAGTGCGCTTTGCGGCTGCGGACGCGCCGCTCCGGGAGGAGCTCCGCGTAGAGCGCGAGCGTCTGGCGCGCGACGTCGCTCCAGTCGAAGCGCAACACGTGCTCGGACGCCTCGATCACGAGCCGATCGCGCAGCGGCTCGTCGGTGAGCAAGCGATCGATCATCACGCCAAGGTGGTCGGCGTCGCCCCCGTTGAAGCGCAACCCCACGCGCTCTCCCGATGGCACCACCTCGCGTAAGCCGCCCGTGTCCGCGACGATGCACGGGCACCCCGACGCCATCGCCTCGAGCGCGACGAGACCGAACGGCTCGTAGATCGAGGGGACGACGCAGAAGTCTGCGATGCGGTAGAGCGAATGCAGCACGTCGTCGCCGATCCAGCCGAGGAACATGCCGTGATCCATGAGGCCGAGGCCCTCCGCCTGCGCCTTGAGCTCATCCTCGTGCGTGCCCGAGCCCGCAACGAGGAAGCGCACCCCATCCAAGCGCTTCACGATCGGCGCGAGCGCCTCGAGCGCGAGCTGGAAGCCCTTCTCGTAGACGAGGCGGCCGACGAGCAGCACGAGCTTCTCCTCCGGCGCCGCAAAGCCCGCGCGCAGTGCGCTCAAGTCCTCGACGAGGCGCACGTCCATCGGGTCGATCCCGTTCGGTATCACCGCGATCCGACCCTCTTGCAAGCCGAACACGTCCGCGACGTGGCCGCGCATGTAGTGCGAGCACGCGATCACGCGGTCCGCCCTGTGCACGATCCGCCGCTCGATGCCGTGGATCCAGCTCTGCGGGTGATCCTCCACCCATCCCTGATGGCGCCCGTACTCGGTCGCATGGATCGTCATCACGAGCGGGCAGCGGAAGCGATCCGCGAGGTGCTCACCCGCGCCCGCCACGAGCCAGTCGTGACCCGCGATCAAATCGGGCTCGAAGCGGTCGCCGAGCTCGATCCCGGCAGCGAGCATGTCCGCGTTCATGTGCTCCACCCACGCGACGAACTCGTTCAGCTCGCGCGGACGCGGCGCCTCGCAAACGCGGTGGACGACGACGCCGCGCTGCGCTTCCTCGAGCGGCAGCCTCCATCGCCGCGCGTCAGCACGTGCACCTCCGCGCCCAACGCCACGAGCGCCTCCGAGAGCTTGCGCACGTGCCGCGCGAGCCCGCCCTCCACGACCGGCGGGTACTCCCAGGAGAGGATGAGGACGCGCATCCGCCCGGAGCCTACAGCCCCCGGGGCGTGATGCCCCGGGCAAAAGAACGCCCGCGCCCGCGAGCGCGTGCCCGGACGCGGCCCTACAAAGTCGTCTGCGCGAGATCGCGCTTTCGCGTGCCCGCGTGCGCGGCGCCCGCCTGCTGCTGCCCCGGCATCGGCTCCTCGCTCGGCGCAGGTCGGCGCTGCGTGTAGAGAAACCACGCGACGCCCACGATGAACAGCGTCAACGCAACCCAGAAGTTCAAGCGCATGCCAAGGATGTGGTGCGCGGGATCGATGCGCAGCAGCTCCTCGCCAATGCGCGCGAACGAGTAGCCCGCGACGTACAGCGCGAACAGCCCCGGCGGCTTGATGCGGCGATGATTCCCGAGCCACACGAGCGCCGCCGCGAGCCCCAAGTTCCAGATGATCTCGTAGAGGAACGTCGGCTGGAAGGTCGCGTACTGCTGGTACTTGAGCAGGATGTTCGTCCTGTGCGGAGCGCTGATTTCGACCGCCCACGGGAGCTTGCTCGGTAGGCCGTAGAGTTCCTGGTTGAAGTAGTTGCCGATGCGACCGAACGACTGCGCCACGAGCAGCCCGGCGCCGCCGCGTCCATGAACATCGGCACGTTCGCGTGATGGCGACGCAAGCGCCAAATGCCCACGACCGTCCCGCACGCGATGCCCCCCCAGATGCCGAGCCCGCCCTTCCAAACGGCGAACGGCCCCCACCAGTGCGGCGGGACTTCGTTCCAGCTCGTCGCGAGGAAGTACAGGCGCCCGCCGATCAGCCCCGCCGGGAACCCCCACAGCGCGACGTCGTAGACGATCTCGCGCGTGCCTCCCTTGCGCTCCCAGCGGTGCGTCGTCACGATCACCGCGGCCGTCACGGCGAGGACGTACATCAGTCCGTACATGTGCACGAACAACGGCCCGATGTGAAAGCCGTTGAAGCTCGGGCTGGGCAAGTAGGCCAAGGACATCGGGGCACCCGGAGCCTACCGGCCTCCCAAGCGCCCGCGCGCGGGTGGGCGCCGCCGCGCGCGAGCATCGTTGCAGCAGCGCAACCCTGCTGCGACCGAGACGTTGGAGCAGCAGATAGCCTGCCCGGACGCTCGCGCCCCGCTCGTCCTGCGGCCGGCGCTCCAGACCACGACGCGAAAGGCAAACGCCATGAGACAGCAACGCCCCAGCGCACCACGCGGCGCTCGCAAGCTCGCCGCGGCGCTCGCCCTCGCCGCCGTGCTAGCGGTGCCCGCGACCCTCGTCGCGCTCCCCGTCGCGGCCTCCGGCCGCGGCGCCTCCACCCGTGCGCGCCAATCCTCCGCCAAGCGCGCCGGCGCGTCTGTCATCACCGGCATCGGCGACGAGCACACGGCGATGTTCTACTCGCGCTACTGGAAGCAACTCCACATCGGCATCACGCGCTACATCACTCCCTACGATGTCGTCGCGCATCGCCGCGAGCTCAACGAAGCGAAGGCCTGGATCCAGACCGCGTCGGCCGCCCACCAGCAGATCCTCGTCGCCTTCTACCACTCCGAGCAAACGCCGATGAAGATGCCCTCGTCCGGGCTCTACAAGCAGGACGTCTCGAAGTTCCTGAAGGACTTCCCGCAAGTCCACCAGTATCAGCCTTGGAACGAGGCCAACCGCGGCTACATCCCGCACATGCTGCAAAGCCCCAACCCCATGCAATCGGCGCTCTACTACCGCGAATTGCGCTCCGTCGCGCACCACGACACCGTTCTCGGCCTCGACATCCTCGACAGCTTCGACATCGGGCCCACGCTCACATACGTCAACCAGTTCAAGTCCAACGTCGGCAAGCTCAAGCTGCCGATGCCGAGCCTCTGGGGCTTCCACAACTACTCCGACACGAACCGCTTCCAAGCGACGCGCACGAAGGCGATCCTCGGCGACGTCCCCGGCGAACTCTGGCTCACCGAGACCGGCGGCGTCGTGCAGTACGGCACCGACTTCACAAACAAGCACGGCGCCGGCCTGACCCGCGCCGCGCACGCGCTCGAATACATGTTCAAACTCGCCTACACGAGCCCGCGCATCAAGCGCCTTTACATCTACGACTGGACAGGCGCAGGGCCGCACGCGCGCTTCGACGCCGGGCTGATGGACGCGCGTGGGCGCCCGCGCAAGGGCTACGTCGTCGTCTGCGACCACATTCTGCACAACAGCAAGAAGTGCCGCGTGCGCACGTACAACGACTGAGAGGGGGGCGCGAGCGCGTGCGAGCGGTCCAGATCACAGAGCTCACGGGGCCCGAGAGCGCGCTGCGGCTGGTCGAACTGCCCGAGCCCGAGCGCTCGCACCCGCTGACCCCGGGCGCCGGCATCCTCGTCGACGTACACGCCGCGGGCGTCTCCTTCCCCGAGCTGCTGCAAACGCGCGGCCGCTACCAGCTCAAGCCCGACCTGCCGTTCGTTCCCGGCAGCGAGGTCGCGGGGGTCGTGCGCGTCGCCCCCGAGGACTCGCGGCTGACAGCCGGCGAGCGCGTGATGGCGTTCTGCGGCCTCGGCGGCTTCGCGGAGGTCGCCGTCGCCGCCGAACAACTCTGCTTCCCGCTGCCCGAGCCGCTCGACTACGCGCAGGGCGCAGGCCTCGTCCTCAACTACCACACCGCGTACTTCTCGCTCGAGCGCCGCGGGCGCCTCAAGCAGGGCGAGACCGTGCTCGTCCACGGTGCCGCGGGCGGGGTCGGAACGGCCTCGCTCCAGGTCGCGCGAGGGCTCGGCGCGCGCACGATCGCAGTCGTTTCGAGCGACGCGAAGCGCAAGGTCGTCGAAGAGGTCGGCGCCGACCATATCCTCTCCTCGGAGGGGCCCTGGAAGGACGAGGCGCGAGAGATCACGGGCGCTGGGGTCGACGTCGTGCTCGACCCCGTCGGCGGCGATCGCTTCACGGACTCGTTGCGCTCGCTCGCACCCGAAGGCCGGCTTGTCGTCGTCGGCTTCGCCGGCGGCGGGATCCCCGAGGTGAAGGTCAACCGCCTCCTGCTCAACAACACCGAGGTCGTCGGCTCCGGCTGGGGCGGCTACGCGATGAGCAGGCCAGAGCTGTTGCGCGAAGTCGGCGACGCGCTCGAGCGCATGATCGAGGACGGCGTCGTGCGACCGGTAGTCGGCGAGCACTTCCCGCTCGAGCACGCGGCGCAGGCGCTCGAGCTCATCGACCGCCGCGAGGCGACCGGCAAGGTCGTGCTCGACGTGCGCGCCTAGCCGGCACCGATCCCGCCGCCGCCACCCGTTTCGCTCCGCAGCGTGGCGTCCGCGGGTTCGTAGCCGGTTGCGGTGGCTTCGAGCAGCTCTTCCCAGGCGGTGGGGGTGCGGCGGCTCCCGATCCGCGGGCCGGTGAACGTGAACGCTTCCGAGGTCGCGGCGCCGGCGGCGATCGTCACGCGCCCGGGCCGCACGCGCCCGCCGCGGCCGACCACCGCACGCCCATGCACGCGCACCGTGACCGCGCCGCCGTGCGTCGGTTGCGGGTTGGCCCAGCTGTCCACGAGGCTTACTTCGGCCGTGAAGCGGCCTTCGCTGCCGAGGCCTTCGGCGAGGCATGTGTCCAAGCACGTGCCGACGATCGAGCCCGCGCTCACTTCCGGTTCGTTCCAGATCAGGTACTTCGCAGGGCCGGGGATCACGGTGAACCTGCTCACACCTTCGACGCGCGCCGCGCCGACGGTCGCAAACGCGGTGAGTGTCGTCGCGGCGGCCTTGTAGAGCTTGATCGCGGTCGCCGTGCCAACGCCTTCCTTGAACGTGACCGACTTCGCCGAGGCGGGGTATTCGGGCGCGGTGCCGCTAGGCGCAGCTTCGGGGCCGGAGTAGCCGATCGTCTTCACTTCGCCGGCTGCGCCGCCGTAGCTCGTGATCACGTCGCCGCCGGCGTCGACCGCCGTGAGCTTGACGCTGAAAGCCTGCCCCGCTTCGGGTTCCGCGGGCGTCGGCGCCGAGACCTCGAAGGCGGAGATCGGGCCCTGCTTGACGGTGATCGCGAGGCCCGCGCCGTTGTTGAGCGCGCCTTCGCGCACCTTGATGTGCGCGGTTTCGACCCTGTAGAGGGTCATCGCTCCGTTGTTGCCAGCTTCGACGGTCGCAACGCCGCTTTTGAACTTGATCGGCGTGGCTTCGCCGAACTTCGTCGCGGTGCCGGATTCCGCGGTAACGGTCGGCGCCTTGCCGTTGAGGCCCGCGGTTGCACCTTCGAAGATCGGGTGCTTCGTTTCGCCCGTGGCACCCCCGAAGGCGGTCGCCGTGTTGCCCCATTCATCGAGCGCGGTCACGGTGAGGTTGTCGGCCTGGCCGACTTCGACGGTCGTGAGCGCCGCGGCGAGCGTGAAGCTTCGCGCCGTCCCGGCCTTCACGGTGAACGTCCCCGCGCCTTCGTGGGTCGTCGTTTCTTCCTTGACCTTGAGCGTCGTCGCGGCGGCCTTGTAGAAGTGGAAATTCGGGATCGAGGCGACGCCCGCGGTGAACGTCGGTTCGGTCGTGGTCGAGTATTCGGGCGCCTTGCCGTTGGGGGCGTTTTCCGCGCCTTCGTAGTGGAGCTTGTGCGTGCGCGCGTAGCTCGTGACGGTGTTGTGCCATTCATCCCAGGCCGTGAGCTTGACTTCGAACGCGACGCCGGCTTCGGGTTCTGCGGGCACCGGCGCGATGCCGAAGCTCTTGAACGCGCCCGGCTTGACCGTGAACGCTGCGGTGCTCCCTTCGCGCGTGCCTTCCTTCGCGGTCAGCGTTTGGGATCCGGCCTTGTAGAGCTTGATCGCGGTGGCCGTGCCGACGCCTTCCTTGAAGCTGACCGACGTCGCGGTGGTGGGGTATTCCGGCGCCTTGCCCGAGGGCGAGGCTTCGGGGCCCGAGTAGGCGATCGTCTTCGTTTCGCCGGCGGCGCCACCGTAGGAGGTGGCGAGGTTGCCACCGGCGTCGAGCGCGGTGATCGTGACGCTGAGCGCGGCGCCGACTTCCGGTTCTGCGGGGGTGGGCGCGGAGAGCTTGAAGGTGGCGGCCGTCCCAACCTTGACGGTGAACGTGCCAGCGCCTTCGTGGGTCGTCGTTTCTTCCTTGATCTTGAGCGTCGTCGAGGCGGCCTTGTAGAAGTGGAAGTTCGGGATCGAGGCGACGCCGGCGGTGAACGTGGGTTCGGTCGTAGTCGAGTATTCGGGCGCCTTGCCGTTGGGGGCCGTTTCGGCCCCTTCGTAGTGCAGCTTGTGTGTGCGCGCGTAGCTCGTGATCGTGTTGTGCCATTCATCCAGCGCGGTGAGCTTGACTTCGAACGCTGCGCCCACTTCGGGTTCTGCGGGCACCGGCGCGAGCGAGAAGCTCTTGAACGCGCCCGGCTTGACGGTGAACGCTGCGCCAGTCCCTTCGCGCGCGCCTTCCTTCGCGGTCAGTGTCTGGGATCCGGCCTTGTAAAGCTTGATCGCGGTCGCCGTGCCGACGCCTTCCTTGAAGCTGACCGACGTCGCGGTGGTGGGGTATTCCGGCGCCTTGCCCGAGGGCGAGGCTTCGGGGCCCGAGTAGGCGATCGTCTTCGTTTCGCCGCCAGCGCCACCGTAGGAGGTGGCGAGGTTGCCGTAGGTGTCAAAAGCGCTCAGCGTGACGCTGAAGGCCTGGCCCGCTTCGGGTTCGGTCGGGTTCGGCGCCGAGAGCTTGAAGCTGGCGGCGGCGCCCGGCTTGACCGTGAACGCCGCGCTAGTCCCTTCGCGCGTGCCTTCCTTGGCGGTCAGCGTGCTCAATGCGGCCTTGTAGAGCTTGATCGCGGTCGCCGTGCCGACGCCTTCCTTGAAGCTGACCGACGTCGCGGTGGTGGGGTATTCCGGCGCCTTGCCCGAGGGCGAGGCTTCGGGGCCCGAGTAGGCGATCGTCTTCGTTTCGCCGCCAGCGCCGCCGTAGGAGATGGCGAGGTTGCCACCGGCGTCGAGCGCGGTGATCGTGACGCTGAGCGCGGCGCCGACTTCCGGTTCTGCGGGGGTGGGCGCGGAGAGCTTGAAGGTGGCGGCCGTCCCAACCTTGACGGTGAACGTGCCAGCGCCTTCGTGGGTCGTCGTTTCTTCCTTGATCTTGAGCGTCGTCGAGGCGGCCTTGTAGAAGCGGAAGTTCGGGATCGAGGCGACGCCGGCGGTGAACGTGGGTTCGGTCGTAGTCGAGTATTCGGGCGCCTTGCCGTTGGGGGCCGTTTCGGCCCCTTCGTAGTGCAGCTTGTGTGTGCGCGCGTAGCTCGTGATCGTGTTGTGCCATTCATCCAGCGCGGTGAGCTTGACTTCGAACGCGGCGCCCACTTCGGGTTCTGCGGGCACCGGCGCGATGCCGAAGCTCTTGAAGGCGCCGGCCTTCACGGCGAACGCCGCGCTAGTCCCTTCGCGCGTGCCTTCCTTCGCGGTCAGCGTTTGGGATCCGGCCTTGTAGAGCTTGATCGCCGTGGCCGTGCCGACGCCTTCCTTGAAGCTGACCGCCGTCGCGGTGGTCGGGTATTCGGGCGCCTTGCCCGAGGGCGAGGCTTCGGGGCCCGAGTAGGCGATCGTCTTCGTTTCGCCGCCAGCGCCGCCGTAGGTGGTGGCGAGGTTGCCGTAGGTGTCAAAGGCGCTCAGCGTGACGCTGAAGGCCTGGCCCGCTTCGGGTTCAGCTGGGTTCGGCGCGGAGAGCTTGAAGCTGGCGGCCGCGCCCGGCTTGACCGTGAACGCCGCCGTGCTCCCTTCCCGCGTGCCTTCCTTGGCGGTCAGCGTGCTCAATGCGGCCTTGTAGAGCTTGATGCCCGTGGCCGTGCCGACGCCTTCCTTGAAGCTGACCGACGTCGCGGTGGTGGGGTATTCCGGCGCCTTGCCCGAGGGCGAGGCTTCGGGGCCCGAGTAGGCGATCGTCTTCGTTTCGCCGCCAGCGCCGCCGTAGGAGGTGGCGAGGTTGCCGTAGGTGTCAAAGGCGCTCAGCGTGACGCTGAAGGCCTGGCCCGCTTCGGGTTCGGTCGGGTTCGGCGCCGAGAGCTTGAAGGTGGCGGCGGCGCCCGGCTTGACCGTGAACGTGCCAGCGCCTTCGTGGCCGGAGGTTTCTTCCTTGACCTTGAGCGTCGTTGCGGCGGCCTTGTAGAAATGGAAACCGGGGATCGAGGCGACGCCGGCGGTGAACGTCGGTTCGGTCGTGGTCGAGTATTCGGGCGCCCTTCCGCTGGGCGATGCTTCGGCGCCTTCGTAGTGCAGCTTGTGCGTGCGCGCGTAGCTCGTGATCGTGTTGTCCCATTCATCGAGCGCCGTGAGCTTGACTTCGAAGACCGCGCCCACTTCGGGTTCTGCGGGCACCGCCGTGAGACCGAAGCTCTTGAAGGCGCCGGCCTTCACAGTGAACGCCGCGCTAGTCCCTTCGCGCGCGCCTTCCTTCGCGGTGAGTGTCTGGGATCCGGCCTTGTAGAGCTTGATGGCGGTCGCGGTGCCGACGCCTTCCTTGAAGGTGACCGCTGTCGCGGTGGTCGGGTATTCCGGCGCCTTGCCCGAGGGCGAGGCTCCCGGGCCCGAGTAGGCGATCGTCTTGACTTCGCCGGCCGCGCCGCCGTAGGACGTGGCGAGGTTGCCACCGGCGTCGAGCGCGGTGATCGTGACGTTGAGCGCCTGGCCTGCTTCGGGTTCGGCCGGTGTCGGCGCCGAGAGCTTGAACGACGCGGCTGTCCCCGCCTTCACGTTGAACGTGCCGGTGCCTTCGTGACCGGAGGTTTCTTCCTTGACCTTGAGCGTGGTCGATGCGGCCTTGTAGAAATGGAATCCGGGGATCGAGGCGACGCCGGCGGTGAACGTCGGTTCGGTCGTGGTCGAGTATTCGGGCGCCTTGCCGTTGGGGGCGTTTTCCGCGCCTTCGTACTGCAACTTGTGCGTGCGCGCGTAGCTCGTGATCGTGTTGTGCCATTCGTCGAGCGCCGTGAGCTTGACTTCGACCGCGGCGCCCACTTCGGGTTCTGCGGGCACCGGCGTGAGCGAGAAGCTCTTGAAGGCGCCCGGCTTGACCGTGAACGCGGCCGTGCTCCCTTCGCGCGTGCCTTCCTTCGCGGTGAGCGTTTGGGCGGCTGCCTTGTAGAGCTTGATCGCCGTGGCCGTGCCGACGCCTTCCTTGAAGCTGACCGCCGTCGCGGTGGTCGGGTATTCCGGCGCCTTGCCCGACGGCGAGGCTTCGGGGCCCGAGTAGGCGATCGTCTTCGTTTCGCCGCCAGCGCCGCCGTAGGTGGTGGCGAGGTTGCCGTAGGTGTCAAAGGCGCTCAGCGTGACGCTGAAGGCCTGGCCCGCTTCGGGTTCAGCTGGGTTCGGCGCCGAGAGCTTGAAGCTGGCGGCCGAGGAGGGCTTCACGGCGAACGCCGCGCTAGTCCCTTCGCGCGTGCCTTCCTTCGCGGTCAGCGTTTGGGATCCGGCCTTGTAGAGCTTGATCGCCGTGGCCGTGCCGACGCCTTCCTTGAAGCTGACCGCCGTCGCGGTGGTCGGGTATTCGGGCGCCTTGCCCGAGGGCGAGGCTTCGGGGCCCGAGTAGGCGATCGTCTTCGTTTCGCCGCCAGCGCCGCCGTAGGTGGTGGCGAGGTTGCCGTAGGTGTCAAAGGCGCTGAGCGTGACGCTGAAGGCCTGGCCCGCTTCGGGTTCAGCTGGGTTCGGCGCCGAGAGCTTGAAGCTGGCGGCCGAGGAGGGCTTCACAGTGAACGCCGCGCTAGTCCCTTCGCGCGCGCCTTCCTTCGCGGTGAGTGTCTGGGATCCGGCCTTGTAGAGCTTGATGGCGGTCGCGGTGCCGACGCCTTCCTTGAAGGTGACCGCTCGTCGCGGTGGTCGGGTATTCCGGCGCCTTGCCCGAGGGCGAGGCTCCCGGGCCCGAGTAGGCGATCGTCTTGACTTCGCCGGCCGCGCCGCCGTAGGACGTGGCGAGGTTGCCACCGGCGTCGAGCGCGGTGATCGTGACGTTGAGCGCCTGGCCTGCTTCGGGTTCGGCCGGTGTCGGCGCCGAGAGCTTGAACGACGCGGCTGTCCCCGCCTTCACGTTGAACGTGCCGGTGCCTTCGTGACCGGAGGTTTCTTCCTTGACCTTGAGCGTGGTCGATGCGGCCTTGTAGAAATGGAATCCGGGGATCGAGGCGACGCCGGCGGTGAACGTCGGTTCGGTCGTGGTCGAGTATTCGGGCGCCTTGCCGTTGGGGGCGTTTTCCGCGCCTTCGTACTGCAACTTGTGCGTGCGCGCGTAGCTCGTGATCGTGTTGTGCCATTCGTCGAGCGCCGTGAGCTTGACTTCGACCGCGGCGCCCACTTCGGGTTCTGCGGGCACCGGCGTGAGCGAGAAGCTCTTGAAGGCGCCCGGCTTGACCGTGAACGCGGCCGTGCTCCCTTCGCGCGTGCCTTCCTTCGCGGTGAGCGTTTGGGCGGCTGCCTTGTAGAGCTTGATCGCCGTGGCCGTGCCGACGCCTTCCTTGAAGCTGACCGCCGTCGCGGTGGTCGGGTATTCCGGCGCCTTGCCCGACGGCGAGGCTTCGGGGCCCGAGTAGGCGATCGTCTTCGTTTCGCCGCCAGCGCCGCCGTAGGTGGTGGCGAGGTTGCCGTAGGTGTCAAAGGCGCTCAGCGTGACGCTGAAGGCCTGGCCCGCTTCGGGTTCAGCTGGGTTCGGCGCCGAGAGCTTGAAGCTGGCGGCCGAGGAGGGCTTCACAGTGACCGCCAGACCTGCGCCGTTGTTGAGCGAGCCTTCGCGGACCTTGATGTGCGCTTCGCCAGCCTTGTATAGCCGCATCAGGCCGTTCGCCGACCCCGAAACCGTGGCCTTGCCTTCGGTGAAGCGGATCGTCGTGCTTTCCGCGAACTTGCGCGCCGTACCCGCTTCGTCGGCGACCGTCGGTTCGTTCCCGCTCGGCGCAGCGCTCGCCCCTTCGAAGACGAGCGCGTGCGGTCCGGCGTAGCCCTTGACAGGGTTGTTCGTGGCGTCCTTGGCGACGATCGTGAGCGCGTCGGCTTCACCGGCGGTCGGCGTGACGCTCGCGGCTTCGAGCACGAGGTGCGTGGCCGTGTTGCTCGTCACCGTGACGGTTTTTTCGCTGCTCGTCGCGCTCCACGTGCGCCAGATAGCGGTGACCGTGTAGGTGTGGTTGCCCGGCGGCACGCCCGTGTCGGTGCAGCTCGTCACGCTCGAGGGCGCGGTGCGGCTGGGGCAGCCCGCGCCGGCCGGCCCGCCGTCGCGCGAGACGTAGTATTCGACCGCGCCGGCGCCGGGTGGAGGAACCGCGGACCAGCTGAGCGCGACCGATTCCACGCCGGGGGTTGCGCTCGTGATCGTCGGCGCCGAAAGCGTCGTGAGGCTCGCGCCGGCGGTGAATTCTCCCGAGCTCGTCCAGAACGCGAGCGCCGCGCCGGTGGCCGCGGAGACCACGACGATCACCGCGAGCGAGACCACCTGCGCGTGCGTCCTCAAGCGCCTCAGTGTCACGGGTACTCTGAGGCGCGGGCGCATTAGGAGTGGGCACTCCCCGAGTAGGTCAACGGGAAGGTCGCGTTTTGACACGCGTTCTGGTTGACCGGCAGGTTCAAGAGCTGAAGCGACGGCGCCGAGACGCCCTGCGCGGGCAGCGTGACGGCTGTGTTCGCGGGCACCGTGATCGGCTTTTCCGCGGAGGCGTCTGACTGCGTGACGCGAACGTTTTCTTCCGCGGGGCAGCCTTCGGGGCTGCTCGCGACGGTGACCGTGAGGCCGGTGACGTAGATCGGGACGGGGTTGGGGTTGAAGAGTGCGAGCGGGATGTTGAGCGCGGGCCCGCCGGGGTAGAGCGCGCCTTCGGGCGTGCCGGAAATGATGAATCCCTTCGGACGCGCGATCGGCGTCGAGCCTCCGCCGCTGCCGGTGGAGCCTCCGCCGGACCCCGACGTTCCCCCGCTGCCGGAGCCGCCGCTGCCGGCGATCGTCGAGCCCGAGCCGCTGCTCTGCGCGGAGCCCGAGCTCGAGCTCGAGCCGGTTCCCAACGGCGAGTGCTGTCCGGCTTCGAGCTGCGCCCTCGTGAGGACGGTCCACGCGTAGACCGCGAGGCGACTTTCCCTACCGGTCTTGCTCTTGGCCTTCACGCGGAAGGTGTGGCCGCCGAGCTCGAGCAGCTTGCCTGCTCCCTTCAGGAGCGAGCGCTCGCCGCTGGGGCGGCTGCGTCCACGCGAGCGTTTGGCTCCGCGGCTCTTCACCTTCTCTTCGATGAGGCCGTAGAGCGCGCGCGAGGAACATGGGACGAACTTGGAGTTATCGAGCGAGCACTTGAATCTGACGCCCGGCTCCTTGTCGGAAAAAGTGAAAAGCGCCCACCTGACGTCCGTGCGGCTGCTTGGCTTTTGGACGATGTGCGGGATGGGCACGACGTGGTGCCCGGTGATCGCCTCGCGAGCCGCGTCGACGGCGTAAGCGCCGCCCGCGCATACGCTGAGCGCGCAGAGCGCCGCAACCGGAGCGGCACCCGTGGTGCCTCTGGCTTCGCTTGGCTTGGGGACGGAAATCATGCTGCGGAAAGCTCCTTCGGCAGAACTCCCTCACTGTGTGAGGGTCGCTCTGCAGTCGGTCCTTCCGGCAAACGCAACTCGCTTGCCCCGTGCTGCTACGGAGTGTGCTTGGCGGCTGGTTTCAAGGAAGCCGTCGTCCCCTGGGGGCGCTCAGCGCCTGAGAAGCTCGAACGCTCTCAAGAGCGGGCGCCCCCATTGGGGATTACGGTGGGGCGGCGGCCGTAGCCGCCGCCCCGTCTCCCTGTCCCCCTAGCAGCCGAAGGCTGCCAAGTTGCTGTTACCGAGAAGGCCTACTGCGCGATGTAGTGGAGATTGACCGTCGCGCCCTTGCAGGCGTTCTGGTTTTCTTCCTTGGGGTCGGACATCGCGACCGACACCTTGGCGCTGGTCGATTCGCCGGGCTTCAGTTCGGCGACGATCGCCTGCGTGGCGGGCGTGACCGTGAACCACTTCTTTTCACAGCCGGTGCCTTCCTTCGAGTTACCAGTGAGCGCTGTTTCAAGCGTGCTCACGTGGATCGATTCGGTCGCGCTTGTGTTCTGGACCGTGACGGTGACTTCGGTGGAAGCACCGGGGAACAGTCCTTCGACAGGCGTGCTCGAGACCTTCAGGTGTTCGGTCGGATTGTTGACGTGCGCTTCCCCGGTCCCTTCGCCTGAGGTGGTCCAATACGCAAAAGCTGCGGCGCCCGCGAGGGCGAGACCAACGACAGTCGCAAGAACGGTTGCACGACGCGACCTTCTCTTGATGAGTGACATAGCGGCAAGAGCTCCTTTGTTGACTTCACAGGACTTGCCGGGCAGCTGGGCTATCTCAAAAGAGACCCCTAGCTTTGCGAGCCCGCCTCGCGACGGGAGTGCCTTTTTCCGGATTGCTTCGGAATGCGGCCCGGCGCTCCGTGAAGGGGGAGCTTTGGCCCGCACCGCCCTAATCGGGCCACGGTGTGTCGTCCTTTAGTGCCGCACGACACGATGTGGACGGACGTAGGGCGTATGCGGTGCCGAAATGCTGTGAATGTGCACAAAACGCCGCGGCACTCGCGGGCGCGCTGCTGATGCTCGGCGGGGTTCCTCGCGGGCGTGCTGAGCGGCTTGATCGCGAGCTACGGCGGCGCGTGAGCGCCGGCGGAGCGCTTAGCGGAGCTCGGCGGAGGGGTGCCCGAGATGCCAGTTGCGGCAGAAGGGGCAGCGGTAGGGAGCGAGGCGCTCACCGGTGTGGAGGCGTACGAAGTAGGCGGCGTCGCGCGCCTCCTGCTCGTCGGCGTAGCGCTGCTTCTCGCCGCATGCGCGCGCCTTGCTGCGCGTGAACCAGCGTTCGATGTCGTCTGCGGGCACAGGCGAAGGTTGGCAGAGCGCGAGGCGGGCATTGGCGAGGGGCGAGGCGCTCCCGGCGCCCCGCCCCTCTGCCCTCTCGTCCCCCTCGAGCCCCTTTTGCGCGGCGCCGGCGGAAACCGCTCACACCTTGCCGGCGCCGTCGCTTGAGGGGCTAGTCTTCCGGCACGGGCGTCGGTTCGAGTGCGGGTAGGCTCGTCGCGGGCGCGACGCTGACGCTGAAGGGCGTCGAGGCGGCTCCGAGGTTGTAGGGGCCGCCCGGGATATAGACGCGGTAGTCCTTCACGCCGGCCGATTGAAGCTGGTGGGCGAAGAGGTACGCCGAGCCCGCGTTGACGTAGGTCACTTGGATCGTCTGGTAGTGGCCTGCGGCGTCGCGCAGCTGCAGGTAGACGATGTGTCCGACGTGCGCTGGCACGACGAGGCCGGAGATCGTGATCACTTGCCCGACCGTCCCGCGGCTCGCGCTCGCGAGCGCGCTGATCGTGTCGTGGACGCCCTCGAACACCGGCGCGCTTTCATCGCCGCCCGCTTTGACCTTGTAGGCGGTGTTGTGCGTGGGCACTTGCACGAACGAGAAGCTGCCGTCGGTCGCGGTTGTGGTGCTCGCGACGGGTACGTAGGAGAGCCCGGGCCCACGCGCATAGAGCGTCACGGGTGCGGCGGCGATTGGGCCGCTCTTCGGCGTGATGAGCTTGCCGTGGAGCGTGACCGGTTCGCCGACGACGATCGCGGGCGCCGATGGTTCGAGCGTGAGGCTCGGGTTCTCCGCTTGGACGATCGAGATTTCGAGCGCTTCGGAGAACGAGCGGATGTTGCGGGCGTCCGGAGGGAGCGTCACGCGGATCGTCGCTGCGCCGGCTTCGGAGGGGCGCAGGAAGCGATGGACGATCGAGAACGTCCCGTTCGCTTCGATGACGCCGCTGCCGATGCGATGCCAGACGTTGCCGTTTTCGCCCGTTTGGCGCTCGAGCACGACGCGCTCGCCGGCGTGTCGCGGCGAGACGGTGCCGCTGAACGTGATGGACTGGCCGGTTTCGACGCTGCTCACGGAGGCAGCGAGCGTGAGCACCGCGAAGACCTTCTCGTGTGTAATCGGCGAGCGCGCGAGGAAGCGGCCGCCGGGCCCGCGCGCGACGATGTACCACTCGCGGTTGGAGACGACGACGCCTTCGGCGCGATTGATCTCGTAGAAGCCGCCGGCGCCCGACCGCGTCCGCTGGATCGGCGAGAAGAAGGGCACGGGATTGACACGGTGGTAGAGCACGAGGTGTACCCCTTCCACCGGTAGGCCACGGCTGTTGGAGACCGTGCCGACCATCGTGAGCGGGTCGCCGCTCACATCCGGGTTTGGAGCGACCGCGAGCGAGACGTGGTACCCCCTTGCTGCGTTCGCGCCGGCGGGGCCGAGCGCGGCGAGCATGATAGCGCCGAGCACTACTCCCCCGAGGGCACTCCTGAGCATCTTTGTTGCAGTTACTTGCACATCACACCGCCTTTCGTAGCGACATTTGCTGACGACTCGCGGGCCCGCTGAAGCGACCCGCTGGCGCCCCACCTAACCCGCGTGCAGAGGCGGAGTTGTGATTGCGCATGTTTAGGGCACGTTTGCGTAGCTTTAGCGCCGCATCCGCGCGCCCTTCGGCGGGGTCCCCGGCGACCCCGCGGCGCGGGCCTCACGCCCGCTCGCTAAAGGCCTCGACCGTGCGCCTAGCGAGGGGCGATCGGCTAAAGCCGCGCGGTGCTCGATGTCGAAGCTTCAAACGAGGACGCGGCCGAGCATTTTCGGCGGCGAGCCTCAGCGTGGCGCCATGGAGAACGCACCTGAGTCAAGGCAAGGGGACACACCCAAGGGCCTCCGCTTCGCGCCCTGGGCGAGGCGCCGCCTCGCACGCGCGATGAGCGAGCAGTCGGGCTCGACCCTGATCGAAGTCCTCGTCAGCAGCATGATGATCGGCGTAATCGTCGTCGGTACGTTCAACGGGCTCGACGCGAGCAACCGCGTCGCCGCGCTCGGCCGTTCGCGATCCCAGGCACAGGCGCTCGCGGAACAAGACGAGGAGCGCTTGCGCGGCGAACCGATCGCTGATCTGCGCGCACTCGAAGAAGCGGGCGGGCGGACGAAGACGGTCGAAGAGAACGGCGCGAAGTACATCGTCTTCTCGTCCGCGAAGCTCAAGAACGAATCGGGCACCTCGAGCTGCGAAGGCGGAACTCCGCAGGCGAGCATCTACAGGACCGAATCGAAGGTCTCGTGGACCTATCCGCGCAACGGTAGCGTCGTGCAGACGAGCGAGATCACGCCCCCGCCGGGGCCCTCGCTCGTCGTGCAGGTCGACGGCGCGAGCGGGTCGGGCGTCGAAGGCATGGAAGTGACCGTGAAGGGGCCTGTCGAAGGCGCCGAAGACGTCTTCACCGGCAAGACGACCGAAAACGGGTGTGCGCTCTTCGCCGAATTGCCGGAAGGCGGCAAGTACAAGGTCAACGTCCACCGCAGCGGCTACGTCGACCAGAACTGGTTCGAAAACTCCAACGAAGACAAGCACTCGCAGGAAATCTGGACGGTGGTCGATGGCGTCACCACGAAGGCGCCCTACGAATTCGAAAAATCCGGCTCGCTGACGCTCAAGCTCGAAACCTCGAAGTCGCAGCTCACCGCACTCGGCTTCTCCGCGGGCACGACCGAATGGCCCGGACAGTCGATCAATGCGGTGGCGCAGAACTCCTCGCGCATGCAGGTGCCGTACAAAGAACTCCGCGTGAACAAGAACGGCCCTGTGAGCACCGAAATCACCTCCTCTGAACAGGCCGGCGTGTTTCCGTTCTCTCCCACGGCGTACGTCGCTTGGGCGGGCACATGCCCCTCCGCCAAGCCCTCGCTCTACGGCGGCACGAACCTCGAACCGGTGGTCAAGCCGAGCGAAACGACGACCGTGACCCAGCAGCTCCCCGGCCTGCGGATCCTTGTCTACAACAAGAAGAAGAGCACGGCTGAACCGGAAGAAACGGAACTCAAGCACCAGATCGAACACCACGAAACGATCACCAAGCACCCGTACTACGAAACCGAAGCGCCGAAGGTCTACATCACCGAAAAGCAATCGGGCGAAGGTTGCGAAGAACACAAGTTCAAGCCGTCGACGCTGCCCGCGACCGTGAACGGGACGGAAGAAAAGCCGAGCCCAGAACGCGGGTCGCTTGTGTACCCGTCCTTGCCGTACGGCAAGTACAAGACGTTCTGCCTCGAAGTCTCCGGCAAGCATTACACCTACACCCCCGGGACCGAACTCGAACTCAAGAGCCTGACGACGACCACCGAAATCCCCACTGTAAAGCTCGACAAGGAAGAAGCGACGACGGCCGGGAGCTGCTGAGATGGTACTCAAGTCCGAGCATGGCTTCACACTCATCGAGCTGATAATCGCATCCGCGATGGGCATCATCGTGAGCTTCGTCGCGTTTACGCTGCTGCTCTTCACCCAGAACGACACGCGGCGGATCAGCGAACAGATACACATCGACCAGACGGCGCGCGTGTCGCTCGAGAACCTGATGCTCGAGCTGCACTCCGGCTGCGTCGTCAAGGAAGAGCCTCCCGTACAGAAGGGGAGCACCACGACGAAGATCAAGTTCATCTCCGAACACGGCCAGGAAGCGGCCTTTACGACGATCAAGCTTCATGAAGTGACGTACACCGCGAGCACGCACAAGCTGACTGAAGTCTCGTACAAGAGCAAGACGGGGAGCACCTATGGCGACTGGGAATTCGAAACGACGCCATCCAAGGAAGTAACGCTCGCGACGCATGTCGAACCGACGATCTCGGGCGGCAAGGAAGTGCCGATCTTCCGTTACTACCAGTACTACCAGGAAAACCCGAGCACGCACCTCAACGAACACCCCGGCGAACTCGAACCCGAAGTGAATCCGCTGAAGGGCGCTACCGGCGGGAGCGGGCTGAGCGAAGAAGAAGCCGAAAACGTCTCGAAGGTGACGGTCGGCTTCAGCCTCGCGGCCGAACGCACGCTCGGCCTCCTGATACCGAAGGCGACGCAGCTTGAAGACTCCGCGATCTACCGGCTCACTCCCACGTCCACCCTCAGAAACGGCGGCTACCAGAACCATGCGCATGAGACCCCTCTCCTCCCTGCTCGCGACCCTCGTGCGGCGCACGCGCTCCGAGGACGGTTTTACGATGATCGTCGTCCTCGGCACGCTGTTCGTCCTCTCTGCGTTGATGGGCGCGGCCTTCATCGCCTCGCTCGGCGAGGTGGACGCCTCGAGCACCGCGACGAACCAAAAGCGTGCCTACTACGCGGCGCTCGCCGGCATCGACGACTACGCCTACCACCTGACCGAGGACGGCAACTACCTCGACTACTGCACCGAACCGCCCTCGCCAACCCGGCGCTCAATCAGGAAAAGTCCGCCGCGGGCACCGAACCACTCGAAGGCCGCGGAACTCGCAAGGCCCACCGAACGGCGAAGGCGAGGAATACGCGATCCAACTGCTGATCCCGGAAAGCGGGAAGGAGGAAGGAAAGCGAAGTGCACGAAGGAAAAGAAAATCGTGCAGGAGATGATCGAACGCAAGGAAAGCAACATTCCCGCGCTGGGAAGCATTCCGCATCGAGTCGACCGGCTACGCAAAGGGCGACGGGCACATCTTCGAACGCTCGATCGTCGCGACGTTCAAGAACAACGGCTTCGTCAGCTTCGTCTACTACACGGCGTTCGAGACATCCGGACCCGGTCACGTACACGAACACCGCGCACACACCAGCCGAATACCAGAAGTGTCGCGCACTTTACCCGGAACGGATCAAGCTGCGGCTAACCTGCAACAACATTTTCTTCCTAAGCGTGGACGACGTCAAGGGCCCGGTCCACTCGAGCGACCATGTCGGCATCTGCGAAACGCCGAAGTTCGGCCGCAACAAGCGCGACAACATCGAATTCGGCACGAAGGCTACAACGAAGGGACGTGAAAAGGCTACTCGAACGAGGGCAGGGCTGCTCGGTGCGGCTCGGCGGAACATATTCATCGGCAAGAAGGTGCCGGTGGCGGAAGTGCGCTCGATACAGCCGCCGCCGAACGACGAAGAACTGGAATCGATAACCGAAGAAGAAAGCGGCGAACCGTACCACTTCAAGGGCCGCACGGAAGTGACCTTCGAAGAAGCCACTGGCAAGATCATCATCCAGAACGCGCACATCACGACCTCGGTGCACGGCATCGAACACAGCGAGGAAGTCGGATACCCGAGCAAGGGCGTGATCTTCGCATCGAACGAAAGCGAAGAAGCGTGCGGCGAAAACTACACCCCCTACGGCTCCAGCTACACGGAAGACACCGCGTGCGGTGACGTCTACGTCAAGGGCGGCTACTCGAAGGCGCTCACGATCGGCGCCCAGAACAACATCATCATCCAAGGGAGCATCACAACGTCGCTGACGCGGGAGCGCGACTGCTCGGCCTCGTCGGCGAACAACTTCGTCCGGGTCATGCACAGGGTGGGCTATCAGCAACGCCGCGACCCATACCAGCCACGGCTACACGTGCGACACCAACGACACGCTCGTCGGGCACGACCTGCAAGTACAAGAACAACGAAACCGAATGCGACGCACCCGAAGAAGGGACCCAGCTGGGGACGATCACGATCGACGCCGCGATGCTCGCTGTGAAGGGCTCGTTCATCGTCGACAACTACGGTTGCGGCAGCGCGCAGGGCGGAAACTCAAGCTGCACGGCGCGATCGCGCAGATATTCCGCGGACCCGTGGGGGAGTTCTCCGGCAGCACAGTCGTGCACGGCTACGCGAAGAACTACGAATACGACGAACGCCTGCGCGCCGGCCGAGCCGCCCCACTTCCTGAACCCCGTCCAGGCGGCTTGGGAAATCGTGCGCGAGACGCTCTCGAGCCCGCCGTAGGCCGGCGCCTCAGTGGGACGCGATGCGCGCCGCTGCGCACGGCGCGTCCGCTCTAAGCTCTGCTGCGGGATGAGCGCGACCGAGCAACGTGCCGCGAACACGCCGCGAGACGGCGAGGCAGCCGCCCGCCGCCGAGGCCGACGCCGCCGCCCGCGCAGGAGCCGCGTACGCTCTCCGGCGAGCCCGTGCGCGAGCTCTACGGCCCGCGAGGACGTGCGGGGCGAGATCGGCGCGCCCGGCGAGTACCCCTACACGCGCGGCATCTACCCGTCGATGTACCGCGGGCGGCTGTGGACGATGCGCCAGTTCGCGGGCTTCGGCACCGCGGAGGAGACGAACGCGCGCTTTCGCTACCTGCTCGAGCACGGCCAGACGGGCCTCTCGACGGCCTTCGACATGCCCTCGCTCATGGGCCACGACTCCGATCACCCGCGGAGCCTCGGCGAGGTCGGCCGCGAGGGCGTCGCGATCGACACGCTCGAGGACATGCAGGCGCTCTTCGCGGGGGTCGACCTCGGAACGGTCTCGGTGTCGATGACGATCAACGCGCCCGCGGCGATCATGCTCGCCTTCTACGTCGCCGCCGCGGAGCGCGCGGGCGTCGCGCGCGATCGGCTGCGCGGCACGATCCAGACGGACATCCTCAAGGAGTACATCGCGCAGAAGGAGTGGTGCTTCCCGATCGAGCCCGCGATGCGCGATGTGCACGGACATGATCGAGTGGTGCTCGCAGCAGATGCCGCTGTGGCACCCGATCTCGATCTCCGGCTATCACATCCGCGAGGCGGGGGCGACCGCCGCGCAGGAGCTCGCGTTCACGCTCAAGGACGGGCTCACCTACGTCGAGCGCGCGCTCGCGCGCGGCTTGAACGTCGACGACTTCGCGCCGCGGCTCTCGTTCTTCTTCAACGCGCAGATCGACCTCTTCGAGGAGGTCGCGAAGTACCGCGCAGCGCGGCGCATCTGGGCGCGGGAGCTGCGAGAGACCTTCGGCGCACAGAAGCCAGCGTCGTGGATGATGCGCTTTCACACGCAGACGGCGGGCGCGAGCCTGACCGCGCAGCAGCCGTTGAACAACCTCGCGCGGACGACGATCGAGGCGCTCGCGGGCGTGCTCGGCGGGACGCAGTCACTGCACACGAACAGCTACGACGAGGCGCTCGCGCTGCCGAGCGAGGAGGCGGTGCGGTTGGCGCTTCGCACGCAGCAGGTGATCGCGCACGAGAGCGGCGTCGCGAGCACGGTCGACCCGCTCGGCGGGAGCTACTTCGTGGAGGCGCTAACGGATCGCATGGAGGAGCGCTGCTTACGAGTACTTCCGCGAGATCGACGAGCTCGGGGGCATGGTGGCGGCGATCGAGTTCGGCTATCCCCAGCGCGAGATCGCGGAGGCGGCGTTCGAGCTGCAGCGCGCGATCGACTCGGGCGAACGCGTGGTCGTGGGCGTGAACGCGTTCACCGAACCGGAGGGCGAGCCGCCGCCGATCCTGCGCATCGACCCTGCGCTCGAGGCAAAGCAGGTGGCACGCGTCGGCGCCCTGCGCGCGCGCCGCGACTCAGCTGCGGTCGGAGCGCGCTCTCGGCGCCCTGCGCCAACGCGGCGGCGGACGCGGAGCACAACCTCATGGAGCCGCTGCTCGAGTGCGCTCGCGCAAACGCGACCGAGGGCGAGATCGTCAGTCGCTGCAGCGGGTCTTCGGCTCGTACACCGAGTCGCCCGTCTTCTAGAGCGCCGCTCGGCGCCGGTCCCGTACGACATCCAGGCGGCAGCGCGCGCACGCGAGACATGAGCCTATCGTGCTGGCTGTCGTTCGCGTGCGCGCAACTTCACCACCGTCGCGATGCATCGCCCGCGCGTCTCCTCCTGATCGCCGGTCGGCGAGCCTTGCCGTCACTCTCCTTCGCATCAACTATTCCATTTGTGACTGCTCTGTCAAGGGCGACTCGTGACCTTTTCGTGACTGCGGGAACGGATCTGCGGCCGTAGTGCGTGGCACTACAACGGCGGCCTCACCGACGCCAACGACGCCAAGGTGACGCTCGGGATCGTTGATCGCTCAGACGACGGTGTGCCGAGCGTCGCTGCCGCCGGTCCGGCCTGTACGCGCCGAGTGCGGTTGGCGCGGAGCGAGGCTCTTGCTGCTTGCCCTCGCGCGCGATGCGCGTCGGCGACCTCGTCGAGCGTCTCGAGGAAGGCGTCGAGGACCCGCGGATCGAGCTGCGTTCCCGAGACCCGCCGCATCTCGGCGATCGCGTCGTCGACGGGCCAGGCCCTCTTGTAGGGACGATCGTTGACGAGCGCGTCGAAGACGTCGGCGACCGCGACGACGCGGCCGACGAGCGGGATTTCCTCGCCCGCGATCGCGCGCGGGTAACCGCTTGCCGTCGAAGCGCTCGTGATGCGTCGCCGCGATCACAGCGGCCATTTGCAGCACGGGCGAGCTGCATCCCGAAAGCAGGTCGGCGCCGAGCGCCGCGTGTGTCTTCATTAGGTCCCACTCCGCCGCGCTCAGGCGGCCCGGCTTGAGCAGGATGCGGTCGGGGATCGCGAGCTTGCCGACGTCGTGGAGCGGCGCCGCCTCGCGCAGGAGCTCGACCTGTGCCTCGGCCATCCCGAGCGTGTGCGGCGATCTGGGCGGCCATCGCGCCGACGCGGCCGGCGTGCTCGAAGCTCTCATCGTCGCGGTACTCCGCCGCGATCGCGAGGCGCTGCAGCGTCTCCGTGCGGGCGTCGTCGAGCTCACGCGTTCGCTCGGCCACTCGCGCTTCGAGCCAGCGCGCGTTGTCCGCGAGCTGCTGCTCGGCGTCGTACTTGGCGCTGATGTCGCGCCCGACTACGTGGATGACGCCCTCGACTTGCGACGCCGACGCGCTCCATTCGAGCCACTTGTAGCTTCCGTCGGCTGCGCGGCAGCGATTGCGAAACCCGACGGTGTCGTGGGAGCCCTGCGCAAGCGCGGCGGCCTCGGCCATCGTCGAGTCTCGATCGTCGGGGTGCACGATCTGGATGAAGGGGCGCGCGTACATCGTCTCGGTGGAATGCCCGAGCGTTCGTCCCCACGCGCTGTTGACGCGCGTAAACATGCCGCGCACGTTGACCGTCCCGAGCAGATCGAGCGAGGCATCGTAGTGGCGAAGGATCTCGGTTTCTAGACGCCGGCGGTGGTCGACGAAACTGCCGGAGAGGGCTCCGAGGACGAGGAAGGCGACAGCGCGGCCGAGATAGCCGGCGAGGTTGAGGTCGATGCGGTCGAGCCACCCCCACGCGAGCACAAGGATGCAGGCGAGGAACGCCCCACCGAGCCCGCCACGGAGCCCGAAGCGCAGGGCGAGCAGGGCGATCGGTATGACGAACAGCGTCGCCTCGCCGTCCTTGACGTTCGGGTCCGCTACGCGCAGTGCGAAGAAGCCGGCAAAGAGGACGAGTGCAAGCAGGAGTGTCGGGGTGCTGCCGAGCGTCGGCCACTTGCGCAGGGGACGGGCAGGCAGCACCTGGGGGCGTGCGGCCATGGCTTTCTCATCGGATGTCCACGCCCCCCACCGGCGACGAGCGCCTACGAATGGACCAATGTACCGGCGCCTCGCAGGGCCGCGCTGCGGGCGGCGCGTTCGAGGTCGCGGGTCCGACCGCGATCGCTCCGTGGCGCACTTAGTCCTCGATACGCACGATGTGCGGATCGCGACGGCGAGCACCGTCACCGCGTACGGTTCGAGGGGCGTGCTGGCCAAGGGCAAAGCGATATCCGCGACCGCGAGTACTTCCACGCGCCGGCGGCGCTTCGCCCGGAGCCTCGCGCCACGCCGGCTGGACAGGCGGCATCGCCGAGTTGATCCGCGGCGGGAGAACAGGAGGCTCTGAGTTGGCCAAGGCCCAAGATGGCGCGGCGCAGGCCGGGGCGCTCGTGCTGTTCGGCGCGACCGGCGATCTCGCCCACAAGATGATCTTTCCCGCGCTCTACGCGATGGCGAAGCGAGGCGCCTTGTCCGTCCCGGTGATCGGCGTCGCCCACTCGGAGTGGGACCTTAAGCAGCTCCGCGCGCGCGTGCGCGACAGCATTGGGCAGGACGACGGCGGGATCGACGACGAGGCCGCGCTCGACCGGCTGACTGCTCTGCTTGGTTACGTCGACGGCGACTACAACGACGCTGGGACGTTCACGGCACTCAAGCAAGCGCTCGGCGACGCACGGCGCCCCGCTCACTACCTCGCCATCCCGCCGGCGTTGTTCGAGACCGTCATCGAGGGGCTCGGTTCCGCGGGTCTAGCAGGAGGCGCGCGCGTGATCGTCGAGAAGCCGTTCGGGCGCGACCTCGCCTCGGCGAGAGACCTAAACCGTGTCGCGCGATCCGTGTTTCCTGAAGATTCGATCTTCCGCATCGATCACTTCCTCGGCAAGGAAACGATCATGAACCTCCTCTACTTTCGCTTCGCCAACTCGTTCCTCGAGCCGATCTGGAACCGCAACTACGTGGCCAGCGTCCAGATCACGCTCGCAGAGAGCTTTGGTGTGGAGGGCCGCGGCGCGTTCTACGAGACCGCGGGATGCCTGCGCGACGTGGTCGAGAATCACCTCTTTCAGGTGGTCGCGCTGCTTGCCATGGAGCCGCCGACCTCCAGGGACTTCGGATCCCTGCAGAGTGAGAAGCTCGACGTCTTCAAGGCCATGCGGCCGTTGACCCCTTCCGAGCTCGTGCGCGGCCAGTTCGTCGGCTACCGAAACGAGCCCGGCGTGGCTCCGGACTCCGATGTCGAGACCTTCTGCGCGCTGCGGCTCTTTGTCGACTCGTGGCGCTGGGCGGGGGTACCGTGGTACCTACGCTCCGGCAAGTGCCTGCCCGAGACGGCGACCGAGGTGCTCGTCCAGCTCAAGCCGCCGCCGCAGCAGCTTTTCGCCGACTCCTCGCCGGCACGCGGCGCGGCCAACTATCTGCGTTTCCGGCTCTCCCCAGACGCCGCCATCGCTATCGCCGCACGCGTCAAACGCCCGAGCGAGGAATTCATCGGCGAACGGCGCGAGCTTCTTCTACTCGACAGCCAGCCAAACGAGGAGACGCCCTACGAGCGGCTGCTCGGCGATGCGATGGCCGGTGACGGCGCGCTCTTCACGCGGGAGGACGCGGTCGAGGCTGCCTGGGAGGTCGTGGACCCCGTCCTCGTGAACCACCATCGGGCGCACCCCTACAAGCCGGGCACTTGGGGGCCTACGCAGGCCGAGGAGCTCATCGCCACCGACGGTCGCTGGCATAACCCCTTGCTAGCGACCACGGCGTCGAGCGGCGCGGCACCCTGATCGATGACCCGATACCGCCGACGATTGCTCTGGGGGATCGACGTGATGTCTATGAGCACAGAGGAAGCCGGTGCGATCGAGCGCGGCCGGGTGCGCTCAGCCTCGGCTATGCGGCGGATGCGCTCGCGATGGTTGGGCTCATCAGAGCCCGACCTCGCCCTAAGCGTGCCTGCCGCCGCTCATGACGGACGCGGTGCGCGTGTGCGCCAGCGAAACAGCGCGGTAATCAGGACCCCCAACAGCCATCCGAGAATCGCCGCGAAGAGGACCAGCCACACCAGTGACGGCGACGAGCTGCCAAACATCCACTGGACCCGCACGTGGCGGGTGTTCGAGGCGGCGAATGCGACCACGTAAACGAGGACAGCAAGGGCTGCCAGCGCATAGGCGTACAGCCGGGTGCGGTGGGCGTGGCGACCCGAGCGCGCGCGGCGCGACTCGCCGTGATGGCGCGAGCGGGCGGGCGTCTGTGCCCCGACGGTTTCTGGCCGCGATGGCTCCGGCGCTTGCCCGCTGAGGCGTGTCGGCGCGAGGGTGGCCTCGGGTACCGACGAGTCAAGCATCGTGGTGGCTGATTTGTGGGACATGAGTGGGGACATGAGTGACCTCCTTGAGTGGCTTTCGCGGCCGCGCGCGGCGCGCGGAACGGCTGTCGGCTTCGCGGGCCTTGCCGCTTGGCACTGCCGGCGGGGCCTGCGCGCCGGGAGCCGCGCCGTTCGTATCGCCGAGGAACGCGAGCAGGTCGCCAACCACCGCGACGCGGCCAACGCGGTCGGGAAGCGGAATAGCGGTTTGGACCGTGTAGCTGTTGCGCCGGCCGTTGCGCTCTCGCTTGACGTAGTTGCCGTCCGCGAGCTCGTCGACGATCCGGTGGGCGGCCCGTTCCGTGATTCCCACCCGCTCGCTGATCTCCCTCAGACGCACGCCCGGATCGCGGGCAATGCAGATGAGAACGTGCGCGTGGTTCGTGAGGAACTTCCAACGGGGGGCGTCGTCACGAGACATGTCCCAAAGAATAGCATCTCTAGATTTCGATTGCTTGAATCTGTTTTCATGCTATGTTGTTCGGGTCGGCGGTGTGGCTTAGGTTGTTGCCGCTGATGCGCTCAGGCGCACATCCACCGAAACGAGGCTCTCCATGCCCAGCTCAGTCATGTCCCCTCCCCCCGCCGGCAACGGCGTCGCGTCCCCGGTCTTCACCGAGCCCTTGCCCAACGGGAGTGCACCATGACCGGCAGCTATATCGCGCGCCGCGAAGGCCATTGCTGGCAAAGCTGACCGGCCTGACCTCGATAGCCACGATCGCTGCGGCAGGCATGATCGTCGTAGGCGTCCTCGCTGTCGTCGGTGGTCAATATGACAGGCAGGTAGTTCACGACCAGCTCGCGCCGCAGAAGATCTTCTTCCCGAAGCCCGCGACAAACCGTGGCCTCGCGGCGTACGCAGGTCAGCAGGTGCTGACCGGCAAGCAGGCAAAGCTGTACGCCCAGAAGCAGATCGGCGTTGACCTCACGAAGGTTGCGGGTGGCAAGACCTACTCTGAGGTCAGCGCTGAATGGATTGCCGGCGGTATGAAGAATGCGACGCTCGCAAGTGAGCGCACCACCCTCTTCAGCGGCGAGACGCTGAACGGCCTGCTGCTCAACGCGTGGGGCTGGTCGGTAATCGGCGGCATTGCCACGCTCGCCGGATTCATCCTCATTCTGCTCGGAGCGGTCCTCTTCCTACTCCCGCTCGCCAACTGGCAGGTCAACCTCAGACGCCGGCGCGCAATCGCGGCCAGCGCCTAAGCGACAGGGTCGCGGGTGGCCACGTCTGTGGGGCGGCCTCACGTCAACGCGCAACCGGTCGACATGACAGCGACTCGCGGCCGCCGGCCACGCCGGCGGCTCGGCGGGACGGCAGCTATCGCTCGCCCAAGCACCCCGCACCCCGATGCCTTTTGCAGGCAACTCGTTGAGGTGCGGGCGGAGGGACTCGAACCCCCAAGGCCGTAAGGCCACCGGCTCCTAAGGCCGGCGTGTCTGCCAGTTCCACCACGCCCGCGCATGCTCAAGCGCCACGTCTCCTTGCGCCATCGGCCAACTCGTGGGGCCTGGCGCGCGTGAGCAGATCGCCTGCTGGGACCGGGGGACATTGTATGGTCATCTTGCGATGGCGACAGCAAGCGCACAGCTCGAAGCGGGCGTCATCATCACGCATCCAAACCGTGAGAAGCCGGTCGTGCAAAGCACACGGGCGGTCGTCGTGCTGCTACTGCTCGCGAGCGCCGGCCTGATGGCGCTGATCACGGTCGCCGGTTGGGGCGTGCTCGAGGGGGCGGGGCCAGTCGAGATCGGCTACATCCTCGTGTACCTGCTGCTCGCCTTCCTCGCCGTGCGCTGGAACCGCGGTGCCCTCGCGATCGGTGCGGCCCTCGCGGTTTTCCTGTTGATCTTTGCGGCGATAGCCGCCTCGGGATGGTTCGAACGCGAAAAGCACGCCTACGCCGAACCATCGCTGAACTCGAACCTGCTCGGCTTGCTGACGCTGCTCCTGATCCCGCTGCAGCTCCTGTTCGTCTTCTTCGCGATGCGCGGCTTGGGCCAGGGGTGGAACGTCGAGCTCGAGCAACGCAGCGACGACCCACCAGCACAGCGGCTCGCGAACCCGGGCTACGCGCAGACGCTGCCGCGCCAGTAGATGTTGATCGACTACCACCGGCTCGGGCCTTGCCGTCCCGTCCGGGGTCCGAACATAGAATGGGTCGTCTGCGGCGGTGGCGAAATCGGCAAACGCAATGCGCTCAAAACGCATCGTCCGTAAGGACTTGTGGGTTCGAGTCCCACCCGCCGCACCTTCCGACTCGTGCGCGGCCGCCTTGTGCACGTGCGCAATCGCAGTGTGATGAGTTAACTGCTGCGAGATAACGGAGGACGTAGTTGCACGGAATCGAGCGTGGCGCCACCCGCTCGGCACGCACGCCAGAGGTGTCGAGCGCGAGCGCTTAGGCGACCAAAGCTCGCAAAGAGTCCGTGAGCGACGGAGGCGCGACAAGAATTCCCGTGGGCAGGACGACGCCGACGAGCTCGTGTGGATCGAGGTCGACGACCTCGAGCCCAGCGCACCTGCAGATCAGCGCCCCGGCGGCCACATCCCACAGTTTCGCCCCCCGCTCGAAGTACGCGTCGAAGCGGCCGGCGGCCGTCCACGCCATGTCGAGCGCAGCGCTCCCGAAGCGGCGGATGTCGCGAACCTTCGGTGCGAGGTTGGCGAGCACTCGCCCCTGCTCTGCACGCACGGCGGCGTCGTAGTAAAGCCCCGTTGCGACCATCGCGTAAGCGAGCTCGGCACACCGCGAGGGGCTCACCGGCGCACCGTTCAGCGTCGCCTCGCCGTCGCTGCCCGCGGCCCACGTCTCGTCGCGGCACGGGTCGAAGATCGCACCCGTGAGCGTTACGCCGTCGGCGTCTTGGACGGCGACGCTCACGCACCACTGGGGGATCCCGAAGAGGAAGTTCACCGTTCCGTCGAGCGGGTCGACGACCCAGCGCAGCGACGAGTCCGCGTCGGTATCGCCGTGTGGCGAGTGCTCGTCCTCGTCCTCCTCGCCGAGGAACCGGTCCCCTGGCCGCAGCTCCGCGAGCAGCTCGCGGATCGCTCGTTGTGAGGCGAAATCGGCCTCGCTCACGAGATCGGTCGGCGTGCTCTTGCTCCGCACGCCCTTCGCGACGCCCTCCTCGAAGCGCTCCATCAGCAGCGCGCCTGCCATCTGCGCGCTCTGTATGGCGATGGCCAGTAGCTCGGCCTGCTCGCCAACTCCCCCATTGCCAGGCCGCGCTACGCCCGCGCCGCTCACGCGAACCCGGGCGGGCGGCTCTGTGCCCACGGACGCGCAGCCTCGATCTGTGCGGCGAGCGCGACGAGCGTCGCCTCATCGTTCGGCCGGCCCACTAGTTGCACCGCCCGCGGCAGCCCGCCGGAGCCGAACCCCGCCGGGATCGACGCCGCCGGCTGGCCCGTCGCGTTCCAAGGCGCCGCGTAGGGAACGGTCGACGCCGCAACGAGCATGGTCCACAGCCAGCCGCGCCCCTCCGTGTTGCCGATCGAAGGCGGCGGTGCCGGCGTGACCGGCAACAGCAGCACGTCGTGCTCGGTAAACGGCGCGTTCAGCCGCGTCGCGTAGTCCGCCTCCCGCGAGCGCGCCCAGCGCACCCCGAGCGGCTCGAGCAGCCCGCCGATCCGCGTGATCGTGCGCATCCGTCGTTCCAAGCGCTCAGGGTGATCCAGGGTCGCGGCGAAGTCGTGGAGCTCCGCGAAGTAGCGCGCCGTGAATTCAGGTGCGGGTGCGAGCGGGCCGTGGTCGAGCTCGCACTCCTCGACGCGATGGCCGAGCGTGCGCAGGAGCTCCGCGGTCTCCTGCACCGCGGCCGCGTTGTCCGGGTGCAGGCGCGTGAGCGGCGAGGGCGGAAGATTCGTGCTCACGCCGATGCTCAGGATGCCCATCGAGCGCGGTGAGCGAAGCCTCTGCAGCAGCGAAGTCGGCGGGAGCTCCGGCGCTCCTGGGTCGGGCGGCCCCTCGGCGAGCAGGTCGTAGAGCAGAGCGGTGTCGAGCACCGAGCGTGTCACCGCGCCCTTGACTCCGAGGCCCTGACCCTCGAGCACATCCGGCGCGAGCGGCAGGCGTCCCCGCTGCCCCTTAAGCCCGAACAGCCCGCAGTAGGCCGCCGGATAGCGAATCGACCCACCGCCGTCGGCGGCGAGCGCCGCGCCTACGAGCCCCGCGGCCACGGCGGCAGCCGAGCCGCCGCTCGAGCCACCCGGCGTGTGCTCGAGATTCCACGGGTTTCGCGTGAGCCCCCACGTCTGCGACTCGGTCCAAGGGAACGCGCAAAGCTCGGGGACATTCGTCTTGCCGATCACGATCGCGCCCGCGCTGCGTAGCCGGCGCACGATCTCCGCGTCCGCGCGCGGCCGGCGTGTCGCTCCCGCGCGTCCCGATCGTCGTGAGCTCGCCCGCGACGTCGGTGTCTGTCCTTGACCGCGATTGGCACGCCGAGCAGCGGGCGCACGCCACCCTGCGCGGCCGTCCGCGCGCCTGCGCGCGTCGGCCTGGTCGGCTTCGAGCAGCGCCTTCTCCGCGAACACGATCGCGGAAGGCGTTCAGCTGCGAGTCCAGCCGCTCGATCCGCGCGAGACATGCCTCGGTGAGCTCGCGTGAGGAGAGCTCGCCCGCCGCGATCAGCTCGGCCTGGCGAGCGATGCCGGAGAACGCGAGCTCGCTGCTGTCCATGGCGCGAAATCTAGTCGAGGGCGCGCGGCGGAGCTGCCGCCGCCGCCGCGACTACGATGTTTTCGTCACAAGCTCGCATCAGTCTCAGACCGGCCACTACCAAAGAGGAGGCCTCGCTCGTGGCTTACCCGGTTACCTTCGAAGCCGACTACGTCGAGCGGCGCAGCCGGCTCACGACCTTCTTCCGTCTCATCCTCGTGATTCCGCTCGTCGATCGTCGCGTACGTGTACGCGATCATCGCGTGGTTCGCGATCATGATCGCGTGGTTCGCGATCGTGATCACCGGCAGCTATCCGCAAGGCCTCTACGACTTCGTCGCCGGATTCACGCGCTACTTCACGCGCGTAACCGCGTACGCGGCGCTGCTGTGCGACCCCTACCCGCCGTTCGGGATCGGCGACGACCGCTCCTACCCGGTGCGCATGGAGTTCACGCGGCTCGAGCACTACAGTCGCGCGAAGACGCTCTTCCGCATCATTCTCGCGATCCCGATCGTCGATCCTGCGCTACGTGATGCAGCTGCTGCTCGAGATCAGCGCCGTTCTTCGCCTGGTTCATCATCGTGATCGTCGGGAGGCTACCGAGCGGGATGCACGACATGATGGTGCTCGCGAACTCCTACATCGCGCGCAGCGACGCCTATCTCTACCTCTTGACGGAGACCTATCCACCCTTCCAGGACGAGGAGACGCGCGCCGCCGGTATGCAGGCGCCGCCGGTCCCCGAGCCGCCGCCGATGAGCGCGCCGGCGCCCGAGCCGCCGCCGGCCGGGCCGCCCCCTACACAGGCGTGATCGGGTTCCGTCGCCGCGGCCAGGAGGCGCCGCGAAAGCGTCGCTTGGACGCGGCGTAGGCGAAACGGCGCACCAGCTCGGAGCGCAGCTCCGAGCGGCTCGACGACGGCGTCGACGACGAGCTCGGAGGCGAGGTGCAGAACGTCGATGTCCTCGGCGTAAGCCGCCGCAGCTCGTCGCGCTTGCGCCGCGCGCTCGCCGTCGTCCTCGATCGCCTGCAGCTGGTTGTAGTAGACGGCGTTGATCGCGGCCTCCGGCCCCATCACGGCGATCTGCGCGCGCGGCAGCGCTAGCGTGCAGTCCGGATCGAAGGCCGGCCCGGCCATCGCGTAGAGGCCCGCGCCATAGGCCTTGCGGACGATTACCGAGATCTTCGGCACCGTCGCTTCCGAGACCGCGCTGATCATCTTCGCGCCGTGGCGGATGATGCCTTCGCGCTCGACCTGCGTGCCGATCATGAAGCCCGGCACGTCGGCGAGGAAGAGCAGCGGGATGTTGAACGCGTTGCACGTCCAGATGAAGCGCGCCGCCTTGTCTGCGGAGTCGGAGAAGAGCACGCCGCCCTTGTGCTTTGGCTGGTTCGCGACGACACCGACGACCTCGCCGTCGAGCCGCGCGTAGCCGACGAGCAGCTCCTTCGCCCAGCGCTCGTGGACCTCCAGCCATGAGCCGTCGTCCACGAGCGCCGCGATCACGCCGAGCATGTCGAACGGCTTGTTCTCGTCGGCCGGGATCAGCTCTGCGAGCGGCGCGCGCGTCGGCCGCGCGAGCAGCGCCCTGCGGGGCGGCGGGCGGCGACTCGCGCCAGTTCGGCGGGAAGAAAGACGAGGTACTCGCGCGCGAAGTCGATTCCCTCCTCGTCGCTCTCGACGAGCTTGTGCGCGCAGCCCGAGACGCCCGTGTGCATGCGCGCCCCGCCCATCTCCTCGAGCGTCACGCGCTCGCCGATCACCATCTCCGCCATCCGCGGCGAGCCGAGGTACATCGAAGCGTTCCCCGCGCGCATGATCACGATGTCGCAGAACGCGGGTATGTACGCGCCCCCGGCCGCCGAGGGCCCGAAGAGCACGCACACCTGCGGCACGACGCCGGAGAGCTTGACCTGCGTGTGGAAGATCCGCCCCGCGCCGCGCCTGCCGGGGAACATCTGCACCTGCTCCGTGATGCGCGCGCCCGCCGAGTCGACGAGGTAGAGCATCGGCACCCCGAGCGCGAGCGCGCGCTCCTGGATGCGCAGGATCTTCTCGACCGTCTTCGGTCCCCACGACCCCGCTTTCACGGTCGGGTCGTTCGCCATCAGCGCGACCGCGCGGCCCTTCGATCCGCCCGAGTCCTGTGACGACGCCGTCGGCGCCGAGCCCTCCTCGTCCCAGTTCGCGAGCAGCGATTCCTCCGCGAACGAAGCGGCGTCGAGCAGCCTCGCCGACGCGCTCGCGCACCGGGAGCTTGCCCTGCTCGCGCGCCTTCTCGCGGTGGCGCGCCGGGCCGCCCGCGAGCGCACGCTCGTTGGCTTGCCGCACGTCGCTCATCGCCCGCGCAGCCTAGTCGCGCGCGCCTTCGGTCAGGCCCGCGAGCGCACCGCGGCGATAGCCTCACGCCTCGAGAGCCCGTACATCCCCTTTCCAGGAGCGCAACCATGAGCATCGTCCTCACCGAGGACCGCGGCGCGGTCCGCCACATCGTCATGAACCGACCCGAGAAGCGCAACGCGCTCAACCGGGAACTCATCGAAGGCCTCGCCGATGCGCTGCGCGCGGCCGCGAGCGACCCCGCGGTGCGCTGCGTGGTGCTGCGCGGCGCGGGGCCGATGTTCTCCTCGGGGATGGACTTCCACGACCTCGCACGCCGTGTCCGAGCATCCGCGAGCACCTGCGCACCGCGCGCGCGGGAATCCTCGCAGCGTGGAACCTCTGCGAGGAGATGACGAAGCCCACGATCGCGCAGATCCACGGAGCGTGCATCGGCGGCGCAATGGAGCTCGTGCTTGCATGCGACATGCGCACGATGGCCTCCGAGGCGATGATCGGCCTGCTCGAGACGCGCGTCGGGCTGATCCCCGACGTCGGCGGCTGCTCGCGGCTGCCAAGCGTCGTGGGCGTCGGGCGCGCGAAGGAGCTCATCATGGCCTCGAAGCTCATCGATGGCGCCGAGGCCGAGCGCATCGGCCTCGTCAACCGCGTCGCCCCTGCCGATGGAGCTCGATGGGCGACCGAGGCGCTCGTCGACGAGCTGCTCGCGTGTGCCCCGTTCGCGGTCGGGCTCGCAAAGCGCGTGATCGACGCCGCCGCGCAAGCCCGCGCTCGCGGGCACGCTCGAGCACGAGGTAACGATCCAGGAAGCGTGCGCTGCGAGCGAGGACTTCGCCGAGGGCACACGCGCGTTCGCCGAGAAGCGCTCGCCGCAGTTCAGCGGCCGCTAGCGCCGCGCCACTGCACGGGCCCCGCGACGAGTGTGTGGCTGCCGAGCGGGCGGCCGAGAAGCTCCTGCGCGCGGCGCGAGCACGCGATCAGCGCGGGCAGATCGACGCCAGTCTCGATGCCCATCTCCTGGAGCATCGAGACGAGGTCCTCGGTCGCGATGTTGCCCGTTGCCCCCGCCGGCACGGGGCACCCGCCCAGCTCGCCGAAGCTCGACTCGAACGAGTCGAGCCCCACCTCAAGCGCCGCGAGCACGTTCGCGAGCCCCTGCCCACGCGTGTTGTGGAAGTGGGCGGTGAGCTCGGTCTGAGCGCCGAGCTCCTCGCGCGCGCTCGTGAGCAGCTCGCGGACCTGCAGCGGGTTGGCCATGCCCGTCGTGTCAGCGAGTGCGATCTCGCCAGCGCCGCTCTGCTGTAACCGCGTCGCGATCTCGAGCACGCGCGCCGGCGGCACGTGGCCCTCGTAAGGGCAGCCGAAAGCCGTCGAGATCACCCCCTCGCACGCGAGGCCCTCCGCATGGGCGCCCTGCACGACGCGCTCGAGCGCCGCGAGCGACTCCGCGACGCCGCGGTTGACGTTCTCGCGGTTGTGCGTCTCGGAGGCGGAGAGGAAGACGTTGACCTGCGCAATCTTGGTGCGGTGCTCGAGCGCGCGCTCCAAGCCGCGCTCGTTGGGGACGAGCACGCTCACGGAGACGCCGGCGGGGACGTCGATGCGCGCGAGGACCTCGTCGGCGTCGGCGAGCTGCGGAATGCGCTCGGCGCGCACGAAGCTCGTCACCTCGATGCGCCGCAGACCCGTGCGCGCGAGCGCGTCGATGAGCTCGACCTTCCGCTCGGTCGGGATCACCTCCGGCTCGTTCTGGAAGCCATCGCGCGGACCGACCTCGCGGATCCGCACCGAGCGCGGCAACGGCTCGCTCACCACATCGAAAGGCCGCCGCTCACGCCGAGCGTCTGGCCCGTGATGTACGAAGCATCCGGGGAGGCGAGGAACGCGATCGCCGCCGCCACCTCCTCGGGCTCTCCGCTGCGGCCCATCACGGTCGTGTTCACCATCGCCCGCTTGAGCCGCTCGCCGCGCTCGCCGAGCACATCGGAGCCGCGTTCAGGAGCGGCGTCTCGATCGGCCCCGGCGCGACCGCGTTGACGCGTACACCGTAGCGCGCCGCCTCGCGCGCGATCGCCTTCGTGAAGCCGATCACGCCGCCCTTCGCCGCCGAGTACACCGCGGAGCCCTGCGAGCCGACGCGCCCGGCCTCGCTCGCGACGTTCACGATCGCGCCGCTGCGGCGTTGCTGCATGCTCGGTAGAACGGCATGGGTCACGGCGAGCACGCCGCGCAAGTTGACCCCAAGCACGAAGTCCCATAGTCCCGGGTCGGTGTTCACGAAGAACTCGAACAGGTCGGTGCCCGCGTTGTTCACGAGCACGTCGATCTCGCCGAGCTCCGCGACGATCGCACCCACGGCCGCGGCGTAGCGGACTCCGGGCTCGTCACGTCGAGGACGCACGCGAAGCCGTCGAGCTCGCCCGCGACCGCACGCGCGCCGTCCTCGTTGATGTCGCCGACGGCGACGCGCGCACCTTCCGCCGCCAGCCGGCGCGCGGTCGCGGCGCCGATGCCCGAAGCACCGCCCGTCACCAGCGCGATCTTGCCCTCGAGCCGCATCGACGACACAGCCTAGTTGTGATTGCGCACAAGCACGCACATATACTCGGCCGCCATGCCAGAGCGCGCCGCGGACCAGTCTCTCGCACCCGCGCCCGTCTGCATCGTCGGCGCCTCCGGAGCACTTGGGTTCGGGCTCGCGGTCCGGCTCGGACGCGCCGGCGTCCCGGTGGTGATCGGCTCGCGCGCCGCCGTGCGCGCCGAGGAGGCGGTCGCCCGCGCAGCCGCCGCGGTTCCGAGCGGCTCCTTCAGCGGGGGCGAGAACACGGACGCCGTCGCGATGGCGGAGACCGTGATCCTCTGCGTACCCTTTCGCAACCAGTCGGAGACGCTCGCGAACCTGCGCGACACGCTGCGGCCGGGGCAGCTCCTGATCGACACGAGCGTCCCGCTCGCAGCGACGGTCGGCGGTCGCGCGACGCGCATGCTCGGCGTCTGGCAGGGCTCGGCCGCCGAGCAGGCGCACGAGATGGTGCCCGAGGGGGTCCGCGTCGTCTCGGCCCTGCACACCGTCAGTGCGTCGGCCCTGTGCGACCTCGAGCAGGAGCTCGGTGAGGACGTGCTCGTCTGCGGCGACGATCGCCCGGACAAGCGCCGCGCGGCCGTAGTGATCGAGCAGATCGACGGCCTGCGCTGCATCGACTGCGGCAAGCTCGAGCTCTCGCGCGATCACCGAGTCGCTCACGGCGCTACTGATCTCCGTCAACGCGCGCCACAAGACACACGCGGGCATCAGGCTCACGCGCGTCCCCGACGAGCAGTGGGAGTGACCGGCGCCACGAAGGTCGTGGTGCTCGCCGGAGGCACCGGCGGCGCAAAGCTCGCGCGCGGCATGCTCGACGTCGTCGGCGCCGAGGAGCTCGTCGTGATCGGTAACACCGGCGACGACATCGAGATCTACGGCGCGCACGTCTCGCCCGATCCCGACCTCATCAGCTTCTGGCTCGCGGACTCATCGACGAGCGCGGCTGGGGTCTGCGCGGCGACACCTTCGAGGTCATGAACGCGCTGCGCGAGCTCGGCGTCGACGTGTGGTTCCAGCTCGGCGACCGCGACCTCGCGTGGTGCCTCGAGCGCAAGCGCATGGAGAACGAGGGGACGACGCCCACCGCCGCGCTGCGCGCGCTCTGTGAGCGGATCGGGGTGCGCGCGCAGGTGCTGCCGATGTCCGACGGCGACGTGCGCACGTTCGTCGACGACCGCCCGCTGCAGGAGTTCCTCATCCGCGAGGCCGCGCAAGCGCCGATCCACGAGGTGAGCCTGCGCGGGCGAAACGGCGAGCGAGAGCAGCCGCAGCCGACGCCACAAGTGCTCGCGGCGCTCGCGCAGGCACGCGCCGTGATCATCGGGCCGAGCAACCCCGTGATCTCGATCGGCCCCGTGATCGCCGCGCTCGGTCGCGCGCTCCCCGAGCTCGTAGTGCCGGTCGTCGCGGTCAGCCCCGTCGTCGGGGGCGAAGTGCTCAAGGGACCCACGGACGCGTTCCTCGGCGCGATGGGCTTGCCCACGAGCGCCGCCGGCGTCGTGTCCTACTACGAGCGCCTGCACGCGGGGCTGCTCGACGGGATCGTCGCCGACGAACCCGTTCCCGGCGAGCTCGCGCGCCTGGACGCCGACACGCGTATGTCCGACGCCGCCGCGCGCGCACGCGTCGCCGGCGAGGTGCTCGCCTTCGCCGAATCGCTCGTCGCGCACGTGAGCGCGGCAGACGTGTACGGTCCGCGCAACCGCGTCGAGAAGCCACGCAGCCCAAGGAGGCAAAGCCGTGTCGCAACCGCCAGAGCCGCCAAGAGCCAACACAGCCGCCGCAGCCGCAAGGGCCGAACATCATGATGGCCCCCGAGGAGTTCGCGGGGCGCTGGGCGAACATGGTCTCGGTGCAGCGCACCCCTCACGAGTGGACGCTCGACTTCTTCCGCATGGGGCCCGGCTGGCAGAACGGCGTCCTCGTTGCGCGCATCTCCTGCTCGGCACTGCTCGCGAGCCAGCTGCTCGAGCTGTTGAAAGGGCAATGGCAGGCGTACACTGAGGAAGCTGGCATTCCCCCAGAGCAGGAGTCAGACGGCGCCGATGAGTGAACACGAGCCCCATTCGCCCTCCCCGCCGGAGGAAATTCCGGTTCCCCTGACGGGGCCGGGCATCGTGAGCTCTCTCGACTCGCCTCCGCCGCCGACCGCCGTCAAGGTGCACCAAGCGGTGATCCGCAAGCACCTTCGCGAGCAGCAGACGCAGCGCGAGCCGCTAGCGCCCGGCGTGCGCCACCGCTGCCGTCCTGCCCGTCAAGCGCTTCGCGCTAGCCAAGCAGCGCCTCAGCGCGGCGCTCGAGGAGCCGTTGCGAGGTGAGCTCGCGCGAGCGATGGTGAGCGACGTGCTCGCACGCGCTCGCGCGCTGCTCTTCGCTCGCGTGCACGATCGTCGTAAGCGCCGACCCCGCGCGCCTGCGAGCTGGCGCGCGCCGCCGGGGCGATCGCGCTCCACGACGAGCGCCGAGGATGGTCAAAGCGCCGCCGCGAGCATCGGCATCGAGCGCGCGATCGCCGATGGATACGAGCGCGTCCTGTGCGTGCCCGGGGACTGTCCCGCGCTCGACCCCAGCGAGCTCGACGAGCTGCTCAGACGCAGCCGCGAGCGCGCGTGCGCAGGCGGCGATCGTGCCCGACCGTCACGGGACCGGCACCAACGCGCTGCTGCTAAGCCCGCCGAACGCGATCGCGCCGGCCTTCGGCCCCGGAAGCTTCGAGCGCCACCGGCGCCTCGCGCTCGCCGCCGGGCTGCGGGTGATCGTCGCCGGCCCACCTTCGCTCGTGCTCGACGTCGACACCCGCGAGGACCTCGCCGCGCTGCGCGAGATCCTCGGCGCGACCGCGGCCGCACACACGAGCAAGCTGCTCGGCGGCGCCCTCGCCGCGTCGAAATGAGAGGCCAATGACCGTCCTCACCGCCGTCGCGCTCGACGGATTGCCGGAGGTCCGCGAGGGCGACGACATCGCGCAGCTCATGCTCGACGCCGGCGCGCACTTCGGCGACTCGGACGTGCTCGTCGTCGCCCACAAGATCGTCTCCAAGGCCGAAGGGCGAACGGTGGCGCTCGCCTCGGTCAAGCCCGGCGAGCAAGCACGTGAGCTCGCCGCCGCGACCGGCAAGGACGCTCGCCAAGTGCAGGTCGTGCTCGACGAGACGGCCGTCCTCGTCCGCGCCGAGCGCGGCGTCCTCATCTGCCGCACCCGCAACGGCTTCGTGTGCGCGAACGCAGGCGTCGATGCGTCGAACACGGCTGCGCCCGACACGCTCGTGCTGCTGCCGCACGATCCCGACGGCTCAGCGCGCGCGCTGCGCGCGCGCGTGCGTGAGCTAACCGGCGTCGCGCCCGCGGTGCTCGTCACCGACTCCTTCGGGCGCGCATGGCGAAACGGCCAGCAGGACGTTGCGCTCGGGTGCGCGGGGCTCGCGCCGCTCGAGGACTGGCGCGGCAAGCTCGATGGCGCCCAGCGTGAGCTCGAAGCCACCTGGATCGCGCTCGCAGACGAGGTCGCGAGCGCGGCCGACCTCGTGCGCGCGAAGGACTCGCGACAACCGGTGGTGATCGTCGGCGGCCTCGCGCACCACGTGCGCGACGACGACGGACCGGGCGCGCTCGCGCTTATTCGTCCGCCGAGTGAGGACCTGTTCGACTAGCCGCGCCCACGCTCGAGCCGAGCTGCTCGGCGAGGAATGCAAGCATCGCCTCGCGCACCCGCTGCGGGTCGTCCTGGTACGGCCAGTGGCCGCTCTGATCGAGGATCACGACATCGCTCACATCAAAGAACTCGCGCTGGCGCTCGGCGAACTGCACGCCGATGTACGGGTCCTGCGCGCCCCACACGACGAGCGCGGGCTCGTGCACTTTGCTGATCGCCTCCCCCACCTGCTCGGCGGCATCGCCCGGGTCCGGCGTCGCGCGGTATAGCTCGAGCACGGTGCGGCGCGTCGTGCGGTCGTAGTCGTCGTACATCTTGTCCACGAACGCCGGCGGCAGGCCCTTCGGGTTCGTGCTCTGCATCGCCCTGCGCCACGCCGAGCGCGGGATCCACGCCTGCACGAGCTCTCCGAGCACCGGCGTGCGCCAGCGACGCGCCATCTTGTGCCAGCGGTAGCCCGGCAGGACGCCGACGTTGATCAGCACCACGCTTGCCCACGAATCCGGGTGCTGAAGGCCCCAGAAGAGGCCGAACGGACCGCCGAAGTCGTGCACGACGAGGTGCACGCGCTCGATCCCCAGCTGCGTGCGCGCGCGCTCGATGAAGTCCGCATAGGCGCCGACGTGGGGGTGGAAGTCGCCGCTCAGCTCCGACTTGCCGAATCCCGGCATGTCGATCGCGACCGCCCGCGCGAGATCGCCCGCCGCCTCGACCAACTCCGTCCAATCCGTGCGCGACCCGGGATTGCCGTGTACGAACAGCACCGCCTCCGTAGCGCCCTCCGGACCTGCTTCGATCATCGGCGAGCGAACGTCGTCGAGCTCGAGCTGGGTCCGACGCAACGCGCTCATCGTGCCGCTCCCGTGAGCGCGGCCGGCTGCGGCGAGCCGCCGCTGCGCCCCCGCGAGCGTGCGTGCGCCGCGAGCGCGAGCGGAATGCCGGTCGCGAACATGCGCGCGGGACCGATATTGCGGCTGCCGAACGCCTCCATCACGCCTGCCAGGCGTTCGTCGCGCGCAGCCGCCGAGAAGAGCAAGCGCTCGCCGGGGTTGAACTTCCGGCCCCCCGCGTAGTCGTAGATCATCGCCGCGTGAGCGCGCAACCCGCGCGCGTGGCGACGGCGGTAACGCGCGAGGCCACGCGCGAGCGGCTCGGAGCCGAGCAGTGCCGGCGCGATGCTCTGCGCGAGCCACTCCGAGGACTGGAAGGCCCATCCGCACCCGACGCCCCACAGCGGGTCGATCGCGAGCGCCGCGTCTCCGACCAGCGCCAAGCCCGGCGCGACCGGTGTGTGGGCGACGTTCGTCATGTCGATCTTGCCCTGGATCGGCTGGCCTTCGCCACGGTCGAGGATGCGCGACTCGGCGATCGGGGGCGCGTCGGGGATGCTCGCTACGAATGCGCTCAGCGCCGCCGCGGGGTCGGCGCGGAACTCCGGCAAGCGCTGCTTCGTCGGCATGCACGCGTAGAACGTGAGGCCGCTGTCGGTCGGGAACGCGGCCGCCATGTCCGGATCGAGCAGCCACAGCGAGGCGTCCGGCGCGCCCGCCGGAGCGGGCCCTTCGAAGTACCCGCCATATGCGAAGCGCCCGTGGCGCACCGTCTTCGTCTTTACGCCCGCGAGCTTCGCGACGCGTGAGCCGCGGCCATCGGCGCCGACGACGACGCGCGCGCGGATCTGCCTGCGCGTGCGCTCGCGGGTCTCGCACCTGCACGCCGCCGATCGCCTCGCCTTCGCGCAAGAGCTCCTCCGCGGTCTCGCCAAGCATCAGCTCGACGCCCGGCGTCTCCGCGGCGATCTCGCGCACGAGCGGATCGAGCACTTCGCGGCGCAGGTTGACCCCGCTCGGTACGCGCGAGCGCGCCGGCGGCTCCACCCAGCCCCAGCGCGACCAGATTCGAGCGCGCGAGCGCAGCGCCCCCGCGCGCAGCATCGGCTCGAGCAGGCCCGTGCGTTCGAGCGTCCCCACCGCCGAGGACTGGATGTAGTGGCTGCAAATGCGCTTGAACGCGCTCTGCTCGCCGCGCTGGTCGATCAGCGCGACGCGCGCACCCGCTCGCCCCAGCAGGATCGCGGCGGTGCAACCCGCGAGGCTCGCGCCCACGATTGCCGCGTCATAGTTCTCTCGCCGTGGATCGCTCATCACGTGAGGCTCCCTTCTCGGCAGTTGGCGCGCCCCGGAAGGGAGCGCGCCCTATATAATTCGCGACGAACTATACAGGACGCATGATGGAACGCAAGCGCTACCGCCTCACGACCACCTCCTACGCCGTTCTCACCCTCCTCGAGCTGCTCGGCGAGGCGACGTCGTACGACCTCAAGCAAGCGCTCGTCAGGTCGATCGAGAACTTCTGGCCCGTCCCGCACACGACCTTCTACGAGGAGCCGGCACGGCTCGCCAAGGCCGGCTACCTGTCCGCCCGCCAGGAGCCGCGCGGCCGCCGGCGCAGGCTCTACAAGCTCACCGAGCGCGGACACGAGGCGCTCGGCGAGTGGGCTGCCGACCCCGCGCTCGCGCCGCAGCAGCTGCGCGACGAGGCGCTGCTCAAGATCTTCGCCGGAGCCGACCCGCGCGCCGTCTTCGCGCGTCGCCGCGAGTGGCACGAGGCGAAGCTCGCCGAACTCGAGGGCTACCTCGCGAACCTTCGCGACGGACACGAGGACCCCGCGCACAGACGCGTGGAGGGGTGCCGAAGTAACGCTCCTCGCAGGCACGACCTACCACCGCCTGATGCTCGCGTTAATCGACGAGTTTCTCGGCGCATAGGGCTCGCCCGATCAGGCGGCGACCGGCGCTTCGAGCGGCTCGTAGCGGCGCCTGATCTCGTACAGCGTCGTGCGCTCCGCCGCCGGCCTCCCCGCGCGGTGCGCGGCGCCAACGAGCTGCTCGGGCTCGAGGCGAATTCCGTGGTAGGAGCCCGCCATGCGGCTGATCGACTCCTCCATCAGCGTTCCCCCGAGGTCGTTCACCCCCCAGCGCAGCGACTCCGTCGCCGCGTCGAGCCCCATCTTCACCCACGACGCCTGGAGGCTTCGTACCGAGCGCCCCAGCGCCAAGCGAAAGACCGCGGTGTGCTTGAGGTTCTCGGCTTCGGTGATCTCCTGCACTCCGTGCGTGCGGCCGAGAAGGGTCTGGAAGGGGATGAACGAGAGCGGAACGAACTCCGTTATGCCGCCCGTGCGCTCCTGTAGCGAGCGTACGACGCGCATGTGCTCCGCGAGCTCCCACGGCTCCTCGATGTGGCCGAACATCACCGTCGCCGTCGAGCGCAAACCCGCGCGATGCGACGCTTCGATGATCTCGACCCAGCGCGCAACCGGCAGCTTATTCGGGCTGATTCGCTCGCGCACGCCGTCGTGCAAAACCTCAGCCGCGGTGCCCGGCGTCGAACCAAGCCCCGCCTCCGCGAGGCGCGCGAACACTTCGTCTGCCGCGAGTCCCGAGATGTCACACATGTGCGCGATCTCCATCGGACTGTATGCGTGCAAATGCAGCTCGGCTCCAACCTCGGCCGCCGTCCCCTTCACGAAGCGAAGCCAGTGCAAGTAGTCCTCGAGGCTCCACTCCGGGTGGATCCCCGACTGCATGCAGATCTCGCTCGCCCCGTACTCCACCGCCTCGTGCACGCGCCGGGCCATCTCCTGCTCGTCGTGCTCGTAGGCCTCCGGCGAGCGGCGCCCCTGCCCGAAGCCACAGAAAGCGCAACCCACGATGCACACGTTCGATACGTTGATGTTGCGGTTCACGACGAACGTCACGGTCTCGCCCGCGAGCTCCGATCGCAGCTCGTCCGCGGCCGCCCGCATCTCCTCGATCGCCTCCGCACGCGTCTCGGAGAACATCGCGGTGAGCTCCTCGTGGCTCAACCATGCCCCCGTACGCGCCTTCTCGATCGCCGGCCCCACGAGCTCCGAGCGGATCGCGAAGGGCGGCTCCTGGCGACCCGAGCCGCGGCGCGGGATGAAGCTCCAATAGCGCTGCTTGATCACGTCGAGAACTCCCTGCGAGAGCCACTCGGAGTCGATGTAGCGCGGGTAGACGCACAGGCGCTCCGTCAGCGCCAGCCCCTCCGCCTGCAAGCGCTTTCGCACCGCGTGCGGGCTCGGGAACGGTTGCTCGGGCGAGATGTGGTCGCCGTTCGCGGAGAGGCCTCCGAGGTCGCTCGCGCCCGCGAGCGCGAGCTCCGGCCACCAGTCCGCGAGGTTCGGCGGCACCTGGATGCCGACATCCGGCATCAACCGTCTCGCCTCCGCGATCAACCGCCGCATGTCCTCGATCGTCACCGTGCATGCCCACTCCGGCGGCTCGATCGGAGGCCCGATCTCGGCGATGCCCGTGCGCCAGTACGCGCGCGCAGCCCCATCGGCGATCTCCGCCACCTCGCGGCCGTAGTAGCGGGGGTGCGGGACGAAGTTCTGGAGGATCACCTCCTGCAAATGCCCGTATCGCTCGTGCACCGCGGCGAGCGCCTCCAGCGACGCGATCCGCTCCTCCTCGTTCTCGCCGATCCCCACGAGGATCCCTGACGTGAACGGGATCTTCAGCTCTCCCGCGGCCTCGATCGTCTCCAGCCGCGCACGCGGGTGCTTCGTCGGCGACCCCGCGTGGACCGTCTCCATGAGGCGCTCGGAGACCGACTCGAGCATCAAGCCCTGCGAGGCGCTCACCTCGCGCAAGCGCGAGAGGTCGGCCCGCGAGAGCACCCCGAGGTTCGTGTGCGGAAGCAGCCCGCGCTCGAGCGCGCGCTCGCACACCCACACGACGTAAGCCGTGAAGTCCTCGTGCCCGTACGTCGCGAGCCGCGCGCGCACCTCCTCGTTGACCTCCGGGCGCTCGCCCGTCAGCACGAGCAGCTCCTTCACGCTTCGTCGCGCGGCGCCGTCGATCTGCGCGAGCACCTCCTCCGGCGCGTACAGGTGCGCGCGTCGCGTCGCGAACGCGCAGTACTTGCAGTAGCACTGACACGTACGCGAGAGAGAAAGCGTCAGGTTGCGCGAGTAGGTGACGCGCCGGCGCATCGGCCCGAGTCTACCGCGCGCGAGCAGGCGCTCCGCGGCAGCCCGTGTGCTCACGCTCACGCTCATCGCCGGCCTCGAACGGGCGAACCAAGAAACACGCGTGCATGCCGGCGATCGGCACCGCGGGCTCGCCGGCCTCGAAGACCGCCATCCGGACAAGCTCTCCGGCCGCCAGCAACGACGCGTCGCGCTTACCCGCGCGCGCCGACGTGCGTCGACGTCGGCTCTGTGCGCGAGCTCACACTTATCCTTGGCGACGGCCTCGAACTGGTCGCACCTCCGAGCGAGCGCCCCGATGTGAACGCCGCGAAAGTGTGAGCATCGACAGATCGCCCGACGACGTGGCAGCCTGGCAGAGCGGTGAGAGCTTGCAGCAACTGTCACCCACTGGACCGCTGTCAGTGTGAAACCGTCACTGCTTGGCCAACTGGCCACGGCAGCCTGTCCAATCGCTATGCGCGCGATCTTGGCCACCGGGCCATAGAAGCGAACGCTGCGCACTTCTAACTTTCGGCGCGCTTTCACACATGCGCCGACAAGGGGGTCTATCCGTATGAGCATCAGCACCGCTGCCAATCGCCCTACCAGTACCGCTAGCCAGTCTGACACGAAGTCGAGTGGGCCTCGCCTGCGGCCACACGCGCTCGGCTTCCCGCCGTTGCTAGCGCAATCAGTCGCACTCATCTCTCCGACGATGACCGCGGTGCTCATCATCGCGCTCGCGTACGCCGACGCCGGCCAGGGCACCTGGGCGGCGTACCTGTTCGGCACAATCATGCTGCTGTTCGTCGTCTTCGGCCTCAACCAGTTCGCACGACGATCCGCCACCGCCGGATCGATGTATGCGTACACGGCGCGGGGCCTCGGAGCGGCGTCTGGGGTGCTCTCCGGATGGTCTCTCGTCTGGGCCTACTGGGGGATCGCGACGGCAGGGCTCGCGGGGTTTGCGATCTTCGCGCAGGAATTCCTCACCGGGATCGGCGTGCACGGCACTGTGAACCCGTATTTCCTCTTTGCGATCAGCGGTGCAGTTTGCCTGACGGTCGCCTGGAAGGACATTCGCGTTTCCTCGCTGCTCACGCTCGCGCTCGAGTCGCTCTCCGTGACCTTCATCCTCGCGCTCGCATTCGTCGTGCTCTTCAAGCACGGCTTCTCCGTCGACACCCAGCAGCTCAAGCTGCAGGGCGCGAGCTTCAAGGGCATGGACTTCGCGATCGTCATCTGCATCTTCAGCCTCGTCGGCTTCGAGAGCGCGACGGCGCTCGGCAGCGAGGCGAAGAACCCGCTTCGCAACGTGCCCCGCGCGGTCAAGTGGAGCCTCCTGATCACCGGCGCCTTCATGGTCTTCATGAGCTACGTCGAGGTCTTCGCAACGAAGCAAATGGGCGTCTCGCTGAGCTCGCTGTCGACGCCGCTCACGAACATCGCGACCGCGTACAACGTCAGCTTCTTCCACGTGCCGATCGCCCTCGGTGCGATGGTGAGCTTCTTCTCGCTCTCGCTCTCGTGCCTGAATGCCGGCGCGCGCATCATCTTCCCGCTCGGCGGGCACGGCTTCCTGCCGCGCCGGCTGCATTCGGTCCACCAGCGGAACATGACGCCGCACGTCGCGCTCGCCACCTACGGCGTCCTCATCCTCGTCGTAGCGATCGTGTTCAACGCCACCGGCACGAGCCCGCTGACGATCTTCGGTGACGCCGGGACGCTCGCTGCGTTCGGGTTCCTGTTCGCGTACTACATGATCAGCGTGGCCGCGCCCTTCTACCTGCGCAAGATCGGCGAGCTCCGTCGCCGCCACATCGCGGTCGCGGTCGCGGCATGCGTATGCCTGCTGGTGCCGACGATCGGCAGCTTCTACCCCGCGCCGCCATCCCCCATCAACCTCTTCCCCTATATCTTCCTGGGGTACATGTTGCTCGGCGGCGCACAGCTCTATCGCATGCACCGCACTCAGCCCGCAGCGCTGCCCGCGATCCAGCGCGATCTCGAACGGGCGCTCGCGGCCTCGGCACACGACATCGCGGTCAGCGAGGAGGAACACGAGCATCACCTCCCGCACCCCCACGTTCCGAGCACGCCGCTCGCGCATCCGCAACAACCGGCGCCCGCACCGGCCGGCGTGGCGCAAATGATGACAATGTCACACGATCCGGGCGAGTGACGAGTTCGGCGAGAGCGCCCGCGTGCGAGATAGAAGTCACAGGCCTCTTCACCTATCCGGTGAAGTCGTGCGCGGGCATCTCGTTGCAGGAAGCACGTGTCACTCCGCGCGGCCTCGAGCTCGACCGCGACTTCATGCTGGTGGACGATGACAACGACTTCGTCTCGCAGCGGAAGGTTCCAGAGCTCGCGCTCGTTGTCCCAACGCTCGGCGAGCGCACGATTACGCTGGCGGCACCGGGAATGGAGGACATCTCGGTGCCGCTCGACGTCGCTCCCGACGATCGCGAGCTGCTGAGCGCGACGGTACACGGCCGCACCGTCACAGGTCAGTTTGTCGGCGAGGAGCTGAATCAGTGGTTTACCACCTTCCTCCCCGCCCACAAAAGCAATCGTCGTTACCGTCTGCTGCGCATTCGCGAGGACCTTCCGCGTTACATCAAAGAGCGCTACCACGAGCGCGGGGCGTCCAATCTCGTGGGCTTCGCCGACGGCAACTCGATGCTCCTCGCGACGGAGCCCTCGCTCGCGCAGCTCAACAGCGAGATGGCCGAGCCCGTGCCGATGGACCGCTTTCGGCCGAACGTCGTCGTCGCCGGAGACGGCCTCGCCGCGTACGACGAGGACTTCTGGTGGCGAGTCCGCATCGGCCCCATGACGGCGTTCGTCGTCAAAGCGTGTGACAGGTGCGTGATCCCCGACGTAGACCAGGCGACTGCGGTCACGGGCAAGGCGGTGCGCCTCGCGCTGCGCACGCGAAAGGGCGTCAATGCGCACGACGATTCGAACACGGGAGTGTTCTTCGCGCAGAACCTCAACCACGTCTACGAGCCGGGGCTCGTGGTGCGGGTGGGCGACGCCGTGGCGGTGCTCGAGCGCGGGACGGAGCCGAACGTGATCCTGCGCGCCGGTCTCACGCCGGTCTCCGCCTGAGCGCGCGCGGTGCAAGCTGTGCTTGACTGCCGCGCGTGCCACGTGTCCAAGCTCTGAGTCGCCGGCGCGGCCGCATGCGCTCGCGCGTCGTGGGCGCGACGCTGCTCGCGGCGGCGCTGCTCGGCGGGTGCGGCTCGGGCGGCGGGCCCCCGAGCGCGACGCTGATGCTCGATTTCACGCCGAACGGCGTGCACGCCGGCATCTACAGCGCTGTCCGTCGCGGCTTCGACCGTGCCGAGGGTGTGCGCCTGAATGTGCAGCAGCCCTCGGCGTCGACCGACGCCATCAAGCTGCTCGCCGCCGGGCGCATCGACTTCGCGATCCTCGACATCCACGACCTCGCGATCGCCGACGCCGGCGGAGCACATCTCGTGGGCGTGCTCGCGCTGCTGCAACGACCGCTCGCAGCCGTCATCGCCCAGCCGGATATCCCGGATCCGCGGGCGCTCGAAGGCAAGACGGTGGGCGTCACGGGAGACCCCAGTGACGAAGCCGTGCTCAACTCGGTCGTCTCGGGTGCCGGCGGGAATCCAAAGCGGGTGCGGCGCGTCAACATCGGCTTCCAGGCCGTCCCGAGCATGCTCGCGAACCGCGTCAGCGCGGTCACCGCCTTCTGGGACGTCGAGGGAGTCGCGCTCACGCGAGCGCGTCCGGCGACCCGCGAGTTTCGGGTCGATGACTACGGGGCTCCCGCCTATCCCGAGCTCGTGCTCTGCACGACCCGCGAAGAGGTGGAGCATCACGCCGCGTTCGTGCGCAAGGTCGTGGCCGCAATCGTGCGCGGCTACGAAGTGACGCTGCGCGAACCGCGCGCGAGCGCGAGCGAGATGGCGGCGGAGGTGCCGGGCCTCGACCGCAACGCCCTACTCGAACAGCTCGCTGTGCTGCACGACTCCTTCGTGCGGCCCGGCGGCCGCTACGGCGAACTCAACATGCCCGCGCTGCGCCGGTGGGCCGCGTGGGAGGCGCGCTTCGGGATCGTCGCACGCCCGCCTGACGTCAACAGCATCTTCGACCCGAGCTTCGTGCAAGCGAATGGCTGAGACCGCGATCTACATGGCCCGCCACGGCCGGACGGCGTACAACCACGAACGCCGCTTCCAGGGGCGTCTGCCGGTGCCCCTCGACGAGGTCGGCAGGGCGCAGGCTCGCGAGCTGGCCGAGAAGGCCGCCGCGTATGACTTCGCGATCCTCTGGTGTAGCCCGCTGCTACGCGCACGCGAAACGGCGGACGCGATCGCCGCGCGCATCGGCCTCGCGCCACGCGAGGACGAGCGACTCGTGGAGACCGACGCCGGCGCATGGACCGATCGCACTTTCGCCGAGGTGCAGGCGGAGGCGCCGGAGGAGTTCGCGCGGTTCGCGGCGCTCGAGGAGACGTTCGCCTTTCCCGAGGGCGAGTCGTTTGCCGACCAGGCGACGCGCGTGCACGCGGCGATCGACGAGATCGGGCGCGGGCCCGCGCCCGCGCTCGTCGTCTGTCACGGCGTCGTGATCCGGCTCGCGCTGATGGAGCTGCTGCCCGCGGACGAGCCGCCGCCTCGGATCGCCAATGCGGCGCTCATCCCGCTCAGCGCGGACGCCGCGCACGGCGACGGGATCGGCACCGTCGCGGTCGGCGAGGACGCACGCGCCGCGAGCGCCGGGGACGCGGCGATCGGCGGCTAGTCGCCCGCGAGCCAGCGGCGAGTGTTCTCGACGAAGATCGTCTGGAAGACCGCGTCGTCGAGCACGCCCTCGGCGCGCAGCGCCGGCACGACCTCGTCGAAGACAAGCGTCATCGACCAGTTGCGGATCGCGCCCTGTGCGACGAGCATCTCCCCCGCCTCGCGCGGGAACCAATCGATCGTGGCGCAGAAGTCCTGCGAGATCATGATGCGCTCGGCGTGGCCGCGCCGCAGGAGCTCGGCGGCGGTCGCATTGCGCCGCTCGATCGGCAGGAACATCTCGAGCCCATAGCGGTCGAGACCCACGTAGACGCCCTGCTCGAGCAGGCTCTCTATGTACCCCACGTCGTCGGTATCGCCGCAGTGCGCGAGCTGCACGCGCGAGAGGTTCACACCCTCCTCCACGAAGATCTCGAGCTGGCGCGGCCCCGTCCCAACAGCCGGCATCGAATGCGCCATGATCGGCGCGCCGCACTGCACGCTCGCGCGCGCGACGGCGCGATGGATCTTCTCGATGTTCTCCGTCACCCCAGCCGCGTCGGCCGCGCATTTGAGGAAGGCGGCGCGCACGCCCGTGCCCTGGATGCCGCGCTCGAGGTCTTCGACGAAGTGCTCGGCCATCACGTCGGCGTCGCGGTTGGCGAAGTAGTGCGGCAGGTAGTCGTAGCTGTAGATCCCCGTGCACGGGACGATCCGCACGCCGGTGCGCTCGGCGACCGCGCGCATGAAGTGGACGTCGCGACCGGCGAACATCGCCGCCGGGTCGATGATTGTCTGCACGCCGCGCGTCTTCGCGTCGCCGACCGCGGTCAGCGCGGCGTCCAGCTCCGCCTGCTCGTCGTAGCGCCCGGGCCACTGCGCGGCAACCGCCTCGTCGCGGAAGCGCACGTGCTCGTGCACGAGCGTCACACCGAGCTCGGCCGCGTCGAGCGGACCCTCGACGGTCTGGACCTCGCTCACCGCAGCGGCGCTCCCCAGTCCGTCTCATCGCGAAGCTTCGTTTTGAGCACCTTGCCGCTTGGGTTGCGCGGCAGCGGCTCCTCGCGAATCGCGACGTACTGGGGTACCTTGAAGTCGGCCAGGTGCTCGCGTCCGTAGGAGACGACCGCGTCGACGTCCACCTGCGCGCCGGCCGCGGGCACGATCACCGCCCCCACCTTCTCCCCCATCATCGTGTCGGGGACGCCGAGGACTGCGACCTCACCGACACCTGGAGCGCCGACGAGCGCGTTCTCGACTTCGAGCGAGTAGACGTTCTCGCCACCGCGATTGATCATGTCCTTCGCGCGATCGACGATGTAGAGGAGCCCGTCTGGGTCGATCCGGCCCACGTCGCCTGTGTGGAGCCATCCCTCAACGAACGTCTCCGCGGTCTCCGCGGGCTTGTTCCAGTAGCCCTGGACGACGTTTGCGCCGCGGATCAGGAGTTCGCCGACGCGGCTCTCCTCGTCGGGGTCGGCGATCGCGAAGTCGACGACCGGCATCGCGAAGCCCACCGAGTCGGCGTGCTGCGCAGCCTCCTCGTGCGGCAGGAAGCTCGCAAGCGAGGAGCTCTCCGTCAGCCCGAAGCCGTTGCCCACGCGCGCATACGGGAAGGCCCGCTGGATTTCGCGAACGAGCTCCTCCGCGATCGGTGCGCCGCCGTAGGAGGTCCAGTTGACGCGGCTCACGTCGAGCTCGGCGAAGCGTGGGTGATGGATGAGCGCGTAGTAGATCGCCGGCACCGAGACGATGTGGTTGACGCCGTGCTCGTTGACCGCGGTGAAGAAGCCGTCGACGTCTAGCGGGTTCGTGAGGATCTCGACGCGGCCGCCGACGTCGAGCAGCGGGATGAGCTGGCTGTTACAGCCGGTGACGTGAAAGAGCGGGACCTGGATGAGGCTCGAGACGCCGCGAAGCTCGGCGCGCGGAAGCTGCAACACGCGGACGGCGTTCTCGCTGTTGGTTAGGAAGTTCTCGTGCGAGGTCATCGCGCCCTTCGGGAAGCCGGTCGTGCCGCTCGTGTAGAAGATCGCCGCGAGATCCTCGCCGCCGAGCTCCTCGTCGACGACCGGCGCGCCGTCCGGCAGCGTGCTCCCCGGCGCGAACACGTACTTGCATTCGGAGTCCTCGATCACGTACTCCGCCTCCTGGTCGGTGAAGCGCGTGTTGACGGGGACGACGACGGCGCCCGCAAGCTGCGCGCCGAAGAAGGCGAGCACCCAGTCGAGGCCGTTTGACAGGCGGATCGCGACGCGATCGCCGCGTCCCACCCCTTCGGCGCGTAGGCCGCCCGCGACACGCGCGGAGCGGTCCCAGAGCTCCTCGTAGGCGAGGCTCCCGCCGCCCACTTCGACGGCTGCCACCGCCGTTGGGTCGCGCTCGACGCTCGTACGGAGCATGTGCACCAACGACGGCGGGTGATCCACGTAGTGCGCGACGCCGCTGCCGTCACGCTCGACGCCACTCATGTCGAAGGGGTTTCGCCCCCGTGGCGCCGGCTGCACCATCAGTGTGCTCGAAGACAGCTCATTGCGCTCGAACCCGCGCGATCTCGTCGCGAACCGATTGCGGCCGTCCCCACATCTGCGTCTCCTCGACACGCCCGGCACGGACGTCGCGCAGCACGAGCTCGCCCTCGATCCCGGCTTCGTCGAGCAGGCGCAGCGCGCAGTGAACCGCTGGAGCCGAGGCCGCGTGACCGAAGCGATGCGCCACGAGCAGGTGCCAGTGCCAGTCGTGGCGCGAGTAAGGCTGCGCGTTGCACGTCACGAGATAGCTCGCCGCGTCGACGTAGCGCGACTCGTCGGCGATCCGCAGGTCGAACTCGAGGTCGGTCCAGTCGTCGGGAAGGGAGTCGACGACGGCCTGGAACTCCTCGGCGAGCGGCATGGCGTAGAGAGTACCGAGCACCCCGCTGGATGCGGCCGTAGCCGGAGTGCGGCGGCGAGGCTAAGCTCGAACGGTGGCCGCCACGCTCGACAGCGCGACGCAAACCGCGAGCGGCGAGCTCGCGGGCTACGAGGCACTCGCCAACGGCTGCGGCCTCGTCGACCGCTCCGAGCGCGGCAAGCTCGCGCTCACCGGGACGGGCGCGGTCGAGTTCCTAAACGGTCAGGTCACCAACGAGCTCGAGGGGATCGCGCCGGGCGAAGGCCGTTACGCGGCATTCCTCACGCACAAGGGCAAGATGCTCGGCGACCTGCGAGTGCTCGCGGTCGGCGAGGGCGCTACCCCGGAACTCCTGCTCGATACCGAGCGCGCCGCGCTGCAGCCGCTCTTCGACATGATTCGCCGCTACAAGGTCGGCTACGAGGTCGCGCTGCACAAGCGCACGCTCGAGTGCGCGCTCCTCTCGCTGATCGGCCCGCGTGCGCGGGCCGTCGCGGCGTCCGCCGCGAGCCTGCGCGCCGACGAGCTCCCGGAAGCCGAGCACGCGCACCGTGAGGGTGCGATCGCCGGGGCGCAGCTGCGCATCGTGGCCGCGGAAGCAAATGGCGTCGACGTCCTGATGGATGCCTCCGCCCGCGACGCCGTGTGGCAGGCGCTGCTTGATGCGGGCGCCAATGCGGTCGCCGAGGCGGTTGCTGAGATCGTGCGCGTGGAGCGCGGTACGCCGCGCTACGGCATCGACATCGACGAGAGCACGATCCCGCAGGAGGCGGGGCTCAATGACCGTGCGGTGAGCTTCACGAAGGGCTGCTATGTCGGCCAGGAGACCGTCGCGCGGCTCCATTACAGGGGCAAGCCGAACCGACACCTGCGTGGCCTGCGGCTCTCCACGACGGCCCCGACCGGCGCCGAGATCCGGCTCGCAGAGCGTTCCGTGGGCGTGCTCGGGAGCTCCGTCATCTCCCCCGCGTTCGGGCCGATCGCGCTCGCGTTGATCCGCCGCGAGGCGGAGCCGGGGGCGAGCGTGAGCGTCGGTGAGAGCGGCGCGCGCGCCGAGGTGGTGGCGCTGCCGTTCACCGGCTGAGCCGCTAGATTGCGCGTCGTGGCAATCGACGTCGAGCAGATATCAGAGGTCCTGGTAGAACCCGGCGAGCTGCCGAAGAAGATGGCGGCATGGGTGATCCGCGAGGAGCGCTTCGGCGAGCCCAAGGACGCCTTCCTGCTCGAGGAGATCGAAGTGCCGGAGCCGGGCGCCTTCGAGGTGATCGTGCGCGTGATGGCCGCGGGCGTCAACTACAACAACGTCTGGGCGGCACTCGGCAAGCCCGTCTCGGTGATGCGCTACGGCGACCATCCCGAGTACGGACACCACATCGGAGGCTCCGATGCCTCCGGGATCGTCTGGAAGGTCGGCGTCGGCGTGACCCGCTGGAAGCCCGGCGACGAGGTGGTCGTGCACTGCAACCAGGCCTCCTACGAGGACCCCGAGGTCCACGGCCTCGACCCGATGGCGGCCCCCTCGCAGCGCATCTGGGGCTACGAGACGACGTGGGGCTCGTTCGCGCAGTTCACGAAGGTCCAGGCGCAGCAGCTGCTGCCGAAGCCACCCGCGCTCACATGGGAGGAGTCGGCCTCGTACGGACTCGTGTACTTCACCGCTTACCGCATGCTCATAACTCGCTGCAAGCTGCAGGCGGGGGCGCGGGTGCTGATCTGGGGCGCCGCGGGCGGCCTCGGGGTGTTCGCGACGCAGCTCTGCGCGGCCGCCGGCGCGCGGTCGGTCGGGGTGGTCTCGTCTCCCGAGAAGGGCGAGCTGGTCAAGCGCCTCGGCGCGGTCGACTTCATCAATCGCAGCGACTTCGCGGGCATGATGCGGCGCGGCGGAGAGAGCGAGGACGAGGAGAAGGCGCGCTTCGCGGTCTCGCGCGAATTCTCAAAGCGCGTGCGCGAGCTCCTCGGCGACGCGCCCGACATTGTCTTCGAGCACGTCGGGCAGGCGACCTTCCCGACCTCGGTGTTCGTCGTCAAGCCGTTCGGCAAGGTCGTGATCTGCGCCGCCACAACCGGCTTCAACCTCGACTTCGACGTCCGTTACCTGTGGATGAAGCAGAAGGAGATTCTGGGGTCGCACTTCGCGAACGCGTACGAGTGCACGAAGGCGAATGAACTCATCGAGTCCGGTCAGATCCGCCCCGTCCTATGGCGGACGATGCGGCTTCGACGGAGTCGCCGAGGCGCACCAACTGATGCTCGAAAACAAGCACCTCGGAAAGATCGCGATCCTTGTCGGCGCCGACGTCCGAGGGGCTCGGTAAGACTGCCGACGGACCCGGGGCGATACACGCCGAAGTCGGAGCCTGATGAGCGAGACGATCGTCATCCCGTGGTACGCGACGGGCTTCCGCGCCGACGCCTTCGAGACCGCGCTGAACAAGGCCACGGCCGCCTCGCTGCGCTACGGGGCGACCTCCTACGCCGTCTACCGCTCCAACGACGACCGCTACCGCTTCCAGCAGTTCGTGACGTTCAGCGACCATCTCGATTGGGAGCGCTATTGGGAAGGGCCGGACATGATCGAGTTCCGCACGCGCCACTCGGGGTGGTATCAGGTGCCCGTGCTCTACGGCTCGTGGGAACGCACTGCGGTGGGCGGGATCGAGGAGCCGCCTGCACGAGGAGGCACTCGCCGGGCGAGCGCAACGGCCACGGCAACGGCGCCGTGTCCGGCGAGGTCGGCTGAGCGCCGCCGCCGGCTAGCCCTGCTCGAGCGGCGCCATCGTGAGCCCCGCGCTCTTGAGCTGCTCCCAGTAGAGCTCGGCGATCTCCTTCACGCCGCTGAAGACGATCGCCTGCCCGCTGGAGTGAATGAGGTTCGCTAGCTCGAAGCCGCGCGCAACCGAAATCCCGGGGATAAAGCGCGCGAGCGTGCGTGCGACATGCTCGAACGTGTTGTGGTTGTCGTTGCGGACGATCACGCGCCAGGCCCCTCCCAACCCCCCGCTGGGATCGACAGTGCGAGGCTGCTCGAGCGTCTCGGTCACCGCTTTGAAGACTAGCCGTGAGCTGCGCAGCCTGTGACGGACCGTACAATTAGCTCATGACCAGCGACGGCTCTCCGCGCTTGCCCGAGCGCGACCGGCCTTGGGTGATGCGCACCTACGCCGGCCACACGACCGCGAAGGCGTCCAACGAGCTCTACCGGCGCAACCTCGAAAAGGGCCAAACGGGGCTCTCGGTCGCGTTCGACCTGCCCACGCAGACCGGCTATGACCCCGACGACGAGCTCGCGCGCGGCGAGGTCGGGAAGGTCGGCGTCTCGATCTCGCACCGTGGCGACATGGCGACGCTGATGGACGGCATCCCGCTCGCGGAGATGAACACGTCGATGACGATCAACGCAACCGCGGCGTGGCTGCTCGCGCTCTACATCGTCACAGCCGAGGAACAGGGCGTGCCCGAGGAGCAGCTCCAAGGCACGACGCAGAACGACATCATCAAGGAGTTCCTCGCGCGCGGCACGTATGCCTTCCCCCCCGGCCCCTCGATGCGCCTCACCGCGGACACGATCGCCTACACCGTGACGCACGTGCCGAAGTGGAACCCGATCAACATCTGCTCGTATCACCTCCAGGAGGCGGGAGCGACGCCGGTCCAGGAGATCGCCTATGCGATGAGCAATGCGATCGCGGTGCTCGACGCGGTGCGCGAGCGCCTGGAAGGGCTTCCGGGCGGTGCCGACGAGGAGCGCATGGGCGCCGTCTTCGGTCGCATCTCGTTCTTCGTGAACGCGGGCCTTCGCTTCGTCGAGGAGCACGCGAAGCTGCGCGCGATGGGGATCCTCTGGGAGCAGCTCGGCCGCGAGCGCTACGGCGTGAAGGACGCGCGGCTGCTGCGCTTCCGCTACGGCGTACAGGTCAACTCGCTCGGTCTTACGGAGATCCAGCCTGAGAACAACCTGCAGCGGATCGTGCTCGAGTCGCTCGCCGTCACACTCGGGCGCAACGCGCGTGCGCGCGCGATCCAGCTGCCGGCGTGGAATGAGGCCCTCGGTCTCCCACGCCCGTGGGACCAGCAGTGGTCGCTTCGCATCCAGCAGGTACTCGCCTACGAGACCGACATCCTCGATTACCCAGACATCTTCGAGGGCTCAAAGGTCATGGACGGGCTCGTCGCCGAGCTGCTCGAGGGCGCTCGCGCCGAGATGGCAGTGATCGCCGAGCACGGCGGTGCGGTCGAGGCGGTCCCGTACATGAAGGCAGGGCTCGTGGACTCCAACAGCGAGCGCGTGCGGCGGATCGAGGCCGGTGAGCAGGTCGTCGTCGGACAGAACCGCTTCACCGAGAGCGAGGCCTCGCCGCTCACAGAGGGCGCCGACGGCGGGATCCTCGTCGTCGATCCGGCGCTGGAGGCGCAGCAGATCGAGGAGGTGCGCCGCTGGCGAGAGCAGCGCGACGAGGCGGCGGTGGAGCGAGCGCTCGAGGCACTGGCACGGGTCGCGGCCGACGAGCGCTCGAGCGAGAACCTCATGGTGCCGACGATCGAGGCCGCGCGGGCGGGTGCGACCACGGGTGAGTGGGCGGCGACGCTGCGCGGCGTCTTCGGCTCCTACCGCGCGCCCACCGGCATCGCCGAAGCGCCGGCATCGAACGGCAAGCGCGACGAGCACGACGGAGCCGGGAGGGCAGCGCTCGCGCAGGAGCTCAACGAGCTTCGCGAGGAGGTCGATCGACTCGGCGAGCGGCTGGGCCGCAGGCCGAAGATCCTCGTCGGCAAACCCGGGCTCGACGGTCATTCCAATGGCGCCGAGCAGATCGCGGTCAGCGCGCGCGACGCCGGACTCGATGTCGTCTACGAAGGCATTCGCCTCACGCCTACACAGATCGCGGACTCCGCGCTGCAGGAGGGCGTCCACGTGATCGGCCTTTCGATCCTCTCGGGATCGCACCGCGAGCTGATCCCGGCGGTCATCGGTGCGCTGCGCGACGCCGGCGTGAAGGTCCCCGTGGTGGTCGGCGGGATCATCCCTGAGCGCGACGTCGCCCCCCTCAGGGAAGCGGGCGTTGCGGCGGTGTACACGCCAAAGGACTTCGACATCACGCGCATCATGCGGGAGGTCGTCGGCCTCGTCGCACAGGCCGCCAACGGCGGCGCAAGCGCGAACGGACGCGAGGGCAGCGAGATCGCGGGTGGCGGCGCGACGCGCAACGCAAACGGCGGCTCCGCGCCGCTCGAGAGCCCAGCATCGCGCGCGTGAGCGGCGCGGACGCGCCGACGAACGCCAGGCGGCGGCCAACGCGGATCGCGGATGGCGTCGAGGTCGGTAGGCGGCTGCGCGAAGGCGACGTGAGCGCAGCGCCCGCGACGATGAACCTGCTCGAAAGCAACTCCCCGTCGGACCGCGAGCAGGCGGCTGCGTTGCTGCGCGAGGTCTCCACCGCGCGCACTCGGCGCTGAGCCGCGCGGCCACATCATCGGCGTCACCGGCCCGCCGGGAGCTGGGAAGTCGACGCTGCTCGCAGCGCTCGTGCGCCAGCTGCGCGCCTATGGCTACGGATCAGCCGAGCAACCCGACCAGCCGGTCTCCTCGGAGGCGGTTGTCGCGGTCGACCCGAGCTCGCGTCGTTCCGGAGGCGCGCTCCTCGGCGACAGGGTGCGAATCCAGCTCGAGAAGCCCGATCCGGCGGTCTTCATTCGCTCGAGCGCGGCGGGCACGCGCCACGGCGGGTTGGCGCGCGGGACGCGCGCCGCCGCGGAAGCGCTTGCGGCGGCGTTCGACGTCGTGATCGTCGAGACGGTGGGCGTCGGACAAGCGGAGACCGAGATCGCCGAGGTCGCCGACACGGTCGTGGTGGTCGTCCAGCCGGGCGGCGGGGACGTCCTGCAGTTCCTGAAGGCGGGCATCATGGAGATCCCCGAGATCCTCGTTGTCACGAAGGCCGACCTCGGCCAGATCGCGCAACGCACCGCCCGCGAGCTCACGGCGGCGCTGCGCTCGTTGGGGAGCCCCAATGCGGACGAGCCGTCGCTTTCCGGAGTCGTGCTCGTCTCCTCGCTTGCGCCCCCGCAGGGCGTGGACGAGCTCACAGGGCAACTCGGAGCTCGCTGGCAGGCGCTCAACGCCGACGGTCAGGCGGCGCTGATCGCGCGCCGCCTGAGGGCGCGGCGCGCGGGCGCGCTCACGGATTTCGCGATCGAGCACGGCGAGCGCGGGGTGAGGGCGCTGGGCGGACGGCGCACCGTCGCGAGCATCCTCGAGGAGCAGGACCCCGGCCTAGGCGTGAGCGAGCTCGTCGAGCTGCTCGAACAGCGCGCTGCGTCCCTGGCCTGAAGCGCGCCCGGGCGCCGCGAGCGCGCGCTCCTCGCGAGGGCCATATGCTGCGGTCTATGGGCACGGGCTGCTTCATCTCGCCCTCGCGCTCGCTCGAGCGCGCGATCGAGCAGGTGACGCTCGCCGAGTCGCTCGGCTTTAGCTCGGTCTTCGTCACGCACATCGCGGCCCGAGAGTCGCTGACGGTCCTGACGGCGTACGGGCTCGCGACGAGCCGAATCCGTGTGGGCACGGGCGTGGTGCCGATCTACACGCGCACGCCCGCGACGATGGCGCAGACCGCCGCGACGATCGACGAGCTCTCGGGCGGGCGCCTCACGCTCGGGCTCGGCGTTTCGCATCGCCCGGTCGTCGAGGGCTGGCACGGACAGGCGATCGACCGCCCCGTCGACGAGATGCGCGAGTACGTCGGGATCGTGCGCGCGATCCTGCGCGGCGAAGACCCGCCGCAGGGCGAGAAGTGGCGCACGAGCTTTCACCTCGCGGGCCTCGACCCACGTCCTCAGCTTCCGATCTACATCGCCGCCCTCTCGCCCGCGATGCTGCGACTCGCAGGCGAGATCGCCGACGGCGTGCTGCTGTGGCTGTGCGTGCCCGACTACATTCGCGACGTCGTGCTGCCGGAGGTGCAAGTCGGACGCGAACGCGCGGGGCGCGGCATCGAGGGCTTCGACGTCGTTCCCGCCATCCCCGCGGCGCTGGTCGAAGACCGCGGCGGGCCCTACGCCGGACTGCGGCAGGAACTGGTCACGTACTTCAGCCTGCCGTTCTACCGCGCGATGATCGAGCGCGCGGGCTTCGGCGAGGAGATCGCCGCTTTCGACGCCGCAGGCGGGGACTTCGAGCGCATGCAGACGGCGATCTCCGACCGCTTCCTGGACGCGCTGACCGGAATCGGCGACGAGGCGGCGGTGCGTGGCGCCGTCGAGCGCTACCGCGCGGCGGGCGCCAGCACTCCCTGCGTCGGTCCCACACCGAAGAGCGACTTCGACGCGACGCTGCGCGCTGCGGCGCCCTCCGCGACGTCCTAGCTTCGATCCAGCGCTGCCGCGAGGCGAGCAATTTGCTCGGCTTCAGGGGGGCGCGCAGTCTTGCATCGGTCTGCGGAGGGTTGTACAGTCAGTCAGTGGACCCGCAGGCGGGTTCGAGCATTGAGGCGAGGTGGAGGATGCAGAGGCACGATTTGCGGGAGGCGAGGCACCAGCAGGGTCGTTGACGCGAGCGAGCTTGTTGTCGTGCGCCGGGCCGGACCGGCCACAGGCTTGCGCGCAGCACACAACGCGCGAGAAGCAGCGAACTTTTCCACCAAGCTCCCCCCTCCCCCTCGCAACGGGGCGCCTACGGGCGCCCCGTTGCGCTTTCGGGGCCAGGCGCGGTGCGGCGCAGGCCCGCAAGCCGGTCTGTTAGCCTGATCCGCCGGTTGTGAATCGCGATGCGCCCAAGAATTGGCGTGCAGGAGGTGACCAGATGCGCAGAACATCACCGGGTGGGCAAGGGCTCCATACCTGCGAGCGGGCCGAAGCGAGAAGGCGTAGCGTCGCGGGGCGCTCGCTGCTCGTCGCCGTCGTGGCGACGATCGGCGTGCTCGCGCCCGGCGCGTACGTGGGAGCGAGCGCAGCGAGCGGCGCCGTCCCCGGCCACGCCGTCGCTGCGAAGAGCACCAAGCACAGCAAGAAGCCGAAGAAGTGCAAGAAGGGCCAGGTCTTGCGGCACAACAAGTGCGTCGCCAAGTCCTCGTCGCCCGTCTACTAGGCCTTCATCGCGGGTCCGCGAGTCCGCGCAAAGCAGCCGCGAGCGCCTCGGGCTGAGGCGGCGGCGAGCTGCGCCGCGGCCGGAGCCGTCACGCGAGCACTTAGAATGAGCCCATGGAGGGCTCCGTACCTCAACTCACGGCGAAGAGCTGGCTTCGCTGCTACCGCTGCTGGTCGCAGAATCTCGAGGTCCAGGTGCACTACGAGGGTGTGCACAAGATCGACCCGCAAAGCGGCGAGCGCGCAGAGGTAGTCGACGAGCTCCAGGAGGCCGTCGTCCAGTGCATGGACTGCATGCACGACCAGCCCCATCTCGGATTCCGCGACGGGCGCGTGGAGCCGGTCGAAGACCGCTGGGAGCGGATGGTCGCCGGCACTCCGTGGGTCGCGTCATGCACGGTGCGCGTGGACGGCGACGAGGTCGAGACCTGCTCGGGTCCCGAAGCCGGCGATGCGCTCTCCTACGCGGCATTCGGGGAACACGGCGTGCGCGAGTTCTTCACGCACGTGCGCTTCCACAAGCACGAGCCCGACGAGTCGATCATCGTGCACCTGCTGGTCGAGCTCTACGCGCGCTCCGGCGAGGAGGCCACCGAAGTCTTGGAAGCGGCCTCGCGCGGTGATCTGACGATCACCTCACTCGCAGAGGAGTCCCGCCCGCCCGCCGCCGCCAGCGAAACTCACGGCGGGCATCAGGAAGACCTCTAGGGCTCTAGCCCAGCTCCTCTTCGAGCGCCTTGAGCTGCTCGCGCAGCTCGCCCGGAAGGCGGTCGCCGAAGCGGGCGAAGTGCTCACGGATCGCGGGCAGCTCGGCCCGCCACTCCTGTGGATCGAAGTGCAGCAGCGCCGCTAGATCCGCGGGGTCGATCTCGAGCCCCTCGGTGTCCAGTGCGTCGGGCGTCGGGAGGAAGCCGATCGGCGTGTCGGTCGCCTCGGCGTCGCCGTCGCAGCGCCGGCAGACCCACTCGAGGACACGGCTGTTCTCCCCGTAACCCGGCCATAGGAAGCGCCCCTCGGCGTCCTTGCGAAACCAGTTCACGTAGAAGATCTTCGGGAGCTTCGCGGCGTCCGCAGACGCGCCGATGCGAAGCCAGTGCCCGAAGTAGTCGGCCATGTGGTAGCCGCAAAACGGAAGCATCGCGAGCGGGTCAAGGCGCAGCTTGCCAACCTGGCCCGCGGCCGCAGCGGTCGTCTCGGAGGACATGATCGACCCGAGGAAGACCCCGTGCGACCAGCCGGAGGCTTCGCGGACGAGCGGCACCACCCCGGTGCGGCGGCCGCCGAAGAGAATCGCGTCGATCGGGACTCCCGCGGGATCCTGCCACTCCGGAGCGGCGGCGGGATTCTGCGATGCGGCGACGGTGAAGCGCGCGTTCGGGTGCGCGGCCGGCGACTCGGAGTCCGGCGTCCAGTCGTTGCCGTGCCAGTCGATGAGATGCGACGGCGCCTCCGGCGTCATCCCCTCCCACCAGATATCCCCCTCGTCGGTAAGCCCGCAGTTCGTGAAGATCGTGTCGTGGCTGAGCGTCTCGATCGCGTTCGGGTTGGTCTTCTCGTTGGTGCCCGGAGCGACGCCGAAGAAGCCGGCCTCGGGATTGATCGCGTAGAGGCGGCCGTCCTCTCCGAACTTCATCCACGCGATGTCGTCGCCGATCGTCTCGACCTTCCAGCCCGGAAGCGTCGGGATGAGCATCGCGAGATTCGTCTTGCCGCATGCCGACGGAAACGCGCCGGTGACGTACTTGACGACTCCCTCCGGCGAGGTGAGCTTGAGGATCAGCATGTGCTCGGCGAGCCAGCCCTCGTCGCGCGCCATCACAGAGGCGATGCGCAACGCGAAGCACTTCTTGCCGAGCAGCGCGTTGCCGCCGTATCCCGAGCCGTAGGACCAGATTTCGCGGGTCTCGGGGAAGTGCACGATCCACTTGTTCTCACCGTCGCACGGCCACGGCACGTCCTCCTCGCCCTCGGCGAGCGGAGCGCCCACGGAGTGCAGACAGGGGACGAAGGCATCGGACTCGTCGATCGCTTCGAGCGCCCCTTGGCCCATGCGGGTCATGATCCGCATGGACGCGGCAACGTAGGGCGAGTCGGTGCACTGGACGCCGAGGTGGCTCTTGTCGGAGCCGAGCGGGCCCATCGAATAGGGGACGACGTACATCGTGCGGCCCTGCATCGAGCCCGTGAAGAGCTCCGTTAGCATCGCGCGCATCTCGTCCGGATCGCGCCAGTTGTTCGTCGGCCCCGCTTCGTCCTCCGTTCGCGAGCAGATGAACGTGCGGTCCTCGACCCTTGCGACGTCACCCGGGTCCGAGCGTGCGAGGAACGAGTTCGGGCGGGTGTCCTCGGAGAGCTTCGTGAAAGTGCCCGCATCGACCAGCGTGCGGCAAAGCTGCTCGTACTCCGCCTGCGAACCGTCGCACCAGTGGACGTCGCGCGGTTCCGTGAGCGCGGCGACCTCCTCCACCCAGCTCAGCAGGCGCTTGCTCTTCGTTGGTGCGCTGCTGCGCTTTTCAGGGGCGCTGGTGTGCATAAAACGGGAAAATGCCACGCGGGGTGGCCACTTGGAGGGTATCGGATCGCTCCCTCGAATGCCACGCCGCCTTGGCCACGTGCGCAGTGCAACGATCCCGGCGCTGGCCAAATGTCCACACTGCGCGTGCTTGAGAGTACGCGCACGGCGCCGCGGAACGACGCGAGGAGGCCGCCTTCGGCCGCTGCGCGCCGGCTCAGCCGGGGAACTTGCGCGGGACGAGCACGAGCCGCTTGAACTCCGCCACCAGCACGCCGTCCTGGTTGTAGGCGCGCGTGTGCACCTTCACCGTCCCGCGGTCTGGCTTGGACTGCGACTCGCGCTTCTCGAGCACCTCAGACTCCGCGTAGAGGGTGTCGCCGTGGAACACAGGGTTCGGGTGGCTGAGCTCTTCGGTCGCGAGGTTCGCGATTGCCTTGCCGGAGACGTCGGAGACGGTCATGCCGAACACGAGCGAGTAGACATAGGGCCCCGCGACGACGTTGCGGCCCTGCTGGGAGGCGGCCGCGTAAACGTCGTTGATGTGCAGCGGGTGGTGGTTCATGGTCAGCAGACAGAAGAGGTGGTTGTCGTACTCCGTCACAGTCTTGGCCGGCCAGTGCTTGTACGTGGCCCCCACCTCGAACTCCTCGAAGTAGCGTCCGTAGGGGTGCGTGCCGGAGGCCTCGCGAGCTGCCTGATCGGTCAGCTCGTTGATCGTCGGCTCCTCCACGGCTCGCGGTTGGTCGGTCTCAGCGGGCGGTGTGCTCATGGTTCGTTCAAGGCTCCTAGCTGACGTCTGCGTTGTCCCCCCAGGTTCTTCTCTGCAGAGAACTCTAATGCGGCTGCGGCTCTTGGCACGTTCAGGTGCTTACGCGCAGGTCCGCGAATCGACCCAGCCGCCCCCAACGGCCGCCGCCCCTGCGCAGCCGATACCGTTCAGTCTCGAACGCCAAACCGTCAGGAGCCGACGACTTGCGCAACCCACGCCATTTTGAAAGGCCACTCGCGATCGACGCGCCGACGCCGCTGAGCGAGATTCCGGTCAAGCCCTCTCGAATGATCCACTTTCTCGACTTCTCGAACGAGAAGATGGTTGCGAAGGTGCCCGACATCGCGCCCGAGGTGGACATCCTGCTCGGCAACCTCGAGGACGCGGTGCCGGTGGAAAAGAAGGAGGCCGCACGCGAGGGCTTGATCACGGTAGGGCGCGAGATGGAGCTCGGCGACACCGCGCTTTGGACGCGCGTCAACGCGCTCGAGTCGCCTTGGGTCCTCGACGACATCACGCAGATCGTCTCTGAGATCGGCGACCGCATCGAGGTGATGATGATCCCCAAGGTCGAGGGCGCGTGGGACATCCACTACGTCGATCGCCTGCTCGCGCAGCTCGAGGCGAAGGCGCACCTCAAGCGGCCGATCCTGATCCACGCGATCCTCGAGACCTCGCTTGGGGTGGCGAACCTCGAGGAGATCGCGGCCGCGAGCCCGCGCATCCAGGGGATGAGCTTCGGACCCGCCGACCTGGCCGCCTCGCGACGCATGAAGACCACGCGCGTCGGCGGCGGACACCCCGGCTACCGCACGATCGCCGACCCCGATCCGAAGGACCCGGACGCCCCGCGCCCGAGCTATCAGCAGGACCCGTGGCACTACTCGATCGCGCGCATGGTCGACGCGTGCACCGCGGTCGGCGCGCTGCCCTTCTACGGCCCCTACGGCGACATCCGCGACAAGCTCGGGTGCGAAACGCAGTTCCGCGCCGCGTTCCTGCTCGGGTGCGTCGGAGCCTGGTCGCTGCACCCCGACCAGATTGCGATCGCGAAGCGCGTCTTCTCACCGGAGCCCGAGGAGGTGCGGTTCGCGAAGAAGGTGATCGAGGCGATCCCCGATGGCCGCGGCGTGCACATGATCGACGGCAAGATGCAGGACGACGCGACCTGGAAGCAGTGTCAGGTGATGGTGAAGCTCGCGGAAATGCTCGCGCGCAAGGAACCTGCGCTTGCGGAGCTGTACGGGTTCGCCTCCAGCCCAAACGGCGCGACGAGCGCCGCCGGCGAGCCCGCCGCCGCGAGCGCGTAACCGACTAACCTCCCACCGCGATGCGCTTCTTCGAGTACGAGGCGCGCGAGATCGTCAAGCGCGCCGGCATCCCAGTGACGAACTACGGGTTCGCGAAGGACCCGCAGACCGCGCGTGAGGACGCGGAACGCATCGGCGGCCCGGTCGTGATCAAGTCGCAGGTGCTCAGCGGCGGCCGCATGAAAGCGGGCGGCGTGAAGTTCGCCGACACGCCGCGAGGAGGCCGAGCAACACGCGCGGGAGATCCTCGCGCTCGAGATCGGCGGGCACATGCCGCGCGGCGTGCTCGTGGACCCGAAGGCCGAGGTCGAGCAGGAGTACTACGCAGGCGTCGTCTGGGACGGCACGCGCAAGCGCCCCGTGATGATCTTCTCTCCGGTCGGCGGCATCGACATCGAGCAGGTTGCGGCAGAGCAGCCGCAGAAAGTCGGCCGCCGCCAGATCTCGACGATCCTTCCCCGCTCCGACTTCCAGGCCAAGGAGGCGATCGCGGCGACCGGCGTTTCGGGATCGGAGCTGACGCGGCTGACGCCGATCCTTGCGCGGCTCGCGGAGGTGTTCCTGAGCAACGACATGACGCTCGCCGAGATCAATCCGCTGGGCCGGCTCGCCGACGGCTCGTTCGTCGCGCTCGACGCGCACATGGAGATGGAGAACGAGGCGCGGCCGCGCCACAAGGCACTGCTCGCGCGAGCTCGGCGTTGGCGAGCACGAGACCCGCCAGGCGCGCGAGCCGACGCCCTTCGAGCTCGCCGGCGAGGAAGTCGACGCCACCGACCATCGCGGCGTGGCCGGGAACGTCACCGAGTTCGACGGCAACCTCGGCCTCGTAATCGGGGCGGGCGGCGGCTCGCTGACGCTCTTCGACGCCGTGCGCGCGCACGGCGGAAAGCCCGCGAACTACTGCGAGATCGGCGGCAACCCGTCAGTCGCGAAAGCGTGCGGCCTTGCGAAGCTCGTCCTCAGCAAGCCGGGCGTCGAGCGGATCGCGGTGATGATGTCGATCGTCTCGAACACGCGCGTCGACATCGTCGCGCGCGGGGTCATCAAGGCGTGCCTGGAGCTCGGCCTCGACCCCGCGGAAAAGATCGCCTTCTTCCGGATTCCCGGCGCGTGGGAGGAGGAGGGCTTCAAGATCCTCGAGAAGTACGGCGATCGAATACGCCGACCGCAGCGTCTCGCTGAACGAGGCCGCGCGCCGCGCCGTGGAGAAGATCCAGGGCGCGGATGCCGGCTCCGGGGGGGCCGCGGCCGCCGAGGTGGGCGCGTGAGCATCCTGATCGACGAGAACACGACGTTCATCGTCCAGGGGATCACCGGCCGCGAGGCGGTGAACCTGACGCGCGAGTGCCTTGACTACGGCAAGGGCGCGAAGATCGTCGGCGGCGTCACCCCCGGCCGCTTGGGCCGCGAGGTGCACGGCGTGCCCGTCTTCGACACCGTCGCGCAGGCGGTCGCACACCACGGCGCGCCGATCGACGGCTCCGTCGTGACGGTTCCGCCCGCGTTCACGCGGGACGCGGTCTTCGAGGCGATCGAGAACGGCATCAAACTGATAGTGATCGTCACCGAGCGGATCCCGCGGCGCGACGTCGCTGAGATGGTCGAGCTCGCGACGCTGCGCGGAGCGCGCATCATCGGGCCCAACTGCCTCGGCCTGATCGTCCCGGACGTGGTGAAGATGGGCGGCATCGGCGGCCCTGCGCGCAACGCCGCGCAGGCCTACACCCCGGGCCCGATCGGCGTGATCTCGCGCTCCGGCGGCATGACGACGGAGATGTCCTCGACGCTCTCGGCGGCGGGGCTCGGACAGTCGACCGCCGTCTCGATCGGCGGCGACGCGATCATCGGCTCCACCTACGCCGAGCTGATGCCGCTCTTCCAAGCCGACGAGCAGACGCGCGGGATCGTCATCTACAGCGAGCCGGGGGCCGCATGGAGGCCGAGCTCGCGCAGTGGGTGAGTGACCACGACGCGGCGCTAAGCGACGGCCAGCGCAAGGCGCTGCCGATCGTCGCGTTCATGGCGGGGCGCTTCATGGACGAGATGCCGGGAATGAGCTTCGGTCACGCGGGCACGATCGTCGAAGGCAAGGAGGACACGACCGCGGAGAAGATCGAGCGCCTCGAAGGCGCGGGGATCGCGGTTGCCGAGCGGATCGAGGACATCCCGCAGATGATCCGCGCGAAGATGGGCGCGCAGGAGGCGGCATATGCGTAAGGACGGCACGTTCATCGCCGTCGAAGTTGACGACGCCGCCGCGGCGGATCCGGAGCTCGCGGCGAAGCTCGCCGACGTCTGCCCGGTCGACATCTACGCGGTCGCGAGAACGGCTCGAGCGCGCTGGAAATCGTCGAGCGCAACCTCGACGAGTGCGTGCTCTGCCGCCTGTGCCTCGACGCGGCACCCGCCGGCACGGTGCGGGTGCTGAAGCTCTACGACGAGGAAGCGGCGCTTGCTTGACGCCGGCGCGCTGCGCCGCGAGCGATTTGCAATTCAGTTGGCCTCGCAACTCGCGTCCGATGGCCGTGTTACGCATTTAGTGTTCCCATGTGTTAGGCGGGCCGCAACGACATCGCAACACAGCGCTAACATATGCTCCGAGTAGCCTGCCGCTCCAAGCTGCCTCCTCCCCTAGACAGCCCTACTGCCTCCTCCCAGCCTGTCCCGTACGCCCAAACAATCGATGAGACCTACAGCTCGGTCCACAGCGTCGTGCAGCCCGAACGTGTGCTGGCAGCAGGGCGTGCTCTCGCGTTCTGAGCGCTGGCAGGCGCTCGACTGCGCGCGGCGCGACGGTATGGTTGACGGGGCTGCCTTCCTCGGGCAAGTCGACGCTTGGAGCGGCACTCGAGCATCGCCTCGTCGAAGACGGGTGCAACGCCTACTTGCTCGACGGCGACAACCTGCGCCACGGCATCTGCTCCGACCTGGGCTTCAGCCGCGCCGACCGCGAGCGCAACGTGCAGCGCGTGGGCGACCTCGCACGGCTCTTTGCGGACTCCGGCGCAGTCGCGCTCGTCGCCCTGGTCTCCCCGTACGAAGCCACCCGCGTGCAGGTTCGCGAGCACCACGCGCGCGAGGGGCTTGCCGTTCATCGAAGTCTTCCTCAACACTCCGTTGTGGCTGTGCGTCGAGCGCGATCCGAAGGGGCTTTACGCGCGTGCCCTCGGGGGCGAGCTGGAGGGCTTCACGGGGATCAACGACCCCTACGAGGCGCCGCGCCGCGCCGACCTCGAGCTCACGCCCGAGGTCGAGCTTGGCCCCGCCGTCGAGACCGTGTTCTCGCTTCTTCAGGAGCGCGGAATCCTCGGCAGCTCGAGTGAGGTCGCCTCCAACGGCGCGAACAAGCTCGCGCCCACGCCCAGCGCCCGTGACCGCGCCCCACGCGGTCGCGTAACGCGGGCGACAGGCCGCGCGCCGTCCGCCTAGCATGGGCAAACCGGCCTGGCCATCACCGCGATCCGCTCGTCGGCGGGCTGGCGCTGGCGGGCGTTCTGCTTGCCACCGGGCGCGTTCTCGAGCACTTCGACCGCCGGTGCCGCCCCGGCCTGCCTGCCCGCGACGCTGAGCCACAGCGCCCGTCTGCCCGGAGTCGGCGTCGCGGTCTCGCCGGCCCCGGAAACGGGTACCGCCAACCCGCACACCCAGATCAGCTTCCTCGGCGTGCCCGCGAGCGAGATCCACGAAGTCACGGTCGTCGGGGCAGCGAAGCGGAGAACACGCGGGCACAGTTGCGCTCCTACTCGCAGGGCGACGGCGCGAGCTTCGTCCCCGAAAGACGCCATTCGACGCCGGTGAGCGGGTGACCGTGCACGCCGCGATCGGCCCGGGGCAGGGCAAGGCGGTGAGCTTCGCCTTCCGCGTGGACACGCCTTACTCGACAGCCGACACGGGCGAGTTCCCGAACCCCGCCGCACCGGCCGGCGAGTATCAGAGCTTCCGCACGCTGCCCGGGGTGCACGCGCCGGTGCTGAGCGTGACGACGCCCGACGAGGACCCGAGCGCCGGCGACATCCTGACGACGAACGGCCCTGGCGCCGGGCGCCTACGGACCGCTCATTTACACCCCGCAGGGGCGCCTCGTCTGGTTCGACCAGCTCACGGACGGCCTGAGCGCGGAGAACCTGAGCGTGCAGAGCTACGAAGGCCAGCGCGACCTCACGTTCTGGCAGGGCAAGGTGCTCGACCTCGGCTTCGGCCAAGGCGAAGACCTCGTCCTCAACTCGCACTACCAGACCGTCGCGAGCGTGCATGGCGGCAACGGGCTCGAGGCCGACCTCCACGAGTTCCAGATCGCGCCGCACGGCGTCGCGTACATCACCGCATACAACCCGATCCGCTGCGACCTCTCCTCGCCGGGCGGCGCGCGCAACGGCGTGATCATCGACACCGCGGTACAGGAGATCGACATGAAGACGGGGCTCGTGCGCTGGGAATGGCACAGCCTCGACCACGTCAACGTCGCCGATTCGCAGACCGCGGCGCCATCGAATGCGACGCCGTGGGACTGGTTTCACCTGAACTCGATCGAGCTCGAGCCCGAGCGGAAACCTCTTCATCTCCGCGCGCAGCACGTGGGCCGGGTACTAGCTCGGAAGCGAGCAGCGGGAACGTGCTGTGGCGACTCGGCGGCAGCAACAGCTCGTTCAAGCTCGGCCCCGGTGTCGAAACGGCCTGGCAGCACGACGGCCGCATGCTCCCGAACGGCGAAATCACGTTCTTCGACGACGGCTCGAATCCCCCCGAGCACCACCAGTCGCGTGCGGTGCGGATCGCGCTCGACTTCAACACCCACGAAGCGCATCTGAGCGCCTCCTACACGCTCCCCCGGTGGTGCTCGCTGCGAGTCAGGGCAACGCGCAGACGCTCGCGACGGGAACACCGTCGTGGACTACGGTGCGATTCCCGAGATCGTCGAGTACGCGCCCGATGGCGCGGTGCTGTTCGACGCCCACCTGCCGCTGGACATGGACAGCTACCGCGGCTTTCGCTGCCGTGGAGCGGGCGACCGCTGTACCCGCCGAGCCGTGGTCGCGAACCTCAACAACACCAGCGAAGAGACGCTCGTGCACATGAGCTGGAACGGCGCGAGCGAAGTCACGAGCTGGCGCGTGCTAGCGGGCCAGCATCCGCAGGCGCTGAAGCCGCAGGCGACGATCCCGGCGAGCAGCTTCGAAGGCGAAGCGATACTGCCCGAAAAGTGGGGGTACGTTGCGGTGCAGGCACTCAATGCCGGCGGGCACGTGCTCGGGAGCTCGCGCCCACGCAGGTCGGCAGCTACGAAGCCGCGTTCGCGAGCGGGGGCGCGGTGAGCGCGCCCTCAGTACGCCGGCGCTTTGTTCGCCGCCTTGTGGCTCGGCGTCGTCGTGGTCGTCGTCGTGCCGCCGTTCGTCGACTTCGATTCGCTGCCGCCGCAGCCAGCAAGGAGAGCGCCTGCGGCAAGCGCAGCGGCAAGGGCGGCGAGGAGCGTTCGTTTCATCAGCAGGGCTCCGGGGGTGGCTCGAGGGGACGGGTGCGGAGCCTAGCAAGCGTCCGCACGGACGATGCACGGATGCTCCGCGGTGCGCGCCTGCGGCGGGCGCGGCGGCGGATAGGGTATTGCCGCGTCTCCCCTGGCGCCCGAGCAACTGATGCACAAGCTTCCGGACACCGCACAGAGCGACCGGCGACGCCGAGCGCTGGCCCGCAGGCGAGGGCGCCGTCGCAGGACCCCGACACGAGGGTCCTGAGCGCGGACCCCGTCAGCGGCTTCGACCCGGTCGAGGGGCCCGACCCGAAGCCCTCCGGCCGCGGCCGCCTGCTCAGCTCGCATTCGTCGTGGGTGCTCGCCGTCTGCTGCGTCGCGCAGTTCATGGTGATCCTCGACCTGAGCATCGTCAACGTGGCGCTGCCTCACATGCAGGCGGACCTCGGCTTCACGGCGCCCGAACTGCTGTGGGTGGTCGACGCGTACATGATCATGTTCGCCGGCTTCCTCATCCTCGGCGGCCGCGCCGCGGACCACTTCGGGCAGCGTAAGGTCTTTGTGGCGTCCCTCGTGCTGTTCGGGGTCGCCTCGCTGGTGGGCGGCGCTGCACCGGATCGCGTGGTGCTGATCGGCGCGCGCGGGCTGCAGGGGTTCGCCGGCGCCTTCATGGCCGCATGCTCGCTGGCGATCATCATCTCCTACCTTTCCGCCCGGGCCAAAGCTGCATCGCGCGATCGGCCTGTGGGCAGCGATGAACGGCGCCGGTGGCGCCGCGGGAGTGCTACTCGGGGGAGTGATCACCGAATATCTCAGCTGGCGCTGGGTGCTTCTGATCAACCCGCCGATCGCGATCACCGCTGCCGTCGTGGCCTGGATCGTCGTGCGGGAGCGTCGCCGCGCAACGGCGGGACAGAGCTTCGACCTCGCTGGCGCCCTGACCCTGACCGTCGGTCAGCTCGTGCTCGTCTACGGCGTCGTCGAAGCGGGTCTTTCAGGCTGGAGCAGGGCCTCGGCACTGGTGCCGATCATCATTGGCTTCTTGCTGCTCGGCCTGTTCGCGGTGATCGAGACGCGCGTGGCGTCGGCGCCACTGATTCCGATCCGAGAGCTCACGAAGCCGCTGAAGGTGGCCAATAACATCGTGGTGCTGTTCAGCGCGGCGCTCTTCCCGATGTGGTTCCTGAGCACGCTCTACCTGCAGGAGGTGCTGGGTCTCTCGCCTCTGCACGCCGGACTTACGTTCCTGCCGCTGACCCTGACGATCTTCGTCGTCGCCTCGCAGGCCGGCAAGCTCGTGAGTCGCTTCGGAGTACGCACGGTGCTCGGCGGGGGCCTGACACTGATGACCGCCGGGCTGTTGCTGTTCACCAGGATCGAACCCAGCGGCAGCGCAATCGTGTACGTGGTGATCCCCGGCCTGCTGACGACGGCCGGGATCGCCATGTCGATCGTTCCATCCACGATCGCAGCCACACAGGGTGCGAAGGAGGGGCAAGCCGGACTCGCATCGGGCTTGGTGAACACCTCGCGGCAGATCGGTGGAGGACTCGGGCTCGCGCTCCTGATTACCGTCGCAACGCAGCGCAGTACCAATTTGATCGGTGCGGGTCACGGAGCGCTTTCCTCCCTCACCGCAGGCTTTCGCCTCGCGTTCCTGATCGCCGCGTGCCTGGCCGGAACGGCGGCGGTCGTCACGTTCCTCTTCGTCCCGAGGCCCGCCGCCGAGCTGCGCCCCGCGGTTCGGCGCTGGGCGCTCACGATCGTCGTAATCCTTGCCGGCTTCATCGCACTCGACTCCGCCTTCGCCGGTTCGCGTGGCGCGCCGATCGGCGCCTACACCACGAAGGGCGCCTACCGTTCGTCTCCGCGCCGGCACTCCACCCCCGAAGCTCACCATCGACCACACGACGAACGCCGACCAGCTCGCGCCCGGCTACATCTTCACGACGAACTTCTACGATCTGAACGAACCGCCGATCGTCGGGCAGAGCGGACCGCTGATCCTCGACCGCAACCTGCAACCGGTGTGGTTCGAGCCGGTGCCCGAGCAGGTCGCCGCCGCGAACCTCAGCCTGCAGACCTACGAAGGCAAGCCGGCACTCTCGTGGTGGCAGGGGGTCGTGACGAACACCGGTGCCACCGAAAGCGGCGAAGACGTCGTCGTCAATCAGCATTACCAGACGGTCGCGAGGCTCCGCGGAGTCGACGGCTGGAAGCTCACGCTCCACGCGATGGTGATCGACGGCGACGACGCGTGGGTGACGGCGAACAAGGACATTCCGCTCGATCTCTCCCGCTACGGCGGCGCCTACAACGGTGCGATGACCGACGCCGCGGTGCAGGAGTACGACCTCAAGACGGGCAAGCTCGTGCGCAGCTGGGATGCGCTCAAGCACATTCCCCTGAGCGAGTCCTACGCGACCGTGCCAACGAACGGTTTCCCATGGGACGCCTACCACGTCAACGCGATCGACCTCGGGAGCGACGGCACGGTCCTCGTTTCGATGCGTAACACGTGGGCCGCATACCTCGTCAACATCAACACGGGCCAGATCGAGTGGACCCTCGGCGGGAGGCACTCGAGCTTCAAGTTCGGCCCCGGCGCCGAATTCCAGTGGCAGCACGACGTTGCCTTCGGCCCCGGCGCGACCGTCACGCTGTTCGACGACCACTGCTGCCAGCTCACCGGTGGCGGTACGTCGGTGCCCGCCACGGCGCCCTCGCGCGGGCTCATCCTGAACGTCAACACGCACGCGCACACGGCGACGCTCGCGGCGCAGTACCCCGGCGACGGGAGCTTCGAATCCGAATACATGGGTGACACGCAGCCGCTCTCGAACCGCAACGTCTTCGTCGGCTGGGGCTCGGAGCGCTGGTTCTCGGAGTTCAGCCGCTCGGGCAAGCTCCTCTTCGAAGCCGAATTCCCGCAGCCGGACCTGACGTATCGAGCGACGCTCGAGCAGTGGGTCGGCCTGCCGCTTTCGCCGCCCGTAGGCGCCGCGCGCGAGCGCACGGGCAAGACGACGGTGTTCGCGAGCTGGAACGGCGCGACGCGCGTGAGCGCCTGGAGGGTGCTGGCCGGGTCTGGCACGACGCGCATGGCGCCCGTCGCGAGTGCTGCGAAGTCCGGCTTCGAGACCGTGATCGCGGTACCGCAGGCATATGCGGACTTCCAACTCGAGGCGCTCGATTCCGGCGGCCACGTGATCGGGACCTCCGCGACCTTCGCGCCGTCAGCGTAGGGGGCTGGGCGGCAACCGTCCCGCGGGCGCGCGCGCGGCTGCTACGTTGTGCGCGAGCGTCACCACCCGGCGCGACGAGGAATCGCAGGATACGAGGGAATTGTCATGCGCGAAAACCTGTCACTGATCGTGATGTGCGTGTTTCTCATCCTGTCGCTCGCGTTCCTCGCGCAGCAGTTCGCGACGTACCACTAGGCGACACGTACCACTAAGTGCGTGCGGCGGTCGAGCCGCTAGTGCTTGTGCGCTCGGCGCGCGCGGCGGCGTTCCTCGCTTCGCTCGACGACGTTCTCGATCAGCTTGAGGATCTGGGTCGGTCCCGACGCGGTCGCCTTGCCGTAGGTGAACGCTTCGATCCAATCGGGGACCTTCGCCTCGTTTGCCATCACGTTGAAGAACTCGCGCCGCATGCCCACCTGCACGCGCGCGTCCGCGGCGACTTCCTTGGTGACCTTCAGCTCGGGCATCTCGACGCGGAACTGCTGCACGTCGCCGCGTCCGCGCAGCTCCAGCCCGACGACGAGCTTCATGGTCGCGAGCGCAGGCACTTCCTCGATGAAGCGCCTCACCGCCGTTTCGATGAGCGTCTTCGCGTCGCCCGAGGTCAAGCTTTGTACCGCTGCAGGAGCTTGCGCCCGATCACCATGCGCTGTATCTCCGAGGTGCCCTCACCGATCAGCAGCAGCGGCGCATCGCGATAGAGCCGCTCGACCTCGTACTCCTTGGAGTAGCCGTAACCGCCGTGGATCCGCAGGCACTCCTCGACGCAATAGCGGCCGGCCTCCGAGGCGAACAGCTTCGCCATCCCCGCCTCGAGGTCCGAGCGCTCGCCGGCGTCCTTCATGCGCGCCGCCCGCAGCGTCAGCAGGCGTGCGGCGTCGACCTGCGTCGCCATGTCTGCGAGCTTGAACTGGATCGCCTGGTGCTCGGCGATCGGCTTGCCGAACGCCTTGCGCTCCTGCGAGTAGCGCAAACCGAGCTCGAGCGCCCGCTGCGCGATCCCGACGCCGCGCGCGGCCACATTCACCCGCCCCACCTCGAGCGCGTCCATCATCTGTGCGAAGCCGTGGTTGAGCCCGGCCTCTTCTCCGCCGAGGATGTTCTCCGCCGGGCAGCGATAGCCGTCGAACACGAGCTCCGTGGACTCGACACCCTTGTAGCCCATCTTCTGGATCTTCGGCGGCACGTTCAGGCCCTTGTACGGACCGGTGTTCTCGGCGACGCCCGGCTCCTTCTCCGCGATGAAACAGGTGAAGCCGCGGTGGCGCGGCTCCGCTTGCGGATCGGTCTTCACGAGGACGAACACGAGCGACGAGAGCAGGCCGTTGGTGACCCACATCTTCTGTCCGTTGATCTCCCACGTGCCGTCGTCCTGCTTTACCGCCGAGGTCTTGATGGCTTGCACGTCCGAGCCGAGCTCGGGCTCCGACAGCGAGAAGGCGGCGCGGATCTCGCCGGTCGCCATCCGCGGCAGGTACTTCTGGCGCTGCTCCTCGGACCCGAACTGCATGAGTAGGTAGGAGCCAATGAAGTGGGTGTTGACGATCCCGGAGATCGAGATCCAACCGCGCGAGAGCTCCTCGACGATCATCGCGTAGGTCGTCAAATCGAGGCCCATTCCCCCGTACTCCTCGGGGATCGTGACCCCGAAGAGCCCGAGCTCCTTCATCTGTTCGACGATCGGCTCGGGGAATAGGTCCTCGTGGTCGTAATGCTCGGCGTTCGGGAGGATCTGCTCGTCCGCGAACTGGTGCACCATCTCCGTGATGGCCTTCTGCTCGTCGGTCTTCTCGGTATAGGGAGTGGTGGCTACCGCCATCGTGAGAGTCCGCGATCCTTTCCTAGCTGCGCGCTTCGGTCAGAGAGGATACCGCCAGCGGCGCGCCGCCCGACGCGTGATCGTCGCGAGCGAAGCTGGCAGACTGCACCCCGCGATGCCCGCCAAGAACCCCTCGATCACGGTCCAAGCGAGCGCCGAGGTGCTGCCGGGGACCTTCCCAGGCGACCTCGGGATCGAGCTGCTCGAGCTGACCGACGAGACCGTCCGCGGGCGCATGCGCGTCGAGGGCCGTCACCTTCACCCCGGCGGCTACGTCCACGGAGGCAGCTGGGTTGCGCTGGCGGACACCGTCGCCGCATGGGGGACGATGCGCAACCTCCCGCCCGATCGCGGCTTCACGACGGCGGAGCTGAAGATCAACGTGCTCGGCGCCGGCCGCGTCGGAGACGAGCTGATCGGAGTCGGCGAGCTGCTGCACGCGGGTTCTCGCACGCAAGTCTGGGAGGTGCGCGTCTACCGCGTAGAAGAGGACGGGCCCGACCGGCCAGTTGCGAACTTCGTGTGCACGCAGATGATCCTGTGAGCGGCGCCGGCACTCGGCGGGGGTATCGTCCGCGGGCGCGCTACCGGCGGTGAGCAACTTCGCTCGCGACGTGCTCGATGCGGCGCCCGCAGGCGATCACGCGCTGCTCGAGATCGCGCGCGACGGCAGCCACAGGAGATGGAGCTTCGGCGAGGTCGCCGAACGCTCGCAGCGGATGGCCGCGGCACTTACTGGACGCGGCGTTCGGCGCGGCGACGTGGTGATGACCCTGATCGGCAATCGCCCCGAGTGGGTGTTCGCGATGATGGCGTGCTTTCGTCTCGGCGCGATCGTCCTGCCCTGCAACGAGCAGCTGCGCGCGAAGGACCTTCGCTTGCGCATTGACGTGGCGCAGCCGGCGCTCGTGATCGCCGACGAGCGAAACCGCGCGGAGCTCGAGGCCGCACGGCCCTCCCCCCCGGTACTGCTCGTCCCGGACGAGTCGCTATTCGTCGCGGAACCGGACGACACCGTCGCTGAGCTCGCCCCCGAGGACCCTGCGCTCATTACGTTCACGAGCGGAACCACGGGCGAGCCGAAGGCGGTCCTTCACGGCCAGCGCTATCTCTTCGGCCAGCGACTGCAGGCCACATACTGGCTCGGTGCCCAAGCCGGCGAGCTCGTGTGGTGCACGGCGAGCTCCGGGTGGTCGAAGTCCGCGCGCAACGCCGTGATCGCGCCCTGGCTGTGCGGTGCCACCGCGCTCCTTCACGACGGCCGCTTCGACCCCTCCGAGCGCCTCGAGCTGCTCGCCGCGGAGGAGGTGAACGTGCTGTGCATGGCGCCCACGGAGTACCGCGTGATCGCCAAGCGCGCCACGCTGCGCCCGCTGCCGGCGCTGCGCGGCATGGTCGCCGCGGGCGAGGCTCTCGACCCGCCCGTGCTCGCGAGCTGGCAGGAGGTCACCGGACTCGGGATCCGCGACGGGTACGGACAGACCGAGTCCGGGCAGGTTACGGGTATGCCATTGGACGAGACGCCGCGGGCGGGGTCGATGGGCCGCCCTCTGCCGGGTGTGAGCGTCGCGGTGCAGGACGGCGAGCTCGTCGTGGACGCCGCGAGTGTTCCGAGCTTCTTCCTCGGCTACCTCGTCGAGGATGCGGTGCGCGACGCGCGCTCGGGCACGTGGAGTGTGCGCGATCGCCGCGAGCGCGGCAGATGGCACACGGGCGATCGCGTGCTAGCCGACGAGGACGGCTTCCTTTACTTCGAGGGGCGCGCGGACGACGTGATCATCTCCGCCGGTTACCGCATCGGCCCGTTCGAGGTCGAGTCGGCGCTCGTCTCGCACCCCGCGGTCGCCGAGGCGGCGGCGGTTGCGGCCCCCGACGAGGAGCGCGGCTCGATCGTGCGCGCCGTCGTCGTGCTACGCGAGGGCCACGCCCCCACCGATGAGCTCGCGCGCGAGCTACAGGAGCACGTCAAGCACACGACCGCTCCCTACAAGTACCCCCGCGTTGTGGAGTTCGCAAGCGAGCTGCCGAAGACTCCAAGCGGGAAGGTCAGACGCGCCGCGCTCCGCGGGCAGGCGTAGCGCGCAAGCAGCTGCTCAGTCGCCGTCGGGGACGATCGCGTCGATCTCGACAAGCGCCTGGCGCGGCAACTCGGAGACGCCGACCGTCACGCGCGCCGGCGGGTCGCTCCCGAAGAACGCGGCGTAGGCCTCGTTTACCTCGGCGAACGCCGCGAGGTCGGTCATGTAGATCGTCAGCCGTGCAGCGCGCGCCAGCGACGTTCCGGCCGCGGCGCACACCGCTTCGAGATTCTCGAGACAGCGCCGCGCCTGTTCACCGGCACGCTCGCCGACGAGCTCGCCTCCGCTTACGTCGAGCGCGATCTGCCCCGAGCAGAAGAGCAGCCCGCTCGCCCGCACGGCGTGGCTGTAAGGACCGATCGCAGGAGGTGCCCCGCCAGCGTTCACGGTACTGCGCCCACTCACCTGCGACACCGTATAGATTCCGCGGCGTGCGATCGGCTGCCGCCAGGCTCTTTGCGGCCATCTCGGCTGCAGTTGCACTCGCGGGTCTCGCCGCAGCACCGAGCCACGCGGCGCTCGCGTTCGCGCCGTGTGGGCAGAGCAACCAGTTCGCGTGCGGCTCGCTGACTGTGCCGCTCGACCCGAGCGGCGCTACCCCCGGCACGGTCGCGCTCGTCATCCGCCGTCACCGCGCCCCCGTCGGACAGGCGCGCTCGGCCGTGATCGCGCTCGCAGGTGGGCCGGGCCAATCGGCCGTCCCGATCACAGAAGAATTCACCGAAATCCTGGGGCCCGTGATCGCGACGCGCGACCTGATCGTGTTCGACCAGCGCGGCACCGGCTCCTCGCAGCCGCTCTCCTGTCACGCATTCGAAGCGAACGCGCGGTTCCGGACACTCGGTGCCGCCGTCGCCGCGTGCGGGAGGCAACTCGGGCCGTCGCGGGCGTTCTACACGAGCCTCGACACGGTGGCCGACATCGAAGCGATCCGCGTCGCGGGCGGTTACGAAAAGCTCGTGCTCTACGGGACCTCGTACGGCACCAAGGTCGCGGAGCTCTACGCCGAGGAGCATCCCGAACACGTCGAAGCGCTCGTGCTCGACTCGGTCGTACCGCCCAACGGGCCCGAAGCGCTCAACCGCTCGACCTTTGCGGCGATCCCCCGCGTGGTGCGCTCGCTCTGCCGGCAACACTTGTGCGCCCACATCACGCACGAACCGCTTGCGGACCTCGCGCGCGTGCTTGCGCGGATGAAGCGCGGAGCGCTGCGCGGCCGCATCATCGATGGCGACGGGCACGGCCACACGGTCTCGATCAACTCCGAGGACCTGCTCGACGCGCTCATCGCAGGCGACCTCTCCCCCATCCTGCGCGCCGAATTCGTGACCGCCGTACGCGCCGCTGCCGAGCACGACATGGCGCCGCTCGCGCAGCTCATCGGACGCGGGGAACCCGGGGGCGGCGGCGAAGGCATCGACGTGCCGCTGTACTTCGCAACGACCTGCGAAGAGGAGCTCTTCCCGTGGAACCGGAGCGTGACCCCAGCGCAGCGCCTTGCGCAGGCACGCGCGGCGATCGGTGCGCTACCGGCCAGCGCAACGTTCCCGTTCAGCAAGACCGACATGCTCGAACTCAGCGACATGCCCGGGTGCGCCGACTGGCCGTTTGCGACACCCGCGCCGGTGACCGCCACGGGCTCGCTGCCCAACGTGCCGACCTTGATCCTCAGCGGGGCCGACGATCTGCGCACGCCGACGGCGAACGCACGGTTCGTCGCATCTCAGATCCCCGACGCGCACGTGCTCGTGGTTCCCTACACGGGCCACTCGGTGCTCACGACCGAGCCGACCAGCTGCGCGCGCCGCGCGCTGATCGCCCAATTCGCGGGCACACCGATCAACCCCTGCCGCGCGACCGCGCCGCCCGCATCGTTGCGGCCTCCCCCGATTCCACCGACGCGACTCGCGAGCGTCAGCCCCGAGTGGGGTTACAGCGGCACACCCGGCCGCACGCTTCATGCGGTCGGTCTCACACTCGCCAACGCGGGCCGCCAGCTCGGCTTGCAGCTGCTCGAAGTCCTCGAGTCCGGTCGCGCCTTCGGGCTTGCGGTGCTGCGAAGCGGCGGTCTGCGCGCAGGCTGGCTGCGCTATGCGAACGGCACGCTCGCGCTCCACGGTTACTCCTACATTCCCGGCGTGACGATCTCGGGCACGATCAACGCAGAAGAAGCGCAGATCACGATCGGCGGGTCGGCCGCTGCCTACGGCAGCTTGCATCTCGGTCACCATCACACGCTCGTCGGAAACCTCGAAGGTGAGAGCGTGAGGCTGGGCACCGGCGGGTTGGCAACGAGCACGGCGAGCGTCGCCGCCGACTTTGGCACGAGCTTCGTCCCCGCCCCGCGCAAGGCGCGCGCAGAAGGTGAGCGCGTGCTCACGGCGATTGCCCGCGCGCTCGCGCTCTGAGGCCGACGCGAGCGCTCGGCGTCTCGCGCACAGCTTCGCTCTACTGTTGATCGAATGCGAAGGGGCGGCGCGACAGACGTAAGGGCGTTGCTCGCGCTGTCCGCGTTTGCGTTCCTGCTTGCGTGCGTCGCCGCTCCCGCGGCCGAGGCGCTCCAGTTCTCACCATGCGAAGGCCAGCACGACTTCTCGTGCGCGACGCTTGCCGTGCCGCTCGATCGCTCCGGCGCAACGCCGGGGGCGCTCTCGCTTCACATCGCGCGACTGCTGGCCCGACCTGCGCCGAGCCGCAGCGCGGTGATCGCGCTGGCGGGAGGCCCCGGACAGGCGGCGCTGCCGCTCGCCTCGGATCTCGCGCAGGCGATCGGCCCGGCGTTGCAGACGCGCGATCTCCTCGTTTTCGACCAGCGCGGCACCGGTCAGTCGAATCCGCTCAGCTGCGCGCTCGGCGGGAACACTGCGGGCGTGAGCAGCCTGCAGGGGGTGCTCGAACGGTGCGCGCTGCAGCTCGGCCCGGCGCGCGCAGGCTACACGACGGCCGAATCGGTTCAGGACATCGAGGCGATCCGCGAGGCGCTCGGGTACGAAAAGCTCGTGCTCTACGGGACCTCCTATGGGACGAAGGTCGCCCTCGAGTACGCGCAGCGCTACCCGCAGAACGTCGAAGCGCTGGTGCTCGACTCGGTCGTCTCGCCGAGCGGCCCGGAACCGTTCGAGCTCTCTACCTTCCACGCGATCACGCCGGTCCTGCACGAACTCTGCGGCGGCGGCGCCTGCAGGGGCATCACGCCCTCGCCGGTGGGAGACCTCGCAAGGCTCGTGAGCCAGTTGCGCGTGCGCCCGCTGCGGGGCAGCATCGACGACGGCTACGGGCACCCCCACACGATGCGCCTCGGCGCGCTCGAACTGCTCTTCATCCTCGAGGCCGGCGATCTGAACCCTGCGCTGCGCGCGCTTCTTCCCGGGGCGATCCGATCTGCGTTGCGCCACGATCCGGCGCCGCTGTTGCAGCTCAACGCGCTCTCGGAGGGGCTAATCCCAAACGTGCCGCCGATCCCTCGCGAAAGCTCCGAGGAAGGGATCGACGAAACGCTCTTCTGGACCACGACGTGCGAAGAAGACCCCTTTCCGTGGCAGCGGGGGGCGCCGCCCGCGACGCGTCACGCCGAAGCGCTGGGCGCGCTCGGGGCGCTCTCGGGCACGCAGTTCTATCCATTCGACGCGAACGTCGGACTGCTCGCGGGGCCGATGCTCGACTGCCTGCACTGGCCGGTCGCCGCGCCGGCGCCCGGCCCCTCGGCGCCGCTACCCGAAGTGCCGACGCTGATCCTCTCCGGGGGGCAGGACCTCAGAACGCCGACCGCGGAGGCCCGCGGCGTCGCCGCGATGATCCCGGGTGCGCAGCTCGTCGTCGTGCCGTACACCGGCCACTCGGTTATCGGCAGTGACCTCACCGGGTGCGCCGAGACCGCCGTCGCGGAGTTCTTCGCCGGCGCGCGCGCGAGCCCGTGCGGCCCCACGAAGGACATGTTCGCGCCGACCCCGATCACGCCCACGCGCCTGAGCGCGGTCAGCCCGACGCCGGGCCTCGCCGGCAAGACCGGGCGCACGGTGACCGCGGTGCTCGACACGATTCTCGACCTCGACCGGCTCGTCGTCGCGGCCACCCTGCAGGCCGAGCAGGAACTGCCGAGCGGCTCTCGCTTCGGCGGCCTGCGTGGCGGCTTTGCCGCGATCAGCTCTTCAGGGGTGCGCCTCGTCCACTTCTCGTTCGTACGCGGCGTAGCCCTGAGCGGCACGTGGCCGATCAAGCACGGCCAGCTTGAAATCCGGCCGCTCGAGGTCGAAGGCTCCGCAGCGGCACACGGGAGCGTGCTCATCCACGCCAACCACCGCGTGAGCGGAACGCTGGCGGGTGCGCGCTTCAACGTCGAGATCTCGGCGGCGGTGCTCGCGCGCGCCGGCGGCTCGACGAGCAGCGCAAGCAGCGCTTGGAATTCCGCATGGCCGCTCGGCCAACATGGGCTCGCCGGCGTGACCTCCCCACTTGCGGCACTCGCGCGCGTTCCCTGATCCCGCACGGCGCGAGAGCTAGGCTGCAACCATGGCTAACGCGCTCGCGCAGGAGAGCTCGCCGTATCTGCGCCAGCACCAGGACAACCCTGTCGATTGGCTCCCGTGGGGACAGAAGGCGCTCGCGCGCGCGCGTGATGAGGACAGGCCGCTGCTGGTGTCGATCGGCTACTCCTCCTGCCATTGGTGTCACGTCATGGAGCGCGAGTCCTTCGAGAACGAGCGCACCGCGCAGCTCATGAACGAGAGCTTCGTGTGCGTGAAGGTCGACCGCGAGGAGCGACCCGACGTCGACGCGATCTACATGGAGGCGGTGCAGGCGATGAGCGGTCACGGCGGCTGGCCGCTGAACGTGTTCCTCACTCCCGAGGGGGTCCCGTTCTTCGGCGGCACCTACTTCCCACCGGAGCCGCGAGCGGGGATGCCGTCTTGGTCACAGGTGCTGCAGGCGATCGCCGAGACCTGGAGCGAGCGCGCCACCGAGATCCGCGCGGGCTCGGCGCGCGTGGCCGAGCAGCTGAGCGGCGGCGCGCGCATCGCCCCCTCGACGCAGCCGATCACCGCGGCGGCGCTCGACGAGGCTGTGGCCGGCCTGCAGCAGGCCTTCGACGCGCGCCACGGCGGGTTCGGCGGCGCCCCCAAGTTCCCACAGGCGTCCGTGCTCGAGTTCCTGCTCGCGCGCGCGGGCGGCGGCGGCGAAGGTCCGGCGGCGCAAATGGCGCTCACGACCCTCGCCGCGATGGGGCGTGGCGGTATCCACGACCAGCTCGGCGGCGGCTTTCATCGCTACAGCGTCGACGCCGCCTGGCAGGTCCCGCACTTCGAGAAGATGCTCTACGACAACGCGCTCCTCGCACGCGCCTATCTGCACGGCTTCGTGCTCGCCGGCGAGCAGGGCTTCGAGGAAGCGTGCAGGGGAACGCTCGACTGGGCGCTGCGCGAGATGCGCGGTCCCGAGGGCGGCTTCTACGCCGCCCTCGACGCCGATTCCGAAGGCGTCGAGGGTGCCTTCTACGTCTGGAGCGCCGCCGAGCTGCGTAGCGTGCTCGGCGCGGACGCCGACGCCGCGATCGCGTGGTTCGGCGTCAGCGCGCAGGGGAACTTCGAGGACCCGCACCACCCGCGTGCGGGTCTGAACGTCCTCGCAGCGCCCGGACCGGAGCCGTCGCCCGAGCAGCGCGCGCGCATTCGCGAGCGCTTGCTCGCGGCGCGCGCGGAGCGTCCCCGGCCGGGGCTCGACGACAAGCGCTTGACGAGCTGGAACGCGCTCATGATCGCGGCGTTAGCCGACGCCGGCGCGACGCTCGGCGAGCCTCGCTACGCCGATGCTGCGCGTGCATGCGCCGAGTTCATTTTCACTTCCATGCGCGACGCAAGTGGGCGGCTGCTGCGCTCCTACGCCGGCGGTGAGGCCAAGCTCGACGCCTACCTCGAGGATCACGCGTACCTGCTCGAGGCCCTGCTCGTCCTCTTCGAAGCGAACTGCGAGGAGCGCTGGTTTCGCGAGGCGAAAAGCCTCGCCGATACGATGATCGCGCGCTTCGGAGACCTCGAGCGAGGAGGCTTCTATTCGACCGCCGCCGATGGCGAACCGCTGATCGCGCGGCGCAAGGACCTCGAGGACACGCCGATCCCCGCCGGACCGTCAAGCGCGGCCGCGGGACTGCTGCGACTCGCCCAGTTGACGGGTGAGCAGGAGTACGAGCGCCAGGCGCTCGGGGCACTCGCGATCGTTCGCGAGATCGCGCCGCGGCACCCGACCGCGTTCGGTCACGCCCTGCAAGCGATGCACTGGCAGCTCGCGCCGCCGCGGCCGATCGCGTGCCCCGTTCCGGGGCTCGGCGCGGCGCCCGCGCGCTGAGCTAGAGCACCGAGAGGTAGCGGTCGAGCTCCCACTGCGTCACCTGGACGCGGTATTCCTCCCATTCGCGGCGCTTGATCTCGACATAGCGGTCGAACATATGCTCGCCGAGCGTGCGCAGCACGAGCTCCGATTCGGCTGTCAGCTCGATCGCCTCGCCGAGGGTCTCCGGGCAGCTGGCCGATGCCGAGCCGGCGGCGCTCCTCGCCGGAGAGGTGATAGAGGTTCTTCTCCATCGGCTCGGGCAGCTCGTAGCCCTTCTCGATGCCCTCGAGGCCGGCCTGCAGGAGCGCGGCGAACGTGAGATAGGGGTTGCACGCGGGGTCCGGGCAGCGCAGCTCCGCGCGCGTCGCCTGCTCGCGTCCGGGGTGATAGAGCGGCACGCGCACGAGCGCCGAGCGGTTGCGTCGCGACCACGCGAGGTAGACCGGCGCCTCGTAGCCAGGGACGAGGCGCTTGTAGGAGTTGACCCACTGGGCGAAGATCGAGCAGATCTCGCGTGCATGCCGCAGCTGGCCCGCGATGAAGGCCTTGGCGGCGTCGGAGAGGAAGTACTGGTCGTCGGCGTCGAAGAAGGCGTTCTTCTGACCGGCGAAGAGGGACTGGTGGGTGTGCATGCCGGAGCCGTTCTCGCCGAACAGAGGCTTCGGCATGAAGGTCGCGTGCCAGCCGTACTTCACCGCGTACTCCTTGACGGTGATGCGGTAGGACATGCAGTCGTCGGCCATCTTGAGAGCGTCCGCGTAGCGCATGTCGATCTCGTGCTGGGAGGGGCCGACCTCGTGGTGGGTGTACTCGACGTGGATGCCGAGCTGCTCGAGCGCGATCACGGTCTCGCGGCGTACGTCGCTGCCGGCGTCGAGCGTCGTGAGGTCGAAGTACCCGCCGCGGTCGAGAACCTCCGTCGACTGGCTGTCGCGAAAGAGGAAGTACTCGAGCTCGGGCCCCACGTTGAAGGTGTCGAAGCCCATCGACTGCGCGCGCTGCAGCGCACGCCGTAGCACGTGTCTCGGGTCGCCCTCGTACGGGGTGCGCTCCGGCGTGAGGACGTCGCAGAACATCCTCGCGACGCCCTGGGTCTCTGGGCGCCACGGCAGCACCGCGAAGGTCGAGGGATCCGGCATCGCGACCATGTCCGACTCCTCGATCGCGTTGAAGCCGGTGATCGAGGACCCGTCGAAGCCCATGCCGGCTTCGAAGGCGTCGTCGAGTTCCAGCGCGTTGATTGAGAACGACTTCAGCTGCCCGAGGATGTCGGTGAACCAGAAGCGGATGAAGCGGATGTCGTGCTCCGCTACGAGCGCCTTTACCTCCTCCGCGTTCGTCGGCCGCTCGGCATTGGGCTGGTCTGGCATGGTCGCCGGACCCTAGACGATCGACGCGGTGCGCGCCGCGTGTGCTCAGTGCGCGCTGAGGATGCCGGCGACGACGAGCAGGAAGCCGAGCGCGACCACCCACGCGGCGATGCGGTCAGGGCGAGTGCCGAGCCATTCGGCGGTCGTTCTGCGCGGGCGGCGGCGGACCGCGAAGCCGCCGCCCGACGGATCGGGGTCGCGCGCGAGGTCATCCGCGATCGCCGCTTCGCGCTCCACCACACGCACCGGCATCTCCGCAGCGGGAAGCGCGGTGCGGCCGGTGATCGTGACGGTCCGCCGTGAGGAGGCCCGTCGCGGGGGGAGCCCGCGACGCTGCCGCGCGGCGCTCTCGTGAGCCCTGCGCCGCTCGATCCGGGCGCGCACGTCCTCGACCTCGGCCCACCACACTGGGCCGCTCGCCGAAGCCTCTAGCGGACGGCCTCGGTCAAATCGGCTTGCGGTGCTTGCAGACGGGCTCACGCCGGAAGAATCGTGCTGGTGGGCCTTTACTGGATCGTGGTGAGAACGGTCGCCTCGCCACTCGAGGCTCGAAGCTTGGGGCATGTTAGATCAGGTTGAGGACGGAAAGATCGAGCAGTTGGAATTCCACGCCGCAACAAGCGGCAACTTGGAGGCCGTAGTGGAGAGCGCTAGCGGCCGGCTGTTGCGGCGACGAAGCTCGCGACGTCCCGCGCTTCGCGACCCTGGTAGATCGCAGCGGGCATCTGCCCGTAGTGCCCCGCAAAGCCCGATTCGATCGCACTCAGCACGAACGCTTCGCGGCTCGCAGTGTTTTCGCCGGCCTGCGGGATCAGCGCGTCGAGGTTCGGTCCGGTCCGCCCGACTGCGCTCGCCGCGCTCAGCGTGTGACAGAAAGCACAGGTCTCGGCGAACAGCCGCCGGCCCTTCTGCTGTTCGGGGGTCAGGTGCGTTCCGCCTGGTGCGACACCCGCCTTGTGTTCGCCGTTGAACGCGAGCACGAGCGCCGGCACGACTAGGCCGAAGCCAAAGGCCGCAACGATCGCGACCTGCAGCGCCGCGCGCCCGATTCTCGATTCGGAGTAGAGCGACTCACGCGCCGCTCGCGGCCCGCCGCGCATCGCGACGAAGAAGACGGTCAGTCCGAGCAGCACCCAGAAGATCACGAGGCCCGCAATGAGCATGGCGCGCGGCACCATAGCCGAAACGCCAGCGCGATCGTCCAGCTAGCGCCGCGCCCGGAGCGCTCACGTCGGCGCTTAGGTTGCGCAAAGGAGAGCCGCTACGCTGGGTGGAGCCCATCGGGCGAGGACCCATGAGCAGCCTCCTCCGCCGCCTACCCACCTCCCGACTTCTGCTCCTCTGCGGGGTCGTGGTCGCCATCGGGGCCAGCGGCGCAGCAATCGCCTCCGCCGTCGACACCGGTCGCGTTCCGGCGGGGCCAAAGCCGCTCGCCGCGGCGCTGCACGACGCGCTCGCCGCCCCGCCGGTGGAAGGCGTGAGCGCGCGGATCCAGTACACGAACCACCTCTTTGAAGGCGCGGGCCTCGCGGGGGGCGGGGGCGAAGGCGAAGGCCTCGCCTCCAGCCCACTCGCGCAGGGCGCCTCCGGTCGGCTGTGGGTCGCCAAGGACGGCCGCGTGCGGCTCGAGCTCCAAGCAGACGGAGAAGACACCGAGGTCTTGCTCGAGAACCACACGATCTCGATCTACGGCGCCTCCCCCAACACCGTCTACCGCTACACGCTCCCGCAGCGCGAACCGAGCGATGACTCCTCGGCTCCGCACGCGCATCGAGTCCCGAGCGTGACCCAGGTCGAAGAAGCGATCTCGCACCTGAGCGAGCATGCGACGCTCGAAGGCGCGACGCCCACCGACGTCGCGGGACAGCCCGCATACACGGCGCGCATCGCGCCGAAGGAAGCGGGGAGCTTGCTCGGCGGAGCGGAGCTCTCGTGGGACGCGGTCCATGGTGTGCCGCTGCGCGCTGCCGTCTATTCCTCGACAAGCACAACACCGGTGATCGAACTCGTGGCGAGCGAAATCTCCTACGGCCCGGTCGAAGGCTCGGTGTTCGAGCTCAACCCGCCTCCCGCCGCCAAGATCGTCGAACCGCAGCGATCCGGGAGCGAATCCAAGTCGAGTGCCCCGAGCCAGCGCGGCCACGGCCACCTGAAGACGATCGGCCACGGCATCACCTCCGTGCTCGCGCTCGAAACGCCCACCTCTGCAAACAGCTCCAAGCAATCCTCCGCCCTGCCCTCGGGGGCACAGAAGGTCGACATCGACGGCGCGAGCGGCGCCGAGCTCTCGACCGCGCTCGGCACGGTGCTGAGCTTCGAGCGCGCGGGCGTCGACTACCTGCTCGTGGGCGCGCTGAAGCCCGCGGCGCTTGAAGCCGCTGCCCAGGGCCTCTAGGGACTGGCAGCGAGGGCTTGTCGAGCAAGGCGGCGCTTCCGGTCAAGGCGAGAGGCCTCGTCAAGCGCTACAAGGAAGTGCTCGCGGTCGACCACGTCGACCTCAACGTGCACGCGGGCGAGGTGTACGGCTTCCTCGGCCCCAACGGCGCAGGCAAGACGACCACGCTGCGCATGCTGCTCGGACTGATCATGCCGAGCGACGGCGACGTCGAGCTCTTCGGCCGCGACCCCATACGCGAGGGCGCGCGTGCCCTCTCCGGTGTGGCGGGATTCGTCGAAGCGCCGCGCTTTTATCCCTACCTCTCGGGCCGCACGAACCTGCAGATGATGGCCGCGCTCGACGGCGGTGAGGCGTCGGCCAGAGTGGACGAGGTGCTTCGCATCGTTGATCTCGCGGGGGCGGCAGAGCAGCGCGCGGGGGCCTACTCCCACGGCATGGGCCAGCGCCTCGGCATCGCGGGAGCGCTGCTGCGCGAGCCGCGGCTGCTGATCCTCGACGAGCCCGCCACGGGCCTCGACCCCGCGGGCATGCGCGACATGCGCGTGCTGATCCGCCGGCTCGTCGGCGAGGGGATCACGGTGCTGCTCTCGAGCCATCAGCTGCCCGAGGTGCAGGAAGTGTGTGACCGCGTCGCGATCATCCGCGCGGGCAAGGTCGCCTACGAGGGGCCGCTCTCGGAGCTGCGGAGCTCCTCCGATCGCGGCTACGTGCTGCACACCGACGACGACGCGCGGGCGCTCGAGCTTGCGCGCGCTCAGCCGGGCATCCACGAGCTCGCGGCGGACGCCTCAGAGCTTCGCTTCCAGGCTTCCGAGCGAGACGCCGGCGCGCTCTCGCTCGTGCTCGGCAAGGCGGGCATTGCGATCCTGAGGCTCGCGCCCGAGCATGCGACGCTCGAGGACCTCTTCTTCGAACTCACGGAGGGAGCTGGGGCTTCGCATGGACTCGATGCCGAGTTGCACGATGCGCCCGATACGTTCGAGCAGGCCGCGACAGTCGGCGCCGGGGCGGCGGGCGACGCGGGAGCGCCGAAATGAACGCCGTAGCAGCCGCCCAGCCGCGACTGCCGCGGCCGGAGCTCGTGAGGCGACCGTTCACGCTGACGGTGCTCCGCTGGGAGCTGCGCAAGCTCGTCTCGCAGAAGCGCACGTATGTCGGCCTCGCCCTCGCCGCCATCCCGCCGCTCATATTCGTCGTCTTCTGGAACCTCCACCAAGGGCCCCAGCACGCGCGCGAGATCTTCGCCCGAGAGATCACCCAGTCGGGACTGGCGACCCCGGTGCTGATGCTGCTGTTCGAGTCCTTCCTGCTGCTGCCGATCATCGCCGCGCTCGTCGCGGGCGACATCGTGGCGGCCGAGGACGGCAACGGCACGCTGAAGACGATCCTCACGCGCTCCGTGGACCGCAGCCAGGTCTTCGGCGCGAAGGTGCTCGCGGCGGCGCTGTACGCCGCATTCGCCGTGCTCCTCTCGGCCACGATTGCCACGGTCGCCGGCGTCGCCTCGTGGGGCTTCCACGACGTCATCACGTTCTCCAACAGCGTCGTTTCCGCCCCTGAAGCGCTCCTGCTGATCGTCGCCGCAAACGCCGCGTTCCTGATCCCCCTGCTCACGATCGTGAGCATCGGGATCCTGCTCTCAACCGTGACGCGCAACAGCGCGGCGGCGGTGGTGTGCACGGTCGCGATCCCAATCCTGCTGCTGATCGTCGCCCAAATACCCGGCCTCGAATCGATCCGCCCCTACCTGCTGCAGGAACAGTTCCAGGCTTGGCAGGGCCTCATGCGCACGCCGACCGACTGGGCGCCGATCGCGCACTCCGCGTGGGTCTGCGCGCTCTACGCGATCCCCGCGCTCGTCGCCGCCTTCCTCGTCTTCCTGCGCCGCGACGTCGCCGGAGGCTAACGCGCCCACGGCGGGCGGACGTCAGCTCGACGGTAGGCCCGTGGGCGGCACGCGATAGAGCAGCACGCCCCCCGCGGCGAGGCCGCTCAGCCCGTGATCGGTCAGCTCCGCCGTCAGCGGCAGCAGCGATGCGACCGCGTTGTCTTCGATGATGATGTCGCGCACGTGATGCGAAGTGAGGAAGGTCGCGAGCCGCTGCGGGTTGATTTCCTTGCCCGATCCGAGTTCGCCCACCACCTGTTCCTTTTCGAACGGTTCGGGCACGAAGTGGCCGAGGTAACCCTCCGACATGCGGAAGTAGAATCCCGTCTCGGCTTGCCAGATCATGCTCACGCCGGCGTTCGCGAACGGGAAAGCGAGCACGGTCTCGCCCGGAACGAGGTAGCGCCGGTACGCGGCGGTCTTGAAGAAGCGGGGATTCGACGGCGCGCCGCCCCAGATTTCGGCGCCCACGTTCGGGAAGATGAGGATCGCGCCGAGCGCGAACAGCGCCCAGCGAGCGGCGGCGCGGTGCCCGCGGCCGTGTGCCTCCGCGAGCCACGCCGCGACGCCGATCGCGACCACGAGCGCGGTGTACATCACGATCCGCGAGGGGGTGAGCAGGCGGACGACGGGCGCGTTGCGGAAGAGATCGTAGGGCAGCGGGATCACCGATTCGCCGACGACGTGCAGATGCGATCCGAGCGCGGCGAGGAAGCTCAGCCCGGCGGCGATCGCGAGCATGCGCGCGAGGAAGCGCCGCCGCGTGCCGATCACCCACAGCACGAACGCGAGGATGATCGGGATCGAAAGGTAGCCGCTCGCCTCGGCGATGTTTTCGTTCTCGAACGTGTTCGCGATCGATGCGAAGAGCCCCGAGCCGAGCCACGTCGCGTGCGTCGGGAAGAGCGGGTTCAGCAGGTCGAGGCCGAATTCGTTCGAAATTTCCGCCCATTGCTGTGGCGCCCCGCCCTTGATCAGCGCGTAGTAGAGAAACGGCGAGGCGACGATCACGGCGAGCAGACCCCCGGCGGCCGTTTCGCCCACGAGGTTGTTAATACGCGGGCCATAGGGCTGCGGAGCGAGCAGGCGCGCCGCGACCAGCATCACCGCCCCCAATCCCACAGCCGTAAACAGCACTTCCGTCGAGAGCCCGATCTGCGCGACGAGCACAGCTGCAAGCGCGATCACGTAGGCGCGCCCGGAGATCTCGCGCTCGACGCGGCGCAGCGCAAGATGAATCATCACCGGAATCAGGAACACCATCGTGAGGTTGAGGTGCCCTGAGAGCTGCGTGAACATGTAGGGGCCGAAGCCGAAGAGGTAGCCGCCCGCGAGCGCCGGCAGCTCGCGTCCGACGATGCGGCGACACAGGAGATACGTGGTGAACGCCGTCAGCACGGGGCTCGCGATCGAGAGGACGTTGTAAGAAGCGAGCGGCCCGAAGAGCGCGGTGATCGGCCACATCACGATCGCGGCGGTCGGGATCACCGTGTCGCGTGCGAGGTTCGCGCCCGTCGGCGCCCACACGTAGTGGGTGACGATCGGGTCGAGGCCATGTGCGAGCGCATGTGGCCACCATCCGAGCGACCACACGAAGATCGCCGTGTCCGAGTTGCCGAGGCACGCGCACACGTTCGCGGGGTCGCTGATCGCGTACCAGCCCGCGGTGAGCAGGCCAAGGACGAGGTAGAAGCCGAACGCCCACAGGCGGGGGTGCCGCAGCTTCGCCACGCGCAGCTCGCCGAGCCGGCGCCACGGTCCTTCCCGCAGTTCCGCTGCTCCCGCCCCCACAGCTACGCGCGAGGGCATCGAAAAGTAAGCCGTCCTGACGCTGCCCACGGCACATGAGGTTACCGGCACACGGGCGCGTGAGACAACGGCTCCCCGCGGCGTCTACCATCCCCGCATGCCCCGGGAGCGGCAGAGCGCGGAGAGGGCGGAGCGCGTGCAGCCGGCCGCTGCCACGAGCCGCAGACCGCCGCTGTCCACCTACCTAAGCCCGCGATGGCGACGCGTCACGCCCGCGTTCATTCAGCGCGCGCGCTGGACGCCGGCGGCGGTGATCCTCGTGCTCGCGGTGCTCATGCTCGGCGCTGGCATCGTGCAGCGCTCACCTTGCCTTCACACCACGCCCGGCTGGACCAATGGCCTGCAGTTCCGTTACGCGTGCTACTCGGACATCCTGCCGCTCTACGGCGACGAGGGATTCGAAAAGCCGGGGATGTTCCCGTACCAATACTCGTGGCTCGAAGGGGAACACACCTCCCACGTGATCGTTCGTCACACAGAGTACCCGGTGTTGACGGGGCTCTTCATGTGGGTGAACGCGAAGTTCACGGAAGCTTACTACGACGTTGCCGACAACATCATCTATTTGCCGAAGACGCTCACCGACGTGACCTTCTTCGAGTTCTCGGCCTTCTTCTTATCGATCTTCTGGCTGATCTCCGTGTGGTGCATCACGCGCATGACGAGGCGACGCGTATGGGATGGCGTGATCGCGGCGCTCTCCCCTATCGTGCTCGTGCAGGCATTCACGAACTTCGACCTGCTCGCGATCGGCCTCGCGACGACGGGCATTTACGCGTGGTCGCGGCGGCGCACGGGGCTCGCCGGCGCGCTGCTCGGTCTCGGCACGGCGGCGAAGCTCTACCCCGTGCTGCTGTTCATACCGCTGCTCGCGCTGTGTGTGCGCGCGGGCAAGGTTCGCGATTGGCTGAACGCCGTGAAGTGGGGCCTGATCTGCTGGCTCGTCGTCAACGCACCGATCGAGATCCTCTTCCCCAGCGGATGGTCTGAATTTTACCGGCTGAATGCCGAGCGGCCGGCCGACAACGAGTCGGTTTACAACATCATCTCCTACTACACCGGCTGGGGTGGGTTCGACGGTCCGCTCGGCCCGCGGCAAGCGCCGAAGACACTCAATCAGGTCGTTGCACTCGCGCTCATATTCTGCTGCGCGGCGCTGATCCTGATCGCGCTCTCAGCGCCGCGGCGTCCGCGCTTCGCGCAGCTTGCGCTACTCGTCGTCGCCGCGTCGTTGATCACGAACAAGGTGTGGAGCCCGCAGTACTCGCTGTGGCTGGTGCCGCTCGCGGTGCTCGCTGTACCCCGCTGGAAGCCGTTGCTCGCGTGGATGGTGATCGACGCCGTGTAGTGGTACGCCCAGATGCGCTTCTCTCAGGGAACGAACGCTGGCGGCTGGTCGGACACGCCCCTACTCGACCTCGTGATCGCGCGCGACCTCGCGGTGGCCGCGATCTGCGGGCTCGTCGTCTATGAGATCTATCACCCCGCGCGCGACCTCGTGCGCCGCTCGGGCGACGACGATCCCACGGGCGGCGTGCTCGAGCACGCAGCTGACGTGTTCGTGCTCGATTGGCGTCGCGTGCTGCGCCGGCGCCGCGCGGTCGCCGGCGCACCGGTCTCCTAGCGTCGAGTGCGTTAGATGCCGCTCGGCGGCACCTGATAGAGCAGGACGCCGCCGACCTGGCTCGCCCGCAGCCCGAGGTTGGAGAACTCGACGATGAGCCGCAGGTTCGAGCTCACGGCGGCGGATTCGACCACGATCGCGCCCACGTCGTGGGTCTTCAGGAAGCTCGCGAAGAGGGTGGTATTGACGCCCTTGTTCTCTTCGAAGAGCAGTTCGCCAACGACCTGTTCGTGTTCGAACTGCGGCGGCGCGAAATGCCCGAGATAGCCCTCGGGCATGCGGAAGTAGAACCCCGTCTCCGCCTGCCAGAGCATGCTGTCCCCTCCCCACCCGAAGGGGAGCGACACGACGATCTCGTTGCGGTGCAGGTAGCGGCGGTAGGTCGCCGGAGCGAAAGAAGCTCGGGTTGGACGGCGAGCCGGCCCAGAGGCCGCTCGCGACGTTTGGGAAGATCAGCACGGCTCCAAGGCCGAACACGAGCCAGCGAGTGAGCATGCGGCGCGTCGATAGCGCGCGCCCCTCAGCAAGCCATGCCGCGATGCCGATCGCGACTGCGAGCGCGGTGTAGACGGCGATCCGCCCCGGCGTGACGAGCCTGAAGACGGGGAGGTTCTTCACCCAGTTGAACGGTAGTTCGATCGTTTGGATGCCGGCGACGTGCAGGTGCGCGCCGAGCGCCGCGAGGAAGCTCGCCGCGACCGCGACGAGGAGGATCCGCGCGAGCACGCGACGTCTCGTCTTCGCCGCCCACACGAAGAAGGCGATGATGATCGGGAGCGCGAGGTAGCCGTCGGCTTCGCCGGGTTCGTGTGCTCGAATGTCTTGGTCAGCGCCTGGAAGGTGCCGCTGCCAAGCCACGTCAGCTGCGTGGGGAAGAACGGGTTGAGGAAGTCGAGCGCGTAGGGATCGGCAAGCGGCCACTCGTGCGGGCTTCCCGCCCTTGATGAGCGCGTAGTAGATGAACGGCGAGGTCACGAGCAGCGCGATCACGCCGGCGGCGGAGGTTTCGCCCACGAGGCTGTCGATGCGCAGCGCGGTACGGCGCGGGCGACTAGCAGGCGGGCGGCGATGAGCACGATCGCGGCCATCAGGATCGCCGTCGCGAGCATCTCGGTCGAGAGCCCCATCTGCGCCACGAGGAGCACTGCCATGCAGGCGATGTAGGTGCGCGAGGAGACCTCTCCGGTCGAGGCGTCGCAACACGACGTGCACGAAGACCGGTAAGAGGAAGATGAGGCTGATGTTCGGGTGCGCGACGAGCTGGGCGAGCTCGTAGGGGCCGAAGCCGAACAGAAAGCCGCCCGCGAGCGCGGGGAGCTCGCGTCCGACGATACGACGGCATAGGAGGTACGCCGTGAACGCGGCGAGCACCGCGCTCAGAAGCATGAGGATGTTGTAGGAGACGACTGGCCCGAAGAGCCGCAGTCGCTGGCCACATGAAGAGCGCCGCCGTCGGGATCGTCGCCGAGCGCGCGAGGTTGGCGCCCCGGGAGCCCAGATGACGTGCGAGACGAACGGGTTGAGGCCGTGCACAATCGCGTAGGGCCACCACTCGAGTGCCCACATGTACGTCGGCGGATCGGTGTTCGAACTGCACGCGCACACGCTCGTCGGATCACTGATCGGATACCACGCGACGGTGAAGAGCCCGAAGACGAGATAGCCGACGAACGCCCACAGCCGCGGATGCTTCGCGACGATGTTGCGCAGCGTGCGAGCCGACGCCAGAGCCCCGCTAACGCCTGCGGCGTGCGACCACTCAATACCCCAACGGCGTAGCCGGGGGATATGCCTCCCTCGACGTCTCCACGACATCAGAGATTAGCCCGCGCGACGAAAGCGCGACGGACTCTCTTGCGGCAGCGGCGCGTACCGCGGACGGACTGTCGTGGAGGTAGCCCGTGCGCGCCGCGGCTCCTCGTTAGCCAGAGGAGTGCAAAGAAGACCGCGAACGCGATCAGGTTGGCGACGAAGGTGTAGTTGAGCGCAAACTGGCCAAAGACGTCGGTGCGCGTCGGCCGCACTTGCGGAACCAGTCCGGCAGCGGCAAAAAGACCCTCGACCGCGAGCGCCGCAATCACGATCGTCACGAACATCAGCGCGACGATGCGAAATGCGAAGCTCGTGCCGTAGTACTTGCGATAAATGAGGATGATCGGGAGCGCGATGAGGTCGGCGAACAGGAACGCGATCACGCCGCCGAAGGAGATACCGCCGGACCACAGCACGGCGGCGAGCGGGACATTGCCGACCGAGCAGACGCAGCTGAGCGCAGCGACGAGGGGACCCGCGAGGGCGTTCTGGATCAGTCTCAGCACGCTCGGCGCGTGCGTCAAGAAGAGCGCGTTGAAGAAGCTGTTGGGCAGTTGCGCGATGAAGCCGGCGAGCAGGAATCCGCCGGTGATCTCCTTCCACAGCATCGACCAGTCGTGGCGGAAGTTGTGCGCGACGTCGGTCCAAGCGGCGAGCGACGCGAGCCGCGCTCGCAGCGCGAGCTGCCTACCCGTGGCTTGGTGCTGGTGTCCCCCATCGGTCCGTTCGGCGTGCTCGCGCGCCCGTTCCTCGACCTGGCTTGAGACGAAGATCCGCAGCAGCACCGTCATCGCGACGATCATGATCAGGCCGCCGACGAGCTCCGCGAGCGTGAACTCCCAGCCGATGAGCAGCCAGATGACGATCCCGAGCTCGAAGACGAGGTTCGTCGAGGCGAACTGGAAGGCGAGCGCCGAGGCCGCCGAGGCTCCCTTCTCGAAGAGGCTCTTGGCGATTGCGACGGCCGCGTAGGAGCACGAGGACGACGCGGCGCCGAGCCCGCTCGCGAGCGCGACCGGCCGCGCGCCGCCCCCACCGAGTCCGCGCGCGATTTGCGCGCGTGCAACCCAGGCTTGCACGATGCCGGAGATCGCAAACCCGAGCACGAGCGCCCACCAGACCTCCCACGCCATGAGCAGCGCGTCTTCGATGCCGTGGGAGACGACGTCCATCAGAGAGCCCTTTCCGATCTCACCACTCGACCGTAGCATACCCCCAGGGGGTACTGCTAGGATGCGTTTATGAGCACTCGACAAACGCCGATTCGCGGCTACACGGAGTCCAAGGAGCAGCTACAGGGACGCTTGCGGCGCATCGAGGGCCAGGTGCGAGGCATCCAGGGCATGGTGGCCGACGATCGCTACTGCATCGACATCCTCACCCAGATCGCGGCGATCCAGGCAGCCCTCGACAAGGTCGCCCTCGCACTCCTCGACGGCCACGCGCGCACGTGTGTGCTCGGGGCCGACGCCGATGATCAGGACGCGCGCACAGCCGAGATGATGGCGGCCGTCGCGCGTCTCATGCGCCGGGGCTGAGCCGCGCCCGCGACCACATACTCCCGGTCCCCCTCAAGAGCAGCATTCTCCACGTCACTGCCGAGCAAATGCCGGAGCCTGCGCAATCCCCCGTTTTCGCGATTTGTCCAAGGTGAGGAGGCGCGAGCCCGGAGCCCGGCACCCTCGCATTGGGGCCGGATACGATCTTGGTCTAAGCCTTCGACTCCGCGCTGGCCATCGGCGGTAGGCTCTTGAGCACAACCGGACGGACTGGATAGATGCACGCTCCGCACGAACTCCACGTCAGCGTCGTGAGCCCCGAAGAGGCCGAGTACGGCACCGCCGAGCTCTGGGCGGGCGACAGGCTCTTTGGCTTTACGCTGGTCGAGGACGGCAAGCTGGTTCTGAGGATCGAACCACGGAGCGACGGCGGCCCGGTCGTTGTCGGCGCGCACAGCTTGGCCGAGGCGCTAGCACGCGCTAAAGAGCTTCTCGAGTCCTCATGATTGACACCACCCACCTCGACCACCACCATCGCAGCACGGCCGAGGCGATCCTTTCCCATCCCGTTAGCCACAACATCGAGTGGCGTGACGTCATCTCCCTGCTGGAGGCGATCGGCGAGGTGAGCGAGGAGCACAACGGCAAGTTCAAGGTCGCTGTCGGTGGCGAGACCGAGACGCTCCACCGGCCGAGTGGCAAGGACATCGGCGAGCAGATGGTCGTCGACCTCAGGCGCATGCTGGGCGCCGCCGGCGTCACCGCCGATGGGCTGAGCGAGCGACTAGACGTGAGCGCAAAGCCGGCCGCGACGGAGCCGAGGGGCCACGCGATCCTGGTCATCAACTACCACGGTGCCGACATCTATCCGACCGATGCGAGGAACGGCGCGCCGAGGAGCATCGTGCCGGAGGACCCTCGCGGCAGGTTGCGCACGATGCACCACAAGGCCGGCAATCCCGAGGGCTGGTACGGCAGGATCGAGGAGTCATGGTACGCCGAGCTCGCCGACGCGCTCAGGCCTGCGGCCGAGATACTGATCATCGGCAACGGCAAAGGTCACAGTAACGGGATGCTGCAGTTCATGCAGTACCTGGCACGACACGACCATGAACTGATGAAACGGATCGTCGGCTCAGTCGAGTCCGACGATGAGGACCTGACCGAGGCGGAGATACTTGCGCTCGCGAGGGAATTCTACGGCGACCCCTCGCCGCGCGATCACGGCGACGGGCGCTGGGGCGAGAACTGACGTAGCCTGAGCCTTCCGCGCCCTGCTCGATCGCTCTGCAGAAGTTCGGCGCGACGCCTACCGTGACGAGAGTCCAGCGACTCGACCCATAGAAAAACCCCGCCGGAGCGGGGCTTTTCCTTAGCAGGTCTGTAAGCCGGATTGCCGTCAGACGTAGCGAGGGAGCGGCCCTTGGCATGCCGAAAGGGTTTGCACATGCACCAAGAGCTGGCTGACTTCGTCGTCTTCTGCGCCGTCGAGCGGCGCCTCATGCCCCGCACATGCGAGGCCTACGAGCGCGACGTTCGGGCTTGTATGACCTACCTGCAGCGCGAGGGCTTCACCGCCTGGCGCGACGTGGGCCCGATGAACCTGCGCCGCTTCCTCGGCTCGGAGGCGAACACCCGTCCCGCCGCTGCGAGCCAAGCACGCACGGTGGCGGCGCTCAAGTGCTTCTTTCGCTTCCTGACCGAGAGCGAGCTGATCGCGCGCGACCCGGCGCTCGTGCTGCGCACGCCGAAGAAGCGCGAAGCGCTGCCCGACCTGCTCGACCGCGGTGAGCTCGCGCGTCTGATGGCCGCGGTGGAGCGCGATGACATCTGGGAGCGCCACTTCGAGGGCCGCCGCGAGCGCGACCGTCTGATGCTCGCGCTCTTCGCCTACGCCGGCCTTCGCCGCTCCGAGCTGCTGGGGCTCGACTGGGAGGACATCGACCTTGAACGGCGCCTCGTCCACGTGCGCAAGGCGAAGGGCGGGCGCCAGCGCAAGGTCCCCCTCCACCCCGCTCTTGTGCCGCTCGTGCTCGACTGCATGGCCGTCCGCGGCGAGCACGCGCTCGGGCCGCTGTTCGTCGGCATCCAGGGCCGCCGTCTCACCCACACGATCCTGACGATGACGTTTGTCCGCTACGCCGACGCCGCTGGCGTGCGCAAGCGCAAGCGCGTCACGCCGCACACCCTGCGCCACGTGTTCGCCTCGGAGCTGCTCCACGCTGGCGCGAATCTGCGCCAGATCCAGGAGCTGCTCGGGCACAAGCACCTGGACTCGACGCAGCGCTACACGCGCGTGACGGCGCATGAGCTGCGCGGCGCGGTGAAGCGGTTGCGATTTCCGCAGTCGTAGCCGGTGGCCATAATCGCCGCAAATGGTCGCCGCGGAGCCCGAGAGGATCAGCCCGGCGTCGCCGGCGGCACTACGAGAGGGCTGCCGGTCGGAGGCCAGTGCTCGGGTGATGCCGCACGAGAGTGGCCCTATAACGACCTGATCGACTGGGCCATCGGCGATGATGCACGCGTGCGCCGGATCTTGTTCACGGGCTTCGCGCTGATCGGTGGCCTCTCCACGATCGCGTGGGTGGTGACGCTCGCCACAAGCAAGCATCACAAGTCGATCTGGGAGCTGCTGGTCGTCGCTCTCGCCTGCTTCCTCGTGGCCGCGCTGATCGAGGTGAACTCGCTTCAGCGCGACATCCGCCGTCGCGAGGCCCGCGATGCGTTCCTGACGACCCTCGATGAAGTCTCCCAATCGGGCCGCGATCTCCTTATGAAGCTAGACAGCATTGATCGCGAAGCCCACGATCAATTCGGAGACGACTACTTGGGTTGGTGCATCTACGCCAAGAACCGGATCGCAGCGCACGACCCGAGTTTCGCCCATGAGTTCGAAGCGCCCGAGGATCCTGGCAAGAACTGGCTAACTGATCACCTCGAAGACCGGCTGGACCGACTCAAGGACATCTCGCGCGCCGTGCGTACCCCAGGCAGCCACATCGTGGACCCCACGCCGAAACCGGCCGACGGACTGGCGAAGCGCCTCCACGCTCTACGTTGAGTCCGAGTGTTCCCGGGCACTCCTGCTATCAACTGCCGGCCTATGCCACGAATCACCTTCAAGATCGACGACGCGTTCCCGGCGGATAACGACGTGGCGCGCTTCATCACGGTGCTCGCGATGGCCAGCAACGACGCGAATCGGTCGATCGACAGGATGGGCCATCTGTTCGACACGGCCCCAAACGACTCGGAGTCGCTGGCCGAGATGTGGATGCTGTTTCGACAGCAGGCGGCTTTCTACTACGAGGCTGCCCGATTTGTCGCTGGTGCGATTAGCAAGTATCCAGACACGGTCGGCACGTTCGTCGCGGCGCTGCCTTCGGAGGCGCGCGATGAACTGGCGAAGATCACCGGCGGCGTGGACCCCAAGTCGCCGCACTACGTCGGGGACTGGATCGACAAGCACCGGAACATGACCTTCCACTACTCCTCGTCGAAGATCAGGCCGGGACTAAGCGCGGCTGTCGACGTGCAGAGCGCCATAGAGATCAACGACGACGAGACGCACGGAAGCGTTCGCTACTGGTTCGCTGACGAGGTCACGAAGAGGCTGGTACCCGACGAAGAGGCGATGAAGGAGCACCTGCCACCGTTGCGCGAGTCGCTGACGGCGCTGATCCGATTCACCCAGCGCGCCTTCGTCGCGTACAGGGCTACGCGCCCCGCGGACACCTTCACGGATCATCCGTAGGGGCGCCGCGCGGCGCGCTGGACGACTGCGGAGTCGCTGGAGCTGTCGAGCTGGCTAGCTCTTGCGCGTCTCGCGGCCGGCAGGCTTCTGGGATTTCCCGATCTTGGTCGTCGAATCGGGCGCTGGCCGCGGTGGTGGTGGAGGAGGCGGCGGGGCCTTGCTCGGGGGCTTCTGACTATCGGTCACGATCGACAACCTTTGTGTCCCGGATGCCGCCCCCGCCAAGAACCGAGCGCAACTTATCCGGCGCTGGCCGAGGGGGCGTCGGAGAGGACTGGGCTCGCGGTTGGTCCGGCTGAGGCTTCGTCGGCTGCTTCCGATCGTTCTCAGTCATCAGCTTCCTTCACCCTCCTTGAATCTCCTTAGAGGATCCGGCTTCGGCCGCTGTGGCGGCTGCGGTTTAGGCGCTGGCGGGCTCGACGGCTTGTCACTCACGAGGCAACCCCAAGTGTAACCGCCTGGATCAGCAGCCCGAGAATCCCGAGCGCCAAGAAGACGATGCCGGCATTCGACCACGTTGCCTTGGCGTTGCCCGCCTTTCGATCGGAGAGGGCCATCGCCGCGAGCGACTGCAGCCATACCAAGCGCAGCTTGGGCGGCGGTGTAATGACCTTCGGCCGGTCGGCGTACCCGTCGATCGCGCTGTCATCCAGGTCGTCGGTGCCGGTCGGCCGCAGCACTCCGACGACGGCGGTGAGGACGGCGGCCGCGAATAGGACGGCAGCTCCGATGAACGCGTCGCGGATAAGCCCGTGGGCCCACGCCGAACCGACGAATCGCTGCTCCAAGAGCGGCCTCCCGAGAGTGAGATTGAGGGTGAGCGCTGTACCGGCGAAGCCGGCGATGCTGCCGGCCTTGGTGTCGAGGTGGCGGTTGCGACCGCGCTGCTCCTCGGCGACCTCATCCATGATCGCGAGGCACTGGACCACCGAGTCATCGTTGCCAAACGGCTCCTCGTCGTGGGACTCTGAAGCCGTCGCCATCAACGTCTCCACAACTCAGTCCTCGACGGAAAGGTGCCAGTCCACGTTCCCGGTGAAGTTCTTGAGCATCTCAAGCATCTGCGTCGCCTTGGGCACGATGAGCTCCTGCTTGGTGGGGCTCTGGTTGCATTCGCGAAGGAGCGCCGTGATGTCCGCGATCGGCGGGCCGCCGAGCTTTTCGTAGACGATCACCTGCGCTTCAGCGCGAAGCACGGCGCCCGTGATCCGGGTCCACGTGCCGGGCACGCCGGGACCCATGCCTGGCGGCGGCTGGGCGATCTCGATGCGGGCGATGTCGCCGATTTCACCGATCGCGTCCATGACTCGGCCGAGCTGGAGGAGCTGCTGGACGCGTAGCTCCTCGTCGCGCTTCATGGGCGTGGCAATTCTGGGAACTGTCGTTGTCTCCACGAGGAGGTCCTTTCTGACAAACTTCTCTGCCAGTGGATCAGTTTGATCGGCGGATCGGACGGAAAACGAAGCGCGTCCTTAGAACTCGATCCCGGCCCAGGGATCAACCTCGGGCGGCCGAGTGAACGGCAGGTCGAGGAAAAGCGCTTCGAGCGCCTGCTCTGAGCGTTGATAGTTGATGCTGGCATCGGTGAGCTGGCGGTTTCGATCTCGCGCTTCCCAAACGGCGCTCACAAGCTCCTGTGTCCACGGCTGAACGGCGAGTCCTTCGTGCTCGTGCCGCCCTTTACCGTGAAAATCGCGGCCTACTTGGCGTCGGGCGGCTTCGCGAACTTCGTCTTACCCTGCGAGTCCGCGCCGGACGTGCTGCACCGTGATGCTCTCCCTCACCGGACGAGATTGGCACTCTGAACCGGACACACCGCGCCCACCGTCCACTACTCCGCAGCGCCACTCTGCACTACCAGCAGCAGAGGAGTCCAGCAGCACCAGCAGGAGCGGAGGCTTAGGAGCTACAGGAGCCCAGGTCCCTCGTTTCCATCGAGGCCCACCACCTCAGGACTCGACTTCCTAGGCAGCGATGCCCATTTCGATTTGACAGCAGGAGATCTCCAGGAGCCAGTAGAGATCTGAGCACCACCCCAGCCGCCGCAGACATTTGCATCATTGATGCGGGCGCGCGCACACAAGCGAAAATCCCGGGCTGATCGCCCGGCAGCCAGGCCGGCACTCGTGCCAGGAGTGGGAACGCCACGGTCGTCGCTAGACACCGAGGGCAACCATGACGAGCTGGCTTATCACGGCCAGCAGGAGGGTCGGTTCGCCCTCCTGCCGCCCGCCACGCTTGTTCGGAAAACCGGCGCGATGTCGCTAGGAAGATGTGGCGCAGGCATCCGGTAGCCCTTCTACTCGCATCGCGTCCGACTCCCGACCCGCGCGCGCGGTCCGTCGACGAAAGGCTTGTACGCCACTCCTGCCTGCCGACCACGTCGCACTCGGGGTGCTGGAGACAACGCTGCGGGAGGCACGCCGTGCCGATGATGAGCGCCCGCCGCTCGAGCTGATCGCGGGTGCTCTCGCCGACATCGGGGTCAGGCCGTCCTCGCTCCGGGACGCACGCGCCGTCGTGACCCGCGGTATGGCCGCCTGGCTGCGCAGAGTGCAAAGCGCTGGCCGAAGCAGCTCAGCGGTGCGCGCCTACCGAACCGCCATCGCCGATCTCATTGGATGGGCCGATCGGGAGGCCCGGACAAACGACCTCTTGGACGAGCAGACGATCGTCGACTACCTCGACGACTATCGGCGACGGGTGAAACCCGCCGAGGCCACCTATCACCGCCACTTCGTGCTGCTGCGGAAGTTCATGCGGTGGCTCTCTCAGCAAGAGGGCGTGCGCGACCCGTTCAGAGACCTCGAAGCGCCGCGCAAGCCATGCCAGGTGGCCGACTGGCTCACCCCGGAGGAGTTCGCTCGACTGCTCGCCGCCGCCGCCAATCCCAAGCGCAGGATCCCGGGCCTCGCGGAGCGCGATCGGATCGTGCTCCTCGCGCTCGTCGCCACGGGTCTGAGACGATCCGAGCTCATCGCACTGGATTGGTCCGACCTGGATCTCGACTCCCCATCCCCGACCTTGCTCGTGCGACGCGGCAAAGGCGGCAAGCCGCGCCGTCAGCCACTCGCTGCTGCGCTGGCTACTGAGCTTCGTCAGCTGCGCGTAAGCAATGGCGCGAGCGGAGCGGCGCCCGTGTTCACAGGACTTCGCGGCGCGCGCCTTCAGCCGACAGCGCTCGCCGGGATCATCGGCCGAGCGTCCAAACGAGCCGGCATCGAGAAGCACGTGAGCGCCCACACGCTGCGCCACACAGCCGCGACCTGGCTACGTCAGGCCACGGGCGACGCACGACTCGTCGCCGAGTACCTCGGCCACGCCGATCTCTCGACCGTAAGCCGCTACGCCCACGTCGCACCGGAGGAGCTCACGAGCGCTGTCCGGCTGATCGCGGATGCGGCTGGCCTCGACTGCGCGGCCGAGGTGCCGACCGCTCGCAATGGCGGCTCGGTCGGATCGCGTCATGAGCCGGGGGGAGCAGAGCCACAACGGAGGGTGCGAGCATCAGATCCGTCACTGCGACACGCCGCGCCCGTCCTCGCACGCACGACGGAGTTGCGCCTGTTCGAGCTGTAGGAGAGGGCTGGGAGTCGAGCCCTGGCTCCTACTAGCACGGGACGCAATAGCGCCCGCTCCTTACCTCGGACGGTGCGCGCTGGAGCCTGCAAGCCGGTCTCACGCGATCAGGCTCCGATGCCGATGTGCGTCCTATGACTCGACGCGATCCCTTCGGCCAACGAGGCCAGCTCTCAGTCGCGAGTGCTCCCGAGGACGACCAACGCATCATCTCGGAGCTGACTACCGGTGAGCGCCTGCTCTGGACCGGCAAGCCCGATAGCCGGCGGTGGCTCTACCCGGAAGACGTGCTGCTCGTTCCCTTCAGCATCCTGTGGGGTGGCTTCGTCATCTTCTGGGAGGCGAGCGTCCTCACGTCCACGTCAGCCCGCGAAAGCATGGCCGGGCGGCTGCTCTTCGCCTTGTGGGGTGTGCCGTTCGTCCTCATTGGGCTCTACCTGATGTTCGGACGCGTGTTCGCCCGCCGATGGCTCCGGCGGCGGTCGCTGTACGCTCTCACAGACCGACGGGTCCTTTCGTTTTCTCCGACCTGGCGCGGCCGCTTCCGGGTGCGGATGATCTGGCTGAGCTCGCGCCCGCCACTCGAGAAGCACATCCGGCACGACGGCCAGGGCACCGTATGCGTGGGCCAGACCGCGCCCGGACAGCGCTGGGTGGGCGGAACTACTGGATGGCCCGGCACGGGCATGATGAAAGGGAGCGCGATCGTACTCGCCGACATCCCGGACGCTGCCGACGTGTACATGCAGGTCACGCAGCAAATCGCCGGGGCGGATTCGACGGCCGCATGAGACAACAGTTCGGCGCGTTCAAATGCCGCAGTCGCACCGCGCCGGTCTGATGCCCGCTGGCGAGCTGCTCAAGACCGTCCGGTAGCTCGTCAGCCAGGCGGGGCAGGACACGCCATCGGTGTTCACATCGGTTCTCGGTGTCCTCGACGGCGAGCGCAAGAGCAGCCACCCCAACGCGATGCCGTGGAACCTCACACATCGGGATGACTTCGCCGGTTACGGCTGTGGCCGGCGCGACGACACGGACCTGCGTGCGGGGATCCGCCTTCAGAGCCTCGTCGCTGACCGAGAATCGTCGCCCAGCGAAGGCGACCTGAACCCGGTCGGACTTCGACCAGTCGTAAGGAAAGAAGTGGACGGGCTGGTCAATTGCGGTCGTCGGCGCGGCCGTTCGGAGTCCCCAATCCAACTCCCGAGCCGAGCGAAGGAGCGACACCAGCCGAAACGGCGTCTCCGAACGAAGATGGAGAACCAGCCTCCACTCCTCGTGCGGAATCAAGCGTGGCGGATCGGTAGTCACCGCCTTGCTCGTCCACTCCGTCGAGATCTCAAGCGGGTAACGCGTGAGTTGGCCTGCCATGGCTTGGAGATTTTGCGGCATCCGGGCGCACGAGCGCCTCTCGAGGACTCTCGTCTCTGGGCGATGCCCGTCCTTTGGGTCAATCCGACGCCGCTGGTGATCCCGCGCTAGTTGGCTCGAGTGGCAAACTCGGATCATGGGAGAACCACGCTTCGCCGTGCTCGACGTCGTTGAGGTTCGGGATCACCCCGGGGGCTCGGCGTCCGGCCCCGCCGCTCACCGAGGGATCGTGGTGCAGGTGCGCGAATATCCGAGCGGCACCTACGTCTACGCGCTTGCGGCCTTCGACGATGAGGACGCCACTGAAGTTGGGGGGCTCCACGACGAGGCCGCCCTCGAACCGACCGGCGAGCGAGAGTCTCTCGATCGGTTTCGACTGCCGGCGCCGTTTCAGCACCGCGAGATCGTCGACATCGCAGTTGATTACGTCGAGCGCCGGATAGCCGGCCGCTCCGGCGTGATCGAGGACGAGTTGGTCGAAGAAGGAGACGGCCCGCTGTTCTACGTCTGGATAGAGGACCTCGGCGAAGGGTTCGCGGTGCCGGCCAGCGCGCTCACGGCGACGGGCCAGCGTCTTCCGCCGCCGCCGGCGAAACGTGGCGCGACGTCAACGCGCGTAGCTAACGACGGCCAAGTGCTCGGCCACGACTCGTACGCGATCGTCGACGAGGTCGGGCGCTACCTCTGACGCGGACGCCGAGCGAACGGTCAGCCATCATGGTGCGGCTATGGACTGGAAGCGAGCGGTCGTTCGCGGCCTCAACTTCGGGTGCGAACTCGTCGACGAGATCGCCTATCGGCCCGCCGTGGTACGGCTCACGCTGCCGTTGCCGCGATGGTGGCGCTGTGAGCTGGCGCAACTGTCGATGCGGCTCGACGAGCGCTGGAAGGTGGGCTACTGGGACAGCGAGGACGGCCTGACACTCGCGCCCAGCGGGCAATGCGACGTCTGCCAACGACGCCCCGCAAGCCTGCAGGTGGGAGGCTCCTGGAAGGACCTGGGAGTGGAGCACGACGGAAGCTATATGGAGGCCCATCCACTCCACGTGTGCTTCTGGTGCAAGCCGGCGAGGCCAATCGAGAGCGATGAGGAGCTCGCAGCGGCTATCGCCGATGCCCGGGCGAAGAGCATCTCCTGGCGGTGGAGGTGGCGCCCTGGGCCTGATTGAGATCCGGACGTGAACTCGAGGCGCGCGGCGTCTGGGGTCTCCCACCGTCGCGCGTGCTAGCGTCCCGCCCGCGGCGCAAAACGCTGCCGGCCAGCCTCTGCGCGAAGGCCGGGCGTTAGCGCCGAGTGGTTCCATAGAGACCGCCGAGAGCAAAGCTCCGGCTACCTATGACGGCAAGCGGGCTTTTCGACCCATAGAAAAACCCCGCCGGAGCGGGGCTTTTCCTTAGCAGGTCTGTAAGCCGGATTCTGTCGTTGAGCAGCCATCCATCTTTGCGGCCTACCTGGACCTCGGCGGGCAACCTACAAGCGGTCCTGTTTGGCCTTGCATCGGGTGGGGTTTGCCCAGCCGCCACGTCACCGCGGCGCTGGTGCGCTCTTACCGCACCATTTCACCCTTGCCTGCCCGCCGTTCACGTGGGACGGCGGACATCGGCGGTATGTTTCTGTGGCACTTTCCCGCGGGTTTCCCCGGGTCGATCTCCCGACCACCCTGCCCTTCGATGTCCGGACTTTCCTCAGGGGTCCAGTGGACTCCTGCGGCTGCTTGACCTGCAACACAACCGTAGCGCAACGATGCACAACGGCAAACGCGAGCCGAGACGGCTTTCGACCGTGGCGCAGCCGTCAGGAGAGGTGCGACCCGCAGCCGCCGCAGCGGCTCTCTGCTGCCCCACCACCCGCATGAGCCGAGATCGCGTCGCCGCAGATCGGACAAGCACCCGAACGACCCTGCTCGAGGGCCCTCCACAGCCGTGTGATCACGACGTCGAGGCTCGGCTCAGCAACCCGCGTGCGCGGCTGCGTGCGAGCTCGCACAGCGGGCCACTCGACGACCTGCTCCGCACTCCGCTCAGCCGGCGCCGGCCGCGCGCGAGCATCGAGAAGCGCGGTCGTCATCGCACGGCCCTCAGCAGACCGACGACCCGACCCAGCACCTTGACCTCCTTGCTGCGAATCGGCTCCATCGCCTCGTTTTCCGGCTGCAGGCGAACGTGATCCGATTCGCGATAGAAGCGCTTGACGGTCGCCTCCTCGCCCAACAGGGCAACGACGATGTCGCCGTTTTGCGCGGTGTTCTGCTCCCGGACGACGACCAGGTTTCCCTCGAGGATCCCCGCGTCCTTCATCGATTCACCGCGCACGCGGAGCACGTACTGTCCGGTTTCACCGCCGGCGAGCGTCGGCACCGCCACGTAGTCCTCGATGTTCTCCTCGGCGAGAACAGGAGCGCCGGCGGCAACTGAGCCCACAAGCGGCAGTCCTTCCTGGCGCACGATGTGGCGGACGCTGTCCACGGCGCTGCCCATCGCGCGATCGAGCAGCTCGATCGCGCGCGGCTTCGACGGGTCCCTGCGCAGCAGCCCAATCTTCTCGAGATTCGAGAGGTGGGCATGCACGGTCGACGAGGACGCGAGGCCAACCGCCTTGCCGATGTCACGCACCGTCGGTGGGTACCCGTACTTGGCGGAGTACTTGCGGATGAATTCGAAGATCTCGCGTTGGCGCTTGGTCAGGTCCATGTCTAATCCTCCGTACGAGTAGGCGCGAACCTGGCCACCGATCTAGGCCGGCAGGCGCGCACCGTGGGACGCGGTCGGTGCGAATCGGGCACTGAAGCGAACATGTGTTCGGAACAGTAGCCAGGTCCACGGACGGATTCAAGGCCACCGAAGCGCAGGGCTATACTCGGCGGCCACGCGCCTGTGGCGGAATTGGTAGACGCGCAAGGTTGAGGGCCTTGTCCTCTGTATAGAGGGTGGTGGTTCGAGTCCACTCGGGCGCATCGAAAGTATCTGCAAGTCGGCGCTTTTTCGGCGCACGTGCCGACGAACCGATAAGGCATCACGGAGGACCGTGGCGACGTTTTGGCAACAGTCCCGCTCCGTGTCCCGGTCGAGGTGCTCATCTCGCTCATCTCGTTGTAGACCGGCACGGCCCGCTCAGCACACCACTGAAAGGAGCAACGATGAGGGTACAAAACGCACAACTCTGGGTCCACGACCAGGGCGAGGCGCTCGACTTCTATGTCGGCAAGCTCGGCTGGGAGGTCCGCAGCGACGTCACGATGCCCGAGCTTGGTGACTTCCGCTGGCTGACCGTCAGCCCGCCGAGCCAGCCTGACATCGCCGTCGTGCTGATGGCAATCCCGGGCCCGCCGGTGATGGACCCAGAGACCGCCGACCAGGTCCGCTCGTTGATGGCGAAGGGGTTCGCCGGGACCGTGTTCCTGGTGACCGAAGATGTGGATGCCGAGTACAAGCGCCTCAGCGAGGCCGGGGTGGAGTTCACAACGACGCCGACCGACATGCCTTACGGCCGCGATTGCGGGCTGCGCGACCCGTCCGGCAATCAGCTGCGGTTGGCTCAGCTCGCGCCGCAGTTCGCCACGGCATAGCGTGCTTCACCAGGGGCGGCCCGCCCGGGCCGCCCCTGGTTCTCATGCGGCTCAGCGTCGCTGCCTCGAGGATGAGTGCTCGCCGTGCGGCTCGACTGACTCGGCGACAGCCGCGCGGACGAGCGCTTCCAGCTGCGGCGCGATCCGGTCGAGCGGTTGAGCAGTGCGTTTGGCGCGACACATCGCCACCGTACCCTCAACGGCTGCGACGATCAGTGTGGCGAGGTGCCGTGCGTCCTCTTGGGCGGCTCCGTGCCGTTGCATCGAGTTTGCCAATAGCTCTTCCCAGCTGGCGAACACCACGGCGGCGGCCTCGAGCGGCGCGGTCCCGTCATCGCTCGGCTCCTCCACCGAGACCGCGAGGACAGGGCAGCCGGCGCGATAGTCGCTGTTGGTTATCGCCTGGCGCCAGAGCGCGAGGAACGCTTGCACTCCCTTCACAGGACCCGCCTCGAGCTGTTCGCAAAGGAGGCGCGAGATGGTCTGTCCGGCAAACTGGACGGCCTCCGTGGCGAGCTGCTCCTTGCCGCCGGGGAAGTAATGGTAGGTGGAACCGAGCGGCGCACCGGAGTGCTTGGCAAGTTCGCGCACGCTCGTGGCACGCAGGCCGCGCCGGCGAATCATGTCTGCCGCGCCGACGACCATGCGTTGGCGGGCGGCGGGCTGCGGAGCTGTTGACTCGGCTTCGGTCATCTTGCGCAGACGGGGTTGTTATGACGAGTGTAATAAGGTATCGTGCGCTCGATTATAACGCTCGTCATAAGCGGGCGGTTGGCAAGCGTACCGAACTTGGAGGTCCCAAATGCCGATGATCCAGCTCACCGCTCCCACCGGAGCACTCACCGCGAAGGGGCGCGAGGGCGTCCAAGGGGAGCTTGCGAACACGCTCTTGCGCTCGGAGCGAGCGCCCGATACCGCGTTCTTCCGCTCGGTCGCGTGGAGCTACCTGCACGAGCTTCCCGAGGGCGCACAGACGACGGCAGAGGACCACGAGCCTCGTTTCCGCGTCGACGTCACGGTGCCGCAGGGCGCGTTATCAGATCGCCGCAAGGCGGAGGTTGTCAAAGAGGCGACCGCCGTCGTGCTGGATGCCGCCGGCCTTGCCGAGAACGAGGCGATGCGGGTGTGGGTGCTGATCCACGAGCAGCCCGAAGGCACGTGGGGTGCCGGCGGGTCCATCGTGCGCTACAGCGACCTTCTCGCGCTCGCGCGGGAGCAGACAGCGAATGCGTGAGCTCGGTGAGAGGCGTCCGGCGTGGCTAGATGGTTGGCGCTCCGTCCAGACGGCGGCGCGCCTCACAGCCTTGACGCAGGGTGCGTCATACCTCTACTTCGGCCTCTGGGCGCTTGTCTGGAAGCGCCATTACATCCGCACCCACGAGCTGAGCGGACAGGACCCATGGGTCCTCCGTGCCCACGCCCTCTGGATGATCCTGATCGGATCGACGCTGGCGCGTGCGGGGATCGGCAAGAGGGTCGACGACACGACTCGCGCCCTTGCAGTTGGCTCGGCCACGGCATTCGCGCTGAACGACGCGTACTCGATCGCCAGGGTAGCGCCGATCTATCGGCTCGACCTAGCGTACGAGCTTGGGTTCCTCGGGGTCTGGGCCACGCTGACACGGCGCTCACAAGGGGCGAGCCGCCCCAGATGAACGATGAGCTGACCACGCTTCGCGAGCAACCGGCCAAGTTGCTCGGCCGGTTGATCCGCTTCGATACGTCCAATCCGGGTGGTGACGAGGGGGAATGCATCGCGGACATCGAGCGCCTCTTGTGCGCCGCGGGGGCTGAGACACGTCTGGTCGCGTCGAGCTCGGAGCGCCCTAACCTGATTGCCCGTATCGGCGGCGCGGGTCACGGACCGCCGCTCTTGCTGCAGGGACACATCGATGTCGTGCCCGCGCGGGAGGCAGCATGGAGCCACGACCCATTTGGCGGGGAGATCGCCGATGGATACGTCTGGGGTCGAGGCGCGCTGGACATGAAGGGCGGCGTGGCGATGATGGTGGCCGCCTGCCTGCGGGCGCTCGCTGATGGCCAAGAGCTACCGACGGATGTGGTCTTCGCCGCCCTGGTTGACGAGGAGGCTGGCAGCGACCACGGGGCGGCCTTCCTCGTGCGCGAGCACCCCGAGCTCTTTGCCGGCGTGCGCTATGCGATCGGCGAGTTCGGCGGCTTCTCGTCTGAACTGGCGGGACGCCGTTTTTACCCGATCCAGGTCGCGGAGAAGCAGATCTGCTGGCTGCGCGCCACCTTCACCGGTCCTGGAGGCCACGGATCGATGCCGGTCCGCGGGGGCGCCACAGCCAAGCTGGCCGCTGCCATGGCGGCCCTCGCGCGTAAAGAGCTTCCCGTGCACATCACCCCCGTCGTCCGATCGATGTTCGAGGGAGTTCGGCGCGAGCTGCCAGTCGCCGGTCGGGCGTTGGTGAAGCGGCTCATGCAACCCGGGGTCATGCCGTTGCTGCTGCGGGCGATGGGGGAGCGCGGGCGGGACTATCTGGGAGCGATGCTCCGCAACACCGTCAGCGCCAACGTTATCCACGCAAGCGAGAAGATCAACGTCGTGCCGGACGAAGCCATCGCCGACCTCGACGGGCGCCTGCTTCCTGGGCAACGTCCGGCCGACCTCATTCGCGAGCTCCATGAAGTGATCGGTGGCGACGTGAAGCTCGACGTGCTGCGCTATGACGGCGGGCCAGATGTGCCCGACCTCGGGCTCTACGACACGCTCGCGGACATTCTTCTTCGCGTCGATCCCCTGGGTCGGCCGATACCGATGCTGATGCCCGCATCGAGCGACGCGAGATTCTTTGCGCGCCTCGGCATCCAAACCTACGGCTTCCTGCCGATGCAGCTTCCGTCGGCGCTGAACTTCCAGCGTCTGATCCATGCGGTGGACGAGAGGATCCCGGTCGAGGCTCTCGCGTTCGGCAGCGACTGCCTCTATCAGCTGCTGCACCGATCGCACAATGTTCATCGCTGAGCGGTTGTCGCGGTGGCGGGGCCTCCCGCTGGTTTCGCTCCTGGAGGTTCGCACGCCGCTTCAGCACCTCGAGCGCCTCAGCGGCGCGCTCGGCGCGGATGTCTTCATCAAGCGCGATGACATAGGGTCGCTCGGACTGGGCGGGAACAAGGCCCGTAAGCTCGAGTTTCTGCTCGCGCCCGCGCTGGAGGACGGCGTCGACGCGATCGTGACGGTTGGTGCGAGCCAGTCCAACTCGGCGCGTGCCGTGGCTGCGGCCGCCGCCGCCCTCGGCACCGACTGCCACCTGGTCCTCAGCGGCGCGGACTCAGTCAGTGTCGACGGCAATCTCCTCCTCGACGTGCTATTTGGCGCTCATCTGCCCTTCCCTGGCGCGGCAGACATCGCGACGCTTGACCGCCGGGCCGCGGAGTTGAGCGCCCAACTTGAGGCCAACGGACGGCGCGTGCTCAACATACCCCTCGGCTGCTCGGCTCCACGCGGAGTTCTCGGTTTCGCCAAGGCCTACGGCGAGCTTGTCGAACAGCTCCAAGAACTTGGCGTTGGTGCCAACGCCATCTACCACGCCTCCGGATCGGGTGGGATGCATGCCGGACTCGCATTAGGACGTAGCTTCTGTCCAGATGGCCCACCGGTCATCGGCATCGACGTCGGTGCGGTGTCCGGGAACGTCGAGCGCCGGACACGCGAGCTTGCGTGGGCCGGTGCTCCGTTGATCGACGAGGCGCCCCAGGTCCTCGCAGGGGACATCCGTCTCGATCTTGGTCACGCGGGGCCTGGGTACGGTGTCGCGAGCGACGCGGTCCTCGACGCGATCCCGACGTTGGCGCGACTGGAGGGGATACTCACGGACCCGGTGTACAGCGGCAACGCGCTCGACGCGATGATTGGACACGTCCGCGCCGGTGTCGTCAACGGTCCAGTCGTCTACTGGCATACGGGCGGCCTGCCCGCCTGCTTCTCCGCGGACCACAGCGCAACCCTTTCCGCTGCTGTCCGCCACGGTCCAGGGCGCAAACCAACCGATGTGCTTCAGCAACTGCCGACCCCGTGATTGCCCGCGCCCAACGAGAGCTGCCCGTGTCCGCAGACATTGCCTGGGAGATGGTTCAGCGAAGCGCGGTCCAGATGAGCATCAGTCGCGGGTTCTTCTCTTATAGCGACGAGCTGCCTGATGTGCGTGTGGAGGGCTTCCGCTTCGCTACGCGTCTCCGGCTGCTCGGGGTCATCCCCGTCTGGACCCATCGCCAGCGCGTCGCCCGGGTCGACCCGCGCGAGCGCGTGGTGGAACTCGAGGAGTCAGGCCTCCCGTACCGGTCGTGGCGGCATCGAATGACGGTGGATGAGCTTGACGCGAAGCGGTGCCGATTCAGAGATGAGATTCGCATCAACTCGGGGCTGGCCACGCTTGCGGCGTGGGCGTTCGCGTGCCTACTTTGCACACTCCGCACGCGGCGCCTGGCCGGGCTCGCGAGCGAGAGCCCCTGAATGCCGGTCGGTGGACACGCTGGCGCCGCTGCACCCCATGCGCCTCGCGGCGGGCCGAGCGAGTCGATGCCTGCTCCCGCTTCTGGCGAATCTGAGGGCTCGCGACCTGATCGCCTCTGAGGCCTGCTCTCCCAGCGTCGCGGACACTCCCCTACCCCACGATGGAACGGTCAAGCGGCTGGTCCGGCTGACTGCCGCGACTCGTCTAGGACGCAATGGTTGGCTGCGCTTCTGTTTGGCCCCAGGCGCGCAACGGTGTCGGTGACGGTCCGCTCAGCCTGATAGGGCGCGACGGCGGGTGTCTCGGCGCGGTCTTCGTGGTTCCGGGAGTCCGCGAGCGGGTGAGGTTCAGCGCCGGTCGGCCCAGTGGTGTTGGTCTTTGCCTGGGCGATTGCCGAGATGGCGTCGCGCGGCGGTACGGTGCAGGGCGATGGCTGTGTCAGATCCGCTCGAGTCGGGGTTTGCGGCGCTTGACGCGGGGCGGTATGAGCAGGCTCGTGCGGCGTTCGAGGCGGCGCTGGCCGGTGAGGCGTCTGCGGCCGGCTACGACGGGCTCGCACAGGCGCTGCGGTGGATGGGAGATGGTGCGGCGAGTCTCGCTGCGCGGGAGGCTGCGTACCGCTCGTATCGGGAGGGCGGTGACGCAGCACGGGCTGGTCTAACTGCGAGCTTCCTGGCATGGGACACACTGCTGTTACGGGGCGATTGGGCAGTCGTGCAGGGGTGGTTCGCGCGAGCCGAGCGGCTACTCGAGGATGCTCCGAGGAGTGTTGAGCGTGGCTGGTTGCTGTTCTTCCGAGCTCTGGTCGCGTTGAATACGTTTGCCGACGCTCATGCAGCTGAGCAGCAGGCGGATGAGGCCGCCATGCTGGGGTCCGAGCATCACGAGCTAGACCTCGAGCTCGGCGCCCGGTCTGTGGGTGGGTTGGCGCGCGTGGCGTTGGGTGATGTGCGGGGCGGGATGCGCGAGCTGGACGAGGCGTCAGCGGCTGCGGTCGCGGGCGAGGTGCGCAATCCGATGATGGCGGCGCTGGTGTGGTGCAACGTCATTTACGGGTGCGAGCGGGTTCATGACGTGGAGCGGGCAGCGCAATGGTGTGCGACCGTGCGCGAGCTGGCCGAGCGGATTCAGAGTCGCCAGACGTTTGGCTTTTGCCGTAGCCATTACGCGCGGGTCTTGATCACGAGGGGCGATTGGCGGGAGGCAGAGGCCGAACTCGAGGTCGCGCACAGCGACTTTGCTGCGGCAGCGCCGGCTGGCGTGTATGAGTCGGCGCTGGCTCTCGCGGACCTGCGACGGCGGCAGGCGCGGTTCGATGAGGCGGTCAGCTTATGCCGGAGCTGCGAGTGGCATGAGGGCGCGCAGCTGTGTTTGGCCGAGATCGCGTGGGATCGCGGTGATACGGCCGGCGCGCGTGAGCTGCTTGCCCGCCGGCAGCGTCGCCTGTCCGAGCAGGCCCGGATCAGCGATGCGGTTGGGCTTGAGCTCTCGGTCTGCCTGGCGATTGCCGAACGTGACAGCGCGTCCGCCACTGAGTCGAGCGAGGCGCTGACCGAGCTGGCCGCGGCGGTGGGCACTCCCGCTCTGCTCGGTCGCGCCCGGTTTGCGGCCGGCCTGGCGGCCACCTCGGCTGATCGTCAGGCAGCGCGGATCGCGCTCGAGGACGCGGTTGATGTGTTCGCCGGCGCATCGATGCCGTTTGAGTCTGCGCGCGCCCGTGTTGCCTTAGCCCGTCTGCTTGAGGCGGCGGATCGCGGTGAGGCTGCTGCTGCGCTGTGGGAGGGCGCCACGGAGATCTTCGTGGAGCTTGGGGTTCTCCGCGACCCACGGGAACTCGACCGCCCGCTGGCGTCGATCGTCCGTGTGCCGAGGGGCGAGCTAACCGCGCGCGAGCGTGAGGTTCTGCGTCTGATTGTGGATGGGCTATCGGATGAGGCGATCGCCGAGCGTCTGGTGTTGTCGCCGCACACGGTTCATCGTCATGTGGCCAACATCCGCTCGAAGCTGCGCCAGCCGTCCCGCGCCGCGGCTGCTGCCCAGGCGATTCGCGACGGACTGATTTAGCCGCCCTGGGCCGTGGTCGGGTCGGCATGGCCGGTTCGGGTCATTTCCTGCAGATGGCCGGAAAGAGCGAAGCCGCCGTGTCTTTGCGGATGGAAGCTGTGGCGGTTGAACAAGGCCCGCGGGCCGAGCACGACGAGACATGTTTTGGAAATCCAACACTGAGCCAGTCAGGGGCGAGCATGAGTGCAACCAAGTCAGAGGCTGATCCGGTCGCCGCGCTGAAGGAGGCGCAGCGGATGATGTGGGCGGATGGGGACTATGCGGCGGTGGCCCGATTGACGGATGAGGTGACGCCGGCGCACATGCTCTCGGTGGTGGGCGTAGACGCGGGCCATCGCGTGCTCGACGTTGCCACAGGGACGGGGAACGTGGCTTTGCGCGCCGCCCGCAGCGGGGCTCAGGTCACCGGGCTTGATCTGACCCCGGAGCTGCTCGACGTCGCGGCGGAGCGTGCGGCGGCACTTGGTACCGAGGTGGAGTGGGTCCAAGGCGACGCCGAGGCACTGCCATTCCCCGACCCCAGCTTCGACCGCGTGCTATCTGCGTTCGGGGTTCAGTTCGCGCCTCGCCATCAGATCACGGCGCGTGAACTGGTGCGGATCTGCCGACCGGGCGGAGCGATCGCGCTGGCCAACTGGACCTCGGATGGGTTCGTCGGGCAGATGTTCGCGATCCTCGGGCGCTACCTCCCGGCGCCCCCTGCGTTCGCTTCCCCGCCCCCGCTGTGGGGCAGCGAGGAGCATGTCCGAAGGCTGTTCTCACCCTGGGCGGTCACATTCGAGTTCGAGCGTGGCCTCCTGGCGAACACGTTCGGGTCAGTTGAGGAGTGGCTGCAGTTCTACGAGACCAACTACGGCCCCACGATCCACGCCAAGGCCATCCTCGACAGCGCCGGCCGTTGGGGCGACTGCCGCGCCGAACTCGCAGACCTGTTCCGGTCGCAGAACCGCTCGACCGACGACGCGAGCGTTCGCATCGAGGCCGAGTACCTGCTGACTGTCGTGTGGCCTGAGTCCAACCGTGGCGGGGACCCCGCGCCAGCGCGGTCGTGAACCTCGCTGAGTACACCGGCTGTGACGCGACCGAGCTGACGACGCTGCTGCGCCGCGGACTGGTCACGGCCAGCGAGGTGCGCGAGGCGGCGTTGCGGGCGATCGAGCAGGTGAACCCGGAGCTCAATGCCGTGGTGCATGGGCCGTTCGAGGACGCCGCCGTGGCTGATGGGCCGTTCAGCGGTGTCCCGTTTGCTATCAAGGACACGCTCGGGGAGGTGGGGCGTCCGTTCGAGTTCGGCAGCCGGCTGCTGGAGGGTCACGTGGCGAGGCTCGACTCGACGCTCGCGGAGCGGTTCCGCGAGTCGGGGCTTGTCAGCCTCGTGCGGACGGCTACGCCGGAGTTCGCGTGCAACCTGGATACCTCGCCGGTCGTGAACGGTTCGACGCGGAACCCGTGGGCGCTCGATCGCAGCCCGGGCGGCTCGAGCGGCGGCTCGGCAGCGCTCGTGGCGGCGAGGGCCGTGCCGATGGCCCATGGCACCGACGGCGCCGGTTCGATCCGTCTGCCCGCCGGGTGGTGTGGACTGGTCGGGCTGAAGCCCTCGCGCGGCCGGGTCCCAATGGGCCCGTTGATCGGCGAGGTGCCCGGCGGGCTCCGACACGACTTTGCGCTCACGCGTACGGTCCGCGATGCGGCCCGCCTATTGGACGCCGTTTGCGCGCCGGCTCCCGGCGATCGCTACTACGTGGCGCCGCCCCGGCGGCCGTTTGTCGAGGAGCTCGGCCCCGATCCGGGAAGGTTGCGTGTTGCCATTCACACCGAGTCGTTCTGGGGTCGGGACACCGAGCCTGAGACACGGGCCGCGGTCGAGGCCGTCGGCCGCCGGCTCGAAGAGCTCGGTCACAGCGTCGAACCGGCATGTGCGCCCGTTGATGCGGGAGCGCTACACATGGCGCATCTGATCCTGTGGCCGTGGATCTTGGCGATGACTGCAACCCTCGGCGCGCTCGTCGGGCGAGAGCCAAGCGAAGACAATGTCGAGGCCGCATCGCTTGCTTGCATCCGTCACGGCTCGGCTTTGACGGCGAGCGACGCCTCGACTGCGTTCGCGATCCAGAACGCCATCAGCCGCGCCTGGGGCACGTTCCTGGATGACTACGACCTGTTTCTCTGCCCGACCAGCCCGACTGGGCCACCGCAGGCCGGGCACCCGCCGCAGAACGACCCGAAGTACTCGACCGCCGAGGCGTGGCTCGACGACGGGTTCGACCTCATGCCGTTCACGCCGATCGCGAACACGACAGGGCAGCCTTCGATCAGCCTCCCGCTCGAGATGGCTACGGACGGGGTTCCGATCGGAGTGATGCTGACCGCACAGACCCTCCGCGAGGACCTGCTGTTCAGCGTCGCTGCCCAGCTGGAGGAATCGATCCCGTGGGCCGACCGCAGGCCCGCACTCGCAGCCGGTTGACCACGTCTGAACAACCCATCTGCGAATAACAGTGCTGCTCGCTGCCCCACACGCCTGAATCGCCAGCGATCACACAAGCGCACGATCAACCCGATCTCGCTGCTTGTCAGGACGACGAGGGAACAGCGCCGGCCCGGACTGTCGGATCCTCGGAATGCGGAAGTATGCCCGCTGGCCGTGCCTGCCTACCGGCCTGGAGCACAACCGCGCGACCCGATCGCCCAGCAAAGCGGCCGCGCACGCGTCGTGACCGGTGTAGGTCTGGAGGAGCCACGCTCGGGCCGGCTCGCGCCGGCCGACGCAGACATGCCTTCGTTGTCGTACGGGCATCTGCTCGGCGACTCCACGGGCCCTGCTCGGCGCGGAAAGGAGGGACGAACCGGGAAGCCGGCGTCGTCGCCCCAGCTCCAAGACCCAGTCCGTAGGCTTTGCGTCATGAGCGCAGCGGAGAACAAGCGGCTGATGGGGCATGCATTCGACGAGCTCGCGAACGGGAACGGCGCGCCGTTCATGGACCGGCTGGGCGAGGACATTTGCTGGACGATCATGGGCTCCACCGCTTGGTCGCGGACCTACGAGGGCAAGCAGGCCGTGCGCGATGAGTTGATGCGTCCGCTGTTCGCCCAGTTCGCGGACCGCTACACCAACGAGGCGACGCGCATCGTCGCCGACGGCGACATCGTCGTGATCGAGTGCCACGGCAGGGCCACAACAAAGGCGGGGAAGCCGTACAACCAGACGTATTGCTACGTCTGTCGCCTAACCGACGGCAAGGTGCGCGAGCTGACCGAGTACCTCGATACAGAATTGGTCAGTGCCGTACTCGACCCTCCCGAATCTCGGGAACGGGTGCCCGCCGACGACAGTGAATGACACGCGTACGCGGCGGCCCTTGCGCACCTGCTTCGACGACAGAACCGCCGTCTGGAGGGCGCCGACCACTGTCCTGCAACGGGCGGAAGCAGGACTGTCAAGTCCTCCAGACGCGGCGCTGCAGAGTGCCGGTCCGGAACGGTTTCGACACCCTCGCCAGGTCTAAGCGTCGCTGCTGCTCCTTCGCGCCCCGGTGTGGGAGCGGCAGCCGGCGGGGAACGACGAACATATTTCGGTTCCTCAAACTCGGCGGTCTGGCCGCGGCTATGGGAATGCTCAAAGAGGAGCGCACATCCACCGTCGCATCAGGCGATCGTGACGAGGCCCGCCACGAGGAGTGCTAGGCGCCCGCCACCTAGCACGAGCTGGGGTAGGCTCCATGCACCGTCGCTCACGAGCGACACCGCCACGTAGATCACGCGAAAGGAGGCCGGGGGCAGGCGAGCCCGAGCTGGCAGTGCCTCGCCCTCACCAACATGTTCTCAGCGATTCAACGGCGTCTTTCCTACGCCAACGTCGCCGCTACTCTCGCGCTCGTGTTCTCCATGAGCGGCAGTGCGCTCGCGGCAAAGCGTTACCTGCTCAACTCGACGAAGCAGATCAATCCCAAGGTGCTCAAAAAGCTCAAGGGCAAAGAAGGGCATTCTGGCAAAGAAGGACCCGCCGGACCTGGCGGCAAGGAAGGTCCACAGGGCGCACAAGGACCTGCCGGTGCCACGGGCGCGATCGGCCCGAGCGATGTCTACCAGATCTCTAGCAATGCGAGTGGCACAACCACTAAGACGCTGAAGCTCGAAGTCCCGGCCGGCGACTACGCGATCGTGGCGAAGGCACTAGGGTACAACCCCACGAGTAAGGTCGCGGAAACCGAATGCCTTATCAACCCGTCGGAAGGGGTCGCGAATACCTCAGCCCAAACCTTACAACCATCGGCAGTTACCACGTACAGCAACCCGGCGACGGATCAGTTTTCCGTCCCATCCACAATTACCTACGCGTGCTACGAGAATGAAACGGGTGTCCAGTATTACAATATGATAATAGTCGCCACTAAGGTTGGTGCCATTGGATGACTTTCCGCGGGACGGGAGCGAGCGGCCCGACCCCCTTGAGCTGCTCGCTTCTCTCGCCGGTGCGACCCTTTTTTGGTTACTCGCCCGGGCTGACGATCGCCGGGCGCGGTACGGCGCATGCCGGGCTCCTGCCTTCGGCCGACAGTGGCACTCCGCGGGCAGCGAATTTATCCTCGTGAGAGTTCCGCAAAGGAACGCCCGGGACAGCGTTCGATCGGAGCTCGCGAGCGTGCTCCTCGTCGCGCAAAAGGGGAACCGCATCTACTTCTTGTGCGGGTGCTTTTTGGGGAGCGTCGGCAAGAAGTGCCAGAGAATCGTGGCGGTGCCGAGCGCCTGACTGCTTTCGCGGCGTAGGTCCTTGAACTCTTCCCACCACTGATTCCCCGGGCCGAGACCTAGGGGCGTGTAATCGCCCAGTCCGCTCGTGGTGTCGCCTTCGAGGGGGACGGTGGCGCTGCCCGACAGCTTCAGGTCGGCGGGGATCGGCCTCACCGGTATGTACACGGTCCCGGTGACGCCGTGGTCTGGCGGATTGGGCCACGTGCCACTGGATGTCGTGGCGACACCGAAACTGAAGCTCAGCTCGTAGGTGCAGCCAGATGGCGAGAACCCGATCTCGGCCTCCCCGGAGACGGTCGGACCGTGCGCGGTCTGCGCGCCCGTCGTCACCGGGCCAGGGCTGTCGTTGTCGGTGTAGGAGTCTTCAGCACCGACGACGCCGCCCTTCGCACCGCCCTCCGGCTTGCCCGCGAAGACGCGGTGATGCTCCCCCGGCGCTGGGGTCACCGAGGGGTACTGAACCGCCGTCGCGCCCTCGTCGAGCGACAGGCTCACCGTCCCGCCAATGCTGTCGGTTCCGCTCGCCGACTCTTCGAGCCTCGCGCTTCCGAACCCGTGGAACGCCTTCACCTTCGTGTACGACGGGCAGGCGCTCGCGGCCGTGGGGGCCGCCAGCAGCGCCACCGCCAACGCGCAGATCGCAGTCAAGGACCTGACGGTCCAGCGCCCTCGCCCGCCGTTTCCGCAAGCGGCTCTGGTCATTGGCTCGCCCTCAGCTCGATCCCCCTTCTGACGCCGTCATCAGTTCGCGTGCTCTCGTGGCGCAGTATGGCACGCACAAACCCAGCAGGTCGGCCCCAGCTCCTCCTTTCAACCCCGAAAGGAAGCCTGTGGCAGTCCGCCGACACCTAGCGACACTTCCCGGTTGGAACGAGGCTGTCGCACAAACCCCCATCGACCTCACTAGATCCCTTCTAAGGGTGGGGTCGAAAAGTCGGCAACTACGTGGCTCACATGCGATGCGGCCTGTTCGACCTCGGGGCGCCTAGCGCGTTACACGGCCATCGCAACGCGTGTCACGGAACTCCTCGCCAACGCCTTTGTGCGACAGCCTCGAACGAAACCGGCAGCCGCGCAGTCAGCCCGCGCCTACCCCGAGGCCGGCCCGCCAGATCTCAGCCTCCGCCACTCACATCCGTGGCAACAACGTGGCAACATCCATATCGTCCATATTGTCCAATGTGTCCAGAATCTGGACGATATGGACGATTTTCGGCCCTCCTGGACGTATCTACACTTTTTGTACAAGGTTGAGGGCCTTGTCCTCTGTATAGAGGGTGGTGGTTCGAGTCCACTCGAGCGCATTGAAAATGGCTGCAAGCCGGGCCCTTTGGCGCGCGGGGCGACGAACCAATGAAGCGCCACGGAGGGTCGTGGCAACGCTTTGGCAGCAGTCCGGCTCTCCGTGTCCCGGTTGCGGCGCTCATCTCGCTCATGTCCTCTTAGACCGGCACGTTTCGATAGCGGCCAGCGATTTGGGGCGATAGAGAACCGGACCATTCGCGGGCAAATATGCCCCTCGTCCTCTGAGGCGGCACAGATCGCAGCGCTGCCGCATCACGGCGCAAGCAGTAGTCCGAGACGGTCGGTCCACCACGCCTGCTACTCGTCCGCACGAGCGGTCTCGCCGGCTTCCGTCGTCGCACTTGCTATGCAGTGCAATGCGGTAGCGACGGGTGGCGCGGCGATTGGACTGGCACCCGTGCGCAGAGCGGTCAAGTCGGGACGACCCGCGGTACGAACCGCTGGATTGCCTCGTATGCGTGGTCCTGGATCTCAGGGTCGCGGAAGTCGGGAACGATCTCGGCCTGGTCGATGACCGGTCCGGTGATCGTGTTGGCGGCGCTTGCGTAGAAGACGCCGCTCTGCAGTGACGCGTCCGTGACGGCTCTGACGAGTCGCTCGGCCCCAACGTCCAGCCTGTGCCCGATGCGAAGGGCAGGCGCGAGGTACGGGAGCAGGATCCGGCTGGCGATAATCCGCACGAGGGCGGGCTGGTCGCGCAGCACGTCGGTTCCCGCGGTGTTTCCCGGCGACATCGTGATGAACCTGAGCTCTGGGTGCATGCGGGCCATCGCGCCCATCCACAGCGCGCCGAGGTACTTGATCTGGCCGTAGGCGAGCATCACGTCGAAGCTGGCGCCCTGGAAGAACGAGCCGTCGATCACCGAGGCGAACTCCTCTGAGCCGTGATCGGTGAACGTTGGTCGGGCAATCCGCAGCTTCGGGATTCCGCGCGCCCCCTCGCTGCCTACGAGGACCGCGACATCCGTGAGCAGCCGGGCCGTCAGCAGATCCTCGAGCAGCACCACGTGACCCAGCAGGTTCTGGGCGAATATCTCAGTCACCCCATCCGGCGTCAACGATGCGGGCGTGGGGCCGCCGATGCCGCCAGCGTTCATTGCGAGCGCGTTCAACGGAGCGCCGATCGCGGCCACCGCGGCACGTACCGACGCAAGGTCTTCCAGGTCGATGATCACTACCTCGAAGATCTTGCGCCCACTGACCGTCTCCAGCTCCTCCTTTGCCCGCTCCGCCTTCTCCGGATTGCGGCAGCCGAGATAGATCCGCTCGAAATCATCGCGCAGTGCCAGCTGCCTCGCCATCTCCTTACCGAGGCCGGTATTGGCGCCCGTGATAAGGACTGTCTTTCCATCGTTCGGTGTCATGGGTTAACGACCTCGTTTTGGTATGCCGCCGGTGATAAGGGCGGTCTTGCCTTGAACTGCCATGTCGTCGCGCGCTCCCTTCGAGTGGTTTGCACACAATGGATTACGCGTTCCACTCTAGCACAGAATGGATAGGACAATCCATTCCGTTGGTAGAATCTGCGGTATGAGTGCGACTAGCCCCTCCCCTCGGCAACTGACGCGCAAGGGCCAGGAGACCCGCCAGCGCATAGTTGATGCGGCGGCCGACTTGATCTTCCAGCAGGGCGTCGCCCACACGACAATCGAGGACGTACGCGCGGCGGCGGACGTCTCGAGCTCGCAGCTCTACCACTACTTCGACGACAAGCCGGCTTTGGTCCGAGCAGTCGTTGACCACCAGGCCGACACAATGGTCGGCGGGCAGGAGACGTTCGATTTCAGCACGCTAGATGGCCTCCGAGCGTGGCGCGATTTCTTGATCGAACACCAGGGTGAGCACAACTGCAGCGGCGGCTGCCCAATCGGCTCTCTCGGAGGCCAGCTAGCCGAGATCGATCCCGACGCAAGAGCCCACGTCGCCGAGGGCTTCAAACGTTGGGAAGCCACGATCCAGAGCGGTCTACGGGAAATGCAAGCACGAGGCGAGCTCACACCCGACACCGACCCCGACACCCTCGCCCTCGCGCTGCTAGCCGCCCTGCAGGGCGGCCTGCTCCTCACTCAGGTCAAACGCGACACCAAGCCGCTGGAGGCCGCGCTTGACGCAATGCTCGAACTGATCGCCCGACTCAGCGGCGGCAACTCGTAGCGGTTTCGCGCGACACGCTCAAGACACCACCGCGCTCGCACGAGCCCCGGTCGATAGGCAGCTGTTGACCGAATCCCGGGACGCCGGATATCCGAGCATCGCTCGACTGCCCTATGGGGCCCCCCACGTCCATCGGGCGATCGGCCCTCGCCAAAGCCTTCATCACCGCCCTCTGGACCACGAGACGGAACTGGCGCACGTCGGGACTAGCGAGAGAGGCCGGACGCACCGGGTCCAGGAGTACTTCGATCGCGCCGAGGCGCTCAAAGCCGTGGGCCTCACCGAGTAGCCGTCAGGTGCCGGTGCCCGATGTGAGGCCGAGTTCTTCGCGCCCTTGACGCAATTGCTTTTGTGCGGATGCGAGCGTTCCGCCGCGTCTCGGTTTGGCTTGCGCTCAGGACGAGGACCAGCGGTCCGAGGAGCAGCGTGCCATGTTCCTGCTTGTGCCCGTAAGCGGCGTAAAGCAGAAGTGTCGACACACCGATTCGAGCCGCCGCAGAGTGCCCCTTCGGAACGAAACCGGCAGCCGCGCAGTCAGCCCGCGCGTAACCCGCGGCCGGCCCGCCAGATCTTAGCCTCCGCCACTCAAATCCGTGGCAACAACGTGGCAACATCCATATCGTCCATATTGTCCAATGTGTCCAGAATCTGGACGATATGGACGATTTTGGCCCTCCTGGACGTATCTACACTTTTTGTACAAGGTTGAGGGCCTTGTCCTCTGTATAGAGGGTGGTGGTTCGAGTCCACTCGGGCGCATCGAAAATGCCTGCAAGCTACGCCCGTTAGGGCGCGCGTGCCGGCGAACCATGAGGCGTCACGGAGGGCTGTGGCAACGTTCTGTCAACATTTCGGCTCTCCGTGTGCCGGTCGGGGTGCTCATCTCGCTCATGTCCTCGTAGACCGTCACGTTTCGACAGCGGCCAGCGACTTGGGTCGATAGAGATCGGCGCCCTCGCGGGCAATGTGCCGCTCATCCTCAAAGTGGGGAGGCTGGCAGAGGCTTCTGCTTTTGGCGATGAGCAGGGACGCGACCTAGCGTGGAGTCAGTCCCGCTTTCGCCGCTTCGCGGGCCTCACGGGGTGACGGGCCGTGCACCGGCGCACCGGTGCGGCCACGGCGGCGCCATCCCACGACGTGATCAGTGGTCGATGGTGGACATTTGCGCCTCCTCGTGGCGCTCGCCAGCGGCCGGGGTGAGATCGTTCAGCCGCTGGATCTGCTCGGCGCTCAGCTCGATGCCGTCCGCAGCGGTGTTCTCCTCGACGCGGGAGACGCGCTTGGTGCCGGGGATTGGGGCGATGTCGTCGCCCTGCGCGAGCAGCCAGGCCAGCGCGACCTGCGCCGGTGTGGCGTCGATCTCGGAGGCGACAGCCTGGACCTCGTCGACGATGCGGAGGTTCTTCTCGAAGTTGCCCTCGGTGAAGCGAGGGTTGGTCTTCCGCCAGTCGTCGTCGCTCAGCTCCTCCGGAGAGCGGATCGTCCCGGTGAGGAAGCCGTGCCCGAGCGGCGAGTAGGGCACGAAGCCGATGCCCAGCTCGCGCAGCAGCGGCAGCAGTTCGTTCTCTGGGTCCCGGGTCCACAGGGAGTACTCGGTCTGCAGCGCGGCGATCGGGTGCACTGCGTGGGCGCGGCGGATGGTCTCAGGTCCGGCCTCGGACAGGCCAATGCGCAGGACCTTCCCCTCAGCTACCAGCTCTGCGAGGGCGCCGGCGGTGTCCTCGATGGGAGTATTCGGGTCGACCCGGTGCTGGAAGTAGAGGTCGATGCGGTCGGTACCCAGCCGCTTCAGGGAACCCTCGACCGCGGTCCGGATGTTCGCCGGGCTGCTGTCGAGCACTCCGGGGCCTCCGCGGGAGTGCGAGACGAAGCCGAACTTCGTCGCCACCACGACACCGTCGCGCCGCCCCCTCAGAGCACGGCCGACGAGTTCCTCGTTCGCGTAGGGGCCATAGATCTCGGCGGTGTCGATGTGGGTGACGCCCAACTCAAGTGCGCGCTTGATGGTCCGGATCGATTCGGCCTCGCTACTGTCCGGGTCGAGATAGTAGCCGGACATCGCCATCGTGCCCAGGCCTATGCGCGAGACGTCAAGTCCGCCTAACGAAATGTGTTTCATGGCAAAGCGCCTCCGTTCTCGGATCTCGGTTACGACTCACAGCGAAGCACCGCTGAGCGCGGAGTGAGAGTCCCTGTTGATCCGGGTACTGGCAGGGCCCCCCAGCGTCAGCCGGGCAGGGGTACGCTGCTCCTGTGGATACCAGGAGCGAGATCCGCGAGTACCTGACCTCCCGGCGAGCCAAGATCACGCCGGACCAAGTGGGTCTGCCCATGTACGGCGACAACCGCCGTGTTCCGGGGCTTCGCCGTGAGGAGGTCGCGCTGCTCGCCGGGGTCAGCGTCGACTACTACACGCGGCTTGAGCGCGGGAACCTGAGTGGGGTCTCCGAGAGCGTGCTTGATGCACTGGCTCGTGCGCTCCAACTCGACGAGGCCGAGCGCTCGCATCTGTTCGACCTTGCCCGTGCGGCGCAGACGGCGACCGCGACACGCCGCCGTCGGCCGGCGAAGCAGCGGATACGCCCGGGCGTGCAGCGGATCCTCGACGCGATGACGAGGGCGCCGGCCTTCGTACGCAACGGGCGATTGGACATCCTTGCCGCCAACCGGCTCGGCTACGCCCTCTACTCGGTCTGCGCCGCCCCGCGCCGGCCGTCGAACACGGCGCGGTTCGTCTTCCTAGATCCGCGTGCGAGAGACTTCTACTCCGACTGGGACCTCGTGGCCAACGAGGTCGTGGCGATCCTGCGGTCGGAAGCCGGTCGTGACCCGTACGACCGCGGGCTCTCGGACCTCGTCGGGGAGCTGTCGACGCAGGACGAGACCTTCCGCACAAAGTGGGCGGCGCACAACGTCCGATTCCACGACACGGGCGTCAAGCGCATGCATCACCCGGTCGTCGGTGACCTCGAGCTGACCTACGAGACGATGGAGCTCTCAGGCGATTCGGGGCTGACGATGTTTGCCTTCACCGCCGAGACCGGCTCGAAGTCCGAGCAGGCACTGAATCTCCTCGCGAGCTGGGCCGCGACGCCCGACGAGGCGGAGACGCCCCGCGTAACGGAGCGGGCCTGACCCTCGACGTCGTCACGTCCGGATACTCGAACCGGAGCCAGGGGCCGTCGAGGTGACTTCTGCGGTGGACGAGGACCAGCGGTCCGAGAACCAGCTTGTCGTGTCCTGTCTTCGCCGTGCGAGCGGCGGAAGCAGAAGTCTCAAGCGTCCGAACACGCAGGCTCAACTCGCCTCGTTTGGAACGAAACCCGCAGCTGTGCGGTGAGCCGCGCCGGCCCGACGGCCTGCCTGCCACATCTCGGCCGCGACAACTCAGATTCGTGGCAACATCGTGGCAACATCCATATCGTCCATATTGTCCAATGTGTCCAGAATCTGGACGATATGGACGATTTGGACGCCACTGGACGTATCTACACTTTTCGTACAAGGTTGAGGGCCTTGTCCTTGTATAGAGGATGGTGGTTCGAGTCCACTCGGGCGCATCGACAATGCCTGGCAAGCTGCGCCTTTCGGCGCACGTGCCGACGAACCACTGAGGCGTCACGGAGGGCCGTGGCAACGTTTTGGCAACACTTGCGCTTCGGGCACTGCCGGCGCGGTGTTCGTGGTCGTCATGCCCTTATGGACCGCCACCCGTCGCGGGCGGCCAGCGAATTTCTTGGTGGCCGGGCGCCGGACACGCCGTAAGGACACGCGAGCCCATGTCGACGGTCTGGGGTCCGCGCTACCGTCTAGTAGACATGAGCGCGCTCACCTTCAACGTGGTCTACGAGGATGCCGGCGACGGATGGGTCTACGCCCACGTGCCGGAGCTCCCCGAGGTTCATACGCAGGGCGATGGCCTCGACGAAGCGCGGGCGATGGTCCGCGATGCGATCGAGTTCGTACTGGCGGAGCGACGCTCACGCGGCGAGCCGATCCCGGCGACTGGGTGGGCGCTGGTCGAGGCCGTCGAGATCGCCGCGTGAAGAAGCGCGAGCTCGAGCGTCATCTCAAAGAGCATGGCTGCCGCTTAGCTCGCGAGGCGGCCAAGCACGAGCTTTGGGAGAACCCAGCAACGGGCGAGCGAACCACGGTGCCGCGGCACCGCGAGATCAAGCCGCCGACGGCTCGCGGCATCTGCCGCCAGCTCGGCGTGCCGGCGCCGACGGGTTCTCGCTGATCGTAGGAACCGGCTCGCGCTCCCTGCTCGACGCATTGGACCCGCCTACGCCTTGCGCCGGTATCTCGGCGCAACTCCAGAGGTGACTATCGCACAGTTCTGTGCGATAGTGGTACCCTCGCGGCGTGCGCGATGGAACGTTTACCGTGACCGGACGTCCTGCCCGCTTCTCAGGCGGTCTGCGTGAGCTCGCGCCGGGAACGTTTGCGTGGCTACAGCCGAACGGCGCTTGGGGCGAGGCGAATGCCGGCCTCGTAGTCGGTAGCGACGAGTCTCTGCTTATCGACACGCTCTGGGACGAGTCACTGGCGCAAGGAATGCTGGACGCGATGGCACCGAATGTGGCGTCTGCGCCTATCAGGATCGTGCTCAATACGCACCAGGACGGCGACCACTGGTGGGGCAATGGGGCGATGCCGAAGGACGCCGAGATCATCACCTGTGAGCCGAGCCGACGGGCGATGGATGCCGAGGCATCCCCACACGAGCTTGCCCGGCTCACGCGACAGGCGGGCAGGGGACGGCGCCTGCCGGGATCGATCGGCGCGCTCAGTCGGCTTGTGTACGGAATGCTCTCCCCCTACGACCTCGCCGGCGTCCACCTGCGCTACCCGGATCGAGTCTTCGCCGAGGACACACTCGAGCTTGATGTGGGGGGCCGCCGCGCTGAACTGCGTGTGCTCGGCCCGGCCCACACCCCGGGCGACACGATCGTCTACATGCCCGACGTCGCAGTCGTCTTTGCCGCAGACCTCCTGTTCGTTGGCGCCATCCCCGTCATGTGGCACGGCCCCTCCGAGCGTTGGCTCGCTGCACTGCAGACGATGCTCGACCTCGACGCGACCACCTACGTCCCGGGACACGGCGATGTGGGCGACCGCTCATCGGTCGAATCGATGCAGCGCTTCTGGAACTGGCTGAGAGCAGGCGTGCGAGATCTCGGCCAGCGAGGCTCGAGCGCCTCCGGCATCTCAGAGGAGCTGATCCGCGACTCCGGCTTCGACGAGTGGCGTGACTGGGAATGTCCTGAGCGTCTCTTGATCAGCGTCAGCGCTGTGATACGCGAGCTCGCCGGCCAGCCGCCGATGAAGGTCACGTCGGCAGTGCGCGCACGACTGTTCCGCCAACTGGCGATGCTTAAGCAGCGGATCGAGGCCTAGCGATGCGCTTCCGCCGAGTGCTCCTGCGGGAGGACAGCAGCGACGCTCTGGCCGTGCACGACGCGACCGCGGAGCGCTGGCTGCCGATCGCAGCGACCGCCAAGGCGCTGGGCGACTCCACGCTCGAGGGCCTACCCGACGACCTGATTACGCTGCTAGCCGGCGGCGAGGCTACGCGCGAGGTGTTGCGCAGCCTTTGCTCCTCGGCACACGAAAGAGACGTCGCCCCCGCTTGCGAGCTGGCGCCGCTGCTGCCGTTTCGACCGGTGCTGATGCGCGCATTCGCGACCTCCGAGCGCCACTGGCTTCAGAGCGCGCGCGGCCACGTGCGTCGCAACATGCCCCGCGCGCTGCCTTTCATCTCGGCAGTGGAGCTCGTCACGCGTCGGCCGTTCCGCCCGTTTCGGCCAGGCAAGCTCTTCTACACGGAGCCGGCTTACTACATCGGTAACGCGCTCAGCTTTGTCCCGGACGGTGCCGAGGCGCCCTGGCCGGCGTACACGAAGGCACTCGATTTCGAGCTTGAGCTCGGGGCGGTCGTTGTTCGCGAGGTCCGCGACGCGACCTTGGAGGAGGCGCGCACGGCGATTGGCGGTTTTGTCGTGGTCGACGATCTGAGCGCCCGCGACACCCAGTGGCGAGAGATCCGCCACGGTATCTTCGGGCCGCTTTCGAAGACCAAGACCTTCGCGAGTGCAATGAGCGCCGAGCTGGTGAGCGCCGACGAGATCCTCGACCGTGCGCGTCAGCTCAAGGCTGAGGTCAAGGTGAACGGCGAGGTCTGGAGCCGCACTGACACCTCAGACCAACGTTGGAGCTTCGAGGAGATGCTCGTCTTCGCCTCTCGGGCGGAGACTGTTCATCCTGGAGAGCTCATGTCCTCCGGCACGCTCCGCGATGGCTGCTCGCTGGAGATAGGTCACTGGCTGGCTCCGGGTGACGTGCTCGAGCTGACGATCGAGGGCGTCGGCTCGGTGAGGAACGTCATCGGCGAGCCTCGCTGAGCCCATCGAGCGCTAAATCGCCGCCCGTCGTCTGGCCGGTCGAGCCGAAGCGTCCGTAGGCTTCCGGAAGTGGCAGAGACTCGTGCGAAACGGCCGGGGGGACGCAGCGAACGAGTGCGCAATGCCGTGCTCGCGGCCACAGCCGACGAGCTGATGGAACGAGGCTTCGAGCACTTGTCCGTAGCCTCGGTCGCCCAACGCGCAGGGGTGCATCACACGACCGTGTATCGGCGCTGGCCGACCAAGTCAGAGCTACTGCTCGATGCCACTGTTGAGCTGACCCGGCAGCGTATGCCGGCGCCAGATCTGGGCGAGCTGCGCCTCGATCTCCATGTGTATTTCGCGGGCCTCCTCGACGCGCTCGCCGATCCGCGAGTCCTAGCGCTCGTGCGGAGCCTGATCGCAGCCCCCGGCGCCGAGTTCATGGAGCAGCGCGATCGCTACTGGCAGGATCGCTTTGGCGTAACGGCAGAGATCGTCGATCGAGCGGTCGAGCGCGGCGAGCTCCCCGAGAACATGGAGTCATGGCGTCTCATCGAGCTGATCGCCGGACCGCTGTGGATGAGAGTGTTATTGACCGGACTGCCCGTGGACGACGCGTTCTTGAGTCGCGCGATTGACGACGCGGTGCGGGCAGTCAGTTAGGGCGCGCGCGGATTTCGCACTCAGTGGAGGGAGCGCGATGCGTGATCGCTCAATCTCAGCCCGGGCGACTCAGATTCGTGGCAACATCGTGGCAACATCCATATCGTCCAATGTGTCCAATGCGTCCAGAATCTGGACGATATGGACAATTTGGACGCCACCGGACGTATCTACACTTTCTGTACAAGGTTGAGGGCCTTGTCCTCTGTATAGAGGTGGTGGTTCGAGTCCACTCGAGCGCATCCGAAGTGCCAGCTATGGGGGCTTCTGGCGCGAACTGCGGGTGACGCCAATGGGCGGCCACGGGGAGCCGTGGCAACGCTTTGGCAGCACTCGTCCTCTGACTGTCGCAATCGCGGTCGTGGTCGTGTTCATGCCCACTTAGACCGGCAAATGCCCTGACCGGCCAGGCAGTTCGTTGGTCATGGGGAGTGCGGATGAGCGACGACCGCGGAGTTGCGGGCCAGGTGACGCGCAACGCGGTGTCGACGCTGCGCCCTAGACGGTGGCGTCAGGGCGATGACCATCCGCCGGGGACGCCTGGGAGCCGAGGGGTGGCCTCGCCTGCAGTTCGGCGATCCGGCTCTGCTGTTCGGCGATCGTGCCCGGCGCAAACAGCTCGATGCGCTCGAGGCGATCGCCTCTGCGAACGTGGACGCCATCCACTCGAATCTCAGCCGAGCCGCCGCCGTCGTTGAGGTGACCGCTCATCAAGGCCCCTGCGCGACCAACCTGCCCCGGGTGATCTTCGAACGCTTCGCGCCACCACCAGCGCACGTCGTCCGACACCGCGCTGGTCGCCAGCATCAGTTCGATGTAGGCGTCAGCGCGCGTCTCCGAGGTGTACGTCGAGACGGGCCGATGGTCGATGACCACCATGTCATCGTGCAGGCACGCCTTCAGGCCAGCGCGGTCGCGGCGGTTGAGCGCCTGCACCCAGGCGATACCGAGTCGCACCGTGGCGGCGCCCTCTGGGTCTTCGACCAGGGCGCGGTAGCGCTCTCGGGCCGCGGGCTCGTCGCTGAGGATCTCGACGTAGGCGATCTGCTGACGCCCGAGCAGCGCGAGCGCGAACCAGCCGTCGGGGTGGCACAGCAGCGCGGCCCAGTCCGTGCGATGGAGCAGCGTGCCGCTGAGCGACCCACCTAGTCGTGGCGCGACGGAATCCGAGCCGCGCAGCGGCCCCCAGCCACGCGGGCGAAGATCGAACAGGTTGACGTCGTCCGCGAACGACGCCTCCCAGCGGTCGTTCGCCTCGTGTCGCTGAGGTGTGGCCCTCGCTGACGCGGCCGCGTGGTCGGGGGTCGCCTCGATGAGCTCCGCGTAGCGCGCGAGCATCGCCTCGCGGTCGTCTGCGTCGTACTGGTGGGCGCTCTGCCACATGCCGTTGCAGAGGACAGCCACCTGTCCCACGGGGATTTCCCACGCGCCGCCTCCGTCGATCGTGTGACCGCGATACGCCACGCGCAGGGCGATCACGCGCTCATCGCACGCGATCACCTCGTCGACCTCGAGTCGCATATCGAGTGAGCCCTCATACGCAGCAACGACTGCGGCAGCGACCGCGTCGCGGCCCCGGAGCTCCCCCCAGCCCAGCTGGCGATGATCGGTCATCCCCCAGTCCGTTGCGTACTGCTCTAAGACCATCTCTGCATCACCGAGCGCGTAGCTTCGCGCGAACTCCGCGAAATGCCGTTCCGGTGCCCGGTCGCCCAGCATGCTGAGTCCGCCGCCCAGCTCTGCATAGCGGGCGATCATCGCCTTACGATCGTCCGGGTGGTAGAGGTCGGTGCTCCGCATGCGCCCCTGCTCGATCACGTTGACAAGGCCCACGGCCACGGCCATCTCGCCGCCACCGTCAGCGGCGTGACCACGCCACGTCAGCCGCGCCGCGATCACGCGCTCGTCGCAGGTAAGCACCTCCTCGAGCTCGATCCGAGCATCCGGCATCACCGCGAAGATGGAGCGCAGCAGGGCCTCCGCCGCCGCGAGCCCCTGCAACGGCTCCCAGCTCAGCGAGCGGTGGTCGATGCAGGTCCAGTCCTCGCCGTAGAACTCCAGGCATTGCGCAAGGTCGTGAGCCTCGATTCGCTGTTGGTACTCGGCGAAATGCCGTTCCGGCGCCTTGTCGCCGAGCGCCGTGAAAGTGCCGCTCAGCTCCTCGAAGCGGGCGAGCATGGCGGCATCGTCGTCGTAGTCGTAGTACTCGCTGCGCACCCAGAGCCCGTCTTCGATCAGCACCACCCTGCCGACGGCCAACTCCGCTTCGCCACCGCCGTCCGCGCCGTGTCCGCAAAAGCGGCAGCGCAGCGCGATAACGCGGTCGTCGCATGCGAGCACCTCGTCGGCCTCCATGCGCAGATCGGGGAGGGTCTCGTATGCCGAGCGGAGCATCTTCGCCCCGCCCTCGCGTCCGTGGCGTTCCTCCCACCCGACATCGCGGTGGTCCACCTCCACCCAATCCTCTGCGTAGAGGGCGATCGAGCTCTCTATGTCGTGAAGATTGAAGTGCCGAAGGATTTCGGCGAAGACGCGTTCCGGCGCGCGGTCGCCGCGAAACGAAGGCGGCCGCCCCCCCAGCTCCGCGTAGCGGGCGAGTATCGTCGCATCGTCGTCGTACTCGTACTGGTCGGCGCTCACAAGCACGCCGTCCTCGACAAGGTTCACTACCCCCAGCCGTACCTCCAGCTCGCCCCCACCGTCAGCGGCGTGACCACGCCATGTCTGCCGCATCGCAATCACGCGCTCGTCGCAAGCGAGGACCTCGATCGCGACCGCGATGTCAGGCACCGCTGCGAAGGCGGAGCCAAGCAGCTCTCCTTGGCGCTCCCGGCCTCGCATTGGCTCCCACGACAGCGAGCGGTGGTCCTCGAACACGAACTCCTCCACGAAGAGCTCGAGGCATGACGCAAGGTCGTGCGTCGCGATCCGGCGCGCGTACTCCGAGAGCAAGCGTTCGAGCGGGTGGTCGCCGAGCGTGCTCCCACGCCTGCCGCCGAGCTCATCGAAGCGGGTGAGCATCGCCGCATCGTCGTCGTACTCGTACTGGTCGGCGCTCACGAGCACGCCGTCCTCGACGACGTTCACTATCCCCAGCCGTACCTCGATCTCGCCGCCGCCGTCGAGCGCGTGGCCGCGATACGTCTGACGTGCAGCGATGACGCGCTCGTCGCAAGCAAGCACCTCGTCGATGAAGTTCTCGATATCGGGCACGCTGGCGAACGCGGAACCCAGGAGCGCTCCCTCGCTCTCCCGGCCGCGCACTGGCTCCCAGCCTAACGAGCGATGATCGACCATCACAAAGTCCTCGGCGTAGAGCTCGAGACATCGCGCAAGGTCGTGCGTCGCGATCCGGCGCGCGTGCTCCGAGACCAAGCGTTCGGGAGGGAGGTCGCCGAGCTCCGAGCGCCCGGGCGGCCCCTCCGTCGCCGCCGCGGCGACCCGCTCGCCTCGTCCGCGCCGATCGGCGCCGGTGAATCTGGCGGCGCGCTGCTCCCCGATGGTGTGGCCCTTCATCCCGTAGAGCTCGCGGGCGGCAGCGGCGACCTCGCGCGCCTCCTGCTCGTCACCCGCGTGAAGGAGCGCTCCCGCCAGCGCCATCGCGGCATCGGCCTTGTCGGCAAGAGCGTCCGTGGGCTCAGCGAGCCGGACGGCGCGGCGTCCGAGCTCGATCGCCTCCTCGCTCTCGCCCTGGCGTGCGAGCGCCTGTGCCCGGACGCTGCACCACGTGATCGTCGTCTTCAGATTCTCGCCGCAGTTCTCCTCGGCGAAGCGTGTCTGGTCGATCGCCTCCGCGTCATGCCCGCCCTGCTCGACGAGCGCGCGCGCCAGCAGCGCGGCCGCTTGCGCGGCCCCTGGCAGGACGCCGAGCGACTCAAAGCCGTCGCGGGCCCTGCGCAACTGCTCGGCAGCCGCCTCCGGCCGGTCGTCCAACAGCTCGACGATCCCGGTGTGCATCGCTGACTCCTGGAGCTCGAGCGTGAGCCCGAGCTCCTCGAGCGTCGCTCGCCCAGAGGCAAGTATCTCGCGGGCGGCCTCGAAGCGCCCACGCATCGCCTCGAGCACCGCCTGGCAGCGAAGCGCGATCGCCTCCACGTGCCGATTTCCCGGCGTCATGCGCAGAATCCGCACGACGTCGAGGCAGCGTCCGCTCGCGCGCACGACCGGAGACGGTCCCCACAACGCCGCTCGCGGGGCGCCTGTCAGAACGGCCGTTATGCGCCGTCTGTCATCTGCTGCGCGCGCGGCGGCGAGCGCGCGGTCCAGGGACTCCTCGACCGCACCCACCTTCCCGAGTCGTACCTATGTACCCGCGGTGACGTGCCATGCCTTCGCCTCGCCCTCGCGATCGCCCAGCTCGGCGAGCACCGCGGGCCGCGGAGCTCACGGCCTCGTGCGGTCTGCGCCACGTGCCCCGCGCCGCTCAGATTGGCGAGCTCGCGCTTCGAGCACTTGCGCGCGGGCTCGCCGCCGTCGGTCCTCGCGCGGCGCCATCGGCGAAGCGCGCCACGAGCGCGCCCGCCTTGGCTGCCTCGCCCGCGGAGAGCAGCGCCTCGCAGAGATCCCACAGGATCTCCGGCTCGGAGCCCGCGTCGCAGTCGAGCGCGCGTGCGAGCAGGTTGGCAGCCGCAGCGAGGTCCTCGCGCGCAAGCGCGCGCCGCCCAGCGGAAAGTAGGCGCGCTGCGGCGCGTTCGCCAAGCCCCCGGCCACGCTCGTCGAGCGGTCCCAGCTCGCGGCGGTAGGCGTGTGCCTGCTCGAGGTGGAAGGCGATCACCTCCTCGTGCTCGCCCACGAGCTCGCCCGCCTTCTCCTGCAGCCAATCCGCGAAGCGCTCGTGCAGCTCCGCGCGAGCCTCCTTCAGCAACGAGCGATACGCGGCGTCCCTGATCAGGACGTGGTGGAAGCGGTAGACGGGCTCGTCGATCCAGTAGGTGCCCTCCGGTTCGACCATGTCCTTGCGGCGCAGCGCCTCCAGGTGCCCATCGATGCGGGGCTTGACGGGCGGAGCAACGAGCTCGGCGACGGCGCCGCGGTAGAACTCCTTGCCGATGACAGCCGCGCGCTCGACCACCGAGCGCTCGTCGGACTCCAGACGCTCGATGCGCGCACTGAGAAGGGCGTGGATCGTCGGTGGAACCTCGACCTCACCGAGGTCAGAGGCCGCCACCCAAGTGTCGTCCCTGCGTCTGAGCGCGCCTTCGTCGATCAGCATCCGCAGCATCTCGCTGAGAAAGAGGGGGTTGCCCTCGCTCGATCGTAGGATGCGACCTGCCAGCGAGCGCGGGAGCTCCCCGCCCTCGAGCAGTCCGATCACGAGCTGCGTGACTCTCCCGCTCGTCCAGCGGCGCGAGCTCGATCACATCGGTCGCGCGGCGCCCCGAGGCCAGCGCCTCGCGGAGCTCGCGCAGCTCGGGCCTCGCCAGCGCAATCAAGAGCACAGGCGCAGCGGAGACCCACTCGATCAGGTGCTCGACCAGGTCGAGGAACATCGGCTGGCCCCAATGCAGGTCGTCGAGCACGATCACGATCGGCCGCCCGACGCGCCACGAGCTCGAGACCGCGGCGCAGCGCCCAGAACGTCTCCTGCGCCGAGGATGGTGTTGCGACGCCCAGAACGCCCGCCACGCGCTCGACCAAACGATCTCGCTATCCGGCGATCCTCGACCAAGCACGCCGAGCTTCTCGCGCACCACGTCCGGGGGGTCGGCCTCGCCGATTCGCGCGAGGCTTCGCAGCACCTCGGCGACCGGGAGTAACGTGATCCCCTCGCCGGATGGCTCGCAGTGACCTTCGACGACTGTCGCGTCGCCGAAGCTGACGCGCGAACTCCTGCGCCAGGCGCGTCTTGCCCACGCCGGGGGAGCCAATCACCGTGACCAGGCGACAGGCGCGCGTTGCGATCGCATCGTCGAGCGCGGCGCGCAGGCGCGCGAGCTCGCGCTGGCGCCCGACGAGCGGCGCCTCGCGGCGTCACCTCACCAGAGCCCTCCAGCGCTCGGCCGACGCGAGCCGCCAGGCTGGCACGGCCTGAGACTTGCCCTTGAGCGCCAGCGGCTCCACGCGTTCGAGCCGCACGCCACCTCGCACCAGACGCCTCGTCTCCTCGCCGATCAGGATCTCTCCCGGCGCCGGCTGCCTGCTCCAGTCGCGCCGCCGTGTTCATCACGTCGCCGACAACGAGGTCGGCGTCGCCGATCGCGCCATCGGCGGAGCCCTGAGCGACGACGAGCTCGCCGGTATTCACGCCAATGCGCATGTCGAGCCGCAAGGCGAAGTCACGCTCGAGCTCATCGTTGAGCCGCTCGAGCGCAAATGACATCGACGCGGCGGCCCTGACTGCGCGCAGTGCGTCGTCCTCGCGGACGTGCGGCGTGCCGAACACGGCGACAACCGCGTCGCCGATGAACTTCTGGAGGCGTCCCCCATGCTCCTCGATGACCGCGCGCATCGCCTCGTAGAAGCGCGCCATCACGGCGCGCACGGACTCTGCGTCGAGTCGCTCCTGGAAGGCGGTGGAGCCTGCTAGATCGGCGAACAGGACCGTGACGACCTTGCGGCCCGCCGCCGGGTCGGTGATGCCGGCGTGCTCGACGGCTGCACCGCACGAGCGGCAGAACCGGGCGGTGAGAGGCATCTCGGCGCCGCACGCATGGCAGCTCGGCATGAGCGCGCCACCGCACTCCTCGCAGAAGCGGGAGTCCGTGGGGTTCGCCTGGCGGCAGTCGGGGCAGATGACCGGTCCCCGCGGCATCGCCCGAATCTTCCCACTGACAGGCCGGCAAGAAAAGGGTCGGCCGCGTTCTTCGGCGCAGATGCGCCAGCTGCTCGTCAATGGGAGATCGTGTGCGGGTCAAGGCTGGTCGTCGCTCGGCTTGGGCGCGCGACGTAACATAGGTGCTACACTGCCTTCGTCTCCCTAGGAGGTGCTTCCGATGCCCGCCAGAACCCACAAGCCACAGGGCCAGCAGAACACCGGCTATCACGACCGTCGTCTTTCAAAGCGACTCAAGGAGGACCCGGAGTTCCGGGCCGAGTTCGAGCGCCAGCGGCACGAGATCGCGATGATCGACGCCATCGTCAATCGGCTCGATGCGCTCCGCGAGGAGCAGCAAATGTCGAAGGCCGAACTCGCTCGGGCGATCGACAAGAATCCGGCCGCGATCCGCCGGCTGCTGACCGTGTCTGGGAACCCGGAGCTAAAGACCGTCGTCGCGATCGCGCAGGCTCTCGGGAGCGAAGTGAAGATCGTTCCCAGGTCGCGCGCTCGACGAGCAAGGCGACCGGCGGCAGCACCGCGAAAGCCGGGCTCCGCGACTCGACGGACGCCCAGAGCCGCGTAGCGCCGGGGTCCGGGTATCCGGCTGGCGATCTACAGTCGGCCGCATGGCATGGGGGATCGTCTACTACCGGACTGCAGATGGCAGGGTGCCTGCCGAGCGCTTTCTCGACTCCTGCCCGAGCAAGGTCGAGGCCACAATCCTCGCGGTGGTCGAGGCGGTGCGGGCAGCGCCACCGCCGGCGTTCAGTGGTGGCGGCAAATGGAAGGCGATGCGCGGGGCGATGGGCGGCTACTACGAGATCCGTGTGACCGGGCCGGGCCACAGGCACTATCGCCTCTTCTGCCTACTCGACAACGGCTCCCCCGGCGAGCTGGCCGAGCGAGGCTTTGACCGACCCCAGATTGCCGTCATCAGCGGGATGGCGAAGAAGCACATGACAGAGTTCACCGACGGCGAATATCGCAAGCAGGTGCGCAAACTTGGCGACGACTATCTGGCGACGCGTCCTCGACGGATCGCGGAGGACGACGTCGAGCACTAGTCGTGCTTCGTGGGCGAGGGCCAAATGCGCTCAAGGATCTCAGCCGCCACCACTCACATTCGTGGCAACATCGTGGCAACATCCATATCGTCCAATGTGTCCAATGCGTCCAGAATCTGGACGATATCGACGATTTGGACGCCACTGGGCGTATCTACACTTTTTGTACAAGGTTGAGGGCCTTGTCCTCTGCATAGAGGGTGGTGGTTCGAGTCCACTCGGGCGCATGGAAAATGCGTGCAGGCTGCCTGGCAATCGTGCCCATCGCCGTGCTGGATCTCCCCAGTATGCGCGCGCTCGCGTACGCGGCATCCCTGCAACAGCCTGTGCTTGCGCTTCACATCAGCCCGGTCGAGCTGAGCTTCAGCAGCTCGACTCCAATCCGCTCATGGGTCGTTGCGGCTGGCCCATCCAGAGCCCCAGGACGCACTCACCGCGCCACGGCGGCGCTGGCGACCGTGGCCACACCGCTAGCCAGCGGCCACGACGCCTCGAACCCGGCTGCACGCAGCTGAGCATCGTGTCGCGCCGCTGCTCCCTCCCGACGGGCTCTGCAGAAGCGGGCGCGGGACATCGGGCCAGTCGACGTGCCTCGAGGTCCTCACAGGGGGCAGCGAACGCGGCTGTGCCGCATCGCTGGCGAAGCAGACGTGGGAAGAGCGCTGCCACCGCTTGCCAGTTCCATTCTGTTGAGGCTCCGAGCCGGGTCTTTGGCGGAGCCTGAGGCACTCAGGTTGGGAGCGCCAGACCGACTAAGTAGGTGACGCTACCGACAATCGCACCGGCGAGCGTCATCTCCAGCCCCGCCGCCCACCACGTCCGCAGCGTCACGAGCGACTTCGCCGCGCCCACGAGGAAATGCGCGATCAACGAGATCACCGCCGCCGTTGCAATGGCCACAGTGCCGGTCGTGAAGACGAACGGGATCACGGGTATGATCGCTCCGAGCCCAGTCGAGATACCCGCCGCGAGCGCCGCTTGCTTGGGATCGTCGCGATCGCCCGTGATGCCGAACTCCTCCGCCGAGAGCGCGCGCAGCATCGCCTCCGGCTGCTTGGCAAGCTGCTCGGCCATCGCGCGCGCGGTCGCCTCGTCGATCCCTTTCAGCTCGTAGAACAGCGACAGCTCCTCCTGCTCCTCCTCGGGGCGCTCGGCGATCTCTTGGCGCTCGTGCTCGACGTTAGCGGCGGCGACCTCGGCCTCGGAGCGCTCGGCCAGAAACGCGCCGGTCGCCATCGACAGGGCGGAGGCGACCGCGGCGGCGACACCGGCAGTCAGTACGAAGCTCGAGCCGCCGGTCGCCCCCGACACGCCGGCGACGATCCCGAACACCGCGGCGAGCCCGTCGTTGGCGCCGTAGATGGCGCCGCCGATCCAGCCACCGCCGGTCCGGTGCCCCTTCTCGCGGCCGAGGATCTTGTCGAGCCGCGCCTGGGCCGGATGCACGGATGTCGCCGCACCAGAGCCTCCGGCGCCGTCGCTGCGCCCGGCACGGATCTCGCTCACAGTCTGCGAGTGCACGCGCTCCTCCTTGCGAATGTCCCGCAGTAGCTTGTCTGTCACAGCGTCGCCGGTGGGGCGCTTGTACAGATCGCCGACCTCCGCGTCCTCGGCTGCCTCGCGCGCCGCCAGCAGCCGGTCGACCGGCGCGATCCGCGCTTGCAGGCGCAGCAACCGCGACGGGCGCACGCTCTCGAGCGGCGGAAGGTCGATCGCCAGTTCCGCCATCCGTGCTTCCAGGCGCTCGCGATGACCGGCCTCCGCACGTGCCATCCGCAGCAGGATGTCTGCCTCGCGGTCGGGCATCCGCTGCGCGATCAGCTCGTATACGCGGCCCGCGACGACCTCGCCGCGCCACGCCTGAAGCAGCCGCGCGCGTACTTCGCCGCCAACTGCTGGAGCCTGCTCGCTCATCGATGAGCCAGGCTAACCGCAATGTCGCCAGCCGCCATTAGCTCGGGCGCAAGATCAGCCGGTCAAGGAGCCGGTCGCCCAGGGACCGGCGAATCTGGCAGCCATCGACCTGGCGCTCCGCTGGCGCGGGCGTGCCGCGGAATGCCTGGGCGCGTCTCAGCGCTTGAGCGTGCGATAGGCGCCGAGACCGAGGCCGGCCGTGACGATCGCGGCCACGAGCGGCAGTCCACCGCCGATCACTCCGGCGATCGCCAGAACGAGCGTCACGACGAACACCAGCGCACCGACCCCTGTGGCCAAGATCAGGTTCGAGGCTCGGTCGACGCGCTTTCCGCGCGTCAGGTTGCTGCGCTTGCCAGGAACGAGATTGCTCATGGAACCGTCCAGCCTCTCGGGATGGTGTCTCTACGGTAGCGTGGCAAGAGCACGAGCTGGGGCGAGGGGGCGCGTTGCAACGGGACGATTGCGACGCCCTCGGTGTACCCAGTGGTGGCTGGCGCTCCTTCACGATCCGTACCAGTGGTGACCGCGGCGCGGTCACATCGAGGCATCCTGCTCAGCCCCGCCCTGTCCGACTGATCGGTGGTCGGCTGGAAGGTGGTGCGCAGCAGCCCGGACTGGCTGCTCCTCGCCGCCGGCTCGCGCATGGGGATGCCGGCCCAATCGCTCTTCAGGCGTCAGCGGCACACGCTGCTCTTCTGCACGTTCGTGCAACACGACAATGCGATCGCGCGCGGTGTGGGCGGGAGTCGAGCCCGTGCATCGTCAGGTCGTGCCATACGTCCTCGAACAGGCGCGCCTCCGGGAACGCCAGCGGCGCTGAGGCGAAGCCGGGGAGAGCCCGCCGTTGGAGCGTGGCTAGCCGACGAGCAGCTTGAACCCGTGGTCCCAGGCGCCGCGCGCGCCACCGATCTTGACCCACGCGATGCAGATCGCCTCGAGCTCGCGGGAGCCCTCGATACCGCCGATGTCGACCGGATCAGGCCAGCCGAAGTCGGCGAGCACGTCGGCGACGGTGCGCTTGGCGTCCTCATCGTCTCCGGCGATCAGCATGGTCGGCTTGCCCTCGCCGAAGGTCGGATCCACGAAGTACGGATTGCCAATTATGTTGAACGCCTTTACCACCTTGGCGTCGGGCACCGCGCGCTGAACGCGCTCGCCCAGCGAGTCCGCGCCCGCGATCGATAGCTCCGGCGGGAAGCCAGCGGAGAAGTCGAGCGGGTTCATGGTGTCGATCACGACCTTGCCTCCGAAGTTCTCGGGGCCTGCGTCGGCGATCGCCTCATGCGCGGCATTGCCCAGCACCGCCAGGACAAGCAGCTCGCCGTGCGTGGCCGCCTCGGCGAACGTGCCGGCCACGATGCCCGCGCGCTCGCCGGAGAGCCATTCGCGCAGCTCGGACTTGCCCGGGTCGCGCGAGCCGATCATCACGTCGTGGCCGCGACTGGCAAACCCAGCCGCGAGGCACCGCCCTACCTCGCCGCTTCCCAGCACGCCAACCCGGCACTGCGGCAGTCGTCCGTTTGCCATGTCTGCTCCTCTCGTACTCAGGGGAACCGACAATCTAATGCCACCGGCAGTCTCCGAGCCAACAGTGTTCCGCTGCGCCCGCGGCTCCGGGCGAGCCCGAGTCGCGGCTCTACGACTGCTCTTCGTCCGCAGCAGGCAACCCACGACTTCGATACGTCGGGGTTAGTCAACGGTCCCGGGGCCGTCGCGCCCGTACGGTGTTTATCGCGGTCAGCTATGCCGGCGTGCGGACCGGCTCGACGGCCTCATCGGGCGCGCCGACACCGTCCAGGCTGCCCTGGGCAGGCGCATTCTGCGCGCGTGCGTCAGATCCCTCGATATTGATGTGGGGCAATCGCGCGTCAAGCCACCGTGGCAGGCGCCAGGTGATGGGTCCAAGCAGCTCCAGCACGGCCGGCAACAACATGCAGCGCACGACCAGGGCGTCCAGGAATACGGCAATCGCGAGCACGAAGCCGAACTCCTTGAGCGTGCGCTCGTCGCCGAGCACAAACGAGAGGAACACGCAGACCATGATCGCGGCGGCGGCTGTGATCACGCGCCCAGTGAGCGAGAGGGCCTCTGCCACGGCCGTTGATGCGTCGCCGCGACGCAGCCACTGCTCGCGTACGCGCGAGATCAGGAAAACCTCGTAGTCCATCGAGAGTCCGAATACGACCGCAAACATGATCACGGGCACCCACGCCTCAATCGGACCCTTCTGCACCCCGAACAGGCTTCCAAGCCATCCCCATTGGAATACCGCGACGGTCACGCCAAGTGCGGCGGCCACCGTGAGCAGATTCATGACCGCGGCCTGCAGGGGGATGATCAACGAACGGAAGACGATCAGCAGCAGGAGCACCGAGAGCAGAATCACGATCGCGAAGAACAGCGGCAGCTTGCCGCCAAGGTAGTTGGCGAAGTCGATCGAGGACGCGGTGAACCCGCCCACGAGCACCGGCACACCGGCGCTGTGCTCAAACGGTGGCAGCACCTGCTGGCGTAGGTGGTCGACGAGGTCGGTCGTCGCGAGCGCCTCCGGGGATGAGCCGGGATAGGCCTCGAGCACTGCCACGCGCCCAGATGGGGCGATCCGCGGTTGCGTCACCGCGACGACGTCGGGCGTGGATGCAACCGCAGCGCGCAGGGCCGGCAGTGCTCCCGTCTTACCGTGGCTCGGTAGTTTCGCAACCACCAGCAGTGGGCCGTTGAATCCTTGTCCAAAGCCCCGCGCAAGCAGGTCGAAGGCGTGGCGCGAGCTCAGATTCGCCGCGTCGTTGCCGGCGTCGCTTTCGTCCAAGCGCAGCGCCAAGAGGGGAGCTGCGAGCACGAGCATCACCGCCAGCGAAGTGAGCGCAAGCGGCCAAGGGCGCGCCTGCACGATTCGGCTCCACCGGCGCCAACTCATCCTGGTGGATGCGGGTGTCGCTGCCCGCGCGCCGTTGCCTGTCGCTTGTGCTTCGCGGCGACGTCCGAACAGGTGCCGGCGAACGCCGCGGGGGCGCACCAGCCGGGGTCCAAAGCTCGCCAGCATTGCCGGCAGCAAGGTGAGCGCGGCCAGCAGCACGAGCAGCACCGCGATCACAGCGGCGATGGCCAGCCCATACATGAATGCGACCCCGGTGGCGAACATGCCCAGCAGCGCGATCACGACCGTGGCGCCGGCGAGCAGGATCGCGCGCCCGGACGTGTCCATCGCCTCGATCACCGACTGCTCCACGTCGTGAAATGCGACGTAGTGCTCGCGGAAACGAGTGACGAGGAACAATGAGTAGTCGATCCCAACGCCGAGGCCGATCATCAGCGCCAGATCGGGAGAGATGTTGGACAGGTTGGTGACGTGTGTGGCCAGGCCGATCAGCGCCACCCCGGTGATCGGGCCAACACCGGCGGTGGCCAGCGGCATTCCGGCAGCGGCAAGCGAGCCGAAGGTGAGCAGGAGGATGAACAGCGCGGCGATCACCCCGACCGCCGTTGCCGGGCCGGCACTGAAGCCCTCGGCCTGCTCTACGACCTGGCCGCCCGCCGCCACCTGGAGCCCCGAAACGTGGACCGCTTTGACGGCATCGAGCAGCGGCTTGCCGGCATCAGTTGGAAGCTGGTTGGCGGGCTTGTCGTAGTTGACCGTCGCAAATGCTGTCATCCGGTCAGCGGAGACCTGGACGGCTCCGGCGGGGGTGTATGGACTGACCACGCCCGCGACGTGCGCCAGCCTGCTCACGTGTTCAAGCAACGGCGTGATGCTCGCGCGCACGCGCGGGGAGTCGACGGTGCCCTGCGTGACATGGAACACGATCGTGTCGGCGTCGCCGCTTTGGGTGCTGAACTCCCGCTTGAGTAGTTCTCTGGCCTCTTGAGACTGCGTTCCGGGGATGCCAAACACGCTCGCGTACTTGGGCCCTATCGCGTGGGCCGCGACCGTGGCGAGGATCGCGACAGCCACCCATGTCGCGCCGACGAGCCGGCGGTGGGTCATACACCAGCGAGCCAGGCCTCTCATCGCTTGCCGGCTCCCCGGCGGGCTCCGAAGCAGCGCTGTTGCGCTACGCCAGGCGGCCTGCCGTTGCTGTGGCCGAAGGCCATGACTGATCCCTTCTGAACCCGTCCGAGGTGGGCGAGCCTGAGTGGGTGGGCGGCGTTTCTGTCGCTATGGACGAAAACAACCCGTGAGGCCGGCGAGCGGCGCGTTGCCCGCGGAGGGCCTGCGCGAGAGAATCGAGCTTTCGCGACCGATAACAGCTTGCGACGAGGCTACTCGCTTTCTGTAATCGACCCTGCCTGCGTGGCTTGGCCAGCCGAGACGCGGTGCTCGGTCAGATGTAGTGCTGCCTTGGGGTCTGTACCCGGCAAACGCCCGAGCAAAACGCCGTCCTCAGGCTCGACGGAGCGCCACGTGAGGGCCTTGTTAGGCACCTCGCTGCGCTCTCCTGCTTGTGGATCCGCTCGGGGCCAAGCGGAGCCGGCGAGGGTCTATTGCCGAACCCTCACGGATCGGCGAACGTGGTCCCTCCCCATAGCCGGTGGACGGGTGACGCCGCACGACGACGAAGGCGATCACGGCGGCTGCCGCCACCAGCGCCAGCGCGATGAAGGGGAACCAGCTGTAGGGCGAGGGCTGCCCGGGCTTGCACAGCTCGACGAAGGGGACGACGAGGGTGAGTGCTCCCAGCACCGGAATCGCTACGTGCCGGAGAGCTGAGAACGACTGGCGGTGGCGGCGCCACATGAAGATCGGGAGGGCGAGCGTCGTCAGGAAGTAGACGAACAGGATCACGATCGTGCCCATCGTCGAGCACTCCGCATATAGGCCGACGGGGTTCGTCGATCCCGTGTCCACGCCGATCAGGTGCACTGCCCACCAGACCGCGATGATTCCAAGCCCCCCGCAGGCCATGACCAGCAAGGCGTTCACCGGCGTGTCTGCGGGCTGGCGGACGTGACCGAGCCGTGCCGGCAAGAGCCCGGATCGGCCGCCGTCGAAAAGCATCCGAGCTTGCGAGTTCACGCCGGCGACCAGGGTGGCGAGCACGGAGACGATCCCGGCGAGCCAGGCCAAGAGGGCCGCTGCGCCGAGATAGCGGTCGGCAACGGCCAGGAACGGGACCGATGAGCGACCGATTGAAGAGACGTCGTAGCCGAAGCCGGTGACGGTGGCATAGGCGAAGAAAACGAAGAGGGCGGCGCCGAGCACGATCGATATGTAGAGGGCCCGCGGGACAACCCGCCTCGGATCGCGGCACTCCTCGGCGAGGGCTGGGCCGTTTTCCCAGCCGATGAACATGTACAGGGCAAGTGGGAAGCCTGCGGAGAGGCCGGCCAGGCCACCGGTCAGATGGGCCCACGAGAACGGTATGCCCGAGAGATGCCCGCGCTGGTCGACGAGGGTGACGACGCAGACCACGAGCATGATTGCCACCTGGAGCACGACGGCGAAGCCCACCGCCGAGGTGGAAAGGCGAACGCCGCGCGCCGTCAGCCAGATCGCGCAGACGGTCAGGGCGAGGCTCAGCGGCTCCCAGGGCGGCTGCCACGACGTGTAGTGGGCGAGCGTCAACGACACCATGCCCCCGGACATGGTGAACACCCCCGCGATCGCCACGGTGAACCCGACCGCGACGAGCAGGGCCGTGGCGACGCCGGCCCGCGCGCCCAGCGAGGTCTCGACGTAGGTAATGAAGCTCCCCGCCGAGGGCTCGGCCTTAGTGAATTCGGCCACGATGAACGCAAGCAGGAAGCAAGCCACGCCTGCCGCGAGGATCGTCAAGGGTGCGGCGACTCCGGCGGTGACGGCGATCACCCCGAAGGCGAAGTAGAAGTCGATTCCCGGCCCGATGTTGGCGACCGTGGAGGCCGTCACGTCCACCGTCCCCAGTTGCCCGGCCCTGAGATGGTCTCCGCTCATATCGACCATTGGCGCACCGCGTGAACGATATTTGCCGATTCCCGGGCGCCGACGGCTCGCAGCCAGCTGTGCCGCATCGAGCCAAGCGCAAGCGCGTCTGAAGCAGCGCCACGCCCACACAAGGACGACACGCGATGGCGCGGCTCGCTGCTGTCGACGCTCTCGCTTGCAGAACCCACCGGGACGAAGCTGGAGTCAGCGACGGGCGATTCGCTCCGCGCGACACGCCTGCAACGGAACGACTCCCGCAGCCTGGGGTGCGCAGTTTCTCGCTGGGGCTCTCTCACAAACAGCTCCGCAAGCAGCAGCCGATGGCGGGCCGCTCAACGCGCCTCTGACTCTTCAATGACGGGGCGTCGCAGCTCGCGGAGCCGAATGAGCTGATGGGTCTGCGGCGGCGCCCTGAAGCGGCCAGCTGCCGGTCGAGGAGCACCATCCCGGCGCGCGGCGAACACCGACGCCACCTGCCACTGGCAGCGCCACTATCCGCGAGCACACCTCCACACCCACACATACCGGGGCATCGTCCGCCGGGCTCTCGCGTCGTTCGAGGACGCCGCGAGAGTCCGGCGGTGCCACGGCCCGCAGGGCCCGACTGAGTCAATTAGGAAGCTGGCGCCGTCCTAGGCGTCAGCAGCTCCGATTTGCCGGGGTCGGGAGCTATTTCGCCGATGACGTTGTGTGGGAAGTGCCCGGCACGCTGCCGACCGGCGGCGTCGTCCGTGGCCGCGACGCGGTCCTCGAGCAGTAGGGTGGAACGATGGGAAGGCAGACAGGCGTCGTGCTTTACGTGCTCGCGCTGGTAGCAGTCGTGGTCGGCGTGGACGTCTTGTTCTTCAGGCATCGGTTCTGGGAGCGCCTGATGGTAAACGTCGGGATTGTCCTGGTGTTCGCGGCGTTCGGTTTGAGGTTCCTGAAGCGAGCGTGAGCGGGACGCCTCCGATGAACGCACCCAACCACAACACCGCCGCGAAACGTCTGCGCGAGTGGTGGGCATCTCCCCCGCGATCCGGCTTGCAACGCCTGATCATCCCATGGGAGTACTGCCACCTCCGCGTCTTTGGGGTCATGCGTATTGCCGGTGCCATCGTCGCGGCCGGCATTGGCGCATTCATACTCTTGTACGGCGCTTACGGATGGGCAGCCTTCTTCCTGGTTGTTGCGGGAGCGAATCTCGCGGTTGGCTACTGGGAGATCACTATCGCTCGCTCCGCAGCTGCCCGAGCCTGAGACCGCGCGCGGCGACATCGCCTTGATTGATCCTCCCGACTGACCGTCGTGAAAACCCCACCGGGTCGGGGGTCGTGGACTGAAGCATCACCTACGCCTCTGGCCTTGGAACGTAAGTCGCAGCCGCTTGCCTGCGCCAAAGTGTCGGGGGCCGCACGACCTGGGCCGTCTGCTCACCCGGACTTCGGCCGCGGGCCACCAGGCCGCTCCCCTGCGGAAGCGATCGATCTGGTCCAACCATCGCTAATGCTGGTCGTGAACGCGTGCAAGCGGGTGATGCTCGTAAGGTGGCGCCGTTGCTGGGCCACTACGAAATGTTCTTCGCTGCGAGCGCGGGCGCATCTGCTGCCATCCTCGGCCTGCTAGTCGTGGCCGTGTCGGTCGTCAACGCCGACGATGCGGACGCGAAAACTCGGGAGAGGCGGACTGTTCTGGCCGGAAGCGCGTTCCTTACTTTGGTCGACGTCTTCTTCGTCTCGCTTGTCGCGTTGACCGGAGGCGCCGAGGTCTTCGGGGCATCCAACCTCGTGATGGCGATGGTCGGCTTGCTGGGCACCAGCCGCTTAGTGCCGCGAGCAAAGCGGGCCGGGAACTTCTCCCGCGGCTTTCCAACTCGCAGACTGAACATCGCCTTTGCAGTCATTTCGGCCGGGGGCTATGCAATCCAACTCGGCCTTGCCATTGCGCTCCTGGCCGACGCTCGAAGCTCTGCACTGCAGCGCGCTCTGGTGCTGGTCGTCGTGGGGTTGTTTGGAAGTGCATTGGGACGAGCATGGGAGGTCACCGGGATACGACGGCGACGCTAAGACGGTGTGCGCCAGCGCTTGTTCCCGTCACCGAGACCAGAAGTCTCGAGCGCTCGACGCAGCCCGAGGAGCGCCTTGGCTCGAGACACGCACCGCGTCGAGAAGATTGTTCGTATGCGAAGCGTCGGGAAACCCACCGTACGCGCCGCCGCCAGATTTACTCAGGCAGCGGCCTGCGAGCGGTAATGCTCCCTCCAGATCAGCCGATAGATCGGGATCCAGCGGGGGATCCTGTTGATCACGGGGATGAAGGGAATGCAGACGAACAGCAGGCTGAGGAGGGCCATGATGAGCAGGACCTGGATATCCGCGTTGGGCGAGGACTTGATCGGTTCGACCTGGTACCAGAGCGCGTACAGCCACAGCCACGGCTGGCCCGGGTAGCTGCCCGTCTCGTTCATCAGCCCCCACTGGTCGCCGAGTAGGTGCTGCGCTTCGGCGCGTTCGGCCAGCAGTCCACCATCGGCCATGAAGAGGAGCGGCTTTGTGTAGTCGGTCTGGAAGAACTGGTTGCTCGTGAGCAGGCTGCCGTCCAGCCCGCCGCTCTTGGCGAGGCTCAGCAGGCTCGCCATCATCGTCGGCACCGGTCCGGCGCCACTGGTCTTGACGGTCACGGTACCCGTGCTCGGGTTCACCAAGATTGCGGCCGGCGGCGTCTTCTTTTCTTCCACCGCCTTCGAATATTCTTCGAGCGGCTTCGCGTAGGCTTCTGTCCATTCCTTGCGCTGCTTCTCGGGCGCAGCCTTGTATTCGGCGAGCGCGCTGTGCAGCGCCGGATCGTTGGGGATCGTTTCGAGCGGCTTGACGACGTAATCCTCGGCTGTGTTGATGGGATGGCTGACGCCGAACCATCGCTGTGGGTGCAGAAACAGGAAGTGCTGCACGCTCGCGGACTTGTGGTTGTAGGGCGGCCCGTATTCCGCTGTCTCACTGGTTTCGTTGAGCTCCGTCGCCGCTGCCGCGGCAAAGTCTGCCGGCAACTGGCGCGACCACTGGCTGATCGTGCTCGGCTTGTCGTCCGGCGAGGAGAGCAGGACGGTCAGCAGGACGGCGAGCAGCGTGATGACGCCGACAGCGACGCACAGCTCCTTGACCAGGTCGTACGGCGCGTAGGGCCCTTTCCAGGGCTGGGTGTCGTCCTTGCGTCCGAGGATGCTCATGGCCGCGCCTCGGTCGAGGTCTGCGTCGGTTGACCCCGGGCGGGGCTCGCGGCCGAAGCCGGCGCCGTTTGCTCGAGCTTGAACGGCGGCACGACCCCGTGGCGACGCACCAACAGCACATGGGCGATCACGAGCACGACCACCGCCAACGGCAGCAGCAGGATGTGGTAGCTGTACATCTGCCCGAAGTTGGTGAGGTTGAAGAACGCACCCACCCCGACGGAGTTCATTGCGTCCTTGGCCTGGGTGGAGATCCACTGGGCGTCGAAGTTCTGTTGTGAGACGTAGCCGGTCAGCGCGCACGGCACCGCGACGAGGAACGTGATCGCGCCCGTCACCCACACCCGCCCGCGCCCGCCGCGCCACGCGGCCATCCAGTACTTGCCCCAGAGGTGGACGACCATCACGAAGAAGAAGAGCTCGACGCTCCATAGGTGGATGGAGTTGAAGAAGTGCCCGACGCCGGTGTAGTGCCACCAGGCGGGGCCCTTCAGCGCGAGGATTGTTCCTGAACCGATGATCACGATCAGCGAGGCGATCGAGGCGACGCCGAAGACATAGATCCAAGAGGCGACATACGTGGGCTGGCCGTCCGGCAGGAGCTTTTCCGGCGGAAGCGCCGCCACTCCTCGCTCGCGCAAGCGGACTGTCCACGAGCGGCTCGAGCGGGCAATCGTTGGATCTGGGGACGGAACCGTGCTCACTGCCCGCCCCGCTCCGAAGCCGTCGTCGATGTGCCGCCCGACGCAGCCCCGCCGACTCCCACCGCACCGGGCGCGCTACGCGCCTGCGCCCGCCGTGCGGCTCCCGGGAACGGGAGCAGGATGGCCAGCACGAACACCACGAGCATCAACCCGATGACCACGACGTTCGCGACCGACAAGTGAATGAAATGCCAGTCGACCGTGTGCGCCGGGTGATTCAGGTTGAACACCGCACCCAAGACAGCGCCGTAGTGAACACTCAACATGTGCCAGCCCACCGTATGAGGGCGTCCGGACGTGTCCCGATCGGCTCACCATGGCGCGCGGGCAAATACTCGATCTTCATTCCGAAATCCCCCGATGTGCCGATACCGTCGGTGATCGCGCCGCGCGCAGCGGCCATTGCTCCGGCGCGCACACGTCGCCCTCTGCGGGCTTTGACCGAATCCGAATGCGCGTGCGACCGAGCTGGGTCATCGCCTGTGTAGGTCAGAATGCAACGGCACGCCCGCTAGACGATCCACCGAGCCCGACGTGTCCCGCAGCGCCGCGACCTCCCGAGCCCCAGCTGCCTCTCAGTTTCCGAGCTCTCGCTGCTAGACGCCTACTGGCGTGCAGCCAACTACCTCTCGGTCGGCCAGATCTACCTGCGCGAGAACCCGCTGCTGTGGGTGCCGCTCGAGCTCGAGCACACCAAGCCGCGGCTGCTCGGCCATTGGGGTACGACCCCGGGCCTCAACTTCGTCTACATGCACATGAACCGCGTGATCCGCGAGCGCAAGTGTGCTGACGGGTCACCGTTCGGTGTCGGCTCGGCTCGCGGCACGCTCGTTGGCGGGGCGGGAACGTGCCCGCTGGACGTAGGCGCGAACCCGTTCGGGCTCGTCGGTGAGTTCGGCGCGATGGGTGATACCGGCGACGCCTGCGCAGATCACATCGGCGACGCTGAAGGGCCCAAGCAGCCAGTCGCGATCGGCAAGCGCAGCGTCGAGCACGGCCGCAGCGGCGTCGTAGCGCCCCGATGGCTCGGTCTGATCCGCCTCCTCGCGCCTGGCCCGCATCCATTGAAATATGGGCGGCTCGAGCTCCGTCATCGCGAAAAAGGACCATTGGTATACGAGGCCACGGCCCGATGATCCGACGGGCGGGATCAGGCCGGCCTCGGGATGCAGGTCGGCCAGTTGGATGCAGATCGCCGCCGACTCGAACAACAGGCCTCCATCGTCGAACTCGACCACGGGGACACGACCGAGCGGGTGGCGGCTGATGTGCTCAGCGCTCTTGCGCTCCTCACGGGTCATGACAGTCAGCTCGTAGGGCGCCCCGATCTCCTCGAGCATCCACAGGACGCGGGTCGAGCGGCTCCCGGGTACGTGATAGAGGCGCATCAGCCAGCGGTAGCCCAGGCGAGGTCGGCGAGGATCGCTCCCATGAGGGCCTGGCGCGGCACGCGATGATTGTTGCATCGCCAGACGGCGGGCAGTGAACGCGGCTGCTTGCGTCGGACATAAGGCAGTCCGAATACGCACAGTGAGATGCCTGGCACTGGACGACGGGCGGGTGCGCCCACGGCGTCGCTCCACGCTCCGGCCCCGGGCCAAGACCAGGCGTCTCGTGAGCCCTCTCGGTGTCGGAGCAGGCTTCCGGATCGGAACGCGACGGGCACCAGCGACTGTCCCATGGCAGGGTGCTGCAGTCGAGGCCGAGCGACCGCGGCAGAGAGATCTGCTCGTCCGCGGTCACCCCGAATTGATCTAGCCGCGCGGGAGCCACGTCGGGGCACCTACGCTCACTGTTGACATGTTTGTGCTGCTGCTGATCGTCGTGCCCGTAGTCGAGGTGCTCGCGTTCATCGAGGTCGGACTAGCGATCGGCTGGCTTCTGGCGGTCGTATTGCTGCTCGGGACCTCGGTGCTCGGTGTATGGCTCCTGCGCATCCAGGGGCGCGCGGCGATCAAGCGCGTCTCGCTGGCGGTCTCCGAGCATCGTGCGCCGGGCCTTGCGGCGATCGATGGCGCACTCGGTGCTCTCGGAGCCGTGCTACTCGTGCTGCCCGGGTTCGTCACCGACGTCCTCGGAGGACTGCTCCTTTTTCCGCCCACCAAAGCGCTTGCTCGCCGTTGGCTATCGCGCCATTACGCGGGTCGCCTGGTCAGCTTCGTCGCAACGACGGGACGCTTCGCGTCCGGCGGGGGCGAAACGCCGCCCGCCGACGTCGAGTCAACCGCGATCGACGACGATCCCCAGCAGCTCGGTCGCTAAAGGCACGCGCGAGCGTCTCGGGCACGGCGGCGACCGCGACGGGTGGGCGCAATCGCGCACGGCGATGCGCGGTCGAGCACACCGTGCGACCTGCGTCCGGGCGCGGGACGGAGCGCGCCCGCCTATCAAGACGGCAATTGGCGTTGCCGATAGACGGGCGATGAGATTTGTCTGGGCGCGCGTGCGGACCCGGCCTGACCGTGTACGCGACGCCAGCGCGGAATCGATCGGCCTCCGACGCGCCGGCTACTTGGCGGCGGCGCTGGCGCTTGCCTGGCCATGCGTGGGGGCGCCCGCCGCAAACGCCGCCGGACCCCAGGTGACGGTCACCGTCCACCAAGCCTCCGGCGCGGCTGCGAGCTACTTCACGCTGAGCGGCCGGCCGGGCCGGCGCGCACGCGCCGGCTCCCTTGAAGTGCAAAACCCGACCGCCAAGGGCCTGACGGTCCGCCTGAACCCCGTCAACGGCCTGACCGCCGGCACGCTCGGCTCCCTCTATGCAACGACAGCCGGCGCGGGCAGCGGCTCAACGCCTTGGATAACCCTCGGCGTTCGTCGGCTGTTCGTCCCTGCGCACAGCGCTCGCAGCGTCGAAGTCGCCGTGCTCCCGCCACCCTCGGCAAGTTCGGGCGACTATCTAAGCGGCATCTCCGTCGAAACGCCGGGGAGCTCGCAGACCACGGCGCCGGCTCATGGTCTGCAGATCGGCGAGTCCTACCGCTACGTAGTGGGCGTCGAGACGCGCCTGCCGGGTCCCCGCCACCCGCACATCCGCTTCACGGGAGCGCTCGTCACGCGCTATCCGTCGTCGGTGGTCTTCCTGCTCCTCGCCCGCAACGACGGCAACGTCATCCTCAAGAATGTCCATGGCTGGGTGAGCATCACTAGTGGGTCAAAGCCGGTGATCTCCGAGAGCATCCCGCCCGGGACATTCGTCTCGCAGACGAGCATCCAGCTCCCGGTCGCTGCTCCCCGTCAGCACCCCACTGCAGGCACCGCGTATCGCGTGCGCGCGGAGCTCATCTACGAAGGTGGCGTTGCCTACCTGGATACCGGCGTGACCTTCGGCCACCGTGCCGCGAAAATACAGGCGCAGTACACCCCCCATGCTCGCGCCAGTTCAGGTACACCCTGGTGGGCGCTGGCAGTCGGTGCTCTGGCTGCGCTGCTCCTCCTACTCGGGTCGTGGTGGTATTGGCGGCGCCGGCGGTACCCACTGAGCCGGAGGGCGACGCTCTCGCTGCTAAGGCGCCGACTTGCCCTCGGCGCTCAGAACGGGGCGGCGCTCAGCCTCGTCTGGCTCGATCTCCGAGCGCCGCCTTCGCGTGCGCTCAAGCGAAGCGTCGTCAAGGTTGCGCGACCGGCGCTCCGCCGCTCGGACGCCATTGGCGACCTCGGAGGAGCTCAACTACTTGTGATCCTTCCCGACACCCGCGAGTCTCTGGCAAACGGACTGGCCGGCGAGCTCACCGCCGTGCTCTGCGCGGCGGGGCTCGGTGAGGTGGTGGGCCAGGCGCGCTGCCACACACCCAGCGCCGGTGTCGGCCTCGAGCAGATGCTCGCGGAAGCAGCGCGAGAGGGAAATGATGGCCAGGCGGCGAGCCACCTCGGCGCTACGGTCTCCGCTTAGACTTGCCGGTTCGCTGGCGCTCGGATACCCGCCAGTCGACCCCGAGGAAAAGCCAACGGCCACATTGAGAACGGTGCTGAAGCTCGCCGCGATCTCGGTGCTCGTTTCAGTCGGGACGTTGTTGCAGGCCGCACCGGCGTGGGCGCGGAGCTCCACTCCCGATTCCGGGGTCTACGTCACGAACGGCACGGTGAACGCCGTGGTCACGTCGGGCGCGACGACCTACATCGGCGGCAAGTTCACGCAGGTGGGGCCCGCGACCGGACCTGCGGTAGGCGTCAATTCGAGCGGCAGCGACCTCGGCCTGCCGCGGGTCTGGGGCGGCACGGCGACGATCAACGCCGTCGAAGGCGATGGATCGGGCGGTTTCTACATCGGTGGCAACTTCACCACGGTGGGCGGCGTCGCGTGCAAGAACCTCGCCCACATCCAGTCCAACGGGACCGTCCAGTCGGGCTGGTGCCCGGACCCGAACAGCACCGTGAATGCGCTCGCGCTCTCCGGCTCGACGCTCTACGTTGGCGGTGCGTTCACGAAGATCGGCGTCGGCGAACCGGTGCGCGAACGGATCGCCGCGATCTGCGCCACGAGCAACTGTGAAGGCACGGTCGAAGCCGGCCACGCGACCGCGTGGGCGCCCAATGCCGGCGCAGAAGTCAACGCGATTGCCGTCTCCGGGTCGACCGTCTACGCCGGCGGCGACTTCACGACGATCGGTGTCGGTGCCCCGACGCGCGAACTACATCGCCGCGATCTGCGCGACCAACAACTGTGAAGGCGCCGTCGAAGCCGGCCACGCGACCGCGTGGGCGCCCAATGCTGGCGCAGAAGTCAACGCGATTGCCGTCTCCGGGTCGACCGTCTACGCCGGCGGCGCCTTCACGACGATCGGTGTCGGCGCCCCGACGCGCGAACTACATCGCCGCGATCTGCGCCACGAACAACTGCGAAGCCGCCGTCGAAGCCGGCCACGCGACCGCGTGGGCGCCCAATGCCAACAAAGAAGTCAGCGCCGTCGCGGTCTCCGGGACGACCGTCTACCTCGGTGGGACGTTCACAAAGGTCGGCGTCGGCGAACCGACGCGTGACCGGATCGCAGCGATCTGCGCCACGAACAACTGCGAAGCCGCCGTCGAAGCCGCCCACGCCACGAAGTGGGCGCCCAACCCGAACGCAGCCGTGGACGCGATCGCGGTCTCAGGGTCGACCGTATACGCCGCTGGGGCGTTCACGACGATCGTCGGCTCCACGCGCGACTACGTCGCGTCGTTGAATACAAGCGGCACAGCGGCGCTCAACTCGTGGAACCCCAATGCGAACGCCACCGTCGACGCGCTCGCGCTCTATAGCAGCACCGTGTTCTTCGGCGGCACGTTCAGCTCGATCGGTGGTCAACCTCGCACCGACCTCGCCGCGATCTGCGCGACCAACAGCTGCGAAGGCAGCGTCGAAGCCGGACATGCCACAGCATGGGCGGCCAACCCGAACAACGAAGTGAACGCGCTCGCGCTGTCGGGCTCGACCCTCTACGTCGGCGGCAAGTTCACCAAGATCGGGGTCGGCGAATCGGCGCGCGAACGCATCGCCGCGATCTGTACCGCCAACAACTGCGAAGGCACCGTCGAAGCTGCCCACGCCACAGCATGGGCGCCAAACGCCAGCGCGGAAGTCAACACCATCGCGCTCTCGGGGTCGACCGTCTACGTCGGTGGCACCTTCACGACGATCGGGGTCGGTGCACCGACGCGCGAACGCATCGCCGCGATCTGCGCTACGAACGGCTGCGAAGGCACCGTCGAAGCGGGGCATGCCACGGCGTGGGCGCCCAATGCCAGCAACACCGTCGACACGATCGCGGTCTCCGGCTCGACGCTCTACGTCGGCGGCGACCTTCACGACGATCGGGGTGGGCGCCCCGACGCGTGACCGCGTCGCCGCGATCTGTGCGACCAACAACTGCGAAGGCACCGTCGAAGCTGCCCACGCCACAGCGTGGAATCCCAAGGCGAACGCCGCCGTGCTCGGTCTTGTGGTCTCCGGCTCGACCCTCTACGCTGGCGGGAAGTTCACCAAGATCGGGGTCGGCGAACCGGTGCGCGACTACATCGCCGCCATCTGTACTGTCAACAACTGCGAAGGTACTGTCGAAGCGGCTCACGCCACCGCGTGGGCGCCCAACGCCAACGCTGAAGTCGACGCCGTCGCGGTCTCCGGCTCGACCGTCTACGTCGGCGGCGCCTTCACGACGATCGGCGTCGGCGCCCCGACGCGTGACCGCGTCGCCGCGATCTGTGCGACCAACAACTGCGAAGGCAGCGTCGAAGCCGGCTCACGCCACCGCGTGGGCGCCGAACCCCAGTGGCGTCATCAACGCCGTCACCGCCTCGCTTACAACCGTCTACGCAGGGGGCGAATACATCACGACGGAAACGGCCGACGCATCCTATTTCGCGTCGTTCACCGAAGCCGGAGCGCTGACGTTCTCCAGCGCTCCGACGATGCCGACGCTCGCGGGCATCACACTGAACGGCGAAGCGCAGACGACCCACACCGTGATGACAAACTTCAAGGTCAAGGATGCGACCGCCTCAGGCGCGGGTTGGCACGTCACCGTGAGCGGCCACGAAGGCTCGGGGCTGAAGTCGAAGTTCACGCAGTACTGCCCCGAAGTCGCCTGCGGCACGGTCGGCTATGTCGCCGGCGGGCGCCAATTGGAACCGGACTCGCTGACGCTCAACAGCACGGGTGCGAGCTTCGAACCCTCAAGCGAAGCACCGATCTACAGGTGCGGCGCAGGCTGCAACGTGGACACGGGCAACGAAACCGGCGTCGTCGTCGTGGAAGCGGCGGTCAATAAGGGGATCGGCAACTACGAAGCCAAGGGCTTCGGCAGCGAAAGCCTGTCGCTGGCAACGCCGCAGAACCTCTATGCGCTTCCCGCGCACGAGGTCTACCGCGTCGATGTCACGTGGACGCTGAGCAGCGGTCCGTAGTTGGCTCGGAAACCCGTAGAACGGCCGTCCACCCCGCGGACGGTCGCTCTAGCGGCGCCGTCACAGATGCCGACCTAACGGATACACGTCCCGCCCACGGCTTGGGCGATCACGCGAACGGATATCGCAGGACGGGGAGTGCGCCGAGCTGCGCTTCGGAAACCCGTAAGGGACGATCAAGGAATGCTACGACCAAAGCTAATCCTCAGAGCATCGATCGCGATCGCTCTCGTCGGCGTGGCAGCGGGATCCCTTCCAGCGCTGGCCGCTGCCGAAACACACGAAGACCACACCTCCTTCAGCGTCACCGCCGGATCGTTGGTGTTCTCCGAAGCCCCCGCCTTGCCGACGCTCAGCGGCGTGACAATCAACGGCGAAGCGCAGACCACGAATAGCACGATGACGAACTTCAAGGTCAGGGACCTGACCGGCTCGGGATCGGGCTGGCACGTGAGCGTGAGCGGCCACGAAGGCGTCGGGGCTGAGGTCGAAGTTCACGCAGTACTGCCCCGAAGCAGCGTGCGGCACGGTCGGCTACGTCGGCGGCGGCCACGAACTGGCGGCGAACTCGCTGGCGCTCAACAGCACCGGAGCGAGCTTCGAACCGTCAAGCAATGCGCCGACGTTCGAATGTGGGAGCGGCTGCTACCTCGACACCGGCAACGAAACGGCGAACAAGATCGTCAGCGCGGCCGTGAACAAGGGCATGGGCAACTACAAGGCCAAGGGTTGGAGCGGCGAAAGCCTCCAGCTCAGCACCCCCGCGGAACTCTACGCGCTGCCCGCCCACGAGGTCTACCGGGTGGACGTCCTTTGGACGCTAAGCAGCGGGCCGTAGTCGCACGCTGTAAGCAAGAGCAGCCGAGCTCGCTTTCGCAGTGCACGAGCTGTCAGGACACGGCACGTCCGGCGCGCTCCCCCGCGGGCTCCGGCATCCGCCCCGATGCTTTTCGTACAAGGTTGAGGCCTTCTAATCCAGCCCCGTCTGTCCGGCGCTGGCCTGCGGCTGCGCTCGTGCGCCGTCGGCGATGTCGAGCACATATGCGCGCGTCTCCTCGCTCTTGCCCTTGAGCTCGAGCGTCGCCGCGCGAGCCTCGAGCGGCGGCGCGCTCAGGCGCTCATACAGGCGTTGGGTGATCACGATCTGGCCGGCCTGCGCGGACGACTGTAGGCGGGCGGCGGTATTGACGACATCCCCGAGCGCGGTGAAATCCTTGACCTCGCCCGAACCTACGTTGCCAACGAACGCCTCGCCGACGTCGAGACCGACGCCAAGCTGCACCGGGGCCTCGGCGACGACGCGCTCGCCGGCCCGTGCGAGCAGCTCGCGGGCGTCACGCAGCATCTCGTCCTCCCAGCGCTCGGAGAGCAGCGGCGGCAGGTACAGGGCCATCACCTGATCTCCGACCATCTTGTCGATGATCGCGCAGCGGCTAAGCACCGCGGTCGCCGAGCGGTAGAAGTCGTTCAGCATCTCCGCGACCGCCTGCGGCGCCATCGACTCGCTAAGCGCGGTGAAGCCGCGGAGGTCGGCGAACAGCACGCCGATCTCCATCTGCGCGCCGCCCATCGGGGCCTTCTCGAAGCAGGTGACGCACATGCTCGGGTTCTTGCGCGAGGGACCGTAGCCCACCCGGCGCATGAGACGGCCTCCGAACCCGCCGTAGGGCGCCCCGCACAGCCGGCAGCGGGGGTCCGAGGGCAGGTGGCGCATGAGCCAGAAGAACGCGCGCGGGCCGTGGCTATTCATCAGCTTGATGAAATCTGTGACGTCGGCGTCGCCGTGCATGTGCGTCTCGCGCGCTTGTTCCACTGCGAGCAAGCGTACCGGCGGGCGCTCTCAGGAAGCGTCGACCGACGCGCGATCCTGCTGCAAAACAAGCGAAAGAAGCACGATCAGCTTGCCTCCCTAAGCCTGCCCTGAGTGCTGCTTAGGAGTCAAAGCGAGCACCTGGACGCCCACTGTTGAGGTGCCTGCTCCGGACGAGAACCGAGAGCACCGCTAATCATGCGGCGCTCCCGCTTCGCGTTGGAGTGGCGTCGTGAGGCGATACCGGCCGAGCAACCCGGTCGAAGAGCGGCTCGCTGGCCCGTGTGCCGGTCCGCAGACGGCCTGACTCCGTCAGGGCTATTTGACGATCTGAAATGACTTTGTCGCCGGGTGTCCGCTCTCACCGCTCGCGCTCGGCGTCGCGACCAACCGGTAATTGCCCGGCTTCAACTGTGCCCAGCCAAGCGACCACTGAAGCGCAGGCTGTTGACACCCGCGAGTCCCGCCATCGTGAAGCCACCGCGCAGCATCACGTACCGCGTGCAGTGCCGCCGGCTACGGTTGTGCCGTGACGGAGCGCGGCACTGGCTCCGCGCACGGCGGCCGGGCAAGGCTCGTTGAATAGTGAAGCGCACGCTTGCCGGGATGTTGAGCGTGTAGCGGACACCCGCGCCCACCGATGGTCGACGCGTTCGCCGCGCCGCGCGCGCACTGGGCCCCCGTGCGGAGGCCCGGAAGGCATGGGGAGATATCGAGAGACCGTTCAGCCGAGCGAGTACAGCGCTCGGGGCCGGTCCGACCACCGAGATGGAGATGGTACGCGTGCTGCTGGCCGGCGTCTGGTTCGGCTCGGTGGCGCTCGCGGTGGCGGACACTGTCTGCGTCCCGGCCGCGGTGCCGCGTACGATCACGGTGACTTGCGCCGAGCCGCCCACTTCCAGCAGGCCAAGCGAACAGCTCACCCCGGACGCCGTGGTACCACAGCTGCCCTGGCTCGAGCTCGCAGAGACGACGGTCAGCCCGGCTGGGATCGCGACGCTCAGCGCGGTATTCGTGGCTGGCGCCGGTCCCGCATCCGAGATCGCAAACGTCAGCGTCGCTTGTCCGCCCAGCGCGATCGAGCTTGTGCTTGCGCTCGCCGTCAACGCCAGGTCGGCGGGCGCGAACTCGTAGGCACCGATATCGCACGCTCCATCGAGACCACGCGGCACTCCGCGCTCGTCGGTGGTGACCGGCTGCGGCGTGCCCTGCTGGGTGCACTGCGCGAGTGGGATGTGGTCGATCGCCGGGCTACCCGCAAGCAGCGCGTGGGTCAGGGCCGGACCACCGTTGTCGGCGAGCGGTCCGAGGTCCGCGGGCACACCGACGAGGTCGCCGGCGGCGGTGAAGTTGCAGGTCGTCGGCATGGTGTCCTCGAGGTTGTTCCCAGCCGAGCTCGGCGCCATGGGGCCGTCGCAGTTGGCGTGGCCGCTTGCGGCGCTGTTGGCCGCGACGATCGTGCTCTTGAAGGTCGAGCCCGAGTCGCCAAAGTACCCGCCGCCCGGCTGGTTTGAGCGGTTTGCCGTCAACGTCGCGTTCGTCACCGTGCCGCCAAGACCGTTCTGGTAGAAGCCGCCGCCGCCGACGTCCGCGGCGCTTGGCGCCGACAGCGTGTTGTCGCTGATCGTGACGTTCAGGAAGGTCGTCGGGAAGCCGTTGTTGTAGATCCCGCCGCCGCCGTTGAAGCCTTCGGTGCCGGTGAGCGTCGCGCTGTTCAGGGCAACGGTGCTGGAGAGCAGCTCGAAGGGACCGCCGTTGTTGTAGATCGCTCCCCCGCCGTCGTTCGTCGTGCCGGTGGCGATCGTCACGCTGTTGCCGGAGATCGAGCTCGCGCTGAGTTCAAGTCCACCGCCGTTTTCGTAGACGGCGCCGCCGCCATCGTTGCTCGTGCCACCCGAGATCGATACTGAGTTGCCCGTGAGGGTGCCGCTTGCCACGGTCACGCCAGCGCCGGTGTCGTAGATCGCCCCGCCGCCGTTGTTGCTCGTGGTGCCAGCGCCACTCGCCGCGACGCTATTGGCGGATAGCGTGGTGTTGGCCAGCGTGACACCGGTGCCATCGCTGTAGATGGCGCCGCCACCGTTGTTGCTGGCGCTGCCGCTGAGCGTGACGCTATTGCCCAACAGTGTGCTGGCGTTCACCGTCAACGAGCCGGATCTGGAGTAGATCGCCCCGCCGCCCTGGCCGCTCGCGCCGCCACCCCCGCCCGTGACGACGTTGGAGGTAAGCGCCACGCTGCTGAACGCGAGGCTGCCGGTGCTGTCGAAGACGCCAGCCCCGCCGTCGACACTGCTGCTCCCCACATTGACCGCTCCACCGGTGATCGTCAGACCTTGAAACGTCACGGTGCCGGTGCTCGTGACGTCGAAGACGCGGCTTGCGCCATCGCCATCGATGATGGTCGCGCCTTCCCCCGCGCCGGTGAGCGTGATCGCCTTGGTGACCGCGATTTCGCCAAGCGCGAGCGTAAAGTGACCTGCCGGGATCGATACGGTGTCGCCACCGCTGGCTGCGGCGACGGCTTGGCGCAAGGAGGTGGTCCCTGCGGGCCCCGGATCGCCGGTCGTCGTGACGATAATCGTGCTCGCCTGCGCCACCGCGGTCCAGCCAAGCCCGGCGGCAAGAATCGCGAGCACAACAGCGCCTCTCCACTCCCTGCGCATGAGGGTGATCCTATCTTCCTGGCCGTCGCGGGTCACACAGCGCCGCTCCAAACCGCGCCATGGGCCACCCCTTGTTGGTATCCGCACGGCCGGATCTCGGTGTTGAGAGCCTTGTGGACCATTTGGTCCGTGGCGCTCGCCCACCGTCTGGTGGCGGGCGTATGGTTAGGCGTGGCAGTCGCACAGCGATCGTGGAGGTTTGGCGATGGTGTTGATTCTCGGTGCTACCGGGATGTTCGGTAGCCGTGTGCTCGAGGAGACCGCCGCACGGGGCGCGCCGGTGCGCGCGTTGGTGCACTCCCCGGCACGGGCGCCCGAGCTTCAGCGAGCGGCCGTTGAGGTTGCAGTCGGTGATCTGGACGAGCCGGACAGCCTCGCCGGCGCGTTCGACGGCGTCGACACGGTCTTCCTCGTCTCCCCGATGGACGATCGAGTCGAGATTCGCGAGCGCAACGCCCTTCGCGCGGCACAGCAGGCCGGCGTGCGGCGTGTCGTAAAGCTCTACGGTGCCGTACGCCATGACGGCGATCCCCTTGACGTCTTGCACCAGGCGAGCATCGACGCGATCAAGGCATCGGGGCTGAGTTGGGCGCTCGTCTCGCCGAACTCGGTGATGGAGACGAGCCTCTTCTCCCAGGCGGAGGGCCTCAAGCAGGCGGGGGCGTTGTTCGGCTCGGCCGGGGACGGCAGGGTCGGGTTCGTGGCCGCCGACGACGTCGCGCGCGCGGCCGCGGTCGTGCTTACCGAGCGAGACGATTCGGGTGTCAACTACGAGCTCACGGGCCCGAGCGCCATGACGATGTCCGAGGTGGCGGCCACGATGAGCGACGTACTCGGCCGCCCGGTCAGCTACGTCGACATGCCCGAGGGCGACTTCCGCTCGCTACTGGTCGAGCAGGCCGGAGTCCCGGAGGATGTCGTCGACATTGAGGTGATGCTGCACTTCGCAGCCTGGAAGCGCGGTGACGCGAACCTCGTCACGGATACATATCGCGAGCTCACCGGTCAAGCGCCGACGAACCTCGCGGAATGGGTGGCCGTCAACCGACAGGCGTTCGAGGCGCCGGCGTCCCTGTCGCGTGAGAGTAACTAGCGCCGCCTGACAGCACCAACTGCCGTGGTGCTCGCGTCGTCGATCCGCGCCATGGCGCCCCTCGCAAGGGCTGCTGGTTTCGCCCTGGGTCGCGCGCGTCTGCCTGAGGGTGTTGCTCGGCGCAATCTGGCGCGCGACGACGGACGCTAGGCAGACGCGCGCTTACGCTGCGCGATACGGAGGTGTCATCGTGTCTACGCTTCAGCGCTCATTCGTCCTCCGACGGGCCGGTACACAGGAGGTCTCCGAGCACTCATTCCGCGAGCAATGCGCGGGCGACGCCGTTCCCGCCGAGTCTGACTGATGACCGCGTCCTGCGCTACGCGAAGACGCGGCCGGAGTTTCATGCCGTCAGCGATGGCGCTTGCGACGCGGCGAAGCGTAGCTCTTCAGGATCACCCGTCGCTGGCCGGCGACCGTCGGCTTGGACCTGGGACCGACCGAGGCCTTCGCCAGCACGCTTAGCCTGTGCCCTCGGGCCGCCCGTATCTTCTTTTGCCCGGCTCTGCTGATCGGCACCCAGATCCGCTCGATCTTACCCTCGCCGATCGAGAACTCCGCGTGCCCAAGCACGAGCGCAGCCCCCCCAGCGCCCCGCCGTCGGCGGCCCTTGGAGGCCTTGCGGCCATGGACCTGGGTCCCGCGCCGGCCTGAGCCGCGCTTGCCAACTGGTCCACGCACGGTGTTCAGCGTGAGTTCACCCTTGCACGGGTCTCCCCCACAGCTCAGAGTCACGAGCGCCCGCCCGCGCTTGTCGAGCATGATCGTACGAGAGTCGATCACCACCTTGACCTGTCCGCTCGCTTTCGCATGGTGGTGGTGCCCGGGCACCGGCGGTGGCGGCGCAGCAGGGGTCGATTCCCCGAGGCATCCCGGCGTCGCCGGCCCCTGGTCGGGGTCGATCGTCAAGCGCAGCGTGGACACCGGAGGTTCTTCGAACGGCACGGTCACCGGGGTCGGGCCGAGTTCGTTGAACGCGGCGCCATAGGAGTCCGAGTATTCGTTGATGATCGCCGCGTACTCGTTGTAGGTGGCATAGGGCGCAGCGCTCGAGCGCGCCGCGGCGAAGTCGGGCTTGCCGAGCCAGTCCTTGGTGTTGTTGCCGTACTTGCCGCCCCAATACCCGAGTTCGAAGCCGGCGACGATGTCCCGGTAGATCACGGAGTACTTGTTGTTTTCCGATACGTCCGCGGGCGTGCCGCCGACTTTGAACGCGCCATTACCCGTGTACGCGGCTTCGGGCAGCGTCGAGCCTTCGATTTCGACCGCTTTGCCCTGTTCCACGGAGTGCGACCCCGATTGTTCGGTGAACGTCCCGTTGAGCGTGATCGAGCCGTTCGGTTGGAAGGTGCCGCTGTACTTGACGTTCACCGACGGCGGATATTTGGCGTTTGCGTATTCGTCTTCGACTTCGATCGTCTGGCCGGCCATCGACTTTACATACGGTTCCATCGACGGGTAGCTCGCGGGTGCGTTCTTCGGCGCGAGGAAGCGCAGGAACTGTCCGCTAGGACTCCTAACTTCAGCCCCTGGGGCAAAGGCTCGAAGCTTTTCCAGGATCGTCGCCGTGTTACAGCGGTACGTGAGCGCACTTCCAACCGCAGCGCCGCTCGCATCGAACGCCTGCAAGTCAAACGGGATCGCAAAGAAGTCGACCGCGGTCAGATCCGCGACGCCGGGATTTGTGAACTCGATCTTGTCATAGCGGGTCGGCGCCTCGAGACCGTCTTCTTTTACGGTGTACGGCCCGCCGTACGACACGAACAGCCGGCCCGAGCTAATTGTCCCGATCGAGAACGTGGAGTTCGTGATCTCGCTCAGCGGCTTTCCGACTTCGTTTTCAAGCTGGCCATCGCTGCTGTTGCCCCCAGAGAGAGTCAGGTAGACGTCTTGGGGCGTCTGGCCGGAGTCATTGACCACCTGGACGTTCAGCGCGTACGAAGGCGTGGCACTCACGCCCAGAGCTGCGCACGCCAATGCAACGATGAACCCCAGCCGCCGGCCACCGGACGCTCCCTGCGCCTGCCCCGGTGACGCATCAAAGACTCTCATCTGAATCGACCTCCATCGACGCTGCCGCGCTTCGCGTTCTTGACAAGACGCCACGGCATCGGCACCAAGAACCGCCACCTTTAGCGCCGGCGCGTGCGAGCCGCGGCCAGTCGTCAGCTGTGCTGCGCCGGCAGTTCGAAGACCGCGGTGCGACCGCAGCGACGATCAGCTCGGTCCGCTCGCCCGCAGCACGGATCTCGGCGAGGGGGCGCGTAGCTGCCGCGCCCGGCCCGCACAGGGGTGTCGCCCAACTGAGCTTGTGGGGCGCAGCTTGGTGGACAGCCCTGTGGCCCATTCGGTATCCCGCCAAGGCGCCGTGCTTGCGGCCAACGAGTCCCCGCCGGCGGCCCGCGCGAGCGGTGCGTGCGCTCTTATTGCAGAAGCCGACTAGCCATGAAAACGGTAAAGCTTGCCGGGCACGCTCCTGACTGCCCAGCCATCGCCGTTGGCGGCAACCTCAGCCGAGTCATATTCCCAGAAGTTCGCTGCATTGTGGATCGGTATGCTGCCGAACCTTTCGAGGATCTTCCCACTCAGCGAGAGGCGCGCCACAAAGGTGCTCCCCTTCGTTCCGTGGTGGACCACGACACCCGCATATATCGACTTTCCGTCGCTGCTGAACGATCCGCCGTGGACTTCGGGCTTGGGCGTGAACACGCTGAACTGCGTGAGCACCGAGCCCTGCGGCGAGATGACCCCCTCTACGCCGTTGCCCTGGGCCGTTGCCCACGACGCGAGCACGTCGCCGCTGGAGTTGGCCGCCAACACTCCGGCGTCGCTGGCGGCGGCAAACTGCGGCTCGATGTAGCCGCTGTAGGCGCCGCTCGATGTGAACGTCTCGATCGGGTGTATCGAGGTCTCCGTCTCCGGATTGGCCGCTTCGGGAACAGTGATTTCCCCTCCGGTTCTCGTAGATCGTCCCGCTAGGCGCAACAGCGAATCCGCGTGGCTCACCGATGTTGCCGGGAAAGCCTTCTTGCTGCGTGCCGACGTCGCTGACCTTCGCGCCGTTCTGCGGGTTGACGCCATAGATGTGTTCGGTCAACTCCCCAACGGTGTAGAGCTGGCCGTTGCCAAAGGCCACGAGCTCGGTTTCATTCGGGATCGCGAACTTCCGCAGCAGCTTGCCGGCGGGGCTGTAGACGAACACCTCCGGCAGGAGCACCTCCTTCTTCAGGTTCTCGCCCTGCACGTATGCGGTGCCGTCGGGTCGATTACCACGGACCTCGCGGTCACGCCACGCGGCATGTGCGTGCTGACGGACATCAGGCGCGGCGCGGCGGCGGCGGCAGTCGCGACGAACGCGTACACACCGACAGCCAAGCCAAACCCAAATAACCTCATGTTCATGGCGCGGATCCTACTGCTGAGTTCCGAGAGCGGAGGCTCGCCGGCCGCCGACTGAGACGACCACAGCTCGTCTGATGCGGTAGTACTGCCTCGCTTCCGATGGCGAGTCGGATACACAGCCCCGCAGGACGCGGCGGGTTTCGGCCGCGCATGGGCTGAATCGACAGCCGAGGCTCCTGGAAGCGGCGAGACGAACGCGGAAACGGGTGCTGGGAGACGAGCGATTCGTAGACCGGGTGTCCACGGCCCGCGGTCGCCCAACGGATCTCGCCGCTCGCGAGTTCGCGGCGCTCAGAGGCGACGCTCCTGGCGTCTTGGGAGAAGCTCGGGCTCACCATGCTCCAGGCTTGGCAGAATCTCGCCGAGCATCGGCGCCGCGGCTGCGGCCTGACTCGAACCGGCGTAAGCGGGAGGTGGGCACGCGCGCCGGGTATATTCCATCGGGCGCCAACACCCTAAGGCAGCGAGTAATTCCGTCCGATATAGGAGCGGCTGGGCAGTTCCCTAAGTCAGCCGTAGCCGATGTCAATACGCCCGACCGCACCTTCCCTCGAGCAGTCAGTTGTTGGCGACACGCCAGCATCGACTCCGCCGGCGCCGCGCGGCCGCAACCCGTTTGCCATGACAGGCGTCGAGCGTGGCGCCGACGGTGTTGCCCGCTACGTCGATCGGCCGTCCTCGTTGGTGCACCTGCTGCGGGCCAGCGTCGAGCGTGATGCGGCGGCGAGCGCCGTCGTGGAGGTGGGCGGCGGCTCGCTGACATACGGAGAGCTCTGGGACCGCGCCGCGCGCGTCGCCGGCGGCCTGCGTGCCCTTGGAGTGAGGCGCGGCGATCGCGTCGCGATCCGCGTTCAGAACGGAATCGACTGGGTACTCGCGTTCTTCGGCGCGCAGCTCGCCGGCGCGATCGTCGTCCCAGTCAACACCCGCTTCACCGAGGACGAGGTCGCCTACGTCGTGGGCGACTCCGGCAGCGTCTTTACGTTTGCGCCCGGCGTCGCCCTGCCGGACGGCGACCCCGTCGCAGTCGAGGATCTTGAGCCCGACGACCTCGCGGCGATCTTCTACACGAGCGGCACGACGGGCTTCCCGAAGGGTGCGATGACCTCGCACGGCAACTTCAGCGCCGCCAGCGAGAACACCTTCCGCATCCTTCAGATCGATCGTTCGGCGGGACCGGAGATCGCGAGCCTGATCTCGCTCCCGCTCTTTCACGTCATCAGTTGCAACAGCCAGCTCATTGCCGTGCTCGAGCTCGGCGGCAGCGTCGCGCTGCTTTCGAGCCCGCTCGACTTCGATGGATTCTTCCGCGCCGTGGGTGGGCACGTGGTCAACCAGGTCGTGGCGGTGCCCGCGATCTACTACGCGCTGATTCGGCATCCGCAATTCGCCGAGCTTGACGCGAGCGGAGTCAATTGGGCCTCCTACGGCGGCGCCCCGATCGCCGAGAGCCTCGTTCGCGAGATCCAGCAGGCCTTCCCCAATGCGCGCGTAGGCAACGGCTTTGGTCTGACCGAGACCTCGGCGCTGGCGTCGTTCCTTCCGCACGCGGAGGCCGCGGAGCACGCCGACTCCGTCGGGTTCACGATGCCCGTCGCGGACCTTGCCATCGAGGACGCTCACCCCAAGAGCGGCGTCGGCGAGCTGCTCGTTCGTGGGCCTAACGTCGTCCAGGGTTATTGGAAGCAGCCCGAGGCCACCGCGGAGACCTTCATCGACGGCTGGCTTCACACTGGTGACCTCGCTCGCATCGACGCGGACGGCCTGCTCTACATCATCGATCGCAAGAAGGACATGATCAACCGAGGGGGCGAGAACGTCTACTCGTTGGAAGTCGAGAACGCGCTCGCCGGCGCTCCCGGCGTTGGTGAAGTCGCAGTGATCGCGGTGCCGGACGAGATGATGGGCGAGAAGGTGGGCGCGGTGATCGTGCCCGTCCCCTGGACGCAGATCGACGTCCATGCCGTGATCGCCTATGGCCGTGCGCACATGGCGGACTTCAAGGTTCCGCAGTGCGTTGCCGTGCGCGAGGATCCTCTTCCGCGCAACCCCAGCGGCAAGGTGCTCAAGGCGCGGCTGCGCGAGGAGACCGACTGGGGAAAGACGTTGCGCTAGCGGCGCTAGTCCGCCTGGTGCATCTCCTCGAGAAACGCACCACGGCGCAGCGTCGGTCAAACGTCCGCCAACCTCGCCTTGGCCCCAGAGGGGCATCGGGCGTACGTCCAAGTTTCACGGCGCCGATTCCTCGCCCAGCCCGAAAAAGGCGACATATGTATCGTGCCAAACGGGTCGGCCCGAGATATCCCCCTGGATGCTGAGGCTCCCAAGAGTTCGGACCACTCCGCGGGGTCGGACAAGGCGGCGCCGGCGGCGCCTACTCCCTTGTCCGAGCTCAGGAAGGATGTCCATCCGCTCGGCGACGCGCTCAAATTGCGCACTGCCGACGTGCTCGAGCTGACTTATGCGCGAACCCCACGCACAGGTGTCGATGCCACAGTTCACCAGAGCTTCGAGCGATTCAGCGAAGGCTCCACGATCGCGCTAGCCCGCTGGCTCGCAGGGGAGGGTCCGGAGGTGGCCCGCGAGGCCAGCAAAGAAACGTGGCTCTTCTACGGCCAGCTCGCGGCCCATCGTGGGGCGTCGCTGAAGGAGGTGATCATGCGCTGCCTGTGCTGGCGCGACGCAGTGGCCGAGGTGCTGAAGCAGAGCGCCGCACAACTGCACGTTTCGCCCGAGGCGCTCTCAGAGGCTGTGAACGTACTACAGGTAAGTCTCGAGTTCAGCCTCATTCGGATGGCAAAGGTCTTTGATACCGAGCATCAGCGAACAGATGACGAGCTCGCGTTCATGGCCACGCATGATGACTTGACCGGACTGCCGAACCGGACGCTGATTCTGGACCGCGCCGAGCAGATGCTCGCTCGCGCGCGCCGTCACAAGACCACCGTGGCGGCGCTGCTCATCGGTCTCGATAACTTCAAGAGCGTCAACGAGACGCTCGGCCACGGTGGCGGCGATGAGCTCCTGCGGTCGGTGGCCAAAAGACTCGTCGGCGTGTTGCGCGATATCGACGCACTTGGGCGCCTCGGGGGAGACGAGTTCGTCGTGATCGCCGACGAGCTCTCAGAGGCTGAAGGACCCGAGCTGGTCGCCGAGCGTCTGCGGGAAGCGCTCAAGGATCCGTTTACGCTCGAGGAAGCGCAGGAGACTCGCCTGACCGTGACCGCAAGCATCGGGATCGCTACAGCCGCGCGATCATCGGCCGAGGAGTTCCTGCGCGACGCGGGGATCGCCATGCACCAAGCCAAGTGGGAGGGCAAGAACCGCTATGTCGTCTTCGAGCCCGGGATGCAGGACGCAGTCCAAGGACGCATGAAGCTCGAGACCGACCTGCGCGATGCACTCCCGAATGACCAGTTCTTCTTGGTCTATCAGCCCACGTTCGATCTGCGCGACACGAGTCCCAACGGAATGGAGGCGCTGATCCGCTGGAAGCATCCGATACGAGGCATCGTGCAACCCAACGACTTCATTCCACTGCTCGAGACGACCGGCATGATCATCGAGGTCGGGGCGTGGGTGCTGAAGGAGGCCGCTCGTCAGGGTGCGACATGGCGCGCGGCTGGACATCCGATCGGAATCGCCGTCAACGTCTCCGGACGTCAGCTCGACACGGACGAGATCGTCACCGACGTGCAGACCGTCCTTACAGAAAGTGGGCTTGACGCGAGCGCACTGACGCTCGAGGTCACCGAGACAACCCTCATGCACAACGTCGAGGAGACTGCTCGACGATTGACTGCCATCAGGGAGCTGGGCGTACGGATAGCGATCGACGACTTCGGCACCGGATACTCCTCGCTGGCCTATCTCCAGCAGTTCCCCGTCGACACGCTGAAGATCGATCGGTCTTTCATCTCCAAGCTGACCGAGAGCCCGGAAGCTGGGAGCTTGGTCCATACCCTCGTGCAACTAGGCAAGTTGCTTTCGATCGAGACGCTCGCGGAGGGCGTGGAGCAGCCGCAAGAGCTCTCCATGCTCCAGGAGGAGCAATGCGACAGCGCCCAGGGCTTCCTCTTCGCGAAGCCGCTCGAGGCAGCTGCCGCCGCGACCTTCCTTGAGACTTGGCCCGAGGGCGCCGCTCCAGACTTGTCGCACGCCCTGCAGCGCGGCCGCCTTCGCGGGCTCCCCGCAAAGGCCGCGTGACTGGATCAGTGGCCGATCCCATCCCGCGCGCAGGGACGCGGTGGCGGCGCGCCGGCCGATTACGTCGCCTCTAGGTCAGAAGCTGTCTCAGGGCCAGCGCCAGCACGTCCGCGCGGCTGCGCGCGCCGTGATCGGCGGCGATCGACGGGCTGCCGACGAACAGCGACAAGGCGAGCAAGCAGCGGACCTCGGTGTCGTCCTCGTCGCGGCAGAAGGCGCCGAACAGCGAGCGCATGTATTCCATTCGCCGGTTGTCCACGCGCCTGAGGCGCTTGGCGATCGCCTCGTCGCGCCGGGCCCAGTCGCGGATTGCAAGATCGATCTTCAGGAGCGCGCGGGTGGACACGCTTGTCTCGCGGCTCGAGATCCTCACCCCGGAGGCGAGCGCGAAGAGCCGCCGCAGCTTGGTTCTGGCGTCCCCGCCTTCACCCTCGACGCGCTCGATCGCCTCGTCGATCATCGCCCGTTCCCAGGCATCCAGCATCTCCTCCAGCAGTGCGCGCCGGTCGTCGAAGTGCCAGTAGAAGCCGCCCTTTGTGACTCCGAGCGCCTCCGCTAGCGGCTCGATTCGGACAGCGTCCGGGCCGCCCGCGGCAAGCGCGCGCAGCCCCCCATCGATCCAGCTGGTGCGGGGTGTGCGAGTGAGGGCCATCGCCGTTGCCCTATCGAGGTCTTATGCGCGGTGCACGACGAGCTTGGTGGCCGGCTCGAGCAACGCCTGCGGGGCGTCGTCCCAAGCGACGATGGCACTCGTCACCACTTGCGGGCGCAGCCGCCCCGCAGCGACCAGGTCGAGAATCGCCGGGATCGCGGGCCGGGCCATCGCGCGGCCGATATGGAGGTGAACTCCACGGGTGTAGAGCTCGAACAGAGGGAGAGAGCCACTAGGCGCGACCTGTGCGAGCGAGGTGCAGCGGCCGCCCCAGTCGGTGAGTCGCAGCGTCGCGACCAGCCCTTCCGTTGTGGCCGTCCCATCAACTGTCACCGCGAATGCTCCGAGCGAACGCTCGGGCTCGCCTTGGACCACGGCTGCGCCGAGCTCCTGGGCCACGGCGCAGCGGCCGGCGTCGGTGTCCACGTAGGTCACCGACGCCGCCCCGAGCGCAAGCGCCGCGTCGACCGCATATAGCGAAATGGATCGCGCAGCGCCGCCGACGACGAGCACCTCGGCCGCAGGATGTTCGGCGAGTGCCGGCGCCACCGCCCGCCAACCATCGGCGATGTTGTCCGCCGCGCTGGCGACGACGGCCGGCTCGACGCCGTCGGGCAGCGGGACCAGCATCGCCTCCGCGTAGGGAACCAGCGCGAGGTCGCTCAGCATGCCGCCCCAGGGGCCACCCAGTGCCCCGAAGCCATACATCGAAAGCGGCGCAACCGTCGCACAGCTTCCGGTCAGCCCCTGCCTGCAGCGCTCGCAGAATCCACAAGAGATCTGGAAGGGAACCACCACCCGATCACCGCAAGCAAAGACCTCCGGACCCTCCACCACTTCGGCCACGCACTCGTGGCCGAGGTGGACGGGCAGTGCGAATGGCGTCTGCCCGGAAATCATCGGCTGGTCGAGGTCGCATCTCGCCACCGCCAACGGGCGGACGATCGCCTCGCGCTCGTGCCGACGCTCAGGTTGCGGAACCTCGTGCCAGGCGAGACGACGGGTGTCTTCCAGCACGAGCGAGCGCATGTGGTCTCCTTGATCGATCCGGGGCATTGACTGGCCTGAGGACTATACGCTACCGTATACCTACGCTAGCGTACGGATCGAGGTACGAATGAGTCAGAGGCTCCCGAATAGTGTCCACGCCTCCCGGCCTTGGCGGATCCACGAGCTCACCCGCGACTTCCGGCTCGAGGACGTATGGGCGTTGCCGACGCCGGGCGGCCCGGGCGAGTTCCCGCGGCTGGTGCAGCAGATCGCCTCGGGCGGCTCGTCGCCAACGTCCTCCCGCATGGCCCGCACGCTTTGGGCGATCCGGTGGAAGTTCGGGGAGCTACTCGGCCTCGACGGTCCGGACGTTGGCGTGGGCTCCAGGGTGCCGACGCTGCGCCACCGGTTGCCGGTGGATCTGCGTGAGGCCCCATCCGGCCCAGACTTCGACGCACTCCCCTTCACCTCGCTTTACCTGCTCGACGACGAGTGGGCCGCGGAGATCGCCAACCAGACCGTGCACGGGGTCATGCACGTCGGCTGGGTCCCGCGCGGGACCGGCGGCTACCGCGGTCAGATGGCCGTCTTGGTGAAGCCAAACGGCCTGTTCGGGTCCACCTACATGGCCGCTATCAGACCATTCCGGCACCTGATCGTCTACCCGGCGCTGATGCGACAGATCGAGCGAGACTGGCGGGCGGGCGCCGACGACCAGACACGGCGGCGCGCTTAGATGATTGTTCCAGCCAACGACGCAGCAATGGTCTGCGAGACTGCGCAGTAGCCCAGCATCCATGCGCCAATAGTCCTTGCAACCTCTGCTGATCGCACACCGGACCTGCCCAAAGCATCGGGCCGAGAACAGCATCGCCGGCATCCGCTTGGCGGACGAACTGGGGGCCGACATGGTGGAGCTCGATACGCGCGGGACCCGCGATCTGGAGCGCGTCCTCATGCACGATCGTTCCACGACACGCACCGCCGGTGGCCTGTGGATCGTCAGCCGTACCTCGCTCTCGCGCATTCGCGCTCTTCGCCTCAAGGCCGCCGCGGGGCAAGAGCGATCGAGTCCAATACCTCTGCTGCGGGATGCATTGGCGGCGGTGGGCTCCCGAATGGGTGTCGCTATTGAGGTAAAGGACCCTCGAATCGTCTCAGGCACGTTGACTGACATCCGCGAAGCGGAAATGGCGGACCGCACGCTGGTCTGGTCGTACTCCGAGCGGGCCGTCAGGTGGTTCGTCCGGCACGCGCCGGATATCGAGGTCTCGCTGTTGCGCGACACCAGGACGACGAGGCAACATCGCAAGCTGTTGGACGATGCTGCGGCCTTAGGCGCTCGAGGACTCTCCATCTGCTGGGGCGCGGTCGACAGCGGTTTCGCCGCCGAGGCTCGGAGCCGTGGCCTTTCGCTGTATTCGATGTGTCACTCTGCTACTCCCGATCCGCAGACCGCGCGTCTTCTGAAGGGCGTCATCACAGACTGGCCGGCGGAGGCGAGGGCGGCCCTTGCAGCAACGCTCGCCCAGAACCTGTCTCTGGCGCCACGGTGAGGTTTCGCCGCCGGCGCCTTCTCATCAACGGGCTTGCCCGCTACCGCGAGATGTCGCTCGAGCAACGACGCGACACGGTCGACGCGGCCTGTCGCGAAATCCTCGAACGGAATTGGGTGACGACAGCCGGGTACACGATGCCCAACCGACGGAAGTATCCGTGGATGTGGCTCTGGGATTCCTGCTTTCACGCTATCGCTTGGAGCCGTCTTGGCGATCCTCGGGGCGTGACGGAGCTGGAGACGCTCCTGTCGCTTCAGCTCCCCAACGGGTTCATTCCGCATATGGCTTACCCCGCAAAGCCCGAGGCGTCGCTGGCACTGTGGCGTTCCCCCGGTCGCTCGGACATCACACAACCGCCGATGTACGGCCACGCACTGTCAGTCCTCGCCGCCCGCGGATTCGCCGTCGAGCACCTGTACGGCGCTGCGACGGCAGCGCTTGACTACCTGCTTGAACATCGTCGCGACCCCGCCTCCGGCCTTATCCGCGTCGTCCATCCGTGGGAGACGGGCTGCGACGACAGCCCCCGCTGGGATGGATGGCGTACAAAGCCTTTCAACGAGCTCCGCTGGAACATCAAGAAGCGCGATTTGGTTCGATCGCTTGAACTTCGGGACGGAAGCGCGTGGGCCAACCCGGGGTTCGATGTCGGCTCGGCTGGGTTCAGCGCGCTGGTGGCATTCAACGCTCGGGAACTAGCAGAGCTCACCCAGAACCGGGAGCTGCTGTCAAAGTCCGGGGCACTCGCGAGGGCGATCGACGAGCATTGGGTGGACTCGCAACGCACGTGGCGGGATGTCTGCCTCGCCGGCCCACGCAGCACGTCCACAGTCCGCACGCTCGATGCCCTGTTGGGGGTGTTGGTCAGCGAGAACTGCGACCATCTCGAGGTCGCCTTCGGCGAGATCTTCGACCGACGTTCATTCTGGCGACCGCACGGACCGTCCGGCACGGCGGCGGATGAACCCTCCTATGATCCCAGCGGCTACTGGCGGGGTGATACATGGCCCCAAGTGCTGTATCTCGTCATGGTTGCTGCGCAGCGCCGAGGACGCCACGCGGAGGCCGAACGTCTGGCAGAGAAGCTGGTGCTGGGCTGCATCGGCTCCGGATCTGCAGAGCGATGGAATCCCGAGAACCGGGGCAGGCCTCGGCGCGATCCCGCAGGGATGGGCGGCGCTGGCAGGCGAGGGCCTGCAATAAGTGGCCTTGCTCAAACCGCGATCCGCGAGAGACGCTGCCACTCACAGCGGCTAGCAGCACGCCTGCTGCTCGTCCAACTCGCAAGTGTGATGTCGAGGTTGGTGGCGCTCGCATCGCTCTGTGAGCAGGTGTGCTGGCGGCGCTCGCCTAACCGCTCTGGGTCCCGGCGGGCCGAGCAGCGCGCTGGGCGAGGCGCCCGAGTGTCTGCATGGCACCCGGCGCGCGTCGAGCGAGCCGGACAGTGAGGCGGTCTGCGCCGGTCATGTATTCGCGGGGCGGTTGTACCTGCGTGCGTTGGTCGCTGAAGTCGGCGCTCACGGCGTATAAGCGCCATGCGCCGGGCACGCCCTTGAGCTCGTGCTCTCCGCAGTCTGCGAACTGGAGTCCCGAGCCCACGACCAGATCTACGACCGTCTTTGAAACCAGGATTTGCCCAGCCTCGGCGATCGCGCCGACGCGCGCCCCGATGTGCACTGCCATGCCACCGAAGTCGTCATCACCGAGCACCTCGCACTCGCCGGTGTGCACGCCGGCGCGCAGCATTAGACCGAGTTCGGCTACACCGTTCACGAGCCCCTGGGCGCAGGCAATAGCCCGAGCCGGACCAGCGAACACCGCGAGGACGCCGTCGCCAAGCGACTTCACGACTCGTCCGCCCGTCTGGGCCACCTGCTCGCGCACGAGCTCGTTGTGCTGCTCGAGCAGGCGGCGCCAGGCCGCATCGCCGAGCTCGGCGGCGCGCCTGGTGGAGTCCACGATGTCAGTGAACAGGATCGTGGCCAGCACGCGGTCGGGCTCGGGCACGGCCCTGGAGCCAGTGAGAAGTTGCTCGATCTCGCCGACGATGACATCCACATCCTCCGTCCAGATCGCGTGATCTGATCCGGACAGCTCGATCATGCGGGCACCCGGGATCCCGTCGGCGAGCAGACGTCCGTGGGCGATCGGCACGAGATCACCCTTCCGGTGCATGACGATCGTGGGAGCCGAAATCGCGGCCAGTGCCGGGCGCACGTCGATCCTCAGCAGCGCGTCGATAAGTCCACGAGCCATCCCCGGCGATACCGCAGAGCGCTCCATTCTCGCGAATCCGCGACGCACGAGGGGGCTCGAGACGCTCGGCGCGATCCAGTCAGCGGTCCGGCCCTCTCCCCAGTGATCCAGACAGTCCTGAAGCCGTTCGACGAGCTTCGCGGTCTCCCCAGGCTTGCCACCATAGGCGCCGAGCTGGTCGTCGTCGGGCTGCCCGGTGGAGAGTGACCCGAAGATGATCAGCGAGTCGGTGCGCTGTGGATAGGTTGCCGCAAACATCGCCGCGACCGGCCCCGCTTCGGACTCACCCAAGATCGCGGCGTGCTCGACCCCCGCAGCCTCCATCACGACGCGCACATCCTCGACGCGCTCCTCGAGCGTCGCGACGTGCGCGATGGGATCCGATACGCCGGTGCCCGCCTTGTCGTAGAGCACCAGCCGGCAGAATCCAGCCAGCCGCTCGAACATGGAAGCCAGTCCGGCATCAGCCCATTGCAGGTCCAGGTGGGACATCCAGCCCCAGCACCAGATCAGCGTCGCCGGACCAGCGCCCAACATCTGGTAGCCGATATTCACGCCGTCAGTACGCCGCGCATAGCGCGTCTCCGGAGCAGCCATTGCCGCCCCAACCTACTGGTTGCCTGCCCTAGCGAGCGTCTCGCGACAGGCACACGACACCGCTGCTCAGGACGATCTGCGAACGTCTCGAGGAGTCTCGAGTTGAAGAGGTCCGAGGACCGCTTGGTGTAGCAAAGCGGCAGTCGACGCCTGCGGCGCGAGCACCGCCGCGTCCGCCCTCGCGCTCTGAGTGTCACGGTTCTTGGAGAGCTGAAGGGCGGCCGTCGCCGACATCATTGGTGCTCGGCGCGCGTGGACCGTCGAGATGCAGGTGCGTCGTCAGGCAACGGCTGCGAAGAGGTGCCATGTGTCTGGCACGCCCTTGAGCGTATGTTCACCTCGATCGGCGAACTCGATACGCGAGCCGGCAACCAGATCCTTGACCGTCGAGGAAACGAGCACCTCGTCGACTTGTGCCTGGGCGGCGACTCGGCTTCCAATGTGCACGGCGATCCCACCCACGTCGTCGCCGCGGCGCTCTAGCTCGCCTGTGTGTAGACCGGCGCGCACGCCGATCCCCAGTCGTCGTGCACCGTCGCTAATGGCCATGGCACAGCGGATACCGCGGGCCGGACCGTCGAACGTGGCAAGGAAGCCGTCCCCCGTGCTCTTGACTTCGTTTCCAAAGAACCGCTCGAGCTGCCTTCTGACCATGTCGTCGTGGGCGTCTAGGAGCTCGCGCCACCTTCGATCGCCTACCTCGCTGGCCTGCTCGGTCGACCGGACGATGTCCGTGAACAGCACCGTGGCTAGAACTCGATCGTCGTCCCGCTCGCGCCGGACACCAGTCAGGAACTCCTCGATCTCGCCAACCACCTCGTCGGCGTTCTGCTCCCACGGGTAGTGGTCGGTGCCCGGCAGCTCAACAAGGGTCGCGCCTGGGATATGGGCCGCGGTGTAGCGACCGTAGTTGACGTTGACCCACTGCTCGTCGGTTCGGTGCAGCACCAACGTGGGTACCCGCACGGTGGGCAGCACGGGGCGTATGTCGATCTGAGTGTTGACCTCAAGTTGGGCGACGGCAGCACCAGGGCTGGCCGCTGATCGCCAGTAGTGCGCGTACCACTCCCGAGCCGTCTCGTCACCAATCAGGCTGGGCGTGCAGAACTCCACCCCGCTGCCGTCGGGAGTCCCCCAGCTGTTCTCCATGGAGGCACGGAGCAGGTCCCAGAGCTCCGAGGTCCAGGCCCATGGACAGTCCTCGTCAGCCATTCCGACCACGAAGGGGCTGAACAGGACCGACGCGATGGTGCGCGCCGGATAGGTCGCGGCAAACACGATGCACGCACAGGCCCCCTCCGAGGTTCCCAGCAGGGCCGTGCGCTGTGAGCCGAGCGCGTCGAGGACCGCCCGCATGTCGCCGAGTCGATCCTCCATCGTCGGCACCCCAGGTACTGGATCGGAAAGACCCGTCCCGCGCTTGTCGAACAGGATCAGCCTGCAGAACGACGACAGATGCTCGTAGAAGCGGACGATCGCCGGCCTACTCCACGAGAACTCGATGTGGGAGCACCAGGAGTTCGCGAAGATCAGATCGAGTGGGCCCGACCCGACCACCTGATAGCCGATGTGAACACCGTCAGGCGCCTTGGCGTAGTGCGTCTCGGGCATGACCGCCGGCATGCCACGATTATCCTCCGTGGGCGCGCTGGGACAAGGCCCTCGTGCAAAGTCAGATCGAGCGTGAGCGAACGGATCTCGCGGCGCAGCGCGCAGCGAGCGACCTCGCGCCCGAGGATCTCGGCACGCGCTTCGGGCTGCACTGAGACGCAACGGTCTACGTCGGGCAGATCAGCACGAGTGGCCACGTGGAGATCACTGCCGCTTCGCGGCGGCCGACGCTACGGACTACCGGTGGTCGGTCCAAAGCAGAAGGATATCCATTCAGAGTTTGCTCACTTGACGACCGTGATCAGCGGCTTCCCCGTTTCCACGACATACGTGACGAGCTGCGCCGCGTCGTCGCCGCCGACGTTCTTCACTGCATGAACGGGGCGAGCGGCGAGTGACTTGCAAATACGGCGCGCCGCCTATGCGAGCACCTTCGCCTTCGCGCGCTCGAACTCGCCCTCGGTGAGCACGCCGCGGTCCTTCAGTTCCACGAGCTTCTCGATGTCGGTCGCTGGACCGAGTCCCGCTCCCCCGCGCGTGAACTGCTGGAAGGCTTCGCCCTGCGCCCGGTCGCGTTCCTGGTGTTCGTGCATCTTGTGGCCGCGCGCGAGCAGGTAGGCGAGCACTCCGATCCAGGGGAGGACGATGATGAACAGCACCCACAGCGCCTTCGCCCAGTTGGACAGGTCGGAGCTGCGGAAGATGTCGAAGACGACGCCCACCGCGATCCAGATCCACAGGAACAGCAATGCAAACTCCAGCACTGTGAGCAGGACGTCTCCGAACGTGTACGTCGTCGCCAGCGGCATCGGCTTCCCTCTTTCCTCGGTCGGACTCGATCAATGGGTCACAGACCTTACAAGGGGAGGCGCAACAGTTCTCGACCGACGCGGTCCCCGCGCTTAGTCCCGGCTAGATGTGAGCAGCCGCCCTCCGATGGGACACCACAATGCTGCGCTTTGCCTAGCGGAGGGGTGTCCCACCTGCGCGACGGGCACTCGCTGGGCCTGTCGATCACTGGCACCGCGACCCCGCGTTCGCCGACCTCGCCTCACCCCGACGTGCTCACGTTTCGCCACTCGGCGCTGGTCGATCAGCGTGAGCGTGGCTGCGCCGGCGGGGCAGCACAACGCGCCAGAAGATCAGGACGACCAGCACGACTCCCGCAGCGAGCTCAACGACGCTTTCGGTGTCGCTGTGCCCGCTTAGGACTTTGGCCGCGCCGTAGGCCGGCAGCGCGGTAGCGAACTGATAGATGACCGCCGCCATCGTGTTGAAGAGCACGAACATCACGAACCTCATACGCGCGATCCCGGCGATGAAGGACGGAATAAAGAAGCACGCCAGCCACCCCCACCTGCTGTAGAGCGCATGGCCCTGGTCCAGCGTTTTCGTGCGGCGCTCCTCCCAACGACCGGGCCGCTCCATCAGGTCCGCCCCCCAGCGGCGGCCGCCACCGTAGCCCAGCAGCCCTCCGAGCACCGCAGCCACGCACGCCACCGCGATCACGACGTCGATCGAAAGCACGCCTTGGCTGGCCAGGATGGCAGCGGCGGTGACGGCGGCGCTGCCGATCATTGGTACGCCTGCCCCGCCCGCGACCACGAGCACACACAGCACGACGTAATATGCGACTTCGCTTTCGACGGTTATCGCTAGCACGACCGGCGCGGCCAGCACGTGCGTGACGCTAGCGATCACGGCACAGGCGTTCGGGTCGCGCGCTCGGACTTCATCCTCGGCGGCAGCGTAAGCCATCTCAATGAGAACGACCGAACCGAGCGGCGCGAGACCGACGAGCCCGCTTGTCGGCAGAGCGTTGCCGCGCTGCGTATGTGACTCGGCTCGCCGCTGGCCGCCAAAATCGTTACATCCCGCTCGTGGCGTTTGGGGTCTCGCTGGCAGCGGGCGGACCGCTCAGTTAATCTGCTCCGCCAGCTCGACGATGATCCCCTCGGGGCCGCGGACATAGCAGAGCCTGTACCTGTCCTCGTAGCGCCCCACCTCGCCGACTAGCTCTGCGCCGCGGGCTCGGAGGCGAGCAAGGACGGCGTCGATGTCGTCGACGGCGAACGCGACGTGGCGGATGCCCGAAGCGTTCGCTGGCAGGTGCTGGTGGCCGAAGTCGGTCGGCGGCGTGTGAAACTTCGTCAGCTCGAGTCGTCCATGCCCGTCTGGAGTCTGCAGGATGGCGATTTGCGCCCGGACGCCCTCGAGCCCGACGACGCGGTCCACCCAATCGCCCTCGACCGGCGCCTCGCCCTGCAGCTCGAGTCCGAGCTCAGCGAAGAACGCCAGCGCGTCCGCGAGGTCGTCGACGACCACACCCACGTGGTCCATCCGCTGGATTGTCATGTGCCCGATGGTAGGTCCCACGGGAGCCGCGATGAATGGTCCTGCGCGCGGCCGCTACTTGCCCGTTCGGTCGCGGTGTTTGCACCCCGGCCAGCAGCAGGGCCGGCGCTGACCTTCCTCCAGCTCCTCCTGGGTCCGTCGAATGCGGCGCTCTCGGGTTGTCTCCTGCTTGGCATCCTCGACCCAGCAGATGAACTCGTTGCGCGCTAGGGGCGTGATGTCCGTCCAGGCGTCGAGTGCCGCGGCGTTGGCGATCAGCGCCACACGCAGGTCCGCGGGCAGTTTATGAACCACCCCACCGGGCACTCTCCGGCCGCTCACAGGCCCATGGTAGTGAGCCGGGCAAAGCCGCTTCACCATCCGCTTGCGGGACGCCGTTCCCTGGAACGACATGTTCCGAGGCTGCTCGACGCTCGGCCAGACTTCCGGATCCGAACGACTCCCAGAGCGGCTGGCGCCCTCTGCCTGCGATGAGTTTCGTGGTCGACCACGACGGCTCCTGCTCGGCCGCGTCACCTACGAGGGTTTCGCGAAGGCGTGGCTGGGCCGAGCCGACGAAGTCGGGTTCGCCGACAAGACGAACATCCTCCAGGCCGCTAACGAGGGGCTCGAGTAGGGCCTCGGAGCTCGCGGTTGGCCCCGTGTAGGCTTCGCGCCTCTCAGGCGCAAGGGGTCCATTAGTGAGTCCGCCGGAAGACAACCTCGAGACTAAAAACGGTTGGCAGGTGATTCTCGCCTACGGGCTCGTGTGCGCCGGCACGCAGCTGCTGTGGTTGACCTTCGCGGCAATCACCACCGAGACAGCGAGACACTACGGTGTCTCGGTCGCCGCCGTAGGGTGGCTCGCCGAGATTTTTCCTCTCCTGTATGTGGTGCTTGCGATCCCTGCCGGCCTCCTGCTCGACCACTGGTTTCGCCCAGTGCTCGCCGCAGGCGGCGCACTCGTGGCGCTCGGCGGAGTGGTGCGCTTAGGCGGCGAGACTTTTGTCTGGGCTCTGGCCGGTCAGATCATGGTCGCTGTCGCGCAGCCGGTCGTATTGAGCGCCGTGAGCAAGCTGGCCGGTGAGTACCTGCCGGTGGAGCAGCGCGCTACCGGCATCGCGCTGGCCTCGGCAGGCAGCTTCGTGGGCATGCTCCTGGCGCTTCTGTTGGGTCCCACGCTCGGGGCCCACGGGCACCTCGAACGGCTGCTCGTCATCGAGGCCGCACTGGTGCTCCTACCGGCGCTGGCGCTGGCGATCGCTTTGCGCCGTCCGGGCCTAGAGACCAACGAGCATGCCGCGATTGAGGGCAATGCCGCGCGGGCGTTGTGGAGCATGGCGCCGATGCGCACGCTGTGCGGACTTGCCTTCCTCGGTTTCGGCATCTTCGTTGCGCTCGCGACGTGGCTGCAGACGCTCTTGCACCCCGCCGGCGTTTCGGAAGCGACCTCAGGAGTTCTGCTGGTGGGCATGATCGTCGCTGGGACCGCAGGTTGTGCGGTGCTCCCACCGCTGATCGTTCGCCGACGAGCACAGCGCCGCTTCATGGGCGGTGCGGTGCTTAGCGGCGCCATCGGCTGCCTCGCACTCGCTCTTGCGCCAGGGGTCGGGGTTCGCGCACTCGCGCTAGTGGCGATGGGGGTGTTCGTCCTGTCCGCGCTCCCGATCATCCTCACGGCCGCTGAGCAACTCGCGGGCGCAGCCGCGGGCACGGCGGGAGCCATCGTGTGGATGGCGGGCAACCTGGGCGGTCTCGTCGTCGCGTTACTGGTGCAGGTGCTGATCCACGAGCCGACCGCGGCGTTCCTGGCGATGGCTGTCGTGTCGTTGCTTGGGCTGCCGCTTGTGGTTCGCTTCCCATTGGCCGAGAGTGCGCAGGAAACGGTTGAGTCGGCGGCCGTACTCGCCGGCTGAGTCAGCCGAGCTGGCGGTCGAGGTTCGTGGCGGCACTGATGAGCGCCAGGTGGGTGAAGGCCCGCGGGAATCACCCCGGTGATCGGCGATCGGGAGATAAGCGCTCATCGTTGCCCAACCCACGCTCGTCGTGGGCTCGGCGGCGCGAGCACAGCGTCCGCGTCGACCCGTCGAGGGCCGGGAGCGGCCGGTCGATCCCGAGGCACGCGCTTCGGCGACCCAGAATCGCCTCCACGCTGCGAGCGCTCCGCGCGACGATCGAAGCGCGTAGGGTCTTCCATGATGACCGGCGCGGCGTCGCTGAGGGAGCAGCCGCTCGTGGGCGAAAAAGTGATGGGCGAAAAAGAGTTGATCGCGACCGGCACCGCCGGCAAAGGCAATGGCATTCACGCGTTTGGCGGCTTAGCCCGGTCTAAACTAGGTAAATCCGAGCCGATGACAGCAGACGAGGAGGTTCGACCATGAACGAGCATCAGCAAGACGCCGAGTGGAACGTCGCCGAGTGGCACGACAAGATGCTGGTCGACAGCGACGGCGAGAAGATCGGCAAGCTGCAGGACGTCTACGTCGACGTCGAGAACGACGAGCCGCAGTTCGCGACCGTCAAAGAGGGCTTCATCGGCCGGCACTTGACCTTTGTGCCGCTCGGCGGGATCAAGGTGGGTCCGGACGAGCTGCAGGTGGCGGTGACGAAGGAGCAGATCAAGTCCGCGCCGAACATCGAGCAGCACGGCGAGGAGCTCTCGCAGGCCGACGAGTCGGCCCTTTACCACCACTACGAGCTCAACTACACCCCTCCCGACACGGAGAGTGGACGCCGGCTCGCCCGCCGCTGACCCAACCGCTGCGAGACGGCGGCCGGTGCGGAGACGGCGGCCGGTGCGGCTACTACTCGAGCGCTACCGCCCGCGCCGGGCTTCGAGGAGCGAGCTGTCGGCGCGGTCGAGGAGAGCCTCGAATGTGTCACCTTTGGCTAGCGCAGCAAGGCCGAACGTAAAGCGCGCGCCGGGCTTCTCCACGGCAAGGACCTCTTGGGCGCCGTCGAAGCGCTGGCGGGCATCCTCGACACTCGTGTTCGAGATCGCGCACACGAACTCGTCGCCGCCCCAGCGCGTAAGCGGATCATAGGGACGAAGCCTGGAGCGAAGGGCGAAGACAACGTCGCGCAGCAGGGCGTCGCCGGCCGCGTGGCTCTTGCCGTCGTTAGTCGCCTTGAGCCCGTCAACGTCCACGTAGGCGAGTACCAGGTCTCCGTCTGAGCGCTGCGCGCGCTGGATCTCATGCCGCATTACGATCTCGCCCATTCCCCGGCGGTATGCGCCGGTGAGCGCGTCAAGATGCGCCCGCTCCAGCTCATCGTGATACCGCTCCCGATCGCGCGCGGCCGCCATTCGGTCGCGCGCGGCCTGCAAGCGGTCGGAGCTTGCCTGGGCGCGCACGGCAGCCGCCTGGGCGCGTGCGGCAACGGCGGCGTCCAACGCAGTGCGGCGATCAGCATCGCCGAGCTCGCGTGCAAGCTCTTCCGCCTCGCGGTCACCTTCTTCCGCTTCGCGGTCACGCCCCTCGGCAGTAAGGTCGCGCTGGCGCGCGTTCTGGTCGCGTAACGCCGCCTGTAAGTCGCGCTCGTCTCCGATCTGCGCACGCACCATGCGCGTCGCGTCGCGGTCGAGGGTTCCCTCATCGCGTTGCGCGCGGGAGAATGCATACTCCTCTTGTCGCACCGGGTCGACCACCGGGCTTCCGCTGCGCTCGCGGTCCGCGGCGGCTTGGTCTCGGTCTGATGCGCGCTGATCGACCTCGGCTTGCGCCTGATCGCGATCGGACGCGCTCTGGTCGATGTCGGAGGCGGTTTGATCGGCGTCGGAGACCGACTGGTCTGCATCAGACGCCGACTGGTCGGCTGCCTGTCCGCCGCGATGCCGGTACCCGGCCATCCCTGGTCCTTTCCTCTAACTCGGGTCGCTCACAAATGAGCTTCCCAACAAGGTGAGTCTAGTGCGCGGCGCGGGTCGATCCCGCACCTGCAACGCGCCGGCGACTTCAGCTGGTGCCGAGTGCCTTCGCCTTGGCGGCCGCGAACTCCGCATCCGTGAGCGCGCCACTGGCGTGGAGTTCGGCGAGCTTGTTGATCCGCTCCGTGGTCGTGTCCTCGGGTGCGGTGGCTGGCGGCGGCGCTTGCGCTTGCGAGGGTGCCGGAGGGGCCGCCTCCGCCTCCCTCTCGGCAGCCTGCGCTCCGCGCTTGCTGCCTTGATAGGCGACCGTCCCAACAGCTGCGGCCCGTACTACGGGGCGACGGCGTCCTAGCGGCATCGTGTGCTCCTTATCCTCATGTGTTGGCGCCGCACAAGGTCCGCCGAGCGCGGTCGCTGGCCTGTTCTTATTAGTGCGCTTGGGCGTGCTTGGATCACTGGACGCGCGGCGGTGGCCGGCGACTCCGCCTCCTTCCAGAAACGCATTCGCCTGTCTGCCGCACGAGTGCCCGCCGGCGCGTATAGTGAGTGGGCAGACGACCCCGCCAGGCTTCTCCTCCGCTCATGTCCGCGCGGGTTCTCAACAGAGCCGAGAGAACCGAGGCGCTCGTGCCTGAAGTTCGTGCTCTACGGTCAGGCGAAAGCCTCACACGCGCGATTTCTGCTGCGATGGTGACGCTCTACGCCGAGGTATATGGACACGAGCGCACCAAGGCGAACACGTACATCAACGACAACGTCGTCGTCTGCATCCTCGAGAACATCCTGACCTACGCGGAGCAAGCACTCGTCGCCGCCGGCAGCGAGCACGAGGTCATCGAGGGCCGGGTCGCCTTCCAGGCTGACCGCGAGGACAAGTTCAGTGCTGCTGTCGAGCGCCTGACGCTTCGCCGGGTCGTAGCTTTCATGAGCGCCAATCAGACCTCGCCAGGCATCGCATGCGAGATGTTCTTCCTCGCCCCCATCGAAAGCGTCCCATGACGCCGATATTCGCGAGCCAGACCGACGCCGTGCTGATGCAGGAGGTCCAAGCCGGCCACGGCGCCGCGCTGGGGCAGCTCTACGACCGCTTCGCGTCCCGTGCATATCGCACGGCCTTCATCGCCTGTCATGACCGCGATTGCGCGGAGGACGCAGTGCAGGACGCCTTCCTCTCGATGTGGTCCTCGCGGGCGTCCTACCAGCCGGCACGGGGACCGGTGCTGGGGTGGGTGATGGCAATCGTCCGTCACCGCGCGATCTATCTCGCGCGCCACCGAACGGCCAGTGCAGCGCTCAACGCCGGTGCGGGGCGGCTCGAAGCCCAGCCCGCCCGCGACGATGTCCCCGCCGACTTCGCCGCCCGCACCGAGGCAGAGCAGTTGACGCGGCTGCTGACGCGTCTGCCCCCGGCACAGGGCGAGGTGATCCGACTCGGATTCTTCGAAGGCCTCACGCACGAGCAGATCGCGCGGCACCTGTCCCTCCCGCCCGGTACCGTCAAGGGCCGGATGCGACTCGGGTTGACGAAACTGCGCTCCGAGCTCGACGATTCCTAGCGCTCGCAACGCGCGACTAGGTGGCCCGCCACCCCCCTGCCGGATCAACGGGTGATCCAAACACGTCTGGCCGAACTAATTAAGTGCGTAAAGCGGCGTTCGAGCGCGACGCTTCCTGCAGATAGGACGCGAGGCTGATGCCACCTCCCCGCAGCTGCCTCGCGTCCTAATCAACTCCCGGGGAAACCACGTTCCGCGTGCAGCAGCTTCGTCATGCGTGGCAGGTACGGTTGCGTGGCTTAGGTTGCGCAGCTTGCCGGCGACGGAAGCTCGCGACACTCTGGCGCTGGCCGCCATTTCGGTGAAAGAGCGAGCGAGCCGACTCTCCTAGCAGCTAGGCTCGTTGTTTCGCTGAACAGGCCTGTAGCCGTGCGCGGCTAACCGTCGCCACCGCGCGGCTAGCGGCCACTCGCCCGTTCCCGAAAGGAATCGTTTATGTCTCCCACGAAGCTTGCCGGAGGTACCTTCACCCTGGCGAATGACCTGAGGGTCACTCGCGTCGGCTACGGCGCGATGCAGCTTGCCGGAGCGCACGTGTTCGGTCCGCCCGCCGACCGTGACGCGGCGATCGCCGTACTGCGCGAGGTTGTCGAGCTTGGCATCACTCACATCGACACGAGCGATTACTACGGCCCGTACGTCACGAACCAGATCATCAAGCAGGCGCTTCACCCATATCCGGAGGACTTGCGGATCGTGACCAAGGTCGGGGCCCGTCGCGACGCCGAGGGTAGATGGCTCACGGCGTTGGCGCCAGAGGAGCTGCGCCAAGCCGTGCACGAGAACCTGGAGCACCTCGGCGTCGATGCGCTTGATGTCGTGAACCTCCGCGTCGGCGGGTCTCGAGGCTCCGACGCAAGGTTCGATCGCCGAGCCGTTCAGCGCGCTCGCCGAGATGCAACAGGAAGGCCTCATCAAGCACCTCGGCGTCAGCACCGTCGACCCCGCGCAGATCGCCGAAGCGCGGTCGATCGCCTCGATCGTGTGCGTCCAGAACTTCTACAACATCGCCCATCGCGTCGACGACGCACTTATCGAGGCACTCGGTGAGGAGGGCATCGCCTACGTGCCTTACTTTCCACTGGGCGGCTTCACTCCCCTGCAATCCGATGAGCTCACGTCAGTGGCATCGCAACTTGAAACGAGCCCGATGGCGGTCGCGCTCGCATGGCTGTTGCAACGCTCCCCCAACATCCTGCTCATTCCCGGCACCTCGTCGGTCGCCCATCTACGCGAGAACGTCGCCGGCGCAGCGCTCGCACTGCCCGAGGACACGGTGGCTGACCTCGACGCGATCGCCAACTGATCGCACTGGCACGGCGCAATCGCAACGCCGACAATCCTCTACGTGGCCGGGCGCTCGGTGGTCTGCTCCCGATAGTCACGAACGGCGCGATCCACGTGCTCCATCAGGGCGGGCGGCATTCGGTAGAGCCCCCGACGGTCGTACCAGGTCGTGACGAGGGCGCCGAGTGCGACCCAGAACACCAGTCCGAGCGCGGTCAGAGCGTAGGCGCGCGTCAGCCCGGCTTCGCCGCGGGCGTCGAAGTACAGCACCGCGCGCGTTCCTCCGACGATCTGCCGCATCGGCTCGAATTCGGCGAAGAACCTGAAGAAGCCGGACAGGGCCTCGATCGGGACCGTTCCGCCCGAGGACGCGAGCGCGAGGTAGACGAAAACGAGGATGGCGACGAGTTGACCGAGGGTTCCGAGGGCCGCGAAGAGACTAAGGGTGCCGATTGCGACGACGCTCGCCGCGAACCAGGCCAGCAGCCAGAGGTCCCAGAAGTGCGGAGTCTTCATGTCCAACACCCCGACGGCGGCGAAGAGCACGAGACCGGTGAGAACAACCATCAGTGGGACGGCCATCGCCCACTTAGCGAGCAGCGTCTGCCACCTGCTGATCGCGACCGGCTGACGTTGCGCCCATCGGGGGCCGATCTCGGTGACCGCATAGCCGATCACGGCATCCCCGGATACGTTCACGATTATTCCGCCCAGGAATCCGCAGAACGTGATGAGCAGCGCGATGTAGAACGCGCTTAGCCCGAGTGCCGTGTGGCTGGGTAGCGGCCGGTAAGCGACCATGTCGACTGTTACGGGGTCAGCGAGCAGAATGCTCGTGGCCGCATTCACTTCGCGGGGCCTGATTGGCTCGAGGCGTTTGCCGATCTCGCGCGATGCCTGCGCGAGTGCGGGATCGAGGACCCCCGTCGCGAGGCTTACACCGAGTGTTCCGGCACGAGGGTTCGTGAGTAGCTCGATCGTCGGCCCGACGACTGACTTGGCGGGGCGCGACGCGCCGTCGTCGATCGCCAGCAGCGAAGTGGTGAATCCCGCGGGAATCACGATCGTGGCGTACTCCTTGCCCACGTCCATCCGACGCTCTATCGCGGCCAAGCTGCCGGCGCGCAACGACAGTCGGCTGGCAACGGCGCGGGAGTCGGTCAGCCCCGAGGCAACCTCCTGACCCAGGTCGATGTGTCGTGCGCCAACGGATGCCCCCACGTCCTCGTTGACGATGGCCACGGGCAGGCCGTGCAGGTGTCCTGTCGGGTTGATTACCGACCCGAGATACACCAGCGTCATCACGAAGATGAGCAGCGCGGCCACGATCAAGGGCGGGAGCCAGACCGACGGTGCCTTCAATATGTACGAGGCGTTCTGTTCGGGCGGACCGTTCGGCCCGTACCCATCGGCTTTCGTGACCGGGGCGCTCATTGTCATTCTCCTTCTCGATGTGCTCGGGCCGCCTCTGCCGTGCGACCGATCAGCGCGACCAGCTGGACCCTGTGCCGCACGCGTCTCGGGAGCTCGCGGCGGAGGGACGTGTTGACGTGGTCTGATGCCGCGTTCGCGACCGCGATAGCCGAACGATCGCAGGTGGATCCAAGAATGAAGAGGATCGTTCCAAAGCCCCCTTGCGGAATCCTCGCCGCCCCGTTTCGTGTCGCTCGAAACACCATCGCAGGGAGCCCGTGACCCACGGAGGAGCGACGGGGCGGCGACGGGACTGCGGCCTCGCTCGGGTGCCCAACTGCCGCTGTTTGGGCGAGACGGCCGGCTCATTAGGGGAACCGAATTAGGTTTGCCTAACTTTTGATAGGCTGCGCGCCGCTCGGATCACCAGTGTCCCGGTCGGGACTCTCTCAGGAGGTCGCCCATGCCGTCAAGCCCGTCTGCCGCAGAGCCTCAGCAGCGCACGACCACCCGGCGCGGCGAGCGCACGAGCTTCTACGCATGGACCGCGCTCGTGCTCGTCGTAAGCGTGGTCGGGGTGGTGCTCAGCTGGCGTGCAAGAGGCGGCACCACAGATCCGACGGCTCTGCCTCCCGGCCATCGCTTGAGCCACACGACCGTCGTGATCAACAGCGCGATCCTGGTGCTGCGGGAGGGCCTCGAGACGATCCTCGTGCTCGCCGCGATCACCGCCAGCTTCCTCGGCGCCAACCGCGTGTACCGACGTCCGGTGGCGCTAGGCGGGGGGGCTGCGATCGGGGTGGGCATCGCCACCTGGTTCCTCGTCGTGTGGTTCATCGGCCAGTTCCACGGCGGTGAGTTCGACGTGCAGGCGGCAACCGGACTGCCATCGCTGATCGTGCTCTTGATCGTGATGAACTGGTTCTTCCACAAGGTCTACTGGACCGGCTGGATCTCCCACCATCACAAGCGCCGCCGCGGGCTGCTCGCGGCCGACGCGGAGACCAACAAACGGCGCGTGCTCCTCGGCCTCGCACTGCTCGGCTTCACGTCGGTCTACCGCGAGTGCTTCGAGATCGTGATCTTCCTGCAGAATCTGCGCGAGCTCTACGGGTCGAGCGTGGTGCTCGAGGGCGTCGTGATCGGTGCCCTCTTCACCGCCGCCGCAGGAGTGCTCACGTTCGGGTTACACCAGCGGCTGCCCTACCGTCGCCTGTTGATCATCACCGGGGTCATGCTGCTCTTCGTGTTGCTCGTCTCGGTCGGCGAGGAGGTCAACGAGATGCAACTCGCCGGGTGGATCGGCACGAGCGAAATCCACGGCTTCTACATCCCCGGCTGGATGGGGACCTGGTTCAGCCTTTTCAACAACTGGGAGACCTTCATCGGCCAGTTCATCGCCCTGGCGCTCGTGCTCGGCTCCTACGTCGGGGCGCAATACGTTCGCGTGTGGCGACCTCGCCGTCGTGGGCAGGCAGGCGCGCGCCTGGGCAACCAGATTCCGGAGCGGCCCGCGGACCTCGCGGTCGTGCCGCTGGGCGCCGAGGCGCTGGCATGAGTGACGATCGCAGCCAACGAGAACCGCGCCCCCGACGCTAAGCGCGAGCAAACCGTCGGCGACGTCCGCGACCGCTCGCTTCCCAGCCTCTACGGCCGCTACCTATTTGGTGACTACTGCCGCTCGCAGATCGAGTCGGTGAGGCTAAGCCGGGGGGGCGCGACAGGCCTCCGCGCCACGGGTCTGAACGTGAGCAAAAGGTCGTCCTTCGGCGAAGACGCCCAGGGACACATCTGCATCGCCTCACTAACGGGGCCGGTCTACCGCATAACGAACGGCTGACCCACGCGCGAAGCGGGTCCCGCGTTGTCGCTCTCGTCGGATTTCCTTGCGGGCGAGACACCTGAGACTCGCTCCTGCTTGTGACGATCCCAGTCCAGCTGCTACGTCCGGACTGCGAACACCCGCCAGGGCCCGGGGATGCCTTTGAGCTCGTGTTCTCCTCGATCGGTGAGGATCTGTTCGGAGCCGACGATGAGGTCGCGGACCGTGCTGCTGACTAACACCTCTCCCGGTCCGGCGAGGCCGCTGATGCGCGCACCGATGTGAACCGCGAGGCCGCCGATGTCGTCATCGGCGAGCAGCTCGCACTCGCCCGTGTGCAGGCCGGCGCGAATGTCCAGGTCGAGCGTGCGAAGCGCATCGCGGATGGCGAGAGCGCTGCTAACGGCGCGACTCGGACCGTCGAACGTGGCGAGCATTCCGTCACCGAGCGACTTGACGAACCGCCCCCGGTAGCGCTCGACGTACTCGCGCACGAGCGCATCGTGCCTCTCGAGCAGCGCGCGCCAGCCGCCGTCGCCCAGCTCGGCGGCGCGCTCTGTCGAACCGACGATGTCGGTGAAGAGCACGGTCGCCAGCACGCGGTCGCTAAGAACCGGTCGTCGGGTTCCCGTTAAGAACTGCTCGATCTCGTCGGTCGCGTGGCCGCCCGGCTGGACCTCGACGTATCGCGCGTCTGGGATGTGGGCCGCCGCGTAGCGGGAGTGGCGTTCGTCGATATATGCGTCGCTCGCGCGATGCAGCACCAACGTGGGGCATTGGACGCTCGGAAGAGCGTCACGTACATCCACCTCGCCAACCATAGCCAGTGAAGCCGCGGCGGCATCCGGCGTCATCGACAAACGCCGGTGGCGGGCGAGCAGGCGTCGTCGCTGCTCATCCTCACCGGCGAATCCACCCCACGGTTGCTTCCGTGAGCTACTGGCCCAATACTCAACGACAGCCTGAACCATCGCTCCGCGCTCCTCGACGCTCTGCGCCCACTCGTAACCCGGCCCGCGGACCACGCGCGGTGTCGGCGTGATCAGCACCAGTGCGCGGACGAGATCCGGATGCGACGCCGCAAAGAGCACAGCCAAAGCACAGCCCTCGGCAATCGAGATCAAGGCTGGCTGGTCGGAGCCGGCAGCATCGAGCACTGCGCGAACATCATCGATCTGCTCCTCCAACGGCGTGGCCCCAGCGATCCCGCCGGACATAGCGGCGCCGCGTCGATCGAACTGGATCAGCCGCGCGCACGACGCCAGCCGCGTGAGGAAACGGGCCGCAGGCGGCAGCTCCCAGTCGAGTTCAATGTTCGAGAACCACCTCGGCACCATCAAGACGTCGAGCGGTCCTGCACCGGCCACTTGGTAAGCGATCTGCAGATCACCATTGCGCGCGTAGCGCGTCAGCACCTCCATCGGGCTCGCATCGTATGCCTGGCAGAGCAACTAATCGTTTTAGGCTCGAGCTGTGGATTCTGCACTGACGCGGACGCCGCGCACTTCCTCCCCGTCCACGCGGACAGTCAGGGCGCTGACGATCGCACCTGTCGCAATTTGGGCGATTTTTGGTGGTCTGTCGCGTGACAATCGCCGCTATGTGCGCGATGCTGAGCTCGCCTGGCTGAGGTTGCCTCGCCGGCAGCTTCGCTCGGTGAAGCTCAAGCCGGCCGCCGGTCTGGTGCGAACGGGTTGGCCTCGTAGCATCGAACCTGGGTCGTGCGCAACCGCGAGTGCTAGGAGAAGCACATGTCTGCTCCCACGGCTACGACTCGGGCCACCACCGGACCCGACGGGCGAGCGGCCACGGATGGCGCCATTCGCCCCTTCCGCGTTGACATTCCAGAGGAGGCCGTGGAGGACCTCCGCCGCCGCGTCGCCGCCACCCGCTGGCCCGAGAAGGAGACCGTCGGAGACGACTCGCAGGGTGTGCCGCTGGCCACTATGCAGGATCTCGCTCGCCACTGGGCGACGGATTACGACTGGCAACGTTGCGAAGGCACCCTGAACGCCCTACCGAACTACGTGACCGAGATCGACGGTCTGGATATTCACTTTATTCACGTTCGCTCCCAGCACGAGGATGCCTTGCCACTCATCGTCACGCACGGCTGGCCGGGCTCGGTCATCGAGCAGCTGAAGATCATCGATCCGCTCACCAATCCGACAGCGCATGGAGCGAGCGCAGCAGACGCGTTTCATCTCGTGATCCCATCGCTGCCAGGCTATGGGTTCTCGGCCAAGCCGACGAGGACAGGTTGGGATCCCGCTCGCACCGCAAGCGCTTGGGTCGCGCTCATGAAGCGCCTTGGATACGACCGGTTTGCCGCCCAGGGGGGCGATTGGGGCGCGGCGGTCACGCAAGCGATGGGTGAACAGGCGCCTCCAGAGCTGCTCGGCATCCATTCCAACATGGCTGGCACTGCGCCGGCCGATCTTGAACCGGGTTTCGTGCAGGGCGACCCGCCGCCAAGCGATCTCTCCCCGGAAGAGAAAGAAGCCTACGAACAGCTGGCCAAGTTCTACGCGATGCATGTCGCCTACGGACTCATCATGGCGACGCGTCCGCAGACGTTGTACGGGCTGGCGGACTCACCGGTCGACCTGGCTGCGTTCATCCTCGACCACGGCGACGGTACGGGTCAGCCCGGGCTCGTAGAACAGGTGCTTCGGGGACAACCGCCCGGGGAGCTCACGCGCGAGGACATCCTCGACAACATCTCGATGTACTGGCTCACGAACACCGGCGTCTCGTCGGCTCGGCTCTATTGGGAGAACAAGGCCGGCTTCTTCGCAGCGAAGCAGATCTCGATCCCCTTTGCAATCAGCGTCTTTCCCGACGAGCTGTACGAAGCCCCGCGGAGTTGGGCGGAACGCGCTTATCCGAGCAACCTCATCTACTACAACAGGCTCGAGAAGGGCGGGCACTTCGCCGCCTGGGAACAGCCGCAGTTGTTCTCGGAAGAGATGCGCACGGCCTTCAGGTCGCTCCGCTAGTCGATCCGGGGTGGCTCTCGTCCGAGCGCCGCCCCTCATCGATTACTTTGTGGTAGGGTGCGCGCCTAACGAAGTCGGTCGTGAACCGAGATGGGGGCGACCGGTGCACCGGACATCTTCCGGGATTGCATATTGCGAGGTGGACAATGGGAACAACTGAGATCGACCAAGGCAAGCTTGAAGCCTTCATGGGTCAAGCGGTTACCGACATGAGCGCGATCGTCAGCGGACCGCTCTTCTTGATCGGGGAGAAGCTCGGAATCTACAAAGCGATGGCAGGAGCAGGTCCCCTGAGCTCACAGGAAGTCGCCGAACGTTGCGGTGCAGCGGAGCGCTATGTCCGCGAGTGGCTTCGCAACCAGGCAGCTGGCGGTTATGTAACGTACGACCCCGACAGCGACCGCTACCTCCTGCCTGATGAGCATGCGCTGGCGTTGGCCTACGAAGACAGCCCGTTCTACATCCTCGGCGCCTACGATTTGATCGCGTCTCTTTACGCAGATGAGGACAAGATCATGAACGCCTTTCGCAGCGGCGAGGGGATGGGCTGGCATGAGCACGACGACCGGTTATTTCGGGGCACCGAGCGCTTCTTTCGCCCTGGCTACCGCGCACACCTCGTCAGCGACTGGATCCCCGCGCTCGACGGCGTCTCCGCCAAGCTCGAACGCGGCGCCAAAGTAGCCGACGTCGGCTGCGGTCACGGTGCGTCGACAGTGATCATGGCCGAAGCTTTCCCCAGCTCGGAATTTTTCGGTTTCGACTATCACGCTGCCTCGATCGAGCGCGCCCGCGAGGCCGCGAGGGAAGCGGGCGTCGACGATCGCATCACATTTGAGGTGGGCGCGGCCAAGGAGTATCCCGGCCACGACTACGATCTGGTATGTGTGTTCGATTGCCTACACGACATGGGCGACCCGGTCGGTGCGGCCGCACATATACGTCAAACGCTTGCTCCCGATGGCACCTGGATGATCGTAGAGCCCTTTGCCAACGACAAAGTCGAGGACAATCTCAACCCGGTTGGGCGTCTCTTCTATGGCGCGTCGACCACGATCTGCACGCCGGCCTCCCTCTCGCAGGAGGTTGGTCTCGCACTAGGAGCGCAGGCAGGCGAGGCGATTCTGGATGATGTGCTGCGACAGGGTGGCTTTACACAGATCCGGCGCGCAACGGAGACGCCATTCAACCTGGTCCTCGAAGCGAGAGCGTGAATATCTCGACAGGCAAGGCAGTCGACCCCAGTAAGGCGCTCGCAGGCGATCTAGCTCGCGTCAGCGACGAGTTGGCGTACGAGAGCCAGGCAGCGGCGCAGAGCAGACGCGGAGAGACCCGCTATGCGAAAAGTGGCGACCTCAGCATCGCCTACCAGGTGGCCGGGGAAGGACCGGACCTCGTCGTCGTCGCCGGATCGCTGTCTCACGTGGAGTTGGGCTGGGAGACGCCGGCGACCGCGCCGATCTACCGGCGGCTGTCGCGTTTCACGCGCATGGTCACCTTCGACAAGCGCGGCATGGGACTCTCCGACCGGAGCGCCGAGCTCCCCACACTCGAGGAGCGCATGGACGACGTTCGGGCGGTGATGGACGCTGCGCACTGCGAGAAGGCATCCGTGGTCGGCATGTCGGAGGGAGGCCCGATGGCGCTGCTGTTCGCCGCCAGCTACCCCGAGCGCGTCAGCGCCCTCGTCCTGTGGTCGACGTTCGCGCGCCTAGCCTGGGCGCCCGACTACCCGCACGGAGTCGACCTGACGGAGGGGGAAAAGTTCTGCGATCACATCGAAGCGAGCTGGGGTCACGGTCGCGTGTGGCCCCTGATCTCTACAAACGACTCGCACGATGACGAGGCGACGCGCCGACGCCTGGGGCATTTCGAGCGAAACGCAGCAACGCCAGCGATGGCGGCGGCTGCCAACCGCTTTGGCCTGCGGATTGACGCTCGACAAGCGCTCGGCGCGATCTCGGCACCGACGCTGGTGGTCCACCGCCGCGACGACCCGCTCACCCCGCTCGTACACGGGCGCTACCTCGCCGAGCACATTCGCGGCGCTCGCCTGGCCGAGCTCCCGGGTGCCTTTCATTTCAGCGGGCTCGGCAAGGACGAAGACGCGCTCGACGAGATCGAGCAGTTTCTCACCGGAACGCGTCAGGAGCACGAGATCGATCGCGTGCTCAAGACCGTGCTCTTCACCGACCTCGCTGGGTCGACTGAGCGCGCCGCGCGAATTGGGGACCGTCGCTGGCACGAGTTGCTCGAGGACCATGACTCAGCGGTCCGCCGTGAACTCATGCGGTTCTCCGGTCAGGAGATCAAGAGCACCGGTGACGGGTTCCTGGCGTGTTTCGATGGGCCCGCCCGGGCGATCCGTTGCGCGCGGGCAATTGGCGAGGAGGTCGGTGCGATGGGCCTAGAGGTCAAAGCCGGCCTGCACGCCGGTGAGTGCGTCGCGCGCGGCGAGGACCTCGCCGGCGTGGCCGTGCACATCGGCGCGCGCGTCGCCGGCCTCGCCAGTCCCGGAGAGGTGCTCGTCACCAGCACCGTCCGCGACCTGGTGGTCGGCTCGGACATCGAGTTCACCGACCGCGGCAGTCACGCGCTAAAGGGCATTCCGGGCGAGTGGCAGTTGCTCGCGGTCGCGCCGTGAGCTCACACCGACGGTGTCGACGAGAGCCATCGGCGCTCTGTCGTCCACCCCATCACTAGCGCGGTTGGACTCGGGTCCAGAGGTCGTTGAAGGAGATGCTGTCGTCGTACTCCTTGGAGGCGAGCGAGTGGCCTTCGATGCGCCAGACCATCGCGGGGGCGACCACGTCGGTGATCCTGCGCGCTCCGTCGCGCCAGGCGTCGAAAGCCCTCTGTATCGTCTGTCGGTCGGCCTCCGTGCGGTTGGATGCGTCAGGCATTGCGCTGTTCCGATCGCGTCGAGGTTGGTCGGTCTGGTAGTAGCGCCGATTCGGTTGCGCTCGTGTCGACGAGCAATTCCAGCACCTCACCGATCGTCGGCTGCCGGCCGACGGCCGCCCGCAGGGGCAGATGGGCCTGGATCCGATAGCGATTGCGACGGCCTTCCTTCTCCTTCACCACATAGCCGGCGTCCGTCAGGTCGGTGACGATGCCGAAGGCGCGGCGCTCGGTGATGCCGAGCACCGCGGCGATGTCGCGCAGGCGCACGCCTGGGTCGTGGGCGATACACACGAGTGCGCGTGCATGGTTGGTGAGGAACGTCCACTCTGCCATGGGACAAGCATAGTGAGCCATTTCTAGAAATTATTTGCTAGATTCTGGTACGCTGCGGGACAGGATCTCCGAGGCTCGGCAGTCGCCGACCGCCAGGTTGCTCGAGGGTTGATGAAAGGAGCAACGATGCGGTGGTCGACCGCCAGGGCGAGCACGCGGAGGCGGCCAGTTCGGGGGCGACCAGGAACGCGCGTCCCACCCCGGCGGCAACGAGCGCCGCAGATCTGAGCCCGCAAGCAGCGTGGTCGAGACCGCGTGCGCCGCATCGGCGGACTCATACAGGCCGCCTTCGCCGCCTTTTGGCTTGTCCGCGGCAGCTTGGTGATCGGCGGCCGCGCGGCCGATCGTCCTGATCGCGGTGTTCGGCGTCGCGGTGATAGGCGCGTTCTCCTATGCGATCAGGGCCACGGCTGGCACTGCCCCGCGGCCCAGCAGTGCGGAGGGCAAGCGGATCGAGCGAGCCGTCACGATCGCCACGATCATCGAGTTCGCCGCGGCGTTTGTCCTCCCGGTCATCGTCATCGCCGCCGGCCACTCCGACTGGGTGCTGCCGTCGATCGCGATCACGATCGGACCGCTGCTGCTGTGGCTGGATCACGCCGTCCACATCCCGCGTTATCGGCCGGTCGGATGGGCGCTAACTGTCGGACCGCTGATCCTCGTCGCCACCTTGTCGGGCACCGCACTCATCGCCACCACAGGCATCGCTGCCGGCGATGCTCTTGCTGGGCACCGCGGTGGCCGGCTTCCACGACCTCGCGGGAGCCCGGCGCCAAGCCGAGCAGGCGAAGCTCGGCAACGTCGCCTTCTCGGCGAGCGCCGGAGCGCGGCTATGAGCGACGATGGACTACAGGTGGTGTTCGGGGCCGGGCAGGTCGGACGTGCCCTGTGCGCCCGCTTGTCTGCGCTCGGTCTGGCGGTGCGCGTCGATCTCGCGGCAGCGCCCGGCGGGACTCCCCGACGCGCTGGATTGGCAGGCGGCCGACGCGAGCGACCCAGAGGCCGCGACCGATGCGGCGAGGGGCGCAACCGTGATCTACCAATGCCTGAACGCGCCTTACACGAACTGGCCTGAGCTCTTCCCGCCGCTACAGCGTGGCGTGCTGAGCGCAGCCGAAAGCAATGGCGCGATCCTCGTGAGCCTGGAGAACGTCTACGGTTATGGCCCGACCGCCGGCGAGCCGATGACTGAGGATTCGCCGTTGGCCGCCACGTCCGTTAAGGGTCGAGACCCGCGCGACCATGACGCGGGAGCTGCTTGCCGCCGCGGACGCCGGTCGCGTCCGCATCTCCATCGGGCGCGCGTCCGACTTCTTCGGTGCCGGCGTCACCGAGACGACCCTCGGCGAGCGCGTCTTCGGCAACGCTCTCGCCGGCAAGCGCGCTGACCTCCTCGGCAATCCCGACATGCTCCACACCTACAGCTACGTCCCGGACATCGCCGCTGGCCTGGCCACTCTCGGTACCGACGAACGCGCCTTCGGAGGCGTGTGGCACTTGCCAGGACCCGGAGACCGTGACGACCCGTCAGGTCCTCGAGCTCATCGCCGGCGAGGTCGGACACCGGGTCGCGATTCGCTCCGTGCCGAAGCTCGCTCTGCGTGCCCTCGGAGTGTTCAACCCGATGATGCGGGCGCTGTCGGAGACGGCCTATCAGTTCGACGAACCCTTCGTGCTCGACACATCCGAGTACCAATCCACGTTCGGAGCCACCGGGACGCCGCTTGCCACGGCCATCGCCGCGACCGTCACCTGGTACCGGCGCCGGAGCGAAAGGTCCATTTCGACACCGGAAGGACGAACCACATGGCCAGCATCGACACCCACCTCACCGCCACCACAGGCGCCCCCGACGCGGTCGGGGGCGAGATCGGCGGCAGCGCCCAATTTCGACCGATCTCCAACCCCGCCACCGGCGAGCGGATCCAATTCACGACCGTCCCCGAAGAAGGTCATGAAGACGTAGTCCGCTTCGACTGGCGCAGCATGCCCGGCGGCGCGGTCCCCGAGCACATGCACCCTCACCAGGAGGAGCGCTTCATCATCACCGCCGGCGAGGGCCACTTCACTCTCGACGGTGAGGAGCACGTGGCCCGAGCGGGCGAGACGGTCGTCGTGCCGGTTGGCGTCCGTCACTCCGAGGAGAACCGCGGATCTGTCGAGATCGAGGGCGTGGTCGAGCTGCGCCCGGGACTGCGCACCAGGGAACTGCACGAGGCCTTCGCCGGGCTCGCCGCCGACGGCAAGACGACGCCGAGCGGCGCGCCTAAGAACCCGCTCCAACTCGGCGCGACGTTCTGGCACTTCCGCGACGAGAGCCGGGTGAGCGCGCCGCCCACCTGGGCGCAGAACCTCATGCTCCCGCCGCTGTCGGCGCTGGCGAAGCTCTTTGGCGTGCGCCCTTACTACGAGCACTGGGATAGCCGGAAGACGCCGGGATCGGAGCCGACCGCGTGAAGATCCACGCCCTGACGACCGGGGCCGTGCGCGTCAAACGAAGCTTCCTCTTTCCCTGCCGCGGCCGCCGCCGGCAGCTCGATCTGTTCCTGCCCGGCGCGTGGTCAGAGCCGCTGCCGATCCACTGCTGGGCGATCGAACACGACGGGATGCTGCGGCTGGTGGACACCGGCGAGACCGCCGCGGTGCGGAACGTACCGTTTGCTCGCATGCAAGTGACGCGCGAGCGAGAGCTTCCGGCCGCTATGGCCGCGGCGGGTTTGCAGCTCGACGACGTGTCGGAGGTGGTGCTCACCCACCACCACGCCGGCCATGTCGACGGGCTAGTGCACGTGCGCGCGCGGGCGCTGATCAACCAGGCAGAGTTGCGCTTCGCTGCGACCGCCCGCTCGAAGGTGACGCGGGGTGTCCTGCGCCAGCCGCTACCGCCGGGGTTCGCCCCGGAGCCGTTCGCTCTCGACGGCGGCCCTTTCGGTGCATTTCCTCGCAGCCATCCGGTCAGCGACGACGGGCGGATCGTCGTCGTTGACACGCGCGGGCACACTCCGGGCCACGTCTCGGTGATCTGCATCGACGACGCAGGTCGCCACGTGATGCTGGCCGGCGACGCCAGTAACACGCTCGAGCAGGTGCACGCGCTGCGTGCCGATGCGGTCACACGGAACCCCGAAGCGCAGATTGCGACGTTGGAAAGGATTCGGGCTCACTGTGCGCGGCATCCGACGATCTATCTGCCCTCGCACGATCCCGAGTCAGCCGCGCGGCTCGCGGGCTCGATCACGTCGGCCGAGCCAGCGGTCGTCTTAGCGTGAACGACACGGAAGCGGGCTGGCTGCCTCCACGGCTTTCCCGCCGGGTGAGTACCAGAACAGCGGCAGTCGTGCTCAGACGAACCGCTTGATGAACGCGAGCGCCGTCTCGGCGACCTCGCGCCAACCGCTGTCGATCGTGAGCGCGTGACCGCGACCCTTGATCTCAATGATCTCGGTTACACCGTCGTTTCGCTGCTGCTTCTTGAACGACGCGTCTGCGATCGCCCACGGCACCGTGTGGTCCTTCTCACCCGAGGTGATCAGCAGCGGCCCTCGATCGGGGTTCTCGCTGTCCACCTTCGCCTCCGTGTGCGGGTTGAGGTTGGCCGCAGCGGCCTGGAAGAGCGGCGCGCCGGGACCGGGAACCGCGAACGTCTCGTAGAGCTCCTTGGCCTCCTCCTCGCTGACCGCGTTGGCGAACGCATAGCGGAACTGCTCGTAGCTGAGGGGCACAGCGCGGTGGCGGTTGGTCGGGTTGCTGAGCACCGCGCTGCCTGACTTGAGCGCCGAGAACGGCAGCGGCAGCACGCCGCGAAATGGCGCCGGATCGATCGCAACGGTGGCCGCGGAGAGGCCCCTGCCCGCGATGATTTGCGCAAGCAAACCGCCGAACGAATGACCGATCACCGCCGGCTTCTTGGCCAACGTCCGAATGACGGCGTCGAAATGGTCGGCAACCTGCCCGATCGTCTTGTTCGCGAACACATCTGGATTCGCGTTGGCTTCCTCGACGGTGTCGGGATCGTCTGGCCACCCGGGGCTAAGTGCGACGTACCCGGCCTCCTCGAAGACCGACGCCCAGCGATCCCAGCTGCTCGGGAGCAGCCAAAGACCGTGCACGAATACGACCGGCTGCAGCCCCGTCTCGTTCGCGCGCTGGACTTCTTTGGCCTCGTCGTCGGTGACTCCCGACGCGGGGGCGTGCGCGCTGTGCTGATCTGCAACCACGTTCGACATAGTTGAACTCCAATCGCTCGCTTTGGCCTGACCAGCGAGCACCAAGCTGTGCGGCGATCATACGCTCGGGGGGCCGCCGGCGCTGTCGTCGTGCGACCGCTTCTGGGACTCCGCACGGCCGCCGTCAGGTCGTCTTGACCAGGCCGCCGTCGATCACCCAGTTGGCTCCCGTGACGTTGGCCATGCGCGGTGACGCGAGGAGCGCCACGATCGTCGCGACTTCCCTTGCCGCAGTGAACCGACCGGTGGGCATGTTGGCGGCCATCTGCGCCCGCACCGCGTCCGCACCAGCCCCGGTCGCGCGGCCCACCGTCTCGGCCACGCCGGAGTCTCCCAACCACAGGTCGGTGGCCACGGGCCCGGGTGAGACGCTCGTGATGCGAATTCCTTCCGAGCCGAGATCTTGCGAGAGCGATTTGGCGACGTTGACCAGCGCCGCCTTCGCTGCGCCGTAGTCGATCACCCCGCCATCGGGCTCGAAGAACGCGTTGACGGACGCGATGTTGACGATCGCGCCGGCATGGCGCTTGCGCATGTCTTCGACTGCCGCACGCGTCGCGCGCAGCGCGGCGAAGAAGTTGAGCTCTAGCGACTGCTCGAAGTCTGAGTCGGTCAAGCCGAGGAAGCCATCGACGCGCACAGGCGCCGCCCCCACGTTGTTGACGAGCACATCGACGCGCCCATGGTTGTCGACCGCGTGGCCAACCAGCCGAGCCGGGCCGTCGCTCGCGGTGAGGTCGACGGCAACGCCGGTTACGCCATCGATTCCCGCGAGCGGCTCCACGTGGCGTGCGCCAGCGACAACGGTCGCCCCCTCTGCAGCGAGCTCGCCGACCACGGCGAGACCTATGCCCTTGCTCGCCCCGGTCACCACGGCGACCTTGTCGCTCAGTTCAAGGTCCACGGCCAGGACCCTACAGCTCCCAGTGGGGCGCGAGCGCGAGCCGGCGGTCAAAACCCATCGGCCGACTGGGGCGCGGTGCGGGCGCTCGAGCCCAAGCTGCTTGCGAGCTTGCCGCGCGTCATAGAGACTTAGGCCCCAGTCACGCCAGCCCCAAGGAGGCTCCAGATGGCCGAGTTCCCCGCACCGCAGGAAGGAATCGTGCTGACACATTTCATAGTGTCTAACGACGTCGAGCGCTCTCGCCGTTTCTATACAGACGTCCTCGGCGGCGAGGTTGTGATGGAGGGCGAACCCACGATCGTCGCGCTCGCGAACAGCTGGGTCATCATCAACGTTGGCGGGGGCCCAACCGATGACAAGCCGACGGTCACGCTGCAGGCGCCGAGTGACCCAAACGTGACGAGCAGCTTCCTGAACATCCGCGTAGCGGACATCGAGACGCTCTACGCCGACTGGAGCGCACGCGGCGCCGAGTTCCTAACGCCGCCGAAGGACCATGGACGCGAGCTCCGCTGCTACATCCGCGACCCGGACGGCCACCTGATCGAGGTCGGCCAAGCAACCGGGATCCTCGGAGATCAGGCGACCGGCTAGAGACGCTCCTGCTTGCACAATCGGACACTGATGCCGACCGACGAAGCGCTGCTCGACAATCCCGTGTACGCGGCGCTGTGCGGCGCTCATGCGCGGTTTGCGCAGGTGCGTGGACACGCGCGTCGATACCCGGTCGACGTCGCGCCGTTCCTCGCTCTGCCCGCGCCGCCGTCGGCTGCGGACTGGCGGGACGCCGCCGGTCTCGTCGCACCCGGTACCTACGCGGCCGTGCGCTACAGCGGCGCCGAGCCGCCGGACGATTGGCAGGTGGTGGAGGAGTTCGAGCTGGTGCAAATGATCGGTGAGCGGGTCACTGGGGTCGACTGCTCGGCAGCTATCCAGCTCGGCGCTGCCGACGTGCCTGAGATGCTCGAGCTCGTCGCCCAGACCGAGCCGGGACCGTTTCTGACGCGGACCATCGAGCTTGGCGAGTACCTGGGGATCCACTGCGACGGTGCACTCGTCGCGATGGCTGGCGAGCGGTTTCATGTCGGCCGTTGGACCGAGATCAGCGCCGTCTGCACCAAGCCCGACCAGCGCGGTCGGGGGCTCGCATCGCAGCTCGTGGGAGCCTTGATAGCGGGCATTCAGCGCCGCTCGCAGCGCGCATTTCTGCACGTACTCAGCACCAACACGGGAGCGATCCGGCTCTACGAGGAGCTTGGCTTTCGCGTGCGGCAGACGGCGACGATCGTCGTCGTGACGCACGAGTAGGGCCTGGGCACCCGCGGGATCGAATCGGTCAAGACGCGGCGGTCATGATCGGCTCGGGTGCGTGTCTGTGCCGGCGAGTCCCGGCTGAGCGACTTCTCCGCGCTCGATCTCTTGCGAGCCCTTCGCGGCGGGGTCGCCCTGCCCAAGCACGCCGGAACCCGCCGCCCTGGAGGTGACATCGCCGCCCATTCCGCGCAGGACGTACGCGCAGCCCACCGCTATCAGCGAACCAATCAGCGGCCCCGCAACGTAGACCCAGTAGCTCGTGAAGTCACCGCTCACCAACGCTGGCCCGAACGAACGAGCGGGGTTCATAGAGGTGCCACTAACAGGAGCCGACCACAGGCCAGCCAAGGCGATGTATCCACCAACGCCGAGTGCCGCGATCGCGCCGACGTTCTGGGCGGCCGATGCGGTCCCGAGGATGACGCTAACGAGCAGCGCGGTGAGCACGATCTCCATCAGCAGCGCCTGCCAATCTTCGTAGCCGGGGCCGGGCAGCGTCGCCCCGACATGCTGGATGTTGCCGAACACAGCGACCAGGAACAGGCACGCGAGTGCGGCGCCGATCAGCTGGACCATGATGTAGCCGGGGACTCGCTTCCACGGGAAGTCGCCGCGCAACGCGAAGGCGAGCGACACCGCCGGGTTCAGGTGCGCTCCGGAAACGGCGCCCATGAACAAGATGATCGCCATCACCATGAGGCCGGGGGCCACGACTGCGGCGGCGAGGCTGATCTCACCCTGCCCATGCAGGATCCCGCCGCCGGCGGCCACGAGCACGAGCGCGAACGTGCCGAGCAACTCAGAGAAGAGCCTCCGCCACTCTAGGCTTGGGTCGTCGAACTGTGCCTTCGAGCCAAACTCGAGTGCAAGCAGATGCCGCGTCCTCGGACCCACGAGCCCGAAGAGCTGATCCTCGCCAAGCGGCATGCGCTCGTCGACGTCCGCCGCACCATCTGCCATGAGAGAGAGCCTACGCCCGCGGGCTCAGACTCGAGGTGCGGCGACCGCGCGCCCCGCCCGCTTGGGAGTCGCTGGCGTGCGCTTGTGCCAGCCGGCCGCTGGGAGTACGGTTTGGGGACTGGCCCCGCGGCGAAGACGCCGGCCGAAGCCCGAAAGCCGCCGAAGGCGCCCATGGCGCAAACGAGGCGTGGAGTGGAGGCAAACAGCGTTGCACTGCGGGGCCAGCGCGTTCGGAGCTGCACCGACAGAAGGGCGAGACGCGTGAGCCGCAACCAGCTGGATGAACTGCGAGCGGAGGCTCAGTACGCTCGCGAGCGCTACCGGCTGTACAAAGCGAAGTCCTACGGACCGCGCCCCACGAGTCCCGCGCGCATGCGCGAGCTCCAGCGGATCTACGAGTACGCAGAAGCGCGCCTACATGCCGCCGAAGCCGAGGAGCAGCGCGCCACCGCCGGTGGCGAGGGCCCGCCGGCCCCGAGTTGACGCGCTACTCCGCCACCGCGTCAGCGTGCCTCCCTCGCGCCGCGCGAGACGCGACCCGAGTAGGGTGCGCGGCTGAAAGTGGACGTCGAAGTCACACCTGTATCGGGCGCGCGCGACCTCAAGCGGTTCATCGACCTTCCGTTTCGCCTGCACGCCAACCATCCGTTATGGGTGCCGCCCCTGAAGCTCGAGCGCCGGTTGTTCCTCAATCGCCGCATGAATGCGTTCTTCAGCCATGGCGAGGCGGAGTACTTCCTGGCACGTCGTGGTGGTCGGGTGGTGGGGCGTGTGAGCGCCCAGATCAACCATGCGTTCAACGACTACCAGAAGAAAAGATGGGGCTGGTTCGGCTTTCTGGAGCTCGAGGACGACCAGGTGGTCGCCGATGCGCTCTTGGACGCAGCTGACGCCTGGCTGAGCGAGCGCGCCCGCGAGCGCATGGTGGGGCCCGCGGACTTCTCGATGAACGACGAGAGCGGTGTGCTGATCGAGGGCTTCGACCTGCGCCCGATGATCCGCCAGCCATGGCACCCCCCCTACTACCAGCAGCTGCTCGAGCGCGCCGGCATGACGAAGGCGATGGACCTGCTGATGTGGAACCTCGAGGTTTCAGACCGCGCACGCGTCCTACCCGTCATCTTCGAGCTCGCCAAAAAGGTCGAAAGCGAGCACGGCATTCGGGTGCGACCGATGCGCCGCCGCCAGCTACGAAAGGACCTCGACGCATTCGCCGACGTGTACAACTCGGCATGGTCAAGTAACTGGGATTTCGTGCCGTTCTCGGAGAAGGACCTCGACGCGTACGCCCAGGAGTTGCACCTGGTCTTCGACAAGCATTGGTTCATGATCGCCGAGCGCCTCGACACCGGCGAGGTGGTGGGTATGGCGATTACGATCCCCGACATAAACCAGGTGCTCCAGAAGATGAAGGGCCGGCTCCTGCCGCTCGGCTGGTGGCACTTCCTCCGCAAGGGCACCACGATCGATCGCGTGCGTGTGGGTTTCTTGGGTGTCAAGCCCGAGTACCAGCACACCGGCGTCGCAGCCAAGCTCTATGTCGAGCACTTCAACGCCGCCGCCGCACGCCCGCAGACGGGGGGCGAGATGGGGTGGATCCTCGAGAACCAATCAAGCCATGAATCGTGCGATGGAGGCGATGGGTGGGAGGGTCGTCAAGCGCTACCGGGTCTACGAGCGGCTCCTCGGGTCTCCCGGGTGCGGTTCAGTCCACCGCGGTGGGCGCTTCGCCGCCGCCAGACACACGCTCGATGTAGGCCACGCGCGCACTCGCCACGCACACGTCCTCGCCGCTCGCACTCTTGAACTCAGGGAAAGCCTGACCCCCCTCGTACTGGGTCAGCGCGCTGCGCACACTCTCGAGCTCCTCGTTGACAACGAGCGCGAGGCCCTCCGAGAAGACGATCCTCGTCCTGTGAGCCACCGCGCCAGCCTACCCCTCGCACGCTCGCGGGTGCCTCTAGACGCGCACTCGCCAGCAAGCCTAGACCGCGTGCTGGCGAGCGCCTCACCACTCGCCGCGGACGGTGCCCCCGTTGTTCGACGAGCGTTGGGCGCCAGATGGTCTGCGCGACTCCTGGTCGGAGGGGAGGCCGAGGCCGACGTCGAACAAGCCGAACCCGAGCACATCCGCAACGCTAGCGGCCGGCTTGAGCGGCTCGCCGCAGAGCGGGCACATCCCGTCCAGCAGATCGACCTCCGGCGCGCTCGCCCGTAGCCGGACCCTGCACGCGGCGCAGCTGAGATGGCGCGAGGCGCTCACGCGGACCCGCTCCAGCGCACTCCGGCCAGGTACGGCCGGGGCACCGGGCCAAGTGTCCGTGCTGCCTGACAGCGAGATCGAGAACGCCGCGATCGCATCGGTGCGACGCGAGCGCCCGAAACGATGTCCCAGCGGTCGTTGCCGCCGCCGTCATCGGAGATCGACGCACACCAACGGCGTCGAGGCCCCAGTGGCGCCTGCTCGGGAATGCCCTTCGACGCTCGAGTGCCCAAACGAGGAGCGTGGAGCCTCTTTCTTGCGGTGGCCACGGCCAACCGCCTCTCTGCCCTTCTCAATGACGGCGTCGCGCTCGGAAAGCGAGAAGAGCATATGGCTCACTGAGCGCGCGAACATGATCCAGGCTAGCACCGTCCGCTGCCTCCGACCGCTCGGGAGCGCGCCTGCTGATCTGCTAGCTTGGGCCGTGTGGTCGACGCCGTCGGCCGCGAGGCAGCTTACTTGGGTCCCGCAGAACGCGGTTCGGGTTAGCCAGGGCCTCCCGAACCGTACGCGGCCCGCAGTGCCGCCAAGGAGCAGCGCATGTCCACACAGTCTTTCGCCGATCTCGGCGTATCCCGCGCCGTCGTCGACGCTCTTGCGCGCAGGGGCATCTCGGAGCCGTTCGCCGTCCAGCGCCTCGTCATCGGCGATGTCCTCGCCGGCCGTGACGTGCTCGTAAAGTCACCGACGGGTTCCGGCAAGACACTCGCCTTCGGCATCCCGATCGCCGAGCTGATCGAGCCTGCCGGGCCACGCCCAGCGGCACTCGTGCTCGCGCCCACCCGTGAGCTCACAAGCCAGATCGTCGATGAGGTCCGGGCAGTCGCGCAGGCACGAGCATTGCGCGTCTGCGCCGTCTACGGCGGCGTCGGTCTGACCAAGCAAGCGAGCAACGCGGCGCGCGCACACATAGTGGTCGCGACACCCGGTCGCCTACAGGACCTGCTGGAGCGCGGCGCATTCACGCTGGACGCAATCCAGCTCCTCGTCCTCGATGAGGCCGATCGGATGCTCGATATGGGCTTCCGGCCGGCGGTCGAGCGGATCATCGATGCCTGCCCCACGGCGCGCCAGACGCTGTTCTTCTCGGCGACACTGGACGGCGAGGCGGGCCGGCTCGCCGCCCGCTATACGCATCGCCCTGTCCTGCGCGAGCACGGCCCGCGCGAGCGCCGGGCCGCCGCGAAGGTCGAGCATAGGTTCGTACCTGTGACAGGCGAGCATCGTGTCGCGGCGCTCGTCAGCGAGCTCGACTGCGAACGCGAGCTCGCGCTCGTTTTCGTGCGCACCAAACGTGGAGCGGACCGTCTCGTCAAGCGCCTCGGCACCCACGGTGTGCGGGCGGTAGCGATGCACGGCGACAAGTCCCAGCGCCAACGCGAGCAGGCTCTAGCGCGCTTTGAGTCCGGCGCGATCGACACCCTCGTGGCGACCGACGTTGCTGCCCGCGGGATCGACGTCGAGGGCATCTCCCACGTCATCAACTTCGATGCCCCAAGCGACCGTGACGCGTACGTCCATCGCGTCGGACGAACGGCTCGTGCCGGCCGCAAGGGAGTCGGAATAACGTTGGTGACGGCCGAAGAGCACCAACAGATGCGCCAGCTGGCCCATCAGCTCGGGATCGAGCACGGCCTCGGCGGCGCACGTCAGGGGCACGAGCGCCACCCAGCCGCTCGTACCCAGCACCGGTCCACGCGCCGGCCGAGCCGCTCTGGCCGTCGCGGGCGCGGTATCGCTCGCGTCTAGACTGTTTCTCAGCAGCCTGCCCCTGAGTGTCAAGCTCTCGCATTCTCTGGCCAGCGATCTCAACAGGGAGCAGTCAGGAGCAGACCCATGGACGATTCGGCTAAGAGCCGCGCCCCTAAACGGCTGACGGGGGAAGCCGCGTTCAACCAGGCCAAGAAGGAGGTCGCCGAACGCAACGAGGCGACGTATAGAGCTGCTCGCAAGGTACGAGAGGCGACTGAGCAGCGCAAGGCCAGGGAACGGCGCGAGCGCGATCTGCGCTGAGTTCCGATCCGCGCTCGCCGAGCTCGCGAGGCTAAGGCGAGCGGCGCTCAGGCGTCTGTAGGCGCTTGAGCGACTGCGTCGAGAGTGTCCCGGTCAGAGCTCGACTCGGCGACCTCGCCGGTTGTCAGCTGCTCGTCGCCGGTTGTCAGCTGCTCGTCGCCGGTTAGCTGCTCGTCGCCGGTTGTCAGCTGATCGTCGCCGGTTGTCAGCTGATCGTCGCCGGTTAGCTGCTCGTCGCCGGTTAGCTGCTCGCCGCCGGTTACCTGCTCGTCGCCGGTTGTCAGTGGCTCGCCCAGCCAGGACGACTCACCTGCCGCCGCCGCTTGCCGTCTAGCTTCCTTCTTGGCCTGCTTTTCCTCGCGGCGCCGGCGCAGCCGGCTCTCGCGGTTCAGCTTCGCCATCGTGGTCTTTCGCTTGGCGTTCGAGGCCATATCGGACCGTCCTAGTTAGATGAGTTCGAGCGCGCCGTGATGCGCACGCCAGGTTGGCGGAGTCCCCGGGCGCGGCACTCGTCCACAGACCGACAGCGCGCGACGCGGGGACTCGCGTCGCGCGCGCGACCGTCTGGCCGACGTCGGTGCGTCAGAGCACCTGCACGTTGGCAGCCGCAGGGCCCTTCGGACCCTGCTGTGCTTCAAAGCTCACCTTCGCGCCCTCGGGAAGCGACTTGAAGCCGTTTCCCTGGATCGCCGAGTGATGCACGAACAGGTCTGCATCCGAATCATCCTGCGAGATGAATCCGAACCCCTTCGCGTCGTTGAACCATTTCACGGTTCCTGTAGCCATCGTTGAATCCTCCATGTACTGTGCACAGCGAAACGCGGAGGGTGCTCGTGGGGCAACAACTGCAGAAACGCGGGCACTACTTTGGTCGAGCGGACGCTCGACCCCTGCACGGGAGTGTAGCGCGGGGTCCCCGCGTCGCTCGCGGTGAGCATCGAACGAGGGTCTGTTTGCAAGCCAGGGAGTCGCCGACCCTCCTGCTCGCGCGGGCCTGCGGTGAGGCCGAGCGGGCCGAGCCACGCGTGTTTACGAGAACTCTGTAACCGAGTACACGGGGCGTCTGATGCGCAACGGCGTGCCGGCATCCGCGGCGGTGGTGTGCACGACAAACGGCTCTGCGCGCCCGTGGTCGAGGATCGCGACCACGACCTCATTCTTGCCGGACAGTGGCCTGCCAACCTCAATCTCGCGGTCGCACCCGCCAAACCGGCAGCTCAGCTTGAAGATCCGCCGCGGCCTTGCCGGGCAGCCGGCGAGGGCCTGGGAACGCTCACGCAGCTCGCGGTACGCCGTCTCCGCGCGCTCGCCGCGCGACTCGACTCCAGGAACGAAGAACGTTGTCACTTGCGGCGTCCCGTCGAGGGCCTGGGTGGATAGCGTTTGCGCTCCTCCGGCGTCATCTTCCGGATCTTCAGCGAACCATCCTTGACCTGCCGGTCCATCGCCTCCAGACGCTCACGGCGGCGCTCGGCCGCCCGCTCTGCGGGTGTCACCATTTCACTTAGGTTATCGCGCTTGCCGCCGCCGCCTTGCACCGGCCTGTTCCGTCGCACCGTCGCTGCTACACCGACGCTGACTTAGGGAGCGCCCCAGGTTGAGTGGAGCAGGTCCAGTCGTAGTCAGCTCGAGGAACGCTCCGGCGAAGCCGGTCGACTCGGCTCGCCTGGCGTCCGCCCCCACGAGCTGCGCCACTCCTGCACTCCCAGCGTGATCATGCGCAGCTGGCGTCGCGCGGCCGTGATGATCTCGGCTTCGGCGGCGGGGTTGTTCGAGGGTGCATCGATGATCGCGTGGGCGGTCGAGACCATAGTGTCGACCATCAGGCTCGCCATCAGCTGAAGATCCTCGGTGCTCCACGCCTGGAATCCGGGCAGGCGCGCAAGGTCCGTCGCGAGGTCGCTCGCAAACAGGCGGATCTCCGCGCGGATCGCATGGCGCAAGATCGCGACGCCGCCGAAGCGCTCGCGTGCGATGAAGCGGAAATGGCTTTCGTTCTCGTGCACGTAGCTGACGAGGATCTCGACGGAGTTGCGGATCACGTGCTCGTTGGTTCGCGGGTCCGCACGCGTCGCGCGGATCATGGCTCGCAGCGTGCGGAAGGACTCGTCGATCAGCACGAGGCCGAGCTCCTCCATGTTCTCGAAATGGCGGTAGAAGGCCGTCGGCACGACGCCGGCTGCCCGTGTCACCTGGCGCAGGCTGAGACTCGAGAAGCTCTCCCCCTCCAGCAACCCGAGCACCGAGTCGAGCAGCGCTCGACGCGTGCGCTGTTTGCGGGCCTCGCGAGCGGCGCCGTTTTCCGGAGCACGTTCGTTCACGCTCCAATTGTGACAAGCTTCAAAGATGTAGCCCTTGCGGTCTGCCGGCGAGCGTATAGTCTGTAAACAGTTGTGCACTGACTTACCGCGTGAGCCGACATCTATTGCCCACCGCCACCACGCCCCGCCGCATCGGCCGCCGCCTTCTGAGCTCGGGGCTCGTCGAAGCGCTCGCCTACCCGCACGGGGTCGACCGCTACGTCGAGCTCGTTCGCCCGCTGCTCGTCAGCGACGTTCGAGCCGAGGTGATCGCGGTCCGGCATCAGACGCCGAAGAGCGTCACCCTCGCACTCCGTCCCAACGAGAACTGGCGCGGCCTGCGCGCCGGGCAGTTCGTGGGCGTGGCCGTCGAGATCGGAGGCGTCCGCGAGACGCGGACCTACTCGCCGGCCGGCTCACAGCGGGCCGCCGCCGGCGTGCTCGAGCTGACTATCTCGACACACCCGGAAGGCAAGGTGTCGCGCTACTTGCGTGAGCGCGCACGGCCCGGGATGATCGTTGGGCTGACCCAGGCGCAGGGCGAGTTCGTGATGCCTGACGCGCGGCCCGAACGCGTCTTGCTGATCAGCGGCGGCAGCGGCATAACCCCGGTGATGGCGATGCTTCGCACGCTGTGCGACGAGGGCTTCCGCGGCGAGATCGGTTTTCTTAACTACGCGCGCTCGTCCGAGCTCGCGCTCTACGGCGCCGAGCTCGAACGGCTGGCCGAGCGATACCGGCGCGTCCGCGTCGAGCGCGGCTTCACGCGTGAGCGCGGGTCGACGCTCGCCGGACGCTTCATGCATGAGCACCTACGCGCCGTGATCTCCGAGCACCGTGACGCGGCGACGTTCGTCTGTGGGCCGCCGGCGCTGGTCGACTCGGTACGCGCGACGTGGGCGCAGGACGGCTTGGCCGAGCCGCTCGTGGAGACGTTCACCGCGCCGGCGCTGCGGCTATACACGGCGCGCGCGACGGGTAGCGTGAGCTTCCTCGCCAGCGGACGGCAGGCGGCCAACACCGGCCTGCCGCTGCTCGAGCAGGCCGAGGATGCCGGACTCGCCCCCGAGTACGGGTGCCGGATGGGCATCTGCAACACCTGCAGCACACGCAAGAGAACAGGCAACGTGCGCAACATCCTCACAGGAGCGATCTCGGACGCCGCGGAGGAGCAGATCCGTATCTGCGTGTCGGTACCGGTCGGCGACGTCGCGCTCGAACTCTGAAAAACCGACCTCACCAGGAGTAAGCCATGTCCAACGCCGCACCGCATCTCACACCAGAGCAGCTCGAGGCCTTCGGCGAGGAGCTCGATGTGATCCGCGCCCGCGTCGTAGCGGATCTCGGCGAGCGCGACGCCAATTACATCGGCAAGGTCATCCGCGCCCAGCGCGGACTCGAGGTCGCCGGCCGTGGTCTGCTGTTCGCCGGCTTCCTGCCACCCGCCTGGGTGGCCGGCACGGCGGCGCTCTCGTTGTCGAAAGTCCTCGACAACATGGAGATCGGGCACAACGTCATGCATGGGCAGTACGACTGGATGAAGGATCCACGGCTTGACGGCAAGACGTTCGAGTGGGACACAGCCTGCCCCGCCGAGCAGTGGCGCCACTCGCACAACTACATGCACCACACGTTCACGAACATCGTCGGCAAGGACCGCGACATCGGCTATGCGGTGGTGCGCGTGTCCGAGGAGCAGCCCTGGAGCCCATCTTCGCTCGGCAACCCGCTCTATGCAGCGCTGCTAGCTACCTTCTTTCAATACGGGGTCGCCCTCCACGACCTCGAAACCGAGCGCATCGCCACCGGCGAGATCGCGCTTGGCGAGCGCCGCGAGATGGCTGAAGCCGTATGGCGCAAGGTACGCGCCCAGACGCTCAAGGACTACGTGCTCTTCCCGTTGCTCTCGGGGCCCTCGTTCCCGCTGGTGCTGGCTGGCAACGCGAGCGCCAACCTCGTCAGGAACCTGTGGGCGTTCACGGTGATCTTCTGCGGGCACTTCCCTGCGGGCACGTTCGAGTTCACCGAGGAGCAGGCCGCCAACGAGACCCGCGGAGAGTGGTACTACCGGCAGCTCCTCGGCTCGGCCAACTTGACCGGCGGCAAGCTCTTCCACATCCTCGCCGGCAATCTGAGCTACCAGATCGAGCACCATCTCTTCCCCGACCTCCCGGCCCACCGTTATGGGGAGATCTCCGTCGATGTGCGCGAGATTTGCGCCCGATTCGGGATCCCCTACAACACCGGCCCGCTGCACCGGCAGTTCGGAAGCGTCGTACGCAAGATCGTCAAGCTCGCGCTGCCGCCCGTGCCGACGAAAGTCAAGGGCCTTGCAGGCAGCCTTGCCAAGCTCGCACTGCCGCAGCTCGGAGGTCGAAGCGACGCTCGCAGTGACCACAAGAGCGCCCCGCGCGGGTCTGGGCGGGAGCTCGTGGCAGCGGTCTGAGCTCGTCGAGAAGCGCGTCGCGCCTGCCCGATTTTGGGAGCCGATTGTGGATACCGAGTTGGTCGCAATTTGCGCGATTCCTGGCGGCCGCTCACGTGACACACGGCGCTATATCGGCGATGCTGCGCTCGGCTGGGTGGGGTTGCCCAGCAGCGTCATCCGGTCAAGATCGAAGCTGGCCGCGGGCCTGATGCGACTGGGCCAACTGGGCGCATGCAACTGCGGTCGCGCACAATCGCGAACCCAAGGAGACGCAGATGCCTGCTCCCACGGCCACTGTTCCAGCCACCGTCGGAGCCGACGGACAAGCGGCCACGGATGGCGCCATTCGCCCCCTCCAAGTCGAAATCTCTGATGAGGCCCTAGACGACCTCCACCGCCGCCTCGCCGCAAGCCGCTGGCCCCACAAGGAGCTCGTCGACGATCGATCGCAGGGCGTCCAGCTCGCGACTATGCGGGAGCTCGCGCGCTACTGGGCGACAGACCACGACTGGCGCAAGTGCGAAGCCAAGCTGAACGCGCTGCCGCAGTTCAAGACCGAGATCGACGGCCTCGGCATCCACTTCATCCATGTCAAGTCGCGTCACGAAAACGCGCTGCCGCTGGTCATCACGCACGGGTGGCCGGGCTCCGTCGTCGAGCTGCTCGAGGTCGTGGGCCCGCTCACGGACCCGACGGCGCACGGCGGCCGCGCCGAGGACGCATTCGACGTCGTCTTGCCGTCCTTGCCCGGCTATGGCTTCTCGGAGGAACCTACGTCGCTCGGCTGGGATCCGGGCCGCGTCGCGCAGGCCTGGGCGGAGCTGATGACCCGCCTCGGCTACAGCCGCTACGTCGCCCAGGGCGGTGACATCGGCGCAGCCGTTACCGACACGATGGCGACTCAAGCGCCAAACGGGCTAGCGGGCATTCACCTCAACTTCCTCAGAAGGCCCCCGCTCGACGTCGCGGCGGCAGCCCTCAGCGGCGCGCCTGTCCCCGAAGGGCTCACGGACAAAGAACGGGCGGCGCTCGATGCGTTTGCAATGCAGTTCAAGAAGGGCTACATCGCAGAGCAGGGCCAATCGCCGCAGACGATCGGCTACTCCCTAACGGACTCACCCGTCGGTTCTCGCGGCCTGGATTCTCGACCACGACACAGACAGCTACGAGAAGATCTCACGGGCCTTTGTCGATGGGCAGACGTCGGGTGGCCTCACTCGCGACAAGATCCTCGACAACATCACGCTGTACTGGCTGACGCAGACTCCGAGCTCGGCCGCGCGGATGTACTGGGAGAGCGGACGCGCTGCGGCGGCCGCGCATACGCCGCCCGAGGTCTCGCTGCCGGTGTCCTTCACGGTGTTCCCCGACGAGATCTTTCAGGCGCCGCGCCGCTGGGCCGAGAACGTCTATCCCAACCTCATCTACTTCAACGAAGTCGATCGGGGCGGCCACTTCGCGGCCTGGGAGGAGCCGGAGCTCTTCACCGAAGAGCTGCGCGCGGGATTTCGGTCGCTCCGCTAGACAACCGGCAATAGCAAAGGAGATTCACATGAGCACCACCGCACAGCAAGCACCGGGGATCACGCGCATCGATCTCCAGGAGCACGATCTAAGCGTCCCCGGACGCGAGGTCATCCAGAACCGCGTGCAGATCAGCGCGGAAGCGCCGCTCTTCAAGCACTTTCACTTCGGCGAGGAGATCATTTACGTTCTCGAAGGGGAACTGGAATACCAGATCGAGGGCGAGCCGCCGAGAATTGTCAAGGCGGGAGAAGCGTTGATGGTTCCGCCGGAAGCGGTTCACGCGGTGAAGGGCGAGGGGGCGGAGCTCGCGACATATGTCGTCGAGAAAGGAAAGCCGCTCATCACGGTCGTGCAGTGAGCAAACCTGCCGCCGCTGCTGCCCGTCTAGATACAGCGCCCCCGCCACGACCCTCATCGATGCCTGTGGTCGTCGGGGTCACCCGTCCTGTTTGGTGCTGTCACTTCCCCGCTCCGTCTTCCGCAGCAGCGCTGCGATCTCGCTGCCGATCCCGATCGATGGCCCGCCGATGAGCTCCCACGCTCGCGCAATCCCGATCAGGAAGCAGACAACGACGAGCACCGCGATCGTCCGCACTGAACTCGCGTCGTAGGGGCGGGCGATGACCTTCAGTCCTGCGATCAACTGCAGCACGAACGTGACCGCAAGGGCGAGTAGGAAGAGCCCCTCTCGCGCGTCACGCTGGGGCGATCCGCTCACGCGAGCCAACGAGAGCATCGATGCCGTGATGAACGTGAGCCCGATGATCGCGACCGAGACTGCTGCCCAACCGACCTTGTCACCGGGAATCAAGGCGAAGAGCGAGACTGCAAGCGCGTTGGTGAACGCCGTGAGCGCCGCGGAGGCGCGCACGCGGTGGATCTGCGTCTCGCCTCGCTCCTCAAGACGCTCCTGTGAGACAGAAATTGCGACGAACAGCAGTCCGGTGAGCGCGCCGGCGACACTCGCAGACGCAAAGAAGAAGTCGTAGAGGTTTGCCGGCGTCACGCACGAATTGTCGCGGAGGGGGTAGACGCTTATCCGCTGCACGAGCGGCTCACATCAAGTGGCGAAGGGGACCCGATGAGCCGCGCCTCCGCCTCTGCGCAATTTCGGGAATCTACGACCCCGACTTGGCCGCAATTTGGGCGATTTTTGGGGCTTTCTCACGTGACAACCGTCTCTATATGCGCGATGCTGCACTCTCGGCTGGCTTCGACTGCCTCGCCGGCAGCGTCGTTCGGCCGAGCTCAAGCCGGCCGCCGGCTTGGTGTGACTGGGCTAGCTCGGGGCATCGACCTTCGGTCGCGCGCAATCCCGAGCGCAAGGAGATCACATGAATGCTCCCACGGCTACGACTCCCGCCACCATCGGAGTCGACGGGCAAGCGACCACGGATGGCGCCATTAGCTCGTTCCACATTGAAGTTGCCAACGAGGCCCTGGACGACTTCCGCGGCCGCGTCGCCGCGACGCGCTGGCCTACCCAGGAGCTCGTCGACGACCGTTCACAAGGCGTACAACTGGCGACGCTGCGCGAGCTGACCCGCTACTGGACGACAGAGTACGACTGGCGTGCGTGCGAGGCGAGGTTGAACGCGCTGCCGCAGTTCCAGACCGAAATCGACGGCGTCGATGTCCACTTCATCCATGTGCGTTCGCCGCACGAGAACGCGCTGCCGTTGATCGTGACGCACGGTTGGCCTGGCTCCGTGATCGAGTTGCTCGAGGTCGTCGAACCGCTCACGGACCCGACGGCGCACGGCGGCCGCGCCGAGGACGCGTTCGACGTCGTGCTGCCGTCCCTGCCCGGCTATGGCCTCTCCAGCGAGCCGACCGAGCTCGGCTGGAATACCGGCCGGATCGCGGGCGCTTGGGCGGAGCTGATGCACCGCCTCGGCTACACGCGCTACGTCGCCCAGGGCGGCGACGTGGGCGCCGCCGTCACCGACCAGCTGGGCCGCCAGGCGCCCGAGGGGCTGCTCGGCATCCACATGAACCTGCTGCTCGCGGGGCTCGCCGGCGGATACCCGTCGGAGCATCCCTCCGCGGAGGAACGCGCCGCGCTCGAAGCGATCGCGACGTTCAAGACGACCGGCGACGGCTACCTCATTGAGCAGAACACGCGCCCGCAGACGATCGGCTACGCCCTGCTCGATTCACCCGTTGCCCTCGCGGCCTGGATGCTCGACCACGACACCGACAGCTACTACAAGATCTCCCGCGCTTTCGTCGACGGGCAGCCCTCGGGCAATCTCACGCGGGACCACATCCTCGACAACATCACGCTGTACTGGCTGACGGGCACCGGCGCCTCGGCGGCGAGGGAGTACTGGGAGGGCGCGCAAGCCCTCGCTCATGCGGCCGGCCATGCTCCGCCGCCGGTTTCGCTCCCGGTCGGATACACGACGTTCCCGGGCGAGATCTTCCGGGCCCCGCGTGGCTGGGTCGAGAAGTCATACCCCAACGTCATCTACTTCAACGAGGTCGATAAGGGAGGCCACTTTGCCGCCTGGGAGGAGCCCGAGCTGTTCTCCGCCGAGCTGCGGGAGGCGTTCCGGCCGCTGCGATAGCGAGCTCGGACCAGCGCGCTGAACGCGCACATCACGCGACGCCACTCGGGTCGTCGCCCGTGCAATAGTGCGGGCAATGGCCAGCTCGAACATCGAGCGCCTGCGCGCCGGCTATGAAGGCCTCGCGGCGACGGGGAGGTGGCCGGCCGCGCCGGGGCTGCTCGGCCCCGTCTTCGAGCTGCACCAGGACCCGATTCTGGACAACGCGGCGGTCTTTCGCGGCGCTGAGGCCCCCGCAGCGCTGATGGCGCTGACTGCCGAATCGATTTCCGAGCCAACGGTGCAGCCCGAGCGCTTCATCGAAGCGCCGGCCGGTGAGATCGTGGTCGTCGTGCGCGTCAGCGGCCGCGGCAGGGCGAGCGGGATCGCGATCAACAGGCAGCAAGCCCACGTCTGGCGCTTTGAGGGAGAGCAAGCGCGGGAGATGACCGTCCACGGCAGTCCCGCCGAAGCATTGCGCGCCCTCGGCCTGGACGAGTAGCCGCGCGACTGAGGGCGCGCGCTACCTCTGGCTGCTCGTCGGCGCCGTCTCGGCTCGGTTGGACACCACGTCCTGATCGGGCGTCGCAGCCCAACTCGCGAGCAGGTTCAGCGCCTGCTGCGATGAGGACCCCGGCTCGGCGGCGTAGGCGAAGACCGTGAGTCCCGTGTCGGCCGAGAGGTCCATCCTCTCAAAGCTCAGCTCGAGGTCACCGACGACGGGATGATGCAGGCGTTTCACGCCGGTCGTGTGGAAGCGAACGTTGTGCGCAGCCCAGAGCGCACGGAACTCCTCGCTCTGGGTGGACAGCTCGCCTACGAGGTCCTGCAGGCCGCGATCGTGCGGGTCGCGTCCGGCCTCAGAGCGCAGCACCGCCACGACGTCGCTGGCCGCGCGATCCCACTCGGGGTAGAACTCCCGTGCCCGCGGATCGAGGAAGGCGAAGCGCGCGGTGTTGGCCGGCCGGATCGTGCTCTCGAGCATCGGCGAATAAAGGGCGTAGCCGAGCTGGTTGCCGGCGAGGATGTCGAGTCGGCCGTTGCGCACGAGCGCCGGTGCACTCATGCCATCCAGGATCCACTGCACGGTCGGGCGAATGCGCACGGAGGGCCGGCGCCGGCCGCTCGCGCGCAAGGGCTGCGCCGCGCGTGCCAGGTCGAAGAGGTGCGCCCGCTCGGCCTCGTCGAGCTGCAGGGCACGCGCGAGCGCCTCCAAGACACTCTCCGAGACACCGCTCATGTTCCCGCGCTCGAGCCGCGTGTAGTAGGGAACGCTGACTCCGGCCAGCACTGCGACCTCCTCCCGCCGAAGCCCGGGAACGCGGCGGTCAGCGCCATAGACAGGCAGACCCACTAGGTCCGGCGTGAGCTTTGCTCGGCGGGACGTCAAGAACTCGCGGATCTCGCTTTTCGTGTCCACGAGATCAGACTACCCTCGCCCTAAGCGTGGTGGGGAGACCCTGCCGGTACCCCCATCAGCAGGGACTCTCACTCGCGGCCATTCCGTGCTTTCTTGAGTGGCAAATCAAAGCCCGCGAGACGGGAAGCAAGAAAGGCAGTCACGAACATGCGAGCAACGGACGTGGAGCGAGGCCACTGATGCGCCAGGGACCGCTCGCCGGCCGCTACCCCGCGGTCGCTGCGATGGTGATGTTCGCGCTGATCCCCTATTTGGCGCTGTCCGCCGCGCTCGAGCCGCTCACGCCGATCATCGCGAAGGACCTGCACACGAGCCTGCAGACGATGAGCCTGGGGTCGGGACTGGCCAACGCCGCCTATGCCGTGGGAACGGTGCTGGCCGTCCAGTTCGCGCAGCACCTGCCCCAGCGGCGCATGCTCGTCGTCTATACCACGCTGCTCCTGCTCGGCTCCGTAGTGGCGGCCTCGGCACAGAGCGCCGACATGTACATCGCGGGCCACGTGCTCCAAGGCCTGTGCACGAGCCTGCTCCTGATCGCGGCTGTCCCGCCGCTGGCGATCGGCTATCCCGCGGACAAGCTGCGCGACACCGCGATGATCATGAACCTGTGCATCTTCGGCGCCGTTGCGCTCGGTCCCACGCTCGGCGGCCTCCAGGCCAACTCGGGCGGCTGGCGAACCCTGTTCTGGATCATCGCCGCGATCTCGGCGGGGGCCCTGCTCCTCTCTCTGCTCACGTTCGACGACGCTCCGCCTGCCGACCCCGACTCGCCGCGCGACCTCCCCGCGATCGCGCTGGCGGCAGTCGGCTGCGTGTCCGCGTTCTTCGGAGCGTCCGAGCTCCTGACACACAGCTTCCTCGACGCCATGACCTTCATCCCGTTGGTCGGTGGGCTGGCCGCGATCGTCGTCCTGATCGTCTACCAGTACCGCGCCAAGCACCCCCTCCTCACGATCCGCACAATGCTCACGAGCACGATGCCCGTCGCCGGCGTGACGGTCGCGCTGTTCGCGGCGGCAGCGTCCGTCTCGGCGACCGCCCTGACCGCGGCGTTACTGCTCGAGCACTATGGCCCGCTGCACGTCGGATTGCTCTACCTGCCAGAGGTCGCCGGCGCCGTCATCACGGCGATCCTTCTCGGCGTCGTGTTCAACAAACGCGGGATCCACTACCTCCCCTTGGTGGGGATGGTCTTCCTCGCGGCCGGGATCGCGGTCTTCCACGTGCAGCTCCCGCCGAGCGAAGCGCTCACTTTGATCGGCTCGGGGCTCACGGGCATCGGTCTTGGGGCGACCGTCGCGCCGGCGCTGTTCGTCGCCGGCTTCTCGCTACCCTCGGCCAACCTCCAGCGGGTGTTCGCGATCGTTGAGCTGTTGCGAGCGGTTGCCGCGTTCATGATCGCGCCGATCTTCGCCCACTTCGCGCTCACGGTCGGCGGCAGCCTCGAAGCCGGCACGGGTATCGCGCTGTGGATCGGCTTCGGGCTGGCGGTCGGCGGCGCGGTCATCGGCGTGCTGATCTACGCGCTCGGCGGCGCGCGCCCACAGACGCCGGACATCGACCAGTTTCTTGCAGGCGAGGCACCCGCGTGGTACTCCCCGCCGCTGCTCGCGAGGGTGCGCGGAGGTCGCGCCGGCCAAGCCCGCGCCGGCTCGCTCGCCGCGCCCGCTGAGCAGCGAGGGACGCCCGTCATCGAAGGCTCCGAGTGAAGTGACGCCGACCGAGAGCTCCGAGGCCAAAAGCGCCGGGCCGGTCCTGTTCGCCTACGATGGCTCGGATCTGGCCAAGCTCGCAATCGAGGAGGCCGGCCGCCAGCTCGCGCCTGGGCGCGAGGCACTCGTCCTGTGTGTCTGGCAGCCTGCCGACGTCGGCTTTGTGCCTGCGGTGGAGCTGAGGTTCAACGCGATGCAGGCACACGAAGTTCGGGAGGCCGCCGAGCAGACGGCGGCAGAAGGGGCGGCGCTCGCCGAGCAGGCGGGCTTTCGCTCCGCGAGCGCGGCGACGGAGGCCGCGCCGACTTGGAAGGGCATCGTGAAGGTCGCGAAGGAACGCGACGCGAGCCTGATCGTGCTCGGCTCCCACGGCAGCAGCGGATTCACTGGGCACATCTTCGGGAGCGTCGCCACGGCTGTCGCCGGGCGCTACGGGCGCTCCGTGCTGATCGTGCACCGAGACCCCTGAGTCCCGCCTGGAGTACCACGGGCCTAGGATCTGGCGATCGAGCAGGTCTGCCGTTCGACGGAAGAACCGATCAAGTGGAGATCAACGGAATCGCGCACATCATCCTGCGGGTAAGCCGGTTCGAGGAGTGCGTCGAGTTCTACGACGAGTTGATGCCCCGGCTGGGGCTCGAGCCGGTTCTGCGCGCGGATGGTTTCGTCTACTACGTGGGCGGCCGGACGGCAGTCGGCATTCGCAAGCCCGAGGCGGAGCTTGGCGGCCACGCGCACGAGGAGCTCGCGCCCGGCATCGATCACGTGTGCTTCCGGGCCCGCGCGCGCGAGGATGTCGACGAGCTCTACCCGTTCCTTCAGCAGCTCGGCGCCGAGATCGTGCGCGCTCCCGAGGATGGGCCGTGGGCACCCGGCTACTACTCGTTGTCGTTTCGTGACCCCGAGGGCATCCGCCTGGAGGTCAATCACGTTCCCGGCAAGGGTTTCCTCGCCGAGCACGGCGCGTCGTTGCCCGCCCCGTGAGCGGCATCGGCAGCGGCGCATCCGGTTTCTAGGGATGGCGCCGTTTCACTGGGATCCTGAGGGCTACCTGGCCCAGATGTACCACGAAATGCCCGACTACGAGCGGCTCCAGCAGGAGACTGCGACAGCGACGGCGATCGGGGCAAGGCGTGTGCTCGAGCTCGGGACGGGGACCGGCGAGACCGCCAGTCGAGTGCTCGCCGCGAACCCAGATGCGGTTCTCGTCGGAATCGATTCGAGCAGCGAGATGTTGGCGCGTGCCCGCGCTGTGCTTCCCGCGGATCGCGTCGAGCTGGTGCTCGCGAGACTCGAGGATTCGCTCCCTCCGGGAGGGTTCGACGTGGTCGTCTCGGCGCTCGCGGTCCACCATCTCGCCGCTGCCGCGAAGGCCGATCTGTTCCGGCGCCTCGCCTGCGTGCTCGCGCCGGGCGGCCGCTTCGTGCTCGGAGACGTCGTCGTGCCCGAGGACCCCTCCGACGCGGTCACTCCCCTGGACACCGGTTACGACACTCCAAGCACGCTCGCCGACCAGAAGCGGTGGCTGGAGGCCGCGGGGCTGCCGGCCCACGTCTGGTGGGTTCGTCGCGACCTGGCGGTTTTGGTCGCCGGCGACGTTGTGTCCGGTAGGTAGCCTAGAATACCTCCGACTACGACGCACGACCTCGAAGGCGTGACGGTGCAGAGCAACAACGTCATCGACTCGCTGAGCCAAGTGCCGCAGGCACTACTCACACGGGCCGGAATCGAACCCGGCTACAGGAACTTCCTGAAACCCGCCGCGATGCCGACCTCACTGCCCGCGTTCATCCAGTACCCCTGAGCTCGCTGCGGGCCGCTAAGTGGCCAGAACCGCGCGCGCCGGGTTTCAAGATCGCTGTGCGCCTGTCGATACTCGGCCATGGCTGAGCTCGCTGTCCTCGAGCGTCCTCGCGCGGCGCAGCGGACCTCGCCCCAGCCGACGTCGGCCGACCACGCGGCGGGCATGGGCGAGGGCTCGGTTCGCCTCTCCGGCGTCGTCGCCCAAGCGGTCGGCGCGATGGGTATGACTGGTGTGGTGGCACTCGTCATCCCGCTGATCCTCACGGTCTCCGGCGGTGGCGCCTGGCTGACGCTCGTGCTCGCGTCGTCGGTGATGCTTGCCGTCGCATGGTGCATCTCCCGACTCTCCCGCCAAGTGGCGACGACCGGCGGAGTCTACGGGCTCGCGTCGATGTCCCTGGGTCACTTCGGCGGGGTGTTCGTCGCGTGGACCACAATGTCGCTGTTCGGGCTCTTCAGTGCCGCAACCCTCGCTGGCTTCGGTATCTACGCCACCCAGTTCCTCGTCGCCGTGGGACTCGGATCGGGTCAGGCCACCACCGACGTCCTCTACGCCGTCGGCATCGCCGCGTCGCTCGCGGCCGCCGTGAGCGGTATGCGCCGCTCGGCGGGTGTGATGCTCGCGCTCGAGATGCTCACCGGGATTGCGATCCTCGTGCTCATGGTCGCCGTGCTCGTCCATCACGGCGGCTCGCCCGTTGATCGGACGCAGCTCACGCTGCACCGCACCTCCACGAGCATGGTCCTCGACGGTGTGGTCCTCGCCGTCCTTGCGTTCGCTGGTTTCGAGAGTGCCACCGTGCTCGGGCGAGAGGCCACGAACCCGCGGCGAACGATTTCCGTCGCGCTGCTGCTCACCGTGGTGATCGCCGGCGTCTTTTGGACCTTCTGTGGCTACACGATGTATCTCGGCTTCGAGCACTCGCATCTCGACCTCGCCAGCTCGACCGCACCGCTCGGCGATCTCGCGGCGCTGGCTCACGTCGGGTGGCTGCGCAGGCCGATCGACCTCGCCGTCTCGCTGACCCTGTTCGGTTCGCTCATCGCCCTCTTGAATGGGCTCTCGCGGATCCTCTTCACGATGGCCCGCGACGGGATTGCGCCGAAGCCGCTGCTGAGGGTCCACCCGCGGTGGGGAACGCCCTGGGTGGCAAACGCAACGGTGGCGGTCGTATGGACGATCACCGTGCTCGTGATGCTTGTCGCGAGCATCGGCCCGTTCACAGTCGTCGACGACTTCGGAGACATCAACGGGTACGCCTACATGGTCATCTACGGCACCCTCGCGATCGGGGCACTCACATTCCTGCGGCGCCGACGCGCGTTGCGCGCGTTCGACGTGGTCGCTGCGCTCGCCTCGGTGCTCGTGCTGGCTTATGTCTTCTACGACAATGCGACAGAACCGGGGTCAGACAGTTTCATCTTCTACGGCGTGCTCGCGACGTTCGCCGCAATGCTCAGCGCCTACGTGCTGGTCCGGACCAAGCGCCCCGCCGTGTTCGCTCGTGTCGGCTCGAGCGTCGGCGTAGACACCCGGCGGGATCGCGGGCCAGTCCAGCCCTGACGGTCCTCGCGGCGAGAGCCCGTCAAGCACCGATCGCGGGTGCCGCTGCGGCGCCGCTGCGGCGCGAGAACCACCAGTCACTCAGAACGATCTGGATCGCTGCGGCCGTCGGGATCGCGATCAGCGCGCCGAGTATTCCGAGCAGTGAAGCGCCGACGAGCACGGCGAGGATCGTCACGATCGGGTTGACGCGGAGCATCTTGCCGTAGACGAACGGCTGGATGACGTAGTTCTCGAAGCGCTGCCACAGGAAGATCGCCACGATCCACACGATCGTCGCAACGGGGAAGTGCACGGTCACGGTTGCGAATGCCACAAAGATCGAGCCAAGCGTCGCGCCGACCATCGGGATGAGGTCGAAGAACCCCATCACGAAGCCGAGCGATATCGCGTACGGGACGCCGAGAATCGAGAGCACGATCCAGGTCACGATCGTCGCGAGCGCGCTGATCGCGATGTTCCCGAGCATGTAGCCCGCGACCGCTCGGTTCACCTTGATCACAAGCCGGCGGTAGCGCTCCTCGCGCTCCCCCGTGAGCGCGAGTGCCATGTTCACGTAGTCGCGCCCGTGCAGCGTGAGCAGGAACGTGAGCACGAGCACCGTCACGAGCTGTCCGACGAAGCTCGCAGCGCTCACGGTCACCTGCTTCAGCGGGCCAGCGAGGTGGGCGAGTCGTTCCGGCAGGTGGCGGGCGTCCTGCACGAGCGCGGAGCTGATGTGGTAGCGGTTGTCGTAGTGGCGAAAGGTCGCGTTGGCGCGCAGTTCGCGCGCGTACTTCGGCGCGTTACGGGAGAGCTGCCCGACCTCTGTGACCACGCTCGGGACGACGATGTAGCCAATCAGGACCACCAACGCGACCAGCACCACATACACCGCGAGGATGATCAGCCCCCGGTGCGCGCGCGTCCGTCTGTCGAGCGCGTCCACGATCGGGAGGATCACGAGCGCGACGAACACGCTGATCGCCGCGAGGCGCAGGACGTAGCGCACGCGCCATACGAGATAGAGAGCGATCGCGCAGCCGACGATGACCAGCACAATCCGCAGGACTCCGCGAAGCGACGGCGGCGCGACGCGGACGGTCGTCGCGCTTGCGACGCCAGGGGGGTCGCGCTTGCTCCCTATGGACGACCCTGCGTCGCCGGAGCTGCCGAGCTGCCTGCTCACAGTGCGGCGCCGATGCTACAGCCAGCCTGCGACGGTCTCGATGGCCACGAAGGCGGAGCCCTCGCACGCGCCCTCGCAACTAGGGTGTGCCGGTGCCACTGGTCGAGCTCGCGAGCGTGACCGACGAGGCTTGGCGAAAGGTCATCGCCGGCGAGCGGCACCCATGGGGCGACGTGGGCGAAGGACTGCAGTGGCGCGCAAAGACCCGCAACGTCGGGCTGTGCGACGACGAAGAGAATCTGATCGCGCTCGGGGGGCTCCTCCTCGCCGAGGTGCGGGTCGCCGACGTATTGCTCGAGGTGGCGGGGATCGGCGGTGTGATCGTGACTCGCGCCGCGCGCGGGCGCGGTCAGGCGCGTGTGTTGATCGAGCGTCTGCTTCAGATCGCGAGCGAGCTTGGCCCCGAGCGAGCCTTCCTCTTCTGCACGCCCGCGAACGTCGAGCTGTATGCGAAGTTCGGCTTCCGGCTGATTCGGGAGCCCGTCTTCGCTCAGCAGCCCGGAGGCGCGATCGAGATGCCGATGTGCGCCATGTGGAAAGGGCTCACGACTGCGACCGACTGGCCCGAGGGCCGGGTCGAGCTAGTGGGCGAGCCGTTCTGATCATTCCACGTCGCGAGTAGTTTGCGACCCCGCGAGGCTATTGACAAGCGGTGTGGTTTGAGCGATCCTGGGCGCAGCCGGCCGCGGGTGTCCGCCGGCAGTCGCCGACCGGTCGGGACCGTGCTCGCCGCCGGGCTGGTGCAACTCCGCTCCGTCGGAGCGCCCTCTCCCGTCGCGAGGGCCGCGGCGGATCGGCTGAAGCGCCAGGCTGGTGCCCTACCAACCACAGCTGGAGGTCAACATGAGCAGTACCGACGTGCGCACCGACACGTTGATGGAGACGCCCGAAACGGGATCCATTGACATGAAGCTCGAGGTGGTGACGTTGCCCGTTTCCGATGTCGACCGCGCGAAGCGCTTCTACGAAGGACTTGGATGGCGCGTCGACGCGGACATCGTCCGCGGCGAGCGCTTCCGGGCGATCCAGCTGACGCCCCCCCACTCGGCGTGCTCGATCGCGTTCGGCGAGGGCCTCACCACGGCTGAGCCTGGCTCCGCGCAGCGCTTGGAGCTGGTCGTCCACGACATTGACGCCGCGCGTGAGGACCTGGTTCGCCGCGGCGTCGAGGTCAGCGAGCTGTTCCACCTCGACGGGGGGCGCGTCCCGGGTCCGGATCCGGAACGTCGCTCATACCAAACCTATGCCTCGTTCAGCGATCCGGATGGCAACGCGTGGCTGCTGCAGGAGATCAGAACGCGGCTTCCGGGCCGGGAATGGGAGCACTGACGATGGATATCTCCTCGCTGGCCGACCTGCTCCATGAGACGGCCGAACATCACGACCCATACGAGAAGTCCCATGCACCGCATAACTGGTGGGACTGGTATGCCGCGTACATGAACGCGCGCGAGCAGGGCAGCACACCCGACGAGGCATCGGACGCGGCGGGCCGATACATGGAAGAAGTTCTGCGCGTCGCCGCCCTATGAGCTCGAAGCGACCAGCGGCGATCGACGTCCGCTCATGAGTACCCACTACGACGTCATCGTCCTCGGCGGCGGCTCGCCTGGAGAGCACTGTGCCGGCGCGTTGGCCGAGGGCGGCCTGCGGGTGGCAATCGTCGAGCGCGAGCTCGTCGGCGGCGAGTGCTCCTACTGGGCGTGCATCCCGTCGAAGACGCTACTGCGGCCGGGCGAGGCGGTCCACGGAGCGCGGGAGGCGGCGGCGAAGGCGGAAATCGACGTCGAAGCGGCGCTCGCATGGCGCGACTTCATGGTCTCGGACTACTCCGACGCCGGACAGGAGCGCTGGCTAGCCGATCACGGAATCGACCTCCTACGCGGCACCGGACGACTCGCGGGGGCGGGCGTGGTCGAGGTCGACGGCGTGCGCCACAAAGCGGACCATGTCGTCCTCGCGAACGGCGCAGAACCGGTGATCCCGCCGGTGCCAGGCCTGCGCGACCTCGATGGCGTCTGGACTAGTCGCGAGGCGACCTCCATGAAGGCGATCCCGCAACGCCTGATCATCCTCGGCGGCGGGCCGGTCGGGGTGGAGATGGCGCAGGCCGTGTGCAGACTCGGCGGTGAAGCGGCGATCGTCGACATGGCCGATCACGTGCTCGCGCGGGAGCCGGCCCCGCTCGGTGAGGCGCTCGGCGAGGTTCTGCGTCACGAAGGCATCGAGCTCCTGCTGTCCGCAAACGCGAGCGCGGCGCGACGCGACGGCAAGGAGTACGTGCTCGAGATCGACGACGGGCGGGAGTTGCGCGGTGAGCGGCTGCTCGTCGCCACCGGTCGGCGTCCACGGGTCAATGGGCTCGGCCTCGAGACCGTCGGCGTCGAGCCAGACCGGCATGGGGTCCCGGTGGATGCGCACATGCGCGCCGCGGACCGTCTGTGGGCGATCGGCGACGTCAACGGCCTGTGGCCGCTCACACACGTCGGCAAGTACCAGGGCGAGGTCGTCGCCGCAAACATCCTCGGCGAGCCGCGAAAGGCGAACTTCGAGGCCGTTCCGCGCGTCGTCTACACGGACCCGCAGGCGGCGGCGGTCGGTGCCTCAGCCGGCCGCTGCACCGCGATGGTCGCGCTGGCGGACGTGGCGAAGACCGCCACGTACACGCACGCCTACGCCGAACAGAACGGATTTCTGACGCTGCTCAGCGACGGCGAGCGCCTCACGGGTGCCTTTGCGCTCGGCCCGGAGGCAGGCGAGTGGCTGCAGCAGGCGACGCTCGCGATCCGAGCCCACATCCCACTCGACGTTCTCTCCGACACGATCCAGCCGTTCCCGACGTTCTCGGAGATCTTCGTATCCGCGCTGCACGCGCTCCGCGGCGAGATCGCGGCCGCGTCCAAGGCGGTTGGCACGGGACCGCCGATGGCGGTCTGATCGAAGGCGCGGCTGATCACGCCTCACGGAGGAACGCGGCGACGTCGGCGGCGAACTCGGCGTGGTGCTGAAACAGAAAGCCGTGCGCGGAGTCCGGGTAGATCTTCAGCGTGGCCTGCGGAATCAGTCCCGCTAGCAGATAGGAGTAACTGGGCAGGATCATCGGGTCGCTGTCGCCGTTTGCGATCAACACCGGCGCCTCGATGCCGCTGACCCCTTGCAGCAGGGCGTGGTTGGGGATCCCCCAGTCGCACACGGCGTCGTACTGCGCCAGCCTCGTCTGCCAGGTCGTGGGCTTGTCGCGGTCCTCTGTTCGGGAGGAGATCCGCGCCAGCGACTGCATGCCCGCGTCGCGGCTCGAATCCGACGGAGCGTAGAAGACGTCGAGCACCCCCTGGGGGTTCGGCTGGGGTGATCCGACGGCCGCGATGACCGCGGGGGCCCAGCCGTGCATGCCCGCCGCGCCCTGCGGCGCGGATGACGCGAGGATCAGCCGCCGGACCGCGGCGGGCCTGAGCAGCGCGATCGCTTGCGCGACGAAGCTGCCGATCGAGAAGCCGAGCAGGTCAACCTCGTCCAACTCCATCGCGTCGAGGAAGGCGATCGCGTCCCGCGCCATCTGCGCGACCGTGTCCGGCGTCGCGCCGGACGAACCACCGACGCCGGCGTTGTCGAAGGTCACGACGCGGCGACCGGGCGCCAGCGTGTCGATCAGCGCGGGATCCCAGTTGTCCAGGTTGCCGCGGAAATGCTGCAGCAAGACCAGTGGCACCGCGCCCTCGCCGAGGTCTCGATACGCGTAGTCGACCCCGTTCGCGGCGCTGACCACGCTGTTGGGACACGCCAAGTACGTCGCCGTCACCGTGCTCGGACGTTACAGGCTCGCGGCCCTGCCGACATTGGGCTCGGGCGCCTGCCAGCGAAGACCGTGCACCGCTGGTCTACACCGACGCGCGGCGCGTCACGCCGCCATCAAGCCATTGGACCTTGCGGCCAGAGAGCGTCAGCGAGCCGGACGGAATCCGAGCCCGCGCTCCCGAGTCGAGCACGTGCCGCTTCCCGTTGGGTGCGAACGCCACTATGCGCTCCGTGTCACCTTGGTGTTCCGCCAGCGCTACATCGCCGAACGGATCGAGCAGAACGCGGTCGAGGAAGCGGACTTCTTCGGGCTTTGCGGTCGGGCTGGTCAGGTAGTACCAGTAGCGGTATGACTTGCCGTTGGAGGCGTTGAAGGCCTTCCCGACTTCTTCGCCGGCGACACCTTGCGCGCTGTCGAAGTGCAGCGCTACCCAGGAGCCGGCCGTCGTGGCGACAGAGACCGCGAATTCGAAGCCGCTGGTCAGCCCGGATGTCTGGCCGGCGATCCTCACCCGACCGTTGGGCGGCGCACAAACGTACGCCACGCCCTTGCTTTCGCTGCGCTGCACGACGACCCTGACCCTGCGCGTGCTCACCACGCGCTTGCCCTTGAGATTCGAGCACGACAGCCCGGGTCGCGCGGAGGCGTCCGGCGCGAGCGCGCCGGCGCAGATCAGAGCGCTGCCGACCAGCGCCGCCAAGCCCATCCGGCTGGGGCGGCTTGCGCACGAGTGGTAACCGGCACCAATGTGCTTGAGGGACATAAAACGACCATATCCGTGACGTCGGACCGACTTCCCTAGACATCCGCCCGGCCTGCGAGCGTGTCGCGCGCCAATGGCTCAGATCAGTGTGGGCAACGACGTGTCGTGGCGATGGCCGGCACGATGAGGCGTGCCTCCCCGCGTATCGCCGCCGCCCTCGCCGCGCCGCTGGCGCTGTGGCCGTTCTTCGCGGGCGCAAGCGCGGTACACAAGCGCCCCATGGGCGCCTGCGCCGATGCCCCGGGGGGCGGGCTCACGCTGGCGAACGTCGCCGCACGTGGTGAGCGGCTGCTGGCCGTCGGGTCCGACGGCTTGATCGCCTCCTCGACCGGAGGTTCCCGCTGGGTGGTGCGGCCGACCCCCGTGCGCCACGCGCTGCGGGGAGCTGTGTGGAGCGGGAGTCGCTGGGTCGTCGTCGGCGACGGAGGGACGATCCTCTCGAGCGCAGACGGGCGAAGCTGGCTAGCCGCGCGCGGCATTCCCGATGCGGGCCTGCGCGCAGTGGCCGTTCGCGCCGGCACCGTCGTCGCAGGCGGCTCGGGCGGGACCCTGTTGTCCTCGAGCGACGGGCTTACCTGGCACGCACAGGCCAGCGGCACAAGCGAGAACCTGTGGGGCGCCACGCAGCGCGGCTCAGAACTGCTCGTGAGCGGGGCCGAAGCGACCGTGATCGCGAGTGCCAACGGCTCCAGCTGGCGCGCGGTTCCGACGCGCCCGCGCCCGAGCGATGACCAAGCCGCGCAACGCCCGTTTCTGTGGCAACTCGCCGCCGATCGCACGCGGCTCGTGGCGGTGGGCGACTTCGGCAGCATCCTCGAAGGGTCGGCGGCCGGGCTCAGCGCGGTGCGAAGCCCCACCGACGAGATCCTCCGCGGTGTTGCGTTCGGTCGCGGGGTCGGTGTCGCCGTCGGCTCGAGCGGGACGATCCTGCGCTCGAGCGCTCGAGGGCGCTGGAGCGCAGTCGCCTCCCCCACGACCGTCGACTTGCGTGGCGTCGTCTACACGGGTTCGCACTTCGTCGCCGTTGGTGACGAGAGCACGATCGTCACCTCGACGGACGGCCGTCGCTGGCACATCGCGGCGACCGCGATGCCGTGCGCGCTGCTTGCGGTGGCACGCGGCGCAGGCCGCTACGTCGCCGTCGGCGGCTCTGGTCGGATCATCTCGTCGCTCGACGGGCGCATTTGGCGCTCGTCTCGATCTCCGACGCACGAGGACATGTATGCGATCGCCTACGGTCCCGGGGGGTTCGTCGCCGCAGGCGCGCACGGAACGTTGATTCAGTCTCGCGACGGGCGGCGCTGGAGCATACGACACGTCGCCACGCGGCTGAACCTGCACGCGGTCAGCTGGAGCGGGAGCGAGTATCTCGTCGGCGGCGACCGCGGCCGCCTCTTCGCTTCATCGAACGGCGTCCACTGGAGGCGGGTGGCGTTCCCGGGGTTTCACTCGATGCGTGATTTCGCGACCCAGGCGGGGGTCACGGTTGCAGCCGGCGCGGGAACGATCGCGCGCCGCACTGCGGGCGGCGCGTGGACGCTCGAGCGGCTCGGCTTCGGGCGCTTTCAGACCTCGGTGGCGGCCGGTGGCGGGCGCTTCGTGATCGTCGGCCACAACGGCGAGGCGCTCGTCTCGACCGACGGCGGCAGCACGTGGAGCACCGGCACGACAGGCGTCGAAATCGACCTCGACCGCGTCGTCTATGCCGGCGGGCGATTCATCGCGACCGGCGAGGGCGAGGCGCTCTCCTCGTCGGATGGCATCCACTGGTCGGCGCTCGCGCTGCCGACGTCGCGCTCGATCCGCGCGATCGCCGTGAGCGGAAAGACGCTCGTCGCGGTCGGCGACGGCGACACGATTCTGCGATCGCTCGACGGCGGGCGCCGCTGGCGGTCAGTGACGTTCAACCCTTGAGCGCAGCCCTGGGCGGGTCTGCGTCGGGGCACCGGCGGCACCGCACGCCCTCGCCGGAGCACGCGCCTAGACGGGACCGGTTTACGACGCTTGCACTCCGGTGCGTGCGGCAATTGCCGCATCGATATGTGCGCGCACCGACGGCATCTCCTCCGCGACGCGGCGCAGGTCGCGCGCGGTCATCACGATCGCCGTCATGTCACTCGTTGCTGTCACGCTCGCGTTGCGCCGATCATCACGCATCGCCCCGACCTCGCCGACGAAGTCCTCACGCCCGAGCGTGGCCACGAGCTCGCCGCGACGGCGGACCTCCGCGCTGCCGGAGGTTATGAGCAGAAACTCGTAGGCGAAGGCACCTTCGTTGATCAGGTGCGTGCCGGCGGGCAGGGCGACCTCATCGGTGATGGTCGAGAGCACCTTCAGCTCCTTGCGCGATAGGCCGGCGAAGAGTGCCACCGAGTGGAGCCTGGATTCCTCCATCGAGCCTGCCTTCCCTCGTGTTTCGGGCTCCCGCCATGCTCGCACATCGCCCCCGAACGATGCGGTGCCCTGGGTCGGCCGAGCTACCGAGATCACATCGCCCAGCGCACGCGGCCGCTTCGCACGCTCATCGTCAAATGCTTCCGGGGATCGACCTCTAAGCTCCCCAAGCAGATCCAAACCAGCACGAGGATCGTCGTGGTGCAGACGCGCACGATCAGCTAGCAACAGGAGCGAAGGAGAGAACCGCATGAACAGTGTCGAGGGCAGCACACCACTCCGCTTCGACTCGGATATCAAGCCGTTGTTTCGCGCACGCGATCGAGACTCCATGCGCGGTCACTTCGACCTCTGGTCCTCCGAGGACGTGCGGGCCCATGGCGACGCCATCCTCGGCGCCCTGAAAGCCGGCACGATGCCCTGCGACGGCGCCTGGCCCGAGGATCAGATCACGCTCGTGCAACGCTGGCTTGCGCAGCCCGGCGACACCTAGAGCGCACCCACCTCACACCTCGCGCCCGTTCGCTCGCAGCGAAACGTCGATATTGCCGCGTGTCGCGTTCGAGTATGGGCAGACCTGGTGGGCCCCGCGCACGAGCTCCACAGCCACGTCGGGATCCGCCACCGCAGGCAGGCTGACATCGAGCTCGACCGCCAGCTCGAAGGCGCGCTCCTCGGTGGGCAGCAGCATCACGCTGGAGTCGATCGACACCTCGCCGGCGTCGAGCTTGCTGCGGCGGGCAACCACGGCGAGGGCGCTCTCGAAGCAGGCGGCGAACCCAATCGCGAACAGCTGCTCCGGGTTGGTTCCGCCACCCTCTCCGCCGAGCTCGGGAGGCAGCCTCAGGTCGACGACGAGCGCGCCGTCCGAGGTTTCTCCGCGCCCGTTGGCGCGGCCTCCGGTCACGTGGGCCTTGGCCGAATAAAGGGGATTGCGCATCACGGTCTCCTTATCTGTCGGTGCGGTGTGTAGCGAGTCGAGCGGCCGCTTGAGCCACCGAGCCATTGTGAAAGGATCTCGGGCATGCCGCGGATCCTCGAGATCGGGGGCAGCGAGTAGCCGAAGCCGCCTGCTCAACCGCGCTGTAGCGCCCTTCGCACAACCGCGACCGGCACGACCTGCGAGGATCCGGGCGTGCTGCAGGCAGACCGCGAGCGCAGGGAGATTCGCTTCCTTGTCTTCTCGGCGTCGCTGCGCGCGGAGTCGCTGAACACGCGACTCGCGGAGCTGGCCGCCGCGTGTATCGAGGCGCACGGAGGAATCGTCGATCGCGCCTTCATGCGCGACTTCGACTGCGCCTCTTACAACCAGGACGTCCAGACGAGAGAGGGCTTTCCCGCCGGCGCTGAGGCGCTCAACGAGCGCCTGCAAGCATGCGACGGCTTCGTCATCGCCTCGCCCGAGTACAACGCTTCGCTGCCCGGACTGCTCAAGAACGCGATCGATTGGGTCTCCCGGTACCAGCCGCAGCCATTCAACGAGCTCCACGGGCTCCTGCTGTCGGCCTCGCCGTCGATGGTGGGAGGCAACAGGGGCCTGTGGGCCTTGCGCATGCCATTCGAGCACCTCGGCGCGCGCGTCTACCCCGACATGTTCTCGCTCGCGCAGGCCCACAAGGCGCTCGACGACGCGGGCCGCATCGTCGATCCACAGCTGCAGCAGCGCTTCGACTCGAACCTTGTCAGCTTCATGGACCTGGTCGAGGCCTCCAGGCACTATCCGTGCGTGAAGCGCGAGTGGGTCGAGTACCTCGGCGAGCATCCGGAGCCGGTGCTCGACCGCGTCGAGTGAAGCGTCGGCTCGCTCAGCGAGATTGTCGAGACGCCGGCAGGGTCTCCAGTGATCGCGCCAGCATCACGGCTCGCAACCACGTGCTGGTGTCAGCTCCGGCCTCCTCGATCGACTGCAGCGCGGTTTCGTATCCCTGCTCGGCATCGACCACACGCTCGAGCGCACCCAAGGCCTCGTCCTCGAGCGCACGCAGGTCGCTCGCGAGCGCCTCGACGCCGGCAAACCGCGCCTCGAGCGAGGTCAACGGTCGCTGCTCGCAGAAGAGCACGTTCTCCGTCGTCCGCGCTCGCGCGGCGAGCGCACGCACAGTCGCCACGGTTTCGTCGTACAAGTTCATGCCCGCATCGTCGCAGCCGCTGATCGTCACAGGAGGTACGCTCAGCCAGGTGCATCGGGTGCTCCGGAGCAACTGCCACTCGCTGACCTCGATCAGCTCGCATCCGCGGTCAAGGACGGCAAGCCGTCGTGTCGTGTGGCGAACGCGTGACGCTGGGAGGCCGTGAGTCGCATGGCCGACGATCAAGAGGCCACACCGGGCACGCAGAAGGCGGTCCCGCCGGCGCCGATGCCGCAGGACGAGGGCGGCTGGCGAGTCGCCCCTGCCCCCGACGGTCGGGGCGCGCCACAGCAGCCCAAGGGCCGTCCACCCCATCGCGTGCCTGCCTTCTGGCTCTTCTTCCTCGCGCTGCTCGCGCTCAACTGGGTTGCCCTCCTGATGGCCAACTCCTCGGGGCAGCCGCGCGTGAAGGTGCCCTTCAGCCCGTATTTCCTACAGCAGCTCGAAGCCGGGCACGTGAAGTCGATCTCCTCGAAGGCCGACACGATCCAGGGCACCTTCGCGACCAAGCTCCGCTACCCGCCCAGCGACGCCCAAGCGACGCCGACGACGCTCTTCGCGACCCAGGTGCCGGCGTTCTGGAACGACGCGCAGCTCGCGCAGCTCCTGAAGAGCAAGGGCGTCCAGGTCAACGCGCAGAACCCAAACCCCGGGACCTCGCTGCTGGCGGAGATCCTCCTCGGATTCGGCCCGACGCTGCTTCTGGTCGGGTTGTTCGTGCTGCTCGCCAGGAGGGCGAGCGCCGGCGGAGGCCTCGGCGCGCTGGGCAACTTCGGTCGCTCGCAGGCGCGGCGCGTCGATCCAGAAAAGATCCGCGTGACGTTCGACGACGTTGCGGGCATCGACGAGGCGAAGGCGGAACTGACTGAGATCGTCGACTTCCTGCGAACCCCGAGCCGCTATGAGCGCCTCGGCGGCCGGATGCCACATGGCGTGCTTCTGTTCGGCCCGCCGGGCACCGGCAAAACCCTGCTCGCACGGGCGGTCGCCGGAGAGGCGCACGCCGCGTTCTTCTCGATTGCCGCCTCCGAGTTCATCGAGGCGATCGTCGGCGTCGGTGCCTCGCGGGTACGCGATCTCTTCGCCAAGGCTAAGGAAGCCGCGCCGGCGATCATCTTCATCGACGAGCTCGATGCGATCGGACGCTCTCGCCAGGGCTCGGTCTCGGTGGGAGGCAACGACGAGCGCGAACAGACGCTCGACCAGATCCTGACCGAGATGGACGGGTTCGAAAGCAATGAGGCCGTGGTCGTGCTGGGGGCGACCAATCGTCCCGAGATCCTCGACCAGGCGCTGTTGCGTCCCGGGCGCTTCGACCGTCGTGTCGCAGTGCAGCCGCCGGATCGGGCGGGGCGGACGAAGATCCTCCAGGTCCACACGCGCTCGATGCCGCTTGCGAAGGACGTCGACTTGGAAGCGATCGCCGTCGCGACGCCGGGGATGGTTGGAGCCGACCTCGCCAACCTCGCCAACGAGGCGGCACTGCTCGCAGCGCGCCGCGAACACGACAAGGTCACGCTCGCCGACTTCACCGACTCGCTCGAGAAGATCACGCTTGGAGCCCCGCGCGGGATCATCCTGAATCCCGAGGACCGCGAACGGACCGCCTACCACGAGTCCGGCCACGCGCTCGTCGGCATGCTTACGCCAAACGCCGACCCGGTGCGCAAGGTCTCGATCATCCCGCGCGGAGTCGCGCTTGGGGTTACGCTCTCCACGCCCGACAACGACCGTGTCTCCTACTCGCGCGAAGACCTCGACGCCAAGATCAGGGTCGCGCTCGGCGGTCGCGTCGCCGAGGAGGTCGTCTACGGAAAGATCACGACCGGCGCCGAGTCGGACATCCAGCAGCTGACGCAGATCGCGCGCCAGATGGTCGGGCGCTGGGGAATGAGCGAGAAGGTCGGGCCGATAACCGTGCTTCCGGCCGACGGCAGCGGGCCACTGCTACCCGGCGCCCAGGAGACCTCGGAGCAGACGCAATCACTGATCGATCAGGAGGTCAGGCGGATCGTCGACAAAGCTCACGCCGAGGTCACCGAGCTGCTCAGCCATCACCGAGAGCAGCTGGACACTCTCAGCCACTCGCTGCTCAAGGCCGAGACGCTCGACGCGGTCGACGCCTATGCGGCCGCAGGCGTATCGATGCCCGGAACCGAGCACTCCGGCGCTCCGCAGGGTTCCGCAGCGCGACGACGGCGCTCGTCGTCCAGCGAGCATCGGCCCCGAAGCGCTGTGCGACCCTGACGCTCTGCGGCCCTCGAGGCACGCGTGGTCTACTGCGCGATCGCCGATGTAGCGCTCGCCGCGGCGGCCGCGACTTCGGCCCGTGCTTCGGTCGCGTGATCGCGGCTGTCGCGTGATGAGATCAGCACCGCGGCGAGCAGCGCCCCGGCGAGGGCAAAACCTGCGCCGACGAGAACGCGAGATCGAACCCCTTCGTGAGCGCGACGTTGAGGTCGTGCGTGCCGCCCTGGAGCAACCCCTTCGTGCGGCTGTTGGCGACGGTCGCGAGGATCGCTAGCCCGAGCGCGCCGCCAACCTGTTGAGCGGTGTTGATCAGGCCCGACGCGAGGCCGGCCTCGTGCGGGCGAGATCCCCGTGACGGCCGCGATCGTCACCGACACGAAGGACAGGCCGAGCCCCACTGCGGCGAGCAGAGACGCCCCGAGCACGTCGGCTGCGTAGGAGCCGTGCGGGCTGACACGCGAGAACCACGTGAGCCCAGCGGCGACGAACAGGAGCCCGGCGATCAGCGTCGGCTTGAATCCCACGCGCGTCACGAGGTTCGATGCGGCTCCGGCCGAGATGATGATCGCCATGGCCAGCGGCAGATACGACAGGCCGGCCTGGATCGGCGAGAAGTGCAGCACGTTCTGCAGGTAGAGGGAGATGAAGAAGAACATCGAGAACAGGCTCATGCCGACGAGCAGGCCCACGATGTTGGCGCCGCGAAGCGTGCGCAGGCGAAAGATCGAGAAGGGCATGAGCGGCCAGCGCTCGCGGTGCTCGATCACGACGAAAGCGGTCGAGCAGCAACGCCGCCACGGCGAGCTTCAGCAGCGTCGCCGCCGACCCCCAGCCGACGTTGACGGCATCGACCAGCGCGTAGACGAGCAGCGACAGACCCGCGGTCACCGTGATCGCGCCTGCGACATCGAACGAGCGCTCCGCGTCGTCGAGCTTGCTCTCGACGAGCACGCTTGGCGCGAGCGACGCGGCGAGGATGCCGATCGGCACATTCACGAACAGCACCCATCGCCAGCTGAGGCCGCTCGTGAGCACACCACCGAGCAGCACGCCGGCGGCTCCACCGGCGCCCGCGACCGCGCCCCATACGCCGAGCGCGCGGTTGCGCTCGGAGCCTTCTCTGAAGGTCGTCGTCACGAGCGACAGCGCCGCCGGGGAGACGAGCGCAGCACCGAGCCCCTGCACGGCTCGCGCGGCGAGCAACCACGGCTCCGATTGCGCGAGGCCCCCCGCGAGCGAGGCGAGCGAGAAGAGGACGAGGCCGCTACATGAACATGCGCCGGCGTCCGACGAGATCCGCGAGGCGTCCGCCGAGCAGGAGGAAGCCCCCGAAGGTCAGCGTGTAGGCGTTGACCACCCACGAGAGATCGGCGCGCGAGAAGCTGAGCCCCCGGCCGATCGAGGGCAGCGCCACGTTCACGATCGACGCGTCGATCACGATCACGAACTGGGTCATCGCGAGCAGGACCAGCGCCGCGTTCTTGGCTCTCGGCGTGTCGAGGCTGGTGCGGGACGCAGTCAGGGAGCGCATCGTCAGCCCTCCTTATACCCGAGTACGCCTGGTCGATCCGCGACCGGGGAGATCGCTATTGACATGCGCCGTCGATTGAGCGATGCTGCGCCCAGCCGGTCTTGGCTGCCCGCGGGCGGCCATTATTGGCCAACCTCACGCCGGCCGCCGGCCTGATGTGACTGCCCTCCGACGGAGCATCGACCTCCGGTCGCGTGCAATCGCGAGCGTTGGGAGGTGTGCGACGAAGATGCCGATGGCACTTCCACTAGCGGTCCAAGGCGAGTTGCCGTCGTTCGACGGAGCGACCGAGTGGCTCAATTCCGGTCCGCTGACGTCCTCCGCATTGCGCGGCAAGGTCGTCCTCGTCAACTTCTGGACGTACAGCTGCATCAACTGGATACGGCAGCTTCCCCACGTTCGCGCGTGGGCGGAGAGATATGGCGACCGGGGGTTGGTGGTGATCGGTGTGCACACGCCCGAGTTCGCGTTCGAGCACGAGATCGAGAACGTGCGCGGCGCGGCGCGCGAGATGACCGTCGATTATCCGATCGCGATCGACAGCAACTACGCGATCTGGCGCGCATTCAGCAACGAATACTGGCCGGCGCTCTATCTCGCCGACGCGCAAGGGCGCATTCGACATCGCCACTTTGGAGAGGGCGACTACGACCGCTCGGAGACGATCATCCAGCAACTGCTGGAGGAGGCCGGAGCTGACGGTCTCAGTCGTGAGCATGCCGCCGTCGATGCCAACGGTGTCGAGGCCGCCGCCGATTGGGACGCACTGGGGTCTCCCGAGACGTATCTGGGCTACGCGCGCACCGAGAATCTCGCGTCTCCAGATCAGGCCGTGCTCGATCGCCCGCACGTCTACGCCGCTCCCCCGCGCCTGCGCGTCAATGAGTGGTCGCTTGCGGGTGACTGGACCCTCGAGAGCGAAGCCGCCATGCTGAACAGCGCGGATGGGCGCGTCGCCTATCGCCTCTACGCCCGCGATCTGCACCTCGTGATGGGCGCCGCGAATCGCGGTGCGGAGGTGCGATTCCGGGTTCTTCTCGACGGCGAGCCGCCGCAGGAGACGCACGGCATCGACATCGACGAACAAGGCGAGGGCAGGGTTACCCAACCGCGGCTATATCAGCTCATACGCCAGTCAAAACCGATCACGGAGCGCACATTCGAGATCATGTTCCTCGACCCAGGCGTGAGGGCGTACGTATTCACGTTCGGATAGGTGATCGCGAGCCAAGCGGGCTGCAGGGTCAACGACATCGCCGAATCGCTGTCGATCACGATCGGCGGGACGGGCGAGCTCGCTGAACCGGCTCGCCTCCGCGCTGTCGACGCTTCGACGGGCCGGAGCAGAGCTGGCCGGCGAGGAAGTCGAGGACGCGGTCCTCGAGCTCACGCAGCCGCCGAATCCGGTCTAGCGGACCTCCTGCTCGCGGCGCCCCTCAGCGACGCACCTGCCAGCGCCGCCCTTTCGACGCGCGCCGCGCCGCGCGCTGCTGCTTGAGCTCGCGCTGCTTGACCTCCGCGGCGCTGTAGGACTGCCTCACGAGCTCCGTACCGCCCGTCCAGCCGAACACCCAGGCCACGAGCACAGCTGCAAACACCACATCCCAGGCTGAGATCACCAGCTGCTGCGCCACCGAGTACGCGGTTGCGTTGCCGGCGCTCGTCAGCTCCTTCAACACCACGACGTTCAGCGCCTGGGTCACGCCGACGCCACCCGGGGTCACCGAGACCGTGCTCGAGAGCGAGTTCGCGCCGGTCACTGCGACCACCGTGTGAAACGTCACCGGGATCGAGAAGGCGGCGAGGAACACTGCGACGATCCCCAGCCGCGCGGCGAAGCTCACGAGCTCGGGCAGCGCCACCCTCGTCATGAACCGGCGCGGTTGCGTCAGAATCGTGCCCCCCGTCTTGAGCTCCTCGCGCAGCTTCTCCGCGCGATGCCAAAGCAAACGGCCCACCAGCACGAGCAGCACGACCGAGCCGACGACGATCACGCCGACAAGCACGGGATGTTCCGAAAGCAGTCCTAGTTCCTTCGAGAACGAGCCCGAGACCGTCGCGAACAGGTACGCATAGACGCCGGCGCTGAAGAGCGTGAACGGGATCTTCTGAACGACGAAGCCCGACAATACGGCGGCAAACGTCGCGCTCGCGATCAGGGCGACGAACATGAGCATCATCACCAGCGTCCCGATGTTCGCGGGGAGGAACCCGTTTAGCGCCACGGCGACCGCGTACGAGGCCAGCACCGGACGGAACGGGATCAATGCGCTCGGGAAGGCCGCCCGCAGGATCGCGAGCCACGCGAGCGCGGCAAACGTCGTTTGCAGGGTCTCGAGCACGACGCCGCCCACGATCGCCCCGGCCGGAACCGCGCGGAGCTGCTTGAAGAGGTCGCGAATCCAGTCGCTGACCGGTACGCCGAGGAGGTCGAGCACGAACAGCACGAACGCGATCCCGAGCACCCACGCGGCGATTCGTAGAACGCGGGCGAGGAGCGGCCGATCTGCCAGCGCGCGGGCAACCGCGTGCATGGGCTGCTTGATCACTTCGTGAGCCGACCGGGCATCGTCTCGGTTGGCGTTGGGCCCCGAAACGCCGACGACGGTCGCGGCTAGTTGAGGATCTTCGCCTTCGCGGCCGCGAACTCCTCGTCCGTCAGCACGCCGGACTCGTGAAGCTCGCCGAGCTGCTTGAGCTGAGCCATCTGATCTTCAGCGGGGGCGGCCGCGGGCGCAGGCATCTGCGTCGCCGGTTGCTGTTCCTGTTCCGCCCACCTTCCTTCCTGGCGGCGGCTCACGCGGTTGGAGACGGCGGTCGCCGTGCCGGCGATCACCGCCGTCCGCGCCACGCCGCGAAGTAGTCCCGGCATCCTGGTTTCCCTTTCCTAGCTACCCGTCAGCGCCTTCTGCTTGATCTGGTCAAACTCGGCCTGGTTGATCGTGCCTTCGTCGAGAAGCCGCTTCGCATTCGCGATCTGCTCGGTCGGATCGCTCGCGCCGGCGACCGATTTCACATACTGATCCATTTCAGACTTCGCAGCCTGTTGGGAGCGAATCGTGCGTTCTGCCATGCCCTTGTGCTCGGCGATCAGGTAGACGAACACGCCGAAGTAGGGAAGGATGATCACGAAGATTATCCAGGCGGCCTTCGCCCACCCAGATGTGTCCTGGCGGCGAAAAATGTCGGCGAAGACGGTGAAGAGCAGCCAAATCCAGATGAAGAACGCAAAGAAGACGAGCACCGTCCAGAAAACTTCGAGAAATGGATAGTTGCTGCTCGCGACCAGCACGGGGCCTCCCTCTGTCGTGGTGCGGCTTGCGCCGCGTTTGCGGGTAGGCATCCTAACGCGATCCGCGGTCGATGACTCACCGTGCGACCCGCCTTATGATTCCGGGGTGATGCCGAGGACGACGAGCGAAGTCGCGCTGGTGACGGGGGCCTCCTCGGGAATCGGCGCGGAGTTCGCAAAGCAGCTCTCGGCGGGCGGCTACGAGGTCATCATGGTCGCGCGGCGAGCCGAGCGCATGCAGGAGCTCGCATCGCAGCTACCCGGGCCCGCGCACGTCGTCGCGTGCGACCTCGCGAATGATGCGCGCTCACTGCCCGCGAAGGTGGCGGCGCTCGAGCTGGGGGTCGATCTGCTCGTGAACAACGCCGGCGTGGGCGCCAAGGGCCGCTTCGCGGAGAGCGACCTCGCGCGCGACGCCGAGGAGGTGCGGTTGAACTGCGAAGCGCCGGTCGTCCTCACCCGCGCATTCCTTCCCGCGATGATCGAGCGGCGTCGCGGCGGCGTCATCACGGTCGCCTCGACCGCTGGTTTTCAGCCGATCCCGTATGAGGCCACCTACAGTGCGTCGAAGGCGTTCGCACGAACGTTCAGCGACGCGCTCAGCGCCGAGCTGCGTGGGAGCGGGGTGCGGGTGCTCTGCGTGAACCCCGGACCGGTGCCGACCGAGTTTCAGGACGTCGCGGGTTACGGCGAGTGGGGCCCGCCGGTGCCGGGGAAGATCCCGCCCGAGCAGGTCGTTCGCGAATCGCTGCGAGCCTTCCAGCGCGGGTCGCGCACGCTCATGCCAGGGCGCGTGCTCCGCTGGTACATGCGCCTCAACCAGCCCGCGCCGCTGTCGTTGAAGCTGCGCGTGGTCGAGCGCATGTATCGACCCAGCTCGCCCTGAGCTCAGCACCGAGCGCGCTCGTCCGGCGGAGGGTGAGCCTGCGCTCTTGAGCGCGGCCGAGTCCGCTGAACGGCTCATCGTCGGCGCATTATCGCCGCCGAACGGTGGCCGCCGGCGGCGCGAGGCTGGCGGTGCGAGTTTGGCCGCGCGATAACGTCCGTTGGTGTCCACGGTAACCACAGCGGCGGCCGAGACGACGGCGTCCGGGCCGAGTCCTCGCCAACGCGCCGCGGCCAGCACGGGGATGGTGGCGCTCGCGCTCGGCGCGCTCGGCGTCGTGTACGGCGACATCGGCACGAGCCCGCTTTACGCGATTCAGGCGGTCTTCACGGCTGACAACCACGCCGTGCACGCCACACAGGGGGAGGTCTACGGCGTGATCTCGCTCGTGTTCTGGTCGATCACGATGATCGTGTCCGTCAAGTACATCGGGTTCATCATGCGCGCCGACGACCGCGGCGAGGGCGGCATCATGGCGCTCACAGCGCTGCTCGACGGCGCGCGGTTCAAGCGGCGCACCCGTTCGTACTGATCCTGCTCGGCATCGTGGGCGCCTCGCTGTTCTTCGGCGACGGCACGATCACCCCGGCCATCTCCGTGCTCTCGGCGGTCGAAGGGCTCAAGGTCGCCGTGCCGAGCCTCGCCTCGATCGTGCTGCCGATCACGGTCGTGATACTCGGCGTGCTGTTCGCGATTCAGCGTTTCGGCACACGGCTCGTCGGCAACCTCTTCGGACCGGTGATGGCGGTGTGGTTCGGCGTGCTCGCGGTGATCGGCCTGGTTCAGGTCGGCCACCACCCAGACATCCTGAAGGCGCTCTCGCCGACCTACGGAGCGGAGTTCTTCGCAGACCACGGGAGCGTCGCCTTCATTGCGCTGGCATCGGTCGTGCTCGCGGTGACCGGCGCCGAGGCGCTGTATGCGGACATGGGCCATTTCGGCCGCTCGCCGATCCGCCGTGCGTGGTTCCTGCTCGTTTTCCCCGCGCTCACGCTCAACTATCTCGCGCAGGGCTCCCTGATCCTGCGCTCGCCAAGCGCCGTCCGCAACCCCTTCTTCCTTCTGTTGCCGGGATGGGCGCAGCTACCGATGGTGCTGCTCGCAACGTTCGCAACCGTGATCGCCTCGCAAGCGGTGATCTCAGGCGCGTTCAGCGTCGCCCAGCAGGCGGTCGCGCTCGGCTATCTCCCCCGCCTCACGATCCGGCACACCTCCGAACGCCAGATCGGCCAGATCTACGTGCCAGCGGTCAACGTTTGCCTGTTCGTAGCAGTGCTGGCGATCGTGATCGGGTTCGGGTCGGCGCTCAGCCTCGCATCCGCCTACGGTGTCGCCGTCACCGGCACCTTCATTCTCAACACGACGCTCTTCCTCGCCGTCGCGCGGCTGCTGTGGCGCAAGCCGTGGCCGCTGATCGTGCTCGGGGGGCCGTGTTTCTCACGATCGAGGTTGCCTTCTTCGCGGCCAACCTCACCAAGGTGATGCACGGCGGCTGGCTGCCGCTCTCGATCGCATTCGTCGTCTTCACGGGCGTCACGACCTGGCATGCCGGTCGGCAGATCGTGAACGCCAACCGCGTACGCGCGGAAGGGCTGCTCGCCGACTTCATCGAGCAGCTGGGCGGGCCGAGCTTCCCCGTTCGTCAGGTGCCCGGCGTCGGCGTGTTCCTCAACCCCAACCTCAAGGGCACCCCCCTCGCGTTGCGTGCGAACGTGGAGCACAACCACATCCTGCACGACCACGTAATCATCGTCGCGGTGAGGACCGAACGCGTGCCCCACGTCCCCGCCTCAGAGCGGGTCCTGCCTGGCGAGAAGATCATCTACAGCGGCGCCACCGGCGATCCGCTGCACCCCGCCGCGGAAAGCATCACGCCCATCACGCTGCGCTTCGGCTTCCTCGAGGAGCAGGACGTCCCCGCGGCGCTGCGCCTCGCAGCCGCGCGCGGTCTAATCGAGGGTGACCCAGACCTCGCGGACGCCGCGTACTTCGTCTCGAGGATCGCGATCGTGCCCACACGCGACGGGCGGATGGCCTCCTGGCGCAAGAAGCTCTACGTCGCGATGGCGCGCAACGCGGCCGACCCCGCGGACTTCTTCAGGCTGCCGGACGATCAGACCGTGATCACGAGCGGACGGATCCCGCTCTAGCTCGAAGCGCCGAGCAGCGCCGTCAACTCGTCGCCCTGCTCGTCGATGCTCGCGAGCGCCGCCTCGATCGCCGAGAAGAGGTCCGCGCCGGGCGCGAGCGCCGCGGCGAAGCTCGAGAGGTAGAGCAGGTTCTTGAAGAAGAGCACGAGCTCCTTCGGCATCCTGAAACCGTTGCGAGCGAGCACCGCGAGCTGGCTGGAGATGTTCTCGCCGAGTCGCTCGAAGGTAACGGCGCCATTCACGCGCTCCGCGAGGCGCTCGAGCTCGTCGGTCAGCTCCGCCACCAGCGCGTCACTGACGTCCGGGATCGCCCCGAAGTCACTCAGCGCGTCGGCCTGCGCGAAAGCGTCTCCGCGCGCGAACCCCACGAGATACCTCGCCATGCTGCGCCGCTGCGCGGGCGTAAAGCGCCCGCAGATCCCGAAATCCAGCAGCCCAAACGTCCCGTCGGCGCGCACGAGCACGTTGCCCGCGTGCAAGTCTCCGTGGAACACCCCCTGGAGCAGCGCCGACTTCAGCACGCCGCCGATCGCGAGCGCGAGCAACCGCTCACCCTGCTCGGGGTGGCTCACGAGTTCTGACGCGCGGTCGTACGGAGTGCCTTCGAGCTCGTCCATCACAAGTACGCGCTCGGTCACGAGGCCGCCGACGGGCCGCGGAACGGTCACGAAGTCCATGTGGCACGCTTCGTATGCCGCTGCGCAGTCGCGCAGGTTCAGCGCCTCCAAGCGGAAGTCGCTCTCCTCGAGCGCGAGCTGCGCGAACAGCTCGACGAACCCCGGAAGGTTCGCGGCGACGACGTCCTGGTTGACGCGCTCTGCGGCGAGCGCGGCCAGCGCGAGCGCGCCGATGTCGGACCTCAGCCTGCGCTGCAACCCCGGTCGGCGTACTTTGACCACAACGGCCGTGCCGTCGGCGAGGATTGCACGGTGGACCTGCGCGATCGACCCGGCCGCGAGCGGCACGGGATCGAGCTCTGCGAAGGCATCCAGCCCGACCTCGCGATCCAGCACCGAGCGCACGCGGCGGAAGGAAAGGCGCGGCGCATCATCGCGACACCACGCGAACGCGCTCACCCACGACGCGGGGAGGATTCCATCGGCGCTCGCGATGAACTGGCCGAGCTTGAGGTAGGCGGGGCCGCCGCGGCGCACCAGCCGCTCTGTCGCCCTGATCGCACCCGCGTCCATACGCATCGGACCGACGCGTACGCCCGTTGCCTCGTTGGCCGCGTTCAGCAGGAGGACCGGGGCATCGGGCGCAAACGAGGCGACGCCGCGCCACGCCGTCGCGGCCAGCGCGCCAATCGTGTCCGTCCACAGGCGCGGCCTCGCAAGCTCCCGCGCTTCGTCCGCGAGGCGCTCCCGTAGGCGCTCGAGCTCAGCACGCTCCTCCGCCCTTTCGGCGCTCATCACCATCATTGAACCTCACCGGCCGCCACGCGTGTGAGACGCTCGTCACACTTGCCTCATGGCAAACCAAGCTGCGCTCGCTACCGCGGCGAGGCGAGCGACCCCCTGAGCTGCAATACAGGCTCGCGCGGGCGCAATCAGAGCGGCTTGTGCGCACGGAAGCGGAACGAGCGGCCGCCGATGTCCACCTCCGGATCGGCGAGGCCGGCGAGTTCCAAGCGCTGCGGGAGCCCGTCAGGCGCGATCGGCACGAGCGTGTCGCGAAGGTGAAGGAGCTTGAACACGCGCCCCGTGCCGAGGCTGTCCGTGCCAACGAACACACCCCCGTCGCGAAGCACTCTTGCCACCTCTGAGAGCAAACGATCCTGGAGTGCGACCGACGGCACGTGGTGAAGCATCGTGAAGCACACGACTCCCGAGAAGCGGCGATCGGCAAACGGCATCCGCGTCGCGTCGCCCTGCTCGACGGCGACGCCCTCGGGCAGCATGCGACGAAGTCGCGTGCAGTAGCGCTCGTCGAGCTCGAGCACCGTCAGGCCACTGTCGCGTCCTGCGAGCAAGCGCGTCGTTGCCCCGAAGCCGGGGCCGATCTCGAGCACATCCTGGCCGAGCTCAGCGCCCTTGAGGCCCCAGGGAAGAAGCTCGCGCTCGACGACTCGCGCCCACCACCTCGACGAGCAGATGAGAGCATGCGCCTGATTCAGATTGCCTACCCCCCGCGGCGCTTGGCCGCGTGGCGACGGACGTAAAGCTTCTCCCGCAGTGTCATCGCGCCGGGATGCCCGCTGCCAGGCCACGGCGTCAGTAACAGCAGCAGCCGTGCATCCGAGGACGCCGTGACCGCGTGGCGCTCCGTAGGGCCCAGCTCGACAAGCAGACCGACCCCGCCCCGGGCGCGCTCGCCCGCAGGGGTGCTCACCTCCACCTCGCCGCCGAGGACCACGAGCCACACGCGCTCGTGGAGCTCGTGGTCGGAAAGCGTCTGCCCGGCCCCAACGTCGAGCACGATCGCCCGCGCGTGCTCACCCGAGGACAGGATCTCCGGCAGCCGCGGCTTGAGATCAAGCGAGTGGAGATCCCAGCTCTGCACCGTGCCTCTTGCCCTCGTTGCGTACGTCCATGGCCAGCTGCGTGGGAGCCTAGCGATGGTCGCGGTGTCCGTGCGCTCGCGCGTTGGCGAGAAGCCCGCGCAAAAGCACGGCGCCCTCGCGCATCTACGGCGCCGGCAGATCGGGGAAGTACTCGTCGCAGTGCGTGCGGAGCACTTGGCGGACCCACGCGCGCTCGGCGGGGTTCGCCGCTCGAAAGCGCGCGAGCAGCTCCCGCTGGCGCTCGATCGGTGCACCCGCGATCACCCACCGGACCGCGAGGTGCTCGAAGAGCAGCTCCCCGGCGCGCTGCCAGGCATCCTCCTGCGTACTCGCGGCGGAGCCCTCCGCGCCGGAGAGCGTCCTCGCGTAGCGAACGCGCGTGGCCGCCGTCAACGAGCCGCGCAGGGTCAGCACGTTGCCCTCGGCGTTGGTGTAGTCGCTCGTCGGCGCCTTCAAACGCCGCTGGCGCTGTTTGGGCCTACGTTTTGCGATCGGATCCCAGTCCCATGCGTCGTGCTCGGAAGTCGCGGGCGATGCTACTCGCACCCTGGGAGCGCATCACGACATTCCCTTCAGAGCCTCACTACCGGCCGCCCGAGCCCGCCTCGGGGGTTTTCCCGACCCGCTCGCGCAGACACCTGCCGCTCGTGATCCGCCGAGGCGCCGCGGGAGGGTTCAAGAACCCAAGAAAATCCTCCGATGTCGTCCCCATGAACGGCACCGCGTCGTCCGAGCCGGGCCGCCATCTCGCCTGCACCATCACGCTCGGCATCATCCGCCGTGTGCGAAGCGTGTCCGGGCAAGCGGCGCTCGACGACTTGCTCGTGGCTGCGCACAGCACCCGTGCGCTTGACTACCTCGAAGACATCGCGAACTGGGTCTCGCGCGACGAGGCGATGGCGCTGTTCGACGCCGCAAAGGTGATCACCGGCGACCCGGAACTACCCCGGCACGTCGGTGAAGACGCAACGCGGCAATACAGCGGCACCTCCGTCGCGACGACGCTTCGCTCGCTGGGCTCGGTCGAGGAGATGATTCGCCAGGTCGCCGTCGTCGTGACGAAGTTCTCCGTGGTCTCGACGATGGACATCGTCGAGATGCGCCCCGGGCACGCGCTGCTCGCGCGATGTGCCTGCAAGGGCTTCGCGCCGCACCGCGCGCTGTGCGAATGGGCACACGGCCTACTTTCAAGTGCCCCGCAGCTTTATGGCGTTCCGATCGCGGCCGTCGAGGAGGTCGAATGTCAGTGCCGCGGCGATGCGCGCTGTTTGTTCTCGGTTTCCTGGGACAGCGAACTTGCGGCTCGTACCGCCGACCCCGCGGAGCACGTCACCGTGCTCGAGGCTGAGATCGCGGCGTTGAACGAAAGCCTCGAAAGCATGTACGCGGTGGCCGGAGACCTGATCGCCGACGACGATCTGAAGGCCACACTCGCGAAGATCACTGAGCGCTCTGCGAGTGCCGTGCGCGCCCCCTCTTATCTGCTCGTCGTCAGACCGCACGCGGACGACGAGCCCGAGATCTACAGTCGAGGACTCTCGGCGGAGGACTCCCACCGCCTCGCCGAGCAGGTACTCGAAGTCGACGCCGCTGACGCCGACGAGCGGTGGCTGATAGCCGACATCCGCTCGCGCCGACGCGACTACGGGCGCATCGTCGCGCTCTTCGACCAGCCGCAGAGCTTCTTCCCGCGCGAGCGGAAGACACTCGAACTCTATGCTCGCTACGCGGCCAACGCGCTCGACCTGTCGATGGCGCTCGCCGAGGCCAGGCGCGGCCACGCCGAGACGAGCGCGCTGCTCGACTTCGCGCGCTCGCTTGCGGGCGCACCACGCACGGAGGTCGCTGGCCGGCTCGCCGGCGCAATCCCGCATTTGGTCGACTGCGACCGCGTTGCAGTCTTCCTCGAGGAGGGCGCCGACAGGCACCTGCGCTGCGCTGCCACGCATGGCTACCCCACCGAGCTCGGCGAGATCATGCGCGGACTCGAGATCATCCGCGGCGAGGCCGACCCGGAGCTCGGCCGGGAACTCTTTGCGCGGCCGGGGACGCGCGCCCTCTTCTTCGGTCCCGATAGCCACTCGCCGTTCGTACAAAAGATGTTCGCCACGTTTGGCTCGGTGGCGCTCGCAATCGCGCCCGTCGTGACGCGAGGCAAGGTGCTCGGTGCGATCGGGATCGTGGTGACCTCGCACCCCGAGCGCCTCCGCGAGACGCGCGAGCTGCAGGATCGTCTCTCAGGCATCGTCGCTCAGGCGGCCGTCGGGCTCGAGAACGGGGAGCTCATCGAGCGCGTGACCTATCAGGCGCGACACGACCCGCTGACGGGCCTCGTGAACCGCACGTTCTTCGCCGAGCGCTTCGAGCAGACGCTCGAGCACGCGCGTTCGGCCTCGGTGCCGCTCGGCCTGTTCTACGTAGACCTCGATCGGTTCAAGGAGATCAACGACGCTCACGGGCACGAGGCGGGCGACGAGCTCCTGCGCGAGGTGGCTGCGCGCCTGCTCTCGGTCGTGCGCGCGCATGACACGGTTGCGCGCCTAGGCGGCGACGAGTTCGCGATCATCCTGCGCGACGCCGCGGATCGCTCGCAGGTGGACGCGGCGATCGACCGCGTGGCCCGCGCGTTCGCGACGCCGTTCTCGATCGCCGGTAGCGAGGTCCGCATCGGGGCAAGCGTGGGACGGGCGATCTGGCCGCACGACGGAGACGAGCTCGCTGTGCTGCTGCGTCACGCCGACGCGTCGATGTATACGGCGAAGCGCGCCAGGGCTTCGACGCCCGAGCGCTCACCCGACGGACTCGGCCCAAATCCCGGCCGAGCGGGCGCCGCTGCGAAGAGCGGATCGCGCAGCGCCGGTCAGCTCGCGGTCGCCGGCGACCATACGCGTCGGCGCCGCTGATCCGCCGGGCCCGGCTCTCAGCCGGCGCCTCTTGACGCGGTCCGGATCCGGCCGGACCGCCTAGCGCCGGTCCGTCACTGATCAGGCGGCGCGCTGCGCCGCGGACGCGGGCGTTCCGCTGACGTAGGTCTCGAGCGCGCTGCGGACATCCCCATCGAGGCGGTGAGGTGTGTCCCTGTCGATGATCGCGAGCGCCTCCTCGGCCGGCAGCGGATCGCGATATGGACGCTCCGCGGTGAGCGCCTCGTATATGTCGGCCACCGCGAGTACGCGCATCGGCACGTCGAGCGCGTCCGCGGACAGCGAGCGCGGATAGCCGCTGCCGTCGAGCTTCTCGTGATGGTTCGCCGCCAGGTCCGCGAGCTCCGCGAAGCAGGGGGCGCGCTCGAGGATGTGCAGCGTGTGCACCGGATGCGTCTGGATCGCAAGGAACTCCTCGTCGGTCAGCTTGCCGGGCTTGTCGAGGATGCGGTTTGAGATCGCGAGCTTGCCGATGTCGTGCAGCAGCGCAGCTCGTCGCAAGGTGCGGCGCTCGTCCGCATCGAAGCCGAGGACGGTGGCGATCCCCTCCGCGATCTCCGCCACGCGCTGTGAGTGGCGGGCCGTGAACGGTGACTTTGCGTCGATCACTCGTGCGAACGCTTCGGCGATGCGGTCGAGGCGACCCTCGTCGCCGGCGAGCGCGAAGCCCGGCGGCTCCCATTGCGAGACGTCCGGCGACTCAAGCGCCGCCCAGAACTCTCGCTCGCCCGAGAAGCGCAGCAACGCGTCCACCAACTGCGGGTCAAACCAGCGCCCGCGGCGGCGCTTGGCGACCTTGCGCGCCGCCTTGACGCCGCCGGCAGCGTGAAAGACCTCGATCGTCTGCGCGAAACACAGAATGCGTGCGGCGCGCGGGATCTCCTCGCCGCGCAGCCCGTCGGGCATACCGTGCCCGTCCCAGTGCTCGTCGAGGCTGCGAATCGCTGCCGCGGTCTCCTCCGAGAGGAAAAGCATCCGCGCGATCTCGGCGCCGCGGTCGCAGCGCGTTTCCATGAACTTGCGGGTGACGTCGCCCTCATCGCGTATCGCCCGCAACACCTGTATGCGGCGGCGCAGTCCGGCCTTAGGTGCCGCGACGCGCAGCGACCACATGAAAGCCGAGCGCGGATCGGTCCAGTCGATGAGCTTGGACTTCTCCTTCGCGAGGCGGTCGTCCGACGCGAAGAGGGCAGACATCTTGCTCGCGTTCGAGGAGCAGCCTGCGTCCTTGAGCAGGAGCGCGTAAAAGAGGTCCGAGCGCTCCGCCGCCGGCATATCGAGCTCCTCGGCGAGGCGCATTCCGATCAGGCAGGACCTGACGGCGTGACCGGAAGTCTGTCCCTCGGCGATGTCGAGCGCGTAGGAGAGGGCGCCGATGACCCCGGATAGCTGAATCGACGCCATAGGAGCAAGATCGGTCGGACCCGCGGCGCGCCTTTAGCAATCGGAGCCTGGGCTCGACCGTGGCCTGGACGGATAGGCCATCGCTGATGCGGCGCTGCAAATGGGGTCCCAGAAACGGAGCGCCCGCTAACGTCGCCGCGGTTGCGCTCCGATGTATCGCAGAGGGCCGCGATCGAGCGCGGCTCGGCCGATGCCAGTCCAGCAGACAGAGCCCACTCCAAACCCGGCGGCGCACGACGCCTCGCGGCCGATCGAGCCGGCGCCTCGCGGCCGCAATCCATACGACAGGAGCGGTTTGGAGCGCGGTCCCGACGGCATCGCCCGCTACGTCGGCCGGCCCGCGTCGCTCGTGCAGATGCTCTCGGCGAGCGTCGAAAGCGCTCCTGACGCGGTGGCGCTGGTCGAGGTCGGCGGCCGCTCGCTCACCTACCAAGCGCTGTGGGCGCGCGCTGCGAGGGTCGCGGGTGGGCTGCGTGCCTCCGGAGTCAAGCGCGGTGATCGCGCGGCGATCCAGCTACCCAACGGCATCGACTGGGTGCTCGCCTTCTTCGGATGCCAGCTCGCCGGCGCAGTCGTCGTACCCGTCAACACGCGCCTCACCGACGAGGAAGCGAGCTACGTGGTCCAGGACTCGGGATGCGCGTTCACCTTCTCCGCGACGTCTGCGCTGCCGGAAGAGGAGCCGCTCGTGACCGACGACGCAGGCCGCGACGATTTCGCGGCGATCCTCTACACGAGCGGCACGACAGGGTTCCCCAAGGGTGCGACCCTCACCCATGGCAACTTCCTCGCCAACAGCGAGAACGGCATCCGCTCCCACCACATCGACCGCTCGGAAGGTCCCCGCATGTCGACCCTTATCGGCGTGCCCCTATTTCACGTCGCCGCGAACACCCAGCTGGTCTCGGCCCTCGACATCGGCGGCAGGGTCGAGCTCCTCGAGAGTGCGTTGGACTTCAAGGGCTTCTTCGAGGCCGTGGGCAAGCACGAGGTGACCGGCGTCGTATCGGTTCCCGCCGTCTACTACGCCCTGCTTCGCACGCCCGGGTTCGCAGAGCTCGACGTCAGCGGCGTGGAGCGCGTTTCCTATGGAGGCGCGCCGATCGCGGAGGGACTTGTGCGCGAGATCCAGTCCGCGTTCCCCGATTCACGGGTCGGAAACGGCTTCGGCCTCACCGAGTGCGCTGGCCTCGCGAGCTACCTCCCCCATGAGGACTCGGCCACGCATGCCGACTCCGTCGGGTTCGCGGTGTCGGCGGTCGATCTCGCGATCGGCGAGGCAGACCCGGAGACCGGCGTCGGCGAGCTGTTGGTCCGGGGCCCTAACGTCGGGGCGGGCTACTGGAACAGGCCGGAGGCGACGGCGGAGACCTTTATCGAGGGCTGGCTACACACCGGCGACCTCGGCCGGGTTGACTCGGACGGCCTGCTCTACGTGCTCGACCGCAAGAAGGACATGATCAACCGCGGCGGCGAGAACGTCTATTCGCTGGAAGTCGAGAACGTGCTCGCGGGCGCACCCGGCGTCGCCGAGGTCGGCGTGCTGCCGGTCCCCGACGAGATGATGGGCGAGAAGGTGGGAGCGGTGATCGTGCCGCGTGCTGGCGAGCCGGTCAATGTGGGCGCCCTACTCGAGTACTGCGGGCCTCGTCTCGCGGACTTCAAGGTGCCGCAGTACGTGGTTATTCGCGACCAGCCACTGCCCCGAAACTCGGTCGGCAAGCTCCTCAAGCGGACGCTGCGGGACGAGACCGACTGGGGCGCGCCGCTGCGCTAAAGCAGCTTCCGGCACACCGTTTGCCCGCAGTTTGCGGAGTCGTTACACTCGGCTGCTCGTGCTTGCGAAGCGCCGCACGCCGAGTTTCGTTCGCGGGCTCCCCCAAGCGAGGACCGCCCTGGCATACGCGACGCGCGCGCACGAAGGCCAGCGCCGCAAGATGGATGGGGCGCCGTTCATCGCGCACCCGCTCGAGGTGGCCTCCATCCTCCACCACGCCGGCGCGCCAGACCACGTGATCGCGGCCGGCCTCTTGCACGACGTGATCGAGAAGACCGATGTCGACGCAGTGCAGCTACGCACAGACTTCGGGACGCGAATCGCGGGGCTCGTCGTCGCCGTGAGCGAGGATGAGGGCATCGATTCCTACGCGCGCCGCAAAGCCGCGCTGCGCGACCAAGCGGCGGACGCCGGCGAAGAGGCGCTGATGGTGCTCGCGGCGGACAAGATCTCGAAGGCCAGGGAGCTTCGGCTGCACGAGGGTCCGACGCCGCGCGTGCGCCAGCGGCGGCTTACGCACTACCGTGACTGCCTGCTGCTGCTCGAAGAGCGCCTGCCGCATTCGCCGCTGGTCGGAGAGCTGCGCGCGGAGCTCGAGCACCTCGCGCACCGCGCAACGGGCGCGAGGGTCGCTATCGCCTGAGTGCTAACTGCTCGCCGCGCGCGACCGGATCACTGTCGCTAGATCGCGGCGACGATCACCGGCGCATGCGTGGGAGCGAGGCTGCCTCCTCGCGGCTCGGGAGTGACGAGAACCGCCGTGACGCCTTGCAGGTCCCCCGGAACCGCGACCGATGCCGCGCCCTTCGACGTCACCCCGAAGAGGGAGTCCGTCGGCGCAGGGGAGCCTCCCCCCCGCTTCAGCCAAACCTCATAGATCTTGCCCGCGGGTGGCTGGGGCAGGTGCTGCACGATGAGCGCCGCATGCCCTCCGCTAACGCGCAGTTGCACACTCACGCCGGGCGGAGCGAGGCTCGCCTCGACGATGCGCGGCCCGCGCGTACCGCTCGACGCGACAAGCAACCCGATCGCGACGGCTGCGGCCACGCCGGCTGCGCCGGCGAGCGCGAAGGCGGGGCGCGTCAACGAGAAGCGCGGCCGGCGACGCGCACGCCGCTGCGCGGGGCCCTCGTCTGGGCGCGGACCTCCGCCATGACGCGTCGCTTGAGGCTCGTCGGCGGCGCGAGCTGCGGAGCGGCCAGCAGCAGCACCTCGGTGACGCTCTGCAGAGCAGCGACTTCATCGCGGCAAACCGCACAGGTCGTGAGGTGCTTTTGCAGCGCCTGCGCCTCCTCGGGCTCGAGCGCGCCAAGCACGTATGCGGCCAAGTCGGTTCCGCAGTCGCCCTTTCCGCTGATCTGATCAGCGGGCCTCACACCGTCACCTCCGCAGAGTCGCCGAGCGCGAGTCGCAGCTTCGTCAGTCCAAGGCGCATGCGGCCCTTCACAGTGCCAATCGGGATCTCGAGCATCTGTGCGATCTCCGTGTGCGTGAAACCGCTGAAGTAGGCGAGCTCAATCACTTGCCGCTGCTCGGAGGGTAGTTCGCCGAGCACGCCCCGAAGCGCGCTCACCTCCTCGCGCCGGATGACCTCGGCCTCGGTGCAGTCCGACGCCGCCATGCTCTTGGCGACGCGCTCGCCGTCGATGTCGTCTCGGTCGCTGACCACTCCGCGACGCAGCGCGTCGATCGCACGATTGTGGACGGTTGCGAGGACCCACGAACGCACGCTTCCGCGCAAGCGGTCATAGCGTGCGCCGCTGCGCCACAGCGAGAGGAACGCCTCCTGCACGACCTCTTCGGCGACCGCGCGGCGACCGCACATGCGGTATGCGAGCGAGAACGAAATGCCGCCGTGGCGGTCGAAGACGACCTCGAACGCGCCGGCGTCTCCCCGCCTCACGAGCTCCATCAGCTCCTCGTCGGCGAGTTCGCGGAGATCCGCGCGTCGCGCGCTGCGATCCGATACAAACATCGTGACGATTCTTACGGCTCAAATCGCGACCCGGATCACCGGGATCATGTCCAGCGAGCGCCGGCGCGCCGCCGACGGTCTCCGAGTTTTCGTATGCGATGATCGGGCCATGCCGGGGCAGCATTCGGACCCGCCGCCTGAGCTTCCTGGCGTCGAGCATCGTTACGTCACGACCTCGCGCGGTGTGGGCATTCACGTCGCCGACGCGGGTCCCCGCGACGGCTCCGCGATCATGCTCGTGCATGGCTTCCCGCAGCATTGGTGGGCGTGGCACCGGCTGATCGGCCCGCTGGCCGAGGATGGGTACCGCGTCCTCGTCCCAGACCTTCGCGGCGCAGGCTGGAGCGACGCGCCGCGCGGTCGTTACCCGAAAGCCGAGATGGCCGACGACCTAGCTTCGGTGCTCGATCAACTCGGCGTCGAGCGAACCTGGATCGCGGCCCACGACTGGGGCGGCTTGGTCGGCTTCATCATCCTGCTGCGCCATCCCCATCGCGCAGCGGGTTTCGCCGGCTTCAACACCGTCGCGCCGTGGCTGCGCCTGGACGGCCGCAACCTGCGTCATTCCTTCGCCTTCTTCTACCAATATCCGCTCCTGCTCCCCGGCCTCGGCCCGCGCGTGATCGGCAGTCCCAACGAGCGCTACATGCGCTTGCTCGTGAGGTGGGTGGGCGGCGACTACGAGTGGCCCGAGCGCGACGCAAGGCTCTATCTGAGCCGGCTGAAGGACCCGGCCCGCGCCTATGCCTGCTCGCAGTGGTACCGCACCTTCCAATCGGGGGAGCTGCTGAGCTGGATCCGCGGCGAGTATGCGGATGCTCATGTCGAGGTGCCCGTGCGCTGGGTGACGGGCTTGCGGGATCCGGTGATCACGCCCACGATGCACCGCGGATACGAGCGCTACGTGGGCGACATCACGTTCGAGCACGTCCCCGGCGTCGGCCACTGGATCGTCGAGCAGGCGCACGAGCTCGTCCTCGATCGCCTCCGGGGCTTCCTCGCCGAGTGAGTCCCCGCATGACGCCCAGTGATCGCCAGGCGAGAGCGATATCGGCGATGGCAGCCGCGGCGGCGGGCGCGTTTGGCATCTCCTCGGCGCTGCACCTGATCTCACCGAGCCGAATGGCGAGCTGGGCCTCCTGGACGCGCAGCGAGCACTACCAGCGCGAGATCGCGATCTTCGACGCCGTTCACGCGCTCGGGCTCGTGCGGCTCGCCCGGCGGCCGGATGACGCCGACTACCTGCAGCTCGTCTCACTAACCGGTCTGCTCCTGGGGCTCAACCACCACTACGCCATGCGTCGCGGCGAACGCGGCCCGATCCTCAATCCCCTCGCTGCGTGGGGCAACATGGCAGCCTCGACGATGGGCCTCGTGCTCTCGCGCCGGATGCGCAGGCGCCCAGCCACCTGACGGGCTTGGCGCCCGCGGGTGGGCGTCGATCAATCGCGCCAGTAAACCTCGAAGTGCGGGATCGGCTCCTCGAACCCCTTCGCAGCGACCGCGCCCTCGCGGGAGAAGCGGATTCCCTTGCCGCGGCAGAGATCCTGGACGCCCGATGAGACGACGATGCAATCCGGCTCTGCGCACGCACACAGTCGCGCGGCCTGCTGCACGGCCGCCCCGAAGAGATCGTCCTGCTCGCTGACCGGTTCCCCCGCCGCCACCCCGATGCGCATGTGAAGTGCGTCCTGCTCCGCCGCGTTGCGCTCGTGCACTGCCCGCTGGACGTGCGTCGCGCAGGCGACCGCTTGGGAAGCCGACGCGAACGCGGCCATGATGCCGTCCCCGGTGTGCTTGACCTCACTGCCGCCAAACTGGGCGAGCGCGGATCGCACGATCGAGTCGTGCCCGCGGACGATCCGCATCGCCGCGCGATCGCCTAGCTCCTGAGTGAGTCGAGTCGAGTCGACGATGTCGGTGAAGAGAAGCACCCGGAAGGCGCTCTCCACGTACGGTTCCCCCGGCGGATGCGTGTTCAGCCGGCCGAAGAAGCCGCGAACGGAGACCGCATCGACCTCGATCACCTGAGAGGGAAGCATCCCGTGCGCCTCGCGATGGGCCGCCTCGACCGACTCGGCGTCAGGTCCCTCGACGAGGCAGAAGCCGCTGCCGGCGTCTTCTTCGAACCAGTAGGTGACGAAGCGCACGCCGAATCTGTCCTGCACCTCGAGATCGCGCAGGTGTGCCGCTGCGAGGTCGGCCGCGGTCGCGTTCGGCAGGTCGTGGCGGTCCATGAAGAGTCCCATTGACACCGGACTGTACTCCGGTCCCGCCGCAACGGGAAGGGGCATCCCGCGCGCGTCGCGCGGCGATCATCCGCGCGCCTGCGCGTAGCACCGCATGGCTGCCCGCTCGCGCCCGGGATCGGCGTCCTCGCCGGCGACGCGCCTTCGCCGGCGCCTGGGCATCATTGGTTCTGTGCCCAGATGCTTCTCCAAACGGCGTGTAGAAGTTGCGAGAGTAAGGCATCGCGGTCTGCTTTAGTGCTCGCGTCGATGTCGTCCACGGTGCGCGCTACGAGCGCAGCCGCAGCCTTGCGATCGAGTGGCGGCTCAGGCTGTGCCATCGCGGCCGTCTCGTGCGGCAATCGAGCGAGGTGTCGGAAGATAACAGTCAGGAATCATGTAAAGCCAACGCACAGATAAAGGGCCTATAACGTGGAACTAGGTTGTGGGTAAATCCGTTACCCGTCCCGCACACCTATCTGTCACTCAGTGGCTCTACCAGCGTCTCTGAGAACACGCCGCAGAACTTCCAGTTGTGCCGCTTGGACGGCTCGCCTCGCACGACAACACAACCGTAACTGTGCGTATCGTTGATCGCAATAGTCGAAGCCCGAAAGCGCCCACGACACCGCTCGCGCGCGAATCCGGCACCGTATATGGCCAGCCCATTCCCCTCCTTTGACGACCTCGCGAGCACCGACGCCGCACGCGACGCGCTCGAGCGATTGCGGGCTGCCACCGAGCAGACGGGCGGTGCGATGGAGCGCCATTGCCTGCGCATGCGGCACATCGCAGCCGCGCTCGCGGCCAGCTGTCGCTGGTCGATCGACGAGGAGGTGCTGACGGTCGCGTCGATCCTGCACGACATCGGGCTGTACCCGACGGTCTCGCGCGGCGGCGTCTATACCGCCGACGGTGCGGCCTTGGCGAGAGAGATCCTCGCCGATCGAGGGTGGACACCGGCGCGTATCGAGCGTTGTGCGGAAGCGATAGATCGCCACCACGAGCTGCGCAGCCAGCTGGCGCGTGGCGAGGAGGTGGAGGCGCTTCGCCGCGCGGACCTAGTGGAGCTGAGCGGCGGGTGGGTCAACTACGGACTGAAGCGGCGATGGCTGCGCGCGCTCAACGCGGCCGTGCCCAGACGCGGGCTCGCCACTGAGCTCGCCAAACAGATCGGCGCTGCGCTCCGCGAGCGCCCGTTGACCCTGCCGCAGATCTTCCGTCGGCCCTGAGGGGCGACGCGCTCGGACGCGCCCCAAGTGGTGAGCTCGGGCTCGAGCTCGCACGTGTCGAACGCCGTGCGTGGCCTCCTTGGTTTCGAGCCGCAGCGTTAGGTGCCGCAGCGTTAGGTGCAAAACCTAACGGCAGGGTGCTAGGGTGTCAAATCGACCGGGCGGTGGGCGCGCGCAAAGACGCGCCCCAGCCCAACTCGCCGTCTGCCGCCGAACGCGAAATGGCCCGAACAAGCTCCAAGCTCCCCCCGAGTCACAAGCCGTTTGGCGAGGCCCTGCGCGTGCTGATGAAGACGCGCGGGGTGAGCTATCGCGAGCTAGCCGAGGCGACCCGCCAGCTCGACGGTCGCGGCATGACCCATGCGCACATCAACATGCTCGCCAACGGGCATGACAAGCCCTCGATGCGGGCGATGGAGCTGATCGCGAAAGCATGCGGCATCGAACCCGATTACTTCGCCGAGCACCGTCTCGCAACGGCGATCCGCGAACTCGACCCCGCTGAGGTGGGGCTCGAGCAGGCTCTTGCCAATCTCAACGCTCGGCTCGGGACCCGCCGTAGAGGCGGTGCCACAGCCCGATCGCGCCCACAGCCACGAGCGCAGCCTCATCCCACCGGGTGGCAAACGGGTCAAACGGGCTCATCGCGACGGCGAGCAGCAGCGCCCACACCAGCCACGCCACCTGCACGCCACGACGCGTAACCTCCGGGTAGCGCCACACCATTCGCGCAAGCCGCCCGGAGAAGAAGCCCAGCTCGTGATTCTCGCCGAGGATCTTCGCCGCCGCCGAGAGCCCGAGAAGCGCAAGGACAAAGGCAAGATAGCCGAGCGGTCGAAGCAAGATCCGCAAGCAGTCGTCCACCCTTTTGAGCATCGGTGCAAGCGAAGCTACCACCTCGGCTGACCCCTCGCTCGCTTCCTCAGGCCGCTCCCCGTGCTCATCGCTTCTCGCGCGTGTCGGGGGTTTGCATCCGCTCCGACTCTCCCTTGCGGCCGGCCCCCGGTGAATGGGGCACGGACCTCATCTCGTGTGATCCGCGAGGATGCTCCCGGGGGTGCTCTCGCAGCGTTCCCGCGTGTGCGCGCGCCGCGGGCTGTCGCCTCGAGGCGATCAGGCTCGCCGCCACCGTAACGCCGAGCACGGCCACGATCACTCCGAGCGAGACCGCGGTCGAGATCTCAGGGATCGAGTCGTTCTGGGAGTGGGCGAACTCGAGCACGAGCTTGATGCCGACGAACGCGAGGATCGCCGCGAGCCCGCTCGACATGTAGAGCAGCCGGTCGAGCAGCCCCGAGACGAGAAAGAAGAGCGGGCGCAGGCCGAGCAGCGCAAACGCGTTCGCGGCGAACACGATGTATGCGTGGTGGGTGACGCCGAACACCGCCGGGATCGAGTCGAATGCGAAGATCACATCTGCGCTGCCGATCGCGATCAGCGCGAGGAAAAGCGGGGTGAAGGCGAGGCGTCCGTCGCGTCGCGAGACGATTCGGCCGGAGTCGTAGCCGCTCGTGAGCGGCAGGAAGCGACGTGCGGCGCCCACGAGTGGGTTCTCCCCCACGTCGGGATCCGCGTCGCGGTGGCGAAAGAGCTGCACCGCGGTGGCGATCAGCACGAGCCCGAAGACCAAGAACGTAACCGAGAAGGCGCTCAGCAGCGCGGCGCCGACGGCGATCAGCGCTGCGCGCAGCGCGAGCGCGAGCGCGATGCCCAACGTGATCGCCTTGGGCTGCTCGGCGGGGGGCACCGCAAAGGCGCCGATGATGATCACGAACACGAAGAGGTTGTCGAGCGAGAGGCTCTTCTCCAGCACGTAGCCCGTGAAGTACTGCGCGCCGAAGCTCCAGCCCGCGAGCAGGCTGAACGCGAGGCCGAAGAGGAGCGCGACGCCGATGTAGAAGAGCGACCAGCCCGCCGCCTCGCGGAGGCTGACCGCACGCCCCCGAGCGCCGAGCACGACCAGATCGAGGGCGAGCAGGCCGGCGATCACCACGAGCGTCGCGACCCAGCCCTCCGGGCTCACGTGCAGCATCGCACGAGTATGCATGCCATCGGCTTGGTTCCTTTCGGCCGCGGAGGCTCGCGTTGAAAACTTGAGCCGGCGCCGAGCCGGGCACCCCCAAATGACGCACTGGACAGAGGCCTGAGAAGATGGCTCGAAGGTGCAGAACGACGCGTCGATCCGCCGCGAGCTCATGCCGTGAAGCCCACTTGGCCCCAGCGCGCGGCCGCGCTCGCGGCGCTCGCCGCACCCGTCGCGATGGTCGCGATCGCCGCGGTCGCGCTGCGGGGTGACTTCGCGATCGCGCTGCTCGCGGTCGCCCTCGTGCTGCTCACGAGCGCTGCGATCTGGTTCGCGCTGACTCGCCGCGGCGTGGCCAGATCGCTCGGCGCCGCGCTCGCGGCGTTGGCCGGCGGTGGGCTCATCGCCGTGCTCGTGACGAACTGGCAGGGGACGCTGGTGCTGCTGGCGCTGCTGGCACTGCTAGCGCTCTTCGGCGGCGCCGCTCGCTACGCGATGGGACGGACCGGACACGCGGCTGCCCGGCGAGTGGACGCTCCGCACCTGGCCGTGGGCGACACCGAAAAGGCGGCGCTGATCATCAATCTGAAATCCGGCGGCGGCAAGGCCGAGCGCTTCGATCTCGTCGGCGAGGCACAGCGGCGCGGAATCGAGCCGATCGTGCTGCACGCCGGAGACGACCTCCTCGGCCTCGCCGAGGGCGCGATCGCTCGCGGCGCGCGAGCCGTGGGCATGGCGGGCGGAGACGGCTCGCAGGCGCTCGTCGCAACCGTTGTCGCGCGGCATGGCGTGGCTCACGTGTGCGTTCCGGCAGGAACGCGCAACCACTTTGCACTCGACCTCGGCCTCGACCGCGATGACGTCGTCGGCGCGCTCGACGCGTTCACCGATGGACTCGAGCGCCGCATCGACCTCGCGCGGGTCAACGACCGCGTGTTCGTGAACAACGCGTCGCTCGGCGTCTACGCGAAGGTCGTGCAGTCAGACGCCTACCGCGACGCCAAACGCGACACGTGGGCGCGCATGCTTCCTGATCTGCTCGGGCCGGACGCCCCGCCGATCGACCTCGAGTTCACCGCGCCCGACGGGAGCCGTTGCGACGATGCGCCCCTTGTGCTCGTGTCGAACAACCCGTACCAGCTAACCCAGATCGCGGGTGCGGGGACTCGCGAGCGAATCGACACCGGCGAGCTGGGCATCGTCGCCGCACGCGTGCGTAGCGCGGCGGACGTCTCCAAGCTCATCGCCCTCGAGCTGGCGGGCCAGGTTGCGCGCTTCTCTGGCCTGCTGTCCTTCTCGGCTGCCGAGTTCGAGGTCCGCTCCACCGGCCCGGTCGAGGTCGGGCTCGACGGCGAGGCGCTCGTGCTCGATCCGCCCCTGCGCTTCGCGTCGATGCCCGGCGCCCTTCGCGTCCGCCTCCCCCGCGCTGCCGGCCTCGCACCCGCGGCGCGTGCCGTGGCGCTCACGCGCCCGAATCTCGGTGGACTGCTGCGTGTGGCGGCCGGCCGATGAAAGCGGCGCGTCGTCGACCGCTGCGGGACCGTGCTCGCCGTCTCGACCGGGGTCTGATGAGACGCTCGCTACGGGCTCGATCGCCCCGAGCCGACCGCGCCCTTGTCGCGATCACGAGCTCGGCGAACTACTCGCGCCTGTGGCTCGTGATCGCGGCCGCACTTGCGCTGTGCGGCGGCCGCCGTGGCCGGCAGGCCGCTGTTCGCGGGACCATCGCGCTCGCGATCGCGGCGGCGGTGGCAAACGGCCCAGCCAAGCTCCTCGTGCGCCGCCGCCGCCCACGCCGGCGGAGCGCACCGACGCTGATCCGCATGCCGCGCTCGACCTCGTTTCCGTCCGGTCACAGCGCCTCCGCATTCGCGTTCGCCACGGGCGCGAGCGCCGAGCTGCCTGTGCTCGCACCCGTGCTCGTACCGCTGGCAGGCGCCGTCGCCTACTCGCGCGTGCACACCGGCGTTCACTACCCCTCGGACGTGGTCGCGGGCGCGCTGATAGGGACCGCCTCCGGTGTGATCGCGGGAGCGCTCACGAATCACCCACCCGACGGTGGCGCTGACGGAGTCCCGGGTGGAGGCGGCGCACCTCGCTCAGGGGGGCCGGCAGGACCCTCGGGGCCTTCTGGCTTCGCATCCTGGCGATCGCGGTAGTAGTAACCCCCCAATCCGGCGCCGACGACGCCGAGGCCGATCAGAACCCACGCCCACCACGGCAGACCGCTCGATTCTGATTCCGAGCCGCTGTGGGAAGCGGTCGCACCGGTCGCGCCCCCGGCTGGGGCCGCCCCCGCAGGAGGAGCCGCGGCGCTCGAGGTGGCGGTGGCGACCGGCGCCGCTCCATGGACCGTGTGCGTGACCGTGTTCGTTTGCGAAACGGTCTTCGCGGACTGGGTCACGGTCTTCGTGTGCTCTACGGTCTTGGCCGGTTCGGTGACGGTGACGGTGTGGGCGGATTCGGTCCCGCTCGTTGAGGTAGTCACGGCTGCGGCACCCGGTGCGCCGACGGCGGCGATGATCGCGCTGCCCCACACGATCGAGACGACCGAGGCGAAGACGAGTGGGTGGCGACGTCGGTGCAATGTGGCCTCGCTTTCTTTACTCACCACGGGGTCGCGAGCTCAGCGCCGCGCGGCTCGCGTGTTATTCGACAGCTCGTGCCGGCATTCTCTTGCGTCTGTGGCCGGTGCGACTCATCCCAATCGGGTGATGCATGCCGAGTGAGGCCGTCTCGCTTGCGCTCGCGGCGTCCATATACCCACCTGCACTTGCCGCGGTGATCGCGCTCGGACGCGGCGTCGAGGTGCGGCGCCGGGTCGCCTTGTTCGTCGCTGCCGCGTACTGCACTGTGCTCAGCACCGGCGCGCTGATGCTCTTCCTGTTCGTAGAAGTGGAGGTCGCCCACGGACAGGTCGTGACTCCAACCGCAGCGCTCTTTGTCGTGGCCGGATGCGCGCTGCTACTCATCGCAGCTCGCCTTCGACGCGGAAGCCGCACATCGCCACCCCCGCGCGCGGGACCCTCGCGAACCGACCGCTATCTCCAGAGCCGTTCGCTCGTGGTCCTCCTCGGCGTGATTCTGTATGTCGTCCCTTCGCCGATCTTCGTGGGGGCGGTGAAGGCGATTGCCGACGTACACGCCTCCTCGGGTCAGAAGCTGATCTACCTCGTGGAGATCCTCCTGATCATGCTCTGGCTGATCGAGCTGCCGATGCTGATGCTGATCGCCTTTCCGGCGCGCGCGGTAAGGACGCTAGAGGCGATCAACGGTTGGTTCCGCGCACACGGGCGGCGGATGCTCGTGGTTGCGAGCGCCACCCTCGGCGTGTACCTCCTTGGGGTGGGGGTCTTCGAACTCGCGACGCGGGCCTGAGCCACCGCGGGGCGGCGGCGGCGTTTGCGGGCTCAGGCGACGGCTGAAAGCTTTCTCGTGTAGGCATCGCGTTCAAACTCATCAATCCCGGAAGGAGCAAGGCATGACTGGGAAGGCAGACTTCACGCCACAGGAGTGGGAGCTCGTGCTGCACGGACCGCCCACGGCGGGGATGATCGTGATCACCGCGCAACGCGGCGGCACGTTCCGCGAGAACCTACGCGATCGCGAAGGCGTACGTCGAAGCGCGCCAGGAGCATGGCGGCAGCGAGCTGGTCGACGAGATCGTCGCCGCGAAGCCAGACATGGATCACACGCGCTACCACTCGCCGGAGGAACTGCGCGAGCAGGGACTCAAGCACCTGCACGACGCCGTCGAGCTGCTCGAACAGAAGGCCGCGCCCGACGAGGTGGAGGGCTACAGGAGCTTCGTGCTAACGCTCGCGACGAAGGTCGCAAACGCACATCGAGAGGGCGATACGAGCGTGAGCGAGGCAGAGCAGACCGCGATCGACCAGATCTCCGCGAACCTCGGCGCGGCCGCGGGCTAGGCGACAGCGGACGTTGGCGCGGCGGGCTCCCGCGCTCGCTGAGCGGACCCTGGCTGCACGTTTGGAAGGCGGCGGCTGAAGAACAACGCGACGAGAACGACGAGCGCCAGCACGGCGATCGCGGTCCGCAAACCGGCAAGACGAGCGCGCTCGTTCTCTTCGACGATCGCGTTTGCCGCTTCCGGCGGCACGTTCGCCTTTGCAAGCGCAGCCCTCAGATCGTTGTCGGAGATGAACGGGGCGCCGCCGGCGAGCTTGGTGCTCGCCTCCGACTTGACCTGCGCCGGGATCGCCGGGTTCTGCTGCACGCCGGTTAGGAACGAGCTCGTGAGCGCGGCGGTCACGAGCGCGCCGGTGAGGGCCGTGCCGACGGAGATTCCGAGGTTTGTGAGCGTGTTCTGAAGGCCCCCCACCTCCTCGCTCTGGTCGTCGGGCACAGCGGAGACGGTCACGCTTCCGAGCTGCGACGCGAGCGCGCCCACCCCGAGACCGGCAAGGATCAGCGGCCACGTCACGATCTGCGGCCCCGCGCCGGCGTCGAGCGAGGCGACGAGGATCACGAGCACCGGCGAACAACGTCAAGAACCCGATCTCGCATACGCGCCGCGGGGAGGCGCTCGGGAAGAACCGCGGCACGCCCGCGGCCGCGAGCAGCAGGGCGATCGAAAGTGGCAGCAGCCGCACGCCGGTTTCGATCGCGGAGAGCCCTATCGCCACCGAGAGGAACAGCGGTATCGCGAAGAAGAGGCCCCCCTGCGTGAAGTACTGGAAGAAGAACGATGTCAGTGCCGTCGCGAAGCTGCCGGATGCGCAAGATCGCTGGATCGATCAGGGGCTCGGCGCCGCGGGCTACCAGGCGACGCTGCCAGCTCGCGAACAGGCGCAGCACGACGCCGCCCGCGAGCAGCAGCCAGATCGTTGGCGACAGGCCGATCCAGTCGGGCGCTCCCGGCTTGGGCTTGACGAAACCCCACGTACCCGAGCGCAGGATGCCGAACACGATCAGCGCGAGGCCCAGCGCAGAGAGCGCGGTTCCCGCCCAGTCGAGACGCTGCCCTCGCGCCGGCCGCTGCTCGTCCTCCAGGCGGCGTGTGAGGGCGAGGATCGCCACGACGATCAGGACCTCCCCCGCGAAGACGTAGCGCCAGGAGAGATAGCTCGTGAATGCGCCGCCGACGATCGGGCCGACCGCGATCGCGATCGCCGCCGCTGAGGCGACGAGGCCGTACGCGCGCGGACGTTCGTCCAGGCCGAAGTTGAGCGCCACGAGCGCGACGATCGCGGGCAGGATGAAGCAGGCGCCGATGCCCTCGAGACACGACCAACCCACGAGCAGCACCGCGAGGTTCGGTGAGAGCGCTGTCAGGCCCGAGCCGGCGCCATAGATCACGCAGCCGATCGCAAAGGCGCGCTTGGGCCCGAGCATCTGGCCGATCTTGCCACCCGTCACCATCAGCGCCGCCATCACGAGCGTGTAAAGCGTGATCGCCGTCTGGATCCCGGTGATCGTCGTACCGATGTCCTTGGCCACGGTGGCCATCGACACGTTCATCACCGACGTGTCGAGCATCATCAGAAACTGCCCCGAGCACAGCGTCAACAGGACCATTCCCGACGCGCTCGCCCGTCGCGCCGCCACGTTCACCTCCTCGCCGCCGCGGCGGCTCTACGGTCCTGCGGCCGTCCGGCTAGCCGCCTAGCCGAGGAGCTTCGCCTTCTGGGCGGCGAACTCCTCGTCGGTCAGGATGCCCTGGTCGTGCAGTTCGGCGAGCTGCTTGAGGTGCTCAACCGGGTCAGCTTCGGGCGGAGCCGCCGGGGCGGGCGGTTCGGCGATCCCCTGCGCTTCCTGTTGCTGCCAGCGTGACTGTTGGCGGCGGCTGACGTTGTTGGAGACGTGGGTGGCCGTGCCCGCGATCACAGCGGTGCGGGCCACCCTTCTGAGTAATGGCATGTGAACTCTCCTTTCCTTCTCACGCCGGCGACTGTGTCGCGTCCAGCGCCTCGATCGCGTCGATCAGGTCCTGCGCGGCAACGCGCTCGAAGGCGAGCACTTCGCCGCCGTTGCGACGCACCTCCGTGACAAACGGCGCCGCCCAGCTGTTCTCGAAGCAGATCAGCACGGCGGCTGACCCGGGCTCCATCGCTTCTACCGCCACGCGGAGGTCATCGTCACCTATGAGGCCGGTCTGCGCGCCTTCAAAGGCCAGGAAATCCGGGAGGCCGGCGGCCGTCACGTCGCTGATATCAAAGGCCGAGAAGGAGCCGTCCGCCTCCCGGCGCACGCCTCTGACGTCGAGCACGCGAATCACGCCGCGGTCCACGAGGTCGATGAAGATCGGGATCGCCGAGCCCGTCTGCGGCGCGTCGGACGAGTAGCCGATCACCACGATGTCGACCGGACCGAGGGCGAGGTCCTCGTTGCTGTTGGGATTCATGGCAGCCTCCTGATTGGTGAATTCCGGGTCGCGACTCGGCGCACGCGGCGCGCTCGCGAAGGCTATCGCGTGCGTCGCCGTTGGCCCCAGGCGCATGCGGTAAATCCGCGAGCGCTGCGCGAGCCGCGTGCAGGTAGACTGCGCCGGTGCTCGTCCGCTGGGGCATCAGGATCGGCACGTCGCTGGCGGGGATCGCGATCGGCCTGCTCGTCGCCACTGCGGCGCTCAGCGGATTCTCGATCGGCGCCGAGGGCTTCGTCGAGGCGACGCTGCTCTTCTGGGTCATCCACCTCGGCGTGCAGTTCATGGCGCTGCGCGTGCTCATTCGGCAACCCTCGATCGCGCTCGCTGGCCTGCTCGCGCTGGCCTCGACGATCGTCGCGCTCGCGATCGTCAACTTCGTCGTCAGCGGCATCACGATCCATGGCGCGAGCACCTACGTGCTCGCGACGCTCATCATCTGGGCTTGCACCGCGGTCTCAGACACGATCGGGCGGCGGATGATTCGCCAGCGGCGGCAGGAGCGACGCGCGAGCCGCAGGGACGCGTAGGAGCTCCTCGCAACATCATCCGATCAGGGTGAGGCGCCCGCGGCGCTCCTGGAGCACGATCAACGAGTCGTCCGTTGGGCCACGCAAGGCGCCGGCACCCGTCTGCCTCTGTGTCAGGTAGGTGTCTGTACAGACGGCGATACTTGCAACGACTGCAGCAACAAGCCAAACACGAGGAGGTCGCAGTGGACAACGCGGACAGAATTTCGGGCTGGTGGGTCTTCGCGGGGATCTTGCTGATGATCAGCGGGGTGCTCAACATCATTTGGGGCATCGCCGCGATCTCTGAATCGCACTTCATCACTGAAACCGGGGCGCATTACATCTTCAGCAGCCTCAACACCTGGGGCTGGATCACGTTGATCCTCGGCGTGCTCGAGATCCTCGCCGCGTTCTCGCTGTTCGCCGGAGGCGAGTTCGGGCGCTGGATCGGCATCCTCGCGGCAGGGCTCGTAGCGATCGATTCGCTGCTCGACATCCGCGTGCTGCCGTTCTGGTCGATCTGCGTGTTCGCGCTCTCGGTGATCGTGATCTACCAGTTGGCGAAGGGGCCCGAGCCAGAACACGCGTAGCGCCCGGGCCTCGCGGCCCGCGCGCGCTGCAGACGAGACGAAGGAACGCCGACGGGCTGCTCAGCGAGCAGCCCGTCGCGCCGGCGCCGCCCCGGGCCGGACGTCAAAGCTCCGCGAGCTGAGCGTAGGATCGGCCGACGCCGGACCGCAACGACCAAAGGAGGATCTCAAGTGCCTTCGATCCGTGGACGTTCCCACCTCGTCGCGCCGCTCGTGCTCGCCGCCCTCGGGCTGGCGGCTTGCGGTAGCAGCAGCACCTCGAGCACGACCACGACGACGAGCGCCGCGGGCGTCGCGGTGGTGGGCACGAGCACGACAGTCGCGCTTACGCCTGAAACCTCCGAAGCGCTGAAGCACGACGAAATCACCGTCAGCGCAGTCGCCCCCGCGACCGCCCACACGACGTGGGTCTTCCCGGTCAGCAGCGGCCATGTCGTCGCCGCGACGCTGAGCGGGACGGTCGAAGGCACCGGGGGCGTGAAGTTCAGTCACGACGGCCGCGCCGTCACGCTCACGAGCCCGATCGTCGACACTTCCACGAAGCAGCTCACAGCGCTGCTCGCGGGGCAGCGTCGCGCGATCTTCGAACTCAACCTCAGCTTCCTCACGCATGCAACTGGCACGAACGGCACGCTCTTCGGCCGCGAGATCGAGCTCATACTCACCTCGCAGGCGGCGACGACGCTAAACAGCGCCCTCGGCGTGAGCACCTTCAAGGCAGGAGAGCACTTCGGAACCGTGACGCTCGCGCTCGCGGTCCGGACCTAGTCGCGCACCCAAGCGCTGAGGCGAGTACCGGCGGGGTGCGACCCATCAGAGCGGCTCAGAGCTGGTCGACGAGCGTGGCGTGGTCGAGCGCCATGAAAGCGTCGACGATCGCCGGGTCGAACTGCGTCCCGCTGCAGCGCTTGAGCTCCGCGAGCGCCTCCTGGATCGAGATCGCATCCTTGTAAGGGCGCGGATGCGTCATCGCGTCGAAGGCGTCGGTCACCGCGACGATCCGTGCCCGAGATCGGGATCTCCTCGGCACTCAGCCCCGCCGGGTAGCCGCGGCCGTCCCAGCGCTCGTGGTGCGTGAGCGCGATCTCCCTGCCCATCCGGAGCACCGCGAAGTCGCTCTCGCCGAGGATTCGCCCGCCGATCGAGGTGTGGGTCTTCATCACCTCGAACTCCTCGCGGCGTGAGCTTGCCCGGCTTGAGCAGGACGCTGTCGGGGATCCCAACCTTGCCGACGTCGTGCAGCGGCGCCGCGCGTGCGATCGTCCACGCGAGCTCGCGCTCGAGGCCGAGCTCCATCGCGAGCAGCGCCGTGCTGCGCGCAACGCGTTCGGTGTGGCGGTGCGTCTCGTCGTTGCGGTACTCCGAGACGAGCGCGAGGCGCTTGAGGTCCTCGAGACGCGCGGCGCTCAGTTCCTGCGAGGTCTGCCGGGACTCGGTGACGTCCGTGAAGGCGCCCGCCGCCGCGTAGGGCTCGCTCCTCGCCTTGGCGGCTCACGGCGACGCTGTTGACAGCGAACCATCGCGACATGCCCGTCGGGCTCGCGCAGGCCCATGACGAGCTCGTGCTGCGGCTCGCCGGTCCGCAGGCTCGCCATCGTCGGCAGCTCCTCGCGCGGCACCGGTGAGCCGTCCTCGTAGATGAACGACGCGAGCGCACGGTCGGCCGATCGGCCGGGCGGCGTCGTCGGCAAGGCCAAGCATGTGCCGCGCGCGCTCGTTGGTCGCGATCACGCGTCCCGAGTGGTCCTGCACGACGACCGCGTCGTGGAGCGCGGAGAGCACCGCGAGCTGCGTCTCTTCGCTTGAATCGAGCTTCGCCTCGACGTTGTCTCGAATCCGGCCTCGCGGAAGAGCAGGGCGCTCCCGAGGGCCTCGCCGTCGGATGCTCGCACGGGCGCCACGGTGACTCTTACGGCGAGCGTGCGCCCGTCCTTCGCCACCGCCTGTGCGTCGATCGGAGCTCCACCTTCGCCCGCGAGCGCGCGAGCGAGCGCGGCCTCGGTCACTTCGACCTCGAGCTGCGGCTGCATCCGGAGGGCCAGAGGACGCGGAGCGGCTGGCCGACGACCTCCGCGCGCGGGTATCCGAAAAGCCGCTCGGCGGCACTCGCTCCAGCTTGCGATCACGCCCTCGACGGTGGCCGCGAGCAACGGCGTCACACGCAGGATCGACGAGCGGGAGTGATCGAGGGCCCTCTCCAGCCCGCCGGCGGGATCGTCCGCGGCTGCGAGCGCACCGCGGGCGTGCGAGGTCCCGCGTCGCGTACTGCGCGCCGATCTGGCGGTTCGCGTGCTCTTTGTTGAAACGCTCAAATTGAAGGCCTCAGCCAGCCCTCCAGAGACTCATCGTGCCCGCGTGTCGAGCGCTTGACCGCGGTGCGTCATTTCCCCGCAAAAAGGCGATTCCGGCCGCCACGCAGCCGCAAAAGCGTCCACGAGTGGGGCTCGCTCGACCCTCGAAAACCCCGCTACTTGGGGTGGAAACATCCCGTTGGTCGGCTTGACATGGCGTCGAATCGCGGACTAGACTGCCAGAGCCGACAGCCATTGCCTCCGGCCCGGCGGTAGCAACTCCCGTCGCGCGCGACCTGCAAGCGACGGCTGGGGTCGTCGCCTCGCCGCCCGTAGCCCCGCTCTCCTCCCCGGGCATCGCGGGCGGCGGCGACGGCCCTCCATCTGAATTCGCGCGATGCCTCTCCCCTCTCCCACCCCCAGCTCATCGTGCCTGGTGACGGGGGCGTCCTCCGGCATCGGCAGCCGAGTTTGCGCGCCAGCTAGGCGTTCGCGGGCACAACCTCTTCCTGGTCGCGCGGCGCGCGGAGCGGCTCGAGCGCCTTGCGGACGAGATCCGGCGCAGCTCCGGCGTGCAAGTCGACTTCGCCCCGTGCGATCTCGCCGACCCGGCGGCGCGCCGCCGCCTACTCGACGACGTCGCGGCGAGCTGGCCGCTCGGTCGAGACGCTCGTGAACAACGCGGGCTTCGCGTATGTCGGCGACGTGCACGAGCACCCCGCCGAGCAGGTGGGGATGGTGCGCGTGAACATCGAGGCGCTCGTCGAGCTCACCGGCGCGTTCCTGCCCGCGATCGTGGAGCGCGGCCGCGGCGCCGATCATCAACGTCGCGTCGATGGCAGCGTTTCAGCCGATTCCCGCACAGGCCACCTATGCCGCGACGAAGGCGTTCGTGCTGAGCTTCTCGGAAGCGCTCGCCGCCGAGGTCCGAGGACGCGGGCGTGAGCGTCACCGCGCTCTGCCCGGGGCCCGTCGCAACGGAGTTCGTGGAGGTCGCGCGCTTCAAGCGCACGATGGACGAGATGGGTCCCTCGTTCATCTGGGCCTCACCCGCGGATGTCGCGCGCGCGGGAATCGAGGGCGCCGAGCGCGGCAGGACCGTCGTCGTCCCCGGCGCAGCCTTGCGTACGCTCGCGTTCGCGTCGAAGCACAGCCCCCGCGCGCTTGTGCTCGGCCCGATCGCCTCTACCTACCGGCGAGTCATCGGCGAGTGAGCTGACGGCCGCGGAGCCGCCCCGGCCGGCACCTCCTCGACGACTTGTTTGCTCGCCTGACGATGTGTTGATAACGTTCATTATGCGATGGACGAGCCCGCTGGCAACTGGGGTCCTGGCGTGGTGAGCACCGCCGCGTCGAGCGGCGTCCAGCACGTGGACGTGCTGATCCTCGGCGCCGGACTCTCGGGCGTGGGTGCCGCCTGCCACCTCCGAGAGCACTGCCCCGAGAAGAGCCTACGCGATCCTCGAGGCGCGCGACTCGATCGGCGGCACATGGGACCTCTTTCGTTATCCGGGCATCCGCTCGGATTCGGACATGTTCACCCTCGGCTACGCCTTCCGGCCATGGGAAGAGGCGAAAGCGATCGCCGACGGCCCCTCGATCCTGCGCTACATCCGCACGACCGCCCGCGAGCACGGCGTGGAGCGGCATATCCGTTTCGGGCATCGTGCGCTGCGCGCCGACTGGTCGCCGAGCGACGCGCGGTGGACCGTCGAAGCGCTCGACGTAAACAGCGGAGAGCACGTGCGGTTCACGTGCGGCCTGCTCTTCGCGTGCACCGGCTACTACCGCTACGACGAGGGCTACAGCCCGCGATTTGCGGGCAGTGAGCGCTTCGGCGGCGAGATCGTCCACCCGCAGCACTGGCCCGCGGACCTCGACTGCGCCGGCAAGCGCGTGGTCGTGATCGGGAGCGGCGCGACGGCCGTCACGCTCGTCCCCGCCCTTGCCGAGCTCGGCGCAGAAGTGACGATGCTCCAGCGCTCGCCCACCTACATCCTCTCGATTCCCGGCATTGACCCGATCGCCACCGCGCTCCGGCGCCGGCTGTCACCGGCGCGCGCATACTCACTCGTGCGCTGGAAGAACGTGCTGCTCACGATGCTCAACTTCAATCTCTGCCGGCGTGCGCCCGGCATGATGGCGCGCCTCATCCGTCGCCTCGCCCGCGGCCAGCTTCCCGAGGGCTACGACGTCGACACGCATCTCACTCCGCGCTACAAGCCGTGGGACCAGCGCCTCTGTCTCGTCCCCGACGGCGACCTCTTCAAGTCGATCTCCGCTGGCAAGGCCGCGATCGTCACCGACGAGATCGAGACCTTCAGCGAGCGCGGCGTCGAGCTTGCCTCGGGTACGAAGCTGGACGCTGACATCATCGTCACCGCGACGGGCCTCAACGTGCTCTTCCTCGGTGGCATGACGCTCAGCGTGGACGGCGTCCCAGTCGATCTCGGCGAGACGGTCGCC
>CAVYGD010000003.1:0-121728 GCA_963768005.1 uncultured bacterium
CCGCTTCGTGCCGCAAGCGGGCGAGCGGGTCGCGAGAGATCGTCGCGCTCGCGCGCGAGGGCGGTGGGCGTGCCGAGCTGCACGTCGGCGCGCTCGCCTGCGCGGTGCTCGAGCACGGCGTCCTCACATGACAGGCTCGAGCCGCGGGACTGACGGCCGCGCTCTTAGACTCCATGGACGTGAGTGCTTCAGAGTCCGCCGTGCAACGCGAGCGAGAGTGATGGGGGGATCGGAGAGGTGCTCGTCAGCGCCGAGCAGCTGCGAGGGCCGCGTGCGCGAGCTCGGGCGAGGAGATCTCGCGCGACTATGCCGAGGGGCCGCTGCTGCTCGTCGGGCGTGCTCAAGGGCGCCGTCTTCTTCCTCGCCGACCTCATGCGCGCGATCGAAGTCCCCGTCGAGGTCGACTTCATGGCGGTCGCGTCGTATGGCTCGGCGACAGACTCTTCCGGCGTCGTACGCATCCTCAAGGACCTCGACGCGGCGATCGAGGGGCGCGACGTGCTGATCGTCGAGGACATCGTCGACTCCGGGCTCACGCTCCAGTATCTGCTGCGCAACCTCGGCTCGCGCGGCCCGCGCTCGCTCGGCGTGTGCGCGCTGCTCACGAAGCCTGACGCGGCGCGAGGTCGACCTGCCGATCCGCTACGTCGGCTTCGAGATCCCCGACACGTTCGTAGTCGGCTACGGCCTCGACCACGGCGAGCGCCATCGGAACCTGCCGTTCGTCGCTACGCTCGGCGGGGTAAAAGTGGGTCGCGAGCGAGTCTCAGACCGGCCGGACGGCCACCAACCCCGTGGTAGGCTGCGGGGAGGATCAGTTGTTGCCGATGACACTTGGCGACGGGCCGGATTTTGCGGGTGCAGCGCCCGTCGCGAGGCCGACGGCGGGTATCGCCTCATCTGACGAGAGAAGCCACCAATGGGCCGTTTCAGGAACGCACTCTTCCCGATCATCATCGTGATCATCCTCGCGTTCTTCGCTTCGAGGCTGATCCCGTCCGGCTCCCCGGGCCCGCCGCACAGCTACCAGAAGCTCGTCACCGAAGAAATTCCCGAAGGGCGAAGTCGCCCGGTCGTCGTCAAGCCGAAGGGCCAAGTGCTCGAAGTCAAGCGCGCCAAGCACGGCGAAAAGTACGAAATCGGCTACGTCGCGGAGCTCGCTGCCGAAACTCGAAGAGCGAGGTCAACAAGTACAGCGTCGGCTTCAACATCGAGACGCAACAAGAGCAGCACGCTGCTGGCCGATGCTCGAGTACTTCCTGCCGTTCGTCCTCTTCCTCGGGCTGTGGATCTTCATCCTCAACCAGGTTCAGGGCGGCGGCGCGAAGGTGATGTCGTTCGGCAAGTCGCGCGCGAAGCGGCTCTCGGCGGACTCGCCGAAGATCACGTTCCGCGACGTCGCGGGCGTCGACGAGGCGGTCGAGGAGCTCCACGAGATCAAGGAATTCCTCGAGAACCCGAAGAAGTTCCAGGCGCTCGGGGCGCGAATCCCGACGGGCGTCTGCTCTACGGGCCGCCCGGCACCGGCAAGACACTGCTCGCACGCGCGGTAGCCGGGGAGGCCGGCGTGCCGTTCTTCTCGATCTCCGGCTCGGACTTCGTCGAGATGTTCGTCGGCGTCGGCGCCTCGCGCGTGCGCGACCTCTTCGAGCAGGCGAAGCAGAACTCGCCCTGCATCATCTTCATGGACGAGATCGACGCCGTCGGACGCCACCGCGGCGCCGGGCTCGGCGGCGGCCACGACGAGCGCGAGCAGACGCTCAACCAGCTGCTCGTCGAGATGGACGGCTTCGAGGCGAAGGACAACATCATCATGATCGCCGCGACGAACCGGCCCGACATCCTCGACCCGGCGCTGCTGCGCCCCGGGCGCTTCGACCGCCAGATCGCAGTCGATCGCCCCGATCGCAAGGGCCGCGTGAAGATCCTCGAGGTGCACACGCGCGGCAAGCCGCTCGCGCGCGAAATCAACATCGACGCGCTCGCGGGCCAGACGCCCGGCTTCACCGGCGCCGACCTCTCGAACCTCATCAACGAGGCCGCGCTGCTCGCGGCGCGCATCGGCAAGCGCGAGATCACGCAGATCCGAGCTCGAGGAGGGCATCCTCCGCGTGATCGCCGGCCCCGAGCGCAAGACGCGCGTGATGAGCGAGAAGGAGCGCGCGATTACGGCGTACCACGAGATGGGCCACGCGATCGTCGGCCACTACCTCGAGTACGCCGACCCCGTGCACAAGATCTCCGTGATCTCGCGCGGGCAGGCGCTCGGCTACACGATCTCGCTGCCGCAGGAGGACCGCTTCCTCACGACGCGCGCGGAGCTCAACGACACGATGGCGATGACGCTCGGCGGCCGTGCCGCCGAGGAGATCGTCTTCGGCGAAGTCACGAGCGGAGCGTCGAACGACCTCGAGAAGGTGACGCAGACGGCGAAGCAGATGGTGATGCGCTTCGGCATGAGCGAGAAGCTCGGCCCGCGCGTCTTCGGGCACGACCACAGCCAGCCCTTCCTCGGCCGCGAGTTCTCCACCGAGCCCGATTACTCGAACGAGATCGCCCGTCAGATCGACGACGAGGTGCGCCGTATCGTCGAGGCCGCGCACACGCGCGCGACGAGCATCCTGAAGGAACACCGCCAGCGCCTCGACACGATCTCCGAGATCCTCGTCAAGCGCGAGACGATCGAGAAGGAGGAGTTCGAGGCGCTGCTCGAAGGCAAGGGCGAGGATGAGGTCTTCGGCCCCGAGGAGAGCACGCCGCCGCCTCGCCGCTTCCCGCGCCGCCTGCGGCCCTCGCGCCGCCGCGAGCGCGACATGCCGCGTCCGCTGCCCCGTGCCGGGCTCGCCGGCGGCACCGCCGAGATGCGCGCAGACGAGCCCGATCCGCCGGGCCTCGCATAGCCACGAGCGCCGAGCTCCGCATCATGGGCGTGCTCAACGCGACGCCCGACTCGTTCTCCGACGGCGGGCGCTTCCTCGCGCCGTGCGCCGCCGTCGCGCACGGCCTTGGTGCTCGCTAAGCCGAGGGCGCGGCGATAGTCGACGTCGGCGGAGAGTCCACGCGGCCAGGCGCCGAGCCCGTGGACGCGGAGGAGGAGCAGCGCCGCGTGCTGCCCGTGATCGAGGGTCTCGCGGAGGTGTTCGGGCTGGGCGATCGAGATGCGGCCGAGGCAGGGACCGAGCACTTGATCTCGATCGACACCTCGAAGTCCGCCGTCGCGCGCGCCGCGCTGCGCGCGGGCGCGCAGCGTCGTCAATGACGTCACCGCGTTGCGCGGCGATCCCGAGATGGCGGCGGTCGTCGCCGAGAGCGGCGCGGAGTGCTGTCTCATGCACATGCGCGGCGAGCCGCGCACGATGCAACGCGAATCCCGCTACGGCGATGTCGTCGACGACGTCAAGGGCGTTCCTGGAGGAGCGCTTGCGGTTCGCGGTGGGCGCGGGCATCAGCGAGGAGCGCGTGCTGCTCGATCCCGGGATCGGCTTCGGCAAGACGCCCGCGCACAACCTCGAGCTCTTGCGCCGCCTCGACGAGATCGTCGGCGATCGGGCGGCCCGTGGTCGTCGGCACCTCGCGCAAGAGCTTTCTCGGCCGCATCGCCGCGCAGGCCGCGGGGTTGCAGGAGCCCGTCGGCGTCGAGCAGCGGCTCCCCGGCACGCTCGCGACGAACGTGCTCGCATACGAGCGCGGCGCGCGCGTCTTCCGCGTCCACGACGTGGCGCCGGTTCGAGACGCCCTCGCGGTGGCGGCTGCTACGTTGGCGGCATGACCGAGGGGCCGGGCAGGGGGGCCGGAGAGAGTCGCCCGAGGAACGCGACGGCGAGCAGAACGGCGACGGAAACGGCGCCTTCGACGAAGGGCTCTCCGCTCACGAGGAGCTCGAGTCCGAGCGCGAGGAGGATGAGGAAGGGCTCGAGTCGGTCACGATCGAGATCACCGGCCTCTCGCTCTACACGCACCACGGCGCGAGCGCAGCGGAGCGCGAGGTCGGCCAGCGGCTCGTCCTCGACCTGCGGCTCGACCTCGGCGAAGCCGACGCGACCGCGACGGACCGCCTCGAGGACACGATCGACTACGCCGAGGTCTGCCAGCTCGTCGCGCTCGTTGCCCAGCAGCGCTCGCACCACACGCTCGAGCGCCTCTGCGCGACGATCGCGGAGCGGCTCGTCTCGGAGTACGAGCTCGAAGGCGTGTGGGTGAAGGCGACGAAGCCCGAGCCGCCGATACCGCTCGCGGTCGAGAGCGTCTCCGTGGAGGTATGGCAGGAAGCGGAGTGAGCGGCTCGCCGAGTCCGCGCCGCACCGCGCTCATCGGCCTCGGATCGAACGTCGGCGATCGCCGCGCCCATCTGCAGGCGGCGGTGGACGCGCTCGCGGCGCGAGCGCGTCGAGGTGCTCGCCTGCTCGTCGGTATACGACACCGACCCCGTCGGCGAGGTTCTCGACCAGGAGAGCTTCCTGAACGCGTGCCTGCTCGCGCGCACGGAGCTCGATCCGCTCGAGCTCCTCGACCTCGCGAAGCGGGTGGAGCGCGAGCTCGGGCGTGCCGCGGGCGGCCCGCGCCACGGCCCGCGGCGCGATCGACGTCGACATCCTCATGCTCGGCGAGCTCGAGCTCGCGAATGAGCGCATGACGCTTCCCCACGAGCAGCTGCTTGCGCGGCGCTTCGTGCTGATTCCCGCGCTGGAGCTCGACTTCGAGCTCGCGACGCCTTCCGGCGAGACGGCTCGCGGACGCGCTCGCGCGGCTCCCGCCCGGAGAGGGGGTGCGCTGGGCGGGCCGCCGCTCGAGCTCGCCGACTGATTCGTGCGCCGTCCGCCACCGGCTGTACGGTGGCGCGCCATGGCCCGCTCCCGACTGCTCGGCGTCGCCGCCGTCGCGCTGGTGCTCGGCATTCTCGCGCCGAGCGCGAGCGGGGCACAACCGGGCGGCTTCTACTTCGCCGGCTACAACTACTACGCGGAGGGCGGCACGGGGACGTACTCGGAATTCGTCACGAAACCGATCCTCAACCCGTATCTCAGCCCCACCGTAACGGCCCTCGCCGGCAGCGACTACAGCACCTACGCGGTGCTCGCCGGGGGCGTCGTCGAGGACTTCGGCTGGGCGGGCGGCGGCGCGCTCGGAAACGGCGGCGAAGAAATCAGCCCCACCTTCCCGGAGGTGCTCGCGCTCCCCGCACCCGCGACCGACATCGCCGGCGGCTACAACGGCTTCGCGCTCGCGGCACTCGCCAACGGGACGGTCGCGGCGTGGGGAGACAACACCTACGGCGAAGTCGGGATCGGCACCTCTGGCGCGAGCAAGGAGCAGTTCACGCCCGCGCTCGTCCCCGGCCTCGAAGGGGTGCTCGCCGTCGCCGCTGGGTGCTACACGAGCTACGCGCTGCGCGCCGACGGCAAGGTGGAGGCGTGGGGCTACGGCGGAGGCGGCAACCTCGGCAACGGCACCGAAACGAGCGCGCAAACGACGCCCGTGGAAGTGGCCGGGCTCGAAGAAGTCGTCGCGATCGCGGCGAACTGCGAAACCGCGTACGCTCTGCTCGCGGATGGAAAGGTGAAGTCCTGGGGCCTCGGTAGCCACGGGGAGCTCGGGAACGGCACGATCGCGCCCAAGCAAACGACGCCCGTGGAAGTCAGCGGGCTCGAAGGCGTGACGGCGATCGCGGCCGGCTACTACGCGGGCTACGCGCTGCTCGGCGACGGCACGGTCGCGTCCTGGGGCTACAACACCACCGGCGAACTCGGCGACGGCACGAGCACCGAACGCGATGCGCCGGTGGCTGTCTCGGGGCTCACCGGCGTGCGCAGCATCGGCGCATCCGCCCAAACCGGCTATGCCGTGCTCGCGAGTGGAGCGGCCTACGGGTGGGGATACGGGTTCTACGGGGAACTCGGGGAGCGGCAAGCGCGGGGCGGAAGCCGAAGCGAAATCGCCGCAGCAGATCCCCGGGCTCTCCGACGTGCTCGCGATCGGCAAGGGCAGCCGCGACGACGAGCTGCTCGCGATCCAAGGGGCGCGCGCGTCGCTCTCCGGCTCGAGCGTCGAATTCGGCAACGTCGGCGTCGGCTCCACGAGCACCGCGCTTACCGTCACGCTCAAGAACGACGGCCCCGCGCCACTCGCGGTCTCCGGGGATGCCCTCGGCGGCGCCGGCGCCGCGTCGTTCACGGAAAACGGGTGACTCCTGCGAGGGCGCGACGCTCGGCGCGGGTGCCTCCTGCGCCGTCGCGCTCGCGTTCAGCCCGGCCGCGACCGGCGCCGCCGCCGCCACGCTCAGCTTCTCTTCCTCGGCCGCGAACACGCTGCCGGCGGTCGCGCTGAGCGGAACGGGAACTGCGGGAACGGCCTCAACGCTCGTGCCGCTGATCGTTGGAGCCCCTGCGCTCGGCTCGCTCTCGCTCTCCCCCAGCGCGTTCCGCGCCGCTAGCTCTGGACCGAGCGTGCTCGCCGCCGCCGCGACCGGCACCGTCATCTCCTACACCGACTCGCAAGCGGCGAGCGCGAGCTTCGAAGTGCAGCAGGGCGCGAAGGGTGTGCGCACAGGCCGCGGCAAGTCTGCGACGTGCACGAAGCCGCCGAAGCAGCGCCGCAAGCCGTCGAAGCTGGCGGCCTGCGTCTACTACGCGACGCTCGGAAGCTTCACGCACGCCGACGTCGCGGGCGCCAACCGCATGCGCTTCAGTGGGCGCCTTCGCGGCAGCAAGCTCGAGCCCGGCGAGTATCGCCTGCGCGCGATCGCGCGCTCGGCGGGCGGCAAAAGCGCTCCGCGCACGGCCGCCTTCCGGATCACGCGCTGAGCGGCGCGTATCGCCACCGGCGAGCGCCGCCGCCGCGGACCATAATGCCCGCGATGCTGCTCGCGGTCGATGTCGGCAACACGCAAACCCACTTCGGGACCTTCCAAGGAGAGGAGCTCATCGAGCACTGGCGCTTTGCGACCGTGCGCGAGTCGACTCTGACCAGCTCGGTCCGCGCTCCGAAGCCTCCTGGACCTCCGGGGCCTCTCGTTCGCGGACATCGACGCCTCGATCGTCTCCTCGACCGTGCCCCAGCTCGAGCCCGAGTGGACGGAGATGGCACGCCGCTACCTCGGCCAGGAGATGCTCCTCGTTGGGCCCCGGCACGAAGACCGGCATGGGGATCCGCGCGGATAACCCCCGCGAGATCGGTGCCGATCGGCTCGTCAACGCGGTCGCGATCCGCGAGCGCTTCGGCGGCCCCGCGGTGTGTGTCGACTTCGGCACCGCGACGACCTTCGACGTCGTCTCCGCGGCCGGCGAGTACCTCGGCGGTGCGCTCATGACCGGCATCGAGATCTCGCTCGAGGCGCTCTCCGAGCGCGGCGCGCGGCTCCCGAAGGTGGACCTCGCCCCGCCGAAGGGAGTGATCGGGCGCAACACGATCGACGCGATCCGCGCGGGCGTCGTCTTCGGCTATGCGGGCGCTATCGACGCGATCCTGCGGCGCATCTACAGCGAGCTCCACGCGCGCCCAAACGTCGTCGCGACCGGCGGCCTCGCGCCGCTCGTCGTGCCCTACACCGAGGAGATCGAGGAGGTCGACGAGCTGCTCACGCTCACTGGGCTGCGGATTCTCTACGAGCGCAATCGGCCTGAGGAGGCAAGCGCATGAAGCCGCGAAGGAGCACGATGCTCGTCGCGCGAGCCTGCTCGCGGCTCAAGCAAAGCGGCGAGACTGCCGATGTCTCGCGGGGCATGCGGATTCGCGAAACGACTCCGAGGGCGCGCCTTGCGATCGCCGCCTGCGTCGCCGTCGCGACCGCGCTCTGCACGAGCGGCTGCGGCTCCTCAGCCGTCATCACGGGACCGCTCGCGAGGGCGGCGGACGTCACCGCGCACGCCGGCGGGGCGCAGATGGCGATGAAGATGGAAGCGCAAACGGGCGGCTCCTCGACCTTCACGCTCAACGCTCACGGCCACTTCGACTTCTCGACGCTCGAAGCGGAGATGTCACTCGACATGAGCGGCCTGCCCGAATCCTCGAGCACGCCGTCGGGCTCGCTGCAGATGACGGAGATCATGAAGCTCCCCGACATCTACATCAACGCGTCCGTGTTCGCGGGCAAGCTCCCGGGCGGCGCCCAGTGGATGAAGGTCGACCTCGGCCGTTTCCTCGGCGGACTCGGCCTCAACCTGCAGGCGGAGGGCGCACAAGCGAACCCGGCGGAATACCTCAACTACCTCCGCGCGACCGGAGGCGCCGTGAGCGCCGTCGGTCACGAAACCGTGCGCGGCGTCCCCACGACCCACTACCAGGGCTCGATCGATCTCGAAAAGGCCGCCGAAGAGCTCCCGTCGACCAACCGCTCCCAGCTGCGCGCGACCTTCTCGCAGCTGCGCACGATCACCGGCGTCGGCACGATCCCGATCGACGTCTGGGTCGATTCCCACGACCTCGTGCGCAAGATCGCGATGGAATACCCGCTGACGGTCAGCGGCAGCTCCGGCCACTTCACGATGTCGATCGAATACTTCGACTTCGGAGCCCCATCGCCGGTGGGCGTGCCGCCGGCGAGCGAAGTCTTCGTCGCCTCGAGCTCCGCGCTCGGCCAGTTGAGCACCGGCGGCAACAGCGCGAGCGCGGAATAAGCGCCTGCTCTACGAGCGCGACCGGGGCCGGGGGCGTCCTATGCTCGACCCCGTGGCCCGCTCCCTCAACGACCCTTTCTCCCTCGGGGGCATTCGCGTGCCCAATCGCGTGCTGCTCGCGCCGCTCGCGGGGATCGGCAACTGGTTCGTGCGCCTGCAGGCGAAGCGCTACGGCGCCGGCATGGCGGTCTCCGAGATGGTCTCTTCGTACGCGATCCACCACCGCAACGGCGCACGCTGCAGGAGCTCCTGCGGATCGACCCGCGCGAGCGCGAGCCGGGCGCTGCGGGGAGCCGGGCCCGGTGTCGATCCAGCTCTTCGGCCAGGACCCCGAGGTCATGCGCTCGGCGGCGGCGGACGGTCGCCGCGGCGGGCGCGGACGTCATCGACCTCAACATGGGCTGCCCGGTGCCCGAAGGTGTGCAAGACCGGCGCCGGGGCGGCGCTCCTCTCCGACCCCGAGCGCGCCGTGGCGCTCGCGCGCGCGGCGCGCGAGGGCGGCGGGCTGCCGGTGACGGTGAAGCTCCGCAGCGGGCGCGCGCGCGGCGACGAGAGCGGGCTCGAGCTCGCGCGGCGGCTCGTCGGCGAGGGCGGCGTGAGCGCGATCGCGCTGCACCCGCGCGCGGTCTCCGAGCGCCATCGCGGAGCGCCCGACTACGAGCTCGTGGCGCGACTCGTGCGAGGAGCTCGACGTGCCGGTGATCCTCACGGGTGGCCTGCGCGAGGCGGCGCCACATGCGCGCGGTCTTCGACGCCACGGGCGCGGCGGCGGTGATGCTCGCACGCGGGTCGCTCGGCAACCCGTGGCTCTTCCGTGAGCTCGTCGAGGGTGCGCGGCGGCGAGCCGAGCGCCCGAGGAGGTCGTGGAGCGAGCTCGAATGGGTGATGGAGCGCGCCGTGGAGCATCTCGGCGCGCCTCGCGCGCGGCGCGCTACCTGCGCAAGTTCTACCCGTGGTACGTCGCGCGGCTGGGGCTCTGCAAGCACGCCGCGAGCGCCTGCAAGCGATCGCTGCAGGGGACCACGGGCTCGCCCGCGCGCGCGAAATGTGCGACGCCGCGATCTGCGCGCAGCCGCTCGCCGCGTAGGCCAGAAAACGCCCAAGAGCGGGGGGTCGCGCTCGCTATACTGCTGCGCTCTCAAAGCGCCGTAACGGCGCACAAGGAAGTGACTCGGCCCCGCCTTGCTCGCGGGGCTTTTGCGCGATCATCGCGGCCCTTGCCACCGCCGACGACACGAGGTCACCACCGAGGTCCAAATGCCTAAGGACGTCATCCTCACACCCGACGGACTGGAGAAGCTCAAGGACGAACTCGAGCTGCTCTCGACGGAGCGCCGCCGCGAGGTCGCGGCGCGCATCAAGGAAGCGCGCGAATTCGGGGACATCAGCGAGAACTCCGAGTACAACGACGCGAAGAACGAGCAGGCGATGCTCGAGACGCGGATCGCGCAGCTCGAAGAGAAGCTGCGCATGGCGACCGTGATCGAGGTCGGCGAGATCTCCACGGACGTCGTCCAGGTCGGCTCGGTCGTGCACGTGAAGGACGAAAAGACGGGTAAGTCCGTGAAGTACACGATCGTCGGCTCCGCGGAGGCGAACCCCGAAGAAAACAAGCTCTCGAACGAGTCGCCGGTCGGGCCGTGCGCTGCTCGGGCACAAGCGCAACGAGACGGTCGCGGTGCAGGTCCCGCGCGGCCCTGCGCGCAAGCTCAAGATCACGAAGATCGACGTCGGCCTCAAAGACGGATAGGCGCCGCGTGCGCCATAAGATCCCGCGGACATGAGCGGGGACGACGAGCGCGCTGCGCAGCCAAGCGAGGGCGGCGAGTGCCGCCTCGAGGAGCTGATCGAGGAGCGCAGGGCGAAGGCGAGGCGCTTGGAGGGCGAGAGCGGAGAGGGCCTTCCCTACCGCTTCCCCGGCGCGACCCCGGTGGCACGCTTGCGCGAGGAGTACTCGCAGCTGCAACCGGGCGAGGAGACGACCGACTTGCGGCGCGTCGCGGGAAGGCTCGCGGCACGGCGCGAACAGGGCGGCGCGGCGTTCATGGACCTCGTCGACCGCACGGGGCGGATCCAGCTCTATGCGCGACGGGACGCGCTCGGCGATGAGGCCTTCGGGCGGCTCTTGGAGCTCGACCTCGGCGACTGGCTGGGCGTCGACGGGGTCGTGATCGTTACGCGCCGCGGGGAGCTGTCGCTGCGCGTCGCGCGCTTCGAGCTGCTCGCGAAGTCGCTGCGCCCGCCGCCGGACAAGCACCACGGCGTGAGCGACGTTGAGCTGCGCTACCGCCGCCGCGAGCTCGACTTGATCGCAAACGAGCAGACGCGCGCGCGCTTCATCGAGCGCGCGCGGATCATCGCGGCGGTCCGCTCCTACCTCGACGGGGAGGGCTTCGTGGAGGTCGAGACGCCGGTGTTTGCAGCCGGTTTACGGGGGTGCGCTCGCGCGGCCCGTTCACGACCCACCACAACGAGCTCGACCGCGACTTGTACCTGCGGATCGCGACGGAGCTCTACCTCAAGCGCTTGGTTGTGGGCGGCTTGGAGCGCGTGTACGAGCTCGGCAAGGACTTCCGCAACGAGGGTGTATCGCACAAGCACAACCCCGAGTTCACGATGGTCGAGTGGTACGAGGCCTACGCCGACTACCTCGACGAGGCCGACGCGCCTCGAAGCGCTCGTGCGCGCAGCGGCCGCGCGGTCGGCTACGCGGGCGAGATCGACTTCGAGCGGCCGTGGCGGCGCGTGGCGTTCGCGGACGCGATCGTGCAGGCAACGGGGATCGATGTGCGCGAGCACGAGGACGCGGAGAGCCTCGCGGCGGCGATCGGCGCGGCGGGCCTCGAGATGCCCACGGAGGGCTTGCCGTGGTTCGCGCTCGCCGACGACTTGCTCTCGAAGTGCGTCGAGCCGAAGCTCGAGCAGCCGACGTTCGTGCTCGACTACCCGCTCGAGCTCTCGCCGTTCGCGCGCGCACACCGCTCGCAGGCGGGGCTCGTGGAGCGCTGGGAGGGGTTCGCGGGCGGGATGGAGATCGCGAACGCGTTCTCGGAGCTCAACGACCCGGACGTGCAACGCGAGCGCTTCGAGGCCCAGCAGCGCCTGCGCGCGCTCGGCGCGGCGGAGACGCAGCCCCACGACGAGCTGTTCATCGAGGCACTCGAGCAGGGGATGCCGCCGACTGGCGGCGTGGGGCTCGGCATCGACCGCCTCGTGATGCTGCTCACGGGGCAAAGCTCGATCCGCGAGGTCGTGCTGTTCCCGGCGATGCGCGAACCGGGCCGTCCTGCTTAGAGCGCGCCGGTCGAACGATCCCTATGCGCGAGGTGCTCGTTTGCGGGGCATTTGAGGGCCGCTGGTGCGGGCACGGGGAGAGCGGTAAGGGACCGTCAGGGTCGTTGGTAAACTCGTTTCGAGACGTTGCCGATGAGGCCTGGTACTCATCTTTTGAGGCTAAGCCGACGAAGATGGGAGTAGCCGGGTATCTAGTGGTCCCGTGAAGGCCACGCCCACAGCCCCGTAGTAGGAAGGAAGCACCATGTTTGAGCGATTTACAGAGCGGGCCCGCCAGGTCGTCGTTCTTGCTCAAGAAGAGGCGCGCACGCTCAAGCACAACTACATCGGCACAGAGCACATCCTTCTCGGCCTCTTGCGCGAGGAGGAGGGCCTAGCGGCGCGCGTGCTCGAGAGCCTCGACATCACCGTGGAGCGCGTGCGCGCGCAGGTCGTGCGGATCGTCGGCTCCGGCGAGGAGGTCACGTCGGGGCAGATCCCGTTCACGCCGCGCGCGAAGAAGGTGCTCGAGCTCGCTTTGCGCGAGGCGCTGAGCCTCGGCCACAACTACATCGGCACGGAGCACATTTTGCTCGGGTTGGTGCGCGAGAACGAGGGCGTCGCGGCGCGCATCCTCGTCGACTTCGACGCCGACTCGGAGAAGATCCGCAACGAGGTGATTCGCATGCTCTCGGGCCCGGGCGGCCGCCGCCAGGGCGCGGGCGCCGGTGCGGGCTCGGGTTCGGGCTCGGGCGAGGGCAAGAAGTCCTCGCGGCTGCTCGACCAGTTCGGGCGCAACCTCACGAAGCTCGCGGCGGACACGAAGCTCGACCCCGTGGTCGGGCGCGAGATGGAGATCGAGCGGATCATGCAGATCCTTTCGCGGCGCACGAAGAACAACCCCGTGCTCGTGGGCGAGCCGGGCGTCGGCAAGACCGCCGTCGTCGAGGGGCTCGCGCAGCGCATCACGGGCGGCGAAGTGCCCGAGCTGCTCAAGCACAAGCAGATCTACACGCTCGACCTCGCGGCGCTCGTCGCGGGCTCGAAGTACAGGGGCGAGTTCGAGGAGCGCTTGAAGAAGGTGATGAAGGAGATCACCCAGCGCGGCGACATCATTCTGTTCATCGACGAGCTTCACAACCTCGTCGGCGCAGGCGCGGCGGAGGGCGCGATCGACGCTGCGTCGATTCTGAAGCCGGCGCTCGCGCGCGGTGAGCTGCAGACGATCGGCGCGACGACGCTCGACGAGTACCGCAAGTACCTCGAGCGCGACTCCGCGCTCGAGCGGCGCTTCCAGCAGATCCGCGTCGAGGAGCCGACGATCGACCAGACGGTCGAGATCCTGAAGGGCTTGCGCGAGCGCTACGAGACCCACCACAAGGTGCAGATCACCGACGAAGCGCTGGCCGCGGCGGCGGAACTCGCCGACCGCTACATCTCCGACCGCTTCCTCCCCGACAAGGCGATCGATTTGATCGACGAGGCGGCTTCGCGGATGCGCATCAAGTCGATGACTTCACCGCCGGCGAATACGGAGCTCGAGAACGAGATCGAGTCGACGCGGCGCCACAAGGAGTCCGCGATCGAGGCGCAGGAGTTCGAGAAGGCCGCTGCGCTGCGCGACCAGGAGCGCAAGCTGACGAACAAGAAGCGCGAGCTCGAGGAGGAGTGGGAGTCGGGCAAGTCCGCGGAGCGCCCCGCGATCGGCGAGGAGGAGATCGCGGACATCGTTTCGATGTGGACCGGCATCCCCGTGTTCAAGCTCACAGAGGCGGAGACCCAGAAGCTGATGCGCATGGAGGACGAGTTGCACAAGCGCGTGATCGGGCAGCACCCCGCGGTCGAGGTCGTCTCGAAGGCGATCCGCCGCTCGCGCGCGGGGCTGAAGGACCCGAAGCGCCCGACGGGCTCGTTCATCTTCCTCGGCCCTTCCGGGGTCGGCAAAACAGAGCTCGCGCGCACGCTCGCGGAGTTCTTGTTCGGCGACGAGGACGCGATGGTGCGGATCGACATGTCCGAGTACATGGAGAAGCACGCGGTCTCGCGGCTCGTGGGCTCGCCGCCGGGCTACATCGGCTACGACGAGGGCGGGCAGCTCACTGAGGCTGTGCGCCGCAAGCCCTACTGCGTGCTGCTGCTCGACGAGATCGAGAAGGCGCACGCGGACGTGTTCAACATCCTTTTGCAGATCCTCGAGGACGGGCGCTTGACCGATGCGCAGGGCCGCACGGTGGACTTCCGCCATGCGATCGTGATCATGACCTCGAACATCGGCGCTTCGGAGATCGCGCGCAACACGCCGCTCGGCTTCGCCGTCTCAGACGACGAGACGGGCCTCACCTACGACGACATGAAGGACCGCATCATGGGCGAGCTGAAGAAGGTCTTCAGGCCCGAGTTCCTGAACCGCATCGACGATGTGATCGTCTTCCACAAGCTGCAGAAGGAGGAGATCAAGGAGATCGTCGAGCTGCTTCTGCTGCGGATCCGCGAGTCGATGGCCGAGCGCGAGTTGCAGCTCGAGCTCACGGAGCCGGCGAAGGAAATGCTCGTCGAGAAGGGCTGGGACCCGGCGATGGGCGCGCGGCCGTTGCGGCGCGCGATTCAGCGCTACGTCGAGGACCCGCTGGCGGACTTCGTGCTACGCGAGGAGCTGACCCCGGGTGCGACGGTCGTCGTGAACCCGCCGGACGAGGGCGGCGACGATCAGGTGCACCTGACGGTGGTCAAGCCGAAGAAGCCGAAGAAGACCCCCGTTGGCGTCGGCGCGCGCGAGGAGCACGCCGAGGAGCTCGCTGACGAGAGCGCGCCGAGCACGCCCGAGGGGCTGATCGGCGAGGACTCGCTTTCCGAGCAGCCGGCGATCGAGGATGCGCCGCCCCAGGGGGGGACGGTCGACACGATCGACATGCCGGAGATGCCGGAGCTGGGCGACGGTCCCGGCGAGGACCCCGCTCCGGACGCGCAGTAGCAGGGTCCTCATCCGCGCACCGCATTGCGCCGCCGCGGGCGATCGCGGCGGGGACGTCGTGTCCCCGCGAACGCGTGCAAACGCCCTCCCAGAGCCGTCTGTCGACTGTGGTGTGAACGTAAACCGGCCGTAAATGGCCTAGAATGATTGGTCGTGCCCTCACGACCCGGCGAAGAGCTCGACCTCGCACTCCGTCAGGAACCCGGGCTCATAAAGGCCCTCGAGATGGTCGCACCGGGGACTTCGTTGCGCGAGGGGATCGAGTCGATCCTGAACGCGCGTTGCGGCGCTTTGATCGTGATCGGAGACCCCGAAGAGCTGAGCTTTCTGAACTCCGGCGGGATCAAGCTCGACATCGAGTACACGCCGGGGATGCTCTACCAGCTCGCGAAGATGGACGGCGCGATCATCCTCGGCGCGAACGCGACGAAGATCGCGATGGCGAACGTGCAGCTGATGCCGGACCCGACGATCCTTTCGCTGGAGACGGGCACGCGGCATCGCACCGCCGAGCGCGTCGCGAAGCAGACGCCGGCGCTCGTGATCGCGATCTCGCAGCGGCGCGACATCGTGACGCTTTACGTCGAGGAATCGAAGTACGTGCTCGAGGAAATCACGGTTGTGCTCGCGAAGGCCAATCAGGCGCTCGCGACGCTCGAGAAGTACCGCGCGCGCCTCGACCAGGTCTCGACCCGCTTGACGGCGCTCGAGTTCGAGGCGGGGGCGACGCTGCACGACGTGCTCGCGGTGCTCCAGCGCTCGGAGCTCGTTACGCGCATGGCGGTCGAGATCGAGCGGCGGATCGTCGAGCTGGGCACGGAGGGGCGCTTGATCGAGATGCAGCTCGAGGAGACGATGGTGGGCACGGCGGCGGAGAAGTCGGCGCTCGTGCGCGACTATCTCGTGGAGAACTCCGACGAGGCCGTGACGGTCGCGCTCGACGAGATCGGCCGCTTGACGCACCAGGACTTGCTCGACTTCGGGCGCCTCGCTGAGCTGCTCGGGTACGACCGCAAGCTGAACACACTGGACTACCCGGTCGCCTCGCGCGGCTACCGCATCCTTGGGCGCATTCCGAGGCTGCCGAAGATCGTCGTGAGGCAGGTGGTGCGCGAGGTCGGAGGACTCGATGAGCTGCTTTCGGCGACGGACGCGGAGCTCGAGGCTGTGGAGGGAGTGGGAGAGGTACGGGCGAAGGACATCAGAGAGGGGCTTCGCCGGCTGCAAGAGGTGAACCTCGTTGACCGCTACTTGCAGAGCTAGTCATGGCAGAGGGAAGGGTCACGTTCACTCACAAATCAGCATCGCCGTCGGCGTGCTACGACAAAGGAGGAAACCATTCCCCAAGCAGAAGCTGACACGCTGATGGAGGAGGTAGAGGAAGAGCGCGTTGTCGAGTGCATCGAATTCGAGCTCGGCGACCACGTCGTCTACCCGCATCACGGCGCGGGCAAGGTGGAGGGCAAGGAAGAGATGGAGGTGCTCGGCGCAAAGCGCGAGTACTTGACGATCAAGATTTTGCACAACGACATGACGGTCAAGGTCCCGACCGAGAACGCGGGCGTGGCGGGGCTGCGGAGGGTGATTGACGAGGAGACCGTGAAGAAGGTGCTGGACGTGCTGCAGGGCGAAGTCTCGGAGATGCCGAAGAACTGGAACCGTCGCTTCAAGCACAATCGCGACAAGATCAAAACAGGCGACATTTACGAGCTCGCTGAGGTCGTGCGCAACCTCGCATTGCGCGAGAGCGAGAAGGGCCTCTCGACGGGCGAGAAGCAGATGTTCACGCGCGCGAAGAAGATCCTCGCGTCTGAGCTGATGTACGCGCTCGACAAGGACGAGGAAGAGGTCGAGAGCTATCTCGACGAGCTGCTTGCCGACTCGGCGTCGCGCAAGGTGGTTGTGGCGAAGTAGTGGCCGCCGCGTAGGCGGCGCGGCGGCGACTTATAGCGACGATGGCGGTAGCGCTGATCCCCGCTGCGGGCTCGGGCGAGCGGCTGGGCGACGAGCGCCCGAAGGCGCTCGTCGAGCTCGGCGGACGGCCGTTGCTCGCGTGGAGCCTCGACGCGCTCGCGAAGGTGGCGGCGATCGAGCGCATCGTGGTCGCGCTGCCGGAAGGCGCGCTCGACTTGCCGTGGGCGCCGGATCGCGGCCCGGAGCTCGTGACCGTTACGGGCGGCGCGACGCGCTCGGAGTCGGTGCGAAACGCTTTGCGCGTGGCGGGCGAGGGCGAGTTGGTGCTGGTGCACGACGCCGCACGCCCGCTACTGACCGCGAGCCTCGTCGAGCAGGTCCTCGGCGCGCTTGCGTGCACGCAGGCAGACGGCGCGATTGCCGCGGCGCGAGTGACGGACACGATCAAGGAGGCAGGCCCTGAGCGTGTCGTGCAGCGGACGCTCGCGCGCTCGTCGTTGTGGGCGGTGCAGACGCCGCAGGCCTTTCGCAGAAGCGCGCTCGAGCGCGCGCTCGAGGTCCCGGATAGCGTGCTCGCGGAGGCGACCGACGACGCGTGGCTGATCGAGCGCGCGGGCGGGAGCGTGATCGTCGTGGAGGCGCCGCGCGAGAACATCAAGGTCACGAGCGCGCTCGACCTCGCGGTCGCGGAGGCGCTGCTCAGACGGCCCTGAGCGCACCGTCCCTGCTTGAATCGCGGCCGATGCTTACGGACTACCACGTGCACTTGCGCTCGGACGACTTGGATGCGACGGCGGCGGAGCACTTCACGGCGGCGAACGCCGAGCGCTACCGCACGGTGGCGAGCGAGCGCGGTATCCGCGAGCTGGGCGTCTCCGAGCACATCTACCGCTTCGAGCAGGCGCTGACGATCTGGGAGCACCCGTTCTGGCGCGAGAACGCGCGGGACGACCTCGACTCCTACTGCGAGTTCGTGCGCAACGAGACCGACTTGCGGCTTGGCATCGAGGCCGACTTCATCCCCGGGCGCGAGGATCAGCGTCGCGAACCTGCTCGAGGGCCGCGACCTCGATTACGTCGTCGGCTCGGTGCATTTCGTCGCGCCGCGGCGGCGGACGGGAGGACTTCGTCGCGGTCGACATGGATGAGTACGGCGCGTGGGGCGCGGGCATGGATGCGGCGGAGATCTGGCGGCGCTACTTCGAATCGCTCGGCGAGGCGGCGCGGAGCGGCCTGTTCGACATCCTCGCGCACCCGGATCTGGTGAAGGTCTTCGGTCCCTCGCGCCCGGCCGCCGGAGGGCGACTTGCGCCGCTTTTACGAGCCTGCGATCGAGGGCATCGCGGATTCGGGCATCGCCGTGGAGGTCTCGACCGCGGGGCTGCGCAAGCCGGCGGGCGAGATCTACCCCGCGCGGGCGTTCCTCGAGATGTGCGTCGAAGCGGGGGCGAGCTTTGCGCTTTCGAGCGACGCGCACTCGCCGCAGGACATCGGCGCCGGCTACGAGCAGGCGCTCGCGCTGCTCGACGCCGTGGGGGTTCGCGAGCTTTGCGTCTTCGAGCGTCGCGAGCGGGCGCCTCGTGGAGATCGGCGCGACGTGAGCGCGCTCGTCGGCATCGGGTTCGATTCTCACCGTCTGGTCGAGGGTGAGAGTCTCGTCATCGGCGGCGTCGAGATCCCCCACGAGCGCGGCTTGGAGGGCCACTCCGACGCGGATGTGCTCGCGCACGCGATCACCGACGCGATTTTGGGTGCGGCTGCGATGGGTGACATCGGCGAGCACTTTCCGGACAGCGACGAGCGCTACGCGGGTGCGGACTCGATCGGCCTGCTCGAAACGGCCGTGCAGATGCTGGCGGCCGTTGGCTTCGAGGTGCGAAACGTCGACTGCACGCTGTTGCTCGAGCGCCCGAAGATCCTCCCGCTACCGCAGCGCGATCCGGGAGCGCCTCGCCTCGGCGCTGCGCACCCCGCTCGAGCGCGTGAACGTGAAGGCGAGCACGGGCGAGGGGATCGGCTTCGTGGGGCGCGAGGAGGGCGCGGCGGCGCTCGCAGTGGCGTCGCTCGAGCGCAGAGCATGATGCACGAGGTCCGCTTGCACGACACGCGCTCGGGCGAGCTCCAGCCCTTGCGCCCGCACGAGCAGGGCCACGTCGGCATCTACGCGTGCGGCCCCACGGTTTACGGGCGCATTCACCTCGGCAACGCGCGCCCGTTCGTGATCTTCTCGCTGATGAAGCGCTTCCTCGAGCACGAGGGCCTGTCCGTGACGCTCGTCGTCAACGTGACGGACGTCAACGACAAGATCTACGAAGCTGCGCAGGCGGCGGGGGTGGGAAGCGAGGAGCTCGCGCGCGAGATGACCGCGGCGTACGTCGCGGACACCGACGCGCTCGGCTTGGGGCGCCCCGACGAGGAGCCGCTCGCCTCGCAGACGATGGCGCAGATCATCGCCTACATAGAGGCGCTCGTCGACTCCGAGCACGCCTACGCGGTTCCCTACGCCGGCGCCGACGGCGAGCAGCGCGAGGACGTCTACTTCCGCGTGCGCTCGGACCCGGAGTACGGGTCGCTCTCGCACCGCCGCGTCGAGGACATGGATCAGGGCGAGGGCGTCGAGGGAACCGAGCGCAAGCGCGACCCGCTCGACTTCGCGCTGTGGAAGGCGCACAAGCAGGGCGAGGACACGGCGTGGCCCTCGCCGTGGGGCGCGGGCAGGCCGGGCTGGCACATCGAGTGCTCGGCGATGGCGGAGGACCTCTCGGGGCTCGAATTCGACATCCACGGCGGCGGCTCGGACCTCGTCTTCCCGCACCACGAGAACGAGGCCGCGCAGACGCGCGCCGCGCGCGGGCGCGAGCTCGCGAAGCTGTGGGTGCACAACGGCATGATCCAGTCGACGGGCGAGAAGATGGCGAAGTCGGTCGGCAACATCGCCCCACTCGCGGAGGTCCTGGAGCGCTACGGCCGCGACGCGGTCGTGATGTACCTCGTCTCCGGGCACTATCGCCAGCCGCTCGCGTTCTCGGAGGCGGCGCTGGGCGAGGCAGAGCAGCAGGTGCTGCGCATCCGCGAGGCGCTTCGCCGCCTGCCGGCGGGCGCGCGGAAGCCCGCCCGAGATGGCGCACCATCGCGAGGAGTTCTTCGCGGCGCTCGCGGAGGACTTCAACACCCCGAAGGCGCTTGCGTCGCTCTTCGCGTGGGTCCGCGAGGCCAACCGCCGCGAGCATCCGCCCGGCGATCGCGACCTGCGCGAGATGCTGGGCGTGTTCGGGCTCGGCGAGCTCGAGCCGCTCGCCGCAGTCGCCGACCCGGCGGCGATCGACCCGCACGCGGCAGCGCTCCTGGAGCGTCGTGAGGCGGCGCGCGCGGCGCGCGATTTCGCCCGCGCCGACAAGTTGCGCGCGGAGATCGAGGCGCGCGGCTGGGAGCTGCGCGACGGGCCCGAAGGGCCCGAGCTGCTGCCGCGCTTGGACGAACCCTGACGGATCTTGACTTCCGCCGGTCGATGTGCCAATCTGCCGGCCACATAACCCTGAGCTTCAGGTTGAAACCTCAGAGCGGGCGCCGGGGGAGGCGAGCGCCACTGAGCTACTCAAGGGCTGCTATTGGCCCGGAAAGGTGTGCTCGTGGCACGATTCTCACTCAACCCTAGACGTGAAGTCAAGGTCGAGGATGCTTTCCTCGTGGCTATGGCGAAGCAGGGGGACCCTGACGCGCGCGATCAGCTCGTTCGGCGCTATCACAGCTTCGTTCGGCTGAAGGCGTCTTCGTACTTCCTCGCCGGCGGCGACGCGGATGATCTGTTGCAGGAGGGGCTCGTGGGCCTCTACAAGTCAATCCGCGACTACCGCGCCGACCGCGAGTCGAGTTTTCGCAACTTCGCCGAGCTGTGCATAACGAGGCAGATCATCACGGCGGTGAAGACGGCTACGCGCAACAAGCACCAGCCGCTCAACCAGTACGTCTCGTTCTCCTCGACGCCGGCGGCGGGCGGCGACGACCCGGCGACGCTCGACCAGATGCTGCCGGGACCGAGCACGCAGGAACCGCTCAACGAGGTCGTCTCGGGCGAAGAGCTGCGTGCGCTCGTGGCGTGCTTGTCGAGCACGCTCTCGGAGCTCGAGAGCCGCGTGCTCTCGCTGTACCTCGACGGACGCTCCTACGAGGAGATAAGCCAGGGGCTGGGATGCGCGACGAAGACCGTGGACAACGCGCTGCAACGCGTCAAACGCAAGGTCGCAGCCCACCTCGAGTCGCGCGCGGTCGCCGTGTGAGGCGGGCTCGCGCGCCGCTTGGGCGCCGCGAGCGGGGAGGCGAGAGGTGATCGCAGTCACGGGCGCGAACGGCTACGTCGGTGGCCGCATCCTCGCGCGTCTGCGTGCCGCGGGCCTCGAGGCGATCGCGCTCGTGCGAAGGCCCGCGCCGGACGATCAGCGCGCAGGCCGCTTCGCGCTTGGAGAGCCGCTCGAGCCCTCGCTGCTCGACGGGATCGACACGGTGGTGCACGCCGCCTATGACTTGAGCGCTCGCGGCGAGGCGGCGCGGGCGGTCAACTACGACGGCAGCATGCCGCTGATCGAAGCGTGCGCAGAGCGCGGCGGTCGCGTGATTCTGCTCTCCTCGCTCGCCGCCTTCGAGGGCACGCGCTCGGAGTACGGGGAGGTGAAGCTCGCGCTCGAGCGCGCCGTCCGCGAGCGCGGCGGCGTCGCGCTGCGGCCGGGCATCGTCTTCGGCGCGCGCGGCGGCGGTCTCTTCGGGACGCTCGTGGCGACGCTCTCCGAGGGCTCGCTGACGCCGCTGATCGGGGGCGGGCGCCAGCGGCTGTTCGTGACCCACGACGAGCGCCTGTGCGAGCTCGTGGAGGCAATCGCGAGGCGGCACTTCGATTCGGAGCTCCCGGTGTTCGCCGCACACGAGGTGCCGAGCAACCTACGCGCGATCGCGACGCAGATCGCCTCCGCACAGGGCCTGCGCCTACGTCCGCTCACCGTGCCCACGCTGCCGGCCTACCTCGCGCTGCGCGCCGCGGAGCGCCTCGGCCTGAAGCTCGAGTTCCGTAGCGACAGCGTGCGCTCGCTCGCGAACCCGATCCCGCTCGACGAGATCGCGATGCTCGCGCGGGGGCCGGTCTACTTTCCGGCGCTCGCGCCCGAGCTCTGGCGCGCCTGAGCGTCCTCGGGCGCCTGCATGACGATGTAGCAGCAGTCGCCGCCGCCGATGCGGTCGGCGAGGAAGACGAGCGGGAAGACGGCCATCCCGAGCGCGTAGGAGAGCCACAGCCGCCAACCGGGGCGCATGCGGCCGAAGAGCGCGTAGTGGATGCTATAGGCGACGACGGGCACGCTCGACGTCGTGCCGACGCTTTTGACGCGCAGCCCCAGCCCGAGCGCGATGCGCTGGAGCGCGCGCGTGGAGAAGTGCTGCAGGTGGCGGGGCAGTTCGAGCGGGTGCCAGCGGCTGCCGAAGAGCAAGCGGCGCTGCCAGCACCACCAGTTGGGGACGTCGATCACGAGCAGGCCGCCCGGTTCGAGCAGGCGGCTCGCGCTCGCAAGCGCGTGCACGGGGCTCGGCACGTGCTCGAGCGCGTGCTGGAAGGTGATCAGCCCGAAGGAGCGCGGCTCCCAGGGCTGGTCCTCGAGCGTCCCGCGGTGGACCTGCGCGCCGCGCGCCTGCGCCGCCTTGACCGCGGACTCGCTCGGGTCGATCCCGTAGATCTCCCAGCCGCGGCTCGCGAAGTGCGCGAGCAGGTCGCCGTTGCCGCAGCCGACGTCGAGCACGCGCCCGGACGCGACCCCGGCGAGCACGTAGGGCTGGCGAGCGTAGCTGCGGTTCGCGCTCCACTCGCGAAAGCGCGTGAGCAGCCGCTGCAGCGGGTTGCCGCCCTGCTCGCCGGAGTAGCCCCAGAAGTCGTAGTACTCGCGCGGGTAGTAGCGCGCGAGCTCGGCTTCGCTGAGCTGCGGGAGCGTGACGCCGTACTCGCACGCGGCGCACTGCATGACCGTGAAGGGGCCGTCGCCGGTGATCAGGCGATCGAGCCCGCGGACGTCGCTCGGGCGCATGAGCTGCCCGCAGATCGGGCAGTGCAGCTCGACACCGTCCGCGGCGCCGGGCTCGCCTGTCCGTGTCGCTTCTTGCGTCGCGCTGGCCACGCGGCAAGCGTACATAGCGCGCCGCAATTTGCGGGCGCTGGCCGCCCGCCCTGCCACGATTAGCCGATGAGCGCGACTGGTGAGGTCGCCGGCGCCCCGGCGGAGGACGTCCTCTCGACGTATGAGGCCGGGGGCCGCGTCATTCGCGGCAGCGCCTGGCGCGTGGCGGCCAACGGCGCGGGCATCCTGCTCGGTCTGGCGACCGCGACGCTGCTGCTGCGCCACCTCGGCGTGGCCGAATCGGGCCGCTACGTGACGGTCATCTCACTCGTCGCGATCCCCGTCTACGTCTTCGACATCGGGCTCAACGTGACGGGCAGCCGCGAGCTCACATTGCGCGGCGACGGGCGACCGCGCGCTCACCGCGAACCTGCTCGGCCAGCGGCTCGCGGTGATGCCCGTGGGCGTGCTGCTCGCGATCGGCTTCGCGGTCCTCGTGGGCTATCCGTCGCGGATGGTCGTGGGGACGGCGCTCGCCGGCTCGGGCGCGCTGCTGGTGTCGCTCGCGAACGTGCTGCTGCTGCGACTGACGGTCGAACTGCGTAACGCGGGCCTTGCGCTCGTTGACCTCTCGAAGCAGCTCGTCGGCCTCGCGGGGGTCGCGCTGCTGGTCGCAGCGGGCGCGAAGTTGACGCCGTTCTTCGCGATCCAGCTCGCCGTCGGCGTCGTGGTCGTCTCGCTCGTGCCGCTGCTGCTCGGGAGGGGCGCCTTCGTGCGGCCGCGCTTCGATCGCGCCGAGCAGCGCCATCTCTGGGAGACGGCGTTCCCGATGGCGACCGCGCTCGCGCTCGGGCAGATCTACTTCCGCCTCGTGATCGTCCTCATGTCGCTGATCTCGACGCCGCAGCAGACCGGCTACTACGGCGCCTCGCTGCGCGCGACCGAAAACCTCGTGATCATGCCGATCCTCGTCGCGGGCGTCGTGCTCCCGCTGCTGGCGGCGGCGGCGCGCGACGACATGGCGCGCTTTCGAAACGCGATCGAAGGGCTCAGCAAGGCGGCGCTGATCGCGGGGGTGCTCGTCGTGATCGTGACCTTCCGCATCGCTGAACCGGTGATGGTGCTGATCGGCGGCCACGACTTCAGCCCGGCGGGGGCGGTGCTGCAGATCCAGGTCGCCACGCTGCTTTTCCTCACGCTCGACCAGCTGTGGACGGCCTCGCTGCTCGCGCTCGGCAAGCAGCGCGAGCTGATCCTCACGAACGCGCTCGCGCTGGTCGGGATCGCGGTCTTCGCCTCGCTGCTGGTGCCGGAACTGGGCGCTGAAGGTGGCGCGATCGCGAGCGTTCTCGGCGAGAGCCTGCTCGCCGTGCTGATCTACTGGCGACTCTCGCGCGTGACGGGGAACGTGATGGTCGGCCACGGCTTCCTGCTGCGGGTCGCGCTTGCCGCAGCGGTTGCTTGCGCGCCGCTTGCGGTCGTGGCGATCCCGAACATCCTCGCCGCCGCGCTCGCCGGCGCCGATTTTCCTCGGCTTCGGCCAGCTGATTGGGATGATCCCGCCGGAGGTCCACGAAGCCTTCTCGCCGCGGCACCTGCGCAGCTGGTGGTCGGGGCGCGGAGCCTGATCGCGCACTTTGCGATCGGAGCGCGCTCGCGCTAACCTCTTTCGACGGACAAGCTAGGGCCTCGGGAGGTGCGGTGAGAGGACTCGTCAAGGAGCCGACGGGAGAGGAGACGAGAGGGAGCTCGTCCACGGACGGGCGGGAGATCGCGCAGTGGGGCGCGGAGGCGCCGCCGCCGCGTCGCCGGCGCCGTCGCTCGCTGCTCGTGAACGTCGTCGTGATCGTCGCGACGCTCGGCTTCTCCTACATCGCGCTCAGCCACATCAAGCTCGACGAAGCGTGGAAGGCGCTGAAGACGATCGACCTCTGGTGGCTGATCCCGGCGCTCGGGGCTTTTGCGCTCGGGAACGTCGCGCGCGCCCTGCGCTGGCGTTCGCTATTTCCGCCCGGCCGGCGCCCGCCGCGCCCGACGACCCTCAACGCGATGATGATCGGCTACCTCTACAACAACCTCCTGCCCGCGCGCGCAGGCGAGGCGGCGCGCGTGATGGTGCTCAACCAGCGAAGCTCCTCGCCGGCGGTCGAGATCACGGGGACGGTGGTGCTCGAGCGCCTCTTCGACATCCTCGGGCTGCTCGCGATCTTCTTCCTCGCGGCGCCATGGCTCCCGCACGTCGGCTGGTTTCACGCCGCCGCAATCGTCGCGGGCGTGCTGCTCGCGGGAGTCCTCATCTGCGCGGGGGTGCTCGCGATCTTCGGCGAGCGCCCGCTGCGGATCCTGCTATGGCCGCTGCGGCGCTTCTCGCCGCTGACCGAGGAGCGACTGGAGCGCGCGCTCGTCGAGCTCGTGCACGGCCTGAGCGCCCTGCGCGACTGGCGTGTCGCATCGGAGGCCCTCGTTTGGACGCTCGCCGCGTGGATGTGCTCGGTGACTTGCGCCTACCTGATCATCGTCGCATTTCATCTGCACCTCGGCTTCGACGCGGGCGTGCTCGTGATGGTCGCGGTCGGGATGAGCATGATCCTGCCCTCCGCGCCCGCCGCCGTCGGGATCTACGAGGGCGCGACGCTGATCGCGCTGAACGCGTACAAGCAGCCGCACTCGGTCGCGCTCCCGTACGCGGTCGTCCTGCACCTCGTCAACCTGATCCCGTTCGTCGTCGTCGGGCTCGCGTTGCTGCATTACAACTCGCGCCATCCGATTACGACGGCGAAGCGCGCCGAGCCCTCCGCAGCTCCGCCGGCGATCGCGCCGGAGGAGACCGACCGCGGCGCCTATCCCGAGCCCGCGCTGCCGATGATCGCGCGCTGAAGCGCGGGTTCGCGCGGCCCCCGCGCGACCGGCTCGGCGTAGAACGAGTAGGTGATCGGCTTGCCGCTGCCGCCTAGCTGCCCGGCCTTGCGCACCGCGATCGTCGAGAGGTTCGGCGCGAGGTTGTACGGCGGGGTGAAATCGACCGCGGGGGCCGCGCGCAGGATCAGGCCGTCGGCCGCCGTCCCCGCGATCAGCCGATGCGGGACGCCTTCGAGCAGGATTTCGCGGAGCGTTGGCCGGTAGAGCAGCGACGCGAGTGATTCGAGCCCGCTGACGCCGGCGCCGCCGATGCGCACGAAGACGAGGCTGTGGGCATTGGGCGCTTCGGGCACGAGCACGCTCTCGCCCCAGTCTGCGTGCACGGTCTGGAGCAGCACCGGCGTGCCGCAGCGGTTGGGCCCGAGTCCGAGCAGCTGCCACTGGGGAGTGGTGTGCAGTTCGACGTAGCGACAGAGGATCGCGCGGCTCGTGAGCGGCTGGTCGAACGCTACGAGGCGGCTGTCGCCCTCGGTCTGGATCTTGTTGAGGATGCGCTGCGGCGCGTCGCGGGAGCGGATCGCATGTTCGTCGGCTTCGTCGAGCGCGGTCGTGTAGGCGGAGTAGGACTGGAAGACCGGCAGCGGTCGCCAGGAGAGGTTGTAGGCCCATGCGATCGACGCTTCATAGGGCGACACATGTACCGTCTTGGTGCCAATCAGCGCGAGCGTGCGTTCGTCGAGCGGGAATTCCGCCGCGATCGCGCCGCGGCCGCGGGCCATGATCGCGTGCTGTTCGGCGGGGTCGAAGACATCCGCGACCTGTTCGACCGCCGTTGACGCGCGCGCAGGGTCGAGCACTTCGCTCACCCGCGCGCGCTGCGCGAGCAGCGCAAACGCGAACAGGGCCACCACCGTGATCACTCCTACGAGGCGCGCACGCCCGCGCCAGGAGAACGCGAAGAAGCCGCCGAGCATGGCGACGAAGAAGATGCTCGCGTGGATGTAGTCGTGGCGGACGTAGCCGTCCTTGTACTCGAAGAAGCAGAAGGCGACCCAGAGCGCGACGATTCCCCACCGGCGCCGTTTGTTGGATGAGCCTGCGGTCATCTGCAGCGCCGCGATCAGGCCGAAGGCGAAGGCGGCCGCGCCAGCGGCGAACTGCCAGCCGAGCCCCCCTTCTTCGTAGCTCATCGCAAGCCCGTAGCCGGAGACGATCTGCACGCTGTTGCGCACGAACGACGGCAGCGCCCCGAAGCTCTGCCCTGTGAGCCCCCACGCGAGTAGCACAGTCGCGACCAGCGCGCCGAGGCTCACCACGAGGTGGGGCCAGCGACGCCCCCGCGCGCAGAGCGCCATGATCACCGTGAGCACCGTGATGTTGAAGCCGACCGAGAGCTTGTTGAGCAGCTCGACGCCGGCGATCACGCCACCGAGCGCCATGAAGGCAAGCAGCTGCCGCGGGTCGCTCACGCGGTCCACGATCCACACCGCGAAGATCAGGAAGGGGACCGCCTCGAGGCCGAGCGTGGGGAACTCTTCTTCGAACCCGATCCCGCTCGCGCCGACGACGAGCAGCGCGAGCAGCGCGCCGATGAAGGTGCCGTAGCTGCGCCGAGCGCCGGCGAAGATCGCCACCGCGAGCGCGACCCGCAGGAGCACGGTGTAGAGGACCGCAATCGTGCCCGTGTCGCTGTACCAGAACGTCGGCACGCTGAGGAAGCCGAGCGGGCCGTAGGTGAAGATGAGGTGATTGCCGAAGCCGATGCCGTCGTGGAGGGCCATGTGAAGCGCCGCGTGCCAGCTGTCGTCGAGGCCGACACCCGGTTCCAGCGGCAGCCGCTGCCAGGCGAGCAGCACGACCGCGAGCGGCACGAGTACCCAGATCGCCCGCCTGAGCCCGGATCGATCGGGCGCTCGCAACGCGCGCGGCGTGGGCCGACGCGCACGTACGCTCGCGAGCGGCGCCCTCAGCGTCGATGGTGGCCCCGTGCCCTCGGGTGTGGTCATTCCACAACCGAGCAGACGGTCACGGCCTGTGCGGCTGTGAGCCTGAACCGCCAGGGGATGTTCGATGCGTCGCGGCGCGTGATGATCGACGCTTCGGTCGCCCCGGGCACGGTGCCGATCATGATCCCCGGGGACGCGCCCGAGGAGAAGCGTTCGGCGCCGACGCTCACCGAGGCGCCGGCGTCCGGCCGGATCGTGAGCCCACCCGGAGGGGAGCTCACGGACAGGCCGCTGCTAGCGGCGCCCGCCGCGATCCGCGAACAGGAGGGCCCGGCTGGCAGGAGGCCCGCGCCCTGCGGGCGGGTCGTGCCCGCCGCGATATGTCCCGTGAAGAGCCCGATTCCCTCGAGATGCACGAGCACGAAGTCCGCCCAGTAGCGGGCGATCGGCGGCGCGAGTTCCAGGTCGCTGCGTATCCGCAGCGGCGAGCCGTGGGCGTCGAGCGCGCTGTAGTACGCCTGTGGGGTGAACTGCTGCCACTCCGGGGTTTCGTTGGGGCTCTCGAACATCCGCGTGGGAGCGAGAACGGCTGGCCTTGCGACCTCGAGTGCCGCGAGCTCGGCGCCGACCTCGGACTCTCGAAAGGAGTTGTATTCCTCGTAGAGGCCGTAGCGCCCGAGGTTCGAGGCGACGATCACCGCGACGACGCCAACTACGAGCACTCCAATCGCCGCCCTCGATCGCCCCCGCCGCCTGGCGTGCAGCCGGGGCACCAGCGGGGCGAGCGCGATCAGCAGTAGCACGCAGTTGTGAACTTGATAGCGGCTCTCGGCGGGCAACCCACTGGGGTTTTCGTTGAGGCCCCCCGCCGCCCACACGAGCACCAATCCGAAGCCCATGTAGAGCGTGGTGGCGGGTACCCGCCGTAGGTAGAGGCAACGGGCGCACACGGCCGCGATCAACAAGGCCGCCAGGGGGACGGTGTAGGTCGAGCTCGTGATGCCAGTGAGGTCGGAGACCGTCGCGACGAACGAGTTGACGATGAACCCGGGCACCTTTTCCGGGAGGTCTTCGGTGTGGGGGCGGTACGCGGCGTACCAGGCGAGATAGAGCACGAGCGGCACCGCGACGATCCACGCGCCTCTCAGCGCGCGACGCCACCCCCTCCTGAGCACGAGCGCGAGCGCGGTCGCCGGCAGGAGCAGGACGCCGATTGACATCGAGCCGACGCTGAGTAGAAGCAGCGCGCAGCCCGCCGCGTCGCTCGCTCGCTCGTCGCGTTCGATCAGCAGCATCCCGCCGAGCCAGAACGCAAGCGAGCTGTAGAGCGTGAACATGAACGGCCAGAGCACGCCTTCTGCAGCAGGACCGAGCGTCACGAGCAGGAGCGGCGCGATCAACCCGAGCCATGGACCGACCTCGCGCCGCACGAAGACGTAGGTGAGCGCCGCACACGCGGCAAGTGACAGCAGGAGCAGGGCGACGTACGGGACGACGGTGCTGAGGCCGAACAACGCGAAGAGCGCGCGATAGAGCAGCACGCCGACCGTTGAGAGGTTCTCGTTGTGCGGCTGCAGCAGTGTGTGGAAAGTGATCGTGTCGCGCTTGAGCAGGAAGTCGAATTCCTCCGAGAGAAAGCCGAGGTGATAGTCGTGGTATCTGACGGCGGTTTGTGCGAGGCCGCCAGCGATCACCGCAGCGAGCGCGAGCCATGGGAGTCGGCGATCCGCGTACCAGCGCGCGCCTGGCCCGGGCACGGCGGGAGCGGCATCGAGCGCCGGCGCCAGGGCCTGCTCGACCGGCGCGCTCGCCACGTCTAGTCCGCTTCTCTGGGGACTTCTCTGGGCGCGGCCTCGGAGCTTCCCGATGTCTCGTCTTGCGGCAGGCGGTGATGGACCCGCACGCTTGGCATGCCGGCTCGCCATGGGTGTCCGTTCTGCGCGGCCGGCGCGACCGCAGGCTGGCGGTAGTCGCCGCGGCTCAGATGGTGCTCGAAGAAGACGTAGAGGACGATGAACAGATAGCGGCTGCCCATCTCCTTGAGTGAGAGCTTCGAGCTGCCGCTCGTGCGGTTGGTCCAGCTGATCGGCGTGATCGCGTACGAGTGGCCGCGCACGATCGCCTTCAGCGGCATCTCGACCGTGAGGTTGAAGTGGTGCGAGATCAGCGGCTGGATGTTGTCGATGACTTCGCGGCGGTAGGCCTTGAAGGCGTTGGTCGTGTCGTTGTAGCCGTGGCCGAACGCGATCCGGATGCCGGAGTTGACGACGCGGTTGATGACGAGCTTGAACCACGGATAGCTGTGCGTGCTGCCACCGTGCATGAACCGCGAGCCGAAAGCGCAGTCGTAGCCCGCGAGCAGGAGCCGATAGTAGGAGACGAGGTCCTCCGGGCTGTCGGAGCCGTCGGCCATCATGATCGCGACGGCATCGCCGGTGTAGCTCGCGAGGCCCGCTCGCACCGCGAAGCCAAAGCCGTTGCGATACGGCGAGGTGACGCAGCGCACGCGCTGGTCGCGCCCCGCGAGCTCTGACACGATCGCGGCCGTGCGATCCGCGCTCCCGTCGTCGACGACGACGATCTCGTAGTCGATCTCCTCGCGACGCAGCGTCCGCGTGATGTCGCCCACGGTCTGCGCGATCGAGCCCTCCTCGTTGTGGGCGGGGATCACTACAGAGAGCTTCAGTGGCTCGTCGCGGCCCATTGCTCCACGTTGTGCTCGTAGATGTCGCGCGCGACGTCCTCGATCCCGAAGGTCAGCTGCCACGCCGGGAAGTCCGCCTTGAACGCGTCGAGGTCGCTGATCCACCAGCGGTGATCGCCGATCCGCGCCTGCTCCGAGAGCGTGTAGTCGAGCTTGCGCCCCGTGATCTGCTCGCAGAGCTCGATCGCCTCGATCATCGAGATGTTCGACTCGCGCCCGCCGCCGAGGTTGTAGACGGCGGCGGCGCGCGGGCGCTCGTGGAACGCGGCGAAGGCGCGCACGACGTCGCTTGCGTGGATGTTGTCGCGCACCTGCTTGCCGCCGTAGCCGAAGATCGTGTAAGGCGTTCCTGTCGCCGTGCACTTCATGAGGTAGGCGAGAAAGCCGTGCAGCTGCGCGCCGGCGTGTTGGGGCCCGGTGAGACAGCCCCCGCGGAAGCACACCGTCGGCATGTCGAAGTAGCGGCCGTACTCCTGGACGAGCAGGTCGGCCGCCACCTTCGAGACCCCGAACAGCGAGTGCGTGGTGAGGTCGATCGACATCTCGGTGTCGATGCCGCCGTACCAGCGGTGCTCTTGCGGCAGCTCGAGGCGCGTCTCCAGCTCCTGCAGGGGAAGGTAGTTGGGCCGATCGCCGTAGACCTTGTTCGTGGACATGAAGATGAACGTCGCCGCGGGCGCGTGCTCGCGCGTCGACTGCAGCAGGTTGAGCGTTCCGTTCGCGTTAACCGAGAAGTCGGTGTGCGGGTCCGATGCGGCCCAGTCGTGCGAAGGTTGTGCGGCGGTGTGGACGATCAGCTCGATCGCGCTCCCGTGGCGCGCGAAGAGCGCGTCGATCCCCTCGCGGTCGCGGATGTCCATCTGCTCCCAGCGGAAGCTCTCGACCTCTGCGGCGAGCCGCTCGGAGGTACGCGCGGTCGAGGCCTCGGCCCCGAAGAAGTGCGCGCGCATGTCGTTCTCGACGCCGATCACGTCGAAGCCCTGCTCGGCGAAGAAGCGCACCGACTCCGAGCCGATGAGGCCGCCCGAGCCCGTGATGATCGCGATCGCCATCAGGAGCCTGCGAGCGCGCTGCTCACGACGCGCTCGTGGTCGTGGACCCAGGTGTAGATGTCGCCGAGGATCTCCGCCGGCGTGCGGCGGGGACGCCAGTCGCTGTAGCGGCGCAGTGCATCACAGTCGGAAATGTAGGACCGTACGTCGCCTGCCCGCGTGTTCGGGTCGTGAACGATCTCGAGGTCGTGGCCGACGATCTCGCGACAGAGCTGCGAGGTCTCGCGCAGCGAGAGGCTCACCGCCGTGCCGCCGCCGACGTTCACGACGGCACCGTCCCAGTGCTCGGGCCGCTGCAGCTGGTCGTCGACCAGCTCGGCGAGGTCGGCGACGTGCAGGAGGTCGCGCACCTGCTTGCCCTCGCCGCCGAAGCCGAGGTAGGAGAGCGGCCGCCGGTAGTAGAACGCGAGCATCCAGTGCGTAAAGACCCCCTGGTCGACCTTCCCCATCTGCCAGGGGCCCGCGACGACACCGCAGCGGTCGACGACGGTCGGCAGCCCGAAGCTCTCCGCGTACTCGGTTATCAGCAGCTCCGCCGCAAGCTTGCTGGCGCCGTACAGCGTCCGCGCGCCTTCGAGCGGGAAGCGCTCGGAGACACCGCGCGCGGAGGCCCCCGGCAGCGGCTGCTCGTCGAGCAGCTCGAAGCGCGTCTCGCCCTCCTCGTAGGCGAGCGCGTTCAGCGCGCGCACTGGATAGACGCGACTCGTCGAGAGAAAGAGCACCTGCGCGCGATGTCGCGCCGCCTGCTCGAGGCAGTGGTAGGCGCCGAGCAGGTTTGTACGCATGAGGAAGCCGGTCGTGCCGTCGGCGCCGGCCATCACGGACGGCTCGGCTGAGCACTCGAGCAGCGCGTCGAAGGCGCCTGCGGAACGCAGGTCATCGGGGTCGCGGACGTCGCCGTGCACGAAGCGGACGCCCGCCTCGCGCAGTCGCCCGAGGTTGAGCTCGGAGCCGCGCCGGTGGAGGTTGTCGAAAGCCGTGACCTCCCAATCGGGATGCCGCGCAGCCAGCTCGAGTGCCAGGCTGGCCCCGATGAAACCGGCGCCCCCGGTTACAAGTACGCACGATGCCCCCATAAGCCGTCTCCGGGGGCGAATTGTACTTGTGCATGCAAGCTCACCTGTTCATATGTGCGTCCACGGGTGCCCTGGGGCCCTGATAGCTTGTGGCCGTGGTAAGCGAGGATGCTTCCAGCGTGCCGGCGCGGCGGGTGATCGTTACGGGCGGCGCCGGATTCATCGGCTCGCACGTGGCCGACGCGTTCCTCGCGCGCGGCTACGAGGTGCTCGTGATCGATGACCTCTCGGCGGGCTCGGAGGCGAACGTCCCCACCGCCGCGCGCCTCGAGCAGCTTGACATCGTCGACGCCCCACGCTGACCGCGCCTTCGCCGCCTTCGCCCCGAGCGCGGTGTGCCATCTCGCGGCGCAGGCGAGCGTCACGGCCTCGGTGGAGGACCCCGCCACGACCTCTCGGTGAACGTCCTCGGTACCTTCAACGTCCTCGAGGCGGCGCGCGACTCGCGCGCGCCGGTCGATATTCGCCTCCACGGGTGGTGCGCTCTACGGCGAGGGCGCGCCGCTGCCGAGCCCCGAGAGCGACGTGGGCAGAGCCGCTCTCCCCTACGGCGCCTCGAAGCTCGCGGCGGAGTCCTACGTGCGTACATGGGCCGCGCTTCACGGGGCCCCCAACGTCGTGCTGCGCCTGGGCAAACGTCTACGGGCCGCGCCAGAGCCCGCACGGCGAGGCGGGAGTGGTGGCGATCTTCAGCGAGCGCTTGCGTCACGGCGAGGTGCCGACCGTCTTCGGGGACGGTCGCCAGACGCGCGACTACATCTACGTCGGCGACGTCGCGAGCGCATTCCTGCTCGCGGCCGAGAGCGGCGCAGCCGGGACCTACAACGTCGGGACCGGGCAAGCGAGAGCTCCGTGCTCGACCTCCTCGGCGTACTGCAGGGGCTTGCCCCGGCGGCGGTGGAGCCGGTGTTCAAGCCGCTGCGGCCGGGCGAGCTCACTCGCAGCGCGATCGACTGCGAGCCGGCTGCGCGACGCGCTCGCATGGGAGCCGCGCGTGGCCTCGGCGAGGGACTCGGGCTGACCTATGCCGCCTACGCGGCCGAGAACTCGAACGGCAGCGAGTCGGCGATCTCGGCGAGCCGCGGCGCCTGAGCGTCGCGCGTTTGAGACCGCCAGCCGCTCGATCGGGAGCGGCCACTCGATGCCGACGTCAGGGTCGTCGAAGGCGATCCCGCGCTCGGTCTCGTCGGCGTAGTAGTTGCTTTGCTTGTAGATGCACGTCGGCGACCTCGCTGAGCGTGCAGAAGCCGTGCGCGAAGCCGATCGGGCAGTAGACGACGTGCATGTTCTCCTCGTCGAGATGGAAGCCCTCCCACTGCCCGAAGGTCGGAGAGCCGCGCCGCAGGTCGACGACCACGTCGAAGATCGCGCCGCGTCCGCAGCGCACGAGCTTCGCCGCGCCCGCGCCGATCTGGAAGTGCATGCCCCGCAGGATGCCTTCGCTCGAGCGCGAGTGGTTGTCCTGCACCATCTCCTCGGGAATGCCGAGCTCCGCGAACACGCTGCGGCGATAGGTCTCGCAGAAGAAACCGCGCTCGTCGCCGATGATGCGGGGGGCGATCAGGACCGGTCCCTCGAGCCTCGTCTCGAGGCGTTCCATGCTGCTCGTTCCTCCTTCGCTCAGTCGACGGGCATGGGCGTGAGGCCGGCCCGCTGCATGTAGTCGCTCAGTGCATCCTGCCAGGGCCGCAGCGGCGAGAGCCCCAGCGAGTCCGCGCGCTCACGCGCGAGCACGCCGTTCAGCGGGCGGTCCGGGCCGTCGGGGCTGATCGTCGTCTCTACGCGCTCGATCTCGACCTCTACTCCAGCGTTAGACATGATCGCGGCGGTGAACTCGTACCACGAGCAGGCGCCCTCGGCGGTCAGATGCGCGAGGCCCTCGACTCCGGCGTCGATCGCCTCCACGATCGCCGCCGCGAGGTCGGCCGTGAAGGTCGGTTGCAGACGCTGGTCGGCGACCATCCGCAGCGCGTTGCCCTCGCGCGCACGCGCGAGCATGCGCTGCACGAAGTTGCCGCCCTTGCTCGCGCTGCCGTGGAGGCCGTAGAGGCCGGCGCTGCGAACGACGAGCGCGCGCGGCGCGTACGCGAGCGCCGCGTACTCGCCGGCGAGCTTCGTGAGCGCGTAGATCGAGCGCGGCGATGGCGGGTCGGACTCGGCGTACGGCTCCGCGCGCCGTCCGTCGAAGACGTAGTTGGTCGAGACGTGCACGAGCGGCACGCCTTGGCGCGCGAGGCCGCGCACGGCCTCGACGTTCACTTCCCAGGAGCGCTGCGGCTCGCGCTCGCAGACGTCGACGTTGTGAAAAGCGGCGCAGTTGATCACGAGCTCCGGCTGCACCTCGTCGTAGGCGCTCCGCACCGCCGCCTCGTCGCAGACGTCGAGCGCGTCGTGTGAGAACGCTCGCGCGTCGTCGCCGAGCAGCGCGAGCAGGTCGGAGGCGAGCTGGCCGCCGCCCCCCGTGATCAGCGTCCTCATCGCACCCTCAGAGCGCGCAGCGCTCGGGTCACAGGACGGCGGTGAAAGAGTCGAGCACCGGCTTTACCTCGTACAGCAGTTCGAGCCAGCGGATGTTGTAGCAGCGGGGGTCCGTGAGGTGCGCGCGGTCCTCGGGGTCCAGGCGCTCGAGCAGGTCGGAGACCGCCTCGAGCACCGAGCGCCGGGGGATGAAGCCGAGCGTCGTCGAGAGCTTCGCGTTCGCGCACTCGTAGTTGCGCGTCAGGGTCGGCTGCGGCTCCTCGCGGAGCGTCACGTCGCGGCCCGTGAGCTGCACCGAGCCGGCGACGATCATCGCGAGCTCGCGGATCTGGTAGTTGGAATGCACGACGTTGAAGATCTCGCCGCGCACGAGCTCCGCGGGCGCCTCGTAGACCGCGATCATCGCATCGGCGCAGTCGCACACGTCGACGAGCGGCCGCCACATCCAGCCGCCGCCGTGGAGCTTGAGCTCACCGGTAAGCAGCGCGTCCTTGACGAACGTGTTCACGACGAGGTCGAAGCGCATCCGCGGGCTGAAGCCGTAGACGGTGCCGTTGCGGAGGATCGCCGGGCAGAGCCCCTCGCCCGCGAGCTTGATCAGCGCTTGCTCGCCGTAGCGCTTGGACGTGGCGTAGGCGGCGCGCGGCTCGATCGGCGCGTCCTCGGTGTGGATGCCGGGCGGCAGGCCGTCGTAGAGCGAGCACGAGGAGGCAAACACGAAGCGCTCGATGCCGCGCTGGAGACACTGCTCGCCGAGCTTCTCGGTGGCGATCGCGTTCATCTGCCAGTTCGCCTCCGGGTTGAACTCTGCGGTCGGGTCGTTCGAGAGCCCGGAGAGGTTGATCACGCCGTCGACGTCCTCGAACGCTGCCGCGGGCACGTCGCGTACGTCGGCGACGACGACCTCGACACGATCGCGGAACTCGCCGAGGGACTCCTCGCCGAAGTAGAGGCGGTCGAGCAGGCGCACGCGGTAGCCGCGCGCGAGCAGCTTCGGCACGAGGATGCAGCCGATGTAACCGGCGCCCCCGGCGACGAGGATGCGCTGGTCCGGGTTGGGCGCGCTCGGCGCCAGTCCGTTGTGGCGCTCCAAGCCGCCGTCCGTGGGGAGCTGATCGGCCATCGTCGCGCCAGATTAGCGGGCCGCGCCCGGCGTCTTTCGTAGCAGCGGGCGGACGAGCGCCACGTACGGGACCCAGAGGGCGTTCGCGAGCGCGGGGCCGGGCGGAGGCAGCAGCGCCGAGTCCATACGCACGTCGAAGAGCTCGAGCACCTCCGCGTCCGAGCGCTTGCGCGTCGCTTGAACGGCCGCGCGCTGCTCCGCGATCCGCTTGCGCAGCGCGAACACCGACGCGAAGCTGCGGAGCTTCTGCGAGAGCCAGCCGCCGTAGGCCGCGACCCCCAAGAGGCCGATCTCGGTCGCGATCAGCAGCGGGCTCAGCAGCAGCAGCGTGCGCGCTTCGTAGTTCGCGAGCACGCTGAAGACGCGGTTTCGCTCGAGGTAGAACCACTTGATGGAGGCACGGCGGGCGAACTCATAGCCGTGGATCGCGATCGCTTCCGGGCAGAAGACGACGCGCATCCCCGCGATCAGCGCGCGCCAGCCCATGTCGGGGTCGTCGTAGAAGATGAAGAACTCCTCGACGAAGCGCCCGAGGCCGAGGAACGCCTCGCGCCGGATCAGGCAGCACGCGCCGGAGACGCACGCGACGTCGCGCGGGGCGCCGCGCTCGCGCGGTTCGCCGTATCCGCCCGCGGGCGAGATCCCGGTGGGATGCAGCGGATTGGCGCCGGCGTTGCGCGTGACGCCGTCCTCGAGCAGGATCTGGGCGCCGGCGAGCAGGATCGAGCGATCCGAGTCGGCGACTTCGGCGAGGCGCTCGAGGCAGCCCTCCTGCACGTGTGCGTCGGAGTTGAGCGTCACGAGATAGTCGCCGCGGGCGTGCTCGGCGGCGAGGTTGATCGCCGGCGAGTAGCCGATGTTCGCGCCCGCCTCGAGCACGCGCACCGCGTCGGGCGCGTCGCTCAGCTCCCGCGCGTAGGTGCCCTTGCCGGTGTTGTCGACGACCAGCACCTCGAGCGGGGCCCGCGACTGCGCGAGCAGGCTCGCGAGCGCCGAGCGGATCTGCTCGGGGCTCTCGTCGTAGCAGACGAGCACCGCCGAGATCGTGCCCGCCTGCGCGGGCCGCTGCGAATGCGCGTCGATCGTCTCCGTGTCCGGCGCGTCGCTCACTTCGGCCTCCTACTGGGCGCTGGGCGCAGAGGCGCCGCGTTGTCGCTCGTCGTGCGCCGCGCTCGCCGCCGCCGCCTGGCCCTCGAGCGCCTCCTCGGGCGCAGAGTCGAGGACGCCGTTGCGGGAGCCGTTGCCCCGCGCGCCGAGCAGCGCGATCTCCTGCATCATCGAGATCACCCGACGCTCGAGCCTGCGAGACGCGCACGGAGAAGTGAAGCAGCAGGAACATCACGAAGATGAGGCCGAAGAAGTACAGCATGCTGGCCTCGGAGCTCGCCCCGATCGCTTCCGCGACGAAGCGCAGGAGCCCTTCCCAGGACGCGAGCAGCAGCAGCACGACGCCGGTCAGCACCCACAGCACCGTGTACTCCTCCTTCAGCTCGCGCCGCCGCACGAGCTCGAAAATGACCACCAGCAGCCCGACGCTGCCGATGATGCCGATCACGCGTAGCGGCCAGCCGAGCTGGTAGGTGATCGTCGTGGCGAGCAGAGCGTCATCGCGTGCGCTTGGGGCGCGGGCGCAGCACCGTTACGAGGATCGAGAGCAGCATCTTGTAAACGTAGTATGGGGTGCTCTTCGACGTGTGCATCGAGGTGCCCGGCGAGGGGCGCATCTGCACCGGGACCTCGCGCACGCGGTAGCCCGTCCGGTGCAGCAGGATCAGGATGTCCGCGTCGGGATAGTCGACGGGGAAGAGGTCTTGCGTGTAGAGTCCGCGATCTCGCCGCGCATCACCTGGAAGCCCGAGGTGGGGTCGGTGACGACATGGCCGGTCGCGACGGTCGCGAGGCGCGCGAAGAGCCGAATCCCGATCGAGCGTGCCAAGCGGGGTCTTGTAGTGGTCGTCGCGCGCGAGGAAGCGCGAGCCCACGACGACGTCGGCGTCGTCGTCGCGCAGCACGTCGAGCATCTGCGAGAGGTACTCGGCACGATGCTGGCCGTCGGCATCGATCTGGCCGACGAGCGCGTAGCCGTTGCGCACCGCGTACTTGTATCCCGTCTGCAGCGCGGTGCCGTAGCCCCCGTTGACCGGCAGCGAGAGCGCGATCGCGCCCGCGGCCGCCGGCCTCCTGCGCGGTTGCGTCCCGCGAGCCGTCGTCGACGACGAGCACGTCGGCGCGCGGCAGCGTGCCGTGGACGTCCGCACGACTGGGCCGACGCGTCCCGCCTCGTTGTAGGCGGGGATCACGATCAGCAGCTTCTCCGTATCCGCCGGTACATGAGCCGTTACCGCTCGTTTGCGTCGCGAGCTCCTTGCCGACGACGCTAACATTCGTTGCCTCCACACGCGTCCTCCTCACTAACCGACACCAAGCCAAGGGTAGAAGATAACCGCGGGTCGAGAATGCCCATTTTGCAGCCTCGACCGGTCCTCGAACGATCGCCTATACTCGCCGCGCAATGTCTTCCGGGAGGGCTTCATCGCGTGACGCTGGCGGGCGTCGTGGGCTTCACAGGACTCTGGTTGCGCCGCGGCATGCGGCGCGCCCCGCGATCGCCGCACTGACCGTGTCTCTGATCGCTTCCTGGGTGGCGTTCCCGCTGCTGCTCGCGGCGATCGGACTCGGCTGGGGCGTGCTCGTGGAGCGCGCCGCCGGCATGCTGGGTCGACGACACGCTCGTGATCCCGATCGGGTTCGCGGCTCGGCGCTCGTCGTCGCGGGGATGTTGACGTCCTTCGCCGCGTCTGCCTCCGCGGCGACGCCGATCGTCGCCGTCGGCGCGGGGGCGGGCCTGATCGTGCTCGTCTGGCCGCGGCTGCTGCCCGGCGACGACCCGCCGAGGACGGAGAGCGAGCGGGCATCCGCCGCTGGCGCCTGCCCGGCGGCTGGCCCGCACTCGCGGCGCTCGGCGCATTGCTCGTCTACGGCGCGCCCGTGCTGCTCTCCGGGCGAGGCGACTTTTACGGGCTACGTGAAGCTCGACGACACGGCGACGTGGTTCAACGTCGATCGACATCGTGATGCACCACTCGAACTCGCTGACGGCGATGGCCGAAGCCTTCCATCCACCGTCGACCTTCACGCAAGTGTTCACGGGCGACGTCGGCGAACACTACCCGCTCGGCGCGTTCATGCTGCCGGGCGTCGGCACGAACCTCACGGCATCGACGTCGCCTGGATCATCCAGCCCTACTTCGCGTGCTGCGCGGCGGCGCTCGCGCTCGGCATCTATCGCTCGTGACGCCGCTCGCTGCCGCGCAGTGGATCCGCGCGCTGATCGCGTTCATCGGCGCACAGCCGGCGCTCCTCTACGGGTACGCCTGTGGGGCGGGGTCAAGGAGATCACGGCGGCGTTTGTGCTCGTGCTCGGGGTCTCGCTGTTCGTGCCGCTGCTGCGTCGACCGCCGCGCACGTGCGCGAGATGCGTGCGCTGATCCCGCTCGCGGTCGCGGTGGCGCGCTGCATGCAGAGCTCCAGATCGGCGGCGGCGGATGGGCGGGCCGGCATTCTGATCCTCGCGATCGTGTGGGTATGGCGCGCGGCCCTCGCGCGTGCCGCTGCGCTCGTCCTGTCGGCCTCGCCGTGCTCGTCGCTGCTGACGGCGCGATCTGCATCGTGCCTGTGTGGGTCGCGCTTGCATGGCTTTCTCAGCAAGGGCGCGCCGGGGCTCTTCGCCGAAGGGCAGACGCACGCGGAACAGTACGGCAACCTGTTCCAGCCGATCAGCGGCTGGCAGCTCGCCGGGGTTTGGCCGCGCGGCGACTTCCGCGCTCGGCCGGCGCCCTTCATCCGACGGCGCTGTTCTGCTCGTCGTGATCCGCCGCGGCCGGCGCCTGTTCTGGCCGTACGGCGCCGCCAGTACGGGCCCGCCCTCTACGTGGGCGTGATCCTGGTCGCGTGCGCGATCGTGTAATCCGCGGGCGGCACGCCGTGGGTGCTCGGCAAGTCGCTCGCGATCTCCTCGCCGGCGCTGGTGACGCGGGGGCGCTCGGCGCGGCGATGCTGTGGGCCGCGCGCCGGCGCCTGCCCGCGATCGCGGGCGGGGCGCAGGCGAGCGCCGGGACGGCGAGCCGCCGCCATCCCGCCGCGGCCGGGCCGGCGCCCGAGGCGCGGCCGCGGGCGCCACGCGGCGGCCTGGCGGCTAGCTCGCGTGGGCCGTCGGCGCGTTCCTGATGCTCCTGATCGCGGTCGGCGTGCTGTGGTCGAACGTGCTCGGCTACACCGATGCGACGATCGCTCCGCGCGATCGTATGGCCGAACTGCAGCACATCGGCGAACTCGTCAAGGGCAAGGGCCCGACGTTCGAGAACGAGTACGAAGTCTATGGCGACCGGCACTTCCTGCGTGAAGGGGCGCCGGTCGAGCCGGCCGAGTACCGACCGGTGACGGTGCCGCTGCGAAACGGCGCCGTGCTCACGAAGACGGCGTGGGCGAACCTCGACGCGTTCCCGCTCTCCACGCTGCTGCCCTACCGCTCGATCGTGACGCGCCGCTCGCCGGCCGAAAGTCGCCCGCCGTCGATCTGGCACCTCGTCTACCAGGGGCGCTACTACCAGCTCTGGCAGCGACCGCAAGCGCCGACCGAGACGATCCTCGAACACATCCCCTACGGCGAAGAGAACACGTACCCGTACTGCGGCAACGCCGAGGGCGGCTCGACGCAGGCCGTGTGCGCGGTCAACCCGGTGTCGATCCCGTCGTGCCCGCAGCTGCAGCGCATCGGCAAGCGCGCGGCGAAGGAGAACGCGCACCTGGTCGCCTACCAGCGCGCGGAACCGGACTTCGTGCGCGGAGACGAAATGCGTGGCCGGCGGAAGTGGCTACACCAACCCGAATCGCACACGCTGACGCTGACGACTCCCGGAACCGCGGTCGGAGAAATCGCGGTTCCGAGCACACAGACCTACGAACTGTTCCTCGGCGGCAACTTCGGGCGCGGCATGGAAGTGAAGGTGGACGGCCGCAAGGTCGGCAGCATCAAGAACCAGCTGAGCGGCTTCATCAACTACGTGCCGATCGCAAAGGTCTACCTGACGCAGGGCGTCCACAAGTTCGAATACACCTACCCCCATGCCGACCTCAGCCCCGGTAGCGGGGAAAACATCGCGATCCCGGCGGAATACAAGGTGGACTTCACCTTCTCCGGCCTCTCGGCGGTCGTACTGCAGCCGCTGCAGTACCCGCGCAGCGAACTGATCACCCTCGCGGGCGGGCGAAGCGGCGCGCCTGTGCGGGCACCCGCTGGAATGGGTGGAGGTCGTCTCCAACGCATGACGCCGTACGTCGTCGTCGGCGCGGGTCCCACCGGCGCGGCGGCCGCGAAGGCGCTGACAGCGGCCGGCGAGCGCGTGATCGTGATCGACGCGGGCCTCACGCTCGAGCCGCAGCGCGAGGCCGCGCGGCGGCGGATGGCGGCGACGCTGCGCACACAGTGGTCGCAGGCGGACGTCGCGCTCACGGGCTTCTCGGCGAACGGACGGCGGCGCGGGCTACAAGCAGCTGTTCGGCTCCGACGTCGCCTTCCGCGACGGCCGGCGCGCTCGACTTCAGGCTCGGTCGCCGGCGTCGCCGCGCGCCCCTCGTATGCGCTCGGCGGCCTTAGCAACGTGTGGGGCGCGGGCGTGCTCCCGTACACCGACCGCGACCTCGAGGGCTGGCCGCTCGGCGCGGCTGAGCTCGCGGAGGGCTATCGCGCCGCGTTCGACTGATGTCACAGGCGGGCGGAGGAGGACGAGCTCGCCGAGCGCTACCCGCTTGCCCTGCCCCCCGGACGGCCCGCTGCTGCGCTCGCACGCGGCCGAACGGCTGCTCGCGCGTCTGCGCGCCAACGAGCGCGCGCTCTCACGCGCCGGCTATCACTTCGGCGGCTCGCGGCTGGCGGTGCGCGTGGGTCATCCCGCACCGCAGGCCGGCTGCGTCTACTGCGCGCACTGCCTCGACGGCTGCCCCTACGGACACATCTACACCGCGGCGCAGTCGATCGAAGCGCTTCGCGACTCGGGCGCGATCGACTACCGCCCCGGCCTCCACGTGGACCGCATAAGCGAGCATGACGGTCGAGTTGAGGTCGAGGCAACGCGTCTCGACGGGCAAAGCGGCGCTCGCGGCGAGCCGCTCACCTTCCAGGCGCGCCGCGTGTTCCTGGCCGCGGGCGCGCTCGCGAGCACCGTGATCCTGCAGCGCTCGGGGCTCCTGGCGCCGCGCGCGGAGCTGCTCGACAGCCAGACGCTCTACCTGCCGTTCCTCTGGCTCGGGCCCGCGGGCAGAAGCGGGCGCGAGCCTGACCACACGCTGGCGCAGCTGTTCCTCGTGCTCGATGATCCTGCGGTGTGCGAGCACCCGGTCCACGTCTCGCTCTACACATACAACGACGGCCTTACCAGCGCGCGCGAGCGACGCACCCGCAGATCGCGCGCGCGCTCGGCCCCGCGCTCGACGGCATCACGCGCCGGCTTGTAATCGGCATCTGCTTCCTGCACAGCGACCTCTCGCAGCGGATCGCTTGCGGACTCGACGAGCCTGCTCGCAAGGTCCGACTCGAGGCGGTCGCGAACGCCCAGACGGCGCCGGCGCTGCGACGCCTGCAGGCATCGCTGCTGCGCTCGCTCGCACGCGTCGGCCTGGTCCCGCTGGCCCCGCTCGCCGAGCGTGCCCCGGCGGGCGGGGGCTTTCACTTCGGCGGCTCGCTGCCGATGCGCCCGAACCCGCGCGCCGGCGAGGCGGACATGCTCGGGCGCCCGGCATCCGCACGCCTCGTGCACGTCGTCGACGCGGCTTGCTTCCCGTCGATCCCGAGCGGCACGATCACGCTGCCGGCGATGGCCAACGCACACCGGATCGCGCTCGCCGCGCTAGGCGAGGAGCGCTCGCTCTAGCTGAGCGCCGCGGCGCTCAGGAGTGGTAGTAGACGTAGCCCTTGTCGTTCTGCTGGACGACTTCGAAGGGCGTCTTGAAGGCGACCTTGTGGTTGCCCGTGCCGACGGTCCCGATCGCGTAGCAGGTGAAGTTGTTGCCCTTGCGCTGTTCGACGTAGGAGGGGCAGGAAATCGTCGCGTGCATGTGCTTCTCGCTCAACACGCTCGTTTCGATCGATTTCTCCACGCGCGCGAGGTCGAGCGCCTTGCCCGTGCCCTTGCTTTCTTCGGCGCTCGTGCTGCTCGAGGATGAGCCACCACATGCGCTTACGAGCAGCGCGGCGGCCAGCACAGCCGTGAGCGCAGCCGCCGGCCGGCGGGCGGCCCTGATCATGCTCCGCGGGGCGACGGGTGAGCGTTCCGAGGCCGGGTCGGAGGTCTCGCTCGGGATCGACGACGACTGCTTTGCGCCGCCACGGCAGGCGCGTGTAGTGGTAGGGGGTCGCGTTGGCATGTGCGCATAGTAACCCCTAGCGGCGGCGTGTTGCGCAGCAGCGCCACCGGGCGGACAACTTGGGGCGTTTTTGTGACGTGCACTTGACACGCCCCTAGAGATCGGTTAGCTTCCCCTTCACCTGTAGGACCTTAGGTTCATAGTCATCGGCAGTTAACCGAGTAACCAGGAGGAGACCAATGCGCCACCGCAGGGAAGCCACGCAGAGTCGGCAGGCGAAGAAGAGAAGTACGGCCGCCAGCAGGTTTGGGGCGGCTCGTCGCATGCGTACTAACGCGTATGCGCTGACTGGGACGCTCGCCGCGCTCTCAGTGCTGATGCTTGCCGGCGCCTCGACCGCCGCGGCAGGGGGCGGACCACCCGAACACAAGACCTGCATCAACTTGTTTTTCTTTGAACTGTGTGGGCCGACAGGCCCCACTGGCCCGACCGGCCCCACCGGTGAAAAGGGCTCCACTGGCCCGACCGGTGAAGGCACCGGCGGCACCGGTGGCGCAGGCTCGGCGGGCCCCACTGGCCCAGCCGGCCCGACCGGTGAAAAGGGCGAAAAGGGCGGCACAGGCCCGACCGGTGAAAAGGGCGCCACGGGCGGCGCTGGCGCGAAGGGTGCAACCGGCGCAACCGGCGCAACCGGCGCAACCGGCTCAGCTGGCAGCGCTGGCGCCACCGGCCCGACCGGTGTAGCCGGAACGACCGGCCCAGCTGGCCCGACCGGCTCAGCCGGCAGCGCTGGTGCAACCGGCGCAACCGGTGAAAAGGGCGCCACTGGCGTCACCGGCCCGACTGGGACCGCTGGCCCGACCGGCGCGACCGGCGCGACCGGCGCAGCTGGCGCGACCGGCTCAGCTGGCGCAACCGGTGAAAAGGGCAGCAACGGCGCGACCGGCGCAGCTGGCCCGACCGGCACCGCAGGCACCGCCGGCCCGACCGGCGTAGCCGGCGCAACCGGTGAAAAGGGCAGCGCTGGATCCAACGGCCCGACCGGCGCCAAGGGCAACACTGGCGCAACCGGCACGACCGGCGCGACCGGCAACACCGGCGCAACGGGTGAAAAGGGCAACAACGGCGCAACCGGCACCGCCGGCGCGACCGGTGAAAAGGGCAACACCGGCAACACCGGCGCAACCGGCACCGCTGGTGCACAAGGCGCAACCGGCCCGACCGGTGAAAAGGGCTCAACCGGCCCCGCCGGCGCGACCGGCGCGCAGGGCGTTACCGGCTCAACCGGAGCAGCAGGCACGACCGGCGCCACCGGCGCCACCGGCACCAGCGGCTCCAACGGTGTGGCTGGCGCGACCGGCCCGACCGGCGTAGCAGGCAGTGCTGGCGCAACCGGCCCGAGCGGCGTAGCAGGCGCGACAGGCCCCGCCGGCCCGACCGGCTCAGCTGGCGCCGCTGGTGGAGCCGGCCCGACCGGCCCGACCGGCAGCGGCACGGCTGGTGCAACCGGCCCGACCGGTGCAACCGGCTCGCTGCCCGAAGTGGCGCCTCCGGGCACCATCCAGAAGGGTTACTGGACGACCGCGTCGCCGGATGCGATCAACGTCGGCCACGTTTCGACCGGTGCGATCTCGTTCCCGGTGTCGCAGGCGACCGGGTCGGCCTCGACGCTCGTTCACTACCTGAACGAAGCCGAAACGGCCGCGGGTACGACGGAATGCCCGGGCACGCTCGCGAACCCGACGGTGGCCGCAACCGCACCGGAAGGCACGCTCTGTGTCTACACCGGATTCGAAAGCAACAACCTGGCAACGTTCCACGCGATCGAGAATGCGTCGGGCGCAGCCGGTGCATCGGCGATTGGTGCTTCGGTCATCTTCGAAGCCACCACGAGTAACCCAGAAGCCAGAGTCAACGTGCAGGGAGTCTGGGCGCTCAAGTCAAACTAGGTCTGGAGCTCCTCTGGCGGTACCCGGCTCTTCGTCGGGTACCGCCACCGGAGGAGCAACAGGTCCTCGGAGTTGACCTAACAAAGCCTTAGATCTTGAATCCAAGACAGATGGTTATTACCAGGAGGAGACCAATGCGCCACCGCAGGGAAGCCAAGCAGAGTAGGCATGGCAGGCACAGAAGCGGAGCAGCAGTGAGGCGGAACGTGGCCGGTCGCACCCGCGTGGCGGCGTGTGGCCTCACCGCGACCGTCGCCCTCGCGGCGATACCGCTGCTGGCGTCGGCATCGACCGCGCAAGCGTGGGTTGTTGTGGGCACGCCGTGCATGGAAATTCTGAACGTCAATTTCTGTGGTCCTACCGGTCCTACGGGTCCGGCCGGCCACAAGGGCGAAACCGGGGCGACCGGTGCCGTAGGTGGCCACCATGGCACCACGGGGCCGACCGGAGCCGCAGGCACCACGGGAAGCAAGGGTGGCGCGGGTGAAACCGGCGCCACCGGAGCCAAGGGTGAAACCGGTAGCGCCGGCACGACCGGTGAAACCGGTAGCGCCGGCCCGAATGGCCCCGAAGGCCCGCGCGTGAACGGCTCGACCGGAGCGACCGGAGCGACCGGCGCCGCCGGAGCGGCCGGAGCCACCGGCGCCGCGGGACCCAAGGGGGTAACAGGAGCAACCGGCCCCAAGGGCGCGACCGGCGAAACCGGCGCGGCTGGCGGCGGCACGGGCGGCACGACCGGCACGACCGGCCCGACCGGAAACAAGGGTGCGACCGGCCCAGCTGGCACGACCGGCGCGAAGGGTGAATCCGGCAACAACGGCACGACCGGCACGACCGGCCCGGCCGGCGTCGCCGGCGCAACCGGCCCCAAGGGCGCGACCGGCGCGAAGGGTGAAACCGGCAACAACGGCGCGACTGGTGCCACCGGCGAAGAAGGCGCTACCCTCAAGGGCGCGACCGGAGCGACCGGCGTCACCGGCACGAAGGGTGAAACCGGTAACAACGGCGCAGCCGGCCCGACGGGTGCAAAGGGTGAAACCGGCGCAAGCGGTCCGACGGGCGCGGGCGGTACTGGCGGCGCTACTGGCGCCACCGGAGTCACCGGCCACAAGGGCGAAACCGGAGCAACTGGCACGACCGGCCCGCAGGGTGTTGCGGGAAGCACGGGTCCGTCAGGCGCAGCCGGCGCAACCGGACACGAAGGCGTCTCCGGCCACAGCGGCACGGCCGGGACGACCGGCCCGACCGGTACGGCGGGCACGGCTGGCGCAGCGGGTCCGACGGGTAGCGCAGGCACGACCGGCCCAGCCGGTACGACCGGGCCAAAGGGCGTAACGGGATCGGCAGGCACTACCGGGGCTACAGGCCCTGGCGGGCCTGGCGCGACCGGGCACGCAGGGCCCGCTGGTCCATCGGCGCTTCCGACAACCCTGCCGACGGGGCAGACGGAGCACGGCTACTTCGCCCTGTCGAACCCGGAGGAAGAGCCGGAACTCTCACCGCACTCGACGGTCGGGTTTATCTCCTACCCGATCCCGCTTTCGGTGGCGAGCCTCAGTGAAGAACATGTGCATCGCGTCACCAAGGCGAAGACGACCGAACTCGAAACGGTCTCTGGGTCGAGTGAAGCGGGTTGTGTGGCCTCTACCGAAACCCCGAAGGTGGGGCTGCTCGAACATCCGGTAGCGGAATCGGGCAACCTCTGCACCTACTACGGGCAGGAAGAATTCACCAACTACCAGTACATCGCGATCGAAAAGGCGACGCACGAACCGGGTTCGTCGCGTACGGGCGCATCGATCGTGTGGCAGGTCGAAGTTGGTGGCAAGGCCGCGCACATAGCCGCCAAGGGGTCTTGGGCGGTCAAGCACTAACGACCGGCTAAACCCGTTCGAGGCCCGCGTCAGCGGCGCGGGCCTCGGACAGAGGTGGCGATTGGTTTCAAGGGCCTCCCCGACGGGGAGGCCCTTCCTGTTGGACAAGTGGACGACGGTTCGCGCTTGACGTTTGCACAACGCTCGGCTACGCTGGAGTCCTTCTTTAAGTACGGAAACCTCTGAGGGGAGGGAAATCTGATGGATCATCGTGGCGGCGCCGACGGCGGTGGGCGCCTCGTCGGCAGGACTGCGCATCGCCTGACCATGGATGGAGGCCTCGCGATCTTCGCGACGCTGTTCGCGAGCTCACTGGGGCTCGTGGCGCAGGCGATTGCTGCGCCGAGCGCCAGCGCGGCGAGCAAGGCGAAGGTGATCCATGCCTGCCACAACAAGAGCACCGGAGTCCTGCACGTCGTCAACGGCACCTCTTGTGCGTCCGGCGAACAGCTGATCACGCTTGACGTTCGGGGCCCCGCTGGCCCGCGCGGCGCGACCGGGGCCTCGGGCCCGCAGGGCGCGACAGGCGCGCCCGGCGCCTCGGGCGTGGCCGGGACGACCGGCCCCGAAGGGGCCGCAGGGACGCCCGGTCCCACCGGCCCCGTCGGCGTCGCCGGCGCGACCGGCCCCACCGGCGCCGCTGGTTCCACAGGAGCGGCCGGCGTCACGGGCACGACCGGGCCGAAGGGCGCGACCGGTGCAACGGGCGCGACCGGCCCGACGGGCGAAGGCACGACCGGAGGCACCGGTGGCACCGGGTCGACCGGCCCAACTGGCCCCACCGGCCCCGCCGGCGCGACGGGGAAGTCGGGCGCCACCGGCGTCGAAGGACCGCTCCCATCCGGCCAGTCGGAGAAGGGCGTGTGGAGCGGCGCGAGCCCAGGGGAAATCGTTGCCGGCCACCAGGTCGTCATCCCGATCTCGTTTTCGATCCCGCTCGCGGCGGGCCTCAACGCGGCGCACGTCGTCTACATGAAGGAAGACGCCGCGGCGATCCCGGGCGAGTGCGAATCCGAATCGTCGGTCGCACCGACGGCCGCGAAGGGGTACCTGTGCATCTACGCGGGCTTCGAAGAGGGCTTCGAACTCGAACCCCCGGAAATCCAGACCACCACGGGCGCGAAGGGGACCTCCCCGACGGGCGCCTTCCTCGTCTTCAAGCCCGCGAGCGGGGCTAAGCAACCGAAGATCACCGCCCAGGGAAGCTGGGCCCTGACGGCGGAATAGGCGCAGGCGATGGGCTCGCGCGGAGACGCAAACCGGACGAGGATCTTGTCCGCGTCACTCGCTCGTGGCGGGCGCCGCTGGGCGGCGCCGGTCGCCGCGGCCGCGGCTCTGGCCGCGTCCGCAGGCGCGCTCGCGCTCGCGCAGAAGCCGATTCGGCCCGCAGCGGCTGCCTCGGTGACGCACGCCTGTCTCAGCAAGCGGACCGGCGCCCTGCGGCTGATGACCGGCCGCGGCGGCTGCGCACGCGGCGAGGTGTCGGTCGCGCTGAAGCTGGTCGGACGTCGAGGCGGCAAGGGCGCCACCGGGCCGAAGGGACAGACTGGGCTCGAAGGCCCCGTGGGAGCCCGGGGCGTCACCGGCGCCACCGGTCCTGCGGGCCGGGTGATCGCTGGACCGGCTGGTGCAGCTGGTGAAGCCGGCGCCACCGGCCCGTCCGGTCCGAGCGGTCCGCAAGGGTCGACGGGATCGCTCGGAACGACGGGCGAAAACGGGGCCGCGGGCCCCACCGGACCCAAGGGGGTGGGCGGCGGCGGCTCGGGTGGAGGTGGCGGCGCCACCGGCGCTACGGGCATCGCCGGCACAACCGGGGCGGAAGGGTCATCGCTTCCCACCCAGCTCCCATCGGGAGAGTCGGAGACGGGGGTGTGGGCGCTCTACAGCACCGAAGAAGAGCCGGAGCTCCCGCCAAGCGAGGTCATGGCGCAGATCTCGTTCCCGATACCACTCACGACCGCGTCCCTCACCGAAGCACACGTGGTTCGCGTCACCGAGGCGAAGACGGCGGAACTCGAAACGGTCCCCGGGTCGAGCGTAGTGGGTTGCGTGAGCTCGTCTGAAACCCCGAAGGTGGGGCTGATCGAACATCCGGTGGCGGAATCGGGCTACCTCTGTGTCTACGCGGGCGTCGAAGAAATCAACAACTACATGTTCACCGCGATCGAAAAGCCGGCCCGCGAACCCGGGGCTTCGCGAAACGGAGCCACCGTGGTCTTCCAGGTCGAAACGGGCAACAAGCCGGCCGAGATCAACGCGCGCGGCACCTGGGCCGTAAAGCAAAAGTAGGCCCGGGCGCGCTGCCCGGAGCGCTTGCCAGCGGTTGGGCGATCTGGTACGATCGGCACGCTCGAGCAGCTATATGGCTACTGGAGCGAGGAGGGAGCCGTGGGGTCCACCCAGGACGGGCTTGTGGAGACGAACCTCGGAACTCTCTTCTGGTCGTTAGATGAGAGGCTAGTCACGACACTCCAAAGCAGGGAGGAAGAGATGAAGCGCAGTCCTACGAAGCGGTGGATGGCCGGGTTGGCGCCCGTGCTCGCTGTGGTTGGCGGCTTGATGCTGGTGCCGACCGCGGCGGAGGCCACTGTCGAACAGGGTCACCCAGAACTCGTTATCAACTTCGTCAAGAACTCTGGCACCCACGTCGGCAACATCGGGTGGGGGCCGATCAAGCTCAACTCCCCGGCGCTCTCCACCGAAATTGAATGCTTGAACCTCGGGTTCGGCTACGCGGCGAACGAAGGCTCGCCGCTGACGGCGCAAGGGCAGATCCTCGGCTGGGAGGCCAGCGGTGACGCCTCTAAGACCGGGACCGAACTGGACCGCGAATGCCACTTCAAGAAGGGCACGGCCGTAGTCGAAGCGTGGGCCACCGACGAACCGGTGCTCGAACAGACCGGGACGCTCGGCAAGCGCGGGACGCCGCTGACTGTCCCGTGGGACGTCGAAGCCCGTTGCGGCGAACGCGAAGAAACGGACACCGCGATCATCAAGATCGGCACGCCGGTCGGCGCGGCGGTAAAGAACGGCTGCAAGACAGAAGAAGAAGAAAAGACCGAAATCGAAGCCGAAGAAACCGGCCGCACGGGTTGCTACGCGACGACCGTCCCGGCAGGGTGCATCAAGGTCGACATCGTTCAGCCGTCCTTGGCGCTCGAAACCGACTTCCAGGGCTCGTTGCGCCCGAAGGGCAAGGAGGGCTCCGCGCCGCTGAGCCCCTCGCGCTGGACGTTCGAAGGCGCCACGTCGGGCAACCTGCGGCTCACCACCGCGTTCGCCACGACCGGCACGACCACGGGTGAAGTCAAGGAGACGGGCTTCGGGACCGAACTCGTCCAATTGAAGTAGCAGCAAGACTCCTTTAGCCGTACCCAGCGGGGCCGCGCAACTGCGCGGCCCCGCTTCTGTTTGGACTGATGGAGGATGTTGCGCAGCCGTGAACGGCGCGCTATGCTTGTAGCGTCGGAACCTCACGAGGGGAGGGAGAGTTGAGAAAAAATGCCCGCCGTGCCTTTATGCGCGGTGGTCTGCTTGCGCTGATCGGGCTGCCGCTTGGCTTTGCGGCGCCCGCGCTTGCTGCTCCCAAGTGGGGTATCAAGATCACCCCTCAGAACGTCTACGAAGAACATGGGGCGTCCGATCCTTTCGACCCGGTCCTCGGCGGCTTCGACCTCGAAAGCGGCGAGAACCGGTTCTTGGTCACCGTGACGAACGTGGCGCCCAACGAAGCGGGTAACGCGGTGCCGGCAAAGGCGCACGTGACGGTCACCGACACCCTTCCCCCAGGCCTGATGTTCGTCGAAAGAGGCGGCGCGGGGCCCTGGAACTGCCAGACCGGTGTCGGCGCTAAGACGGTTACGTGCGAAAAGTCTGCGCCGACCGAACTGGAACCGGGTGATTCCTATCCAGCGTTGATCGTGGCGGGCGTCTACGTGACGCCCGAAGCGGCTGCCGAGGTCGAAGACACCGCGACGGTCGAAGGAGGCGGCGGTTCGGTGGAAACCGGGCACGCGAGCACGGCGATCAACACAGTGCCATTCGGGATCCACGAATTCACCCAGAAGGACGAGAACGAAGCGCTTGAACCTGAAACCCAAGCGGGGGGCCATCCGTTCCTGCTGGACACCAATTTCGAGTTCAACTTCGTGCCTGGGCCCACGAACGGGCATCTGTTCGCGGCAGGTGGCGGCGCGGGCCAGCTCGCGCCCAAGGAACTGGAGACCGAACTACCGCCTGGATTGATCGGCGACGTCCAGCACGCAAAACAATGCCCGCTTGCCGTGTTCAACTCGCGGGTGGTGAGCAGCTGCCCGCCCGAATCGAAGGTCGGGTTCATCTCTGTCGCATACGCGGTCTCGCTCAGCCCGTCGGGCCAGCCGGAACTCTTCTGCGGCCCGCCCGAGACGCCTACCGAATGCGCCAACAACACCATATCCCCGATCTACAACCTCACGCCCTCATATGGGCATCCCGCGGAGTTTGGCCTGCAGATCTTTGGGACCCCGTTCATCCTCTACGCGAAGGTGCGCAGTGACGGCAACTACGGGGCGAGCGTGGGAGACGAAAACACGGGCCCCACCCTCGGTGCGAAGGCGACCTTCTGCGGCTACGGAGTGCTGAGCGTCAGTCTGAACCCGGGGGAAATTGGGACCTGTAACCCAAGACCCGCCCAAGGCGCCGAACCTTTTCTCACGAACCCGACGCAATGCCTCGCTGAACCCGAACCCACCGTTCTGCGGGCAACTGCATGGGACGATCCGGCGAAAATGGTCTCAGCCGAAGTCAAGCTTCCGTTCACCGGCTGCGAGTCGCTCGACGAGGCGTTCGTTGGGTCCATTGCCAGAATTGAAGAAGGCAAAACCGGCTCCAAAGCGGAAGAAACCAAAACCGGCTCCCAAGGGCAAGCAGAAAATAGGTCACCGGGGTCGGTTCTCGAATTCGAGCCGCAAGGGGTCGCCGCCGGCGCCGATCAGCCAGTCGCGATGAACCTCAAGCTTGCACCCCCTAGGGAAGTTGAAGCAGAAGAAAAGGAAGTCGAAGGAGAAAAGAAGCACTTCATCAGGGAATTCAAAATCGAAAACGGACACGGAGAACAACAAGAGGTCTCACCGCCGGCACTCAAGAACCTCACGATGAAGCTGCCGCCGGGTCTCACGCTCTCGTCCGCGAGCGCCGCAGCTGGCCGAAGCGAAGGCGAAGGGCTGCATGCGTGCACGAACACGCAGTTCGGTCTCGGCTCCACCACGGAACCCGCACCGGAAGCGCACTGTCCGCTCACGTCGCAGATCGGAACCGTAGAAGTCTTCACTCCGCTGCTCGAAAAGGGGCCTCACGGCGGAGCGCCGCTCACCGGCGCTCTCTACGTAGCGCAGCCGGAATGCTCGCCGTGTGGCGCGGCGAATGCGCAGAACGGCACGCTGTTCCGCCTCTTCCTCCAGCTGGTCGACCGCCAGGCGGGGGTCGTCGTGAAGCTCCACGGAACGGCCTCGGTGAACCCGGCGACCGGCGAAGTCACGACGAGCTTCGAGCGCCAGCCACAGCTTCCCTTCGAACGGTTCGTCGTGCATCTCAGCGGTGGGCCGCGTGCGCCACTGGCAACCTCCGAAGCATGCGGCACGTACACCACCACCGGCGAAGTAACGCCCTGGAGCAGCAAGGAAGTATCTTCGAGCGAAGTTGCCCACACGGCATCGTCCTTCGCTGTCGGCTGCCCGTCGTCGTTCCCGTTCGAACCGGAACTCCAAGCCGGCACTGAATATCCCGGCGCGGGCCACTACAGCTCCTTCTCGCTGACCGTGGCGCCAGGCCCGCACGGCGAACAAGAACAGGGCATCCAGAACCTCGAAGTGCACATGCCGCCGGGGCTCACGGCGAAGATCGCAAACGTGCCCACGTGTCCCGAACCAGCGGCAAACGAAGGCACCTGCGGCACGGCGAAGCCCGAAAGCCACATCGGCACGACGACGGTGCTCGTGGGCTCGGGGAGCCATCCGTTCTCGCAGCAAGGCAACATCTATCTGACCGGAGGCTACGAAGGGGCGCCATTCGGCCTCTCGATCGTCGTCCCAGCGGTCGCCGGCCCATACAACCTCGGCGAGGTCGTCGCGCGCTCGGCGGTCCGCATCGACGAAAACACGGCGGCGGTGACCGTAAACTCGACGCACTCGATTGTGATCGGCCCGGGCGGAGCATCGGCACCGATCCCCGGCCTCCCCACGATCCTCGACGGCATCCCGTTGCGGGTGCGCAAGCTCAACGTCACCATCAACCGCAATGAATTCGAGCTCAATCCGACGACCTGCTCGGCGCAGACGATCACGGGGACCATAACCTCGAGCCGAGGCGTCGCTCGCGGCGCGTCGAGTCACTTCGACGTCGGCGCATGCGGCGCGCTTGCGTTCGCCCCCGCCTTCAGCGCCTCAACGGAAGCCAAGACGAGTCGGACCGAAGGTGCAGCGCTCACCGTCACGATCAACCAGAAGCTGGGCGAATCCAACATCAAACGTGTGAACGTGCAGCTGCCCGGCGCGCTGCCCTCGCGCCTAACGACGCTTCAGCACGCGTGCACGGCGGCGCAGTTCAACCTCAACCCAAAGGGCTGTCCGGAACAGTCGTTCGTCGGGACGGCGACAGCAAAGACGCCGATTCTGCGCTCCGAACTCAAAGGCCCGGCGATCCTCGTGGCACGCGGCGCGGAATTCCCCGACCTCGACTTCCTGCTCGAAGGCGAAGGCATCAAGATCGACGTCGTCGGGGCCACCGAAATCAAGAAGGGCATCACCTATTCGAAGTTCGAAGCGGTTCCCGATCAGCCGATCGAATCCTTCACGACGAGCTTCCCCAGGGGTCCGCATTCGATCCTTGCCGCCAACGGCAATCTCTGCACGCAGAAGCTCGAAATGCCGACGACGATCGAAGGCCAGAACGGCGGGCTCCATACGCAGACGACGACGGTCTCGGTTCTCCGGGTGCCCGAAGGTCGTCACGACGAGCAAGCTGACAAAGGCGCTCAAGGCCTGCCGCAAGAAGGACAAGGGCCACAAGAAGCGCCGGGTCGCCTGCGAACGCAAGGCGCGCAAGCGCTACGGCAAGAAGGCGAAGAAGTCGAGCGTGGACGGGACGCCGTCGCCGGCGCTCGTCGCGATCGCGGGCGCAGCTGACCAAGGCGTGAAGGACGCCGCTGACGCGCTCGTTGCCGCGGCAGTCGCTCCTGCGAGCCCGATCGCGGCTCCCGCTGCAAGCCCGGCCCAGCAAGGAACATGTCCCAACCAGGCACGCATCGACGAAAGCAACACCAACCCAACGACGCGCGAACCGTACTCGGCAGGCCTCCCGGAATGCCGGGCGTATGAGATGGTGAGCCCGCTCGAGCGCCAAGGCCACGGTGTCTCAGCGGTGTACGCCGCCTCGCCGAGCGGCGAAGCGGTCGCCTACACCTCCGAAGGTGACTTCTCGGAACCGGGGGGCTACGAATTCACCGGCTCGGTGTCGGAAAACTGGTATCTGTCCACCCGCGGGTCCTCAGCATGGTCGACGAGCTCCGCAATGGCGCCCGCAGCGGACGTCGAATTCCACCTCACGCAGGACTGGGCGCCGGATCTGGTGTCCGGGCACATCACTTGCGGGGAGACGCCCAACAGTGGCTACGGGTGCGGCTACGAGAACTCTGCCGGAGCATGGAGCTTGGCTGGCCCGTACTTCGGCCTGAAGGGCGAAAACGCGGAAAATCTCGAGAACACCTACAGAGGCGGTGCCGCGAACCTGTCGCGCACGGTCATCATGCCCGAAGGCAATCATTTTTCACTGCAGCTCCTTGAATCCGACAAGCTTACGAGAGGTTTTAGCGGTATCTACGGACTGACCGGCCTGACGTCGGGTGGCAAGCCGCAGCTCGAACTCGTCAACCAAAACAACAAGGGCGAAGAGCTCAGCGAAGAAGAAGGGGAAACGCCGCTTCTCGGCGCCACAAATCAGTCCGCAGCGCACCGCGAAGGCAGCGCGTATCACGCAATCTCCGAAGATGGTAAGACCATCTTCTTCACTGCGACACCGAAGGGTGGCGTTCCGACGGTGTACGTTCGCCAGCCCGAAAACAACCCGACGGAACGCACGTTCGAAGCATCCGCGCCGCAGTGCAACCCTGCATGCGCCCACGAAGAACCGAAGCCGGCGACGTTCGTGGGAGCGTCCGCCGACGGCTCAAAGGTGTTCTTTACGACGGCGCAGGAGCTACTGCAAGAAGACAAGGACCAGACGACAGATCTGTATGAGTACGACGTTCCGGAACACAAGCTGGTCCTTCTATCCAAAGGCGCCGCCAGCGATGCCACTCCCGGCCAGGGTGCCGAAGTGCTGGGTGTGATGCGGACCTCGTCAGATGGGTCACATGTCTACTTCGTCGCAAGGGGAGTTCTGACGCAAGAAGCCGCTGGCTCCGAGAAGGCTGAACCTGGAGCGTTGAACCTCTACGGCGTCAATACCAGCGACCCGAGTGAAGTCAAGTTTGTCGCGAGGCTTGAACACGAAGACTCAGCACTCTGGGAAAAGTCGGGGAAGGAAGGGGATCTTTCGCAGACGACGCCCAACGGCGAATATCTCGTGTTCAGCACGCACGCACGTCTGGTCTCTAACGACACCAACCCAGCCCTAGCCGTTTACCGTTACGGCTTCAAGGCCGGGCAGCTGATGTGGCTCTCGCACGGAGCTAACGGGTTCACCCCGAGCAACGAAGGCCTTCCGTCGCAGGTCGCGCCGAAGGCGCCGACTGAAGCGGGGGCGTTCGCCGATGTCGACGACTACTACCGCGCGATCAGCGAAGACGGGCAGTATGTCGTATTCACCACGGCGGAAAAGCTGCAAGCGGACGACGTCAACGGCCAGCGGGACGTGTACCTGTGGCATTGCACGTCGTCGTGTGAATCGGAAACGCCGACCGCCGAAGTGAACCTGATATCTGATGGTCACGACGCCGAAGGGGTGGATCGGGAAGGGTCCCGCTTGGTGGGGTGGCCCGTGATTTCATCCTCCGGGCGCGACATCTTCTTCTACAGCAACGAAGCACTCGTCCCGCAGGACAAGGACAGCGAAGCTGGGGTGAGGCAGAACGTTCTCTACGACGCTCGCATCGAAGGTGGAATCCCAGCCGAACGTGAACCGGCAACGTGTTCCGGCGAAGCATGCCAAGGAAGCGCAGGGCTGCTGCCCGAATTCGCGCTGCCGGGCAGTCAGCTGTTCACCGGGGGCGCGAACCTCGTGCAGACCGCTGCCGTCCCGACGGCGGCGAGCCAGGTCAAGGCCGTTCAGCAGCAGAAGCCGTCGAAGAAGAAGCACAAGAAGCCGAAGAAGCACAAGAAGCCGAAGAAGCACAAGAAGCCGAAGCACGGCAAATCAAAGGCGTAACCGCTAGGCTCCTCCGCGTGCTCGTGAGGACGAAAATGCGGACCCTGCCACGGTCGCAAATGCTCTGTGCCGCGGCCGTGCTCATCGGCGTCGGCCTCGTCGGTTGCGGGGGCTCGTCGGGGTCCTCATCGACCGCGAGCCACACGACGACCAGCTCGACGGCGGCGGTGTCTGGACAGGCCAAGCCGAGTCACCTCGCCTCGCTCACGGTGACGAGTACCGCCGGCAAGCGCTTTGGCGTGGTCGATCCCCACTACACCTGCCGCGGCGCCAACGTCTCGCCGCCGATCGAATGGACGGGGCTCTCGCCGGAAGCTACGGCGAGCACCAAGGAAATCCTGGTCTTCGTGCGCACGATCAGCCATGGGCCGATCATCACGAACTGGGCGCTCGCGGGTATCAAGCCGAACGTCACGAAGATCGAAGAAGGAAAGGCTCCGCCAGGCGCGATCGTCGGTCGCAACAGCTCCGGTCAGCTCGGCTATTCGCTGTGTCCGCCCGAACACGCGACGGTGGCCTTCATCACGATCGGCGTGTATGCGCTTCCGCGGGCGATCAAGCCAAAGCCCGGCTTCGACCCGGAAACCGTGCGGCCGAAGCTCGAACACTCCGAAGTCTCGTGGGGTGGGATCACGATGCTCGCCGAAAACTACAACGCCCGCGAGGAGCCCAAGAAGGCCCAGTAGTGTTGCGCGCACAACGCGGTCGCGGCCCGCTCGGGTGACGCTTGATGCGGCCGTCGGGCGGCGCTTGACGATCCGCGCGACGTTGACAAGCCTGGGCAGGTGTGGTATGCCAGGCAAGCAAGTCTTGTGCGAAACGCACGAGATGAACGCGGGGAAACGGAGGAGGCCGCGATGAGGGGCCTGTGGGTCGGATGGCGTGGACAGGCGGCCTTAGTGCTGGCTGTCACGGCGGCTGTCGCGCTCCAGCTTGCGCTTCCCAGCGCCAGCTTCGCTGTCGCTGAAAAGGAATACTCGACGAGCTTCAGCGCAGAATGCGTCATCGCCCCCGGCTCGTTCAACTTCAAATCCTCCGTCAAGGTAACGGTCAGCGCGATGGGGCCGACGGAAGTCACCCCGGGCGAGGAAGGGATGTTCCACGGCGCGCACTCGACGATCACGGCGCCTCCGTCGCTGGCCGAAGACTTCACGATCTTCGAAGCCAACGAAGCCAAGGGCAAGGCGACGAACTTCGTCCTAGAAGGATCGGGGGCCGAACCGGGGAAGCTCAACATCGCGAAGCCAGCCGAATATCCGGAAGGGCTGCCGTTTATCGCCCCGGTCGAAAAGGGCAAGGAAGTCACCTTCGCGATCCCATCGTTGAAGCTCCACGAAACGGGGCTCACCTACTCGTTCGGACCAGAGAAGGTAACCGCGAAGTCGGGTGTCCTGAAGGCGATCGTGAGCCCGGCGGCGGGTTACGTCGAAACCGAAAAGGGCGTCTACAAGGCGACCGGCGAAGGTCTCGTGACCTCCGTTGAAGGACTTGACAACGGTACCCATGTGATCGGCCCGCTGACCGTCGCCTGTACGGCGCCGCATGAAGTGATCGCCGCGGAAATCCCCATTAAGAGCACTGGCCTGGAAGCAGGGCATCCGGAATTCTTTGACAACTTCGTCGAGCTCGGCGCGACCCACCGCGGTGTGCTCGGCTGGGGTCCCATCAAACTGGGCTCGCCAATGTTCGGTGCGGAAATCGAATGCCTCAGCAGCTTCTTTGGAGGCGTCTGGAACGAAGGCACGCCACAAGTCGGCCACATGCAGATCCTCGCATGGAACGCGAGCGGCAACGCCTCGAAGACCGGCACCGAACTCAGCCGTGAATGCCACTACAAGAACGGCACGGCCGAAGTCGAAGTGTGGATGACGGACGAACCTGCGCTTGAACAGACCGGCACCGTCGGCAAGCGCAGCACGCCCTTGTCGGTGCCATGGAACGTCGAACTGCGCTGCGGCGAACGCGAAGAAGCCGCGATACCGATCGTCAAGATCGGCACGCCGACCGGCACGACGCCGACCACGGGCTGCAAGAGCGAGGAAGAAGAAGCGGCCGAAATCTCAGCGGAAGAAACCGCACGCAAGGGCTGCTACGCGACCACGGTGCCCGCGGGCTGCGTGAAGGTGGACCTCGTGGAGCCCTCGCTCGCGGTCGAAGAGGTGTACCAAGGGTCGCTTCGTCCGTCCTATCGCAACGGCACCGCGCCCCTCAGCGCCTCGCGCTGGAAGTACGAAGCCACAACCTCGGGAGATCTGCGGCTGGCGACAGCGTTCGCTACGACGCTCGCCTGGGTCGGGGAAATTCGCTTCACGGGGTTCGCCACCGAATTGCTCCAAGCACGTTAGCGGCGCCTGTCGGCGGCTTTCTGCCGGCTCCCGAGCCCGTGGCGCGTGCTACGTTTTGTGTCTCTGGAGGATCTGAGGGGACTGAGGTCGATGGGCAAGCGAGCGGAGCGACGAACCGACCCCACGTGGGGTGGGGGACAGCGGGTCAGTCCCGGCCGGTTCCGTGCGCGCGTGGCGCGGAGCGGCGTCTGCTGCGCCGCCGTGATCGCGAGCACGCTCGCGACGGCGAGCTCCGGCGTTGGCCGCGCCGCAGCTCGCGATCGAAGTGAAGCCGCAGAACCCCTACGGCCTGCTCGGCGGCAAGAACCCCTTCACGAACAGCGAAACGAGCTTTGAACGGACCAGCGGCTTCAACACGTACGTGCTCAAGGTGCGCAACAAAGGAAGCGCGATGCCAGCCGGCGCCCACGTGACGGTCGTCGACACGCTGCCGGAAGGGCTCGTGCTAGCTGGCCCGGGGGAAACGCAGGTCGCGGTCGGCAAGGGGTGGACGTGCAAGCACGGAGAAGCGATCAAGTCGCTCACGGACGGCATCTATCGGCCGCGGGTCATCACGTGCACCCTCGAAGAAGACGAGACCGCGGTCGAACCATACGAACCGATCCAGGTTCACGCGTACGTCGAAGCGCAGGCCGCAGCGTCGGTCACCGACAAGGCGGTCGTCGAAAGCCCGCAGTCCTCGCCGGAAAAGGAAGAAGTGCTGCAAGCGACCGAAATCGTCGAAGGGGTTCCCTTCGGGATCGACGAATTCAAGATCGGGGACTTCGCGACGGAAGAAGAACTAAAAGAAAATGCCTCTCAGAAGGCGCTGGAGGCAGGCTCGCATCCCTTCGCCCTCGACACCGAACTGCTCTTCAACTTCACGACCAACTTCGAAGGCAAGCTCGTGGGCGCCGGTGGCGGCGCGAACGAATTCGGCGTCGGGCCGAAGGAAGTCGAGGTCGAACTGCCACCAGGCCTCGTCGGCAACCCGCGGTCCTGGCCGCAATGTCCGCTCGCCACGCTCAGAGAAGCCGAAAACCACTGCCCGCACTCGGCGGTCGGCTACATCAGCTTCAACTACATCGCGGGGCAGATCAACGAACACGGCAAGCCGGAATTCAACGGCGTAACGAGCCTCATCTACAACATGGTGCCGCCGCCCGGGCACCCGGCGGCGTTCGGCTTGGTCATCCCGACGACCAAGATCCCGCTGATGCTCTTCCCGACGGTCCGCAGCAACGGCAACTACGGCATCACCGTCGGCGATGAAGCGAGCGGCCCGCTGCGGAACGCCGACATCGTCTTCTGCGAGTACGGCGCGCAGGGCGAACCGGGACATCAGCAGTGCAGCACGAGCTCCAGCTCGAAGCCGTTCCTCACCAACCCCGTCCAGTGCGTGACCTCGGAACCCCCGAGCGGGGAAGTCGAAGCCCAAGGCCTGCTCGCGTCGATCCACGCTGCGCCGTATCCGGGGAGCGCGCCGAGCGGCAAGGCGACGATGCAGGTCTACCTCAACGGAGGATCGGGCCCGCGCGCAAACCTCGGGTCGGTGACGAGAGGATCACCCAGCGCTGAGAAGCCGCCCATCACCGGCTGTCCAGAACTCACTGCCAAGTTCGACGCGACCGCCGCGGGCCACCATTCGACGCTCGAAGCCAAGCCCGCGACGCCGGCCGAAGGAGGAGCGTCGGCCCCCAACCAGCCGAGCGCCGTCAACGTCTACGTGCGGATGCCCGAAGAACTCGAGGTCCAGCGTGGCAAACCCGGCGAAGAAGAAACGACGGCCTCGCCGGCGCTCAAGGACCTCACGATGCGCTTGCCCGCCGGTCTCGCGCTCTCGGCGGCGAGCGCCGCCCCGGGGAGCGCCGGCACAGAAGGCCTCCACACGTGCTCACGCGGCCAGTTCGGCGCGGGCACCGAAGCGGCGACGCCCGCGAAGTGCCCCACGAGCTCACAGATCGGCACCGTCGAAGTCTTCACGCCGTTGCTCAACGACGGACCCAACGGCGAAGCGCCTGTGACCGGCGAGCTCTACGTCGGCGAACCGGAATGCGGCAACGAAGCCCACCCGGCGCCGTGCGAAGAAGCCGAGGCGAAGGAAGGCAAGCTGATCCCACTCTTCCTGCAGCTGCAGGACAAGCCCGGCGCCGTCGTGATCAAGCTCCCCGGCATCGCGCGATGGAACCCCGCGGTGGGGCCGGAAGGCGTATGGGAAACCAGCTTCGACGACCAGCCGGAGCTTCCGTTCACCGAACTCATCCTGCACCTGCGGGGTGGCCCGCGGGCGCCGTTTGCGACCTCGGAAGCCTGTGGCCTCACGACCACGACAGGCGAACTCACGCCCTGGAGCAGCGCCGAATCGGCGCAGCCGGGCGAAGTCGCCCACACGACGTCGAACCTGTACATCGGCTGCCCGCAGCTCTTCCCCTTCGAACCGCGGCTCGACGCCGGGACCGAATACCCGAGCGCCGGCAACTTCAGCTCCTTCTCGATGACCGTCGCGCCGGGCGCCCACGGCGAAGAAGAACAGAGCATCAAGGAAGTCGAACTGCACATGCCGCCCGGGCTCACCGCGAAGCTCGCGGGCGTGCCCCGCTGCGGCGAAGCGAAGCGAACGCGGGGACCTGTGGCGCGAGCAGCCAGCTCGGCACGACGACGGTGCTCGTCGGCCCCGGTAGCCGTCCGCTCGTCCAGCAGGGGAAGGTCTACCTGACGGGGCCCTACGAAGGCGCCCCCTTCGGCCTCTCGATCGTCGTGCCCGCGATCGCCGGCCCGTACAACCTCGGCGAGGTCGTCGTGCGCGCCGCGATCCGGATCGACGAAAACACCGCAGCCGTGAGCGTGAACGGCCTGCACACGGTGGTACTCGGCCATTCCGTCCTCTCGCCGGCGCTCGCGGGCCTACCGGGGAGCCTCGACGGCATCCCGCTGCGGGTCCGCAAGCTCAACGTCGAAATCAACCGCGGCGAATTCGAGCTCAACCCGACCAACTGCGCCGCCCAAGCGGTCACCGCGACGCTCACCTCACCGCAGAACGTGACGTACACCGCCTCGAGCCACTTCGACGTCGGCGGCTGCGGCGGGCTCGCCTTCAAGCCCGCATTCTCCGCCAAGACGCAGGCGAAGACGAGCCGCAAGGAAGGCGCGTCGCTCACGGTGAGCATCGGGCAGGGGAAGGGCGAAGCGCACATCAAGCGTGTCGACGTGCAGCTGCCGAGGGCGCTGCCCTCGCGCCTTACGACGCTCCAGCACGCGTGCACAGAGGCGCAGTTCGACTCCAACCCGAAGGGCTGCCCCGAACAGTCCTACGTCGGCACCGCGACCGCCACGACGCCGCTGCTCGCATCGCCCTTGAGCGGCCCGGCGATCCTCGTCTCGCGCGGAGCGCAGTTCCCCGACGTCGACTTCCTGCTCGAAGCCGAAGGCATCAAGATCGACGTCGTCGGGCATACCGAAATCAAGAACAAGATCACGTACTCGAAGTTCGAAACGGTCCCCGACCAGCCGATCGACTCGTTCACGGCGAGCTTCCCGCGCGGTCCGCACTCGATCCTCGCCGCCAACGGCAACCTCTGCACGCAGAAGCTCGCGATGCCGACCACGATCGAAGGCCAGGACGGTGCCATTCACACGCAGACGACGACGGTCGCGGTCTCCGGCTGCCGAAGCACAAGAAGCAAGCTCGCGACCGCGCTCGCGGCGTGCCGCAAGAAGGACAAGGGGCACAAGCACCGGCGCCTCGCCTGCGAAAGCAAGGCGCGCAAGCGCCTCGCCAAGAAGGCGAAGAAGTCGAGCGCGCGTGGGAGGCCATCGCCGGCGCTCGTGGCGATCGCAGGCGCGGCAACGCAAGGGGTGCGGGAGACCGCGCTCGCGCTGACCAGCGTCACTGCGGCACCAGCCTCCTCGCCCGCGCCGACACCCGCCCAGCAGGGTACGTGCCCGAACGAGGCGCGGATCGCCGAAAGCGACATCAACCCGACGACGCACGAACCGTACTCGGCGGGCCTCCCCGAATGCCGTGCCTACGAGATGGTGAGCCCGACTCGACAAGCAAGGGCACGACGTCACCGAACTGACCGCGGTCTCGCCCGAGCGGCAACGCTGTCGGCTACGCCTCCGAAGGCGATTTCGCCGAACCCGCCAACTTCTACCTCGAAGGCGCCAGCGTGCGAAACACCTTCGTCGCGCGGCGCGTCACCGCGCCGAGCGGCAAGCCGCAGTGGATCACGGAAACGGCCTTCGCGCCGGCGGGCGACATCCAGCTCCCCAACCTCGGTGCCCCGCTGACAAGCGACTTCTCGCCCGAACTGGGCGCCAGCGAACAGGTGGCCTGTGGCGTGCCTCCTAGCGGCGGCTATGCTTGCGCGCTGCACACGCCGAGCGGCTGGAAGCCCACGCCGACCTACTGGCCCTCGCGCACGCTCGGCACGATCACGTTGAGCCGCACCGCAGACCTGGGGCAATCTGCACAACTCGGCGGCGAACACGCGCGCGTGTTCATCGAGCCCGGGATCCCGCTGCTTCCCGAAGACCACATCGCAACCGGCGGCCTGTATGAAATCAGCGGCTTGGACACGAGCTCGCCGCAGCTACGGCTCGTAAACGTCGACAACGAAGGCCATGAGCTCTCGATGAATCAGGCCGAAGCCGACACCGAAAGCCCGCTGCTCGGCGACAGCCAGCCCAGTTTCTTCGGCACCAGCTACCAGGCCGGTCTCGGAATCGGGCGAAGTCGTGTTCTTCACGGCGCGACCCGCGGGCGGCCAGCGGACCATCTACGCGCGCGTCCCGAAGACCGGCAACGCGCAAGAACGCGAAACGCTCGAAGTCTCGGCGCCGCAGTGCAATCACGAATGCGCTCACGAAGAAGCGCAGCCGGCGACCTTCCAAGGAGCGTCGGCCGACGGCTCGAAGGTCTTCTTCACGACCGCGCAGGAGCTCCTGCCCTCCGACAAGGACGAAACGACCGACCTCTACGAGTACGACGTGCCCGAACGCAAGCTCGTGCTGCTCTCGGAAGGCGACGCCGGCGACGCGACCCCCGGCAACGGCGCGGAAGTGCAAGGCGTCGTCCGCAGCGCCTCCGACGGCTCGCGCGTCTACTTCGTCGCCAAGGGCAAGCTGACGAACGCCGAAAACTCCTTCCACCAGAGCGCGCAAGCGGGGCAGAACAACCTCTACGTCGTTAACACCGTCCTGCCCCACGTCGGCGAGCTCGGGTTCGTCGCGACGCTTGGCGAAAAAAACGAAAAGTCGCTCTGGGGCGCGGAATGCGTGAACGAAGGCGAAGGCTCACAAGGCGCCGCGTGCGACGAACGAACCCGCCACGCGCAGACGACGCCGGACGGCGACTATCTCGTCTTCGACACGGCTGCCCACCTCACCGCAGCCGACCACAACGGGTGCCCCGAAAGCCTCGCGACGCCGTGCACCGCGGAGGCGCTCTATCGCTACAACGCACTGACGGGCGAGCTGACGTGGATCTCCCGGCCGGCGCCTGGATTCGCCGCGACGAATGAAAACGATAGCGCGCTGGTGGAGGGCATCTGGGGGGCCCACGGCGCGATCGCCGACATCGCCGACGTCACCCGCGCGATCACCGACAACGGCCAGGAGGTCGTCTTCAGCACGACCGAAAAGCTGCAGGCGGATGACGTCAACCACGCCAACGACGCCTACCTCTGGAGCTGCGACGCAAGCTGCGAAGAAAACCACGAAGAAGGCACGGTGAGCATGGTCTCCGACGGCCACGACCCGCAGGGGGTAGGTGCCGCCGCGATTTCCTCGTCGGGGGCGGACGTCCTCTTCTCGACGCGCACGGAGCTCGTCCCGCAGGACACCGACACGCTCGTCGACCTATACGACGCGCGGGTCGACGGCGGGATCGAAGCCGAAGCGGGACCCTCGTGCGCAGGCGAAGCATGCCAGGGCAAGCCGGGCGCAGCGGTCGAATTCGCGCCGCCCGCTAGCGAGCTCTTCAGCGCCGGGGCCAACCTCGCGGCGCCCGTCGCCGACGCCAAGGCGGCGCCGGCCAAGGGCAAGGTCAAGCCGGCCAAGCGCCACAAGGCCAAGAAGCGTCGGCGGCCGGCTGCAAAGCGCTCACTGCGCCGTGGCTGAGGCCCCGACGAGCCGCTCTCGCAGCCGCGCCACGGCTGGATTCACCCACTTCAAGCGCGCCCCGGAGCGGCTCCCGATGGGGGTTGACTAGCCGTCGTGAGCGGCGTATCATGCGCCTGCGGAGACGCAGGAGAAGAAGGAGGAGTCCCAAAGGGTCGCTGGTCGCTTGCGACCAAGGTCGGAACGTCTATGAGGGAGGACAGGCTTATGTCGAGGAGGCCGCTGATCAAGACCCTGATCGCGGGCGTCGTAACGTCCGTCGTCGCTGTTGCGCTGCTACCGGCCATTGCGCAGGCAACAGAACCGCCAAAGGGCTATGACAACTTCCACGAAGTCACGACCCACATTCCGATCATCGCCAACGGGAAGATCACGCTGAACAGCAGCACCCTCGGCGAAATCCACTGTCTCAACACGTTCTATGCATACGGCTGGAACGAACACGAACACGGTGAATCGAGCAAGCCCATCCGCGGCTACGGTGAAGTGGTCGGCTGGGGCACGTCGAGCTGCGAAGCGCCCACCGAGGAAACGACGCTCGGCAACCTCTACCACAAGAAGGTCACCACCGCGGTGTCCGCCGAAATGCCGACCGAAGAGAACTGCGCGAAGCGGTCGTGTGCAAGGAAGAAACGAAGGTACTCCTGTCGGAATGCCCGAACAGCTCAGAACGGGAAACCAAGAACCTCATCGACAACGTCCGGCGCCGCGTCGCCAGCCTGCCGTGGCTCGTCGAACTGATCCGGGGCGAACGCGAAGAAGAACAGGTGGTCCTCGAGAAGATCGGCAGCACGAATACGGTGAAACTGGAACCTCCTCCGCTCAGAGCACGAAGTGCTACGCAAGGAAAAGGTGACCCTCGGGCACAACGAAGTCGAACAGCCCGTCGTCTTACGAAGATTCCGTCTGGCTGCATCGCCGTAGACATCATCTTCCCGCAGATCCCGCTCGAATTCGTCTTCTCGGCTCGCAGGAAATATGGGGGCTGAACGGGTCCGGCAACGGCCTCAATGCCTCCCGAGCTGAAGTTCGTCCAAACGGGCAAGCTGTTCTCCAGCGAAGGCGGCGAGGGCGAAGGCGAAACCACGGGGCACGTGAACCTGTTCGGCGCCGAAAGCGTCGAACTGATGACGGCGCACTGAGCGCGGCGCAGCAGATAGGGGGCGTCGCGGCATGTCGGTGCCCCCGCAGCGCTCCATCGGCGCGGTGCGGAACCGCTCGCCGTTAGGATTGCGGCACATGAGCATCGTGCGAATCGCGAGCAGCATCGACTCCGATGGCGCAAAGGCGCCGACAGCCCGGTCGGCGCGCACGTTGGTGATCGTGGTCTCGACTGGCAGCGCTCATCGCCGCGGGCTGTGGCTCCTCGAGCAAGCACGCGAGTGCAAGCGCGAGCACGAGTGAAACCGCCGCGACCTCGACCGGACAGGGCACGGCGTCCCGCAGTCCTTTCCCGCCGCCGCAGCACACGAACCTCGCCACGATCGGCGTCGAAACCAGCGCTCGCCAGGCCAACGGCGCTGTGGGCACGCAGTTCACCTGTCGCGGCGCGAACATGACCCCGGCGATGACGTGGGGCGGAGTCCCGCCGTCTGCGAAGGAACTCGTCGTCGTCGTGCGCACGCTCACGCGCGGCAACATCGCTACCAACTGGGTTGTCGGCGGCATCACGCCGAAGCGTCGCGAACTGCGCGCGGGGAGGCTGCCGCCCGAAGCCGTCGTCGGGCTCAACAGCTCCGGCCAAGCGAGCTACTCGCTCTGCCCTCCCACCAACAAGCCCTCGCTGATCGTGTTCGGCGTCTATGCGCTGCCGAGGAGCCTGTCGCTGAAGACCGGCTTTCACCAGGAAGTCCTCGGCGACATGATCTCCAACGGGGAAGCGTCGTGGGGCTCGACCACCGCCCGTGGCGGCGCCTGATCCCGACGCTTGGCCGGCGCGCCGAGTCGCTCGTAGCGGCTGGATTCACCCACTTCAAGCGTGCCCCTGAGCGGCTCCCGATGGGGGTTGACTAGCCGTCGTGAGCGGCGTATCATGCGCCTGCGGAGACGCAGGAGAAGAAGGAGGAGTCCCAAAGGGTCGCTGGTCGCTTGCGACCAAGGTCGGAACGTCTATGAGGGAGGACAGGCTTATGTCGAGGAGGCCGCTGATCAAGACCCTGATCGCGGGCGTCGCAACGTCCGTCGTCGCTGTTGCGCTGCTACCGGCCATCGCGCAGGCAGCGCCGCCGGTGTGGTGGTTGAACGCCTCCAAGCCGGTCGCCAACCACGTGCCGACGATTCTGTGGGGTGAACTCAAGCTTTCCAGCGTCGCGGTCGGCGAAATCCACTGCATCAACGGGATCGCGGGCACGGTGTGGAACGAAGGCACTCCGAGCAAGGGCCTTGGCAAGGAGGAAGGCTGGGGCACCAACGCCTGCAAGGCGCCGGAACTCGAACAGGCGCTCAAAGAAATCTTCGGCAAGACGGTGACGATCTTCGCGACGGCGGAACTGCCGCTCGAAAAGGAAGAGCGCCAAGGCGAAACATGCGAAGAAGAAAGCAAAACGCTGCTGAGCCAATGCCCCAACAGCTCCGAACGCATCGACGAGTCGCTCATCTGGAAGGTCTTCCGACGTGTATCGAGCTTCCCGTGGAACATCGAATTGACGCGCGAAGAACGTGAAGAACAGGAAGTCATCGTGCCGAAGATCGGGATTCCCACCGAAACCAGCAAGACCACCTGCTATCCAGAAGAAAGCGGGCACAGCGCGACCTGGGAAAACGTGCCGGCCGGATGCGTCAAGATCGACGTGATCGCGCCCCAAATCCCGGATGAAATCGTCTTCTACGGGACCTGGAAGCCGCAGATGCTGCAGGGCTCGAGCAACGGGTTGAACCCGTCGCGTCTGAAGTTCAACAAGGAAGCCGGGCTGCTCGTCTCGAGCGAAGGCGAAGCGCCGGAAACCGAGAACCCTCGGTACCGTCCACTTCCTCGACAGCGAAGGCCAGCAGCTGATAACCGCGAAGTAGCGCCGCGGGGCCCCGCACCCGCGGGTCCCTCGCCGGCTCGGATTTGAACAGAGGCCGCACGCAAGCGTGCGGCCTCTGTGCATTTGGAGCCGCGCGGGCTTGCGGAAGCCGCGCGGGCTTGCGGAAGCTCCGCCTCGCTTGGCGCCACGAGTGCGGTCGCGAGCCCCCTCTCGCGGGCGGCTCCGCCGGGGCGCCCTAGAGCCGGAGCTTGCGGCCTAGGCGGTGCGCAAACCTTGACAAACCGTCAGGGCTCTGGCAGAATGCGAAAATGCTGCAGTAGGGATAGCTGCAGGGCGGCCCCGGCGTCGGGTCAGGGTTGTCATCTGGAGAACCGAAACGGAGGAGACTCATGCTCAGACGTTTGCGATTTAGGTCGCTGGGCTGGCTGGTAGGGATCAGCACAGTGTCCGCCATGGCGGTAACCATGGTCGTGGCGGCCCCCGGCAGTGCGGCGGGGCCTGAAAAGGAATACAAGACGTCATTCGAAATGCCCTGCGTCGGTCTGCCGGGCGGCCTGAACATCAAGGCCAAGGAAGACCTCAAGGTGACCCTTTCGTCCACGGGACCTGCGGAAGTCAGCACTGGCGAAGAAGTGACCTTCCACAATTCCCACTCGGTGATCGAATCGCCGGTGGAATTGACCGAATCGTTCGTGGGGCTCGGGGCAAACGAAGTCAATGGTCCCGCCACCAGCTTCTTGCTCACCAGCGAAGGCGCCACGCCCTCGCCGCTGAACATCTCCAAGCCGGCCGAATATCCGTCCGGGCTGCCGTTCTTGGCTGCCGCGGAAAAGGAAAAGCCGGGCATCTTCGAGATTCCCTCGAAGAAGATCGGTGAAACCGGTCTGACCTACAGCTTCGGCCCCATCACGGTGACCGGCGCCGGAGGCACGCACATGGTTTCGTCCGTCGGCACCGCCCCTGGCTACACCGAAACCGAACCTGGCCGCTACAAGGCGACCGGCGAAGGCATCGTGACCGAAGTCGAAGGCCGTAAGAGCGGGGAACACATCATTGGCCCGCTTATTACCGCTTGTAACCCGCCCTCAGGCGTGGTGGCGGCGAGCATCCCGATCAAGTCGACTGGCACCACGACGACCACCACGTCGTCTCACTCGACGACCACGACGACGACCACGACAACCACCACGACGTCGAAGAGCTCGACGACCACGACGACCTCAGAAGGCCCGGTCAAGGTTCCGTTCAAGAACTGGGTTCTGAGCGGCTCGTTGACCGTCAAGAAGCTCAACGAAAAGATCACGCTGCCGTCTGGGTGCACGTTCAATGGTGAAGCCGAAGTGCCAGGGAAGCTCGAAGGCAACACTTACTGTCCGCCGTTCTCGGCGAGCATCAAGATCTTCGGGCTCATCCCATCGACGCTCGGCCTGAACATGACCGAGTCTGGACCGACGACGGGCACGCTAACCGAGGGCAAGGAAGGCAAGCTCGTCTTCAAGGCCACTTCGAAGCAGAACATCGAAGTAACCTCCGTTTCCATCCTCGGATTGGGCATCCCGACGAGTTGCAAGACCTCGTCACCGGTCATCTTCCCGCTCGAACTGGAAGCTCCCGCGAGTTCTCTCGTGACGGGCGCGACGTTCACGGGAACGACGACCCTGCCGAGCGTCCAATGCAAGGGCGGTCTCCTGGGATCCGCGTTCGGTGTGATCATGACCGCACTGTTCTCAGGTCCGAACAACCCATTCTCGTTCACGATCGCGCCCTAAGCGGCTCGATCAAGGACTGAGTTGACAAAAGCCCCCCGCGACTGCAGTCGCGGGGGGCTTTGTCGTTCCTGGGGACGTCCGTGGGCGACCCTCGCGTGGTGGCGCCTCGAGGCCCGCTTACTGCGCATTGGAGCGCTATTTGCGTGGTATATTCAGTCTCCGCTGCTACGCGCGGCGGACGCCACGACTTGAGGAAGGAAGGGAGGACCGGAGACAGGCACGTGGGCCTACGGCGCCGTCTCCATCGGTTTGATGTTTTCCGCGCTGCGCAGACGCCTCTCCTATGCGAACGTCGCCGCGACGCTCGCGCTCGCGCTCTCGATGAGCGGCGTCGCCGTCGCCGCGCACGGCTACATCGTGAGCTCGACCGGGCAGCTCACCAACAAGGTCGTCAAGACGATCAAGCACCACGGCGCGAAGGGCAAGAAGGGCCCGAACGGTTACCGCGGGCCGACCGGCCTAGAGGGCGTCCAGGGCGCCCTCGGCGTTACCGGCCCGCAGGGCTTTCTCGGGCCACAGCAAGCCGGACCGCGGGGTCCCGCCGGTCCCGCCGGCAAGGAACGCGGGCCCACGGGAACGGCGGGAGCGCCCGGCGGCGCAACGGCGATTCCCTTCTCTGCGGTCCTAACGGCGCAGGCGCTGAAGGAACCGGTGACAAAGCGCCTGTTTAGCCTGCCCGGCGGGATCGAAGCGAGCCTCTTCTGTGCGCGCATCTTCTTCACCCTCGGCGCCATCGACGTCGCGGCGCCCGAAGGCTCAGTGGCGGAGACGGGCTCGGTCGAGTTCAACCCCGAAGGCGAACGCCCGCTCGAAAACGCGCGGCTGAACGAACTGATGCCGCTCGATCCGGAGGGGAGTTCATCGCGACGGTCATCAGCAACGTCGACAAACCGGAAGCGTACGAAGCGAATCGCGCGCACATTACGGGCTCGATCACCACCGCCACCTCGGATCTCCACGTCGACGCGTTCCTCGAAGTCGCGCCGCCCGCTTCTTCCGGAGTTGGCGCCCAGCACCGGGAAACGTGCATCCTTCACGGCGCCGTTGCCTACTATCCAACTTGAGAACCCCATGAGCCCGTTCACCGATCGCTGATGCTCTCGCCCCTGCGCAAGCACCTCACCTACGCTAACGTCGCGGCGACGCTCGCGCTCGTCTTCTCGATGACCGGCGGCGCGGTCGCCGCGCAGCACTACCTCATCAGCTCGACACGGCAGATCAGCCCCAACGTGCTGAAGGCGCTCAAGGGGCACAAGGGAACCAAGGGCCCCCGCGGTGCGACCGGGCCAACGGGTCCAAGCGGTGCGACGGGCGCGACGGGCATCGGACCGCAAGGTCCCCGCGGCGCCGCCGGGCCGATGGGCCCCGAAGGCGAAGTCGGGCCGATCGGGCCCGCCGGGCCGGAAGGGCCAAGCGGTCCCGCTGGGCCCACCGAAAAGTACGAAGCGCCCACGCAGTTCAACAACACGCTCACGACCAAGACGGAAACCAGCACAGCGCTCTTCAGCCTCTCCGAAGCGACGGCGAGGATCACGTGCGGTGAAGGCTCGAGCGCGAGCATCACGGCGGGCACGATCGAGGTGACATCACCGACCGGCTCGCGCGCGGACACGGGCATCGTCGCGGCGCGGCCCAACGGCGCGCTGCCGGAAGAAACGAAGGAACTCGTCAAGGACGTCGAACTGAAGTCCGCAGACGAAGTGATCGCGCGCCTTCAAAGCAGCCTCACCAGCCAGCAGGAAACGGTCGGGAGCCTCACGGGCTCGATCACCACGCCTGGCCACGTCGTCTTCGTCGACGCCTACCTCGAAGTCGGGCCGACCTTGACCTCGGAACGCCGGTGCATCGTGCACGGCACGGCGTACGAGGTGCCGCGGATCTAGGGTCGCTCGAGCGAGCGCCGCCACGGGGTTGACACGAGCCGCCCGCGGGACGAGAATCGCTCAAGTTGTGGTGGCGGGCGCCGCCGGTGGTGCTGCGGCACGCGCGACCCGGCAGGCGATTCACAGCGGAGGAGACACATGCAGAGGCTCGTGCAAGCGCGAAAGCCGACCGGGGCGATCGGCGCCTCCTTGCTCGCGACCTTGGTCGCGTTCCTAGTCCTCGCGCCGCTCGCAAGCGCCGGAACGGTGCCGAGCGTGAGCGCGGTCAGCCCCGCGCACGGGCCCGCCGGCGGAGATACCGCGGTCGTGATCACAGGTACCGGCTTCACCGGCGCTAGCGAAGTGCGCTTCGGATCGCGTGTGGCTACGAGCTTCAAAGTGGAATCGGAAACCCAGATCGCGGCGGTATCGCCGCCTTGGGGAAGCGGCAACGCGATCGCCGAAGTGACGGTCACGACGCCCGCTGGGAAAAGCCCGCTCAGCACGTCAGACTCCTTCATCTACGAACCAGCGGTCACGAAGGTTGAGCCAAACGGCGGCAGCTCCGGGCAGGAAGCGATGATCCTCGGCAGCGCGCTCAGCGGCCACTACGAAAACGGCGCGAGCGAAGCGACCCCGTTCGTGAAGGCCGTCCGCTTCGGAGCGCGCGCGGCGCAAGTGGTGAGCGGCTCGGAAAAGGAAACAAGCGTTGCCGCGCTCGTGCCCTCGGGGAACGTGAGCGGGAGCGTCGACGTCACGGTCGAAACGCTCGCGGGAACGAGCGCGCTGGGCCCCGAAGACGAATACACGTACACCCCACAGCCGCAGTTCCTCGCGAACTTCGTGACGCTCTCGAGCGCCCACCATCCCGTGCTTGCGTTCGGCTCGCTTACGCTCGAAACGGTGGTCGGTGCCGTCACCTGCGAGGACATGTTGCAAGGCAGCGTGTGGAACCAAAACGGCCACGGCGAAGGGGCGATCGAAGGGTTTAGCGCGAGCCAGTGTCGCGACCCCAACAACGAACTGTGCGGATTGCCTCTGCCCGAACGGTGTAGCGTATTCGTGACCGCGGAAATGCCTCCGGAAGAGGAACTCCGCCAAGCGGAAACCTGTGCCGAAGAACAGCAGCGGCTCAGCGAATGCCCAAACAGCGCCGAACGCGAAGACAAGTCGCTGATCTGGAGAGAGCGAAGGCGCGTAGCGAGCGTGCCCTGGAAGCTGCAGCTCGCCTGGATCCCGCTCGAAGAAGAAACGGTGAGCGGAGCGCGACTGGGGGGTAGGGGACAGGATTGCTATCCAAAGGAAGAGGCAGTCGTGGAAGGGGTGCAAACGGAACATCCGGCGAGCTTCGAAAAGGTCCCATCCGAGTGCGTGAAGCTCGACGTCATCGTGCCGCAGGACGCGCTCGAAGCGATCTACTACGGCAGGCTCGAAACCGAACTGCGCAACGGCGCCGCCAACGGCCTCAACCCCTCGCGCCTCGTCTTCTTCCCCGAACTCACCGCGATTGACGGCTTGGGAAGGCTCCAGCTGAGCGGGGCAGCCGCCGGGTCGGCCCCAGAAGGCGAGTTCTCCGGCAAGCTGAAGCTCGTCGGTGCGGGCTCACAGGAACTCGTGATCGCGCGTTGAGCGCGCTCGCGTCGAGGCCAAAACTGATCTGGCAGTGCTACGCTTTCGCCCGCAGGGACGGCTCCGCGTGGTCCCAGCTGCTGCGGGTCAAAGCGCGGAATGCCTGTGACGTCCGGGTGCGCGCTCGCCCCAAATACGGGGCGGGACCGCAGGGATGCCCGGGTGTAACCGACTATGAGGAGGGTCGTAAGGAATGTTGCACCGCAAAGGATTGGCGCGTGTAGCGCTTGCGCTACCGCTGCTTCTTACGCTCGCGCTGGCGTCATCGGCGTCCGCCGCGCCCGTCGAAGGGCCGTCGGGAGAAGCCTTTTATACGCCACCCACAACACTGCCCGAAGGCGGACCCGGCACGCTCGTGTGGTACCGGCCGACATCGGTCAACCTAGGCGTCGAACTGCCGTCGACCAAGGCTTGGGACGTGCTCTACAAGTCGACGAACCAAACCTCCGAAGCTGACGTCGTCACCGGGATGGTGATCGAACCCACCGAAGCCTGGAAGGGCTCGGGACCGCGCCCGGTCGTCTCCGTCGCCGAGGGCACGCAAGGGCTTGGCCATCAGTGCGCACCGTCGATTCAAATCGCCAACGGCACCGAGTACGACGGCGCCGCGATCATCACGTCGCTCAAGAAGGGCTACGCGGTCGCGGTCACCGACTACCAGGGCTACACGAACGGCTCGGTTCCCTCGTACATCGCCGGCCGCGACGAGGGTCAAGCGGTGCTTGACATCGTGCGCGCGGCGCAGCAAGTCCCCGGCGCAAACGTGAGCGCGAGCGCTCCCGTGGTCCTCTGGGGCTACTCGCAAGGCGGCCAAGCGGCGAGCTGGGCCGGTGAGATCTTCTCGAACTACGCGCCCGAACTGAAGATCGTCGGCGTCGCCGTCGGCGGCACCCCCGGCAACCTCCAAGCGCTCGCCGAATTCGGCGAAGGCTCGTCCGCGTCGGCGTTCGGGCTCGACTCCGTCGTCGGGCTTGCGTACGCGTACAGCAGCATCGTGAACCCCGAAATGGAGCTCAAGTCGCTGCTCACCGAAGAAGGCGTCGCGATCGTCAACAAGCTCAAGACCGAGTGCGCGATCCAGTCGCTCTCCGAATTCCACAACGCGACGTACAAGAGCATCTCCAAGACGCACGAAACCTTCGGCGAAGTGATCCAGCACAACTCGGTCGTCGAAACGATAACCAACCAGCAGAAGCTCGGCACGATGCCGATCCCCGTGCCCGTCTATCACTACCACGGGCTCGTCGACGAGTTCGTCCCGATCAAGCAGGACGCCGAACTGCACGAGGCGTGGTGCGGACTGGGCACCAAGGACGACTTCCAGATCTACCCCGGCGAGCATCTGCTCACCGACCCGACGTCGAACCCGACGGTGATCAAGTGGATCGAAGAACGGCTCGCCGGCAAGACCGCTCCGAGCACCTGCGGTGAGCACAGCTCCGTGAGCGAACTGCCCGCGGGGGCGCGGCTCACGCCCGAGACAGGCGACCTCATCGTGCCGCTGCCGAACTGGCAGATCAGCGGCTCGGTGACCGACGCCAAGCTCGGCATCGCGCTCAAGATCCCCGCCGGCGCGACGCTCAACAGCGAAGGCGACGTCACGAAGGGCACGATCACGGGGACGCTCACCGTCCCGCCGATCAACGAAACGGTCACGCTCTTCGGGTTGCTCCCCGTCGACATCCAGGGAGAACTCCAGTCGACGGGGCCGCTCTCGGGCAAGTTCGGCCTCGCGGGCAGCGGCAACATCGAAATCGAAGCAAGCGGTGGCGCGACCCTGGTCACGAAGTCGCTCGGGATCGCGTTCTTCAAGATCAACCTCGGCTGCCGCACCTCGAGCCCGATCGAATTGCCGCTCAAGCTCGACGAGTCGGCGAACGCGTTCTACACGGGCTCGGCGTCGATCACCGACACCGTGACGATCCCGTCGTTCACGGGCTGCGGGATCTTCTCGCCCGTCACCACCGCGCTCCTCTCGGGGCCCGGCAACACGGTCAGCATCACCGCGGCTCCGCCGCCGCCAGTCGCCTGGTAGCGCGCTCCGCGAGCAACCGCAAATCTCCAACAGGGGGTGGTCACCGTCAGGTGGCCGCCCCCTTTCTTTGCGCTCGCACACGCCGGCAGGGGCTCGGGCGAGCGCTCGGGGGCGCGGCGTGATGCCGCGCCGCGAAAGCCTCCACATCGGCGATCGCGCGCCCGGATGCGTGCCCGTGCTGAGTGGGCCGCGCTAGCCGACCGGGTCGCGCAAACGTTCAGGCGCGGAGGTGCGTTCGGTGATGATGCGGGAGAAGACCTCGACGAGGTGCGGGTCGAACTGCGTCCCCGCACAGCGCCGCAGCTCCGTGAGCGCTTCGGGGATCGAGAACGCCGGCTTGTAAGCGCGTCGCTCGGTCATCGCGCCGAACGCGTCGCAAATCGTGATGATGCGCGAGCCGAGCGGGATCTCCTCGCCTCCCAACGCGTCCGGGTAGCCCCGCCCGTCCCAACGCTCGTGGCTCGAGCGCACGAGCTGGCCGATGCCCTCCATCGGCAACCCCGCAGCGGCGATGATGCGCTCGCCGATCACGGTGTGCTGCTTGATGAACTCCCACTCGCTCTCGTCGAGCGGGCCCGGCTTCTTGATGATCTCGTCCGGCACGCCGAGCTTGCCGATGTCGTGCAAGTCCGCCGCCGTCATCACGAGCGTCAGCGCGTCGTCGTCCAGCCCAATCGCGCGCGCCACCATCTCCGCCTCTTCGACGACGTCGTTCGAGTGATCGCCGAGCTCGGGATGGCGCTGCGCGAGCGCCGCGTGCAAAACCGCCGTGATGATCTCCGTCGCGTCCGCGCGCTTCGCCGCCTTTTCCTGGTACATCCGCTGGTCGGCGAACAGCAGCGCCTGCGTCGGTTCTGACGTGTCCCGCGGGATCGCAACCGCGCCCACCGACGCCATGATGTCGAACGCGCCGCCGCGCTCCGCGAGCGACTCGAGCGCCTCTGCCAGCAGCTCCTGCGGGTCCTTCACCGGTGCGTCGATGAGGACGCAAAACTCGTCGCCTCCCACCCTGTACGCGCGGCCGTACGGCTTCACCGCGTCGCGCAAGCGCTCCCCCAAGCGCTCGAGCATCGTGTCGCCCGCGAGCTTCCCAAACGCGTCGTTGTAGCGCTTGAAGCCGTTCAAGTCGAAGAACCACAGCCGCGCCGGATGCTGCTCGGTCGCGACCCTGCACGTGCGCTCGAGGTCCGCGAGCAGCTTGCGACGGTTGCGAAGGCCCGTCAACGGGTCGCGCGCGAGCTCACGCGAGACCTCGCGGAAGGACACGAACAAGACCGCCGTCGAGCACATGAACATCAGCAGCGCGCCCGCGAGCACCGCGATCATGCCCGTGCTCCACGAGTTCAAAAGCGTCGGGTTCGCGGCGAGCGCCGTCGCGACGACCGCGACGCCCTCGTGCGCGGTCCCGAACGTGATCGGCAGCGCCGCGGCCATCGCGCGATGGTCGCTGTTCATGATCGCCCGCGGGCGCCCATCGATCGCGACCTTCGTCACCGGCAGTGTCGTGCCCGCGTTGAAGCCCGCCGCCGTGAGGCGGCTCGAGGCGCTGTTGAGCTCGAGCACCCCGCCTTCGTAGGCGGCGAGTTCGACGCGCACGCCGTGCGTGCTGTTCACGATCACGCCCGCGTTGCGCGTCTCCGTGCTCGCGACGTCGAGGTGCAAGAAGCCGAGCAGCCGCCCGCCCGCGCGCATCGGCGCCACGAACGCGACGCCAACCTCGTGCGTGACCGGCGAGACGAACGGGTTGCTCGCGCCACCGGCCTTCGAGGTCCCCAGCGCCGCCGCCATTTCCTTGCCCAGCACCTGCGGGAACACCACGCCATGTGTGCTCGCATTGCACGCGAGCTGCTTGCCGTTCGCGTCGGCGAGGCACACCGCGGTGAGCGGCAAGAAAGCCGCGCGCTGGACCGCATCGAGCGCGAGTGTCGTGTTGGCCTGCGCGCTGCGGCGTTCTTCCGGCGTCAAATGTGCGCCGCCGCCGTTCAGTAGCGCGCGCGCCGCGGGGTTTGCGAGGACCAGTTCGCTAGCGGTCGCGGTCTGGCGCTCGGCGCTCCCGATGACCGCGGCCTCGATCCCGGTCGCAGATTGCAGCGCCTGATCCTGCTCGCCGCGCTTGGAAGCGACGGCGCCGTTCGTCACAGACACCGCTACCGCCCCAAGGACGAGCGAAACCACCAGGGCAACCAGCGCCGCGGACCGCATAACCCTTCATTCGGCGCTGCAACGCCGTTTCTTAAGCCGCCTCCGGCAGCGTCAGCGAGGGTTCTGGCGCGCCGGTACGCGATCTGTGCCCGCGCGGATGCCCCGCGCGCACGAGCACGAGGGCTTGACATCCGAGCGTTTTCTGTCCAAAATGCTCTCTGATCGCTATCGGACGCGGCAGGGGTGCCTCCGCGTTTTTGCGGCGATTACCCAGGGACGACCAAATAGGAGGAGACACATGCGTAAGCGTATGCCATTTAGGCCGCTGGGATGGGCGGTTGCGCTCGCCACGATCGCGGCAATGAGTGTGACGATGGCCATAGCATCGAGCGGCGGCGCCGCCACGCCACCAGAAAAGGTTTACTCGAGCACCTTCGAAGCCCCCTGCGTAGTGGGGCCAGGGTCGCTCAACATCAGCTCCCACGTGACGATCGGCCTCAGCGGCGAAGGGCCCACGGAAGTCACCACGGGCCAGGAATTCGCGCTGCGCAACGCGCACTCGACGATCACATCTCCGGTCGAATTGACCGAATCGTTCGTCGGGCTCGGCGCGAACGAAGTCAAGGGCAAGGTCAACGACCTCTGGCTCGAAGCGATCGGGGCCGAACCGAAGCTCGCGAACATCGCGAAGGTCCCCGAATACCTAGAAGGGCTTCCGTTCTTCGCGCCCGTCGAAGAAAAGAAGGAAGCGGTCTTCTCGATCCCGTCGAAGAAGCTCGGCGAAACGAACCTCACGTACACCGGGCCCACTTGGAAGGTCACCGCCACCTCGGGCAACGCGGAACTGCGCCTCAACGGCGAAAAGGGCTTTACAGAACCCGAACCCGGCCGCTACAAGGAAACCGGCGAAGGCATCGAGTCCGAAGTCGAAGGGCGCCTGAGCGGCTCGCACATCATCGGCCCGCTGCCTGTCGTTTGTAACGTGCCCGTGCTCACGATCGCGTCGATCCCGCTCCCGGCCGTCTCGACCTCGAGCACGACGTCGATCACCACGACGGACACGACCACGTCGGCCCCGTTGACGACCACGACGACCACGACAACGACGACCTCGTCGCACTCGACGACGACCACGACAACGACGAGCGCAGGGCCCGTCAAGGTCTCGTTCAAGAACTGGGTGCTGAAGGGCTCGGTCACCGACAAGAAGGTCAACGAAGCGATCAAGTTGCCCAACGGATGCACGTTCAACGGCGAAGCCGAAGTGCCCGGCAAGCTTGAAGGCAACACGTCGTGTCCGGGCTTCAAGGCGTCGCTGAAGGTCAATGGGTCATCCTCGACGCTCGGCCTCAACCTGACGGAGTCAGAAGCCGTCAAGGGCACGATCAGCTCCGGCAAGGAAGGCAAGCTCTTGTTCAAGGCGACCGCCAAGGACAACCTCAGCATCACGTCGCTCTCGATCCTCGGGCTCACGCTCCCGACCTCGTGCAAGACGACGTCGCCGATTTCCTTCCCGCTCGAAGCCGAAGCGCCCGCCACGGCACTCGTGAACGGTCAGACGTTCACGGGCGAAACCACGCTCCCGACGGTGACGTGCAGCGGCGGTTTCCTCGGTGCGGGCTTCGGGCCGATCATCACCTCCGACTTCTCCGGGTCGGGGAACAAGTTCTCACTCACGATCGAACCGTAAGCGCGTAGCAGCAAGAGTCAGGACAAAGCGAAGCCCCCGCCTCCCGCGGGGGCTTCGCTCGTTGTCCAGCCGCGTCGCAGCGCCGGCGCCGATCTCCCGCGGGGCCCGCCCGCCGGCCACTTGACATGGCCTTCGCGTAGGACGAGGATGGGTGAGAGACTGCCGTCGGGCACGGCAGCAGATATGCCGAGTCTGGGTGGCGGTCGTCGGCTCTACCGACGACAAGGGAGGAAACGCATATGAAGCGGTTGGGATTGAGGCCACTTGCGGTTGTGGCCGCGCTCGGAACTGTCGCGGCGATGGCGGCGACGATGGTGTTCGCGGCGTCCGGCGGGGCGACGGGCACCGAAAAGGAATATGTCGCGACGTTCAACAGCACGTGCGTCGTCGATCCCGGCGTGCTCAACGTCAAGGTCCCCACGACCATGGCGCTGCGGGCAAGCGCGCCGAGCGAAGTAAGCACGGGCGAAGAATTCTCGCTACGCAAGGTGAGCGCCACGCTCACGACGTCGCCCGAAGAGTTCGAATTCTTCGAATCGTTCATCAGCCTCGGAGCCACCGAACTCACGGGCAAGATGACACAGCTCACCCTCGACGCGCGCGGCGCCGAACCGTCCGAAAGGAACATCGCGCGACCGCCGGAATACCCCGCCGGTTTCCCGTTCGTCGCCCCGATCGCCAAGGAAGAGGTGCTCCACTTCCCGTCGAAGAAGCTCGGCGAAACCGGTCTCACGTACACGGCCGGCAGCTGGAAGGTGACGGCGTCCTCGGGCGCAGTCGAATTCGCCCTCGGCTCCGAAATCGCGTTCGAACTCGAAGGTCGCAACAACGGCGAACACGTGCTCGGCCCGTACAGCGTCGTGTGCAGCGCGCCTGCGGGCACGGCCCTCAGTCAGATCCCGGTGGCCCCGCCGCCCACGACGACTACAACGACGACGACCACGACCACGACCTCGCAGCCGATACGGGTGGGCTTCGAACACTGGAAGCTCTTGGGGTCGCTGACCGACCGCAAGCTCGGCGAAACGATCACGCTGCCGGAAGGGTGCACGTTCAACGCCCAGGTCGAAATTCCCGGCGCGCTCGAAGGCAGCACGGCGTGCCCGCCGTTCTCGGCCACGGTGAGGATCATCCCGTTCCTGCCCACGAAGCTCGGTCTCACGCTCACGCAGACGGCGCCCGTGAAGGGAACGATCACCGCCGGCAAGGAAGGCGCGCTGCTGTTCAAGGCGACCGCCAGGGACAACATCGGCGTGAGCTCGGTTTCGCTGCTCGGGCTGAGCATCCCGACCTCGTGCACGACCTCGGAAGCGGTCTCCTTCGCGCTTGAAACCGAAGAGCCCGCGGCGAGCCTCGTCAAGGGCGCGACGTTCCACGGCGAGACGACCCTCCCAGCGATCAAGTGCAAGGGCGGCCTGCTCGGGACGGCCTTCGGCGCGCTCATGACAGCGCTCTTCTCCGGGCCCGAAAACCCGTACGCGTTCACGATCGAACCGTCGTAGGCGCGCCGGGCGCTAACGCGCTTCGTGAAGCCCCCGCACTCCCAGCGGGGGCTTCGCCCTTTCATGCCAGCGCGCCGTGCCTTCGCGTGCGCCCGGAGCTGCTTGACAGCACGATGCAACCCGGATAGCGTCGCCGCTCCTCTGGAGCTACTGCCGACGTCGCCCAACTCGCCCAAGTGAGCGCGCAAGACCCATCCACGCCGCCGACACCTGCGGCCTCCTCCGGCGCACCGGGCGCCGCGCCGACGCCCCCCGAGCACCGCGCGTGGTGGCAGCGGGGCTGGGGCGTAGCGCTGATCGCGCTCGTCGCGGCCGCGATCGGCGCCAGTGCGGGAGTCGCCGGAGCAGGAGGGGGCGGGGGAGAACACACGACAACGGCGACGACGGTCACGATGAGCGTCGCCGGGCCGACGCAAACCGTACGCGTCGCCCAAGCTCCGAAGCACGCGCTCGTCCGCACCGTTACGCAAACCGTCACGGTCTCGGCGCTGCACGAAACGAAACGCAGCGTGACCGCGGCCAGCGCCTACTCCGGCAACGGGACGAAGAAGATCGGCGCGATCATCTTGCCCCACGAATCGGTTCTGCGCTGGAACGCGAGCGGAGGCCACTTCACGCTCCAGAACGCTCCCGAAGCGGTCGATCACCTGAGCCTCAGCGAAAGCGGGAAGAGCGGCCAAGCCGTGATCGAGGAAGGCACCTTCCCGAACCTCGAAGTCGTCGCCTCCGGCGAATGGTCGTTCACGCTCACTCCCCACTGAGCCGCGTCGGCGGCTGAGACCGCATTCGCAACGCCCGCCCGCCGCCGCGCTCTTTCGCGCGCCGGTCGCATTCTGGGTTGACAGTGCTACAGATTTGCGTAAAATTTGCAGCTCGGGTCACGTGTTACCGAAGATTCGCGCAGGCAAAGAGGCCCGCGCGAACAGGATAAGGAGGAGAACAGTGAGCAACGAAGCTTCGCAATGGGCACGAAGGAGCGTCGCCGCGGCGTCCGTGGGACTGGCGGCCTTCTTCGCCGTCGGAATCGGCGCGGCGCTCGGCAAGACGCACCGCGGCGGCTCCGACCACGCGGCCAAGTGCGTCCACACGCGCGCCCATCCGCACAAGTGCGCCCCCACGCATTCTTTGAAGCGCGCCCACACGCGCGCCGTCAAGCGCTCGCACGCGAGCGTCCCGCTTGCCGTGGCGGCACCGGTTCTCGCCCGTGACGACGAGCAGCGCTCTGAGCGAACCCGCGCCGGTCGCGGCGCCCGCGCACTCGACCATCGAAGCGCCCTCCTCGGGGCCGGTGAGCCTGCCACCCGAAGGCGCCCCCAGCCCGCCCGCCGGCGGATCCTCGCCTGAAGGCTCCGGGTCAACGGACGGATCGGTCGTACCGCTCGGCACCGGCACCGAAGTGCCGACCGTGACCGAAATCCCCTACACCGCCGGCTCGCACGGCTACCCCTACGGCGCCGTGCCGGAAACGGCGATCACCGCCGGAGCGCCGGCGATCCCGCTCGCGAACTTCGGCTACGTCGAACACGAGTTCCAAATGTCGGGCGGCGCCAACATCTACCGCCAGAGCGGCACCTGGTCGGGCAACGGCGAATGGAACGTCTCCGTCTCGCAGGCGCACGTGCCCTACACGACGCGGATCCTCGTGCGCTACCCGACGAACCCCGAAAAGTTCAACGGGACGGTCGTATTCGAGTGGCTCAACGACACCACCGGCGGTGACCAGGACCCCGTGTGGTCCGAGCAGTACGCGCCGCTCATCAAGCACGGCTTCGCCTACGTTGGCGTGACCGCGCAGAAGGCCGGGATGGGGGACCTCGCCGCGTGGGATCCCGAGCGTTACGGCTCGCTCGGCGACACCAACGACGGCCAGTCCTATGAAATCTTCACCCAGGCCGCGAACGCGATCCGCGCGGACAGCGGGACGCTGCTCGGCGGGCTCACGCCGAAGGTGCTCATCGGGTCCGGTGACTCGCAGTCGGCCTTCCGCATCGACACCTACGTGAACGCGATCCAGCCGATCACGCACGCGTTCAACGGCTTCCTCGCCGTTGGGCGCGCCGTCTCGGCGGCACCGATCGGCGAAGGGCTGATCTCGCTCTTCAATCCGTTCGTCGCGCACATCCGCACGAACAACACGGCGCCGTTCATCCAGCTCAACACGCAGGGCGACATCGAAGAGCTCGACGCCGCAGCTGCGCGACAGCCGGACAACAACTACCTGCGCACGTGGGAAGTGGCCGGCGCGTCGCACATCGACGCGCACGAGTCCCTGTACGAGATCGAGACGCTCGCGCGCGAGCGTCCCGAACAGGAAGTCCCCTCGTGCTTGCTCGGGACCCCGATCGAGGGCACGCATACGTACCTCGACGGGCACAACCAGCCCGACAACATGCCGCTCTACCAGGTCGAGGACGCCGCGCTGATGGCGGAGCAGAACTGGGTCGTCAACGGCGTCCAGCCGCCGCACGCGAAGCAGATCTCGACGACGCCGGTGCTCTTCGGTCTCTATGACATCGTCAACAAGAACCAGTACGGCGTCGGCAACGGCGGCATCAGGATGCCCGACGCCGAAGTGCCCACCGAGGACTACTCGGCGATCAACCTCTCGAACATCACCTCGAGCAGCCTCTCCGTGTGGGTGCTGCGCGAAGAGCTCGAAGCGGCGTTCACCGCGTTCGAGACCGGCGGCATCACGAACGAAGCGCTGCGCGACGAGGGGCTGTGCCTGCTCTCTGGGTACTTCACCGATCTCTCCAAGGCGACGCTGCTGAAGATGTATCCGACGAACGCAATCTACGCGTCGAAGATCGAAGCGGCCGCGAACGCCGACGTCGCGGCCGGCTTCATGACGCCTGAAGGTGCCGAAGCGGAAATCGAACGCGCGAAGATCGGCGATGGCCCGCTGCAGGATCCGCCGCTGATCCTGCCCGAGGAATAGCGCTCGTCGACTAAATCTCCCTCTCCTCCTCCCGGTTGGGGGGAGCCGCGGCCGGGCCGGTCGCGGCTCCCTCCTTGGGGAGCCGCAAGTCGGGGCTCGCCAAGCCGGAGAGGGGACTCGAACCCCTGACCCCCTGTTTACAAGACAGGCGCTCTGCCAGCTGAGCTACTCCGGCGCCGCCGTCCGAGGGTACCGGAAGACTTGCGCCGCCCCGTGCGCCACGATGCGAGCATCGTGGGGGTAGTGTGCAAGGCGTGAGCGAAGTTGCGACAAAGTCGAAAGCGGAGCTCGACGCGGAGTTCTCGGAGCTCTACCGCACGCACCTGCGCGATGTCTACTCCTACGCCTACTACCGCGTGGGGAACCATCACGACGCGGAGGACCTCACCGAGCAGACGTTCCTTCAGGCCTACCGCCACTTCGAGCGCGCGGTACGCGAGTCGCGGGGCAGGCCGCTGCGTCCGTGGCTCATCAGGATCGCGCACAACCTCGCCGCGAATCTCTACCGCGACCGCTCGCGCAGGCCCTCCTCGCCGCTCGAGGACACCGCGTCACTGCCCGCGGTGCACGCGACGGAGGATCTCGCCGAGGGGCGCGAGGAGCTGAGCCGTGTGCTCGACGCCGTGGGCGAGCTCCCGGAGGACCGGCGCGCGGCGCTCATCATGCGCTTCGCGCTCGACATGGACAACCGCGAGATCGCGCGCGCGCTCGATCGCTCCGACGGCGCGACGAAGGTGCTCATTCATCGCGCGATCAAGCAGCTCGGGACGCTCGTGAGCGAGCCACCCTCCGCACGCCCAAAAGCGCCCACGCCGAAAGCGAACGGCCGCGTTCCCGAGAACGGTCGGCCCGAGGCAAGCGGGCGCGCGCACGCACGGAGCGCCGGCCGGAATCCACTGCGCCGCCGTGCCACCATCGGGGAAGACGAGACATGAGCGAAACAACCCCCGACGTCGAGACGCTCCTGCGCGAGGCGCTCCCGCCGGTTGAGCCGCGCGACGACTTCCCCGAGCGCCTCGGGAACGCGCTCACGAGCATCACGGAGATCGCCGCCGAGGAGCTCGACGCATGGGAGCTCTCGGCGATGCGCGACCCGCGCAACTGGGCGCGCCCGGCGACGGCACTACTCGTCGGCGGGGCGGCTGCCACCGCGCTCGTGATCCTGCGCGCGCGCCAGCGCGAGCAGGCCTCGCGGGAGCTTCCCAGGGGTCCCGCGCACGCGCGTGAGCTCGCCGCGCGCACGCTCGAGGACCTGCGCGGCGAAGCGCGTAAGCTCCTCGGCCGCCACTGAGCCCCGCAAGACGCCAACGCCAAAACCGCCGCAAGGCGCCCTGATAGCGTCAGCGCTCCGAAATGGCCACCTGCTACCGCCATCCTTCGCGCGAGACGGGGGTCGCGTGCTCCTCCTGCGGACGACCCATTTGCACCGAGTGCATGACGCCCACCTCCGTCGGCATGCGCTGCCCGGAGTGCGCCGGGGAACGCACGAAGGTGCGCAAGCTGCGCCGCACGGTCAACCGGCCGATCGTCACCTATACCCTGATCGCCTTGAACGTGATCATCTTCCTCGCCGAGGAAGGGCAGTTCACGATCTACGGGGCGACGACGCACGGCAAGCTCGTCGAAGAAGGGATCCTCTATCGCGCGGCGATCTCGCAGGGCGACCAGTACTGGCGGCTCGTGACCAGCGCGTTCCTGCACGAGAACATCCTTCACATCGGCTTCAACATGTACCTCCTGTACCTGCTCGGGCTCATGCTCGAGCCCGCGATCGGCTCGCTGCGTTTCGCGGTCATCTACTTCACGGCGCTGCTCGCGGGCTCCTTCGGCGTGGTCTTCGCGACCGCCGCGCCGAGCCTCGGCGCATCGGGCGCGATCTTCGGCCTCATGGGGGCCGCGGTCGTCGAGCTGCGAGCGCGCAGCTTGAGCGTGATGGAGTCGGGGATCGGCGGGCTGATCGTGATCAACCTCATACTCAGCTTCACGATCGCCGGCATCTCCATCGGCGCCCATATCGGCGGCCTCATCGGGGGCTTCCTCGCGGCGCTCGCGATACGCGCCGCCGACGACCGCCGCGTGCCGCTGCTGAACCGCCGCGTGCCCGCGTTGGGGTTCCTCGCGTGCCTGCTGCTGAGCGCCGCCGCGGTCGCGGGCTCGATCGCGCTCGCCGGCTCCACGAGCCCCGGCATCGTTTGAGCAACGCCCGGAGCGCGCTAAGGTTCGGCGCGATGGACCTGCTCGATGAGCAAGAGATTGAGCGGCGCCTCGCGCAAAGCGAGTGGACGCGGGAGGGCGCGGCGATTGTGCGCGAGCGGTCGTTCGCAGACTTCGCTGCGGCGGTCGCGTTCGTCAACCGCGTGGCGGAGTTGGCGGAGGCTGCGAACCACCACCCCGACATCCTCGTGCACGGCTGGAACAAAGTGCGCCTCGTGCTCTCTACGCATTCCGCGGGAGGACTCACCGCGGCCGACTTCGCGCTCGCGGAGCAGATCGACGCGCTCGCCTGAGGGCTCGCGCCGAGCCCGAGCGTGTCGTGGCGCCCTGCTACGGTTCGGTGGTCGGCATCGATGAGCGACGACGATTCTGACCGAAGTAGGAGCGCGGGCCGGGGGGCCCGCAGCACTGGGAGGGCGGCTGGTCTCGCCGCGGCGCTCCCGTGAGCGCCGTCAAGCTCGTTCTCACCGGCCTGCTGATCGCCTTCAACGCGTTCTTCGTGATAGCGGAGTACGCGCTCGTGCGCTCGCGGCGCGCGCGCCTTGAAGTGATGCGCGACGAAGGGTTGCGTGGCGCGACCCTTGCGCTCGCCCAGCAGGACCGCGTCACGGAATACATATCGGCGTGCCAGATCGGGGTCACGATGATGTCGCTCGCGATCGGCGCGCTCGGCGAGCCTGCGCTCGCGCACCTGCTCGAGCCCGTCTTCGGCGAAGCGCTCGGGCACGGCGTCGCGGTCGTGCTCGCGGTCGTGATCGCGTACTCGCTGCTCACGATCGTGCAGCTGATCGCGGGCGAGCTCGTCCCGAAGCTCTACGCGATCGACCGCGCGGAGAACGTCGCGCGCCGCATCGCGGCGCCACTGGGAGCCTTCCGCTTCGTCTTCAGCCCCTTCATCGGCGCGACGACCGCGGTTTCGACGCGGATCCTCAGAGCCTTCGGGGTCTCGCCGGTCACCGACGGGAGCGCTGGCTCACCCGAGGAGCTCCGGCTGCTGATCGCGGAGTCATACGAGGGCGGCAAGCTCGAGCCCAACGAAGCGGGCATGCTCTCGGGCGTCTTTCACCTCCACGAACAGGAGGCGCGGCAGGTGATGACGCCGCTGCCCGCGGTCGTAACGGTGGACCTCTCCGAGAACGTCGAGGTCGCGCTGCAACGCTGTATCTCGACGGGGCACACGCGGATGCCGGTCACCGAAGACGAGGACTCGGACCGCGTGAAGGGGCTCGTGCACGCGAGCGACCTCGCCGAGCTCCTCATGCACGAGGGGGCCGACGCCTCGATCGCGCCGATCGTGCACGACGCGCCGATCGTCCCCGAGACGAAGCCGCTCGACGACCTTCTCGCGGACCTGCAGAAGGCGCGCACGACGATGGCCGTAATCGTCGAAGAGTACGGCCGCGTCGTGGGGATCGTGACGGTCGAGGACATCGTCGAGGAGGTCGTGGGGGAGATCGCCGATGAGACCGACCTCGCGGAGGCGGAGGTCCGACGTCTCGCCGACGGCGACTGGCTCGTGCGCGGCCACGTCGCGGTGAGCGACCTCGTCGACTACGGCCTGCGGCTGCCCGTCGACTCCGACGCCTACAACTCGATCGGCGGTTTCGTCTTCGCCGAGCTCGGCCGGCTGCCGCGCCGCGGCGACACGGTCAGCGCGAACGGCTACTCGATCCGCGTCGAGTCGGTGCGCAACAACCGCGTCGAGGTGGTGCGCATACGCCACCGCAGCCCGGCTCCGCCACAGCCATCCTCGCGACCCGCGCTCGAATCCTAAGGTCTCCAAAGACACGTCCGGCCCGCGGGGGAGGCGGGCCGGGACGTGTGCACTGGGAGGAGGCGGGTGTGCGATTGCGACTTCAATGTCGCGTGTCTCAGTATAAGAACCCCTTGCTCAAGCAGACCTAAAAAGATCGAGGCTGTGCGCCTTGTTGCAAGCTCTCCCCGCGCAGGGGCTCAGTAGCTGTGAAAGCCGCGTCCGCTCTTGCGGCCGAGGGCGCCCTCGGCGATCAGACCGTCCATCATCGGCGGGATCGGCGAGCCGATCTCTTCCCCGATCGCCTTCGAGACGTCGAGGCCGACGAGGTCCAGCAGCGCGAGCGGGCCCATCGGGTGACCGGCGCCGAGCTTCATGCACGTGTCGACGTCGCCCGGCTCCATGTGCGTCTCTTCGAGGAAGCGCACGGCGCTGAAGAGGTAGGGGAAGAGCAGGCGGTTGACGACGAACCCCGGGATGTCGGGGACGACGACGGCGGTCTTCTCGAGCGTCGCGCAGAGCGCGCTCGCCCGCTCGCGCGTCTCCTCGGTCGCCGCCTGCGGGAAGACGAGCTCGACGAGCTTCATGCGCGTGACGGGGTTGAAGACGTGCAGCCCCACGAAGCGATCCGGCCGCCCGCTCGAGCCGGCGAGCCGCCCGACGGACAGCGACGAGGTGGTGGTGCCGAGGATCGCGCTCGGCTCGAGCAGCGATGAGAGCTCGGCGAGCACGCCCGCCTTGACGTCGTGGTGCTCGATGATCGCCTCGACGACGAACGTCGCCTCGGCGATCGCGCTCTGGTCGGTGACGATCTCGACGTGCTCCGGATCGACCTCCGCCTCGAGCCGCGAGAGCGTCTTCTTCACGGTCGCCTCCGCGCGCTGAGCGGACTCCTGCGAGCGCGCGAGCAGGAGCACGGGTCCCTGGTGCGCCGCGCTCGCGGCGAGGCCGCACGCGATGGCGCCGCTGCCGACGATGGCAAGCCGCTCGGTCACAGCGCGGTACAGTACACGCGATGCGCAAAGCCGATGGTCGTGAGGTCGTGATCGTGGACGCCGTGCGCACGCCGATCGGGCGCGGGCACAAAGAGAAGGGTTACTACAAGAACACCCACCCGAACGAGCTCCTCGGCCGCTGCTTCACGGAGGTGATCGCGCGCGCCGGGATCGAGCCCGCGGCGGTCGAAGACGTGATCACGGGCTGCGTGCAGCAGTACGGCGAGCAGATGTTCAACGTCGGGCGCAACGCGTGGCTGCAGGCGGGGCTGCCGGTGGAGACCCCCGCGACGACCGTCGACAGGCAGTGCGGCTCGGCCCAGCAGGCCGTGAACTTCGGCGCCGCGCTGATCGCAGCGGGCGTCCACGACGTCGTGATCGGCTCGGGCGTCGAGCACATGGGTCACATCCCGATGGGCGTCGGCTTCCACTGGGTCGATGAGGTCGGCAACCCATGGCCGCAGGAGCTCATGGAGCGCTACAACCTGATCCCCCAGGGGCTCTCGGCGGAGCTGATCGCCGACCAGTGGGAGATTCCACGCTCGGAGCTCGACGAGCTCGCGCTGCGCTCCCACCAGCTCGCGCACCGCGCTACGGAGGAGGGCCGCTTCGAGCGCGAGGTTATGCCCTTCGCGGTCAACGGCGACACCTACGTCACCGACCAAGGCATCCGCCCCGAAACGAGCCTCGAAGCGCTCGCACAACTGAAGCCCGCGTTCAAGCCCGACGGAAAGGTGACGGCGGGCAACTCGTCGCAGATCTCCGACGGTGCGGCGGCGGTGCTGCTGATGTCCGCCGAGAAGGCGCAGGAGCTCGGCTGCACCCCGCGCGCGCGGATCGTCGATCAGACGACAGTCGGCGTCGACCCCGTGATCATGCTCACGGGGCCGATCCCCGCGACGCAGCGGATCCTCGCGCGCAGCTCGATGACGATCTCAGACATCGACCTGATCGAGATCAACGAGGCGTTCGCGCCGGTGATCGCGGCGTGGCGGCGCGAGCTCGAACCGGACATGGACCGTGTGAACGTCAACGGCGGCGCGATGGCGCTCGGGCATCCGCTCGGCTCCACCGGCGCGCGCCTCGTGACGACGCTGCTGCACGAGCTCGAGCGCTCCGACAAGGAGGTCGGCCTCGTGACGATGTGCTGCGGCGGCGGGCTCGGCACGGGCACGCTCATCGAGCGCGCCTAAAGCCGGCGCGCGTGAGCTGCTAGCCGCCCGTCGGGCCCGACCCGGTCCAGTGGACGGGGACGGGAGCGAGCGCGAGCACGGCCGCCCACGTCGAGGGGTCGGTCTCGCCGCTGACGGGGATCCCGTGCGCGCTCTGGAACTGCTCGAGGTTGGCCGCTGTCGTCGCTTCGAAGATGCCGTTCGTGGGCTGCGCGGGCACGACGCTCGCGAGGTGCTCCTGTAGCCAGAGGACCTGGTCGCCCTTGGCCCCTTCGCGCAGCAGCGGCGAGGTGAGCTCGGGCTGGGGCACGTGCGCGGGGGTGAGTGGCGCCGCGAGCGCAGCCCAGCCGGCCGCGGAGGTTTCCTGCCAGTCCCAGAACGACGTGCCGCAGGCGCCGTAGGGGCCGGCGAGCGAGCGGAAGCTCACGACCTGCGACGCGGGCGGGTTTTCGAAGGTCTGCCCGAGCGGGCAGATCGAGCGACCGTAGATGAGGTTCTCCTCGTAGGTGTGGACGTACACGTCGGCGACGCTCGTGCCGATGTCCTTCCAGTACATCTGCGGGACGTCGAACTGCGCGCCGCCGGGCCCGAGGAAGACCGAGTAGGGGAAGGACTCGTGGTAGTCGACGTAGGGGAAGGAGGCGAGCCCGATCGGGTAGGTCGCGCCGACCTTCGCGCGCAGCGTTTCGATGTAACGCTGCGCGGCGCCGTAGCGCCCTTCGTACTCGGACTCGGCGTCGATCACGAGGCAGTCGGCGCCGTCGGCGACGGCCCGCGCGCCGAGTTCGGCCTCGCCGAGGGGGTAGCTGCCGTAGACGTACTGCCATGCGCAGACCTTCAGCCCCTGTGCGTGCAGCGCGGCGACGAGCTGCGGCGTGAACTGGCTCCAGAAGTTCGTCGAGCCGTCGGAGCTTTTGACGAAGACTGTGCCCACCCCCGCCGCGTGCGCCTGAGCGGCGATCGCCGCGATGTTGCCGCCGTCGGACTGGCTGAGGTACCAGATCCACATCCCCTGGCCGCCGAACGGCGTGGCCGCGGCCGGCGCCGAGTTGGCCGGCGGAGAGGGCTTCGGCGCAGGCGGGTGCAGCGCATAGGTGACGATCGAGATCGGGCCGAAGGCGTTGGAGTGGCCACCGGCGCCGTAGCGCACGACGATCCGGCCGCTGTGCGCGCCGTGGGGAACGCGCACCTCGATCCCGAGCTTCGCCTTGTAGAGGTGCGCCACCGGCGAAGTGCGGCTGATGCGCGCATTCGTCGAGCGGGGGAACGCCATCACGAGGCCGGGCTCGAGGCCGTGCCCGCTCAGCAGCAGGTATCCACCCATCGAAACGACGTGCTGCTTGCTCGAGCAGCTGTTGCTCGGGACACAGCGGGCGCTCGTGATCTTGACGCCGACGGTGCTCACGTTCGTGTGCGAGGTGGGACGGCGGCTCGGGGAGGGCTTCGGCGTCGCCTGGGGCGCGGTGCCGCCGCCGCCCGTGAGCGCCGGCGCGGCAGCGGGGAGCGCGAGCGCGGCGAGGATCGAAGCGAGCGCTGCCAGGCGCATCCGCCGCGCCAAGCTGCCGCCGGGCGCGCGCTCCATCCGCCCCCCTGGGGCCCCCTCAAGGTCACTGGCGAAGGTACGAGTCGTTGAGACTTGACAATCCGTTGGCCTCGCGAACGTGCCCCCGGCGCGGTGTCGTCTCGTGCGCGCCGGGTCCCGACCGTTTGTCCTGCAACCCGGGAACCCTGACAGAAGTTGCGCCGGCTGGCACGCGCGTCAGGGAAAATTGCGGCGCGGCGGCACTAGGACTCCCAGCGGAAGCCGAGCGCGCTCGGCGCGGGCTCGAGCGGGCTCCGCGGGAGACCCGCCACCAGCTCGGTCTCGTTGAAGGGCGCGGGCGCGACGTCGTTGGGCGCGTCGGCGTGAAAAAGCGAGGCGAGGTACTGGATCTGCCCGCGGCCGACGCCGAGCTCGAACTGGCCGCCGCCGTAGTTACCAATCGCGCGCTCGCTGCAGTAGGCGAAGGCCTCGAGCAGGTTCTGCAGCGGGCCGAGGCGCGAGGGCTTGATGTTCACCATCCGCGGCGGATAGGGGAGCGCCTCGATGTCGGCGACCGAGTGGATCAGCGCGTCCCACGAGAAGCGCTCGCGGTACGCAGCGAGCGCGGCGTCGGTCTCGGGCGTGAGCGCGGGGTCCTCGATCCAAGCATTCGGGAACGCCTCGGCGACGCGTCCGTAGAGGACGGGGTCGGGGGGCTGGTCGACGATCGAGCCCGAGTAGTAGCCCTTGAAGTCCACCGACTCGACCGCGCCGGTCGCCACGAGCTCGGCGATCAGCGCCTGGTCCCAGGAGCTCGTGGGGTCGAGCTTGAAGCGCAGCCACGGATAGAGCTCGAGCCGCTTGCGCACCGGCTCGATGCTCGGCGGCTCGCCGAGTCGCAGCGAGACGACGAAGCGCACCGGCGCAGGCTCCATCGCGAGCGCGGCGTGCAGGCTCGTGCGCGCTTGGCGCAGCGCGAGATCGAGCGCGGCGGACTCGAACGCCCAGATGCGGTAGCGGCGCGAGACCTCGCGCGCCGGCGCTTGCGGGAAGAGCTCGAGCGCCTCGAGGCGCGTGCAGTACTCGCCGAGCGTAAACGAGCCCTTCAGGGAGTGGAGGCCATCGAGCTTCCGCCAGCCCGCGATCAGCACGTCGTGGTCGATCGCGTCGTAGGTGACGTCCTCTCCGAGGCCTTCCTCGCCGCCCCCCTGCAGCCGGATGACCGTGGTCTTGCGTTCGAAGCCGCTCGAGACCTCGGCCTCGAGCTGCTCGAGCGCGAGCCCCTCGAGCTCCAGCGGCAGCCCGGCTATGCGCTCCCACGCGCTCACGTACGAGCGACCACCCGGTCGGCGCCAGAGGATGCGCTAGCGCACCCCGCGCGCCGCTGTACGATCGCATGCCGTGCACGGCAACTTCGCATCGCCGGCAGCTTAGTGGCCGATGGCTCCCCGTAGGCGCCGGCGGGCGCGCGCGAGCAAGCGCCGCCCGGCCGAGGGCTCCACGCAGCCCCTGGCGGCCGACGTCCGCGGCCAACGCGAGCCCCCTCCCGAGCACAACGCGGCCCCCGCGAGAGCGCCCGCAGGCCCCTTGGCATCCGCTGCCGCTCTCCGAGCTCCTGATCGTCATCGGCGGGGCGGCTGTCCTCTACGCGCTCGTAAACGGCCCCCAGCACAGCGTCGCGGCGCTCCTCGCGGGCCTTGCAGCGGTCGTGATCGGCACGCTCGAGGTCACCGTGCGCGAGCACTTCTCCGGCTACCGCTCGCACGCCGTGCTGCTCGCGGTGCTCCCGGTGATCGTGTTGCACTCGGCGATCGTGCTCATCTTCTCGCTCCCCCGCGCGGCGGAGATCGCGCTGCTCGCGCTCGACTTAGCGCTCGCCTTCGTGCTCTTCCGGTTCCTGCGCGCGCGATACGTCGAGGCGCGTCGCCGCGCCGCGCTCGCTAGGCGCTAGCGCCCTTACGCCGACTCGGCCGCGGCGTCCTCACCGGGCACGAGGAGCGAGGGCAGCGGGCGCTCGTCGACGTCCTGCGCCTCGCCGCGCACCTCACCCTCGACCGCGAGCCGGTCGAGGCGCGCGATCTCGCGTTCGCCTTCGAGGCGCGCCAGATGCTCCGGCGGAAGGTCGGCGATCAGCGCGCGTATGCGTTCGCGCAGCTGCAGCGCGAAGTGAGGGGTAGATGCGCCCATCAGCTCGCGCACGTCCTCGAGCCGGACCTCGCCCGCTTCGCCCTTGCTCCGGCGCCGGGGTTCCTCGGCCTCGCTCATGCTCGCCTCGCTCGCTCGGCTCGCACGAGCGACTCAGGGCGAGAGCGACGGAGTGGGCGCGCTCGAGCGTTGAGCCACCTCGAGCGCCGCGTCGATTTCGGCTTGTGTCGTCGCGCTGACCGCATGTTCACCCCCAATTATCCATCCATGGTTGTAGATCGCGCGCACGGGCGAGACCTGCGGGCTGTACGCGGCCTGAATGTCTTCGAGGTAGTGCGCGAGCGGCGGCGGTATGAGGCTCGCGCTTTCGAGCAGCAGCAGCGGGGCGTAGTCGCCGGTCGCCGAGAGTGCCGCGGCCGCCGGCGCGTCGAGCGGTTCAGCGGCGGACGCGAAGACGAAACCGTGGCCGGCTTCGTGGATGCTCCACCCGAACGTCCCTTCGCCGAAGCGGGCGACGGCGACTGCGTTTTCGGCGGCCGTCGCGCCCGCGATGCGCTTGACGGTGCCGAAGTGTTCGAGTTCGGTGAGGACCTTTTCGCCGATCGCGGAGGTGGGGCCGATCGCGTAGATCGTCGGGTGTCCGAGCGCGGCGAGCTCCGTGCGCGTCGGCGCCGGGATCCCGGCGCTCGTTACGAGCAGGATCGGCGCACCGGACTCCGCGGCGAGCCCCGCCGCAGGCATCGCGAAGGCGGGCGCTCCTTCCGCGTTGACGATCAGCACGTGCCGCGGCGTGGCGCCCTCGAGGCTTTCCGCGAGGCGCGCGATTTCGACCGCACCCGCGAACACTTCCGTCGCGGGCAGGGGGCGCACCACATAGCCCTTGGGCACCGCCGCAGAGCCGATCTGGATCAGCTGCGCGCCTGCCAGCGACGAGGAGCCCGTGGGCCGTATCGCCTGGAGCGCCTGCGCGCTCTGGGATGGCACGCTGCCGGGTTCGCTGTAAAGGATCGGCGCGCCCACGGAGGTCCCCGCGAGCACCGACGCCGCCAGCGCGAGCGGAAACTCGAACTTGCTCACGATCACTGCCGCTTGCGGGCGCCCGGCGGGCACGAGGCCGGGATGCGCGGCGCTTGCGACAGCGGCAGCGTTGGTCGCCGGGTCGGCGCCGCCCAGGCGCGCGGTGTTGCGCGTGATCTGGCCGGCGGCGCCGCGCGGCCCGACCGGCGTCACGGGGTTCAGTTCGCTTTCGCTCGCCACGAGCCGCGCTCCGGACTTCCCGCAGCCGGCGAGCAGGGCGCCGAGCAGCAGCACGCACGCGACGCGGCGGGGAGAGCACGCCTTCATCGCCGGCAACATTAGTCCCTATGTCCGTCTGAACCGGCTTGCCGAAGCCACGTTCGTGCAACCTCTCGCTCGCGGCGCGCACACGTCAGGGGCCTGTGCTAGGGTGCCCGCGCACATGCCTAATCCCTGGCCCGAAGCCAGGGAGCGGGGGACCCAAGTTCATGGGGCGAGTCTCGCGGTGAAGCCGTGAGAGGCGCAGGCTCTTTCAGCGCTAGCCCGTCAGCTAACCCCGCAGGCCGACGAAAGAGGTCGTTTGCGGCTGCGAGCACTGACAGCGTCGTATTCAGCGAGGGTGGGGCTGACATCGCTTGCCGCTGCGCTGCTTGGTTTCGCGACGTGCGCCCTTCCGCAGGCGCTTGGCGCATCCGCGGGGGGCACGACCGCAACCCCGGCCGTCAACGGCCACGGGAAGTCCCACAGCGCCCGCCATCACCACAAGCACGCCCCGGCGCCGCCGACCACGACGCCGAGTACGCCCAGCGGCGCCACCGCGCAGACCGGCGGCTCGGCACTCATCCCGACCACCCCGCACGCCCCGATCACGGCGAAGACGCCGCGGCTGCACTACACGGGCCCCGTCTACGAGCTCGCGCTCACGGGCCAGATGTCGCCCTACGTGCCGGCGACGACCGAAGAGGCGCTCGACGAGAGCACCGGCGGGAGCGTGGTGAGCACGGTCGCGCCGACGAAGCCGAGGCTGCTCGTCCCCGGTCGCCTCGCGCGCCTCATCAACGGGCTCGCGGCTGCGCCGATGGAAGCGCCGGAAGAGGTCAAGGACATCATCTGGGCAGGGAACGAAATCGTCGGCCTGCCCTACATCTACGGCGGCGGCCACGCCTCATTCCACTCGCCGGGCTACGACTGCTCGGGCACCGTCTCCTACGCGCTCCACGGCGCCGACCTGCTGCCGGCGCCGGAGGACTCCTCGGAACTCGAATCGTTCGGCGGGCACGGTGTTGGCGAATGGGTGACGGTGTTCGCGAACCCCGGCCACGCCTACATGGACGTCGCCGGCCTGCGCCTCGACACGAGCGCCGCCGATGACCCATCGAACCAGCAGGGGCCGCGTTGGCGCCCGCTGCGCCCGCAAAACGCGGGCTACACGGTCCGGCACCCCGCAGGCCTCTAGGCGCGGCTCGCGAGCGCCGACGAGCGCGCTGCGCGGCGCGCTCGCGGAGCTTCAGCTACGCTTGCTCTACCCCACCAAGCTAACAGGAGGATCGCCCCCCGATGGCCGGGTTGACCGGACGTATCTCAACCACGATCAAGGCCAAGGTGTCCAAGCTCCTCGAACGGGCCGAAGACCCTTCGGAGACGCTGGACTACAGCTACCAGAAGCAGGTCGAACAGCTTCAGAACGTCAAGAAGGGCATCGCCGACGTCGTGACGGCGAAGAAGCGCCTGCAGCTCCAGGAGACCTCGCTGCAACAGCAGCTCGTGAAGCTCGACACGCAGGCGCGCCAGGCGATGTCGGCCAACAAGGAAGACCTCGCGCGGATGGCGCTCGAACGCAAGAACGTCGCGCAGACCGAGCTGCAGTGGCTCGACACGCAGGTCAAGGAACTCGAAGAACAGCAGGAAAAGCTCACCGACTCCGAGCAGAAGCTGCGCGCGAAGATCGAAGCGTTCCGCACGAAGAAGGAGGTCATCAAGGCGCAGTACTCGGCCGCCGAGGCGCAGGTGCAGATCTCCGAAGCGGCGAGCGGCGTAGGCGAGCAGATGGCGGACGTGGGGCTCGCCATGCAGCGCGCGGTCGACAAGACCGAAAACATGAAGGCGCGCGCCGATGCCGTCTCCGAACTCGAATCGGCCGGCGCCTTCGAAGACATAACGACGATCGGCTCCGGCGAAGACGACATCGACCGCCAGCTCAAGCAGCTCACGAACCAGTCGGCGGTCGACGACGAAATGGCGAAGATGAAGGGCGAGCTCGGAAGCGGCGCGCCGGCTGGGTCGGGTGGCGAGCTCGGCGCGGGCGAGGCGCCTTCCGCGGATGCCGGCGCGGGCAACGGGAGCGGGGAGCAAGCGGAGCAATCCGCATGATCGTGCGCATCGCGGGGGAGGACCAGTTCCGGCTGGACGGCTCCCATGCGGCGCGCTCGCAGGAGCTCGACGAGGCGGTCCTGCAGGCGGTCGAGCGTGGCGACGAGAGCGGGTTCAAGAGCAGCCTCGACGACACTGCTCGAGTTCGTGCGCGCGAACGGCGCGCCGCTCGACGCCGACGAGCTCGAGGCCTCCGACCTGATCCTGCCGCCGTCGGACACGACGCTCACCGAGGCCGCCGATGACTTCAGCGGCGAGGGCTGGATTCCGGAGTAGCGGCCCCTCGCCGCCTCCGGCTCGCTAGATCGGGATCCCCCACAGCGGGAACCAGCGCTCGAGTTCGGGCTCGATCGGCAGTTCCTTCGCCATCTGCGCCTTGAGCTGGAGCTCGCGCTCGGTCGAGTCGCTGCTCGGAGCCCGGCGCGGGCACGAACGGATACCAGAAGCCGCGCTTGTAGTTGTAGATGAAGTAGATCGGCTGCTGCCGCTCCGTCGCCTGCGCACCGCCCTTGGCGGCGAACGCGAAGACAGCGCACAGCAGGCGCTCGCCGTGGCCGGCGCCCGTGATCGAGTCCGAGACCGCGTTGATCGCGACGGCGAGGTCTTCGACGCTCGGCATGGCCCGGCGGGTTCTCGACGATCATCCAGCGATAGCCGTAGGAGTCGTCCTGCGATGGAGACCTGCGTACCGCTCTCGCCGCCGGTCGCTCGCACCACCTCTTCCATTTCGCGCATCGTCGCCTCGAACTCGCTCGTCGCGAGCGGCTGGAAGACGATCGCCGCCTTGCCCAGTGGGCTCGATTTCGTGCTCCGTTTGCAGGCAGATGTACGCGGTCGAGATCGCGAACAGCCTGTCCGGCGCCGGGCCGTGCACCTGGTGGCGACCTGTGAGGATGTCGCGCAGTCCCACGCCGGCTTGCGCCCCCGCTACGCCGTGCCCTGAAGCTGCGCCTCGAGCCGGCTGAGCGCCGCGAGGCGCTTCTCGAGCGGCGGATGGTCGGAGAAGATGTTCATCAGCGATTCCTTCGTCCGCGCGGGGACGATGAAGAAGGCACTCAGCCCTTCGGCGCTGCGCAGGTCGCGCTGCGGCACGCGTTCGATCGTGCCGCTGATCTTCAGCAGCGCGGAGGCAAGCGCGCTCGGGCGCCCCGTGAGCACCGCCGAGCCGCGGTCAGCCGCGTACTCGCGGTAGCGCGAGAGCGCCTGCAGCAGCAGGAAGGAGACCGCGTAGACGACGACGGAGACGAGCAGCATGATCAGCGCGCCCTCCTCCTCATCGCGGTTGTAGCCGAAGCCGCCGCCGAAGAAGAGCGAGAACTGCGCGATCAGCGCCGCGAGGCTCGCGAAGAAGCTCGCGAGCGTCATCACGATCACGTCGCGGTTGATCACGTGCGTGAGCTCGTGGCCGATCACCCCTTCGAGCTCCGAGGAGTCGAGCAGCTCGAGGATCCCGCGCGTCGCGCAGACCGTCGCAGAGCGCGGGGAGCGGCCCATCGCGCACGCGTTCGGCATCGACGTTTCGATCACCGCGACGCGCGGCTTCGGCAGGTTCGCCTGCACGCACAAACGCTCGATGACGCCGTGCAGCTCCGGCTCTTCTTCGGGCGAGACCTCCCTCGCGCCGATCGTGAGCAAGCGCGATCTTGTCCGACCCGAAGAGCTGCACCAGCAGCAGCACGCCCGCGATCACGACGATCACCACGGCGCTGGACGCCGACCGCGAAGAGGACGCCCGATGAACACGACGTAGACGAGTCCGAGCAGGAACATCGTCAGCAGCATGCGGACCTGAAGGCCCTCGTCGCGGCCGAAGCTGGAGCGTGTGCGTGTGGCTGCCATCAATGATCCCCTCTCCGCGATTCTGGCACAGCCCACGCCGCGACACGGGACCTACCCAGTGCATACCCCATAATCCTCGTCGATGGCAATCGAGACGACCAGCACGCTTTCGCCGGTGTTCCCGCTCGGCAGCCGGCTCGACGCGCGCGGCCACGTCGAGGTCGGCGGATGCGATCTGATCGAGGTCGCTCGCGAGCACGGCACCCCGGCGTACGTCGTCGCCGAGGACGATCTGCGCGCGCGCGCCCGGCAGTTCCTGAGCGCAGCCTCCGAACACGCGCGGGCCGAGCTCGCCGTCGTCTACGCATCGAAGGCCTTCCCCTGCACGGCCGTCCTCAAGCTCTTCGCCGAGGAGGGCCTGTGGTGCGACGTCGCCAGTGGCGGCGAGCTTCACCTCGCGCTGGGCGCCGGATTTGACCCGCGGCGGCTCGTCGTCCACGGCAACGCGAAGTCCGAGAGCGAGCTGCGCGCCGCTCTCGCGCACGGGGTCGGCCTGATCGTGATCGACAACTTCGACGAGATCGAGCGTTTGCGTGGGCTGATCGCAGATGGTCCGCCGCGCGGCGAGAGCCAGGCGGTGCTGATCCGCGCGACGCCGGGGGTCGCGGGCGATACGCACGCGAAGATCTCGACCGGGCAGGCGAACTCGAAGTTCGGCTTCGCGATGAACGAGGTCGGGAGCGCGCGCGAGCAGATCGAGCAGATCGCGGGCCTCGAGCTGCGCGGAATACACGCCCACATCGGCTCGCAGCTGCTCGACCTGGCGCCTTTCGAGCGGACCGCCGCGGAGCTCGCCGTGCTCGGGCGCTTCGACGTCTGGGACCTTGGCGGCGGCCTCGGCGTCGCCTACACCGCCGGGCAGCGCTCGCCGGCGATAGCGGACTACGTCGGCGCGATCGCCGACGCCGCGAGCGAGCACCTCGGCGAGCACAGCCTCCTGCTGATCGAGCCCGGCCGCGCGCTGACCGCGGCCGCCGGCGTCACGCTCTACACGGTCGAGAGCGTCAAGCGCAACGTCTCGACGTGGGTCGCGGTCGACGGCGGGATGTCCGACAACCTCCGCCCGATGCTCTACGGCGCACCCTATGAAGCGCACATCGCCGACCGCGTCGGCGGCACGACGCGGTGCGTGCTTGCGGGCAAGCATTGCGAGTCCGGCGACGTGATCGTTCGCGAGGCGCTGCTCGACGACCCGCGCGTCGGCGACGTCGTCGTCACGCCCGTCACGGGCGCCTACACCTATGCGATGGCAAACAACTACAACGGCGTGCCGCGGCCGCCGGTGATCTTCTGCAAGGACGGGCAAGCGCGCGTCGTCGTGCGGCGCGAGACGGTCGATGACCTGGGGGCGCGCGATGTCGCCTAGCGCGTTCAACGTCGGACTGCTCGGCTTCGGCACCGTCGGCTCGGCGTTCACGGAGCTGCTCGAGGAGCGCAGCGAGAGCATCGCCGCGATCACGGGGCGTAGGCCGGTGATCTGCGGCGTCTTGACACGTTCTCGCGGGAGCTTCGAGGAGATTCTCGAGTCGTGCGAGCTGCTGGTGGAGCTGATCGGCGGCATCGAACCGGCGCGCGAATACCTGCTGCGCGCGATGGGCGCGGGCAAGGACGTCGTGACCGCGAACAAGCAGCTGCTCTGCGAGCACGGCGAGGAGCTCTTCGATGCCGCGCGCGAGCATCGCGTCCAGCTTCGTTTCGAGGCCGCGGTCGCCGGCGTGATCCCCGTCGTGCGCGTGCTTCAGGAGTCCCTTGCCGGCGCCCACGTCGAGCGCATACACGGGATCGTCAACGGCACGACGAACTTCATCCTTTCCGAGATGGAGCGCGGCGCGAGCTACGCCGAGGCGCTCGCGGAGGCCCAGCGGCAGGGCCTCGCGGAGGCCGATCCCTCCGAAGACGTCACCGGGCGCGACGCGGCGGCGAAGATGGCGATCCTCGCGCGGCTCGCGTTCGGCACGCCCGTGCGTTTGAAGGATGTTCGCTACGAAGGGATCGAGCACCTCCAGAGCGACGACCTCCAGTATGCGCGCGAGCTGGGCCTCGGCCTCAAGCTGATCGGCACGGCGGAGCGCCTCGACGGCGGCGTCTCGGTGCGCGTGCACCCGGCGTTCCTCTACGGCGGGCACCCGCTCGCCGCCGTCTCCGGGCCGTTCAACGCCGTCACGCTCGAGTCGGAGGCGATCACCGAGATCACGATGTCGGGCCCCGGCGCAGGTGGTCGCCAGACGGCGAGCGCAGTGCTGGGGGATCTCGTGAGCGCGATCTCCAAGCGCGCGGCGCCGCCACCGCCACCGCAGCCGCTCGAGGTTGTGGGCGACGTCGAGAGCGCCTTCTACCTGCACATGGAGGTCGCCGACGAGCCCGGCGCGCTCGCCGCGATCGCCGGGCTCCTCGGCGAGCAGGGCGCCTCGATAAAGTCGGTCGTGCAGCGCGGGCTGGGAGACAATGCACGGCTCGTGATGGTCACCCATCCGGTGTCCGAAGCGCGCCTGCGCGAGGCGAGCCGGTTGATCGGGGAGCTCGCGTTCGTCGGCTCTGCGCCCCGCGTGATCCGCGTCATCGAAGAGGAGTTCCTATGATCCCGCAGCGAGCAAGCACATGACCGTCGTGCAAACGCGACCGACGCTGATCGAGCGTTGGCGGGCGAACCTTCCCTTTGCCGTCGAGGACCCCGTCGTGAGCCTCAACGAGGGCTTCACGCCGCTCGTCTTCGCGCCCGTGATCTCCGAGCGCGTCGGCGCCGAGGTGTACTTCAAGTGCGAGGGCGCAAACCCCACCGGCTCCTTCAAGGACCGCGGGATGACATGCGCCGTCTCCGATGCCGTGCGCAGCGGCGCACACGCGGTGATCTGCGCGTCCACCGGCAACACAGCCGCGAGCGCCTCGGCATATGCCGCGCGCGCGGGCATCACCTGCGCGGTGATCATCCCCGAGGGGAGGATCGCCCGCGGCAAGCTCGCCCAGACGCTGATTCACGGCGCGCGCGTGATCGCGCTTCAGGGCAACTTCGACGACGCGCTCGAAGTTGTGCGCCGGCTCGTCGAGGAGCACCCGATCTCGCTCGTGAACTCGCTCAACGAATACCGCATCGAAGGGCAGAAGACGGCGGCGTTCGAGCTGCTCGAGGACCTCTCGGGCGAGCTCGACCTGCTGTGTATCCCGGTCGGCAACGCGGGCAACATCACCGCCTACTGGCGCGGCTTTCGCGAGATGGGCGCCGCGCCGCGGCTGTTCGGCTTCCAGGCCGAGGGCGCCGCGCCGCTCGTGCTCGGCCATCCCGTCGAACACCCCGAAACGGTCGCCTCGGCGATTCGCATCGGCAATCCGGCGCGCGGCGACGACGCGCTCGCCGCCGCGTCCGAGTCGGGCGGATCGATCCGCACGGTCTCCGACTCGGACATCCTCGCCGCTTACAGGCTGCTCGCGAGCCGCGAAGGCATGTTCGTCGAGCCCGCTTCGAACGCTTCGGTCGCCGGATTGCTCAAGTACGGGGCCGACGGCGCGAGCCGTGTCGTGTGCGTGCTCACGGGGCGCGGCATCAAGGACCCCGAGGCGGCGCTCGAGCAGACCGAAGGCGCGCTCATCCGCTGCCCCGTGGACATGTCCGCGATCGAGGACGCGGTGCTCGGCGAGCGCGAGTCGCTCGTCGAGGGTGCCGCGGTCACGGTGCCGGGAGGGGCGACCGTAGGCGCATGATCAGACGGCGGGTCGTGCGCGTCCCCGCGTCATCGGCCAATCTCGGTCCCGGCTTCGACAGTCTCGCGGCGGCGCTCTCCCTGCACCTCGAGCTCGAAGTCGAGGAGACGGGGAGCTTCGCGCTCGAGACCGACCTCGCGGTGCCGCGCGGTCGCGAAAACCTCTGCGTGCGGGCCTTCGAACGGCTGCACGCGCCGGACGAGTTCACCTTTCGCGTTGCGCTCGACGATCCCGCTCGCCGGTGGGCTCGGCTCGAGCGCCGCGGCAATCGTCGCAGGGCTGGTCGCCGCCGACCACCTCTTCGAGCTCGACGCGGAGCTGCTCGAGCTCGCAAGCGAGCTCGAGGGGCACCCGGACAACGTCGCTGCTGCGCTCGAGGGCGGGTTCGTCATATCCGCCGATGGGCTGGCGACGCGCTTCGATGCGCCGACGGGCCTCGAGGCGCTCGTGGTGGTGCCGCACGAGCCAATCGGGCGCCGCGCGTCGCGCGCGCACGTCAGCACGACCACCGCGCGCGCGGCGCTCCCCGACTCGGTGCCGCTCGGAGACGCCGTCTTCAACGTCGCCCACGCCTCGCTGCTGATGCTCGGCCTTACGACCGGCGACTGGGATCTGCTCGCGCGCGGTCTCGACGATCGCCTGCACCAAGCGCGCCGGGGCAAGCTCTTTCCCCGCTCCTACGAGCTGATCGCGAAGGCGCGTGCGCTCGGCGCGCTCGGAGCGACGATCTCGGGCGCTGGGCCGACCGTGCTCGTGTGGTGCTTCTATGAGCAGACCGGCACCGTTGTCGAGGCGCTCGACGCCGAGGTAAGGGAATGGGCGAGCGTGCTGCGCGTGCCCTTCGAGCCCCAGGGCGCCTACGTGCAAGCGCTCTAGGCCGGGTAGCGCTCGAGCTGCCTGATCGCGTAGCGCGCCTGCTCGAATCCGCCGAGCCGCCCGAGCAGTTCGTCTGCGAGCGAGAGATAGTCGGCGCCGAGGTCGGGGCGGTGGTCGAGGATCGAGACCGCTCGCTCCGCGGACTCCGCGTAGGCGATCGAGGCGCGTACGACGGTCCCGAACACCTTGTCCCCGAAGCGCTCGCGGAGCGATGCGAGCGCCTCGCGCGAGTGGACGGTGCGCATGTCCGCGAGGTTCAAGAGGACACCCACGAGCTCCAGTTCGTTCTGGAGCGAGTCGTGGGCGAGCTGCACGACCTCCATCGCTTGCTCGACGCCCTGCAGCGCGAAGTACTGCGCCTCCGCGGTGATGAGCGCCCAGTCGGCGGCGGCGAGCGCGTTCACCGTGAGCAGCCCGAGCGAGGGCGGGCAGTCGACGAGGATCAGCTCGTAGCGCTCGGGCACCTTCGCGAGCGCTCGCCGCAGCGTCAGCTCGCGCCCGATCTTGCCCCCGAGCATCAGCTCGGTCTCGGCGAGGCTCAGGTTCGCGGGCACGATGTCTCCGTTGGCCTCGATCGCCTCGTTCACGCTCGCACGGTCGGCGAGGACGTCGGCGATCGTGGGCTCGGCCTCCGAGGGGACGTCGAGGTAGTCGGAGAGGTTGCCCTGCGGGTCGAGGTCGATGAGCAGCGTGGGCACTTCGACGCGCTCCATCACGTCCGCGAGCGTGCGGACGGCCGTCGTCTTGCCGGTGCCGCCCTTTTGGGAGAGCACTGCGATCGTGATGGGCACCGCGGCAATCTATTGCCGCGCCCCTGCGCCGCGTCGGCTCCTTGGCGACGCCTGCGGGCTGCTGCGCGCGAGGCGCGCTAGAAGGCGGTTTCGAGCTCCTCGCCCGGCAGCAACCGCGTCGCCGGCAGCGAGTCGGTGAGAAAGACGAGGCGGTGGCGGCCGACGAGCACCTCGTCGCCGTCGCTGAGCGCCCTCCATTCCACGCGCTCGCCGTTGACGAACACGCCGTTGAGGCTGCGGTCGTCGAGGACGCGCACGCCGTCGGCCTGGCGGACGATCAGCGCGTGGCGGCGCGAGACGGTGGGGTCGTCGAAGCGGATGTCGGCGGCGAGGCTGCGGCCGATGCGCGTCCACTCGCGCGTGAGCGAGACGAGCTTGATCTGGTCGTCCTCCTCGTAGGCGAGGTACTCACCCGGCTCCTCCATCCGCGAGCGCGCGCGGGTGAGCCACGTCTCACGACCCTGCGGATCGACGTGCATCGAGGCGCTGCGGGAGAAGCGCGTGGTCGCAAACAGCGATGCGCGCACGAGTTCGTTGCTCTTGCACTTGGGGCACTCTCGCGGCGCGCTCGAGGCGGGCGGCGTGACAGTCAGCGTATGCCCGCAACGCTGACAACGGAAGGAGCCACTGCCCGGCATGGTGCCTTGCGTAGAAGACTCGATCAGCTGCTCCCTTTGTTGCATGAGGACACTTGAAGCGTCCTCTACCGGAGACGTAGACGGAGGGACGGCGAAAGACGATTGTACCACCGCGTTCGCGCTCGCCTGCCGAATTGGAGCACGTCCGCGGCGGCTTCGAGCGCCCCTCTCGCGGCGCCTCGTAACGGCCGCCAGGGCCGGCCCGATGCCGCCGCCAGTGCCACTACCCCACCCCTGGAGAATCCTCGGCATGCACGTCGCTCTTAGACTTCCCGCACCGTGGACCCGCTAAACGCCTCGATCGTGATCTACGCGCCGCGCGAGCGTGTGTTCGACTTTCTCCAAGACATCTCGAACCATGCTCGCTTCTGCGACCACTTCCTCGTCGACTGGCGGCTCACGCGCGAGAATCCGCGCGGCCTCGGCGCGGGGGCGCGCTTTCGCATCAAGGCGCCGCTGAACCGCTTCGCATGGGGCGATGCGACGTTCTCCGAGCTCGACGCGGCGTATCGGCTCGTCGCGACCGGCAGGATGGGCAAGTCCAATCGCATCCGCACGCTCGCGGTCTACGAGCTCACGTCCGCCGCGAGCGGCACGACGCGGGTGAGCCTCACCTTCGAGACCTTCCCGCCGGTGCTCGCGGATCGCGTTCGCGAGGCGCTCGGCGCGCGCTGGTGGATGAAGCGCCAATACGCGCGCGCGCTGCGCCGCCTGCGCTCGATCATGGAGAGCGCGGAGTCGGCGCCGGTTAGACTGCCCGGCGGCATGCGAACCGCGCGTAATCCCGCTCTCCTGCTGGCCGCGGCGCTGATCGCGGCGTTCTCGCTGAGCGCGTGCGGGAGCGCCAACAAGACCGAGACGACCGGCACGTACGCCGGCGAGGGCGGCGTTTCCGCGCCCTATCTGACCGTCGGCCCACTCATCTACCAGGTCCAGATCTCGCGCCAGCTCAACCCGTTCGACGAAGAAGACTCGGAGTACCTCGCTGGCCTCACCCCGGCGCAGGCGCGGCTCTCAATCGGCGAAGAGTGGTTCGGCGTCTTCATCCAGGTCCACAACCAGACCTCGCACCCACAGCTCGCGGGAAGCACGCTCGTGCTCAGCGACACGCAGGGTTACACCTACGCGCCGGTCGTCCCCCTTGGGCGCAATCCCTACATCTACACGGGCGGGATCGTCCCCGCGAACGGGCAGATACCGGGGCCGAACTCGACGGCCGCCTCCGGCCCCACGCAGGGCGCGCTGCTGCTCTACAAGCTCAAGGTGTTCTCGCTCAACAACCGCCCGATCAGGATCCGCATCGTCGACCCCACGAACCCGTCGTTGAGCGCCACGGCTGAGCTCGACGTCTGACGCGCCGCAGGCCACGCAGTCTCGCACGTAGACGGTGGTAGTCTCGCCCGCCGTGGCCAAGACGGTTTTCATCACGGGCGCAAGCGCGGGCATCGGGCGGGCGCTCGCAGGCGAGCTCGCGGGCCGTGGTCACGACCTCTTCCTGAGCGCGCGACGAGAGGCCGAGCTCGAGGAGGTTCGGCGCGAGATCCTCGCCGCCCACCCCGAGCGCCGCGTCGAGATACGCACGCTCGACGTGACCGACACCGACGACGTCGCGAACGCCCTGCAGGAGGCGGCGCAGAAGCTCGGCCGCTGCGAGATCGTGGTCGCGAACGCCGGCGTCGGCAACTCGGGCCGCGTCGGGGAAGGCAACATGACGCGCGCGCGAATGATCGTCGAGACGAACCTCATCGGTGCGATCGCGACGATCGACGCCGCAGTCGCGTTGTTCCGCCACCAGGGCGGCGAGGGTCAGATCGTGGGCATCGGCTCGGTGGCCGGGACCCGAGGCCTGCCGGGCTCGAGCACCTACAGCGCCTCGAAGGCCGGGCTCGCGACCTACCTCGAAGCCGTGCGCGCGGAGACGCTCCGCGAGCCGATCACCGTCACGACGCTCGCGCCGGGGTACATCGACACTGACATCAACCGCGACATGAAGAACCGCCCCTTCCTGATCGATGCGCAGCAGGGCGCGCGCACGATGGCGCAGCTCATCGAACGCGGCGTCGCGCACGCGACCGTGCCCCGCTTCCCGTGGACGGTGCTCGTGCCGATCATGCGCGTGATCCCGACGAGCTGGATCGTGCGGGGCATGCCCCACCGCGACCCGCCGCCCCGCCAGTAGCGGGCACTCCGCGCGGGCTGGCACAGGCGCGCGCGGGGTTCAGGCCCGCGGGCCCTCGACACACGCACAGCGCTCGCCTCGCGATCCTGGACCAATGGCTGTTCGAGTCGCCCCTCTGGTTGAGCTCCTCGAGCTTTCCGCCGCGGAATGTCGGGGAGCTCTACGCGGGCACCAGCGCCGCGTAGAGCGCGTCGATCAGGGCGCGGTTCCGCGGGTCTCGCCATTGCGGCCCGCCGCGGTTCATCACGTACGCGAAGGCGACGCCGGCGTCGGGATCCGCGAAGCCCACGGAGCCGCCGGCGCCGAAGTGGCCAAAGCCGCTCGGGCCCGGGCCGAAGGGGCGCTCGCGTTGCGTCAGTTGGAAGCCGAGGCCGAATCGCGATGGGCGCGCGAGCACGAGGTCCTCGCCCGCGGCGGCCTCGCGTGTCGCCTCGGCGAGGACGGCGCGGTCCAGCAGATCCGGCGGCTCCTCCAAGAGCGCCGAGTACATGCGCGCGACGCTGCGCGCATCGGCGTGGAGGTTCGCCGACGGTAGCTCGGCGTCCTCGCCACGGAGCTGTATTCACGGTGCCGATGCCCGTCGCTCCGGGCGGGTTGAGGTAAGCGAGGCGACGCAGCGGGCTCTCCATCGCGGCCGACGGGAGCCGGTCGCTCGTCGAGCCGGCGACGTCGAACACGTACTCGGCGCGGCGCCCACGATCCTCGGGCGGCAGGCCGAAGCTGAGCGCCAAGCCGAGCGGTGCGGCGAGCTCACGGCGAAGGAACGCGCCGATCGACTCGCCCGCGACGCGACGGACGAGCTCACCCACGAGAAAGCCGAAGGTGTGCACGTGGTAGCCGTGGCCGCTGCCTGGCTCCCACCACGGCTCCTGCGCGGCGAGTGCGCGAGTCACCTGTGCCCAGTCGTACAGCGCGCCGGGCGCGAGCTCCTCACGGATCGCGGCGAGCCCCGCGCGGTGGCTCAAGAGCTCGCGCACGGTTATGCCCGCCTTCCCTCCGGCGGCGAACTCAGGCCACCGGCGCGCGACCGGCTCGTCGAGCCCGATCTGACCGCGCGATACCAGGCGCAGCAGGCACGTGGCGGCGAGCGCCTTCCCCACCGAGAAGACGTTGACGAGCGTGTCCTGCCGCCACGGGCGCGTGTGCCCCGCATCGGCCCAACCGGCCCACAGGTCGACCACCGTGCGGCCCTCGAGAATCACCGTCACCGCCGCCCCTAGCTCGCCGCGAGCGGCGAAGTTCTCCTCGAACGCCTCGCGTACGGAGCGAAAGCGGGCGTCGCAAGTGCCGACTGTCTCAGATGCGAAGGCCGCGATCGCGCAACCCTACTGGGCGCCGCGCGCGTGGCGCGATAGAAATCCCAGCGCTAAGGCTGCCCACCTGAATGCCGAGGGAACGCGGCAAGACACTACGTGGCGCGCGAGGTCCGCCCCGCGGTGGACCGCAAACGGCGAAACGGAGGACTCGATGAGCGTGAGCCTCGCGCTCGCAAAGGGGCGCTGATCGCGGTCGCCAGCTCTCAAGGACCGTGCCGATCGCACCGACGATGAACCCATGGCAATAGAAGACCAACAGCCCAACGGCCAGGAGCCCGAGCGCTCGGCACCCACGCCTCCCGACCCGATCAGCGAGCTCACCGACGACTTGCGCCCGCTCGGAGAGGCGCTCAAGGTACGCACGGGGGACGTCCTCGAGCGCACCGCCGCACGCGCCCACGGGCGCGAACTCGACGTCGACCCCTCGGTGCAAGAGCAATTCGCCAAGATCAACACGAGCTCGACGATCGCGATCGCGCGATGGTTCTCCGGCGAAGGCCCGGAGGGCGCGATCGAATCGGGCACGCAGACCTGGACGATCTACGGCGAGCTTGCGGCTCGGCGCACGGCGTCGCTCAAGCAGCTCACGAAACGGCACATCTGGTGGCGCGACGCGGTCGCGAGCGTCCTGCGCGAGAGCGCCCCGGAGCTCGGCGCGCCGGCCGAGGCGCTCGCGCAGGCGCTCAACATCCTTCAGCTCAGCCTCGAGTTCGGACTCGTGCACATGGCGAAGTGCTTCGACTCCGAGCGCGAGAAGACCGACGAGGAGCTGGCCCGCCGCGAAGAGGAGCTCGCGTTCATGGCCACCCACGACTCCCTCACGGGGCTTCCGAACCGCACCCTGATCCAGGATCGCGTCGAGCAGATGCTCGCGCGCGCGGCGCGCAAGCAGACCCAGGTGGCGGTCCTCTTCATCGATGTCGACAACTTCAAGACCGTCAACGACACGCTCGGCCACTCGGCCGGCGACGAGCTCTTGCGTGGCGTCGCCGCACGGCTCGACGGCGTGCTGCGCGGCTCCGACGCGCTCGGGCGGCTCGGCGGGGACGAGTTCGTCGTGATCTGCGAGGAGCTCTCGCTCGAGACCGGGCCGGAGCTGATCGCCGAACGCCTGCTCGAAGCGCTCAGGCCGCCGTTCGAGCTCGGCGCGGGCGAGAACGCCCGCTTCGGCGTGAGCGCGAGCATCGGTGTCGCCGTCGGCGGCGGAACCTCGGCCGACGAGCTCCTGCGCCAAGCCGACATCGCGATGTACCGCGCCAAGTGGGAAGGCAAGAATCGCCATGCCGTCTTCGAGACGGGGATGCAGGACACGATCCAGCTGCGCGCGGAGCTGAAGATGGACCTACGCGAGGCGGTCGAGCGCGACGAGTTCCTGCTCGCCTACCAGCCGACCTTCGCGCTCAGTGACCGGCGGCCCACGGGGCTCGAGGCGCTGATCCGCTGGCGTCATCCCCAGCGCGGACTACTCGCCCCCGATGAGTTCATCCCGCTCGCCGAGGAAACCGGCGTCATCGAGCAGATCGGGAGGTGGGTGCTCAAGCGCGCCTGCGCGCAGGCGGCGAGATGGCGCCGCGAGGGCTACGAGATCGTGATGGCGGTCAACGTCTCGGCGTGCCAGCTCGACAGCGACCAGCTGATCGCCGACATCGAAGGGGCACTCGCCGAGAGTGGCCTCGACGCAGAGGCGCTCACGATCGAGATCACGGAGACGACGCTGATGCGCAACATCGAGGAGACCGCGCACCGGCTCGCCACGATCAAACGTCTCGGCGTGCGGATCGCGGTGGACGACTTCGGCACGGGCTACTCGTCGCTCGCGCACCTTCAGCGCTTCCCCGTCGACGCCCTGAAAATCGACCGCTCGTTCATCACCGGTTTGAGCAAGAACAAGGAGGGGGAGAAGCTCATTCGCACGCTCGTTCAGCTCGGCAAGGCGCTCTCGATCGAGACGTTCGCCGAGGGGATCGAGCAGGAGCAGCAGCTCTCGCAGCTCAAGCACGAGCACTGCGACAGCGGACAGGGCTTCTTCTTCGCACGCCCGATGGATGTCGAGGCGACCGAGGCGTTCATGCGCGCCCACGGCGCGCAGGCGACGCCGAACGCGGTCGAAGGCAACCGCGCGCCGTAACTTCGTTGCACTCGCACCGTGAGGCGTCTCCGAAGGGGACACGCGGGCGGGTATCGTGTGCCCGCAATGCCCGCCGCCGACCGCATTCGCATGCTCGCGCCGCGGGGCCCGATCCACGGCCGCTGGCCCAAGGTTGCCGCTGTCGCAGCGCCACTGAGCTCGGCGGCGTGGTACGCGTCGCGCGAGCGCATGAGCGCTGGCGAGCGCTGGAGATGGGCCGCGCTGCCGGTGCTCCTCTGGCACCAGGTCGAGGAGTGGGTGTGGCCGGGCGGCTTCATGGAGTGGCTCAATCGCGAGGTGCTCGGCAGTCCCTCTGACACCGCGCCGCTGACGCCCGCGCGGGCGGCGACGGTGAACGTGAGATTCGGCTGGGGCATGAGCGTCGCCACGTCGGCCCTCGCCGACCGCGTGCCCGCGCTCGCGATCTTCACGAGCGCGTCGAATGCGGCGAACGCCGCGATGCACCTCGGCTGGGCCGCGCATCACCGCCGCTGGGACCCCGGTGCAGTCACCGCCGCGCTGTTGCTGCTGCCCTGGAGCGTCGCCGGTTTGCGTGCGCGCATCGGGCGCGACGGCGCCCCAGTCGCTCACCAGGCACTTGGCCTAGCAGCCGGCGCAGGGGGCTTTCTCGGCCTCATCGCGCGTATGCGTATGGAGCGCACCGCTCGCTCTGCGCGCTGAGCCCGTCACGGATCGTACTCGACCTTGACGCGTGCGTACCTCGGTGGTACGGTTGCGATTGGCGATTCTTCTTCCCCGCCAAACATCGGTCTGGGCAAGCGTCGGCCTCGCCGGCGCAAGCCGGACCGGCACAGGGACGTGCATGTGGAGAGTGGCCGTCGGGCGCAGACGGTCACTCGCCGCAGCGTCTATGGGCGCAAATCGGCGGCCGCGAATGCAACCGCGCTCGCAATCCCGATCTCGGCAGGCTACATTTGCTTGGAGCAAGGATGGAGACACTCCACCTGGCACATCACCCCGGCGTGGAGCCGCTCGTTCGGCCCCGCGGCGAATCGCAGCGGGCGCGCCTGCTGGTCGCGGCCTTCGACGTAGTCGGCGAGCGCGGCATCCAGCGCAGCTCTGTCGCGGACATCGTGAAGGAGGCGGGCGTCTCGCGCGGCACGTTCTACGAGCTCTTCGCGTCGAAGGAGGAGTGCTTCGTCGAGGCCTACCGCTTCGCGACCGACCTCCTACTGCAGGTCGTCACTGACGCGAATCGCGAAGCGGAGAATGACTGGCAGCGAAGCCTTCGCGCCGGGACTCAGGCGTTCCTGTGTGGGCTCGCCTTCTCCCCTAAGTTCGCTCGCGCCGGGCTGCTCGAGATCCAGAACGCTGGCGACCGCGGCCACGTCGAGCGCAACGCGATCGTCACTCGCTACGCAGCCGTCTACAGATGGGTCTTCGAACGGGCCGTCGAAGCGGAACCCGCGTTCACCGTTCCGAGCGACGAGGCGCTGTTCGTGCTCGCGGCGGGGGGCGAACAGATCGTCGCGGGCTACGTGCGCGAGGGCCGGATCGACGAGCTGCCCCAACTCGAGGAGACGCTCGTAACGACCGCCGAAGCGCTGTTGCGCGGCAACTGCGGGCAGCGCGAGCGGGTGCCCGGCGGCGTCGCAAAGAGCGCCTGAGCGCTCCGGCGGGGTCCTCGCCCGCGGCGATCGCTGCCGCAGAGCGGCTCGGCGGTGCAATGGGCCGAGCGGCAACCGAACCATTAAGTGGTCTAGCGGCGCGAGCGAGGCTCACATTGTGGGCAAAAAGCGCCGATCTAAGGGGCGATGACGCTCTTGCCCGCCAACGGCGGCTGCGCCGGCGACCAGCCGCGCGTGCCCGACAGCGAGGCTGCGCCGACCATTCAGAGCGACCTTCGTCGCCTCGGCGAGGTGCTGAGCGCTAACGCCGAGGAAGTACTCGCACGCACGATCGCGCTCAGCATGGAGCGATCCGGCAAGCGCATCGAGGGTCCGGTGCGCGAAAGCTTCGAGCGGATCTGCACGATGTCCACCGACGCGGTCGCCCAGTGGATGGCCGGCGGCAAGCCGGAGGCCGGGCGCTCCGCAGGGCGTGATGCGTGGGGTGTCTTCGGGGGCCTCGTGGCGCATCACGAAATCGCGCTGAGCGAGGTCACGAAGCGCTGCTTGTGCTGGCGCGACGGCGCGAGCGACGTGGTGCGCGAGTGCGCGCAGGAGCTGGGCATTTTGCCGGACGCCCTCGCGAAGGCCATCGGCATGTTGCAGATCACGCTCGACATCACGCTCGTGCGCGTTTGCGAGGTCTTCGAGGCGGAGCGGCAGCGAGCCGACGAGGAGCTCGCGCAGCGTCAGCGAGAGCTCGCATTCATGGCCACGCACGACCCGCTCACCGGGCTCCCGAACCGGACGCTCATCCTCGATCGCGGCGAGCAGACGCTGTTGCGCGCACGTCGTGAGCAGACGCCGGTCGCGGCGCTCATCATCGAGCTCGACAACTTCAAGGCGATCAACGAGACGCACAGCCACGAAGCCGGCGACGAGCTGCTGCGAGCCGTCACCGTGAGGCTCGAAGACGCACTCGGCGAGATCGACGTGCTCGCGCACCTCGGCAGCGGCGCCTTCGCGGTGATCGCCGAGGGACGCTCGCTGGGCGACGGTCCCGAGCCCCTTGCGAAGCGCGCGTTCGACGCGCTCGAGATGCCGTTCGAGCTGCCGGCGGCGGAGGTTGCGCGGCTGAGTGTCACCGCGAGCATCGGGATCGCGACCGGAGAGCGGGCGACCGCGGAGGAGCTCCTGCGCGACGCCGACATCGCGATGCACCAAGCGCGTCGCGACGTGACGAGCCACTTCGCGGTCTTCGAGTCCGAGATGAAGGAGGCGGTTCAGAACCACCTTGAGACCGAGATGGACCTCCGCGGCGCGATCCAGAACGACGAGTTCTTCCTCCTCTACCAGCCGACGTTCGACCTGCGCGGCATGAGCGCAACCGGAATGGAGGCACTGCTGCGCTGGAAGCACCCGGTGCGCGGCGTACTCCCGCCGAGCGAGTTCATCCCGGTGCTCGAGGACAGCGGGCTGATCACGCAGGCCGGGAAGTGGGTGCTCGAGGAGTCCTGTCGCCAGGGCGCGGCCTGGCGCGAGGCGGGCCACATGATCGGGGTCTCCGTTAACGTCTCCGGGCGCCAGCTGGACACCGACGAGCTCGTTGCGAACGTCCGCGACGCACTCTCGGAAAGCGGGCTCGACCCGGGCGCGCTGACGCTCGAGATCACCGAGACGACGCTGATGCGCAACGTCGAGGAGACCGTACAGCGGCTACGCGCCGTCAAGGCGCTCGGCGTGCGGATCGCGATCGACGACTTCGGGACCGGCTACTCCTCGCTCGCGCACCTCCAGCACTTCCCGGTCGATGCACTGAAGATCGACCGCTCGTTCATCTCGCGTCTTACCGAGAACCCCGAAGGCAAGATCCTGATCCATGCGCTCGTGCAACTAGGCAAGGCGCTCTCGATCGAGACGCTCGCGGAGGGGATCGAGCAGCACGAGGAGCTCTCGCTTCTGCAGCAGGAGCAGTGCGACAGCGGGCAGGGGTTCCTCTTCGCGAGGCCCCTCGACGCCGTCGCGGCGGAGCGGTTCCTCGAGCGCTGGGCACGGGATCGCGCTCGCACGCTCGCGGGGGAACCCGGCCCGGTGACGACGACGGCTCCCTAGCTGCCGCTCGCGCCGCAACGGCGCCGCGCGGCTACTGCGCAGTGGGCGTGCGGCTCGCCTGGATTGCGCTCAGGGCTCCGTCGATGACGCGTCCGGTGAAGGTCTCGCGGTCGTTGGCTCGCGGCAGCGGCTCGGATGGGACGGCGACGCCGAGGAAATCGCATAGCGGCTCCCAGCCTTCGCTCACCTCCCACACGAGCAGCCGCTCGGGCGGGACCGCCTGCTTGACCTCCTCGTTGTGGCTCACGAAGGCGTCGATCAGCTGCTGTGGGCGCTCGTGACCATCGGCGAAGGTGCCCTCGGGCGACCAGAACATCCGCTCGACCAGCTCGACGTAGCGACGCCAGCGCGGGTCGACCGTTGCGCGTGCGCTCGAGAGCAGGTGCACGAGCGACTGACCGTGCCCCATGCTCCACACGGTCTCGCGGAAACTCTGCTCCCAAGTCTCGGGGTCACGGACGCTCAGCAGCACCTTCGCGTCGGGATAGTGCTCGATCAGCGCCTCCAGAAGAAGCCGCCCGGCCAGTCCACCGTCGCCTCGAAGCCGGCGAACACGTCGGGCCAGATCTCCTCGCCGTCGAGCGCACGCTCCCACAGCTCGACGCTCTCGAGGTCCGCGAGGATGTTCACCCAGTGGTAGCACGGTGCGAAGCCCAGCATCTCAAGGGCCTCCTTCTGCGTCAGCGTGCCGGTGCGCGGCATGCCCGCGCCGATCAGTCTCATCGCCACTTTCTGTCCCTTTCTCGGATGTTGCTTGTGCGGTGCTCGGCCGCGAGCGTCCGGGTGCGCGGCGCCGACGGGCTCGCCGCCTTCTCGGGTATCTTGCCTTTTCTGGCATGCTGACCACCCCGACCCAGGAGGTCCGCCGCTGAAGGTCATCGGCGCAGGATTCGGCCGTACGGGCACCATGTCGCTGAAGGTTGCGCTCGACGAGCTCGGTGCTGGTCCCTGCCTGCACTCGCTCGAATCGCTGCGCGCGGCCGACGGCGCCGCGGCGTCGCACTGGGAACGACTCGCCAACGGCGAGCAGATCGACTGGCGCGAGGCGCTCGAGGGATGGGGCTCCACGGTCGACTGGCTGGGCGCTCGCTACTACGGTGAGATCCTCGCCGCGTGGCCGGAGTCGAAGGTGATCCTTAGTGTCCGCGAGCCGGACGCTTGGTATGAGAGCTGCAACGCGAGCCTCCATGCGACGCGCGGGCTCGTAGGCGCGCGTCCGGCGGGTGCCGCGCCGGCCGTGCTCGAGGCGGTCGAGGGGGCGATTTGGCAGGGGCTCTTCGCGGGCCGCTTCCCGGACCGCGACTATGCGCTCGAGGTCTTCTCTCGCCACCGCGAGCAGGTGATCGACACGGTCCCCTCCGAGCTGCTGTTGATCTACGACATCTGCGACGGCTGGGGTCCGCTGTGCACCTTCCTCGACGTGCCCGTCCCGGAGACGCCCTTTCCTCACCTCAATGGGCGCCAAGCCTTCTGGACGCGGTTCGGCCTCTCCTCGACGCAGGCCGCCGCGCAGGCGCGCGGCGCCAAGCGCGCTCCCGCGCGCCGGGAGGGGGAGTGCTCCCACCCACGCTCCGACATGCATCGCGGGCCTCGCACTCGCGGACCCGGAGCGCTCCTACACCCAGGCGGAGGTGCTCTCGCTGCTCGGCTTGCAGGGCGACGAGTTCGCCGAAGGCGTCTTCAGTCGCTGCGGCGTCGAGCGCCGCCGCCTCGAGTTGGGCGCGGAAGCGCTCGAGACGACGCTCCAGGGCCGCGCCGAGGAAGCCGAGGAGCTGCTGAGGATGCGCGCGATCGAAGCGGTGGAGCGGCTGCACGTCGATCCGGCGGAGGTGGGGACCGTCGTGAGTGCAACGCTCTACTCGCTCGGCTGCCCGACGCTCGCGCACAGGCTCGTCGAGCACTTCGAGATGGCGCCTCACACCGACAAGTACCACGTCGTCGGCGTCGGCTGCGCGAGTGCCGTGCCGCTCGTGCGGCTCGCCGGCCAGACGCTGCGCGACCATCCCGGCAAGAAGGCGCTGGTGGTCGCGGCGGAGAGCATGAGCGGGTTGCTCTCGACCGCGTGCGCCGAGGACCCCCGCAGCAAGACGGTCGGCTCCTCGATTTTCGGCGACGGCTGTGCGGCGATGCTCCTCGATGAAGGCGCGCACGCGGCTGGTCCCCGCGTCGTTGCCTCGCGCGTGCACCAGATCCCCCAGACCCGCGGTGCGGTGCGCCTCGAGCTCGCGCGAGACGACAGCTACCTGCACCTCGCAAAGGAGCTGCCCGACGTCGCCGGCGCGCACCTGCGCACGCTCGTCGACGACTTCCTGCGCGATGCCGGCCTCACGGGGCACATGGTCGATCACTGGATCATCCATCCCGGCGGCCGCCGCATCATCGAAAGCGCGCGCGACGCGCTCGGCCTCGATGACGAGGAGGTGCGCGTGAGCGTCGATGTGCTCGCAAACCACGGCAACGTGGGGACGCCCTCGATCTTCTACGTACTGCACGAGACGATCGGGCGCCGCGAGCCGCAGGCGGGTCAGCACGGGCTGCTGGTCACGATCGGACCCGGCGTGACGGTCGGCCTCATGTTGTTGTGCTGGTAGCGCTCGCAGGGCGTTGCTAGCGTTCGCGCATGGACGCCAAGGACGCTGTGATCGTCGGCGCCCGTTGCGCCGGCTCGACGCTCGCGATCGCGCTGGCGCGCAGAGGGTGGGACGTGCTGCTCGTCGACCGCGACACATTCCCGAGCGAAGCGGTTTCGACGCACCTGATCTTTCCCAACACGCTCGCGCGCTTCGAGCAGCTAGGCGTGCTCGACACGTTGCTCGCGGCACATGACGTTCCGATGCTGGCGTTTCGGATCGTCGGACTCGAGCACGAGTGCTCGGGCCACTTCACGCCGATCGGCGGCTTCGAGAGCTGCGCGGCGCCACGACGCTGGGCGCTCGACAAGGCGATCTTCGACACCGCGCTCGCGGCCGGTGCGAGCGCGTCGTCGACCTCATCGGCTCGGGCACCCACGAGGACCCGGTGGCGGGAGTGTTGCTGGAGGGCGGCGAGCGGATCGCCGCCAAGTGGGTCTTCGGGGCGGACGGTCGCGCGTCGACCGTCGCAGGGCGCCTGGGGATCGAGAAGTCGCACCCACTTTCCGGCGAGGTGGCGTTCCTCTTCGCCTATTGGCGCGGGATCCCAAACGACGGCTTCGCGACCTCCACGATCCACTCCGAGGAGATCGTCAACAGGTGGGCCGCAGGGGACGATCTATGCCTGTTGATCGCGTGGGGTGACGCGGAGTTCACGCGCGGCTCGGGCGAGGAGCGCACGCAGCGATACCTCGCACAGCTGCGTCGCGCTTCCCCGACACGATCCCGCCGCACGCTCTTGAGAGCGCCGAGATAGTCGGCGGACTCGTCGTCGCGCCAGAGTCACTGATGCGGGGCTTCTCCGCACACCGAGCGGACCGGGGTGGGCGCTGCTCGGCGATGCCTGCCACTTCAAGCATCCCGGCACCGCGCAGGGGATCGGAGACGCCGTCGAGCAGGCGATCTACGTGGCAGATGGGCTCGCGGGCGCTCGGACCCGACCCTCGAGCACTACGCGCGCTGGCGCGACGAGCGCGCCTCCGAGCAGTATCAGTGGTCGTTCGCGTGGGGGCGCTTTCCCCGTGCGGAGTCGGAGCCGCTGTTCGCCGGCTGGGCACGCGAGCCGGACGCCGCGCAGGATCTTCGCGACTGCTTCAGCCGCCGCGTCGAGCCCTCGCAGGTGCTCACACCCGAGCGCCTCTCGCGCTGGTTCGGCTCCTCGTAGTGGCGCCGCGCGCTCGTCAGTCCTCGACGACGTCGATCACCTCGTAGACGCCGGCGACTGTCTCGTTCTCGACGTAGGCGGAGATCTCGCTCACGCGCTTGTTCTCCTCGGCGTCGGCCTCGGCGCGCCAGCTGCGGTATTCATCCTCGGTCATGTCGAACAGGCCGAACGAGATGACTTCGTCCTCGTCGCGGATGTTGCGCGCATGGTAGGCGCGCTGGAGCCCCGGCGGCGTCGCGCCGTTCGGGTCCCATGCACGGCGGAACTGCTCCCACGACCCCGGCTTGAGGCGACGGGCGGAAAACATCACGATCATGGCTGACCTCCTGTAGGCATCTCGCCGCGTTTCGCCGGCGCGGCTGAATCGCAGGCTTGAAGAATTGGCGCGCTGGAAACTACGCCATCGGCGAGCAGGCGTGGAGCCTCAACGCTGCGACCCACCGGGCCGCGGTCTCGTATGATCGCTTGCGACGCGCCTGCGGGGGAGCGCGCGCCTTCCGCCCGCTCGACATCGTGTCGGGAGAGTGGACAGGCGGTTGACCTGCAAATCGGTCCCGTTATCATCGAGCTGTGAGCACTGTTGAGAGCCCGGTTGGGGGCGCGCGATCGAGCCGCGGGCGGCGCGCCGTGCGCGTCAGCAGCGACGAACGCGAACAGGCGATCATGCGCACCGCCGAGCAGCTCCTCGAGGAGCGCTCGCTGACGGAGATCTCCGTCGACGATCTCGCGCGTGGGGCGGGCATCTCGCGGCCTGCGTTCTACTTCTACTTCCCGTCCAAGGATGCGGTTGTGCTGACGCTCGTCGACAGGGTTGTCGAAGAGGCGACCGTCGCCAAGGAACAGGCGGTCGATGAGCGCGACGCCGACCCGGCTCACGGCGTGCGCGAGAGCATCCAGATCTTCTACGAGATGCTCGGCGCGCATCGCGCGGTGATCCGCGCGATCGTCGAGCTGAGCGCCACCAATGCGGAGGCCCGCGAGCTGCGCGCCAAGATCACCGAAGGGTGGGTCGCAAGCGTGACCCAGCGGATCGAAGAGGAGCGTGAGCGCGGCACCGCCAAGCGGGGGCTGCCCGCGCGCGATCTCGCGACGGCGCTCGTGCAGCTCAACGAACGCGTCATGCTCGCGGTGTTCTCCGAGGAGACGCCGGCCGTCGCGGAGGACAAGCTCGTCGACGTCCTCTGCGAGATCTGGCTCGGCGCGATGTACGGCGGCTAGCGGCTAGCTGCCGACCCCCGCTCCGAGGTCTACCGCGCGGCCTCCAGCGCGCCCTCGGCACGCGGTGAGCGCTCACGTGTCAGCGAGCGTCGGGTGTGCCTGCTCACGAGCTCGACCAGCTGCGGCCAAGCGCCCGCGGGCAGGTCGTGTCCCATGCCCGCGATCGTGTACAGGCGAGCGCCGGGGATCGCCTTCGCGGTCGCGACGCCGCCGCTCGGATGGACCATGAGGTCGCGGTCGCCGTGAATCACGAGCGTTGGTGCGGTGATGGTGCGCAGTTCGGCGGTGCGGTCGTCGGACTTGACGATGGCGGCGAGCTGTCGCGCCGACCCCGCCCGTGCCGCGCTGCCGCCGCCGCGCTCCCACGATTCAAGAGCGACTTCCCGTACCCGCGCTTCGTCGAACGGGAACCCGTGCGAGCCGATGTGGCGCCACATGTCGACCGCTCGGCGGACCCAGCGGTCGCGGTCGGTCGGGGGAGGCGTGAACATGCGCCGGTAGGTCGAGATCGCAGGGCGCCCCACGCCGCGCGCGCCGGTCGTCGAGATCATCGACGTGAGCGTGCGTACGCGCTGCGGATGGCGCGCCGCGATGGTCTGGGCGATCATCCCCCCCATCGAGGCGCCGACGAGGTGCGCGGAGTCCAAGCCGAGCTCGCGCATCAGCCCGACGGTGTCCTCGGCCATGTCCGCCAGCTCGTATTGCCCCGCCGGCCAGCGCCTCGACGCCAGCTGAAAGAGCGTCGGCGGGCGGTGTGACCAGCGCGAGGAGCGGCCGATGTCGCGGTTGTCGAGGCGCACGACGTAGTGGCCGCGGTCGGCGAGCGCATCGTAGAAGCCCTGTGGCCAGGAGTTGAGCTGCTGCCCGAGGCCGGTGAGGAGGATGAGCGGCTCCGCGGCGGGGTCGCCGGAGGTGCGGTAGCAAATCCGAACGTCGTCGTCGACGTCGCAATAGTGCTCGAGAACCGTCACGCCGCCTGCAGCGTACGCGGTTGCGACCGGCGCACGCGTTGACGTACGACCGCCTTGCCGCCGTTCCCGGGGGCCCAGACGATCCCGCGGTAGGACCACGGCTCGTCGGGCTCGGTCGTGGAGACGAGCTCGATGCGTTCGAGCAGGACGCGCAGCACGACGTCCATCTCCATGTGCGCGAAGCTAGCGCCGATGCAGCGCCGGATGCCGCCGCCGAAGGGGACCCACGAGTAGGTGTCGGGGACAACGCCGAGGAAGCGGTCGGGGTCGAAGCGGTCGGGATGCGGGAAGAGGTTGGGGTCGTAATGGGTGAGGCACGCCGCGACGAGGATGCGAGTTCCCACCGGCAGCCGATGCTCGCCGAGGTCGAAGGGCTCGCGAACACCGCGTCCGGCGAATGCGATCACGGGGCGCATCCGTTGGACCTCGCGGATCGTCGCCTCGCGAAGCGCCTTGCCGCCTTCGTCGGCCTCCGCGACGAGGCGTTCGACGAGCTCGGGGTGACGGCGGAGCCGCTCGACCGCCCAGCTGAGCGTATGGGCCGTCGTCTCGTGGCCCGCGACCATCATCGTCACGAGCTCGTCGCGGATCTCGGGCCCGCTCATCGGGCTGCCGTCCTCGTGACGCGCCTGCACCATCAGCGCGAGCACGTCGGCGCGCTGCTCGAGCCCGGGGTCGGCCTTGGCGACGTCGATCAGCTCGTCGAGGACCGAGTCGATTCGGGCGCGGAGCTTCCAGAACCGCGTCCATGGCGACCACGGCCCGAGATCGCGCCACAACCATGGCGTGAGCACGAGCCGCGTGCCAAGCACCGTCCACCGCGGCAGCATCTCCTCGAGCGCCTGCAGGCGTGCGCCCTCGGCGCCGAAGACGGCGCGCAGGATCGCGCGCAGGGTGATGCGCTGCATCGGCCGCGTGACGCTGAACTCGACGTCCTCGGGCCAGCCGTCGATCTCCTCCGCGGCGATCTCGGCGATCATCGACTCGTACTGCTTCATGCGCTGCCCCTTGAAGGGGGGCAGCAGAGCTTCCGCTGCTCCATGTGCTCAGCCTCGTCGATGCCGAGCAGCGAGTGGTGGCCGAGGATCGTGCGCAAAGGGCTCTGCGAGCCCGCGTGCAGGACCGTCGGGTCCGCGCGGAACGTCTGCTTGATCAGCTCCGGGTCGGACACGATCACCGTCGGGCCGAGCCCGAACACGCGCGCCGTCATCATCGCGCCGTACCGGCGGCGCATGCGCTCGAGGTAGGGCCGCTGCCGTGTCCGCATCGCGAGCGTCTGCAGCGCCATCGGCATGCGCGGGCCGGGAGGGCCATCCCCGCGCCCGCCCGCGGCGTCGCCGAGGGGGGGGCGCCGTTCATGTCGGGGCCGTCTCCGACGTGGGCGTGACGGTCACCTGCTCGTGCATCGGGCTCATCGCCGGCTAGGCCGCAACCAGCTCATCGCCGACGGGCGGCTGTGCTGCCTTCACGAGCGGCTCGAGAACTCCATCGCGTCGTCGAGGGGGCCGCGTTTGAGCAGTCGGACGTCTTTCACGTAGTTTTGGTGCAGCCGCCACGGCGCGCGCTCGCCCTGCTTGGGCAGCTCCTCGATTGCGCGCAGCACGTAGCCCGACTTCAGATCGATAACCGGCACCTTGGCTGCGCTCCTGCGGGCGGCAGCGGCGTGCAGATCGGCGTGCCGCGCGAGTCCATCGTGTTGAGCAGGCGGCACACGTACTGGGCGACGAGGTCCGCCTTGAGCGTCCA
>CAVYGD010000004.1:0-188295 GCA_963768005.1 uncultured bacterium
TCGGCAAGGCGACGCGCGCACAATCGGCGCTGATGGCGCTTCCCAAGCGCTACGAGGTGATTGCACGGCTCGGCGCGCGCTCGAGCACCGGCGATCCCGAGGGCGAGATCGAGCACACGGGGCAAATGCCGCCGCCGAACCTCGAGCTGCCCACCGGCGAGATCCGTCAGCGACCGCCGATCTACTCGGCCATCAAGGTGGGCGGTGAGCGCGCCTACAAGCGCGCGCGTCGCGGCGAGCGCTTCGAGCTGCCCGAGCGCACCGTCACCCTCTACCGCTTCGAGCAGCGCTGGCGCGAGGGGGAGCGGGCCGCGTTCCTGATCGAATGCTCGTCGGGGACCTACGTGCGCTCGCTGATCGCGGACCTCGGCGACGCCTACTGCGAAGAGCTCCGCCGAACCGCGATCGGGCGCTTCGCGGTCGCGGACGCGGTCCCGCCGCCGCAACGCGGGGTGCCGTGGCGGGCACCGCGGCCGATCGCGGTCGAGCAGGCACTCGCGGCCGCACCCAAATAGGCTCCAAGGGCGTGAAGGTCACGAGTCTGCCCGACGCCGAACGCCGTCCTCGAGCGCTTGCGGTCGGGACCTTCGACGGCGTGCATCTCGGCCACCGCCGCGTGATCGAGGGCTCCGACAGCGTGCTCACGTTCGACCCGCACCCGGTCTCGGTGGTCGCGCCCGAGCACACGCCGAAGTTGCTCACAACACCGGCCATCAAGGCGGAGCTGATTGCGGGGCTCGGCGTCCAGGAGCTCGTCGTGATCCCATTCACGCGCGAGTTCGCCGCGCGCAGCGCACGCGAGTTCATCGACGACGTGCTCGTGGGGACGCTCGGCGCGGTGCGCGTCGCCGTCGGCGAGAACTTCCGCTTCGGCTATAAGGCCCAGGGGACGCCGGAGCTGCTGGCCGCGGACGGGCGCTTCGAAACCGTCGTGCATCCCTTGCTCGAGGTCGAAGGAGAGATCGTCTCCTCGAGCCACATCCGCGGCCTCGTCGCGGCCGGCGAGGTCGCGCAGGCGGAGCGCTTCCTGGGCGCGCCCTTCGAGTTGCGGGGTGTCGTCGTCGAGGGTGATCGCCGCGGCCGCGAGCTCGGCTTTCCGACCGCGAACATGGTGCCCGACGAGCGCCTCGTGTGCCCCGGGCACGGGGTCTACGCATGCCTCGCGCAGAGCACGCCGGCGGCAGGCGAGTCCGGCGTCCAAGGCGCCGCAGGGCGCGCGGCGGGGGGCGCCCCGCTGCAAGCGGCGGCCGTGAGCATCGGCGTGCGCCCGACGTTCGTCACCGGCCGCGGCGAGCTCATCGAGGCCTATCTGCTGGACTTCGACGGCGAGCTCTACGGGCACGAGCTGCGGCTGCATTTCCTGCGCCGCCTGCGCGGCGAGCGCCGCTTCGAGACGCGCGAGGCCCTGATCGAGCAGATGCGGCGGGACGTCGAGCAGACCCGCGAGCTCGCGCGGGAGCGCGAAATGGCTTCTGCTAGCTTGTCCTAGCTCATGTACCTGACGACCGAGCGCAAGCGCGAGATAACCGAGCAGTTCGGCGCGAACGAGCGCGACACGGGCAACGCGAAGGTGCAGATCGCGCTGCTCACGGAGCGCATCAACCACCTCACACAGCACCTACGTGAGCACAAGGCCGACCACCACTCCCGCCGCGGCCTGCTGCGGCTCGTGGGCCATCGGCGGCGCCTCCTCGGCTACCTCCAGCACAGCGACCTCGAGGGCTACAGGGCGCTGATCAAGGACCTCGGGCTGCGCAAGTGAGCGTCATCGCGGCCGGCACGCCAGCGCCTTCGTTCAGGCTCCAGCGCGCCGACGGCGAGTCGTTTAGCGAGGCGGATCTTGACGGGCAGACGACCGCGTTCGTCTTCTATCCGTTCGCGTTCAGCCCCGTCTGCACCGACCAGCTGCAGCTCTACGAGCCGCTTCTCGGCGATTTCGCCGCACGCGGCGTGACGCTCTACGGCATCTCCTGCGACTCGACCTGGGCGCAGAACGCGTTCAAGGAGAAGCTCGGCATCTCGAGCGAGCAGCTCTCGGACTTCGAGCCCAAGGGAGCTGCGTGCGCTGCCTTCGGCGTCTTGCACGACGGCGGCTTCCCGCAGCGGGCGCTCGTGATTATCGGCCCCGATCGCGTCGTTCGCTGGAGCTACGAAGCGCCCTCGCCGGCGGCACTGCCCGGCCCCGAGCTCCTGCGGGAAGGCGTCAGCGCCGCTCTCTAGGCGGAGGCGGCGGCGTCGGCGGCCGCCGCGACGCACCGCTCATGTGCGCGAGCGCCGCGCTGCGCGCGCGGGACGGCGGCGGACGGACCGTCCGCTAAGCTCCGTGCGTTCGAAACAAAAGGTGTGAAAAAAAGCGAGCCGCCGCAAGGCAACGCCGCCAATGGCGATGGACGAGGCGGAAAAGGAAGGCATAAAAAGCGAATGAGCAGTGATCAGGTAACGCGGGTCTCCGTGGAGATTGCGGGTAGCGAGATCTCGTTTGAGACCGGGCGGATGGCCAAGCAGGCCTCGGGTGCGGTGGTTGTACAGCAGGGCGAGACGATGGTGCTCGCGACCGCTACGGCGGGTGCGAAGAGAGACGTCGACTTCCTCCCTCTCACCGTCGACGTCGAGGAGCGGATGTACGCGGCCGGGAAAATCCCCGGCTCCTTTTTCAAGCGCGAGGGGCGCTCCGGCGAGAAGGCGACCCTCACCGCGCGAATGATCGATCGTCCGCTGCGCCCGTTGTTCCAGAAGGGATGGAACTTCGACACGCAGCTCGTGGCGATCCCGATCTCGGTGGACCACGTCCACCCGTACGACATCCTCGCCATGAACGGCGCCTCAGCGGCGCTCATGATCTCGGACATCCCCTTCGACGGGCCCGTTGGCGCAGTCCGCATCGGGAAGCTCGATGGCAACTTCGTCGTGAATCCCTCCGAGGAGCACTTCGCGGGTGAAGTCCCGGATGGCACCGTCGGCGAGCCGCCGACGCAGTCGGAGCTCGACCTCGTGGTGGCAGGCTCCGAGGAGGCGATTCTGATGGTCGAGGCGGGGGCGAAGGAGATCTCGGAGGCCGAGATCCTCGACGCGCTCGACATCGCGCACGCCGAGATCAAGAAGATCTGCGCGCTCCAGCTGGATCTCGCGGCGCGCGTGGGCAAGGAGAAGACAGCTGTCGAGGTGCCCGTCGTCGACGAGTCGATTCTCGAGGCGATCCGCGCGAGCCACGGCAAGGCGCTCGACGACGCAACGCAGGTCGTCGACAAGCTCGAACGACAGGACGCGACGACGGCGGTCGAGGAGGCGGTGATGGCGGAGCACGCACCGCCGCCAGCGGCGAACGCGAGCGACGAGGAGGTCGAGGAGGCGCGTAAGCGCGAGGCCGCGGTGCGGCTCGCGTTCGAATCGCTCGAGAAGGCGATCATCAGGCAGCGCATCGCGGTCGACAAGAAGCGTCCGGACGGCCGCGGCGCGGACGAGATACGCGAGATCTCGATCGAAGTCGGCGTCGCGCCCCGAACGCACGGCTCGGCGCTCTTCACGCGTGGCCAGACGCAGGCGCTGAGCGTCGTCGCGCTGGGCACGCTGCGCGAGGAGCAGCGACTCGACACGCTCGGGCTCCAGACGAAGAAGTACTACCTGCACCACTACAACTTCCCGCCGTTCTCGGTCGGCGAGGCCGGTCGTCTCGGCCCCAAGCGCCGCGACGTAGGCCACGGTGCCCTCGCCGAGCGGGCGCTGGTGCCCGTGCTCCCCGGCATCGATGCGTTCCCGTACACGATCCGTGTCGTCTCCGACATCCTCGAGTCAAACGGCTCGTCGTCGATGGCGTCGGTGTGCGGCTCCTCGCTCTCGCTGATGGACGCCGGCGTGCCGATCGCGCGCCCGGTCGCGGGGATCGCGATGGGGCTGATCAAGGAGGGCGAGGACTACATCGTGCTCACGGACATCGCGGGCGTCGAGGACCACCTCGGCGACATGGACTTCAAGGTCGCCGGGACCGACCGCGGCATCACCGCGCTGCAGATGGACATCAAGATCGCGGGCGTCACGTTTGACATCCTGCGCGACGCGTTGAGTCGCGCGCACGAGGCGCGCACGGTGATCCTCGGCAAGATGGCGGACGTGATCGGCTCGCCGCGAGAGGAGCTTTCGCGCTTTGCGCCGCGGATCCAGACGATCCAGATCGACCCGAGCCAGATCGGCCTGCTGATCGGCAAGGGCGGCGAAACGATTCGCGCGCTCTCCGAGGAGTTCGAATCGCAGATCGATGTGACCGACGATGGGCAGGTCCTGATCTACTCGACCAACGGTGAGCTGGGCGATGCGCTCGTGGAGCGCATCCGTCTGATGCTCAAGGAGGTCGAGGTCGGCGACGAATACCTCGGCAAGGTCGTCAAGACGACCGCGTTCGGCGCGTTCGTCGAGTTGAGCAAGGGCACGGACGGGCTCCTGCACATCTCGAACATCTCACCCGGCGAGCGTGTCGAGAGCGTCGAGGACGTGCTCCAGCGTGGCGACGAGGTGCAGGTGCGCGTCGTCGAGGTCGACCGCGAGCGGGGTCGTATCGGGCTGCGGCTCGCGAGCGATCCCGAGATCGCGGGGAAGTCCACCGAGCAGCTCGCCGCGGTTGCCGCAGCGGCGCCGCAGGGCGGCGGTGGCAGGGGGGGACCGCGCGGCCGGCATGGCGGCGGCGAGGACGGCGCAGGGCCCGACGAACGTCGCGAACGAGGCGGCGCGGGCAGGCGTGGTTCGGGTCGTCCGCGGCGCGGCCCCGGGCGTGACCGAAGCTAAGACAGAGCATCGCTGCAGCACTCTCGACTCCGGGCTGCGCGTCGTCACGGAGCGGGTCCCGGCCGTGCGCTCGGTGGCGCTCGGCTTTTGGATCGCGGGCGGCTCGGGGCTCGAGAGCGCTGCGCAGGCGGGCATCTCCCACCTGCTCGAGCACATGCTCTTCCGCGGCAGCGAGCGCTACAGCTCGGTCGCGATCGACCAGATCTTCGACGCGATGGGCTCCGGGCTCAACGCGGAGACCGACAAGGAGGCGACGTCGCTTTCGAGCCGCGTGCTCGACACGCACCTCGAGCGTGCCTTCGAGGTCATGAGCGACATGCTCTGGCGGCCGGCGCTCGAGGAGCTCGAGGCCGAGCGCGAGGTCGTGCTGCAGGAGATCGCCTCCTACGAAGACGATCCCCAGGATCAGGTCTTCGACAGGCTCGCGGAGGCGGTCTTCGGACCGCACCCGCTGGGCCGCGCGGTGATCGGCACGCCGCAGGTCGTGAGCCGCATCGACCGTGAGCAATTGAGCGCGTTTCACGATCGGGGCTACGTCCCCGCGAGCGTCGTCGTCGCGGCGGCGGGCTCGGTGGACCACGACGAGGTGGTGCAGATGGCGGTCGCCAGCCGGCCGCCGGACGCGAGCTCGCACGGCGATCGCTCGCACCCCGCGCTCGCGGCGCCGGTCTCCGAACGCAGAGTGCGCTTCCAGCGCAAGGACACCGAGCAGTACCACGTGTGCATCGGCGGCCCCGGGATCGCGCGCGCCGATGAGCGCCGCTTCGCTTTGCGGGTGCTCGAAGGGGTGCTCGGCGGCACGCCGTCATCGCGGCTCTTCCAGGAGGTCCGCGAGCGGCGCGGGCTCGCCTACAGCGTCTTCTCGTTCGCGAACCTCTACGCGAGCACGGGCGAGATCGGCATCTACGTCGGGACGCGGCCTGAGAACCTGTGCGAGGCGCTCGCGGTGATCGCGTCGGAGATCGGCCGCCTCACCGCAGACGCGGATTCGCTCACCGAGGACGAGCTCGTACGCTCGCGGGAGTGCTCCAAGAGCGCGATCGTGTTGGCGCTCGAGTCGAGCGGCGCGCGCATGAGCCGGCTCGGGTCCTCGCTGCTGTGGGACCTTCCGATCCTCTCGCTCGAGGAGCTGATCGAGCGCATCGACGCGGCAAGCGCGGACGACTGCTCCGTGCTCGCACGAGAGCTCTTCAGCGGTGAGCGGCTCTCGGTCGCTGGGATCGGGCCCGACGAGGATCTCTTCCGCAAGGCGCTCGAGCCATTCGAGGAGCTCGCTGCCGCGGGCCCTGCCCTGCGAGCAGCGCCGGAGCCGCAGCCGGTGCGCTGAGCATGGCCGCGGGCGAGCCGCTGAGGGTCGTGGTCGCTGGTGCGGCCGGACGCATGGGGCAGACCGTCTGCGAGGCGGTGAGCGGGGCGCCGGACATGGAGCTCATAGCGGGCGTCGATCCGGCGCTCGGGACGAGCGTCGAGGGCGCGCTCGCGGGGGCGGACGTTGTCGTCGACTTCACGCAGCCCCACGCGGTGCTCGCAAACGTCGGCTTGTACATGGGCGCGGGCGTGCATGCCGTGATCGGGACGACGGGCTTCGACATGGCCGAGCTCGAGCGGCTGTGCACGAACGCCGACGCGAACGTCTTCATCGCGCCGAACTTCGCGATCGGCGCCGTGCTGATGACGCGCTTCGCCGCGCAGGCAGCGCGCCACATGGCGAAGGCGGAGATCATCGAGCTCCATCACGACACCAAGCTCGACGCGCCGAGCGGCACCGCCGCGCGCACGGCTGAGCTGATGGCCACTGAGAGCGGGGGAGAGGCGCCCGTCATCCACTCGGTGCGCCTGCCCGGGCTCGTCGCGCACCAGGAGGTGATCCTCGGCGATCTCGGCCAGACGCTCACGATTCGTCATGACACCACTAGTCGCGAAGCATTCATGCCGGGGGTCCTGCTCGCGATTCGCCGCGTTCCGACGCTCGAGCGATCACCGCTCGTCGGCCTCGAGAACCTGCTTTAGGGCGCTGCGCTCAGGCGAGGATCTCCGCGAGGCGCGTATAGCGGCGGCGCGCGTCGCGACGCCCCAACGACTGCTCGAGCGCGCCCGGCTGGCTGACGAGCACACATACGCGCTCGGCGCGCGTGACGCCGGTGTAGAGGAGGTTGCGCGTGAGCATGATGCGGTGCGCGCGCGCCAGCGCGAGCACGATCGCGGGCGCCTGCGAGCCCTGCGCCTTGTGGATCGAGATCGCGTAGGCCGGCTCGACGCTCTCGAGCGCGCTCAGCGGCAGCGTGAGCCGGCGGCCGTCGTCGCCGGTGAGTGACACGCGTTCGCGCTCGGAGTCGAAGTGGGCGACGAGCGCGACTTCGCCGTTCATGAATGCGTGCTCGTGGTCGTTGCGCGTCTGGATCACGCGATCGCCGATGCGCAGCGCCGTGCCGGGGACCGTCACGCCGTCCGGGTTCAGGCGCGCGCGCAGCTCCGCGTTGAGCGCTTCGATCCCCACGCGCCCGCGCCGCATCGGCGTGAGCACCTGGATGTCGATCCTCGGGTCGAGACCGAAGTGCGAGCCCAGGCGCTCGCAGGTGAGCGAGACGACCTCGGCGAAGATCTGCGCCTCCTGCTCGCGCTCGATCAGGAAGAAGTCGCGGATGACCTCCTCCGAGGCCGGCACGTCGGAGGCCGTAGGCGGCCTCCTGCCCTCGTTGATCGCGTGTGCCCCGCGCACGATCAGCGATCGCCGCGCTTGTCGGAAGACCTCGCGCAGGTCGGTAACCGGCACGCTGCCGGCGGCGATCAGGTCCTCGAGCACGCGGCCGGGCCCGATCGCGGCGAGCTGGTCGACGTCGCCGACGAGCAGCACGTGGGTCTCCTCGCCGACGGCGGCGAACAGAGCCTCAGCGAGCCGCACGCTCAGCATGCTCACCTCGTCGACGATCAGCATGTCGATCCCCTCGAGCCGGTTCGCGCGATTGCGCGAGAAGCCGCATCCCGGCACCCACGCGAGCAGCTGGTGGATCGTGCTCGCCTGCATTGCGGTCGCGCTCGCGAGCCGCCGCGCGGCCTTGCCCGTGGGGGCGCACAGTCGCACCGAGGCGCCCGCGCCTGCGAGCAGCTCGACGAGCACGCGCATGCTCGTCGTCTTGCCCGTGCCGGGACCACCGGTGAGGATCGAAAGCCTGTGCTCGAGCGCGCGGCAGACGGCGCTCCACTGCTCGTCCGTGGGTACGAAGTCGCCTGTGCGTGGCCGCTTCGCCTCGAGCTCGCCCAGCGTGGGCTGCGACTCGAGCAACGCCTGCACATAGTCGGCGAGCCGGCGCTCAAGCGCGTGCATCTCGGCGGCATAGATCCGCTCGTCCTCGTCCCCGGGCTCGCAGTGAAGGCGCCGATCCGCGCAGAGCGCGTCGATTCGCGCCGCCGTCGCGACCGGGGAGCCGCCGTCTGCCGAGGGCCCTGCGGCGAGCAGACGCTCGACGCGCCGTTCGAGCTCCACGCGCGGGAGGTAGCAGTGGCCGTCGAGCTCTCCCTGCTCGAGCGCGTGCATCAGCCCGGCGTCGATGCGCTGCGGCGCGTCGTGCGCGATGCCGAGCGAGCGTGCCAGGCGGTCGGCGCTCTGAAAGCCGACTCCAGGCAGGCGCGTAGCGCGGTACGGGTCGCTTCGCAGCTGCTCGACCGAGTCCGTTCCCCACGCGCGGTAGATGCGCGAGGCGACGGCGGCCTCGACACCGCAGGAGCCGAGGAACATCCGCAGTGAGCGTTGCGCGCGCTGCTCCTCCCATGAGCCGAGCGCGCCGTCGATCCGCACGCGGCCGATCCCGGGCACTTCGCCGAGCCGCTGGCGGGGGGCGCGGTCCACGACCGCGAGCGCCTCCTCGCCGTAGCGCTCGTACAGGAACTCGGCGCCGCGCGGCCCGACGTGCTTGATCGCGCTCAGCGCCGCGATGAGGCCGGCGCGCGTGGTGGGCTCCGCGTGCGCGGTCTGTGTGACCTCGAAGCGCAAGCCGTGGCGGGGATGCTCACGCCAGCTTCCGTGCACGCGCAGCTCCTCGCCCTCGTGCAGGTAGCCGATCGCGCCCGTCAGCACGATGCGATCGCCGTCGTCGGTGAGCGCATCGACCACGGCGAACTCGCCGTCGGGAGAGCGGTAGCGGAGCGCACAGACCTCGACGTCAAGCTCGTTCGCCTGCGGGCGCGGCAGCCGATCGTCGCGGTCCTCCGGCGGCGTTCGGCGTGCGGGGAGGGCCGCGACCTGCTCGAGCGTGGGCATCACGCGAAGATAACCGCCGCCTAGGTCGGCAGCGGCGAGCCGACCCTACAATGTGCGAATCATGCTCGAGCTCGGGACGATCCTCACGGCAATCGTGACCCCGTTCGACTCCGAGTTGCGCGTCGCGGAGGAGCCGTTTGTGGACCTCATGCAGCACCTCGCGCAGCACGGCTCCGACGGGTTCGTCGTGTGCGGCACGACCGGCGAGGCGGCGACGCTCTCGGACGAGGAGCACCTCGGGCTGATCGAGCTCGCCGTGCGCGAGCGCCCGCCGCACACGAGCATCGTCGCCGGCACGGGCTCCAACGACACGCGCCACGCAGTGCACCTCACCGAGCGCGCCACCGAGCTCGGCGTCGACGCCACGCTGAGCGTCACGCCGTACTACAACAAGCCCAGCCCGCGCGGGATCGTGCGCCACTACGAAGAGGTCGCGAAGGCGACCGACAGGCCCGTCCTGCTCTACAACATCCCGAGCCGCACAGGGACGAACGTCGCACCCGACCTGCTCGCCGAGCTCGCTCAGATCGAGCACATCGAGGGCGTCAAGCAGGCGAACGCCGCCGAGCTTCAGCTGATCGACGGGCTCACACTCTACGCGGGCGACGACGGGACCTTCGCGCGCGCGCTCGAGCTCGGCGGGGCAGGCGTGATCGCGGTCTCGAGCCACGTCGTCGGCGACGAGATGCGCAGGATCGCCGAGGAGCCCGAGCACAGGGGGGAGATCGACGCCTCGCTGCGCGACGTCTACGAGACGCTCTTCATGACCGCGAGCCCGACCTGCACGAAGGCCGCGCTCAACCTGCTCGGCCACAACGTCGGCGGACTGCGCCTGCCGCTTCTCGAGGCTTTCGATGACGAGCTCGCGGTGGTGAAGGCGATGCTCGAACGACACGGGCTGCTCGACGCGCTCGCCGGCAGCCACGCTTCGCCCGCCGACTCGGGAACACGAGCGGAGCGAGTGTCACCCGGTCCGGCCGCGTGAGCACGCTGCGCGTGATGCCCCTCGGGGGCCTGGGGGAGATCGCGAAGAACATGACCGTCGTCGAGTACGACGGTCGGATCGTCGTCGTCGACACCGGACTTCGCTTCCCGACCCCGGAGATGGTCGGGATCGACCTCGTGCTGCCCGACTTCAGCTACCTGCGCGAGCGCGCGAAGGAGATCGAGGCGATCGTCATCACTCATGGGCACGAGGACCACATCGGCGCGTTGCCGTGGGTGCTGCGCGACCTCGGCCAGGACGCGCCGCCGGTCTACGGCGCCGCGCTGACCGTCGAGATGGCGCGCTCGAAGGTCGACGAGCACCGGCTGAAGAACGTCAGCCTCAACACCGTCCAGACGGGCGAGTCGGTGGAGCTCGGCCCGTTCTCGATCGAGCTCGTCCACATGACGCATTCGATCCCCGACTCGTGCGCGGTCGCGCTCGGCACCGAGCTCGGCACCGTGCTGCTGACCGGGGACTACAAGTTCGACCAGACGCCGGTCGACGGGCCGCCCGCGGACGTCTCGCGGCTCGTCGAGCTCGGCCGCGAAGGGGTGCTGCTGCTCTGCGGGGACTCGACGAACGTCGACCGGCCCGGCTTCTCACCCTCGGAGTCGGTCGTCGGCCCGCGCTTGGAGGAGCTCTTCGAGCGCTGCGAGGGGCGGATCATCGTGACGAGCTTCGCCTCGAACATCCACCGCATCCAGCAGACCTGCGACGCTGCCGCCGCCGTCGGGCGCAAGGTCTCACTCGTCGGGCGCTCGATGCGCAAGAACTTTGCGATCGCGCGCTCGCTCGGGCACGTCGACGTCGACGACGGGATGCTCGTGGGCCCGCGCGAGGTCGAGGACTATCCCGACGAGCGGATCGTGATCATCTCGACCGGGTCGCAGGGGGAGCCGCTGTCGGCGCTGCGCAGGATGGCGCATCACGACCATCCGCAGGTGAAGCTCCACGAAGGCGACACCGTCGTGTTCGCGGCGACTCCGGTCCCGGGCAACGAGCGCACCGTCAACGAAACGATCGACCGCCTCTACCACATCGGCTGCGAGGTGATAACGCCGCGCGAGGCGCCGGTTCACGCCTCCGGCCATGGTCACGCCGAGGAGCTGAAGCTGATGCTCAACCTCACTCAGCCGCGCTACGTGATGCCGATGCACGGCGACTACAAGCGCCTGCGTTTGCACGCGCAGCTCGCCGAAGCGGTCGGCATCGATCCCGACAACATCTTCCAGGGCGAAAACGGGCTGCCGCTGGAAATCGACGAGCGCGGCGCGTACTTCGGCCCCCCCGAGCGCGCGGGGATGGTGTTCGTGGACGGACTCGAGATCGGCGACGTCACGGACGTCGCGCTGCGCGACCGGCGGATGCTCTCGGCCGACGGCATCTTCATCGTCGTCGTGACCGTCGCCGAGCAGGACGGCCGCTCAGTCGCCGACCCCGAGGTGATCTTCCGCGGCGTGCCGTTCCTCGACGACGCGGGCGAGCTCGTCGCCGAGATCCGCGCCACCGTCGCGGCCTCGCTCGCGCGCGCGGCGGAGGAGGAGATCGACGAGGTGGACCTGCTCCAGCAGATCCTCCACGACGACCTCGCGACGCTCGTCTACGACCGCCTGCGCAGGCGGCCGATGGTGCTACCGGTAGTCGTAGAGGTCTGAGGCGCCGACGGCGTCGGTCGCGCCCGCGCCGTTTGAACCGTTGGCGCTCGGAACGTGCGCCGCGGGGAGCGTGACGACGAAACGCGCCCCGCCCGCGGCGCCCTCGCGGGTCGTGCGCTCGAGCGTCACGGTGCCACCGTGGGCGTGTGTGACTGCGCGCACGATCGCGAGCCCGAGGCCGAACGAGCCACCGCCGTCGCCGCCGCCGCGCACGAAGCGCTCGAAGACCGATCCACCGAGCTCCTGCGGGATCCCCGGGCCGTTGTCCTCGACGATGAGCGTCGCATGGCCGTCGGCGAACCCCGTCGAGACCCAGATCTTCGTCCCCGGCGGCGTGTGGCGGATCGCGTTCTCGATCAAATTGATCGCGACGCGGTCGAGCTCGTCGCGCGAGCCCTCCACGACCGCGTGCTTTGCCTCGACCGAGAGCTCGTGGGTCGCGCTCATCGGGCCGAGCTCCGCGGCGGCGTCGATCGCGACCTGCGCGAGGTCGGTCGGCCGGAGTTCGACGACCCTTCCGACGTCGCTGCGGGCGAGCAGCAGGAGATCGGCAACGAGACGGCGCATGCGCTGCGAGGAGCGCAGCGCAGAGCGCGCGGCCTCCCCCTGGTCGCCGCCGAGGCTCTCGGCGAGCAGCTCGAGGTTCGCGAGCACGCTCGTGAGCGGGGTCCGCAGCTCGTGCGAGGCGTCGGCGACGAACTGGCGCTGGCGCGTGAGCATCGCCTCCGTCTCCGCATGTGCGGCGTCGAGCTCCTTGAGCATCCGCTCGAGCGTGCGGGCGAGCTCGCCGACCTCGTCGTCGGCGATCGGCTGAGGCATGCTCAGCGAGCTGTCGCGGGTGCGCGTGATCTGCTCCGCGGTGCTCGTGAGCGCCGCGATCGGGCTCATCGCGCGGCGCGCGATCGTCATCCCCGCGAGCAGCGCGAGGCCGGATCCGCCGAGGACGCCAAGCAGCAGCAGGAGCTCGACGCGTGCAACCGTGTCGTTGACCGTCGAGACTGGCCGCGCGTACTCCACGGTGACCCGCCCGTAGGGTGCGTTGAGACCCGAGAGCCAGAGCACGCCCTCTTCGCTTGCGACGCGGTAGCCGCTGAGCGTCGAGAGCTCGGGCCCGTGAGCGAAGCGGAAGAACGGGCGCACGAGCGTCGCGCTCGGAGGCGCGGGCGCACTGAGCGCAGGTGCGTTGTCGGGCCAGCGCGCGATCACCGCTCCCGATTCGTTGAGCAGCTCGACCACCCAATGTTCGGGGAGCGCCTGTTCATAGAGCGCGGGTCGGAATTCGACGGTGTGCGTGGAGATGTTTACGTAGGCCCCGCGCGCGGCGAGCTTTTCGTCGGTCTGGGCGACCTCGTGGTCGAAGTCCGCGCGCAGGCGATGGGCGGTGAGGACGCCGACGAGCAGCGCGAACGAGCAGAGGATCGCGAACGTCAGGAGCGCCGAGCCCGCGGCGAGGCGCACGCGGATCGGCAGCCTGTCGAAGGCCGCAGAGAAGCGCGCGCCGATCGCTCTCGGCAGCGAGGCGAGCTCACGCGCGAAGGACGTAGCCGGCTCCCCTGATGGTGTGCAACAAGCGCGGCTCGTCGTCGCCCTCGAGCTTGCGGCGCAGGTTCGAGATGAAGACCTCGATCGTGTTCGTCGTGGAGAACGGCTCGTAGCCCCAGACCTCGTCGAGCAGGCGCTGGCGGGAGATCACGATGCGCTCGTTGCGCATCAGGTATTCGAGCAGTTCGAACTCGCGCTGGGTGAGCGCGATCGCGCGCTCGCCGCGCGTGACCTCGTGCGTGTCGGGGTTGAGCGTGAGGTCACCGACGCGCAGCGCCGCCGACCCGCGGGGAGGCCGTCTGCGAAGCAGCGCGCGCATGCGCGCGAGCAGCTCCTGGCGCTCGAAGGGCTTGATGAGGTAGTCGTCAGCGCCGCTGTCGAGCCCCTCGACACGAGCGTCGAGCGCGTCGCGCGCGGTGAGGATCAGGATCGGCGTGTCGCCTTGGCCGCGCATCGTGCGCGCGACCTCGAGCCCGTCGAGGTCGCCGGGAAGGCCGAGGTCGAGGATCACGAGGTCGGGCGCGAAGGTGCGGCCTTCCTCGAGCGCGGTCGACCCGTCCCGGGCGCAACGAACCTCGTAGCCCTCGATCCGCAGCGAGCGCTGGAGCACTTCGGCGATGTCGCGGTCGTCCTCGACCACGAGCACGCGGGGAGATCTATGCAAGCCGTCCATCTTCTATGCCGTCCAGTACATGCACGATAGCTTCGAGAAACTGTGTAGCGATGCTCACTAAAGCGCGCGTAAGCGCGGTGGCAGGTTCCTCCGGGTGGACGTCGAAAAGGCTCGGGGAGCGGCCCCTCACCGATGGCAGCAGGCACAAGACAGCGCAGCGGGCGTTCGCGCTCGCGGTATACGCGTTCGCGCGGCACGCGCGCGCGCCGTGGGCATGGCGGGACATGGTCCTGGCGCCCGCGCAAGAGCTCGCGCAAGAAGGGCTCGGTGTGGCGCTCGCTGACGGCGCTGATGCGCCCGCTCGCGCTCTCGCAGACGCAGCGCGACGTGCTCGGTCTCGGCCTGTGCGCGCTTGGCATCTTCATGGCGTTCGTGCTCTATGGGCGCTGGCACGGCGGGGGGGTGGGCCACGGCCTCACGGTGGGCCTCGGCTTCGCCGTCGGCCGCGCACGCTGGCTTGCGCCACCGGCGCTGCTGCTGATCGGCGCCGTGCTGCTGCTGCGCCCGGCCGTCCCGGAGCTGCGCCCGCTGCGCGCGGGCGCGCTGTGCCTGTTCGTCGCGATCGTGCTCGCGCTCGCGGCCGGAACGCTCGGGATCAGTGCAGGGCCGACGCAGGCGGTGACCGAGGGCGCCGTGCGCGCAGGGCCACACACGCACGTGAGCCCCGCGTCGCAATGGTCGCCCGTGTACATGGAAGCGCGCGGTGGCATCGCTGGCCAGGCGTTGTGGTGGGTGACGCACGGTCTTGTGCAGGGCGTGGGCGTCGAGATCCTCGTCGCGTTCCTGCTGCTCGCCGCGATTTCGCTGCTCAGCGGCACCTCGCTTGCCGCGATGCTGCGTGCGCTCGCGGCCGGCCTGCGCGTGCTCGCGCGGGCGCCGGCGCGGGTTGTGCGGGGGATGAGTGGGAAGCAACTCGCGCTGCCGCCACTCGCGCAGGAGACGAGCGGGGCGTACGAGTACGCCGATCACGCGGTGCCTGCCGTCGGCGCAAGCGTGCTCGAGGAGGCGCTTGGCGCATCCTCGGAGGGCGCCGAGCCACCGCTCTACGACCGGGCTGACGACGAACGGGAGCCCGCGGACGGCGAGGGCGTGTGGGCAGCGGAGCCCGAGGAGGAGGAGGCGCACGAGGTGCCGCAGAAGCCGGCCCCGCGGGCGACGCCGAAGGCCGATCTCACGCCGCAGGGAAGGCTGCGCGACGTCGTCACCGACGACCCCGATTTCGCGTGGAAGGTGCCCGCGGCCGCGAGCATGCTCACGCGCTCGAACGGCGCCGGAAAGAGCAAACGTGCGGAGGAGCGCCAGGCGGACGCGGGCCAGCAGGAGCGGGTCGCGACCGCGCTGCTCGAAGCGCTCGGACACTTCGGCGTCGAGGCGAAGATGATCGGCACCGTCACCGGTCCCCACATCACGCGCTACGAGCTGCGCCTCGCGCCGGGAACGAAGGTCGCGAAGGTGGCGCAGCTCAAGGACGATCTCGCTTACGCGCTGGCCGCGACCGACATTCGCATCCTCGCGCCGATCCCGGGTAAGCAGGCGGTGGGCGTGGAGGTCCCGAACGCGCGCCGGCGGATCGTACGGCTTGGCGACGTGTTCAAGGAGCCGCCGCAGGAGTGGTCGCCGCTCACGGTGTGGTTGGGCAAGGACGTCGCGGGGAAGGCGATCGGCGCGGACCTCGCGAAGATGCCGCATCTGCTCGTCGCGGGGGCGACCGGCTCGGGCAAGTCGGGCGCGATCAACGCGATGCTCTCGAGCATTCTGCTGCGGGCGAGCCCACACGAGGCACGGCTGGTGCTCGTCGATCCGAAGCAGGTTGAGCTCAACCACTACGAGTCGATCCCGCATCTCCTCACCCCGGTGATCACGAACCCGCGGATGGCCGCGAACGCGCTCGCGAACCTCGTGCGCGAGATGGAGCAGCGCTACGGAGTGATGTCGCTCGCGCGCACGCGCAGCCTGCCGGAGCTGAACGCCGCGCGCAGACGCCGCGGCGAGGCGCCGCTGCCGTACATCCTGTGCGTGATCGACGAGCTCGCGGACCTGATGATGGTCGCGCCCGCCGACGTCGAGGACTCGATCATTCGCCTCGCGCAGAAGGCGCGCGCGGTAGGCATCCACCTCGTGCTCGCGACGCAGAGCCCGCGCGTGGACGTGATCACGGGGATGATCAAGGCGAACGTCCCGTCGCGAATCGCGTTCGCGGTCTCTTCGCAGACCGACTCGCGCGTGATCCTCGACCAGAACGGCGCGGAGACGCTGCTCGGCCAGGGCGACTTGCTGTTCAGCCCGATGGGGTCGGCGAAGCTGCAGCGCATCCAGGGCGCATACATCGACGAGCCGCAGATCGCGAAGATCACGGACTTCTGGCGCAGGCAGGGCGAACCGGAGCTGCGCGAGGAGCTGCTCGAGCAGGTCGAGGGCGCAGAGGAGCGCTCGGGAGACACGCTGCACCCCGACCAGGACCCGCTCTTGCGCGAGGCGATCACGCTCGTCGCGGAGATGCAGACCGCGTCGACGTCGATGATGCAGCGCCGCTTGCGCGTTGGTTACACGCGCGCGGGACGGCTGATCGACATGCTCGAGCGCAGAGGAGTCATCTCCGGATACGAGGGCTCAAAGCCGCGCCAGGTGCTGATCTCGGAGGCCGACCTGCCGCGCGTGCTCGCGATGCTCGATGACGAAGGGGAGGATGAAAAGGGGGCGCACGCCGGAGGCGGCGCCCAAGGGGGTGGCGCCGCGGCGGGGGAGGAGCCAGCCATGTCGCTCGTCACGCCAGGCGCGCAAAGCGAGGACTAGCGTCGCAAGATCGTAAACGTCAGGCCGCGCGGCACGCGAGCAGGACGCGCGAGCCGCGCATTCGAGACCGCGAGCTCGTCAGGGCCAGTCTACGCGGGGGGCGCGTTGCAAAGCCCCCTATCGCCGCGGCGAGCGCTTCGAGCCGCGAGCATAATGCAATCGAATGCCGGAAATTGGGACAACTCTGCGGGAGGCGCGCATGCGCGCTCGCATTGATGTATCCGAGATCGAGGAGCAGACGAAGATCCGCGCGCGCTACCTGCGCGCGCTCGAGAACGAAGAGTGGGGGCTGCTCCCGGGCCCCGCGTACACGAAGAGCTTCCTCCGCGCCTACGCGCAGGCGCTCGGGCTCGACGGAAGGGCGCTCGTGGAGGAGTACAAGGCCGCCTACGAGCATCCCTCCGACGGCGAGCGCGCCGAAGTCGCCCACCATCAGTCCACGTCGTATAACTGGCGACGTCCCCGCGCCCCGGCTCCGCCGCGGCTCTCGCGCGGCTACGTGATCGCGGGGCTCATCGCGTGCGTCGTGATCGTGCTCGCGATCGTCGGCGTCGTCAACCACTCGAGCTCCAACCCGACCGCCGCGCGCAGCGGTTCCCAAAGCAAGTCCCATCGGCGCCACCACCACGCCGCGCCCGGCGCCGGGTCGCGCGCCGCCACCGCGAGCGGCAGCGTCGGCGGCGCGGTCACGCTCTCGCTGCGCGCAAAGGGTCGGATCTGGGTCTGCCTCGTCGATCAAGGCGGTCGCAAGCTCATCCCCGGCGCGATCCTCCTGCCCGAAGAAGGGATGTCGCACGTCTACCATGCGACTCGCTTTGAACTCGACCTCGGCAACAACGACATCGAACTGCTCGTCAACGGCAAGCACCAGGAAATCCCGGCGTCGGCGGAACCGATCGGCTACTCGATCAGCACCGCCGGTGTGACGGCGCTCGCCCCGGGACACCTGCCGACGTGCGCGTGAGCGGCCACGAGCAAGCCCCGCGCGCGGGCATCGTGGTCACCGGGACGGAGGTCCTCTCGGGGCGCCGCAGCGACCGCAACGGCCCCTGGCTTTCGGCGCGGCTGCGCGAGGCGGGGATCGAGCTCACGCACGTGACGATCGTCGGCGATCGACGCGAGGACGTGCTGAGCGCGCTGCGCTTCATGGTCTCGCAAGAGCTCGACCTCGTGATCACGAGCGGCGGCCTCGGCCCTACGGCGGACGACCTCACCGCGGACGTCGTCGCCGAGCTCCAGGGGCTCCCGATGGTCCTCGACGAGGAGCTCGAGCGACGGATCGGACGGATCGTGGGCTCCTTGCGCGAGCGCTTTCCGAACGTCGACCTCGAGGCGCTCGCGGCGGGCACGCGAAAGCAGGCGACGATCCCACTCGGCGCGATCGTCCTCGACCCCGTGGGCACGGCGCCCGGGCTCGTCGTCCCGCCGGCGCACGGCGAGGCCCCCATCGTGCTCGTGCTGCCGGGACCTCCTCGCGAGCTCCAGCCGATGTGGCGCGTCGCGCTCGAGACGCCTCCGCTGCGCGCGCTCTTGAGCCGCGCGACGGAGCTTCGCGAAGACGTGCTGCGCATCTTCGGCGTTCCCGAGTCAGAGCTCGCCGCGACGCTGCGCGACGCGCAGGCGTCGGGGATCGCGCTCACAGATCTCGAGGTGACGACGTGCCTCCACCGCGGAGAGCTCGAGGTCACGACGAGCTACGAACCACAGATGCAAGATACCTACGACGCCTTCGCCGCCTTTCTTTCCGAGCGCTACGCAGGCGCGCTCTTCTCGAGCGATGGGAGCACCGTCGACGAGCAGGTGGCTGCGCTGCTGCTCGATGCGAGCCTCACGATCGCGGTCGCGGAGTCCTGCACCGGGGGGCTCCTGGCCGCGCGGCTCACCGATATGCCGGGCTCCTCGCGCTACATGCTCGGCGGCGTCGTCGCGTACTCGAACGACGTCAAGGTCTCGCTCGCGAGCGTTTCTCCCGAGTTGATCGAGCGCCATGGATCCGTCTCGCAGGAGGTCGCGGAGGCGCTCGCAGACGGCGCGCGCAGCAGGCTCGACACGGACGTGGGGGTGGGGATCACTGGCATCGCGGGGCCCGACGGAGGAACACCGGAGAAGCCCGTCGGGCTCGTGTGGCTGAGCGTCGTTGGGGGCGCCGCGGATGCTCGCGTCACACGCTCGGTCCAGCTGCCGGGCTCCCGCGCGGACATCCGCGAGCTCACGACCACGATTGCGATGCACCTGATCCGGCGCTTGCTCTCGGAGCTCGACGCGGCCGCGGCCGCGGCCGAGCGGGGGCACGGCGAGACGGCGGAGCGCGCGCCCAAGCATTCAATGACGTGAGGGACACAAGCACCGCGCGACTCTTCGTGGCAGTGGACTTGCCGGCATTCGCCCGCGAGCGGCTTGCGAGCTGGGCGCGGGCGGCGGTGGCGAGCGTCTTCTCGGGGCGCAGCGCGATGCCGCGGTTGCTCGGCCCCGAGTCGATGCATCTCACGCTCTGCTTCCTCGGCAATCGGCCGATGCGGGAGATCGAGCCGCTCTCGGAGGCTGTGAGCACGTGCGTGCGCGCGGTGGGGGAACTCTCGCTGGGAGCGCCGCTGTGGCTGCCGCCGCGACGCCCGCGCGTGCTCGCGGTGGAGGTTCGCGACGAGACGGGCGCACTCCGCGCGCTCAAGGACGACGTGCTCGCCGCGCTACTCGGGGTGTGCGAAGCCGAGCTCACGCCCGAGCATCGGCGCTTTCGCCCCCATGTCACCGTCGCACGCTTGCGCGAGCGAACACGACCGCGCGAACGGCTGCTTGCACCGACCCCCGCGGTCTCCTTCGCGCCGGAGTCGCTCGCGCTCTACCGCTCCTTTCTCGCGGCCGAGGGAGCGACCTACGAGGCGCTCGCGAGCGTCGCGCTCGAGGTCCCCACGGAAGCCTGAAAATCTGCGCAGCGTTCGTCGGCGCGCGGCCGATCGCCGGAGGAGGGGGCGAACTCCTGTTCGAGAGTTCCGTCCGCGGCGGCGCCTATCTTGGCTTCTCCCCCGAAGAAGGAGCCATAGCGATGCCCGCGACGACGAACGGAAAAACTGCCGAAAACGGAGGCGCCCCCGAGACCCGCGAAGCTGGAGAAGGGGCGGGCCACCGAGAGCGAGAAGGCCGCTAAGGCCCGTGACGCCGCGCTGAAGACGACGCTCGGACAGATCGAGCACCAGTTCGGCAAGGGCACGGTCATGCGCATGGGCGACGAGGGCGCTCAGGTGCGCGTGGAGGCGATCTCCACGGGGGCGCTCACGCTCGACATCGCGCTGGGCATCGGCGGCGTTCCCCGGGGGCGCATCGTGGAGGTCTTCGGCCCCGAGTCCTCCGGGAAGACGACGCTCATCTATCACGTGCTCGCGGAGGCGCAGAAGCGCGGGGGCGTGTGCGCGTTCATCGACGCCGAGCACGCGATGGACCCCATCTACGCGAAGGCGATCGGCGTCGACATCGACGAGCTGCTGGTCTCACAGCCCGACTACGGCGAGCAGGCGCTCGAGATCGCGGACATGCTCGTGCGCTCGGGCGGCGTGGACGTCGTCGCGATCGACTCGGTCGCGGCGCTCACTCCGCGCGCCGAGCTCGAGGGAGAAATGGGCGACCAGACGGTGGGGCTGCAGGCGCGGATGATGTCGCAGGCGATGCGCAAGCTCGCCGGGAACCTCCATCGGACGAGCACGCTGTGCATCCTCACCAACCAGATCCGCGAAAAGGTGGGGGTCATGTTCGGCTCGCCGGAGACCCAGCCGGGTGGCCGCGCGCTGAAGTTCTACGCCTCTCAGCGCCTCGACATCCGCCGCATCGAGACGCTCAAGGACGGCGCCGAGGCCGTTGGCAACCGCGTGCGCGTGAAGGTCGTGAAGAATAAGCTCGCCGCGCCGTTTCGCCAGGCCGAGCTCGAAATCGAGTTCGGCAAGGGCATATCCGCGGCGGGCTGCCTCATCGACCTCGGCTTGGAGCACAACGTGATCTCGAAATCGGGCGCCTTCTTTTCCTACGGGGGCGAGCGCCTCGGCCAGGGCAGGGCGAACGTGAAGACCTACCTCGAAGAGCATCCCGCGATTGCCGCGGACATCGAGGGCAAGATCTTCGCTTTGCTCGGCATTAGCCGCGAGCCGCTGAGGCCGGTGAGCGATGAGGGAAGCACGGAGAATGGCAAGGCCAACGAGCAGGGCGACGCCGCAGCCGCGCGGGCGGCGATAGCCCAGGCGGCATAGCGCGGAGCCGCCCCCGCCTCGAAAGCGGAGGCGGGGGCGTGGCCACATGTAGTTCGCCACAGGGTTAGGGTCTGCGGCGACTCCGTGACCCTTCCTTACGACCAGGCAAACGCTCTTCAGCGGACGATGCGGCGCTTTGCCGCCGCCGGGCCGGGCTCGTGGCTGTTCGCGCGCGTCCTACACCACATCGACAGGCCGGTATATCGGCTGAGCGGCGGCCGCAACACGTTCACGACGCTCGTCTCGGGCATGCCCGTAGCGATGCTCACGACGACTGGAGCGCGCAGCGGCGCGGAGCGCACGGTGCCGGTGGTGGGGCTGCCGACCCCGGACGGGCTTGCGGTGATCGCCTCCAACTACGGGCAGCATTCGCATCCCGCGTGGTACTACAACTTGCGCGCCTCCCCGCAGGGGCGCGTGAGCGTTGACGGCGAGACGTGGGCCTTTCGCGCGCGCGAGGCGACCGGCGGGGAGCGCGCGGGCATCTGGGCGCAGGCGCTGAAGGTCTACCCCGGGTGGTCGCAGTACGAGCGGCGCGCGTCGCACCGCACGATCGCCGTGTTCGTGCTCGACCGGGCGTGACCGCGGCCATCTACCCTTAGTGGTGCGATGCAGCGCCGTCACCTCACCGCTGGCGATCTGCGGAATGGCGTGTTCGGATCGGTAGTCGCTCTGGCGCTGCTGGGGGCAGCCGCCACTTCGGCCGCCGCCGCGACGAAGCAGTGTCGGATTGAGAAACCGGCGCGACCGGCCTATGGGTCGGGGGAACCACCCTCCGGATCCGTGAAGCTCAGCCATCTCGTGGCGAAGAATCTGCCGCGGCACCACACGCTGGGCGGCTCGCCCTGTGCCACGGCCAACCGGCTCGCATGGGAGTACGAGTTTCAAGTGACGAATCCGGAAGCCGAAGCCGAAAACAAGGGCAAGCCCCAGGTCCTCGAAACCGCAGCGAGCGACCAGCCGGGCCACGAAGTGCCAGAGCTCACATGGGGGGTCGAGGAAACCGGGCTCGAGGAACCGCCGGGCCGGGGGACGAACTTCAGCTATACGGCTACGTTCAGCCAGGGTCGACAGCGCGTGTCGGTTCGCGTGCTATGGCACGACAACGAAGCGTACTGAGCGCGATGAGCGCGAATATGAAAACGCGGTACCACCTCACCACGTTTGGGTGCCAGATGAACGAGCACGACTCCGAGCACATGAAGGGGATGCTCGAGTCGTTGGGCTACGCCGAGGTGCCGACGCGCGCAGACGCCGATCTGATCCTCTTCAACACGTGCTCGATCCGCGAGTCGGCCGACAGTCGCTTCGTCGCGCACCTCGGCGAGGCGAAGCGCCTCAAGCGCGAACGACCCGAGGTCGTTGTCGGCGTCGGCGGCTGCTGGGCGCAGTCGGTCAAAGAGGAGGTCTTCGAGCGCTTTCCGTTCGTCGACGTCGCCTTCGGCCCGGGCCAGGTGCACAAGCTCGGCGAGTTCCTCGCGAGCGATTCGCTGAGCGCACAGGGCTACTTCGAGTTCGAGGGCTTCGCGGGGCGGCTGCCGGCACATCGTGCGCGCCCGTTTCAGGGTTGGCTGCAAATCAGCGTCGGCTGCAACTGCAAGTGCTCGTACTGCATCGTCCCCTCCACTCGCGGGCGTGAGGTAAGCCGGCCGTTCGGCGAGCTCGTCGCGGAGGTGCAAGCGATGACGGCGGAGGGCGTAAAGGAGGTGACGCTGCTCGGCCAGAACGTGAACTCCTACGGTCGCGATCTGCGCGAACAGGGGCGCGCGCGCAGCTTCGCGGAGCTTCTGCGTGCGCTGGACGCGGTGGACGGCGTCGAGCGCATCCGCTACACGAGTCCCCATCCAAAGGATATGCGCGAGGACGTCATCCGCGCCCACGCGGAGCTGCCGTCGCTGTGCGAGCAGATCCATCTGCCGCTGCAATCCGGCTCGAGCCGGATCCTGAAGGCGATGCGTCGCACATACGACCGCGAGCGCTATCTCGACCGCGTCGCGCTGATTCGCGCGCACGTCCCGGACGTCGCGCTCACGACAGACATCATCGTCGGCTTCCCCGGCGAGACCGAGGAGGATTTCGCGCAGACGCTCGAGGTCGTCGAGGCGGTTGGCTACGACGGCGCGTTCACGTTCATCTTCTCGCCGCGCCGTGGCACGGAAGCGGCGGTGATGGCGGAGCGCTTCGTCGCCCACTCGACGAAGGTGAGGCGCATGGAACGCCTCGTCGAGGCGGTGCAACGGCGCGCGCAGGAGCGCGCGCAACGTTTCGTCGGTCGCACACTCGAGGTGCTCGTCGAGGGACCGTCGCGTACCCAACCGGAGAAGCTGCGGGGGCGCACGCGGCACAACAAGGTCGTCAACTTCGCCGGTCTCGCTGAGCCCGGGGAGCTCGCTCGGGTGCGAATCACCGCGGCCACGAGCCAGACGCTCTCCGGGGAGCAACCCTCCCTGCTGATCGCCGCCGCCGAGCGCCGCTAGCTGTCAGCCGGGACCGCCGGCGCCGGCGCTGGGTCGCCGCGCGCGCGCAGGATGGCGACGATCGCGATCACGAGATAGCCGAACGCGGCGACCTTGGGCGCGAAGATCGCAAGCACGATCACGACCGCGTAGAAGCCGATGTTCGGAGTCGTAGCGTTCCTGATCGCATCGATCTCGCGATCGCTCACCCCTCGCTTCAGAAGTGCGCGGTTGCTGGCTGCGTATCGCCAGAGGAGCCAGAAGAGCAGCGCGATGACGAGCAGCGAGCCGCCATAGAAGAGCACCGCCGCGCGCTCCGCCTCGTCGCTGTGGATCGCCTCGGCCACGAGCTTCGTGGGGAAAGGCAGGAACGAGACGGCCATGAGCAACAGCAGGTTCACGCGCATCACCCGCACGTCCGCGAACTCGAGGCGCCGGAAGATGCTGTGGTGCGCCATCCAAATGCCGCCGATCGTGAGGAAGCTCGTCGCGAAGCCGAGGTACGCGGGCTACTCGTGGGCTATTCCCCGCCACAGGTGGTCAAAGGCGGTGAGCGGCACCCCGATGTCGAGGACCAGCAGGGTCACGGCGATCGCGAACACGCCGTCGCTGAACGCTTCGATCCGGCCGGTGCCCCATTGGCTGGCCATCGCGCCTACTTCTACGCGTCGAGCGCGCAGTCCTGCGGCGGGCTCGCGAGCGTGGCTGACGCGGCAGGCCGCCACCGGGCCGAATGGGCCCAGGCGATGACCTGCCGCGCCGGAGCGGGCTACTGGTAGCTCGCCGGGGGGCCGGCTCCAGCAGCGCTCGTGCCCGCTCCAGATCCCGCAGGCGGGCCCGCGCTTCCCGTGGGGCCGGTGCTGCCCGTGGATCCCATGTTCGGGCAGTGGTGGCCCTGGTGAGAGCCGGCTCCCGGCAGCGGAGCGCCGGGTCCGGGTGGACGCTGAGCCGACGACGTGCTGGTGGTCGTGGTCGTCGTCGACGTGCCGTTGGAACTCGGCGCGGCGGCGGCGCCGGTGATGCCCGCGATCGCTCCCGCGCCGGCGAGCGCTGTGATCACGAGCGCGGTCATGAATGCTTTCGGTCGCTTCACGTCATCGAACCTCCTTGGGTCGGTGGTGGGTACGCCGACCATGCTCGGAGGGGGCTGTAAGGAGAGTGCAAGACCCGTCTAATAGACGCGGCGCGTGAGCTCGAGGCGACCGTCTTCTACGTGTGCGAACATATGTTCGTGCGCTGGAGCAACCTCACGGTCGACGAGGAGCAGCGGCATCGCCTCCCGGGCTACCGCGAGCAGGCCGTCATACGGCACTTCGACGCTCCCGAGGCGCTAGACACGCGCTTCTACGAGGTGCGTGCGCGATCGATCCTCAACCGCGTCCCCGAGCGCTCGCAGATGCCGTTTCGCTGGACGATCAATCCGTACAGAGGTTGCAGCCATGCTTGCCTCTATTGCTTTGCTCGCCCCACGCACCGCTACCTCGACTTCGACGCGGGGCGGGACTTCGAGCGCGAGATCGTGGTGAAGGTCAACGCCCCCGAGCTGCTTCGCAACGAGCTTGGGCGCCGCTCCTGGAACGGCGAGCACGTCGCGCTGGGCACTAACACGGATCCCTACCAGTGGGTGGAGGGGCGCTACCGGCTGATGGAGGGGATCTGGGAGGCTATGCGCGACGCCGGCAATCCGTGCTCGGTGCTCACGAAGTCGCCGCTTTTGCTGCGCGACCTGCCGCTGATGGTCGAGATCGCGAAGCGCGCGAGCTTCAGCGCGAATCTTTCGATCCCGACGCTCGATGAGAAGGCGTGGCGGGCGACCGAGCCGCACACTCCGCACCCGCGTGCGCGGCTGGAAGCCGTCGCCGAGCTCAACCGTGCCGGCATACCGACGGGAGTGCTCATCGCGCCGCTCATGCCCGGGATAAACGATGCTCCGCATCAGCTCGAGCCGCTGCTCAGCGGCGCGATCGAGGCCGGCGCGACGAGCATCGGCGGGGTCGCGCTGCACCTGCGCGGCGAGGTCAAGGAGCTCTTCATGGCGTGGCTGCGCGATAGCCGCCCCGAGCTCGTTAGCCGCTACCAAGAGCTCTACCGCGGCGGCGCCTACGCCACGCGCGAGGAGCGCGCGCGGCTGGCCGGGCTGGTGCGCCGTCGCGGGGCCCACCGGGGGATCGCGCGAGAGGACGAGCGCCTGCGGCAGGAGTCAGGAGGCGACACGCGCGCGTCCGCAGTACGCCAGCCAGTCGAACCGGACGATACGGCGCCGGGGCCGAGCCAGCAGCCCCTCTTCTGAAGGGACCGAGTCAGCCGGCGTGTGGCGCTTCGGTTACCCGCTCCGCTAGGCGCTCGCCGCCGGTCCAGCGGGTCGCCGCGGCGAACAGCCCCGGCGCGAGGCTCGCGAAGGCGCTCCCGAGCCTCACCTGCAGCGGAGCGACATCCACCTCGCCGCGGTTGTGCTCGATCGCGCCCACAACGGCATCCGCGACGTCCTGCGGGCTGCTTGTGCCGATCCATGGCGGAAGCTTTGCTCCCGAGCGCGCAAAGAACCCCGCGTCGCGGACGAAGCCGGGACAGATCACGGAGACGCCCACCCCGCTCGCACGGAGGTCTGCTCGGAGCCCGTGCGCGAAGCCGCGCAAGCCGAACTTTGTCGCGTTGTACAGCGAGGAGCGCGGCGTCGGCGCCTTGGCGTTCAGCGAGGAGATGAAAACGAGCTGGCCGCGTCCGCGCTCGACCATTGCGCCCATGAGGAGGCGCGCAAGCACGATTGGAGCGCGGAGGTTGACGTCGAGGACCGTGTCGAGCTCCTCGATGCCGTAGCGATCGATGCGTCCGCCACCCTGGAGGCCCGCGTTCGCGACGAGCACATCAACCACACCCGCCTCCGCCGCCAGCCGCTCGACGTCCGCGGCGCGGCTGAGGTCGGCGCCTAGCGCCCGCGCTCCAAGCTCGCTGGCAAGTGTCTCGAGCAGCTCTGCGTTACGGCCGCTCAATACGAGCTCTGCACCCTGACGGCGCATCTCGCGCGCGATCGCCTGGCCGATGCCCCCGGTCGCGCCGGTGAGCAGGACCGTCGAGCCCTGAAGCTGCATCGGGTGGGAGCCTATCGGCATGGCTCGTGCGCCCAGCCGTTCTCCTGCGTCCCGTGCTCACGTGATCGCGATCTTCGGCCCGACCGGCGTGGGCAAGACCGAGGTCGCGATCGCGCTCGCCGAACTGCTTCGCGTCGGAGACGAACGGCCGGTGGCGGTGTCCGCCGACGCCCTGCAGGTCTACAGCGGCCTCGAGACGCTGACCGGTGTTGCCACCGCGGCCGAGCAGGCGGTGCTCGAGCATCGCCTCGTCTCCTTCTTGCACGTGCGGGAATCCTTCAGCGCGGGCCGCTACGCCAAGCTCGCGCACGGCGAGATTGATTCCCTGCTGGCCGAAGGCAGGCGCCCGATCGTCGTGGGCGGCACCGGGCTCTACCTGCGCGCGGCGCTTGCCGACCTCGACATGCGGTCACCGCCCGCGCCCGGCGCCCGCGAGCGTTGGACCGCAGAGCTCGCGCGGCGTGGGCCCGAGGGTCTGCATGCGGAGCTCGCGCGACGAGCCCCCGCAAGCGCGGCCACGATCGCGCCGCGCGACCGGCAGCGCATCGTTCGCGCACTCGAGCTGCTCGACGGCGGTGAGCAACAGCTCGCGCCTCAGCGCTCGCAGCTCTGGACGGCTGAGACGCGCCACCCGACGTTGCTCGTCGGACTCACGATGGATCGCGACGCGCTCTACGCGCGGATCGACGAGCGAGTCGAGCGCATGGTGGCGGCCGGGGCGATCGACGAGGTAGCGCGCGCGGATGCGGAAGGCGCGAGCCCGAGCGCTCGCAAGGCGCTCGGATTCGAGGAGCTCCTCGAGCGCGACGTCGAGGGGATGAAGCGTCGCTCGCGCAACTACGCGCGGCGACAGCTCACGTGGATGCGCAAGCTCGCGAGCGTGCACACGATCGACCTCGCCGCTCGCACCGCAAACGACGCCGCCGGCGAGATCGCACTCGCCGCGGCCGCGGGCCGGCGCGCAGGCGCTGACTAGACTGCGGCGCCCTCATGAGATTTGAGAAGTGGCAGGCGCTTGGGAACGACTACCTGATCGTCGAGGACACCGAGCTGTCCTTCGAGTTGGACGCGGAGCGCGTGCGGGTCCTGTGCGAGAGCCACTTCGGCGTGGGCGCCGACGGGATCCTGCTGCTCTCGCGCGAGGACGGCGGCGAGCGTGCCGGGAGCCTTCGCATCTTCAACCCGGATGGCTCGGAGGCCGAGCTCTCGGGCAACGGCGCCCGCGAGGCGGCGCTCTACATGCACAGCCACGGCTGGAGTGCGCGGAGCACGTTTACGATCGCGACACCTGCCGGCGAGATCCAGCCGACGATCACCGCGCCCGGGAGTTGCCGCCTTCGCCTCGGCCGCGCGAGCACGGCCTCCAAGGACTTCCCCGACGGCCCACTCGACGGCGTCGGCGAGCTGCGCGCCGGTGGGCGCACGTGGCGCTTTCAGCACGTCTCCGTCGGGAACCCGCAGTGCTCGATCGCCGTCGAGTCCGTAGCCGAGCTTTTTGCGCTCGACCTCGCGACGCTCGGGCCGCCGATCGAAGCCAACGAGCTGTTCCCCAATCGCACCAACGTCTCCTGGTACACGGCGCTCGGCGCGGCGCGCATTCGCGCGCGCATCTTCGAGCGTGGAGTGGGGGAGACGCTCGCGTCGGGCACCGGCGCGGCGGGGGCGGCGGTCGCGCACGTCCTTCGCAGCGGTGGGGGTGCGCGCGCGGTCGAGGTGCTGCTCGACGGCGGCACGCTCGACGTCGATGTCGGCGCCGACCTCGAGATCGTCCAGACCGGGTGGGCTAAGCCGAGCTTCACCGGGGAGCTCAGCGAGGAGCTGCTCGCATCGCTGCGTGACGCGCACGGGGAGACCGATCGCGCGGGCGCATAAGGTGTCGAGCGGCGAGAGCGATCGAATGTCCCCGACGGAGCAGCAAAGGAGTCACATGAATCCGAGCGAGCGCCTCAGCAGGATCCCGCCGTACCTATTCGCCGAGCTCGAGCGCAAGATCGCCGCCAAGAAGGCCGCCGGCGTGGACGTCATCAGCCTCGGCATCGGCGACCCCGACAGGCCGACGCCGCCGCTGATCGTCGAGGCCGCGCAGGAGGCGCTGACCGAGCCCGAGACGCACACCTACCCGTCAAACCGCGGCCGCCAGGACTTCCGCGAGGCGCTGCGCGACTTCTACGAACGCCGCTTCGAGGTGCCACTCGACCCCGAGCGCGAGATCATCCCCGCGATCGGCGCGAAGGAGGCGATCTTCAACCTCAACCTCGCGTTCCTCGACCCCGGTGACTACGCCCTCGCCTCGGACCCCGGCTACCCCGTCTACACCGCCGGGCCGTGGCTCGTAGGCGCCGACCCCGTGCTGATGGCACTCGAGCCCGATCGCGGATTCGCGCCCGATCTCGAGGCGATCGACGCCTCCGTGCTCGCGCGCGCGAAGCTGATGTACATCAACTACCCCAACAACCCGACCGGCGCTGTCGTGCCCGACGGGTTCTTCGAGCACGTTGTGGACTTCGCGCGCGTGAACGAGATCCTCGTGGTGCACGACAACGCCTACTCGGAGATCACGTTCGACAACTACCACGCGCCCTCGTTTCTCGCGACTCCCGGCGCGAAGGACGTGGGCATCGAGGTCTTCTCGTTTTCCAAGGGCTACAACATGACCGGCTGGCGGTGCGCGGCGGTGCTCGGGAACGCGGACGCGATCGAGACTTACTGGCGGCTGAAGACAAACATCGACTCCGGCATGTTCGAGGCGATCCAGCTCGCGGGGATCGCGGCACTCGAGCCCGCTGTCGACGTCGAGGTGGCCGCGATGCGCGAGCTCTACCGGATCCGGCGCGACCTCGTGTGCACGGCGCTGCAGCGAATCGGCGTCCGCGTGCACCCGCCGCGGGCCACGATCTATGTCTGGGCGCCGATCCCGGACGGGTTCGCGAGCTCGCTCGAGTACTGCGAGCACGTGCTCGAGCAGAGCGCCGTCGTGATCTCGCCCGGCAGCGCCTACGGGCCGAGCGGCGAGGGCTGGTTTCGCATTTCGCTCACGACGCCCGAGCACCGGCTCGAAGAGGCGCTCGAGCGGCTCGGATCGCTTGCGTAGCGGGCGCCGCGCTCTACACTGGCATCGATGGCCGAATCCAAGCAGCGCGCTCGACAGCGAGCGCTTTGCGTGGCAGTCGGTCCGGAGGAGGAGCAGGGTCTCGACGAGCTCGCCGAGCTGCTGAGAACGGCGGGCGTCGCGGTCGAGGGCACGCTCACCCAGCGCCGACAACACGCGGATCCCAACACCTATCTTGGCCCTGGCAAGGTGGCCGAGGCGCACGAGGCGGCGCGGGCGTGCGACGCGAACCTCGTGGCCTGCGACGACGAGTTGAGTGCGCGCCAGGAGCGTAACTTGGAAACGGCGCTTGGCCTGCCGGTCGTCGATCGCACCGCCGTGATCCTCGACATCTTCGCGACGCACGCTTCGAGCGCGGAGGGCAAGCTGCAAGTGGAGCTCGCGCAGCTCGAGTACAACCTCGCGCGCATGCGTGGCCTGTGGACGCACCTCGAGCGTTTGGGCGGTGGCATCGCGACGAGGGGACCGGGGGAGAGCCAGATCGAGACCGACCGCCGGCTCGCACGCGATCGGATCGCAAGGCTGCGCCGCCGCTTGGAGCGCGTGAAAGGCTCACGCGCCGTGATGCGCGCCGAGCGCGAGCGCGCGGGACTGCCGCGGATCGCCCTCGCCGGCTACACGAATGCCGGCAAGTCCACGCTGTTGAATGCGATCCTTGGCGCCTGGGGCACCGGCCCGCGCCCGGGCGGGGCCGACGCCCGACGCAACGGCGGCGCGCGCAACGGGGCGGCTCCGCACTCAACGACGGGCGAGAACGGCTTGCGCGGCACGGTGAGCGTCGCCGACAGGCTCTTTCACACGCTCGACCCGACCACGCGCTCGATCCGCCTCGGCGCGGGGTCCTATCTCGTGACCGACACGGTGGGCTTCATCCGCAAGCTTCCCCACCAGCTCGTCGATGCGTTTGGCGCAACGCTCGAGGAGACACGCAGGGCGGAGCTCATCCTGCACGTGCTCGATGCGTCCGTGCCCGAGCCGCGCCGGATCCAGATGCGCGCGGCGGTGGAGCAGACGCTCACGGAGATCGGCGCCGACGATGTGCCGCGGGTGCTCGTGCTGAGCAAGGGTGACCTGCTGAGCGACGCCGAGCGCGAGGAGCTTCGCATCGAGCATCCCGACGCCGTGCTCGTGAGTGGCGCGAGCGGCGAGGGGCTCGACGAGCTGGGTACCCTTATCGAGCGGGCGCTCGGCCGGAACCTGCACCCGGTGGAGCTGCTCGTTCCCTACAGCGACGGACCGAGCCTCGCGGAGCTGCACGCGCTCGGCGGCGAGGTCAGCCGCCGGCACACGCCCGAGGGCGTGCTCGTGCGGGCGCTCCTTCCCGAGTGCCTCGCGGGGCGCTTTGCGCGCTTCGCGATCCCGGCACAGGGCTAGCGGTCGTCTCCGGCGCCGCCCAGGACGCCGCGGTGCTGGCGCGAGGCGAGCTTCTCGAGGTTCTCGGCGGCGATGTCGTCGAGGTCGAGTTCGAGCTCCGTCGCGAGCTGAGCGACGTACCAGAGCACGTCGCCTAGCTCCTTCGACATCGCCTCGCGACGCTCGTCGGTGAGCTTGCCGGCGTCGTCGCGGAGCACCTTCTTGGCCTGGTTCGCAACCTCGCCGGCCTCGCCCGCAAGTCCGAGCGCGGGGTATGCGAGCCACTCCTCGCGCGGGTAGCCCGCGGTCCGGCGCGAGCGGCTCTGGTACTCGGAGAGCTCCATGAGGCGATCCTAGATCGTCGCGCCCACGTCTGCCGCGCCGACTGCGGCGCTTGCAGCGCGCAGCAGCTGCTCACGCGCCGGCGGCGTGCAGCGCGTTCTCATGCGCTGCCCGCTCGAGCCCGTCCTCGAGCGGCTCGAGCTCCGCGCCCGCGACGCCGACCGCCGTGGCGATCAGCCAGTCGGCGAACCACGTGTTCTTGGGCAGCAGGGGACCGTGGAGGTAGGTGCCAATGACGTTGCCGCGCCGCACGCCCTCGAAGCCGCTGCGGCCGTCGTTGCCGTGTCCCTCGATCACGCGTCCGAGCGCCTGCTCGTCGTCGCCGAGGTAGGTGCGCCCTGCGTGGTTCTCGAAGCCGGCGAGAACCTCACGCACCCCGGGCTGCTCGAGCTCGACCTCGATCGCCACGTTGCCGATTAGCCGCGGCCCGGGCTCTCTGACCGTGCGAGCGTCCACGAGCCCGACGCCTGCGAGCGAGTCGCCGGGGCCGATCTCGTAGGAGCGGCCGAGCAGCTGATAGCCGCCACAGACGCCGAGGATGAGCGCGCCCCTCTGGGCAGCGTGGTGCAGTGCGTCGCGCTTGCGTGCGAGCAGGTCTTCGGCGCACAGCCGCTGGTCGCGATCCTGGCCGCCGCCGAGGTAGTAGAGGTCGTAGCCATCGCCGTCGAGGCCGTCGCCGAGGCTGCTCGCGCTGAGCGCGAACTCGATGTTGCGCCACGCACAGCGACGCTCGAGGACGAGCAGGTTGCCGCGATCCGCGTAGATGTTCATGAGGTCGGGATAGAGCGCGCAGACGCGCATGCTGGCTTGCGGGCTCATGCGGGGCTCCGGAGGTGCTGCCCGCGCTTGCCAAGGAGCTTGCGCAGCGCGAGCATCGCCGTGTAGGTGGGAAGCGCGTAGAGCGGCTCCTGGTCGCCGTTTGGCCGGTCCGCGAGCGAGCGCGCGAGCGCCACCGGCAGGTCCTCCTCTACTGCGATCCGCGCGGGGTCGACGCCCGCGTACTTCAAGCGCACCGCGAGCTCCGGCGCGCGGGTCCCGCTGCACGTGACGCGGCGGACCCTGCCTGCCAGCAGCTCGAAGTCGGCGTCCCAGATCCACGAGACATCGTGCCCGTCCGCGATGTTGTCGTTGAGCACGCCGAGCACGTCGTGCTCGCCGGGCTCGAGCGCGAGCGTCCGCAGCACCTCGTTGGCACCCACGGGATTCTTCACGAGCAGGATCTGCAGCTCGCGACCGGAGACGACCGCGCTCTCGGCCCGGCCGAAGGCGGCGCGCGTGCCGGCTAGAGCCTCCGCGACGACGGCGAGCGGAACGCCGAGGACGCTCGCGGCGGCGGCCGCTGCGAGCGCGTTGTAGACGTTGTAGAGGCCGGGGAGGGGAAGCTCGACCGTGGCATCGCCGCCCGGCGTCCACAGCGTGAAGCGTGCGGATCTGGTGCCCTCGAGCGCGACGTCGGTGGCGTAGACCTGCGGACGCGGCCGGCGCGCGCCGCACGTGGGACAACGGTAGTGACCTAGGTGGCCGAGGTAGACGGCGTCGAAGACATAGGGGGCGCCGCAGCTCCGACAGTGCTTGGCATCCGCGGCGTGCGCGATCCGCGGCAGCGCGAGCGAATCGTCCTCGACGCCGTAGTAGAGCGGGTGCTCCCGATGGCCCCCAAGGTCGGCGACGAGCGGGTCATCGGCGTTCAGGATCAGCTCCGCCGAGGCCCCTGGGCCCGTCGCGAGCGCTTCGCGCCAGCGGTCGGCGACGGTCTCGAGCTCGCCGTAGCGGTCGAGCTGGTCGCGAAAGAGGTTCCCGAGCAGGACCAGGCGCGGGTGGAGTTCTGCGAGCACCGCCGGGAGCCACGCCTCATCGACCTCGAAGAGGCCGAGCTCGCCCGCGATCGCCCCCCGCGGTCGCGTCGCCGCGAGGAGCGCTGCGGTGATGCCGCCGGCCATGTTCGCGCCGGCGTCGTTGTGGACGATCGCGAGGCCGTGGCGCCGCAGGATCCCCGCGAGCATCGTCGCGGTGGTCGTCTTCCCGTTGGTCGCCGACACGAGCACGCTGCCTTGGTCGAGCCGCCCCGCGAGCGCGCTCATCGCGTGCGAGTCAAGCCGCAGCAGCGCCTTCCCAGGTGCGCTCGTGGCGCCGCCGCCGCCGAGGCGCGAGATCGTGCCCACCGCGCGCGCGAGCGCGAGCTTGCCGGCCCCGGGTCGTGCCATTAGGCGAGCGCTGGGAGCGACGGCGAGCCTGCGAACTGGCGCTGCAGCGCGGCGTCGGCAGCAGACGTGGGCGCTCGCTCGGCAGGCCGCGCCACCTCTGCGCTCGAGGCGAACGCCTCGAGTGCCACCGGTGGGGTGAGCACGCCGAGTGCCGCGGGGAGGACGCGCACGCGAACTGGCAGCTCGCCGATCGGGTCGCCGTCCGCGTACATCGTGAAGGGGCGGTCCGCCGAGATGACGGCTTCGTAGGCGCTGTCGGTGCGTACGACGGGGAGGTTGGTGTGCGTGCCCTTGAAGACCTTGCGTAGCTCCCATGCGTAGCGAGCTCTTGACATCTGTTCGATCGACACGACGTCCAGCATGCCATCGTCGAGTAGCGCCGTCGGCGCAAGCCGCATGCCGCCGCCGAAGCAGCGCGAGTTCGCAAGCGCGACGCTGTAGCCGGTGAATACCACGCGCTGAGGCTGGGGCGGAAGCGCAGCGTCCGGGTCGCCAGCACGCAATTCCAGCTGGAAGGTGGCCGGGCACCAGCGCAAGAGCGCGCGGAACGCTCCATAGGCGTAGACGCCGGAGCCCATCCAGACGGGAGCGAGGTTGGCGATCCTGTTCGCGTCACTGTCGAACCCGACGCTCGCGATGCCAACGAACGCGCGGCCATCCACATCACCGATGTCCATCGGCCGTACCACGCCATCGGCGATGACGGCACAGGCGCGCGCGGCGTCGGTGGGGATGCCGAGGACACGCGCGAGATCGTTGCCGCGTCCGGCGGGAATGATGCCGAGTACCGCGCCCGGCACGCCACGCAGGCCCTCAGCGGCCGCTCCGGCGACGCCGTCGCCCCCGAGTGTCACCACGGTCATGCCGGCACGTGCGGCATCGGACGCCTGTGCGCGCACCTGCTCGCGGTCGCCCGCAGCCTCGCTCGTGACCGAGAACCCGTGCGACTCGAGCGTCGCGGCGACGCTCTTTGCCTTGCTCCCGGCGCGCCCGCCGCCCGCCGCCGCGTTGACGAGCAGACAGATGGCCGTGGCGGCGCGCGAGCTCACTGCAGCCAAGCCTATTGTCTGCTGCGCCCCAGGCACGAGAGCGATCGCCCGGTTGGCGATCGATTAGGCACGGTGAGCGTCGCATAACAATCGCGACTGGCGGGTGCGCGCTCACTTATGCTGGGCCGCATGCTCGGCTCGGGGCTAGATCGACGTGCGCGGTGGCGCCCGCGACCGATGTCCCATATGGGCACGCTCCTCGCGGCGCTGATGACTGCAGCGGGTGCTCTCACACTGGCCGCGTGCGGCTCCTCGAGCCCCGCCGGATCAACTACGACCGCTTCGATCAGCAAGGCAAGGGCGGCGCGCAGTTCGACCACGACGCGCGCCGCGAGTAGCACGAGCAGCAGCGTGACGAGCACGCCCGCACCGGCTGCGGGTCCGACATGTCATCGTGTGCCGATGCCTGCGAGCAGAAGCGGCGAGCGCGAGCCCCAGCCCGACACGCAGCTCGATCCTGCGCGCACCTACGAGGTGCACCTCGTGACCAACTGCGGGACGGTGGTGATCGAGCTGGACGTTGCGCAGGCGCCCAAGACGGCAGCGTCGTTCGCATGGCTTGTGGAGCGCGGCTTCTACAACGACCTCACGTTCCACCGCGTGGTGCCGGGCTTCGTGATTCAGGGCGGCGACCCGAACGGCAACGGCACGGGCGGACCGGGCTATCAGGTCGTCGAGGCGCCGCCCGCGAACCTCCAGTACACGGCTGGCGTCGTCGCGATGGCGAAAACGGAAGGCGAACCATCGGGAGCCTCGGGCAGCCAGTTCTTCATCGTCACAGGCGGCAACGCGAATCTACCCGCGCAATATGCGCTTGTCGGCCGCGTCGTGTCCGGAGAGGCGACGGCGCAGGCGATCTCGAAGGTGCCGACTGAAGCGGGACCGGACGGCGAACACAGCATGCCGAGCAGTCCTGTCGTGATCGAAAAGGCGACGCTGCAGGTCACCTAGCCGCGTCGCGGCGCCGCTCCACCGGATTGGTGCCCCCGATGGTTGAGGGCCAGCGCGTACGGCCGGCTAGGAAGCCTGCGCGGCTTGCTTCGCGCGGTCGCGCCGGCGGCGACCAAAGATCGCCAGCACCGACACCACCGCGACCACGAGGAAGAAGCCGAGTAGGAGGCCGGGGGCGAGACCGATCCCGCCGAACGGGAGCGAGACGAGCTCGACGATGCCGAGCCCGAGGGCGAGCAGGACGACGACGAGCAGGATGATCAGAAGGACGCCGCGAATGCGTGCGACGATCCCGGCGCTCGAGGGCGGGACGAGCAGCCCCATGAAGCTCAACGCGAGCATCTGCCGCCGCGTTGGAGGAGTCTGGCCAAGGCGTTGGACCGCGTCCTTTAGGTCGCCGGCACGCCGTTCGGCGAGCGCGAGCGAGGCATCGGCCATCCGCCTCAGCTGCATCCGTTCCTGTGGACGCGCCGCCGTGATCGCGCGCTGGAAGTAGACGCGCGCCTTCTCCGCGTCGAAGCGCTCGGAAGCGCGTGCGCCAAGAATCGCGAGCGCCGCGGAGCGGTACTTGGTCTCGGCCTCTAGCTCCTCGTCGGAGCGTTGCTCGAGCGCTTGGATCGCTTGCATCGCGCCGCGCTGCTCGAGTCGTATCTGGCGCTGCTTGGGCGGCATGAGGCGCCATTGTACGGGCTCCCGCGCGGCGCTCGGTGTTACTCCCTTGATCGCGAGCTAGCGAAAGCGCGAAGGAGAGGGCGACGAGGTCCCGCGCCCGCGCAGCGGCTCCCGAATGCGCGGCGGCGCCGCTGGTGGCATGCCGTGCGGACCCCGTCGCGGCCGTGGCCTGGGCGGTCGCGCCCGCGGGGGCCCGCCGCCACCGGAATCGTCGGAATCGGCGCCAGGTTCCTCAGAGGCCGTCATCGCTTCATCGGAACGGAATGGCAGCCACAGCATGAGGCCCGCGATCGGCAACTTGATCAAGGCAAGCGCGAAAAGCACCCACACAATCATCGCCACGGATGCTACTACCGCGGAGTCCCGTTGACTATGGCCTCGAGGCCTCAATTTGGCAGTCTCCGCCGGTCGTGCGGCGCCGTCCTGCGGCGCGTCGGGCCCTAGAGGGAACTCGGGGAAGGTGGCGCGGTCGGAACCGACGGGCACCGTTCCGTCGGTAGTTTACATAACATACATTATCGAGCGTTGTGCGGTAGTGCATCAGTTTGATCCACGAGAATGCGTTTCGCTCACCATTGAGACGCCCTCGGATCGAGCGCGCCCATACCACGCCACGCGGTTCACGACGATCGCGCCTGTCTCGTAGTTGAGTGTGCACGACCAAACGCCGCCGGAAACTTCGCGGCAATGCACGCCACTGATCTGGCCGCGCGCGGCATCTCGTCGATGTAGCGCAAGGTATTCGCGGGCAGTCGTCGCGTGCGAGCCACCGCGTGCCTCCTGAGTCGCCGCTTGAATTCGCTGCGCTTCACCTTCCGCGGATTCCCGCTGGTCGCGTTCGACTTCGGCGGTATCCGGCTTTCCCGTCGAGGGTTCGCGGCCGACCCCGCCGCAGCCCGCGACAGCGGCGACACACACAGCCCCGATCAGCGCTCCGTAGCCGACCTTCACGAGTCGTCAGGCTACTGGTCTGCGAGCCTCACGATCTCCTCGGGGGTCCAGATGTGGTCCGCGACGCCTGCGGCCATCGCCGGCGTCCGCGGGTATGGGTTGGCGAGGCTCCGATGAGTGCGGCCGAAGTTGTAGTTCATGAAGTGGATTGCGACGCTGGCCGCGTGATTCTCGATCTTCTTTGAGAACGCATTGGTCAGCCGCGTGAAGCGACGCATGCTCATCCGCATCGTGAGGTTCTGGCGCTCGACGTAGCTCGTGCTCACCTTGTCCATGTCGGGATCGCCTAGGCGCCGCGTGACCCTGACTCCGGTGCAGACTGGCGGACTGTAGCGCCGTTCTCCGGTGGCCTCTAGCCGGTATTCCTTGACGATGGTGGCCCAATCGATGTCACCCCGAAACACGAGACCCACGGTGCCCCTGTAGGTCGCGTGGCCATCGGTTGAAAGCTGGATGCGACCGGCCATGCGGTCGTCCAAGTCCATCATGAAGCGCCAGCAGTCCTCTAGGTTGCGCTCACCGACGAGCCATGAGGGCACAAGCTTGGAATCAGCGTCGATGGCAACCCAGGTCCAGGTGTCACCCCATCCCGGCTCGCCGCGGTGTTTCTCGGGCACGTTCCGCTCTTTTGCCCGGCAGAACGTCCAAATCTCGTCGGCTTGGATCAGCTTGCAGTCGAGGTCGACCAGCGCGCGGTCTTGGTACTCGGTGCACGCATCGCCCAGGTCCAGCAGCAGCTTCGCCACGGTGTTGAACGAGCAACCAGCCATCCGGGCGGTCGCTCGCATGCTGTTCCCCTCGGTCAGCATGGTCAGGATCTGTGCCCGCCGTTCGATGCTTAGCCTGTTCATGCTGAACATTATGCTTGAGGGGTGGGACGGAATCTTTGGCACACGACGGTTGCGTGCCAAAGGTTCTGTTATCCTCCGAGACCATGGATACCAGTTCTCTCATGGTCGATCTCGCCGACCCCCAGGACGTGCTCGCCAAGCTTTCGGAGGCTGAACAGCGCCTTGAGGAGCTCGCGGGGGAGCTCGCCCGTTGGGTGAGGCTAGTTGAGCAGCTACGGGTCTTGACGGGCAGCGTCGAGCAGCCCGAGCCGCCTGCTGAGCAGACGCCTGCCAGCGCGAACGGTTCCAGCCCCCAAGGCATCCAAGATCTGGTCGTACGCGAGGTCGAGCGCGCAATGCAGCCCATTCGCGCCAGGGACGTGACAGCAATCCTCTTGAACCACAACCACGACGTGAACGCTCAAAGCGTGGCCAATGCGCTTTGGCACGCAGACAAGGCCGGACGTATTCAGCGCGTGGCGCACGGGAGCTATGCGCCGCTGAACTACAAGCCGCCCGGGCCATCGCTCGAGGATGTCGCCGTTGCGGGGGCTGGCGGCCTGGCTATTGGCGCACTCGCCGCCGCCACAGTGGAGGCTGCGAAGGGATTGCGATGAGAGATCTGCACGTCGACCCCTGCATGCCCTAGCTGGGGCTGGGGGCGACGTAAAACCCCCAAAGCCGCACCTCAGTCTGGAACACTTGGCGGTGCGGCTTTGGGCCAGCTAGTCTTTGATAGACTTTGGCCGAACATCGGAGGGCGTCCTAACGATGGTGTTGGGGCCAGCCTGCGACGCTGGTGACCCGTCTGACAAGGCGGCGATTGGGTTCGAATCCCAAGCCCTCCGCATTCGACGCGTACCGGTCAGTGTATCACCCTACGGCAACGCAACACGCGGGCTGGACGTTTGCACATCAGCGCCCAAAGGCGCTGAAAAAGCGCTGATTAGCGGGCGGTTTTGTTCGCCCAGCGCGCTTGAGCAGCCTTACGCGCGATCTCTGAGCGTCTAACGGCCGTGAGCTTATCGGCGCGGACCTTACCGCCGATCAGGCCGCCAACTCGGCCGTTGGCCTGCGCGGGCGACGGCTGAGCCTCGGTAGCCTCACCGGTCGCCAAATCGACTACTAGCTTGCCTAGCTGGCTGGGATCTCTTGGGCGTTTCGGTCTAGCACCGGACACGAATCAGAGGCTACCAGCGACACCAGCGCCACTCGATTCAAAATGATGCACTACCCGTTGTGCGGTAGCGTCTCAGTTTGAGCGCAAGCGCCTGACTTCCGAGATGTCTGTCGAGTCGTCGCTCTGATTCCACCCGACGCGCTTCAGCTCACGCCGGCCGTTGGCGTATCGCACCAGGCAGACCCAAGCAGTACTCGTCACCCCGCGGCATCTTGCGCTGCTCAGCGGACCTTCGTGCGCGCGTTCGGCGCTGGCGCGCACAGCTCGTTCTATTTCTCCGGTGGTCGGCTTTACAGTCGGCGCCGCCGAACCGCACCCTGCGAGCGGCAACAGGACGACGAAGCCAGCTAAGACAAGCAATGGCTTAATTCGCGATCGCAACGATCTCGGCAGGCGTTCAGCTGTGGTCTGCCCCACCAGCGGCTATCGCCGGGGTCCGCGGGTACGGGTTGGCGAGGCTGTCATGAGCACGGAAGAAGTTGTAGCGCGTGAAGTGGATAGCGACGCTCGCGGCGCGGTTCCCGATTCTCTTTGAGAACGCGTTGGTAAGCGCTCAGCGTCGGGGAAACATTCCCGCCGCGCTCCCATTGCCAGCGTGCGGTCGATTGGCGCCTGATCCGTGGGACCCATTAGCGGCTGAGAAACGCCTGCCTGAGCCGTCCTGCTCGTAACGAGCGATGGCGGGCGCGCCGTATCCCAGGAGTAAGCCGATGATCCGATGACGTTGTTCCTGGGGTACGAACGGGTTCTTCACCGCCCACTCATAGAGGTCGAGTGCCCAGTGGGCGCCGGAGTAGCCGTAGCTCACTACACCATCGCCGTGATCGACCACGAACGGCACCACGTTCGCGATCGAATAGCGCTCAAGATGCGTCGCCACGCGCAACAGAAGCGTAGACCCGTCGACGAGCAGTTGACAATGCCCAGCAAGCGAGAGCGGACGGACTCCACGCGCTACCAAGTAGGCCTGCTCGGCGAGGACTTCGTCCGCGGGAAGCCGGATCTGGTCGGGCACCGCAATTCCTTCCGCTCTGCGCCCTAAACCCCTGCAGCTGGGGGCATTTGGGCAAAGTGATGCACTACCCGTTGTTTGTGCAAACTGACACAGTGTCCACGCGCCCGTCTTCAGAATGGCTGGGGCTACCACGGATTAGCCCCTAGCGCAGGTCAGCGCTGCCCGCGTTGGATAACGTTGAGGCGATGAAGAAGATCATCGAACTCCTGTTATGCATCCTGCATCCCGTCGCCGTGATCCTCATCTGGATCAACCTCGTATTGCGCTCGGACCTCGGCTTGATCGCGCGCTTCGCCTGGGGCATCGCGGTGATCGTGCCGTTCGTCCCCTTCCTCTATGTGTTGACCGGTAACAACTTTCTCTAGGGACCCGCCCCTGGCAACGCGCCGTGCTGCTCGCCGTCCCTGCCGCCCACGATCTCTAGGACGTGCGGTTTGATTCGGGCCCCACGGCGGAAATAGCTGCAAGGCATGTCGGAGCGCGTCAACTGCAGCTGGTGCGGCTTTGACGGCGCCGTAGTGCCAGAGCCACCGACTGCCGAGCAGTCGCCACGTCCCGTCCACGATTCGCAGCACCGCCCGACATCCGATTCCATGCGACGTGCTTCAGCTCACGTCGACCGTCGGCGTATCGGACCAGGCAGACCCAAGTAGTACTCGTCACCGCGCTGCATCTTGCGCCGCTCAACGGACCCTCGTGCGCGCGTTCGGCGCTGGTGTGCACGGCTCGTTCTATTTCTCCGGTCGTCGGCTTTCCGCTCGGCGCCGCTGAACCGCAGCCTGCGAGCGGCAGCACAACGACGAATCCGGCTAACACAAGTAACGGCTTAACGCGCCAACGCAACGATCTCGGCAGGCGTCCAGATGTCGTCTGCCACACCAGCAGCCATCGCCGGAGCCCGCGGCGACGGATCGGCGTGACTGCGGTGAGCACGGCCGAAGTTGTAGTGGATGAGGTGGACGCCGACGCTCGCAGTCGAGGCATCGTCGGGAAGCCCACGTATCGAGCAGTTCCGCTGCTCGACTAGTCCTGTGGACGCACGCCCCGCATCATCCAGATCACGCCGACAGCGACCATCCCAGCCCCGACGTGCGGGTTCGTCAACGCAAAGCTGATGAGCCCGCCGATGACAAGCGCTGCGCCGCGTACGACCGCCTTGGGGAGCGTGACCATCGAGTTTCGTATCGGTAGCGAACCGCAACGGCTCAAACTGACCCGCTACCCATTGTGCGCTCGTAGCCAGTTTGGACCGCGACGACGGCGATGCCGGCGAGCCGGGTGGTGCCAGACGCGACCCCCTTGAGCAACTACGTTTGGATACCGGCCGAGACGGTTGCCGTAGCGGGCTAGCCTACGCGCATGCTGACCGTCTTCGGCGTAGTGGTCCTCACATTCATGATGCTGATGTACGCGCTCGAGCACCGTGGCCCGCGGTTCGTCCTAGCGTTCGCCTGCGGGTGCGTGCTGTCGAGCAGCTACGGATTCCTTGCAGGTACCTGGCCCTTCGGCGTCGTCGAGCTGATCTGGGCAGGCATAGCCCTGCGCCGTTACCTACAGCTACGAACCGCGGCGCCATCCAATTGAAACCGGCCCTTTACCCGTTGGTAGGTAGTGAGCTAGTTTGAGCGCCGGGCCCAATGGCGATCAGCGCACTCCGGGCAGAAGTGCCGGTTTGGCGGCGCACTCGCGTTGACTTCCATCAGCCAATGAGCCTGTCTGGCAGCGTCCTCGCTGGGTGCAGTTGATCGCAAGCACTCATCGCAGGTGACCTCTCCAGTCTCGGCGTCGATCATGCGGCGAGTCTAGTCCGCGCATAAGCGCGCCCCCGATTCAGGAGGAGACCAGAAACCGAGGGCGCTCCCAACTCATTCCTTGCGGGATTGAGACTCTACGCCGTGTCGCGGTCGGAAGCGTCTTGGTCGCTGAGGGCCGCTCACGGGGTTGGCGCGACGCCGGCTGAGCCGTCGCCCAGCGCGCTGCTCGCGCTGCCGAGCGGTGGGTCAGTTCAAGCGCACGAAGCTACCGAAAAAGATCACGCAGCCCACGAGGGAACCAAGAGCGAGGCCGACGCCACTACCCGCTGTAACTGCCAGCAGGATGACCACGGCCGCGATCGCCCGAACCATCAGCCGCCGGTGGCGAGTATGCAACAGGGCACCATGCATGCGGCGGGAGTTTAGTCATCCGATTGCGGGTCGACTCAAGGCGACGCAGGGCGATTGACAGCTTGGGCGTCCGTGGCTGGCGGTAGAAATCAGCAGTCAGCTGCTGATGCCGGAATCGACGCAGACCGAGCCATTGGGGCACGCGCCAGTAACAGCCGAGGGGGTCGCAGGGCCCCCTGCGCGGATGGCACCCCACTCGCTGCGCTCGAGGCACGAGCACGTAGCCTGCGCTGCGAAGCTGAACGTCGAGCTACGCAAGGCAAACGGAGAGGTCCACGGCTTCAACAACAAGGTGGCGGTGATCGTGCCAGCCGTCCTCGGCTCGATGGCGTTCTTCTGGGTCTGCGTCGTGCTCGCGCTGTGCAGCCTGCCGGCAGTGCTAACGGCGTTCGACACCGAAGTGCTCAAGGGGACGCTCGGGCTGGCGTCGTTCTTCCCTTCAGTCATCATCAAGGTCTCGCTCATCGCGCTTGTCGCGTGGCTGGCGCAGACATTCATCCAGCTCGTCGCGCTGCCCGTGCTGCAGGTGTCGAATAACGCCCAAATGGCGCTGGTGGAAGAACACACGGCGGTGATCCTCGACCGGCTTGACACGGCTACAGCCGGGGGCGTCAGAACCGTGCTTGAGGCGATCGATGCGCTTCCCGAGAAGCTAAGCGCGCACCAGCGCGGCGCCAGCGACGCCGACTCCGCTTGACAAGGAGGCCCCGCGCTTCGAAGGAGGCGCTCTGAGCCGGGGGAACGGGAGGCAAATTTAGTTGGGCGACGGGGCCAAATGCCAAAGACCCCGTCGCCCTTCCCTCCCTCCCCGGAGGCGGTGTGTCGGACATAGAACGCGCCAGCGCGCTGCAGTTGCGCCGGCAGCGATCACGTAGCGCAACGGTGGTAGGTCGATCGAAGTCGGCTTGACTCGAGGCCGGAAGCAGCGCAAAGAGAAAGCGGACGCGGTCTCGACTTCGGCTGCCGCTCGTCGTAGACTCGCTGCCCCGCAAGGAATGAGTTGGGAGCGCGCCCCCGCTGCTCCGGTCTCCTCCGGCCGGGGGCGCCTTAACAATCGCCATCCGTCCCGTCTCGGCGCCCATAGCGGGCGCCGTGGCCGTCGCGCTTGTCCGCGGCGGCACGCTACTCTCCGCCCGTCGCGGCCAGCGGCTAGTCGCGTCGAAACGTCGGCAGCACCTGCTGTTCGGCTGTGCGCATCAGCCCGATCACGCGGTAGGGGTCGGGGATGTTGAAGCGCGTCCTCACTTCTGAGCGAAGCTCCTCGCCCTGGGGCCGCACGACCTCGACGATCGAAATGACGGCGCCGATCTCGGCGTCCTCGTGCTTCCCGTAGTCGCGTACAAGCGCCTCCATCTGCGCCGTCACGACGTGTCCGATTCTCGCTTGCTCGAGCGCCATCCTCCACCTCCAACTCTGGAACGAACCGTGGGCACGGTCGGCCGCGCTTGCGGCCGCGGTGGCTAACCGTAGAGGACCCGCGCCCCGGTCGAAGCCGGGGCGCGGGTTCCCTTCCTCCAGATGCGAGCCCGTCCCCTACGGTTCGCTGATGTTGATCGAGTAGGAGCTTTCAGGCCCCGTGAAGAAGCCGCTCAGAACGAGGCCGAAGAGCGCGCCCAGGAGGCCGCGTTCCTTGCACGCGATGAGCGGCAGCGACACCTTGCCCGCGAACTTCCAGCCCTTCTCGAGTTCTTCGGGCGTGAGCGTGTCGGTGAGGTGCAGCGACACCGGTTCGATCGTCGCGCAGCTCACGGGGATCTTCAGGCCGAGGATGCCCACCGAGGTCACGCCGATGTTGACGCTCGTCGGGACCGTGATCGTCTCGTCGCCGGGCACCGTTTCGCTCGCCGCGATCGTGCCCTTGATCGATCCCACCTGCGTGATCGTCAAGCCGAGGGTCGTCGGCAGCAGCCCGAACATCCGCAACGTCGAGCTGAACGGCGGCACGAAGATGTTCCCTTCGACCGCGCCCGCGCCCGTTTGCGTGTTCAGTTCCAGACTGCCGTTGAACGTCGATCCACCCGGCAGCGTGATCGGCTGGTTGATCCGCCTCGGCGTGAGCGAGCCCGAGAGCGTCCAGTTCTTCAGTTCCTTCGTCTGCACCGTGAGGCCCTTGAGGTAGGGCACGAGCGCTTCGAAGAAGACGTTCTTCGGGAACGCACCCGCGGGATCGTTGTGCGCATACGTTTCTTCGGCGTTGATCAGCGTCAGGTTCGACTTCGGGATGCCCGACTGTTCTGCGAGCACTTCTGCCGCGATCAGCGTTGCCCGAGGAGCGATGAGCTTCTTGTCCAGTTCGCTGTCGATCGCAAGGATCTTCAGGTTCTTGGGCAGGTTGTGGCCCTCGGTCGCTTCCTCTTCGAGCACCTTCTGCGCGGGGTTTTCGTTGCCCTCGTCGACCGCGTCCGTGTCGATCGTGAGGCGATCCGGGAAGTACCACTCTGCGCCGTCCTCACCGAGGATGCCCTGGCCGTAGAACATTTCCGCGTAACGGTGCAACGGAGTAAGCGCACCTTCGCTGGACCAGGTGCACGTTTCTTCTTCCGGATGGGGCGGTAGCACGAGATGGCCGACATGCGCCTGTGCGGCGACGAGCGATTCGGGCGAGGTTTCTACGTTCACCCCGAAGCCGAGCTGCGCTTCGTTCGTCGCCGTCTTGCACGGCGGCTTGAGGTCCGCGGGCACGATCGGGGAGGTGTCCGCGAGCGACAGTTCCGTTGGCGCGATCTGCGTCGCCGCGGAACCTGTGACGATGAAGAGCCCCGCGAACGGCGCCGGGATGCCGCCAAAGGAGAGCCACGGTGAGCCTTCTTCGAGCTTCTTCAGTTCTTCCTTCGCCTTTTCTTCGCTCACTGAGGTGACCCCCGAGCCGCCGTCGTCGTAAACGAGCCCCGAGAGGCCGTCTGCGCCGGGCTTGCCGCCGAAGTCCCACGTCGCATATGCAGTCACGACCGAGCCGCCGAGCGAGTGCCCGCCGAGCACGACGGCGCCGCCGAGCTTGTGCGCGGCTTCGATCACGTGGTGGAGGTCTTCGACCGCCACCTTCATCCCCCACTGCTTCGCGAACGTGTCAGCGTTCTGGTTCAGTTCGAGGTGGTGTTCGATCTTCGGGTTGCTGATCCAGCCGAGGTAGTAGTTGAAGACTTCTTCGGCGCTCGCCTTGCCTTCCTTGGCGAGGTTGAGCTCGGACTGATCCTCGAGCAGGCTCTCGCGTCGGACCACCGCCCAGACCTGCCAGCCAGGGACGTTTTCGGCGACCCACTTTGCGAACGGGACGAAGTACGCGCCCGCAGCCGAGGTCCCCGGCTCGAGCACGAGGACGTTCCTCGCGCTTGGCTGCCCGACCTTGATGACGCCCACCTTGTTCAGCGATTCCGGTGTTCCCGGCGAGACGTAGCCGGGCATGAATTCGACGTTGACCGGTGGTTCCGCCTGGGCGGCAGCCGGCAACGCGGCGGCCGCGAACGCGGCGAGCGCCGCCACGAGTACTCCCAAACGCCGTGTGTGCAGCCCTGTACGCACGATGGGCCGCGAGGCCGCGCGAAGCGTCGATGAATCCATTGTCGATCTCCTTCCCCGTCGGGCCCCGCCAGACCTGACGCCCCAGCTGAGCTCCGAACTACTGCCGTCCAGCACGACGCGTCTGCGCCGGCGAGCCTATTGTGCTCGCGCCGAGTGGCGCGGCGCAACGACGCCACGCCGAACTTCGTCGGGCGGCGTTGTGCACATGCACAAGTGGGCGTGTGAGATCAGGCCTCGTCGGCCGAGGCGAGGGCGACGTATACGCACGCGAGGTCGCGTGGGCTGCCGAGGTCGAGGCCCGTAAGCGCTTCGATCCGGCGCAAGCGGTAGGCGAGCGTATTGCGGTGGATGTGCAACGCCGCGCTTGCGGCGTTGCGGTCGAAGCGCCAGCGGACGAGCTCGCGAAGCGTGCGCACGAGCTCCGCATGGTCCTCGCCCGAGAGCGGCGCGAGCACCTGGTCGCGCATGCGCTCCGTCAATCGCGGCGAGCGCCCGATGATGATCTCGAGCGCGTGGTCCCGAGGCTCGATGCGTCCGAGCAGGCCGTGCCTACGGCCGTGGTCGGCGAGCACCGCGACGTCTTCGCGGGCGCGCGAGAGCTCTCCGCGCGGCTCGCTCTCGCCGAGCACGAGCAGCACATTTGCGCTAACGCCCACGTCTGCGACGTCGAGCGGATGCCACGTGAGGCCGACGACGGAATCGCCCTCGGTCACGGCGAGCCCCCTGTAGTCCGAGCGCATGCGCGCTGCGAGCGCCGCTTGCTGGTGGCGAAAGCTGCCGGGGACCACGATCGCAAACGGCCTGTACGCGACTTCGAGCGGCACGCCGAGTCGCTCCGCGAGTTCGCGCTCGGAAGCGTTCAGCGGCTCCTCTCCGCAGAGCCGATCGAGCAGGCTTCGCGCACCGCGCTCGACCTCCGAGACGAGGATCTCGCGCTCCCCGAGGTAGGTCTCGGTCACGATCGCGGAAACCTGGTCGTGGTATTCCGCGATCAGCCCAGCGAGCTCGAGCAGGGCGTCCGACTCGTCGCTTCGCGCATTGCGCCGCAGCAGCTGCCATCCGAGCTGGTGCGCGAGCGCGAAGGACCGCAGCAGGTCCTCGAGACGGATGCCCTCCGCCGCCCGTGTGCGCGCCCACTCGCGCAGCGGGTCGAAGCTGCTGTCGGGCGGCATCGCGCCGGTCACCAGAAAGCGGGACCAGCGCGCGAGGCTGCGCTGCAGACCCTCGACGATCTCGGCGTGCGAGCGCTCCGAGATGCGCTCGAACGCGGCGACGTGGGACTCCATCTCCGCCGCCATCTCCCCCGCCGCCTGCGCGCGCGAGATCCTAGCCACGATCGCGGCTGCGCGTGCGTGTGCGTCCCTCTCCGCCTGGATCGCCACGAACCGATTATCGCGCGCCCCAGAGCCGATTACTAGCGTTCGGCGACGGCCGTCGAGGAGCGCCTTGCGGCGCCTGGTGCTCGCGGTAGCCTCCCAGTGGTGTCGAGCGACCCGCGAGACGCGCGATGAGCAATCAGGAGCCGTTTGATCCCTACCGGCTCACGCGCCGCCAGGAGGCGCGCAGCAGCGGCTTGCGGCGCCGGCGCCGCATCGGGCTCGCGCTGCTCGCGCTCGCCGCGGTCGTCGTCGTGGTTGCGGCTTCGCTCGCGATCTCGGGCGGGAGCAGCTCCAAGGGCGGCTCCGTGGCCGCGAGGGTCACGGCGCTTCACGTGCACCACGCGGCCGGCCACCCCGCCGCCGGCGATCGCGAGCGCTCGACGGCAACCTCGGTGCGCCGGGGACCGCCCGGCAGCGCAGCGGTGCCGATCCTCATGTACCACGTGATAAACGAACCGCCCGCGGGGGCGCCCTTCCCAGGGCTCTACGTCTCGCCGAGCGAGTTCGCGGCGCAAATGAGCGCGCTCCACGAAGCTGGCTACCACGCCGTGACGATGGACGAGCTGCTCGCCTACTGGCGCGAAGGGGCGCCACTGCCCCCCGGCAAGCCGATCGTCCTGAGCTTCGACAACGGCTACCAAACGCAGTACACGCAAGCGTTCCCCGTTCTACGCCGCTACGGCTGGGTGGGCGTCGAGAATCTGCAGCTGAGCGGCCTTCCGCCATCGCAAGGCGGCATGAGCGAAGCGCAGATCCAGCAGCTCATCGCGGCCGGCTGGGAGCTCGACACGCAGGGGTACAGCCACGCCGAACTCACCGCGCTCTCGCCAAGCGCGCTGCACTACCAGGTCACCGTCGCGCGCGAAGAGCTCAAACGCCGCTACCACGTCCCGGTCAACTGGTTCTGCTACCCCTCCGGCCACTACGACGCAGCCGTCGTCGCGGAAGTCAAGGCGGCGGGATTCGTGGGCTCGACGACCGTGGTACCCGGTTGGGCCTCCCCGCGCTCGATCCCTACCGCCTGCCGCGGATCCGCGTGCTCGGCGATACCAGCCCGCAGGCGCTCCTCGACCTCATCACCGGCGTGCGCACCAATCCGGCGCCGCCCCCCGCTTACACGTGAGGCGAGCGGCCGCTAGCCCTGCTGGTTGGTCGGCCGCACGAGCACCTCGTTGACGTCGACGTGCGGCGGTCGTCCGATCGCGAACAGGATCGCGTCCGCGATGTCCTCGGCCTGCATCGGCGTGACGCCCCCGAAGCGCCCGCGGATCTGCTCGAGCACCTCCGGGCGATTGTGCGACGCGAGCTCCGTTGCCACCATGCCGGGCTCGATCAGCGTGACGCGAATCCCGTGCTCGGCCATCTCCTGACGCAGGGAGTCGGAGAACGCGCCTATCCCCCACTTCGTGAGGTTGTACACGCCTGAGCCCACGCGCACGGTTCGGCCCGCGACGGAGCTGATCGTGACGATGTGCCCCGTCCCCTGCTCCCGCATCAGCGGCAGCGCCGCGTGCGTGCAGTAGAGGACACCGAAGACGTTCGCGGCGATCATCCGCCGCCACTCCTCGGTCGGCGCGCCTTCGATCGGGCCGAGCAGCATTACGCCGGCGTTGTTGACGAGCACATCGACGCGACCGAGCTCGGCATGCGCGCGCTCGATGAACGCGTGCGCCTGATCCTCGTCGCCGACGTCCGTCGTGACGGCGATCGCGTTCCCCCCCTCGCCCTTGATGCGCTCCGCGAGCGCCTCGATGCGCTCTGTGCGCCGCGCCGCCAGCGCCACCGCGCCTCCGGCTTTAGCGCACGCGAGGGCGGTCGCCTCGCCGATCCCCGAGGAGGCTCCGGTCACGGCTATCACTCGGCCCGAGAGGTCTGCGCTCACGAGCGCGAGCTTAGCCGCTCGCGAGGGCCAAAGGGCTTTCCCGTGCGGTTGTCGGAAGATCGCGGCCGCGAAGGCGCGATTCGAGGCCGCGGGCGCGCCAAAAGGCCCGCTCGCGGGTTTAGCGGGGTATTAGAAGTAGAGGTCACCATGAGTTCGTGGAGCAGTCCCCCGCGTCTCCGTCGTTTGTGGCCTCAACGCAAAGCCGGCCGGGAAAAGGGGGAATCGACCGTACTTATGTCGAAACTGCAAAACGCCCCCAAAAGTCCAATGGCCATTTGAGCGAATAAGTGGTTGACAAAGCAACTACCGGGGTCTACAATTCCGACTACAAGAATCGGATTAGAGGCATGTTCATGAGCCCCCAAGACCTAGATACACCCATTGACGAGACGCCCGAGCGGGCCGCAAACGAGCCCGAGGATGGCGCCTTGGCTGCGTCCGAGGCCGATTTGGACTCGGTAGAGGCCGAGGCGGCGCCGAGCGCTGCGACGAAGCCGCTCGCGAGCGCGCCCGAGGAGGACTTCATCCCGGAGTCGGTCGACCAGCTGCTCGCGCATTCCCGGCGCTACCCGCTGCTCACGCCCGAACAGGAGATCGAGCTTGCAAAGCGCATCGAGCGAGGCGATCTGAAGGCGAAGGAACTGATGATCAACTCGAACCTTCGGCTCGTCGCTTCCAACGCGCGCCGCTACCAGAACCAGGGCCTCCCCCTTGCCGACCTAGTGCAGGAGGGCATGGTGGGGCTGATCCGCGCTGCGGAGAAGTTCGATTGGCGCAAGGGCTTTCGCTTCTCCACCTATGCCACGCTCTGGATTCGCCAGGCGATTCAGCGCGGCCTCGAGAACTCGGCGCGCACGATCCGCCTGCCCGTTCATGTAGCGCAGCGGTCGCGCAAGATCGGGCGCATCGAACGTGAGATGTCGGTGCGTCTCGGACGCGAGCCAACGCTCGAGGAGATCGCGAAGGAGGCTGGACTTACGGTCGAGGAGATCGAGGAGGTCCACCACCAGCGTTCCGCACTCGTGAGCCTCGACCAGCAGGTCGGCGAGGATGGCGACACGACGCTCGGCGAGCTGTTGCCGGCCGAGCAGGAGACGCCCGAGAGCACGGCATGGGACAACGAGCGTGAGCGCATCGTGCATCGCGCGATCGCGCAGCTCCCGGATACCGAGCGCACTGTGCTCACATTGCGCTTCGGCACCGGACGCGAGGAGCCCCAGACGCTGACGGCGATCGGCAAGCGGCTCGGCTTCTCCGCCGAGCGCGCATCGCAGCTCGAGCAGCGCGCGCTCAAGCGGCTCGCCGCTTCGCCCGAGCTCGCGGCGCTCCGCGAGGCAGCTTAGGATCCGGACGGCCGGTAAGGTACCGGCCGTACCGAGGTCCCCAGATGGGCACGAGCGAGAGAAGCCTGTGGCAGCGCGCGGTCGAGTTCACGATCTCGGCGGGCGAATGTGCGCTGGGCCCCGTGGAGCGCTTCGTCGGCGAGCGCTCGCTGGTTGGCGATAGCGCCTTCTTCGCGGTGGAGCGCTTTCCCTGGGCCACCAACATCGAGGCGCACTGGAAGGAGATCCGCGCGGAGCTCGAGCATGTGCTCGTCGACCACGACGCGCTCCCGAACTTCCAGGACATCTCGAAGGATCAGATCGAGATCACCGACGACGATCGCTGGAAGACGCTCTTCCTCTACGGTTACGGCTTCAAGACGGATCTCGTGACCGAGCTGTGCCCCACCACGACGGCGCTCGTCGAGCAGATCCCCGGCATGGTCACGGCGATGTTCTCGATCCTCTCCCCGCGCAAGCACATCCTCGCTCACCGCGGCCCCTACAAGGGTGTGCTGCGCTACCACCTCGGGTTGATCGTGCCGACCGCCAAGGAGGCCTGCCGAATCCGCGTGGGTGAAGAGACACGCCACTGGGAAGAAGGCGAGAGCATGGTCTTCGACGACACCTACGAGCACGAGGTGTGGAACGACACCGACGAGCTGCGTGCGGTGCTGTTTCTCGACGTGATGCGTCCGTTGCCGCGCGCCGAGGCGGCGATCAATCGCATGATCGTCAAGGGCATCGCGATCTCACCGTTCGTCATCGACGCGCGTCGCAACCAGCGCGCCTGGGAACAGCGCTTTCGCGAGCGCCAGCGCGAGCGGCTCCCTGTGGCCTGAGCAGCGCCCCAACGTGCAAACGGCTCGGAGTGGGCGCACCGAGCCGTTTGCGTGTCCCGCTTATGTCCAGGAGTGCTGCAGAAGCTTCGCGGGCCTTCCCGACACGCGAAGCAGCGGGTTTCTCGCGTACCTTTCGTCGTCGCGCCCCCAATCCCTTGCGACGCGCGGCGGGTTTGCTCAGACGCCGGTGAAGCCGCTGTTCTGCACGTAGTTGTTGAGGACGGTGAACTCGCCGGTGACGATTAGCACGCCGAGCACGATCAGGATCGCGCCGCCGGCGCCGATGATCACCGGAAAGTGGCGTCGAAACAACGCGAGCGCGCGCGTCATGTGCTCGAAGGCGAACGCGATCGCGAGAAACGGGATCGCGAGGCCGGCGGAGTAGACGGCGAGTAGCAGCGCCCCGTGTACCGCAGAGCTCGAGACGGCGGCCTCCGTGAGGATCGCGCCCAGGGTGACGCTCGTGCACGGCGTCCACGCGATCGCGAATGCCGCCCCCACCGCGAGCGGGCTACCGCGACTGGCGAGTTGCAGGAGCCGTTGGGAGTGCCACTGGAAGTTGAGAAAGCGCACGAACGGCATCGCGAGGAAGGCGATGCCCATGAGGATGATCAGCACGCCGCCGACGAGCCGGAGTGTGCCGATATGCGCGTGTAGCGTCGCTCCCACACGTGTCGCGACGAGGCCGAGCAGGATGAAGACCATCGAGAACCCCGCGACGAACAGCAGGCTCGGACCGAGCAGGCGTCGCGCCCCGGCGTGCTCGAGGTCCGCCGGCGCCACCCCCGCGACCGTCGAGATATACCCAGGTACGAGCGGGAGCACGCACGGCGAGAGGAACGACACGAGGCCGGCCGCGAGCGCAAGCGGGATGCCGACTCCCGTCGCGGTGTCTGCCAACGGCGGGCCGGCGGCGACGATTGAGCCGATCATGCAGGAAAGCTTAGGCCGAATCGGCGTGCCCGAGCGCGAGATGGCGGGTCGGGCCGCTGATGTGTGCGCGCACGAGCTCGGCTGCGCGGTCGGGCATTTCCCAGAAGAAGAGGTGGCCCGCGCCCTCGAGGATCTCGAGCCGAGAGTTCGGAAGCAGCCGCGCGATGAGGCGGCCGTTCTCGACCAGAACCATCTCGTCCGCGGTGCCGTGGATCACGAGCGTGGGCAGCGTCAGCGATGGCAGTCTCTCGCTCGTGTCGTGGCCTGCGATCGCGCGCAACTGCTCCTGAAATACGGCGAGGGCGACGCGGCGGTGCTTCGCGATCTCGAGGAAGCGCTCGCGGGCACGCTCATCCTTGGCGAACTCCGGTGAGACGTTGATTTCCCACGCGAGCTGAACGGCAAGCGCCCTGTCTCCGCTCGCCGCCGCCTCGGCGAGCCGCTTGAGCAGCATGGAGCGCGAACGCGTGCTTTCGACGCCTCCGCAGTAGGTCGACGCGAGCACCAGCCTCTCGATCAGCTGCGGGTGCGCCAGCGCGAGCTCCTGGGCGACCATCCCGCCCATCGAGAAGCCGAATACATGGGCGCTCTCGATCTCGAGCGCTCCGAGCAGAGAGGCCGCGTCCGCTGCGAGCTGCGTCATCGTGAACGGCTCCTCGACGCGGCTCGATGCGCCGACGCCGCGATGGTCGTAGATGATCAGTTCGTAGTCGCGCCGGAGGTCCGCGAGGAAGCGATCGTCCCAGTGCGCGAAGGTCCCCCCTAATCCCATGATCATGAGCAGCGGTGGTCCAGTGCCGATCCGCTCATAGCTGAGCTCGATCTCGCCGGCCTTGACGACTGTCATCGTGGCAACCCTATAGCGGGCGCAAGCGGCAGCGCGAGCTGATCGACATCTGCAGGCGCTTCGGCGGATTCCTGCGAAGCCTCGCCGCCGCCGCCTCCGCCTTCATCGAATCCGGCGACGCGGACGCCGAGCAAGCGGACGGGTCGCTGCGGCGCGTACTTGCGAAGGAGCTCGGTCGCGACGGCGGCGACGCGGATGGGTTCCCGCGTGGCTTGCTCCAGCGTGCGCGCCCGCGTGATCGTCGAGAAGTCATCGAGCCGGATTTTGATCGCGATCGTGCGCCCGCGACGATCGTGCTTCGCAAGGCTCGCGCAGAGCTCTGCAGCCATGCGCTCGAGGATCGCCGCCTGCTCGGCGTGGTCGGCGATGTCGATGTCGAAGGTACGCTCGCGCGACTCGGAGACGACCTTCCGCACGGACGCGACCTCGTCGTCGTGATGAAAGGCCGCACGCCGGCGAAGCGCGCGCCCCATTCTGGCCCCGAAATGGCGCACGAGGAGGACCTCGTCGGCGCCGGCGAGCGCGCCGAGCGTTACTAGCCCGAGCTCGCGCAGGCGCGCCGCGGTCTTCGGCCCGATTCCGGGCTGGATCGCGGGCGGCGCGGTGGCGAAGCGCGTGCAGGCCTCCTCGCGCGTCAAGACGACGAAGCCGGCGGGCTTCTCGGCATCGGAGGCGACCTTTGCAACGAGCTTGTTCGGGCCGATCCCGACGGAGCAGGTGAGGCCGGTCGCCTCCTTGATCTGCGCGACGAGGCGGCGCATCGCGGCGTGTGGGAAGGAGAGCGGCGTGAGCTCGAGGTAGGCCTCGTCGAGTCCCACCACCTCGACGCACTCGGCGCCGGCGCGCACGATCGCCATTAGCTCACGCGAGCGCTCCCTGTAGGTGGCGAAGTCGGGCGCGATGAAGATCGCGTGCGGGCAGAGCCGACGCGCTCGGCTTGCAGGCATCGCCGAGCCGACGCCGTGGCGCCGCGCCTCGTAGCTCGCCGTCGTTACGACCGCGCGCGGGCCCGAGCCCGCGACCACGACGGCTTTGCCCCGCAGCTCGGGTCGTCGCTCGCACTCGACGGACACGTAAAAGGCGTCGACGTCGAGGTGGGCCACGAGCCGCTCGTGCTGAGCGGGGCCCGGCGGATCACCCGCGCCCCGCAGACTCAGGGACTCGCTGCCACTCACACGATGAATTTACCGGCGCGCCCGGCGCGCGCTGGGGAACGGGCTAGGCGCCGCCGTCGCGAAAATAGGCCGCGTTGACCTCGATGAAGCGCTGCCACTCGGCGGGCACCGCGTCCTCGGGCGTGATCGCGTCCACCGGGCAGACCTCGACGCACGCGTCGCAGTCGATGCACTCCTCGGGGTCGATGTAGAGCTGGCGCACCTCCTCGAACCCCGGCTCGTTGGGCGTTGGGTGGATGCAGTCGACAGGACACACCTCGATGCAGGTGGCGTCCTTGACGTCGACGCAGGGCTCGTTGATCACGTAGGTCATGACGTTTCACCCAACGTAGCGAGTCGCGCGAGGTCCTCAAGGGCACGTGCAGTTTGAGCACGCCCACGCGTGGTAGGGAGAGCGTCGATGGATCGCGCTGACAAGGCAGGAAAATGGGCTCGACGGAACGATGAAACCTATCGGGGCGCCGCGCGCGCGGCGCCCCGGGTGCCGCATCCCGCGCGGCGGCGCGCTTTCAACGGTTGCTCCAAACGGAGCCGAGGCCGGGGAAGCCGAGCGCTTGCTTCGTCGCTTCCGTGAGGTCGAATTCGCGGCCGGGGACGTACGGTCCACGGTCGATCACTGGGACGCGAACCGTGCGGCCGCCGTAGCGGAGCGTGACGAGCGTTCCGCAGGGGAGCGTCTTGTTCGCGACGCCGAGAGTCGAGCTCGTGAGCTCTCCACCACAGGCAAGCGACCCTCCCCCTCCGTAGTACGACGCGTCGACCACCCTGTAGACGTTGAGCAGTCCAAGCGATCGGGATTTGCCGTCGGCGACGACGCGCATCGCGACCGTCGACGGCGCGCGCGGCACGTACCGCAGCGCGAAACGGCCGCGGTTCCCGGTGAAGCCATGACCAACTGGGTGCCAATGCCCGCGTTCGCGTGCTTGCAAGGACACCTCGAGCCCGCCGAGCGCAGGAACGAGCCTGCCGTGAACGTGCACGGCGCGGTCTTGCAGCGCGTTGAGGTGGACGCGCGAGACGACGAGCCGCACGCTCGGGCGCACGACCGGTCCAGGGATCGGCGAAACCGCGCCTCGCGGACTGCTTCCAGAGGTAAGCCCGAGCGCGCCTTGCGCCGTATGGGTTGTGCTGATGACGACCGCAAGCGTAAGCGTCAAGCTGACAAACAGACTGAGCTTGACGAGCACAGCGGGTGCGTGGGCGGAGCGCGCGCTGCGCACTCGACGCGCTACGCGCGCAAGGCGGACGTACAGATCCTCGTGTGCCCTCAACAAGTGGGGGCCTCCTTTCGTGTTCCGCCTACGGGGTTAGCTGTCGGGCTCGCGGCCGCGACGAAGCGCTTGGAGCGCGTCGCAAACGGGCGCTACGGCGGCATCAGCCGCTGATTCGCCCCGTCCAGGTCAGTGGCTACCTGGCAGTGGGTCCCCCGCTCGTCCTCATCCGATGTCAGGACGACTCGGCAGTTTGTGGCAACGACGGGGGAGGTTAGGGGCCTCCACCGCCTAGAAGTGTGACCTACGTCACACTTATACCCTCCCTGTAGAGGCGTGCGGTAGCCTCCTCCCACGCCTTGAGGCCGGTATAAGGCGGCTCAATCCATGCGGATGCCCGAACTTCCCACGCTCGACGACACGCAGCGCAATATCGTCGCCGGACTTGGCATCGGGCTCATGCTGGGAGCGATAGCGTGGACGAGCGCCCTCAGCACGAATGCGTCGGACTCGCTTTGGCTCCGGGCAGCGGTCCCGGCGGGAATGTTTGCGGCGGGCGCGCTGATCGTCCTTTGGGCGTGGCGCGGCGACCACTCACGCCGGGTGGTGCTCAAGCAAGCGATCCGAGAAGGACGAGTCATCGTGGACCGCGGTCGAGAGCACTTCGATCCCAACGTCTGGCAGCAATGGCGGAACAAGACGTTTCGTGCGCTTTCGGACGATGTGGGAGTGCCAGAAGCCCACAGCTTCTCCAACGCGATGGGCAACGCGCCAGAGGGAACGGGCCTCCACGGTATGTGCAAAGCGCAGACCGCCTACCTAGAAGGACTCCACAAGCGGAGGTGGCGCAGGCGCCGCTAGGCGGTGCGCCGTGAGTGCGCCGCTACGGCCCGAAGACCCCCGGATACGTGCCGTACGTCGCGGGCGGGAACCGATCCGCAAGCCGCGCGAGAACGGTCCAGACGCTGCGCAACATGCCGTAGAGCAGCGGCAGCACCTCGAACGTGGTGTTCCGGTGCTCCAGGGCTACTTGGAGATACGCACCTGGGTGGTCCTGCATCTTGGCTGGCGTCTTGGCGAAGGTCCAGGTTTCCATATGGTCGTGGGATTCCACGCGGCCCCAGACGGGCTGCGGCGTAAATCCAACGTCCGGCGGAAAGTCCGGCCTTATCGCGGCATGATGCGCGCCCGTTACGAGATGGAGCTTCCGGTGCTTGTCGATGTTGTGGAAGGTGTCCAGGTCGCCAAGCCCCATGCGAATCCATCGCCACTGGTCGCTTCGTCCCTGGTATGGCTGAAGCCAGCGGAGCGCACGTCGGTCCCGTTGGCTCAGCTTCTTGAGGCGCCTTCCCTCGAAGCTGGCGAACTCGTGCGCGTCGAAGCAGATGGGGAACTGACTGGTGTTCTCCACCCCGTCCGGCACGGTGCGGCGGCCGTAGTGGCGGACATGAAGCTGGAAGACGAGATGGTCAAGCGCGGAGCGGAAGTCGAACATAATCTCGCCAGCGAGCAGGCCCCAGTCGGGATCAATGACCGGCAACTGGCGCAGATAGAAGCGGTACTCCAGTCCGCCCCGGTCTACTTCGGTCCGAACGGGCCATGCTTTCGTTGGCGGCCACGCATCCCGAATCTGATCCTGGAGCACGTAGAGCTGGCTCTCTGCTCGCCAGAGCTTGGCGAGCGGGCCTTCGAGGCTACCCGCCATGCGCGCTAACCTCCGAGCATGGCCGACGAGCCGCGCAAGACCGAGACAACGCCCAAGGGCCTCACGGTCCCGGTCCCCAAGCGCGGCGAGTTCTTCGCCAACCTCCGCAAGATCGCGAAGGTGGGCCAGAAGGACTCAGCGCCCGGCAGCAGCCCGCAGAAGTAGCTCCTCGAACATCGACCGCCCGCCCGCGTGCCGGTGGTTGTACCGGAACGTGAACTCGTTGAGGTAGCCCTGGAGCCACTTGTGCGACACCTTTTTGTAGTTGCCCCGGATGCCGGTCTTGAGGTTTCCAAAGAACCCCTCGACGGTGTTCGTGTAGGCGTCGGCCATGACGTACTCGCCCGTCGAGTGGCGAACTTGACTATGGGAGGCGAAGTGCAGCGACAGGCCGTTGTACGCGGGCCACTCGTCCGTGTAGACGACCGCATCGGGCACGATCCACTTGATCGCCTGCTTCTGGAGGCCCGGACCGCGCCGCGACTCCATGACCGTTGCCTTGATCCGTCCGCCCCGTTCGACTGCGGCGAATACGGTCGCTCTACTACGTTCGCGGAGCTTGCCCGCACGCGAGCGTGCCTCCGGGTCTGTGGCCGAGCGGTAGTGCTTGCGCGGCTTGCCATCAACGGAAGTCTCGTCCATCTCGACCTCGCCGGTCAGCGGCTCGCCATCGTCGGTCATGAGTTCGTTGCGGATCTTGTTGAAGATCCGCCAAGCGGTCTTGTACGTGACGCCAAGCTCGCGTTCGAGCGCCTTGGCGGACACTCCGCAGCGAGTGCTCGTCATGACGTGGATCGCGTAGAACCACAGGTGCAGGGACGTGGACGATCCCTCGAAGATCGTGCCAGCCGTAGGTTGGATGTGGTGCCCGCACGCCGAGCACGTCCACGACTGGCGACGCTGCTTCGTCGCGTAGCGCTTGAACTCGCGCACCTTCACGCACTTTGGACACTCCGCGTGCTTGCCATCTGGCGCGTAGCGGTTGACCCACAGCCACTCCAAGCAAGTCGCATCGTCCGGCCACTCGCGCATGAACTCCATGAGCGAGTAATCGGAGCCAGAAGACGCCGAACGGACGGGGTTGTTTCGGTCTACGCGGGGCACAACAAGCACCATACACCTCTACACGGACGGTATAAGTGTGACCTACGTCACACTTATGTCGTCAGAGCAGGTATACTATGTGCATGGACATGGACACCCCCCAAGCAGCCCGCAGAGATCGAAACAACCCGACCCGTCGGCCATCCTCTGAATCGGACCTCTCGCTCATGGAGTTCATGCAGCGCTACCCCGACGATGCCGCGTGCCTTGACCGCCTATGGCGCGACACGTACGCACGGGACGGGCATCACGCCTACTGCCCCGCCTGCGAGCGCGAGCGCAAGTTCCACCGCGTGAAGGCCAAGACCTCCTACTCCTGCGACACCTGCGGGCACCACATCTACCCGATGAAGGGCACGATCTTCGAGAAGTCCACGACCTCGCTCGTGCTCTGGTTCTACGTCATGTACGTCATGGCGAGCACTCGATGTGGGGTCTCGGCCAAGCAGATGGAGCGCGAGATCGGGGTGACGTACAAGACGGCTCACCGCATGATGAAGAAGATCCGCACGGAGCTGATGACCGACGAGGACGCCGAGCCGCTATCGGGCGATGTCGAGGTCGATGAGACGGGCTGGGGCGGCAAGCCTCGGACCCCGACTCGCGCCATCGCCATCGGGCCGGTCTACCCCGCTAAGCACAAGCCGAAGGCCACGGTGCTCGGCATGGTCGAGCGCGGTGGTCGCGTGCGTGCCCGCGTCATCCCCTCGCGCCACGGTGCGCCGCTTAGTAGAGCCGTGCTGGCGAACGTCATCCCCACCACGTCGATCCTGTTCACGGACGACTGGGGCGCGTACAAGCCAATTTCGGGACGTTTCCTCGACCACAGGGTGATCCGGCACTCCACGGGCGAGTACGTCCGTGGAGACATCCACACGAACACGATCGAGGGCTTCTTTGGAAACTTGAAGACTGGGATGCGGGGCGCGTACAAGAAGGTCTCGCCGCGCTACTTGCAGTCCTACGTGAATGAGTACACCTGGCGCTACAACGCGCGTCAAGAGGGCGAGGCGATGTTCGAGCAGCTAGTCGCTCGCGCGGCGCGTAGTTGAGCGCCACGCGGTCGAGCATTGTGCGCACAGTCCCGATTCGTCTAAGTCGAGGGGTTCAGCGATCTTGCGTAGGGCGACGCCGCGCTCGGGCGTACCTTCGCGATATCCGACCCGTCCGCACCCGTTGCACTGCACTAGCCACTTGCGGCTCGCTTTTGGCACGAGGCGTTCGTACTCCGCCAACGGCAGGTACTTATTCAGCGTCACGCGACTCGTCTTTGCCCTTCGCCGCCCATGAGATCAAGTCCTCAACATCTCGTTCCTTCGGGACCGGAATCTCGATCGGCTCGCCTTCCTTCGGCTGCGTGAGCTGCGTCTTAGGCTTAGGCTCCGAGTCGTGATCGTCAGTCATCACTCGCGAGGGTAGCGCGATGCTCGCCCCATCTACCGAGTGCATCTGGGGCTGCGGTCGCTCCAACTTCAACCGTGAGCACGTCGTCGGGCGCCAACTGGCCGAGCGGCTGGGTTTCCCTCAACCGTTGGTTATGCGCTGGGGCGAGTACTGGCGCATGGAAAGCGAGTTGGAGGTCATCGTCAGGGATCGCGTCTGCGAAGGCTGCAACGGCCGATGGATGAAAAAGCTCGACGACGAAGTCGCCGACGTCCTGGGTACAAGCATCACGGAAGGCGCACCGGTGGACCTCACTCCCTGGCAACAGCACCAGGCCGCGCGATGGGCGCTCAAAGTGGCGTTGCTGCTCATGCTTTGGACGCACGATGAATGCGCCCTACACCCCGAGCTGATGGGAGCAAACAAGCGGGAGCCGCATGTTCCGATTGACGACTTCGCCTCGGTCGGAAAACGCCATCGGCCGCCACATCACACGTTGATCTGGCTCGGCCTTGCGGCCGACGAGCTACCGGATTACTTCTCCATTGTCAGCACGCTCGCTCGGCCCGCGCATCCAAGCCCAGAATGGCTCGGCTACTACTCCCTGTTTGCGATCGGCCGGTTGGTCGTCTACGTTCTTGCTGGCACACCTGACCCACGGGAACCTGGCGATCCAAATCGGCTTCGATCCCCGGTTCCTTGCGCCGGATGCGCTGGTGCCGATCTGGCCGACGGGCGAGCAACCGCGCCACTGGCCCGCGCCGCGCGAGTTGACGACGGCAGATATCGCGCAACTCGCCGCCACACGCGCCGATTGGGCCGAGGGCGAGCCACCAGCCGAAGTCAAACCGGAGCGCCCGTAGACGCCGAGGGGCGCGCAACGCGGCTCAGCGCCCCTCGACCACCCCCACACCTACGCGTTCGAGCAGGGACAAGCGCGCCGCCCGAGGGGCGCGCGTCTGCTTGCCATGCGTTGCGTCACATGCTACCTGCTCTGAGGACATAAGTGTGACCTACGTCACACTTAGTCAGTCACTGTATAAGCGGAATCGAGGCCGCTAACGCGGGGCTAACGGAGGAACACCGACGAACCTAACAGCGCGGAGCCGAGATCTTTGGACGCTGGACCATATGCGGCGCCTCCCCGTTCGCGGACGATGGCAGCGCAGCATCCCTCCTCCTCCCAGTACGAGTATCGGACGACGCCCCGAGCCGACCTCCTCCCTTGGCGGCTCGGGGCGCTTCGTCCGCCGCCAGCTTCGCGAGGCCGATCTGACGCGGCGACGAGGTGCTAACGCTCGCCCTACTCGGCCTGGGTCTACTGCGTCAGCTCTTGCTCGTCTTCGGGCATTTACCGGTCCTCGCGTGAGTCCTTCGCCGGGCGCCCCAGCAACCTATCCCAGAGACTGCGCCTATGGACTAGGACCTCTCTGGGCTGATAGGGCCTACCCGTCCGTGGGTCTGTGCCGATCGGCTGTATGACTTCAGTCTCGGGCTTAGGCTCTTGCTCGTGGTCGTCGGCCATCTATGGCGAGGGTAGCGCCTGGTTCTCGGTGCTAAGGGAGATCGTCGACCGCATCGGCCGCGCAGAGGAACACCTGGATGCAACCGAACGCCGCGCTTCCCCACACCGGGGCCGCGATGAAGAGAAGCGGCTCTACTAATCAGCAGCTCAACATCGCCCGCTCGTCGCGGCGATAGTTGTACCGTCCGCAAAACTGCTTTCAGGTAGCCCTGCAACCACGTGTGGGACACCTTCTTGCAGTCGCCACGAATTCCGGTCTTGAGGTTGCCGAAGAAACCCTCCACGGTGTTCGTGATTGTGTCGCCCGTCGCGTGCCCGCAGAGTGGATCTCTCGACTATGAGCGATGAAGTGCCGGTTGAGGTCGTTGCGCGCGGGCCAATCGTCGGTGGTGACGATGGACTCGGGCTTGACCCACTCGATCACCTCACGCCCTAGCGCGGGACCGCGACGAGAGGGCACGACCGTAGCCTTGATCCGTTCACCGTGCTGGACGGCGGCGACCACAGTCGCTCCACTACGTTCGCTGAGCTAACGAGGCTAGACTCGCCGCATGCTCGATGACGCCGGGGAGGTGACCTGCGACGAGTGTGAGCGGCTCACCTCGCCCAGCGTGGCCGTCGCTGAAGCAGAGGACTGGCTCGTAGACGTGGGCGCCGAGCCTAACCGGCACTTCTGTCCCGAGTGCAAGGCGCAACACGAACGGCGCGGCTCCTGAGTCGCGCGGCCGGCCGCGCGTGGCGCTAAGGGAGCGTTCCCACTAGCCCGCCGTAACGAGGCTAGCGGGCGTCGCGCGCACTACGCGCCGCGGCGTCTTCTTCCTCGGCCTCGATGAGTTCATCCTCGCTCATAGTTCCTCGTTCAGGATCTCGCTTGCCCGATCCGCGTCCCGCGCGTCAACAGAGATGTCGCGTGGGCTTGCCGCGCCTTCCCTAATGCCAAACGCTGGCACGCCGATGCGGCCCGTGAGCGTCTGGACCGAGTGGATTCCCGCTTCCGACAGGCGCGAGCTCATCAGCGCGGCCTCCGCTTCGTTAGCTGCCCTGGCAATCGTCGTCAGCTTGGGACCTGCCTCGTGACCTTCGGCCATCATCGCGAGGGCAGCGGGAGTCGACTGCGGCTAGCGGCGGCGACGGCCGAAGACGCCCACGCGCCATGCTGCGACGCACAAAAGCGCGGCAAGCGCGACGGCTCCGACCACGGTCAGCGTGGTGCGATTCTCCCACAACGCGTGCACGTCCTCTAATCGAGGCGGAGATGCGTGATCGGTTGACCCCGATACCATGCCCGTGACCGAGGTCGCAACGGCGCCACGCGGAGGTCGAGCGGTGAAGCTACTTCTCAGAGCGGCAAACGGACCGCAAGCGGAGATGATCTCCGGTCGTCTCCGAGACGCCGGTATCAGCGCGCTCGCGCAGGGCGACCCCCTCGTCGCGTACACACAAGAAGCCGGCGGGCGCGACGTGTACGTCGATGACGACGATCTCGAGCGTGCGCGCGAGCTCGTCAAGTCCTACGAAGACATCGACGAAGACGAGCTCATTCAAGCCCAGGAAGAAGCGGCAGCCGCGGACACGCGAGCCATGACACCGATGGGCATGGATCCCCGTACGGGACGGCCCCACGAGCCGATCGAGGTTCCCTCCCGCAAGCGCAGCCTCTGGGACAGGATCTTCAAGCGCGAAGCGAAGTAGTCGCAGGCAGGCCGCCGGTGGATACCCTCGTTTCGTGCGACGCTTCGTAAACACCCGACCGCTCCTCGGCTCGTCGCTCCTGGGCCTCGCCGCGTTCGTGGTCTTCGCGGTCATCAACCTCGTCGCCGGCGAAGGTGCCGAGGCGTCGCTCATCGGCGGAGTAGTCGTCGGCATCGCCGTCGCCGGCGGCCTCGGGCTCGCCACGCTCCTCTCTCGCCGCCCGCTCGAGTAGCCGTCCGGGTAGCGGCCGCACAGCCGCTCGCGAGCGGTTCGATTGCGTGGTTTCTAAGGCGCCTCCGCACACCGGGGCGACATCAACAAGCCCGAAAAGTCGGGCAGACACGCGCAATCGATTGGAGTACGGTGCGCTCCTACCCTCTCCCTCGGAGGTGCCGGACGTGGGTTGCCGCGCTTGGAGAGCATTGGGAGGGCTCTTGGGCGGTGTGCCCGCGTCCGGCATAACAACGCTCTGCGGGCAGAAGCGGTGCAGAGATTCACCGTATGGGCACAATCGCCTTTTCCACTCCCCCATACACTCGCAATCCCCTCCCTCAAGGGGTGCCGAGCGCCTGAAGCAGGCCGCGGAGGAGAACCAGTGGGTGGCTGGGCAGTGTCTGCCAGCGCTCGGACGGGCAGGAGCAGTGCAGGGGCATCGAGGGACCGATGCCCCTGCACCCCACCCCGAATCCGTGCCCGATCGGACATCCGATGGGGACGCGCTGGACGTCCGTTCGATGTCCCACGGCGGCTTCCAGCCGGCTCGTGGACGCCTGTTGGACGCCACGATCGACCCGGCTCGCGCGGACGGCCCGTCTCGGACGACACGCGATGGCCCGCTTGGGGCCACATTTTCCGGGCGCTCGATGCTGATGCGCCGACGGGAACCCGAAACGACGGGAGATCGTGGACTCCCATCGGCACCGAAAGGACGGCAAAAGTGTCATCACATCGGGATCCCGTGTCGATGAGATACCCATGGAAGACTCCACACGGTCTTCGTCCTGGTTGATTCGTGACGGCATGGACCGCGAGCGGATGCTCGACATGGACGCGCGGCTGCTGCCCGTGCGCCGTCGCTCGCTCGCGGTCCTCGCCGGCTCGCTTGTCGTCATGGCCCCTTGGCTCGGCTGGTGGACGCTCGTCCCCGTGATCGCGCCCGCTGGCCTCTTCGCCTTCGCCGATCGCTACACGCGCAGGGCCAAGAAGCCCGAGTACGTCATGTTCGCCGCGTGGGTCGGCACCCAGGTGGTGCTCGCGATCTCCGTCGCGATCTCCGGCGGCCCGGAGATCCCGACGATGGCGTGGTTCGCGATCGCCCTCGTCACGCTCGCCTCGCGCTTCTCCAACCGCGGCATCGCAGCCGGGATCGGTGTGACCTTCGTGCTCATGCTCGCCGTCGCCTTCGGCGTCAACGCGCACGCCGTGATCGAGAACCCCACGCTCGTCGTCGCGCCCGCCGCCTTGATCATCGCGGTCACGATGTTCTCGATGGCGCTCATGCAGTCGGACGTCGAACACCGCAGCCGCGCCGTCGTCGACGAGCTCACCGGGATGCTCAACCGCGCCGCGCTCGCGGGGCGCGTCGAGGAGCTCGCGCAGCAATCGACCGTGACCGGCCTCTCCGTCGGCATGATCGTCGCCGACATCGACCACTTCAAGGCCATCAACGACACCCACGGGCACACGACCGGCGACGCCGTGCTCCAGGACGTCGCCTATCTCATGCGCAAGCAACTGCGCGCCTTTGACCTCGCCTACCGCCTCGGCGGCGAGGAGTTCCTCGTGCTTCTCCCCGGCGCGGACCGTGAGCAGGCGACGCTCGTCGCCGAGTCGCTCAGGGAAGCGATCGAGCACGAGCCGCTCGGCGGCGGCGTCGACGTCACGATCAGCTGCGGCGTCGCGGCATCCCCGCGCGGCTCGCGCTTCGAGTACGAGCCGGTCTTCGCCGAAGCCGACCTCGCGCTCTACGACGCCAAGCGCTCCGGTCGCAACCGCGTCTGCGAGGCCGGAGCCGACGTCACGCTCGACGGCGCGAACGCCGTCGCGATCGCCGTCTAAGCGCCCGCGCGGCGCTCCGCAGCGGCCGGCACGGCGTTGACGCCGGCCGAGCGAGCGGCAACAATCCCCATATGCCGACCGCGGATCGCCTCTCAGCGCTCGACTCGACGTTCCTGCATCTCGAGTCCAACGGGCCCTCCCACATGCACGTCGCCTCGGTGATGGTCTTCCGCGGGCCCGCGCCGTCACTCAAGGAGTTCGTCGAGCACGTCGAAAGCCGTTTGCATCTCGTGCCGCGCTACCGACAGCGCCTCGCGTTCGTGCCGCTCAACCAGGGACGGCCGGTGTGGGTGGACGACCCGCACTTCAACCCCTACTACCACATCCGCCACACCGCGCTCCCAAAGCCCGCCAACGAGCAGGCGCTCAAGGCGCTTGCGGGGCGCGTCTTCTCCCAGCGCCTCGACCGCCACAAGCCGCTCTGGGAGCTCTGGCTCGTCGAGCGCCTCAGCGGCGATCGCTTCGCCGTCATCGCAAAGGCACATCACGCGCTCGTCGACGGCATCTCCGGCGTCGACATCACGACCGTCCTCTTCGACGTCTCCGAGGCAGGAGCGGACGCCGGCGGCACGCCACGCGCGACTCCCGGCTGGGTCCCGCGGCCGCTGCCCAGCAGCGTCAAGCTGCTCGGCGACGCGCTCGTCGAGCGCGCGACGATCCCGAGCGAGATGGTGCGCGGCGCGCGAGCGTCGCTACGAGCGCCGCGCAAGGCCCTCGGGCGGCTGCGGGAGAACATTGCCGACGTCGGCGCGCTCACGTGGGCCGGCATCGGCTCGCCCGCGCCTCGCACGCTCTTCAACGTCGAGATCGGCCCGCATCGCCGCTACTCCTACCTCGACGCCGACCTCGCCCTCTTCAAGGCCATCAAGGACGAGCTCGGCGGGACGATCAACGATGTCGTGCTGACGGTGGTGAGCCTCGCGCTCGGGGGCTACCTGCGCGCACAGGGGAGCGACACGAGCGATCTCGTGCTGCGCGCGATGGTGCCAGTCTCCGTGCGCGCGCAAGCAGAGCGGGGAGCGCTCGGGAACCGGGTTGCAGCGATGTGGGCGCCGCTGCCGGTCGGCGTCCTCGACCCGCTCGAGACGCACAAGGAGGTGCGCGCTGCGATGGCACACGTCAAGCGAACCGGGCAGGCGGTGGGCGCTCAAGTGCTCACGGAGCTCGCCGGATTCGCACCCCCCACCATTCTCAGCCAAGCTGCACGGCTGCAGGCCCGCCAGCGGTACTTCAATCTCGTCATCACGAACGTCCCGGGGCCGCAACTGCCGCTCTATCTGCTCGGTCGCGAAATGGTCTCGCTCTACCCCGTGCTGCCACTCGCGCGCCAACAGGCGCTCGGGATCGCCGTGATGAGCTACAACGGCCAGCTCGGCTTCGGCCTCCTCGGCGACTACGACACGCTCCCCGAGCTGGACCAAATCGCCTCCGAAATCACGCGCGCGATCGGGGCGCTCGCCCGCGCGGCGCGCGTCCGTCCGAAGTCACGCGGAGCGGCTTCTGGATCGCATCGACGCAGCCCCGCACGCACGCGTCGTCCTTCCGGCCGTGCCAACGGCAGACGGCCGGGGACAGGCGGCACCCAGCGCGCATCGGCCTCGCGCGCCTAACGGATGCGCACGGGGCGCCTCGGTCGACCACGTGCGGTGCCCGCCGGCGCATCGCTCCTTGCCGTGCTCTGGGCGTGCCTCTCCGCGGTCGCAGTCACGGCCTGCGGGAGCACGCTCGAAGAACAGCCAGTTGCGCCGAGCACGCTCGAGAGCTTCATCGCGGTGCGCGAATACCCGGTCTACTGGCTCGGCAACACGTTCCGAAAGCTCAGCGTAAGCGAAGTCTCGCGCGACAGCGGCGGCGCATACACCGTGCAGTACGGGAACTGCGTAAGCGGGGGCCAATTCACCTGCACTGCGCCGCTCGCGGTCGTCACCTCGCCTGAAAACAGCTTCATCGCGCACGGCGCCGAGAACTTTCACGTCGTGCGCATGCGCGGCGTGATCGCCTACAGCTCCGAAGACGGTCTCACGATCGAGATCCCCACCGGCGCGGTCGTCGTGTCGGTGCGTGCCGACAACGTGGCGACCGCGCGCGCCGCTGCGCGCGCGGTCGTGCCGATCAACAGCGTCGGGCTTCCGGCCGCGCCGCTGCCGCACGCGCTGCCTACCACGCGCTTTGCAACCGAGCCGCTGCCGGCGCAGCTGAAGACCTCCCAGTCGAAATCGCGTTGAGCCCGGCTGCCCAGGGCTGGGCCGCGCGCTACTCCGGCCGTGGCCTCACCGCGATCGTCATCCGCGTCACCGCGCACAAGCGGTCGTCGTCGTCGCGGAACTCGACGTCCCAGATCCACGTCGTACGGCCGCCGTGAATGCGTGTCGCGCGCGCATGAATCGTGCCCTCCGTGATCGGCCGCAGGAAGCTCGTGTTGTTTGACATGCCGACGGCGAGCCCGCGCTCGCGAACGCCGCCGCGGTCGCCCAGGATGCGAGCGACTCCGCGATCGACGCGTAGACGCCCCCGTGCACGAGCCCATAAGGCCTGCTTGAGCTCGTCGCGCACGAGCGACCTCCGCGCGCGCGCTCGTCGCCGAGACCTCCGTCACCGAGACGCCGAAGAGCGGTCATAGGCGGCCGAGGCCTGCGTTGATCTGCTCGGCGCTCCGCGGTCTTCCATGGGCGCCGCCACTCTAGCGCTCCAAATAGCCGCCCTTAGCTGCGCATTTAGCTTTCGAGCTACGCTCAACCTCAACTCATGAGCAGAGTCGACGAGCTTTCACCGGACCGCCGCGCCGTCCTCTCGCTGATCCTCCGCAGGCAGAAGAGCTATGCGGAGATCGCGAGCCGCGCTGCAAATCGACGAAGACGAGGTGCGCGAGCGCGCACACAGTGCGATCGAGGAGCTTGCGGGGGAACCCGCGGATGAGCTCGAGCGCTCCGAGCGCGAGCGGATCGGCGACTACCTGCTCGCCCAGCAGAGTGCGGAGGAGCGCCTCATCACCTACGACGAGCTGGACGGATCGCCCGCCGCGAGTGCCTTCGCGCGCGCAGCCGCGGACGAGCTCGCGGCGATCTCAGACGCGACGCTGCCCGAGATCCCGGACGCCGAGGACGGCGCACGTCCGCGCTCCCCGCGCCGCGCCGCCGTGCCCCCGCCCTCGCCGAAGCCCCAACGGGCGAAGGCGCCGCGAAAGCCACGCGGTGGCCCCCGTGAGCGCCCGCCCGCCGAGCCGGAGGTTCCACGTGCGCCGCGGCCCGCGCGGGAGTCCGGTCGCCGCCGCTACCGAGCTCGCGCCTCGGCGGGGCGATCTGCTCGGCCTGATCGTCGTGGGCGCGATCGTCGCGATCGTGCTCGTGAGCACTTCGGGGGGCGGTTCGCCCGCGCCCAAGAGCCAATCTTCGGCGGCGGTCGGCAACACCGGCGCGACCGGCAGCACCGGCACCGCGCAGGTGCGCCTCAACAAGCAGCTGAAGCTCACGCCGCCGAACGGCGGTAGCGCGGTGGGCGCCGCGGCGGTGCTCTCGCAGTCCGGACGGTACGTCCTCGCGCTCGCAGCCGAACACCTCCCGCCTCGCAAGGGTTCTACTACGCCGCCTGGCTGTACAACTCCCCGAGCGAAGCGTATCCGCTCGGGAAGGCGCCGTCGGTCTCCTCCAACGGTCAGCTCAAGCCCGTCGCCCAAGCGCTGCCCGAAAACGCGAGCCACTTCCACCAGCTGATCATCACCAAGGAGACCAGCGAACACCCCAGCAGCCCCGGTGAAACGGTGCTCGTGGGGCCCTTCAGCCTGCACTGAGCCGCCGGCCCGTCGGCCTCGTCGATCATCGTCGTCGTCGCGCTGCTATTCCTCGTCATATGGGGCGCCGCACTCACCTCCTACTTCCGGCGGACCCCGTCCTTGCGCGAGAGCCAGCTCCTCGTGCTGCCGGGCGCGGTGCTCGCAGACGTCGGCGCGCTTACCCTCGCGTCGCTCGAATTCGGGATCGCGATTCTGCGCGGAGCGGAGCTGCCCAATTGGCTCGGATGGGTTCCGGTCGCTCGCTGTGAGCCCGCAGCCGCGCAGGCCCGCAAAGGTCAAGCAAAGCGCCGGAATCCTTCTCTACGGCGTGCGCGGGCAGGCGCCGCAAGTGCTGCTCGTGCACCCCGGCGGGCCGCTTTGGAGGCACAAGGACGCCGGCGCGTGGTCGATCCCGAAGGGGGAGTACGGGCCCGACGAGGACGCACTCGCGGCCGCTCGGCGAGAGTTCGCCGAGGAGCTTGGCGCCGAGCCGCCGCCGGGGCCCGTGCGCGAGCTCGGCGAGGTCCGCCAGAAGTCCGGCAAGCTCGTGCGCGCATGGGCGCTGCGCGGCGACCTCGACACGACGGCGGTCGCGAGCAACACGTTCGCGCTCGAATGGCCTCCAAAGTCGGGCCGCATGATCGACGTCCCAGAGGTCGATCGCGCCGAGTGGTTCACGCTCGCCGGCGCGCGCGAGAAGATCAACCCCGCGCAGGTGCCGCTGCTGGAGCGCCTCGAAGATATGATTGAGGAGTCAAGTAGTTGATCTCAGCGACGCTGTACAGCGACCCCGGGTGTCCGTGGGCGTACTCCGAGATCCCCGCCCTGCGCGTGCTCGAATGGCGATACGGGGCGCAGCTTCAATGGCGGCTCGTCCTCGTGGGGCTAACGGAGCACGCCGACCAATACGAGCAGCGTGGCTACACGCCGCTTCGCGGCGCGCTCGGCCGTCTCGCCTTCCGGCGCTACGGGATGCCCTTTGCGCCCGCACCGAAGGAGCGCGTGAGCGCGACGGCGCGTGCATGCCGTGCGGTGGTCGCGACGCGGCTCGCGCACCCGGGCCGCGAGTGGGCGGTCTTTCGCGCGCTACAGCTCTGGAACTTCAACGGCCCGCTCCTGCTCGATGACGACAAGCAGCTCGCAGCAGTGATCGCGAGCGTTCCCGGGGTCGACGCGCGGCAGCTGATCGCGAGCCTCGACGCGCCCGCGGTGAGCGAAGCCTACGAGCGCGATCGCGCCGAGACCCTGGACCGCGGTGGGCTCACCCGCGGAGCTCCAGGGCAAGACCGCCACCACCGACGGGCCGGTTCGCTTCACCGCACCCTCGCTCGTGCTCGAGGCAGACGGTCTGCGCGCGGTCGCCGGCGGCTTTCAGCCCGTCGAGGCTTATGACGTGCTGATCGTGAACCTCGAGCCCACGCTCGTGCGGGAGCCGCCGCCGGAGACGCCCGCACCCCTGCTCGCGCACTTTCCCGAAGGCCTCACGACGCAGGAGGTCGCGGCGCTGCTCGCGCGCGGCAACAGCGCCCCCGACCGTCTCGCTGCCGAGGCAGCGCTGATCGAGCTCGTCGCCACGGGCAGCGCCGTGCGCGAGCCGCTTGGTGACGACGCGCTCTGGAAGCCGCCAGCTCAGCTCTCGTAGGTGATCAGCGCATGGACGTGGCGTCCCGCGAGGCGCCTGCGGCCGCCGAGCTGCGCGAGCTCGACGAGAAAGCCGCAGCCGGCGACCGCGCCCGCCGAGCCCTTCGACGAGCTCGCATAGCGCGGCAGCGGTGCCGCCGGTCGCGAGCAGGTCGTCGTGGACGAGCACGCGCGCGCCCTGCTCGAGCGCGTCGGTGTGCAGCTCGAGCGCCTCCACGCCGTACTCGAGCGTGTACTGCACGCGCACGCGTCTCGTAGGGCAGCTTGCCCGGGTTTGCGCGCGAGGAGGAAGCCCGCGCCGAGCGCGAGCGCGAGCGCCGGGCCGAGCAGGAAGCCCCGCGCCTCCGCCGCGACCACGTACTGCACGTCGAGCGGCCGCGCGAGCTCGGCGAGGCCCCGCACGGCGCTCGCGAGCGCCCCCGGGTCGGCCATCAGTGGCGTGATGTCCTTGAAGACGATCCCCGGCTTCGGGAAGTCGGGGATGTCGCGGATCAGCTCGCGGAGATCCTCCGCCGCAGGCGCCTCGCCGCCGGCGCCCATCAGCGCACGATCTTGCGCAGGTCCGCGACCAGCAGCAGGTGCTTCAGACGCGTCGTCACCGCCGCGAGGTTCTCGAGCGCCTCGAGCGCCTCCTTGCGCCGCTGCGGGTTGCGCGAGCGCAGCGACGGAGCGAGGATCTGCTGCAGCAGGTTCGCCTCGCGGTCGGCCGAGGAGCGAAAGGCACGCGCAGGTTGCGCCCGCCGACGCCATAGCGCGCGAGTTCGGCGACGGCCGCGATGATCTCGCGTTCGGTCTCGTCGAAGTAGCGCACGCCGCCGCGCATTTCACCCTTCACGACGCCGTACTCCTCGAGCTCCTCGACGAGCTTGCGCTCCGTCTTCGTCTCCTCGAGCACCTCGTCGAGCGAGTACAGCGCGCCGCTGCCGTCGCGTACGCTCACGCTCGCGCGCGAGGAGCGACCCGCATCGCGGCCGCGCGGCCTGCGGCACGGGGCCGCCCTCGAGCCGCCCCGCGGCGAGCTCCTGGCGGATCACGCGCAGCGGGCAGGAACTCGTCGCGCTGCATGCGCAGGATCGTCCGCAGCCGCGCCACCTCGGCGGGGGTGTAGAGCCGGTAGCCGCCCGCGGTGCGACGCGGCGAGAGCAGCTTCTGGTCCTCCAGGTAGCGGATCTTCGAGATCGAGATGTCTGGAAACTCCTGCGCGAGCGACTTGCACACGGCGCCGATCGTGATCGCCTTCTGGCGCGGCCGCGAGCCCTTCTCACCGCCGATCTCGTCGGCGAGCGCGGCGACCTCGCGCGCGCCGGCGTCGCGCTCGCCGAAGTCGGCGTCCTCGTGAGCCCCGCGCCGGCATCAGCGCGCGCGGAAGGTCAGCTTGTACATGCCGATCTGCACCTCATCGGCGTCCTCGAGCCGCTGGGACTCGATGCGCGCGCGGTTTACGTAGGTGCCGTTGAGCGATCCGCAGTCGTCGAGGTACCACTCGTCGCCGCGCTTGATCAGCACCGCGTGGTCGCGCGAGACCGTGACGTCGTCGAGGAACACGTCCGCCTCCGGGCTGCGTGCCGATGCTGATGCGCTCGCCCTCGACGGGGAAGCTCTCGCCCGCCCGCCCGCCGCCGCTGCGGATGATCAGCGCGGGCCCGTGCGCGGTGACCTCGTCGAGGTCGACGGGGACGAGTTCGCCGGTGTCGTCGTCGATCCGGTAGGTCGCGGTCGCGGGCTCGCCCGTGGCCTCCGCGCGCTCGAGCAGCGCGCCGCAGCGCTGGCAGTAGTTCGCGCCGTCGGCGTTCGACTGGCCGCATTCGGAGCAGACGATGGGCACTTGGCCGGCCGCTCCCGGCTACGCGGTGCCCGGCAACGCTGCTCGTCCTCCCCGCTGCTGCCGGCGAGGATGTCCGTGAGCCGCTGCACGTCCTCGCCCGTGAGGACTTCCTGGCCGCCATCGTGCCTCTTGCGCAAGCGGTTGACGAGCTCGGCGCGCAGGATGTCGATCTTGCCGTGCAGGATGCGGCGTTGGTAGGAGATCTCGAGCTCCTCCTTCGTGAGGTCGCCAATCAGCTCCTTCAGCTCTACGTCCGAGAGCGAGCCGAGATCGGGAAAGGTGTCCATCGGTGGGCTGTCTCCTCTCACGGGGGCCACCTGGTGCGACCCTCGCGCCGCTACACCAGGTCATCTGCAGGATCGAGCCGAGTATATATCGGACGCGGCCCCAAACGTCAGGCTCAGCTTGAGACTATGTCCCGGGGCGGAGGGGCTGCGCGGGCGGCAGCGCGACGATGCCGAGCCAGTACTCGTCGATCGAGCACACAACGCGGATCAGCTCGTCGAGCCGCACCGGCTTGCGGATGTACGAGTTGACGTGTTGCCGGTACGCGTGCAGGATGTCCTCGTCGACCGCCGACGTCGTGAGGACGACGACGGGGATCGTGCAGAAGTTCGCGTCGCTCTTGAGCTCGACGAGCACTTCGCGGCCGTCCTTGCGCGGCAGGTTGAGGTCGAGCAGCATGAGGTCCGGCCGCGGCGCGTCCGCGTAGGGCTCCTCGCGGCGCAGGAACGCCATCGCCGCTTCGCCGTCTTCGACCACGTGGACCTTGTTCGCGACCCTTCCTTCGGTGAACGCCTGCCGCGTGAGTTCGATGTCCGCGGGGTTGTCCTCGACGAGCAGGATCTGAACGAGCCGCGGTTCGTCGGCCGGGCGCGGCGCCGGCTCGCGGGAGAGCCGGCTCGTCGGCGTCGACCCCAACGTGCGCAATTGCGAGGTCATACGAGACCCACCTCCGGGCGGTCGGGGATCGTGAAGCGAAAGACGCTGCCTCCGCCCGGGCGCGGCGCGACCCAGATCGAACCGCCGTGGCGCTCCGCGATGCGCTTCGCGATCGAGAGGCCGATGCCGGTGCCCGGGACCTCGCGCCCGTGCAGGCGCTGGAACATGTCGAAGATCCGCGTCGCGTGCTGCGGGTCGATGCCGGGGCCGTTGTCCGCGACGTCGAAGCGCCAGCGCTCGCGCTCGCGCGCGGCCGTGATCGAGACCTCCGCCCCGCTCTCGTTCGCGAACTTGACCGCGTTTCCGATCAGGTTCTGGAAGAGCTGGCGCAACAGCGTGGGCTCCGCGCGCACCCGTGGCAGGCCGCCCACTTCCACGCGCGTGCCGTGCTCGGAGATCGTCGCCGCGAGGGACTGCAGGACTTCGCGCACGAGCGCCGCCGTGTCGACCTCGACGAGCTCGAGCGTCGCGCGGGAGGCCCGCGAGTACGCGAGGAAGTCGTCGATGATCGCCTGCATCCGCTCGACGCCAGAGATCGTGAAGCCGATGAAGCGGTCCGCTTCCGCGTCGAGCTCGCCCTCGTAGCGACGCGCCAGCAGGTCGACGAAGCCCGCGATCACCCGCAGCGGCTCCGAGAGATCGTGGGAGGCGACGTACGCGAACTGCTCGAGTTCCTTGTTCGAGCGGCGCAGCTGTTCTTCGGTGCGCCGGCGCAGCCGTGACGTCGCGGGCGATCGCGGAGGCGCCGATGATCCTCCCGAGCGCGTCCGTGATCGGCGAGATCGTCAGCGAGACGTAGATCCGCTGGCCGTTCTTGCGCACGCGCATCGTTTCGTAGCGCTCGATGTGTTCGCCCGCGCGGATCCGTTCCATGATCCGCGTCAGCTCGTCGCTCTTTTCCTCGCGGCAGCAGGATCGAGATCGGCTTTCCGACGACCTCTTCGGCGCGGTAGCCGTAGAGCTGCTCGGCGCCCCGGTTCCAGCTCGTGATGCTGCCGTCGAGGTCCTTGCCGATGATCGCGTCCTCGGAGAATTCGACGATCGCGGCGAGGCGCGCGCGCGTCTCCTCGATCTTGCGCGCGCTGACGTCGCGGGCGACCGCCGTGAAGCTCGTCTCGCCGTCGGCCTCCCACGTGCACAGCGAGATCTCGAGCGGGAACTCGACGCCGCCGCGGCGCAGGCCCGCGAGCTCGACGGTCGAGCCGATCATGTGCGACTCCCCCGTCTGCAGGAAGCGCTTGAAGCCGTGCGCCGTGCGCGTCCGCGAAAGCGCTCCGGCATGAGGACCGTGAGCGGCTCGCCGATGACCTCCTCGGCGAGGTACCCGAACATGCCTTCGGCGGCGGGATTGAAGTCCGTGATGCGGCCGCGTTCGTCCGCGGAGATGACGGCGTCCGTGAGCGCGCCCAGCAGCGCGACGTAGCGCGACTCCGAATCGACGTGCGGAGCCGGGATGGGCCGGCGGCCCTGGCCACGTGCGGACCATCGTGCTCATCTCGTCGCGGCTACCCGGTACATGCTTGCCTCACCGCTCCCGCATCGACCGCATCGCCTGCAGCCAGGAGACGATCTCCGCTGGCGCGGACGGGCGTGCGAAGAGGAAGCCCTGCGCCGCGTCGCAACCCGATGCGCTCGAGCAGCTCCAGCTGGGCGTCGGTCTCGACGCCCTCGGCGATCGATTGCAGATCGGCGGCGCGGACCACGCCGAGGACGGCTTCGAACATGCGCGCGACCATCGGGTCGCGGTCGAGGCCCGCGATGAACGAGCGGTCGATCTTCACGAGATCCACGGGGTAGCTCGAGAGGGCGCTCAGCGACGAATATCCGGTGCCGAAGTCGTCGAGCGCGAGCGTGACGCCGAGCCCCTTGAGGTCCTCGAGCGCCTTCGCGGCGCCCGCGGGGTCCTCGGCGACGCACGACTCCGTGACCTCGATGCACAGGCAGCGCGGCTCGAGGCCCGAGACGCTGAGCGCGTGAAGGACGCTGTCGAGGAAGCCCGGCGAGCCGAGCTGGACCGGCGAGACGTTCACGGACACCGTGAGCCCCGGCGCCGCGTGCCCTTCGCGCTGCCACGCCGCGAGCTGCCTGCATGCCTCCAGCAGGACCCACTCGCCGATCGGAACGATCAGCCCCGTCTCCTCCGCGAGGCGGATGAAGCCCGCGGGCGGAAGGAAGCCCGCGTGCGGATGATTCCAGCGCAGCAGCGCCTCGACGCCGAAGGCGCGCGCGCCCTGAGCGAGCGTGATCTCCGGCTGGTAGTGCAGCTCGAGCTCGCCGCGCGCGCGCGCGCCCCGCAGCTGCGTGCTCGGTTTCGAGCTCCGCGACCACCTCGGCGTGCATCGAGGCCTCGTAGAGCTCGATGCCGCTGCCTGCGCGCTTCGCGCGGTACATCGCGATGTCGGCCTCGCGAATGAGGCTCTCGGCGCTCATCGGCGCGGGCCTCCCGCACGCGATCCCCACGCTCGCCTGCAAGGCGACCTGTGATGCCGCGCAGCTCGATCGGCTCGGCGATCGCGGCGCGGGCCCGCTCGGCGACGTGGATCGCCTCGCGCTCGGAGCGGAGCTCCTCGCAGAGGATCAGGAACTCGTCGCCGCCGAAGCGCGCGACGGTGTCGCTGGGGCGCAGGATCGTCTGCAGTCGCCGCGCGAGCTCGACGAGGAGCGCGTCGCCGGCGTCGTGGCCCAAGCGGTCGTTGACCGCCTTGAAGCCGTCGAGGTCGAGGAACATCAGCGCGAGGCCCGTCGGCCGGCGTCCGCAGCGCGCGATCGCGATGTTCAGGCGGTCGAGCAGGAGCACGCGGTTCGGCAACTCGCGTCAAGCGGGTCGTGGACGGCAAGACGGGCGACCCTCGCCTCGGAGCGCTTGCGCTCGATCGCGTAGCGGATGGAGCGGGCGAGCAGCTCGCGGTCTGCGTGGCGCTTGACGAGGAAGTCCTGTGCGCCGTCGTGCACGGCGCGCATCGCGAGCGCCTGGTCGTCGGTGCCCGTGAGCACGACGACCGGCACGTCCGGCGCGGCCGACTGCACGACTTCGAGCGCCTCGAGCCCGCCGGCGTCCGGGCAGCGAGAGGTCGAGCAGGACGCAGTCGACCGGCTCCTCCCGGAGCGATGCGCTGCGCATCGGTGATCGCGCCCGCGTGCAGGACGCGCAGCTCGTCGCTGAGCGCGTCGCCGAGCATGTGCTCGATGAGCGTCGCGTATGCGGGGCTGTCCTCGATGATCAGCAGGCGCAGGAGGCCGCACCGGAGCTGCTCGCCGCGGATGGCGCTCGCGGCGTGATCGGCGAGACGATGCTCGCGCGGGCAGATCGTCGGACGGGCTGGCTGTCCGCGAAGGAGGCCACCCGGACGACACCGCGGCCGGCGCCGCCGCGGGGGAGATCAGGCGTCTGTACGGAGGACGCCGCCCGCGACGTCAGCTCAGACCACGGCGTCGCCGGGGTCCCGGTTGCGCTCGGGCGCGCGCCCGCGCGCATGGAGGAGCCGCTCTCTCACCGAGCGCTCTCAGGGACACCCCTCGCCAACCCTTGCGGCCACGCCGCCTCTTCACGCGACTCCCATCTCGTCCTCGCCGCTCCCCAGGGCGAGGCAAGTTGAGTAACCGATGGGTCTCTGCACGCGCGTTTTGAGTCTTTCCGGGTAGGTTCCCAAGTACCATGCTGGCGCACAGCGGCGCGCTAGCCGGTCGTGCCGGAGGGTGCCGATCGTGTCGTCCGAAAGGTGCCGGCGGGCGCCGCGCGAGCGGGCGTCTAGCGGCCGCCGCTGCTCGCGCTCTCGCAGCTGCGCGAGCCCCGTCTGCACGTAGCGCGCGGTCGCGAGCAGCGCGAGCACGATGCCGATGTAGAGGAGCACGACGCCGAGCGTGTGCAGCCCCGCCATCGCGAAGAAGAGCGCGCCCATGACGGGGACGAGCGCCATGCGCCCGAGGCGGTTGATCCGCAGGTCGAGCCCGTGGCGCAGCGCGAAGCGCCCGAGCACGAGCATCGCGACCTCGCGCGCGAGCAGGATCGCGAGCGCCCAGCGCGGGAGCAGCTCCCAGCGCCAGCAGACGATCGACGCCGGAGATCGCGAGCAGGCGGTCGGTCGCGGGGTCCAGCAGCGCGCCGAGGCGGCTGTACTGTCCGGTGAGCCGCGCCATCGCGCCGTCGGCGAAGTCGCCCCAACCGATCACCGCGAACAGCACGACCGTCAACGGTGCCTGACCATGGTCGAGCGTCAGACCGAGGACGAGGAATACGGGAACGAGCGCGAGTCGCGTGAAGGTGATCGCGTTGGGGATCGTGAACGGCCGCAGCGGCCGTGTCGCTGCGGTCTGCTGCGGAGGCTCGGCGGAGCGGTCGAAGCCGAGGACGCGCGCGATCCCGTGCTCTTCGCTCCAGCGCCGCAGGCCGCTTCGCGGTCGCGCGCCGGGGGGCCCTACGGGGCGCTCCGCCACAGCTCGTCTACCGCGCGCGCGAGCTCGGCGGGCTCATCGCGCAGCGGCAGTCCCGGCGCCGCCTGACGTCCGCGCCGCAGCTGCACCTCGATCTCGCCGGCCTTCAGCGAGCGCGCGCCGACGGTGAGCCGCAGCGGGCACCCGAGGAGCTCCGCATCCGCGAACTTCTCGCCCGGGTTTGCGGCGCGGTCGTCGTAGAGCACTTCCACCCCGCCCTCGACGAGCGCCGCATAGACCTTCTCCGCGAGCTCCTGCTCGGGGCTGCCGGGCTTCCCGATCCCGACGAGGTGAACGGCGAAGGGCGCGAGCGCGCGCGGCCAGGAGATCCCGTGCTCGTCGGCGTACTGCTCGACCGCCGCCGCCGCGATCCGCGCCGGGCCGATGCCGTAGGAGCCCATCCAGATCTCGCGTTCTTGGCCGGACTCGTCGAGATACCTGGCCCCGAGCGGCGCCGAGTAGCGCGTCCCGAGCTTGAAGATGTTCGCGATCTCGATCGCCGGCTCGATCGTGATCGGCTGACCGCCAACGGTGTCGCCGACCTGGACCATGCGCACGTCGGCGCGCCGGAACTCGAAGTCGCGGCCGGGCCGCACGCCGCGCAGATGCGCGTCGGGGCGGTTCGCGCCGGTCACGTAGCAGCCGTCGGCGACCCCCTCGTCGAGCACGATCTCGACCTTGCCGTCGAGCCCCGCGGGGCCGATGAAGCCGGGCGGGCCGAGGCTCGCGGCCACCTCGTCGGGATGCGCGGGGCGATGTCGCGCGCCCAACGCATTGGTCAGCTTGACCTCGTTGACGCGGTGGTCGCCGCGCACGAGCACGAGCACGAGTCGCGAGTCCTCACCCGCGGTGACGACCGGGTAGGCCTTCAGCAGCGCGCCCTCCTCGAGGCCGAGCGCGCCGGAGACCTCGGTGACGGTCGTGAGGCCCGGCGTGGAGACCTCCTCCGGCGCGTCGAGCTCGGGCGGCAGCGCGACCGGCTTGGCGTCGCGCGCGCGCGATCTCCACGTTCGCGGCGTAACCGGGCGCGAGCACGACCTCGTCCTCCCCCGCGGCGCAGGGCGCCATGTACTCGTGCGCGCCGATCCCGCCCATCATGCCGACGTCGGACTCGACGCGGTAGAAGCGCAGTCCCGTGCGCTCCATGATGCGGTCGTAGGCCTGCACGTGGAGCTCGTAGCGCTCGTCGAGCCCGGCCGCGTCGCGGTCGAAGGTGTAGGAGTCCTTCATGACGAACTCCCGCGTGCGCAGGACCCCGGCACGCGGCCGCGGCTCGTCGCGCTCCTTGATCTGGAAGTGGTAGAGGATCAGCGGCAGGTCACGGTAGGAGCGCACGGTCTGCGCGACATGCATCGTGACGACCTCCTCGTGCGTCAGCGCGAGCACGAGGTCCGAGCCCTTGCGGTCCTTGAGCTTGAAGAGCTCCTCGATCTCGTAGCGCCCGCTTCGCTTCCACAGCTCGGCGGGCTGGAGCACGGGCATGAGCATCTCCTGCGCGCCGATCGCGTCCATCTCCTCGCGAATGATCTGGGTCACGTGCTGGTGCACGCGCCATCCCGCGGGCAGCCACGTCCAGATGCCCGCGCCGACCTGGCGGATGAGCCCCGCGCGCACCATCAGCTTGTGCGAGATCGCCTCCGCGTCGGCGGGCGGCTCGCGCTCGGTCGGCAGGAGGTATTCGGAGAGGCGCGTCATCTCAGCTCCGGCGAATCACGGGGCTAAGCCTACGTAGCCGCCGGAGCCGCGACGTTCAGAGGTGCGCCGGTTGGCAGTGGTCCCGCGGCCTTTCCGCGAGCGGCCCGACGCGGTCCCCTCACGGCGCGAGCGCACAGCGCGGCTTTGATGTAGAACAGCGCGCGCACGAGAACTGACGCCCAACGCGAGAAGGAGCCCAAATGGCCTACACCGTCCCACCCCTTCCGTACCCCTACGACGCGCTCGAACCGTACATCGACAAGATGACGATGGAAATCCACCACGACAAGCACCATCAGGCCTACGTGGACAACGCCAACGCTGCGCTCGAGGGCACCTCGATGGCGGACGCGCCGCCCGAGGAGGTCCTCGAAGAACCTCTCCGCAGCTCCCGGACGAGGTCCGCACGAAGGCGCGCAACAACGTGGGCGGCCACTACAACCACTCGCTCTTCTGGGTGAGCATGAAGCCGGGCGGCGGCGGCGAGCCCGCGGGCGCGCTCGCGGACGCGATCGCGAGCACGTTCGGCTCCTTCGATGACTTCAAGGGCAAGGTCAAGGCCGCCGGCGTGGGCCAGTTCGGCTCCGGCTGGGCGTGGCTGGTGCACGACGGCTCGGGCCTCGCGGTGGTCTCGACGCCCAACCAGGACAGCCCGATCTCGGACGGCAAGATGCCGCTGCTGGGCGTGGACGTGTGGGAGCACGCCTACTACCTGCGCTACCAGAACCGCCGCCCGGACTACATCGACGCGTGGTGGAACACGGTCAACTGGGACAAGGTCGCGGAGCGCTTCGCCGCCTGCTGAGGCGACGCCGCTAGCGCCGCTTGAAGCGTCGGCCGGCGACCTTCTGGGCGCCGCCGTTCCTTGCCGCTCCCGCGAGGGCGGCTGTTGGACGCGCCGGCGAGCGTCGGCTCTGAGCGCCGCCGTTGCTCTCGAGCATCGCGTCGAGCACGGCGACCGCCGCGGCGTCGTTCTCGGCTGCCGCGGCCTCGAGCGCCGCCATGCGCTCGGGCGTCATCGCCGTCGCGTCCTCGTTCTCCGCGAGCCACTCGCGCGCCTCCGCGGCCTTCGCCTCGTCGCGCTGCACCTTCTTGCCCGCGGCGTAGTAGCGGTCGATCTCCTTGAAGAGCTCGTCCACGAGCTGCTCGGTGGGCACCTTCTTGAGCGGCTCGCCCTTGGAGTAGATCATCCCCATGTCCTTCGCGCCCGTGATGCCGAAGTCGGCGTGGCGCGCCTCGCCGATGCCGTTGACCGCGCATCCGAGCACGGAGACCTCGACGGGGTCCTCGTAGGCCTCGCAGCCGCTGCTCGACCTCCGCGACCACCGAGTCCATGTCGAACTGCAGGCGCCCGCAGGTGGGGCACGCGATCAGCACCGGCCCGCGCTCGCGGAGCTTGAGCGCCTTGAGGATCTCCCACGCGACCTTCACCTCCTCCTCGGCGTGGAACGTCGAGAGCGAGATGCGAATCGTGTCGCCGATCCCGTCGGCGAGCAGCGTTCCGAGCCCGACCGCGGACTTCAGCGAGCCCGACCACTTCGTGCCCGCCTCGGTGATCCCGAGGTGCAGCGGATAGGGGATCCGCTCGGAGAGCTTGCGGTTGGAGGCGATCGTGTTCGGCACGGAGGTCGACTTCATGGAGACCTTGAAGTTCGTGAAGTCGAGGCGCTCCATCAGCTCGACGGTCTCGACAGCGGCGCTCACGAGCGCCTCGACGGGGTCGTCGTACTCGAGCTGGCGCAGGTGCTTCGGCAGCGACCCGGAGTTCACCCCGACGCGCAGCGGCGTGCCCTTGCGCCTGCGCGAGGTCCACGACCTCGGCGACCTTCTCCGGCCCGCCGATGTTGCCGGGGTTCAGGCGCACGCAGTGCGCGCCCGCGTCGATCGCCTTGAGCGCGAGCGTGTGGTTGAAGTGGATGTCGGCGATCACGGGGATCGGCGAGCGCACGACGATCTCCTTCAGCGCCTCGACGTCCTGGTCGCGCGGCACCGCGACGCGCACGATGTCCGCGCCCGCCTCGGCGACCTTCTCGATCTGGTCCATCGTCGCCTCGAGATTCGCGGTCTCGGTCTTCGTCATCGTCTGCACGACGACCGGCGCGCCGCCGCCGATCGGGACGGGGCCGACGTGGATCTGCTTCTCAGAAGCCATCGCCTCGAATTGTACGTGGGAGATGCGGGCGCGCAGCGCGGCGCGGACCTGTCGTGCAAACGCGGCGCTAGGTGATGGATCGTGAGGCTGCCGTTGGAGAGCGACGTGGATGTCGTTTGAGAGGCCGATGACGAAAAGGAACGCCACGAGGATGAAGCCGACAATGCTCGCGCGCTCCATCACGCGGAACGGGATCGCGCGGCCACGGAGCTTCTCCGCGAGCGCCCAGAAGAGGTGGCCGCCGTCGAGCGGCAGGAACGGGAAGAGGTTGACGATCGCGAGCGATAGCGAGAGCAGCGCGAGGATGAAGAACGCGGTCGCGACGTTGTAGCTGAACGCTTCGCTCGTGACCGTCGAGATGCCGACGATGCCGTGCAGTTCCTTGCGCGCGTGTTCACTCGTGAAGATCTCGCCGATTCGCGAGGCGGTGAGGCTCGTGATGTGCCACATCTCGCTCGCCGCCGCGCCGGCGGCGGCGAGCAGACGGGATAGGACTGGAAGGCGCCTTCGAAGGAGAAGCCGACGAGCATGCGCTTCTGTTCGGCGTCGTAGCGCGGATAGACGCGACACGTGAAGTGCTGCGTGCCGCGCGATACGGTGAGGTGCGACCGGCCGTGCTCGCGCGGCAGCCCTCGGTCTGGGTGCCGGCGCAATTGTGCGCATGCGACGATGTTCGGGAAGTTCGCGTTGCTGCCGTGGATGCCGTGCCGGGTGCCCTTCGACGGCCAACAAGCACGTCGCCCTTGCGCAGCACGCCCGTGGCGGCGCTGTTCGGCGATTATCGCGGCGATCCGTACGTGATTGGCGTCGCCGGCCGCTGGGCGCTCGACGCATATACCACCCACAGGATCAGGAAGGCGACGAGCACGTTCATCGCGGGGCCCGCGGCGATCACGGCCATCCGCTTCCACACGGGCTGGCGGAAGTAGCCGCGCGGGTCGTCGGGGTCGGGCTCGCCCTGGAGGTCGCCGAACATGCCCGTGTCGGCTGCAGGGTCGCCGTGATGTCTGCGTGGCGCCGAAGCAGCGCTCTGCGCGACGGGGCATCCGCGCTCGCGGCGAGGACGCCGGCGCCGGTGGGTGCTCCGCGCCCTCCCCGCGTCCGCCGTGCCGGACCGCCCGGGGACGCGTTCGAGCGGCGCCATCCCCGCGATCTTCACGTAGCCGCCGAGCGGCAGCGCGCCGATCGCGTACTCCGTCTCGCCGCGGCGCACGCTGAAGAGCGTGGGCGGGAAGAAGAGCGAGAACTTTTCCACGCGCATGCCCACGGCCTTCGCCACCGTGAAGTGGCCGAGCTCGTGGACGATGATGAGCGCGATGATGCCGATGAAGGTGAGGACCCAGCTCATCTCGCCCCAGTGTGGCAGCTGGGGTCGCGCGCTCCTCGCAGTTGCGGTTGCGCCGGCGCTCTGGCGCGGCGGCGCGGTGCGCGCTAGGCGCGCGCGAGCACGGCCTCCTCGGCGACCTCGCGGGCCTCGCGGTCGGCTTCGTAGAGCGAGTCGAAGGAGTGCACCGGCGTCGCGCCCAGCTCCGCGAGCGTCTCCTCGATCACCGCCGGAATCCCGAGGAAGGGCAGGCGCCCGCGAGGAACGCATATACCGCCACCTCGTTCGCCGCGTTCAAGACGCACGGCGCCGTACCGCCGGCCTTGGCCGCCGCGCGCGCGAGCGCAAGGCACGAGAACGCATCTTCGTCGACCTCCTCGAAGCTCAACGTGCCGAGCTCGGCAGGTCGAGCGCGGGAACCGGCAGCCCGGCGCGTTCGGGATAGTTGAGCGCATAGGAGATCGGCACGCGCATGTCGGGGTAGCCCATGTGCGCGAGCGTCGCGCCGTCGCAGAGCACGACGAGGCCGTGGACGATCGACTGCGGGTGCACGACGACGTCGATGCGCTCGTAGGGGACGCCGAAGAGATGGTGCGCCTCGATCAGCTCGAGGCCCTTGTTCATGAGCGTCGCGGAGTCGATCGTGATCTTCCCTCCCATCGACCACGTCGGGTGCGCGAGCGCCTGCTCGGCGCTCACCTCGTGCAGCTCCTCACGCGGGCGCCCGCGGAAGGGCCCTCCGGACGCGGTCAGCACGAGCCGATCGATCGTTCCCACGCGGACGGTGCCCGCCGCGCCTGCCTCCTCGCCCGCGATCAGCTGATAGAGCGCGGAGTGCTCGGAGTCGACGGGAATGAGCCGCGCGCCGGTGGCCTCTGCGAGCGCCATCACGAGCTCGCCGCCGACGACGAGCGACTCCTTGTTCGCGAGCGCGAGGTCGATGCCCTCGCCGAGCGCCGAAACCGTCGGGCCGAGCCCCGCGGAGCCGACGAGCGCGTTCAGCACGAGGTCGGCGCCGGACTCGACGACGAGCTGCACGAGGCCCTCGGCGCCACTGAGCACCTCGCCGTCCACCCACGCCTCCGCGGCTCTCGCCGCGGCAAGCTCCTCGACGAGCGCGATCCGCGAGACGCCGTGCGCGCGCGCCTGCGCGAGCAGCGCCTCCCACGAGCGCTCCGCAGAGAGCCCCACGACCTCGAGCTCCTCCGAGCTCGCGACGATGTCGAGCGCCTGCGTTCCGATCGAGCCGGTCGAGCCGAGGATCAGGAGGCGCCTAGACATACGCGTTCCAAATGTAATAGCCCGCCACGACCGCGAAGAGCACGGCGTCGAGCCGATCGAGCACGCCGCCGTGCGGCCCGAACACCCAGCCCGAGTCCTTCACGTGCGCCTCGCGCTTGAGGAAGGACTCGAAGAGGTCACCGAGCGGCCCCACGAGCGCGACGCCGAGCCCGAGGATCAGCGCGTGGTTCGTCGAGAGCCATTCCTGCTGAAAGCGGCTCGCGACCCACACGCCCGCGACCGCGCACAGCATGCCGATGAAGAGCCCCTCGACGGTCTTGCCCGGCGAGATGTTCGGCGCGAGCGCGTGCTCGCCGAAGAGGTGGCCGCCGATGTACGCGCCTGTGTCGCCGAGGAACGCGCCGATGAGCACGTCGATCACGATTTCCTCGCCGTGCGGCAGCCGGCGCAGGAGCACCGCGTGCGCGAGCGCGAGGCCGATCCAGTAGATGCCGAGCAGCGTGATCGCGAGCCCGCCGACGCTCGGGTGGCGCTGGATGAGCGTGAGCCCGAAGAGCACGCGGCAGCGCCGCGACGGTGATCAAGAGCACCTGCGGCGGGCCGCCGTAGAGCGCCGCGAGCAGCAGGCCCAGCGAGCGCCGCGAAGCCCGCGAGGCGCACCGGGTGCGCGCGGTCGTACATCGCGTAGAGCTCGTGCATGCCGATGCAACCGACGATGAACACGCCCGCGGTGAAGATCGCCCCGCCCTCGATCACGAGGAACAGCGCGACCGCGATCGCCGGCAGCGCCGTGAGCATCCGCGCGGTCGTCTCAGAGCGCTGGTGGCGCCGCTCATGGCGGCGGGCGCGCGCCGTGCTCATCGGCCGCCGAAGCGACGCCGACGCTCGCCGTATTCCTGCAAGCGACTGCTCGAGCGCCTGCCGCGTGAAATCGGGCCACAGCTCGTCGCGGAAGACGAGCTCCGAGTAGGCGGACTGCCAGAGCAGGTAGTTCGAGAGGCGCCGCTCGCCGGAGGTGCGGATGATCAGGTCCGGGTCGTGCATCTCGGGCGCGTAGAGGAGCTCCCGGAAGTCCTCCTCGTCGCCGTCCGCGAAGCGCACGCCGCGTCCACGATCTCCGCGCGCCCGCCATAGTTGAAGGCCACGAAGAGCGTGATCCGCGAGTTCCCCTGCGTCAGCGATTCGGCCCAGCTCATCTGCTCGACGAGCTCGTCCGGAAGCCCCTCGCGGCGGCCGATGAAGCGCATCCGCACGCCCTCCTCGTCGAGCTCGGGCGTTTCCGACGGCGATCCGCCGTCGCATCATCGCGAACAGCTCCTGCACCTCGGACTGCGGGCGCGACCAGTTCTCCGTCGAGAAGGAGTAGACCGTGAGCTCCTCGCACGCCAAGCTCAACGGCGTCGCGTAGGCGCGCCTTCACGGTGTCCGCGCCGGCTTCGTGGCCCTCCGCGACCGGCAGGCCCCGCGCCCGCGCCCAGCGCCCGTTGCCGTCGGTGATGATCGCCACATAACGAGCTTGCGGGGAGTCGCCCGTCCCCGTTTCCGCGCGCGGCGGCGCCCATCAGATCTCGAGGATCTCGGCTTCCTTGCCCTTGAGGGCGTCGTCGATCTCGGCGGTCTTGGCGTCCGTGAGCTTCTGCAGCGCGCTCTCCGCGCGATGCTCGTCGTCGGATGAGATCTCGCCCTTGGACTTGCGCTCGCGCAGCCCGCTCATGACCTCGCGGCGGATGTTTCGCACCGCCACGCGGCCCTCCTCCGCGAGCCCCTTGCACCACCTTCACGAGCTCGCCGCGTCGCTCCTCCGTGAGCTCCGGAATGGCGAGACGGATGAGGTTGCCGTCGTTGGACGGGTGCAGGCCGAGGTCGGACTCGTTGATCGCGCGCTCGATCGCTGCGATCGCGGACTTGTCGTAGGGCTGCACTGTGATCAGGCGCGCTTCCGGCGCCGAGATCGTCGCAAGCTGGTTGAGCGGCATCGTCGCGCCGTAGTAGTCGACGACGATGCGGTCGAGCAGCGCGGGGCTCGCACGCCCCGTGCGCACCGTCGAGAACTCGTGCTGCGCGGACTCGACGGACTTCGCCATGCGGGTCTGCGCATCGGCGAGCAGGCCATCGATGCGCCTCGTCGGCTCATCGCGGTCCATCCTCGTGTCGCGATGCTCGCCCTGAGCTGGCGCCCACGGGCGTCGCCTCAGCGCCCCGCGCGCCCTCCACTCGGATCCGTTCGGCGAGCGCACGAGCGTGCCCACGCGATCGCCCGAGATGATGCGCGCGAGGTTCGCTCTCGTCGTCCATGTTGAAGACGCACAACGGCATGCCGTTGTCCATGCACAGCGCGAGCGCCGTCGAGTCCATCACGCGCAGGCGGCGCTCGATCGCCTCCATGTGGCTGATCTCGGGGATGAACTCGGCGTTCGGGTCGATGCGCGGGGTCGGCTGTGTAGACGCCCTCGACGTCGGTTCTTCGCCATCAGGATGATCTCCGCGTGGATCTCCGCGGCGCGCAGCGCGGCGGCCGTGTCGGTCGTGAAGAACGGATTGCCCGTGCCGGCGGCGAAGATCACGACGCGCCCCTTCTCGAGGTGACGGATCGCGCGCCGGCGGATGTAGGGCTCGGCGACCTCCGCGATCGCGAGCGCCGACTGCACGCGCGTGTTCGTGCCCATGCCCTCGAGCGTGTCCTGCAGCGGCAGCGCGTTGAGCACCGTCGCGAGCATCCCCATGTAGTCGCCCGTCGTGCGGTCCATGCCCGCCGCTTGCGCCTTGATGCCGCGGAAGATGTTCCCGGCGCCGACGACGATCGCAACCTCGACGCCGGCGTCGTGCACGCGCGTCACCTGGCGCGCGACGGCCTGCACGCGCTCCGGGTCCGTGCCGAAGGCCGAGGTCGCCCATCAGCGACTCGCCGGAGAGCTTCAGCAGGATGCGCTTGTAAACAGGGACCACGCCGCAGAGCCTACCGGCCCGGCGGCGGCTAACCCTCGCCGACGGCGAAGCGCGCGAAGCGGCGAATCACGACGTTCTCGCCGGTCTTCGCCGAGAGCTCCGTGCGCAGCTCCTCGATCGTCTTGCCGCCGTAGCGTTCCTCGTTTATGTGCTGCTGCTTGAGCAGGACGACCTCCTCGAGCCACTTCGAGAGCTTGCCCTGCGCGGCCTGCTCGCGGCGGTCGGCGGGCACGCTGTCGGGCAGCTGGCTGCTCGCGATCCGCAGCTCCTCCGCCTTGACGTCCGCGGGCACGTCCTCCTCGGAGACGAACAGCGGCGCGGTCGCGGCGATGTGCGCCGCGACGTCCTTCGCGAAGCGCGACGAAGTCCTCGTTGCGTGCGACGAAGTCGGTGTTGCAGTCGACCTCGACGAGCACGCCCACTTTGCCGTTGTGGTGGACGTAGTACTGCACGGTGCCCTCGGTGGCCTCGCGACCGGAGAGCTTCGCGGCGCCCGCGATGCCCTTTCTCGCGCAGCCACGTGACGGCTGCCTCGACGTCGCCGCCGGTCTCCTCGAGCGCCTGCTTGCAGTCCATCATCCCGGCGCCGGTGCGCTCGCGCAGCGCCTTCACCTCGCTCGCCGTGACCGTGCTCATCGCGCGCTGCTGGAGGTCGCGTTGGCTGCGCCTGTCGCGCTGGCCGGCGCGCGTCTGCGCCCGCGACGGCTGCCTCCGCCGCCGGCGCCTGCGGTTGCTCACCCGCGCTCGCGCTGGCCGCCTCGCGCCGCTCGCGCTCCTCGGCCTCGCAATCTCGTCTGCTCCTCGGCCTCATGGCGCGCCTGCTCCTCCGCCTCGCGCCGCTCGCGCTCCTCGGTCGTCGCGGCGGGCCTGCTCTTCTGCTTCGCGCTGCGCGCGCTCCTCGTCCGCGCGGAAGGCCACCCGCGCGTCGGTCACGACCGTTCCGATCGCCCGCGTGATCAGCGCGCACGAGCGGATCGCGTCGTCGTTGCCCGGGATCACATAGTCGATCCCGTCGGGGTCGACAGTTCGTGTCGACGAGGCCGATGATCGGGATCCGCAGGCGCTGCGCCTCGCGGACCGCGATCGCCTCGGTCTGAAGGTCGATCACGAACATCGCGTCGGGGAGGCGCTGCATGTTCGTCACGCCCCCGAGGTTCGAGCGCAGCTTCGCAAGGTCGGCTTGCGCGGACATCCGCTCCTGCGTGGGCAGCAAGCCGAGTTGTCCCTCGCGCTCGTAGCGCTCGAGTTCGTGCAGGCGACTTGATGCGCTGCGAGATCGTTTGGAAGTTGGTGAGCAGGCCGCCCAGCCAGCGGTGGTTGACGTAGGGCATGTCGGCTTCCTGCGGCGACCTCCTCGATGACGTCGCGCGCCTGCTTCTTGGTGCCCACGAAGAGCACCATCCCGCCGCGGCGAGCGAGCTCCTCGGCGAAGTCCTGCGCCCGCTTGAGCAGCGCTTGCGTCTGCAGCAGGTCGATGATGTAGATGCCGTTGCGCTCCCCGAAGAGGAAGCGGCGCATCTTCGGGTTCCAGCGGCGCGTCTGATGTCCGAAGTGGACGCCCGCCTCGAGCAGTTCCGCGATACCGACTTCAGCCATCGCGGCGGCCTGTACGAGAGGTACATGTTCGACTGACTCCCTTTGTTGACGTGACTGTGAAGGCTTGAGAGCCACCCGCGTAAGCGGCGGACCCGGCTCTCTCGCCGGGCAGGGCCGCAGCTTTGGCGCGAATGGGTAGGCGTTGACGATTACAGAGTGAGCCGGCATTGTAGCCGTCGCAGGGCCCTCGGCGAGCGCGAGCGCGGCGCGGAGGTCCGGCGGCAGCGGCGAGCTCACGTCGATCGCCACGCCGGTGATCGGGTGCGTGAACGAGAGCCGCGCGGAATGCAGGAACTGGCGTCGTAACCCGAGCACTCCCCGGCCGCCGTACTCGGGATCCCCGCACACGGGGTGACCGATCGCCTGCATGTGCACGCGCACCTGGTGCGTGCGCCCCGTCTCCAGGCGCAGCCGCAGCAGCGAAAAGCCCTCGAGCTCGCGCTCGAGCGTGAAATGCGTGCGCGCCTCGCGCGCCGCGTTGCCGCCGACCGTCATGCGCGTACGCACGCGCGGGTGACGCCCGATCGGCGCCTCGACGGTTCCGTCCGTGACGGGGGGCGGCCCTCGACCAGCGCCAGGTACTCACGCGTGATCTCGCGTCGTGCCAGCGCCCGTTGCAATCGCTCATGTGCGCGCTCGCTGCGCGCGACGAGCATGAGCCCCGATGTGTCGCGGTCGAGGCGGTGGACGATGCCCGCGCGCTCGGGATCGACGCCGCCCGCCGCAACGCCGGCGAGCAGCTGTGCGAGCGTGCCGCTACGGTGCCCTCGACCCGGGTGCACGACGAGCCCCGCGGGCTTGTCGACGACGAGCAGGTGCTCGTCCTCATACGCGACTGCGACTGCGTTCGACTGCCGCCGTCGCCGAGCTCCTGCGCTGATCTTCGCCGTTCGGCGTCTTCACGCGCGACGAGCAGGATGAGGATGATCACGCCGATCGTGATCGAGGCGTCGGCGAGGTTGAAGGGCGGCCATCCGAGCGGCAGCTTGATGAAGTCCGTGACCGCGCCCTCGCGGATGCGGTCGACGATGTTGCCGATCGCGCCGCCGAAGAGCAGGCCGGTGGGCAGCCACAGCAGCGGCCGCGTCGCGTTGCGAAGCGAAGTAGACGAGCAGCGCGAGCAATGCGAGGCCGATCACGACGCTCACGATCGCGTCGCTCCCCGGGTCGACGCCGAAGGCGATGCCGCGATTGCGTGTGTTCACGAGCGCGATGCCGGGGATCAGCTTGCTTCCGAGCCCTCCTGCAGCGAGGATTCGAGCAGGTGCTTCGTGAGCTGGTCGAGCACGCACGACGGCCACCATCACGGCGAGCGCGCGCAGCCAGCGCCCCGTGCTGGGTTCGTGGGACCCGGGGGCGTGCTCGTCCGCTGCACTCAACCGCGGAGGATGCCCTGCACGAGGAGGCCGTTGAGGAGCTCGAGCGCAATGATCGCGACGATCGGGCTGATGTCGATCGGGCCGAGCGACGGGAGGATGCGCCGGAAGATGCCGCAGCAGCGGCTCGCAGACGTCGCGCAGGAAGGTGAGCACCGCGTCGCTCGCGCGCGAGTACGGGAGCCGCAGGCCCACGGAGAAGAGCAGCTGCAGCAGCACGTAGAGGAAGATCAGGATGATGTAGACGTAGATGACCGTCGAGACGTAGTCGGCGATCGTCGCCCGTGATGGTCGCGATCACCGCGTCTCCCGCATCACCGCATCCATCGCGTCGCTGAACGCCGCCCGCACGCCGCCGTGCTCGAGCGCGTCGAGCCCACGGACCGTGAGGCCGCCCGGCGAGCTGACCTCGCGGCGGACCGCGAGCGTGTCGTAGGAGCGTCGGCGTAGGAGCTCCGCGGTGCCCGCGAGCGTCTGCACGACGAGCTCCGCGCCCGCCGCCGCTGGGATCCCGTAGCGAACGCCCGCGTCGACCTGCGCTTCGGCGACAAGCGCGACATACGCCGGTGCACAGGACATCAGGCACATCGCGACGTCGAGCAGCCTGTCCTCGAGGGTCACGAGCGTTCCGAGGGAGGCGAAGAGCTCACGCACGCGAGCATCGAGCTCCGGATCCTGAGAGCGCGTCTGCCGCCTGCACGACGGCGCCCTGGCGGACCTCGACCGGCAGCGAGGGAATGAAGCGATAGACGGGACGCCCGGGATACGCGGCGCGCAAAGCGTCGAGCGGCGTCGCGCGAGGATCGAGGCGACCGCCGAGACATCGGCTGCGATCTCGCGCGCGACCTCCTCGAGCTGCGTGGGCTTGTGGGCGAGCACGACGAGCTCCGCCTGCCGCGCGACTTCGACGTTCGACGCCGAGCGCCTCTCCACCCGATCTCCGCCGCGAGCGCCTGCGCGCGCTCGGCGGACGGATCCGCGCACAGCACGGGCATCCCCCAGCCGCGCGCGAGCGCCCGCGCCATGTTGCCGGCGCCGATGAGGCCGACCTTCATCTCACCCGGAATGGCGGGCGCCTCAAGCCTGGTTGAAGAAGCCCTTCTCGATTAGGCGAGCGCGCTCCTCCGCGGAGATCTCGACGTTGCGAGGCGTGAGCATGAACACCTTGTCGGCGATCCGCTGCATGCCGCCGTCGAGCGCATAGGTGAGCCCGCTCGCGAAATCGATCAGGCGCTTTGCGAGCTCGGTCTCGGTGCCCTGAAGGTTGAGGATCACGGGCACGCCCTCCTTGAACTTGTCCGCGACCTGCTGCGCGTCGTTGAACGATTTCGGCACGACGAGGTGCACGCGCACATCGCCGTTGCCGCGCCCGCCGACCGGACGCAAGCGTCGTCGTGCGCGCGCGCGCGTGCCGGACTCCGCGTCGTCCTCGGCGAAGATGTCGTCGATTTCGTCGCGCCGGCGACGCAGTCGCCGCACGTTCGGGCGGTCACGGTAATGGCTCTCGAGCTCAGCCTCGACCGGCTCGTCTTCGTAGAGCTCCTCGGGATACTCCTCGGCGAGGCCGAAGTACACGAGTGCACGATGCCAGGAGTCGCGTATAGCCATCTTTGGGGCGTTTTCGCTGCAACACGCCCGATCCCTGCCCACCAGGCGCGCCGGTTCACCGCGATATTAGCCGTAAAGGGCGCTCCGAGCCGCACGATCGTGGCCCCCTCTTCGACCGCTACGGCGTAGTCCTGGCTCGAGCCCATCGAGAGCGCGCGCAGCCCGCGCTCGTCGCGAGCTCGCGCAGCGCGGCGAACCAGCGCCGGCTCTGCTCGGGGGCCGTCGGTCATCGGCGGCATCGTCATCAGCCCCGCGACGGGCACGGGCGAGAGCGCGATCAAGCCGTCGATCGCTTCCGGGGAGACGCCCGCCTTACCCTCCTCGCCGGCCACGTTCACCTCGATCAGGACGCGCAGACCGGGGCGCGCCTCGTCGGCGTGCCGCGCGAGCACGCGCAGCGCGGACTCGCTCGCGACGCGAATGGATCATCTGCACGTGCGGCACGATCAGCGGCACGCGGCGGCTCTGCAGCTGGCCGATGAAGTGCCACGTGAAGAGCTCGCCGTGCGCCCGCGCCTTCGCGTCGAGATCCTGCGCGCGGTTCTCGCCCACGAGCCGCACGCCCGCCTGTGCGAGCTTCGGCAGGTCCTCGACGGACGACGTACTTCGTCGCCGCGAGCAGCTGCGACATCCTGCGACGAGCGACCCGCGCGCACGCGCGGCAGCGGCGACCTCCTCACGCACCTGCGCGAGGTTCCGCCGCACGCGCTCGACGTCGATCGCGTAGGTCACGCCGCCACGCGACGCCCGCCTGTCGCCCCGCCCGTGCGCCTTCGCGCCGGTGCGAGAAGAAGCGCTCGTCGCAGATCGTGCAGAGCTCGAGATCGCGCACGTCCGCGACGCCCGCGGCGCGCAGGCGCTCGCGAGCCGCGCCTTGAGGTCGAGGCTGCCGCCCTCGCCGATGCGCATCGCCGAAGGCCGTCGTGCACCTCCTCCCCCACCTCGTAGCAGCAGCGCACCCGCGCCGGGCCCGATCACCGCGACGATCTCGCGCGGAGCCCTCCAGCTCCGCGCAGCGCGCGCACCCCCTCCTCGAGCACCCCGCCGGCAAGCCCGCGCCAGCCGGCGTGGAGCATCGCCACGACGTTCCTCGGCGGCGAGCGCCACGGGGAGGCAGTCGGCGGTGAACGCGAGCAGGCCCACGCCCGACTCGAGCTCGTCTGCCCGTCCGCGTCGCACGTCCTCGCCGCGTGCCCGCCGCGCGTTGCGCGGATCACGTCGCGCACCGTCGCGCCGTGGACCTGGTGCACGTATGCGAGCGCATCGAGGTCGAGGCGCCCGCGCAGCTGCTCGCGAGCGAGCGCTGCCTCCTCGGCCGGTCGCCGGACGCGTGCGAGAGGTTGCCGCTCGCGCGCGTCGTGAAGAGCGCGTGGCTCCCGGGCGCGAGCTCGATCGGCGCCTCGATCGGCGCGCCGTCTCGCATCATGCCTCGAGCGCCGCGCTGCAGCTCCGCGTCGCGGCCGTCCGCGAGCTCGCCGTCGAGGCGCATGCTCGAGCGCCGCGCGCAGGCGGCGGCCGATCTCCGGGCCCTCGGGAACGCCCGGCCGCGATGAGGTCATCGCCGTTGATCTGCAGGCGCACGTTGCGCAGCTCGCGAAGCCACCGTTCCGCGGCGTCCCGGGCGCGCCGCGTCACGCGCGCGCGCCGATCGCGCCGGCGAGCGCCACCGCCTCGAGCGGCGCGCGGCGCAGCGAGCTCGTAGAGCGCGGAGGCGCGCTTTGCGTCCGGGAGCTCGCGCACGAGGCCCGGCAGCACGAGCACCGTCGCGAGCGTGCGGTCGCGCTCGGCGGCCGCGAACTCGAGGCGGTCGAGCAGCGGAGCGATCTCCTCCTCCGGCGTCCGCTCGCCGGCGCACAGCGCTCGCGAGCAGGAGCACGTCGCGCCGCCCGTCCGCCGGCAGCAGCGCGAGCGCATCTCGCAGCAGCGGCTCGTCGAGCTCGCCCGCCGAGGCCCGCGGCCTGCAGGACGCCCAGCTCGCGCAGCGCCGAGCAGCGGTCGCGAGCGGGTCCTCTTCGGCGAGCGCGAGGCGCAGCTCCGCCCGATGCGCGAGCGGGAGACCGTCTGCTGAGCGCGCCGCTCGCGAGCGCGTCGCTTGCGCAAGCGCCGCCGTGTGCCGCTCGGGGCGGAAGCCGAGCCGTGCGGCGTAGCGGCCGAGGCGCCAGAGGCGCGTGGGGTCGTCGATGAAGCTCCGCTCGTGGAGCACGCGCAGCAGGCCCGCGTCGAGGTCCTCGTAGGCGTGCGGCGCCGCGCTCATCTCGCCGCTCCGGCAGCGAGACGGCGATCGCGTTGACCGTGAAGTCGCGCCGCAGGAGGTCCTCGGCGAGCGGCGCCGGCTCGACTTCGGGCAGCGCGCCAGGGTGCGCGTAGCGCTCGCGCCTGGACGTCGTCACGTCGATGCGCGCGCCATCGAGCGATCGTGGACGCCGTTCCGAAGCGGTCGTGCACGAACCTGCTCGCCGCCGAGCGCGTCGAGCAGCGGCTCGATCTCGCCCTCGACGACGACGTCGAGCTCGCGCGGCGCGACGCCGCGCAGGAGGTCGCGCACGGATCCGCCGACCAGATGCGCGGCCCCGCGAGCCGACGCCCGCGGCGGCCACCGCAAGAGCTGCTTCGCCGCCCGGCTGCTCGCGCAGCGCGTCAAGTACGGCGGACGTCAACGCCCGCCTCCGCCAGGTACTCCTTCGCCTCCCCGATCGTGTAGACGCCGTAGTGGAAGATCGAGGCGCAGAGCACCGCGTCGGCCCCGGCGTGAGCCGCGCTCGCAAGGTGCTCGAGCTCGCCGGCGCCGCCTGAGGCGATCACCGGGACCTGCACGGCAGCGCTCACCGCCTCGACGAGCGCGAGGTCGTAGCCCTCGTTCGTGCCGTCGCGATCCATGCTCGTGAGGAGTATCTCGCCGGCGCCGCGCTCCACCGCCTCGCGCGCCCACTCGACGGCATTCTCGTCCGGTCGGCGTGCGCCCGCCCGCGACGTAACGCCTCCCACCAGCTGTCCGTTCGGCGTCGCCCGGATCGCCTCGCGTGTGCCTTCGCATCGATCGCGAGCACGACGCATTGCGCGCCGAGCACGTTCGCGAGCTCGTCGATCAGGTCGGGGCGCTCGAGCGCCGCGGAGTTGACGGAGACCTTGTCCGCGCCGGCGTCGAGCACCGCCTGCGCGTCCTCCAGCGAACGGATGCCGCCGCCGATCGTGAACGGCACGAAGACGTCGTCGGCCGTGCGGCGCGCGAGCGCGACCATCGTCTCGCGCCGCTCGTGCGTCGCGGTGATGTCGAGGAAGACGAGCTCGTCGGCGCCTTCGCGGTCGTAGTGGGCCGCGAGCTCGACGGGGTCGCCCGCGTCCTTGACGTCCACGAATTCGACGCCCTTGACGACGCGGCCGGCGTCGACGTCGAGGCAGGGGATGACGCGCTTGAGATGCACGCCGCTCACCGTATCGGCTGCGCGCGCGGGGCCGCGTGCTATTCGAGCGCCGCGCGCCCCTCGGCGAACGTGAAGCGGCCCTCGTAGAGCGCCTTGCCGACGATCACGCCGGCGAGGCTCGGGGCTTCGAGCGCGGCGAGCGCGCGCAGGTCCGCAGCGATCCGACGCCGCCGGAGTAGATGAGGCTCGCCCCGGCGGCCGCCTCCGCCACCGCGCGCGCCTCCTGCGCGTAGACGCCCTCGAGCATCCCGTCGCGGTCGACGCTCGTGTAGAGAAGCTCGCGCACTCCGCGCCCTTGAGCTCGCGCGACACATCGCTCACGGCGATGTCCGGTGCGCCTTCGTCCAGCCCTCCGTGACGACGCGCCCGGACGCGCGCATCGACGGAGACCATCACGCGCTCGGGTCCGTGCGCCGCGAGCGCCGCTCGAGCAGCTCGGGGTCGGTGAAGGCGGCGGTGCCGAGAATCACGCGCGCGACGCCCGCGTCGAGCGCCTCGCGAGATCGCCTCGGGCGAGCGCAGGCCGCCACCGAGCTGCACGCGAGCGCCGAGCTCGCGAGCGATGCGGCCACGTGCTCGAGGTTCGCGGGGCGCGCCCTCCCGCGCGCCGTCGAGGTCGACCACGTGGAGCTGCTCGCGCGCCCTCCTCCACCCACGCCCGCGCGGCAGCGAGCGGGTCCTCGTCGTAGACCTTGCTCTCCGCGAAATCGCCCTTGCGCAGGCGCACGGCGCTGCCGCCGAGGATGTCGATCGCGGGATAGAGGATCACGCAGACGTCGAGGAGAGCGCCGAGCTCGAGGACGCGCCCGCGCAGATCGAGGCGAAGTTCGCGAGCAGGCGCAGGCCGTGCGTCGAGGACTTCTCGGGGTGCGACTGCGCGCCGAAGATGTTGCCCCTGCCGACGACGCGGGGAAGCGTCTCGCCGTACTCGGCGGTCGCGAGCACGATGGCCTCGTCGGCGGGACGGACGACGAAGCTGTGCACGTGGTAGAGGTAGCGCGGGACTCGGGCAGGCCGGCGCTGAGCGGCGCCGCGCACTCGTCGCGCCAGCTCACGGCGCTCCAGCCGATGTGCGGCAGCTTGAGCGCACGTTCGCGCGCAGCGCGAAGACGCGCCCGCGAGCAGCCCGAGGCCCTCGGCGCCACCGTGCTCCTCGGAGTGCTCGAAGAGCAGCTGCATGCCGAGGCAGGAGCCGAAGATCGGCGTTCCCGCCGCGCGCGCTCCCGCAGCAGCGTGTCGAGGCCGCGCTCACGGATGGCCTCGCATCGCCGCGGGGAAGGCGCCGACGCCGGGAGCAGGAGTCCGTCGGCCGCCGCAGCTCGTCGTGGTCGCTCGTGATGAGCGCCCGCGCGCCGACGTGCGCGAGCGCCTTCTCGACGGAGCGGCGGTTGCCCATGCCGTAGTCGACGATCGCGATCAGCGGCGGCGCTGCCAAACGCCGGAAAGCTCGAGCGCTCCGCGCTCATGCGGTGAGCGTGCCCTTCGTGCTCGGGACACCGTGCTCGGTCGGGTCGAGGCTGACCGCTCTCGCAGCGCCAGCGCGAGCGCCTTGAAGCACGCCTCGATCATGTGGTGCGCGTTGGCCCGGTCTCAGACGGTGACGTGCAGCGTGAGCTTCGCCGCGTTCGCGAAGGCGCGCAGGAACTCCTCGGTGAGCTCGTGGTCGAAGCCGCCCGTTGAGCCCGGGTGGAAGCTGTGCTTCGAAGAGCACAAACGGACGCCCTGAGATGTCGATCGCGGCGCTCGCGCGCGCCTCGTCCATCGGCACGAGCGCGGAGCCGTAGCGGGCTGATCCCGGAGCGATCGCCGAGCGCCTCGTTGAGCGCCTGGCCGAGCACGATCGCCGCATCCTCGACGGTGTGGTGCGCGCCCGTTTGGAGGTCGCCGGTGACCTCGAGGTCGAGGTCCATGCGGCCGTGGCGCGCGAGCAGGTCGAGCATGTGGTCGAGGAAGCCGACGCCCGTGTTGCGCGTGCCGCGGCCCTAGCCATCGAGGGCGAGGCTGCAGGCGCACGTCGGTCTCCGCGGTGCGGCGCTGGATCGTCGCCGCGGCGCGGCGCGTTGGGGCTCCACCGTAGATCTGTCTCTGGAGTCATGGCAGCCCCGATTCTCCCGGACTTTGCTGCCGCGGCCGCCTGCGCGCCCCCGTCGAGCTCGCCCGCGCGCGCTTGCATCGAGCGCGCGTGGAACGGGAAGCCCTCGCTCAGCGCGACGGCGGCGCCGATCGGCGCGAGCGCGCGCGCGGCGTCCTCGTCGATCCGCACCTCGCTCATGCGGCGCCGGAAGTGGCGCGTGGAGAGGCCGGAGGCGAAGCGCGCCGCACCGGCGGTCGGCAGCACGTGATTGGAGCCCGCGACGTAGTCGCCGAACGCCGTCGCGCTCTGGGCCCCCACGAAGAGGCACCCTGCGGACTGCACGAGCGGCGAGAGGGCCTCCGCTGCGGGGCCGATCAGCTCGAGGTGCTCGGGTGCGAAGGTGTTTGCGAGCTGCGCCGCTTGCCGCACGTCGGGAACCTGCACGAGCACGCACGCGGCGGGCTCCAACGCAGCCGAGCCCTCGCTCGCGAGCTCTCCGAGCCGCTGCTCGAGCGCGTCGAGCGCGCGCGGCGAGGTCGAGACTGCGCCGACGAAGGTGCCGGGGCCGTGCTCAGCCTGCGCGAGCAGGTCGAGCGCGACGAGTTCCGCGTCGCTCTCCTCGTCGAAGAGCACAAGGAGGTCGCTCGGGCCCGCAAAGCCGTCGATCCCGACGACGTCGGAGAGCTGGCGCTTGGCCTCCTGCACATAGAGGTTGCCGGGGCCGACGATCACCTCGACGGGATCGACCGTCGCGGTGCCGCAAGCGAGCGCGGCGATCGCCTGGGCGCCGCCCATGCGATAGACGCGGCTGACGCCGCAGAGGCGGCAGGCAGCGAGGATCAGCGGGTCGATGTGCCCGTCGAGTCGCGGGGGGGCGCAAATGACGACGTCGAGGACTCCCGCGGCGCGCGCGGTGACGGTGCCCATGACGACCGTGCTCGGGTACGGAGCGCGACCGGCCCGGGACGTACACCGCCGCCGCTGCGACGGGGACCTCCCGCAGGATGATCTGGTGGCCGTAGGGGAGCGCGACCGAGACGTCCTCCTGCACCCCCGCCGCCGCGACCTGAGCGACGTTCGCGATCGCTGTCTCGAGCCCGGCATAGATCTCGGAGGTGAGCCTTGCCATCGACTCGTCGAGCTCCTGCGCGGAGACGATCGAGCCCCTCGGGCTCCACGGTCGCTGCGTCGAAGCGGCGCGTGTAGTCGAGCACCGCTGCGTCACCGCGCTCGCGGACGTCGGCGATGATCGCGCGCACCGCATCCTCCACGTCGCTTCCGTGCGGCACGAGCGAGCGCATGCTTCGGGCCCGCCCTCGGCGCCTCCGAGGCGTGCCACGTCATCGAGGTTCAGTCGCTGGACTTGCATCATCGTCCAGGCTAGATCGGCAGCTGCGAAGCGACGCCAAAATCCGCGTCTGGCGCGCCCAATAAGCTCCGGCGACGGTGAGCTTGCGCGCGGGTCTCCGCACCACCCCACCCTCCCTCGCGCCTGCGCGCAGGCCCACCGCACGCTGAGGGCACCGCCACGCTCATGCGGCGACCCGCAGTCGCTCGAGCAGCTCGTCGATTGCCGCCGCCTTGAGCTTGTGCGCGACGGGATTGGCGATCAGGCGCGCCGTGCAGACGGCGATCTCCTCGCGGACGACGAGGTTGTTCTCGCGTAGGGTCGTGCCCGTCGCTGTGAGATCGACGATCGCCTCCGCGAGCCCCGCGATCGGAGCGAGCTCGACCGATCCCCGGACCTCGACGATCTCCGCCTGTCGGCCCATTTCCTCCATGTGCCGACTCGCGATGCGGGGATACTTCGTGGCGACGCGTATGACGCCGAGCCGGCGCAGTGCGCGCGCCGCTGGATCCTCGCCGTCGGCGAGGTTCTGCGCGAGCATCCCAGCCTCTGTGCGCGGGCCTTCGCCGTCGCCGTCGGAGCGGGTGACGCTCTCCGTGGGCGTGCCGCTGTTGACGGTCGCGAGCACCATTGTCGCGCGCCCGTACCCGAGGTCGAGCAGCTCGTAGACCTCGCGCCCGCCGTCGCCATCGAGGTGGGTTTGCTCGAGGAGCACGTCGCGGCCCGTGATGCCGAGGTCCGCCGCCCCGGCCTCGACGTAGGTCGGCACGTCGGAAGGCCGCATCGTGATCACGCCGATGTCCTCGAAGAGGAGCTTGCGGTCGTTGCTGCGCAGCTCTGTCGTGTCGACGCCGAGGTTCCCGAGCAGCTCGACGGTGTCGTCGAAGAGCTGTCCCCGCGGCACCGCGATCGTGAGCCCGCCGCCGAGGCTCATGGCGAACCCACCGGCTCGCGCGTATCGGCGTCCCCCACCGACATGCCGCTTCCGCGCTCCTCGCCGGCGAGCGCGATGTGCAGACGCTCGACGCCGATCGCGAAGCCGACCGCGGGCAGCGGGCGCCCGAAGCGCCCGAGCAGTTCGTCGTAGCGGCCACCGCCACCGATCGGCGCCCCGAGTGTGGGGTCGTAGACCTCGAACACGGCGCCGGTGTAGTAGCCGAGGTTGCGCACGAGTCCGAGGTCGAAGATGATCCGCTCGGCAACCGCGGGCGCGAGCAGCTCATGGACCGTGCGCATGCTGGCAACCGCATCGGCCGCGGGCGCGGGCAGATCTGCGAGCACGTCGGGACCGCCGCGCTGCTGCGTCACGGCGAGCAGCATTTCGGCGGCATCGCGAGGAAGGCCGGAGCTTTCCAGCAGGTGCTCGAGGTCGACGAGGTTGCGTCGCGCAAGCGCGCGCAGAAGCTTTGGCCTGAGCTCCTCGGGGACGTCGAGGCTCGCCATCAACGAGGGCATCAGCGAAGCGTCTCCGAGGCCCACTCGGTAGCGCTCGAGACCGACGCCGTCGAGGGCGTTGCACAGCACTGTGAGCGCCTCGGCCGTGCCGTCGGGTGAGGGTGATCCGATGAGCTCGATCCCCGCTTGCAGGAGCTCGCGCTGCTGGCCGCGCTGGGGGCGCACGCCGCGATAGCAGTGTGCGAAGTAAGAGAAACGCAGCGGCGGCTCTGCGGTCGGGTAGCGCGTCGCGACGACGCGCGCGATCGGAACCGTCATATCCGATCGCAGCACGAACACGGCCCCGGTCTCGTCGAAGAACCGATAGGCGGGTCGCGCATCGGCCATGTCTGCACGCGCGAGCACCGATTCGTACTCGAGCGCGGGCGTGACGATCTCGCCGTAGCCGTGCGCTGCGAAGATGCCGCGCAACGCCTCGGTGATCGCACGAAGCTCGCGCGCCTCGTCGGGAAGGACGTCGCGCGTGCCGCTGGGAATCGGGAGAATCATGTACGTGCAGGCTAGTGCTTGCAGGCGTCACTTCGCGGCCGTGAAGTGCATGTAGGTGCTACTTCCCGCCACGACGGCGCGCACGCACCTCGGCGCGGCGGCCTGCGCGTGTTAGGCGGGAACGGGCTCGATCGCGACGCGCTCGATACGCGCGCCGAGCCCGCGGAGCCGCTCGTCGATGCGCTCGTAGCCGCGATCGATCTGGCGGATGTTGCCGATCTCGCTACGGCCCTCGGCACAGAGCGCTGCGAGCAGCATCGCCATGCCGGCCCGGATGTCGGGCGACTCGACACGCTCTCCGCGCAACCGCCGCGGCCCGGTGACGATCGCACGATGTGGGTCGCAGAGCACGATGTCGGCGCCCATCGTGACGAGCTTGTCGGTGAAGACGAGACGGTTCTCGAACATCCACTCGTGGACGAGTACGGAGCCCTCGGCCTGTGTGGCGAGCGCTACCGCAATCGACGTGAGATCGGCTGGGAACATGGGCCAAGGGCCGTCCTGGATTCTGCTCTTGTAGTCGCCGACGTCGGAGCGGACGATCAGCTTCTGGCCGCCGGGGACGACGATGTCCTCGCCGTCGAGCTCGCTGCAGAGACCGAGCCGTTCAAAGACGAGGCGCACCACTAGAAGATCCGCGGCGCGGGCGTCTTTGATACGCAGCTCGCCGCCGGTGACGCCCGCAAGCGCCATGAAGCTGCCGATCTCGATGTGGTCGGGCGCGATCGTATGCTCGGCGCCGCGGAGCGACTCGGCGCCGTTGATCGTGAGCAGATTGGAGCCGATCCCTTGGATGTCGGCGCCCATCTTCACGAGCATGCGCGCGAGGTCTTGGACGTGCGGCTCGCACGCGGCGTTGCCGATGATCGTCGTGCCGGGGATGAGCGCTGCGGCCATGAGCGCGTTCTCTGTCGCCATCACGGAGGGCTCGTCGAGGAAGACGTCGGTCGCGCGCAGGCCGTAGGGCGCGTCGAGGAGGATGTTGCGCCCGGAGGAAATCTCCGCGCCCATCGCGCTGAAGGCGTGAAGGTGCGGGTCGAGCCGGCGGCGGCCGATGACGTCGCCTCCGGGCGGCGGCATGACGGCGCGGTGAAAGCGCGCGAGGAGCGGGCCGGCGAGCAGGAACGACGCTCTGATCTGCTCCGCGAGCTCGGGATCGACCTCGATCGCGGGCACCGTCGCCGCATCGTGCGCCCAGTTCGCGTCCTCGGTGTTGCTCGACTCGTGCACGACGGCGGCGCAGAGCGAGACGTCGTTCGGCCCGAGCAGCTGCACTCGGACACCGATCGCAGAGAGGATCGCAAGCATCGCGTCGACGTCGCGGATGCGCGGCACGTTGCGCACGATCACCTCCTCCTCGGTGAGAAGGCAGGCAGCGAGGATCGGCAGCGCGGCGTTCTTGTTACCCGCCGGGGTGAGCGTCCCCTCGAGCGGGATGCCGCCGTCGATGATGAACTTCTCCATGCAGCGTTTCTGTGGGTGGCGCGCGCTTGGTAAGGCGATTACGCGCGATGTGCGAAGCGTAACAGCCACAGTCCTAGGTTCGCGAGCGCTTTTTCGCGCCCTGCTTGCCCCTTGGCCGAGCGGCAGCCAGCCCGCTGCGGCGCGTCGATCCCTGGCGCCAGAGCCGCGCCATTTGCAATCGGCCTTGCAGGATCGGTGCCCGCGATTGGCTCTCTGGAGCCATTTTCCGCTCGTTCGAGGACACGTACACGTGTTCGATCGCGTTCCGTCCGCAGCCCTTCATACCTTACGAACGCATGTTCCCCTCGGCGCACACGAGAACCGCCGCAGACGGACGCCCCGCAGGGGCGCTGACTCCCGCCGCAGGCGGGCCGCGTTCGTCACGTCCACGTGCGCCACGTGCCGCTGGGATCCTGCGCCTGGTCCGTGACTTCCTCACGCTCGAAGACGACTACGCGGTCGACTGGGAGGACGACTTCGAGGTCGGATGGGAGGACGAGCACGGGAAGGAGGACCAGGCGCGGGGTTTACGGCGCGAGCAGGCGCCGAGCGCTTCCGGGCACCTTGCCACCGCGCGCACCGCCGCACGACGCGCCCTCGGGGGCCACTCTGGCGCCGCAGACACGGCCAGCCCGCGCCGGCACCACAGGTGTGCTTGTGCGCTTCCTCGCCGCCACGCGGGATCGGCGCGAAGTCGGTGCTGCCTGCTCGCTGCTCGACCCGCAGTGGCTAGCGTGAGCGCGGCCACAGGCGCTCCCTCGGGGCTCCCGCGCCGCCGAGGCAGAACTCGGCCGCGGGCCCGAGAACGAGCTGGCGCTGCCAGACCGACGGAGCCGCTTGACGCCCGCGAAACGAGCTCGAGCTTCCCCCTACAACGACGAGCGGCCGGAGCAGTTGCTCCGGCCGTCGCGAGTGAAAAACCGGCGGCGTCCTACTCTCCCAGGCCCTTGCGAGCCAAGTACCATCGGCGCTGAGGGGCTTAACTGCTCTGTTCGGAATGGGAAGAGGTGTTTCCCCCTCGCCAAAGCCACCGGAAAATGGCAAGAGAACCGAGCCTCTCCCGGTCCTTCAAAACTGCACAGCGCCACAAAAGGGGCATCAAAAATATCCGTCAAGCCCTCGACCCATTAGTACCGGTCTCCTACGGGCGTTACCGCCCTTCCAGATCCGGCCTATCAACCTGGTGGTCTACCAGGGGGCTTACTCCCTCGAGGGGATGGGAGAGCTCATCTTGAGGTCGGCTTCCCGCTTAGATGCTTTCAGCGGTTATCCGGTCCGCACGTAGCTAGCCTGCAATGCCCTTGGCAGGACAACAGATACACCAGAGGTGCGTTCATCCCGGTCCTCTCGTACTAGGGACGACTCCTCTCAACTCTCCAACGCCCACGGCAGATAGGGACCGAACTGTCTCACGACGTTCTGAACCCAGCTCGCGTACCGCTTTAATGGGCGAACAGCCCAACCCTTGGGAGCGACTTCACCCCCAGGATGCGACGAGCCGACATCGAGGTGCCAAACCGGGCCGTCGATGTGAACTCTTGGGCCCGATAAGCCTGTTATCCCCGGAGTACCTTTTATCCGTTGAGCGACGGCGCTTCCACTTGCTACCGCCGGATCACTAAGACCTGCTTTCGCACCTGCTCGACTTGTCAGTCTCGCAGTCAAGCTCCCTTGCTACCTTTGCGCTCTACGCACGATTTCCAACCGTGCTGAGGGAACCTTTGCGCGCCTCCGTTACATTTTGGGAGGCGACCGCCCCAGTCAAACTACCCGCCTGGAACTGTCCAGCGCCCGGATTCACGGAGCGCTGTTAGAAGCCCAGAACACCAAGGGTGGTATCTCAAGGTTGGCTCCACGCCAGCCGCAGCCGGCGTATCAAAGCCTCCCACCTATCCTGAGCGAGATGCACCGAACCCCAATACCAGGGTGTAGTAAAGGTTCACGGGGTCTTTCCGTCTAGCCGCGGGTACTCGGCATCTTCACCGAGACTGCAATTTCACCGAGCCCCTCGTTGAGACAGCGCTGAAGTCGTTACGCCATTCGTGCAGGTCGGAACTTCACGTTACCTCTCGTTATCCGAGAGCGCAGACTATACCTTCACCTCATCTAGCACCTTTAGGAGTGTCGCTTGCGTATGGCGTCGCTTACCGAGATTTATTCGGTACGCGACGTCCACGATGTTCCGCAAGCCATCCCGCTGCAAATGGTCTCCTTGCTCGACCATCCGGCACACGAACGAAAAGCCTGCACGGCTCCTCGCCTTGTCCCCACGTAGGGGGTAGCGCTCGAAGTGCGGAAGGACGCGCGCAGTCAGGTCGCCGATCGCTCGTACCTCAAACTTCAACGTGCGATCAGCGCTCGACTCGCGAATCCAGCCACACCCAAAGAACGCTTGCAGATCCTGGAGCAGTCTCAAGTCTCGCTCGTTTAGAGACAGCGAGTACGACGGCCTCACCTCGAGGCCGGTTCGCATCTTCGCACGGAGCGCGAATGAGATGCGAAAGCATCCCTCGCCCTCCGTGAGTCCTGAGACAAACCAAGGATCCAGCGGTACTTCATCTCCATGGGCACCTTGTCTTGCGATGAGGGCCGGCGTATTGCGCACCGCGCAGATTTTCGGCTTTGCCGAACTGCGGCACGCCTCTCCTTTCGGATCAGTCGTTAGGGGGTCACTAGGACTTCCCTCGGGATTGCCCACTGCCGACGGCAGGAGGGTTTCCCCGATATGAGCCGGTTCTCGGTCGCCCCTCGCGGGGCGATGGGGCAAGTTGTTGGTCTTACCCGACAAGGAATTTCGCTACCTTAGGCACTGTTGTTACGTCTCCAAGGAGACGGCTAGGTCGTTTCTGTTCCGCCTAGCTCTTCACGTCGCCGTGAAGGTCGGACCATATCTTCGCTCGCCGCGCGAGCGTTCAGCGTATGGCCTCTGAGGATTCCGTCGAGAGGGCTCCGAGGAGCACTCGACGGCCTTTCCTGCTGATTGTCCGCACCCGACACATTGTCACGGTACCGCCCACATGGGACGGAACTCGTAGCGCGGGATACTCGGATGTCCCAGCATATAGCTGAATTTTGTAACAGCCTAGATCGTTGACCGTTATAGTTACGGCCGCCGTTTACCGGGGCTTAGTTTTGGTGCTTCGGGCGAACCCTAACACCTCCACGTAACCTTCCGGCACCGGGCAGGCGTCAGCCCCTATACGTCGTCTTGCGACTTAGCAGAGACCTGTGTTTTTGGTAAACAGTCGCTTCAGCCCATTCACTGCGGCCCCCTCGGGCTACGCCAGCAAGTGGCTTCACCCTACCGGGGCGCCCCTTATCCCGAAGTTACGGGGCCATTTTGCCGAGTTCCTTAACGAGGGTTATCTCGATCACCTTAGTATTCTCTACTTGCCCACCTGTGTCGGTTTTGGTACGGGCACGCGCTTCCTCCCTAGAGGCTTTTCTCGGAGGCATGGCGTCAGGGACTCACCGGCTTACAGCCAGCTGCCAGTCGCACCTCGGGTTATGCGGCCCTGCATTTGACAAGGGCCACCCCTACATGCTTGGCCCAGGACAACCATCGCCTGGGTTCCCTTAGCCTTCCTCGTCCCCCCATCGGTAATAACGGAAGCGACGTGGTACAGGAATATCAACCTGTTGGCCATCGACTACGCCTTTCGGCCTCGCCTTAGGTCCCGACTGACCCTGGGCAGACGAACTTTACCCAGGAAACCTTGGGCAATCGGTGGAGGGGATTCTCACCCCTCTTTCGTTACTTATGCCGGCATTCTCACTTCCCACGCCTCCACGACTGGCTTACGCCGCCGCTTTACTGGCATGGGAACGCTCTCCTACCGCGCGATCGACCCGAAGGTCTCACGCACCCGCAGCTTCGGTGACTAGCTTGAGCCCCGTTACATTGTCCGCGCTCGAGCACTTGACCAGTGAGCTGTTACGCACTCTTTCAAGGGTGGCTGCCTCTAAGCCAACCTCCTGGTTGTCTGTGCACTCGAACATCGTTTCCCACTTAGCTAGTACTTAGGGACCTTAGCTGGCGGTCTGGGTTCTTACCCTTTCGACGCTGAAGTTTATCCCCCAGCAACTGACTCCCGGAGTAAACGTGATGGTCTTCGGAGTTTGCCCGAAGTCGGTAACCTGGTAGGGCCCCTAGTCCAAACAGTGCTCTACGGCCACCACGCAATTTATCCGAGGCTATACCTAAATATATTTCGGAGAGAACCAGATATCACTGAGCTTGATTAGCCTTTCACTCCGACCCACAGGTCATCCGCCCGGTTTTCACCCCAGGTCGGTTCGGCCCTCCACGAGGTCTTACCCCCGCTTCAGCCTGCCCATGGGTAGCTCGCTCAGCTTCGGGTCTACCGCCTACGACTGAATCGCCCTATTAGGACTCGCTTTCGCTACGGCTCCGCTCATCGCTTAACCTTGCCGCAGACGAGTAACTCGCCGGCTCGTTATGCAAAAAGCACGCGGTCACGGCACAAGGCCGCTCCCACCGCTTGTAGGCACGCGGTTTCAGGTACTATTTCACTCCCCTTCCGGGGTACTTTTCACCTTTCCCTCACGGTACTAGTCCGCTATCGGTCACCAAGGAGTACTTAGCCTTGGAGGGTGGTCCCCCCAGCTTCAGTCCGCGTTTCACGAGAGCGGACTTACTCAGGAACGCCTGACAGGAGGCCATGCAGTTTCGTCTACGGGACGGTTGCCCTCTATGGTGCGCGGTTCCACACGCTTCGACTACCACACGACTTTGTAACTCCTGCCGAGCCGGACACGGCTCGGAACAGGCGCCCTACAACCCCAGACAGGCAACGCGTGTCCGCTTACACCTGCCCAGTTTGGGCTGATCCCCTTTCGCTCGCCACTACTCGGGGAGTATCGGTTGATTTCCTTTCCTCGGGGTACTGAGATGTTTCACTTCCCCCGCTTGTCTTCCACCGGCCTATGTGTTCAGCCGGGGATAACGCCGCATTACCAGCGCTAGGTTTACCCATTCGGGAACCCACGGGTCACAGGCTATTCAGCGCCTAACCGTGGCTTATCGCAGCCGTTCACGCCCTTCATCGACTCTTGGTGCCAAGGCATCCACCGTGTGCCCTTACTATCTTGACGGTGATCAGACCGGCCGTTACGCGCAGCTCCTTGCGGAACGGCGAGTCGCGGTCGGTCCGGTGATACCCGTTTTTGTGGCTTCTGTGCAGTTTTCAAGGACCGAGAAGAGGCCATAACACCTCGCCGGCGATACCGGCGAGGTGCCGGTCTCTCAAAGCTCAACAGCATGCTTGGGCTCGCGGCGTTCGCCACCGCATCTCCTCAAGTAGGAAAAGAAAGATGCGGCAACGAGGCCACCCAGCCAGGTCCGGTCGACATGCTAGGCCCGATCCGCTTCGACACCACTCGACCTATCGTTGGCACGGAGTGCCTTCGGCGAGTGGCCGCTGAGATCGGGGCACCGCTAGGTGCTCCCTAGAAAGGAGGTGATCCAGCCGCAGCTTCCGCTACGGCTACCTTGTTACGACTTCACCCCAGTCACGGGCCCCACCTTCGACGGCTCCCTCCCTAACGGGTTAGGCCACCGGCTTCGGGTGTTGCTCGCTTCCGTGGTGTGACGGGCGGTGTGTACAAGGCCCGGGAACGTATTCACCGCGGCATTGCTGATCCGCGATTACTAGCAACTCCGCCTTCATGCAGGCGAGTTTCAGCCTGCAATCCGAACCGGGACGCGCTTTAAGGGATTCGCTCCACCTCGCGGTATCGCAGCCCTCTGTACGCGCCACTGTAGCACGTGTGTAGCCCTGGACATAAGGGGCATGATGACTTGACGTCATCCCCACCTTCCTCCGGTTTGTCACCGGCAGTCTCGCATGAGTCCCCAACTGAATGCTGGCAACATGCGACGGGGGTTGCGCTCGTTGCGGGACTTAACCCAACATCTCACGACACGAGCTGACGACAGCCATGCACCACCTGTGAGAGCGCCCCGAAGGGAGAGTGTGTTTCCACACCTGTCGCTCACATGTCAAGCCCAGGTAAGGTTCTTCGCGTTGCGTCGAATTAAACCACATGCTCCGCTGCTTGTGCGGGCCCCCGTCAATTCCTTTGAGTTTTAGCCTTGCGGCCGTACTCCCCAGGCGGGGCACTTAATGCGTTAGCTTCGGCACGGAGGGAGTCGACACCCCCCACACCTAGTGCCCATCGTTTACAGCGTGGACTACCAGGGTATCTAATCCTGTTTGCTCCCCACGCTTTCGCGTCTCAGTGTCAGTACCGTCCCAGCGAGCTGCCTTCGCCATCGGTGTTCCTCCTGATATCTGCGCATTTCACCGCTACACCAGGAATTCCACTCGCCCCTTCCGGACTCTAGCCCGACAGTATCCACCGGCATTCCAGGGTTGAGCCCTGGGCTTTCACAGCGGACTGATCGGGCCACCTACACGCTCTTTACGCCCAATGATTCCGGACAACGCTTGCACCCTACGTATTACCGCGGCTGCTGGCACGTAGTTAGCCGGTGCTTCTTCTGAAGGTACCGTCACCCGTGCCGGCTATTCACCGGTCGGGCTTCGTCCCAACTGAAAGGGGTTTACAACCCGAAGGCCGTCTTCCCCCACGCGGCGTTGCTGCGTCACGCTTTCGCGCATTGCGCAAGATTCCCCACTGCTGCCTCCCGTAGGAGTCTGGGCCGTGTCTCAGTCCCAGTGTGGCTGATCGTCCTCTCAGACCAGCTACCCATCGTCGCCTTGGTGGGCCGTTACCCCACCAACAAGCTAATGGGCCGCGGGCCCATCCCGATGCGGAGGCCGAAGCTTCCTTTACCCTTGCGGGCACATCCGGTATTAGCCCGAGTTTCCTCGGGTTGTCCCGGTCATCGGGGCAGGTAACCCACGTGTTACTCACCCGTTCGCGGCTTTGCCCCAGGGCAAGCCCTGGTTCGTCGCTCCACTTGCATGTGTTAGGCACGCCGCCAGCGTTCGTCCTGAGCCAGGATCAAACTCTCCGTGAAGATGTGTCACGAAAAGCTGTCATAGCTTGTGGCCTGTCGATAACAGACCTCGCGAAGCCGATACACACGACTTCGCGCCATGACGGGTCCCTACTTGCTCTTTACTCGTCGCAAAAACGCCCGCGCTCACGCGCCGACGGCTTGCGTCGAGATCGAACCTGGACACACATCACGATCGAGGATCGATCGCGATGCGCGCATGCTGTTGAGTTTTCAAAGACCGCCAGCCTCTCCGCCGAGCTTCCTCAAGGGAGGCCGAACTGGCCCCGGACGCCCGCAGGCATTCGCAGAGGGCCAACGAAGAAGTATAGCGGGCGAGGACCTACGGCCGCAACCCCCCTTCGCGAACCCCGTGCAGGATATCGCGATCGGCCGCCGCTAGGACGCCCGCAGCCGCACGAAGCGGCGCTTGCCCACCTGCAGCACCTGGCCGTCGACCGACGCGGCGGGCACATCGAGCGCCTCCGCCCCCAGCCTCGCGCCGTCGAGCGATACCGCGCCCTCCGCGAGCAGGCGCCGTGCCTCCGAGCGCGAGATCCCGAAAGCCGTTGCGATCACCGCCGGCAGGTGCGCTTCGGGCGCACCTTCGTTCTCCGCCAGCAACTCGCCCTCGAGCCGCAGCTCTGCGATCTCCTCCGGGACTTGCCGCTCGAGGAAGACCCTGTCGAACGCGCGTTCCGCGCGCTCGGCGGCGTCCTCGGAGTGAAGCCATGCCACGAGCTCGCGTGCGAGCTTGCGTTTCGCGTCCCGCGGCGAGAGCCCCGCAGGCGCATCGACTCCGAGCAGCAGCCGGTAGTAGGAGGGCATCGCGTCGTCCGGCACGCTCATCGTCTTGCCGTAGATCTCCTCCGGCGCCTCGCTCACGCCGATCTCGTTGCCCAGCGACTTCGACATCTTGCGCTCGCCGTCTGTCCCGACGAGGATCGGCATCGTGAGGATCGCCTGCTCCTCCTGGCCGTACGCCCGCTGGATGTCCCGCCCCATCAGCAGGTTGAACTTCTGATCGGTGCCGCCGAGCTCGACGTCCGCGCGTACCGCGACCGAGTCATAGCCTTGCAGCAGCGGGTAGATGACCTCGAGCATCGACAGCGGCTGACCGGCGGCGATCCGCTTCGAGAAGTCATCGCGCTCGATGACCTGCGCGACGGTCGTAGTGGCGAGCAGCTGCAGCATCTCGCCGAGACCCATCTGCAGCCACTCGCTATTGCGCCTCACCTCGAGACTCTCCGCGTCACCGCGCAGGATGCGTAGCGCCTGCTCCTGATAGCTCTGCGCGTTCGCCTCGATCGCCTCCGCGCTCAGCACCGGGCGCAACTCCGAGCGGCCCGAGGGGTCTCCGACCAGCGCCGTCATGTCCCCAACGATCAGCGCGACCTTGTGGCCCGCGTCCTGGAACTCGCGCAGCTTGCGCAACACGACGGCGTGTCCAAGGTGGATATCCGGCGCCGTCGGGTCGATCCCCAGCTTCACCTGCAGCGGGCGACCCTCCTCCCGCGAGCGCGCGCACTTGCGCTCCAGTGCGCCCGCCGGCAGGTCGTCCACGGCGTCGCGCGAAAGCCGCTGCGCTTCCGCCACGGCCTCCTCGACGCTTGCGTTGGGTGCGCTCGGACACACGGGGCGCCAATGCTAGACTCCCGCGATCCCGTGGATCCGCTCCTGCCATCCACGGCTGCGGGTGTGCCATCGAGCAGCGACGATGCACGAACCGGTGGCCACGTTCTCCACTAGGCAATGAGCGCGGAAGACCACCTCCACACCAGTCGCGCTGCCAACGCCCCCTTCGCTTTCATGTCCGGCAGCGCCACCCGCGAGCGTCCCCGCTATCCACCTGCCCCGCCTGGCGCGCCACAGGGCCCAGAGCCCGCACAGCCCGTGCCCGCCTCGACGCCGCCGCGCCCGCGCCGGCGCCTGCGCAAGCTGCGCTTCCTCGCGATCCTCCTCGCGGGACTTGTGCTCGCGTTCATCTCGTTCCTCTACGGGATGTTCATGGCCGTCACCTCGGACCTTCCGCGCCTCGACGACCGTTACCAGTTCACGCACGCGAAGAACTCGATCCTGCTCGACGACCAGGGACATCCGCTCGCCGTACTCTCCGAGCAACACCGCATCCTGCTCGCCCCCTCGCAGATCCCGCGCATCGTCAAGGACGCCGTGATCTCGATCGAGGACAAACGCTTCTACACCGAGCCCGGGATCGACCCTCGCGGGATCGTCCGCGCCGCACTCCAAGACCTCCTCCACGAGCACACCGTCCAAGGAGGCTCGACGATCGCCGAGCAGTTCGTCAAGAACGCGCTCGAAGCGCAATCGCACCGCACCGTCTTCGAGAAGCTCCGCGAGGCCGCGCTCGCCTTCCAGCTCACGCACAAGTGGCCGAAGGAAAAGATCCTCACGGAGTACCTCAACACGATCTACTTCGGCGAAGGCGCCTACGGCATCGAGGCCGCGGCCGAGACCTACTTCGGCCACGAAGAAGCGCACGCCGGCTGCGGGATGCCGAAGGCGCCGCTGTGCGTGGAAGAGCTCAAGCCCTGGGAGGCCGCGCTGCTCGGCGGCATCATCGCGTCACCGTCGGGCTTCAACCCCGTAACGCATCCGCAAGCCGCCAAGGAACGGCGCGCAGTCGTCCTCAAGGACATGCTCGAGCAGCACTACATCACGGCCACCCAATACCAGGAAGGCGTCGAGCAGCCCGTTCCAGGGCAGCAGACCGTCCAGCCGCCGCAAGTACCGCCGGTCGACGGCCTGCAGACGGGCTATTTCACGAGCTGGGTCGAACAGCAGCTGATCGAACGCTACGGCGCCCAGCGCGCGCTCGAGGGTGGGCTCACGGTCCACACAACGATCGACCTCGAACTCCAGCGCGAAGCCGAACAGGCGGTCAACAACTACCTCCCCGGACCCGAAGGCCCCACCGCCTCGCTCGTCGCGATCGAAAACTCGACCGGTGACGTGCGCGCGATGGTCGGCGGCCACAACTACGACACGACGCCGTTCAACCTCGCGACCGCCGGGGAGCGCCAGCCCGGCTCCGCGTTCAAGGCGTTCGACCTCGCAACCGCGCTCGAGCACGGGATCTCGCCCGACTCCGTGTGGGTCTCGAGCCCGAAGGAATTCACCGTCCCCGGCACCCACGGCCAAGAAAAGTTCTACGTGCGCAACGACGAGAACGCGTACGCGGGCTCACGCACGCTGCTCGAAGCCACCACCTACTCGGACAACTCCGTGTTCGCGGAAGTCGGGCTCGACGTCGGCACCAAGCACATCGCGGCCACCGCCCACCGCATGGGCATCCGCACGCCGATCTCGACCAACCCCGCGATGACGATCGGCGGTCTCAAGATCGGCGTCACGCCGATCGACATGGCGCACGCCTACGAGACGCTCGCCGAGGGCGGCCAGCGCGTGGGCAGCTCGATGGTCTCCGACGGGGCGCCCAACGGGATCCAGGAAGTCACCGCACCGCCGGGGCAAGCGCTCCCCGACGGTCAGACGCACGACGTCAACCGCGTGGAGCTCTCGCGCGTGCTCCCGTCGTGGGTGGCGAGCACGGAGACCGAAATGCTTGAAACGGTCATCGAGGAGGGGACCGCCAAGCGCGCGGCGATCGGGCAGTTCGCCGCGGGCAAGACCGGCACGACCTCGAACTTCGGCGACGCGTGGTTCGTCGGCTGGGACGACAAGTACACGGTCGCCGTTTGGGTCGGCTACCCCAACCGCCTGATCTCGATGAGCACCGACTTCGACGGCGGCCCCGTCGAAGGCGGCACCTTCCCCGCGCTGATCTGGCACGACTTCATGATCGGTGCGCTGCAGGTCAACCGCGAACGCGCCGAACGCGCCTCCGCCGGAAAGGCCGCGCACAGCGGCAGCACCGGCGAAGAAGTCCTCCCCGGAAGCTCCTCCTCGTCGGGATCCGCGTCGGGCCCCGCCAGCGGCGGGTCCAACGAAGGCGGCTCGAGCCACCATCGGGGTGGCTCAGCGCCCGCGGCGCCGAAGGGCGAAAACGGCTCCGAATCGCCGCCCACTGGTCACAGTGGCACGCCCGCAGCTCCGACCAATCAGGCGCCCCCATCGCAGCCCGCCGCGCCGAAGGAAGGCGCCGGTGCGGAAAACAGCACGGGCCCTGCACCGCCATCCGGACAGGCCGAAGGCGGCGGCAACGGGGCTGGGAGCGGGGCCGGGACGGAGGGCGGGACGCCCTCGGCGACCGGCGGCGCCGCGCCCGGCGGCTAGCGACGCGGCGCTCGCGAGAGATACCGGCTGCCGGCGACGCAGAAGCGCCACGGGAGCTCCGTCGCCTTCGTGATGCCGACGCGGCGTCCCTGCACGATCTCCGGATCGCGCCAATCGCGCAGCCGCGCGCGGATCACGACCGGCCCTCGCGCGAGGTCGCAGTTGTTGTCAGCGAGCCCGATCCCGAGCGCCTGCGTGAGCTTCCCCGGACCCGAGCAGAGCGCCCTCTCCCCCGCGCCATTGGAGGACGCAACAAGCGCGCCCACGTTGCGGCGCACGCGCATCGAATCCAAGCCCGTGAGCGGTTGCAACGCGCGGATCAGCACCCCCGCCCCCACGCCCTCCGGCTCGCACACCGCGTTCAGCAGCGCGTGGATTCCGTACGAGCGATAGACATACGCGCGCCCAGGCTCGCCGAAGAGCGTCTTCGTGCGCGTGGTGAGGCCGGCGAACGCGTGCGATGCGGGCTCGCTGTGGTGGTAGGCCTCCGTCTCGATGATCACGCCCGATGCACCCGCATGCTCGACGACGCAACCCAAGAGCTCGCGCGCGACCTCGACCACGGGGCGGTCGTAGAAGCTTGCGGGCAGGCCCCGGCGAGACGGCTTGGACGTGCGCCTACTCGTGGCGGTAGCCATCGAGCAGCTCCTCAGCCGCCGTGATCTGCTCCTCCACTCGCACGAGCGCCGTGCCGCCCTCGGAGACCTTCGACTCGAGCCACGCCTCGGGTCGGCGCAACAGCTCGTAGATTTCCTCGGTGTCCTCGGCAAAGGCCTCATGTTCGGCCGCGAGCTCCTCCGGCGTGAGCTCGGAGAGCGAACGCCCGCTGCCCGCCGCGAGGCGCACGAGCGCGGCGACCGCGCCGTGGGCCTGCCGGAACGGGACGCCGCGCCGTACGAGCGCGTCGGCGAGCTCAGTTGCGGCGATCGCATCGCCGGAGGCCGCCGCTTCGAGACGCTCCCGGTTGAAGCGCACCCCGGCGATCATGCCGCGCGCCGCGGCGAGCGAAGGCTCAAGCGTGTCCGCCGCGTCGAAGATGTGCTCCTTGTCCTCCTGGAGGTCCTTGTTGTAGGCGAGCGGAAGCGCGTGCAGGACCCCGTGAAGGGCACTCAGGTGGGCCACGATGCGGGGCGCCTTCGCGCGCAGGAGCTCAGCGGCATCCGGGTTTTTCTTCTGCGGCATGATCGACGAGGTCGAGCTCCACGCGTCCGGGAGCTCGCAGAATTCGAGCTCCTCGCTCGACCACAGCACGAGTTCCGCGCCGAGCCGCGAGAGGTGCGTCGCGCACGTCGCAGCCGCGGCGAGATAGTCGAGCGCAAAGTCGCGCCCGGAGACGGCGTCGATCGAGTTCTGCGTGACACCCTCGAAGCCGAGCTCCCTCGCGACCATCGCGCGATCGGTCTCGAAGCCCACGCCCGCGAGCGCCCCTGCGCCCAGCGGCAGCCGCGCCGCCTCGTGCCGCGCGAAGCGAAAGCGCCGCGCGTCGCGCTCGAACATCCAGAAATAGGCGAGCAGATGGTGGCTCAGGTAGACGGGCTGCGCCCGCTGCAGATGGGTGTAGCCCGGCATCCGCCAGTCGAGGTGCTCGCGCGCCCGTTCAACGAGCGCATCCATCAGCGAAAGCAGTCGCTGCACCGCGATGTCGGCATGCTCGCGCACGTACATCGCGAGGTCCGTGACCACCTGGTCGTTGCGAGATCGCGCGGTGTGCAAGCGCCCGCCGACCGGTCCCGCGAGTTCGATCAACCGGCGCTCGATCGCCATGTGGATGTCTTCGTCCTGCTCGGAGAACTGAAAGCGCTCTTCGCGTAACTCCTCCTCGACTCGCTCGAGGCCCTCGAGCAGCGCCTGCGCGTCCTCCCTGGAGACGATTCCCTGCGCCTCGAGCATGCGCGCGTGGGCGCGCGAGGCGGCGATGTCCTGCGGCCAGAGGCGCTTATCGAACGAGAGTGACGAGTTGAGCCGGCTGAAGTCTGGGTCCTGTGGCTCGGTCAGGCGCGCCATGGCTCGGAGTCTACGTGCGCGCGCCCCCGACGCACCGGGTCTCCACATGGCCCGCTAGCGCGCAAGCGCGCGCAGGAGCGCGGCTGCGACCTGGGCGACTTGCCCCTCCGACATCGTCGGGAAGAACGGCAGCGCGAGCGAGCGCGAGGCGACGTCCTCACAGACGGGGAACTGGCCCTCGCGGTATCCGAAGCGCTCGCGGTAGAAGCTCATGAGGTGAATCGCTGAGAGGTAGGGCTTGCTCTGGATGCCTTCGCGCTTGAGCACAGCGATCACGGCTTCGCGGTCTGACCCGCGCGGGAGCTGCACCACGAATACGAACCAACCCCGCCGCGCCGCGCCGCGGTCCTCGCACGGCAGCGTGAGCTCCGGCACCTCGAGGAGCGCTTCGCGGTAGAACGACGCGACGCGCGCGCGCTCCACGAGCATCTCGTCGAGGCGCGCGAGCTGGGCGATGCCGAGCGCGCACGCGAACTCCGAGAGCCGGTAGTTGAAGCCCAGTCGATCGTGGTCGAGCCAGCCCATGTCGGGACTGCGGCCCTGATTGCGCTCGGAGTCGATGAGCTCCTTGATCGCGGGATCCGCCGTCGTGACCATGCCACCCTCGCCCGTTGTGAGCTGCTTGTTCGCGTAGAAGCCGAAGACGCTCGGGTGGGAGCCGCCCCCGATCGGCGTGCCGTCGGCATAACGCCCGCCGAGGGCCTCGCACGCATCCTCTACGATCGCGAGCTCGTGCGCAGACGCAAGTGCCTCGAAGGCGCGCATGTCCGCGGGATAGCCGAAGACGTGAACCGGCAACAGCGCCCGCGTGCGCGCACTCACCGCCGCCGCGGCCGCTGCCGGATCGAGGTTCAAGGTCTCGGGGTCGATATCGGCGAAAACGGGCGTCGCGCGCTCGTAGAGGGCGACGTTCGCCGATGCGACGAACGAGAACGGCGTTGTGATGACCTCATCGCCGTCGCGTACGCCAACGGCGCGCAGCGCGAGGTGAAGGCCCGCGGTGCCGCTGGAGACCGCGCTCGCGTGGGCGGCACCGAGGCGGGAGGCGAATCCGCGCTCGAAATCGATCAGCTGCGGACCCAGTGAGAGCTGCCCCGAGCGCAGCACGTCGACGACGGCGCGCTCCTCGTCCTCGCCCAGCACGGGGCGCGCGAGCGGAATCGGCTCGCGGGCCCCCGCGAGACGCTCGCTCACCGGCGCTCGCTGGAGCGCGCCCGACGTGTGGGCGAGGGTCTTGCCGTCTTGCCGTTCTTGGATGCGCGGGTGCTCCTCGGCGGGGTGGGCGAAGCGGCGCGCGTTCCCGGCTTCCGTGGCTTGGGCGCTCTCTTCACCGCCGGTTGCATCCCGTACTCGAGCGAGTCCACGAGCGCATCCCACGAGGCAGCGATCACGTTCTCCGAGACGCCGATCGAGCCCCACACGTGCTGACCGTCGGAAGCATCGAGGAGCACGCGCGTGACCGCGCCGGTGCCCTTCGTCTCGTCGAGGATGCGGACCTTGTAGTTGACGAGCTCGATGTCGCGCAGGTGCGGATGCACCTCGCCGATCGCGGCGCGCAGCGCGTTGTCGAGCGCGTTGACCGGTCCGTTGCCTTCGGCGGTGTGCACGTAGCGACGCTCGATGCCGGCCTCGCCCGTCGCCACCCAGATCTTGATCGTCGCCTCGGTCTCAACGCTCCCGTTCGCGCGCTTCTCCACGATCACACGCCAGGACTCGAGCCGGAAGAGCGGGACGTATTGCCCGGCCTCCTTGCGCACGAGCAGCTCGAAGGAGCCATCCGCCGCCTCGAACTGGAAGCCGTCGTGCTCGAGCTCCTTCACGCGCTCCGCCGTGCGCGCCGCGAGGTCGGCGTCCATCGCAACGCCCGCTTCGGCCGCTTTCTCGAGCACGCTCCCACGACCGGCGAGCTCGGAGATCAGCAGATCGCGCGCGTTGCCGACGCGTTCGGGCTCGATGTGCTCGAAGGTCTGGGGGTCCGTGCGCACGCCGGCGACGTGCATCCCGGCTTTGTGCGCAAATGCGTGACGGCCCACGTACGGTTGCGCGGGATCCGGCGAGCGGTTGAGCAGCTCGTCGACGAAGTGCGCCGTGTCGGTGAGACGCCCGAGACGACCTTGCGGCAGCGCGCGCATGTTCATCTTCAGTTCGAGGTCGGCGATGATCGTCACGAGGTTCGCGTTGCCGGTGCGCTCGCCGATGCCGTTGAGCGTCCCCTGCACTTGCGTGGCCCCGGCTTCCACGGCGACGAGCGTGTTCGCGACCGCGCAGCCGGAGTCGTTGTGCGTGTGGATCCCGAGCGCGGCTTGCGGGAGCGCATCGCGCACCGCCTCGACCGCTGCGCCGACCTGCGCGGGCAGCGAGCCCCCGTTGGTGTCGCAAAGGACGACGCGCTCGGCACCGGCGTCAAGCGCGGCGCGCAAAGTGTCGATCGAATAGCGCGCGTCGAGCGCGTAGCCGTCGAAGAAGTGCTCGGCGTCGAAGAGCACGCGCTTGCCCCGCTCGATGAGGAACGCGATCGACTCGGCGATGATCGCGAGGTTCTCCTTGCGGCTCACGCGCACGACCTTCTCAACGTGCAGCGGCGAGCTCTTGCCCACGAGCGTGCAGATCGGGGCGAAGCAGTCGGCGAGGATCTGCAGGCCCTCGTCCGCGCTCGCCTTCGTGGCACGCCGGCGCGTCATGCCAAAGGCGACGATCTGGGCCGCTGAGAGGCGCTGCTCGGCGAGCAGCGCGAAGAGCTCCCGCTCCTTCGGGTTCGACGCCGGGAAGCCGGCCTCGATCATCGCCACGCCGAGCTCGTCGAGCTTCTCGACGACGCGCAGCTTCTCCGGCGCCGTGAGCGACATGCCGCCGCCGCCCATGCCGTCCCGCAGGGTCGCGTCGTACAGCTCTATCACGGGCATCTCAGCCTCCGCTGGCAGCGTCGGCCGTGCCCAACGCGCTCGGCGCCTGGGAAGGACCGGTGGGGCTTCCGTTGGCCTCCGCGGCGGGGTGCGCACCGCCCGCGACGGCTGCCTCGATCGGGTCGAGCCACTCGCGATAGCGCTCGGAGCGCCCGTAGGTCGCGTCGTTGAATGCGTCTTGCAAAACGCGGGTGATCTCACCCGGCTCGCCGGAGCCGATCCTGTGGTCGTCGATCTCGCGCACCGGCACGAGCTCGGCCGCGGTCCCGGACATGAACACCTCCTCGGCGAGATAGAGCTCCGCGCGCGCGACGCTGCGCTCGCAGACGCTGTAGCCGAGGTCGCTCGCGATCTGAATGATCGAACGGCGCGTGATGCCGTCGAGGATCGAGTTGTGCTGTCCCGGCGTCGCGATCTCTCCGTCGCGGACCACGTAGACGTTCTCGCCGGTGCCCTCGCACACGTGACCGTGGTCGTCGAGCAGGATCGCCTCTTCGTAGCCGGCCTTCAAGGACTCGATCTTCGCGAGCACGTTGTTGAGGTACTGGCCCGAGGCCTTTGCGTGCGGGATCAGCGCCTCGGGGCCGATTCGCCGCCACGACGGAGACCTTCGCGCGGACGCCGTTCTGCGTGCCCTCCTCGCCGAGGTAGGAGCCCCACTCCCAGCACGCGATCGTGACGTCGACGGTCGCCTCGAGCGGGTTGAGCCCCATCGTTCCGTATCCGCGGTTGACGATCGGGCGGATGTAGCACGAGCGCAGGCCGTTGCGGGCGACGAGCTCGCGCGTGGCCGCGCGCAGCTCCTCGGCGGAGTACGGAACCGGCATGTAGTAGAGCTCCGCGGAGCGCAGGAGGCGCTCGATGTGCTCGATGTTGCGGAAGATCGCGGGGCCGATCGCGGTGTCGTAGCAGCGCATGCTGTCGAAGACGCCCGTGCCGTAGTGCAGCCCGTGCGTGAGCACGTGAATCTTGGCGTCCTCCCACGCCACAAACTCGCCGTTCATCCAGATGAGCTCGGTTGGCTTCACGTGTGCGTTGCTCCTGTTGATATGCGGGTCGTGTGTGTGATCCGGAAAAGTCTCAGAGCCGCTCGAGCACGGCCTGCGTGGCCTCCGCCGTCGTCGCGCCGCCGCCCAGATCGGGAGTGCGCAGACCCGCGTCAAGCGCGCCCTCGACTGCCGATTCTACCGCCGCCGCCTCGCTTGCCAAAGAAAGCCCATGGCGCAGCATGAGCGCGGCGGAGAGGAACATCGCAAGCGGATTTGCGACGCCTTGGCCAGCGATATCGGGGGCGGAGCCGTGAACGGGCTCGAAGAGGCCGGGTAGATCGCCGTCGGCGAGCGACGCGCTCGGCAGCATCCCGATCGAGCCCGTGAGCATCGCCGCCTCGTCGGAGAGGATGTCGCCGAACATGTTCTCCGTGAGGATCACGTCGAAGTGGCGAGGTGCTGAGATCAGCTGCATCGCCGCGTTGTCGACCAGCACGTGCTCGAGCTGGATATGCGGAAAGTCGCGTGCATGCACGTCGCGCACGACCTCTCGCCAGAGGCGCGACGTTTCCAGCACATTCGCCTTGTCGACGCTCGAGACCTTCGCGCGTGCAAGCGTGAATGCGCGACGCGCGATGCGTTCGATCTCCTCGACGGTGTAGACGCACGCGTCCGAGGCCCCGAGCGCGTCGCGCGTCTTCTCCCCGAAGTAGATCCCGCCGGTGAGCTCGCGCACGACGAGCATGTCGACGCCCTCGATCCGCTCCGGCCGCAGCGGCGAGGCGTCATAGAGCGCGGGTAACGTCCGTACGGGCCGCAGGTTCGCGTACAGGCCGAGCCCCTTGCGCAGGCCCAGGAGCCCTTGCTCGGGTCGCGGCGCGTTGGGATCGGTGCTGTCCCACTTCGGTCCGCCGACGGCGGCAAGTAGGACCGCATCCGCGCGCGCACAGGCGGCAAGCACGTCGTCGGTGAGCGCGCGTCCGTGCGCGTCGATCGAAGCGCCCCCGAACGGGTGCTGCTCGAACTCGAAGTCGCCGAGAGTGCGAAGGACCTCGAGCGTGGGGGCCATGATCTCGGGCCCGATGCCGTCGCCCGGCAACGTGACTATGTGGTGAGCCATCGCTCCTCTCAGGCGGCGCGCGCGTCGATGTTCAGGCGCACATATTGCAATTCGAGCGGATCGCCGGCGGCCGCGAGCACGTCGTCGACGAAGCTGCTTGAGAGCGCCTCCACTTCGTCCTTCGGAAGGGTCGCTCGCAGGTGCTCGAGGTGATAGTTGAGCAGCACCGTTTCGGCGAAGCCACGGGGATCCTGCGGGACCGTCGGCTTCGACTGCAGCCAGCAGCGCACCGGTTGGAAGCCGGCGGCGGAAAGCCGCGCTTCGCTCGCGGCTGGACTCGCGTACAGCCACGGAGAGCCGAAGCCCGTGAAATGCTTGGCGTACGGCGGGCGCGCGGCGACGGCGTCGGCGTCGGCGCGAAAGCGCGCGATGTTGCCCTCTCCCCCGCACTGCGCGACCAGGCGTCCGCCCTCGCGGAGCGCTTCGCGAAGGCTCGAGAAGAGCCGCTCGTGATCGTGAATGTGGTGGAAGACGGCACAGGAGAAGATCGCGTCGACCGGCTCCTGCAGGCGCAGCTCGACGAGGTCCTGGCAGCTGAGCACCACGCGCTCATCGTCGGCGAGCGCCTGACGTGCGAGCTCGAGCATCGAAGGCGAGGCATCCACGCCGATCACGCGTCCGCGCGGCACCCGCGCGAGCAGCAATCGCGTGACTCGGCCGCTGCCACAGCCGGCGTCGAGCACGAGCTCGTCGCCTGCGAGCGGAAGGCGATCGAGGATCTCCCGCGCCCACGCTTCTTGCGGATCGGCGACGCGATCGTAGGTCCCGGCATCCCAGTCGAGACGTGCGCTCATAGCGCGGTCGTCACGGGGACACCCGGTGCGCGCTGCTCGCGCTGACGCTCGTAGTCGGCGATCGCGGGCTCGTACTCGCCGAGCGTGACACCGACGTCGTCGAGCCCCTCGAGGAGGCGCTTGCGGACCTCTGCGTCGATCTCGAACGGCACGCTCACGACGTTGCCGTCCGCCCCTTCGTAGCGCACCTCCTGTGCGCGTAGGTCAACCTGGCCGGAGCCGGCCTCCACGAGCGTACGGCAGTGCTCCGCCGAGAGCGAGACGGGCAGCAGGCCGATCTTCGTGCAGTTCGAATAGAAGATGTCGGCGAAGCTCGGAGCGATCAGCGCCTGGAAGCCATAGTCCTGGAGCCCCCACGGCGCGTGCTCGCGCGAGGAGCCGCAGCCGAAGTTCTCGCCCGCGACGAGAATCGGGTTCGCCGGCAGCTCCCACCCGGGCTCCTTGGCCCAGTCGTAGAAGAGGAACTCCCCGAAGCCAGTACGCTCGACGCGCTTGAGGAACTGCTTGGGCATGATCTGGTCCGTGTCGACGTTCGCGCGGTCCAGGTGGCTGACCGCGCCTGCGATCACCTCGATCGGTTGCATCACGCACGCTCCCAGTCGCGAATGTCCACGAAATGGCCCTCGATCGCGGCGGCGGCGGCCATCCGCGGCGAGACGAGATGCGTGCGCCCGCCGCGGCCCTGGCGGCCCTCGAAGTTGCGGTTCGACGTCGAGGCGCAGCGCTCCCCGGGGGCGAGGATGTCGGGGTTCATTCCGAGGCACATCGAGCAGCCCGCACCGCGCCACTCGAAGCCCGCTTCGCTGAAGACGCGGTCGAGGCCCTCGGCCTCTGCTTCGGCCTTCACCTGCGCTGAGCCCGGCACGACCATCGCGCGCACGCTCGGCGCGACCTTGCGCCCCGCGAGCATCTCGGCCGCGGCTCGCAGGTCGCCGATGCGCGAGTTCGTGCACGACCCGATGAACACGCGATCGAGCGCGATCTCCTCGATCTCGGTACCGGCCTCGAGGCCCATGTAGGTGAGCGCGCGCTCGGCGGACTCGCGCGAAGCCTCGTTGTCGAAGTCATCGGGCGCGGGCACCTTGCCCGTCACCTGCGTCACCATCCCCGGTGTCGTACCCCACGTCACCTGCGGAGCGAGCGCCGCGGCGTCGACGACGACCTCCTGATCGAAGCTCGCGCCGGCGTCGCTTGACAGTTGCGACCAGCGCTCGATCGCGTCCTCGAGCGCCTGCCCGCTCGGCGCCGCCGGACGCGCGCCGTTGGCGGCGGCGAACCACTCGAAGGTGGTCTCGTCGGGGGCGATCATGCCGGCCCGGCCGCCGCCCTCGATCGTCATGTTGCAGACGGTCATGCGGCCCTCCATCGAAAGCGCCGCGATCGCGGGGCCCGCGTACTCGACGACGTGGCCGGTCGCGCCGCCGACGCCGATCTGCCCGATCGTGCCGAGGATGAGGTCCTTCGCGCCCACGCCAAATCCGAGCTCGCCGTCGTAGCGGATCCGCATCGAGTGCGGGCGCTTGGAGACGAGGCACTGGGTCGCGAGCACGTGCTCGACCTCGCTCGTGCCGATCCCGAACGCGAGCGCCCCGAAGGCGCCGTGCGTCGAGGTGTGCGAGTCGCCGCAGACGATCGTCATCCCGGGCTGCGTGACGCCGAGCTCGGGGCCGATCACGTGCACGATCCCCTGGTGCGCGGAACCGAGCGAATAAACGGGGATCCCGAACTCCTCGCAGTTGTGCTCGAGCGTTTGCACCTGCACCCGTGAGAGCTCGTCCTTGATGCGCGCGGCGGTGGGCGTGCCGTCCGTGGGCACGTTGTGGTCGGCGGTCGCGAGCGTGCGGTCCGGGCGGCGCACGGGGCGTCCCGCGAGCCGCAGGCCGTCGAACGCCTGCGGGCTCGTCACCTCGTGGACGAGGTGCAGATCGACGTAGAGGAGCCCGGCGTCCTCCGCGCCCACGCTGTGCTCCTCCCAGATCTTCTCGAACATCGTCTTTGGCATCGTCCGCCCCTTCAGCTCCGGCGCAATCCGGCGGTCAGCACCGACAGGAATGCGGCCGGCGCGTCGGTGGGGTTCTCGAAATGGTGTGGAAGATCCGCGTCGAAGGTCACGCAGTCTCCGGGGCCAAGCTGGTAGCGCGCGCCGTCGCAGTCGAACGAGACGCGCCCGCTCTGCACGAAGGCGATCTCGCGGCTCCCCGGCTCGTGCATCGGCGGGTCGTCGAGCGCGCCGGTCGCCCCGCCGGGCGCGAGCGTGTGCAGCGAGAGCTCGGCACGCTGCCCCGGTCGCTCGGAGGTCATCACTTCCAGGCGGTGTCCGCGGCGCGCGTTGCCCCCGTGACGTCGCTCGTTCGCGCGCACGACCGTGACCGCGCCGTCCTCGTCGAGACGCAGGAACTGCGAGAGGCGCAGGTCGAGCCCCGCGGCGATGCGGGCGGCGACGGCGAGCGTCGGGCTCGTTTCGCCGCGCTCAACCTGCGAGAGCATCGGCGCACTCACGCCGCTGCGGGTGGCGAGGTCGCGCAACGAGAGCTTCGAGGACTCGCGCAAAGCGCGCACGCGCGCACCGATCACGGACGGGTCGAGGGTGCTCGCATCGGCGCCATTCGGGCTCGGCTCGCGCGAGCGGGTCTTCTCGGCGACTGGCATACGAGCGTACGTTATCACAGACGCTCGCCGGCGCCACAATTCCCGTTGCGCCCGCGCACGCTGGTGCTAAGCTCGCCGCAGTCATGTCGTTGCAGTGCTCACTGCTTTCGCTCCTTCTGCTCCCCCTCCGGGGGGAATAGCGCGTGGCGGCCGCGAAGCCGCATACCCAGCGGAGCACAAGCAAGCGAGACAAGGAAGGAGCACGACGCGACATGAGCAGCACACTTAGAAAGCGCGAGCACGCGGACCGCGAACGAGGCCGACCGCGTCCTGATCTTCGATACGACGCTCCGCGACGGCGAGCAGTCGCCGGGCATCTCCCTCAACAAGCAGGAGAAGCTCGAGATCGCCCATCAGCTTGCGCGACTTGGCGTCGACGTCATCGAGGCGGGCTTCCCGATCACCTCCCCCGGCGACTTCGAGTCGGTGGAGGCGATCTCGCGCGAGGTCGAGGGTCCCGTCATCTGCGGCCTCGCGCGCACCTCCAAGCAGGACATCGACGCCGCTTGGGAGTCCGTGCGCGACTCCGAACGCCCTCGCATCCACACGTTCATCGCCACGAGCGACGTGCACATCGAGCGCAAGCTCCAGACGACGCGCGAGGACGTCATCGGCCAGGCGCGTGCCGCTGTCGCGCACGCGAAGCAGTACACCGACGACGTCGAGTTCTCGCCCGAGGACGGCTCGCGCTCGGAGGTCGAGTACATGGCGGAGGTGATCTCCGTGGCGCTCGAGGAGGGCGCCACGACGATCAACGTGCCCGACACCGTGGGGTACACGATGCCCGCGGAGTACGCGGAGATGTTCGCCGAGCTCTACCGCCTCGTGCCAGCGCTGCGCAACGTCGTCGTCTCGGTCCACTGCCACAACGACCTCGGTCTGGCGGTAGCGAACTCGCTCGCCGGCTTGCAAGCCGGGTGCAGGCAGGTGGAGTGCGCGATCAACGGCATCGGCGAGCGCGCGGGCAATGCGTCGCTGGAGGAGGTCGTGATGCTCCTGCGCACGCGCGCGCCGAGCCTTCAGCTGTGGACCGGCATCGACACGACCGAGATCGCGCGCACGAGCCGCCTCGTCTCGAGGCTCACCGGCTACCCCGTGCAGCCCAACAAGGCGATCGTCGGCCGCAACGCGTTCGCCCACGAGGCAGGGATCCACCAGGACGGCGTGCTCAAAGAGCGTACGACCTACGAGATCATGGACGCCTCGACGGTCGGCCTGCGAAGCAACTCGATCGTGCTCGGCAAGCACTCCGGGCGCCATGCGCTCCGTCAGGCGCTCGAGGAGCTCGGATTCGCGGTCGACGGAGCGGCCCTGAACGCGGCGTTCAAGCGCTTCAAGGAGATCGCGGACCGCAAGAAGTCGCTCACCGCGATGGATCTCGAGGCGCTCGTCGCGGACGAGCTGCGCACGGGCGACGTGGGCGCGTTCGAGCTCGAGTCCTTCGAGGTGCATGCGTCCTCGAGCGGCGAGCCCAAGGCTAGCGTCGCCGTGCTCGTTCCCGACAGCGACGCGAGCGCCGAGGAGCCGCACGGCGAGCTCAAGCGCGGCACGTCCTCCGGCGACGGGCCGATCGACGCGATCTTCAAGGCGATCAACGCGGCGACCGGCGTCGATGCGAGCCTGTGCGAGTTTCGGGTGAACGCGGTCACCGAGGGTCAAGACGCGCTTGGCGAGGTGTCCGTTGTCGTCGAAGTGGCCGGCCACACGGGCGCCGGGCAGGGCGTCTCGACGGACACGATCGAGGCAGCCGCGCGTGCGTACGTGCGCGCGCTCTCGATCGCGCGTGCACGGGCACAAGCGGGCGACCGCGCCGCCGGGCTACCCGCGCTCACCGCCGACTAGCGTCTCAGCCGAGCACCGCCGTGCGCCCATCGACGAACCCTTCCGAGGCGGCGATCTCCTCGACCACCGATGTCGGCACGGGCGCGTCGGTGGTCACGACCATCGCCGCGAGCCCTTGCTCGTCGGAGCTCGTCTCGGGGTGCGCGCCGTCCGGGGCGCGCCCGATCGCGGCTGAGGAGATGTTCACGCCGTGCGCGCCGAAGATCGTGCCGACGCGCCCGATCATCCCGGGCACGTCGGCGTAGCGAAAAACGGTCACGTAGGGCTCGAGCTCGACCGTGAAGCGCTGGCCGTGGACCTCCGCGAGATGCGGTACGCGGTTGGGCCCGATGGCGGTGCCCGCGACCTCGACGCGCTCGCCGCCCGCGACGACGGCGACGCGGATCAGCTCGTGGAAGTCCTCGCGCCTCGGAGACCGACTTCGCCTCGACGACGATTCCGCGTTCCTCGGCCATGCTCGGCGCGTTGACGAGATTCACCTGCTCCTCGGTACGGCCTTCGAGCGCGCCGCGGATCACGGCGATCGAGAGCAGGCGCGTGTCGAGGTCGGCGATCCGCCCCAGGAAGGAGGCCTCGATGCGCTCGACCGAGCTCGACTGCGCGAGCTCCATCGCGAGGCGCCCGAGCTTGCTCGCGAGCGGAAGCAGCGGCCCGAGCACCTCCATGTCCTCGGCCTCGACGGCGGGGATGTTCACCGCCGTCGAGACGACACCGCCGGTGAGCGCCGCGACGACTTGCTCCGCGCTCTGGTACCCCGCCCTGTCCGTCGCCTCTGAGGTCGACGCGCCGAGGTGCGGCGTGACGACGACGTTCGGATAGCCGAACAGCGGGTGCTCGGTCATCGGCTCGCTCTCGAACACGTCGATCGCCGCGCCCGCGACCTTGCCCGAGTCGAGCGCGTCCTTGAGCGCCGCGTCGTCGATCAGCCCCCCGCGCGCGACGTTGAGGATGCGCACGCCGTCGCGCATGCTCGCGAACGCGTCCGCGTTCAGCCAGTTCGCCGTCTCGGAGGTTTTCGGGAGGTGGATCGTGATGAAGTCGGCCTCGCGGTAGATCTCCTCGGGACTCTCGGCCTTCTCCACTCCGACCTCGCGGTAGCGCTCCGCGCTCACGAACGGGTCGAACGCGAGCACGCGCATCTGAAAGCCCTTCGCGCGCTGCGCGACGAGCTGCCCGATGCGGCCGAAGCCGATCACGCCGAGCGTCTTCTCGTAGAGCTCGACGCCGGAGAACTTCGAGCGCTCCCACTTGCCGGAGACGAGCGACATGTGCGCCTGCGGGATGTTGCGCGCGAGCGCGAGCAGCAGTGCCATCGTGTGCTCGGCGGCCGTCACTACGTTCGACTGCGGGGCGTTCGCGACGACGATCCCGCGCTTTGTGGCGGCGGCGATGTCGACGTTGTCGACGCCCACGCCGGCGCGCCCGATGACGCGCATGTTCTCGGCCTTCGCGATCAGGTCGGCCGTCATCTTCGTCGCCGAGCGGATGACGATGCCGTTGTAGTCGCCGATCCGCTCGGCCGAGCTCGTCGGCGCTCCAGCCGATCCCCTCGTCGACGTCGAAATGCTCGCGCAGCAGCGCTACGCCGGAGTCGCCGATCTTCTCGGCGACGAGGACCTTCGGTCGCTGATTCATCTCCTGGGCCTCCCGCGCTAGGCCGCGAGCCGCTCGACGACCCAGTCGATGCACGCCGTCAGCGCCTTCACGTCCGCGGGCTCGACGGCCGGGAACATCCCGACCCGCAGCTGGTTGCGAGCGAGCTTGCGGTAGGGCTCGACGTCGACGATCCCGTTCGCGCGCAGGGTCTTCGCGAGCAGCCGCGGCGTCGACGGCCTCGGCGAAGTCGATCGTCCCGACGACGAGCGAGCGCTTCGCCGGGTCGGCGACGAACGGCTGCGCGTACTCGCTGCGCTGCGCCCACCCGTAGAGGTGCTCGGAGGACTCGCGGCGAGCGCGCGACGCAGCCCTCGAGGCCGCCGCGCTCCTGCATCCACGAGATCTGGTCGGCGAGCAGGAAGAGCGTCGCGACCGCGGGCGTGTTGTACGTCTGGTCCTTGCGCGAGTTCTCGAGCGCCGTCGTGAGCGAGAGGAACTCCGGGATCCAGCGCCCGGAGCCCGCCAGCCCCTGCGCGCGCGCCTGCGCGGCGGGGCTCAGCAGCGCGACCCAGAGCCCGCCGTCGGCGGCGAACGCCTTCTGTGGCGCGAAGTAGTACGCGTCCGCCTGCGAGACGTCGACGGGCAGCGCGCCGGCGGCGGAGGTCGCGTCGATCAGGATCAGCTCGGCGCTCGCGTCGCCGGGGCGCTCCACCGGCACCATCACGCCGGTCGAGGTCTCGTTCTGCGCCCACGCGATCGCGTCCGGCCGTCCGGCCTCCATCGCCCGACGCGCCGTCTCGAGCGCCGGCGGCACGGCGGAGAGGCGCGGGCGCATCGCCCGGCTCGGCGGAGATCACGACCGGCTCCTCGAGGAACGGCGCGCTGCGCGTCACCTGCGCGAACTTCTGCGAGAACTCGCCGTAGGCGAGATGCAGCGAGCGATCCTCGATCAGGCCGCACGCGGCCGCGTCCCAGAAGGCGGTCGCGCCGCCGTTGCCGAGCACGACCTCGTAGTCCTCGGGCAGGCGCGAAGAGCTCGCGCAGGCCGGCGCGGATCGCGCCGACGAGCCCCTTCACCGGCGCCTGCCGGTGCGAGGTGCCCATCACGCAGCGCGCCCTCGCGCTGCAGGCGCTCGAGCGCCTCGGGGCGCACCTTCGAGGGCCCGCAGCCGAAGCGGCCGTCCGAGGGCTTCAGCTCAGCGGGAATCGCGAGCTCGATGTCGGTCTTGCTTGGGCTTTGCGTCGGCATGGGCTTCCTCGCTTGAGAACCTCGTAGGTAGGTGCCTCAGCCGTGCGTTACGCGTCCGCGTATAGCACGGGAGGCTGCCCAGGCGCGCGGCAATGCTCATGCGTCGCTTCCCGGTGGTTACGCCCACCTAGAACGCCAGTCGCGACGATCTCGAAGTGTATCGAAGCGCGGCGCTTTAGAACTCGGGCTTGATCCAGTCCATGTGCGAGCGCAGCTCCTTGCCGACGTGCTCGACCTGGGTGTCGGCCTGCTCCGCGCGCATGCGCTTGAAGCTCTCCTGCCCCGCGCGGTTCTCCGCGATCCACTCGCGCGCGAAGTCGCCCGACTGGATCTCCTCGAGGACGTCCTGCATCTGCGCGCGCACGTGCTCGTCGATGACGCGCTTGCCGCGCGTGTAGTCGCCGTACTCGGCGGTGTTGGAGATCGAGAAGCGCATCCCCGCGAGCCCCTTCTCGTACATCAGGTCGGCGATCAGCTTGAGCTCGTGGAGGCACTCGAAGTAGGCGAGCTGGGGGTCGTAGCCGGCGTTCACGAGCGTCTCGAAGCCGGCCTGCACGAGCGCGGAGGCGCCCCCGCAGAGCACCGCCTGCTCGCCGAAGAGGTCGGTCTCGGTCTCGTCCTTGAAGGTCGTCTCGATCACGCCGCCGCGGGTGGCGCCGATGCCCTTCGCGTAGGCCAGCGCGAGCGTCGCGGGCGTTTCCGCTCGCATCCTGCGCGACGGCGATCAGCGCGGGGACGCCCGAGCCCTCGCGGAACTGGCGGCGGACGAGATGGCCCGGCCCCTTCGGCGCGACGAGCGCCACGTCGACGCCCGGGGGCGGCGTGACCTCGCCGTAGTGGATCGAGAAGCCGTGGCTGAAGAGCAGCGTGTCGCCGGCGGAGATGCCATCCGCGACCTGCGTCTCCCACACCTGCCGGTGGAGCTCGTCGGGAACGAGCATCATCACGACGTCGCCGCGGCTTGCGGCGTCGGGCACGTCGAGCACCTCGAGGCCGTGCTCGAGCGCCTGCGCGACCGAGCTCGACTCGGGCGCAGCCCGACGACGACGTTCACGCCGGAGTCCTTGAGGTTCAGCGCGTGCGCGTGCCCCTGCGAGCCATAGCCGATGATCGCGACGGTCTTGCCGTCGAGCAGATGAAGGTCGGCGTCGTCCTCGTAGAGCATGGCGGCAGCATACGAGGTCGGCGTGCGCAGCTAGGCGCTCGCCGCGGCGGCACGAGCACGCGCCCGGGGATCGTCAGCCGTCCCTCCGAGTCCGTGTAGGGCGCGAGCCGCTCCGCGAGCTCGTCACGGATCCGGCTGATCAGCGCCTCCTCCTGCGAGAGCACGAGGTCGTGGAAGCCGCGCGAGAGGTCCAGCCGCGTCTCCCAGAAGGAATCGAAGTCGGGATGCACCTCCTCGAGGTCGATCGCGTCGATCCGCACCTCCTGGAAGCCGGCGTCCTCGACCAGCGCCCGCAGCCTCGCGGCGTCGCCCAGCGCGAAGGGTCCCGGCGCGCCTGCGCCCTGCGCCGGCAGCAGCGCGTGCTCGCGCAGCACGGCGTTCGGCAGGTACGACCAGGGATTGCGCTCCACGCGCGTCCCAGACCGCGAGCGCGAGACGCCCGCCGGGGCGGATCACGCGGCGCGTTTCGCGCAGCGCCCCATCGGGCTCGGCCGCGAGCATGTACCCGAAGCGGCAGATGACGGCATCGACGCTCGCCACCGGGAGGTCGATCCATTCCACGTCGAGATCGGCGAACTCGACGTTCTCGACGCCGAGCTCCGCCGCGCGGGCACGCGCCGCATCGAGCATCGCCGGTGAGCGATCGCTCGAGACGAGCACGCCGTCGGGCGCGAGCGCCGGGCGCTAGCAGCAGGCCGGTCTCGCCGAGTCCCGCGGCCAGCTCGAGTACGCGCTGACCGGGCTGCGCGTCGAGCGCCGTCGACGAGCCAGCGCGAGACCGGCGCGAGATAGTCGCGCAGCAGCTCGCGGTGACGCTGATCCAGCCCGCCGCGGCCTCGTCCCAGTACTCGGCGCTGTTGATCTGCGGTCCGCTCGAGCTCATCCGTGGAGCGCCTCCTCGCCGGCGAGCGCGCGGCGAAGGAGCTTTCCGGAGCTCGTGCGCGGCAGCGGGCCGGCGACGAGCCGCACCTCCTTCGGGACCTTGTAGGGCGCAAGCCGCGACGCACAGTGCTCGCGCAGCGCCCGCGGATCCAGCGCCGCTCCTCGTCCGCGCGCACGACAACCGCGCTCACGGCCTCGCCCCAGCGGCGATCCGGACGCGCCGAAGACCGCGGCCTCGGCGACGTCGGGATGCGCCGTGAGCGCCTGCTCGACCTCCTCGGGCGCCACGTTCTCGCCGCCGGTGATGATCGTCTCGGAGAGACGGCCGGTGACATGGAGCGCGCCGATCCTCATCGAGATGGCCCGTGTCGCCGGTGTGAAGCCAGCCGTCGCGATCTGCGCGCCAGGGCGCGACGGTCGGCCCGCTGACGAGGATCTCGCGCGAGGCCTCGTCGGTCTTCACGCGCGTGCAGAAGAGCGGCCGTGCGCCCCCGTCGGGCGCTCGCAGCGGAGCGGTCGCGACCTGCGAGCACGCCTCGGTGAGGCCGTAGGTCGCGCTCACCGGAATCCCTGCCGCACGCGCGCGATCCACGAGCTCGGGCGGCACGGGGCCACCGCCGGTCAGCGCGCAGCGCAAATGCGCCGGTCGCTCGAGGCCGGCGTCGAGGAGGCGCTCGAGCGTCACCGCGACGAGGCTCACGAGCGTCGCGCCGCCGACGGAGCGCGTCGAGCACGCGATCGACCTCGAAGCGGCTCGTGGATCACCGCCGTCGTCGCACTGATCGCGCTGCGCAGCAGGATCGAGAAGCCGCCGACGTGCGAGACCGGCAGCGGGCAAAGCCAGCGCTCGCGGGAATCGGCGCCGAGCGCGACTTCCGACCCAAGCGCGCTCCAGAGGAAGTTCCCGTAGGTGAGCTCGACGGGCTGCGGCGCGGCGCTCGTCCCGGAGGTGTGGATCACGGCCGCCACCGCGTCGAGCTCGTGCACGAACGGGCGCCGACTCCCCGCAGGGGCGCCCGAGCGGCCGAGCGGCTCGGCGATCACCCGCTTCGTCCCCGCGATTATCTGCGCGCGCTCGGCGTCGCCGAGGCGCAGGTCGACGGGCACCGCGACTGCGCCCGCCAGCAGCGTCGCGTGCAGCGCGCACGCGAACTCGATCCCCCCCGGGAGCGCGATTGCGACGCGATCGCCCTGCTGCACGCCGTCGCGCGCGAGCTCCGCCGCTCCGGCACTCGCCACGGCGAGGAGCTCGGCATAGGTGAGCGATCCGTGCTCGTCCTCGAGCGCGACCCTCTGCGGGCGCGCGCTTGTGGCGCGAGGGAGCCAAGCGTCGATGAGCACGGGCCACAGGCTAGGGCGTTGCGGCCGAAGGGGCGGGGGCGCGCAGCTCCACGGCGATCGGCTCCAACTCGTCGTCGAGGGCGTCCCAGCGTTTGGTCGGCACGAGCCAGAGGCCGCCCTCAACGGCGGGCGCCGCTCGCGCCCGTGTCGAGTGCCGTCCTACCCCTCGCGCGTCTCGGCGCTCACACGCGCTCTCTCACGCTCGCCCTCGCGCCCGCTCTCGACTTCATCAACTCGCACTGCGTCAGTGAATAAGGATCGCGCCGACTCGACGTCGTTCGCAGCGCAACTACGGAACCTCGTCCTCGATCACCCGAAGGCGTTGGCGGATCGCTTCGCGGTCGCCAACGTAGCGCGCCTCGAGCTGGTCGAGCTCGGCGTATGCCTCCGCACGTCGGTGCCGACTGTCGTGCTCATCTTCGGCGTGCTCGCGCTCGTGACGTTCCTGTTCGCCGTGCTCCCGGCGCTCGCGTGTCGCCTTGCTCCGCATACCCTTTGTATCGGCTGGCTAGTCCGCCAGCTTGACGAATGGCGATTCCGGGCGCCCGGAAGCCGGCCCTGCTAGAGCTGCGCGTCAGCGGCTCGCACGCTTACGCGCTCGGCGCCGCGGCGGAACGTGGCGGTGAAGTGCTCGGTGTGGCGAGGTCCTTCACCAAACGAGCCCTCGTGAACGCGCCATTCTTCCGGTGGTTCGTCGTTGCCGAGTTCGCGAAGCGGCACGATGCGCCGACGACCGACGAGGAAACCCAGTACCACCGTTAGTGCCGTTCACGCCTCGATCGCGATCGGCGCGAACAGGCCGCCGTAAGCCGCCGGCTCGTGGCGCGCGATAGCCGGACGGCATTTGGGCGCGGGCGGGTAGCCTTCCAGCCAATGACCACGTGGCTGCAAGCGGCCGACTACACCGACATCCGCTACGAGAAGTCCTCCGGCGAGGACGCCGGGATCGCGAAGATCACCATCAACCGGCCGGATCTGCGCAACGCTTTCCGGCCGCTCACCGTGATCGAGATGGGGCGCGCGTTCGACGATGCTCGCGAGGACCCCGACATCGGCGTGATCGTCCTCACCGGCGAGGGCCCGCACGCGTTCTGCTCCGGCGGCGACCAGCGCGTGCGCGGCGACACCGGCTACCTCAGCGAGGACCAGCTCGCTAGCTCCAACGGGACCGGCAAGGGCGGCGTCGGGCGCTTCCACGTCACCGACCTGCACATCCAGATCCGACGCCTGCCGAAGCCCATCGTCGCGATGGTCGCCGGGTACGCGATCGGCGGCGGCCATGTACTGCACCTCGTGTGCGACCTCACAATCGCCGCCGACAACGCGCGCTTTGGTCAGGTGGGCCCCCGCGTGGGGTCCTTCGACGGGGGTTTCGGGGCGGGGCTGCTCGCGAAGACGGTGGGCACCAAGAAGGCGAAGGAGATCTGGTTCCTCTGTCGTCAGTACGACGCGCAGGAAGCGCTGCAGATGGGGCTCGTGAACACGGTCGTGCCGCTGGAGCGCCTCGAGCAGGAGACGGTGCAGTGGTGTCGCGAGATGCTCGCGCTCTCGCCGTTCTCGCTGCGCCTGCTGAAGGCGAGCTTCAACGCAGCCGAGGACGGGCTCGCGGGGATCCAGCAGCTCGCGCACGACGCGAACCTGCTCTTCTACGCCAGCGAGGAGGCGCAGGAGGGCCGCGACGCGTTCCAGCAGAAGCGCACGCCGGACTTCTCGCGCTTTCCCAGGCGGCCGTAGCCATGAACGCACGCGCGGCTGCGCTGGTCGCGGGGCCGCGAAGCCCGGTGCACATCTGGGTGATGGCGGCGCGGCCGCGGACGCTCCCTGCGTCGGTGGCGCCGGTGCTCGTCGGCACCTCGCTCGCGCTCGGCGCCGGCCACTTCAACGCGCTCGCGTTCGTGGCGGCGCTGCTCGGCGCGATGCTGATCCAGGTCGGCACGAACCTCTCGAACGACTACTCCGACGCGCGGCGCGGCGCCGACACCGAGGACCGCCTCGGGCCCGTGCGCGTGACCGCGGGCGGCCTCGTTCCCCCGCGGCAGGTGCTGATCGCGACCTACGCGACGTTCGGGCTCGCGGTGCTCTGCGGCGCCTACTTGATCGCGATCGCCGGCTGGGGACTGCTCGCCGTGGGCGCGGCGTCGATCCTCGCCGGCATCCTCTACACCGGCGGGCCGCGGCCCTACGGATACGAGGGGCTCGGCGAGCTCTTCGTGTTCCTCTTCTTCGGCCTCGTCGCGGTCGTCGGCTCGTGGTACGTACAGGTCCAGACGCTTCCCTGGGAGCCGTTCGTCGTCGCCGTGCCGGTGGGGCTGCTCGCCGCGGCGATCCTCGTCGTGAACAACCTTCGCGATATCGAGACCGATCGCCGCGCGGGCAAGCGCACGCTCGCGGTGCGGCTCGGAGCGGCAGCACACGCGCGTGCTCTACGCGGCGATCCTCGCGGTCGCGTTCCTCTGCGCGCCGCTGCCGTGGCTGCTCGGCTCGATGACCGCGTGGCTGCTGCTCCCCTGGCTCGCGGTGCCGCTCGCGCTGCGCGCGCTGCGAGACCGTGCGCACGCGCAGCGACGGACCCTCGCTCAACCAGGCGCTCGCCCGCACCGCGGCGCTGCAGCTGCTCTTCTGCCTGCTGCTCTCCGCCGGGATCCTCGCGAGCGGCGGCATCGCGGGCTAGGCAAATGCGCTCGAGGTCCGCCGCCAGGCGTTCCGGCTGACGCGGCCCTTCGAGACCTCCTACGCGACGCTGCGCGAGCGCGAGACGCTGCTCGTGACGATGACCGACGAGGACGACGTGACGGGCCACGGCGAAGCGGCTCCGCTGGAGCCCTACGACGGGGTCGCATCGAGCAGGCGGAGGACGCGCTCGCGCGCTACTGCGAGTTCCTCGCGCGCGGCTGATGCCGCTCGAGATGGAGCACGACGCGGGCTTGCGCGCCTGCTCGACGCTGTCGCCGCGCCGCCGCGCTGCCGCAGGCGCTCGCGGCGATCGACGTCGCGCTGTGGGAGCTCCGCGCACGTCGGGCCGGGGTGCCGCTCGCCGAGCGTTGCCCGGCGCTTGCGCCGGTGGCGGCCGAGCGTGTCCCGTGAACGCGACGATCGCCGCGCTCGACCGCGCGGGGGCGGCCGCGCAGGCCGCGGAAGCGGCGGCGGCGGGATTCCCCTGCGTGAAGCTCAAGGTCGGCGCGGCGACGACGCCGGGAGCGTCGCGGCGGTGCGCGCCGCCGCCGGGCCGACAGATGGCGCTGCGCCTGGACGCGAACGGCGCGTGGCGCGTGCAGGAGGCGGTGCGCGCGATCGAGGCGCTCGCTCCGGCGGGGCTCGAGCTCGTCGAGGAGCCCGTGCACGGTGTCGTCGGCGTTGCGCGCGGTTCGCGAGGCCGTGGCGGCGAGGATCGCGGTCGACGAGTCCGCGCGAGGAGCGAGGGCGCGCTCGAGGCCGGCGTCGCCGACGCCGTTTGCCTGAAGCTCGCGCGCTGCGGTGGGCATCACGCCGTTGTTCGAGCGCGCGCAGCGCGTGCGCGAGGAACGGCTTCGAGGTCTACGTCGCGCTCGACGCTCGAGGGGCCGCTTGGCGATCGCCGCGTCGCTACACGCCGCGGCCGCGCTTGCCGCGGGCGGCCCGATGCCGCCCTGCGGGCTCGCGACGCTCGGGCTGCTCGAGGGGCTCGAGGAGGTGCTGCCGGTCGCAGCGAGGCGCGATCGCCGTGCCGCAGACGGCCGCGGCCTCGGCGTGGAGCGCGCGCTAGATTCCGCCGCTCGACGTGAGCGCCGCGACCGATACCTACGTCCTGCTGCGCGCCCTCGTCGACGAGCTCGCGCGCTGCGGCATGCAAGCGGCGTGCACCTCGCCCGGCGTCGCGCTGTGCGCCGATCGTCGTCTCGCTCGCCAGCGGAGCCGCAGATCCGCTGCTACTCGCACATCGACGAGCGCTGCGCGGGCTTCTTCGCGCTCGGGCTCGCGAAGGCCTCGGGGCGCCCCGTGGCGATCGCCTGCACATCGGGCACCGCGGCTGCGAATCTCGCGCCGGCGGTGATCGAGGCCTACGAGGCGCGCGTGCCGCTGATCGTGCTGAGCGCCGACAGGCCCGCGGAGCTGCGCGACAGCGGCGCGGGTCAGACGATCGACCAGCTGAAGCTCTACGGCTCGGCGGTGAAGTGGTTCGTCGAGCTCGATTGCGGCGAGCGCCGACGAGGCGCGGCGGCGCTGGATTCGCACGCTCGCCTGCCGCGCCTACTGCGCGTGCATGCGAGGGTCGCCCCGGGTCCGGTGCACATCAACTTCCCGTTGCGCGAGCCGCTCGTGACCGACGACGAGCTGCCCGGGGACGACACGCGCGCGCGCCGGGCGTGCGCCCTACCTCGCGCGGCCCGTCGCGAGGCTCGTCGAGCCGAAGAGCCGCGCGACGCTCGAGGGGCTCGTCGCGGTCGCTCGCGGCGCGGCGTCGTCGTGGCGGGCGAAGAGCGCGACGAACGCCGGCGACGCCGGCGCGTGGCGCGCTCGCCGGCGCCGCCGCCGGTTTCTGCACGGCGCTCGGCTGGCCGCTGCTCGCCGACCCGCTCTCGGGCGCGCGGCGCGGGGACGGCGGCGATCGCCCACTACGACGCGCTCCTGCGCGAGCCGACGTACTTCGCGCGCGCGCGTGCGCCCGATCTCGTGCTCAGGGTCGGCGACCTGCCGACGTCAAAGCCGCTGCGCGAGTGGCTCGCGGACCTGCGCGACGTGCCGCAGGTCGTGCTCGACCCCGAGGGCGCTGGCAGGACCCCGACGCCTCGCTCTGCGCGTCGCTGCCGCTCGATCCCGCACGCACCCTCGCCGCGCTCGCCAGCGAGAGGCTCGAAGTGCCGCGGCCGAGGCCGACTGGCTTGCCAGCTGGCGCAGCGCCGACGAGCTCGCCTCGGAGGCGATCCTCGGCGTGCTCGGAAGCGAGCGAGCTCGAGCGAACCGCTGGTCGCCCGCGAGCTCGGCGTGCTGCTTCCCGAGTCCGCGACCGCGTTCGTCGCCTCCTCGATGCCCGTACGCGACGTCGAGGCGTTCTGGCCCGTGCGCACCGGACCCGCCGCGGGCGCTCTGCAACCGCGGTGCAAACGGCATCGACGGGACCGTCTCGAGCGCCTTCGGCACGGCGGCGGCCGAGGCGCTCGCGGGCGAGCGCGGGCCCGTCGTGCTGCTGCTCGGCGACGTCGCGCTCGCCCACGACATCGGCGGGCTGCATCGCCGCACGCCGGCTCGGGCTGCGGGCTGACGATCGTGCTGCTCAACAACTCCGGCGGCGGGATCTTCGACTTCCTCCCCGTCGCGCGCTCCGCGATCGCGCAGGACGCCTACGAGGAGCACATCGCGACCCCACCCGGCCTCGACTTCGCGCACGCGGCGGCGCTGTACGGGATCGTCCACGAGCGTGCGGTCGACCTCGCCGAGCTTCCGTGAGGCGCTCGAGCGAGCGCTCGCGCGGGAGCACACGAGCATGATCGAGGTGCGGACCGAGCGCGCCGCGAACGTCGCGCTCCACGAGCGCTCATGGGAGGCCGTCGGCAAGCGCGCTGCGCAGCGCGCTGAGCAGGGCAGCTCAGGCGGCGAGCAACGGCAGCAGCGCCTGCAGCTTGAGCTCGGTCTCCGCGAGCTCCGCCGCGGGGTCGGAGTCGCGCACGACGCCCACGCCGGCATAGCAATGCGCGACCTCGCCGCGCAGCAGCGCGCAGCGCAGCGCGACGCAGAGCTCGCCGTCGCCCGTCGCGTCCGATCCACCCCACCGGGCCCGCGTACCAGCCGCGGTCCAGTCCCTCGAGCGCGGGGATCAGCTCGAGCGCCGGCTGCGCCGGATGCCCCCCACCGCGGGCGTCGGATGGAGGTCCTCGAGCAGCTCGATCGCGTCGCGTGGATACGCGAGCTGCGCGCGGATCGGCGTCCCCAGATGCTGGATGTTCGCGACGCGCACGAGCACCGGCTCGGGGGTTGCGGTGATCCACAGCGCGTGCGGGTGCAGGACGCTCCCTCGATCCGCCTTGCCACGATCGCGTGCTCTTCGCGGTCCTTCGCGGCGCGCGATCAGCTGCTCGCCGAGGTGGGCGTCGACGGCGGGGTCCGCGCTTCGCCGCGTCGATCCGGCGAGCGCCATCGTCGAGACGCGCTGCCCTTCGCGGCGCACCAGCAGCTCGGGGCTCGCGGCGACGAAAGCTCGCCTCGCCGCGGCCGACGCAGACGATGAAGCACGAGGGGAAGGCCTCTCGCAGGGCGCCGAAGATCGCCGCCGGGTCGTGCGCGCGGGGCGCGTGCACCTGGACCTCGCGCGCGAGCACGATCTTCTCGAGCGGCGCCCGCCGCGATCAGCTCGCGCGCGCGCGAGACCGCGGCTTCGAAGTGCTCGGGCGGCATCGCGCTCAGGACGCGATAGGCGACCCGCGGGCGCGGGGTCGAAGAGCGGCAGCGGCGCGCGCGCACAGCTCGCCGAGCCTGCCGCTCGAGCGCGCGCCGATGGTCTTCGCAGCGTGTCGTCGGGGGCGACGAGCGCGCACAGCGTGAGCGTCACCTCGCCCCCGCGCCGCACGAGCGCGAGCTCCGGCACGACGAGCGACGCCGGCTCGAAACCGCTCCAGGCCGGCGCCGACGCCGCCGTCGTCGGCGAACGCGAAGCCGCCGACGGCGAGGGGCGCAGCCCGGCCCTGCGACCTGCGCGTCGGCGCTCAGCGAACGCCAGCGCGCGACCGTCTCCGCGAAGCGCTCCGGCCCCGCGCAGGAGATCCGCGCCACCGCGCCGAGCGCCGCGAGCGCGGCGCCCTCGCGGTCGGGCTGCTCGAAGCAGAACCACTCCTCGCCGGCGCGGCGCGAGGCGCACGCGAGCGCGCTCGGGTCGAGCTCGCGCTGAGAGCGGGATGCGAGAAGGCACACAGGACCTCACGGCCCGCTTCGCCGCGAGCGCGCGAGCGCGCAGCTCGAGGTGCGTCGCGAGGCGCTCGCGCGTCCCCTCGTCCGTGAAGGCGAGCGGGCGCCCGGCGCCGGCGCGCGAGCGCGCGCGGTCAAGTCTCCTGGCGCCCGCGCGAGATCGCGATCTCGCCGGTGCGCATCATCTCGATCAGGCCAAACGGCCGCACCATGCTCTCGAACGCCTCGATCTTCTCGGTCGTGCCCGGTGATCTCGATCACGACCGAGCGCTTGCCGACATCGACGATCTTGCCGCGGAAGATCTCCGCGATCTGCAGCAGCTCGCTGCGCTGCGGGCCGTCGGCGGCGACCTTGAAGAGCGCCAGCTCGCGCGACACCGTGTCGGTCGGATCGAGATCGCGGATCTTGATCACGTTGATGAGCTTGTGCAGCTGCTTGGTCACCTGGTCGATCGGGTGCAGCGCGCCGTCGACCGTCAGCGTCACGCGCGAGACCGCGTGGTCGTCGGTCGGCCCCACCGTGAGCGTGTCGATGTTGAAGCCGCGTCGCGCGAAGAGGCCGGCGATGCGCGTCAGGACGCCGGACTTGTTCTCGACGAGGATCGACAGCGTGTGCTTGCGCCCCGTGCGCAGGTTCCCCGCCGCCTGCAGCTCCTCGAGGCTGAGCGGCGCGCTCGTCGCCGGGCTCGCCCACTATCCCACCATTTCCCGCGCGGCCTTGCCCGCCGGGATCATCGGATAGGTGTTCTCCTCGCGCGTCACGCGCACGTCCACCAGCACCGGGCCCTCGGTCGCGATAGCGCGCTTGAAGTCGTCTACGAGGGTGTGCTTGTCCTCGAAGCGCATGCCAGTCGCACCGTAGGCCTCGGCGAGCTTGACGTAGTCCGGATAGGCGCCCATGTCGACCTGGCTGTAGCGCTTCTCCCAGAAGAGCTCCTGCCATTGGCGCACCATGCCGAGGTAGCCGTTGTTCATGATGAACACCTTGATCGGGATGCCCTCCTGGGCGCACGTCGCGAGCTCCTGCATGTTCATCTGCACCGAGCCGTCGCCGGCGACGCAGCACACGAGCTGATCCGGGCAAGCCACGGCCGCGCCCATCGCCGAGGGCAAGCCGAAGCCCATCGTGCCGAGCCCGCCGGAGTTGATCCAACGGCGGGGCTGCGAGAAGTGGTAGTACTGCGCCGTCCACATCTGGTGCTGGCCGACGTCCGAGGTGATGATCGCGTCGCCGCCCGTCGCCTCGTAGAGCGCTTGGACCATGTACTGGGGCTTGATCTCCGCGCCCTCGCTGTCCTCGTATTTCAGCGGGTATCGCTCCTGCCAGCCGCGGATCTTCTGCCACCACGCATCGAGCCGCGAGGGATCGGCGGTGAGCGCCCGATACTCGACGGCCAGCTTGGCGAGCACGTTCTTCGCGTCGCCAACGATCGGAATGTGCGCGGGGACGTTCTTCGAGATCTCCGCGGGGTCGACGTCGATGTGGATGAACTTCGCGTGCGGGGCGAACTCGGAGAGCTTGCCGGTGATGCGGTCGTCGAAGCGCGCGCCCACGGCGCAGATGAGGTCCGCCTCGTCCATCGCGTAGTTCGCGGCGCGCGTTCCGTGCATGCCGAGCATCCCGAGCCACTGCTCGTGCGGCGCCGGGAACGCGCCGAGCCCCATCACGCGTCGAGGTCACGGGGAAGCGGTCGCACGCGGCGAGCTCGCGCAGCTCCTGCGCGGCGTTGGCGTTGACGACGCCGCCACCCGAGTAGATCACCGGGCGCTGGGAGGCGGCGAGCGCCTTCGCGGCCTGGCGGATCTGCTTCTGGTTGCCCTCGAGCGTCGGCTGGTAGCCCGGCAGGCGCAGATCCGTGACCGGCTCGTAGGGGATCTCCCCGCGCGAGAGGTCCTGCGGGATGTCGACGAGCGTCGGCCCCGGGCGCCCGCTGCGCGCGATGTGGAAGGCCTCGTGGATCGCGCGCGGGATCTCGAGCGGGTGCTGGATCATGAAGGAGTGCTTGACGACGGGCATCGTGATGCCGATCGTGTCCGCCTCCTGGAAGCCGTCGGTGCCGAGCAGCTCGGTGCGCACCTGGCCGGTGATGAACACCACCGGAACCGAGTCCATCATCGCGTCGCAAATCGGCGTGACGAGGTTCGTCGCGCCCGGACCGCTCGTCGCGAACGCCACGCCGACCTTGCCGGTCGCCTTCGCGTAGCCCTCGGCGGCGTGTCCGCCGCCCGCCTCGTGGCGCACGAGGATGTGCCTGATGCCCGCGTCCACGAACGCGTCGTAGGTCGGGAGATTGGCGCCGCCGGGCAGCCCGAACACAACGTCCGCGCCCTCGGCCTTCAGGCATTCCATGATTGCGTCGACCGCGCGCATGTCAAGGAGCATAGCTCGCGCCAACGGCCGCGATCGGGCGCTTGCGGGCCCGCGCGCAGCCCGGGGCGGCGCAGCGGCCGGTGCTGAGCTCGGCGGGCTTCGGCTTCGAGCAGCTCTGAGCTCGGGGAACTCGAGCTCCTCCCGCAGCGCGTGCAGAGCGCGTCATGCACCTTCACCGGCTGCCGCAACGTGGGCAGCGCCTGGTGGGGCGTGTCACGTTCGGCGCGTGCGAGGATCGCGGCGAGCAGGCCGAAGAAGGGGATCGCGCCCGAGATCAGAAACCACATCCAGAACGAGTTGCCCTTGGCACGCGCGACGAGCCCACCGACAGCGCGAACGCCGCCGCGAGCGCGAGGAGCGAGCGCGCGGCCATCTAGCCACCGAGTAGCCGCATCGGCCGCACGGGCACGAATGCGTCGCTAGAAGAGCACGCGGATGGCCCAGATCACCGCGATGATCGCGGCGATCGCGAGGATCGGGAAGAACAGCGCCGTGACGATCCCGATCACGAGCTTGATCACGATCCATGCAACGAGCAGCAGCACGAGCCCCGCGAGGACGTGCTTGCCGAAACGCTCTGCGACCGAGCTCCTGTGCGAGCCTTCCTGTGCGCGTGACGGACTCATAAATCAAGCTTACTCGCTCGCACGCTGCGTCCCGCCGCTTCCCGCCGGCCACGGCCCGAGCGCGGCGCTCAGACGCCCGAGCTGCTCGTGCACGAGACGCATGACCTCGCGCCCGTCAGCGCGGCCCTTGCTCTCGCGCATCACGTGGCCCACGATCGGGCCGATCGCCTTCTGCTCGCCTTCCCTCACGCGCGCGGCGGCGTCGGGGTTCGCGGCGAGCGCCGCCGCAACGAGCGCCGCGAGCTCATCGCCGCCGTCCATCGCCTGGAGCCCTTCGCGCTCGACGAGCTCGCGTGGGTCGCCGCCCTCGCGCGACGAGCCGTCGAGCACCTGACGCGCCGCGCCTGCGCTGATCTGCTTCGCGCGCAGCATCCCGAGAGCGACACGATCGCCTCCGGCGTCACCTTCGACGTGGACGGGATCGCGTCGGCGCCGATGCGCGGCGGGAGCTCGACCGCGATCAGGTTCGCGAGCGTCTGCGCGTGACTCCTGCGCATCGTCCGCGGACTCGCTCGCGAGCGTCCACGCGCGATCGAAGAAGTCGCCGAGCTCGCGGCGGTGCGCGAGCGCGTGCGCGCGTTCGCGCTGAGAGGCCGAGCTCGCGTTCAAGCGCTCGGCGCGCGCCGCCGGCAGCTCGTCCGGCATCTGCCGCGCGCGCAAGCGCGAGCATCTCCTCGGTGATCGTGACCGGAAGCAGGTCAGGCTCGGGGAAGTAGCGGTAGTCGTGCGCCTCCTCCTTCGATCGCATGGATGTGATCGCGCCGGAGGACGGGTCGAAGTGGAGCGTCTCCTGGACGACCGCCCCACCTCCCTCGAGCACGTCTTCCTGGCGCGCGATCTCGGCGCGCACGCCCTGTTCGAGGAAGCGGAAGGAGTTGAGGTTCTTGAGCTCCGTCTTGACGCCCAGCCCGCTCGCCGCCGGCCTCGCGAACCGAGACGTTCGCGTCGACGCGCAAGCGACCCCTCCTCCATGTTCACGTCGCTCACGCCGAGCTGGCGCAGCGTCACGCGCAGCAGCCGCAGCCATTCGCCGGCCTGCTCGGCGGAGCGGATGTCGGGCTCCGTCACGATCTCCACGAGCGGCGTGCCGCCGCGGTTGAAATCGACGATCGACGCGTCGGAGCCGTGGATGCGCCCGCTCGCGCCGACGTGGATGAGCTTCGCCGCATCCTCCTCGAGATGCACGCGGTGGATGCGCACCGCGCCGAGCCCGCCGCCGCGGCACAGCGGCTCGTCGTACTGGGAGATCTGGTAGCCCTTCGGCAGGTCGGGATAGAAGTAGTTCTTGCGGTGAAAGATCGAGCGCCGCGCGAGCTCGCTCGAGAGCGCGAGGCCGATCATGAGCCCGAAGTGGACGGCGCGCGCGTTCGCGACCGGCAGCGCGCCGGGAAGCCCGAGGCAGATCGGGCACGTGCGCGTGTTCGGCGGCTCGCCGAAGGAGACCTCGCAGCCGCAGAACATCTTCGTACGCGTCGCGAGCTGCACATGGATCTCGAGCCCGATGACGGGCTCGTAGCCGGCACTCACAGCCGCGCCGCGCTGCCGTCGAAGCCGATCGACCGCTCGAGCGCGTAGGCGACGTCGAGCAGTCGATTCTCGGAGAACGCCGGCCCCGCGATCTGGAAGCCGACCGGCGAGCCCGCTGTCCGCCCGGGCCGAGGCCCTCCTGCGCGCCGCTTAGCCCGCACGGGATCGAGATCGCGGGTATGCCCGCGAGCGGCATCGGCACGGTGAAGTAGTCGTTGAGATACATCGACCACGGGTCGCCCGTCTTCGCGCCGAGCTTGAACGCGACTTCCGCCGACGTCGGCGTAACGATGAAGTCGACGCGCTCGAACGCGCGTTTGAAGTCCTCCGCGATCTTCGTGCGGACCTTCTGCGCGCGCCCGTAGTAGGCCTCGTAGTAGCCCGCCGAGAGCGCGTACGTGCCGAGCATGATGCGCCGCCTCACCTCGGGCCCGAAGCCGTCGTGGCGCGTGCGCATGTACATGCCGACGAGGCCCCCCTCGGGGTCGTCCTCGCCCGCTTCCACGCGCAGTCCGTAGCGCACGCCGTCGAAGCGCGCGAGGTTCGATGACGCCTCCGCGGGCGCGAGCACGTAATAGGCGGCGAGCCCGTGCGGAGCGTGCGGCAACTCAACGTCCGTGTCGATCTCGGCGCCGAGCTCCTGCGCGCGGCGCAACGTCTGCTCAAAGGCCGCGAGCACGCCCGCTTCGATCGCCGCGCCCTCGACCTCCGCGGGGACGCCCAGGCGCACGCCCTCGAGCCGCTCGCGTGTGGGCAGATTCAGCGCCTCGGGGAACTCGAGCGACGTCGCGTCCAGCGGGTCCTTTCCGACCATGTGCGCGAGCAGCAACGCGGCGTCGGTGACGTCCCGCGTGAGCGGCCCCGCCTGGTCGAGCGAGGATGCGAACGCGATCATCCCGTAGCGCGAGACGGCGCCGTAAGTCGGCTTCAGCCCAACCACGCCGCAAAGCGCAGCCGGCTGGCGGATCGAGCCGCCCGTGTCGGTTCCGATCGCCCACGGTGCGAGCCCCGCGGCCACGGCGGCGGCGCTGCCCCCGGAGGACCCGCCGGGAACACGCTCGCGGTCCCACGGGTTGAGCACCGGACCAAACGCCGAATGCTCGTTCGAAGAGCCCATCGCGAACTCGTCCTGGTTGGTCTTCGCGAGCAGGCTCGCGCCCGCGTCGGTGAGGCGCGCCACCGCGGTCGCGGTGTATGGCGGGCAGTAGCCCTCGAGGATGCGCGAGCCGGCCTGGCTCGGCAGCCCCTCCGTGCAGAAAAGATCCTTAGCCGCGAGCGGCACGCTCGCGAGCGGCGCGCCTGCCGGCGCCGGCGGTGGCTCGGAGTCCGCGAGCCACGTGAAGCAGTTCAGCGCCGCACCGTCGGCCCTGCCGTGCGCCTCCGCTCTGCGCCGGTACTCGGCGAAGAGCTCCGAGGGGTCGAGCTCGCCCGCTCTCACGGCGGCCGCGGCCTCCGACGCTGAGAGCTCGACGATGCTCACGCCTGCGGGCTCGGGACGAGAAAGCCGTCGTCGAGCACGGCCGGCGCCGACTCCAGCGCACGCTCGCGCGGAAGGCATCGCTGCGGATCGTCCGCGCGCAGAGCGCCGGTGACGTCGACCACGTGCGAGGTCGGAAGCACCTCGGCGAGGTCGAGCTCGCCAATCCGCTCGATGTGGCTGAGCACCGAGGTGAGGTCTTGCTGCATCGCCGCGATCTCCTCCTCGCTGAGGATCAGCCGCGCGAGTCGCGCCACATGCAGAACCTCGTCGCGGTCGACCACCGCGACGATTCTAGGCCGCGCAAGGCCGGAGGCGCCCTCAGGGGTCCCGAGCTAGCCGCCCGCCATCGGCGGCATCCCGCCGCTCGGCGGCTGCGACGGAGCCTGCTCGCCGCCCGCCGGCGGTGGCGGTGTGGAAGTCCCCGTGCCCGTCGGCTTTGCCCCGCGCGCGGAGAGCGAGAAGCCTTCTTCTCGCATCCCGATGTAACCCCCGACCGTGATCGCGATCGCGGCGAACAAGCCAAGCCAGATCCCGTATTCGATCCCGAAGGAGTAGCCGAGCCCGCTCGGCGTCGGGTGGTCGACGATGCGGTAGATGATGAAGATCGTCGTGAGCGAGCCCAGGACAGCGGAGATCGCGCTCTGCGGGAACGGCAGCTCGAGGCGTCTGCCGATCGCCGCGAGCAGCACGCTCGTGAGCGTCGCGATGATCGTGAACACCCACAACCAGCGCTGCGAGGTAAACGCTTCCCAGCCGCTCGCGCTCAAGCTGCCGACGACGTGGTCGCCAGCCACACCGCCGGAGGCCTTGCCGCCGTACCACGGCAGCAGGATGAAGATGAAGAGCGCGACCGCCCCGCCGGCCATGATCCGGTCGGCGCGCCGCAGGCGGCCGAACTCGAACTCCATCGGCGCCCGCGCCCTATTCCGCTAGGCGCCCGGCGGCGGTTCGCCCGCGGGAGCTTCCGCGGGCGCCTGCGCTTCCGGCGGCGCCGTCATCGGAGGCGCTCCTGTAGGGGCTTCCGCCACTGGCGCGGACGACTGCGGTTCTCCGGCGGCGGCAGGAACATCGTTGCCTTCGGGGCTCGTGGAAGTTCCCGAAGAGTGGCCCATCAGACGGTCAAGCATTGATTTCAAGCTCATTGCTTGCCTCCTCGCAAATCGTGGATGTCATTCGAGGCCCACCATGCCTACATCCGCCATGCGTTGCAAGCGCGGCAATCTCGCTTACACGTTCGACGCGCCCGCGCCGTCCCCTGCGGTCCCGGTCGGTGGGGCACGGCGCATAACCTCCGGCGGGTCGTAGGCCGAGGTGCGTTCGTCGCGCATCGCCTGCCAGCTCCCCACGAGGATCGCCACGCTTCCCGCGAGCGCGAGCCACGCGCCGGCGGCGAGGCCGCTCGCATGATCGGGCCGCTCGAGCACGCGCACGATCGCGGCCACGAGCCCCGCGATCCCGCCGATCGTGCTCCACACGGCGCTCGCCACCGGGATCGCGCTCGAGTGTTCGGTGATCGTCACGAGCACGAGCACGAAGCCGAGCACGGCGGCGATGATGAGGATCGCGACGGCAACCCCGAAGGTGCTCCATGCGCTGAGGCTGCCGCTCGGGCTGTCGTACCACGGCAGCCCGAGCGAGACGATCACGCACACGCTCCCGCCGAGCGCGATCAGCTCCCCCGCACGCAGCCGCCGCAGGCTCATACGAGCAGCTCGATCTCGGCCTGCCGGCAGGCCGCCTGCAGCGTATTCCGCAACAGCATCGCGATCGTCATCGGCCCCACGCCCCCCGGGACCGGCGTGATCGCCGAAGCGACCTCGCGGACGGCCTCATAGTCGACGTCTCCAACGAGCCCGCTGCGGTTGCCCGCCTGCTCTGGAGTCAGTCGCGCGATGCCGCCGTCGATTACGACGGCCCCCTCCTTCACCCACTCGCGCTCGATCATCCGTGGCCTTCCGGCGGCCGCGACGAGCACGTCCGCGCGCGCACACACCTGTGCGAGCGCGTGTGTGTGCGAGTGGCAGAGCGTCACCGTCGCGTTCGCCTCGAGCAGAAGTAGCGCCGTCGGCTTCCCAAAGAGGTTCGAGCGGCCGACGACGACGGCCTCAGCGCCGTCGAGCTCGGTGCCGCAGTCCGCGAGCAGCGCCATCACCCCGAGCGGTGTGCACGGCCGAAGCCCCTGGCGCCCGAGGGCGAGCAGCCCCGCGTTCGTCGGTGTGAGCCCATCCACGTCCTTCGCGGGATCGATCAGCCCGGTCAACTCTGTGCCCGCGAGATGGGCTGGCAGCGGCAGCTGCAGGAGCACGCCGTTGACCGCCGGGTCCTCGCCAAGCCGGCCGAGCAGCTCGGCGACCTCCTCGGCGTTCGCATCGGCCGGAAGGCGCTCGTCGAAGGGGATCATCCCCACCTCGGCACATGCGCGCTGCTTGCCCGCGACGTAGACCTCCGAGGCCTCGTCGGCCCCGACGAGGACCGTCGCGAGGCCCGGCGGGTACCCGATGCGCTCGCTGTAGGCCTCCACCCGCTGTGCAATCTCCGCGCGCACCTGCGCGGCGAGGGCCTTGCCGTCGATCACGCGAGCGCTCATGCGCGCACCAGGTTCGCGTACTCCGCGAGCAGTGTGCGCTCGGAGCCGTCCCCGGCAAAGCGCACGACGAGCACGCCGCCGGGCTCCACCGAGGTCACCACACCCTCTCCGAAGCTCGCGTGCACGACATCCTCGCCGACGCGGAAGCGCACCGCCGGAGGATCCCCGTCCGCTCCGGCTCGCTCCCAGCTCTCGCGCGGCGCTGGCCTGCCGAGGAGACCGGGCATGCCGGTCCCGCCGTAGGCGTGGGCGCCGGCCGCCGTGCTCACCTGCGAGCCGGCGTCGGTCTCGATCAGCTCGGCGGGGATCTCGTCGAGGAAGCGGCTGCGCAGGCCGTATGTGCCCGCGCCGAAAAGCGCACGGCGGCGCGCGTGGGTGAGGTAGAGCTCGCGCATCGCGCGCGTCACGCCGACGTAGAAGAGCCGCCGCTCTTCCTCGAGCCCACCCTCCTCGAGCGCCCGCGAGTGGGGGATTACGCCGTCCTCGCAACCGACGAGGAAAACGACTGGGTACTCCGTGCCCTTCGCGTTGTGGAGCGTCATCAGCGTCACGAGGCCCGTTTCGCCGGGGTCGCGCTCTCCGTCCGCCTCGTCGCCCGACGTGCTCAGCGCGACCTGCTGCAGGAAGGCGTCGAGCGTCTCTTCGCCCGGCTCCGCCGAGCTGTCGAACTCGCGCGCGACCTCGACGAGCTGCTCCAGGTTCTCGATGCGGCCCTCGGCTTCGATCGTGCCCTCGCGCTCGAGGGCCTCGAGGTAGCCGCTCTTCGCGAGCACGGAGGCGAGGAGCTCCGCGATCTCCGCGCCGCCGCGCACAAGCTCGCGCAGCTCGGACATCCTCGCCATGAAATCGCTCAGCGCCTTGATCGCGGCGCGCGTCAGCCCCGGCACGCGCTCGGGGTCGGCGGCCACGTCCCACACGCTCTCGTCGATGCTCGCCGCGTAGGCGGCGAGGCGCGCGAGCGAGGTCTGGCCGATGCCGCGCCGCGGCGAGTTGGCGATCCGCGTGAAGCTCACGACGTCGTAGGGGTTGACGAGCAGCGAGAGGTAGGCGATCGCGTCCTTGATCTCAGCGCGTTCGTAGAACTTCGCACCGCCGATCACCTGATACGCGATCTCGCGCCGTACGAGCGTGTCCTCGATCACGCGCGACATCGCGTTCGTGCGGTAGAAGACCGCGAGCTCGGAGCGTTGCATGCCCCCGTCGAGCAGGCGCTCGATCTCGCCGACGACGAAGCGCGCCTCGGCGTGCTCGTTCTCGAGCTCGCTCTCGTGCAGCGGGCTGCCCTCGCCGAGCTCGCTCCAAAGCTCCTTCGGCATGCTCCCGCGGTTGTTCGCGATGATCGCGTTCGCCGCGCCCAGGATCGTCCCAGTGGAACGGTAGTTCTGCTCGAGCTTCACGACCGTCGCATCCGGGAAGTCCTGTTGGAAGTCGAGGATGTTGCGGATGTCCGCGCCGCGGAAGCCGTAGACCGACTGCGCGTCGTCGCCCACGACGGCGAGGTTGCGGTGGGCGCGCGCGTCCTCGCGGTCGTCGCAGAGCAGCCGCAGCAGACGGTACTGCGCGTGATTGGTGTCCTGGTACTCATCGACGAGCACGTAGCGGAAGGCCTCCGCGTAGCGGTCGCGAATGTCGGGAAGCGCTCCATCGCAGACACCGTCAGCAGCAGCAGGTCGTCGAAGTCCATCGCGTTCGAGCGCCTCAGGTCGCGCTCGTACAGCTCGTAGACATCGGCGACGATCGCCTCGAACTCGCCGCCGCCGAGCTCGCGGTAGGCCGCGGCGCCGAGGAGCACGTTCTTGGCCTGCGAGATGCGATTGTGGACCGCCGCGGGCGGGTTGCGCTTGGGGTCCACGCCCAGCTCCTGCATCGAGCGCTTCGCGAGCCTGCGCGCATCGGCCTGGTCGTAGATCGTGAACTGCGAGGTGTAGCCAAGGCGCTCGGCCTGCGCGCGCAGGATCCGCGCGCACGCGGAGTGGAAGGTCGACAGCCACATGCCGCGCGTGCTGCGGCCGAGCAGCCGCTCGACGCGCGTTCGCATCTCGGTGGCCGCCTTGTTCGTGAACGTGATCGCGAGGATCTCCCCCGGCCGCGCCTCGCCGGAGAAGATCAGGTACGCAAGCCTGTGCGTGAGCACGCGCGTCTTGCCGCTGCCCGCGCCGGCGAGGATGAGCAGCGGGCCCTCGCCGTGGGTGACCGCTTCGCGCTGCGGCGCGTTGAGGCCCTCGAGCAGCTCCTCGAGGCGGCGTGAGCGTGGGCTGCGCGGGGCATCGGCGCCTGCCTGAGCGGGCGTTTGCGGCTCCTCAACGCTGATCGGCGGCATAGCTTTTCCAGCATAGAGCCGCGTCAGGCCGGTTTGAGCGCGGCCGCGCGCGGGTCGCGCTAGCCGCCGGCCGGGTCGCGCCCGCGCAGCGGCTTGAGCTGCGTAGAGCGCTCAGTAGGCTCGTCCCCGTTGACCCCGGCCTCGCCTTGGATCCTGCGTTCGAGCGCCGCGATCCGGCTCGAAAGCGCTTCGATCGCCTCCGCGATCGGGTCCGGGAGGTGGATCCAATCGGTGTCCGGGCCCTCGGGCCTGCGGCCCTCGACGCGTACCGGATGACCCGGGTTGCCGACGACCGTCGTGTTCGGGGGAACGTCGGTGATGACGACGGTGTTCGCGCCGATCTTCGCTCCGTGGCCGACGGTGATCGGGCCGAGCAGCTTTGCGCCAGAGCCGATCGTGACGTTGTCCTGCACGGTCGGGTGGCGCTTACCGGCCACGAAGCCGGTGCCCCCGAGGGTGACACCCTGGTAGAGCGTCACGTTGTCGCCGATCTTCGCCGTCTGCCCCACGACGACCCCCGAGCCGTGGTCGATGAAGAGGCCACGCCCGATCTCGGCTGCGGGATGGATCTCGACGCCCGTCACGGCGCGTGTGAGCAGCGCGATCCCGCGCGGCAGCAGCGGAACCCGGGCCTCCTGCAACGTATGTGCGACGCGATGCGAGAGCAGCGCATGGATCCCCGGCCACGTCGCGAGGATCTCGAGCGTGCTGACCCCCCGTGTGGCGGGATCGCGGTCGCGCGCTGCGGCGACGTCGCTTCTGACCTCGGAGAGCACTCGCTGCGCGATGCCAGGACTCGCGCCGATCATGGCCACAGCGTAGCGGGGGCATTGCTGCCCGCGGCAACGCCAGCCTAGCTTCGCAGCGCGCGGGCTCGCCGCGCGCCGGCGCTACGCGCCGTGCGCTTGGAGGGCGTGAAGAACGGCTGCGAGATGTAGCGCTCGCCGGAGTCCGGGAGGATCACGACGATCCGCTTGCCGGCGCAGTCGGGACGAGCCGCCACCTGCAGCGCGGCCCACAGCGCCGCTCCGGAGGAGATCCCCGCCAGCAGACCCTCGCGCCGCGCGCACTCCCACGCGGTCCGGATCGCGTCCTCGTCGGAGACCGCGATCACCTCGTCGAGCAACTCGCGGTTGAGGATCGGCGGCACAAAGCCCGCGCCGATGCCCTGGATGCGGTGCGGTGCGGGCGCCTCGCCGGAGAGCACGGCGGAGCGCGCGGGCTCCACGGCGACGACCAGCAGACGCGGATTCAGCGAGCGCAGGTACTCGCCCGTACCCGTGATCGTGCCTCCCGTGCCGACGCCGGCCACCAGCACGTCGACGGCGCCGTCGAGCGCCTCGGCGATCTCGGGACCGGTCGTACGCCGGTGCGCCTCGGGGTTCGCGGGGTTCGTGAACTGGTCCGGCAGGAACACATTCTCGGCCCGCGCCAGCTCCTGAGCCGCCTCCACCGCCTCCACCATCCCCCCCATCGACTCGGTGATCTCGACACGTGCTCCGTAGAGCGCGAGCAGCGCCTCGCGCTCGCGGCTCATCCCCTGCGGCAACGTCAAAACGAGGTCGTAGCCCTTCGCGGCGCATACGAATGCGAGCGCGATGCCGGTGTTGCCGCTCGTCGCCTCCACGATCGTGCTCCGCCCGGGCTCGATACGCCCTTCCGCCTCCGCGGCCTCGATCATCGCGACACCGATGCGGTCTTTCACGGAGCCGCCGGGGTTGAAGGCCTCGAGCTTCGCGAACAGCGCGACCTCGCGCGCGGAGCCGTCGTCGAGCAGTCGCTTCAGCTCGATCATCGGCGTCCGCCCGACCAGCTCCGAAATGTTGATCGGGATTTCACCCATACGGCGACAATAGAGCCAAGCCGGGTCATAATCGGTAGATGCGCCGCGTCCTTGCAACACTGCTCGCGCTCTCGGGCGCGCTTGCCGTGCTCACACCCAGCGCCGCGGGCGCGCCGGCGTCCGCGACGATCGAAGCCGCGTTCTCGCCAAACCAAAGCGGCGCGCGGACGGCGGCGACTTTCGGCGTCCATCTGAGCGGCGAAGAAGGCGGCCTTCCCGCGCCGGTGCGGAAGATCACGGTCCTGATCCCCGCCGGCCTCAGCGGCTCGAGCATCGAATGGCCAACGACGGAAGGGTGCTCGCACGCCCACCTGCAGCGTCGCGGCGCGCGCGGCTGCCCCGCGCGCTCGCAGATCGGCTCGGGCTCGGCGGTGATCGCGTGGCGGGAAGGCTCGCGCACCGTGACCGAGCGGGCGCGGCTGTGGGAGTTCGTCGGTCCAACCGACGGCCCCTACGAGCTCCAGATCCTCGGCGAAGGCACGACCCCGATCCGTAGGCGGGTCGTGAGCACCGTCGAGCTCGCCGCCCTCAGCGGCATCTACTCTGCGTCGCTCGAAACGCTCGTTCCGCCGATCCCGACCCGCCCCGGCCAGCCGAACGCCTCGATCGTCAGCTTCACGCTCACGACCGGCAACGCGAAGCAGCCGCGGTTCTCGGGCGGCGGTGTCTATGGCGGCATGGGCCTCTTCGTGCCCTCCCCGTGCCCGGCCGGCGGCTACCCGTGGCAGGCGGAATTCTCCTTTGCCGGCGGCGCGAGTCAGCTCGCAACCACGGCGATCCCCTGTGCGTAGCGCGCGACTGGCTACTTCGCCTGCATGAGTTCAGAGGCCGCGAGGCCGGCCTGCTTGACGTTGCCGGTCGTGACATCCACGGCGGCAAACGCACTCGCGAGATGCAACCTGCCTGATGCTTCTCCTTGAACGACCGCTCTACAGAGCCAAAGACGGGGTCTCAGGCCACCTTCGCTAGATGTGGTACATGCTCGCGCCGGCTTCGCGCGCTTCGCGCTCGATCACGTCTGCGATCGTCGTGCGCTCCAAGACCGCGCGCGCGGCGTCCGCGGCATCTTTGAAGACGCCATTCGCGCCGCCCCCGACCGGCCCGTCGAGCAGCTCCACGATCTCGAGCACGCTCACCGTCTGCGGCGAGCGCGCGAAGCGGTAGCCGCCTTTCACCCCTCGCTGCGAGCTCAGCACGCCCGCGCGGCGAAGGACGGCGAAGAGCTGCTCGAGGAACTGCACCGGCACGTCGCGCCTGCGCGCAAGCTCGCCGATCGGCACCGGCGCCTCCGCTCCCATCCGCCCGAGCTCGGCGAGCGCCAGCACAGCGTAGGGGGACTTGCTTGTGATCGAGATCATCGCGCCGGGCCGGCGCGGAGAATATCGCCCGCGCGCGCGGCTAGAGCCAGCCGCGCTCGGTTGCGATCAGCACGGCCTGAGCACGGTCGACGGCGCCAAGCTTGCCGTAGATGTTGTGCAGGTGCGTGCGCACCGTGCTCGTCGAGAGCATCAGCTCGTGGGCGATCTGCTTGTAGACCTTGCCTTCGGCGAGGCGCTGCAGGACGCCGACCTCGCGCGAGGAGAGCGGGCACGGATCGACGTGGCGCCTGCGCAGGCTCGCGGTGCTCGGAAGTTCGTACATGATCGCGCGCAGCTTCGCCGGCCCGAGCCCGACCGCCCGCGCGCCGGCGAGCATCTCGACCGGGGAGACCGGCGTGCCTTGCTCGTAGTGCGCAAGCATGTCGCCGAGACGCACGAGTGCCGCGTCGCCGTCGGCCTCCGGGTTGTGGTGGCGCTCGATCGCCGACGCGATCGAGGCCGGCAGGCCCCAGCGGCGAGCGAACACGCCGCCCATCAGCGTGTGGTCGACGCCGAGCTCGCGGCGCTCCTGGTGGACGCGCTGCTCGGGGGTTCCCGCGCCCTGGTGCACGAGCGTTGGATAGCCGGGATAAGCGTGCATGAGCACGAGCTTGCCGACGTCATGCAGAAGGCTGATCGCGGTGAGCCGATCGCGGCCCTCGTAGCCGATCTCAGACGCGAGCGTGTCGGTCGCATGCTGCGTCGAGAGCGCGTGCAGGCGGAAGCGCTCGGGGGTCGTGTCCCATACGCCCGAGTGCTCGAAGAAATCGAATGTGCGGATGTTCGCGGCGAGCGTCTGGAGCGCAGCCGGCGTAAGCATCTCGACGGCGCCCACAACGGTGTCGACGCGGCCGTGCGTGCCGGCGCCGCCCTCGTTGGCGACGTGTAGCACCCGCAGCGTGAGCGCGACATCGGACTCGACCGCGGCGACGAGCTCTGCTGTCGCGACGTGGTCTTTCGCGAGCAGCTTCTCGAGGCGATCGCGCGACTCAGCGAGCGAGGGGAAGGCCTCGAGCGCCTGGAAGGCTTTCGTGAGGCGTTGCGCGCGGCCCGCGCCGTACTGATCGTCGGGGGCGATACCTGCAGCTGCTGCCGCCTTCTCGAGCTCGCTCGCCGGCTTGACGGCGTGAAGCCTTCGCGCGGCGTTGCTCGCCGGCTTGGCAGGCGCGGCGTCTGTTGCGTGCTTCGCACCGGCCGCGGCGGTGGTCGCACGGTCGGAACGGTTCCTCGTCGAACGAGTTTGCCGCGTCGGGGCTGTTTGCACGCTTCCTGATACCTCCATGTCGTTTGCCGTCGCTCCCAGTGGTGTGCTGCCTGGATGCGTCTTGCACGTCGGCTTTCGGCTGGGATCTAGGGTGCCCTATCGGCAATCGTGGACAAACGGTTGAGCCGCGCTTTAGGCAAGCGGCCGGGTGATGCACGGACGGCGCTTAGGAAAGCCGACCAAACCGACGCAACGCTGCGCTGAGCTGCTCAGCGCGCGTCCGCGCCGGCTTCATACGCGCGGCCAGACGCACCGCGCCCGCCGGGCCATTCGTCTAGCCGTGCCCGTCGAGCGCCGCGTCGATGCGCCGCAGCGTCTCCGCCCGGCCGAGCAGCGCGACGCTCTCGAAGATCCCCGGCGAGACGGTCGACCCCGAGATCGCGACGCGCAGAGGCTGGTAGACCTGCCCCGGCTTGACGCCGCTTTGCTGCACGAGCTCCTCGAGCGCCCGCTGCAGCTCGCCCTCGTCGAAGCTCGCGAGACCGTCGAGGGTCCGGCGCGTCTCGCGCAGCCGGCCGATGCCCTGCTCGTCGAGCCAGCGCGCGCGCGCGGCGTCCTGCTGGGGACGCTCCTCGAAGAGGAACCCCGCGAGCGGCCAGAACTCCGCCAGCGTCTGGATCTTCTCCTGGCTGATCGCGGCGGCCTGCGTCAGGAGCTCGCGTCGTCTCGCGAGCAGCTCCGCCGGCGCCACCCCCTCGCGCACGAGGAACTCCTCCAAGCGCCCCGCCAGCTCCGCGACCGGCAGCGCGCGGATGTACAGGCCGTCCAGCGCGCGCAGCTTCGTCTCGTCGAAGCGCGCCGGGTTGCGCGCGACGCGCTCGAGCGTAAAGCGCTCGATCAGCTCCTGCGTGGAGATCGGCGCTGTGTCGTCGCCGGCACTCGAGCCGAGCAGCGCGAGGTAGTTGCGGATCGCCTCCGGGAGGTAGCCCGCGTCCCGCAACTCCTGCACCGACGCGGCGCCGTGACGCTTTGAGAGCTTCTTGCCGTCCGGGCCGTGCAGCAGCGGAAGGTGCGCGTAGAGCGGGAGCGGCTGATCGGCGCCGATTCCCGCCGCGCGCGCCGCTTCGAGCACGAGCAGCTGCTTCGGCGTGTTCGAGAGGTGGTCCTCGCCGCGCACGACGTGCGTGATCGCGGCGTCGAGATCGTCGATCGCGGCCGCGAAGTTGTAGAGCACCGAGCCGTCCGCGCGCGCGATCACGGGGTCGTCGAGGTGGACGTGCTCGAAGCGCGTGTCGCCGCGAATGACGTCGTGCACGACCGTCGCGCCCTCGTCGGGGACGTGCAAGCGCACGGCGCCCTCCCCCTCCTCGCGCCCTCGAAACCCGCGCTCGGAGCCGTGCTCCAGCTTGTATGCCTTCACATCGTCGGCGCTCGCCCGCGTGCGATAGGCGTGCCCGCTCGCGAGCAGCAGCTCGAGCACCTCGTGGTGGCGCTCTGTACGAGCGCCCTGGAACACCGGCCCCTCGTCGAAGTCGAGCTCGAGCCATTCGAGCGCATCGAGGATCTGCTGCACGTTCTCTGGCGTCGAGCGCTCTTTGTCGGTGTCCTCGATGCGCAGCACCAGCACTCCGCCTTCGTGGCGCGCGAGTAGCCAGTTGTAGAGCGCCGTACGTGCGCCGCCGATGTGCAGGGCGCCCGTCGGCGAGGGGGCGAAACGAAGCCGCATAAGATCGTGGCCCATGCTAATCGGAGCCCACGTCTCGCCAGCCGGCGGCCTCCCGAAGACAATCGAGCGCGGCGTCGAGCGCGGCTGCGAGGCGATCCAGATCTTCAATCAGTCGCCGCGCATGTGGCGCTCGAGCACCTACGCCGAGGAGCAAGTTGTGGAGTTCAAGGCGGCGATGAAGGCGAGCATGGTGCAGAGCCGTGCTGATCCACGCCGTCTATCTCGTCAACTGCGCGAGCGAGGACCGCGAGATCCGCACCAAGTCGCTGCGCTCGCTCGTGAACTCGCTGCGCGCCGGGGCGCAGATCGGCGCCCGCGGCGTCGTGCTGCATCCCGGCACCGCGAAGACAGGCGACGTCGAGGCGGCGATCGCGCGTGCCGGGAAGACGATCAGGGAGGCGCTCGCCGAGAGCGAGCGGTGCCCGCTTCATCTCGAGAACACCGCCGGCGCGGGCGGCACGCTCGGGCGCACGGTCGACGAGCTCGCCGCGCTCCTGGAGGCGAGCGGTGGCGGCGGGCGGCTTGGCGTCTGCCTGGACTCCTGTCACCTGTACGCGTCCGGCTATGACATCCGCACGCCCGCGGGGATGGACGAGTTGATGCGCGAGGTGACGAGCAAGCTCGGCGTACGGCGCCTCGGGTCGCTGCACCTCAACGACTCGATGTCCGGGCTCTCCTCGAACCGCGACCGCCACGCCAACATCGGTGCGGGCGAGCTCGGCGAGAAGGGCTGCGCGGCATTTCTCGGCGCCCCGAAGCTGCAGCGCCTGCCGTGCGTGCTCGAGACGCCCGGGGAAAAGGGCGGCGGGGCCTCCGGTGCCGAAGTCGCGCTTGCCAAGCGATTGCACGAGCGCGGGGTGCGTGCCCGACGGCGGCGGCCGGCCGCACGCGCGCCGTCATGATGAGCGCTCGCATCGCGGGGGCGGGCAGCCTGCTCGGGCTCGCTGCCGCCACGCTCGCGGCCGGCTGCGGAGCGGGCGGCTCGGCGCACACGGCCAGGATCCAGCATCTCGCCGACCTGACCACGCTCGCGACGAGCGCAACCGCGACGCGCAGCGCCGCTACCTCGATAACCGTCACCACGACCCGCAGCGCGCCACCGCCGCTTCCGCTGAGCGGGCGCGTCATCACCCTCGATCCCGGCCACAACGGCGGCAACTTCACGCACCCGGAACAGATCGCCCGCCTCGTCAACGACGGCAACGGCGAGAAGGAATGCGACACCACCGGGACGGCCGCCCCCGACGGCTACCGCGAGACCGACTTCAACTGGTCGGTCGCGCTCGACCTGCGCCGCCTGCTGCGCGCCGCCGGCGCGCGCGTCGTGATGACGCGCCACAGCAACGACGGCGTGGGCCCCTGCATCACCGAACGCGCCGCGATCGGCAACCGCGCGCACAGCAACGCGGCGATCTCGATCCACGCCGACGGCGGCCCTCCGAACGGATCGGGCTTCGCGATCCTCGTGCCCGCGCCGATCCCCAGTGGCATCGACCAGTCGATCATCGCGCCCTCGCGCCGCCTCGGCGACGCGATGCGCAGCGCGCTGCTCGGGATCGGGCTCCACACGTCGACCTACGACGGCGTCGACGGGATCGCCCCGCGCACCGATCTCGGCGGGCTCAACCTCTCGCGCGTGCCGAAGGTGTTCGTCGAGGTTGCCAACATGCAAAACGCGCAAGACGAGGCCCCGATGCAGCGGCCCGCCTTCCGCGAGCGCGTCGCGCATGCGCTGCTCGAAGGATTCGAGCGCTTCCTTAAACGCCACTGAGCGCGGGCGTCATTCCGCTCCACCCCGGTACGCGACCCTGCGCGCGCGGTGGCTGCTGCGCGTCGCCTACGCCGCCGACTGGCCGGCGACCGACAGCGCCGGCGGGCTCGCCGGCTCGGCGTCGGACTCGCTCTGCTCCACGACGCGCTCGAGCGCGGCACGCAGCTCAGGCGTGTGCGTGACGCGGAAGCCCTCGCCGAGGCGCAGCCTGCGCCCGCCCGCGCTCGTCACGATCTCGAGTACCACCTCCGCGGGCCCCGGGAAGTTCGCGATCACCTCTTTGAGCTCCTCGACAACGCTGGCTCGCAGGCGCGTGGCGTCGAGCTGCACGTACACCGACTCCGGCTCGGCTGCCGGCGGCGGCGCCGCTACGGCGCGCGCCTGCGCTGCGTCCGCAACGTCGGCCTCGCTCGGGCTGAACGACTCCACCTCGGACACGACAACGCACGTCTTGCCCGCTTCCTTGTGGTCCACGCGGCCGCGCACGATCACGAGCTCGTCGACGACGAGCGTCGCCTCGTGCTCGGCGAGCGCTTTGCCGAAGACGAGCATCTCGACCGAGCCCTCCAGGTCCGCGAGCGTTGCGAACATCATCGGCTCGCCGTTGCGCGTGCGAATCCGCTTCGCCTGCGTGATGATCCCGCCGACCGTCACCCACTCCTTCTCGCGGCGGGTCGCGAGCGCATCAAGCGGACAATCGACGCGCGCCCGCAGTGCCGCGCGCAGTGGCTTGAGCGGATGCGTGGAGATGAACAGCCCAATCGCCTCCTTCTCCATCGCGAGCAACTCCGCCTGCTCGGCCTCCGCGCTCGGTATCGGAGGGCGAATCGCGTGCGAGTGGATGCCCGCCCCGCCAGCTGCCTCGGCGGAAGCGCCGCCATTGAGTCCCGCCATGTCGAAGATCGAGCCCTGGCCCGTGAGCGCGTCCTGCTGGCTCTTCTGGCCCGCCGCCTGCGCCTGGCCGAGGATCGCGAGCATGCCCTTCCGCGTCGCGCCGGTCGAGCCGAACGCGCCGCACTTGATCAGCGCCTCGATCGCCTTCTTGTTCACCGCGCGGTGATCGACCCGCTCGCAGAAGTCCCACAGCGAGTCGAACGGCCCGCCCTTCGCGCGCGCCTCCTTGATTGCCTCGACGGCCTGGTAGCCGACGCCCTTGACGGCGTCTAAGCCGAAGCGGATGTTGCCCTGCTCGACCGTGAACTCGTGATCGGAGAGGTTCACGTCGGGCGGCAGCACCTCGATCCCCATGTCCTCGCAGCGCGCGACGAAGAACGGCACCTTGTCCTTCGTCGACATCACCGACGAGATCAGCGCGGCCATGTACTGGGCGGGATAGTTCGCCTTCAGCCACGCCGTGCGGTAGCCGATCAGCGCATAGCACGCGGCGTGCGAGCGGTTGAACGAGTAGTCAGCCGAGCGTTCGTTAGTCGTCCACAGGAAATCGATCACCTGCTCGCTCGTGCCCGACGCGCGGCAGCCCGCAACGAACTCTGGCTTGAGCGCCGCCATCGCCTTGCGGTTCTTCTTGCCGATCGCCTTGCGCAAATCGTCGGCCTTCGCGCCCGAGAAGCCGCCGAGCTCCTTCGCGATCTGCATCGCCTGCTCCTGATAGAGGATCACGCCCTTCGAGGATTGGAGGATCGGCCGCAAGCGCTCGTCGGGGTAGGAGATTGCCTGCGGGCTCTGCTTGCCGCGCGCGTACACCGGGATCTGGTCGATCGCCCCCGGCCGGTACAGCGCGTTCAGCGCGACGAGGTCCTCGAACTCGGTCGGGCGCACCTTACGCAGCGCCTCGCGCATGCCCTCGGACTCGAACTGGAACACGCCGATCGAGTCGCCCCGAGCGAGCATCTCGTACGTCCGCCCGTCGTCGAGCGGCAGTGACGCCATATCCACGCGCGTCGAGCCGGAGCGCCCGATGATGTCGAGCGTGTCCTCGATCACGTCGAGGTTGCGCAGGCCGAGGAAGTCCATCTTCAGCAGGCCGATCTCCTCGATCGGCTTCATCGAGAACTGCGTCACCGTGCGGAAGCTCCGCTCGCCGTTCTCGTCGGTGCCCGCATCGGCGAGCTGGAGCGGCACGATCTCCGTCAGCGGCCGATCTGCGATCACCACCGCCGCCGCATGGATCGAGGAGTTGCGCACGATGCCCTCGAGCCCCTTCGCGACGTCGACGATCTGGCGCGCGGTCGGATCCTCGTCGTAGGCGGCCCGCAGCGGCTCGCCCGACTTCATGCAGTCCTCGAACGACGGCGGCCTGCCCATGATCGGGTCCGGGATCAGCTTCGCGAGGCGATCGCCCGTGCCATAGTCGAATCCCAGCACGCGAGCGGCGTCGCGCGTCGCGGCGCGCGGGAACATCTTGCCGAAGGTGACGATCTGCGCGACCGACTCGCGTCCGTACTTCTCGGTCACGTAACGCATCACGCGCTCGCGGCCGCGCACCGAGAAGTCGATGTCGATGTCGGGCATCGACACGCGCTCGGGGTTCAGGAAGCGCTCGAAGAGCAGCCCGTACTCGAGCGGGTCGACGTCGGTGATGCGCAGGCAGTAGGAGACGATCGACCCCGCCGCCGAGCCGCGGCCCGGGCCGACCGCGATGCCGTTGTGCTTCGCGAACGACACGAAGTCCCACACGATCAGGAAGTACGCGTTGAAGCCCATCCGGTCGATCACTGCGAGCTCCATCTCCATGCGCTCGCGCGCCGCCGCCGGCGGCGGGTCGCCATAGCGCTCGCGCAGCCCCTCTTCCACGCGCGCGCGCAGGTAGTCGCGCTCGGAGCTGCCGTCGGGCGTCGGGTAGCTCGGGATCAGCTGCTTGCCCAGCTCGAGCTCCACCGAGCAGCGCTCCGCGATCTCGAGCGTGCTCGCGAGCGCTTCCGGCCACTCCGCGAACGCGTGCGCCATCTCGGCGTTGTCGCGCAGGTAGAACTCGTTCGTCTCGAACGTCAGCTTCGGCGCCTGCAGCGTGCTCTTCGTCTGCACGCACAGCAGCGCCCGATGGTGGTCGTAGTCCTCGCGACGCAGGTAGTGCACGTCGCTCGTGCCCACGAGGCTGCCCGGAGAGCTCGTGCGCGAGCTTCACGATGCCCTCGTTGCACTTGTCCTGGATCGTCAGCCCGTTCTTCTGCACCTCGAAGTAGACGTTCTCGGCGTCCGAAGATCTGCAGCATGTCGTCCACGTGTGCGCGCGCGTCTTCGGCGCGGTCTTCGGCGAGGCGCTGGCAGAGGCGCGAAGCGAGGCAGCCCGTGAGGGCGATCACGCCGTCGGCGTGCTCGCCGAGCTTCGCAAGGCTCACCGAAGGCTTGCCGCGGCCCGGCCCCTCGAGGAAGCCCGCCGAGGAGAGCTTCACGAGGTTGCGGTAGCCCGTGTCCGAGGCCGCGAGCAGCGTCAGGTGGTTGCGCTCGCGCCGCCCCCCGCTCGCGCCGCTCGCCTGCGGCTCGTCATCCAGGAGGTAGATCTCGCAGCCGAGGATCGGCTTGATGCCATGGCTCGAGCACGCCTTGTAGAGCTCGACCGCGCCGTTCATCACGCCGTGGTCCGTGAGCGCAAGCGCCGGCTGGGAGAGCGCCGCGGCACGCGCCGCGAGCGCCTCGATCTTGCACGCCCCGTCGAGCAGCGAGTACTCCGAGTGGACGTGCAGATGGGCGCAGGTGGAGTCGTTCACCGAGCCAGCAATGCGTATGCGCCCGAGCGGATGACGCCGCGCGCCTACGCGCGCGATTTCGATCAGTTTGCGGGACCCTGCGTGCGCCAGCGTTCGACGACGTCCACGAGCGCGCCCAGGAGCGAAGCCTCGCCGCGCTCGACGTCCCGGCGCCGCCGGGGGCCTCCTCGAGCGGGCCGAGCAGCCTGTTCGCCCTCGTTTGCGCGCCCGTGGAGATCGGCGGCCGCCGGCGGCGTCCCTGCTGCGATTCCTCCTCCGCCGCCGGCGTTGCCACCATGCCCACCGCTTTGCGCGACGCTCGCCTCCGGCTCGTGGGCGAGGACTACCTGGATCTCGCCTGTCGCCTCGTGCAGCGCGTGCACGAGCGGCGTCATCGTGGCGAAGCTGCCGCGCAGGCGCTCGAGCTCGGATTCCACACGCGCGCGAGCATTGCGCTCTGACTCCTGCTCTTCCCTCAGCTGGGCTTCGCGCACCTGCATCGCCGAGATCTGTGCCACAAGCGTCTCGCGCGACTCCTCGGCACGCGCCTGCTGCTCGGCGGCATGGCGCTCTGACTCTTCTGTCATCAGCAGCCGCTCTTCGAGCGCCGTGATGCGCTTCTCCGTCTGCGCGAGTCGCTCTGCGGTCTGCGTCAGGCGTTCCGCGCTCGCCGTGAGCCGAGCGTCACGCTCCTCCAGCTCGCGGCGCGCCTCGTGCAAGCCGCTTGTCGCTCTGCGCGAGGCGCTCCTCGCTCTCGGCGAGCCGTTCTTCGGTGGCGGCCCTGCTCAGGTGAAGCGCGAGCGGCCCGCGTCCGACCTGCACCTCGCCCTCCGACGCCGCGAAAATCCGCGTCGCGGCGCGCGCGCCCTATGCGCGGCGCCTCGCGGTTGCGCGTGTCGCGCAGGATCGGACCGCGGCGCTCCTCCCCGCCGCCGCGTGCCGGCTCGCGCACCTCACCTGCCTCGTCCTCCGGCTGCTCAGCACGCAGCGCCGGGATGCGAAGGCCATGCGGGCTCTTCCGGCGGCGCCTTGCGCTCGGACGTTAGCCCGAGGCCGGCGGGCGCTCCCCTGCACGCGCCTCGCGACCGCTCTCCGAGCGCACTGAAACCTGCACGCTCTTGTCGAGCAGCTCATCTAGTACGTGGCGTTGTCGGCGTTCGGCTGACATGGCATCAATGCCGTCCCATAGCGCGCTCCCTGCGGCAACCGGATCACGGAGTTTACACACGAAATGCGCCCTTGGCTAGTCCTTTTCGCCACCGTCCTCCCCCCTCGCGCGCCTGCTTCCTCGCGCAGCCGCCAGGCCATCCGCGACTGCAGCGACCACAGCTCGATGAAGCCCGGCGAGGCGGCCTGCGAGAAGAGGCCGCCGGAGGGCGCGAAGGACGCGAGGCTCGCGTCGTAGACGGCGTGTCGGCGAGGAGCGCGCGACCACGCGCGCCGAGCCCTTGTAGAGCTGCATCGTGATCGTGCCGCTCACCTGCTCGTTCGCCGCGTCCATGTAGGCGTCGAGGTCGGTCCGCAGCGGCTCCCACCAGAGCCCCGCATAGACGAGGAACGCCCAACGGCGGTCGAGCTCGCCCTTGAACTGGTTCTGGTGGATCGTCGAGACGAGCTTCTCGAGCTCCTGATGCGCGGTGAGGATGATCGCGGCGGCCGGCACCTCGTAGATGTCGCGCACCTTGAGGCCCACGATCCGATCCTCGATCTGGTCGACGATGCCGACCCCGTGGCGCGCGCCGATCTCCGCGGCGCAGCTCGAGCAGCGCGACCGCGCCGAGCCGCTCGCCGTCGATCGCGACGGGCAGGCCGCGCTCGAACTCGACCGCCACCAGCGCACCGTCCTCGGGCGCGCGCTCGGGCGGTGTCACGAGCCCGAACACGTCCTCCTCGGGAGGCGCGATCGAGGTCCTCGATCCAGCGCCCCTCCGAGGAGCGTCCCCAGAGGTTGTCGTCAACGGAATAGGGCGCGATCTCCCTGCCGCCCTTCAGCGGGATGCCGTGCTCGCGCGCGTAGGCGAGCTCCTCCTCGCGGCCCATCTGCCACGAGCGCACAGGCGCGATCACCCTGAGCTCCGGCGCGAGCGTCGCGACCGTCGCCTCGATCCGGACCTGGTCGTTGCCCTTGCCCGTGCACCCGTGCGCGATCGTGTCGCACGCCGAGGCGCCGCGCGTGCTCGACCGCGAGCTTCGCGATCAGCGGCCTCCCGAGCGCGGTGAAGAGCGGGTAGCCGGCGCCATAGAGCGCGTTCGCTTTGATCGCCCGCGCGACGTACTCCTCCGCGAACTCCTCGCGCGCGTCGAGCACGAGGCACTCGAGCGCGCCGAGCTGCTCTGCCTTCGCGCGGATCGCGGCGTAGTCCTCGTCGGGTTGGCCGAGATTCACCGTGAGCGTCACGACCTCGGCGTCGTAGCGCTCCTGGATCCACTTCAGCATCACGCTCGTGTCGAGCCCCCCGGAGTAGAGCAGCAGCACGCGGCGCACGTCCGCCGGGTCGGCCTCATAGGAGGCCGTGCGCGGCAGCTCGCCTCGCCGGTCGTGCGGGATCCGTTGTGCTCATCGGGCCGGAAGGCTACTTGCGCCGCGCGCCACCGCCGCGCGCGGGAGCCGGCGCCGCTCCATCAGCGGATAGAGTGGCGGCTCGGAGCTGAAGCCGAGCTTCGCGTAGAGGCCGCTGCGCGTCGGCCGTGTGCAGCAGCCACGTGAGCTCGGCGTCGGGCCCCCGTTCCACGAGCTCGCGGACGAGCTCGAGCCCCAGACCGCGTCCGCGGTAGGCGCCGAGGACGTAGACATCAGCGAGGTAGGCGACCGTCGCGCCGTCGGAGATCGCGCGCCCGAAGCCGACCTGCTCATCGTCGCGGTAGACGCCGACGACGCGTGCGGAGCCGCGGATCGCGCGATCGAGGAGCTCCTGCGGCCGCCCGCGACCCCAGTAGGCCTCGTTGGCGAGGAACGTGTGCACGGCATCGAGATCGATCCGCTCGGCGTCGTCGTCGAGCTCGAAGCCGCCGGCGACCTTGCGCCGGCTCATCGGCTCACGCGTCCCTGCCGCTGGCGCCGCCGCGACACGGTCGAGCGCCGCGCTGAGCCGCAGCAGCGCTTCGTCGCAGTCGCGCCTCGTCGATGATCAGCGGTGGCATCAGGCGCACGGTGCGCGGGCCGGTCGCGTTGACGACGAGCCGCTCGTGCACGAGCGCCGCTTGCACCACCGCCGGAGCGGACACGTCGACGTCGCACGCGAGCAGCAGACCGCGCCCGCGGACCTCGGTGACGTGGGCGAGGCTCGCCAGCCCAGCCGCAGCCGCTCGCCCAGCTCGCGCACGCGCTCGAGCAGCGCGGGGTCGTCGATAACCTCCAGCGACGCGAGCGCGGCCTGCGCGACCACCGGGCCGCCGCCGAACGTGCTTCCGTGATCGCCCGCCGAGAAGACGTCGGCCAAGCGCTCTCCTGTGACGAGCGCGCCCGATCGGCAGGCCGCCGCCGAGCGCCTTCGCGGTGCGTAACGCGTCGGGCACGACACCGGTCTGCTCGTAGGCCCAGAGCGTTCCGGTGCGCCCCATCCCGCACTGCACCTCGTCGAAGATCAGCGCCGCTCCAGCCTCGTCGCAGGCCGCCCGCGCCGCGCGCAGCAGCTCGTTCGAGAGCACGTGCACGCCGGTCTCGCCCTGGATCGGCTCGAGCAGCACCGCCGCCGTGTGCTCGTCGACGGCCTCGCATGAGCGCCGCGGGCGTCGCCGGGACCGCGCGGAACCCCGGCACGAGCGGCGCGAAGGGGGCCTGCTTGGACTCCTGCGGCGTCGCCGAGAGCGCGCCGTAGGTCCGGCCGTGAAACGCGCCGTGGAGCACCACGACCTCTCCAGCGGGCCGCGCCTTGCGCGCGAGCTTGATCGCGGCCTCGTTCGCCTCCGCGCCGGAGTTGCAGAGGAACACCTTGCCGCCGAGGCTCGTGCGCGCGAGCCGCTCTGCGAGCCGCATCGCGGGCTCCGTGTAGAAGAGGTTCGAGACGTGCATCAGCTGCGCCACCTGCTCGCGTACGGCGCTCACGATGCTGCGGGTGGCAGTGGCCGGCATTCGTGACCGCGACGCCGGCGACGAAGTCGAGGTACTCGACGTCCTCGTCGTCCCACAGGCGCGCGCCCTCGCCGCGCACGAACGCCACCGGCAGCCGCGCGTACGAGGGAATGACCCAGGCGCGCTCGAGCTCGGTGAGCTCGGCGAGCGACGCGTGCCCCGAGCCGGCGCCGCCGGCGCCTGCGCGCCGGCTGCGCCCCTTGCGCCCGTCGGCGCACTCATGCGCCGGCCTCGATCTTGGTGCCGATCCCCGCGTCCGTGAAGAGCTCGAGCAGCAGCGAGTGCTCGCGGCGACCGTCGATGATGTGCGCGGAGCTCACACCGCCGTCGATCGCGTCGATGCACGCTTCGAGCTTCGGGCGCATCCCGCCCTCGAGCTGCGCGAGCGTCGTCGCGGATCTCCTCCGCGCTCGCGTTCGCGATCAGGCTCGCGTCGTCCCGTGGATCGCGCAGCCAGCCGACGACGTCGGTGAGGAAGATCAGCTTGTACGCGCGCATCGCGCGCGCGACCGCGCTCGCTGCCTCGTCGGCGTTGACGTTGTAGGACTGGCCCTCGCGATCGGCGCCGACCGACGCGATGACCGGGATGTAGTCGCGCGCGACGTGCTCGATCACGTCGACGTTGACGTGCTCGATCGTGCCCACGAAGCCCAGGTCGCGGCCCCCGGGGCCCGCGCGGCGCACGACGCGGAAGAGCAGCCCGTCGTCGCCGCAGAGCCCGACCGCTGCCTGTCCGTGGCGGTTGAGCCGCGTGACGATCTCCTTGTTGAGCTTGCCGACGAGCACCATCTTCGCGACCTCGACGGTGTCGGCGTCGGAGACGCGCAGGCCATCAACGAATTCGACGGGCAGGCCCGAGGCGCTCCATGTAGGCGGTGATCTCCGGCCCGCCGCCGTGCACGACGATCGGGTTCAGCCCGACGTACTTGAGCAGCACGACGTCGCGCGCGAACTCCTCGCGCAGGCCGGCGTCCTCCATCGCCGCGCCGCCGTACTTGATCACGACGGTCTTGCCGTGGAACTCGCGGATGTACGGGAGCGCCTCGAGCAGCGTGCCTACGTCGCGCATCGGCTCGCTCATGTCGTGTACTCGGCGTTCAGCGTGACGTACTCGTGCGAGAGGTCCGAGAAGAGCACCTCCGCCTCGGCACCCTCTCCGGGGAGCGCCGACCTCGTACTCGACCTCGCGGCCGTGATACGGCGCGCGCGAGTTCGCCTTCGTCGTAGTCGATCGCGGAGCCGCCGGCGCACACCGGGATCCCCTCGACCGCGATATCGACGGGCAGCGGCGCCGGTCCGGGAGCGCTCCGCCGATCGCTTGCAGGATCCTGCCCCCAGTTGGGGTCGCCGCCGTGCAGCGCGGCCTTCACGAGCGGAGAGTTGGCGACCGCGCGCGCCGCGGTCTCGGCGCCGCCCCATCAGCCGCCGCGCACGCGCACGCGGCGCAACCCGCGCGGCGCCCTCGCCGTCGCTCACGATCAGCACAGCGAGCTGGCGAAGGAGCGCGTCGAGCGCGCTCCGCGAAAGGCGCTCATCCTCGCTCGCAGCGCTCCACCCGCACGCCGCTCGCGCCCGGAGCAGAGCAGCACCACGGTGTCGTTCGTCGAGAGCTGCCCGTCGACGGAGATGCGCTCGAAGGAGCCCGCCACGGCGGCGCTCGAGCAGCTCCTCGTGCGCGCTCGCGGCTCGAGCTCGGCGTCGGTCTCGAGGAAGCAGAGCATCGTCGCGAAGCGCGGCGAGATCATGCCCGCGCCCTTGCACTGCGCGCACAGCCGCACCGTGCCCGGCGGCGAGCGCCACCTCGAGCGTCGCCCGCTTCTCGAAGGAGTCGGTCGTTTCGATCGCGCGCTGGAAGTCGGCGTCGCCCTCGCGCGCGCAGCTCAGGCGTCGCCTGCTCGATCCCCGCGAGCACGCGCTCGAGCGGCAGGTGGTGGCTGATCGAGCCGGTCGAGGCGAGCGCGGTCTGCGCCGGCTCGACGCCGAGCGCGCGCGCGCCGGCCTCCTGTACGCGGGTGGCGTCGGCGAGCCCGCGCTCGCCCGTGGCGGCGTTCGCGCACCCCGAGTTGACGACGAGCGCCGCGCAGCGCGCCGAAGCTCGCAGCGATCGCGCGTGAGCAGGACGGGCGCGGCCGGCGCGCTGCTCGCGGTGAAGCAGCGCCGCGCTCGACGGCCCGCTCGGACATCGCAGCAGAGCAGGCCGAGGTCGTGGCGCCCGCTCGGCTTGATCCCGCACGCGACTCCCGCCGCGCGGAAGCCGGCGGGCAGCCCAGCGTCGAGGGGCAGCTCGCGCACGTCCGGGGGCGCGCTCACCCAGCGCGAGCCGAAGAAGGATGCGCGCGGCGCTCACGCTAGCCCCTCGGTCTCGGGGTACCCGAACATCACGTTGAGGTTCTGGACGCGCCTGCGAGGAGGTCCCCTTCCAGAGGTTGTCGATCGCGGAGAGCACTACGATCTTGCCGGTGTGCGCGTCGGCGGCCGCGAAGACGCGGCAGAAGTTCGTCGCGAAGACGTCGCGCGTGCCCGGGCGGCATGCGGACGACCTCGACGAAGGGCTCGACCGGCATAGGCGTCGCCGTAGAGGTCCGCGAGCTCCGAGACACTCACAGCGCGCGTCGGTCGTCACGTAGCAGCTCGCGAGCTCTCCCTCGTCGAGCGGCACGAGGTGCGCCTGGAACTGCACGCGCAGGTCGCAGAGGCGCGGGTCGAGCAGCGCGAGCTGCTCCTCGATCTCGGGCGTGTGCCGGTGCGCGGCGACCTTGTACGGGAGGATGTTCTCGCCCGCCATCGAGAGGTGCGTGCTCTCGATGTCCGCGCCGCGCCCCGCGCCCGAGGTGCCCTGCTTGGCGTCGATCACGACGTCCGCGATGAGCCCCGCGCGCGCGAGCGGAGCGAGCCCGAGCACGGCGGCGGTCGGGTAGCAGCCCGGGATTCGCGACGATCGCCGCGCCCGCGATCTCGTCGCGGTGGAGCTCGGTGAGCCCGTAGGCGGCTTCCGCGAGCAGCTCCGGGCGCGGATGCGTGCCGTACCAGTGCTCGTAGGTCTCGAGCGAGCGCAGCCGAAAGTCGGCGCTCAGGTCGACGACGCGCGCGCCGCGCCTCGCGCAGCGCAGCCACGGTCGGCGCGGCCGCCGCGTGCGGGTACGCGACGATCGCCGCATCGACGCTAGGCGGCTGAGCGGGGTCGAGCTCCTGCACGGCGAGGGGAACGCGGTAGCGCGGGTAGAGCTCCGCGAGCGGCCGGCCGACGTTCGAGCGCCCCGTGACGGCGACGAGCTCGAAGCGCGGGTGACGCCAGAGCAACTGCGCCGCGAGCGCGCCGGCGAACCCCGTGGCGCCGGCGACGAGCACGCGTCGGCGAGTCCCGGCGCGAGCGTTCTGATGCCCGATGTGGCTCAGGCACGAAGCTCTCCTCCAAGCTTCTGCGAGCGCGGCGACGATGCGCTCGAACGGAAGGCTCGACGTCCTCGTCCGTGAGCGTGCGCGTGGGCTCGCGGAAGGCGAGCGCGATCGCGAGCGAGCGCCGCCCGGCCCCACCTGCGGTCCTTCGTAGACGTCGAAGATGCGCGCGTCCTGGAGCAACTCGCCGGCGCCCGCCGTGATCGCCTCGAGCGCCTGGGCGGCGGTGACCTCCGACGGGCAGGCTCACCGCGAGGTCGCGCCGCAGCGGCGGGTAGGAGATGAGGTCGCGGTAGCGCCGCTCCGCGCGCGCGGCGCCACCGACGAGCACGTCGAGGTCGACTTCCATCGCGCTCGCGCCTGCGAGCTCGCCGGCGACGAGCGGATGCAGCTCGCCGAGCCAGCCCGAGTGGCGGCACCGCCAGCGAGCGCGACCTCGGCCGCGCGGCCGGATGCAGGAACGGGTTGCAGCGCGCCGTCGGCAGGGCGGCAGACGAGCATCAACGCGCAGCGCCTCCGCGAGCGCTTCGAGCACGCCCTTGAGCGCGTAGAAGTCGGCGGGGCGCGAGCCGTTCGAGCGCCACGTCACGGGGAGCGCGCGTCCGCTCATGAGCGATCGCCAGCACGTGCCGTTCCTCGACGCCCGTCGCGCTCGCGCCGTCCTCGGCGAGCCGGAAGACAGTGCCGAGCTCGAAGAGCCGAGGTCGGGCTCCTCGCGCGCGGCGTTGTGGGCCGCGATCGCTGCGCAGCGAGCCGAGGAGCATCGTTCGCAGCTGCGACTGCTCGCGCGAGAGCGGGTCCTCGAGCTCGACCGCGCGCCGCCGCGGGTCATCGGCGGCGAGGCGCAGCTCGTCGAGCGACCTCGGGCGCGCTGAAGGTCCAGCCCATGACCTCGTAGAGGCCGCATCCGACGAGCGCGTCGACGGCGCGCCTGCGCATCCGCTGCTCGGCGCTCAGCACGCCGTAGGCGCCGCGCCGGCGCGGGAGCGTCGCGGGCAGCTGCTCGATCCCGGCGATGCGCGCTGATCTCCTCGACGAGATCGGCCTCGCGCGTGACGTCGCCGCGTCGAAACGGGCGGCACGGTGACGCTGAGCCGCTCGCCGCTCGGGCTCGCTGACATCGAAGTCGAGCGCGCGCAGGATCTCCACCTGGCGCTCGCGCGCGAACTCCATGCCGAGGATCGCGCGTCACGTGCGCGGGGCGGAGCACGATCGTCACGGGCGGCGGCAGCGGCTCGCAGACGTCGATCGTCCCCGGCGCGAGCGACGCTGCGCAGAGCTCCTGCATGAGCGCCGAGGCGACCGCCTGCGCATACATGCACGCCTCCGGCGGGAGGCCCTTCTCGAAACGCGCAGAGGCCTCGCTGCGCAGCCCGAGCGCCCACGCCGTGCGATGGATGTTCGGGCCGTTCCAGTTCGCGACCTCGAGCAGCACGCGCGTGGTCGACGCGGAAACCTCCGAGCGCGCGCCGCCCATGACGCCGGCGATCGAGGTCGGCCCCTCGGCATCGTCGATCACGACCATCTCGGGGTCAAGCTCGCGGGTCTGGCCGTCGAGCGTCTGCACCGGCTCGCGTGCACGCGCGCGACGTACGGTGAGCTCGCCCCCGGCGACGCGGTCGAAGTCGAACGCGTGCAGCGGTTGCGCGGTCAGGAGCATCACGTAGTTGGTGATGTCGACGACGTTGTTGATCGGACGCTGGCCGGCCGCCATCAGCCTGCGCCTTGAGCCACAGCGGCGAGGGCCCGATGGCGACGCCCTCGAACAGGCGCGCCGTGAAGCGCGGGACAGAGGTCGGGGCACTCGACGTGTACGCTCGCGCCGGCTACGGCGCCGCTGGAGCCGGGGTCCGCACGCCAGGGCTCGGGGGTGAGTGGCGCGCCGCTCGCGGCATGGAGCTCGCGCGCGACGCCGTAGACGCCGAGGCAATCCGGGCGATTGGGAGTGACCTCGAGCTCGAGCACGTCGGTGTAGAGCGGGAGCACGTCGGCGAGCGGAGCGCCGGGCTCGAGGCGATCGCCGGAGCGAAGCTCGTCGAGCACGATAATGCCGTCGTGATCGGTGCCGATCGCGAGCTCGTCCTCGGCGAGGATCATGCCCTCCGAGGCGACGCCGCGAAGCTTGCGCGGCAGTGAGCTCGGTGCCGTCGGGCAGCCTTGCGCCCGGCCGCGCGACGGCGACTGTCTGACCTGCAGCGACGTTCGGAGCGCCGCAGACGATCGTCGCGGGCCCTTCGGGCCGCGACCCCCCGAGGTCGACCTCGCAGACGCGCAGGCGGTCGGCGTCGGGATGGGGCGCGACGGCAAGCACGCGTCCGACGACGAAGCGCTCGAGCTCGCGGACGCCTTGGGCGTGGGTCGCCTCGACTTTCGTGCCGGTCATCGTGAGGCGCTCCTCGATCGCGGCGACGTCGAGCTGCGGGTCGCAGTACTCGCGCAGCCACTCGAGCGGCACTCTCATCTCGCGCTCACCTCGCTCATCCGAACTGCGCGAGGAAGCGCAGGTCGTTCTCGAAGTAGAGGCGCAGGTCGGGGATGCCGTGGCGGAGCATCGCGATTCGCTCGATGCCCATTCCCCACGCGAAGCCTTGCACGTGCTCGGGGTCGTAGCCGGGGGCGTTGCGCTCGGTGAGAGGGACGCGCGAGTAGACGTTCGGGTCGACCTCGCCCGCGCCGAGCACCTCCAGCCAGCCCTCGCCCTTGCAAAGCGGGCAGCGCGAGCCGTCGCGCAGGAAGCCGTCGCCGGAGCAGTGAAAGCAGGAGACGTCGACCTCGACGGAGGGCTCGGTGAAGGGGAAGAAGTGCGGGCGCAGGCGCACGTCGCGCAGCTCGCCGAATACCGCGCGCGCGAACGCGAGCAGCGTGCCCTTGAGGTCGGCGAGCGTGATGTCGTCGTCGACGGCGAGACCCTCGAGCTGGTGGAATTGCGGCGTGTGCGTGGCGTCGGAGTCGGGCCGGTAGACGCGTCCGGGGATCACGACGTAGAGCGGCGGCGGGTGCGCTTCCATCGCGCGGATCTGCATCGGCGAGGTGTGGGTGCGCAACAGCGGGCGCTCAGACTCGTGCTCGGGGGTGCCGTCGCTGGTCGCGCGCTGCGTGCGCAGATAGAAGGTGTCGGTGGACGCGCGCGCGGGATGCGTGGGGTCGTGGTTGAGCGCGTCGAAGTTGTAGTGGACGGTCTCGACCTCAGGACCTTCGAGCACGGTGAAGCCGAGGCCGAGAAAGATGTCTTCGAGCTCGCGCTGGGTCGCGGTGATGACGTGCAGGCGTCCGACGGGCCGCGGCGGGTCGCCGGGGAGTGTGACGTCGATGTGATCGGCTTGCAGGCGCTCGGAGAGCTCACCGCCCTCGAGCTCCTGCGCACGCTCGTCGATCAGTGCTTCGATCGCACGCCGTGCTTCGTTGGCGGCGTTGCCGATTTCGCCCCGCTGCTCGGCGGGGAGCTTGCCGACGTCGCGGAGCATCTTCGGCAGCTCGGCCTTGCGCCCGAGGTAGCGCACACGGAGCTCCTGCAGCGACTCAGGGCTCACGGCCGCGGCGATCGCGTCGCGTGCCTCCGCGCGGAGCTCTTCGATCCGCTCGATCATCGCGCAGGCACCCTAAACGAACGTGATGCTCGCCTTGTTTGACTGCTCGGTTGGGGCTTCAGTTCGGTCAACGGGGTCCTCGGTGGGGAACACAAAAAAGGGCGCCGATCCTGAGGATCCGGCGCCCGGGGGGCGGTGATGCGCTTGGCGTTGCGCCGATCTACGATCGGCAGGCAGCCGGCGCCCCGCGGGCGGTGGCACGGAATCGGCGGCGGGTGATGCGGTGGCCGGGGGCGCGGGGCGACATTGGCCCGAAAGTAAAGCAGACGCACGCGCTCATGCGGCGGCGCCCTCGCGTGCGGCCTCGGCGAGCCGCTTGAAGCCCTCGGGGTCCCGCACGGCGATGTCCGCGAGCACCTTGCGGTCGAGCTCCACGTGCGCGCGCGCAAGGCCGTGCATGAACTGCGAGTAGCTCATGCCCTCGCGCCGTGCGGCGGCGTTGATGCGCGTGATCCAGAGGCGACGAAAGTCGCGCTTACGCGTGCGGCGGTCGCGGTAGGCGTAGGAGTCGGCCTTCATGAGCGCCTCTTTGGCGCGCTTGTAGCCGGAGTGCGCCTCGCCGCGGAACCCCTTCGTCAGCTCGAGCGTGGTGCGACGCTTCTTGCGTGCGTGCAGCGAGCGCTTGACCCTCATTTGCCCTTCCCGATTCCGAGCATGCGCCGCACGCGCGGCGTGTCGTGGCTCGAGATCGGCGCCGGCGCGCCGAGCGCGCGCTTGCGCCGCGCGGACTTCTTCTCGAGGATGTGGCTCGTGAAGGCATGTCGCCCGCTGACCTTCCCGCGGGAGCTGACCTTGAAGCGCTTCTTCGCGCCGGAGTGGGTCTTCATCTTCGGCATAGCAACGGCGCAGTATGGCAGACTGCTCTCGCCGCGCTGCGGCGCGAGGCAAGCGTGATCGACGCGTCGGTGGCTGCGAGATCCAGTGCCGGGCCACCGCAACCCACGAGGCTCGAACCGGTCCTAACCCGTTGATAACCGGCAACTGGATACACGTATGAGGTCCGCCCGCGGGGGCGGCGCGAGCAGATGACCTTCTTGCACCCGATGATCCTGATGCGCGTGATCGCGTCGGCCCTATCGCTCAGCATTCACAGCGTGGGGGCCGCTGTCGTGCATCCGCACCCGAAGGCCGAAGCGGCGCCGGTGCCCGCGGGCATCCACAAGATCAAGCACGTCGTCGTGATCATGCAGGAGAACCGCTCCTTCGACACGTACTTCGGCACCTACCCCGGTGCCGACGGCTTCCCGATCGTCAACGGCAAGCCGGACGTATGCGTGCCGGACCCGCAGCACGGCGGCTGCATCACGCCGTTCCTCAACGAAAAGGACCTCAACCAGGGCGGCCCACATGGTGAGAACGCCGCGCTCACGGACATCGACGGCGGGCGCATGGATGGCTTCATCGCGAGCGCGGAGGCCGAACACGAAAAGAAGTGCGTGAACTCGCTCGAACCGAACTGCGTCTCGGCCGAAGGCGCCTCGCGCGAAGTGATGGGCTACCACGACGGCGGCCAGATCCCGAACTACTGGGCGTACGCGAAGAACTTCGTGCTGCAGGACCACATGTTCGAGTCGGATATCGGATGGAGCCTGCCGGAGCACCTCTACGAGGTTTCGGGGTGGTCGGCGAAGTGCTCGATCCCGACCAACGCGATGAGCTGCGTGAGTGCGCCGCAGAGCCCCGAATCGGTGCCGGAATTCAGCAAGACGGGAGCCGAACCGACCTATCCGTGGACCGACCTCACGTATCTCTTGCACAAGCACCAAGTGAGCTGGGGCTACTACGTCTACGCGGGCGGGGAGCCGGACTGCATCAACGACGAAGAAAGCAGCTGCTCGACGGTCCCGACGCAGAGCGCGCAGACGCCGGAGATCTGGAACCCACTGCCGTACTTCACCGACGTCCACGAAGACGACCAGCTCACGAACATCCAGTCGCTGACGAACTTCTACAACGCCGCGAACGCGGGCTCGCTGCCGTCGGTGTCGTGGATCGTCCCGAACGACAAGGTCTCCGAACACCCGCCGGCGAGGATCAGCGAAGGCCAGGCGTATGTGACGACGCTTATCAACGCGATCATGCGCAGCCCCGATTGGTCGAGCACCGCGATCTTCCTCTCGTGGGACGATTGGGGAGGCTTCTACGACGGCGTGCTGCCGCCGACGGCCGACCAGAACGGCTACGGCTTGCGCGTCCCTGGCCTCGTGATCAGCCCGTATGCGCGTTTCGGCTACATCGACCACCAGACGCTGAGCCACGACGCGTACCTGAAGTTCATCGAGGACGACTTCCTCGAAGGCGAACGCCTGAATCCCGCGACCGACGGCCGTCCTGACTCGCGTCCGGACGTGCGTGAAACGCTCCCGATCCTCGGCGACCTCGTCAAGGACTTCAACTTCAACCAGCCGCCGGCGCCGCCCGTTTTGCTGCCGACGCACCCGGCACCGTGGTCGATCCCGACGGGATTCCGGCTCTTTGATTCGGGCACGCCGCTGCGCCAGACGCCGCGCTTTCACCATGGCGCGATCGCGGGGAGTCTCACGTGCAACCTCAGCTGCAGCGTCCAGGTCTCGGGCTACGTGACGATCCGCCGTCCAAAGGCAGCGCGCGTGAACCTCCGTCCGCGGCAGCTCACGTTCTCGGGCACGCGAGCGTTCAAGCTTGCGCTCGCGGGGAAGCGGCGGGAAGCTCTGCTCGCCGTCCTGAGCGCGCGTGGCAAGCCCGCACAGGCGGTCCTGAAGATCACCGCGACGAGCCTCGTCCCACCACGCGAGAACGTGACGACGAGCTTGCACGTCACTTTGATGCCCTAAGCGGCCCGGACGCCGCGGCCTCCAACCGGCGGCGTGCGGCTACGAGGAGGCGCCGCTGGGCGTCGGCGTGCGCTTGCGCGCGGGCTTTCGCTCCTCGCCCTCGCCCTTGGCGCTCTTCGCGCCGTCCTTCGCAGCGCTGCGCGATTTGCTCTCGCCGCTGCGCGCCTTCGGCTTCGGCTCCTCGTTGGACTTGGCCGACGCGGCCTCCTGCTCCGCCGCCTCCTCCTGCGCCCCCTTCCCTGCTGCTGCCTCCGCGGTCTCGGCTGCTGCCTCCGCGGTCTCGGCTGCTGCCTCCGCGGTCTCGGCTGCTGCCTCCGCGGGTCTCGGCTGCTGCCTCCGCGGTCTCGGCTGCTGCCTCCGCGGTCTCGGCTGCTGCCTCCGCGGTCTCCGGCTCTGCATCCCCGTTCGCCGCTGTCGGCTCGGCGACTTCCCCCGCGCTCCCGTCGACGGCCTCCGCAACCGCTGCCGCACCGCGATCGTCGCTCGCCTCCGCGCCGTTCGCGACCACCGTGAATGTGTCGACCTGCCCGCTAAGCACGCCCTTGGAGGGCGCAAGCATCATCGCCATGTTGCGCCCGTCGAGTGTGGCGTTCTGCTCGACCGTTGCGAGCTCAGAGAGCTCCTCCGCGAGGCGGTCAAGGATTGCGACGCCGCGCTCGGGGTGGGCCACCTCGCGCCCGCGGAACATGATCGTGACCTTCACCTTGGACTTGTGAAGCAGAAAGCGCGCGACGTGGCCGCGCTTGGTGTCGTAGTCGTGCTGCGCGATCTTGGGACGGAACTTGATCTCGCGCACCGTGATTTGCTGCTGGTGCTTGCGCGCCTGCTTCTGCTTCTGCGTCTGCTCGTACTTGTACTTCGAGTAGTCGAGCACGCGAGCGACGGGCGGCCGCGCCTGCGGCGCGACCTCTACGAGATCGAGGTCGCGATCCTGGGCGAAGCGCAGCGCCTCGGGCGTCTTCAGGACCCCCACCTGCTGACCCTCCTGGTCGATCAGCCGCACCTCAGGTGCGGTGATCCGCTCGTTGGTACGGGTGAGGTCCTGCTCGGGGGGGCGCCGGTCTAGCCTGCGAGGAACCGGCACTGCTAGCTCTGGTGGTTGCGCAACAAGCGAGAACTACGCGCGGCGCGGTGTATGGGTGCTAGGCCTCAAGGCGGCGGAGTATATCGGGGTGCATGGCGTGCACAAGGGTCCTACACGGGCCGTTAACAGGTGCGCACCGGCGCTTTTCGCCCTATCTCAGCGGCTCGGCGCCTCGAAGCCACTCGCCTCGAGACGCGTGATGAACTCCTCGAGCGAGACGGCGCCGGCGTCGCCGGCGCGGTGCTCGCGCACCGAGACCGTTCCCTGCTCGGCCTCGCGACCGCCGATCACGAGCATGTAGGGGATCTTGCGCAGCTCCGCCTCGCGGATCTTGCGCGCGATCGACTCGTCGCGATCGTCGCGCTCGACGCGGATCCCCCGTGCGCGCAGGCGCTGCTCGACGCTGAGCGCGTACTCATCTACGCGATCGGAAACCGTGAGCACGATCGCTTGCACCGGCGCGAGCCACAACGGCAGCTCGCCCGCATAGTGCTCGAGGAGGATCCCGATGAAGCGCTCGAATGAGCCGAGCAGGGCGCGGTGGATCATCACCGGCTGGTGGTCGGCGTTGTCGGCGCCCGTGTAAGCGAGCTCGAAGCGCTCGGGCATCGAGTAATCGAGCTGCACCGTGCCGAGCTGCCACGAGCGACCGATCGAATCGGTCATGTGGAGGTCGATCTTGGGGCCGTAGAAGGCGCCGTCTCCGGGGTTCTCCTCGTACTCGAGTCCCTCCGACTCGAGCGCGCCGCGCAGCGCGGCCTCGGCGTGGTCCCACATCTCGTCGGTGCCGATTCGCTGCTCAGGCCGTGTCGAGAGCTCGAGTCGCACGGGAAAGCCGAAGAGCTCGTAGATCGCGAAGCCGAAGCGCAGGCACTCCACGACCTCCTGCTGCACTTCGTCGTCGGTGCAGAAGATGTGCGCGTCGTCCTGTGTGATGTGGCGTACGCGCAGGAGGCCGTGCAAAACGCCGGAGGGCTCGTGTCGGTGAACAAGCCCCGCCTCCGAGTAGCGGATCGGGAGGTCCTTGTAGGAGCGGCGCTCGTCCTTGTAGATCTGGATGTGCGCGGGGCAATTCATCGGCTTGAGGCCCATGGGGCTCTCGTCGACCTCGGTGAAGTACATGTGGTCGCGGTACTTGTCCCAGTGGCCGGACTGCTTCCAGAGCTCGACGTCGTAGAGGATCGGTGTCTGCACCTCGTGGTAGCCGCGCGCGCGGTTCTCGGCGCGCCAGAGGCGCGTGAGGCCGTTCCAGATGACCATCCCAGCGGGCGTCCAGAACGGGCTCCCCGGTGAGAGCTCGGAGAAGAAGAACAGCCCGAGCTCGCGACCAAGCTTGCGATGGTCGCGTGCACGCGCTTGCTCGAGCCGCTCCAGGTGCTCTTCGAGGTCGGCCTTGGAGAAGAACGCCGTGCCGTAGATGCGCGTGAGCATCGTGCGCGCGGAGTCCCCCCGCCAATATGCGCCGGCGACCGATTGCAGCTTGAACGCGCCGATGCTCGCGGTGCTCGGCGCGTGCGGCCCGCGGCAGAGGTCGGTGAAGGGCCCGTTTGTGTACAGCGAGACCGTCTCGAGCGGCGTGCCGTTCGGCGCGTCGCGTACGAGGTCGTCGATCAGCTCGACCTTGTAGTCCTGCCCTTCGCCAGCAAAGCGCTCGCGCGCCACGCCGACCGGCACGACCTCGCGTTCGAATGGCTCCGCCGCCTTGATGTGGGCGCGCATACGCTCTTCGAGCGCCGGCAGGTTGCCATCGGAGATCGAGACGCCGTCGGGGAATTCGAAGTCGTAGTAGAAGCCCTGCTCGATCGGCGGGCCGATCGAGATCTTGACGCCGGGATAGAGCTCCAGCGCGGCAGTTGCGAGCACGTGTGCGGCGTCGTGGCGGATCAGCTCGAGCGCGCGGCCGTTGCCCGTCTTCGTCACGATCGCGATTCGGGCGCCGTCGGGGAGCTCCCGCGAGAGGTCGCGGAGCTCGAGCTCCTCGGCGCCTGGCGGGGCTACTTCCACGGCGAGCGCGGCGCGCGCGAGGCCGGGTCCGATCGCCGTCGCGGCATCCGCGCCGGTAGCGTCTGCGGGCAGCTCGAGCTGCTTGCCGTCGGGAAGCGTGACCGTTATCGACATCGCCCGCAGCAGGCTACCCGGCCGCCCAGCCACCCAGGCGCAACGCGCTACGCAGCGGGCTCCGCCGCGTGCACCTGCTCTTCACTCAGCTCCCACAGGCGTCGTGCGGCATCCATGTCGCGCCCCTCTGCTGTCGGCGTCGCGAGCTTCTCGTCGCTGAAGTAGTCCCCGCTCTCGCCTTCGGGGCCGGGCGAGTCGGCGAGCCAGACAAGCGTGCGTGCGCCGTGCTCCGGCGACCGCGAGAAGGGCCGCGCGAGGAGCATGAGCGTCGCCATCAACGCGCTGTTGTTGTGGTTGAAGCCGGTTGCAACGAGACCTGGGTGAAAGCAGTAGGCCTCGACGCCCGTCCCCTCAAGGCGTCGCGCGAGCTCGGCCGTAAAGAGGATGTTCGCGAGCTTCGTCTCGCCGTAGCGCCCGAAACCGCCGCGCCGGTATGAGTGCTCCGCGGCGAGGTCGTCGAACGGGATGTGCGCGCCGCGATGCGCGTCGGACGAGGTCGTGATCACGCGTGCCGGGGCGCTCTGCTGCAGGCGCTCGAGCAGCAGCGTCGTGAGCAGGAACGGCGCCAGGTGGTTGAGCGCCCAGCTGAGCTCGACGCCGTCCTCGGTGAGCTGCCGTCGCTGAAACATCGCGCCGGCGTTGTTGATGAGAACGTCGATGCGAGGAAAGCGCTCAAGCGCTTCGGCCGCGAGCCGGCGCACCTGCGCTTGCAAGGTGAGGTTCGCGAGCAGCAGCTCGACCGGCGCGTCGCCGCCGCCCGCTGCTTCGATTCGCTCGGCGCTCGCACGTCCCTTCGCCTCGCCGCGGGCGACGATCGCAAGCTTCGCCCCGCGCCGCGCGAGCTCTTCTGCGCCCGCGAGGCCGATCCCGTTCGTAGCGCCCGTGATGAGCACCTGCTTGCCGGCGACTCCGGTCCACTCACTCATCTCGACCTCCTTTCGCGTACCTTGTTCGCACGTCAACGAGATCGTCGTCAAGAACCCGCCATCGCCCGGTGCGAACCGAGAGGCCCGTCGGAGGGCCGAACGGGCGCAGGGGCGCACGCGCCCGAAAACGGTTCCAGTCACACACCAGCGGACCCTGCTCGCCGTGATGGGCCTCGTGTCGGCCCACTTCGACATCCCACAAGAGGCGACGATCAGGGGCGACCTCGACTACGGGACGATTACGACGAAGCTCAACGCGGGAATGGCGGTTGTGACCCCGGCGCACTTCATCCGTCGCCTGCTTGACCGGGACGACGTGCGCGAGCACGCCGAGGAATACCGCGCCGGGCATGAGCTACAACCCGCCGCGACGATGGACGTTCTCGGGGCGTTTGACGAGGACTTTGAGGAAGCATTTGCCGAGGACGCGCCGAGCGAGGAACGCCAGCGCTTCGACGACTTCGCCAGCAAGCTTATGCAGGTGCCGAAGTCCGAAATCGACGAGCAACGCCGCGCTAAGAAGTAGCGCCGGTCAACTCGGCCCAGGTTAGCCGTCGCCCCGTGACGGCCCGTAGCACGGCCTCGAAGCGGCTGCGGTCCGTCGAGTCGAAGCGGTTGTACGCGAAGGCCCGCTCGTCCACGTAGCGGAACAGGTGGAAGGGCTTGACGCTGACGTAGGTGCCCTTCAGGCCTCGCTTCAGGAGCGCCCAGAAGTTCTCGATCCCGTTCGTGTGGATGTTGCCTTCGACGTAGCGCTCTAGGTGATTGATCGTCTTGTGGTCGTACTTCGCATAGAGGTTCCGATAGGCGTCGGCGGAGTCGGTGTAGATCGTCGTACCGCCCTCGATGTGCTCCTTGATATGCGGGTACAGGTGCTGCCGACGGCTGCTGGGGACCACCATCGCGCGGGTTTCGCCGTTGCGCTGGCGCATTCCGAGCACCGCCGTCTTGTGCTTGGTGCTGCCCCGCGGGTTGCCGATCCGGTCCTTACCGCTCTTGTGCATGAAGCGGGCAGCGCCGCCGATGTAGCTCTCGTCGATTTCGACCTCGCCGTCCAGCTTCTGGAAGGTGCCCGTCTGCATGGCGAGCCGGATGCGATGCAGGACGAACCACGCCGACTTCTGGGTGATGCCGAGAGCGCGGCTAAGCTGGTGGCTGCTGATCCCGTTCTTGGAGTTGGCGATGAGCCAGATCGCCGGGAGCCACTTGTCGAGGCCCAGCGCCGAGTCCTCGAAGATCGTCCCGAGCTTGACGCTGTACTGCTTCTTACAGCCCTTGCACTTCCAGACGCGGCGAGTCTTGAGATAGCTGTATTCGAGGCATCCGCACTTCGGACAGACCGGCCCTTGCGGCCAGCGCAGCTTCGCTACGTACTCCGTCGCAACGTCCAGGTCCGAGAAGTAGCGGACCGCCTCAAGTCAGGGTCTCGGGAGGCTTGTTTTGCTTGTTGATCGTGCTCACGTAGGTGAGCGTAATACCTCACCTGGACGGAAAACGGGGCAGACGGGTGAGTCAAGTCAGTCGTTACCACCGTGTCGTGGTGTAGTGTTTTCACAAAGGGCAGGTGGCCGTGGCCCTGCGGAACAGGGCAATTTCCGCGAGGACGACGTCGATCCTGTGGCCGCCGTCGTGCTGCACATTCTCGTCGCCGCCGCGCCGGCGACGCTGACGCTCGAGCAGGTCATCAACGCCGACGAGCGCGACGCGAACGACGCGCGCGACCGCGCGCTGATCGAGCGTGCGCTCGGGATCCTGCTGAGCGACGGGCTGGCGTGCGAGGACCACGGAGCGTTCGCACCCACGCGGGCGGCCATCCGCGCAGCGCAATTGAGCTTCTAGCGCGCGCACCGACCCGCGGCTGCGGGCGGTCCTCGACGGCGCCGCCGCCATCGTCACTCGATGCCGGCGAGCAGGGCGCCGGGCGGAACCTTGAGCGCCCGCGCGAGCTTCAGGATCGTTCGCAGGTTCGCCGCGCGCGTTCCGCGCTCGATGATCGAGATGGCGGCACGATCGAGGCGCGCGTCGTGGGCGAGCGCCTCCTGAGACATGCCCGCCTCGTCGCGCACGCTGCGAAGGTTCACGCCGAAGCGCTTGAGGCTGTCGGCGTCGTGCGCATCGGGCGCGTGCTTCGCGGGCGCAGAGCGCCCGTCTTCGAGCAGCGTCGCCGGCGTCACGCCGGCCGCGCGCGCGACACGCACGAGCGTGTTGAGGTTTGGCGCGCGCTTGGCGCGCTCGAGAAAGCTCACCGCCGCGAGGTCGACCCCGGCGCGCTTCGCGAGCGCGAGCTGCGAAAGGCCGGCCTGGGTTCGGCAAACACGAAGGCGTTGGCCGAAGCGCCGTACCTGCTCCTCTATCTCGTTGTCACTGCCGTCCACCGACCGGCATCTTCGCTCCTGTAATACAGAACGACAACGGCGCAAACACAAAGCGCGCGGTGCGGCATGCCCCGCCGAAGCGCCCCAACCTCCTATGTGATCGGCAGCAGGCGGCTCACGACGCCGGAGCTCATGCCCCTGCGTGCGGCGAGGCGCTCGAGCGCGAGCGCGGTATCGGCGATCGCGACGCCCGTGAGGTGCTCGGAGCGCTCCTCGAAGTCGCGCACGATCGCGCCGAGCGCGCGCGCATACCGCGGGCGATCGTGAGTGGCGAGCGCACCGACCGCGTCGGCCGCGCGCGTGAACTCATCCGAGGCGCCGCACATCGTTGACGCGAAGCGGCGCGCCCCCTCGTCGTCGCCCTCGACGAGCGCCGCGAGCGCAAGCGCATAGGCCGCGGTCGTCGAATTCTCGGGCGGGGGGTCGAGCTGCGCGCGCACGTACTTCGCCTCCAGCTCGCCGCCGCCGGCGAGGATCGCCGCTTTGAGCATCCCCACGAGCCGGCCGTAGCTCGTCGCCGAGGCGAGCTCCCAGGAGCGGCGGTAGTGCTCGGCAACCGCGCGAAACGTGCGCCGCGCCTCCTCATCCTCGCCTTGCAGCGCCAGCCGCTGCGCTTCCGCCTCGAGCTCGAGCGCACTCAGCAGCTCTTCACGATGCGGAGCTCGCGAGACCACGCGGCGATCATGGCACGGTCTGGGCGCTTGCGGCACGCGAGGCGTCGTCGAGGAGTAGCCTTTGTTGCGGGGTCGTCCACCTGAGGAGGGGACGTCGGGAAATACTCCGAAGGAGGAGCAAATGTCTGTGTTTCGACGCACGTTCGCGCGCCTACTGGCGCCGTGCGCAGCTGTCTTCGTGCTCTTCGGCACGCTCGCGCTCGCGCCTTCCGCAGGTGCCACGGGCACGGTGAAGGTCGGCAACACCTACCTAGCCCTCGGCGACTCGCTCGCCTACGGCTACCACAGGGCGCAGTTCGAAGAAGAGTATCCGCACGTCAACCCGGAAACCTTCGATGAAGGCTACGTCAACGACTTCGCCCAGCTCGTGAAGGCCTTCAACCCGAACGTGAAGCTGATCAACGACGGCTGCCCCGGGGAGGGCACCGAAACGATGATCCACGGCTCGGGCGTGCCGGGCTTCTGCGGCGGCGAAGATGCCTCGCCGTTCCCGTATGTGTTCCTGCACCACCCGTACAGCACGAGCACACAGCTCTCTGACGCGCTCGCGATCCTGCACGAAAACCCGAACGTGAGCCCGATCACGCTCGACATCGGCGCGAACGACCTGCTCCATTTCCTCGCGGCGAAGTGTGACTTCCCGGCGGCGAACAACTGCACGGAAGCCGAATTCGCAGCCGAGTTCGCCCACATCGCGGGCAACGTCGCGATCATCCTTGCTCAGCTGCGCGCGGCGGCGCCGCACGCACAGATGATCCTCGTCGGCCTGTACAACCCGTACCCGGCGTTCCCGTCGGAAGGCGGCGACAAGCTGACCGCGGGCCTCAACAAGGCGCTCGAAGCCGCCGCCTCGAGCGTTCCCGGGACGAGCTTCGCGGACCCGCTGCCGCTGTTCAACCCGTCGGTCGTGCTCGGCACGCCGGAAACGACTGACCTCCCGTTCATCTGCACGCTCACCGCGATGTGCCCGGGCGGCAAGTTCAGCCCGGCCGGGGACATCCACCCCACAAAGCTGGGCTACCAGGTGATGGCGGGCGTGGTCTCGTTCGAGTACCTGACCCACTGATCACGGGCCACCGCTGATCTGAGGCGGCGCCGGGGGTCGCGACGGCCCCCGGCGCTCGCCGCCACCACTCAGGGCGCCCCCGCGCGCGTGAGGCAGCGCGCGCCACACACCGCGCCGAGGGCCGCGGCCTCCGCCACGGACTCACCGCGGGCGAGCCCAAAGGTGAAGGCGGCGGCGAACGAGTCCCCGCAGCCGTAGGAGTCCCTCGACGTGCCCGGCGGCTTCGCCGCGCTCCAGGCGCCCTCCTCGGCACCACACCAGCGACCTCCCGCAGCGCCGTCGGTGGCGACGAGCAGCCGCGCATGCGGGAAGGCCGCTTGCGCCCACTGGCGCTCGTCCTGGTCGTGCGCGCTGAAGACAAGCGCGTCGAGCGACACGTCGTCGTCTCCCTCGCCCACCGACTCGAGCGCTGCGCGCGCTCGCGGGGAAGCGACGAGCACTTGCGAGGAGCGCGCGATTTGCAGCGCTCCGCGATCACCCGCGGTGAAGTAGACGGCGTCCGCCCCGCGCGCCCGCGACCAGTCGAGGTCGTCGTCGGCGCGTGGTTCGAGGCGCCTGCCGATCGTCACGATCGTGCGCTCGCCGCTGCGCTCGAGCATCGTGACCGCGCGCCTCGTCGGCTGCTCGCGCCACGCGACATGCAACCCAACGCCGCGCCCGCGAAGCTCCGCGGCAGCCTTCTCGCCGATCGCGTCGCGTCCGAGCGCGCAGAAGAGGTCGACGTCGGCCCCGAGCTCCGCGAGCACCACCGATGCGACGCCGCCGCCGCCCGCGGCGCGCGCGAAGCTGCTCGCGGCATGCACCACCTCCCCGGCGTACGGGAGCGTGTCGACTGGGATGAAGTCCACCCACTCGACATGTCCGACGACGGCCACACGCATGCCGTCGAGCCTACGCGAAGCGTTGCGAGCCGCTGGTCACGCGGCGGGGTGCGGCATCCCGGGGTGGTCGAAGAAGAAGAAGTACACCTCGAACGCGAGCACCGCGCCGACCATGCCTGCGATGACAGTCAACTCGAGCGGGCTCGAGCGGACGCGCGTTCGGCCAGCCGGTTCTCGCTCGCCGCGCGCGGAGCGCAGCCACGGCGATGCCCGCCGCGCCTCCAGTGGTCTTCCCGTGAGCTCGTCGTAGGCGGAGCTCAGTCGCGCGACGGCGAGCATGAGCAGGAGGGCCACCGCGGCGATCACGAGGACCACGAACACGAGGGCTGCGAAGCTGAGCGCCATCGAAGGAAAGAGGAGCGACCCGAGCCAGAGGGCGAGTAGCGGTGCCCCCGTCCAGACGTTGATGCTGGCTAGCAACGCACCGGCGCTGAGCGCGACCTTCTTGAGCGAGAAGCCCAACGAGGGGCGCTGGTCAGCGTTCGAGCCCGCGCGTTGCGCTCGCATGATCACCACGCCAAGTGGCAGATTACACGAGCTACCCGTCGCCGCGCACGCCGAGCCGCACGGGCGCTCCGAGCGCGTTTAGGTCCGGATAACGACCGACGAGCGTTGCAACCTCATAGCCGCCGCGCTTCGGATTGAACCGCGGCGAGACCTGCAACGTCGCGCCCAAGGCGCACTGTCTCGCTGTGACATTCGTGGCTTTGTCCCAGAAGTGCCCCCGCATGGCAACGAGATACACAGCCGCCTGTGCCGGCAATTCTCGCCGCCCAGATTCGAGCAGGTCTTGAATGCGATCGGCTTCTTCGTGAATCGTGAGAACCGCCTCGATGTCCTTCGGGTGGCTGTCGCCCCAACGGCGCGACGAGCTGTGAGCCTGCCGAAGTAGCACCGTCTTCACGTGGCGCGGTATGCCATCGGGACTCGAAGGCGGGGGAACCACTGTGAGCTTGCGTGCAGGCGTCGTATAGGTGACCGGCGGGACTTCGCATCCGCGCAACGTTTGCGTGAACGCGACCGCCCAGTAGACAGTCCCTTGGTCGGCTGTCGCCTTGGTCGACGCAAAGGTAAAGGCGCCGGCTCCCCCTGCGACACCGGGACCCTGGTCGAGGTTGGCTTGTGAAAGCAGTTCCGGCGAGGACGCGACCTCGAACGTCAGAGGCTGGCCGGACTCCGCCGAGAGCGTCAACGCGCTGCCCACAAGCACGCTCGCGCCTTCCTCGGGACTCACGAGCTTCGTGTTTTCCTCCTCGATCCGCAGCGAGAATCGTTCGGCGCCGCATACCGCCTCGGGTGACCAGCCCGGTGCCAACGCGTGCGCAGGCGCAGCCACGAGCAGACAGGTGAAGCCCAGTGCTCCCGCCGGCACGAGCCGGCGAACCATCAGCTGCAGGGGACCGACCTCCTCCGCGCATAGCCCGATTGCGCGACGTCTACCTACCCTCATCCGTACCTCCTACATCAGCGCCCCGACGAGGCTACTCGGCCCTAGCCGCAACATCAAGGGCTCGTGGAATCCCAGCCGAAGCGATCGGCCCCAGCGGTAAAGCCGCCCAGAGGAACGCGTTGCTCGTGCTATTCGGGCTGGACGATGGGTACGAACCGAAGCGGCGCGCTAGCCTCCGTGATCGCGTAGCCGGCATCCGCGTAGATGCCAGGGGCCGGTCCTAGAAAGTTGCTTTCCAAGTCGTATTGGCCACCTTCGAGCTTAGGAATTTCCAGCCGGCTGCCCTGCAGCGCTTCCCAGGTGCAACTCGTGTCCTTGCAAAGCGAGCCTTCGGTCGTCGACGGGAGTAGTTCGTTCCCGTTCATGAGTCCGACTTCGGCAAGGTGGGATTCCTGCTTGGGCGGTTCCCCACCTTCTGACCATTCCCCAATCGTCGTGGTCGCCCACGCGGTCAGGGTCAGCGGCAGCGGGCCCCCCATACCGCGACCGCAGCTCGCGCCCGCAATATTCCATCGGCAGGTGGGAGCGCTGGTCGCGGCCGACAGAGTGCCCGGCGGTGGCGTGAATTCGCCGGCGACGCTGCCGTTGACCTCGACCTGACCCAGAATCCACCGCTTACAGCCATGCAGTGCTTCGCCACTGCTTCCATGCGCCCATGCTTCCCACGAACATCCGGATTCCCCTCCCTGCACCAACGAGGGTGAGAATGGGACGTAGGAGACGCGCAGCCCTGGGGTGAGGGCGAGCGGCGACACGTTCTCGTTGATGGTTTCGATCCCGCTCATGCCTTCGGCGCTGTAGATCGCGGTGACCGTGTGCTGGCCGAGTCCAAAATACGTCACTGGGCAGCTCCCACCGGACGTAGAGCCTCCGACCTTTGTCGAGCACCGGAAGGCCGCATCGCTATAGAGGGTGAGCACACCTTCGGGTAGTGAGAAGTCGGGTTCACTAGTCGCACCGCCGGTTGAGTTCCGGACGACCCTCGCGGACGCAGAATACTTGTACGTAACCACGAAAGGGTTAGCGGGATTGCGCGTGAAAGATGGATCCACGTGAGCGTAAAGCTGGAACGTGAGCGGCGCCGCTGCACTCGGCTGTGCGCTCTTCTTTTTCACCTTCACGCACTTTGTGAGGTGCACTTGGACCACCTTATGACCGCGGCGGCGCTTGACCGTCACGCGCCGCTTGACGTACCCGCGACGACAACGCAAGGGCTTGTGAGCTCGCCTAGCGTTCGCGCTGTTGTGGTCAGCGCCGCGCTGTGAATGAGCCGACGCGCCCGCCGGAAGAGCGAGCAGTGCGGTCGAGACGGCCAGAGCGGTGCGAATGAGCACGTAACACTCCCTTGTCGATCGTCAACACGGTCCCTGGTGATGGAGTGTGACTGTCCGTTTGGGGCGTCGGGCAGAGTATCAGAGGCCACCTGACGCCGGCGCTAGCATTGCGCACGGCACTAGACCTCCATTGAGGTCCGCCACGCGCCTCGGTTAGGCCGTCCGGCCTCCGGGGCGCTTTACGGTGTGGCTATTGGCAACTTCGCCCGCTGGCGCCTTAGAGCGCTTCGGGGCGCTGCGGCTCATGCACGGACGCACGCTGTCCGCGGAGCCGCGCGCTACCCGAGCTGCCCGTAAGCGTCCTCGCGAATTTCGAGCGAGAGCTGCACCTTCGTGTCGTCCAGCGGGACAACCTCGCGGATGATCCCGTTACAGCGAGCACCGTCGATGTCGGCTTCGTACTCGTCCCCGACTCGCAGCGTGCCCTCGTCCGGCATGGGGCGGGTGATGGTCACGGTTGGCATGGATCGGCATTCTGCCACCGGATCGCCAGCGACGCGCAGTCAGCTGAGGTCTAGTGCCGCGAGGGAGGCTATCGCCCCGCCGCGCTACCCTGACGCCATGTTGCGAGCATGGCTCGTCAGGATGCTTCCGTTCATCGGTCGCTGGGTCGCGGCGTCGCCTGCGTGCTGCGGGATTTGCCCGACTTGCATCGGGACGACGGCAGGCAGTCTGCTGCTCCCAATGGTGTTCGCGGAGCGCGAGCAGTCGCACGACGACTAAAGCCGGCCTGCGCTGGCACAGGTCGAAGCCTCTCCCGTCACGACACGTACCCCAGCCAACGCCGGACGGTGGGCGGACCTGAGCAACGTGGGGTTCCTCGTAGCCATGGCAGGGTGAGCCTCCCGAAGGTTGCGGCGCGCCTCCTAGCTGATCTTTTCCGCGAGCTGCGCGAGCCCCATCCCCATCTGCGCGGCGACGAGGATCGCTTCGGGCTTCGTCGCAAGGCCCTTGATCTTGTCCCACACGGCCTGGATCTTCCCGCCGCCGCCGCCTTCGGCTACCGCGTCCGCCAACTCCTCAAGCGCGATGGCCAGTTCCCTAACCTGCTCCGCGGCCTTCTCTTCGTCGGGGGTTGCGGCGACTTGAATGCTCGGGCTGACGTTGATCCCCGTGATGTCGCCGCTCGGGTTGTTGATCGTCCGCTCGTTCACGATGCTGCCGCCGCCGCTCGCGCCCGGCCCAGCGGCGCCACCCGCCTGCAAGCCGACGATCGGTCCAACGTGGGTGATATTGAATTGGTAGGGGTGACTCGCCAGCGACGCGGCAATCGCGCGGATGAGGCCAGTGGCCTCCTCGTTCGTTAGGGGCAATCGGCCCTCCTCTCGTCGTGGTTGGCGTTCCAACGCTATCCGGGTTGCGGGCAGGAGCGTCCGCCCCGCGCAGCACCACGAGACCTGTGCAGCCCGACATCCGCCCAAGTGCAGAGGTGCGCCAGAGTCGCGGCGGGCGACCGCGCGCTCGTGACTCCTTCGTCGGGCGTGTGCGACTGCGCCCACGGCACTCCGCCCGCGGTTGAGGGGTACTCCGCGAGCACGGCCGTCACGTCCGTAGCGATGGCGCCGGGCGGAAGGCCCTCGACAAGCAGCGTGAACGGGGTCGTCAAGTTAGCTATCTGCCGTACGCGGCACGCACCAGCCCACCGGATGTGCCCGCGATCGCGCGAGCGCAGGAAGCGGACCCTCCAACGGGGCCCCAGCACCACGGAACATAGAAAAGCCCCGCAAACACAGGACGTTTTCTAG
>CAVYGD010000005.1:0-323879 GCA_963768005.1 uncultured bacterium
ACCTATCTCGTCGGGGACGCCGCGCGGCGCGATCGCGACGGCTATCTGTGGGTGATCGGCCGCATCGACGACGTCGTCAACGTCTCCGGGCACAGGCTCTCCACGGCCGAGGTCGAGTCCGCGATCGTCGCCCACCCGACGTGGCGGAGGCTGCGGTGATCGGCGAGCACGACGAGGACACCGGACAGGCGATCGTCGCGTTCGTCACGCTGCGCGGCGACTACCAGGGTGATGAGCCGGCAGCCGATTCGGTCCGCGAATCGGTCGCGGAGCGAATCGGCAAGTTCGCTCGCCCGAAGCGCGTGATCTGGGCGGACGACCTGCCGAAGACGCGCTCGGGAAAGATCATGCGGCGCCTGCTGCGCGACATCGCCGAAGGGCGCGAGCTCGGGGACGTCACGACGCTGCGCGATCCCGAGGTCACGACGCAGCTGCGCGAGCGCGTCTCCGAGCTTCAGGCCCAGGAAGCCTGACTCAGCGCCTGCGCGGCTTGCTCGTGTGATGGCCCGCGCGATGGGGGTGCTGCTTGCGCGCCTTCTTCACAGGCTTGATCGTCAGCTTGTGAGGCGCTCACGAGGGTGGGCGCCTCCGAGGCGCCGTTGGCGAGCGTCACCTTCAGCGTGGCCGGCAGCTCGTGGAACTTTGCGAGCAGCGCGCGGCCGGTCGCGTTGATTCCCACGAAGATCGTGTCGGTCTGCCCGCCGGGGACCGAGAAAGCTCGCTCGCCGACGGTGACAGTGACGCGACTGTCGGCGACGACTTGCGCCGCCTGTGCTTGCGTGCAGGAGATCGCGAGCACGCGCTTGCCGCGCCGTCGCTCGGTGGCGGTGAGCGCCCGACACCGTCGCAGCTCTGCCCGGCTGGGCGCTTCGCAGCTCACCGTGAAGCTCGCACCCCTCGGCCCTGTCTTGCCGCTCGCGCGGGGTCGTCCCGTGGAGCTGCGAGCGCGTGCTGTCGCGACGGGGGGCAGGGACGTAGTTGACCGTGATGTGCGCCTGCGCGGTGTATCCGAAGACGTTCGTCGCGGTCGCGGTGATCGTGTTCGCGCCGGGGTCGAGCGGCACGGTGGCGCTCCACGCGCCGTTTTCCGCACCGGCACGCTCTCGCCGTTGACCACGAGCGATGCGAGGCCTGTGAGGTCGGTCGCGCGTGCCGCTCACCGTCGACCTGCGGCTGCGAGGTGCTCGTGCCGCTCGCGGGCGCGTGATGGCGACGCCCGGCAGGTAGCGGCCTGAGCCGCGGCCGCGTCGCTCTGCACTTCACTCAGCAGGAAGCCGTTGGAGTAGGTGAAGCCGAGAGCCACGGAGCCTTCGGCGGGCACGGTGCGGTGGTAGTGGAGGTTGATCCAGCTTTCTCGTTGATCGTGTGCCCACGACCGTCTCGCCTTCTGGCGCGTTCGAGAAGGTGAGCGCGCCCTGCGCGCTTTCCTCGCCGCCGTCGGGCACGCTCGCGGAGCCTTTGATGAAGAGCGAGCCCGGCGCGCCGGCGGGCGCGGGGAAGTTCCTGACCCGGGTCGGCATACGGCGCAAAGGCACTGCCAGTGATCCACGGGAAGTCGAGCTCGCCGTCCTCGTTGACGTGCGCGAACTGGTTCTGCTCGAGCAGGTCGATCGCGTGCGCGACGCTGTCCGTCGAGTAGAAGAACTGCGTGACCGCCGCGACGCGCCCGCTGTGTTCCTGCGTGACGCGCACGTACACGGCGACGCCGGTGGGCACGAAGCTCGAGCACGAGGCGCGGCGTGGGGGGTATGTCTGCGGCGCCGGGCGCGCACTTGACCACCTCGTCGGTCCTCGTCGAGCACGCAGGTCGCCTGTGGCCGGATCGATTTCGTACCCGTATGTGAGCGCGGGGAAGCCCGGATCGCCGGCGGCGGCGGGGAAGAGTTCCGGCGCGTTGCCGGGCAGGTAGGCGTTGACGCCGTCTACCTGAAGCTCGGAGCGCGTCGGGCGCCGCGACGCCGGGGAAGCCGCTCGCGCCGTTCTTCCACTCCGAGCGTCGCGTTGCAGTCGTCGAGCTTCGGGACCGATTCGAACGTGCCGAAGCGTCACGGGGTCGTAGATGTAGGAGTCAAGGATCGTGCAGTTTCCGAGCGAGCGGTAGTCGAACGCGCCGGCGAGCCCGGAGACGGCGAGGTGATACCAGGCGAGCGCGCCGTTGTTTTCGCCGCCTTCGATCATCGCGTTCGCGAGACGGCCGATCGCGAGCGTCGGGCCGTTGAACTGCGATGGGCTGCCGGGCGGGTAGTCGGTCGTCGTTCCGTGCGGCACCGCGCGCAGCGTGCACGTCGCTTCGTCGATCTCCCGGAAGGAGCCGGTGAAGGAGAAAGTCGCCGCCGGTCTGCAGCTCGACGCTCTGAGCGAGCGAGACGCGCTTGCTGCCCGCGTAGCAGTTGATGTCGACCTTTTCGCCCGCTCTTCCCGTTCGATGGTGCCGCGTGACGGTGATCGTCTCCCCGCCGGTGACTTCGTTGAAGATCAGGTAGGTGCCGGCGGGGGAGGTGACCTGGACGACTCGATTCGGTCACCGCGCTCGCGTCGAAGGCGGCGCGGCGAGGCGCGCCGGCGAGCGCGCAGCCGAGCAGTCACCGCGAAGAAGCGCTCGCGCTACGCGTTCTGAGTCTCATCCGTGAGCTCCGGCGAGGGGCCCACGGCCATCGCCCGACGGAGGCATAGCTCCGGCGCCATGCCGCGGCCGCAGGTTGGACGAAGGTAGTAGCGGAGCGCTAGACCTTGTGGTGCTCGGGCACCCAGGAGCCGTCGTCGCGCGCGCGCGAAGTCCTGGAAGAGCTCGGGCGCCTCCGACTTGCATGATGCGCGCGACCTGGTCGAAGACGAGTCGCAGCTCCTCCTCGGCGCCCTCGTCGGTGCGCATCTCGATCACGTGTCGCAACGTGCGCACGTTGGCGGTCCAGATGATGTCGGTCGAGAGCCCGATCGGCGCGAGGCGCCGCAGCGCGGAGGTGACCTCCTTCTTGACGTGGAACGGCACGCCCTCGGCGTCGATGCCGAGGGCGTGCGCTCCCTCGCGCTGGAGCTCCTCGAGCTGCTCGACGATGCTCAGCACGCGCGCGCGCAGCGGCTCGAGCGCGGGCGGCACGCGAAATCCGATGTCAGCGAGGCGGACGTAGCGCAGGCTCTCCTGGCTGAACGCCGAGCCCGCTCGGTGCCGACGAGCTCATGGGTGAAACGCGGCTCACGTTGCGCATCGCGAAGCTGTAGTTCGCGTGCTCGAGCACGCTGCCGTGGCCCGAGCGCAGGATGTTCGCGAAGTACTCGCGCGTATCCGTGCGGATGCGGGTGACGTTCGGGTTGAGGCCCGGCTCCCAGCTGCGGTAGCACGCGCGGCCCGCGAACTCCACGAGGAGCTCGCCGGGGTTCGGCGCATCGCGTTCGCCTTTCTGCGCCCGCGCTGCGAAGCTCGAGCCAGGACTCGCCGCCGACGTCACGGAGGTACGCGCCCATGCCCTCGAGGTCGATCGACGGACGCGCGATCAGGAAGACCGAGGGAGTCGTCTCGTGCATGGGGCGCGCGATGCTACCGTCCGGCACGGATGGCGAGCACCACTCCGATCGCCGCCCCCGCGGACCCCGAGCTCGAGCAGACGCGATGGGACCTCGGCGCGCTCGTCGACGGCGAAGGCGACGCGGGCGTGGAGCGGCGCCTCGACGCAAGCGCTCGCGAAGTCGCGCGGCGTTCGCCGAGGAGCACCGCGGCAAGGTGCAGGAGCTCGACGGCGAGGGCCTCGCGCGTGCGATGCGCTCGCTCGCGGAGATCCTCGAGCTGGCGGCGCGCGCCGGCGCCTATCGCGGCGTTGCGCTTCTCCACCGACACCGCCGACCCCGCGCGCGGCGCGTTGCTCGCGCAGGTGCAGGAGCGCGAGACGGAGCTCGCAGACGACGCTCACCTTCTTCGAGCTCGAGTGGGCGGCGCTGCCGGAGGAGCGCGCGGAGGAGCTGCTCGCCGGCGCCGAACCTCGACTTCTGCCGCCATCACCTGCGCAACGTCCGCCGCTATCGCGAGCACATGCTCACCGAGCCCGAGGAGCTCGTGCTCACGGAGAAGTCGCTCACTGGAGCCTCGGCGTGGAGCCGCCTCTTCGAGGAGCAGACCTCGGGCGCTCGCGGTCCAGCTGCCCGGCGAGGCGGTGCCGCTCGACGTCGCGCTGAGCCGGCTCGCCTCGGCCGATCGCGAGGTCCGCCGCAGCTGCCGCCGAGGCCGTCACGGCGGCGCTCGCGCCCGGCCTGCGCACGCGCGCGCTACATCATGAACACGCTGCTCGCTGGACAAGGCGGTGGACGATCGGCTGCGCCGCTACCCGCAATTGGCTCGCGGCGCGCAACCTCGCCAACGAGGTGAGCGACGAGTCCGTGCAGGCGCTGCTCGAAGCGGTGCGCTGCCGCTACGAGCTGCCGCGGCGCTGGTACCGGCTGAAGGCACGCCTGCTCGGGTTCGAGCGCCTACGCGACTACGACCGCATGGCGTCGATCACCGAGGACGACAAGCGCTTCTGCCTTCGGCGAGGCCCGCGACCTCGTGCTCGACTGCTACGAGTCGTTCTGCCCCCGAGCTCGGCGAGATCACGCGCGCGCTCTTCGACGAGCGCCACGTCGACGCCCCGGTGCAGTCCCGGCAAGCGCGGCGGCGCCTTCTGCGCGGCCGCCGTCCCGAGCGTCGATCCCTACGTGCTGCTCAACTACACCTCTCGCCGCCGCGACGTGCTGACGGTCGCCCACGAGCTCGGCCACGCGGTCCACTTCACGCTCGCCGCGCGCCAGGGGATCTTCCATCAGCACACGCCGCTGACGCTCGCCGAGACCGCGTCGGTGTTCGGCGAGACGATCGTCTTCGCGCGCCTGCTCGAGCAGGACAGCCGCGCCGGAGTCGCGGCTCGCGCTGCTCGCGGAAAGCCTCGAGGACCAGATCGCGACGGTCTTCCGCCAGGTCGCGATGAACCGCTTCGAGGACCTCGCGCACAACGCGCGTCGCGAGGAGGGGGAGCTCTCCGTCGAGCGCCTGGGCGAGCTCTGGGCCGAGAGCCAGGAGGAGCTGATGGGGGACTCGGTCGAGCTCACCGACGGCTACCGCGCGTGGTGGTCCTACATCCCGCACTTCATCGACACGCCGGGCTACGTCTACGCCTACGCCTACGGCCAGCTGCTCGCGCTCTCCGTCTACGAGCGCTACGAGGAGCGCGGGGCGGAGTTCGTGCCGCAATACCTCGAGCTGCTCGCGGCGGGCGGCTCGCGCTCGCCCGAGGAGCTCGCGCGGATCGTCGACGTCGACATCGCCGACCCCGGCTTCTGGGACTGCAGGGCTCGACTCATCGAGCGCCAGCTCGGCGAAGCCGAAGCGGCCGCCGAGGCGAGCGGGCGGGTCTAGAAGAGCCCGAGGCCGCGCCCGACGCCTTCTGCACGAGGTCGAAGAGCGGCCCAGGGATGATCCCGAAGAAGAGCGTCGCCGCGCCCGCGAGGAGCGCCACGAGCACGACCTCGGGCTGCGAGCCGCAGCCGGCTCCGAGCGCCTGCGCCTCACCCGCGGCCTCGAGCTCGGGTGAGCCGCCGGCGATCGGCGGCAGCGCGCCGCCTGCGATCGCCGGCAGCGGGCCGCCCGCGGCGCTCACAGTCCGTCGCCGGCACGCTGCGCTCCCGGCCCGGGCGCTTCGCGCATCCACATCGCGGCGACCACCGGGAGGTAGTAGCCGAGCGAGATCATCGAGCCGATCACGATCACCACGCCGAGCCAGGTGTAGCCGTTGGCGACGGCGGCGTCGATCAGGAAGAACTTGCCGACGAAGCCGACGGTCGCGGGGATCCCCGCGAGCGCGAGCATCGAGAGCGTCATCGGGACGCGCGAGCAGCGGTCGCGTGCGTCCAAGGCCCGCGACCGCGTCGAGCGAGTCGCCGAGCGTCGGTTTCGCGCTCGCGCGCGAGCACGACCGCGAAGGCCGCCATGTTCATGAACAGGTAGGCGGCGAGGTAGAAGACCGTCGCGCGCACGCCGAGCTGCGTCGAGACGACGACGCCCGCGAGCATGTAGCCCGCCTGCGCCACGGCGGACCACGCGAGCATCCGCTTGAGCGACGCCTGCCCGAGCGCGCCGACGTTGCCGACGATGATCGTGATCGTCGCGAGCACCGCGACGGCAGGAGCCCACGTCGACTGCGCGCCGATCAGCGCGACGTCGAAGAGGCGCAGGAAGACGCCGAGCGCGGCGACCTTCGTCGCGACCGCCATGAAGGCTGTGATCGGGGTGGGCGCTCCCTCGTAGACGTCGGGCGTCCACTGGTGAAACGGCGCGACCGAGGCCTTGAAGCAGAGGCCCGCGACACACAGCGCGATGCCGCCCAGCAGCATCGTGTCGCTCGGCGAGTTCGCGCGCCGAGATCGCCTGCGCGATCGCCGCGAAGTCGGTTGCGCCGGTGATGCCGTAGACCAGCGCGATCCCATAGAGCAGGGTCGCGGAGCCGACCGATCCGATGATCAGGTACTTCAGCCCCGACTCGAGCGATCGCTCGCTCGTGCGCTCGATCGCGCACAGCACGTAGAGCGGGATCGAGAGCAGCTCGAGCCCGAGGAACACGATCACCGTGTTCTGCGCGCTCGCAAGGATCGACATGCCCGCGATCGAGCTCAGCATGAGCGCGTAGAGCTCCCCCTGCACGGGCCCGCGGCCGGCGTGCGAGCGCAGCGCGAGCAGGACCGTGCAGGCGCCGCCCGCGATCAGGATCACGTTCAGGACGAGCGCGAGGTCGTCGATCCGCAGCGCGCCCGAGACGATCGACTCCTGCGCGTTCCATTGCCAGATCGTCAGGCCGAGCGCCGTCGCGAGCGCCGTCATCGCGAGCCCCGGCACCACGAGCGCAGCGCGGCGCGCATGCCCCCGCGTTCATCGGAGTGCGTCGCTTCGCCATCCGCGCTCAGCCCCTCGCCGACGCTCGCAGCCTTGCGCCCGCCGCCCGGGCCGAAGAAGAGTCCGGCGACGAGCACGATCACCGCGCCGGCGAGCAGCGCGATCAGCGGCGAGAGCCCCGCGAAGTTGATATGCGGGCCCTTCAGCGTCGCCAGGACGGAAACGAGGGACGCGGTCATCGCTTCCTGAGCCTTTCTCGCGCCGCGCTCGGGCCTTCTGACCCGCTCGCCCCTTCCGCCGAGCCGGCGGCTTCTTCGCCGCCGCCCTCGCTTTCAGCTCCGGTTTCGGTTGTCGGCGCGGCGGGTGTCGCGGCCGCGGCGCTTTCCGTGGGGTGCGAGGGTTCGCGCAGTGCCGCGCGCGCCGAGGCGAGCGAGGTGTAGACCGAGCCTTCGGAGCGGTGAAGCGCAGCTCTGCGGGTAGAAGGCGAAGAAGAGGATCGCGGCGAGCAGCGGAGCGAGCACCGCGCGGTCGCCGAGCGTGATCTCGCGCGATGCACCTTCGGCCCGACGCGGTTCTGCATCGTGCGGATGAACAGGCGCAGCGCGTAGACCGAAGCCATCACGACCCCCGAGAAGGCGATGATCGAGATCACGAGCTTTGCCTTGAAGACGCCGAGCAGGATCAGGAACTCGCCGGCGAAGTTCGCGGAGCCAGGCATCGCGAGCGTTGCCAGCGAGACGATCAGGAACAGCGTCGCGAGCACCGGCGCGCGGAAGGCGATCCCGCCCATGTCGCGGATGTCCTCCGAGCCGCCCGCGCGCTTCGCGAGCAGCGCGATGATGAAGAAGACGGGCGCCACGACGAGGCCGTGGTTGAGCATCCCGAGCAGCGCGCCCTGGGCGCCCTGTGGCTGCAGCGAGAAGATCCCAAGCGTGATGAAGCCGAGCTGCGCGACCGAGGAGAAGCCGGCAATCAGGCGCGCGTCGGTCTGCGTGAACGCGACCGCCGAGCCGTAGAGGATCGAGGCGAGCGCGATCAGCAGCATCAGCGTCTGGAAGTGCACCGACGCCTGCGGGTAGAGCGGGAGCACGATCGCGAGGAAGCCGTACGCGCCGACCTTCGAGAGCACGCCCGAGAAGACCATCACGACCTCGGTCGGCATCGCGCGGTAGCCGTCGGGCATCCAGCCGTGCAGCGGGAACGCCGGCATCTTCACGAGGAAGGCGGCGGCGAAGAAGAGGAAGATCCACTCCTGCGAGCCGCGCGCGAGCGGCAGGTGCTGGAGGCTGGAGAGCACGAACGTCAGCGGCGTGCCGTGTTCCTGCGAGGCGAGCACGCCCGTCGCGATCGCCGCGGCGAGCATCAGCAGCGAGCCCACGAACGTGTAGATCACGAGCTTCAGCGTCGCGCGCACGCGCTCGCGCGCCGCCGAAGATGCCGATGATGAAGTAGAAGGGGATCAGCATCAGGTCGAAGAACGCGACGAACAGCGCGAGGTCCTGCGCGAGGAACGCGCCCAGCACGGCGGACTCCGAGAGCAGCAGGAGGAAGTAGAAGAGGCGCGGGCGCGCGGGGCGCTCGCTGCGCATGCGCACGTTGCTTGCGAGCACCGCCGCGGCAAAAAGGAGCGCGGTCATGCCCACGAGGAACGCGTTCAGGCCGTCGACGCCGAGCTTGTAGTGGATGCCGAGCGCGCCGATCCAAACGACGTTCGTGACGTCGCTGAGCGCGGCGCCCGGGCTTGTAGCCAACGATCACCCAGGCGGCGAGTCCGAGCGTCGCGACAGCGCCGGCGAGCGCGACGACGCTCCGACGAGCTCGTGCCCGCGCTCGCGTGCTCGCCGCGGCTCGGGACGAGTGCTCCGAGCAGGCCGCTTGCGGCCGGAAGCCATATGAGCAGCGAGAGCGGGGGCATCAGGCGCGCACGAGGAAGTAGAGGCCGACGGCGCCCACGCCGAGCGTGAGCAGAGCCGCGTAGTAGCGCAAGAGGCCGTTCTGCAGCGCGCGGATCGCGGTCGAGGAAGCGCTCACGATCGCCTCCGTGCCGCCGACGATCGCCCCCTCGACGAGACGCGCTCGAAGGTGCCGCTCGCGAAGCGCCCGGCCGCCGCGGCCGGGCCGCACGATCAGCGCTTCGATCAGCTCATCGAAGTACCACTTGTTCGCGAGCAGCGTGTATAGGAGCGGCAGGCGCTGCGCGGACGACCGCGGCGGTGCCCGGCCGGCGCACCCACACGTAGTAGGCGAGGCCGATGCCGAGCAGGCCGAGCGCGGTGCCCGAGCGTGAGGCCGAGCACGAGCAGCGGGATGTGTTCGTGCGCCGTGTGCGTCGCTGCGCCCGCGAACGTCGGCTTCAGGAAGTCGTCGATGACGAAGTCCGTGCGCGGGATCTGCAGCAGCCCGATACCGACGGCGCCGAGCGCGAGCAGCCCCATTGCGATCTTCATCGGCCACGAGCGCTCCGCGATCGCGTGGTGTGGGCCGGGGAAGCCGACGTCTGTGTCCTCCTCTTCTCCGGTATCCGGGTTGGTCGGAACCGCCGCGTGGTGCAGATGGCCTTCTTCGAGCTCCCGCGCCTCCGCGACAGGCTCACCGTGGAAGGCGCGGAAGATCATGCGGAAGGTGTAGATCGCGGTCAGGAACGCGCCGAGGTAGCCCGCGACGTAAAGCCCCCAGTGCCAGCCGCCGCGTTCCCCCGCTGCGAGCAGGATCTCGTCCTTGGAGAAGAAGCCCGAGAACGGCGGGATGCCGGAGAGCGCGAGGCCGCCGATCAGGAAGCTCACATAGGTGAACGGCAGCGCTTTGCGAAAGCCGCCCATACGGTTCAGCGACTGCTCGCCCGCCATCGCGCCGATCACCGAGCCCGCCGCCATGAACAGGAGCGCCTTGAAGAAGGCGTGCGTCATCAGGTGGAAGAGCCCAGCCGCGTAGGCGCCCGACGGAGACGCCCATGATCATGTAGCCGATCTGCGACATCGTCGAGTACGCGATCACGCGTTTGATGTCGGTCATCACGAGCGCCGATCGTGCCCGCGATCAGCAGCGTGCACGCGCCGATCACCGCGCCGACGTCCTGCGCGGCGGGCGCGAGTTCGAAGAAGGTGTGCATGCGGGCGATCAGGTAAACGCCGGCCGTGACCATCGTCGCCGCGTGGATCAGCGCCGAGACCGGCGTTGGTCCCTCCATCGCGTCTGGGAGCCACGTGTGCAGCGGGATCTGCGCGGACTTCGCGAACGCGCCCACGAGCAGAAGGATGCACGCGGCCGTGATGTCGGCGCCGCCGCGCGTGAACACGTGCGGCGCGGCGCGGAACGCGCCGAGGAATTCGAGCGTGCCGGTGTGCTTGAAGATGAAGAACGTGCCGAGCACGAGCCCGACGTCGCCGACGACGTTGATCACGAACGCCTTGATGCCTGCGCGTGTCGCCGTCGTACGCCGGTACCAGAAGGAGATCAGCAGGTATGACGCGGCGCCTACGAACGCCCAGCCCACGATCAACAGCGCGAAGTTGCCGGCGAGCACGAGCAGCAGCATCGAGAAGACGAAGAAGTTGAGGTAGGCGAAGTAGCGCGTGAAGCCGCGGTCTTTTTCCATGTAGGAGATCGAGTACAGGTGGATCAGCGTCGAGACGCCCGGAGACCGCGAGGAGCATGAAGACCGAGAGCGGGTCGACGAGGATCGACACGCGCGCGTTGACGCCCGCGGTTACGAAGTAGTCCCAGAGCGTCGAGGTGAGCTCGCGGTGAGCCGGCACATGGCCCTGGAGCGAGATCAACGCGCCGAGCGACGCGAGGAAGGAAAGGAAGATCGCGGCCGGTCGCGATCCAGCCGGCGGTGCGCGGCGGCGTATGCGCGAGCGCGCGCCAGCCGAGCGCGATGACCAGCATCCCCGCGAGCGGGCATGCGAGCGCGAGCCACCCGAACGTCGTCGCGCTCAACGGCGCGCTCCTTGCGCCCTCAACCCTGCAGCTCCCTCAGTTCGTCAACGTCCTCCGGGATCTGGCGGCGGTAGAGCGCGACCACCATGCCGAGCCCGATCGCGACCTCGCACGCCGCGACGGTCATCACGACGAGCGCGAGGATCTGGCCGTCGCCGTTACCCCACATGCGCGCGAACGCAACGAGCGCGAGGTTCGCGCCGTTGAGCATGAGCTCGAGACACAGCAGAACCACGAGCGGGTTGCGCCGCGCGATCACACCGGCAGCGCCGAGCGAGAAGACGATCGCGGAGACGGGCAGGTACCACGCGATGTTCACGTGCGCAATTCGCTCTCGGCCTGGGCAGCGTCCGCCCGAAACTCCGCGGGCGATCCGCTCGCGATCCGCCCCGCGAGCACGACGGCGCCGACGGCGGCGACGAGCAGCAGGAAGGAGGCGATCTCGAAGGCGAGCAGGAAGCGGGTGAGCAGCAGGTTGCCGATATACGCGGGGGTGCCGTAGCGTGCGCGGCCCCGGAGCATAGGGCGCGCCCTTCGTGTCGATCGCCTTCAGGCCTGTGCCGAGCATGCGCGATCAGGAGCTCGGTGAAGAGCGCGACGCCCGACGACGACGGCGCCCACGCGCAGGCCCTGGCTGACCGCGCCCCGAGCCGCGCAGGCGCTCGCTCAGCGACGCCTCCTCGCCGCCGATGTAGGCGACCACGAAGACGTAGAGCACCATCACGGCGCCCGCGTAGACGACGACCTGCACCGCGGCGACGAGTTCCGCGAGCAGGAGCAGGAAGAGCGACGCGAGCGAGAGCAGGTGCCCGACGAGCGAGAGCACGCTGAAGAAGGGGTCGCGCATCAGCACCACTCCGGTCGCGCCCGCGATCGCGCCGATGGCGCGCGATGAAGAAGAGGACCGCGCTCACTACTCGCCCTCCCTGCGCAGCGGCGCGCGCTCGAGCGGTTCCGCGAGCAGCATCTCCTTCGTGAAGATGAGGTCGGAGCGGTCGTAGTCGGAGAGCTCGTAGTCGTGGCCCATCGTGATCGCGTCGAACGGGCACGCGATCTCGCAGTAGCCGCAAAAGATGCAGCGCGACATGTTGATCTCGTAGACCGCCGCGTAGCGCTCGCCCGCGGAGACCCTGTTCTCGGGCGTGTTCTCGGCCGCGACGACGCGGATGCAGTCGGCTGGGCACGCCGCGGCGCAAAGCGAGCAGCCCACGCACTTCTCGAGCGCCGCTGTCCTCGAAGCGGTGCAGCTTGTGGCGACCGCGGAAGCGCGGATACACGGCGACCTTCTCCTCCGGGTACTGGATCGTCACCGGGCCTTCGATGATCCGCCGAACGTCGTCTTCATCCCGCGCATCGTCTCGACGAACGCGCGCCAAGCGCTGCGCGTCGCGCTCGGCCGCGGAGCGCGCTGGACCGCGATGACGTCCTCGCCGGGCTCCCACGTCTCGACGTGCAGGCTCGCGGCGCCCTCGGCGGATCGCGCCGGCCTGCCAAGAGCCGGCCATCAGTGCACCACCACCACGACGATCGCCGTCACGAGCGCGTTGAGCGTCGCGAGCGGGAGCAGCACCTTCCAGCCGAGGCTCATGATCTGGTCGTAGCGAAGGCGCGGCAGCGTCGCGCGGATCCAGATGAAGAGGAACGTGACGATCGCCATCTTCGCGAGCACGACGAGGGGATCGACCCACCCCGGCGGGTGGATGCCGAACGGCAGCAGCCAGCCGCCGAGGAAGACCGTCGCCGTGATGCCCGAGACGACGAGCACGTTCAGGTACTCGGCGAAGTAGTAGGAGGCGAAGCGCCCACCGCCGAACTCGGTGTTGTAGCCGGCGACGAGCTCGGCGTCGGCCTCCGTGACGTCGAAGGGCGTGCGGTTCGTCTCCGCGAAGCTCGCGACGAGGAACACGATGAAGCCCACGAACTGCGGGATGAAGTACCACATGCCGCCCTGCGCGTGGACGATGCCCGTGAGCGAGAGCGTCTGCGCGGTGAAGATCACGCCCACGAGCGCGATGCGCCTGCGAGACCTCGTAGGAGATCAGCTGCGCCGCGCCGCGCATCGCGCCGAGGAATGAGTACTTCGAGCCCGAGGACCAGCCGCCGAGCATGATCCCGTAGAACGCGATCGCGCTGAAGGAGAAGAGATACAGCGGCCCGATCGAGACGTCGACGCCGTAGAGGCCCACGGGCGTCCCGAAGATGTTCTGCACGTCGCCGAAGGGGATCAGCGCGAACGCAGCGACGGCGGTGAGGATCGAGATGACGGGCGCGAGCGCGAAGAGGAAGCCGACGGAGGTGCGGGGCCGGAACTGCTCCTTCGTGAGCAGCTTGACGATGTCCGCGAGCGGCTGCATGAGCCCATAGGGGCCGACGCGGTTGGGCCCGTAGCGGTTCTGGAAGCGCCCGAGCAGCTTGCGCTCGGCGACCAGCACGAGCGGCACGAGGCTGAGCGCGACGATGAAGATGATGAGCGCCTTGAGGATCTGGATCCACCATTCTTCGTAGTAGCCGACGACCGCGAGCATCAGGAGTCGCGCTCCGGCCGGATCTCCACGAGCGGGCTCTCGAGCTCGCTTGCGCTGTCGGCGCCGAGAGCGTCCTGGAGGAACACGGTGCCGGCGGGCGCGCTCGGCGCGCAGCGCAACGGTCGCGCGGACGGCGTTCTCGTCTGTCCCCACGACCACGCGCTCGCCGTCGGCGACGCCGAGCCGCTCCGCGTCGGCGGGCGAGAGCTCGGCGAGCTGGCGAGGCTGCACGAACTTGAGCGCCGGCGACGCTTCGACCTCGGGCGCGACCCAGATCGAGCGGAAATGGCCGAGCCGCAGCGCGCCGTTCGGCGCAGGCAACTCAGGCAGCGCTTCGGCGCGTTCATCGGCTTCGGGAGGCTCCGGGAAGGCGGCGGCAGCATCGCGATCCTGCCAGCGCACGCCTCGCCCGCCGATCTCGTCGAGCGTGAGGCCCGCGTAGATCGGGACCGACGCGAAGAGCTGATCGGATGCTGCCGTCGTCGCGAGCCCGCGCACGATCGGAGTCGACGTCGATCGCGGCACGTCCGGCGTGTGCGACCGGCGAGACGCCGAGGTCGAGCTCGAGCCGGCTCGCGAGCTCGGCGATCACCCACCAGCCGGGGCGTGTCGAGCCCTGCCGCGCGATCGCGGGGCGCAGGCGTTGCAGGCGTCCGTCAGGATGCACGGTCGTGCCGTCCTTCTCGGCGTAGGACTCGGCGGGGAAGACGACGTCTGCGTGCTCGCGGATGCCCTCCGTGAGGAACTCCGCGTGCGCGATCACGGCGCGAGCATGTGCCATCCCGCGCTCGAAGCTCCGCCGCGGCAGCTCGGCGCGCAGTGGGTCGCCGGCGAGCAGGTAGAGCGCCTCGAGCTGCCCGTCGGCGAGCAGGTTCCCGATCTCCCGCGCCGAGGAGACTTGGGGGCCTCGCGCGCGACGTATCCGGGCCCGTAGCCCGGTGCGACGCCCGCCTCCAGCAGCCCCCGCGCGTTGCTGATCGCGCCCGCGGGTACGCCGAGCAGCCCACGCGCGCTCGCGGGCCCCGCGGGTCGCTCTTGCAGCGAAAGCGAGCGCGCGATGCGAAGCAGCGCGCCGGCGGCGGGCCCGGGGCTCGAGAGCACGCGCTCGCCGTAGAGCACCACGACGTCGTCCTCGCCCGCGCCGAGCAGCTTTGCGAGCGCATCGACGTCCTTCTGCGACACGCCCGCGCTCTTGAGCGCCGCGCTCTCCTGCTTGCCCTCGAGCGCGCCCGCAAGTGCGTGCAGGAAGGCGGCGCCCGCGCCCGGCGCGTAGCGGGTCGAGCTCGTCGCGAGCGGATCGAGCGCGGAGGGCCGCGAGGTCGCGACCGCAAGCGTGACGTGCCGGCGCGTGACGCCCTTGCGGATGCGCAGGTCGAGGATCGGCATGTCGTCGACGGGCTCCGTGCCGATCACGAGCACGGCACTCGCGAACTCGAGGTCGCTCACGCGCGCCTGGAGGTCCGGGAGCGCGAGCCGGTGGCGCATGGCGGGGTCGGTGCCCGCGAGCGTGTCTACGTGCTCGCTCGCGAGGCCCTCGCGCATCAACCGCGCGAGCAGGAACCCTTCCTCGTTGCTGCTCTGCGACCCTGCGAGCGCGGCGACCTTGCCGCGTGAGCGCTTCAACGCAGACGCCGCATGCTCGAGTGCACGCTCCCACGAGACGGGTCGCAGCGTGCCGCCGTCGCGGACGAGCGGCTCCGTGACGCGCTCGTCGACATGAATCGATTGGTAGGCGAAGCGGCCCTTGTCGCACAACCAGCCGTCGTCGACCTCGGGATGGTCGCGCGCCAGCACGCGCATGACGCGCTCGTCGCGCACGGTGAAGCGGATGTTGCACTGCGCAGGGCAGAGCGTGCAAATCGACCCCGCGCCCTCGATGTCCCACGGGCGCGCTCGAAAGCGGTACGGGATCGACGTCAGCGCGCCCACCGGGCAGAGCTCGGTGATGTTGCCCGAGAAGGGCGCGACGTAGGGATGCCCGTCGAACGTGTCGATGTAGGAGTGCGCGCCGCGCTCGACGAGCACGAGCTGGTTGTCCTGCGCGACCTCCTGCGAGAAGCGCGCGCAGCGGTAGCAGAGGATGCAGCGCTCGCGGTCGATCGCGACGAGCGGCGAGAGCTCTAGCGGCTTGCGGAAATGGCGCTTGGGCTCGATCGCGCGCGAGCGGCCAGGGCCCCACCCGAAGGAGATGTCCTGCAGCGGGCACTCGCCGCCCTTGTCGCACACGGGGCAGTCGAGCGGGTGGTTGACGAGCAGGTACTCCACGACCGCTTCCTGCGCAGTGCGCACGGCGTCGGCCTGGGTGTTGACGACCATCCCGTCCTTCACCGGCGTCGAGCAGCCGGTTTGTAGCTTCGGGATGCCTTCGATCTCGACAAGGCACATGCGGCACGCGCCGACCGGGTTCCCGAGCTTGGGCTCGTAGCAGAAGACGGGGATCTCGACGTCGCCGTGCTTCGCGGCGTCCACGAGCATCGTGTTCTCGGGCGCCTGCACCTCGAGGCCGTCGATCGTGAACGTGATGAGCTTGGTCTGCGGGCGCGCCATCACGCGACCCCCTGCGCCGCGAGCGCCTCTTCGCCGGGCAGGCCGCCCGTGGACGCTGCGAGCTCGCGCTCGGCCCGCGCGCGCTCGCGCTCGATGTGCTCCTCGAGCTCGGGCCGGAAGCGCTTGATCATCGAGCCGATCGGCATCGCCATCGAGTCGCCGAGCACGCAGAGGCAGTTGCCGATGATGTTCTCCTGGACGCTCGCCATGATCTCGAGGTCCATCGGCGTGCTCTGGCCGCTCGCCATCCGCTCGAGCATCTTCACCGTCCAATTGGTGCCCTCGCGGCAGGGCGTGCACTTGCCGCACGACTCGTGCGCGTAGAACTTCGCGACCTTTATCGCGACCTCGAGGATCGGTGTCGAGTCGTCGACGACGATGATCGCGCCCGACCCCAGCATCGAGCCCGCCTTCGCGAGCGTTTCGAAGTCGTACGCGAGGTCGAGCTCGTCGGCCGTAAGCACCGGCGCGGAGGAGCCGCCCGGGAACCAGCACTTCACCGAGTGGCCCTCAGGAAGGCCGCCCGCGAGGCCGAAGATGATCTCGCGCGAGGGAGTGCCGAGCTCGACCTCGTAGTTGCCCGGCCGCTGCACGTGGCCGGAGACCGAGACGACCTTCGTCCCCGTCGAGGTCTCCGTGCCGAGCTTCGCGTACTCGGCGCCGCCCATGCGGATGATCGTCGGCGCCGTCGAGAGGGTCTCGACGTTGTTGATCAGCGTCGGGCTCTCGTAGAGGCCCTGGATCGCGGGGAAAGGGGGCTTCAGCCGCGGGTTGCCCCGCTTGCCCTCGAGCGAGTCAAGCAGCGCCGTCTCCTCGCCACAGATGTACGCACCGGCGCCGCGGTGGATGACGATCGGCAGCTCGCCGAGCACCCCCGCCTCGCGCGCTTCGTCCAGCGCCGCTTCGAGGATGTCGGCCTGCAACGCGTACTCCCCGCGGACGTAGATGAATGCGCGCTCGATCTCGCCCGCGTGACACGCGATCGCCACGCCCTCGAGCAGCATGTGCGGGGACTTCTGCATCAGTTCGCGGTCCTTGAAGGTCCCGGGCTCGGACTCGTCCGCGTTGCAGACGAGGTACTTCTGCTGCGCGCCCTTGGGGAGGAAGGAGATCTTCCTGCCCGTTTGGAACCCCGCGCCGCCGCGGCCGCGCAAGCCCGACGCTTCGAGTTCGGCGAGCACCGCTTCGGGAGTCATCGCGAGCGCTTTCTCGAGCCCCTCGTAGCCGCCTCGCGCGCGGTAGACGTCGAGCGTGTTCAGTCCCGGCTCGTCGATGCCCACGAGCAGCAGTTTCACTGGCCCCGCCTTCTTGGCCTTGCCCTTTCCCTTGCGTGGCGGCCCCTCGGCGGCGGCGGGATCGGCGCACGGGCGGACCGCGAGCTGCTTGTCGGGGAGCACGGGGCGGTTCTCGCGCACCGCGTCGAGGATCTCCTGCACGTCGGGGGTCTCCAGCGGCCCCACGTAGACGCCGTCAATCGAGGCCATCGGCGCGAGCTCGCACCCGCCGAGGCACTCGAAAGAGCGCACGTCCAGAGCGGGCTCGCCGTGGGCCGCCTCGAGCATCGCGGAGAAGATCGCGTCTGCGCCGCGCAGCGAGCACGAAATGTTCGTGCATACGTAGACCTCGTGGTGCTCGACCGGCAGCGGCCCGGTCGGTGATCAGCATGTCGTAGAAGGTCGCGACCGACTCGAGATAGGCGGGCGTGACCCGCATCACGCTTGCGACCTGCTCGATGGCCTCCGGTGAGCACCAGCCGTGCACGCGTTGCGCAGCGGCGAGCGCCGGAATCGCCGCCGAGTGGCGGTCGGGGTACTTCTCCATGTGCGCTTCGATCTCGCGCCGCAGCGCCTCCGGGACCGGTGTCGTCGCCGGATCCGGGATCTCCGCGGGGTCCTTCGCGAGGTCGGCCGCTTCGTCCCACCCGGGCACGCGCGAGCCGTGGCCGAAGCGAGCGACAGCGGGAGCGCCGTTGGTCGCCATCAGCGGTCGATCCCGCCGAGGATCGGGTCGAGCATCGCGACCGTCGCGATGAGGTCCGCGATGTAGTCGCCCTCGACCATCGGCGAGAGCGCCTGCAGGTTCACGAACGAAGGGTCGCGCATGTGCACGCGCGCGGGCTTCGAGGAGCCGTCCGAGCGTACGAAGCAGCCGAGCTCGCCGCGCGGAGACTCGATCGGGTAGTAGACCTCGCCCGGCGGCACGCGGTAACCCTCCGTGACGAGCTTGAAGTGGTGGATGAGCGCCTCCATCGACGTCGCGAGCTCGTGGCGCGGAGGCAACGCGACCTTGCGGTCGGCGGTGATGTGGGGCCCCTCCGGGAGGCCGTCGAGCGCCTGCTCGATGATCTTCACCGATTCGTAGATCTCCGCGAGGCGCACCGCGAAGCGGTCGTAGTTGTCGCCGATCGTGCCCACAGGGATCTTGAAGTCAAACTCCTCGTAGGAGGAGTAGGGGGTCGCCTTGCGCAGGTCCCAGGGGTTGCCAGACGCGCGCAGCAGCGGGCCGGTGACGCCGAGCGCGAGCAGCTCGTCGGCGCCCAGTGTGCACGTCTGGTGCAGGCGCTTGAGGACGATCTCGTTCGCGCGCAGGATCGCGCCGTACTGGTCTGCGCGCTCGGGCATCACCGCGAGGAACTCGCGCAACTTCGTCTCGAATCCGCGCGGGATGTCCTCGATCACGCCGCCAACCTGGAAGTAGCGGGTATGCATGCGCTGGCCGGAGGACTGCTCGAAGAGGTCGAGGATCAGCTCGCGGTCGCGTATGCAGTACAGGAAGGGCGAGCTGGCGCCGAGGTCGAGCGCGCTCGTGCCGAGCCACACCAGATGCGACGCGATGCGGTTGAGCTCGAGGTGAATCACGCGCAAGTACTGCGCGCGCTTCGGGACCTCGACTTCGAGCAGCGTCTCGACGGCACCGCAGAAGGCCAGCGCGTTGAAGTAGTAGGAGAGGTAGTCCATGCGCTCGACGACCGGGATCACCTTCCAGTAGGACTTGTCCTCGGCGGTCTTCTCGATGCCCGTGTGCACGTAGCCGATGATCGGCTTGATCGCACGCACCACCTCGCCTTGGAGCTCGACGATCAGCCGCAGCACGCCGTGCGTGGCCGGGTGGTGTGGCCCGAGGTTCAGCGTCAGCAGCTCTTCGCTCGTACGGCCGCCGCCCCAGTCCCCCGCGAGCCGCTCCTCGACCTGCTGCTCAACGGGGCTCAGCGTGATGTCCTCCTCACGCTTGCGATAGTCCGAGAGCGTGCTCATTCGGGCGATCCCAGCGTGGGCGTGTCGTTGTACGTGAAGAGCACCGGCTCGCCGCCGACCGGGAAGTCGCGCCGCTGCGGAAAGCCCTCGTAGTCCTCCGGCATGAGGATCCTGCGCAGGTCGGGGTGACCGTGGAACGTCACTCCGAACATGTCGTAGATCTCGCGCTCCTGATGGTTTGCGGTCGGCCAGGAGGGCGTGATCGAAGGCACGTCCGGGGCGCTCGTGTCGACACGGAGCTTCACCGAGATGCGATCCCGACGCTTCATGTCGAGCAGCTCGTAGATCACGCCGAGGCGAGGCTCCTCCGGGTAGTAGTCGACGCCGTGGACGCTCGCGAGGAACGCGTAGCCGCGAGCACGCAGGTGCTCGAGCACGGCGGCGATCCGCCCCGCGTCGACCGTCAACGTTGCGCGCTCGCGGAAGTGCAGCGTGCCGAGCACCGCGCCGGAGCCTACGTCCGCCGAGGCCTCGAGCTCCTGGGCTATCAGCTCCAATCCAGTTGCGTCGGGCACGCGTCAGTTCCCTTTGCGGAACACGCTCACCGACGTCTCTTGTGCGGCGGCCGGCAGGACCTCCTCGGTGCCGAGCGCGTCGTAGCGCTCCCGCCAGCCCGACTTGGGGTTCTCCTGCACGAGGTCACGCAGCTTGAGGATCCCGTGCATCAGCGCCTCGGGCCGCGGCGGGCAGCCGGGCACGTGCACGTCGATCGGCATGAACTTGTCGGCGGGCACGAGCGCGTAGTTGTTGAACACACCCATCGAGGAGCAGCACGCACCCATCGAGATCGCCCACTTCGGCTCGAGCATCTGGTCATAGAGCCGGCGCACGATCGGCGCCATCTTGATCGACACGCGGCCGGAGAGAATGATCAGGTCTGCCTGGCGGGGCGACGCGCGGACCGCCTCGTAGCCGAAGCGCGCGAAATCCATCCGCGAGCCCGCCGTGTGGAAGAACTCCATCGCGCAGCACGCGAGGCCGAAGCCGAGTGGGAAGAACGAGTTCGAGCGCGCCCACGCGACCGCTTTGTCGACCGTCGTCGTGAGCACCCGCTCTTCGACGTGCCGTTCAAGCTCCTCGTCGGTCATGCCCGCACGCATCGCCGGCGTTGCGCCGGTCACCGGTCCGCCGCGCAGCATCTGACGCGCCGTCTGGCTCTGAATGCGTGTCGCCCCCGCCTCGCCCGCCGTGCCCAGCGGCTGGCGGCTCACCTCCATTGGAGCGCTCCGCGGCGCCAGACGTAGCCGAATGCGACGAACAGGAGGACGATGAACACGACGGTCTCGACGAGCGCGTAGCTCCCGAACGCGCGCAGCTCAACCGCGATCGGGTAGAGGAAGATGACCTCGATGTCGAACAGGAGGAAGAGCATCGCGATCAGGTAGAAGCTGATCCCGAAGCGCATCCCGCGCTTGATCTCGGAAGGCAGCCCGCACTCGTAGGGGTCCTGCTTGTGCTTGATCTGCTGGCGCGGACCAACGAAGGAGTTGAGTACGACGAAGATGCCGCCCACCGCGCCGCCGAGGACGAGGAAGACGATTGCGGGAAGGTAGCTGCGAAGCACTCAGGACCACCGAACCCGCTCTACCCGACTTCCGGCGAGAAGCACGTCCGCGTTTATATCACGCTTGTGGCAACGTGTTACATAGTGGCAATTGGTGCGAAATGACCGACTGGGAGCGGCATCCGAAAGGCGCCCCGCACAGCCCGCGGGGGGGCTCGTGAACACCGCGATCGTGTGGGGCGCGGTGGCCGTCGCGGTGCTCAACGCGCTCGCAGCGATCGTGGGCGCGTGGCGCTGGTACCGCGGGGAGGAAAGCCGCGCCTTCTGGGTGCTCCTGCGCGTCGGCCAGCTCGCGGCGCTCGCGTTCGTGCTCGCGGTGGGCGTCCTCGCCGCCGCGGGCAGGTACTCGAGCGAACACCTCTTTTACCTCTACGCGCTGCTTCCGATCGCGGTCGCGTTCATCGCCGAGCAGCTCCGCGCCGCATCTGCTCAGGCGGTGCTTGACCAGCGGGGACTCGCGGGGCCGCAGGCCGCGGCAGAGCTCGCAGCACCCGAGCAGCGCGCGCTCGTCAGCGCAGTGTTGCGACGCGAGATGGGAGTGATGACGCTCTCCGCGCTCGTCGTCGTGTTCCTCGCGCTGCGTGCGGCGGCCACGGCGCACGGTTTCTGAGCAGCGCCCTGCCTATATATTGCGCCGGTGCTGAATCGCCCAGGCAGACCCGCACGGGCACGCGCCGGGCGTGGTGCGCTTGCCCTCGTGTGCATGCTGGGGGCGGCGAGCGTCGCCGCGTGCGGGACCCAGGGCATATCCGTCCCACGCTCGAGCCCGTACTACGAGGGCGCGGTGCTCTTCCGCGAACACTGCTCGGGGTGCCACACGCTCGCCGTCGTCGGCGCGGAGGGTTCTGCGACGAACGTCAAGGACAGGCTGCGCAACCAGGGACCGAACTTCAACGTCCGCCACGAGACCGTTGAAAACGTCCTCTTCGCGATCCGCAACGGCGGGTTCTCGGGCGTGATCATGCCGCAGAACATCGTCGTCGGCGAAGAAGCACAGAAGATCGCGCACTTCCTCGCGGCGTATGCGGGCACGAAGTCGCCGAAGGTCCCGAGCGTCGAAATCCCGGCCGAAGAACCGTCGTCGAGTACGGGAGCGACGGGCTCCACCACGAAAGGCGCGGGCTCGGCGAGCGCTGGCGGCACCGCCGCTCCAGCCCGTGCTCACGCGCACGAGTAGTGCTGAGCGCGGGGGATCGCCGATCGCGATCGTAAGGCGCGACTCCTCGCAGGCCCGTTGGCATGCTTGACATCAAGCTCATCAGGGAGCACCCCGACGACGTGAAGTCGGCGCTCGCGCGCCGCGACGGGGGTCTGCCGGCGCTCGTCGACGAGGCACTTGCGAAGGACGAGGAGTGGCGCGCGTCGACGACATCCGCCGAGAGCCTGCGCGCGAGCCAGCGCGAGAAGTCCGAGGCGCTCGCGACGGCCAAGAAGCAGGGCGAGGACGTGAGCTCGGAGCTCGCGGCGTTGCAGGAGGTCTCGGCAGAGGTCAAGGCGCTGAACGACCGCGCGGCGCAGGTCCGGGCGCAGCTCGACGACCTGCTGTTGCGCCTGCCGAATCTCCCCGACCCGAGCGCCGCGGAGGGGCCCGAGGACGAGGTGCTGCGCATGGTGGGCGAGGTGCCCTCGTTCGCATTCCCACCGCGCGACCACCTCGCGCTCGCGGGCGAGCGGATCGACATGGAGCACGCGGCGAAGCTCTCGGGTGCGCGCTTTGCCTACTTGCGTGGCGAGCTCGTGCTCGTGGAGCTCGCGCTCGTACGCTGGGTCCTCGAGAAGCTCCGCGGACACGGCTTCGAGCCGGTGATCCCGCCCGTCCTCGTCCGCGAGCGGGCGCTCTTCGGCACCGGCTTCCTGCCGGACACCGAGCAGCAGATCTACGGCCCGCTCGACGACGAGCTCTACCTCGCGGGCACCTCGGAGGTCGCGCTCGCGTCGCTGCACGACGCAGAGATCCTCGAGGCCGAGCGGCTGCCGCTGCGCTATGCCGGCTTCTCGAACTGTTTTCGCCGCGAGGCAGGCGCCGCCGGCCGCGACACGCGCGGAATCTTCCGCGTGCACCAGTTCGACAAGGTCGAGATGTTCAGCTTCGTAGCGCCTGAGGACTCGCCGCAGGAGCACGAGCGCATCCTCTCGATCGAGGAGGAGATCCTGAGCGAGCTCGGCCTCCCCTACCGGGTCGTCAACATCGCGGTCAACGACCTGGGAGGCTCGGCGGCGAAGAAGTACGACTGCGAGGCGTGGATCCCGAGCCAGGATCGCTACCGCGAGCTTACGTCGTGCTCGAACACGACCGACTTCCAAGCTCGCCGGCTCGAGATCCGCGCGCGGCGCGAGGGTGAGAAGCGCACGGAGACCGTACACACGCTCAACGGCACCGCGGTCGCCGTCGGCCGGACGTTCGTCGCCCTGCTCGAGAACGGCCAGCGCGAGGACGCGAGCGTCGTGCTCCCAGATTGCCTCGCCGAGTACGGCGCGCCGCAGCAGCTCGATCCGCCGGCGCAGCCTTAAAGACGACCGGCCCTTCGAAGAGGGCCGGTCGTGGCCTACCAGCTCGGGGCGACGTCCTCCGTCGCCCCGCGAATCACTTGAAGGTAACGGTTAGGTATGAGGTGAACGACGCGCCGTTCTTCGACTTCGGCACGAAGCCCACCTTGACCTTGACCTTGAGCTTGTGATGCTTCTTCACTTCCTTCACGCCGCTCGGTGCGAGGGCCACCGTGATCGTGACCTTCTGCGACTTCTTCAGGTGACGGGTCTCGATCCCGAGATCGTGGCCGCTCACCCGCACGCGCCCGCCCTGCGGCGTCTTCACCGTGAAGGTCAGCTTCTTGCCCTTCACGCGGTGCGAGAGGATCGGCAGGCACCCGCTCACTTCGATGTGCGTCTTCTGCGTGATCTTCTTGCCGTTCTGCCCAGTGATCGTCGTGGGCATGAGCAGCTTCGGCTTGCAGAAGTTGCCGTTCGCGGCGAGCAGCGAGAACTTGCCGGTCGGGAGCTTCAGTCCGAAGCTGCTGATCGGCACGTCGGGGTTCGACCCGAACGTCGTCGTCGTGATCGAGTTCTTGATGTTCGTCTTGCCGTCGAGGATCACGCGTACGCCGTCGCCTTCGAGCACGAGCTCGAGGTCGGGGAACGCGGCCCCGCGGGAGACGATGTACGCAGGTCCCTTCATCGTGCCTGGCAACGTCGGCGTTACCGCCGTCGCCGTGCCGACGTTCGATTCCTTCGGGCAAGCGGACGGATTCGCTTCGAAGGTCGCGAGCACGCATGCCTTCTGCAGCGTCGTCAGACGCGACGGCAGCTGCTTCGGCAGCGTCGTGACGACCGACGCGATGTTCGCCTGTCCTGCGGGCTGCGTGATGTTCACGTTGAGGCTCGCGCCATTGGCCCGCGAGGTCTTGCTGCTCGAAGACGCCTTGAAGTCGGGCTTGAAGGCGAGCGAGGAGCAGTTTTCGACCTGGAAGGGCGAGGACACGACCGCGGTGGTGCCGAGCGTCGAGGTCAGGATGGATTCACCCTTGAGCGCCCCGCAGTTGGTCGGGTTGATGACGTAGTTGGGATGCGTGATCGCGACGGCGATCGACCTGATGCGGGTCGGGATGCCGCCGACGATCGTGGGCAGCCCACTGACCGTCGCGCCTTGCACGGTGCTCTTGACGATCGTCACTTCGACCTGCGCTGTGTTCTGGTTGACATTGATCTTCGCACGCGTGTTGATCGGCCCGAAGTTGAACGGGCCGGCCGCGGTCGGCGTCACGATGTCGAGCCCGTACGGCGCCCCTTCGAAGTGTTCGGTCAGGAACACTTCGCCGGTGAACTTGAAGGGTTCTCCCGACCCGGCGAGCACCTGCACGAGGCCGATCCGGCTGGTCGAGGGGCACGTGCCCGCGTTGGCGTTCGCTTCGGGGCACAGCGGCACCGACGGGATCTTCGCGACGACGCCCGGCGGGAGCACGGTCTTCATCTGCCCGATGTACTGCTGGCCCTGGGGCCGCGAGATCGTGAAGGTGAAGTTGCTTTCCGAGCCGCCCTTGTTCGGCGACACAGCGAGGCTCTGCGAGAGCGGCGGCGCAGAGAACTGCGGCGCCGCGCAGCCGCTGACGACGAACGGCAGCGATCCCTTGACCGCTTCGCCTTCGAGCGAGAACGGGGTGAATACCGCCGCCGCCGCGGTGGCGCCGCACGAGATCGGGTTCGCGATCGGCGCGAACGACCCACCGTTGAAGTGCAGCTTCGCGCTGGTGAAGGGCGCTTCCGGATTTTCGCTGAACGTCGTCACGAGCTGACCGGTGACGGGATTCGGTGTGATCGTCCCCTTGATGCGGACCTTCACGCCGTAGCGAGCGGACTCCGCGTCGAGGTAGATCGTGTAGGGCGGTGCGGTGATCGAGCCACTCGCCGGCTTGCCGAGGTAGATCGGCCCCGTCAACGACCCTTCCGGCAGCGTTGGCACTTCGAGCGTGAACGTGCCCAGCTTGCTGCCCGACGGGCAGGTGACTGCGTTGCGCGTGCCGATGCCGATCTGTGCAGGCGTGCAGCCTTCGAAGCCCGCCGCGGCCGAGGGGTTCATCGTCATACCAGGCGGCAGCGTGATCGTCGCGGTCTTCAGGTCCGCGACGTCCGGCGTCGTCGCTTCTTCAGGATGTTCGACCGTCGCTTCGGCCGTGACCCCGTCGGGCGAGTCGGTCACCGAGGTTTCCGGTTTGAGTTCGAACGCCATCGCGGGCGAGAACGGCGTCTCTTCGTGGCACGTCGCTGCTTCCGTCCCGACGAGCGCCTGGTATTCGTGGGACGTGGACGCGCCGGTCAGGGTCACGACGCTGAGCCTGGTGGTGGTCGCGGGGCCAGGCGGGTTACAGCTGCTCGGGTTCCGGACCAGCGTCCGTTCACCCGTGAGATTGGGTGTGATCCCTGTGTTTTCTTCGCCCGTGAACCCGGTGAGTTCCTTGTTGCCGTAGAAGATCAGCCGCGATTCGATGAGGCCCGGAGGGACGTTGTGGATTTCGAAGTAGTCGTGGTAGTCGGATGCCCATTCGACGTTGCCTTCGATGATCGTGTGCGTGTAGATCTTGTATTCGTGCGGGCCCTCGCCGAAGGGATTGATCATCGGCGTTTTCGCACCGGTGTAGATATTTACGCCGTAGGTCGCCGAGAACCCGCTCTTCGGTTCGAGGTTGTAGACCCTGCCTTCGAGCGGAACCTGGATGTATTCTTCGGATCCTTCCGTCGGTTCGACGACCTGGAGCACCTTGTTGACGCCGATTAGGGAGGACGCGCAGTTGGGCTGCTGTCCGAGTGCTTCGGGATAGATGAAGAACGCCGGCTTGAGCCCTGATTCGGGTTCGATTTCGGCCCCCTTGAATCCCACGCCTTCCGTGTTCGGGCACTGATTGAGACCGGGGGCGAACGGGTTCGTGACCACACCCGGCGAGACGTCCGTGCGCAGGAAGCGCGCGCTTTCGCCTTCGAGGAATCCCTTCGGAGCTATCGACACACCCGGTATGACCGCGTGTTCGCTCGGCAGCACTTCGGTTTCGAAGCGGAACGCGGTAACGCCGAACGGGACGAAGCCGCCCGCCGTGCGATAGCCCTTCGCTTCCGATTCGGCGAGGTCTGGTTCGTGAACTTCACCGCCGCTGGTGCCGCAATTTTCTTCGATGCAGTTGCCCGCAAACATCTTTTCGACCGTGATCGCGTCTGCCGCGGGGGCGGCGGCCGCGATGAAGGTGCCTGCGAGCAGCGTCAGCGCTGCGATGAGACCAAGGCCGAGTCGACACGAGAGCGACCGGCGGGGACGGGGAACCGAGTGCATCAAGACCTCCCGATGACCGTTGTAATTCGTCAAACTGCTTGTGAGCCGATAGGCCGGACCGCAGTGCGGCCGGCAACTGCCAGCGCGCCAGCTATCGGCAGGACGCGCATGGCCCTTGAGTTACGTTTCTTCTACAACACGCGGCGGACACCTTTGTTGCGTCCGTAGCGATCTCCGGGGCGTAGAGACTGGCAGCAATGAGTAGGGCTGACCCCATCTGATGCGCTCCGCGGGCGCGCCACGAGGGGCGTGTCGTCGGCGAACCCATCGCGTTGGCAGAATCGGTTCGCGATGAATGGCTCATCGAGCGAAGACCGCGCTCGCCGAGCCCCGCCGGTCTCGGCGGAGCGCTTGGGCCCTCGCCGCGCCGCGTCGCGCCGCCGCCGGCAGGCATTCGGCGCGAGTCTGGTGCTCGCCGCGGTAGTTGCGCTCGGCGTCGCTCTCGCCAGCTCGGGGTCGGACACGCACCGCGCCCGCGAGCGCGCTTCGGGCAGGGCGCCGGGGACGGCACGCGGCCAGCACGGCTCGGCGATCGCCCGTCAGTCGCCCTTCGCGTCGGAGCTCGAGACCAACCGCCACGTCCTCTCCTACACGAGCTACGTCGCGCAGGGAGCTCCCCGCGAGCGCGACGTCGCGCTCACCTTCGACGACGGGCCGGGCCCGTTCACGGCGCCGATTCTCGCGACGCTCGAGCGCTTCCACGTGAAGGCGACGTTCTTCGAGATCGGTCGTGAGGTGCGCATGTACCCCCAGCTCACCGCGCGCCTCGCGCGCGCGGGTATGGTGATCGGCGACCACACCGAGACGCACCCCCTGCTCGCGCAGCTCTCGCCTCCCGAGCAGGCGCGCGAGCTCGACGAAGCCGCGCACGCGATCGCGGCAGCTGGCGCGCCGCGCCCGTTGCTCTTCCGGCCACCCTACGGCTCGTTCGACGCCAGCACGCTGCGTCTCCTTCGCGCGCGCGAGATGCTGATGGTCCTGTGGACCGTCGACACGAGCGACTACGAGCGCCCCGGGGTCGGTCGCATCGTCTACTCGGCGATCAGCGGCGCACGGCCGGGCGCGATCATCCTCTTCCACGATGGCGGCGGAGACCGCTCGCAGACGCTCGCCGCGCTGCCGCGCATCATCGAGCGCCTGCACCAGCGTGGCTACCACCTCGTGACCGTGCCCCAGCTGCTGCGCGAAGACCCGCCGCCTGTCGGCCAGCCTCCCCCCGTAAGTCTCGCGGGCGACTGAGTGCCCGCGCGAGACGCCCGCGGTGCATCGCGCATAAGCTCCCGCCATGAGCAAGATCCTCTTCATTCCCTTCAGCGTCATCGGAGGGCTGCTCGCGGGCACGATCTCCAAGCGGCTCTTCGAGGGCCTGTGGTCGCTCGTCGATCGCCAGCAGCCGCCGGATCCCAAGCAGCGTGACGCGTCTTGGCCGCGTGTCGTCCTCGCCCTGCTGATCGAGGGCGCGGTCTTTCGCGCCGTACGCGGCGTCGTCGACAGGGCCTCACGCGAAGCCTTCAGCAGGTTCACCGGCACCTGGCCGGGAGAGGCGCGGCCTGAGGCCAGCCGCTGAGGCGCTCGGCGTCCGGCAGCCATGGCGCACGACGCGCTCCGGGCGTATCGTTCGCCGAGCAATGGGAGCGAGCAGTGGCGGTAGGGGTCGGCGGACAGGGGCGGCATGCGCGAGCGCGTGCCTCCTCGGCGCGGCGCTCACCAGCCTCGCGGTGAGCGGGGCTCCCGCCGCGCAGGGGCCGGCGCTGTGCCCGCCGTCTGCTCCGGCGCCCGCGACGCCGCCGAGCGTGCCGCCTTCGGTCCTCGCGTGCGTCGGCGCACAGGAGATCACGCTCGCGAGCTATGAACACTGGAGCGAGGTCGCGAACGCCGCGGGCGGAGCCCACCCGCCGAGCGCTCACGAAGTGACCCAGCAGGTCATGAACTTCCTCATCTCCGCGGACTGGGTCCGCGGGGAGGCCCGCGCGCGTCACGTACACGTCTCTCGCGCGGCGGTGCGACGCAAGTTCGACCAACTGCGCAAGCAGCAGTTTCCCAAGCTGCGGCAGTTCCGCGCGTTCCTCCGCGAGAGCAAGGAGACGGTCGCCGACTTGCTCATGCGCACCGAACTGCAGCTGCTTGCGAGCGGGATCCAGCGGCGCGTGACCGCTGGTAAGCGCGGGCCCCGCGCCCGAGCGAAGGCGCTCGGGCACTTTGTTGAACACTTCAGGCAGAAGTGGCAGGCGCAGACCTATTGCGCGAAGGCGTACGCAGTCGCCGACTGCGGGCATGTGCAGGAAGCGCTGTAGGCGCTAGCCGGCTGCGCGCACGCGGACGCGCGCGTCGCCGATCGTGATCAGAGCGTCCTCGTCGCGCCCACGCGCCAGCTCCACCGCGATCTCGACGAGGCCCTCGGTGCGTCCCTCGCTCGTGGACACGAAGCGGACCTCCCCATCGTCGAGGTGTAGAACCTCGTCGTCCCCCGGGGCGCTTACGCCGAGCATGCGCGCCCACACCGCGGCGACCGCCGCGGGGTCCTCGACGGCAAGCGTCACCCCGACGAGCTTTCCGGGACCGCCGCCACTGGTGCGCCCGATCCAGTCGGGCCCGCCCCAGCGCCACGTGCCGGCCGGCCGGGACTGGTCGAGCGAGACGATCGCTCCGCGGGTGTCTGCAGGATGCAGGTGGGTGCCCGATATATCCGGCAAGTCGACCCGCCAGACGGTGCGGATGCCGAGCTCCGCGGCACGTGCCCGCGCGCCTTCCAGATCCATGATGTCGAAGATGACCATGTAGCCGCAGTCGCCGCCATGGCGCGCGATGTAGCGGCCCGCGGCGGTGTCGGGCTGTGCCGGGGAGACCACCTCGATGAAGCAATCGCCGAGTGCGTATACGGCGTTCGTGAGCCCGAAGAGGCCGACCCCAGGATCATGGAAGGGCGCGTCCAGTCCAAGGCCCGCGCGCAGCGAGGTGCAGACGCTTTCGAGGTCCTCGGCGGCGACTACCGCCTGCCGCAACCGCACGCCAGTTTCTCCCACGCTCACGAGCGAAGGCTATCGGCGCACCGGCTTTTTGCGGAAGCGGCGCCGCTCAGCCGTTCGCGCCCGGGACGAACGCCGGACGCCTGGCCCCGCCGCCCGGCGCGGGTGCGCTCGCGAGCCGATCGCGATCGCCCGCGACGAGGCGCCCGGAGAGGAAGCCGGTGATCTCCTCTGCGGACATCGGGTGGCAGAGGAGATAGCCCTGCACAAAGTCGCAGCCGAGCGTTTGCAGGCGGGCGAGTTGCGCTTCAGACTCGACGCCCTCCGCGACCGTCGTCAGGTCGAGCGCGCTGCACATGTCGATGATCGCCCTGATGATCGCCGCGTCCTCACGGTCGTCGGTCAGCCCGTCGATGAACGAGCGGTCGATCTTCACGCCGTCGAGGGGGAAGCTCCTGAGGTACCCGAGCGAGGAGTACCCGGTCCCGAAGTCGTCGAGCATCAGACCCACGCTGTGCTTGTGCAAGCCCGCGAGCACGTTGATCGCCGAGCCGTCGCCCTCGACGAGGACGCTCTCGGTCACCTCGAGGCCGAGCGTCCCGGAGAGCAGGCCGCTGCCCGTCGCGATCCCAACGACCTCGTCGACGAACGCAGGGTTGATGATCTGCGCACCGGAGACGTTCACGTAGATCTTGAGCGGCGCATCGAGCTGCCGCTGCCACGTCGCACACTGTTCACACGCGCGTTCGAGGACGTAGCGGCCGAGGTCGGCGATGAGCCCGGTTTCCTCGGCGACGGGGATGAAGTCCAGGGGCGGGATGAGCCCGTGCTCGGGGTGCTGCCAGCGCACGAGCGCCTCGGTAGCGATCGGGCGCCCGCTCGCGAGGTCGAGGATCGGCTGGAAGTGCAAGCAGAGCTCGTCCGCCGAGATCGCGTGGCGCAGCTCCGCCTCCGTGCGAAGCCGCGTGAGCACCTGCGCGCGCACGGCCGCGTCGAACAGTTCGTAGGAGCCGGGGCCGCGACGCTTCGCGCGGTACATCGCGGCGTCGGCGTCGCGCAGCATCGAAGACGCGGTGTCGCGCATGTTCTCGGCGACGGCGATCCCGATGCTCGCGCTGAACACGCGCTCGCCGCCGTCCATCTGCAGGGGACGACCGAAGTCCGTCTCGATCCGGCGCGCGAGCTCGACGACGTCGTGCACTCCGCCTTCGCTCTCGCATACGACGGCGAACTCGTCCGCGCTCAGTCGTGCGGCTGTGTCGCTGACGCGCAGAGTTTCGCGCAGTCGCGCCGCGAGCTCGAGCAGCACTTCGTCGCCGGCCCCGTGGCCGAGCGACTCGTTGATCATCGTGAAGCGATCGACGTCGATCAACAGCAGGGCGACGGTCGTCGTTCCGTTGCGCCTACGGCGGGCGAGTGCGAGGTCGAGCCGATCGAGTGCGAGCGTGCGGTTGGGAAGGCCGGTGAGGGGATCGTGCAGCGCCGCGTGGCGCGCCGCTTCCTCCTTGCGGTTTCGTTCCACGGCGGCGGACAGGACGTTCGCGACGGCGACGAGGAAGTTCACGTCGTCGGCGCTGAAGCGACGCGGCCTGCCTGCGTGCGCGCTCAGGATGCCGAAAGGCCGGTCGTGGCCCTCGATGATCGCGCTCACGCCGCTGCGCATCCCCATGCTCCGCAGCCCCGGCGCGTCGAAGCGAGTCTCGGTGTCGAGGTCCTCGCTGACGATCGGCTCGAGGGTTCGCAGCGCGTACCCCGCTTGCGTACCGGCGTGGATGGGCAGCACCGCGGGCGGATTCGGCTGGCCGACCGAGAAGACGACGTCGAGTGCCTGTTCGTCCTCGCGCAGCCGCGAGATCGCCGCAGAGCTCGAGGTCTAGCGTGTCCATGACCGTCGCGACGATCTCCTCGATGAGCGTGCGGAGCTGGTGCTCGCGCAACGCGATCTGGCTGAGGCGCGCGAGCGCCTCGTGCTCGCGCGCGTGGCGTGCCAGGGCCTGCTCGATCTCCGCACGGGCGTTCATCTCCAGCGCGGCGTGGCCTCTTGGTCGCGCTCTCGCACGTCTCGGCGATCGAGCTCAGGGGCAAGGTTTCAGGAATGTCGGTGGCAAGGACCGCGGCATCAATGCGCTCTCGCCGCGTTGCGGATACACCTATTTGTCGGTTGCTGCGCCCCTCACCTGAAGATTGTCGACCCCACGCTGGACGGTGAGGTACGGCCATAGAGTCGGGTCCAGAACCAGGCGCAAACCCCTGCAGATCCCTAAGGAGTGCGATGTCCACCTCGCCCACAGACTTCAACGCCAAGATCATCGACGAGTTCCGCGCCAGCGAAGGGCGTGTCGGCGGCAGCTTCGACGGCCTGCCGCTGCTGCTCCTTCATCACACGGGCGCGAAGTCGGGAACGGAGCGCATCAACCCTCTCGCCTACCAGGCCGACGGCGGCCGCTACGTCGTGTTCGCATCGAAGGGCGGCGCGCCGAACAACCCGGCCTGGTACCACAACCTCAAAGCGCATCCGGACGCGAGGATCGAGGTCGGGACCGACACGATCGACGTCGTCGCGAACGAGGTCACCGGCGAGGAGCGAGACCGTCTCTTCCGCACCCAGGCCGAGCGGGTGCCGGCGTTCGCGGAATACGAACAGAAGACCGACCGCGTGATCCCGGTGATCGTGCTCGTGCCGCAGGCGGGAGCCTGAGCGGCTAGGGCTGCCGGCTGCCTCCGACGAGGGTCGCCTCGAGGTAAGGGGCCACCTTCGCGGGCTCTTCCATCTCCGCCGCGCGTCGGCGCAGCACCGCGAGCACGATCGCCTGCGCGACGAGCGCGACGCACGTCGCGAGCGCAAACGCAGCCGCGGTGCCGAGGTCCTCGAGCGTGGCCGCGAGGGTCGCGCAAAACAGGGCGAACGCGACGAAGCCGCACAGCATGCCGCGCAGCAGTCGCACTGCCTCGACGGCCCCGCGCTGCACGAGCGTGAACGCCGCGAGCACAGAGGTGATGATCGGGAACGGCGCGAGCAGTCCGCTCAGTCGCGGCCCCAGCCAGCCGGCGATCGCCGTCAGGGTGAGCACGAGTGCGGCGGCACACGCGGCGCGCGCCGGGAGATCCCAAGCCGGTCGCTGCCCCGCACCGTAGACACGGCCGGCGAGCGGCGGCAGCAGGAGCAGGCCGACGCCGAAGCCCGCGAGTACCACGCCGAGCGCGAGCGTGAGCGCCAGCCCGCTCGGCAGCGCGACGTTGTCGAGCACGGCCGTCCCCGCGATGAACGCAAGCCACCCGGCGAGCACGCACGCCAGCCACGGCAGACGCGGCGAGAGGCGACCGAAGACGACGACGAAGGCGGCCAGCGAGAGCAGGCCGAGCAGCGTTCCGCTCGCGGCGCGGGCGGCAAATGTGGACCCGTGCTCGAGCGCGTAGGCGAGCAGGATCGGGCCTGCAACGACGGGCAGGCCCGCGATCGTTCCGCCGACCGCGGGCCCGTAGCGGCGTGCCACCAATGACGCGCCCACGACGAACGAGGGCGCAAGGAAAAGCTTGACCGCGAGCACAGCCATGCGCCAGATGATGACTCCTGCGGGGTTTGCGCGGCGCAGCCGTTTCACCGCTTCGGGCGTCAGCCGCAGCGCGAAAACCTCGCTGCTGCCCGCGGCGAGCGTGTACGAGAGCGCGGCCGCTCCGGACTGGTCGGGTGTCAAACATGCGTCCGGCCACGGGTGAAATTGCAGCAAAGCGGGAATTAAGAGGACTGAGAACGCACCGACCAGCATTTTTCGGTGCGCGTGAGTCCCCACCAGATCAGCCGGCGCCGTCAGCGCGTGCACCTTTTTGCGGTACGCGCTGACGAGCACCCGGCGGAAAGGCAATGCAAGGATGCAATCGCTCCGAATGAATCGGCTCGGACTCGTTCTGGGTCCTGCGACAGTCGCGCTCATACTGCCAGCCGTGGCGCTGGCCGAAAATCCCCAGCTGCCAGCGCTTCCTGCCCAGCCGTGCCTGGCGAGCAGCTCGCTTCCCGCTGGCAATCCGCTTCCCTGCCCCTCCTCAGCGGCACCACCTCCCGCGCCATCAGGCACAAACGCCGAACGCGGCGCACCGGGTGCACCGGGCGCACCGGGCGCGCCCGGCAACTCCGCGAGCGCGACTACCAGCAGCACCACACCCGCAAGTACACACCAGGTCGCGAAAAAGAAGCCGCGTCGCTCGAAACGTCGCGACGCTCGCAAGGCGAAGCGCAAGGCGCGGCACCACACCAATCCCCGCCGACACCGTCGTTGAGACTGCTGCGTGTTCGCGCGGGTAGCGAGGATGGGTCCAGCCATGTCCAACCAAACTGGGAGCGCAGATATGCCTTTGTCGATCTGTTACGCGTCTGAGCGTCAGCTGAGCGTCGCGCAGCGGCAATTCGCGCAAGACCACAATGCAACCCTTGGCCTACCAGCAGGCACACGTCGCCGCGCGGTGTTCTTGTACACCGACGACGGGCTGCGGACCTATCGATGGCTTGTCGACCCTGCTGGCTCGGTGCTCGACTTCACGGTCTTGCGATATTCGCGCGGCGCGCGCGCGAAGCGCTTGTTCAGAGATAGAGCTGGCCACGACTTCGAGTACGCAAAATCGTTGCCGAGGTGGCCGACTTCAGCCGCGCGACAGAGCCAAACGTCTTCACCCCACTGGACAGTTTGGATCCGCCTCTGGCCTGCGTAGTCTCGGGTGCTCGCCGCCGCGGCGCTGCGCGCCCATCGCAGTAGGACTTCGCTACAGGGCGTCGTGATTGCGGTACGCGCGCGTCACATTCGCGCCGCCGGCGGCGGGGCGCGATGGATCGAGCACGGCTAGTCGCTCTTGCCGGGACCGCACGGCGAGTGAAGCGACTTCGGCTTCTGGCATTGGGGTATCGAGGCGCAGCCGCAGGATCGCACGCCCGTCGCGGTTCGTTTTCTCTCTGAGTTGGCGGAGCGTGTCGGCGATGAGCGCGGCATCCGCGCCGTATGCGAAGAGGAATCGTTCGGGACCTTGCCACTCTGCGATCTCTCGCCCAAGCTCCAGCTCCTCCGCACAAAGCACTGGTGCAGCGCGGGAGCCGGGGACGTCGAGCACGCACGCGGCCATGTCGTCGGGACGTCGGTCGGTGTGAGCAACCACACGCTCGAGCAACGCCTCGGCGGTGCCGTTCGCGGGGAGGTCCGCGAGCGTGAGCTCGAGTCGCTCGGTGCCAAAGAGATCGCCGCCGAGGCGTGCCTCGACCACGCCGTCGGTGAACAAGCAGACCTTCGCGCGACCCGGAAGTCGCACCGATGTTTCGCGCAGCCCTGTCTCCGAGCCCGTCCCGAGTGGAGGCGAGCAGCACTCGAGCACGGGTTCTGCGCGGCCACTGCCGATTACGATCGGCGGAGGATGTCCCGCGCATGCATATGTGAGGAGGCGCTCGCGAGGGTCATAGAGCGCGACCACTACGGTGGCGAAGGACCCTTGTATCTGGTGATCGACCACGGCGCCACCTGAGCGCAGCGCTGCGCGGGGCGTCATCCCCGCGTCCAGGTACGCGCGCAGTGTGTGCCGGATGAGTGAGGTGTGTGGAAGCGCAGCTCGTCCATGGCCCGAGACGTCGCCGACGATGACCGCGATCCGGCCGTCTTGACGCTCAAAGACGTCGTAGAAATCGCCCCCTGCCGCCGGCCCTTCCGCGGGCAGGTAGGCGACCGAGGTTCCGACGCCCCGTAGACGCTCCGGTACCGCTGGCAACAGCGCGGCCTGCAGCAGGCCCACGTCCTCGGCTAGGCGCGCGCGATGGCGCTCGATTCGCCGCGCGCGCGCCGCCGCGGCCCATGAGGTCACGGTGAGTGTGAGCGCGAGTGCCGCGAGGATTGCGAGCGCGATCCAAATTGCAGTGGGGATGGCGGCGATCAACCGTTCGATCGCGCGAACCGCCCCCGAGCTGCCTTTGCGCTGGATGCGGGCGAGGGCGGGCGCGTGCGCTCCAGATCCTCGCCGGGCGGCCGCGAGCCCTGAGTGGCCGAGAGCGGGTGTCGCGTGTGTCGTCCCTGTCGCGCTGCGCGCCGACGGTTTCCGCGGTATCTCAGCGCCCACGTGGCCAGGATTCCCCTGCGACTCACGCCCTCCGGCGGGCGTCGGTTGGGCTCCGGCGCCAGGCACAGTGGCGGAAGGCGTGCTCGCCGTGCGCGCGGGGTGGCCGGCAGGCGGCGCGCTCGGAGTGGGTCCCGACGAGGGCGCTTCTGGCGTGGACGGCGGAGAGGGAGCGCCTACCGGGGGCACGGTGACAGGTGGGACGTGCACCGGCGGCACGTTTACGGGCGGCACGGTCACAGGCGGGACGCTCACCGGCGGCACGTTCACTTCCGGAGTGCTCACTTCCGGCGTTTTCACTTCCGGCGTCTTCACTTCCGGCAGAGTGACCGCGAAGGACGCGGCCGAGCTCGTCGCCGCGAGTCCAAGCGTTGCCGCGCACCAGACGAAGGCAGCGAGCTCCAGAAGTCGCAGGGTCCGTCGAGCGAGTGCTCGGCGTTGCGTCGCTAAGCCGATCGTTGCGAGCGCAGGCGAGGCGCTCACTGAGTAAGCGACGTCGCGTCGCTTGTCCCGGCTCAGGTCCGTGAGTAACGCTCCCCTCGAACGTAAGCGAGCGCGTGCTCGAGTGTCGAAAAGATCTTGAACGCGCTCGCAAATGCCGCGATCTTGAAGATCCTCAACACGTTCAAGTGGTCGCACACGATGACGAGCGGAGCGCCGGAGCGCTGAGAGAGCTGCACGTCGAGCAACACGCGCAGTACCGTCGAGTCGATGAACGTGACGCCAGAGAAGTCCAGCACGAGCTCGTGCTGGGGGTCCTTGAGCGCGTCTGCGAGCAACCGCTGCAGCTTCGGTGCGCTCGCGAGATCGAGCTCTCCGGCTGCGGCGATCACGGCGGCATCTCCCTCCGGCCGGGGCTCACTGATCTCAAACCCCACGACGTGGAGCTCGGAGCTGCTTCTTCTCAGGTGAGCCGACCGCAACATCTGCGCTCGCATCCTTCGCACACAAAGCTCGCTTGGCTTGCCCCGGGGGGCCGCCCGCGAGGCCCGTGAGTTCGGAGTTAGAGCATCATCGGCATAGCGGGGCGCCAACTTGCGGCAAACTACGCAAACTGGCCTAATTGGGGGGATGTAGGCGATCTAGAGCGATTACGGCGTTTCACCGTCGCACCTGGTCATGGCGGGACTCCCTCAGACGCATCGCGCTTGGGTTGGACCGGCGTAGCCGCGCGCCTGCCGGATCAGGCCTCGGGCGTCCAGCCCGAGAGCCCCTCCACTGCCGGCCCCATCGGCGCTGTGGAGTCGTGCGGACGGCCGCTACGGAGTGGCCACAGACCGCCAATCATTACCGCCACCGAGCTGCCGAGCGCGAGCCACACGCCCCCGCTCAGCGACAGGGCGACGAGGCTTTCCTCGGGCACCGGGCGGTCGACCATCCGAAACAGCACGCACAGAGTTGCGATCGCGCCGATCAGCGCGATTTGGCCGCTGCTTGCCGTAGGGAGCTCAGTAGCGCCGGCGAGGCGCAGGAGCGCCGAGATGAAAGCGACGGCGGCGAGGATCAGCAGGACCCACGTTAGGTACTTCAGAGCCTCGTGGGCGCTGAGCGTCGCGATTTGCTGACCGGCTAGTGCTCCTAGCCTCGCGTGCAAGCCGCTCACCTCGCCCTGAAACACGGAGTTGCCGAACTGGGCTGCGACGGCTTGAAGCTGTTGCTGCGAGTAGGCGATGCCGCTGGCGGTGAAGCTGACTGCGTACCACGGCAGGAAGACCGATACCGCGAGCAGAGCGGCGCCAGCCGTCGAGATGAGCGACCCCTGCCGCAAGCGTGCCTCGGGCATGGCCAGCACTACATCGGGTGGTCGAGTGCAAGCTTGAGCTGTCCGGCCGCGCTCCCGGCGGATGCTTCACTGTCGACGTCTGCGAGACGGGATCGCGAGCTCCGACCCGGCTGGACGGTACCCGACTATGTCGCGCATGCTGGGCAGACGCGGTTGGCTGAGCGAAACGGAGGGGCCGGGATTCGAACCCGGGAGACGGGGGTTACCCGTCTAACGGTTTTCAAGACCGCCGCATTCAACCGCTCTGCCACCCCTCCGGGGGGCTCCGATGGATGCTAGAAAAGTGGCCGCTTGGCCGCTGCGCGCTCAAGTCGGGATGGCCGGTGTGCCGATGCGAGCCGCATGTTGGCGTTCGCCGTGGCGCACCGGCTCGACGGTGACGGCTCGACGCAAAGACCCGACTCCTCCCGGGTCTCGCGAATCGTCTCAGAGCGGCTAATCCGCTCGTTGGTGGCCATGGCGGGCGCCGGCACGCTCGCGTTCTCGTGCGCGTGCGCGATCCTTCCCAGCACAGCGGGGGCGGTCGCCTCGGGGGTCGTCGTAAACGGCCCCGAGGGCCTCGCGCCACAGGTTGACGGCTACGTCTCCTCGCTCGGCGTCCCGTGGGTGCGGACGTTCGTTTCCTGGGCGAGCTACGAACCGACCCGCGGCGCCCTCTCCGCGCCGCTCGTCGCACAGCTCGAACAGGGGATCGCGGGGCTGCCTGCGGGCACGCACATCATCCTCGACGTCCTCTACTCGCCCCAGTGGGCCTCCGGCTCGACCAACCCTGCAACGCCGCCGCGCAACCCGGCCGACTATGCCGCGTTCGTGCGCAAGCTCGCCAAGCGGCTCGGTGGCCGCATCGCCGCGTATGAGATCTGGAACGAGGAGGATGCCCAGGGCTTCTGGTCCACCGGCCCCAGCGCCGCCGCTTACACAGCGCTGCTGCGCCCCGCGTACAAGGCGATCAAGAGCGTCGCCAAGGGGGCGACCGTGCTCGTCGGCGGCCTCACCGGCAACGACTGGGAATTCCTCGAACAGCTCTACAAGGCAGGCGCGAAGGGCTCCTTCGACGCGGTCGCGGTCCACACCGACGACTCTTGCAACATCGAATCGCCCTACGAATACGAATACACCGGGCGTTTCACCGGCCGCATCAGCCGTTGGTCGTTCCTCGGCTATCGCACCGTGCACGCCGTGATGCTCGCCAACCACGACCCGAAGCCGATCTGGATGACGGAGCTCGGCTGGAGCACCTACCCGGGCACGTGCAACAGCGGTATGTGGGCGGGGCAGAAGGCGGGCGGCGTGAGCCCCGAACTGCAGGCGACGTTCCTCCGCCAGGCATATCACTGCCTCTCACAGAACAGCTACGTGCAGGTGGGCATCTGGTTCGGGCTCCAGGATCCGGCCGGCTCGCCCGGCGACTTCGGGCTCCTCGACCAAGCGCTCGACCCAAAGCCCGCGTTTGGTGCGCTCAATGCCTTCGCGCAGACCGGCGACACGCTCACCGAACCCTGCGGAGACTTCCACGGCCCCTCGATCTCGGTTGCGCACCCGACCAAGGGCGCCCATCTGCATGGCGCGTTCACCGTCGTGCTCAGCGCGAGCGACCCCTTCGGCGTCGAGCGCATCACGCTCGAAACCGGCCGCCACCACCACGTGCGGACCTTCACGACGCATCCGGCGAAGCCCACGTTCAAGGTGCACTGGTGGTGGTGGGATGCCGGCAAGCTGAGCCCGGGCCGCCACGTCTTCAAGGTGCTCGCCGTGGACGAGCGCGGGAATCTGTCCGTTCGCTCGTTCGTCATCTGGAAGGCCGGCGGCGGCGGACACCATCGCCGCTAGCCCCGCCCACCGGGCGGCTATAAGCGGCGTGGGTAGCGTCTAGACTGGCGTGACCTCGGGAGAGGTGGCCGAGTGGCTGAAGGCACTCGCCTGCTAAGCGAGTATGGGGGTCAAACTCCATCGCGGGTTCGAATCCCGCCCTCTCCGCTCTCGCGTCCTCGAGGGCTCATGCCGTATGCCCGATCGGTCGCGCATCGCATACCTGATCACGTCCTACACGCTCCCCGACCAGGTGTTCCGGCTGGTTCGGTGCTGCGCCGGGCGAAGCGCCGACGCGTCGATCGTCGTCCATCACGACGATCGAGATGCGCGCTCGACGACGCGAGACTCGAGGCGCTCGGCGTCTGCCGCGTGGTTCCGCCCTCCCGTGTGGCCTGGGGCGAGGTCTCCCAGCTCGCGATGGTGCTGCGCTGTCTGCGCTGGTTGCTCGAGTTCACCGACTTCGACTGGGTCGTCCTGCTTTCCGGCCAGGACTACCCGATTCGCCCAGTTGCCGAGATCGAGCGCTCGCTCGCGGCGGCCGACGTCGACGCGCTGATCGAGACGCGACGCTGTGAGCGGCCAGCGTGCGGGTCTGAGGGTCGACGAGTTCGCCGGCCGCTACCACTTTCGCTGGCGGCGCTTGCGCTCGAGCGCACCCACGCGCTTGATCAGCGCGGCCGCGAGGAAGGGCTCGCTTGCGAGGGTACGCGCGATGCCGAGCGGGAAGCTGGGTCGGCGTGAGGGCATGGCGCTCCCCATTCGGGCCGCCGCTCGTCTGCCACTACGGCTCGGACTGGTTCTCGCTCTCGCGCGCGGCCGTCGAGGCCGTCGAGCGTTCCGTCGCGCGCGGACGGATGTGATCGATTACTACCAAGGACGCTCATCCCGACGGAGTCGTTCATCCAAACCGTGCTGGCCAACGACGCTTCACTTCGCTTGTCGGGGACCAACCGCCGCTACAGCGTCTGGGACAACCCGCATCTGACGGGTCCGCGGATGCTCGGGATGCAGGATCTCGACGCGATGGTCGGTTCCGGCGGGGACTTCGCTCGCAAGTTCGACGCGACGCTGGACGGCGCGGCCTGGACGAGATCGACCGCCGCGTGCACGCGGTCTGAGCGACCCTACGGCCGGCACCCGTCGCTTGCGCTCGGCAAGCGGCGCCTAGCGGCGGACGATCGTGAAGCGCGCCGTGACGCGCGCGCTGCGCTGCCCGCTCGACGGAGGTCGTGAACGCGACGAGGCGATAGTTGCCTGGCGCGAGCTTGCGGCCGCCGAGGCGTCCGGTGAAGTGAAAGCTGTTTACGCCCGAGACGTCGCGATACGTGAACGAGGTCACGCGCACATAGCGCGAGCATGCGCGGCCCTGGGCGCGAGTTGCTTGCCGCGCCATGCAATGAGCGCCATGCATCTCGCCGACAATAGCGCGGCGGACCGCGACGCGTGCATAGCGCACGCAGGTGGCGTGCGCAGCGCGACGCTCGAGCGCTTCGCCTTGACGCAGCTGACCGCGGCGTTCGCCCGCGACCTTTGTTCGATCAGGAACGTCGCGACACCGCCCGCGGCGTCGCTGTAGGAGACGGTCGCGCCTGTCGTCTGGGCGCCGGCCGCCGTGGGCGCGGACGGCGCTCGCGAGCCGGGCTTGCGATGCTCGCGCCTTTCGCAGCTGCGGCGAAGCGCAAGGGGGAGATCGTGAGGTGTTCGGGCGCCGCGCTCGAACGGGCGTCCGCTTCGTCGCCGGGGCAGCTTCCACCGGCTGTCGAGGTGCACCTGCTGCACAAGCTGCTTGCCGTTTTGCGCGCTGAGCGTCGCGGGCATCGTTGAGCGCGCTTCGCAAAGCGCTCCCGTTCGACGCTCAGCAGCGACCCTGGGCCTTCGGGCAGGCTCAGCGTGAAGCTCCTGATCGGCACGTCGGGAAGTCCGCTGAAGGTCGCGCTCGTGATCCCCGAGTTGATGTCGTCTGGCCGTGCAGATAGAGCGTCACACCGTCTCCCGAGAGCACGACGTCGATCTTCGGGAACGCGGCGCCGCCGCCGCTACGAGGTAGACGGGCCAGTCATCTCGCCGGCAGCACCGGCGTCTGAACGCTCGCTTCGCCTACTTGCGCGCGGCGGCGGGGCACGACGGCGGGGTTGGCGACGAAGGTGGCTTCCGGGCACGCCTTTTGGAGCGTCGTGAGCCGCGCGACGAGCTGGCTCGGGAGCGTGACCGAGACCGCAGAGAGGTTGGCCTCGTGTTCGCCGGGATAGTTCAGTTCGAACGCAAGGCCCGCCCCGTTTTCGCGCGCGCTCGCGACGCTCGCGGTGCCGGTGAGCGACGGTTCGAACGGCAGGCCGGCGCAGTCCGACGCTTCGAAGGGGCTCGAAAGCGCCACGCTCGTCGCGAGCGCTCGAGAGGACGGTCGCCGCGAGCGACGCCGCTTGGCAGCTCGTCGGGTTGATCATGAACCCCGGACGCGAGATCGCGAGCGCGGCGCGCTTCAGGCGCAGCGGGACGCCGCCGAGGATCGTCGGCAGCGCAGAGCTCTTGATCGTCAGCTGTGCGTCATTCGGGTCCACGGCGATCGCCGCACGCACGACGACGGTGCCGAGGTTGTAGGGCCCGGCGAGCGCGGGTACGACGATCGAGAGGCCGAACGGGTTGCCTTCATAGGGCCCCGTCAGGTAGACGTTGCCGCTCAGCTTCGAGCGGGCTCGCGCCGTCGCCGACGCTCACGGTCGCGGTGCCGATCGTGCTCTGCGCGCCACAGGCGCCTTGGGCCGCGAGCGGTTCCGCGCAAAGCGTGACCGCGGCGAGCTCGCCGAGCAGGCCCGGGAGGCAGCACGGTCGTGATCGCGCCGAGCTTCTGCTCGTGGTCGCCGCGATTCGAATCCGAGGGTGAGCGTGTCGAACGCTGCCGCGCTCGTCGTCTGCGGCAGCACGCTGAACTTCGGCGAGAACGGAGGCGTCGGGCGGGCACGCGCCGCCTTCGCCGTTTGCGTCCACGGTGTAGGCGCTCGACGGGGTCGCCGAGGCCCCGGTGCCCGCGACGAGCGTGCTCGAGGTGGTCGCGGTGCCACACGCTTCCGGGCTCGCGAGCACGGCGTGTTCACCACTGCTGAAAGAGAGCTTCATTTCCGTGAACGGCATCGGCGGGGTGTTGGCGAAGGTCGCCGTCAGGCGGCCGTTCGTCGCGTTCGCGGAAAGGTCGCCGACGAGACGTACTGAGATGCCGTACGTCGCGTTTTCCGCGGCGAGAAACAGGCGGTACTCTTCGCCCGATTCGGGGTTCGTGCTGAGCGGGTCGCCGATGTAGAGCGAGCCAGTGAGCGAGCGCCGGCAGCAGCGGCGAGTGCATTTCGACAGTACCTACGATGGAGCCCACGGGGCACGTGACGGGGTTGCTCGTGCCGACGCCGAGTTGTGCGTCGCTGCACGCCTCGAGCCCGTTGGCGGCCGCGGGGTTGATCGACACGCCCGGCGGCAGTGTGACGACGGCGCTGTGCAGCTCGGCGCTCCCCGACGCGAGTGCGATTTTCATCGTCAGGCCGAGCGGAGAGTCGAACTCGGTAGTCGCGGGCGTCACGCTCAGCGTCGGCGCAAACGCGAGCGAGTTGCAGCCTTCGATCTGGACGCCGCTCGAGAACGAAGTCGTTTGGGCGCCGCTCGAGCTGACCGAACCGGTGATCGAGGGCGTGCCGCACGTACTCGGGTTGACCAGGAAGCCAGCCTTGTTGATTTCGACCTTCAGCGTTCGCAGTCGCAGCGGAACCCCGCCGACGATCGTCGGCAGCGGATCGGTCGTGATCGTCAGCTGGCCGTTGACCGTGTTCAGCGAGACGGCGGCACGCACGACGACGGTGCCGAGGTTGTAGGGCCCGGCCAGCGCGGGCACGACGATCGAGAGGCCGAGCTGGCCGCCCTTGTAAGCGCTCGTGAGGTAGACCGAGCCCGAGAGCGAGAGCGGTTCGGATCCCGCGCCTGCGGTCACGCTCGCGGTGCCGATCTTGCTTTCTGCCGAGCAGCTCCCGCGGCCGCCTGCGGTTCTTCGCAGAGCTTCACCGCGGAGAGGTTCGCGAGCAGGCCTTCCGGGCAGCCTCATCGTCACGCCCGAAAGCGTGTCTTCGCCGTCTTCGCGCGAGACGTTGAGGGTGAGGTCCGTATTGCCGCCGGCCGTCTTGCTCGAGAGCGTCGCGCTCGCGCCCGGGCTGAACGGCAACGTTGACGGGCAACTTCCTCCGGCGCCGTTGTTGTCGACGGTGAACTTGCTCGACGGCGTCGCTGGTGCGTTCCCGGAGTACGGAGTGAGGAGGGTTTCCGTCGTCGCGCTCCCGCACCCGAGCGGGTTTGCGAACAGCGCCTTCGACCCGCTCTTGAAGTTGAGCTTGAGATCGGAGAACGGAAGCTGCGGATCGTTTTCGAAGGTTGCCGTGAGCCGTCCCGTTTGAGGCGTTTGCAAAGACGTCGCCGCCCAAGCCGCACCTTTATGCCCTCGTTTTCGTTTTCTGCGGCGAGGAAGAGGCGGTACTCTTCACCGGATTCCGGGTTCGAGCTCTTCGGCGCACCGACGTAGATCTTTCCCGTCAGCGATTCTTCGAGCGTCGGGGTGATGATTTCGGCGGTGCCGACTTCCGAGGCGGCGGGGCATTCGATCGTGTTGTTCGTGCCCTGTTGGAACTGAGCGTCGGTGCAAGCCTTGAGCCCGTTCGCGGCCGCGGGATTCAAGGTCAACCCTTCCGGCAGCGTCACGTGCGCATCCTCGAGATGGGATGTTGCGATGTCGGCCGGGTTCTCGTCCTGGGGGACGTGCACGTCGATGCCGATTGCGTCCGGCTTGTCGCGCTGCGTCGTGCTCGGCGTCACCGTCAACGTCGGGTTGAACGGCACGGAGGCGCAGCCGCTTGCGCCGACGGGTGTGGTGAACGATGTCGCTTCGCTTAACACCGGCGAATAGGTGGAAGCCGACATGTGAGTCGTCTGCGGCCCCGCGCAGGCGGTCGGGTTCGTGAGGAAGGCGTTGTTGGTGGCACCGCCGCCGTTGTGTTCCTCGGGCGCGCCCCAGAATGTGAGTTCTGAGAGCGCGAGCGCGCTTTCGAGCAGGTTGCTGATCTTTTCGATCGTGAAGTACTCGCCGTAGTCGCCCGGTTGGCCGTTGCTCGGGTAGTAGCGCACGCCGGCAACGAGATCCGTGCGGATGTGGACGAGTCCGAGCATCACCACTTCGAAGGCGAAGTCGCCGGGCGCTCCAGCGGGTGGCACCATGTTGTAGACGTTGCCGCTCGCTGCGACGAGGCCGCCGAGCAGCGGGACGTTGATCTTCACCTTGCTCACCCCGACTTGCGTGTCTGAAGGGCACGAGCTCAGCGACGTTCCCGTCTTGTTGCAGCGCGGAATCGCCTGCGGGTTCACAGACAGCCCCGGCGGAAGGTCCACGCGCACGTCTTCGGCGGACCCGAGCGATATGTTCAGGCCGAACGTCGTGAAGGCGACTTCGGGGTGCGAGGCAGCTTGTGTCGCGTAGTCCTTTTCTTCTGGGTTCGCTGTGTTTTCGTCGGTGAGCACGCCGGCCTTGAAGCTCGAGATGAGGGTCGCGGCGCCCGCTGGCGCGGGCGCCGCGGCGAGAGCGGCTGCGACCGCGATCGACGCGAGCGCGCCGGTCGCGGTCGGCACGAAGAAGGAGGATGTCGGGCGGTCGCGCCCCCTTCGCCGCAAGAAGGGGAGCGCGACCATCCCGACGAGACGCCCCGCTGTCCCCAGTTGCGAGGCGTCCCCTTGCCTTCGATTCGACGCGCCCACCTGCCCTCCGGAACAGGCGCGCCGGTTTTAGCTGGGCATTACCAGTCCTACAACCCGCGGGCGCGGTTGAGGACGTGACTCGCGCAGGGCGATTCCTGCCCAGCAGGCAAGACATTGCGGCAAGAGCTCCTTCTCTGAATTCACAGGACTGGCCGGGCGACCGGGCTGTCTACGTGAGACCCCTGGCTTTGCGAGCCCGCCTCGCGGCGGGGGTGCCTTTTTCCGGATACTTCGGAAATGCGGCCCGGCACTCCTCCGGGGAGCTGGTCCGCACGTCCTCAAATCGGGCAAATCAGTCGCGCGCTTTAGTGCGCTCCGCTTGCAGCCAACGAAAGTCTCGCCTGCCGGCACGTTGGGGCGCGCGTGACGAAGCGCACCAGCACAGCCAATGGCTCGACGCTGCCGCGCGGGGCGAGCGGGGCCTGGCGGCGGCAAGGTGGTTTCTGCGGCGCGCGACACGCGAGTGGTGGCGCCCGTTAGGTTTCGGGGGTGAGGAGCGAGTCTTGGTGAGAGCGCGGAGAGCCGCGGCGGACGTCCGGCGACGCCCGCAGACCGCAGAGCAGGCGAAGCGGGCCCGGCGGCCGATGGTCGCCTCGGGCGAATGCGCGACAGCCTCAAGGGATGGCCGGAGCGGCATGGTGGATGGGTCGCGACGGGCAAGCGCGCGCTCGCCGACCCGATCGCGCCGGTCATCGCGCTCTGCCTGATCCTCGTCGTGTCGTTTGCGCTGCGCGTGATCGACCTCGAACAGCCGTGCGCGAGCCCTTGCAAGACGCCCGCGTCGCACACGCTCATCTTCGACGAGGCCTACTACGTCAACGCGGCGCGCGTGATCGATCACATCAACCCGCCCGTTGGCTCGGACTACCACAACGCGCCGCTCGGCGACGACCCGAACGCCGAGCATCCCCAGCTCGTGAAGCTGATCATCGCGGCGGGGATCGAGATCTTCGGTGACAACCCGACGGGATGGCGAATAGGCAGCGTCATATTCAGCCTGATCGCATTGATAGCTCTGTACGCGCTCGTGCGAGCCGCAGGCGGCTCGGGTTGGCTCGCGGCGGGCGTCGGCGGCGATCGCCGCGACCGACAACCTATGGCTCGTGCACAGCCGCATCGGCACCCTCGACATCTACGTCGTCGCGATGATGCTCATCTCGGCCGTGCTCTATCTGCGAAAACGTCCGATCGCCGCGGGCGTCGCACTCGGCATCGCGATGTGCATGAAGGAAGTCGCGATCTACATGGTCGCGGTGTACGTGCTTTTCGAGGCGCTGAGCTTCCTGCGCACGTGGTGGTTCGGATCCGGCCAGGGATGGGCTGCGCACGAATCGTGCGGCCGGCGGGGCTGGTGATCTTCTCCGGAGCGGTGAGCTTCCTGTTGCTGCTCTGGTTCCTCGACGTCCTCGTACCGGCCTACGACACTGGCACACACATCACTTACGCGGGCAGCCCGTTCACGCACTTCTTCCACATGGTGAACTACGCGACGCTGCTCAAGTCGGAACCGGGGAAGCCGGGGATCTCATCGACGCCGTTCCAATGGCTGCTCAACGAGAAGGCGATCCCGTACGCGAAGACGGCGGTGACGGCGAGCTCCGGGGGGAAGGTGGTCTCGAACCACCCGATCTACTTCTTCCAGGGCCTCATGAACCCGTTCATCATCTTCCTCGCGATTCCGGCGCTGTGCGCGTGCATCTCGATCTGGTGGCGGCACAACGAGCCGCTTGCGCTGTTCGCGATCGCGTGGTTCATCGGCAACTTCCTGCCCGCGGTCTTCGAGAGCTATGCGCTCCGGCGGGTCAACTACCTCTACTACATGGTGATCGTGATGCCGGCGATCTACATCGCGCTGGCGCGCTTGTTCGGCGACCGCCGGATGCCGACCGCGGCGACGATCGGCTGGGCCGTGATGCTCATCTTCGGCTTCGCCGACCTCTACCCGATCCGCACGCTGCTCTAGTCGCTCAGCGTCGCAAGACCGCCGAGGCGACCGCCGCGAGCTTTTCGCCGCCGCTGCGGCGCGGCGTGAACGCGAGGTGCACGCGCACACGCAGCTGCTTGTGCGCGCGGAGCGCGGCGAGTCCCGCGCCTGCGAGTGGAACGGTCATCGTGAGCGTACGAGCTTTGCGCACGCTCATGTGCACGGATCGCACGTCCTCACCGCTCGCCGTGATGCGCCCCGCCGCCGGCACCGCGAGTGTGATCTGAATCGCGTGTCCGCGCATGCGCACCCGAGGGCGAAGGATCCGCGCCGATCGGACCGCGGACTTCGCGCAACCCACGACGCTGATCTGAGTGGTCTGCGTGCGCCGGACGCCGTTCTGGGCGAGCAGCGTCGTGGGCATCATCAGCTTCCTCGCGACCGTCCGCATGACCTTGCGCGTCCGGTAGACGAGGTGACCGTGCTTGCGTACCGCGTGGCCGTGCTTGCGGACCACTTCCCGCTTGCGCGTGGTGACGGTACTCGTGCACAGGTTGCCGTTCGCGGCGAGGAGCGAGTTCGGGCCCATCGGAAAGCTCGCCTTGAAGCTCGTGAAAGGCGCGTCAGGAAGCGCCGGGAATGTCGAGCTCGTGATCCCGTTCTTGATCTGCGTGTGGCTTTCCTGGATCAGGGTCACGCCATCGCCCTGAAGCACGAAGTCGAGGTCGGGGAAAGCCGCGCCGCCGTGTGAGACGAGGTAGGCACGGCCGCTCAGCACTCCTGGCAGGAGCGGCGTCATGAGCGTCTCGGTGCCCACCTGCGATGCGCCGGGGCAGCCGCTGGGGCCGGCCGCGAACTGAGCTTCCGAGCATGCCTTCTGCAGAGTCGTCAGTCGGGAGACGAGCTGCGCCGGGAGCGTCACTCCGACTTCGCTGATGTTCGCCTGATGCGCGTGTGGGGTGAGCGCGACTTCGAGGCTCGCGCCGCTCGCGCGCGACGCCTTATTGCTCGTCTTCACGCTGACGTCGGGAGCGAACGCGAGTGAGCTACAGCCGGAGACGGGAAATGGAGTCGAGATCGCTTGCGTGCCGCTCACGACCGGCGGAAGGGTCGGGGTCCCTATGAGCAAGCTTTCGGTCTCGAGTCCTCCGCAGCTCGTGGGATTGACGAGGAAGTTGGGTCGGTTGAGCGTGATCGACAGCGCGCGCAGACGCACGGGTGTGCCGCCGATCAGGAGCGGCGGAGATGCGACGGTCGTGACACGTGCCGTACGCGGGTCGATCGAGATCGTGGCGCGCGTGATCACTCTGCCGAAGTCATACGGGCCGACGTGTTCCGCGGGCACGGCGATCGACAGACCGTACGGCGCACCCCCGTACGGGCCGGTCAGATACACGGGCCCCGTAGGCAGGTGGAACGGTTCCGGGCCGGCACCGACCGCCGCGTTGACTACACCGATCTGGCTTTCGGCAGGACACGTCCCCGCGCTCGCTTGCGCTTCTTCGCAAAGTCGCGGTACCGACGCGATTGACCCGAGCAGCCCCTCGGGCAGCGTCGTCTGAACCTTCGAGAGGTATTGCTGGCCGCCCGCCCGCGCGAGGCTCAGCGTGAACGTGCTGTTGACCCCTGCGCTCGTCGGTTCGGCCTGCGCAGACTGTTCGAGGTCGAAGGGGAGCGGCGACGCGCAGCCAGTCACGCCGAACGAGCTCGACGGTGTCGCGGGTTCGCTGGGCGAGCTGAATGGCGCGAGGACGCTGATCGTTGTCGCGCTGCCGCATGCGAGCGGGTTGGCAAGCGGCGCACGCGCCCCACCGTTCAAACGCACGACGAAGTCAGTGAACGGAAGCTGTGGGATTTCGAGCAGCGCCGTCGTCAACTGCCCCGTGCTCGCGCTTGCGCTCACGCGGCCTTCGACGCGCACCGTCACGCCGTATGAGGATTCCGCGTTGATGAAGATGCGGTACTGGCCGCCCGATTCGGGTGTCGCGCCAGCTTCGGGCGCGCCGAGATAGATGTCGCCGGCGAGCGGTTCGGGAAGGTCCGGAGTAGCGATCTCGGCCGTTCCGATGCTCGATCCCGCGGGGCAGCGGACCGGTTCGGCCGTTCCCCGTGCGAACTGCGAGCTCGTGCAGCCTTCGAGGCCGTTCGCAGCAGCGGGGTTGAGCGTCATGCCCGTCGGGAGCGTGACGCGTGCGTACCTGAGATCCGAGGAGTCGATGCTCGCGGGATCGCTCGTCTGCGGTAGCTGGACTTCGATCGTCGCCCCGTCGGGCTCGTCGGACTGCGCGCTCTCCGGTGTCACTGTGACCGACGGTTCGAACGGGACCGTGTGTTCGGCGCAGTGTTCGACGCCGACGGGTGTGTGCGTGAAGGTTTCCGAGGTTTCGGAAACGGTCCCTTCCGGAAGCGAGGGATCTTCCGCGTGACTGTAGGATTCGACGCGCAGGTGCGAGGTCGTAGTGCTCGAGCATTCGCTCGGGAGCGTGAGGAACGTTCCCTTGGTGCCTTCGAACTTTAGGCGCGACTTGAGCAGCGGCGTGTTGTGAGGGACGTTGTCGATTTCGAAGTACTCGTGGAAATCGCCAGTCGTGACGCCGGCCGCTTCCATCTGTGGTTCGTGGTGCCAGCTCACGTGTCCCACGAGCAGGATGTGTTCGTTTACGAGCGGTGGCACCGCAAGGTGGATGCCGAACTCGAGGGGGACGCCGGGCGGCTGCTTGAGGTCATAGACCTGCCCGGTGATCGTGAGGTTGACGCCCTCGTAAACAGTCGCTTCGTCGACGCCCACCTGCGTGGCGGAGCTGCAAGTTTCGCCATTCTCTTCTTCGAACGCTTCCACCGTGCACTGCGGGAGCGCCTGCGGGTCCGCGGCGAGGCCAGGCGGGATGTCGACGCGGACGTTCTTCACGGCGCCGATCGGGTCCTTGATGCCGAGCGTTTCCGTCGAGTTGAATTCGAACGCCGTGATGCCGAAGGCGGGATGTCCCGCGGCTTGGGTGTAGAACTGCGAATGCGGGCTTTCATAGGTGCATTCCGTCGCGCGCGTCCCGGGGACGTCGGTGACACACGTACCCGCCTCGAAGTTCGCTTCGCTCACCCCGAAGCGCTCGGCGGCGCGTGCGCTCGGCACAAAGAGCGCTCCCGTCGCGAGCAAGGCCAGTGTTCCTGCGAGTACGTACGTCGCAGCGGCCGCGGCGCGAGCCGGTCCGCGCTCTCGCGCGGGCATCACCGACATCGTTTCTTGTTCACCATCCTTGGGTCGCTTCCGACGCTGTCCCCATCAGTTGCACACGCAACTACCTTGTGCTATGTGCAACGCACTGTTGTTCTACCCCGACCGCTGGTGCGCCAAACTCGTGGCTGCCTCGCGCGGCTATCCTTCTGCGTTCTGCGCCCGTAGCTCAGCTGGATAGAGCGTCGGTCTACGGAACCGAAGGTCGGGAGTTCGAATCTCTCCGGGCGCGCTGGGGTGGTCGCCGGGGCGCCAACGCGCTTCAGGCTTTGCGTCAATCGAATGGTTCGGGCGCTAACGAATCTGCGCGATCGAGCCGATTCAAGGGGTTGATGGCCGACCAATCAGCCTCCCATGGCGCGCCGCGGAGCAGACCCGCACCGCCGGCCGAGCTTGCGCCGCTGCACGAGGACGTCAAGCCGCTCGGGCTCGCGCTCCAGGCGCGCCTCCCCGACGTGCTCGCGCTCACGGGCGCGCGTATCCGCGCGCTCGGGCATGGGCACGATCCCGTGACGCAACGCAGCTTCGAGCGGATCAACGAGAACTCGACCGTCGCGATCGCGCGCTGGCTCGCCGGCGAGGGTCCGAATGTCGCCCGCGATGCCGGCAGGGAGACCTGGCATCTCTACGGCGAGCTCGCGGCACACCGCGCGGCGTCACTCCAAGAGGTGACCGAGCGCCACCTCTGCTGGCGCGACTCGATCGTGGACGTCGTTCGCGAGAGCGCCGCGGACCTTGGGTCCTCGCAGGAGGCTGTCGCGGAAGCGCTCAACGTCGTGCAGGTCGCGCTCGAGTTCAGCTTCGTGCGGATGTGCAAGTCGTTCGACAACGAGCGCCGCAAGACAGACGAGGAGCTCGCCGCCAGCAAGGAGGAGCTCGCGTTTGTGGCAACGCACGACGAGCTGACCGGCCTCCCCAACCGCGCGCTCATCGTCGATCGCATGGAGCAGATGCTCGCGCGCTCGCCCCGCAGTGGCATACCCGTTGCCGCGATGTCGATCGATATCGACAACTTCAAGACTGTGAACGACACGCTCGGACGCTTGGCTGGCGACCAGCTCCTGCAGGCGGTCGCGACGAGGCTCGGTGACGTGCTGCGCGGCAGCGACACGCTCGGGCGCCTCGGCGGAAATGAGTTCGTCGTGATCTGCGAGGGCTCCTCGCTGGATGCGGGAGCCGAGCTCATCGCGGAGCGCCTGCTCGAAGCGCTCAAGTCTTCGTTCCTACTTTCCGCGAGCGGCGAGACTCCGGTCGCTGTGACCGCGAGTGTCGGTATCGCCGCGGGCGATCGCGCGTCGGCGGAGGAGCTCCTGCGCGACGCGAACGCCGCGATGTACCGCGCCAAGCGCGACGGCAGGAACCGTTACGCGTTCTACGAGACCGGCATGCAGGACACGATCCGGCAGCGCGCCGAGCTCGAGATGGCGCTTCGCCACGCGCTCGAGCGCGATGAGTTCTTCCTCGTCTACCAGCCGATCTTCGACCTTGGCACGATGCGCGTCACGGCGATGGAGGCGCTCATCCGCTGGGAGCATCCATTGCGCGGCATCGTCCCGCCCAACGACTTCATCCCGCTCGCTGAGGAGACCGGTCTCATCAGGGACATCGGCGCATGGGTTCTCGCGCGCGCTTGCGCGCAGGCGGCCGCGTGGCGGCGCGCGGGCTACAACGGCCGCGTTGCGGTCAACGTCTCCGCGCGTCAGCTCGACAGCGACCAATTGCTTGCAGACATCGAGCGAGCGCTCAAGGAGGGCGGACTCGAGCCGAAGGCGCTCGAGCTCGAGGTCACAGAGACCGCCCTCATGCGCAACGTCGACGAGACCGTCCATCGCCTGATTGCGATCAAGGAGCTGGGGCCGCGAATCGCGATCGACGATTTCGGCACGGGCTACTCCTCGCTGGCGCACCTCCAGCGCTTCCCGGTCGACGCCCTCAAGATCGACCGCTCGTTCGTCTCGAGACTGGGTGACACGAGAGGTGCGAACGCGTTTATTCACACGCTCGTCAAGCTCGGCCAGACGCTCGCGATCGAGACCGTCGCCGAGGGCATCGAGGACGAGCGCGAGCTCGCGACGCTGCGGGCAGAGGGCTGCGACTGCGGACAGGGTTACCTCTTTGCGCGCCCATCCGACGCCGCCGACGTCGAAGCGATCGTTCTCGGCGAGACGCCGGCGACGATCGTTCGCTGGGTGCCACGTGAGAGCGACGACGACGGCCTGCGCCGGAGCGCGGCCTAGGGTCCGCGCGGCCCTTTCTGCGCGCGAAAATTAACACTTGCAACTTCCCTCGAAGGGGAGTAGAGTGGCGCTGCTTGGCGTGGGTGGCCAGCGGGCTGGAGCACGTCGGCTTTGGAGGAGTTGTGACACAAAGGGTGAAAAGCTGTAGCCGTTCTGGCTTCGCGGGGATCGTCGTAGCGGCGATTTGGTTGGTGGTGCTGGGAACCGCCTCCGCGGAAACGACCCAGAAGCTGTGTGTGGCTGAAAGCGGGTCGAGCTTCGTCCTCACCCGGCTCGTGCTCGCGCCGAACGATCATGGTGAATGCCCGCCGTTTCTGGGCGTTCACTACAGGCTCGTTGAAGCGCCTCCTCCGGGGGCGACCGGCCCCACCGGCGCGACGGGGGCGGAAGGCAATCAAGGCAGGGCCGGCGCGACCGGGCCCAACGGCCCCACTGGCGCCGCCGGCCCGCAGGGTGTGACTGGCGCGACGGGCGTCACCGGACCGACGGGCCCCACGGGACCGACTCCCGCGCAAGGTCCCACCGAAGAAAAAGGGCCGACAGGCGAGATCACCGGCCCCACCGGTCCGGCGGGCCCGGCGGGCCCAACGGGCGAAACCGGTGAACAGGGTGCGAGCGGCGCAACCGGGCAACAAGGGCCGATGGGCGCGACCGGTCCGATCGGCCCGGCGGGCGCAACCGGTCCCAAGGGTCCGACCGGAGCGACCGGTGCGACTCCCCCGACCGGACCGACCGGCGTGACGGGGGCGACGGAACCATGAGACGGGGCGATTCTTCAACCCCCTTCGGTCGGCGGGGCAGGATCGCGATCGTCGCGGTCGCGGGCATCGCCGCCTTCGCGATGATGCTCGGCAGCGCCTCCGCAGAATCGGGCGCCGCGCTGTGCATACCGCAGAGCAACCCGACCTTCGACCCGAACTTCATCCTCGCGCGTCTCGTTGTGAGCGCCAACTCGAACGGCGAATGCCCGGAGTTCCTCGGCGTCCGCTACAAGGTCGAGCGGATCGGCATGTCGGTCGGCGCTGGACCGGCCGGACCGACCGGCGCGGAAGGGCGCGAAGGCAAGCCCGGGGCGAGCGGCCCCACCGGCCCCACCGGGATTGAAGGAGCGCGCGGCGCGGCCGGGCAGAGCGGTCCGGCCGGCCCCATAGGCCCGGTAGGTCCCACGTGTACAACCTTTGGGACGCCCTGCTGCCCCACCTGCGCGCAACCAGGCGAAGGTGTAACCGGTGAAGAGCCCGGGCCCGCGGGGCCGACGGGCGAAGCCGGTTCTCCTGGGCCGAGAGGTGAAAAGGGTGCCACCGGCGCAGAAGGCGCCAGGGGCGTGACGGGAGCAACCGGTCCCACTGGGCCGACCGGGCCGACAGGGCCATCGTCGGAAGCGGTTGGGATCCCCGGAGTCGAACGTGCTGGTTAGGCGAGAAAAGTCTGAACGCTCAATGAGATCGTTGCGTCGGCATCGGAACATCGGGCTCGCGGGAGTTGTGATCGCGGTGCTCGCGCTTGCGCTTTCGGGTAGCGCGTCGGCCGCAGTGGGGCAGGCGCTCTGCGTCCCCGTGGCCGGCGGCAGTCCCGTGTTCGCCCGCCTCATCCTCGTCCCCAACAGCCGCGGCGAATGCCCACCGTTCCTCGGGATCAGCTTCAAGCGCGTCGAAGTCGGGGTCGAAGGCTCCGGTGGCCCGACCGGCCCGACAGGTCCCCAGGGGCCCGAAGGCAGGACGGGCGCGAATGGACCGACCGGCGAAGCCGGTCCTCACGGTGTGACCGGTGCGACCGGTGCGACCGGCCCCACGGGACCGACAGGTGCGACCGGCCCGACCGGGCCCGGGCGAACGCCACCGCCGCCGAGGCGTGGTCCGACCGGCCCGACCGGGCAGCGGGGCATAAGCGGCGCCACTGGTCCCAAGGGTCCGCGGGGCGTCACGGGTGCGACCGGCGAAGCGGGCGCCGCGGGAGTCACCGGCGCTACCGGTCCGACGGGGCCGCCGGCGGGCGCGACCGCCGAAGGCCAGCCGACGGGCGAAAAGGGCCCGACCGGCGGCGGGTAGCGCTCGCACGCGGCGCGGAGATCCCGACTCGATCCGAGGCTCGCTCAGCGGCCTTGCGCCCGGTGTTACGCGCGACGGGGCGCGCGTCCGACGCGTGAGCCCTGGTCCGGCGGCAGCCGCGACTAACTAGAGTATGTGCGAGAGCCGCTGAACGAGGGCGCCAACACCGATCAAGGAGGCAACATGGCCACCGCAACCGAACGGGCAACGCGTGTTCACGACCGGATCTACATCGGCGGAGAGTGGGTGAAGCCGGATGGGAGCGGTGCGATCGACGTCGTGAACCCCACCACCGAAGAGGTGATCGGGAGCGTCCCCGACGCCAACGCCGCCGACGTCGACCGCGCGGTCGCCGCCGCACGCGGCGCGTTCGAGAGCTGGTCGGCCACGTCGCTCGAGGAGCGCGCCAACTGGATGAAGCGAATCGCCGAAGCCCTTGGCGCGCGCATGGACGAGATCGCCGCGGTGATCGCGCAAGAGGTCGGCATGCCGCTCAAGCTCTCGGAGATGATCCAGGCGGGCCTTCCGACGGCGACCTTCGCCTCCATGCCGACGATCCTGCGCGAGGTGGCGTGGGAGGAGCAGGTCGGAAACTCGCTCGTCGTTCGCGAGCCCGTCGGCGTGGTCGGCGCGATCACGCCCTGGAACTATCCCCTGCACCAGATCGCCGCAAAGGTCGCGCCCGCGCTCGCGTCCGGGTGCACGGTGATCCTCAAGCCCTCGCAGGTCGCCCCCCTGAACGCGCTGCTGCTCGCTGAAGTGATCGACGAGCTCGGATCTGCCCGACGGCGTCTTCAACCTCGTCACCGGTCGCGGCTCGGTCGTCGGCGAGGCGCTAGCGGTGCATCCCGACGTGGACATGATCTCGTTCACCGGGTCGACGACCGCGGGACGGCAGGTGAGCGAAGCTGCGTCCGCGACCGTCAAGCGCGTCGCGCTCGAGCTCGGCGGCAAGTCTCCGAACGTGATCCTCGAGGACGCTGATCTCGAGCGCGCGGTGACCGACGGCGTCGCGAAGTGCTTCCTGAACTCCGGGCAGACGTGCAGCGCGCTCACGCGCATGCTCGTTCCGCGAGCAAAGCTCGCGGACGCCGAGCGGATCGCGGCGGCGACCGCGGAGCAGTTCAAGCCCGGCGATCCGTTCGACGCCGAGACGCGCCTTGGTCCGCTCGTCTCCGAGGACCAGCGCGACAGCGTCGTCGAGTACATCCGCAAGGGCTCGCAGGAGGGTGCGAAGCTCGTCACCGGCGGGCCCGAGGCGCCGGCAGGGCTCGAGCAGGGCTACTTCGTGCAGCCGACCGTCTTCTCCGAGGTGACGCCGGAGATGACGATCGCGCAGGAGGAGATCTTCGGGCCTGTGCTCGCGATCATGCCCTACGACGATGACGAGGACGCGGTGCGGATCGCGAACGACAGCGTCTACGGTCTTGCGGGCGGGGTGTGGTCGGGTGACGCGGAGCGCGCGAAGGCGGTGGCGCGCCGCATTCGCACCGGTCAGCTCGAGATCAACGGCGGCGCGTTCAACCTGCTCGCTCCGTTCGGCGGCTACAAGCAGTCGGGCCACGGCCGCGAGCTTGGTCGCTTCGGGCTCGAGGAGTTTCTGCAAATCAAGTCGCTGCAGCTCTAGCGCTCACGAGCGCGCCTTGCGCATCGCTTCCGCGCGCGCGAAGAGCTCTGAGGGACGCGTCGAGAGCGCCTCGGCGATCTTGAGGATGTTCGTGAGGCTGGGGTTGCGCTCGCCGCGCTCGATGCCGCTGATGTAGGTGCGATCGAGGTCGCACGCGAACGCGAGCGTTTCCTGGGTGAGCCCGCGTTCGGTTCGCAGGGCGCGTATCGCCGCGCCGAACGCCGCGTGGGCTTGCGAACGTATTGGCACGAAAACGCAGCCTGCACGCTTGACGACTATTAGTCTATGGACTATAAGTATCCCAGATGCCCGAGCACCCCAACGTCGAGCGCGCGATCGTCTTGCAGCTCCTGCGCTCGGACCATGCGCCGCGCTGGTCGCGCGGGGAGTTGACGCGCGAGCTCGGACATTTGCGCCTCGCCTGAGATCAGCAGGGGGCTCGTGCGCCTCGATACCCACGGCGTCATCGAGCGTGCGCGCGAGGAGATCTGGGCTTCGCGTGCGACCCGGCGGCTCGACGAGCTCGGGCTGATCGCCGTCTGAGGCGCCACACGCGCCGCGCTCCCCGGCGGCCCTTCTGCCGTACGCCATCATGGAAACGAAATGAGTGCTTTCGGCGGACAAGGGTTTGGTGCGGCGCATGGCGCAGCCGGTACCGGCGCCATGCGCTCGCTCCGTGGCGGCGAGAAGAAGCCGCCGCCGTTGATGGATGAGTCGCGCAAGCGCGAGCGCGGGCGCATTCTGCGCCTCTTCTCCCCATACCGCCGGCGCCTGACCGCGGTCCTGCTACTCGTCATTGTCGGCGCGGGCCTCACCACGCTGAACCCGCTGCTCTTACGCGAAGTCATCGACAAGGGGCTCGTGGGACACGACACGACGCTGCTGAGCGAGCTCGTCGTGGCGATGATCGCGATCGCGATCATCGGAGCGGCGCTGAGCGTATGGCAGACGTACATCTCGAACGTCGTCGGCCAGCGCGTCATGCACGACCTGCGCGCAGCGGTCTATCGCCACCTGCAGCGGATGTCGCTCGCGTTCTTCACGCGCACGCGGACCGGCGAGGTGCAGTCGCGGATCGCGAACGACATCGGCGGCCTCGACAACGTCGTCACGCAGACCGCGACGACGATCGCGCAAAACGTCACGACCGTGATCGCGAGCATCGTCGCGATGTGTCTGCTGGACTGGCGGCTCGCAGCGATCTCGCTGGCCTTCGTGCCACTCTTCGTGTGGCTCACGCGCCGCGTCGGCAAGGTGCGCCGGCGTATCACGACCGTACAGCAGCGCCGGCTCGCGGACCTCTCCTCGCTCGTCAGCGAGTCGCTTTCGGTGTCCGGGATCATGCTCGGCAAGACGATGGGTCGCGGGGGCGATCTCGCGAACCGCTTCACCAACGAATCCGAGGACATCGCTGACCTCGAGGTGCGCTCGCGGATGGCCGGGCGCTGGCTGATGTCGACGATCCAGATGACGTTCGCGATCCAGCCCGCGATCATCTACTGGCTCGCCGGGCAGAGCTTCATCGGCGCGATCTCGATCGGCACGGTCGTCGCGTTCACGACGTTGCAGACGCGACTGCTGTTCCCGATCCAGTCGCTGCTGGGCGTGGGTCCCGAAATCGAGTCCTCGCTCGCGCTCTTCGACCGCATCTTCGAGTACCTCGACCTGCCGGTCGACATCGTCGAGAAGCAAGACCCGGTCGAGCTGCGCCCGCAGGAGGTGCTCGGCGAGGTGCGCTTCGAGAACGTCTCCTTCAGCTACTACGGCAAGGCGCCCTGGACCGTCCAGGACATCGACATCGTCGTGCCGGCGGGAACGCGAACGGCGATCGTGGGCGAGACGGGCGCGGGCAAGACGACGCTCGGCTACCTCGTCGCACGCCTCTATGACCCGCAGCAGGGGCGCGTGACGATCGACGGCGTGGACGTCCGCGACGCGTCGCTCGCCTCGCTCGCGGCGACCGTCGGCGTCGTCTCGCAGGAGACGTACCTCTTCCACGCGAGCGTGCGCGAGAACCTGCGCTTCGCACGGCCGGAGGCGAGCGACGAGGAGATCGAAGCGGCTGCGCGCACCGCGCGCATCCACGACCTGATCGTGTCGCTGCCCGAGGGTTACGAGACGGTCGTCGGCGAGCGCGGATACCGCTTCTCGGGTGGCGAGAAGCAGCGCATGGCGATCGCGCGCACGGTCTTGCGAAACCCGCCCGTGCTCGTCCTGGACGAGGCGACGAGCTCGCTCGACACGCAGACCGAGGCAGCGGTCCAGGGCGAGCTCGAACGGCTCGCCGAGGGCCGGACGACGATCACGATCGCCCACCGGCTTTCGACGGTTCGCGACGCCGAGCAGATCGTCGTGCTCGACCGCGGACGCATCGCCGAAGCCGGCACCCACGAGGAGCTGCTCGAGCACGGCGGCCTCTACGCCGCGCTCGTGGCCCGCGACGTCGCCGAGCAGCCGATCGGCGGGTGAGCAGGCTGCCGACAGCGGGCGTAGGCGGTCCAGGGGTCGGCCCCGAGCGGGGGCTACGCTGTGCGAATGGCCCCCCGATTGCGACGCGCACCGACCCAGGAGCAGACCCGATCGCGGTACGCACCGCCCCTGGCGCATCGAGGGTTCGCGCACCGCGAAGGAGCGCGGGGGTCAGGGCCAGGGAGCCGGAGGCCAGGGCGGCAGACGGCAGCGCGTGAGCCCTCCGTGGTGGCTTCTGCTCGTCGGCTTCCTCGCGCTCTACTACGCGGTCCTCGTGATCACGTCGCCTTCCTCGGCGACGCGCGTGACCGTCCCCTACAGCGACTTCAAGCAGCAGGTCAAGGAGAACAACATCGCGAGCATCGCGAGCAAGGAAAACCAGATCGAAGGGAAGTTCCGCCACCCGATCCGCTATCCCGAAGACAAGGAAGGCACCGAAGCGAAGCTCTTCAAGACCCAACGCCCGTCCTTCGCAAGCGACAACCTCGAAGCAGAGCTCGAAGCGCACGGCGTCAAGGTCGAAGCGACGCCGCCGGGCTCCTCGACGCCCTGGTGGGAGCTCATCATCTTCTACTTCGGCCCCTTCCTGCTCCTGATCGGGCTGTTCGTATTCATGGGCCGCCGCATGGCAGGCGGCATGGGTGGCGCCCTGAGCGGCCTTGGGCGCTCCCGCGCACGGCGCTATGAGGGCGCAGAAGGGCGGACGACGTTCGCAGACGTCGCTGGCATCGACGAGGCCAAAGAGGAGCTCACCGAGGTCGTCGACTACCTCAAGAATCCCGACCACTACCGCAGGCTCGGTGGCGTCGTGCCGAAGGGCGTGCTCCTGAGCGGACCGCCCGGCACCGGCAAGACGCTGCTCGCGAGGGCAGTCGCCGGCGAGGCGAACGTACCCTTCTTCTCCGTCTCGGCCGCGGAGTTCATCGAGATGATCGTTGGCGTCGGCGCGAGTCGCGTACGCGATCTCTTCGAGCAGGCCAAGCGCGAGGCGCCGGCGATCATCTTCGTCGACGAGCTCGACGCGATCGGGCGCTCCCGCGGCGTGGGGTCGATACCCGGCGGAGGCCACGACGAGCGCGAGCAGACGCTCAACCAGATCCTCACCGAGATGGACGGCTTCACCGGCAACGAGGGCGTGATCGTGCTCGCGGCGACGAACCGCCCCGAGATCCTCGACTCAGCGCTGCTTCGCCCCGGGCGCTTCGACCGGCGCGTCGTCGTGAACCCGCCCGACCAGCGCGGGCGCCGCCAGATCCTCGAAGTGCACACGCGCTCAGTGCCGCTCGCGCCGGACGTCGATCTCAACGCGATCGCATCGACCACTCCAGGGATGGTGGGGGCGGACTTGCGCAACCTCGTCAACGAGGCCGCGCTGCTCGCTGCACGGCGGAACCTCCAGCAGGTGGGTAGGGCAGAGTTCTCCAATGCGCTCGAGAAGATCATGCTCGGCGCCGAGCGACGTATCCTGATCTCGCCCGAGGAACGTGAACGGACGGCATTTCACGAGTCCGGCCACGCGCTGCTCGGAATGCTCGAACCGGGGGCCGACCCGGTGCGCAAGGTCTCGATCATCCCGCGTGGCCGCGCGCTGGGTGTCACCTTCCAGGCGCCCGAGAAGGACCGCTACGGCTACAGCGAGAGCTACCTGCGCGGACGGATCACCGGCATGCTCGGCGGCAGGGCGGCCGAGCAGATCGTCCTCGGTGAGACGACGACCGGCGCGGAGTCAGACCTCGAACAGGCGACGAGGCTCGCGCGCGAGATGGTCGGTCGCTGGGGGTTCTCGAAGAAGGTGGGGATGGTCTCGGTGCTCCCAGGGCCCGGAGAAGAGGGGATCTTCTTCCCCGGCACCGGCCCCGCATCGGAGCGCACACGCGAGCTCGTGGACGACGAGGTCAGGCACATCGTCGATGAGTGCTACCAGCGCGCGGTCTACACCCTGCGCGAGCATCGTCCGCAGCTCGAGACGCTCGCGCACGCGCTGCTCGAGCGTGAGACGCTCGACGAGGTGGACGCCTACGCCGCAGCCGGGATTCCACGCAGGCCGCGTGCGCAGGAGCCTGAGGCGGAGGTTCCCGCGGCGGTCGCTGGCGGCGATGCGGCAGAGGACGCGCCCGACGTCCCAAAGGTCGCCGAGCCGAGCGTCCAGCACCGCGCCTCGCGCCCGGGCGGCGAGCACGGCCGGGGCGCGCCTGAGTAAGGTTCGCGCCCAACCGATGCCAGGATCCACTGAGGGCCCTTCCGGCGCCCAGCCCGCATATCACCTGCTGTTGGCGCCCGAGGAGGTGCCGGTTCTTCGGACCGCGCTCGACCTGCTCGTTGAGGATGCGCGCGACCACCAGATCATTGCGCTCGCGCGCGCTGTGCTCGCGCGGCTGCCGTCGGCGGGGGAGTTGCAGCGGCGCAGCCTTGGGGGCGCCGGCGCCGACGCGGAGGAGCCCGATTGGACAACGTCGATCGCGCTCGATCCGGGCGAGCTGAAGATCTCGCACACTGCGGTTCACCTGCTCCTCGATGACCTTCAGCGCGAGCAGGCCGACGAGGTGCAGATCCTGCAGCGGATCCTCGAGAAGCTCCCCGACGAGCACGCGATCCGCGCGATCATTCTCGACTAGCGGCGCAGCAGGTTTCAGGCCACGCGCCGGGGGCCGTACACCCCGGCGCGTGGCCCTCAGTGCACGACGATCACGAGCGAGCGAGCGCCGCCCCCGGCGGGTGCCAGGGTGAGCCGGTAGCGGCCGGCGCCGAGCGTGCCGGAAGAGCCAACGTGCCACTCGTTGCGGCCCTTTCGCGCGACCATCTGCACCGTGCTCGTGATCGTTCGTGCGCGTGCCCTCTTGGCCGCCTTGGGACGACCGGTAACCGCGCCCAGCTGGTCAAGCGTTATGCGAACGGGGCTCGCCGCGCTCAGCGTGAAGCTGAACGTCATTCGCGTGGCGCTCGCATGGCGGTGGCGCAGCGCTGCGCGCGCACCTGCCGTCAGCGCGAGGTTCGAAAGCCGCACCCCGTGCGAGCGTCCTTTGTCCCCCCGTGGTGGCCGGTGGCCGGCGGCGAACCGGAGCCCGCGTCGCTCGCTGCGGCAGCGCCCGAGCCGCCGCCGGCCTCCGTGCCGTCTTGACTCGCAACCGCGCCCGCTTCAGCTTCTTCGGCGGCCGAGAATGGCGCGCTCCCGGGGATGAATGCGCCGAGGCCGTTCGGCGTGCCCACTCCGGCGGCGCCGCTGTACCCGGTGCCTGCGCGGCAGATCGCCATGCCGGCGCAGCTCGCGGCCTCTTGCGTTGCGCTGCAACCCGATTCGCCTTCCGGCGTGGAGGCTTCGTAGCACGCTCCGTTGGAGCCCGACGTGACGTTGTGCAGCGTGCTCCCCGCGCCGCGCGCGCTTTCGTAGAGCGTGCGTGCCGGGTAGGGGACGCCGTGGGCGCCGCCCGCGAGCGCGTACGCGGCGGCGATGATCGGCGAGGAGAGGCTCGTGCCGCCGACCGGCACCCACCCGATCACGTAGCCCCCCCACGGCGTCGAGTCGTAGACCGCGGCGCCAGTGTAGGGGTCGCCGTCGACCGACACGTCCGCCACCGCGCGCCCCGAGCCGCAGCCGACCGACTGCCAGTTCACCAGCGCCCGCTGCCAGAACGGCGCGCCGAAGTGCGCGCTGCAACCGCCCCCGCTCGCGCCGTCGCCGTTGTTCCAAACGGTCTCGCCCGCCCATTCACCGTCGGCGCTCAGCGTGAGCCGTGTGCTGCCGACGGCGACGACGTGGGGCGAGGAGGCCGGGTACTCGACGGAGCCGCGTTCGCTTGCTTCCCAGCCGTCCCAGTTGAGGTAGCCGTTGTCACCCGCGGCGGCGGTGATCACGACGCCCGGGTGGTTGAACGCGGCGCTGTCGCCGAGCGGTTCGAGCGATCCCCAGGAGTTCGAGATCTCCGTCGCGCCGGCGAGCGCCGCGCGGTTCTCGGCCGCTTCCAGTGCCGAGGTGCTGTTCGATTCGGCCTCGACCAGCAGGATGCGGCAGTTCTGGCAGATCGCGTGCGCGGTCTCGACGTCGAGTGCCTCCTCGAGCGCCCATTCGCCGCTCGGCGCCGGGAGCGGGCCGCTCTGACCGTTCTGGTTGATCTTCGCGAAGCAACCGTTCGCCGAGGTGCATTCGGGGAGTCCGAATTCGCGGTCGTAGACGGCGAGGTCGGCTTCCGCGTTCGGATCGTCGTAGGCGTCGACGAGCGCGATCGTCTGCTGCGAGGGAGCCGACACCGGCAGCTTGTAGGCGCTGTGGAGGTCCTGCGGGCGCAGGCCGAACGCGCCTTCGGCGGCCGCGTTCGCCGGCCGGATCGCGTGCGCGGCGTTCATCGCGAGCGGGCGCTCGTGCGCGCGTGCAGCAGCGGTGACCGGCACGAGCTGCAGCGCGAGGCAGCTCGCGCTGCCCGGCACCGGCCTTGTGCAGGCCGGGCGCACGGAGTAGTTGGAGGCGGAAAGCGGGGAGACGCCCGCCTGGGCGCCGCTCGCCGCGAGCGAGAGCACGAGCCCCGAGAGCATGACCGCCGCCGAGGCCACCTTCGCCGTCGACCGCTTGCCGGTGCTGCGTACGGACGTCGCTGAGGTCGCGGAGCTCACCTCATCGCGCTGCCGCGGCGAGAACGTCAGCGGACGCGACGAGGAGGTCGAGCTCGCCTCGTGGGGGAGCTGCCGAGACGGCCGAGCTGCCGGCGAGAGCGGAGGAGCCCCCGCCGGCGTGCCGGCGGGGGCTGTGGGGACCATCGGGCCCGTTCCCAGCCCCCGCGTAGATGCGGTACACGCGATGCGGCGCTTGCGTGTGGCTGGTGTCTGGGCCTGGAGGGTGTTGTTGCTGCTGTCGCTACGTGGTTTGAGTTTCACCGCTGACGCCTCCGTGCGTCCTGCGGCCCCTCACGTAGGTTGTCGACCACCCGCCTAGGGGCGTGAAGCGGCGGGCCGCTCGCGTGGACGCGCATATGAGCGAGCGCTCGAGACGGCGCTCACGGCGTCTGGACGTCTGTTCTAAACAAAACGGACAGAACGACCCCGGCGCGGGGCGTCTCGCGCGATCGCGGCCCGCAGCGTCCGTTTCGCCTGGACGGCGGCTGGCCGCGGTGCAACGGCGCGTGCGAGTGCGCTGGACGTCTGTACGAGGCGCGCGAGGGCTCTTGTGGCGGGGATCGGCGCAGCTAAGGGTGCGCCGATGCGTCGAGCGGCCCGGTCACCGCGTCGGGGCGCGCTCGCCCTCCGGCGCGAAGGCGGACGAGTGCGAGCGCGAAGAGCCCGGCGCCGAAGGCAAGCGGCGCGAGCACCCGCAGCGGATAGGTGCCGAAATCCTTGTGCAGCGCGGTCTTGTCGCCGGCCTGCGCGATGTCCACGAGTCCCTGGTGATCGATCCCGAGCAGCGTCGGCGCGAGCGTCGCGACGAGCAGCCACGCGAGCAGCGCGCCCGCGGCGGCCCACAGCGATCGCGCGCCCCCACGTCGCAGCGAGTCGCGCACACCGGGGCTGCACCGCGCAGCGAGCCACACCGCGAGCGCCGCGGGGAGCAGGAAGGTCCAGATCGCTCCCCACCCGCGTCCGAGGCCGTAGGAGCTCGCGATCGTGGGCTGGAAGTTGCCTTCGAGCAGATAGTTCGCCCACTTCACGGCCTCGGTTTCGTAGCCGATGAGCGGGTGCGTGAGGGTGGCGACGATCGTCATCATCAGCGAGACCCCTGCGAGCGCGATCGTCGGGCCGGGAATCGCCGGTAGGCCTCGGGAAGACCGAGCGCGAGGAACGGAAGCATTGGGGTGAGAAAGCGCGGCCCGGGGAAGCCGCCGCCGAAGGGGAGGTAGTAGCCGGCGTTGTATATGAGGTAGCAGAGGCAAATCGCGCCGATCGTGAGCGACTCCGCGCGCCGTCCACGCCGGTGGAGCAGCACGACGCCGATCGCCGCCATCACGAGCACGGGTGAGAGCGTGAGCAGCCCCCGCGAGCTCAAGAGGAGCGTCGCGAGCACGCGCAGGCTCGGGAATTGAATACCGAAGAGCCCATGCTCCTGGCTCGGGATGTTGTCGTAGGCGACGTGCGTCAGCGAGCCGAACGCGAAGTGGTTGTACAGCCCGAGCGGCAGGATCCCGACGACGCCGCCCGCGACGTATGCGCCCGCGCGCCGCGCGAGCGCGAGCGGTGCCCGCCGGTCGCGGCGCGAGATCGCGTACACGCCGAGCACGCATGCGACGAGGAACATCGGGTATTCGGTGCACACCGCGAGGCCTGCGAGGACGCCGGCGACGGCGAGCTGCCACGCGCGCGCCGGGCCGTCGCGCTCGCGCAACAAGAGCGCGAACGCGGCGAATCCGAGGCACGCCGCGAGTATGTGCGCGAAGAGCAGCGTCGAGAGCGGCAGCACGAGCGTGCCGAGTCCGAGCGTGACTGCGGTTGCGACTCCGTACCCTGGCTGCAAGCGCTCGGCGACGCGCCAGACGAGCAGCAGGAGGACGACGGCTGGGAGGACGTTCCCCCAGAGACCGATGAGGTCGACGATCTCGTCTTCGTTTCGCAGCGCTTGCGATTCCTTCGCCCAGCCGCCCGCGTCGACCGCGCGCAGCAGTTCGTAGAACGGGACCGAGAAGAGCGCCAGCCCGGGCGCGCGGGCGGAGTACCAGTGGCCCTTGTAGAAGGCCTTGTCGCCGGTGTTCGCCTGGTAGCGGTCGATCGTCGTTTCACCATGGCTCAGCGCCTGGATGAGGTCGTACGCCGAGGTCTGGTTCCACGAGAAGTTCTGGAACATCGTCGCGCTCGCGAGCCCCACGAGGAGAATCGCGGCGAGCGCCATTCGCCGCTGTGAGCGGCCCATCCGCGGGCGCCCCCAGCTGTGCCCGCGCGCGCCGTCGTCACCCTGCCGCTGGGCGGGCGGCTGATGCGTGTCGGTGGGCCAGTCGTAGGAGGCCATCATTCCGTGAGGTGAAGCGCCTTCGGGCCGGGGCCGATCTCGTAGATGACGAGTGAGCCTACCCGTCGCCGCGTGATCCCAAGACCCACGATCGGCTTGAGTGCCGCCGCGGCGGGATCCGCCGGCTCGGGCCCGCTGCCGCTGCCGAGGCCGGGCAGCTTCGGCATCGTCGTGTGCAGCACGACCGTGCGCACTCCGTACCAGCGCAGCTTCTCGACGCTCGCGCGGTCGGGGAAGCTGATCATGCCGCCACGCAGGTCGTCGAGTGCGGGCAGGTCGAACGTGCTGTCGCCGACGGGGATCTTGTAGAAGCCATCCGTCGAGAAGTACTGCCAGAGACGGTCCGCGGGGCTGTCGGTGGGCAGGTCGAGCACCGGCGCCGGCAGCCCGATCTCGGCCCGTGCCGGCTGGGGAACGACGTGCAGCGGGAGGTTGCGAGCGCCTTCGGCGAAGACGACCGCGAGTAGCAGCGCGGCGGCGAGGGCGGGAAGCATCCTCCGCACGCGAGCCTGCCGGCGTCCCTCCCCCGCACCGGCGCGCGTGCGCAGCCACTGACCTACCAGCTCGACGCCCGCGCCCGCGAGCAGCGCGAGGCAGAGCGTGCTGATCGTGAAGATGCGCCCCGGCACGCGCACGCCGTTCCAGCCCGGTGCGTAGTCGTAGAGCAGTCGGTACGGGTAGCCCGCGCCGCCGAGCCCGAAGCCGAGCGCGAGCAGCGCGCATACGACCGTGCCCGCGGCGAGCCAGTAACGAAGCGCGCGCGGGAGCGGCGAGCCGCGAGCGCCGATGAGGCCGATCAGGGCGAGCACGAGGATCGCGAGCCCGGGGAAGAAGACGCTCTCGTCGGCGCTCCTCACTTCCTTGCGCAGCGGCGCGGTGAGCGCTCCCCAGACGTGGTTTTGCGCCGGGGCGGCGAGCAGCGCGACCGGTCCCGCCGAGTACTTCGTCACTTCTTCGCTCGTGCGCGCCGCGGTGCCGTAGTCGTGGGCGACCCGCAGGTACGGGATCGCCTGATAGACGCCGACGGCGGCGAACACCGCGAGCCCCACGCAGGAGACGCCGAGCAGCGGGCGCACGCGGCCCGCGAGCGCGGCGCGACGGCGGCTTCGCCAGGCGAACCACGCGACGACCAGCGCGATCAACGCGAGCAGGTAGGTGAACTGCAGGCCGAGCGTCCAGCCGAGGCTCAGCTGCCAGGCGCAGACGAGCCAACCCGCGAGCACGAGCGCCCGGGAGCCGCGGCGATAGCCGCGCAGCAGGAGGAAGAGCGCGAGCGGGATGGCGCCCGATGAGATCACTTGGAAGTGTCCGGCCTCCGTCGCGCGGTAGGGCGCGTATGCGAAGGCCAGGCCCGCCATCGCCGCGCCGATCCTGCCGAGGCCGAGCTCGCGCGCCAGCAGGTAGGCGCCGACGAAGCAGAGCGCCCAGATGAAGATGAAGATCAGGTCGTAGCGCACGAGCGCCGCGACCGTGCCGGAGCCCACGAGCCCCGCGGGCCCGTAGCCCAAGAGCGAGTCGGAGAAGGCGAGGCTCAGGGGGTGCGGGTAGAAGGCGTTGGAGTCGAAGAGGTGGAGCGGGTCGTGGAGCATCGCGTGCCCGATCCACGCCACCTGCCACGCGGTGCGGATCGGGTCGCCGAGGTCGGGCGAGATGCGGCTCGGGAGGTGAAGCACGAGCGGCCAGGTCGCGAGCAGTGACAGAGCGAGGCCGGCCGCGCACGCGGCGCCGAGCTCGCGCAGGGCGATCCCCGGCGAGGAGCGCCCACGCGCCTGCGTGCCCCAGTTCGGCAGCGCTTCGCGCGCATCGCTCGCGTCTGACCCCACCGAGACCGCGGCGGGCGGCTCATGCGGGCGTGAGAATGCGGGATCGCTGATAGGAGTGCTCATGCGGCGGGGTCTCGCAGCCCGGGAGAACCCAGCATATGTAACCCGTCTTACTTGACGCGGATGATGAGCGAGCGCGCGCGGCCGTGCAGCGGTGTCAGCGTCAGCCGGTAGACGCCCGCGAGAAGCGTGCTCCCGGCGCGCAGACGCGCGCGGTTGTGGCCGTGGACGCCAGCGAGCGCGAGCGAGTCGGCAAGCGCGTGCCAGCGTCCCTTGCCGGCGCGTGCGGCCTCGCGCGCGAGCTGCACGCGAACCTTCGTCGCCGCGCTCAGCGCGAAGCTGAAGCGGATCTCCGAAGGACGCACATCGGGGCGCGCGAGCGCAACGACGGAGGAATGCACGAGTCGCAGGTCCAACAGCTTGACCACGGCGGCGCCGCCGCCCGCCGAGGACGTGCCGGCGGCGAGTTTTTCGCTGCCACCCTTGCCTTCTTCTTCTATTTCGAGTTCTTCAACCGCTTCTCCGGAGGAGCCGGCGCCGAGTTCGATGCCTTCGTCTTCGGGCGTCAATTCGGAGTCGTTTTCGCTGCCGAGTTCGTCCGTTTCGGAGCCGCCAAACGTGACTTCGTCTTCGAGCCCGCTCACGTCGTCGGCGCGGGTCATCCCCGAGGCGCCGCGGCTCGACGGCACGTACCTGGCGCCAGGCGCCAGCGAGAGGGGGATCGCGGGGAGCATCGAGAACAGCAGCACCGGGAGGAGCACTGGCGCGGCAGGCCAGAGCCCCCGGCTGAGAAGCCTGAGGAGCGGCATGAGCAACCCGTTGATCGGATCGCGTCGCCGGGGCGCCAAGTCATCGCTGGGCCTCTCCGCGAATGATCGAGAGGCGCGGCGCGCCTATGCGCGCCGGCAGAGCACCTGGTAGACCGAGAGAAAGCCCGTCCGGAAGCCGTATCTAGCGGCGCGCAGATAGAGGCGGAAGATGCGCACGCGTTCGGCGCCCACGGATCGCTTGGCCTCCTCGAGATTGCGATCGAGGCGCTCGGCCCAGTGCGTGAGCGTCTGCGCGTAGTCGTCAGCGAAGCCCTCGACGTGCTCGGTCACGAAGCTCGCGCGCTCAAGCGCGTCGAGCACGCGTGAGAGATGAAGCGGCGCCGCGTCGGGGAAGACATAGCGCTCGGAGAATGCGCCGGCCTCGGGATCGGTGTGGCGCAGGCGTGCGATCCCCTGGTTGAGCAGGCGCCCACCGGGGGCGAGCAGCCGCGCGAGCCGCTTCGCGTAGTCGTCTATCTGCACCGAGCCGACGTGCTCGACCATGCCGATCGAAGCGACCGCGTCGAAGCGCTCCCCGACGAGGTCGCGGTAGTCCGCGAGCCTGATCTCGACGCGATCATCCAGACCCGCTGCACGCACGCGCTCGCGGGCGAGCGTCGCCTGCGCGGGCGACGGGGTGACCCCGAGCGCGCGAACTCCGTAGTTGCGCGCCGCGTGCAGTACGAAGGCGCCCCATCCACACCCGACGTCGAGCACTCGCTCGTCCTTGCCGAGGGCGAGCTTCTTGCAAACGAGATCGAGCTTCGTAAGCTGTGCCTCCTCGAGCGTCTGCGCCCCGCGCGCGAAGACCGCGCAGCTGTAGGCCATCGACTCGTCGAGGAAGAGCGAGAAGAACTGGTTCGAGACGTCGTAGTGATGGCGCACCGCGCGCGCATCGCGCTCGCGGCTGTGGCGCCGCCCTTGCGGGCGCAGCTCGCTCGGCGGGACCGGCGGCGGCAGCGTGAGGCCGCACGCCCTGAGCGCCGCGAGTGCAATCTTGCAGCGACTCGGGTAATCGATCGGCGGCGCCTTGAACGTGCCGAGAAGATCGATCAGGCGGTCGAGGTCGCTGACCTCGAGCTCGCCCGACACGTAGGCCCGTCCGAGGCCCAGCTGCGAGGGTGCGCGCAGGAGGTGCGCGATCGCCGCCGGGGAGCGCAGCGAGAACACGAGGCCGCTGGACGCGGTCGCGCTGAGCTCGCCGCCATCCCAGAAGCGCACGGTAAACGGCCGCACGGGCAGCGCGCGCTCGAGCTCGCGACAAAGAGGACCTGTTCGCTGCGACGTCGAAAGAAGCATCGTCCGCGCGACAGATTACGGTTGCTACTGGTAGGTTGCCGCCTCCGATGCGCTCATGAACGAAAAGCGCCAAATCGAGCGGGGTAAGGATGAGCTCCGCGCGCAGGCCCCCGGTGAACGGCGGCCGCCCGTGCACGACGTGCAACCCGTCCAGAACGAGACTGGATATCGGGCCATTACGGCGATCATTACGATTGCTCCGTTTGTCGGGCTCGGCCTGGCTGCGTGGCAGATGTGGGATGGCCTGCTGCGCCCCTCCGACGTGATCGTGTTCACGACGATGTATTTGCTCACCGGCCTCGGCGTGACGGTGGGCTTCCACCGCCTCTTCACGCACCGCAGCTTCAAGACGTTTCCTGCCGTCCGCGCGTTCTTCGGCATCCTCGGATCGGCTGCGATCGAGGGCCCCGTGATCTCATGGGTCTCCGACCACCGCAAGCATCACAAGTTCTCCGACCATCCTGGCGATCCGCACAGCCCCCATGTCGATCACGGCGCGGGCTACAGCGGCGTCTTCCGTGGGCTCGCGCACGCCCACCTCGGATGGCTCTTCATCCACACCGAGCGCGGCTCTCACGAGCGCTTCGCGCCCGACCTGCTTGCCGACCCCGTGGCGCGGTTCATCGATCGGACCTTCGTCGCGTGGGCGCTCTCGGGGCTTGGTGCGGCGTTCGCGCTCGGGTGGGCGGTCGGTGGCACGCTGCGGGCCGGCCTCACCGGCCTGCTGTGGGGTGGGGCGATCCGCATGCTCGTCGTCCACCACGTCACTTACTCGATCAACTCGCTTTGCCATTACTTCGGGCGCAAGCCCTTTGCAACGAGCGACGAGTCGCGCAACCTCGCCTGGCTCGCGCTGCCGACATTCGGCGAGGCGTGGCACAACAACCACCACGCATTTCCCAGCTCCGCGACGCACGGATTCGGCTGGCGCGAGCCCGACATCTCTGGACTCGTGATCCGCGTTATGCGGGTGCTCGGGCTCGCGTGGGACGTGGTGCAGGTGCCCGTTGAGCGGCGCCTGAAGAAGCGCTACGCGTCGGCGTAAGCCGGCCAACGCTGGCGTCGTACGCTTAGCGGATCGATGACCGCCGCTGCGAGCTCCACCGGCGTGCCCACCGTGCGCGAGATCCTGGACGCGCGCGCGGGTGAGGAGCTGGCGCTCAACGACCGCTATCTGAACCCGCAAGTCGGACGTATCCTGCGCACGCTCGGCTTTCACCGCCGCTGGGTCGGCGGCGAGGGCGCGCATCTCATCGACTCCGAGGGCAACCGCTACCTCGACCTCTTCGGCGGCTACGGCGTCTTCGCAATCGGGCGCAATCACCCGCAGGCAATTGCGGCTGTGGAGGAGGTCATGGAGGCGCGCACCGGCAACCTCCCCCAGCTCGGGGTCACGCTGCTGAGCGGCGTGCTCGCCGAGCAGCTGCTCGCCCGCGCGCCGGGCTCCGTCGGCGCGATGGTGCCGGCAAACACCGGCACGGAGGCGGTCGAGGCGGCGATCAAGATCGCACGCGCGGCGACCGGGCGCGCGCGCGTCCTCTATGCCGAGCACGCGTTTCACGGGCTCACGCTCGGCGCGCTCTCGCTCTGCGGCAACGAGGAGTTCCGCGAAGGCTTCGGCCCGCTGCTGCCGGGCACGCAGGCGCTGCCTTGGGGCGATCTCGAGGCGCTCGAGCGCGAGCTTCAGCGCGGCGACGTTGCCGCATTCGTGCTCGAGCCGGTGCAGGGAAAGGGTGTGAACCTGCCGCCCGACGGCTATCTGGCGGGCGCGCAGCGCCTCTGCCGCGAGACGGGGGCGCTGTTCGTGTGCGACGAGGTGCAAACGGGCCTCGGGCGCACCGGGCGCTTCCTCGCGCTCGAGCATTGGGGGCTCGAGCCGGACATGGTGTGCCTGTCGAAGGCGCTCTCCGGCGGGCTCATCCCGATCGGTGCGGTGCTCGTCTCGCGCCCTGCCTTCGACCGCGTCTTCGACGGCATGGAGCGCGCCGTGCGTCACGGCTCGACCTTCGGCGGAAACGACCTCGCCGCGGCGGCGGCGCTCGCGACGCTGCGGGTGCTCGAACACGAGCAGCTGCTTGCGCGCTCGGAGCAGATGGGCACACTGCTGCTCGAGCTGACGCGCCCCCTGGTGGAGCGCTACGAGGTCGTGCACGAGGTGCGCGGGCTTGGGCTGATGTGGGCGATCGAGCTCGCGCCGCCGACCGGCTTCGGAGGGCGCTCGCTGTGGGGAATGGTCGAGCGCGCGCAACCTGGGCTCTTCTCGCAGGCGGTCACCGTGCCGCTCTTTCGCGACCACCGCATCTTCTGCCAGGTTGCCGGCCATCACATGAACGTCATCAAGGCACTGCCTGCGCTCGTGATCGAGGAGGAGGAGATCCGCCGCTTCGCGGCGGCGCTCGAGGAAGTGCTCCACCACGCCCAGCGCGCTCCCGCGGCGATCACGCTTTCGCGTCTCGGGCTTGGCGCGGCGCGGCGCAGAGCGCTCTCCCGCCGGTAGCGGCGAGCGACGCCGCTACGCTGTCCCGTCGCTGTGCTTGTTACGCGCGACGACATACGCAACGTGGCGATCATCGCCCACGTCGACCACGGCAAGACGACGCTTGTCGACGCGATGCTCTGGCAGTCGGGCGCATTCCGCGAGGGCCAGGAGGTCGCGGAGCTGGTGCTCGACTCGATCGATATCGAGCGTGAGCGCGGCATCACGATCCTCGCGAAGAACACCGCTGTCCACTACCAAGGCGTCAAGCTCAACATCGTCGACACGCCCGGCCACGCCGACTTCGGCGGCGAGGTGGAGCGCGGCCTGACGATGGTCGATGGCGTGCTCCTGCTCGTAGATGCCTCGGAGGGGCCATTGCCGCAGACGCGCTTCGTCTTGCGCAAGGCGCTCGAAGCGCGACTTCCCGTGATCCTGGTCGTGAACAAGATCGATCGGCCAGATTCGCGTGTGGGGGAGGTGCTAGACGAGATCTACGAGCTCTTCCTCGATCTCGACGCCGACGAGCACCAGATCGAGTTCCCGATCGTCTATTGCAATGCGCGCGCCGGGCGGGCGAGCCTCGAGTACGAGCCCGGTGGACCCGAAGGCGAGGACCTCAAGCCGCTCTTCGAGACCCTCGTCGCGCACATTCCGCCGCCGCGCTATGACCCCGAGCTCCCGCTGCAGGCGCTCGTGACGAACCTCGACGCCTCCCCCTACGTCGGGCGGCTCGCGCTCTGCCGGATCCGCAGCGGCGCGATCCGCGCCGGCCAGCAGGTGGCGTGGTGCCGGCGGGACGGAAGCGTCGAGCGCGCGCAGGTGTCGGAGCTCTACGTCACCGAGGGGCTCGAGCGCGTGGCGGTCGAGGAGGCATCCGCGGGCGAGATCATCGCCGTCGCGGGGATTCCCGATGTGACGATCGGCGAGACGCTCGCGGACCCCGACGACCCGCGGCCGCTGCCGGTGATCGCCGTCGAGGAGCCGGCGCTCTCGGTGACCATCTCCTCCAACACGTCGCCGCTCGCGGGCCAGGAGGGGGACAAGGTAAACGCCCGCCAGATCCGCGCACGCCTCGACGCCGAGCTGCTCGGCAACGTCTCGCTGCGCGTCCGCGACGTCGAGCACGACGGCCAGGCGGGCGTGTGGGAAGTGCAGGGACGCGGCGAGCTGCAGCTTGCGGTGCTTGTCGAGATCATGCGCCGCGAGGGCTTCGAGCTGACCGTCGGGCAGCCGCACGTGGTCGAGCGCGATGTCGAAGGCAAGCGCGAGGAGCCGGTCGAGCGCCTCACGGTCGACGTGCCCGAGGAGCACGTCGGCGCCGTGACGCAGCTGCTCGCGCAACGCAAGGGCAGGATGGAGCACATCGCCAACCACGGCTCGGGGTGGGTGCGGATCGACTTCACGGTCCCTACCCGCGGGCTTATTGGCTTCCGCAGGGAGCTGCTGACCGAGACGCGCGGCACGGGCATCGCGCATCACGTCTTCGACCACTGGGAGCCCTGGGCGGGCGAGCTCCGCACGCGCGCGACCGGGACGCTCGTCGCCGATCGGCGCGGGCGCACCGCGCAATACTCGCTGATGAGCCTGCAGGAGCGGGGCACCCTCTTCGTCGGTCCCGGCGAAGAGGTCTACGAGGGCATGATCGTCGGCGAGAACTCGCGCGCCGGCGACTTGGATGTCAACGCGAGCCGCGAAAAGCACCTCACGAACATGCGCTCTTCAACCGCCGAAGTGCTCGAGCGGCCGATCGCCTACCGCACGCTCTCGCTCGACGAAGCGCTCGAGTTCATCCACGACGACGAGTGCGTCGAGGTCACGCCGAAGAGCGTCCGCCTGCGCAAGTCGGTGCTCGACAAGACGCTGCGACACAAGGCCGCGCGCCAGCGCCGCTGAGTGCGATCGGCCTCTTCGTGATGGTGCGCGCGGTGCGAGCGCTCTCGACGAAGGACTAGGCGACGGGGCGCAGGAAGCGTTCGAGCGGCTCGATCTGCCAGGGGTCAGACGGCCCCGGCGGCGCCTCGAGCCAACGGCGCGCGTCGTTTTGGCCCATCTTGATCAGCTCCTCGATGAAGTCGCGATCGAAGAAGAGGTAGCTGAGCAGTTCGCCGTGCGTCGGCGAGTCGTCGCCAAGCAGGCGGTTGAGCAGCCGAAAGTCGGTACCGCGCATGACCGCGAGCTCGCGCAGCCCGCGCAGGCTCGTGAAGCTCCCATAGCGAGACTTGAAGACCTCCGAGGCGAGCGCGCCGATCGCGCCATGGCGCTCGGGGGCGATGAAGATGTACGGAACGACGCGGTAGGGGGGCTTGCCGCGCGCCGCGCGGTAGGCGTTCGCGGCACGGCTGCCGTTACCGAAGAAGACGTTCGTGTTGCCGAGCATGCGCACGTCCTCGATCATCGGGTCGACGAGCCTTCCTTGCAGCACGTGCAGCGCACCGTCGCCGAAGTCGGGCGGCTCCTCGCCCTTACGCGGCGTGTCGGCATCCGGCTCGGTGACCGCGTCCATGCCGACGACGACGATCCGGTCCGCGCCGAGGTCGAGCGCGGGCTTGAGCGGCGTGTTCAGGCGCGTGCCGCCGTCGATGTACCAGCCGGCGGCCTTGCGCGGAGTGCGGACCCACACGGAGGGAAAGAAGATCGGGATCGCCGCGGAGGCTCGCACGTGCTCGGGGCCGAGCTCGCCCGGCATGTAAGTGACGACGTGCGAGCGCCGCGCGGCGGCGGGCTCGACGGTCTCCTTGTTTCCCTCGACGAATACGACCGTGCGGCCGCTGCGCGCCGCGGTCGCCACCACCGCAACCGCATCGACGATCCCGTTGTGGACGTTGCGGTGCAGGCGCCGCCAGTCGATCCAGCGACCGAGGTTCTGGCGCAACGGCTCCGGGTCGAGAAGGCTCGGCACACGGACCTTCGGCAGCGAGAGCACGCCGCCCGCATAGCGCAGCGCGGTGATCGGCACCTGCCAGGCGAGGATCGGGCGGATCACCGCGTCCTTGTCCACCTGGCGCCAGATCTCGAGGCCCGTGCCGATCGCCTGCTCGGGGCCGAGATGCCAGAACGCGCCGAGCCCCGCGGCGTTGATCGCGCCGACGCTCGAACCGACGAAGATCGTGGGGGTTTCCCCGCGTTCCTCGAGCAGCGGTATGAGCACCGAGCAGACCCCCGCCTCGTAGGCGCCACGGGCGCCACCTCCCGAGAGCACGAGCGCGACGCGTGGCGCCCGCGATCTGCGTGAGGAGCGCTCCCCGGTGCGCGTTGGACGATTCTTGATGCTGCTCATCTGCACATGTCCCTTATCGACACAATGGTTTCACGCCACAAGCCTCGGGGCCGCCGTAGGCCCCCGGCGGCCGTTATAAGGTGCCCACGATGATCGGACGGATCGCTCGCCGCTTGAGGCGCGCAGGTGCTCGGGCACCCCTCGGCGCGCCTTTGCGGCCGCTGCTCGGCCTCGCGCTCGCGGCCACGCTCAGCGTCACGCCGCCTGCGGCGAGCGCGCTCGGGGACGCTGGCGCGCTCCCGCCGCTTGCGACGGCGACGGTTGTGAGCGCGACAGCGCCGCCCGCGACATCGGTTCAGTACGAAGAAGAGAGCATCGAAGCCTTCGAAGCGCAGCTCCACGGCCACGCGCTCGCGGCGGCCGAATTCAACAAGGTCGCCCACCACCTGCATCTGACGCTCCGCGACGGACGGCACCTGCTCGTCGACTACCCCGGCCACGAACAGCCGAAGTTCCAGGCGGAGCTGCTCGCGGCGGGCATCCCCGTCACGATCGAGTACACGCCGAAGGCCACGACGTCGACCCACCACACCGTGCGCTACGTCGCCGCTGGGATCCTCGTCGTGCTTTTGATCCTGCTCGGAGTGCTGCTCGTCGCGCGCCGCCGCAGGCTTGCGGGGCTCGAGCAGCAGGGCGCCGGCGCTACGCACCCGGCCGAGCCGCCAAGCTCGGGATGAGCACCGCCCACACCTCGCGCGACCATCACCATTGGCACATGACGCCGCCGGCACCGACCGGCTCGCCGCGGCGCCTCGGGATCGCACTCGGCCTGATCGTCGCGTTCATGGTCGTCGAGGTCGTCGCCGGGATCCTCGCGAACTCGCTCGCGCTCGTCTCTGACGCGGGGCACATGCTGACCGACGCGGCCGCCCTCTGCGTCTCGCTTGTCGCGCTGCGGATGGCCGCGCGCCCGGCGCAGGGATCGCTCACCTACGGCCTGCGGCGCGTCGAGACCCTGGCGGCGCAGATCAACGGCGCGACGCTCCTCGTCGTGGCGGTCGCCGTCCTGTACGCCGCCGTGCGGCGGCTCATCTCCCCCCCGCACGTATCTCCGTGGCCGATGATCATCGTGGGCATGGCGGGGATCGCGATCAACGCGGGCGCGACGGCCGCGCTCGCGGGCGCCGGGCGCGAGAGCCTCAGCGTGGAGGGGTCCTTCCAGCACGTCCTATGGGACCTCTTCGCGTTCATCGGGACGGTCCTGGCAGGAATCGTGATCCTGCTCACCGGATTCGATCGAGCCGACCCGATCATCTCGCTCGCGATCTCGGTGCTCATGCTGCGCTCGGCGGTGGCGCTCCTCGGCGCGGCGGGGCGCGTCATCCTCGAGGCCGCCCCCGCGGGCCTGGACCCGCCTGAGATCGGCCGCGCGCTCGCCGCGATGCCGGAAGTCGTGGAGGTCCACGACCTCCACGTCTGGCAGGTCGCCTCCGGCTTTCCCGCGCTCTCCGCGCACGTGCTCGTAACGCCGCACGCCGACTGCCACGCCGCACGCCGCGCGCTCGAGCAGCTGCTTCGTGAGCGCTTCGAGCTCACGCACAGCACACTGCAGGTCGATCACGCCGGCGAAGACGAGCTGATCGAGCTCGAACCGCCCCGGTCGGCCTAGCTGGCGGGTGCGACCGCACGACAAGAACAAGACTCGTTCTTATAGACTGCCGGCCGTGCTTCTCCCCACGTCGCCTCCAAGTCGAATCCGCCCCCTCTCGACAGCCCCCAGGTGGCTAGTGGCAGTCGCCCTCGCGCTGCTCTTCGTCGCGCTTCTCGGCGGCTGCGGCTCCAGCACGGGCGGCGACGCTGCGAGCGGCAAGGTCATCGCCGTGGGCGCCGAGAACGAGTACGCGAACGTGATCGGACAGATCGGCGGCCGGTACGTGAAGGTCGACGCGATCGAGAGCAACCCGAACACCGATCCGCACACCTTCGAGGCGAGCCCGAGCGTCGCGCAGGCGGTGAGCGCGGCGCAGCTCGTCGTCCAGAACGGCGTCGGCTACGACACCTTCATGAACAAGATCGAGTCGGCGTCGCCGAGCTCGACGCGCAAGGTGATCGACGTGCAGACGCTGCTCGGGCTGCCCGACAGCACGCCGAACCCGCACCTCTGGTACAAGCCCGACCACGATGCCGGCCGTCGCGAAGGCGATCGCGGCTGATCTCTCGGCGCTCCAGCCCGCGCACGCCGCGTACTTCAAGCGCCAACGCTGCGCACGTTCGACGACTCGCTGCAGCCGTGGCTCCAGCGCGATCGCGCGTTCGAAGGCGAAGTACCCGACACGCCCGGTGGCGACGACCGAGCCGGTCGCCGACTACATGCTCGCAGGCGGCGGGCGCGGACAACCTCACGCCGTTCAGCGATGCAGGCGGACATCATGAACGGCGTCGACCCGTCGCCGCAGGACGTCACGCTTGCAGGACAGCGCTCTTCTCGCCAGCACAAGGTGAAGGTCGTTCGTCTACAACCAGCAGGTCGTCGACTCGCTCACCGACGTCGTTCCTCGCCGCGGCCAAGAAGGCCGGCATCCCGGTCGTCGGCGTCTACGAGACGATGCCGACCCCCGGCTACAACTACCAGTCGTGGATGCTCGCCGAGGTGAAGGCGCTCGCAGAGCGCGGTCGCGCGACAGGACGTCGACGGAGAAGCTGTGAGCGCGCACCGCGAGATCCGGTCGGCGCCGGGCTCCGACGTCGACGGCGTCAGGTCGGCTCGGCGGGCCGCGAGGTCCTCCGCGACGTCAGCTTCACGATCGGCGCCGGGCGAGTTCACCGGCCTGATCGGCTCGAACGGCGCGGGCAAGACGACGCTCTTGCGGGTGATCCTCGGCCTCCAGCCGCCGAGCTCGGGCCGCGTGCTCGTCGACGGCGCCCGCGCGATCGCGGCGCAACGCCGCGATCGGCTACGTGCCGCAGAAGTTCGCTGCTCGATCCCGACATGCCGCTGCGCGCGCGCGACCTCGTCGCGCTCGGGATCGACGCGCACCGCTTCGGCATCGCCGCTGCCCTCGCGCGCGCGGCGCGCGCGCGTCGACGAGATGCTCGACGCGGTCGACGCGCACGCAGTTCGCAGAACGCGCGGGTCGGAAACCTCTCCGGCGGCGAGCAGCAGCGGGTGCTGATCGCCCACGCGCTGATCAGCCGGCCGAGGCTGCTGCTGCTCGACGAGCCGCTCGCGAACCTCGACATCCGCGAGCGAGCAGGAGGTCGTCGCGCTGCTCGCGCGGATCGCGCGCGAGCAGCGACGTCGCGGTCCTGATCTCGGCACACGAGATGAACCCGCTGCTGCCGGTGATGGACCGCATCGTCTACCTCGCCGCCGGTCGCGCGGCGAGCGGCACGCACCGACGAGGTCGTCCGCGCCGACGTGCTCAGCGCAGCTCTACGGCCACCACGTCGACGTCCTGCACGTCCACGGCCGCGTGCTCGTCGTCGCCGGGCGGCCGGCGACGATCGACGGACCTCGAGCGGCACGAGGGCGGCGTCCGTCTCGACGCACGTCCCGTCGTGAGCCACTTGCTCGGCCCAGTCTTCGAGCCCGGCTTCTTCGAAAGCGCGCCGGTCCACACCGCGCTGATCGTCGGCGCCGTCGTCGCCGTCGTCGCCGCGAGCGTCGGCGTCTTCACGGTGATGCGCGGCCAGTCGTTCGCGGGCGAGGCGCTCGGCGACATCGGCACCACTGGCGGCTCGGGCGCCTTCCTCGTCGGCGTGGCCCGCTCTGGGGGTTCCTCGCGTTCGGCGCTGGCGGCGGCGGCGGTGATGGAGCTGATCGGCATCCAGCGCGCGCGCGGGCGCGACCTCGCGACGGGATCGTGCTCGGCGCGGGCCTCGGCGCTCGCCGCGCTCTTCTTCTACCTCGACACGACCTACCACGAGCACGACCGGCGCGACCGTCACGATCCTCTTCGGCTCGATTTTCGTCGTGGCGAGCTCGCTGACGCCTGCGATCGTCGCCCTAGGGGTCACGGCGCTTGCGATCCTGATCGCACTCCACCGCCCGCTGCTGCTCGCCTCGACTAGCGCGGAGCTCGCGGCTGCGCGGGGCGTGCCCGTGCGTCTCGTCGGCGCGCTCTACCTCGCTGACGCTCGTGCTCGCCGTGGCGCTCGCGTCGCTCACGATCGGCGACGATCCTCAGCACGGCGCTGCTCGTCGGCCCCGGCGGCGGCCGCGATGCGCCTGACGGCGCGCCCGGCTGCGCGCGATCCTGAGCGCGGCGCTGCTCGCGGTGCTCGCGACGTGGCTCGGCATCCTGCTCGCCTACGACAGCTACTACTGGCCGCCCCGCGGGCACGGCTGGCCTGTGAGCTTCTTCATCGTGACGGTCGTCTTCGTCTCCTACCTGCTCTCGGGCTGCCGCGGTTGTGGCGTGCGCGCGTGCACACCGAGCGCGCGAGATCCTCGGGCGAGCTGCCGCCCGGGGTATAGGTGGTGGCGATGTTCTCCGGCTTCATGATCAACGCGTGGGAGGTGGCGACGATCGTCGCGGTGGTCGCGGGCGTCGTCGGCTTCTTCGCCGTGCTGCGCGGCGCCGCGTTCCCCGCCCACGCGATCCCCAACGGCGCGTTCGCCGGCGCGGCAGGCGCGAGCCTCGTCGGCGTGAGCACGCTTGCTCGGGCTCGGCGTCTTCGCGCTGCTCGGCGCGCTCGCGATCGGCGTCCTCGGCAGGCGCGGCCGACGCGACGCCGTCACGGCACTCACGCTCGTGATGATGCTTGGGCTGGGCGCGCTCTTCCTGAGCGTGAGCAGCGAATACGAGCCGGCGACGTTCTCGCTGCTTTTCGGCGAGGTGCTTGGCGTGAGCAGCAACCAGCTGGTGCCGACGCGCGGCGCTCGCCGTGGCGTGTGTGGTCGTCGTCGCCGTCCTCTACACGCGGCTGCTCACGTCCTCAGTCCTGCCGGACATCGTCGAGGCGCACGGCGTAAACGGATTTCGCGTGCAGCTCTGTTTCCTCGCCGTGCTCGCGCTCGCGAGCACGATGACCGTGCCTGTGGTCGGAACGCTCTTGATCTTCACCCTCTTGATCGGGCCTCCGGCGGGGGCGCGCTCGCTCACGAGCAGTCCGGGCCGGGCGATGGCGCTCTCCGTCGCGCTCGCGCTGGCGACCGTGTGGGCCTCGATCGCCGCCTCCTATACGACAAATTACCCGGTCGGCTTCTACGTCGGCACGATTAGCGCGGCGGTCTTCGCACTTGGTCGCGCCGGGGATGCGCTGCGCACGAGCGGGCGTCTGGGGGTGCCCGGGGCGCGTCTCGCCGTCGCGCCTTTACCATCGTCACATGGCTAACGGCAGCAGCCACAGCTCGCGGAGTGCCACCGCGCCTGCGAAGGACGCGGCCGCGTGGGCGGAGCGCACGGAGGCTTCGCTCGCCGCCGCCGGATACAAGCGGGGCGGAGCGAGGCGCGCCGCGCTCCAGCTGCTCGGCGCGCAGCCGTGCGCGCTGACCGCCGCCGAGATCGAGCAGGCGCTCGGACGGCGCGTGAGTCGGGCGAGCGTCTACCGCATACTCGACGAGCTCGAGCGGCTCGGTTGCGTCCAGCGGGTCGCCACGGGCCAGGCGATGGCGCGCTACGAGCGCGTGCACGACCTCGCGAGCCATCATCACCACCTCGTGTGCGAGGACTGCGGAGAGATCACGCCGTTCTCCGACGAGCGGCTCGAGCAGGCGATCGCGCAGGCGAGCGACCGCGTGTCGCTGAAGGTCTCCGAGCACGAGATCGTGCTGCGCGGGCGCTGCCGGCAGTGCGCCGGATAGCGAACGCGACCTAGGACACCGAGAAGATGTCGAGCGTGCCGTGCAGGAGTGGTCGTTCGCGTCGCCCTCGGGCTCGATCACATGCCCGTCGACGACGATCGGGCTGTTCCAGTGGCCCGATGACCCTGGTAGCTTCGTGAGCGGGTGCCGGCGAGGACGGTCGTAGACGTTGATGCCGCCGCCCGGGTCGTAGACGTAGAGCAGCCCGCCGGCGAGCACGGGGCTCGTGCCGGCGTTGCCGTTTTCCCAGATCCGCTGCAGGCGGCCGTTGCGCACCGCGAACGCGCTCGTGCCGTTTTCGCCCCCGACGAACACCGTCGTGCTGCCGCCGTGCTTGCTACACCGCCGGCGTCGTGAGCAGCTCGCCGCCACCGGGTAGCGAGACGCTCTGGGCTTCGCCGCCCAGCACCTCGCGCGTGCGGCAGGGCGCGTGGCCGTCCATGTGTGCGAGGTCGAGCACGCGCAGGAGCCCGTCCTTGCCGCCGATCAGAGACCTGCTGCGAGCTCAGCAGCGCCGGGCCGCCAGAGCCGAGGTCGATGTCGTTTTCGTTGAGCTGCTTCTGGTTGGTGGGCGTGAAGGCTTGGCGCAGGCGCAAGCCCGGGAAGCGTGAGCTCGATCGCGCTGTCGCCGAAGTTGGTGCGTCCCGTTCCAGGGGGCGTTGCCTGTGACGACGACGATGCGTTTGCCGCCCGGCTCGACCACCGCGCCTGCGCGCGACCAGATCGCCGAGTCGCTCGCGCTGCAGCTCGAGGGACGATCAGGCGTGTGGCGGTTCGCGCACAGCGTGTTGAAGACGGCCGCGATGTGGCCGCTTTCGCGGTTGATCGCGACGACGTGCCCTTGGTAGGGCGGGATGTCGCCGATGTAACCGCCCGTGGTCACGATCAGATAGCGCGCCGTCGATGTTGAGCGCGGGGGCGATCTTCTCGTGCGTCGCGTCGCGCGTGATGCTCACGGGCCAGCCGCCAGAGCGGACCTCCGCGCCGTTTTCGAGGGCGAGCTTGTGGATCAGGCCGTTCGGCGAGACGGCATAGACGAACCGGCGATTGGGGTCGGCCAGCGGCGTGGCGTTCGTGATCTGCGCGCTGCCCGCGAAGCCGCCGTAGCCGGGCGGCGTGAACGTCCAGAGGATCTGCCCGCTGTCGGCGTCGATCGCGAGCGTCTTGCCATAAGTCGTCGTGACGACGATCGCGTTGTGCGTCCGTACCGTTGACGGTCGACGCCGTGGAGATAGATCGGCGAGGAGTCGACGTCCCGGGGAGCGCGACCTGGCGGCGGTGCAGGTGGGCGACGTTCGCGGCCGTGATCCCGGTCGACTGGGAGGTCGTGTTCGTGCGCTGCGGGTTGAGCCCGTACTCCGGCCATTCGAGCAGCGCGGGCTTCGGCGCCGGCGCGCTCGCGACGTTCGCGCTCGTCGGCCGGCGGAGCTCCTGCGCTGCGTCGCTGCTGCCCCCGCACGCGCCGACGATCGAGCGCCGCGAGCGAGCGCGGCCGGCGAGGCACGATAGGCGGCGTGGCACCGGCGGTTCTATAGCATGTCGCTTAGGAGCCTTTCGCTGGCGGGAGCGTCGGCGGAGGGCCGTGGGCCCATCACGAAGCGAGCGTCGAGCAAGATGCCAAAACGTCCTCAGATCGGCGAAGCGGCGCCGGACTTCGAGCTAGAGGGAACCGACGGCACGTTTCGGCTCTCCGACCATCGCGGGGAGCGCGTGGTGCTGCTCTTCTACCCGGGCGACGGGACGCCGGTGTGCACGCGCCAGTTCTGCTCCTACCGCGATCGCGCGAGAAGACTTCGCGGCGCTCGACGCGACCGTCGTCGGCATCTCCTCGCAGGACCTCGACTCCCACGAGCGCTTCACGGCCAAGCACGGGCTCACAGTCCCGTTGCTCGCCGACATCGGCGGGGGGGTGGCGAAGCGCTACGGCGCGCACGGCCCCCCGCTCGGCACCAAGCGCGCGGTGGTCGTGATCGACGAGGACGGCGTCGTGCGCTATCGCCACGACCACGTTCTCGGACTCGGCTATCAGTCGGTCGACAAGCTCCAGGAGGCGCTCGCGGCGCTTGCGGTCGGCCTGACGGCGCCAAGCGCCGTCGGCGCGGGCTAGCGGTCGGGGACCGCGCGCGCGTCGCCCACGGGCTCGTCTGTCCACTCGACGGGGTCGGCGGCGTCGGTCTCCGCGCGGCCTCCGCCCGGCTCTGGTTGACCGGCGTGCTCGTCGGCGCGGCGCGCATGCAGCTCGATCAGCTCCCGCTGGAGGCTTCGCGGCGGCTCGCCTGGCGCCGGCGCGAGTCGCTTCCAGGCGCCGTCGGCTTCGAGCTGCCACGAGTTCTGGTTGTCGGCGAAGGCGCGTGCGAGCACGTCGAGGAGTTCGGCGCGAATCTCCGGCGCAGAGATCGGGACGGCCATCTCGACGCGGTGGTCGAGGTTCCGCGGCATGAGGTCCGCGGAGGCGATGTAGACGGTGTGCTCGCCGTCGCGCTCGAACGCGTAGATCCGCGAGTGCTCGAGCAGGCGGCCGACGATCGAGACGACGCGGATGTTCTCGGAGATGCCCGGCAACCCTGGGCGCAGGCAGCAGATGCCGCGCACGTTCAGGTCGATTCGACGCCGGCCAGTGAGGCCTCGTAGAGCGCGCGGATGCAGCGCCCGTCGACGAGCGAGTTCATCTTCATCTCGATCCGCGCGGGGTGCTCGGGGCGAGTGCGCAGCCGACCGTGCGCGCGATCTCGTCGACGATGCCGTCGCGCAGCGTCGCGGGCGCCATGAGGACTCTGGCGGTAGTGCAGCGGGCGCGCGTAGCCGGTGAGGTAGTTGAACATGTCGGCGACGTCCGCGCCGAGCTGCTCGTCGGTGGAGAAGAGGCCGAGGTCGGTGTACAGGCGAGCAGTCGCGGAGTTGTAGTTGCCGGTGCCGACGTGCACGTAGTTGCGTACGCCGTCGCCCTCGCGGCGCACCACGAGCACGCACTTCACGTGCGTCTTGAGCGCAGGCTGCCCATAGACGACGTGCACCCCCGCCTCCTCGAGCGCGCGCGCCCATTGGATGTTTCGGCGCTCGTCGAAGCGCGCTTGAAGCTCGACGAGTGCGACGGCCTGCTTGCCGCGCTCGGTCGCGTCGATCAGCGCGGGTACGAGCCGCGAGTCGTCGCTCGTGCGATAGACGGTCTGCTTGATCGCGAGCACGTTCGGGTCCGACGATCGCCTGCTCGACGAACCGCTCCACCGACGCCGCGAAGGAGTCGTATGGGTGGTGCACGAGGACGTCGCCTTCGCGCATCGCGCCAAGCACGTCCGGCCGCTTGCCCTCCTGGCGCAGCAGTCGCGGCGGCGTGATGCCCGTGAGCGGCGGGTAGCGGAGCTCGGCCGGCGCGGGCAGGCGCACGATCTGGTCGAGGCCCGCGCATGTCGAGCAGCCCGTGCACGGGGTAGATCTCCTCGGCGCGCACTTCGAGCTGCGCAGCGAGCTCGTCGCGCAGCTCGGCCGAGCAGCTCGCGCCGATCTCGATCGCGCACCACTTCGCCGAAGCGCCGGCGGCGCAGCTCGTCCTCGACCGCCTGCAGCAGGTCGGCGGCGTCGTCTGAGACCTCGAGGTCGGCGTCGCGCGTGACGCGAAAGATGCCGCACTCGAGGATCTCCATGCCGGGGAAGAGCGCGTCGAGGTGCGCGGCGATCACGTCCTCGAGCGGCACGAGCATCGGCGCACCCGCGTCCGTATCGGCGGGAGAGATCGTGACGAAGCGCGGGAGGTTCTCGGTCGGCACCTTCACGCGTGCGAACACGCGCTGGTTGGAGACCGGGTCCTGCACCATCACGGCGAGGCTGAGCGAGAGGTTCGATATGTACGGGAAGGGCCGTCCCCGGGGCGACCGCCAAGCGGCGTGAGCGCGGGGAAGATGACGTGGCGGAAGTGCTCGGCGAGGTACGCGCGCTGGCTCTCGTCGAGGTCGTCGATGCCGACGACGCGCACGCCGTGCTCCGCGAGCTCCGGGCACAGCTGGCTCGAGAAGCACGTGCAGAGGCGATCGGAGAGCTCGAGCACGCGCTCGCGGATCGCGAGGATCGTCTCCGAGGGGGTGAGCCCGTCCTGGCTCGGCTGCTCGACGCCGGCCTCGATCTGGTCGTAGAGGCCGGCGACGCGCACCATGTAGAACTCGTCGAGGTTCGAGGTGTAGATCGAGCAGAACCGCACGCGCTCGAGCAGCGGCACGCTCTCGTCTTCGGCGAGTTCGAGCACGCGCTCGTTGAACTCAAGCCACGAGAGCTCGCGGTTGATGTAGAGCGAGGGATCGGTGAGCGCCGGGCGAGCGCGCCGGCGCGGGCGCGCGCTGCCCGCGTCGCGTGCCGCGCGTCGAGCAGCTCCGCCGGGACGTCAAGTGCGGACGGGACGCTTGAGGAATCCATCGTCTGACCCATAGAAGCACAAGCCGGCGCGCGAGCACAAGCCGTCGGCGCTGCGCGTTTGGCGGAGCTCACGATCGCGCTCCCGCTGCGGGCTTCTCCTCGAACGCGGCGAGCAGCCGCTCGCGAAAGCCGCTGCGCTCGAGCCTGCGCCAGCGTTCGCGAAACTGCGCATAGAGGATCGCGCGCCGCGCCTGCTGGTCGATCGCGAGCGCCTCGAGCGCGCCATAGGCCGCTTGGCGTGAGGAGCGGGGTCGCCTGCGGCTCGCCGCCATCGCGCAGCGCGGCCCTCGAGAGGGCGCTGCGCGTCGGCCGATCGCATCGCGCCGATGTAGGAGCGCACGCGCGGCTCGAGCACGTCGCAGTCGTGGATCGCGCCGATCAGGTCCTGCAGCTCGCGTGCGCGGCGCGCGGCCTTCGCCGCGTAGGGGCCGAAGCAGAAGCTCGTGAGCTCGAGCACGTAGCGCAGGCGCTTCGCCGCGATGCGCATGTCGTGGAGCGTCTTGACCTGGGACTCCTCGAGCGCGTCGGGCGCGAAGCGAGTAGAGCTCGTCGACACGCACGCGCACGATCCGGCGGGCGTTCGCCGCGAGCGCGCCCTCGGGGTCGAGGCCACGTACGCGCCTTGCCTTCACCGCTTGCCTCCGCTCCGCAGGCGCATGCTCGCGGCCGCGAGCGTCCCGCGTGCCTTGGCGCGGCTGTTCGGGCCACCGCGCGGCCGTGTGCTTCCGGAGCGGCGCTCGGGAGCAGCACGGGCGGCGAGCTCCTGGAGGCGGCGGCGCAGTTCGCTGTGCTCGGATCTCCGCGAACAGCGCCGCGAGCGCTTCGTTTGCGGCTGCTTGCTCGATGCGAAGCGCCTGCACGAAGCCGAGGACGGCCGTCGCTCGTCGCCGTCACGGGCGTCCGCGTAGCGCTCGAGCCACTCGATCTGGACATCGCGGTCACGGCGCTCGCCGAGCGCGTCGGCGAGCCGTTTGACCTCGCTGCAGCGCGCTCCGGAAGGCGGCGCGCGCGGAAAGCAGGGCTCGAAGATCTCGAGTGCCGCGCGCAGTCGGCGGGTGGCGACGCGCGTGTCGTGAAGCGCCTCGATGTTCGTCGACCGCGAGCACCTCGTCGTGACGCGCGAAGACCTCGTCGGTGCGCACCGCGACGACCTTCGCCGCTACGGCGCCGTAGGAATCACGCGGCGAGAGGTCGGGTATCGGGCGTGCGCGTGCCAAGAAGGAAACGTTACTGCTCGTCGCAAAATCCGACCTCGCCTGCCGCAGCTGCCGGTGCCTGCCGGCGCTCTCGAGCGCGGTGGCGAGTTGGTAGCTTGTGGTGCCATGGCAAAGCAACTCTGGGTGCTTCGCCACGCAGAGGCGGAGCCGCGCGGGTCGATGCCCCGGACGAGTTGCGGGCGCTCACGGAGCGGGGAGAGCGCCAGGCCCGGATCGCGGGTGCCGCGATCGCCGCCTCGGGGTGCGCCTCGACGCGGTGCTCACAAGTCCTCGCGTGCGGGCGCTGGAGACCGCGAGGCTGGCGTGCGAGACGGTCGACGAAGGGGTGGAGCCCGAGGTCTACGAGCGGCTCTCGGCCGGCTTCGACGGCGCGCAGGCGCTGCGAGCTGCTCGCCGCATGGCGCGCCGACGCGCACGTGATGATCGTGGGCCACGAACCCGACCTCGCGCGCGCTCATCGGCGAGCTCACCGGCGCCCGCGTGAAGCTCAAAAAAGGGGGGATGGCGATGATCGACGTCAGCTCGCGTCGGCGAGCGGCGAGCTCGTCGTGCTCGTTCGGCCGCGCGAGCTCGCGCTGATCGCGGGGGTTGCGGTCGAGTTAGGTTTAGGACGGCGGTCGACGCGAGCGCGTCGGCTTCGTGCACGCGGTACTCCGGCTCGGAGAGCGACGCGACGGCCTGCTCGGCGCGGCGTCCTGCGCCGCGCGTGCGCGCTCGGCGTGCTGCTTGGCGACGGGTTCCGCGGCGAAGCGATAGCCGATGCCGAAGTGCGTGTGGATGTAGCGCCAACCCGGAGAGGCCTGCTTGAGCTTCTGGCGCAGCTTGCGCACGAAGACGTCCACGGAGCGGTCGCCGCGCACCATCACGTAGCCCCACAGGCGCGAGTAGATCTCCTCCCGCTCGAGCACGCGGCCTTCGGCGCCCGCGAGGAGCTCGACGAGCTCGAACTCGCGGCGCGTGAGCTCGAGGCTGCGGCCCCGCACGAAAGCCTGGAAGCGGTCGGCGCGGATCTCCACCTCGCCGGCGCTCATCGGCTCCTTCGGGGCGCGTCCCGAGGTGTGCGTGCGACGCCGCACGAGGCCTTCGACGCGCGCGATCACCTCCTCGGGGTGGCACGGCTTGCTGATCCAGTCGTCGGCGCCGAGGCGCAGCCCGCGAACGCGCTGCGCGACCGTCGAGGAGCCTGTGCAGACGACGATCCCGAGGTCGGGAAGGGCGCCACAGACGCGCTCGAGCCACTCCCACGCTTGCGGGCCGAGCACCGCGAGGTCGACGATCAGCGCACTCAGGCGCATCGACGCGAGCGTGTCGAGCGGCACGGGGCTCGCGAGCACACGATGCTCGAAGCCGATCCGCTCCAGGCGCTTGCTCAACACCTGGATGAAACCGCTGTCGCGGTCGAGGACCGCGACGCGGAGTGCGGGCACGCCCCACGGGGCTCTCCCGCCGCTCTGGACCGTTCCGTCCTGGAGCCCTCCCGTCATCGACGCGAAGCATAAGCATTTGCGACGACATCCGTGGCCGACGGCCGCGAACATCACAGGATCTTCACACGCGCGGGCGCAAACGCGCGCGATTTGCGGGCCCTCAGGAGGGGGGCGGCGGCGTCGGCTGGGGACCGCCGAGCGGGTGCGAGGAGTCGAGAAACTCGCTGAAGAGGCCGGTGACGACGAAGACGACCTGCTCGCCGATATCGACGGCGTTGTCGCCGATGCGCTCGAGCGCGCGGGCGACGAGGATCATGTGCATCGCCCACTCCCGTGTGTCGTGGTCGTCGCCGATCTCGAGTGCGAGGCGGAAGATCTCGCGGTTCAGGCGGTTGATGTCGCGGTCCTGGCGCACGAGGTCCTCGGCGAGCTCGACGTCGCGCGCGGCGAACGCGGCCTTGCATTGGAGGACCTCTGCGCGCGCACACGCGCCCATCGTGAGCAGCCGTTCGAGGACGTCCTCGCGGACGGGCGGTTCGTGACCTGAGAGCGGGATGATCTTCGCGATGTTCACGCACTGGTCGCCCATGCGCTCGAGCGCCTTGAGCACGTGCAGGAGCGCGGCAACGAGCCGCAGGTCGCCGGCGACGGGTGCCTGCAGCGCGAGCAGCGAGAGGATCGCCTGGTGGACCTCCATGTAACGCCCGTCGATGCGGTCGTCGTCGGCGATAACCATCTCCGCGAGCTCGATGTCCTGGTGGGCGAGCGACTCGAGCGTGCGGTCCAGCTGCTCGACCACGAGGTCGAGCCCTCCGAGCGCGCGCTCCTCGAGCTCTTGCAGCTGGTGCTGGAAGTGAGGGCGCCCGTGGGCGCTCTCGTGGACGTGCGCCGCGATGTCGCTAGCCGAACTTGCCTGTGACATATTCCTCGGTCCGTGGGTCGCTCGGAGTCGTGAAGATCGCGTGCGTCGGGCCGACCTCCACGAGCTCGCCGTCGAGCATAAATGCGGTGCGGTCGGCGACGCGCGCCGCCTGTTGCATGTTGTGAGTGACGATCACGATCGTCACTCGCGTCTTGAGCTCCTCGACGAGCTCCTCGATCCGCAGCGTCGCGGTGGGATCGAGCGCGGAGCACGGCTCGTCCATCAACAGCACCTCGGGATCGACCGCGAGCGAACGCGCGATGCACAGCCGCTGTTGCTGGCCCCCCGAAAGGCCGGTCGCGGGCTCCGAGAGCCGCTCCGAGACTTCTCCCCAGAGCCCAGCGCCTTCGAGCGCCTCCTGCACGCGGCGCTGGAGCTCGTGGCGGCCCATGGCCGAGAGGCGCGGGCCGGCCGCCACGTTGTCGAAGATCGACATCGTCGGGAACGGGTTGGGTCGCTGGAAGACCATGCCGACCGTGCGGCGGACCGCGATCACGTCGACCGCGGGGTCGTAGAGGTTGAGCTCGTCGAGCAGCACCCTGCCCTCGCTACGCGCACCCGGGATCTCCTCGTGCAAGCGGTTGATGCAGCGAATCATCGTTGACTTGCCGCAACCCGAGGGGCCGATGATCGCGGTCACGCGGTTGGCGTCGAGGTCGAGGTCGATCCCTTTGACCCGTTCGCGCGAGCCGTAGAAGGCGCGCAGTCCGCGCAGACGCACGTTCGGCGCAGATTTCGCGAGGCTTGCCGGCGATCGCTGGGCGCTGCCTTGCTGCACAGCCGGCGTGGTCGTCGCTTGTGGCTGCTCGCGGCCACCTACCGGCGCTTGCGCGGCTTCGCCGGTGGCTGCCCACGGCGCGCTTGCAGGTGTCCCTTCCCCGGGGTGCGGGTCGGCACGTTCAGCGTTACGGTGAAAGATCATTTGGCCTCGTCGCGGTACCCGAGCGGAGGTTAGACGCTGTGGGCGTATCCGCGCTGCGGCCGCAGCGCGCAGCTGCACCCAGTGTGCGCGAAAAGCGCTCGCCCCAGCTCACATCGCCCGGCGGATGCGCGCGCTCGTGCGTCCGTATAGGGCGCGCGCGAGAACGTTGAGCACGAGTACGAGCAGGATCAGCAGCAGCGCGGCCGCCCATGCCTCGGAATGTTCGGCGGGGGTCGTGCCTTCAGCGAGCTCGTAGATCCTCACCGGGATCGAAGGCAGCGCTTCACCCGGGTTGGTGCTCACCCCGTTGCTCGAGAGGATCGACGAGGTGAACAGCAGCGGCGCCGTCTCGCCCGCGACGCGCGCGACCGCGAGCAGCGCGGCCGTGATGAGGCCGCTCGCTGCCGTCGGGATCACGACGCGCAGCACGGCACGCCAGCGCGTCGCCCCGAGCGCGAGAGCTCCTTCCTTCAAGCCGCGCGGCACCACGGCGAGCACCTCCTGCGCGGCGCGCGCGACGATCGGGAGCATGATGACCGCGAGCGCGAAGGCGCCCGCGTATCCGCTCTGGTGATGGCCGATCACGAGCAGGCCGAAGACGAAGATGCCGACGACGATCGTGGGGACGCCGTTGAGGACGTCGAGCGCGAAGCGCACACCGCCGGCGACGCGCGGGCGCGCGAACTCGGCGGTGTGGATGCCGACGAGGATGCCGAGAGGAATCGCGACGACGCTGGCGAGCGCGACGAGGATCGCGGTGCCGACGATCGCGTTTGCGATCCCCCCGCCGCTTTGGCCAAAGGGCACCTCGCTGTGGATCAGGAAGTCAAGGTTGATCGCACCCACGCCCTTGATGAACACGTACACGATCACGATCCCGAGAACCCCCACGGCGGCGAGCGCGGCGAGCGTCGCGAGCCCCTCCATCGTGCGGTTGACGGCCCTGCGCCGTCGTAGCCGCGCATCGGGCCGCAGCAGGCGTTCGGCAGGCGCTGATCCGGGCGCGCTCAATTCGGTGGCCGGAAGCCGGCCGGCAGTTGCACGGTCGTGCGCCGCACAATCGCGCGCGCGACGACGTTGACGATCAATGAGAGGACGAGCAGGATCGCGGCGAGATATGTGAGTGCCGAGATTTGCAGACTCGAGGCCGCACCCTGGTATTCGGACGCGATGCGGCTCGCGAGCGTGTCGCCGGTGTGAAACAGCGAGGCCTGGATGCCGGGCGTGTGTCCGATCACGAGCGTCACCGCGATCGCCTCGCCGAGGGCCCTCCCGAGGCCCAGGATCACCCCGCCGACGATCCCCGAGCGCGAGTAGGGGATCACGACCATCCGTACCGTCTCCCAGCGCGTCGCGCCGAGCGCCAACGCGCCCTCCTTGAGCTCCGGCGGCACCGTCTCGAAGAGCTCGCGTGTGATTGCGGAGACGATCGGCACGGTCATGATCGTGAGGATCACGATCGCGGGCAGCAGGCCGACGCCCGAGATCGGGCCGGAAAAGAGGGGGATCCAACCGAAGGCCGATTTGAGTGCCGGCTCGATCGTGTTGTTCATGGCGGGCGCGAGCACGATCAACCCCCACAGGCCGAGCACAACGCTCGGGATCGCGGCGAGCAGTTCGACGAGCGTCGCGACGGGGCGCCGCGCACGCCGCGGAGCGATCTCGGTCAGGAAGAGCGCGATCGCGATCGATGCCGGTCCTGCGATCAGGAGGGCTGCGAACGAGGTCACCGCGGTGCCGAAGATGAAGTCCGCGGCGCCGAATTGCTGGGTGACGGGATTCCAGTTGCTCGCGGTGATGAAGCCGAGGCCGAAGCGCGAGAACGCTTCGCTCGAGCCTTCGAAGACCTTGTAGATGATGAACGCGAGCAGCGCGGCGGCAACGATCGACGCGAGCAAGGTGAGCCCGCGCAATAGCGGATCGCCCAAGCGATCCACGAGGCCCCGGCGCGCCCCGGCGAGCCGGCGGGCCTGCGGGCCGCGAAGCGAAGGCTGTGCGGCCAATTCAGCGGGCCGGCGACCCGCGTCGGGATCGCCGGGGAGGTATGGGCTGCCTACGTGCCAATCTTCGCGATCGTGGCTTCACCGGCGGCCACGACTTTCGGCGGCAGCGGCGCGAAGTCGAGCTTGGGGCCGAACTTCTGCCCGGTCGTGAGCGCCCACTTGAGGAACGGCTTGAGCGTTTCCGCCTTCGGACTCTTCAGCGGAACGATCGCGTAGGTGAACGTCGAGATCGGATAGGCACCGGCTGCGGAGGCGGGCGGGTCCACGATCGAGACTTCGTTGTTCGATGGGATTGCGGTGAGCGTCTTCGCCGCTGCCGAGATGCTCGCGATGCCGGGGACCGGGTAGTTGCCCGCGGCGTTCTGGATCAGCGCGAAGTGGAACTTGTTCGCGAGCACATACGAGATCGCGATGTACGCGATCGAGCCCGGCGTCGAGGACAGCGCGCCGCCGACGCCCGAGTTGCCCTTGCCGCCGATCCCGGTGGGGAACTTGACCTGCGTCCCCGTGCCCATCGACGATTTCCATTCCGAGCTTACGTGCGAGAGATAGTTGGTGAACGCGAACGTATCCCCGCTGCCGTCGCTGCGGTAGACGGGCGTGATCTTCATCGCGGGCAGCGTCACGCTGGGGTTCAGCGCGGCGATCTTGGCGTCGTTCCAGTTCGTGATCTTGCCCATGAAGATTTCGGCGAGCACCGGCCCGGTCAGCTTCAGTTCGCTCGCCACGCCCGGCACGTTGTAGGCGACGACGGTCGCGGCGAGCGCCCACGGGATCTGCACGACTTCCTTGGCTTCCTTGAACTGGTCTTCGGTGAGCGGCGCGTCGCTGGCGCCGAAGTCGACCGTGCGCGCGGTGATCTGCGCGATCCCGCCGCCGCTACCGATCGCGCTGTAGGCGACCGTGACGCCCGTTTCCTTCTCGTATTCGGGCTGCCACTGCGAGACCAGCGGTGCGACGAGCGTGCTCCCCGCACCGATCAGCTGCTTCGAGTTCGACGACGAGCTCGAGCCGCACGCTGCGAGCGGTATCGCGAGCGCGACGAGGCCTGCGAGCAGGACCGTCTTGTTCTTGGTCATCGCGTTCTCCTTGTGAGTGCACTGGAATGCGAGGGGCGAGTGCTCGCAGAGCGCCCGAGCACCGGCGAGCGCACGATGCGCAGTTTGCGCGGACGGCGCGGCGCCCGTTGTAAACATTCCGTGAAAGCCGCTGCGCGTGGTCGCGTCGTGCCGCATACCCACGCACCGCCACGTGTGCTGCGCGCGTTCACAAGTTCATCACACGTAGATCACCAGTTCGCAACGGGGCGCGACGCGCGCAGGAGCAGACTCGCGCGCGTGGCGGTGTCGATGCGAATGGACAACGGCGCCGTCCCGCGGACGCGGGAGCGTGCGACGCTGCACGCGGGCGAGCTCGAGATCAGGCCGGCCGATGGCCTGGTGCTCGCGACGGGCGAGCCGCTGACGCTTTCGGTGCGCGAGTTCGAGCTGCTCGTCGCGATGGTGCGCCGCGAGGGCGCGATCGCGACGCGCGAGGAGCTCTACGAGGATGCGTGGCGGAGCGACGCTGAAGCCGGGCGACCGCTCGGTGGACGTCTACGTGAGTCGCCTGCGGCGCAAGCTCAAGCGCGCGATGCCCGAGCGGCGGTTCATCCACACGCATCCCGGGTTCGGTTATCGCTTCCAGGCCGACCGCTAGCCCCGGCGGCTCGGAGGGTCCGTGGCAAGCGCAGCGGAAGGCCGTCGCGTGGGACTGGCCAGGCCGCGGGCGGCGATACTGTGGCGCCCGATGCTCGCCTCGCGCCGCTCGATCGACCGCACGCTCGCTGACCTGCTCGACGAGTCGGCACGCAACATCCAGCGCGCAGCGTTGCTGCTGCGCGACCTGCTGAACGACTACCCGGAGCATGCGGGGCTCGCGCGCGAGCTGAAGGTGTGCGAGCAGGACGGGGACCGCATCGCGCACGACATCTTCCACCGCCTCGCCGTCGGGCGGCGCGTGCGTGCGCCCTTCGACGCGGGTGAGGCCATGCGCTCGCGACGGCGCTCGACGACGTCGTCGACTACACCGAGCAGGCGGGCGACGCAGCTGGGGCTCTATCGCGTCGAGGCGACGATGGAGCAGGCGGTCGAGTTCTCCGACGTGCTGGTCGGCGCGGGTGAGCAGATCGCGACCGCGCTGCGGTGCTTGCGCTCGGGGACGGATCTCGGCCCGCACCTCGTGGAGATCCACCGCTTGGAGAACGAGGGCGACCGCCTCCAGCGCGACGCCGTCGCGTCGCTCTTCGCCGGCGGCATCGACCCGATGATGATCATCCGCTGGAAGGACATCTTCGAGTCGCTCGAGGCGGCGGTGGACGCTTGCGAGCGTGTCGCGCACATCCTCGAGGGCATCACGCTGAAGCGGCGCTGAGCGAACTCGAGCGCGTTCGCACCTCGAGTGCGCTATTTGAACGCGTTGTAGACGGTGGTGTCGAATGCCAGCAGGCCGGGCGCCGCCGGCATAGCCGAGCGGCTTCAGCTCGAAGAGCTGCTCGATGCTGAGCAGCAGCGAGAAGTGGTCGTACTGGCCGATCGCGTTGACGCTGCCGGGCTTGACATACTTCGAGATCAGCAGCAGGCCGACCTTGCCGCCACCGGGCTGGTCGTGCCCAGGCCCGGCCCCTTGCGCGCCCGTCGTCCCGAGCGCGCCGCTGCTCGTCGTGGTCGTGGTGGTGTCGTCGTGAGCGTGGTCGCGGGGAGGTTCGGGTAGGTGGCGGTGATGCAGCATCCGCTCGGGTCGGCTTCGGCCCGCTCTGCGGCGCGCGGTCGAACGTGATCGCGATCAGCCCGCCTTCGCCGTAGGCCGGCGAGAGCTCGATCTCCTGCACGACCTTTTCGAGGAAGGGGTCGATCGCGGCGAGGCCCGCGGGCGCCCCGGCGCGCAAGGTTCTTCGGAGCCGTCGTGGCAGGGATCGGGCACGATAAGCGAGAGCGACGGCGTCTTGCTCGCGCTCGCGAGGTCGTGCGAGAGCTGATTCGATCGCAACGTCGTCCTGCGCGCACGCGGGAGTCGTCGGTGAGCGAGTTGAAGTACACAAACGGGTTGCGCCACGTGACGTACGGGTCGGCGGCGCTCGGCGCCTGGTTTGGATCGGCGCTCCCGAGCGCGGGATGGCGGCAGCTCGTGGCCTCGCCGGCGCCGCCGCTTTCGAGCCCTTCGACATACGCGCGCCAGGTCTTCCCCGCGCTCGTGAGCTGGTTCGCGATCGTGAGCGCCTGACTGCGGATAGACGCATCCGCTGCCGAGGACCTGGCCTTCGGCGCCCGCCGTGGCGGGTGTGAGTTCGCTGTAGAGCGGACAGTTGGCGGCCGTCTGCGGCGTCGGCCCCTGGCCGCTCACGAGCGCGATCATGTTCGCGAGCTCGCCTGTGCTGACCGCGTAGTAGGCGGGCAGGAGCTCACCCTGCTTGGTGAGCGTCTGTGAGAGGTACGGCGCCGGTGAGCTCGCACCGAACGCTTTGCCCTCGGCCTGGTCGGAGAGGACGATCAGGAAGACGTGCTTGATCGGGGGAAGCGCTCCCGCCGGCGTGCTTGGCGTGCTCGGCGTGGTCGCCTTCGGCTTCGAGCTCTTCGGCGCGCTGGTGGCCGGTTTGCTCGGTGACGACGTGCTCGAGGCAGGCGTCGAGGACGCGCTCGCCGTGCTCGCGGACGTTGCCGTGCTCGGGCTCTGAGCCGACTGTGCTGCCGGTGTCGTAGCGGTGCTCGGCGGTGCGGTCGTCGAAGGTGCGGGGGGTGGGGCGGCAGCGAGCTGCGGTGGGGGGGTTTCTTCGCCAGGGCTCACCGCCCAGCCCACACCTACGCCGAACGCGAGGACCGCCATCACTGCGACCGCGACCGACGACGGAGCAAGCGGTGGCAGCCCGCCGGTCCATCCGCTTTTCGCCGCGTCCCCGTCTGGCGGCTCCGACGCGCCCGCATCCGCCGCTTCGGGGGCCTGTGCATCCGCGGGGGCCTCTGCATCCGCGCGCTCGCCGCTCGCGCGCGCGGCGATCTGGGCTGCGACCGCGCTCGGCAATCCGAACCGCCGTGCGCCGCACTCCACGCAATAGCGCTGGTCGTGCGCGAGCGCACTGCCGCACTCCGAGCAGCGCGCGGCGCGCCCGGACCCATTGAGCCCGTCCGGGCTTGGCCATGAGGCCGTGGCGGTCGACGGCGTATTCTGCACGTGCGAAGCGCTATGCACCGCGATAAGTCTGACGCAGTGCGGGATCGGTCCGCGAGAAATCGACGAGGCCGTAACCGTCTGTTCACAACTGCGCCACGCCCACTGACGAATACTCGGCGCAATGACTGAGCCGAGGGCCACAGACGAGGCCGCGACGGCCCGGCTCCCCGCGCTCGATGCGACGGCGGCTCAGCCCCCGAGCGGCTCCCCCGGGGCGGCCCTGCCCGGGGCGCCGAAGCCGCCCGGCCCGGCGGTGCAGACACCTGCGCTCGCGGCCCCGACGGCGCGCACCCAGTGTCCCTCGTGCAACGCCCCGGTGGCGCCGGACCAGCGCTATTGCGTCGAGTGCGGTCAGCGCTTGGCGCATGCGCGGCCGCCGTTCATGAACGACCCCACCACGAGCGCCCCGGCAAGCGGCTCGCCGCCGCCGCGCAAGTCCCGCTTCCAGATGTCGCCGAGTGCGGCGCTGATCGCGGGCGTGGCGACACTCCTGATCGCGCTCGGGATCGGCGTGTACATCGGCAGCCTCACGAAGGGCGCCACGCCCGCGCGCCAGGTGGTCCTCTCGCCCAGCGCGGGTGCGACCGGCACGACCGGCACGGGGACGACCGCCGCGACAGGCACGACCGCCAGCGCTGGGACCACGGCGAAGGCGGGCGCCGCGAGCACCGCCGCGGCCGGGTCCTCCAAGACGCCGGCGAAGCCGACGGCGGCCGCGAGCAAGCCGGCGAACCCGACGGTCCAGGTCGGCCAGAAGGGCAGCGGCCAGGGCTACCAGCACCACGAATTCACCGGCCACTTCTTCGGCGGTGAAAGCGAAGAAGACGCCGGCGAAGAAGGCGAAGAAAGCAGCAGCTCCAAGGGAGGCAAGAAGAAATGAGCACTCGAACTTCGGGCGTACCCCCGACGCCACCGGTCACGGTGGACCTGCGCCGGCGCCGCGACGAGCTCGCCTCCCGCGTCGCCGAACTGCAGTGGGATCTCGGCGGCCTCGTCTACGAGATGGCCGTGCGCAACCACATCCGCGTGGATGTGCTCGTGCGTCGCGCGGCGACGCTGCAGGAAGTCGACGGCGAGCTCGGCGAGGTCGAACGGATCCTGCACGTCGAAGAGACGGGCACGGCGGGCGTGTGCGCCTCCTGCGGCGCGCCCCACAGCAGCGGGGCGGCCTATTGTTGGCAATGCGGACAGCCGCTGCTCGAGCACGTCCCGAGCCACGCGATCGGGACCGGCGCGCCGGCGCCGGCCGCGCCGTCCCTGAGCGCTCAGCCGAAGCGGCCGGTCACGTAGTCGCTCGTCCGCGGGTCGCGCGGGCGCGTAAAGACGACCTCCGTATCGTCGTGCTCCACGAGCACGCCCACGCGCTCGCCGTCGCGCACGTCGAGGCTGAAGAACGCCGTGCGGTCGGCGATCCGAGCCGCCTGCTGCATGTTGTGCGTGACGATCACGATCGTGTAGCGGTGCTTGAGCGTGTGCATCAGTTCCTCGATCGAGAGCGTCGCGATCGGGTCGAGCGCCGAGGCTGGCTCGTCGAGCAGCAGCACGTCGGGCTCGATTGCGATCGCGCGCGCGATGCAGAGGCGCTGCTGCTGCCCGCCGGAGAGACCGAGCGCACTCGAGCGCAAGCGGTCCTTCACCTCGTCCCAGAGCGCCGCGCCGCGCAGCGCGTACTCCACGCGCTTGTCGAGGTCGGATCTCATGCCGAGGTTGCGTGGTGCCCACGCGACGTTGTCGTAGATCGACTTCGGGAACGGGTTGGGCCGCTGGAAGACCATGCCGATGCGCCGCCGAACCTCTACCGGATCAACGTCGCCGCCATAGAGGTCGCGCCCGTGGTAGAGGATCTGTCCGCTCAGCTCGAACCCCTTCACGGAGTCGTTCATGCGATTGAGGCTGCGCAGGAAGGTCGTCTTGCCGCAGCCCGACGGACCGATCAGGGCCGTGATGAGGTTGCGATGGATCTGCAGCTTGACCCCGGCGACAGCCGGCGAGCCGCCGTATGAGACGCCCACCTCGCGCGCGTCGAAGACGACCTCGCGCTCGCGCAGCGGAATTCCCATCGCCGACGTCGCCGCCGCAGTGGGGTCTGCGACCGGCATGTCGCCGTTGGAGCCGACCCGGACGGGCGCTGCCGGCGTGTGCGCGGTACCGATCCGCACGCGCCGCTTGACGCCCTCGCCCCCCGGCGCTGCGCTGCTCTCGGTTCGCTCGGGCTCCATATCGATGGTGTGCATCAACCTGTGAGCTTACGGCGGCTGCGCGCCAGCAGCACCCTCGCTCCGAGACTTGCGATGAGGATGAATGTGAGCAGCACGAACGCCGCGCCCCACGCGCGTTCAAAGCCGTAGGGGCTCGCGGACTCGGAGGATTCGAATATGTACACCGGGAGGGTCGGCAGCGAGTGACCGACGTTGACGGAGACGACTTTGGCGAACACATCCGTCGTTAGCAGCAACGGCGCGGTCTCGCCGGCGGCGCGAGCAACCGCGAGGATCGTCGCCGTGAGGATGCCCCCGACGACGCTCGGGAGGACGACGCCGCGCACCGAGCGCCATCGGGTCACGCCGAGGGCATCTGCGCCCTCGCGCATGTTGCGCGGCACGAGCAGCAGCACCTCCTGCACGGCACGCGCGATGAGCGGCAGCATGACGATCGAGAGCGCGATCGAGCCGGCGAGCCCGCTCTCACCGTGTCCCGCGACGAGCAGTCCAAAGATGAAGAGCCCGATGATGATCGTCGGCGTGCCGTTGAGCAGGTCGAGGGCTAGTTCCACCGCACGGGCGATCCTGCTTTCGCCGGCAAACTCCGTGAGGTAGAGGGCGATCAGCACTCCGATCGGCGCGGCGATCGCGGTCGCGAGCGCAACGATCAAGGCGGTGCCGACGATGTACGGCGCGATCCCGCCGCCCGCCTGTTCGACCTGCGCTACCGGATCGTGCGTGAGGAATTCGATGCTGAGCACGCCGGCGGCGTGTTCGACGACGGAGAAGACCACGATCCCGAGCACGGCCAACGCAACCAGCGCCGAGGCCATCTGCCCGCCCTCCATCAGGCGGCTCACGGCGTGCCGTCTGCGCAGCGACGCCGACGGCGTGAGCGGCGCACCGGGATCAGGGAGCGTGGCGCTCAGCTGGCCGAGCGCGGCGATCGGATCGTCCTCGGCTGGCGCTGCGATCTCAGCCTGCTCGGTGCTCATCTAGCGGCCTGCATGTGGACGTCGAAGCGCTTCATGATTACGCGCGCAGCAAGGTTCGAGAGCAGCCCCAGCACGAGCAGGATCACGCCGAGATAGAAGAGCGACGCGTGCTGAAGCTTGAAGGGTGCGCCGGAGACCTCTTCGGCGATGCGGCTCGCGATCGTCGCGCCGTTTTCGAACAGTGACACGTGGATGAAGTTCCCGCCGCCGATCACCTGGAGCGTCGCGATCGCCTCGCCCAGAGCGCGCCCAAGCCCGAGGAACGACGCGGCGACGACGCCCGAGGCGGTGGAGGGAAGGATCACGCCGCGCACGACCTCCCAGCGCGTGGCGCCAAGCGCGATCGCGCCGTCGCGAAGCTCCTGCGGCACGGTCAGGAAGAGATCGCGGCTGATCGCCGCGATGATCGGGATGACCATCACCGTGAGGATGAGGCTCGCCGTGAACAGCCCCAGGCCGGTCGTCGACGGCGGCCCGAAGATCGGCAGGAAGCCGAAGTTTTCGTGCAGGAAGGGCTCGACGTGGGAGCGCAGGAACGGCGCGAACACGATCACTCCCCAGAAGCCGAGGATCACCGTGGGGATCGCCGCGAGCATCTCGACGAGGGGCCCGATCACGCTGCGTATCCGTGCCGAGGCGACCGTGCTGAGGAAGAGCCCGATCGAGATCCCGAGCGGGACGGCGATTAGCATCGCCACGAGCGAGGTCACGGCAGTGCCGTAGATGAACGTGAGCGCGCCGAGCTTTTCGAACGGCGGATTCGGCTCCCAGATTTCGTGGAAGAGAAAGCCGATGCCAAAGCGAGATATCGCGGGGCTGGCGCCTGCGATGAGCTGCTCCGCGATCGCGACGAGCACCACGATCGCGAGCAGCGCGGCCAAGGTGCACAGGGCGCGAAAGACGAGATCGGCGAGCCGATCGGCGCGTGGCCCACTCGCCGCCGCGCGCAAACGCGCGCGCGCTCCGCTCGCGACGGCGAACGCGGATCCGGCGTCGTCTCCCATCCGGCGGCAGTTAACCAGAGGGTTATCGGCGTCGAGGCAGCTTTCACAAGATCTACACAACTCCCGTCGGCGCTCGGAAACGGCCGTTTACGCGATGTTCACACCACTTGTGACCGACGTTCACAAGCAATCGTCATCTTGTTCACACGATTGACACGGCTAGGGGCGCTCGGGGTGGAATGCTGCGCGCCGCCCGATATCACGATTTCCCCCTAAGGAGGATCCTTGAGACTCATCAAACACCCACTCCTGGCGGTCGCAGCCTTGACTGCGTGCCTGGCGGCGGGGCTCACGTCTGGCGCAGCGGCGGCGGGCGCCGCTGAACTCACCGGCGCGGGCTCGACGCTGATCGCGCCGCTGCTCGAAGGCTACTGGGCGCCGGAATTTCAGAAGGCGTCGGGCACGACGGTCAAGTACGGAGCGGTCGGCTCCGGAACCGGGATCGAACAGATCTCGGCGCGCGCCGTCGAATTCGGCGCTTCCGATGCGCCGCTTACCTCGGCTCAGTCGTCCGCGTGCAACGGCTGCGTCCAGATCCCGTGGGCGCTGACCGCGACGGGCATCGCCTACCACCTCGAAGGGGTTGGTCGCCTGCGCCTAACGGGCCCGGTGCTCGCGGAAATCTACCTCGGGAAGATCACGACCTGGAACAACACTGCGATCCAGAAGCTCAACAAGGGCGAGACGCTCCCGAACCTGCCGATCTCGGTTGTGTACCGCAGCGACGGCTCGGGTGACACGTACGCGTTCACCAACTACCTCTCGGACGTCAGCCCCGAATGGAAGTCGAGCGTCGGCTTCGCGACGTCGGTGAGCTTCAAGACGGGCACGGGCGCAAAGGGGAACGCCGGCGTGACGGCGGTCGTCGTCGCGACCAACGGCTCGATCGGCTACATCTCGGCCTCGTACATCATCGCCCACCACCTGAGCGCCGCAGCGCTGAAGAACGCGGCGGGCAAGTACGAGTACCCGAATCTCAAGAACATCGCGAATGCGGCGTCGGCGATCAAGAAGGTGCCTGCGAACAACGAACTGCACATCGTTGATCCTTCGAAGAAGTACAAGATCGCCTACCCGCTCTCGACGTTCACCTATTGCATCGCGCCGACGAATCCCGCGAACAAGGGGACGCTTCAGAGCTGGATCCAGTACGCGATCACGAAGGGGCAGAAGTTTGGGCCCGCGCTCGACTTCGCACCCCTACCGAAGGTCGTTCTGAAGGCGGACGAAAAGGCGACGAAAGCGCTCTAGGGAGCTGCCATCGCAAGATCCTCTGCTCGAGGGGGTCGATCATCGGAAGGCACCGGCGCCCTCGCGGCGCCGGTGCGAACGGGGCCGGCGCGGCTATCCGCGCCGGCTTCGGCGATTTTTGGGTGCAACGCGGCGCAGGGGCGTAGCGCTTGAGGTGTCCAAGCGCCGCGTGAGGCCTAGCGGGTCCCGCGTGTGATCAGGCGGCTAGCGGGCCCGTGCCGTGGAGGTCGGCGAAGTCCTCTGGGAGCCCCGCGAGCTCGTCATACGTGACGGCCGTGCGCCTGCGCGCACGGCGCAGGACCCACTCGAGGGCGAGCATGTGGCGCGGGCGCTCGAGGTCGGCGGGGTGCAGGTCAAGGCGCAGCACGGGCCCCGCGACCATCGCTCCTGTGCGCAGGATCAGCGGCGCCGCGGCGCGCCTCACGCGACCGGTGGACGCGAGCGCGATCGGCGGAAAGAGCAGCTCGTCGGGGACGTGCTCGGCGGCCGGCGCCCGACGCAGGTGCAGGAGCTCCGCCCACCACCGAAAGCGCGAGCGCACGACGTCGCGCAGCGCGGGCGTGTACGCGTAGCAGGGCGCGACGAACCCGCGCGGCTCGATCCCCGCGAGCTTCAGCACGCGCCGACCCGATTCGACCGCCCGGCGGGTCTCGGCGGCGTCGAGCCCCACGAACTCTGCGCCGGCGCGCGTGCGGACTCCGGCGGCGCGCAGGTCTGCGAGCACTCCGCGCGGTCCTGCCGTGCGGCGTGAGCGCACGTGATGGAAGCCGTGCTGCGCGATCGCGTCGCCGAGGCGCTCGCGTTCGGAGAGCCAGCTCACCATCTCCGGCGAGCGCTCGCCCAGCGGATGCAGATCGCGCGCGGGGATCACGAGAAGCGTTACGCGGTCGACGCCGTGGTCGTCGAGCCAGTCGCGGATAAGCGCGCAGCGCTCGAACGTCGCGGGCTCGATGTCGTGCAGCGCGACGGCGATCCTGCGCCCCGCACCGCCGTGCGCCGGTAGCGCTCGACTCATGCTACGAGGCGCTCGACCGGCGCCGGCTCTGATGGTGGGTCGCCGACTTCGCGCTCGAACGCCGCGAAAGGCGAGCGGGGATCGCTTTTGTGGTCCGCGCGCGGCGCGGGGCCGAGCACGCGGCGGTAGGCGACGGCGAGGCGCTCGAGCGCTCGCTCCCATGTGCGCTCGCGGGCGGACGTAAGCGCGGCGCCTGCGCCGCCGTCCTTGCTCGCGCTCGTCGTTGGGTTGGTCATTGTTGCTTCGCCCTCCGGCAACAGCGCCTGAGTCGCTTCCTTGCTCAAGCCCGATCCCGGAGCAGATCCTCGCTAGAAGTCATATTCGCCTGCAAATACGCGTTTTTGTGACCACCCCGAGGCCAAGGTGTGAAGTAGTTGTGAACATCGCCGCGAATGCGTGCGTGAAAGGGCTCTCATCTGGCGCTTGGGCGGCGGCGGGTAAGCTGCCGCAGCCATGGCGCCGCTGCACCTGCTGCCGCTTGCCTCCTCTACGCTCACCTACTTCCAGGCGATCGTGCTCGGGATCCTCCAGGGGGCAACGGAGCTCTTCCCGATCTCGAGCCTCGGCCACACGGTTCTGTTTCCGACGCTCTTTGGCTGGAACAAGCTCGTGCGCGTGCAGTCGGAATCCGAGTCCTACTGGCTCGCGTTCGTCGTGCTGCTTCACGTCGGCAGCGCGCTCGGCCTGCTCGCCTACTACTGGCGGACGTGGGTCGAAATCGTGAAGGCGTTCTTCGCGACGCTGCCGAAGCGCCGCGCGGAGACGGCCACGGAGCGGCTCGCGTGGCTCATCATCGTCGCGAGCATTCCCGCAGGCATCATCGGGCTGGCACTCGAGCACCAGCTGCGCACGCTCACGGCGAAGCCCGAGGTCGCGGCGATCTTTCTGATGGTCAACGGCCTCATCCTCTTCGGCGGCGAGTACTTCCGTCGTCGTGCTGCGGTTCGCGAACTCGCGATTCGCGAGGGCGCCAAGCCCGACGGCGGGCGCGAACTGGCAACGCTCGAGTACCGCGAAGCGGGCGTCATCGGCGTCGCGCAGTCGACCGCGCTCGTGGCGGGCATAAGCCGCGATGGCGTGTGCATGTCCGCGGGGCTCGCGCGCGGGCTCGACCACAGCGACTCCGCGCGCTTCGCATTCCTGCTCGCGACGCCGATCATCCTTGCGGCGGGCCTCTTCAAGCTTCCCGACCTCCTCGGCCACCTCGGCAACGGCGTTCGTGGGCAGGCGCTCGTCGCGTGCGTCTCCGCGGCGCTCACCGCCCTCGTCACGGTCGCCTTCCTCGTGCGCTACTTCAAAACACGGACGCTGATCCCGTTCGCGATCTATTCCCTCGTGTTCGGGTTCGCGATGGTCATTTACACGACGAGCTGATCACGGTAGGAGCGCGGTGCGCGATGCGCGCCGGTGCGTTTGCGTTCCCGCCATCATGTGAGAGCAATGCGTAGACGCCCCCCCGCACAACCGAGGGTCCCGCAGAAGATGTTCGAAACGCGCAGCCAGTCATGGCAGGAAGCGGGTCTCGATCAGCAGATCGCGCCGCGCAAGGCGAAGCGTGCCCGCTGGGAGGGCATCGTTCTGATCGCGCTTTTCACCGGGATCGTCGTGCTCTACGACCACCGCGCGGAACTAATCGGCACGGGGCCCAAGAGCGAAGTGAAGCCCGGGCTGGAAACGCTCGTGCAGGTGGTGACGGTGATCGCGCTACTGATCGTGGGGTGGGCGATCGCGCGCGATCTCGGCCGCGGGCTCGGGCCGATGCTGCTGCGGCGGATGGAGCCGGCCACCGCCGGCACGCTCGGCTTCGTCGTGCGCCTCCTGACGCTCGTCGTCGCGCTGATCGTCGCGCTCGGAGTCGTTGGTGTCAACCCCGCCGCAATCGTTGGCATCGCCGGCGTCACCGCGGTGATTCTTGGCCTCGCCGCGCAGCAGACGCTCGGCAACTTCTTCGCCGGCACCGTCCTCATCAGCGCGCGGCCGTTTCGCGTCGGCGACCGCGTGCGCTTGCAGGGAGGCGTCCTCGCGGGCCAGATCGAGGGCGTCGTGAGCTCGCTCGGCCTCCTCTACACGACCTTCGCGGTGGGCGAGGACTCGGTGATGGTGCCCAACAGCGTCGTGCTCGGTGTCGCGGTGCGACCGGTGCGCGAGCCCGACGCGGTGAGCATGCGTGCGCGCCTTGCGCCCGGCATGGCGCCGGCGGAGCTCCAGGAGCTGCTCGAAGGGTAGCTGCGGACGCCGTTACGCGGGAGCCCGCGCATCACGCTCGAGGAGCTCGAGAACGGGCGCGCGGTCGTGCAAATCGCGGCGACGCCACAACGCGCGGCCGACGGCCGCGTGCTCGCCGGCGAGCTGCTTGCCGCGGTCGCGCAGCACACCGATGGCGTGAAGCGAGACGAGGATGAGGAGCGCCTACCCGCTGAGGCGCAGAGCGCGCCCGTCTTCGTCGACCGCCCCGCGAGCGGCTCGCGCTAGGCCGTGAGGGCGTAGCGCAGGAAGAGATAGGACTCGCACTCGAGCACCGAGCGGATCTCGAGCTGTGCGGGCGGGTCGAGCAGGGGCCCGCTGAGGATCGAGAGCGCCGCCCCGCCTGCGGCCTCAGACTCGACGTCGCCCGCGGTGAGGATCGGCGCAACCGTCAGGAAGAGCTCGTCGATCAGGCCTGCGGCCACGAGCGCGCCCGCGAGATGCGGACCGCCCTCGCACAGCAGCGTGCGCACCGCAAAGCGCTCCCTCAGCGTCCGTAGGCACGCGGCCAAGTCGAGCTCACCGTCGCGCTCCGCGCGTACGTACGTGATGCGCGCGGCGACGTCGGCGATCGCGCCGTCCGACGGCGTCAGCACCGCGACGCGCGCCCCCGGGTCGGCGAGCAACGGGATGTCGGGATCGAGTGCGAGCGTCGCAGAGACGACGCACGCGAGCGGTTCCTCGCCCAATCCTCGCGCGTGGCGCCGCGTGCGATCGCGCGGGTCCTCGACGATGCGGTTGTAGCGCTCGACGCGGAGCGTGCTCGCGCCGAACATGACGGCATCGACGAGCGTGCGTAGACCGTGGAAGAGCTCGTGGTCGCCCTGGTTGCCGAGCGGCCCGGAGCGGCCCTTGAAGGTCGCTCGCCCATCGGCTGTGGCGATCATGTTGAGGAGCACGTACGGGCGCTCGGTGGGCTCCGGAAAGACGAGCCCGTCGAGGAAGTCCGCGAGCGTCGTGAAGGTGTCCGGCGTGGGCGCCGAGCGGGCCTCGGAGGGCGCGAACGCGCTCGGCGCGAGGAGCGTCCGGTAAACGATGCCCACGACGCCTGCACCCTAGACGGTCCCCCGTAAATGCGCAGTTGGCCCGCCTCTGCTACCTTCGCGGCGGAATGGCCGGCCTCGCAGGCCGGGAAAAGAAGTGCAGGCGCTCGCAGGGCGGGAGCTCTCAACGGCATCCTCCGCGCAGCAGCACGCACGTGTCGTGGAGGAAAACATCACATGCCAACCGGAACCGTGAAGTGGTTCAGCGACGAGAAGGGCTTCGGCTTCATTACCCCCGATGACGGCGCGAAGGACCTCTTCGTTCACCACACCGGCATCAACGGCGAAGGCTTTCGCACGTTGCGCGAAGGCGCCCGCGTCTCATTCGAGGCAGAAGACGGCGACAAGGGCCCGAAGGCAGTAAACGTCTCGCTCCTGTAGCTCGTCTTCCAAGCAGCGGTGGGTCGAGCGCTCGCGCGCTCGTGGGTCGTGCACGCCCACACTTGGGTTGCCGCAAGTAGCATCCCTATCGTTAGCGCTCGCCGAGAGCCGGTAACCGGCGCGCGCACGCGGGCCATGCACTCTTCAGTGAACCGAACGCGATGAGCACCGACGCCACGACGCTGCTGCTGCGAAGGCGCGGCCTGCGTGCCGCGCTAGTCGAGGAACGGATCGGCGCGGTACGTCGGCTCAGCCGGCGGCCCGCCGTGCAGGCCAACGTCGCGTTGTGGACGATCGTCCTGTGCAGCGCGCTGATCGTGCTCACCGCGGCCGCGCGTCCGACGTTCCTTTCCGCGACGACGCGTGCGCACTACTTCCCTGCTTGGATGGCGGGCCCACTCGGCGGCCTCGCGCCGGCGCTCGCGAGGAGTGGCTCGCTGAAGGCGCTGTTCAGCGCCGCGATCGTGCTCACGTTCTGCTGCTACCTCGTCGCGTTCACGCGCGCCGAGCACTTGCGCCCGCGCACGGTCCTCGTCGCGATCCTCGCCGTGTACGCGATCTTCCTACTCGCGCCGCCGCTCGCGCTCACCGACGTCTTCAACTACCTCGACTACGCGCGCATGGAGGTCGTCCACCACCTCAACCCCTACACCACGATCCCCGCGCTCGAGCCGCATAACGACCCGGCGTTCGCGCTTTCGAACTGGCACGGGCTGCTGAGCCCGTACGGTCCGCTCTTCACGATCGTCACGTTCGCGCTCGCGCCGCTCTCGCTGGGCGCGTTCTTCTGGAGCTTCAAGGTGCTGTTGCTCGTCACCGACCTCGGCATCCTGCTGCTCGTATGGAAGTGCGCGACGCTGCTTCAGCGCCAGCCGCTCGCGGGGCGCTTTGGCCCTTCGGAGGGGACGGGGCCGCGCCGAGGCCTTGCGCCGGCGGCGCTCAACCCGCTCGCCGCCGTGATCCTCGTCGCACTCAACCCCGTCGTGCTCGTGTGGGGCCTCGGCGGGGACCACAACGACTTCCTCACTGTCTTCTTCATCATGCTCGGCTTCTACCTGCTCCTGAAGGCTCGCGCGATCGGGCTTCCGGGCGCCCGCCAGCTCAGCGGTCTCGTGCGGGGCCCGCGGCAGTGGCTGCCGGCGGGCGCGATGCTCGACGTTGGGGCGGGCGCGGCGCTCGTCGTCGCGACGGGCTCAAGGCCTCGGCGGGGATTGTGATCCCGATCGTGCTCGCGAGCCTGCTTGCGCAGCCCGCGCAGGCTGCTCGCGGTGCTCGGGGGCATGGCGCTTGCGGGGGTGCTCGCGGGAATCGCGAGCGTGCTCGCATTCGGATTGCACTTCCCCGACCTCTCGCTCCAGGGCAGTGTCGTCACCGACCTCAGCATCCCCAACCTGCTCGGGCTCGCGCTCGGCCAGGGGGGCGAGACGGGGACGCTCCACACGCTGCTCAACGTCGCGCTCGCCGGGGCCGTCATCGGCTGCTGCGTGTGGGCGTGGCGTCGAGAGGAGCCGCTCGCGCCCGCGGGGTGGGCGATGATCGCGCTGCTGCTCACGCTCGGGTGGGTGCTGCCGTGGTACGTCATCTGGGTACTCCCGCTCGCCGCGCTTGCAGGATCGCGGCGGCTGCGCATCGCGGCGCTCGCGTTCGGCGTCTACCTCGTCCTCGCGTGGATCCCCGCGACCGGCGAAGTGCTAAACGCGCTCCACCTGCATCCCGGCAGGACCGCGGTGGGACGCGAGCACACGCGCACGATCGACTCGCTCCTGTACTGAGCGCCGTCAGCGCTCAATGGTCGGCGACGAAGCCGTCCTCGGGCTCTAGCGGGCGATCCTCCTGCGCCCAGCGCACGAGGCCGCCCGACATCGTGTACGCCTCGTAGCCCGAAGCGCGGAAGGCCTTCGCCGCCATCTCCGAGCGGGCGCCGACGCGGCAGTAGAAGACGACGGGGCGCTCCCGCTCGACGGCTCTCGGCTTGCGCGGAGAGCTCGACTAGCGCGATGTGACGGCTGCCCGCGATCCGTCCCGCCTCGCGCTCGTAGGCCTCGCGGACGTCGATGAGCTGCAAGCCGGGCTCCTCGCGCTAGCCAATCCTCGAGCCTCGCCGGCTCGAGCTCGATCGACGCGGCGGGCTCGCTCTCGCTCACGGCGAGAGCGTAGCGAGCGCTCGCGGCGCTCGCGCGCGAGGCTAGGATCACGGCGCAATGACCGAGACGCTCAGCCGAGGTTTACACGATCCCGCAGGAGCACCTCGACTTCTGCGCCACCGTGCGCCAGATCGCGCAGGAGAAGATCGCGCCGCGCGCGGCCGAGATCGACGAGAAGGCGGAATACCCGTGGGACATCCGCAAGGAGCTCGCCACAGCACGACATCCTCGCGTTGCCGTTCCCGGTCGAGTACGGCGGCACGGGCACCGGCGTGCTCATGCTCAACATGGCGATCGAGGAGCTCGCGAAGGCCGACGCGTCGTGCGCGCTGATGCTGATGGTCCAGGATCTCGGGACGCTACCGATCCAGCTCTTCGGCTCCGACGAGCTCAAGGAGCGCTTGCTCCCGGGGTGCGCGAGCGGCGAGCGCTCGCCGGCGTTCGCGCTCTCCGAGCCCGAGGCGGGCTCGGACCCCGCGGGATGACGACGACGGCGGCGCGCAGACGGCTCGGAATGGGTGATCAACGGCGCGAAGAACTGGATCCGCAACCTCGGCGTCGCGGACTTCTACGTGTGCTTCGCGGTCAGCGATCCCGAGACTCGGCGCATCACCGCGTTCGTCGTCGAGGCCGACCGGCCGGGCTTCTCGGTGGGCAAGCTCGAGCACAAGCTCGGCATCCGCGGCTCGCCCACCGGCCAGCCGATCTTCGACGACGTGCGAGTGCCCGAGGAGAACGTGATCGGCGAGGTCGGCAAGGGCCTCTCGGTGGCGCTCGCGACGCTCGAACGCACGCGCCTCGGCGCCGCCGCCCAGGCGGTCGGCATCGCGCAGGGCGCGACCGACTACGCGACTGAGTATGCGCGGGAGCGGCGGCAGTTCGGCAAGCCGATAAACGAGTTCCAAGCGATCCAGTTCAAGCTCGCCGACATGCACACGCGCACCGCGGCGGGGCGCGAGCTCCTCTACAAGGCGTGCGCGCTTGCGGATCGTCGCGACCCGCTTGCGGGTCGCTACAGCTCGATGGCGAAGGTCTTCTGCTCGGACACCGCGATGGCCGTCACGGTCGAGGCGGTGCAGGTGCTCGGCGGCTACGGCTACGTCAAGGAGTACCCCGTCGAGCGGATGATGCGCGACGCGAAGATCACGCAGATCTACGAGGGCACGAACGAGATCCAGCGCCTCGTGATCGCGCGCACGTTGAAGTAGCCGCCGGACTTGCGTCGCGGCGGCGCTAGTGCTTGACCGCCCAGCACGGCGCGGGCGGTCCCCGTATTTCGATTACCCTGGGCCATATGCGCAGTGGACGCGAGGATGGAGGGACGAGCGTGACTTCGTTATCTGCGCCGCACCTGGGTCGCGGCCGCCGTCGCGCTCTCGGCGGGACTCGTTGTCGTCGTGCTCGGCGACGGCTTCTCGACGGACTCGGCCGTGCGCGCGGTCGAGATGATCGCGATCGCGCTGCTCGGAGCGACGGTCATCGCCGCGGCCGCCGCGCTCGCCGCGGTGCGGCTCGGCGGCTGGCGCAACCCGGAATCCGAGCGCGACTTCGAAGCGCTCGTCCTGCGCTCCGAGCGCCTCGCCCGCGAGGGGCTCGCGGCCGACCCCGAAGAAGGCGAGTTCCTCGAGCTCGACCCGCTCAGCGACGCGGATTTCGCGGAGCTCGTCCGCGAAGCGCTCGACGACCTCCCCGACCTCCTGCGCAACAGCCTCCGCCACGTACCAGTCGTGATCTCCGACCAGGGCCGGCGCAGGCACGCCTACGGGCTCTACGAAGGCGGCACGACCGCGCGCAACGACACGCATGACCGCATCATCATCTTCCGCGACACCCTGCGCCGGGACTTCGGGCACGACCCCGAGCTGCTGCGCGAACAAGTAACGCGCACCGTGCGCCACGAGCTCGCACACCACGTCGGCTTCGACGAGCTCGGCGTTTCGCGCCTCGACCTATAGGATCTCGCGAAGAGGACACGGTCGCGCCGCCCGCTAGTGGGCGGCGGCGGCGGCGCAGGAATGCGCGGGACGCTGCGTGCGTTGGCGAGCAAGTAGCAAATTGCAACCTCATCGCTAGAATGTTCATGAGGGAATCCCGAGCCTTCGCAAGCTGTGTCGCTTGCGCCACAAAACGAGAAGAAGGAGAACACCGAGGATGCCTGACGCAGTGATCGTGGATGCCGTGCGCACGCCCATTGGGCGCGCCGTGAAGGGGTCGTTGAGGTCGGTGCGTGCAGATGACCTCGCAGCGATCCCGCTGAAGGCGCTCATCGAGCGCAACCCGCAGGTCGAGCCTTCGTCGATCGTCGACGTGATGATGGGGTGCGGCTTCCCCGAGGGCGAGCAAGGGTACAACGTCGGCCGCATCGCCTCGCTCATCGCAGGCGTCGACCACCACGTCCCCGGGACGACGGTGAACCGCTTCTGCGCCTCCTCGCTGCAGACGACGCGCATGGCCTTCCACGCGATCAAGGCCGGCGAGGGCGACACCTACATCGCCGCCGGCTCCGAGGCGACCTCGCGCGCGACCGGCGGCGCGCCGTTCGAGTTCAACCACATGGTGGATGGCTCGGAGGGGTCGATGTACAACGTCTACATCCCCATGGGGCTCACCGCCGAGAACGTCGCCGAGCGCTGTAACGTGAGCCGCGAGGCGCAGGACGAATGGGCCGTCGTCTCGCAGTCGCGCGCCGTCGCCGCCCAGGAGTCGGGCCACTTCGACTCCGAAATCGTCCCCGTCGAGGTTCCCGCGCACACCGAGACCGACGCCGAGGGCAACGAGGTCGAGGTCCCCGCCGCGACCGTCGCGAAGGATGACGGACCGCGCCCGGGCACGACGATGGAGAAGCTCGGCGCGCTCAAGCCCGCATTCAGGGAGGACGGCACGGTGACCGCCGGCAACTCCTGCCCACTCAACGACGGCGCCGCCGCGCTGCTCATCACCTCCGAGGAGCGCGCGAACGAGCTTGGCTTGAAGCCGAAGGCCAAGATCCTCGCCTCGTCGGTCGCCGCGATCCGCCCGGAGATCATGGGCCTCGGCCCGATCCCCGCGATCCAAGGGCTCCTCAAGCAGACCTCGATGACGATCGACGACATCGACGTAATCGAGATCAACGAGGCGTTCGCCGCTCAGATCGTCCCCTGCATCGAAGAGCTCGGGCTCGACCGCGAGACGCTCAACCCCTTCGGCGGCGCGATCGCCCTCGGCCACCCGTTCGGGATGACCGGCGCGCGCATCATGACCACGCTCATCAACGACCTCCAGACGCTCGACGGGACCTACGGGATCGAGTCGATGTGCGTCGCCGGCGGCATGGGCATGGCGATGCTCGTCGAACGCGTCAGCTGACCGGGGGCGGTCAGCTAACCGGAGGCGGCGTCCCGCCGAGCTTCGAGAGCGTCAGCGCGAAGCGCTGCTCGGGGTCGGTGAGCCAGCGCACGAGCTTCAAGCCGCTCTCCGCGAGATCCGTATCGAGGCGCTCCGGCGTGAACTTCGCGCTGATCTCGGTGCGCATCTCCTCGCCCTCCCGGAAGTGCACCGAGAGCTCGAGCGCGCGCACGCGCACGGTGTGCGCGCGCTGCGCTCGCAAGCGCATCTCGATCCACTCCTCGTCGGGATCGAACAGCGCGACGTGGTCGAAGCCCGCGGGGTCGAAGTCGGCGTCGAGCTCGCGGTTGAGCACGTGCAACACGTTGCGATTGAACTCCGCTGTGACGCCCTGCGCGTCGTCGTAGGCCGCGCGCAAGACCCGCGGGTCCTTCACGAGGTCGATGCCCATCAGCAGATAGTCCTCTGGTGCGAGCAAGCGCGCGATGCTCGAAAGGAACTCGCGCCGCGGCTCCGGCGGGAAGTTCCCGATCGTGCCGCCGAGGAAGACGACGAGGCGCTTGCCACGCGCTGGTGGCAGGCGGTCGAGATGGCGCTCGAAGTCGCCGATCACGCCGTGCACCTCGAGGCCCGGATAGGCGCTCGTGAGTTCCGCCGCGCACTCGCGGACCATCGCCTCCGTGACATCGACCGGCACATAGCGCACGAGCGTTCCGCGGAAGTGCAGCGCGTCGAGGAGCACGCGCGTTTTTGTCGCCGCGCCCGACCCCAGCTCGACGAGCTCCGCGGCGTCCGTGAACGCCGCCAGCTCCGCCGCAGAGCGGTCGAGAATCGCGCGCTCGGCACGGGTGGGGTAGTACTCGGGCAGCTCGCATATGCGCTCGAAAAGCTTCGCGCCGCGGCGGTCGTAGAAGTGCTTCGGTGGGAGCTCCTTGAAGGAGCGCGTAAGGCCCTCGCGCGCGTCCTGGGCGAGTGAGCGTTCCTTGCCGTCGCCCAGGTGCGACTCGATCCTGATCCCTGGCTGCGGGCTCGTAACGGTGCTCATGAGGCGTCCCTAGCGAGCCGCACGCCGGCGAATATCTGCTCGCGCTCGGGGAGGTCCCAGTTGCGAAACGTCGTGCTCGCGACGCGCTCGTGCGTCGCCCACGAGCCTCCGCGCAGGACCCTGTAGCCGCGATCGAAGAACACCTCCGAGTACTCGCGGTAGGGGTGCGCGCGGAATCCCGCATAGCCGCTGAACTCGCTGCTCGTCCACTCCCACACGAGACGCGTGCCGCCGAGCATTCTTCCCGGCAGCTGCGCCGCCTTCTCCCACTCGGCCTCGCTCGGCAAGCGCGCGCCCATGGAGCGCGCGAGCGCCTGCGCCTCGTACCAGCTCACGTGGCACAAGCACGCGCCGGGATCGGCGTCGGACGCGCGCGTCAGGACGCGGTCGGGCTGGGCGCAGAGCCAGCGCCAGCCATCCTCTGAGAACCACTCGCGCCGCTCGTAGCCGCCCTGCTCGCAAAAGCGCGTCCACGCGGCGTTCGTGAGCGGCTCGCTGGCGATCTCGAAGGCGGGCAGCGACACGGAGTGAAGGGGGCGCTCGTTGTCGTACGCGAAGCCCTCCGCTCCTGCGCCCATGTCGAACGCTCCGGCAGGCACCTGCAACCACGCCTTCGCGCCGCCGCCTTCAACTGCGAGTGCCGGCGGCTCTCCCACCGGGAGCAAGCCGGCGATATTCATCGTCTGCCGCATCGTCTCTGTGTGCTGAAGCTCGTGGCGCAAAACGAGCTCGTAGAGCGTCCCGTCGCCGACTCCGGTGCGCGCGAGCCCCTCGCGCGCGCGCTCGTGAACGCCGTCCATGTAGGCCCGCGCTTCGGATGTGTTCAGGAAGCCGGCCGTCGCGTCGCCGCGGACCGCGCGCGGCGTCTCGAAAGCGTCGTAACGCGCCGCGAGATCGGGGTGCAAAAGCTCGAGACCGCAGTGGCGATGGCACAGCCACAAGTCCTCGTAGGCGGCGATGTGCGCGAGATCCCACACGAGCGGGCTCATGATCGAGGAGTGCACGCGCTCGAGCTCCGCCGCGTCCAAGTGCGCCACGAGCGCGAGCGTCCGCGCGCGCGTCTCCTCGAGTGCCTCCAGCGAAAGCGCCACGTCCTCGAGCGATCCTCCATCGGCGAGCGAGCCTGTCTGGACGGTTTCGAGCGCCAGAATCGGATCAGCCTATCCGGTTTGAGAAGTTCCACCGGCGCAGCACTGGCGCGTCACGCTCCGTACCGAGCACGCTCAACGTCGCGGTGCTCAAAGCCAAGTTCGCGCCACGCGCGGGCTCGAGTCCGATCGAGCGCGCCCCGAGCACGCGCAGCACATGGCCGTGGGAGAAGATCGCCACGTCGCCACTCGCCGCTCGTGCCTCCGCGAGCACACGATCCATGCGCGCGCCGACAGCACCCACGTCCTCCCCGCCCGGGCACCCGTCGCGCCACAAGCTCCAACCCGGGCGACGCTCGGTGATTTCCGCGAACGTCAGGCCCTCGTACTCCCCGTAGTCCCACTCCCACAGCACCTCGCGGACCTGCGCCACCGCGCCGAACCCGCACAGCTCGCAAGTTTCGCGCGCTCGCCGCGCGGGGCTGCACAGCACGAGCGCGAAGTGCCAAGAGGCGAGCTCCGGCGCCAAGGCGCGCGCGAGCTCGCAACCGCGCGCCGTGAGGGGGATGTCGGAGCGACCCGTATGGCGGCCCACGAGGCTCCACTCGGTCTCCGCATGGCGTACGAGAACGATCTCCTGCGCCGCGTTCTCCACGCTCATCGCGCCGACAGCGCGGACGCGGCGGCGTCGTCTGCGAGCACCGCGAGCCGCTCTCTCGGCAGCAGGCTCGCGGGCGCGCTCACCGACGGCTCCCCAAGCGCCGCAGCTAGCGCCTGTGCCTTGCCCTCTCCGCTCGCGAGCAACAAGCATCCGCGGGCGGCGCGCAGCACCGTCAGGCCCAGCGATATGCGCTCCGGCGGAGGCTTCGGCGACCCGTGCACCGCGACGCAAAAGACGTCTTCGCGAGGATCGGCGAGCGTTGTGCTGTTGGGGAAAAGCGACGCGATGTGGCCCTCCGCGCCGATGCCGAGGACGACCAGGTCCAGCACCGGCACGCTGTTCGACGCGATCGGGAGCCGGTCGAGCAGCTCCTCGGCGTAGCGCGCGGCCCCGCGCGCCGGGCCGAGCTCGCCCTCCATACGGTTGACGTGCTCGGCGGCCGGCAGCGTCTCGCGAACGAGGCGGTAGTTCGATTCCGCGTCGTCGGGGGGAACGCACCGCTCGTCGGCGAACCACAGCTCGAGCGCGCCCCACTCCTGGATGTGCTGCGCGAGCAGCGCGTAGGTCTGCACCGGCGTCGTACCGCCGCTCAGCGCAACGTGTGCGATCTCGCGCTCGCGCCGCGCGTCGCCGATCGCCGCGATGATCCGCTCTGCAGCGCGCGCAGACATCGCCTCCGCGTCGGGGAACACCTCGACGTCGGCCGGCCCCGTCGCCTGCTCATCTGCTGTGGGACTCATGTGCGCCGAAGGGTACGCGAGCGAGCGCTAGCTCCGCGCGCTGCCTACGGCGCCATCGCGCGCGCTGCGCGCAAAGCCGGCGCGTACGTGGGGTCGCGCAGCAGCGACTGGCGGATACCCTCGCCGAGAATCCCGCCCTCGCCCCGCGAGGCGCCCAGAATCATCCACCGGCGCGTGTCGCCCCGCGGCGTTCGTTCCTCTGCCTCCAAGCCGCCCGGCCCGCGGTCGAGCGTCAGCAGCCGTCCCGATGCCGTCTCGAGCGTCAGCCCCGCGAGTCCCGGCACCTGCTGCTCGGGGAGCGCCTGCAACGAGATCGACACGTCCTGCCTGCGCGCGTGCGCCTTCCCGCTCACCACCTCGTGCGTGCCTGCGTGCACGACCAGCGGTTCGACCTGCCACCCCAGACGCGACGCGAGCCACCCCACGAGCAGCATCGCGCTCACCGTGGACCGCGGATGGTGGCGAATCGTGACCCGCGCGATCGTGTCGAGCTCGGCGCGCCGCTGCGGGCGCTGGAACGCACCAGCGATCCGCTCGCGCCACGGCGTCGAGCGAAGCCACGCGAGGTCCACGACGTAGAGCGAGCCGCTCAGCGAGTCCGCGTAGTCGAGCGCCTCGCGCCAAACCGGATCCTCGACGGAGTCGAGCAGCAGCGCCTGCCCGAGCGGCTCCAGCGCTTCGATCGCCTCCGCGTGGCCGTGCGGGGACCACAGCAGCGTCGGCAAGTCGGTCACGACGAGCGGGTCGACGATCGTGCGCAAATCGTCGAGGTGCCGCTTGCCGAGCTCAACCACGACGCTCTCGAGCAGCAACGAGAGCTCGCCCGGAGCGGGGTCGCCGTCCGCGCTCATCGCCACGCGCGCGTCGAGGTGCTCGCGGCGCGGCTCGTATGCGAGCACGATCAAGCGCGAAGCGTGGTAGCGCCCCACACCGCGCAAGCGGTTCGCGATCTCGCCGCTGTACTCGCGATCGACGAACACGACCATGTTGATCACGCGCGCCGGCACGAACCCGCCGTTTTCGGTGTGCCGCTGATGGACAAGCTCGCGCAGCGCATCCGCGGCCGCCTCCGGCGTCGTGCGCTGCTCGCTCCAGACCGCGTCAGTCACATCAAATCGCGCGCCAGCCGTTGCCCGGCAGGAGCAGCTGCTCGGCCTCCAGCGGTCCCTGCGAGCCGGCTTCGTAGGTCGGCAGCGGCACCTTCTGCTCGGCCCAACTGTCGAGAACCGGCTGGCACACGGTCCACTGCGCTTCCACCTCGTCGTCGCGCGTGAACAGCGTCGGGTCGCCGAGCATCACGTCCATGATCAAGCGCTCGTATGCCTCCGGCGACTGCGACAGAAACGAGGTGCCGTAGTTGAATTCCATGTTCACCGGCCTAATGCTCATGCGCGTGCCCGGGATCTTCGCCCCGAGCTGCAGCGAGACGCCTTCGTTCGGCTGCACCATCAGCACGAGCTGGTTCGGGCGCACGCCAAGCGAGCCGTCCTGGGAGAACGCGAGGTGCGGCACCGGCTTCAGCGTCACCGCGATCTCCGTCACCTTCCGCGCCAAGCGCTTGCCCGCGCGCAAGTAGAACGGAACGCCCGCCCAGCGCCAGTTGTCGACCTCCAGCCGCAGCGCGGCGTAGGTCTCCGTCGTCGACTTCGGCGGCACTCCCTCCTCTTCGAGGTAGCCCGGAACGTCTTCGCCGCCGATGTGGCCTTTCGTGTACTGACCGCGCGCCGACATCTGCCCAGTGTCCTCGAGTCGTCGGCTTCTGAATCGCGCGCAGCACCTTCACCTTCTCGTTGCGCACTTCTTCGGCGTTGAACGCGACCGGTGGCTCCATCGCGACGTGGCAGAGCAGCTGCAGCATGTGGTTCTGGATCAAGTCGCGCAGCGCGCCCGCCTTGTCGTAGTAGCCCGCGCGCGAGCCGATGCCGATGTCCTCGGCAGCCGTGATCTGCACGTAGTCGATGTAGTTGCGATTCCACAGCGGCTCGAACAGGCCGTTCGCGAAGCGGAGCGCGAGCATGTTCTGCACGGTCTCCTTGCCGAGGTAGTGGTCGATGCGGAAGACCTGCGACTCGTCGAACACCGCGAGCACGCGGCGATTGAGTTCGCGCGCCTCTTCGAGCGAGCTCCCGAACGGCTTCTCGATCACGACCCGCACCGGCGCATCCTCGGCGTGCGAGAGGCCCTGCGTGCCCAGCGCCTCGACGATCACCGGGAAGAAGCTCGGCGCCGTCGAGAGGTAGTACACGCGCGCGAGCTGCTCACCCGCCTGCTCGTCGAACTCCTGGAGGGTCGATTCGATCGTGGAGTAGACGCTCTCGTCGTCGAAGGTGCCCGCCACGTAACGGACTTCCTGCAGCAGCCCTCGCAGCACGTCCTTGTGGGGCGCCCGCCGCGAGAACTCCCTGATCGCTTCCTCGCACTCCTCACGGAAGTCTTCGTGCGTCTTTTCGCGCCGCGCGACGCCGACGAGGTGAAAGCGATCGGGGAGGGCGCCGTCGTGCGCGAGGTTGTAGAGGGCGGGAAGCAGCTTGCGGCGAGCGAGGTCGCCGGTGGCGCCGAAGATCACGAGTGTCGTCGGGGCGACGGGGAGCCGCTCGAGCCCCGCGGCAAGCGGATTCGGCACGTCCGCAACGGCCTGCTGCGTGCTCGCCATGCTCAGATCGTAGTTCGCTCGCCAGTTACGTTGGAGGCGCCGCGGCGCCCGAGCTCGAGGCTCGCGAGCAGGGCTGCGCCATGGACGCCCGCCTGTGGCCCCGAGCGCGCGAGGCGGATCTGCGTGCGCGTGCCGACGCCCGGCAGGACGAAGTTCCGTGCGCTCGCGATCGCGGCGTCGAGCAAGAGCGCCCCCGCCGCGGAGGCGCCACCTCCGACCGCGACCACTTCCGGGTCGAACGTGTTGATCGCGTTCGCGATGCCCACGCCGAGCCGTTCGCCGAGCAGCGTGATCGCCGCGATCGCGTGCTCGTCGCCGTCCCGCGCCGCCGCGACCGCGTCGTGGCCGGACACGAGCTGCCCGGCGTCCGCGAGCCGGCCGAGCACGGAGTCGGGATGCGCAGCGGCGGTGTCGCGCGCAAGCTCATCGAGCGCGTGCCCCGACGCGAGTGACTCCAGCGAGCCCCGTCGCGGGAACTCGCCCGCCGCGCCCGGCGCGTGCGGGTGCGCCTTCTCCGCGCGCGCTCCGTAGCTGAGGTCGAGGCCGACGATCGTGTGGCCGAGCTCCGCGGCTGCGCCCGTCGCCCCGCGATAGGGGAGCCCATCGATCACGATGCCGCCGCCAACGCCCGTGCCGATCGTGAACATCACCAGGTTCGGCGTGTCGAGGCGCCCGTGTTCGTCGTGGGCCTCGGCGAGCGCTGCGCACGTCGCGTCGTTGTCCACGAACACGGGGACGCCGTCGAGGTCCTCCTCGAGCACCGCGCGCAACGGCACGTCGCGAAGCGGGACGTTCACGCTCGAGCGCACGCGGCCGGTCGCGAACTCGATCACCGATGGCATCCCGAGGCCGACGCCCTCGACCTCGCCCGCGAGCGCGATCGCCTGCCGGATCACCTCCTTGAGCTGTGCGATCAGCTCGTTCTGGCCGCCGTGCTCGGTGGATGCGAGGACGGGCTCGCCGAAGGCGCCGTCGCGCATCGCCGCGATCGCGATCTTCGTGCCGCCGAGGTCCACCCCGATGAACGTCCCTTCGCTTGCGCTGCGATCGCCGGCGTCCATCGCGCAAGCCTACCTGTACGCTCTGGCGCGTCATGTCTGCGCGCCCCGAGGCGGCGAGCCTCCAAACGACCGCCCAGAAGCCCGACCGCAACCTCGCCCTCGAGCTCGCGCGCGTAACCGAGTCCGCGGCGCTCGCGGCCGCGCCGCTCGTCGGCCGCGGCGACAAAGAGGCCGCCGACCAAGCTGCGGTTGACGGCATGCGCCACATGCTCCACTCCGTACAGATGGACGGCGTGGTGGTGATCGGCGAGGGGGAGAAGGACGAGGCGCCGATGCTCTACAACGGCGAGCACATCGGCGACGGCTCGCCGCCGGAGGTCGATATCGCGGTCGACCCGCTCGAGGGCACCGAACTCGCCGCCAACGGGATGCCCGCGGCGCTCTCGGTGATCGCGCTCTCCGAGCGCGGGACGATGTTCAACCCAGGGCCGTGCGTGTACATGGAGAAGATGGCGGGGGCGCCGGAGATCGCCGACCTCCTCGACCTCGATCGCCCGCTCGGGGAGACCGTCGCGCTCGATCGCCGAGCGCAAGGCATGCGACGTCGGCGACGTGATGGTCGTCGTGCTCGACCGCCCGCGCCACCAAGCTGGCATCGAAGCGATCCGGGCGGCCGGCGCGCGCGTGCGCTTGATCCTCCACGGTGACGTCTCCGCGGCGCTGCTCGCTGTCACCGAGCGCTCGCCGGTGGACCTCCTGTGGGGTATCGGCGGCACGCCCGAGGGCGTCATCACAGCGGCTGCGATCAAGTGCCTCGGCGGCCAGATCCTGGGGCGACTGTGGCCGCGCAACGACGAGGAACGCGCGGCCGCGCGCGCGGCCGGCTACGACCTCGAGCGCGTGCTCGACCGCGACGACCTCGTCGAGGGGGACGACGTCTTCTTCTCCGCCACCGGCATCACCGATGGCGACGTCCTCCAGGGCGTCCGCTTCCCGAGCGTCGGCGGGGCGAGCACCGAATCGCTCGTCATGCGCACGCGCTCGGGCACCGTCGGCGGATCAGCGCGCAGCACGATCGGGCGAAACTACGAAGCCTGCGCGGTGGGAGGCCTGAGTCCGGGGCGCCCGCCGAAGGGTTCGATCGGCGCGGCGAGCCGGCCGACCTTCGAGACCGCGAGGTCGGGCATGCCGTCACGGCTGCCACGCGCAAGCGAGCGCAGGAACGCGCTCGTGACGAGGACGTGGATGCGCGACTGGGTGACGTCGTAGAGGCGGCGGCTGAGCGCGAACGCGATCGCGGGATAGAAGTTCGCGACCTCGATCTCGATGCGCAGACCGCGCGCGGCCGTTGTCCAACTCGCTTCCCCGCCGCGGCGCACTTCGATCTGCAGGTGACCCTCCCGCTCGGGGTGGGCGCGTGCCCCGCGGGGGCGTGCGGCGATGGCGCGCGACGAGCAGGCCGCGCACAATCCGCCAGCGCACGAGCCCGTGCTCGCTGTCCATCTCGTATTCGGGCTCCGCGAAAGTGATGAGCTTGATCGCGGGCAAGACGAGCACGACCGAGCGCTCGCGCGCGGCATAGTGCACGTGCACGAGTCCCAGCGTCACGCGCGCGAGGAATCGCCAGTATGTGCGCGCGAGGCGCTCGAGGTAGGACGGGCGACCAGACCTCCTCGAGCGCGCGCTGTGTCATCAGGAGCTCCGCCGCTTGGACGGAGCGCACCGCGCCCGTGCGCGTGTCGCGTGTTGTCTCGTCGCTCAGATCGCTGATCGCCGTGGCGCGGCGCCGTCGGGGCAGGCGCATGTGCATCTCCCGCAAAGGCTACGCTTGGCGGGTGAGCACAAGCCCTGCGCGGTCAGGACCACCTGCGCTGGACGACGAGCGGCTCGGGCGACTTCTGGAGGCGGCCGAGGAGCTGGCGAAGCGATGGCTGCTCACGCTGCTCGCGGCGAGGCCGCTGCGGGACGGCGTCCGAGCTCTCGCTCGCCTCTTCGCGGCCGAGGCGCCGGAGGTCTGTGAGCGTGTGTTGCGCGCACTGCGCTCCGACGCCGAGCTCGATCGACTGCGCGAGCGGCGCGCCGCGAAGCCGAGACGCGGGCCCCGCGGGATCGCAGCGATTCTCGGCGCGAGCGATGGGCCCGCGCTCGTCGAAGCCGTGGAGGCGCTCCGCGCCTCGATGTGGGGAGCGATCGAGGACGCCTTCCCGACCTCGACGCGGCGGCGGCCGGCGCGCTCGCGAACAGGCTCGCCCATGCGTGCTCGATGCTGGCAGCGGCGGAGCTCGACGGGGTGGAGCTGCCGAAGAGGCGCGCCGTCGCGGAGCGCGCGAGGCGGCGCGGGACGGAAGCCGGGCGCCGCCGAGGGTACCGATGAGGCGGACCGCGGGCCGCGGATCGAGATGCAGGAGGAGGGGCGCGGGCGAGGAGGCCGAAGCGATAGAGGACCCTGGGCGATCGAGCCGCCTGTCGCGGAAGACGAGCCTTCCTGGCCGCACAGCGTCGCAACCGAGATCGAGCGTCACCAGGACCCCGATGCGCCCTTCGTCGTGCTGGTCATCGAGGTCGTGGGACTCGAGCGTCTGCGCGAAGCGGAGGAGCGCGCCCGCGCTCGAGGAGCATCATGGCGGAGGTGCAGCGTGTCCTTCGCGAGCCGCTCGGCACCAACGAGCGCCTCGCGCCGAAGGCGCCGGACGCTGGTGGCTTGTCGCGTTCGATGCCGGAGCGCCGGAGGGGCGCGCGCTCGCCCAGCGGCTGGCGCGCGGCGTGCGTGCGTCGGTGGCGCACCGGCACATGCCGCTCAAGGTCGCGATCGGGGTCGCAACCGCGCCGGAGGACGGCACCGATGCCGCCGAGCTAGCCGAGCGAGCGGAAGAGGAGCTCTACGCGGCGCGCGCGAGCGGCGTGTGCGTGCTGCCCGCGGCGGCCGCGAGCGCACCCGCGCAGGCGCCGGGATCAGCGGGCCCGAGCCGCCGCACCGCTTAGCCGGCCGCGTTGCCGCCCGTCGCCGCTGAGGCGGCGCTCCCGGGCGGCGAGCCCAGGAGCGGCGTGTTCGCAACCTGGCCGACGAGCGAGCGCGCTGCACACGCGCGTTGCCGGTTACGCCCAGCGCTTGCGCTGCGCCCGCCGTGAGGTCCCAGGTGACGCCGTGCCGATAGGGGCCGCGGTCGATCACCGGGGACGACGATCGTGCGCTCGCGGTAGCTCAGCTTCACGAGCGAGCCGCAGGGCAGCGTACGGTGCGCGACGCCGATCACTTCATGCGTCAGGATCTGCCCGCACGCGGTTTCGTTACCATAGAAGCCGGGCCCGAACCAGGTCGCGACCGACCGTCCTTCGGTCACGGCGGGTTCGCTCGAAGCGGCCGCGCCGCCGGTGCTCGCAAGCGCGTCGACCGCGCTCGCACACATCGCCACCGCGGTCAAGAAAGCCGCGATCACCGCACTTGTTTTCCTGCGTTTGCTTGCCATCACTTGTGGCCTACGGGGTGAGCTGACGGGCTCGCGCTAAAAAGCGCTACGACTCAAGTTGAGTCGATTCGCCCCGGCGGTTTCCGCTCTGGTGCGGACCGCAAGTGGGTCCCCCGTCTCCCGCGGCCTGGGCCTTGGGAGCTCGGCGCTGGCGAGTATATAGATCGCGGCGGCCGACGCGCCAGCGCGCGATCAAGGCTTCGGAATCAGCTCCAGCGCGCGCTTGATCAACGAGCCACCCGCGGAGACGCTCGTCCGCACGAGCTCCTCCACGCCTTCCCCCGCGAGCTCGACGAGCGAGGTCGCGAGCTCGCAGCCGGGAGGGCGGCTCGACGGTCTTCCCCGTGCGTACCTCGTCTTCGGTTTCAAAGCCCTGCGGCGGGATCGCGATCCGCAAGGTCGGTGCGCTGCGCGCCGAGCCGCTAGCGCCGCGTCTGGAGCTGCCGGCGGTGCGTGCGGAGGACGCGCGGCGCGGCGCCTGAGCCGCTCTTCTTGCGCGCGCTCGCGGGCGCGCGCGCGGGACGCTTGGCAGCCGTGTTGCGGCCTTGCGGCATTTTCCCGGCGGCAGCGTGCGCTGCCCGCGGCGCCCGGACGCCGCTCGCAGTGCTCTTGCGACCGCCGACGGCCGACCCCCTTCTGGCGGTCCGGCGTACAGGGCCGGTGGCGCGGCAAGCTCGCGAGCACTCCCGCCGTCTCCGGGCTCGACGACGGTGGCGCGTCGGATGCTCGTGCTGTGCTCGGTCATCTCCAGGAGGGGGGCATTTGCGGGCCACCCGGGCGTTGAGTGGCGCCGGCCGGCGCGGCAGCGATATTGCAATCGCCTTCGCTCGGCCGATGTGAAGCGTTAGCATAGATGCCGCGCGCCCCGGCAGCCTCTACGCGGCTTGGGCGTGAACTTTTGAGTCTTGCCCGGCGGGAGCTGCCGGTCGGGACATACATCGATACGGCGGCAGGGTCGCGGTCGCGGTCTAGGCTCTTTGACGGAGACGAGATGTCGGTAGTGGAGTTGCAGGAACTAGATGAGATCAAGGGGCTGTTGGCCAAGGGCCAGCAGATCGGGGTGCTCACGTACGCGGAGATCGTGACGGCGACCGCGGAGCTCGACCTCGACGAGTCCGACGTCGAGGAGCTCCACGTGTTCCTCGAGCGCGCGGAGATCGAGCTCGTAGAGGACATCGACCCGGCGACCGCGGCGGCGCTCGAAGTCGAACGCGCACCCGAGGGCCGAGGCAGGCGCAAGGCGAAGGCCACGCTCGACCTCAAGCCCGACATGACCACCGACTCGCTGCAACTCTTTCTCAAGGACATCGGGAAGGTGCGGCTGCTCACAGCGCAGGAGGAGGTCGACCTCGCCAAGCGCATCGAGCGCGGAGACCTCGACGCGAAGCAGAAGATGGTCGAGTCGAACCTGCGCCTCGTCGTTTCGATCGCGAAGAACTACCGCAACCAGGGGCTGCCGTTCCTCGACCTCATCCAAGAGGGGACGCTCGGGCTCGTGCGTGCTGCGGAGAAGTTCGACTACCGCAAGGGCTTCAAGTTCTCCACCTACGCCACCTGGTGGATCCGCCAGGCGATCGCGCGGGCGCTCGCCGACAAGGCGCGCACGATCCGGATCCCCGTCCACGTCGTCGAGAAGCTCAACAAGATCGGTCGCGCCGAGCGCAAGCTCGTGACGGAGCTCGGACGCGAGCCGACGCCGGAGGAGATCGCGGCGGTCACCGACATCGAGCCCGAGGAGGTCGACGCGATCAAGCGCTCGGCACAGGCGCCGGTGTCGCTAGAGAAGCCGGTGGGGGACGAGGAGGAGTCCGAGTTCGGCCAGTTCATCGCCGACGAGCGTGCCGAGTCGCCCTACGAGCGTGCGGCGGAGATCCTCACGAAGGAGGCGCTGCGCGAGGCGCTCGAGAACCTCTCTTACCGCGAGCGCCGCGTGCTCGAGCTTCGCTACGGGCTCGGCGGCGAGCATCCGCGCACGCTCGACGAGGTCGGGCGCACCTTCAACGTCACGCGCGAGCGCATCCGCCAGATCGAGAACCAGTCGCTGAAAAAGCTGCAGTCACTCGCGGAGGCGCAGAAGCTCCGCGAGGTCGCCTGACGCGACGGCACTCGAACGGCGTCCAACCCGATCTGTCCAAGCGGGCCGGCACTCCCTTAAGGAGCGCTCGGAGCCGTCCGATGGCACCCACGTGTTCGACGTCGACGCAGCCCTCCGCAAGCTCGTCAGCCGCGGCGGCTCCGATCTTCACCTGAAAGCCAACTCGCCGCCGCTCTACCGCGTCTACGCCACGTTCGGCCCGCTCGATGACGAAGGGCCGCTGAGCCCCGAGCAGACCGAAGAGGCGATGCGCGCGGTCATGTCCGACCCCTCCAAGCAGCAGGAATTCGAGCGCGAAAACGAGGCCGACTTCTCGTTCGAAATCGACGGCGTCTCGCGCTTTCGCGTCAACGCCTTCCGCCAACGCGGGCTCGTTTCGCTCGCCTTCCGCGCAATCCCGAACGAGATCCGCACGATCGACGACCTCCAGCTGCCTCCGGTGGTGCGCGAGCTCGCCGAGGAGGAGCGCGGGATCATCCTGCTCACGGGGACGACGGGCTCCGGCAAGTCGACGACGCTCGCGGCGATGATCAACCACATGAACGAGACGATGAACAAGCACATCGTCACGATCGAGGACCCGATCGAGTACGTGCACGAAGACAAGGGCTCGGCGATCAACCAGCGCGAAGTCGGGATGGACACGGCGTCCTTCGGACGCGCGATGCGACGCGTTCTGCGTCAGGACCCGGACGTGATACTGATCGGCGAGATGCGCGACGAGGAGACCGTGCGTGCGGCCCTCTCCGCCGCCGAGACCGGCCACCTCGTGCTCTCGACGGTGCACACCCTCGACGCTTCGGAGTCGATCAACCGCATCCTCGACTTCTTCCCGCCGCACCAGCACAACCAGGCGCGCGCGATGATCGCCGGGACGTTGAAGGGCGTGATCTCGCAGCGCCTCGTCCGCTCCGTCGACGGCAAGCGCGTCGCGGTTTGCGAGGTCCTGCGCATGACCGGGCGGGTGCGCGACATGATCAAGGACCCCGACCAGATGGACAAGCTCGGAGATGTGATCTTCACGGGCGGCTTCTACGGCATGCAGACCTTCGACCAGGCGCTCTTCAAGCACGTCAAGGGCGGCCGCGTCGGGTTTGACGACGCCCTGCGCGCGGCGACGAGCCCGCACGACTTCAAGCTCCTGCTCGAGGCCGACGGCAAGCGCGGAACGACGATGGAGGACGTGGCCGAGGCGAACGCAAAGCGCTCGGGGGAGGGCGCGCAGAGCGCGCAGCCCGCGCCCGTGAGCCCGCCGCGGCCAGCGGCGCCCGCGCCAGGCGCGGCCCCGGTCACCGCGGGGGTGAGCAGTCCCCAGCCGCCGACCCCCGCGATCACTCCGGGCGTCGGAAGTGCGACACCAGCACAGCCCAACGGAGCGCCCGCACCCAACGGAGCGCCGGCGCCCAACGGAGCCCCGGCGACGAACGGCGCGCCGGCAACGAACGGAACGCCCGCAACGAATGGAGCGCCCGCGGGATCCGCGGCCACGCCGTCCGCGAGCCCGACGCCTCCCGCGCCGACGCCTTCCGCCCCCACGCCGGGCGCGGCACCGGCCAACGGCACCACGCCCGCCGGCGAGAGCACGCCGCCGCCACCAGCTTCGACAACTGCCAACGTCAGCGCGATGACGGATAACGCGGCGCCCACCGGGACGAGCGATCCCGCGGGTGCCGGCACTGGCGCTTCTCCTGCCGGTGGCGGTGTTGCCGCCGCCGGCGGGCTGAGCCCAGGGGTCTCGCCAGGCGTTGCGCCCGCGGCTCCGGACCCGGCGAGCGGTGCCGAGCTGGCCGGCGCTCCCGCGCCGCCGCCCGCGCCGAGCGCACCTACCCCCGCGGACGGCCTGACGCCTGGCGTCGGCGTGAGCCCCGGTGCCGGCAACGGCGCACCGGAGACGACCGAGGGCGCCCCAGCCTCCGATGTGCCCCCGGGGAAGACGGACGCCGAGCAGGACAACAGCGCCGGACTCTCAGCCGGCGTCGCGCCCGCAGCTCCCACGCCGCCGGTCACACCCGGCGTCGGCGGCTGATTCTCGCCGCCGCCGGCGGCGCTCCTACTTTACTTGGTAAAGTAAGGGATGAGATGCCGGTCGATGAGACGTGTCCTGTTTGCCGCACCGCGGAGATCATTTGCGGCAAGTGGACGCTGCTGCTCGTACGCGAGCTAGCCGAGGGGCGCTCGCGCTTCTGCGAGCTCGAACGCTCGCTCACGGGCATCAGCCCGCGCACGCTCTCGTTGCGCCTGCGCGCGCTCGAGCAGGAGGGCATCGTGGAGCGCCAGACCTACGCCGAGGTGCCGCCGCGCGTGCAGTACGAGCTGACCGGCAAGGGACGCGCGCTACTCCCGATCGTCGACGACATGCGCACCTACGGCGAACGTTGGCTGGAGCTGAGCGGCGGTTGCGAGGAGGCCTCCACGGCGAGGCCAGAGAGCTCCGTGCGTGCCCGCAAGGGCTCGCTCGCCGCGGTAGCCTGAGGCTGCAAGCAACCCTGCGCCGAGCAGGAAGGCGCCACTGGGCGGCGAACCGCCCACCGTGCGCTCACCTCAACTCGAAGACGCGGTCACGGCGTTCCTCGAGGACGCCGCGCGACATCTGCAGACCGACGTCGCGTGCGGCGCGGAGGTGGACTTCGAAGTGGAGCGCCGGGGCTTCTCGTCCGCGCGCACGCCGCTTTACTGCTACCGCCCGCTGACGAGCGAGTTCATGGGCGAACGCTGGCGGGCGCTCGGCGGCCTGAGCAGCCATGCGCGCGCGGTCGCGCAGCTCGAGCACTACGAGGGGCTCGACCGCTACGTGCGCGCGCATGGCGAGTCGCGCGGGCCCGCGCACGCGCGCGGTGAGCGTGCGACGGCCGAGGTGGGCCTGTGGATGCTGCTCGAGGACGTCTTCGCGGAGCAGACCGACTTCGAGCTGCGCGTCGAGCGCGTGGAGGGAGCCATCGATCGCCTCCACCGTTGCGTCATCGCGGAGAACCGGCGAAGCGACGGTCGTCGCAACGCTCCACGGGATGACGATCTCTTCGCCCGAGGTCAAGCTGGCCGCGGGGCTTCGGATCGCGCAGGCCGACGCGCTCGAGGACATGCCCGAAGAGGTCATGCCGGTGGGTCCCACGGACGAAGTCGAGCACCTGCTCGTCCTGCATACGAGCGAGCACGAGGATCCGCAGGCCGCAGGCGCCGAGGGTGCGCGCACGCTGCGCGACCTGCTGTGCGCGCTGCGGCTCTTCGGCGACGGCCGCGTCGCGCTTGGGGGTTTCGCATGGGTGCGTTGCATGGGCAGCCGCTGGCTGCCGGTCGGGCTGCCGATGGGCGGGCGCCCGCACGGGATGCTCGTGGTCACGCAGACGCAGGAGGACGAGCTGCGCGCCTTCTGCAGTCTCGTCTCGCGCCGCAGGCCCGCCGAGAACGAGCTCGCGTGGGCGCTCCGGCGCTTCGAACTGGGTTGCGAGCGCGAGCGCGAGTCGGAGGCGCTCAGCGACTACCTGCTCGCGCTTCGAGCGCTGCTCGAGCCCGAGGGTTCCTCGCGCGGAGTCCTCGCCGGGCGCCTGGCGGCGCTCTGTGCGCTGCCCGAGCGTCGCGGCGAGCTGGCGGCGGCGGTCGCTCGCGCGCTCGAGCTCGAGCGCGAGGTCGTGGCCGGCCGCGCGGCTGAGAACGCGTCCGCGGAGCAGCTCGTGCGGAGCGTCGGCGACCATCTCCGTGCGCTCTTGCGCGACGTCATCTGTGGGCACCTGAACGCGGACCTCGCCGCGCTCGCCGACCAGCTGCTACTCGACGAGCAGTTCTCCGATCAGCCATCGTCCGAAGAGCCCGCGGCGGTGCCCGCGGACGCCTGGCAGGAGCCGGGAGAGAACCGACTACGCGCCGGGCGCCCCGGCGCAGGCAGCACGGGTCCGAACCGGCGTGCGGCTGGGGCGGGAGCCGATGCCGGCCGCCGACGACGAGATCGACGACGATCAGCTGCGGCTGATCGGCATGCCGGGCTAGCGGAGACCGCTAGCCGAGCAGGCGCTTCGAGAACCTGTGCGAGCCCCGCGAGGTCGTCGACCTCCTCCCCCAGTTCCGGAACGCTCACCGGCGAGGGCTCCTCGAGCGCACGCGAGAGCCGCTCGAGGGCCTCGCGGTCGCGGGCCACGAGCACCTCGAACTCAGAGACGCTGCGCATCACCCGCGCGCTCAGGCGCGCGTCGAGCGATCGCTCGAGCGTCGCACGGAGCTCGTCGAGCTGCCCGTCTTCGAGCGTCCCCTCGTGGACGCGGTTGACGACCAGCCCGCCGTACGGTAGCCCCGCATCGAGCAGGCTGTGGTGCAGGAAGGCGGCCTCCTGCGCCGGCTCGTGCTCGGGGGAGGTGACGACGATAAAGCTCGTCGTGTCCTCGCGCAGCAGCGCGTCGACGCTCGCGGCCCGCTCGCGCAACCCATCGCGCAACCCCGAGAGCAGGCCGAAGAAGACCGCGAGCTCGCCGGCGAGCTCGACACCGGTTGCGCGCGCGAAGATGCCGAAGAGCAGACTCGTCCCGCCACCGAGCAGGCGAGCGGCGAGCCCACCACCGCTCGAGCGCTGCGCAGAGCGCAGCGGCAGACCGGCGAGCATGAAGATGTCCATCGCGCGTCCATCGAGGAAGCTCGTTAGGCGCGTCGGCGCCTCGAGGAAGTCGAGTGCGTTGTGGGACGGGGGCGTGTCGAGCACGACGACGTCGAAGGCTCGGTCGCGGTCGAGCTCGAAGAGCTTCGCGACGGCCGCCACCTCCTGGGAGCCCGCGGCGGTGGCGGAGGAGAGCTCGCGGTAGATGCGGTTTGAGAGCACCTCCTCGCGCGCGTGCTCATCCGGAGCGAGCTCGACGATGAGCTCGTCGAAGGTGCGCTTGACGTCGAGCGTCATCGCCCACAGCTCGCCGCGCACCTTCACACCGGCGGCGGCCAGCCGCGCGGGGTCCACGCGCATCGGCTCGCCCGCGGCGGCCGGGGCGCCGATCCCGAGCGCGCTCGCGAGTCGCTTCGCGGGGTCGATCGTGAGCACGAGCACGCGCTTGCCCTCACGTGCGAGGGCAAGGCCGAGCCCGGCGGCGATCGTCGTCTTACCCACACCCCCCGGACCGGCGCAGATGCAGATACGAGTGCCCCCCAGACGCGAGCGCAACACCGCAGACGCCGGGCGCTCCACAGCGTGCTCGCGAGCGGGCCCGCGGTGGGTTCCCTTGCGCGCCGGCATCGACCGGATCGTAGGGATCTTGTCCGAGTCCGCTCTTAACGTGCAGGAATCGAACAGCGGCCTGCGAATACCGTCGGCGTAGGGCTTTACCCCGGCCAAAGATCATCGGAGCCTGTCGTGGATGGAAAGGCCAAGGTCATCGCGTTCGCCAACCAGAAGGGCGGGGTGGCCAAGACGACGACCACCCTGAACCTCGCCGCCGCCTTCGTGGAGGCCGGCCATCGCGCGCTCTGCGTAGACATGGATCCGCAGGGCAACCTCACGATGTCCCAGGGCATCGACCCCGACGGGCTCGAAGCGTCGATGTACGACGTGCTCGTCCACAAGCTCTCGATCCGCGAGGTGATCCGCAAGCGCGAGATGGATGTAGCGTGCGCATCGATCGACCTCGCGGGCGCAGAGATCGCAATGTCCACGATGATTGGCCGCGAGCGCGCGCTGCAGAAGGCCTTAGACCCTATTCTCGACGACTATGACTTCATCTGCATCGACACTCCGCCGAGCCTCGGGCTGCTCACGATCAACGCGCTCACGGCGGCGGACAAGGTCATCGTTCCGGTGCAGTGCGAGTATCTGTCTATGCGCGGGCTCATCCAGCTGCAGAACACGCTCGCGATGATCCGCGAGAACCTCAATCCGGAGGTGGACATCGAGGGCATCCTGCCGACGCTCGTGGACGCGCGCACGGTGCATGCGAAGGAGGCGATCGAGATCCTCGAGGAGAACTTCGGCGACCGCGTCTTCGCGTCGCGCATCCGCAAGACGATTCGCTTCGCCGAGGCTCCGGTGAAGGGCATGTCGGTGCTCAAGTACGAGCCTGACGGAACGGCGGCGCAGTCTTACCGACAACTCGCGCAGGAGGTGCTCGCGAATGGCAGGGCCTAAGAACAAGCAGAAGCGGGCAAGCATGCGCGAGGGTCCGCTCGCCGCGCTGTTCCGCAAGACCGAAGAGCCCGACGGGTCCGCCGCCGAGGGCGCGGAGGGGCAGGCGCAAGGCGACGGCTCCGACGCCTTGAGCACGCCCGCGACCGCGGCCGGCGAACGCGCGAGCAGCGGCCGGCCCTCGGCGGCAGAGGACGTCGAGTCCGCGGAAACCGACGCGCACATCCCGACGCCGCAGGAGCGCCTGCGCCACGCGTTCTCCTCCGAGATCCCGGAGAACGTAATGGAGCGCGAGAGTAAGGTGAGGATGCGCGCCGCTGCCGACGAGATCCCGGATTCCTATGCGAGCTCGCGGGAAGCCAGTGGCTTCGAAGAAGCCCCGTCGCCACGCTCACAGGCGAAGCCCGTGCTGCGCGTCGTCGGCGTCGGCGGAGCCGGCGTGAACGCGGTCAACCGCATGGTCGAGGCCGAGGTCGAGGGCGTCGAGTTCCTCGCGATCAACACCGACGTCCAGTCGCTGCAGCAGTCGACCGCAGATGTGACGCTGCACATCGGCGAGGCGGTCACCGGCGGGCTTGGGTCGGGGGCCGACGCCGGCATCGGCCGGCAGGCGGCCACCGAGGAGTACGACCGCATCAAGGCGCTCCTGAAGGGCTCGGACATGATCTTCGTGACGGCGGGCGTCGGCGGGGGCACCGGCACTGGCGCCGCCCCGGTCGTCGCGCGCATCGCGCGCGAAGTCGGCGCGCTCACGGTGGCGATCGTGACGAAGCCGTTCGGCTTCGAGGGCTCGCGGCGGATCGCGCAGGCCGAGCAGGGCGTGCGCACGCTCGCCGACGAGGTGGACACGCTGATCGTCGTTCCGAACGACCGCCTGCTCTCGGTGCTCGACCGGCAGACGACGATGGTGGAGGCCTTCCGCGTCGCCGATGACGTGCTGCGGCAGGGCGTGCAGGGGATCTCCGACCTCGTGACGCTACCCGGCCTCATCAACCTCGACTTCGCGGACGTGCGGACGATCATGTCGGGCGCGGGCAATGCGCTGCTCGGGATCGGCATGGGTGTCGGCGAGGCCCGCGCCACCGACGCCGCCAACCAGGCGACTTCGTCGCCGCTGCTGGAGATCTCGATGGACGGCGCGCGATCGATCCTGCTCTCGATCACCGGCGGCCGCGACCTCTCGCTGTGGGAGGTCAACGACGCCGCGCGCACGGTATCCGAAGCCGCGCACCCCGACGCGAACATCATCTTCGGCGCGATGGTCGACGAGAAGCTCGATGACCAGGTGTGGGTGACGGTCGTCGCGACGGGCTACGGCGAACGCTCGCGCCCAGCCGTGCACGACCTCAGGGAGCCGGCCGGCGAGCCGCGCATCGCTCGTGTGAACGGGCCGCGCGCGCGCGGTGGCGCGCGGCGCGGCGGCGATAGCCTCGCTGTCGGCGAGCTGCAGGTCCCCGAGTTCGTCCCTCGCTGAGAGCCCCGCGCGAGGCGTGCTCTACGCTTCGCTCGTGATGAGCGCGCGCGGGCGCGGAGTCGTCGCTGCAGGCCATCCGCTCACGGCGGAGGCGGGCGCACGTGTGCTGCGCGAAGGCGGCAACGCCGTCGACGCGGCCGTGGGCGCGATGCTCACCTCGTTCGTCGCGGAGCCACTGCTCACGGGCCTCGGCGCGGGCGGGCACATGATGGTCGCGGGCGAAGGGGGCGATCCCGTGCTGCTCGACTTCTTCGTCGCGGCACCCGACCTCGCCGCTGACGGCGCCGCCGAGCTCGAAGCGGTGGATGTCTCCTTCGGCGATGCCGACCAGGTCTTCTACATCGGGCCCGCCTCGTGCGGCGTCTACGGGATGCCCGCGGGCGTCTGCGAGGCTGCCGAGCGCTGGGGCACGATTCCGCTTGAGCAGCTCGTCGCGCCGGCTGCGGAGCTTGCCCGCGAGGGGGTCGTGCTGAACGCCTCGCAGGCCTACGTCGCGAAGATCCTCGGCGACCTCCTGCGTGCGACGCCCGAGTGCGCCGCGCTGTGGGCTCCCGAGGGCAGGATCCTGCGCGAGGGCGAGCTGCTGCGAGACCCCGAGCTCTCGGATGCGCTGCTGCTGCTCGGAGAGCGCGGCGCCGAGCCCTTCTATCGCGGCGAGATCGCCGCGCGCGTGTGCGCGTGGATCGGCGAGCGCGGAGGGTTGCTGGGTCCGGAAGCGCTCGCGCGCTACGAAGCGCTCGCGCGCACCCCGCTGCGCGTTGACTACCGCGACCGCGCGGTGCTCACCAACCCGCCGCCCTCGGCCGGCGGGATCCTGCTCGCGTACGCACTCGCGCTGCTCGATCGGGGTCCTTCGCCGCCGACGCTCGACGGGCTCGTCTCCGCGATGGAAGCCGCGCAGGCGGAGCGCACGCCCGAGTTCATGGAGGGCCTCGGCGAGCAGGACTTCCTCGAGCGCTTCTTAGGCAGCCGCCTGGGCGCGACGACGCACATCTCGGTGCTCGACTTCGAGGGGCGCGCGTGCAGCGTCACCGCCACCAACGGCGAGGGCTCCTCGGTCGTGGTGCCGGGCACGGGGATGCACCTCAACAACGTGATGGGGGAGGAGGACCTGAGCCCGCTCGGCTTTCACCGCCACCCGCCCGGGCAGCGCCTCCCGAGCATGATGGCCCCCTCCGTGGTGCTCCGCGACGAGGAGGTCGAGCTCGTCCTCGGCAGCGCCGGGTCCAACCGCATCCGCTCGGCGCTGCTGCAAACGATCGTCGGCGTCGTGGACCGCGGGCTCGACGCGCTCGCGGCAGTGCGCGCGCCGCGCATCCACTTCGAGGGCGGCGTCGTCTACAACGAGCCCGGCATCGACTCGACGCAGCTCGGGCCGCGCGCGATCGTGCGCTTCCACGAGCTCAATCTTTTCTTCGGCGGGGTGCAAGCGGTGCAGCGCCGCGGCGCTGAGCTGATCGGTGCCGGCGACCCGCGCCGCGGCGGCGTTGCAGTGCAAGCATGAGCGCCCGCCTCGCGCTCGCCGCCGTCGCCGTGATCGTCCCCGCCGCGATCGCCGCCTGCGGCGGCGTCGTCTCGGCCGACCTCTTCATCGTCGAACGAAGCAGCGCCAATGGCCACGGAACGCTGAGCGTGCTCGTGAACGAAGAAGGGGTCGTGCGCTGCAATCGCGGCCCCGCGCACATGCTCAGCGACCCCGCGGTGATCGAAGCGCGCACGATCCAGGAAGAACTGCACAACCCCGCCACGCAGCACCTCTCGCTGCCGCCGCGGCCCGGCTCGGTATACGGCTATCGCGTGCGCGACGGCGAAGGCAGCGTGAGCTTCGCGGACAACTCGAGCGACGAGCCGCTCGTGCTCCGGCACCTGCAGCTCTTTACGCTGCAGGTCGCCGAACACAGCTGCCACGTAGCGGGCTGAGCTAGGTGCCGCTGAAGTGCGGCTCGCGCTTCTGCACGAACGCGGTCGCGCCCTCGATGAAGTCCTGCGTGCGCGCGAGCGCGTGCTGCAACTCGCCCTCGAGCGTCAGCTGCGCGTCGAGGTCGGGGTAGAGGAAGCGGTTGAGCGCTTGCTTTGAGCCCGCATAGGAGCGGGTTGGCCCCGCGGCCAGCCGTTGCACGAGCGCGTCCGCCTCGGCGAGCAATTGGTCGTCCGGGTGGACGCGGTTTATGAGACCCCACTCGAGCGCCTGTGGCGCCGTCACGCGCTCGGCGAGCAGCGCCATCTCGAACGCCCGCGCCTTGCCGACGGCGGCCGGCACGAACGCCGTCGTGCCGCCATCCGGCATGAGGCCGATGTTCGCGAACGCGAGCGAGAGGAATGCCGACTCGGCCGCGAGCACGAGGTCGCACGCGAGCGCGAGCGAAAGGCCGATCCCGACGGCGGGCCCGTTGATCGCAGCGACCACCGGCTTCGGCAGCCGCGTTACCGCCGCGAGCGCGGGGTGGTAGATCTCGTGAAGCTCGTGGCGGATGTCGGGCATCCCGTCGTCCGCCGGCCGCGACCCCGCCTTGAGGTCTGCGCCCGAGGAGAACGCGCGCCCGGCGCCGGTGATAAGCACCGCGCGCACGGACTCCTGCGCCGCCTCGCCTTCGAGAACCTGCCCCAGCTCGTGGCCTAACTGCTCGGTCCACGCGTTCAGTGCGTCCGGGCGGTTGAGCGTGAGCCGCGCCGCGCCCCCTGACTGCTCCCAGATGATCGTCTCGTAGTTCATGCTCGCCCCCTTCGGTCGTGGTGCGTGGTGCTCAAGAAGTCAGACACTCGCGAGCGCTCCGGCGAGTAGCTGAGTGCTCGCCTCGCCATGTGCGAGCACGCTTCCGTCGTCGTCGAGGAGCTCGACGTTCACGCGCGCGCCGCGCGGTGTGATCGCCCTGCTCGCGCGCGCCGGCGCGGGCTTGCCGCGCAACCCCGCCCAAGCGGCGTCGGCGAGCTCGTCGAGGTGCTCGAGGGGCGAGCCGCTGAGGTGCCCCGCGAGCCACCGCCGCGCGACCGCGTGCGCGGGCCCTGCGACGATCGCAGTAATCATCATCGTCGACATCGGACGCACCTCGCCGGCCGCGACGAGCGGCTCCAGCCAGCTGCGGAAGGCCGCAGCGAGCTCACGGTTGAGCGCCGCGACGTCGGCGCCCGCGGGCGAATCCCAGTCGAGATGGCCGCGCATGTAGACGAACCGCGCGAGGTCGGGGTGCGCCTCGATCCATTCGAGCTGGTGCGCGATCGTTCCGCGCACCGCCCTCCGCAGCGACCGCGGCCGGCTCGCGAGAAGCTCCCAGAGTCCCTCGTGATATGAGGAGATCGCCTCGACGTAGAGCGCCGCGGCGATCGCCTCCTTGGATGCGAAGTGGTGAAAGAGAGCGCCGTTGGAGACGCCGCTGCGCTCCCTGATGCGCGCGATCGTCGTCGGCTCGTAGCCCTCTTGCAGAAAGCACGCCAATGCTCCGTCGAGTACGCGGCGGCGCGTGTCTGTCGCGGTCATCGCCGTACAGAGTATCACTCCGGAGCAACGCTCGGCCGACGCAACCGAGGCGGCGCGCGTCGGGCGAGTGGCGCGACTAAGGGCGCGGCTTGCGAGCGGAGATCATGAGGTTGTAGAAGATCGCCGCCGGCAGGTGCGGCTCGAGCAGCTTCCCGTCGAGCGCCTGCAAAGCGAGGTAGCCGTGGTAGGCGTACTCGCGCCAGAGCCGCGGAACCTCCTCCGGCTCGGCGCTCGCCTCGAGCGTGCGGTTCGCCCATCCGAACCAGTTCGCCAAGAGCTCCTCGCCGCTCACCCGCACCTCCTCGAACCCCGCGCCGCGGGCGAGCGCTGCGAGCTCACTGGGCGCGAATGCGTGGACGTCCACAGACCACTCGAGGTGCTCGTGTCTGTCGTGCTCGGCGGTCTCCCGCGCCGGGCGCGCCCTCATCAGCGCGCGCCACACGGGCGCCGCGCGCAACGCTGCCCGCTTCGGTATCCGCGCAAGCGAGTCGCCGAAGCGCGAGGGCTCACCCGCGAATACGAGCGTCCCACCGGGGACGAGCACGCGCTCGATCTCGGCGAACGCGCGCTCGAGGTGCGGGATGTGGTGGAGCACCGCGTGGCCGAACACGAGGTCGAAGCTCGCGTCGGCGAACGGGAGGCGCTCGGCGTCCGTGGCGTGGGTGTGCACGTCGAGCCCGAGCGAGGCTGCGTTCTCCTGCAGCGTCGCGAGCATCCCCGGCGCGATGTCCGTGCACGTCGCCTCCGCGATGAGGTCCGCGGCGAGCATGTTCAGCGAGAAGTAGCCCGTCCCGGCACCGATCTCGAGGCCGTGCGCACAGTGCTCCGGCGCGCGGCCGAGCGCCTTGCGCAGCTTCCCCTCGACCTGCGCCTGCCCGAGCTCGCCGAACGTGATCGCCCATTTCGCGTCGTACCCGGAGGCGGCGACGTCGTGGTAGCGCGTGTTGACGTCGCGGATCTCGTCCGCCGTGAGCGGGCCGGCCATGGAGTGCCACCTTATACTCGCGCGCGTCGTGCTGTCCGCCCTGCCCGAGCCCGCGCCCCCGTATGCGCAGCGCGACCAGCCCGCCGGCGTGCCGCCGCTCGCGCTCACCGGCGAGCGCACGCTCCCCGACGTGCCGGCCGAGAACTACTGGTTTCGCCGCCACCTCATCGTCTACGAGTGGATCGCAGAACGCGTCCGCGGCCTGCGCGTGATCGACATGGCCTGTGGCGAGGGATACGGGTCAGACGTGCTCGCGACGAGTGCCGCGAGCGTGATCGGCGTCGATGCGAACCCCGAGGCCTACGAACACGCGCGGCTGCGCTACCGGCGGCCGAACCTGCGCTTCGAGCGCGCGCTGATCGACAGCTTCGCCGCGGAGGCGGACGCGGTCGCATGCCTGCAAACGGTCGAGCACCTGCAGGACCCCGACGCGCTGCTCTCGCATTTTCGCTCGCTCGCAAGCACGGTCTACCTCTCCACGCCCAACGTGCTCACGCTCGCGCCGAAGGGAGCGACGCGCTCGGATAACCCGTGGCACGTGCGCGAGTACCAAGCCGGAGAGTTTCGCGAGCTGTGCGAGCGTCACTTCCCAACGGTGGAGCTCTACGGCCTCTTTCACGCGCGCAAATTGCGCGCGCACGAGCTTGCGCTGAAGGGGGGCTGGGACCGCGTCCACTCGGCGCTGCGTCTGAGCGATCCCTTCTACCGCCGCTTCACGCCCGCGATCGCGAGCGCCGACTTCCGTTTGCGCGCCGAGCGTGACGCGCGCCTGGAGCGCGCGCTCGACTTCCTCGCCGTGTGCCGCGGATGACGGCTCGGCCCCGCGCGGGGGCGCGCTCGCGCGGCGCGCTCGCAATTGTCCTCCACACGCACATGCCCTACGTGGAGGGCTTCGGCTCGTGGCCGTTCGGCGAGGAGTGGCTGTGGGAGGCGATCGCGACGTGCTACCTGCCGCTGCTCGAGCTGCTCGACGCCGGCGCGCCGCTGACGCTCTCGATGACCCCGGTGCTGTGCGACCAGCTCGAGGTCCCGGACCTCGCCGAGCGCTTCCGCGCGTTCGTCAGCGACGTGCGCACGTTCACGCACGCTGAGGACGCACGCGGCCTGCGCGAGGCCGGCCACGCCGACCTCGGCGCCGAGCTCGACCGCGCGTTCGGCGACTACGAGCTGGCGGTGGAGCGCTTGGGCGCCCACGGAGACTCGGTCGGCGGGGCGCTTGCCGCGCACGCGAGCTGGACCTCGTCGGCGACCCACGCGATCCTGCCGCTGATCGCGAGCGACGCGCTCGTGCGGACGCAGGTGCGGACCGGCGTCGAGTCGCATCGCTCGCGCGCGCGCCGCCCATGGCGAGGCGGGCTGTGGCTTCCCGAGTGCGCGCATGCTCCGCACCTCGAGCCGCTGCTGCTGGAAGCGGGGGTGCGCGCGACCTGCGTCGAGCTCACGAGCCGCTTCGGCGCGGGCGCGCGCGAGCATCTCCGGCCGCTCGTCGGCGAGTCCGGCCTGACACTGGCGCCGATCGACCGCGCGATGATTGACCTCGTGTGGGGCGAGCGCGGCTACCCCGCGCATCCGCTCTATCGCGACTACCACCGCTCGACGGTTCACAACCATCACCCCTGGCGCAACGACGGCGGCGCCTACGACCACGCGCGTGCGTGTGACCTTGCGCGCGCGCATGCCGCCGACTTCGTGCGGCGGGCGCTCGCGCGACTCGAGCGCGCCGGTGGCGAGCTGCCCGGAGGGGGCCTGATCGTCTTCGCGATCGACACCGAGCTCTTCGGTCACTGGTGGTACGAGGGGCCGGTGTGGCTGCAAGAGGTGGTCGCGCAATGCGCGCGAGAGGGGCTCCCGCTCGTGGCGCTCGACGATGCGCTGGAGGAGATCGAGCCGGCTCCGCTCGGCGCCGATGCAAGAGAGTGGGGGCCAAGCAGCTGGGGGCACGGCGGCGATCTCTCGACATGGTCGAGCGCATGCGCGGAGGTCGCCGAGATGGCCTTCGGGACGCGTGCCGCCGAGCTCTCGCTGCTGCGCTCCCGGGACAACGCTGCTCGCGCCGCGCTGCGTGAGCTGCTCGCGCTTCAGTCGAGCGATTGGGCGTTCATGCTCACGCGTGAGCTCGCCGTCCCCTACGCCCGCGAGCGCTTTGAGGGCCACCTCGCCGCGTTCGAGCGAGCGCTCGCGGAGGGTGAGCGCGCCAGCGAGGCGGGGCTTCGCAACCTCGCGGTCCACGCCGATCCCGCGCTGCTGCGCGAGCCCGCCCCCTAGCTCCAGCGCATCCTGTTCGGCGCGTCTCGCATCCGAATCACGCGTGCGGGAACGCCGCCCGCGACGGCGTTCGCGGGCACGTCGTGGGTCACCACCGCGTTCGTGCCGATCACGCTGTTGTCACCGACGCTCACGCCGCGGAGCACGCACCCGCCATAGCCGATCCAGACGTTGTGGCCGACGTTCACGTCGCGTTTGTAGATGCCCTGGAGGCGAATCGGTCGCTCGACGTCGACGACGCCGTGATCGAAGTCGATCATCATCACGCGATCGGCGACGATGCACTCGCGCCCGATGCTCACGTGCTGGTATGCCGAGATCGTGCACTCCTGGCCGAGGACGCTCTTCGCGCCGATGCTCACCTCGCCCTCGTGCACGCGGATCTTCGTGCCGTGCCCGATCCACGCCCAGCGGCCGATCCGCAGCGTCGCGTGGGGCCCGAGCTCGAGTTGGACCTGCGGGCAAATGAAGCACAGGCCGTCGGTCTGCAGGCGCTTGCCGAAGCGCAACTTCAGCCACGCGAGCCGTGCGAGTAGATAGGCGTAGCGCACGCCCAGCATGTGATTCGCGCGCATGAACACGAGCAGCGCGAGCAGGCCGCCGCGGCGAGTGGGCGGTTCGCCACGCAGGTACTCGGGAATCTCACCCGGCGCCTGCATGAGTGAGGTCGCCTCGTCCACGGCGGGGATCCTAAGCCGCGCCTGTATGCGACCGCGGTGCGCGCGGCCTAGACGGGTCCGCAGTAGGAGCGCGCGAGCTCCACGAGCAGGCGCACACCGTAGCCCGCGGCGCCCTTCGACGCATACGCGCGTCCAAGGTCCCAAGCCGAGCCGGCTATGTCGAGGTGCGCCCACGGCACTTCGCCGACGAAGTTCGAGAGGAAAGTGCCGGCGACGATCGTTCCCGCCTTGCGCTCTTCGGGAGCGTTGTCGAGGTCGCCGTAGCGACCCTTGACGATCTCCTCGTACTCCTCGTGCAGCGGCAGGCGCCACACGAGCTCGCCGGTGCGCTCGCCGGCCTGCACGATGCGCTCTGCGAGCTCGTCGTCGTTGGACATCAGGCCCGCATAGGTCGAGCCGAGCGCGATGATCACCGCGCCCGTGAGCGTCGCCAGGTCGACGAGGCGCTGCGCGCCGAGCGAGACCGCGTAGTTGAGGCAGTCGGCGAGCACGAGCCGGCCCTCGGCGTCGGTGTTGTTGATCTCGATCGTCGTCCCATTGGAGGCGGTCACGATGTCCCCCGGCTTGACCGCGTGGCCGCTCGGGAGGTTCTCGGTCGCCCCGATCACGCCGATCACCTGCAGCGGCAGCTGCAAGCGGGCGATCGCGGCGATCGCCTCGAGCACCGCGGCGCCGCCCGACATATCGAACTTCATCTCCCACATCTTCGCTCCGGGCTTCAGCGAGATGCCGCCGCTGTCGAACGTGATCGCCTTGCCGACCAAGCCGAGCACGGGTGCCGAGAGCGCGCCCATGGGCGGCGTGTAGCGGAGCGTGATCAGCGCGGGTTCCTGGTCTGAGCCCTTCGCGACCGCGGCGAACGCCCCCATGCCGCGGAGTTCGATCCCTTCGCGCCCCTCCGTCTCGACGCTCAGCGCGTCGATCTCGGCGGCGAGCTCGCGCGCCTTCTGTGCGAGCGCGGTCGGCGTGAGGTCGTTCGCGGGCCGGTTCTGGAGGTCCCGAGCAGCGTTCGCGGCTTCGGCTGCGACGACGGCCGTCGCGATAGCGCTGGTCATCGCCCCCGTCCCTGCCGCCGCGGCGGTGGGGTCGGCGACGATCAGCCGCTCGAGACGTGTTAGCTCCCCACTCTCCTTCTCCTCCCCCTCCTTCTTTGACTTGAAGCGATCGAAGCGGTAGTCGGCGAGGATCGTCCCCTCGACGAGCGCGACGCCCAGCGCGGGCGCCCCGACTGGACCCGAAGGCGCTGCCGCGGGAAGCACCCAGCAGAGCGCCCGCGTGGAGAGCTCCCGCGCCCTGCCGAGCGCGACGGCGCCCGCGACGCGCATGCGCTCCGCGCTCAGCGCGCGCTCCTTGCCGAGGCCCACGATCAGCCAGCGCTTGCCCTGCGCGTGGGCGAGGGCGAGCGACTTGAACGTCGCCTTCGCCTCGCCGCGCGCGAGCAGCTCTGCGACCTCCGGCGGCGCATAGTCGGGCGGCGAGCCGCTCTCCGTGATGCCGAGCGCGACGGTGTCCGCATCCGTCGCCCCAGGTGCCTCTGTCGTCGTCGATACGAGCACGAGGCGGGGCACGATACAACCCGCTCACATGTCGCGTGGTCCACGCGCGGCCCTGCGCGGGCCCGTCCTTTGGGCCGATACGGGCGAGGTCGATAGGATGCTCACAGACTGGAGCTCGCCAAAATGCCGAAGACCGTGATCCTCAGCAGCGCTCGCACGCCCGTCGGGAAGATGGGCGGCGGGCTCGCTTCGGTCGACGCGACGGAGCTCGGCGGCGTCGCGATCAAGGAGGCGCTCGAGCGCGCCGGGGTCGAAGGCGAGCAGGTGGAGCACGTCGTGATGGGGCAGGTGCTCCAAGCGGGCCAGGGCCAGATTCCCTCGCGTCAAGCGCAGATCAAGGGAGGCGTCCCGAAGGAGGTCTCCAGCGAGACGATCAACAAGGTCTGCGCGTCGGGGCTCCGCTCGTCCGTGATGATCGACACCGCGATCCGCGCCGGAGACATGAGCCTCGGTGTCGCCGGCGGCATGGAGTCGATGTCGAAGGCGCCCTACCTCATCCCCCAGGGCCGCTTCGGGTACCGCATGGGGGACGCAAAGCTGCTCGACTCGATGGTCCACGACGGCCTCACGAACCCCTTCTCGGGCCGCCCAATGATCGACGAGGCAACCGAAGTCGGCGACGAGCTCGAGATGACGCGCGTCGACCTCGACCGCTGGGCGCTCCGATCGCACGAGCACGCGCTCGCCGCGATCGATGACGGACGCATGGCGGAGGAGATCGTCGCCGTGAGCGTCCCCGCCGCCAAGCGCGGCAAGGATCCGACGCTCGTCGAGGTCGACGAGGGCCCGCGGCGCGACACCACGCTCGAGAAGCTCGCATCGCTCCCCGGCGTCGCGAGCAAAGAAGGCTCGCACACCGCCGGCAACTCGCCCGGCGTCAACGACGGCGCCGGCGCGCTCGTGCTCGCCTCCGACGAATGGGCCTCCTCGGAAGGCAAGGAAGCGATCGCCGAGATCGTCGCGCACGCACAGAGCGCGAACGACTTCGCCTATCTAGCGACGACTCCCGCGAGCGCCGCGACGAAGGCGCTCCAGAAGGCCGGCCTGCAAGCTGCCGACATCGACCTCTGGGAGATCAACGAGGCGTTCGCCTCGGTGACGCTCAACTCGATCCGCGTGCTCGGAATCGACGAGGAGAAGGTCAACGTCAACGGGGGTGCCGTCGCGATCGGCCACCCGATCGGCGCCTCCGGCGCCCGTATCCTCGGCTCGCTCGTCTACGAGCTGCGCCGCCGCGGCGGCGGCCTCGGCTGCGCCGCGATCTGCTCCGGCGGCGGTCAGGGCGACGCGCTCATCGTACGCGTCTGATGCCGGACGCCGTGGCCTCTCCGGCGAGCACGGAGAGCGAGGGGGGAAAGATCCGTGTCGTCGTCGCGAAGCCCGGGCTTGACGGCCACGACAGGGGGGCGAAGATCATCGCCCGCGCGCTGCGCGACGCTGGCATGGAGGTCATCTACACGGGCCTTCACCAGACGCCCGAGCAGATCGTCGACACCGTGATCCAGGAGGACGCCGACGCGGTCGGGCTCTCGATCCTCTCGGGCGCGCACATGACGCTCGTGCCGCGCGTGATGGATCTCCTGCGCGAGCAGGGCGTCGAAGACGTCGTCATCACGGTCGGCGGCACGATCCCCGCCGAAGACATCCCCGAGCTCAAAGCGATCGGCGTCGCGGAGGTCTTCACCCCCGGCGCGACGACGCAGTCGATCGTCGACTTCATCCGCGGCGCGGTTCACAAGCCCTCCTAAAGCGCGCAACCCGCTCGGTCTCGGGCGCGGCGGAGCTACCGGCGCGGCTCGTCGTTAGGCGGCGATCGGCGTGCTCACAGGGAGCTGCTCCGCCGTACGCACGCGCACACGCACACGGGTACCGCGGCGTGGCGCGAACGTGACGTTGCGCCTCGCGATGCGTTCCTCGTGGCGCCCTGCCGACTCGAGCACGCAGTGGCGCAGGACGGTCTGCAGCACGACGCGCAGCTCGAATTCGGCGAAGGCCGCGCCGAGACAGCGACGGACGCCGCCGCCGAACGGGATCCAGCCGTAGGTGTTCGGCGGGTCCTCGAGGAAGCGCTCAGGGCGGAAGGCGTGGGGTTCGGGGTAGATGTCCGAGCGCGTGTGGGTGAGCCAGATCGCGGGCGTGACGTCGGTGCCCGCCGGCAGATGAAGGTCCCCCGCTTCGAGGTCCACGGCGAGCCGCCGCCCGGCGAGCGGCACGACGGGGCGCAGGCGCAGGGACTCCAGAGACCACCGCGCGCAGGTAGTCGTCCTCCTCGCCGCGGCGGACCTCGTCGGTGAGGCGCGCGAGCGTCGCGGGGTGGCGCAGCAGCAGGTCGAACGTCCACGCGAGCGCGGTCGCCGTGGTCTCGTGCCCCGCAAGCAGCAGCGTCACCAGCTGGTCGCGCAGTTCGCGGTCGCTCATCGCGCTGCCATCGTCCATCCGCGCGAGCATCAGCAGCGAGAGGATGTCCTCGCGCTGCTCGAGCGCGGGGTCTCGCCGGCGCTCGGCGATCTCCGCCAGCAGGATGCGGTCGATTTCATCCGTCAGACCCCGCAGCTCCTCCATCGGGTCCCTGCGGCGCAGCCGCCCGGCCATCACGAGGCGAAACTGGAAGCCCGCGGAGGCGTTGTCGTTGAGCAGCTTGCTCAGGCTCGTGCGCAGCGGCGCCGCACGCTCGAGGTCATCGACGCCGAAGACCGCGCGCAGGATCACCTCCATCGTGAGCGCCTGCGTGTGCGGGTGCAGCGCGAAGGACTCGTGCTCCGGCCAGCGCGCGACCTCGCGCTCGGCGATCTCGCGCATCAGCGACTCATAGGAACGCATCCGCTCGCCGTGAAACGGCGGCAGCATCATGCGCCTGCGCACGAGGTGATCGCTACCTTCGAGCAGGAGCAGCGATCGCGGGCCCATGATCGGAAGCAGCGTCACCTTGCGGCCCGGCGGGAGCCCGTGGGAGCGCTCGGAGTAGAGGGCGCGAATCGCCTCGGGGTCGGAGATCATCACCATCGGTCGCTCGAACGAAAGGAAGCGCACGCTGAACGCGTCGCCGTAGCGCCTGCGCGCGCTTTCCATGAAGGAGATCGGGCGTGCCAACCACCACCCCATCTGGAGCACCGGCGGTAGCGAGGGGCCGGCCGGAAGAGCCTCCGCACGCATGCCCATAGAGTGGCACACGGCGGAGCGAATCGCGCACTAGCGCTTGAGCAAGAGGACCCGCTGCACCTGCACGAAGTTGCCCTTCGTGTCCTTCACGCGCGCGCTCAGCTGGAGCTTCACCTCGCCGCCGGCTCGCAGGATGCTCCGGAGCTGCTTGAGCGCGCGCCCACGGAAATGGGCGGTGTAGCGGACGTTGCCGCCGGTCGCGCCCGTCATCGAGACCTTGTGCGCAGCGAAGTCGAGGCTGCGCAGCGCGCGCGGCTTGTGGCGTCCGCGGAGCTGCCATGCCGTGAATGACGTCTTGCCTTCGCACGCGGCGGTGCAATCGACGAGATAGGCGACCGCTGGGTGTCCGATGTGCACGAGGCGCGACGCGGTGAGGCCGACTCGCAGGCCCGTCGGGGTCGCGGCGGACCATGACGTGTTAGGGCCGTTCGTCGCGCCCGGGCTGCTCGACGGCGGTGGAGCTTCGGTCGCGGGCGCCGGCGTCGGGAGTTCCGCGGCGGAGATGACGCTGAGCGTGTGCGCGGTGGCGCCGAGCCCGGTCGTCGTGTACGTGCGCGTTTCGCCGCCGCACTGCGTGAGCTTGCGCGTGAACGACACCTGCCAGTAGATGGTGCCGGCCGTGGACGCGGCCTTTGTCGACGTGAACGTCCACTTCGTTGTCTCGGTCCCCGGCCCGGAGGTCCCGGTGCCGCTGTCGATGTCCGGATGGGCGAGCGCCGCTTCGGAGGAGGCGACCTCGAAGGTGAGCGGGGCTTCGCCTTCGCCCGTGAACGTGACCGTGCTGTGTTGCGCGACTTCGGCCCCGGTTTCGGGGCGCAGCGTCGTGCTGACGGCGTACGCATACAGTTCGTAGATGAACCGTTCGCCTTCGCACTGGGAGGGTTCTGCGGCCGCGTGAGCCGGCAGCGTGAGCGCCAGCGTCAGGCCAAGCAGCACGCCGGCCGCTGCAAAGTGGCTGCAAAGCAGCGATCTCCTGGCCCGAGCCCTCATCCTCACTAGTGAGTCTAGAGCGCTGCCGCGCGCCCGGAGTCGGTTGTTCTCGCGCGCCGGCTGCTAGCCGCGCCGCCGGCGGATGAAGTGCGCGACGCGCTGGAAGAAGCTCATAGTTCAGCTAGCGCTCGTGCCGCTGAACGTCGCCTCGGGAAGGCGCCGGCGCATGACCTCCGCGGCTTCGGGATTGGAATCGATGAGCACGTAGCGGCGGCTGGCCGCGCGCGCGACCGCGCCGAGCGTGCCGCTGCCGGCGAAGAAGTCGATGCACCAGTCGCCGGGGCGCGTCGAGGCCTGCACCATCCGGCGCACGATGCCCTCCGGCTTCTGGGTCGCGTAGCCGGTCTTCTCGGCGCCCGTCGGCGAGACGATCGTGTGCCACCAGCAGTCGCTCGGGAGCTTGCCCCGCGCGGCCTTCTCGGGCGTCACGAGCCCGGGCGCCATGTATGGCTCGCGGTCCACCTCCTCGGCGTCGAAGTGATAGCCGGAAGGGTCCTTGACGTAAACGAGGATCGTGTCGTGCTTGGCGGGCCAGCGTCGCCGCGTGCGTGCGCCGTAGTCGTAGGCCCAGATGATCTCGTTCAGGAAGCACTCGCGCCCGAAGATCTCGTCGAGCAGGAGCTTGCAGTAGTGCGCCTCGCGGTAGTCGATGTGGAAGTACAACGTCCCCGAGTCGCTGAGCAGCCTGCGCGCCTCGCGCAGCCGCGGCTCGAGAAACGCGAGGTAGTCATCGAACGCGTCGCGGTAGGAGGACTCCGCGAGGAGCGCGGTCCGGTAGCGCCGCCCGCCGAAGCCGGTGCGCTCGCCGTTGGAGTCGGCCACCGCCTCGAGCGTGCGCCGGACCTGGCGCTTGCCGGTGTTGAACGGCGGGTCGATGTAGACGAGCTCGAAGCTCGCGTCCGCGAAGGAGGGCAGCACGGCCATGTTCTCGGCGAGATAGATCGAGTCCGCATCGGGCACCGAAAGCGCAGCACCGCTGCCGGCGTTGGGCATTCGCTTCGCGCCCGGGACGCTCACGGCCATGCGAGCAAACCTAAGTCACGTCCCGGACGCGTCTAACGTGACGGGGCCATGACCGACCCCCCGCCGCACGGCACACACCGTCTCGAGCGCATCGGGCTCACGATCGCCGCGACGCTCGTGAGCATCAACATCTGGACGGGTGCGCCGCTGTTCGCAGTGTGGGTGGGCTCGCGGGTCGCGCCATCAGGGGGGCCGAGCATGGGTGCGATCGTGATCGTGCTCGTCGTGCTCTGTGCGCTCGTGTTCGGGCTTGCGGTGCTGCTCACACGGCTGAACGCCGCCTATGACCGGCTGACGGGGCGCGACACCGGCCCGCGGCGTACGACGGCTTGGCTGCGGCCGATGAGCGACGAGCGCCGGCGGGACGTCGCGCGTGCCGTGCGCACGACCCCGATCGAGCGCGTCGTCGTGCTCAGCGTCGTCTTCTGCGTGCTCGCGGTAGAGGTCTGGTTCTTCTTCTTCGCGCGCTATTCGATCCCGGGCGCCTGAGGCGCGGCCTCCTCGACGGTGCACGCGGATTCCGCACTGCGCAGGGACCTCGTGGCGGCGCTCGGCGCGGCGAGCGTGCTCGACCCCGCCGACTTCGCGCCGTATCGGCACGACGCGACGATCCAGCGCGGGCTGCAGGGGACGCCCGACGCGGTGGTGTGCCCCGGCGACGCGGACGCGGTCGCGCGCGCAATGCGCTGGTGCTACGAGCACGAGGTTGCGATCGTTCCCCGCGGCGGTGGCACCGGGCTCGCAGGCGGCGCCGTGCCGGTCGACGGCGGGGTCGTGCTCAGCCTGGAGCGCATCCGCGGCGTGCGCTCGTTTGCGCCTGAGCTCGGACGCATGCGCGTCGACGCGGGGCTTTCGACCGCGCACGTCGCGCGCCTCGCGCGCGAGAACGGCCTGCTCTTTGCTCCCGACCCGGGGGCCGCGGAGCAGTCACAGATCGGCGGCAACGTCGCGACCAACGCAGGCGGTCCGCACGCGTTCAAGTACGGCCCCACCGGGGACGCTGTGAGCGGCCTCGAGATCGCGCTCGCACCGGGCGAGCTCGCGAGCGTTGGCGAGGCGGTGCGACGGGACGCCTCGGGCTACGACCTCAGGAGCCTCTTCATCGGCTCCGAGGGCACGCTTGGCGTGATCACGGCGGTCGCGCTCGCGCTGCCACCCGCGCCCGAGGCCACGCTGGCGCTCGTCGCGTTTCTGGAGGACGCGGCGTCTGCTCAGCAGGCGCTACTCGCGATCCTCGCGAGCGGCCTCGCGCCGGCGGTCCTCGACTTCCTCGACGGGCGCGCGTTCGCGGCGAGCGCGGGCGCTTTTCCCGGGCGCCGCGAGCTGAGCGAAGACGCGTTCGTGCTCCTGCTCGAGCTCGATGGCGCGACGCGCGAGATCGCGCCGCAGGCGGCCGACCTCGAGGAGGTGCTGCGAGAGCACGGCATGATCGTGCTCGAGCGGCCCGACCCGGCGGCGCTGTGGCGCTGGCGCGACGGGCTCAACGGAGTGCTCGCGGGAGCCCGCGGTGGCAAGGTGAGCGAGGACATCAGCGTTGCACCCGAGCGCATCCGCGACGCGATCGACGCGGTCTACGCGATCGGCGAGGAGCTCTCGCTGCCGGCCTGCGCCTGGGGCCACGCGGGAGACGGCATCGTGCACGGGACGTTCCTCATCGACCCTTCGCGTGGCGAGGAGCTCGAGCGCGGGCTCGCGGCCGGTGAGCGCTTGCTCGAGGAAGCCTTGAGGCTTGGCGGCTCGATCAGCGGCGAGCACGGAGTGGGGTGGGTCAAGCGCGCGTACCTCGGCGTACAGTGGGACGCGGCGACGCGCAACGCGCACGAGCACGTGAAGGCGGCGCTCGACCCGAAGGGGCTCCTGAACCCGGGCAAGAAGCAGCCGCTCGCTGCGCCTGCCCGCCCACCGCTTGGCGAGCGGCCCTCGACCCATTAGTGTCATCGTCGACGCGCCTTGCAGCGACCACATCGAATCGGCGGCTGCGCTGTTAACCGGGCGATCGAGCACTACGACGAACCACGAAGCGAGGAGCTGAGGGCCGGCAAGCAAATGGCGTCGAGATGCTTCCACTTAGCGGGAGCCGCGCTGCTGTGCGCGTGCATGCTCGCGCCCGTCGCGAACGCGGTGGCCGCGCCCACACGGGCGCACAAGGCGGCCGCCGCCCACCGCCGCACTCGGGCCGTCAAGCCACGAGCGAAGCCCAAGCCGCGCAAGGGCCCGCCGCCGCTCACCGGGCCCGCCCTGCACGCGGTCGCGTCCTACGAAGCGATGCAGAAGTACTTCTACATCGCCGGCACCGACCTCTATCGCGAAGAACTCGACCAGAAGTCCAACTCCTATCTCTGGCCGTTCTCGCAAGCGATCGCGGCGACGGTGAGCGTGTCGCACATTCGCGGACAGCAGGCGAAGGCGAAGTTCAGCACCGGCACCCAGCTGCAAGGGCTCCAGAAGTACCTCAGCACCGCTCCCGTGAGCGCCGTCAGCTCGACTGAGGCGCTGCAAAGCCTCCCGCACTACACCGCGACGATCGCGTCAGCGAGCACCGCCGGGACGAGCTTCTACGACGACAACGACTGGGTGGGGATCGAGATGGCGCGCCTCTTCGAGCTCACGCATGATGAAGCCGCGCTCTCGCTCGCCGAGCAGATCCTCGCCTTCGAGGAGGCCGGGTGGGTGTCCAACCCGAACGAACTGTGCCCCGGCGGCATCCCGCACTCGGACTCCGAAGAAGACGAATTCCGCAGCACGATCACGACCGCTCCCGCCGCCGAGCTCGCCGTCCAGCTCTACCGGATCACCGGCGACGGCGCGGACCTCCAGTTCGCGGAGAGCGCCTACAACTGGGTTCACGCGTGCCTGCTCACGTCCTCGGGCCTCTATGCGGATCACATCGAAGCCAACGGCGAAACCGATCCCGAACCCTGGAGCTACATCCAGGGTGTGATGATCGGTGCAGGCGCGCTGCTCTACCAGGCGACCGGCGACAGCGGCTACCTGAACGAGGCCGAGAACGCGGCGGCGGTCGCCGTCTCCGCGTTTCCGCTCAGCGTGATGGGCGGCGAAAACCCATTCTTTGCGGCGGTTTTCCTGCGGAACGTGATGTACCTCGACGCGATCATCCACAGCGGCAACGGCGCATCGCTCGCGCAGCAGTACGTGAACTGGGCATGGAACAGCCTGCATGAATCGGACGGGTTGTTCACCGATCGGGAAGGCGGCAAGGCGACGCTGCTCGATCAGTCTGCGATCACGCAGATCTACGCGCTGCTCGCGACGAGCCCGTCGACCTACTTCTAGGCGCGCCCGCGGTGCCGAGGCTCGAAGCGGCGCGCTGGTGGACGGTGCGGAGGGCCGTCAACCGCAAGCCTGCGACCTACCGCTGCCCGCTCTGCGGGCGCAATCTGCTCCCGCTCACGGAGCACGTGCTGATCGTGCCGGAAGGCGACACTCGCCGCCGCCGGCACGCGCACACGGAGTGCGTGCTCGCCGCGCGCAAGCGCGGCGAGCTCAAGCTGCGCGAGGACTGGCTCGCGACGCAGCCGCGCGCGCCCTCCTGGTGGCGGCGACTCCTGCGCCGTCAGTTGCCGTGATGTGAGACGCGCTCGGGGGCCACGCGGATGATCACGCGCTGTTCGCCTGGCTGGCGGTAGGGGTACTCGTCCTGCCCGAGGTACTTCTTCGCGAGTGCGTCGATGTGCTCGTCGGCTCCGTCGTGGGTGCGCTCGGCGACGCGGCCGCGGATCTCGACGTACTCGTAGGGGTTCTGCATGTTCTGGACGTTGAGCGTCACGCGCGGATCGCGTTCGAGGTTGCGCGGCCACAACCGTCCCTCGGCGGTGTTGAGGGTGGGCATCCCATCCTGGACGTCGACCCATACGGGAGCGACGTGCGGGGACCCGTCGCTGCGGATGGTCGCAACCTGGCAGAAGTTCTTGTCTTCGAGCAGCTCCTTCGCGCGGCCCTCGACGGCTTGGCTCATGGCGATTCCTTCCTTTCGCGCCTACGGAAAGCAATCTAGCTAGCGGCGCTCGCTCGCCGGCGGGATCGGCTGTGCGGGCGCGAGCGTGCCGTTGTTGAGCTGGAAGGTGACGTGCGCTTCGCCGCCCGCGGGGCAGCACAGGGGGTTGCCGGGCTGGTAGATCGGGTAGCCGAGCGTGACTTCGGTGTCGCCCTGGCTGATCACGTGCACCGCCGCCGACGGGCTGCTCGAGTCGGTGCCGAGGTAGTGCCCGCCGAGGAAGAAGAAGGCCTGCTGGTCGTAGCCGTCGGCGGAGCCCGTGCGTATCCCGATCAGCACGCGCAGGGTTTGGTTGGGGTGGTAGTCGGAGGTGCTCGACGGCGTGTATCCGTGCGCCTGGACTTCCGCGACCGCCTTGCCGAGTTCGCCCGCGGGCGCTTCTTCGTGGACGTACGCGGGCGCCGAGGCGGTGCGCGTCGTCGTGCCGACGGGCGTCCCGCCGCTGCCGTTGGCGGCGACGGGGGGCCTGCCAGCGGTCGCGCTCGCGGTGGCGGTGCTCGTTTCGGCCCCAACGGCGGCAGAGCTGGAGGACGTCGCGAGCGGCCGATTGGATTCCACGACATGCGCGCCGGAGCCGCCGCATCCGGCGAGCACCACGCCCGCGGCGCCGAGCAGGAGGGCAAGGGTTCTTGGGAGGGCTCGTGGCATCAGGGACCTATTGGCCGCGCCTCTCCCGACTCCTGTTTACCAGACCCGGGCTGGGAAGCTGCATGCGCGCGGAGGGCGGCGAGTAGCATCGGGGTGGCATGGCGGCGACCGAGCACCACGAGCCCGTTCGGGCTGATTCAGAGCGCGAAAGCCGCCGCAAGCGTCAGCGCGCACGCACGATCGCGATGCTCGTGCTTGCGGTGATCATCACGGTCTTCGCGGTGCTCAACCTCAAGCAAGTGAAGGTCAATTGGATCTTCGGCTCCGGCCACGCGCCGCTGATCATCGTGATCGTGATCTCGGTGCTCCTCGGCATCTTCATCACCTACATGGCCGACAGGGTGAGCAGGCGCAAGAGCTAGCGGCCCACCTCGCGAGATGGCGCGCGGGGCAATGCGACGGCGTATCATCAGCGGTCCAGCGACGGCTTTGGAGGACCGGAAATGGACGAGAGGACGGCAATCCGTATTCGTGCGCGCGCTTGCGCGCTGATCGTAGGCGGCCTCGTGGCCACCTCGGGCGCGCTCCTGCTGCCCGCGGGGGCGAGCGCGAAGGCGGGCGCGATCACAGGCACCGTCAAGAAGGAAGGCGCCGTGGCGCTCGCAAACACTCGCGTCTGCGCGTTTGGCAGCGAAACGTCGGAGTGCAAGGACACGAACGGCAGCGGTGAATACGAACTTCCGGGGCTGACCGCGGGCAAGAAGTACACGGTCGCCTTTACCGGCGAAGAGTGCCCCGTGAGCGAAGAAGAATGCTCGCGGGAGTACATCACCGAGTACTGGAACGGCGTGAAGTCCGCGGAATCGGCCACCCTGGTTCTCACGGGTGAAGAAAACATCGACGCCCAGTTGGAAACGGGGGCCTCGATAAGCGGCACCGTCACGCGCGCGTCGAACGGCACGCCGATCGGGCTGACGCGCGTGTGCGCGTTCAGCGCGAGCGTCCAGAACTTCGGCGAATTCTTCGAAGAACTCTTTCGCCTCGCGGTCTACTGCGTGGTCAGCGAACCAAACGGCAGCTACACGATCGCCGGTCTCTCGGGAGGCGAATACAAGGTCGGGTTCACGGGTGAAGTGTGTACGACGCGGGCGTGCACCGAACTCAACGAATCGGAAATCTTCTCGACGCAGTACTTCTCGGGCCAGCAGACGATCGAAGGCGCAAACCACGTGAACGTGCTCGCTCACGGCACCGCGTCCAGCGTCAACGGCGCGCTCGTGGAAGCGCCGCCGCTCGACTTCGAAGCACCGAGGCTCACGGGCGCGGCGGCGGTGGGCGGGACGCTTCACTGCTCCGAAGGCGCGTGGGAAGGCGGCGTCGTCCGCTACGGATACACGTGGCTTCGCAACGGAAGTGTGATCGAAGGCCAGGGCTCGCCCAACTACACCGTGCAGCCGGCCGACGCCGGGAGCGTGATCTCGTGCAAGGTCACGGCGTTCAATAAGTCCGGCGGCTCAGAAAGCGCATTGAGCAACGTCGTACGGATCCCCGCCGCGGTCGCGAGCACGGTGCCACCGCCGGCCGCCGGCGTCGCAGTGGCGTCCTCGAGCGCGACCGTGAAAAATGGCAGCGCGAGCGTCACTTTGACGTGCACCGGCGCCGGCGCATGCAGCGGCACGATGAAGCTGCTCGCGAAGGTGACCGAAAAGCGCAAGGTCAAGCGCCACGGCAAGCTGCGCACCGTCAAGGTGACCCGTAACGTGACGGTCGGCGAAGCCGGCTACTCGATCGCGCCGGGCGGGAGCCTGACGCTCGCCGTCCACCTCAACGCAAAGGGTCGCTCGCTCCTGCACAAGGCCGGCAAGAAGGGGCTGAAGGTGACAGCCTCGGGCAGCGGCCTGCAGACGAGCACGCTCGTGCTCAAGGAAAAGCACAAGAAGAAGTAGCGGCAGCCACACCGGTGCCCGGGTCGCCCTGCGCGGCGAGCTGGGCACCGAACGGGTAGCGTTTGCGCGCGATGAGCCCGAGGAAGCCGCAGGAAGTAGCGCCCGGGGTCTACGCGCTCGGTTCGGAGTTCGTGAACTGGTTCCTGGTTGAGGAAGACGGCGCGATCACGGCTGTCGACGCCGGTTTCGGCGGCTTCGCGAAGACGCTCGAGAGCGACCTTCAAGCGCTCGGGCTCTTGCCGGGGGACATCAAGGCGGTGGTGCTCACGCACTCCGACGCCGACCACACGGGTGTCGCGCCGCGACTCCAGCAGGAGGGCGCGGCGGTCTACGTGCACGCCGACGATGAGGACACGCTGCGCAAGCCACGCCCGAAGGGCGGTGACGCGAGCATGCGCAACATGATCCCGCGGCTCATCAAGCCCCGGACGTGGATGGTGATCGGGGGCATGATTGCCCAGAGCGGCGGCAAGCCGAAGGGTGTCGAAGGCGCGCATACGTTCGGCGATGGGGAGGTGCTCGACGTGCCGGGCAAGCCGCGAGTCGTGCACACGCCGGGGCACACGCCGGGCCATTGCGCCTTTCTCTTCGAGCGCCACGGTGCGCTCTTCGTCGGCGACGCGCTGTGCAGCTGGAATCCGCTCACCGGCCGTCGCGGGCCGCAGGTGTTGCCGACGCCGTCCAACGTGGACACGGAGAGCTGCTTCAACGTGCTCTCGAGGATGGAAGGCCTGGAGGCGCAGGTCGTCCTCCCCGGTCACGGGGAGCCGGTGCGCGAATCGCCCGCAGCGACGGTGCAGAAGGCGCGCGCCGCGGGCCGCAGCTAGCGCGCTCCCGATCCGCTAGCCATCCCTCGCGTCGCAGCCAAACACGCACCGGCGCCGGCCCCCAGCGCGGCCACGCTGGCTGGAGTATGTTGCGAGCAATGCCTGTCCAGTGCGAGACAGGAGCTCTCGCCACGAGGCCGGATCACGGCCTTGGGAGGCGGCGCTCGCACGCCGGGCACGGACGGCGGAGGGCCCCGAATGACCGTCTCGCACAGGCTGCCAGGAGGTCGTGCTCGAGCCATGACGTTCCCCTGACCCCGCGCCGGTCGGGCGCGGCGAAGCAGCAGAAAGGAGATGAGTTGGATGGCAGTAACCAAGAAACGGGACGCTCGCGAGGGCACGATCCCGCAACCGATCACGGACGGTCGCGGCGCGACCATCATGGGGCCGCGCAACCTGCCGGTCGAGCTTGAGAACCCCGACCTGCTGGTATCCCCCCAGACAGACGCCGGCACGATCCCGAACCTCAAGTTCCCCTACGCGATGGCGCGCAACCGTGTGCTCTCCGGTGGCTGGGCGCGAGAGATCACCACCCGTGAGCTGCCCATCGCCACCGAGCTGGCCGGCGTCGACATGCGGCTGACCCCCGGCGGCATCCGCGAGCTGCACTGGCACAAGGAGGCCGAGTGGTCCTACATGATCGCCGGCAGCTGCCGCGTCAGCGTGCTCGACGAGTTGGGTCGCCTGTTCCTCGACGATGTCTCCGCCGGCGACCTCTGGTACTTCCCCGCCGGGCTCCCGCATTCGATCCAGGCGCTTGACGAGGGGGCCGAGTTCCTGCTCGTGTTCGACGACGGCAACTTCTCCGAGAACGAGACGTTCCTCATTACCGACTGGTTCGCGCACACGCCGCGCGACGTGCTCGCCCGGAACTTCGGGGTGAGCGAATCCGCGTTCGACGCACTGCCGAGCGACATCGACCACACGCGATACATGTTCGCCGGCGAAGTGCCGCCCGCGCTGAGCGACGACGCCCCGGCGCCCCCGACGATCGAGCCGCCACAGTCCTACACGTGGCACATGCACGCTCAGGTTCCCACGAAGGCTCCCGGCGGGCAGATACGGGTAACCGACTCGCGCAACTTCACGATCGCAGAGCGGATCGCCTCCGCGCTCGTGGAAGTCGAGCCCGGCGGCATGCGTGAGTTGCACTGGCACCCCAACGCAGACGAGTGGCAGTACTACCTGGCCGGCCAGGGACGGATGACCGTGTTCGCATCCGGCGGCAAGGCCCGCACGTTCGACTACCAGGCGGGGGACGTCGGATACATCCCGTTCGCCATGGGCCACTACATCCAGAACACCGGAGATGAGACGCTCAGCTTCCTCGAGATGTACCGCTCCGACCGGGTCGCCGACGTCTCGCTCAGCCAGTGGATGGGCGTACTGCCGCCCGAGCTCGTCAAGGCGCACCTCAACCTCGACGACGACATGATCGCGGCGCTCCCCAAGGACAAGCCGATCGTCGTGACGTAAAGAGGCCGCAGCCTGCTGTTAGTGAACCACCATGCCGGCGGTCTCAGGCGCGGGCGGTTACCGCCCCGCCGATCGCGCTACAGTGCCGCTCGTGAGCTTTGCCACGACATTGCAGCATTCCTTCTTGAGGCTGCACCAGCGCATCTACGAGGGCACCGACGGAAGGATCGGCCACAAGATGATCGGCGTGCCATCGTTGCTGTTGCGCACCACGGGCCGCAAGAGCGGTGCTCAGCGCACCAACGCCTTGGTCTATGCGATGGACGGTCCCGACTATGTGCTGGTGGCGTCAAACGGCGGCGCCGAGAACTCGCCTGGCTGGTTCTTCAACGCACGCGAGAAGCCTGCGGTGGCGATTCAGGTGGCCCAGCACAAGATGTCTGGGACGGCCCGGATCGTGGAGCAAGGAGACGGGGACTACCAGCGTCTGTGGAAGCTCGTCAACGACAACAACCATGGCCGCTACGACGCCTACCAATCGGGGACCTCGAGGCCGATACCGCTGGTGGTCGTGAGCCTCAGCTGAAGCTGGCATCGGAGCGTGCCCGAGCAACCGGACTGGGTGCCCGTGACGGAGGGTGAGCAAGCGCACCGGCTGCCCATGCCGCAGGACCTATTGGACTCACAGTGGCCTTCGCGCGCGAGCTAGCGGCGGATGTCGCTTCGCTTTCGTCTGAACCGAAGCCTCGGGAATCACAAAGGAGACACATGTTTCGCGGGAAATCCACCATCCTGGCGACCGTCGCTTGCATAGTGTTCGCTTGCGGGGGGACGGCAACCGCCTCTGCTAATACATTCAGCGGCCTGACGTCGTCTGCCATTGTCGAAACCGGACGATCGACAACTCTCGTCATTCCGAAGACGGGTACCAAGCCGTCAATCACCGTAACTCCTACGGGGTCCGTAGGTGAAATCGACAAGGTCAAAGTGAATACCGAAGCGGCGTTCACCGAATCGGCGGAAGAACCGTACTATGCTTCCACCGGCAAGGGCATCCAGTCCGAAACCACGGGTTGGGGCCCGACCGGCGAACACATCATCGGCCCGATCGGAGGCGGGGCCTCGTGCTCGCCTCCGTCGAGCGTGACGCTGGCTGAACTAGGGATCGCCTCGACGCGGTCGGGCACCCACACGTACTCGATCGAGTTCCAGGCGAGCTGCGTCCTCGGCGCCGGCTCGCTCAACGACCCGGGGACCGCGGAAGTAGTGATGGAAGCCACGGGGCCGACAGATGTCCGCAGCGGCGAAGAAGTGACGTTCACCAACGTCACCTTCTCGGTGCGCCTGCCCGAGAAGTGGGTGGAATACATGCTGGCGCTTGGCGGCACCGGCTCCGAAGTGAGGAGCACATCGGCAAGCACCTTCACTGTCTCACAAGAAGTCACGAAGGCGCCGCTCATCGTTCCGGCGTACTTCGTCAGCGTCGGCGGCAGCGACACGGAATGGGAAGGGATGGTGAACAAGCTCCCCGCCCACTCCATCGCGATAGTCAACCCGCTGAACGGTCCGTGGAAGGAAAGGACCGAACCGTTCACGGCGGCGATCACCTACGCTCACGCTGCGGATAAGGGCGTCGAGGTCCTCGGCTACGTGCCGACGGACTGGGACGAAGCTACAGAAGAGATACAGGTCGAAGCGTTCCCGAGCGGTGCGCCGCGGACGTGTACCCACTACCCCAGCGACTGCGAAAAGGCGACCAAGCCGAACGTCGAAAAGTGGATTGAACACTGGTACAGCGACTATCCAAGCATCGACGGGATCTTCTTCGACCAGTACGCAGCCGAACCAGTCACGGGCAAGACGACGCAGCGAGGAAACGAAGAATTCTACGAAGCGCTTCGCAAGAAGGTTCGCGAAGGACGGCCCAGCTCGCTGATCGTCGGGAACCCCGGCACAGCGTCGGAAGCGAGCGGATGGCCACTCGCACCAGAACTCTCTCCGACGACGCCTGACGTGAACACGCTCGTCGCGTTTGAGAACGATCCGACCGGATACACGGCCTACTCGCCTCCAACCTGGGTGAAGGACGCCCCCGCGAATGAGATCGCGAGCATCGAGTACGGAGAGGAAGACGGACCCGGCAAGCATCCCTCCTGCCCGACGAAGGGCTACGCAGGGTACGAGTTCGCGACGGACGAATACGGCGTCCTACCCGCCGAACCCTTCTGGTCGGAAGTCGCCGCAGATTGTTAGGAAGCTATAAACGGCTGCCTTGACAGAACGCCGAGGCCGAGCGCTCCACGCACCGGTTTATCATCCCGGACTCGTTCCCTGTGATGGCGCGCGCCGCAGTGGTAGTCGCTGCAGCCTGCGGTGTGGCGTCGGCCGCGGCGGGCTGCGGAGTCTCGTTGTCTAAGCCGAGCGCCACGCGCGACGCACGGGTCACTGGCGTCGTGGAGCGGTGTGGTGGCCCACCTGAAACCCCTTGCGCAGTGCTCGCGGCGACCGTCAAGGCGGTCGGTGAGCACGGTCGCGCCGTTGGTTCGGAGTCGGCCCCGCATGGCCGGTACACACTTTGGCTTACTCCGAGTGTGTACACGATCGAAGGCCACACCGAAGATGCCGGGGTTTGTACCGCCCGTGGTGTGCGTGCGTTGGCGCATCAGACCGTTGTGGCCGAAACCGTCTGCTCGATTCCGTAGTGGCGTGATCGAGGCGCGCTACCCGTGATGCAGGATCGGCCCCGTCTGCACCGCTTCGAACGCTGATCCGGGGACAGACTTCAGCTCGTCCAAGTTCGTTTCATCCCAACCCGGATTCGGCGCGCCGGTGATGTACCACGAGGTGCCGTTGTCGGCGACGATCAGCCCGTAGCGCTTGAGCGCGCGCAAAATGATGAGCGCCTGGCCGTGGTAGGGCGCTAGGTCGAAGCTCGCCTTCAGGCGCAGCCGCAACCCCATCGGCGGCAGTTCGGGGTCGCTGCTTTCAGAGGCCAAATGGGTCGCGGGATGGATGTAGCCGCGCTGGGTGTGTTCGACGGTCACGCGCAGCGCATGGTCGATGCGTCCTGCGCGCACTTCGGGGTAGCGCGCGAGCAGCGGGAAGATCGGCAGTCCTGCGGCGTCGGCGGACGTCCAGCCTTCCGGGCGCAGCGCATTAGAGCGCAGGTTGAAGACCGCGCCCGACCCTGCCTCCCAGCCGTTGCCGTCGCGTTGCGCGTGGTAGAGCTCGTAGAGCTTGCAAGCGCCGCGCTGGAGGACGAGCACGTGGCGGTCCCCTTCTTCTCCCGCCCCCTCGACGGGCGCATTGGGCGGAACGGGGTACGGGCCGGGGTTCGATTCTTCGCCGTATTCGTCGAAGTGGATCGGGACCTTGGGCTGGTGCGCGCCGACGACGACGTAGGGGATGCCATAGCTTGGGTTCGATCCGAAGTCGGCGTGGAGGTGAAGCGAAGCGCCGATCGACGCGATGTAGGCCGCCGAGTGGGGGTCGACGGGGGCGTGCGAGATGTCCTCGTTGAGCGGATTGCTCGCGGGGAAGATGGGGCAGCCATACTCGCGCGGTCCGCGGGCCACGCTCGGCCGCACATTCGCGTGCGCGCCACGAGAGACCGCGCCCGAGGCGTCAAATGCCCCGGCGGCGAGCAGGGCGCTTACGACGACGCCGGCACCTGCGGCGAGGCGCCCGCCGAGCACCCTCGGTGTGCACCTCGGGATCTCCTCCGCTGAGCCTCGCTTCGTCATCCGCTCCACATCTATCGGCGCGAACGGTAGTCGCCTCCAGCGCAGGGAGGAAGGTCCGGCACTCTTTCTCGAGACCGCTCTGTCCAGCCGGTCCGTGTGTTCTCATGCCAAGCGCACAGCGCGAAGACGACTAGGTCCCGCCACGTGAGGAGGCATGGATGAGCCCAAGACGACTGGTGATACTGACTGCGATGTCCGCGAGCACGATGCTCGCGATCGCGCCGAGCGCCTCGGCAGCCCTGACCCTCGGCAGCACGACCGCGCCCGAAGGTGCCGTGACCATCGGATGCGGCAGCAACGTCATCGCCGAGGCCTTCAGCGATCCCACCACGCCGTACGCGGTGCCGGCCGGCGGCGGCGAAATCGTCAGCTGGCAGGTCAGCACGGTCGGAGCCGCGCCCGGATCACCGGTGACGTTCGTCGTCGTCCGCCGCATCCCCTCGAACCGGTGGGTGGTTGTCGGCTCGGACAGTGTGACCTTGCCGACTCCGCTGCCGGCGGGCAACATCGCGACCTTCTCGTTACCGACACCGATCGTCGCGCAAGCCGGCGATACGCTCGGGCTATACACGCCGAGCGGAGGTCTAGGCTGCTACTTCGACGCTGGCTCCACGCCGGTCGGGGACTCGTTGGCGGCGATCACTCCCGCCGGCACTCCGGCTGCGGGCCAGACGCTCACAATGTCCGGGACCGAAAGTGGCGAACGCTACATGATGGCCGAGACCGCCTTCTTGGTGCAGCCGCAGGACGCTGCGGTGACGACCGCGGCTGGTCCCTCCGGAGCGACCGCGGGCAACGCCGCGTCGTTGGTCTCCTCTGTCTCCAACAATGGGCCGGAAACGGGCCCGATCGCGTTCTCGGACGTGGTTCCGGCCGGGCTCGCCGTCAAGAGCGCAACCGCGGGGTCGAACTCGTGCGTGACCTCCGGCCAGCTCGTCACATGCAACATCGCGGGCTTAGCGGCTGGCCAGAGCATCCCGGTGATCATCTCGGTGGTGCCGGCTGCCGCTGCGACGTATACGAACACCGTGTCGGTGGCGGCCGCCCACGATCCGAACTTGGCGAACAACAGCGCCAGCGCTTCGCTCACCGTCGGCCCTCCCAGCGTCAGCGCGCCGCTGAGCTGCCTGGTGCCCACGCTCGTGCGCACGCCGCAGGGTCTCGCGGAAAAGGCGCTTGGCCTCCTCGGCTGCAGTGTCGGGAAGGTGACCAAGACGGCCTCGAAGACGATCCCGAAGGGGACCGTGATCAGCACGAGTCCCGGCGTAGGCACCTACGGCTTCGGAACGGCCGTCAAGCTCAAAGTGTCATCCGGCAAGCCGAAGAAGCACAAGCGCCACCACCACGGCAAGAGGCACAAGAAGCACTGAGCCGCTTGACAGTCGCGCTCCGCGAGCGAGGGCACGAGGCTCGAGACGGCTAGGGCGAGCGCGTGCCTCCGGCGCGGCGAGGGATGATCCGGCATTCTTCCCGCATGCCCGCAAAAGGTGAACGCGAGGTGATCGAGGTGTGCGGCCGCGAGGTGGCCGTGAGCAACCCCGCGAAGGTGTTCTTCCCGGAGCGCGGGACCACGAAGCTCGACCTCGTCAACTACTACCTCGCCTGCGAAGACGCGGCCGTGCGGCAGCTCACCGAGCGACCGACGGTGCTCAAGCGCTGGGTCAACGGCGTCAGTGGGGAGGCGTTCTTCCAAAAGCGCGTCCCCGATAACGCGCCCGAGTGGCTGCAGACCGCAACGGTGACGTTCCCGAGCGGGCGCCACGCGCGGGAGCTCGTCGTCGTCGACGGCGCGCATCTCGTCTGGGGCGTCAACCTCGGCGTGATCGACTGGAATCCCTGGCCCGTGCGCCGTGCTGACCTCGACCACCCCGACGAGCTGCGAGTAGACCTCGACCCGGGCCCCGACATCCCGTTCTCGCAAGTGTCCGAAGTCGCGATGACCGTGCGTGACGTGCTCGAGGAGCACGCCTTGCGCGGGTATCCGAAGACGTCGGGCTCGCGCGGCATCCACGTCTACGTGCGCGTCGTCCCCGAGCGTGACTTCTACGACCTGCGCCGCGCGGCGCTCGCGCTCGCGCGCGAGGTGGAGCGGCGGATGCCGGGACGCGCGACCTCGCGCTGGTGGAAGGAGGAACGCGAAGGGGTCTTCATCGACTACAACCAGAACGCTCGCGACCGTACGATCGCTTCCGCGTACTCGGTGCGTGCGGTGCCCGACGCGCGCGTCTCATGCCCCCTCGAATGGGACGAGGTGCCGGACGTCGACCCCGCGGAGCTCAACATCGCGACCGTCCCCGAGCGCCTGCGCCGCGTGGGTGATCCGGCGGCGAGCATCGACGAGAGCCCCGGCTCGCTCGAGGCGCTGCTCGAGCTCGCGGACCGCGACGAGCGCGAGGGTCTGAGCGACGCGCCGTGGCCGCCGCACTTTCGTAAGCAGCGCAAGGAGCCGCCACGCGTCCAACCGAGCCGCGCGCGAGGGCGATGAGCCTGCCGCTGAAGCCGCCATTAGAGCCCGAGCTGGCACTCACGCGCAAGCAGCTGCCGGAGGGCGACGATTACGTCTACGAGCTCAAGCTCGACGGCTTTCGCTGCGTCGCGTTCGTGGACGGCGAGGAGGTCTTTTTGCAGTCGCGCAACGGAAGGCCGCTGTCGCGTTACTTCCCGGAGCTCGTCCTCCCGCCGGGGCAATACGTGCTCGACGGCGAGATCGTGATCCGCGGGCGCTCCGGCCACGAGGACTTCGACGCGCTCCAGCAACGCATCCATCCCGCGCGCTCGCGCATCGAGCTCCTCTCGAAGGAGACGCCGGCTTCCTATGTCGTGTTCGATCTGCTCGCGCACGATGGCGACTCGCTGCTCGAGTTGCCGTTTGGCGAGCGCCGCGAGCAGCTCGAGCTTCTGCTCGCGACGGCCGCGTTCAAGCGGGCTCCCGTAGAGCTGATGGACGCGACGAGCGATCCGGGGCGCGCACAGGAGTGGCTCCGCGACGCGGAGGGCACGGTCGCGAAGCTTCGCTCCGCGCCCTACGTGCCGGGCAAGCGCGCGGGCATGTTCAAGGTCAAGCGCGTGCGCACGATCGACGCGGTCGTCGTCGGCTGGCGCCCGGGCAAGGAGCAGGGGACGGTCGGCGCGCTCATCCTCGGCCTCTATGACGGTCAGGAGGTGCGCGTCGTGGGGCACTGCTCGGGCCTCAGCGCCGCAGAGAAGCGCCGGCTCGTCGGCTTTCTGAAGCCCTACGAGACGGGCGAGCGCGGCTCTGGCGACGCCAGTCGCTGGACGGCTGGACGCGACCTCGAGTGGGTCGCGCTGCGCCCCGAGCTCGTCGTCGAGATCGACTTCGACCACGTCTCGGCAGGTCGCATCCGCCACGGCGCGAAGCTCCGTCGCTGGCGTGAGGACAAGCTCCCGCGCGAGTGCACGATCGATCAGCTCACCAGCTGAGCGCGGAAACGCTCTTCGGCCTGTCCGGGTAGCCTTTTCATTCGTGGACCTTCCCCCTGGTCCCCGTACGCCCGCGCTGCTGAACCTCGCGCGCTTTGCGCAGCGGCCGCTCGAGGCGCTGCACGCGTGGCATGCCCGCTACGGCGACGTCTTCACGCTGCGCTTCACGGGCTTCGGCACGGGCGTGTACGTCGCCGATCCCGACGCGATCCGCACGCTCTTCAGCGGCGATCAGGCCGATCTGCTCGCGGGGGATGCGAACTCGATCATGGAGCCCGTCCTCGGCCCGCATTCGGTGCTTGTGCTCGACGGGCCCGAGCACATGCGCCAGCGCCGCCTGCTGCTGCCGCCCTTCCAGGGGTCTCGCGTCGCGGCCACTCGCGAGATCATCCGCGAGGTCGCGCAGCGCGAGCTCCCCGGATGGCGCTCCGGAGAGCGCATCGTCGTGCGTGAGCGCATGCGCGCGCTCACGTTCGAGGTCATCTGCCGCGTCGTCTTCGGTGTCAGCGACCCCCGCCGCGTCGCGCACCTTCGCAGCGCGCTGACGGCCGTGATCAACACGGGCAACGTGTTCCTCATCTGGAGCCCGCTGCGGACGGACCTCGGTCCGCTGAGCCCGGGCGGTCGGCTCGCACGTCGCCTGCGCGCCGCGGACGCGCTCCTCTACGCGGAGATCGCCGCCCGACGCGAGAGCGACCTCGCCGGGCGTACCGACGTGCTCTCGCTCCTGCTCACCGCGCGCGACGAGGAGGGGCAGGGCATGACGGACGCCGAGCTTCGCGACGAGCTCTTCACGATGCTCGCAGCGGGTCACGAGACGACGGCCACCGGCTTGGCGTTTGCGCTCGATCTGCTCATGCACAACCCACGCGTGCTCGCGCGGCTCAAGGAGGAGCTCCTCGACGCCCAGGATGACGATTACCTCGAGGCGACCGTCAAGGAGTCGCTTCGCCTGCGCCCTGTGGTCGACGCCGCCCAGCGCACGCTCGCAGCGCCGCGCAACGTCGCCGGCTGGGACCTGCCCGCGGGCGTCAAGGTCTACCCGGGGATCGCGCTCGTGCACCAGCGCGCGGATCTCTACGAGCGCCCCTTCGAGTTTCGCCCCGAGCGCTTCATCGAGGAAAAGGCGGAGTCCTACACGTGGCTCCCGTTCGGCGGCGGCATCCGCCGCTGCATCGGCGCCGCGCTCGCGCAGGCGGAGATGGCGGAGGTGCTGAGGGTGCTCGTGCCTCGGGTCACGCTCGAGCCTGAGCTGCCGGGGCTCGAACCGGTCGTCCTGCGTGGCGTCACGCTCGTGCCCAAGCACGGCGTGCGCGGGCGGATCGTGCGCATTTCACCACGCGCCCCTACTCGTACTGCAGCGCCTGCAGCACGTTGAGCCGGCCCGCTCTTCGCGCCGGGAAGATCGCCGCGATCAGGCCGACGATGATCGCCGCGAACACGAACACGATGAGCGTCCCGACGGGAATCGTGAACGCGGGATATTCGATCGCTTGCCCGATCATGAACGCGAGCACGATGCCCACGGGGATCCCGAGCGCCGCGCCGATGAGCGCGGTGATGACGCTCTCGTAGCGGATCATCCGCCGCAGCTGGCGACGGGTCATTCCGACGGCGCGGAGCATCCCGAGCTCGCGCGTGCGCTCGAAGACGGTGAGCACGAGCGTGTTCACGATCCCGAAGAGGCTCACGATGATCGAGAGCGCGAGCAGCACGTAGATGAGGTTCAGGAGCGTGTTGATGCCCTTCTCCTGGTTTTCCACGAACTGGGTCTTCGTTTGGATCTTCGCGTCGGGGAAGTAGCTGAGCGCGCTTTCGAGCGCATGCGTATTCGCGGGCGTCGCGCCGCCCGCGATGTTCACGAACGCGTACACGTTCTGCGGATTCTCGTATTCGGCGTCGAAGCGCGTTGTCGAGATCGCCATGTCCGCATACGGCGAGCTCCCCTTCGGCGGCGCGAAGATGCCGCGTACGACGAGGTGCATAAACCTCCCCGAGGGCGTCTCGGCGGTGAAGGCGGACGCGACGTGCAAGTGGTTCGCTTCGGCGTATTCCTTTTCGACCGCCGCGCCGTTTTCCCCGAGCGTCGCGGGTGTGGCCTGCGAACCTGCGTGCCACTTGACGGAGACCACCTTGCTGATATCTGGTGAGATGCCTGTGATCGAGATGTTTTCGCCGAACACCCTGGCCGTGCCGGCGCGGACACCGGAGACCACTTCGACACCGGGCACCTTCCGCAGGGCTTCCGCGGAGGCCGCGGAAGTGGGCGAGAAGTTGTTCGTTGCCGTGAGCGCGTAATCGGCGCGGAAGAGCTCGTTGACGTGGTTTTCGAAGGTCGACTTGAGCCCGGCGGCGAGCACCGCGACGAGCGTGACGAGCGCGAGGCCGATCATCAAGGCAGATGCCGTGGACGCGGTGCGCGTAGGGTTGCGGATCGCATTGCCCCGCGCGAGCTTGCCCGCGGCGCCGCCGATCTTGGTCGCCGGCCAGCCGAGGACTGAGGCGAGCGGAGGCACGAGCGTCTTTGCGAGCATCCCGACGCCGATGAAGACGCCGAACGCGCCCACGCCGATCGCGATCAGGCGCGTGCCCGTCGAGATGCCGTTCACGAAGAGCCCGACGAGCATCAGCACGATCGCGCCGAGCAGCGTGAGCAGCGCAGCGGGCACGCCGAAGCGCGCAAAGCGGGAAGGTGGAAGGACAGCGCCCTCGCGCACCGCCGCGATCGGGGGTACGCGGGTCGCGCGGATCGCGGGTCTAAGCGCCGCGAGGACGGTGATCCCGACGCCGACGACGAGCGAGACGACGACGGTACGCGTGGCGAACACGGTCGCCGCCTGGGGGAGGTCGATCCCGAAGGAGACGAACAGCGAGTTGAGGCCCTTCGCGAGCGCGAGCCCGAGGAAGAGCCCGACGATCGACGCGCCGAGCCCGATGAGGAACGCTTCGAGCAGGACGGAGCGACGCACCTGCCGCTGTGTCGCGCCGAGCGTCCGCAAAGTCGCGAGCTCACGCGTGCGCTGCGCGATCGTTATGGAGAGCGTGTTCGCGATTACGAAGCTCCCGACGAAGAGCGCGACGCCGGCGAACGCGAGCAGGAAGTCGCGAATGATTTCGAGGAAGCCGTTCGTGTTCTTCTGCGCCTCCTTCGCTTGCGCTTCGCTCGTGCGCGCTTGCGCGTTCGGTGGCAGGATCGCTTTCACCTGGCGCAGCACCTGCGCGGGCGTGAAGCCCGACTTGTCCGCGATGTAGATCGTGTCGAGCTTGCCCGCCTTGCCGAAGAGGGCCTGTGCGACTGGGAAGTTGAACACGGCGAGCGTCGCGCCGCCGATCGAGGACACGCTGCCGAACTTGGCGATCCCTGCGATCCGGTACTTCTTCTCGCCGCTGCGTACGACCGCGCCGATCGTTTCGCCGATCTTGTAGTGGTCCCGTTCGGCCGTGTTCGCGTCGATTGCGATTTCTTGCGCTCCCACGGGCCATGAGCCCTTGACGAGCTCGAGCGGGTTGAAGCGCTGGTTGCCGCTCGCATGGACGCTGAAGCCGAGGCCGGGGGCGCCGCCCGTGCCGATTACCTTCCCGTTGCGGCCCACGAGCTGAACGCGACTCTGCACTCCACCCTCCGCTTCGGAAACCCCTGGAAGCCTCCTGACGCTCGCAAGCAGCGATTCGGAGAATGACGGCGCGGCGCGGTTGCCGCGTTCGTTTTCTTCTCCTTCGCTTTCCGAGGAGATCGCGCTCCTCTTCGTGACGACGACGTCGGAGCGCTTGAAGACTTCCGTGAAGAGCGAGCTGAACGCCGATTCGATCGTGTCGGTGAGGATGTAGGTGCCGCTGATCATTGCGACGCCGAGGACGATCGCGATCGCGGTCAGCGCAGCGCGCAGCTTTCGCCGCGCTAGGCCCTTCAGCGCCACCCTGAGCACTAGGAGATGTCTCCCATCACAGCGAGCACTTCCGCAGGGGTCCCGCCGACGAGCTCCTTCACGATGAGGCCGTCGGCGATGAACAGGATCCTGTCCGCGATCGATGCCGCGCGCGGGTCGTGCGTCACCATGACGGTCGTCTGCCCGTAGGTGTCAACCGACTCGCGCATGAGCTTGAGGATCCCGCCGCTCGTCGCCGAGTCGAGGTTGCCGGTGGGCTCGTCGGCGAGCAGGATCGTGGGGTGCGTCACGAGCGAGCGCGCGATCGCGACGCGCTGCTGCTCACCCCCGGAGAGCTCGGAGGGGACGTGCGAGCGGCGGTCCGAGAACCGACGCGCGCGAGCAGCTCGTCCACCCAGGCCTTGTCGGGCTTTTCGCCGGCGATCGAGAGAGGAAGGACGACGTTCTCCTCGACGTCGAGCATCGGAAGGAGGTTGAAGAACTGGAAGATGAAGCCGATGTGCTTACGACGCAGGTGCGTGAGCTCGGAGTCGTCCATCGAGGTGATGTCGGCGCCGCCGATCGTGACCGTTCCCGACGTGGGCTTGTCGAGGCCCGCGAGGATGTGCATGAGCGTCGACTTGCCCGATCCGGATGGGCCCATGACCGCGACGAGCTCGCGGTCGCGGACGTCGATGTCCACGCCACGAAGGGCGTCGACGGCGGTAGTGCCCTCGCCGTAGCGGCGGGTGAGCTCGTGTCCGGAGACGGCGACGCTTGTTGCTGGCCCTGCGGTGGTGGTCTGAGGAGATGAGGACATGGCGCCAAGTTAACCGCGGGTCCGGGCGTTATGCGTCGTACCCTCCGGGCCGGCTTTTCCAACTGCCGTGGCTCAATGGATGATCGCCTTGAGTGCGACGATCGCGAGGCCCATCGCGAGACCAACTGACGCGTCGAGCAGCACGACCAGCGGCCGCGAGCGCGCGCGGATGCCGGCGCCGACCTCGAGCACGACCAGACTCACGACCGCGGTCCAGAGCGCGATCGACACCGCGGTTTCCTGGTCGCTGCCGGCCGCCCAGGCGATCAGCAGCGCGACTAGCGGGAGCGTCGCCCCCTTGATGACGGAGATGTAGCCGGCGATGACGCGCATGGCGGACTGGCGGTTCAGGCGCGAGGGCGTCTCGAGCCGGCTCCCGAGGAGCTCGGAGTAGGAGTGCGCGAAGCCGTAGAGGACGATCGTGACGGCGACGGCGCTGACCGTCTCGGCGAAGCTGTCGCGGATCGCGCTCTCGGCGGCGAGAAGCGCTCCGACGGTGATGATCCCGTAGACGGTCCCCGCGGGGTTGGCCTCGGGCATGATCCAGCCCGCGGCCCTCCGCGCGCGCTCCCTTGCGCGCTTCGTGCGCGCGGCGCTCGCAGCTGGGACGGGCGCCGGCGCTTGATCGGATTCCACCGACGGCTGCGCCATGCCCGCAGATCGTAGCCCGCCACTTTGCTCCCTCTGCAACAATCTCGGCGTGATCCGGATGGGATCAGGCGAGCCGCTCGTGTTGCTCCACGGCGTGATGGGAGGCGAGCGGATGTGGGAGGACGTCGCGCCGCTGCTCGCGTCTGAATACGACGTGATCGCGCCGACAGCGTACGGGCATTGCGGCGGCGAGCCGCTCGCACGACGCCCGGGGCGCTACAGCGACGTCGTCGCAGGCGCAGAGCGCCAGCTCGATGCGCTCGGCATCGATCGCGCCCACCTCGTGGGCAACTCGATGGGCGGCTGGATGGCGCTCGACCTCGCTCGCCGGGGCCGTGCGCTCTCGGTCCTCGCGATCTCGCCCGCAGGCTTCTGGCCCCAGCCGACGCCCGGTTCCAAGCGGCCCGCGGCGACGAAGCTCAGGGAAGCGCTCAAGATGGGCCGCAGGACGCGGCCTGTGCTGCCGCTGCTCTACCGCAGCCGCCGCGTCCGCGCATACGGGTTCCGGGGCATGGCGGTGCACGGCGAGCGGATCTCGCCGCAGACGGCGCTGGGGCTCACGGACGACATGCTTGGATGCGCGATCGCGGAAGACATGCTCGCGACCGACGAGTACTTTGCGCCGCTCGATCCGGCGCCGTGCCCGATCACGATCGCATGGGCCGAGCGGGATCGCATCTTCCCGGAGCGCATATACGGGCCCGTTGCCAAGGAGCGCGTTCCCGACGCCCGCTACATCGTGCTCCCGGATGTCGGCCACGTGCCGATGTTCGACGACGCGAAGCTCGTCGCGGATACGATCCGCGAGTCGGTGCACGCACCGCAGCCGGGCGAGATCCTTTCGAGCGCCGCTAGCCCAGAGCCCGAGCGAGAGCGCACGCGCGCTTAGCTCAGCGTTCGCCGCCGTGGCGGTCGCACGCGCCTTCGAGCCCGCCTGAGTGACTCCAGACGCCGTCCTTGCGCTGGACGACGTCTCCCTGGGCGCTGCGGAAGCTCGCGACGCAGCGGCGGGTGGCGCAAAAGCGAGCTTCTTCGGCGTGGGAGGGAGAGCCGGCGGTCTCCGGGCCTTCAGGGCTCGTGTGATCGCCTTCGTGCGCCCGTTCGCCTGTCTTCTTCGGCTTCTTCGCTGTCGCCGGGCATCGTCGGCTCTGAGTCCTCTTGCCTGCGCGGCTGTGAGGCGGGCGCCGGATCGGGCGGCCCAGCGGCCTCCTGTCGCGGCGCCACGCTGCGAAAGCGAGCGAGCGGCTCGCTGGGAACGTCTGGCCAGCCGCGCCTCCCGCCTCCTGGACGCTGCGGGTAAAGAGTACGCGGAGCAGCGGCACGGCACCTAGTGCGCTGGAAGGCTCTCCCGCCATGCTCTTGGGACACCTGCCGCGATCCGCAGCCAGCGCGCCGTCGCGAGCGCCGGCCCCTCCCCGTATGTCGTCCCGCATGCACGTTGCACCGCTGGATAGGATCGTCCCACGTGGCCTACGCGTTGCATGGGCGTCCGTCGCGACGAGCGGACGTCACCGCTGAAGCGCACAAGCTGCCGGGGAGTACGCCATGCCTTCAAGGGTGCCCGCTGACTCTGACACTTCGTCTAGAACCGCGTGAAAACATGCCTGAACGGCCGGTACCCCTTGCAGTCCTGCGAACGCGATCGATTGATAGGCGCCACCGCCACCCCTCGCTGCCCTAGCGAGCGCTCGCCCGACCTGTCAGCGTTGCGTCGCTACCCGAGGTTCGACGCGATGTCGTGCCCGTAGATGAAGACGGTGTAGCCGCCGAAGTGGCCAATCGCCGCGGGCGGGCCCCATGACGCGGGTGGGTTGACGATCCCCGTGGGTGGAGGCGTGGCGGGGTTCGCGATCAGGAACGTGGGCACGTTGCCCTGCGGTCGGTACCACGTGCTGACCTGCTCCCATGGCAACGGACACAGACTCGCGCCGCAGGTGTAGACCGGGTACGCCCTCAGCGCTGAACGGGTCTCCCACGTGGCAACCGGCGCCACTTCGTAGGAGGCGTAGCCGTGCTGAGCGCCGTGTTCGCGAACGAAGTGGAGCATCGCGGAGGTCGTCTGAGGTGTCGGACTCGCGGCGTCGCCAGCAGGCGTGCCCTCGATCAGGTGGTTGACGGCGATCAGGGTTGCGAACACGGCGATCGCGCTTGCCAGCAGCGCCCGTTGAACCGCGCGCTGACCGGCTAGAGCGGGCAGCAAGGCCGCCGTTCCCGCGTACGCGCCGGGCATGTAGCGCGCGGTCTCTTCGTTGACCGGCAGGCTCGTGAGGGCGTACACCGCGATCGAGGCGACGAGCACCAGCATCCAGAAAGCGAGATAGAACTCGCGCGCGGGCGGCACTGCACTGTGTCGCCCGTCGAGGGACTTCGCGTACTGCCACGCCGAGCGCAGCACGAGGGCTACGCCCGCGAGCGCGAGAACGCCGACGGCGAAGATCAGCACGTTCGTCCCTTCCACCGGAAGGCCAAAGAAGGACCCGCCTGCCAAGTGCGCGAGCGAGGTAATCGTCAGCTGGAGGTTCGAGACAACGTTTCCCGGCGCGACGAAGGTAATCGGAAAGAACGACGCGATCACGTGCTGCGAGCGCATGAGGCTGTCCAGCAACTCGGCGCCGAGGATCGAGGCTCCACAGACGGCGAGGCAGAAGGCGGCGACTTGACGCTGCGCGGGTCCAGGGTGACGCCACCAAAGCAAGCAACCTGCGATCGCGAGGCTCGGCAGGAAGACGAACTCCAAGATCTCATCGGTGGCACCTACGGCTGTGAGCGCGATCAGTGGCACCCCAAGGCCCCATAGCCAGCGCCACGAGAGACCCCCACGAGCCGCCCGGTCGATTAGGAATACGACCGCCACCACGAGCAGCGCCCCATGGGCCACCACGTAGCCGTGGGTGGCGGACGTGAACAGGTATTCCCGCATCGCGTCTCCGAGCGAGAGCATCACGGTGGTCGTGACGAGGGCCGCAAAGGCTCCGAGCGATCGCCAGGCCGCCCAAGCCATCGAGGCAATGCCGATGAACGCGATCGCGAACGGCATCGCCTCCCACAGCTGCCAGTGGCCGGGCAGCCCCCGCGTGGCCGTTTCGAGCCACCACGCCTCGTAGTGGGGATAGTTGCCCAGGATCACGACTCGTCCGGGGCCAGCGTTCGCGCTGAGCGCCGCTATGACCTCGGTTGACGCCGCGTCAGGGATGCGGAAGAGCGCGTGAATCAGCCCCCGAAGCTGACCGAGCAGAACGATCACGTTCAGGCCCGCGGCTGCGATCAGCGCACGGACCGGCCAGCGATCTAGAGTGATGCTGCGGGCATGTGCGGCGGGTAGCTCCCCCGTAGCAAGGGCCACGGGGCGGAATCATCCCATAGCGTGCCGGCGGGACACCTGCTTGGGAGCCGCGCCTCCATCGCGCTGTGATTCGCAGCTCGTCACCCACTGCAAGTCGCTCTGGAAAGGCAAGCCCAGCTCCGGACTCGAACCGGAGACCCCCTCCTTACCATGGAGGTGCTCTACCAACTGAGCTAGCTGGGCGCGCCAGGGACTGTAGCGCCGAGCGTCCAGCGCGGCCACCCCGGTAGGCTTGCTTCGCTACCGTTACACCGCTAGCTTCGCGCCTTCCTTGGGTGACACCGTGGTCATGGGGAGTCCCATTCCGGCAACCTTGCTCGGCAGATCCAGCCGCAGCCAGTGCGAAATTCGGGCACTTAGGGTAGACACGATCGCCTAATCGAACGGCCCGTGCAGGTTGATCGCGTCCTGTACCGCCGCCACTGGGTCAGCGTCGCCGACAAGCCCTTCGACCGGTGCGCCCGAGGCGGCGCGTAGGGCAGGCAGAGCACTTGCCAACACCGCCGCCGCCTCGCCGCCGCCCTGCTCCTCGGGGTCCACGACCCTGTGCAAGCCGTGGGCCACGCTCGGGACGAGCAGCGTGAAAACGCAACTTCCCTGCTGCGCGCGCTCTCTGATGGCGTCGAGAAGCGGCTGACTAGTGGCGGTCTTGTGGGCCACCACGAGGACCCTGGCGGGGGTCGAAGACGATGATTCCATGGTCGATCCCTCCTTGTGTGGATTGCTCCGTTCGATGATAGGAGAGAATTGCGGGTCTGACGCGCTGTCCAGGCCCTCTCATCGCTGGCCCGGCGTGGGCCTTAGTAGGAGAGCATGCCACGCGTCTGGACTTGCATCGCGTCCGTCTGACGGTTGATCGACCCGTAGAAGCCGGCGTGCCCGTGTGCGCCCCGATAGCGGCCAGTGCCCTCCGTGATCGTCAGCGAGCCTCCGAAGCTCTCGTACTTGCGGCCATGCGCGTTGTGCAGGGTGCCCGCTCCATGACCGCCAATGGAACCGCCGTTTCGCAAAAGCAGGGTTACAGAGCCCGTTACAGTCGGTCCAACGTCGAACGTACCCCTGATCGTGCCCACAAAGGAGCCCGAAGCCGTGCCTTCCTCTACGATGTGAGCTCCGTCGCTTCGAACGAGGTGCAGCTTCGCTTCCTCGTTGGCGTAAAGCACACTGCTAAGCGTTCCAATTGGAACATGTTTTTCTGGCAACTCAGCGTGTGGGCTCTTGGCCGGTGCAAGACTGACGGCGGATGCCAAAAGCCCCAGAACGGCCCAATGGACTGGCCGCGCCGCGGCGATCGACCGATTATGCGGTCGATGAGTTACACGGCGGCTGATTCTTCGAGTCATATCCCTATCTCCTCGTGCTGGATCCAAGCTCGCATTTGTACTAGTATCTCGTACGGGATGGCACAAACTCGTGCGGGTGAGCTGTCCGCCAGCATGGCGATCTTGGGTCTTGTGATCCAAGAACCCGACTCTATCGCTGGTGTGGGGCGGCGCTTGGTGGATCGGTTTCCTGAGGCCAGGTTTGCGCGGAACGCAGCTCATAACAACCTGCCTAGTCTTCGCCGACAGGGCCTCGTCCGTCTCGTGGACGCTGGCGCGCAGAGGGGCCTCGACCGGTATGAGGTGACGCCCGAGGGCACAGCGCACTTCCGTGCGTGGATGCGGGCGACCCAGGCGACCTTGCCCGTTTTGCGGGATGCGCTCCGCGTCACGTTGGAAGAGGTCGCCAGCGAAGCAGAGCTCGCACGTAGCATCGCGGCCATAGGAGAGCAGGAGAGAGCGTGCGTTGCCGAGTACGAGGCCGCGGTCCGTCGCTTGCGTGCCGCAGAACGTGCCGAACGGCTGCGCGCGAAAAGCAGTCAAGATTGGAGAGCAGCCGTCCAGCATGCACTCATGTCCGACGAGGTCACATACTGGGGGTTCAGGGCCGCTCGACTCAAGCGGCTTCGAGAAGGACTCCAATTTACCGATGACGGCGACGAGAACAGCGATGACAGCTGACGGTCTGCGATGATGACCGATGTGCTGTCAATGCGCAGCGTGTCCAAGGCGTATCGACGAGGCGAGCGCCGGCTCAAGGTTTTGGTCGATGTCTCGTTCGACATTGCGCATGGCGAAGTGGTGGCGGTTGTCGGTTCCCGATACGAGGGGAAGACGACACTACTTAAGGTCGCCAGTGGCATAGAGTTGGCCGACCGCGGCGAGGTTCTGTTCTGCGGCCGCGATCTCCTACGTATGTCGCGTGACGCACGGGCACGCTTACTTGGGCATGAGATCGCCTGGACCGATGGTTCCGGGCCCGCAGTACATCTACAGGTCGTCGACTACGTCCTGCTGCCGCTCATGATGGGTCGTGGCTACTCGACTCGTGAGGCAACGGCACACACGATTTCGGTGTTGGAGCGCCTGTCCGTGGCGGGGTGTGCGCATGCTCGCTGGGACGAGTTGTCGAATTGGGAGCGTGTACTGGTCTCGCTGGCGCGCGCCGTTGCAGGGTCACCGCGTCTGCTCGTTTTGGATGGTCTGTTGGACGGGCTTGGTGTGAGGCGGATGCGCCAGGCTACTAGTCTACTCGCATCATTCGCAAGCGAGCTGGGGTGTGGAATTTTGATGAGCGCCACTGACCTTGAGGCGTCACTAATCGCCGAGCGCGTGTTTTGGTTCGAACGTGGAACACTCAAGCCAATGGCATGCGAGCCACTGGGTGATGCAGAGGTGATCGGCTTTCCCGCTGGCGGCCGCCGAGGCGCGTCAAGCGGGGCCAGTGCATAGGTGCTCGAGCTTCGACACGTTGTAAAGAGCTACCAGATTGGGTCGGCCGAGCCAATCTGCGCCGTCAACGACGTCTCCATCACCGTTGAGCCTGGCGAGTTTCTCGCGCTCTATGGACCCAGCGGTTCCGGCAAGACGACGCTCCTGGAACTGATTGCAGCACTCAAGGTGCCAGATCGTGGCGCTGTGCTCTTCGAGCGGCGAGACATCTTCTCGCTGTCGCGCAAGGAGCAAGACAGCTACCGACTCCGGGACATCGGCATCATAGGACCTCCGCAAAGCCTCATACCCGGCGCGCGGGCGATCGAGAACGCTCAGCTCAAGCTGCTGTTGACTAACGCCCGGCACGCTCGGTCGACTATCGAACCCCTGCTCGACGAGCTAGGGTTGATGGACCGGCTTCATCATCGGACCGAGCAGCTGTCAATGGGAGAGCGGCAGCGGCTACTCGTCGCCAGGGCGTTGGCGACAGAACCAAAGCTAGTGCTGGCGGACGAGCCGACCGGCAGCCTAGACACCCAGCGCACACGTGAAGTACTGCGAGTGATGCGACGCCTCTGCGGCGAAAGAAACACGTCGATCATACTCGCGACGCATGACCCCGAGGCCGCGTACGTCGCCGATCACGCACTTGAACTCCGCGACGGGCGCCTGCAGAAGTTGCAATCCGACGAACTCTTGCCAGCGGGCCCTCTGAAAGATTGCAATTGAGGCCAGCACGACTTCGCCTTACAGACGTGATCTTCTTGTACCGAGCACGGCTTCGTGCGCGGACAGTACTAGTGCAAGAGCTTTGGGCGATTGCGGGCATCGCGGTAGGGGTCGCGCTCCTTTTTGCGTCACAAGTCACCACCACGAGTCTAACCCATTCGTTTGCCGATCTCGTCAGCCAGATCACTGGCCACAATCCCGGTGAGCTGCAATTGGAGGCTCGCGGTCCGGACGGTTTTAGCGAACGGTTACTTGGCGAGATTCAGAGCCAGCCTGGAGTTCGTCTCACACTTCCGCTTATCGAGGCGCAGGCCGAGGTCGTCGGCCCTGGTGGCAGTCAGTCCGTTGACCTGATTGGGGCAGACCCACGGTTTGCTCGCGCCGCTGGGCCGCTGCTTCGGCGCTATTCGGCCAAGCAGCTGGTATCCGAGAACGCACTCGCGCTTCCGGCGCCCCTGGCCGCGAGAATCGGAGTGAGTCCCCTAGAAGTGTTTAGCGTGGCGATCGGTGCTCGAGTAATGTCTGCGTTGCTTGCTACGACATTGGGTGAAGCCGATGTGGGCGCTCTCATTCATAGCCCATTGGTCCTTACCAACATCCGATATGCACAGCAACTGACGGGCCGAAGGCACAGACTCACTCGGGTCTTCGTGCTGCCGAAGCCTGGACAAGGGGCCAAGGTCAGCGAGGAGCTAACTCGACTTGCCTCGGGCGCGCCCGCAACCGTGGAGCCGGCCGACTATGACGCCACGCTTTTCGCTGTCGCATCCGAGCCCCCGCGCCGCGCCGAACTTCTCTTTTCGATCCTAGCCGCTTTGGTGGCGTTCCTGTTCGCGCTTAACGCGATGCTGGTAACAGTGCCGGCGCGGCGACGACTGATTGCGGATTTACGCGGCCAAGGAGCCACGACTGTTATGACCAGCCAAATCGCGTTGTTTGACGCCGCAATCATCGGGTGTCTGGGCTGCGGGATAGGCCTAGCTCTCGGTGATGCGTTGTCAATCGTAGCGTTCAGCTCGACTCCCGACTATTTGTCGTTTGCGTTCCCAGTGGGTAACGAGCGGATCGTGACCGCTACGAGCCTGTTTCTAGCGGTCACCGCGGGCGCAGCCGCTGCGGTCATCGGAGTGTTATGGCCTCTTCGTGACGTGTTGGCGGGAGGTGTGACAAGCGACCGCGCTGCTGCTGCAAAAGGATGTCGACGGCAATCTGTAGTACCGGCCATCGCTGGGACCGTGTTACTGGCAGTCACGACGGTCATCCTCTTTGACGTGCCATCACTTGCCGTGATCGGGAGCGTTGCTCTCGTGGGCGCGCTGCTGTGTTTACTTCCGTATCTATTTGACGCCATGGTGGGCGCTCTGTCCGGCATCCAGAGGAGGTGGGGGGGTGCCGCGACCCAGCTGACGATCACGGAGCTAATGACGCCGCGTACACGCATAAGATCGCTAGCAATCGCCGCGACGGCAGCTGTCGCGGTGTTTGGTCTCGTTGAGTTCGGGGGGGCCCAGTCGAATCTGCAGCATGGCCTCGATGAGAGCGCGCGTGAAATCGATTCAAATGGGCAGATCTGGGTGGCGCCGACCGGAGAGGCGAACACGTTTGCAACGACTCCGTTTCGTTCGGACCCATCGGTACTTGCGGGGACGCCAGGGGTTGCCGCCGTAGGGATCTACCGGGGTGGCTTTCTCAACTGGGGCAAGCGGCGGCTTTGGATTGTCGCGCCGCCCGCCAGCGCGCCGGAGCCTGTGCCGTCCGGCCAAATCCGTCGGGGGAGTGCCGCGATTGCGGAGGCGCGCTTACGGCAAGGTGGTTGGGCCGTACTGTCTGAAGCCTTGGCCAGGGAACATCATCTCGGAATCGGCCAACAGTTTGTCTTGCCGTCTCCGGTGTTGACTCGTCTGCGCGTCGCTGCGATATCTACCAATCTGGCGTGGCCCTCTGGGGCGGTTGTCCTGAGCTCAGAAACGTATGCGCGAGCATGGGGTTCTAACGATGCGAGTGCATATCAGGTGTCATTGTCGCCTGGCACGTCCGCTTTGACGGTAAGCCAGGTGGTACGTCGCAAACTTGCTGCGTATCCAGGACTTGCGGTAGAAACCGTTACGCAGCGCGAGCGACGTCATTTTGCGAGCTCCCGCGCGGGGCTATCCCGCCTGACTGAGATAAGGTTACTGCTGCTCATCGCGGCGATTCTTGCCGTAGCTGGTGCGACTGCCGCTATGGTGTGGCAAAGGCGTGACCTCGTGGCATTTATGAGGTGTGACGGATACCCGCGAGGTGTGCTATGGCGCTGGTTGTGCCTCGAGAATGCATGTTTGATCGTAGTAGGTGCGGGCAGCGGCGCCGTCCTCGGCCTTTACGGCCAAGTGTTGGCTACGCACTTCACGGCGACTGTAACGGGCTTTCCCGTTGTGTATGGCTCGCAGCTGCTCACTGCATTGCTCACGGCCGCGGTTTTGAGTATCGTCGCGGTAGTCATGGTCGCACTTCCGGGATATCTGGTTGCGCGGACCGCTCCTCGGGTTGCAAGTCCCGCGTACTAGAGCCCACCCTTAGAGTGCGTGTGTCGCCCGGCCACCAGGCATCGCCCCCGGCAGTCAGGCTTCCGGCCGCTATTCAGACTGTCGCTATGAGACGCTGGCCGATTGCCTGCATGCGAGGCCTTGCTGAGCGATATGGCAAGACCTTCGAAATGCGCGTCGTGGGTCTTCCGCCTCTGGTGTTTCTTGCAAACGCCGCTGATATCAGCGAGGTGTTTCTGACGGATGCCGATCGTCTGCGACCCGGTGCAGGCGCTTTTACGTTGGCGCCACTGCTGGGTGCTGGCTCGATGATGTTGGCCGACGGACCACGGCACCTCCTTATGCGCGGTCTCCTTGCGCCGGTGTTTCAGCGGCGCCCAGACAGCGAGCAGCGCGACGCGATCACAGCCCTTGTGGGAGCCGAGCTGGCTCGCTGGCCGGTTGATCAGCCGGCTGCGTTGTATCCGCGTATTCGCAAGCTAACGCTCGCGATCATGGTCGAGTTCCTGTTCGACGGCCATCAGGACGATGTCTTGGCGCTAGAGCGATGCGTCGCCGAGATGCTCAGTGTTACGCCAAGTATGTTGCTGCTGGAGCCCAAGCTACGTCGTTTACCATATTGGCACGGCAAGTGGCGGCGACTCCACCGAGAGCGACAGCTGGCTGGAGAGGTTGTCGCGAGGCTCGTTGGGTCCGGAGCGAGCGACGCTGTATCGGCGCAACGCGACATTCTTTCGTCGCTGGCCGGAAGGACAAGCCGCGGAAGCAGGCTGACCGATGAAGAGATCGCTGACAACGTAGTGTCCTTGATGATTGCTGGTCACGAGACTACCGCGTCTGTGCTCACGTGGGCGCTGCAGTATTTGGCACTCAATCAAGAGGTTCAAGATCGACTCATTGACGAGATTGATGGCGGTTGCGGCGCCGACTATTTGATGGCGACCGTGCTAGAGACAGTAAGGCACGCGCCAGTGTTTCTGTTCGCCATGCCCCGCGCAGTAGAGCAACCAGTCGAGATCGGAGGCCGCGCCTACGCGTCCCCAACGCTCCTCATGCCGTGCATCTATTTGATGCACCATGACCCGGAGTTCTATTGCGATCCGTATGCCTTTCGGCCCGAGCGTTTCCTCGGTATGTCACCGGCTGGAGTCGCGTGGGCGCCCTGGGGGGGCGGGCGACGGCGTTGCTTGGGTCAGCATCTGGCCATGCTCGAGATTAGTGCGGTGTTGCGGGAGTTCCTGCGCGTCCGTCGCATTGTGGCTGTGGGGTCGAAGACGGAGGCGACGCGCTGGCGCACGGCGATTCTTGCGCCCCGGGACGGCGGCATGGCGGTTCTCGTGCGGCGTTAGTTGGCCCCGGTCCGAAGTCGGTCGGATCCGGGTGGGCGCTCGCCCTTAGCGATCGGCGGACTCGTGGCCGACGCGAGTGCCGGGGTGGGCACGCAAACACGTTGTGCGCGACAACGCGGTTTCGACGCCCCCACAGTTCGGAGCAAAAGCGGCCGGTTCCTATCGGAACACATTCCGTTCTATGAGGAACGAGCTAGTTGCCAGCGGCGGTCAGACAACTGATCATCGCGCCGGCGATGACGCGTGAACGCAATTGCCCAACCCTCACTGCTCCCCTCTCGTCCCGGAGCGGTAGGCGCTTCGCTTGCGACGCCCCGTACCGAGGCGCGGCAGCTGCGGTCAGTGTTACATCGCTTCTCCATCGTGCCGAGGGCCGGGTGCGTGATCGCCCCCGGTCCTCGGCACAGACAACAGCGCGTGCACCGTCGCTCGGGCAGAGGGACGTCGCGCCCGTCGATCGCAACTACCCGACCTTTGGCCAAGCGCCGCCACGGTCACGAGTGCTCTCAAGGCGCGCCACTAACTAGCTGTCGTCCGAAAGCGCTACTGACAAAGAAAGGGATCGGAATGCCGCAGAGGCATAAAACAGCGGGCATCAAAAGCAATCACGTCGGCAAAAGCAGCCCGACGTCGACACGACGGTTGGGGCAATGCATACGTCGGTCACTCGTGACCGGAGTCGTCGCCGGCGTCGTATCCATGTCTTATGCGATCGAAGTACCCAAGGCGCGGGCGGGGTCGTTTGTTGCGGACGTGTGCCAAACCGGTGGTGGGACGCTCATCGGAGTATTTGGAGTCGAAGAGGAGCTGCTAGGAAGCGCCTCCTTCGTCGGCGGCGAACGGACATGCTTGCATCCGGGCCAAGCGCTAACCATGCAGCTTGGGCCGAACGCGAGCGGCTACATGAACCTTCAAGGTGGATTGTATGTCTACACCGTTCCAGAAGGAATCAGTATCAGCTCGTACTCTTTGGAGCTAGATGCATATGCCGCTCCGTGCGAAGTCGCTAGTGGGCACTGCCCTGGGGGAGTCGGACAAGTGTTCGTCGACCACACAGGCGAGCTCGACCCTCACTATGACTTTCGCGATCTCGGCGAAGGATTCAAAGGACCAGTGGATCTCGACGTCGCGGAACTGAGCAGAGTGAGCTCTGTGACGATTGGAGTGACATGTGACAGCGGCTGTCCTTCAAGTCAGGAGATAGCGAGCGTCGCGATTCCTCAAGCACAATTCACCTTGCTTGACACGACTGTTCCGCGGGTGATTAGCGAGTTTGGTCCACCTCAGAGCGGGAGTCCACTTGCAGGCGATGCTGAATGGAGCTTCACGGCGTCAGATCCCGGCGGATCCGGAGTGTACCGCGTCAGCGACGTGGTCGACGGCGGGACCATAACAGAACGTGTCATCGACGAAAACGAAGGGTTATGTAGAACGGTAGCCGGCACCATGACCGAACGAACATTTGTGTCACCTCGGCCGTGCCCGCAAGAAGTGACTGGGGTGATCGTCCTAAATACCAATGATCTTACAGACGGGGAACACTCGGTGCGGGTATATGTAGAAACGGCGGCAGGCAATACGACGGATCTGTACGACGGGAGAATATCCGTTGCAAACGGTCCAACCGTAGACGAGTTGCCAACCATAATTGGGAGCTCGCGCGTAGGGTCCACGCTCACGGCGACGAACGCCACACTCACGCCGCGCGCGGAACAGGAATGGGCGTCACCTGTAGCGGGCCAATGGAAGCGGTGTGTGTCCCAATCTGATTGTCAGGCGATCCCGACTGCGACCGACACCACCTACGTTCCCACAACAGCCGATGTCGGTTATGCGCTCGTCTACGAATCGATCGGGACGACGAAGGTAACGGATGCGGTGGCGAACGGCTTGACCCACACCACACGCGCGGAGTCTGTGCCGACGCTCCCAGTCAGTGAGGCGAGCGATTCGGAACCCGGTTGCTCGAGTGGCTGCGTTAGTGGAACGGGCGGCGGCGATGGCGGCGGCAATGGCGGCAACGGCATAGCGGAAGGCGGACCTGCAGGATATGCGATGGGCACCACAGTAACGCTGAGTCTTGGCAGCCTGACGGCGCCTGCGCCGGGAAGCGTGAGCCTGCTTGGCGATGCAAGTCCGTGGAAGGTGTCATTGAGCATATCGCCGCGCATCGTACATCGATACACGACGATAAAGCTCACCGGTCGTATCACGACCTCGCCGAGGCCGGCGAGCGGCAAGCTGGTGTATCTGCAAGCGCGCAAGGTCAAGAAGCAACGGCATCGTGCGGCAAGAGTCTACGGTCCGTGGATAACGTTTATGGCGCTGCGCGCCCGGGACAATGGCACATTTGGTGCTGCCTATCGCTTTCGGCTGGGCGGTCATCACGAGTACGAGTTCCGAGCGGTAGCGCCCGCCGAGGGGGACTTTCGGAACAGGACTGGGAACTCGCCGGTCGTGACGGTGCGCGAGAGGTGATGGAGTCTCCTGGCGAGCGTGTCCCCCGCGGCCGGTGGCCGCTTGAGCATATTTGGGGGAGCCAAGTACGCCCCGGGGTGGACAGAAGGCGTGGGCTTCTTGCCGTAGAATCGCTCGGCTTGGGTTGCCGTCAAGCAGCCACCGTAGCGGCGGCCTTGTCGAAGCGGCGACCGTTGCAGCCGCCGATCGACGCGAAAGGGAGCAATCCATGGCCACCGACACCGCCCAACTCATCACCGCGACCGACTTCGTCTCCATCCCGACCCGCGATATCGAGGCCGCCGCGAAGTTCTACGGCGAGACCCTCGGCATTCCTCGCTCGGTCTACATTCCCGAGCGCAACTACGCCGAGTTTGAGACCGGCAACCTGACGCTCAGCGTGATCCACGCGGAAAAGATGGGGCTGGGCCATCACGTCAATAAGAACTACATCGCGTTGCACGTGGACGACATCGAGGCCGCACGCAAGACCCTCGAAGAGCGTGGCGTGACCTTCTCGGGCGACGTGTTCGACACGGGCGTCTGCCACATGGCGTTCTTCGAGGATCCCGACGGCAACGCGCTGATGCTCCACTCCCGGTACGCCCCGCGCAAGACGGAGCTAGGCGCGGACGGAGACTGAGCCCGAGCCGACAAGATCGGCTGATAACGCGGCGTCGGAACGGCTTGGTCCCGACAGGTGGCGGGGGCAGGATTCGAACCTGCGAAGGCTGAGCCGCCAGATTTACAGTCTGGTCCCTTTGACCGCTCGGGTACCCCGCCGAGCGAGTCGAGGATAGCGGTCAGTGCGCCGCGAGTGATGGCAGCGGATGGCCCGGCTCGACCTCGAACTCGGCGTACTTCGGTCCCCCGAGGGCGATGCCTGTGCCTCCTCCCACAGCGTTCGCAGGGATGAACCAGCGGCGCCCGTCGGCGACGAGCACGAAAAGCCGATCGCATCGCGACGGAGAGAAGCGCTTGACGAGCCCGTTCCAGCTTTGGTTTCCGCCTCGCGTGCAGATCATGACCTCCCAACGCCGGTTCTGATACCGGGTGCAAGTCTTGACCTGGACCAGCAGCAGCTCCTTGCCGTCGTCCGCAATCAGGTCGTAGTCCGGGCTGTGGCCCCACGGCAGCGACACGTCGTAACCGTGGCGCTCAAGCCACTCCAACGCCGAAAGCTCGCCGAGATCCCCCTGCTGCCTCGGTGACATGTGGATCATAAGTCACACCGTACGCACCCCCTCGGACGGTTGCGGCTCCAACCGTTCCAACGGGAACGCGGCCGCACGTCCCTCGCCTCGATCCGCGCGCCTGGGCCGATATCGACCTGGCGCAAACCGGCGCTCTCGGCGCTAAACCGCCTCGCGCAGGCTCTGCGCCTCGGGCAGTTCCTCGAGCTTCTTGAGTACCCGCGTCTCGATTTGCCGCACGCGCTCGCGCGTGACGTGCAGCACCCTGCCCACTTGCTCTAGCGTCAGCGGTTCGCCGCGCAGCCCGTAGCGCAGCTCGATCACCTCGCGCTCGCGGTGCGGCAGCGCCGCGAGCATCCGCCTGATCCCTTCCGTGCGCATCGCGATCGACGCCCGCTCCCACGGCGACGCCGCAGCGGGATCCTCGATGAAGTCGCCGATCGCCGCCTCTTCCTCGGGCCCCATCGGGCGCTCGAGCGAGAGCGGGTCCTGCGTGACGTGCAGCATCCGCCGAATCTCGCCCTCGGGGCGCCCCAGCGTCGCCGCGAGCTCCTCCGGCGTCGGGTCGCGCCCGAGCTGCTGCGTCAGCTCCCTCCGCACCGCGATCATCTTGTTGATCCGCTCGCCCACGTGCACGGGGATCCGGATCGTCCTCCCGTGATCCGCGATCGCCCTGCTCACCGCCTGGCGGATCCACCACGTCGCGTACGTCGAGAACTTGAAACCGCGGCGGTAGTCGAACTTCTCGACCGCGCGGATCAGCCCCACCGAGCCCTCCTGGATCAAATCGAGCAGCGTCAGGCCGCGGCCGACGTAGCTCTTCGCGATCGACACGACGAGGCGCAGGTTCGCCTCGATCATGTGCTCCTTCGCGCTCGTGTCCCCGCGCTCGATCCGCTTCGCGAGCACGACCTCCTCCTCCGCGCTCAGCAGCGGCACCCGCCCGATCGCGCTCAGGAACAAGCGCAGTGAATCGGTGCTCGGCTCGACATCCGGCGTATCCGCGATACCCGCTCCGCCCGCTTGAATCCCCCAGGGCCCACCCCGGGCATCGCGGTCGCCGTTGATCTCGTCAGCGCAATCGAGATCACCCGCAAGGGAAGGCTCCTGAGCGTCCTCCGACCCGGCCGCGAATTCCTCCTCGGCCGCGAATTGCAGACGCTCCTCCCGAGCCTCATCTGCCTCCAACAGAGCCTCACTCCGGTTCCTCACTAGAACCCGAACCCAATCACTAGACCTCCCAAAGTGCGGAGTGATACCAGATATCGCGCCGCCGTGCTCCGCGCAATCTGCGCGGAGTTGAAAACCCAAGCCAGCCGGGCTTGTGCGCCCCGCTAGGCTTGCTCGTGCCGTGTCCGCCGCGCCCACAGCCCCCGGCGCTTCGTATCCGCCGGACGTCCAAGCCCGATCCCCGCGAGTCGCAATCGGGCTTTCGCGCGTGGGGGTCACCGGCGTCGAGAAGGTCATCCGCGTGCGCGAGGAGCTCTACTTCGCGCGGCTCGACTGCTTCGTGGACCTTGGCGCCGAGCAGAAGGGCGCGCACATGTCGCGCTTCGAGGAGGTCGCCAACGAGGTCATCGGCGAAGTCGTCCTCGGCGAGTCGCCCTTCCGCGCCGAGACGCTCGCGAAGCACATCGCCGAGCGCGTGCGCGAGCGCCAAAGCGCCGAGCGCGCCGAGGTGACAATCGCCGCCCGCTACCCCGAGCACAAGCCCGCGCCCGTCTCCGGCGTCTTGACGCAGGAGATCTACACGCTCTTCGGGCGCGCGATCGCGTCCGCCCGCGGCACGAGGCGGGTCGTCGGAGTGTCCGCAACCGGCATCACCGCGTGCCCGTGTGCGCAGGAGCTCGTTGCTTCACGCGCCCGCGAGCGCCTCGCCGACGACGGCTTCTCCGAGGATGAGATCGACCGCGTGCTCGAGCGCGTCCCCGTCGCGACGCACAACCAGCGCGGGCTCGGCACGCTCCACATCGGCTGCATCGAGGACTGCGACGCGCAGCTCGACGCGACCACGCTGCTCGCGATCGTCGAGGGCTCGATGTCCTCCGAGATCTACGAGCTCATGAAGCGCTCCGACGAGGTCGAGGTCGTCGAAAAGGCGCACCGCCGCCCCCGCTTCGTCGAGGATTGCGTGCGTGAGATGATCGCCGGCGTCGTCGAGACCTTCCCCGAGCTCGAGGGCGCCAGCTTCGTCTCCGCGCGGCAAGAGAACCTCGAGACGATCCACGAGCACAACGTCGTCGCCGTGCGCCACGGGACGCTCGCCGAGTTGCGCAGCGAGGTGGGCTCCGGCGAGCTCGCTCGCCACCAAACGACGATGGAGGAGTGGCTCGACGGAGGGCAGCGCGCCTAGGAGCGCTGCGGCTGAGCGGGAGCCGCGGCCTTCTCGACCGCCTCCTGCGCCGCTTGCATGTGCCTGCGCAAGCCGAAGAAGTAGTCGAGCCCTGAGATCACCGTCACCGCGACCATCGCGTAGATCAGCAGCGAGAGCCACAGCGGGTGGCCCTGTACCGCGATCACCGCGAGCACCGTCACGATCTGCACCGTCGTCTTTAGCTTCCCCAGCCAGCTCGCGCCGATCACGACCCCCGCGTGCTGCCCCGCGCCGACCCGCAGGATCGTCACCGCGAGCTCGCGTGCGATGATCACCATCGCGACCCACGCGGGAAGGCGCTGAAGCGAGACGAGCGCGATCAGCGACGCGACGATCAGCAGCTTGTCCGCGAGCGGGTCCATCAGCTTCCCGAACGTCGTCTCGCTGTCTTGCGCGCGCGCGAGGTAGCCGTCGACGAAGTCCGTTGCCGACGCGAGCGCGAACACGACCGCCGCGAGCACGTCGCCCTGCGGCGAGTTGCCGAGCAGCGCCACCACGACGACCGGCACGAGCATGATCCGCAGCACCGTCAGGACGTTCGGAAGGTTCATTGGGAACATCGCGCCCGCCTGTACCTCGCGGACCCCGCTCAGTGGCTCTCGAGCACGGTGTCGATCAGCCCGTACTCGACCGCCTCGTCCGCCGTGAAAAAGCGGTCCCGTTCCATGTCCGCGTTGACATCGTCCTTCGAGCGGCCCGTGTGCAGCGCGAACGCTTCGTCGAGGCGATCGCGCTGTGCGAGCACCTCGCGCGCCTGGATCTCGACGTCGGTCGCTTGGCCCTGGAAGCCCGCGGAGGGCTGGTGGATCAGCATGCGGCTGTTCGGCAACGCCGCGCGCTTGCCCTTCGTGCCGCCGGTCAGCAGCAGCGCCGCGATTGACATCGCGATCCCCACGCACATCGTGCGCACGTTCGGCTTGATGAACTGCATCGTGTCGTAGATCGCGAGCCCCGAGTAGACCGAGCCCCCGGGCGAGTTGATGTAGACCGACACGTCCTTGTCGGGGTCCTCCGCCTCGAGGTGCAAAAGCTGGGCGACGATGAGGTTCGCGACCTGGTCTTCGATCGGCGTCCCGAGGAAGATGATCCGCTCGCTCAGCAGGCGCGAGTAGATGTCGTATTCGCGCTCGCCGCGCGAGGTGCTCTCGATCACCATCGGGACGAGCTGAGCGTGGGGGAGACGCGACATGCCCTCACCCTACCGCGCGACTGCGGTCCTCACCAGCGCCCGGCTCCAGGCTTGCGTCCAGCGCCCGCGCCCGTGCTCAATTGCCCGTCAGCCCGCCGATCAGCGCGCCCGCGATGCCGCCGCTTGCGGCCGCGCTCGCGTTGCTGTTCGCGCCTGGTCCCTCGCCCTCGGCGGGGGCGATGAACATCGTCTGGATCGCGAGCTGGCCGGGGCCCGTGAAGCGGTTCCACGTGAGCTTGCCGCCGCCGCCGAACATCCCCGACTTCAGCCCCATCGTCTTCGCTTCGAGGCTCACCGACGGGTCCTTGTAGAGCCACGCGCCCGCCTCGACGTCGATCTGCTCGCCGGGGTCGAGCGTGACGAGGAACACGTTGCCGTGGCCGTGCAGCCACACGAGCGAGTCGCCGTTCGTCGCGCGGAACTTGTCCATGAAGAACCCGGAGCCGCCGAGGATCATGTTCTGGACGCCCTTGATCCGTTCGTAGGAGTAGTCGATGTTGTCGCTCGCCGCGAGGAACTGGTGCTCGCGCACATCGAGCCCCTGGCCTTGCGAGAGGTGCAACGGTATGCACTGGCCCGCGGAGTCGCGCGAGAAGGCGATCCGCCCGGCGCCGGCCGTCTTCGTGACGAAGAAGTCGAGCCCAGCGATCTTGCGCTTGACGCCACCGGGAAGCTTGCGCAACTCGACATCCACCTGCGTCTGCTTCCAAAGCATCACGTGGTGCTCGAACATCACGCTCTGCTGGCCGACCTCGACCTGGAGCTCCGGAACGAGGGCGCCGCGGATGTGGTAGGTGATGCCGGCGAACGACTCGTCTTGGACCACCGGCGGGATCGGCTCGGGCAGGTGCATGGCATGCCTCCGTGTGTCTTTTTGGGGAACTAAAGCGCGTTGCGCTGCGCGACCCTATCGGTCGCGCACAACGGTTACTTGACCCCTGAAACGGACTCGCGCACGAGCGTGTGGAGCAGGTGATAGGCTCGCGCGCTACCACTGGAAAGAGTCCTGGTTAGCCCTCAAGGAGGGGATGTCATGACGACACGATTTCGGATCGCGGCGCCCCTGATTACCGCCGCCGCCGCCCTCGCGCTCACCGGCAGCGCCCTCGCCCACGGACCCGGCAAGAGCGGGTACGGAGGCTACGGCGAAGGGCCCGAAAAGCCCCACCACGGCAAGCAGCACGCGCTCTTCGTCTCGGCGTCCGGGGAAGTCGGCGCGCCGTGCTCGAAGAAAGCCCCGTGCAAGAAGATCGCGGAAGCGCTCGCGAAGGCGAAGCCGGGTTCGACGATCACCGTGCTCGCGGGGAGCTACGACGAAGAAGTGATCATCACCGAGCGCGTGAAGCTGATCGGCGTCGGCGTCCCCACGATCGACGCGGAAGGGCTCCACAACGGCATCAAGCTCGAAGGCCCGGGAGCCGCGGGATCGCTCGTCAAGGGCTTCACCGTCAAGGCGGCGAACTTCGAGGGCATCCTCGTCCTGAGCACGTGGGGCGTTTCGATCGTCCACAACGAAGTGCGCGAAAACGACCGCGGCAACAAGCTGCCCCACCCCGAAGGCGAGTGCGCAGGCGAAGGCGCGGCACCCGGAGATTGCGGCGAGGGGCTTCACCTCATGGGCACGAGCCACTCGCGCGTAGTCGAAAACCTCGTCATCGGCAACGCCGGAGGGATCCTGCTCACGGATGAGACCGGTCCGACCGCGCACAACGTGATCGCGCACAACAAGTCGATCGCGAACATCGAAGACTGCGGCATCACGCTTGCGGGACACAGTCCGGAAGCGTTCGTCGGCGGCAAGACGCAGCCGTCGAAGGCGGGCATCTACGACAACAAGATCGTCGACAACGTCGCGCTCGAGGACGGGATCCTCGGCGGTGGCGCCGGCATCCTCCTCGCGTCGCCGCTACCAGGCGGCGGTGTCTACGACAACCTCGTGCGCGGCAACGTCGCGAACGACAGCGGCCTCCCCGGCATCACGCTGCACAGCCACACGCCGGATCAGGACCTCAACGGCAACCGCTTCATCGACAACCAGCTGAGCCTAAACGGCTCGACCGGCGACGCAGGCAAGCCGGGCGACGAAGACACGCCGCTCAGGAAGACGGCGGGCATCGAGATCTTCAGCGCCGTCACGAAGCTCGAAGGCACGGTCGTCAAGGGCAACCAAATCAGCAAGGAGCAGGTCGGCATCTTCACGGTCAACGTGCCGCCGATCAAGCTCGCGGCGAACACGTTCACCGAAGTCGAAACGCCGCTCGAACAGCTCTAGAGCGGGAGGGTTAGAGGGGTACCGGCGAGGGCGCCGGTACCCCAGGGCCGCTGCCGCGGCAGTGCTCCAACACGCGCGCTAGACTTCAATGCACCTCGCTTGGGCGGGGGTTTTTTTCGCCCAGCGCGCAAAACCAACCACGCAGGGGTCGCCCGCATGGCCCGCACAGACGTCCGAATCGCTGTCACCCTCGCGTGCGAGGAGTGCAAGCGTCGGAACTACCAGACGAATAAGAGCAAGCGCAACAATCCCGATCGGATCTCCCTGCGCAAGTACTGCCGTTGGTGTCGAAAGCACACCTCCCATCGGGAGACCCGCTAGCGGAGCACTCTCGCCGTGGCCCGTGACCGCAAACGCGCAAAGCGCAGAGGGCGTCGGGGCGGGGGGGCGCCGGCTGATAGCCGCGAGTCCCGCGCTGGGGCCGCCCGCGCGACCTCTCCCGCAGGTGCAGGCTCCTCGCAGTCTCCCTCGTCTTCGCTTCCTGTAGAAGAGGGGCCGCCGAGCCCTGTCGCGCACGCCTCCGGAGAGGTCGACGAGTTCGATGCCGCGCTCGCGCGCGGCGCCGCCGATGCGAGCGTGCCCGCGGGACCACCGCCGGCCGTCGGTGGCGGGGCGAGCGAGTTCGAGAGCGCGATCGAGAGCGGGGCGCTCGAGGAGGAACAGGTCGACGGGACAAACGGCGAGGGCAACGGCGAAGTCGGCGTTGCGACGCTCGGTGAGGCTGGCGAGGAAGAACAGGACGGCGTCGATGGCGGCGGCAACGGCGGGGGAGGCGGCAGCGGGAGCGCTCGCGGGCGACCGTCCCGAGCCCGGACGCCGGCGCGCTCGCGGTCGTTCCGAGCAGCGCGGTGAACGCCAATCGATCTTCGCGCGCGCGGTCGCGTTCCTGCGCGCGAGCTGGGCGGAGCTCCAGCGCATGCAGTGGCCAGACCGGCGGCAGACGACGCAGGCGACCGCCGTCGTCCTCGGGTTCGTCATCGTCGCGGGCATCTACCTCGGCGTCGCCGACTGGATCGCCCAGAAGATCGTCAACTTCGATCCTCTGAGGCGCGCGCGCGAGGTGGATAGCGACGCCACGCGGCTATGCTGCCCGCTCGCGGCTATCTTGCCTGCTTGAGCCGCGCCCTTAGGAATTCACATGTTTCGCTGGTACGTCATCAACACATACTCCGGCCACGAGAACAAGGTCAAGCAGAACCTCGAGCACAGGGTCGTCTCGCTCGGCCAGCAGCGCGCCGTGCGCCAGGTCGTCGTCCCCACAGAGTCCGTTTCGGAGATGAAGGACAACCAGAAGGTCACTGTGGAGAAGCGCACGATGCCGGGCTACGTGCTTGTGAACATGGACATCAACGAGGACTCCTGGGGGGTCGTGCGCGGAACCCCCGGCGTGACCGGGTTCGTCGGCTCCGAGCACAAGCCCGTGCCGCTCACGCAAACCGAGGTCGATCGCCTGCTCCATCGCGCCGAAGTCGCGACTGCCCCGCGCACGCGCGCACAGTTCTCGATCGGCGAATCCGTAAAGGTGATCGCGGGCCCGCTCTCTGACTTCTCGGGCGAGATCTCCGAGATCAACGACGACGCGGCGCGCCTGAAGGTGCTCGTGTCGATCTTCGGTCGCGAGACGCCCGTCGAGGTCGGCTTCGACCAGGTGAAGAAGCTCTAGCGATGGCGAAGAAGGTCCTCACGACGATCAAGCTGCAGGCGAACGCCGGTCAGGCCTCGCCCGCGCCGCCTGTCGGCCCCGCGCTCGGCCAGCACGGGATCAACATCATGGAGTTCTGCAAGGCGTTCAACGCGCAGACGGTGAGCGAAACGGGGACGGTCATCCCGGTCGTCATCACCGTCTACGAGGACCGCTCGTTCACGTTCATCACGAAGACGCCGCCCGCGGCGGTGCTGATCCGCCAAGCGCTCGGCATCGACAAGGGCTCTGGCGAGCCGAACCGCATCAAGGTGGGGACGCTCTCCGCCGCGCAGGTGCGCGATATCGCGGAACGCAAGATGCAGGACCTCAACGCGAACGACATCGAGCAGGCGTCGAAGATCATCGCTGGCACGGCGCGCTCGATGGGAGTGGAGGTGCAGTCATGAGCACGCAGCATGGTCGCAAGCACAAGGAGGCCCTCGAGCAGGTGGACCGCGAGCGCCTCTACGCACCCGCCGACGCGGTGTCGCTCGTGAAGAGCCTCGCGCAGGCGAAGTTCGACGAGTCCGTCGAGGTGCACGTGCGCACATCGCTCAACGTCCGCCACGCCGACGAGCAGCTGCGCGGCACGATCGCGCTTCCGCATGGCGCAGGCAAGGACGTGAAGGTCGCGGTGTTCGCGAAGGGCGACAAGGCGAAGGAGGCCGAAGAGGCCGGCGCTACGTCGTCGGCGCAGACGACCTCGCGAAGCGCATCGAGGAGGGCTTCGACGACTTCGACGTGACGGTCGCGACGCCGGACTTGATGGGCATGGTCGGTCGCCTCGGGCGCATCCTCGGACCGGCGGGGAAGATGCCGAACCCGAAGATCGGCACGGTGACGAATGGACGTCGCGAAGGCGGTCGAGGAAGCGAAGGCGGGGAAGGTCGAGTACCGCACCGATCGCACGGCGATCGTGCACCTCGTGATCGGGAAGGCGAGCTTCGAGGACCAGCAGCTGCTCGAGAACTATGCGGCGCTGATGGAGGAGCTCATCCGCGCGAAGCCCTCCGCGGCGAAAGGTCGCTACTTGCACACCGTGACGATGACCTCGACGATGGGTCCCGGTGTGAAGGTCGACCCGGGCCGAGTGCGCGATATCGTTCCGGAGGCGCCCGCGGCGGCAGCCGCGTAGCGCATATCTTCCGGACCCCGAAGACCCTCGGCGGCTCGGTGAGCGTAAGACCGGGATAGGAGCCCCTTTGAATCGAGAGCAAAAAGCCGCAACGATCGACGCGCTCGCGAGCGAGCTGGAGGCTGCAGAGACGGTCATCGCGGTCGACTACCGCGGGCTGACGGTAAGCGCAGCCGCCGAACTGCGGACGAAGCTGCGCGACGCCGACGCGACATTCCGCGTCGTCAAGAACTCGCTCACCGAACGGGCCGCTGCGCAGGCCGGCAAGGAGGGCGTCACGGGCCTGCTCGAAGGACCGACCGCGCTCACGTTCGTGCGCGGCGACGCCGCGCTCGCGGCGAAGACGCTTGCCGACCAGGCGCGCGCGACGCAGCTATTGCCCTTCAAGGGTGCGGTGATGGGCGCGCAGGAGCTCGCGCCCGAAGAGCTCACGGCACTCTCGCGCCTGCCCGCCCGCGAAGTCCTCTACGGCCAGCTCGTGGGGGTCGTCGCTTCCCCCGTGAGTGGTCTCGTGCGCACCCTCAACGCGCTCATCAGCGGCCTCGCGGTGGCCCTTGGCCAGGTGCAAGAGCAGAAGGAGCAGGAGGCGCCCGCCGAGGAGCCCGCGGCCGAGGCACCAGCCGTAGAGGCAGAGGCGCCCACCGAGGAGCCGGCCGCAGAGGAGCCAGCCGCAGAGGCAGAGGCGGAGGCACCTGCAGAGCAGCCGGTCGCGAATGAACCAGCCGCGGAGGCGGAGGCACCCGCAGAGGCAGAGGCGCCAACAGAGACTGAAACCGCAGCAGAGCCCGAGACGCCTGAGGCGAGCGGGCAGGACGGACAAGACGAGAACGAGGCGCAGCCAGACGGCAGCGAGCCAGTTGCCGATGACGCGGATGCCTCCGAGACAACCAAGGAGAACTGATGGCAACGAAGACAACCACCGAGGACTGGATCGAGGAGCTCAAGGGCATCTCGGTCCTCGAGCTCTCCGAGCGCATCAAGGCGCTCGAGGAGGAGTTCGGCGTGTCCGCCGCCGCAGTGGCCGCGCCCGTCGCGGTCGCAGGAGGCGGCGAAGGCGGAGGCGACGGCGCAGGGGCCGACGATGAAGGCCCGACCACCGTCAACGTCGTGCTCGCCGAAGCGGGCGACAAGAAGATCCAGGTGATCAAGGTCGTGCGCTCGGCCACCGGCCTTGGGCTCAAGGAGGCGAAGACGCTCGTCGACGAGGCGCCAAAGCCGGTCAAGGAGGGCATCGAACGCGACGAGGCCGACAAGCTCAAGCAGGAACTCGAGGAGGCCGGCGCCAAGGTCGAACTGAAGTAGGGGTAGCTGGTCGATCCGAACTACGTGGCCGCCGCCTGACGCTCGTCCGATCGCCCGCTCGCGGCCGTGCACCAGCTACGGGGCGCGCGCGGCGGCCGTTCAGCGACCACCCGACGCCCGTCCACAAACCTTCCAATCCCCTGCATTTTCCGCTACAGTTCCCTGCGGCTGGCATATAGCCGCAGCTGCTCCAGGTACGAGCTCGCGCCACATACGCGATACCTCGGGAGCGGGGTCCGTGACCGCCGGCCGGCCCACTTAAGGGTGGCGCTGGTGTGTGCTATCTTGACAGGTCGCGCGCGTGCACGCACTTCTAGTGCCGTTGCGCGCCTCTTCGTGCCCGTATTTGTGCCCGTTCTTCTCGTTCTCCCCTCGTTGAAGGAGTAGTTCTTTGGCTGTTGCCGACGCTCTGCGGACGCGCCGTACCTTCGCGCGTCTGACCACCCCCCTCGAAGTCCCGAACCTCATCGATATCCAGCGCCTCTCGTTCGAGCGGCTCACCGACCCGAAGAAGGGCGGCTTGCGCGAGACGATCGACGACGTCTCGCCGATCGAGGACTACACGGGTAACCTCGCCGTCCAGTTCGGCGAGCTCACGTTCGACGAGCCCGTCGCCTCGCTCGATCAGTGCCGGGAGAAGGACCTCACCTACGCGAGGCCGCTCACGATCACCGTCGCATTCATCAACCGCGAGACGGGCGAGATCCGCGAGCAGTCCGTGTTCATGGGCGACTTCCCGTGGATGACCGACCGGGGCACGTTCGTCATCAACGGCACGGAGCGCGTCGTCGTCACGCAGCTCGTGCGTTCGCCGGGCGCCTACCTCATGGAGCCCAAGGACCCCGAGAAGCAAGTGTTCGTCGCGAACCTCATGCCCGCGCGCGGATCCTGGCTCGAGCTCGAGATCGACAAGAAGGGCCGCGTGTACGTCCGCATCGACCGCAAGCGCAAGCTTCCAGTGACCGTCCTCCTACGCGCGATGGGCTACGTCGGCGACGAGGACATCCTGAAGCTCTTCGACGGTTCCATCTACATCCGCAACACGATCGACGCGGACACCGAAGCGACGCGCTCAGAAGACGGCTCGCTGATCGAGCTGTTCAAGAAGCAGCGCCCCGGTGAGCCGCCGAGCGTCGAAGGCGCGAAGGCGCTCCTGCAGCAGCTCTTCTTCGATCCCAAGCGCTACGACCTCACGCGCGTCGGCCGCTACAAGCTCAACTCGCGGCTCGGCTTGGACGTAGACATCGACACGCGCACGCTCACACACGAGGACATCATCGCCCTCGTCAAGGAGCTCGTGCAGCTCCCGAAGCTCCTCGGTATGCCCGAGGACACGGAGTCGGAGATCAAGGACTACGCAGCGGAGGCCGCGATGTTTCCGCGCGAGCCCGTCGCGAAGCACCTCGACGAGTACGAGCACTTCGGCAACCGCCGCCTGCGCACTGTCGGCGAGCTGATCCAGGAGGCCTTCCGGATCGGCCTCTACCGCATGGAGCGCGTCGTGCGCGAGCGCCTCACGACCGAAGACGCGGACACGATCACGCCGCAGACGATCGTCAACATCCGCCCCGTCGTCGCGGCGCTCAAGGAGTTCTTCGGCTCCTCGCAGCTGTCGCAGTTCATGGACCAAACGAACTCGCTCGCGGGGCTCAGGCACCGCCGCCGCCTGTCGGCGCTCGGCGCCGGCGGCCTCACGCGCGAGCGCGCGCCGATCGAGGTGCGCGACGTGCACCCGACGCACTACGGGCGCATGTGCCCGATCGAGACCCCCGAGGGACCGAACATCGGCCTCATCGGCTCGCTCTCCTCGTACGCGGAAGTCTCAGAACACGGCTTCGTCACGACTCCCTACCGCATCGTCAAGGAGGGCGTCGTCACCGGCGAGATCGTGCACCTCGACGCGACACAGGAGGAGGAGTGGATCGTCGCGCAGGCGAACACGCCGATCGACCCGAAGAGCGGACGCCTCAAGGGCTCGGAAATCCTCTGCCGCACGCAGGCCGGCCAGTACGTGACGGTTGGCCCCAAGGAAGTCGACCTCCTCGACGTCTCGCCCGAGCAGATCTGGTCGGTGACGACGGCGATGATCCCCTTCCTGGAGCACGACGACGCCAATCGCGCGCTGATGGGCTCCAACATGCAGGCGCAGGCGGTGCCGCTGCTCACTAGCGACGCGCCGCTCGTCGGCACCGGCATGGAGCGCCGCGCCGCGGTCGACTCCGGTGACGTCCTGCTTGCGAAGAGCGCGGGCACGATCGGCTACGTCGACGCGAACGAAATCGTCATCGAGGGCTCGAACAGCAAGGACGAATACGAGCTGCAGAAGTTCATGCGCTCGAACCAAGGGACGATCATCCACCAGAAGCCGCTCGTGCGCACAGGCCAGAAGGTGAAGGCGGGCGAGGTGCTCGCCGATGGCTCCTCCACGGACCAGGGCGAAATGGCGCTCGGGCGCAACCTGCTCGTCGCGTTCATGTCCTGGGAGGGCTACAACTTCGAGGACGCGATCGTCGTCTCCAAGCGCCTCGTATCCGACGACGAGCTCACCTCGATCCACATCGAGGAGTACGAGATCGACGCGCGCACGACGAAGCTCGGCGACGAGGAGATCACGCGTGACATCCCGAACCGCTCGGAGGAGTCGCTGCGCAACCTCGACGACCGCGGCATCGTGCGCGTCGGCGCCGAGGTCGTATCGGGCGATCTCCTCGTGGGCAAGGTCACGCCGAAGGGCGAGACCGAGCTCACCGCCGAGGAGAAGCTGATCCGTGCGATCTTCAAGGAGAAGGCGCGGGAGGTGCGCGACACATCGCTCAAGGTGCCCCATGGCGAGGGCGGCGTCGTGATCGACGTGAAGACGTTCAGCCGCGACGAGGGGGATGACCTGCCGCCGGGCGTCAACGACCTCGTGCGTGTGCTCGTCGCGAAGAAGCGCAAGATCTCCGAGGGCGACAAGCTCGCGGGCCGTCACGGCAACAAGGGCGTGATCTCGAAGATCGTCGAGGTCGAGGACATGCCGTTCCTCGAGGACGGCACGCCGGTTGACGTGATCCTGAACCCGCTTGGCGTGCCGAGCCGCATGAACGTCGGCCAGATCCTCGAGGCGCATCTCGGGTGGGTCGCCGCGAACGGCTGGTACGACGATGGCTCACCCGCCTACCAGCAGGCGCAGTCGGCCGCGAAGTCGAGCAACGGCGCGCACAACGGCAACGGCAACGGCGCGCCCGTGTACATCGCCACGCCCGTCTTCGACGGCGCGACGGTGGAGGACGTCGACGACGCGCTCGTGAATTGGCAGCAGCAGCACAAGGGCGCGATCCGCATGGACGTCGACACGAGCCGCCGTCCTGGCGCGCGCGCGTCCGGGAAGATGTCGCTCTACAACGGCCGCACGGGCGAGCCCTTCGCGGAGCAGGTGAGCGTGGGTCACATGTACATCCTCAAGCTGCTCCACCTCGTCGACGACAAGATCCACGCGCGCTCGACGGGGCCCTACTCGCTGGTGACGCAGCAGCCGCTCGGCGGCAAGGCGCAGTTCGGCGGCCAGCGCTTCGGCGAGATGGAGGTCTGGGCGCTCGAGGCTTACGGCGCGGCTTACACGCTGCAGGAGATGCTCACGATCAAGTCCGACGACACGGTCGGCCGCGTGAAGGCCTACGAGGCGATCGTGAAGGGCGAGAACATCGCGGAGCCCTCGATCCCCGAGTCGTTCAAGGTGCTCCTCAAGGAGATGCAGTCGCTCGCGCTCGACGTGAACGTCGTCTCCGAAGAGGGCGAGCGCACGGAGCTACGCGACGAAGACGACGACCTCCTCCGCGCCGCCGAGGAGCTCGGTATCGATCTCGCGGGCGTGCGCGGACCGGGCGGCGAGAGCGCCGATGAGGACGTCGAGGGCGAGGGATCGCTCGACGGCGATGCCGACGGCGATGCCGAGGGCGAGGGCGCAGGCGCGGAGGGCCTCGCCGACGACGTCGGTCAGACGGAGTCGGCCGAGTCCGCCAACGGAGGGGGCGAGCCGCTCGAGGGGGAGCTGGCGCTCGACGGGGTGCAGGATCTTGACCTAGGCGACATCGAGCTCCCCGAGGGTGAGCTCAGCGAGGAGCAGTAAATGATCGACATCAACAACTTCGACGCGATCGAGATATCGCTCGCCTCCTCCAAGCAGATCAGAAGCTGGAGCCACGGCGAGGTAACAAAGCCCGAGACAATCAACTACCGCACGCTCAAGCCCGAGAAGGATGGGCTCTTCTGCGAGCGCATTTTCGGCCCGACGAAGGACTGGGAGTGCTACTGCGGCAAGTACAAGCGCGTCCGCTACAAGGGCATCGTGTGCGAGCGTTGCGGCGTCGAGGTGACCCGCTCGAAGGTTCGCCGCGAGCGTATGGGGCACGTCGACCTCGCGGCTCCCGTCAGCCACATCTGGTTCTTCAAGGGCGTCCCGAGCCGCATCGGCTACCTGCTCGACATGCCGCCGAAGGAGCTCGAGAAGGTCCTCTACTTCGCCGCGTCGATCGTGACTTGGGTCGACGACGAGGCGCGCGCGAAGGACCTCGACAAGCTCGAGAAGGAGGTCAACAAGGTCCTTGACGCATATACCTCCGAGCGCGAAGCGCGCGTGCTCGAGCTCAGGGAGTCGCTCGAGCGCCGCGAGCAGTACTTGCAGACCGGCAAGCAGACCGGCTTCTCCGAAGAAGACCACCTGTGGGCGGACTCGCTCGAGGTGAACCTCAAGAAGATCTCCGACGAAGAGCGCGACAAGCTGCTCAAGGAGGTCCGCAAGAGCCTCGAGGCGGACATCGCCGACACCGAAGCCTACATCGACGACGCCGCGGATCGCATGCGCCGCGTGTGGGAAATGTTCAAGACGATGGAACCGAAGCAGATCGAGCACGACGAGACGACCTTCCGTGAGCTCAAGGAGCGCTTCGGCTCGCCGTACGGCTTCGGCGAGTACTTCCGCGGCGGCATGGGCGCGGAGTCTGTTCGCGACCTCCTCGACCAGGTCGACCTCGAGGCCGAACGCACGGAGCTCGAAGATCAGGTGCGCACCGCGAAGGGCCAGAAGCAAGCGCGCGCGGTCAAGCGTCTGAAGGTCGTGAGCGCGTTCATCCAGTCGGGTAACAAGCCCGAGCAAATGGTCCTCGACGCCGTCCCCGTGATCCCGCCGGAGCTGCGCCCGATGGTGCAGCTCGACGGCGGGCGCTTCGCGACGTCCGACCTCAACGACCTCTACAGGCGCGTCATCAACCGCAACAACCGCCTCAAGCGGCTGCTCGACCTCGGCGCGCCCGAGATCATCGTGAACAACGAGAAGCGCATGCTCCAGGAGGCCGTTGACGCGCTCTTCGACAACGGCCGGCGCGGGCGGCCTGTCACGGGCCCGGGCAACCGTCCGCTGAAGTCACTCTCGGACATGCTCAAGGGCAAGCAGGGGCGCTTCCGCCAGAACCTGCTCGGCAAGCGCGTCGACTACTCGGGCCGCTCGGTGATCGTCGCGGGCCCGTACTTGAAGCTGCACCAGTGCGGGCTTCCGAAGCTCATGGCGCTGGAGCTCTTCAAGCCGTTCATCATGGCGCGGCTCGCGGAGCGTAAGCAGGCGCAGAACATCAAGGCCGCGAAGAAGATGGTCGACGCGATGATCCCCGAGGTGTGGGACGTGCTCGAGGAGGTCATCCACGAGCATCCCGTGCTCCTGAACCGCGCGCCGACGCTTCACCGTCTCGGCATCCAGGCCTTCGAACCGATCCTCGTCGAGGGTAAGGCGATCCAGGTGCACCCGCTCGTCTGTCACGCCTTCAACGCGGACTTCGACGGCGACCAGATGGCGGTCCACCTGCCGCTCTCCGCGGAGGCGCAGGCGGAGGCGCGCATCCTGATGCTCTCCTCCAACAACATCCTGAGCCCCGCGCACGGCGCGCCATTCGCGACGCCGACGCAGGACATGATCCTCGGCGCCTACTACCTCACCTACGGCCCCGAGCCACAGGAGCTCGAGGAGCAGGGCGAGCTGCTCGCGAACGGCAAGTGGCCCTCCTCGGAGCCGCGCCCGCACGTCTTCCGGACGGCGCAGGAGGCGGAGCTCTCCTACGAGGCGGGCGTGGTGAAGCTCCACGACGTCGCGGAGTACCGCCCGTTCAAGCGCGTAGGCGGGCATGTGCTCACGACGGTGGGGCGGATCATCTACAACGACCGCATCGAACGCGCGATCGCGCAGGCGCTGGGCGACGAGTTCGAGCCCTCGAAGTACTCGTACGTCAACCAGTCGATGAAGAAGCGCGACACGACGTTCCTGATCGAATCGCTCGTGCAGCGCTACGGCGCGGCGACGATCTCGCTCGTCCTCGACGCGTTCAAGGATCTCGGGTTCCACTACGCCACGCAGGCGGGTGTGACGATCTCCAAGAACGACGTCGTCGTGCCGGAGGACAAGCCGAAGATCCTCGAGCGCTACGAGCAGCAGGTCGCTGAGATCTCCGATCAGTACGACATGGGCCTGATCACGCAAGAGGAGCGTCACGAGGCGATCGTGGAGCGCTGGAACGCGGCTACCGACGAGATCGCGGACATGATGGTCAAGAACCTCGACAGCCTCAACCCGATCTTCATGATGGCCAACTCCGGCGCGCGCGGATCGTTCAAGCAGATCCGTCAGCTCGGTGGCATGCGTGGCCTCATGGCGAACCCGAAGGGCGAAATCATCGAGCGCCCGATCAAGTCCAACTTCATCGAGGGCTTGTCGGTGCTCGAGTACTTCATCTCGACCCACGGCGCTCGCAAGGGCCTCGCGGACACGGCGCTTCGCACCGCAGACTCGGGCTACCTCACGCGTCGCCTCGTCGACGTCGCGCAGGACGTGATCGTGCGCGAACTCGACTGCGGCACCGAGGAGCACATCGAGATGTCCGTGTGGGTGCCGGGCGGGGACGTCAACGAGAACCTCGTCGGCCGCATCGCCGCGGAAAAGATCACGACGAAGCGTGGGCGAGTGCTCGTCGAGGAGGGCGCCGAAATCGGCCGTCCGGAGCTCGCGGAGCTCGTCGAGGTCTTCGCCGAGGAACACGACAAGGGCACGAACGTGACTGTTCCGGTGCGCTCGGTGCTCAAGTGCAAGGCGCCCTCGGGCGTGTGCCAGGCGTGCTACGGCCGCTCGCTCGCGACCGGCCAGAGGGCGCAGATCGGCGACGCCGTCGGGCATCATCGCGGCGCAGTCGATCGGCGAGCCTGGCACGCAGCTCACGATGCGTACGTTCCACACCGGGGGCGTCGCGGGCGCGGACATCACGCACGGCTTGCCGCGCGTCGTCGAGCTCTTCGAGGCGCGCAAGCCGAAGGGTCTTGGCGAAGATCGCCGAACAGGATGGCGTGATCTCGATCGAGGAGTCCGAGAAGGCGCTCACGGTCGTGATCACGGACAAGGCGGACGAAGAGAACCGCTACTCGTTCCCGCGTCGCACGCGCCTGTTCGTGAAGGCCGGTGAAAAGGTGCAGGCGGGCAGGCAGCTCAACGAGGGCTCGCTGTACCCGCACGAGCTCCTCGCCGTCCGCGGCCGCACCGAGACCGAGCAGTACCTCGTGCACGAGGTGCAGGAGGTCTACAAGTCCCAGGGCGTGGACATCAACGACAAGCACATCGAGCTGATCGTGCGCCAGATGCTCAAGCGCGTTCAGGTCGACCAGAAGGGCGACACGGACTTCCTGCCCGGGCAGCTCGTCGATCGCTCGGTGCTCCTCAACGGTCAACGAGCGAAGTCGGGAAGGCGAAGGGCGAGCAGGCCTCCTACGAGGACATCATCCTCGGGATCACGAAGGCGTCGTTGAACACGGACTCGTTCCTCTCCGCCGCGTCCTTCCAGGAGACGACGAAGGTGCTCACGGACGCCGCGCTCGAAGGCAAGATCGACCGCCTGAACGGCCTCAAGGAGAACGTGATCATCGGCAAGCTCATCCCCGCCGCGACGGGGCTCAAGCGCTACCGGAGGATCGAGATCGAACCCTCCGAACCGCTGCCGCGCGCGATCGACGAGGTTGGGCCTCCTCGACCAGGAGGAGATCGCCGCCGAACTCGGTCTCACGGGCGGCGAGGGCTTCGGCGAGTACGGCTCCGAGTACCACTCCGATCTCGCGTCACTCGAGAAGATCGGCGCGGGACAACGCCGACGAGGGCTTCGTCGAGAGCCTGCCTGAGCTCGAGGTGCCCGAGGAGGAAACCTCGGAGAAGAGCTAGCGAGCGGCGCGCGTCATCCCGGCTCGGACGCGACGGGTCAGGATGGCGCGCAAAGCTCTGCTCGGAGCTGCCGGCGGCACAGACGCCGGCGCTTTAGGCCTGGTGGGCGGGAGCGCCCCGCAGGACCCCGTTCGCCATTTAGGTTGCGCTCAGGTGGGCACCGATAATATGCCTAGCGCGGCGCCGTCCCCTAATACTCACGCGCGGCGGCACCGATTCCCCCTGCGAGACAAGCTCACCTCCCGAGCCTTCCAACCTTCCCTCTTGCCCATCTTCCTTTTGCCTGCCCCACGCTCGCGCTGCTGGCGAGCGCCCCCGATGACGCTCAGCCTCGGAATCGGCATCCTGCTCGCGCTCGCTTGCGCCGTCGCCGCGAACCTCGGCTTCTTCTTCAAGTACCGCGGCGCGAACACCGCGCCGACGGTGAGCATGCGCCACCCCTTGCGCTCCGCCGCCGCAGCTCTACTCGTCGAAGTGGTTCACGATCGGGATGATCGTCGCGTGCGGGAGCTGGGGCGCTGCACGTCGCCGCCCTCGCTCTCGCGCCGATGTCCGTCGTGCAGGTCGCGCTGGCGGCGGGCGTCGTGCTGATCGCCGTTATGGCGGACCGCCTCTTCGGCTTCGAAGTCGGGCCGCGCCAGCGGCTCGGCTTGTGGCTCATCGCCGCGGCGCTCGTGCTCCTCGGTCTCACGCAGCCCGCGATCCACGGCGCGCATTCGCAGTTCTCGCCGGCGGCGATGATCTCCTTCGAGGGCAGCCTCTTCGGATTCGGCGGGCTCCTCATCGCAGGCCCGCACGTGCGCGGAGGCCCGAAGCACCACAACGGCGTGATGCTCGGCGCTGCGGCAGGGGTCCTGTTCGGCGTCTCGGACACCTCGATCAAGGCGCTCACGGGCATCAGCCTCGCGCACGGTCCGCTCGCGCTTCTGCTGAGTCCTTGGCTCCTCGTCGCGATTCTCGCTTCGATCGTCGCCTTCTACGCCTCCGCGCGTGCGCTTCAGGACGGCGAGGCGGTGCCCGTGATCGCGGTCACTGGGACCGCCGCGAACATCGCGGGAATCGCCGGCGGCCTCGCCGTCTTCGGCGATCCGATGCCCGCGACGGTCATGGGGATCGTGCTTCAGTCGCTCGGCTTCGTGCTCGTGATCGTCGCGTGCGCGCTGATGCCGGCGCCAGTGCGCTCGGCTGGCGTCGGCCGTAGGGCGCGCCCCGCTCTTGGCCACGACGTCGTCCTAGCGACCGCAGCGCGTGACTCGCGCGGCGGGTAGTACGAGAAGGCAGGATGATGGGGCTCCGAACAGCGCGCAAGTGGGTTTTGGAGCTCGGCAAGCGACCGCCGCTGCTTTCTGCGGTGGCGCTCGGGCGTCGCGATTTGCACCGCGCTCGTGATGACCGTGATCGCCGGATTCTCGGCCGTCGCACACGTCGTTCATCACTTCACGCCGATTTGGCTGGTCGCGATCGTCGGGGGCCGCGCGCTCTGCTACTTCGGCTACACGCTCGCGTACCGCACGACGATGCGCTTGCGCCAAGGATCCAAGCTCACGATCGGGCCAGTCGCTCGCGCTCGTCTCCGCGGGCTTCGGCGTGTTCGTCGTCGGCGGCGGCTTCGCGGTCGATCAGTCGCGCGCTTCAGGGCCTCGGCGCCTCGCGCGATCAGGCGCGCATCCGGGTGCTTGGGCTGGGCGCGCTCGAGTACGCGGCGCTCGCGCCCGTCGCATGGGTATGCGCACTGCTTTTGCTCGGCGCGCCGGACGTCGACGACGGGCTCGCGACGACGTGGGCGATCGCGGTCCCGGTGGGCGCGGCTGATCGCGCTGTGGCTCGCGTTCCGGCGTCACCGCACGCGCCTCGGCTATTGGCTTCGCAACACCGTCGTGGCACGGCGTCGCGGCGATGCACCTCGTGCGCGAGATGGCGTCGCCACGCCGCGAGCACTACCCCGCATGGATCGGCATCGGCCTGTACTGGGTGGGCGAACTGTTCTCGACGTGGGCGGGGCTTGCGGATGTTCGGCATTCACCTCCCGCTGGACCGTCTCGATGCTCGCGTACGCGACCGGGTACGCGATGACACCGCGCGGCTTGCCGCTCGCGGGCGTGGGCATAACGGAGGTACTGATGCCGCTCGCCTACACGTGGGTGGGAGTGCCGCTGGCCGACGCGGTGCTCGCGGTGTTCGCGTACCGCATCGTGACGTTGCTGATCGCTTTGCCGCCGGCGCTGATCGCGACTCCTAGGGTCGAGCGCATGACCGCCGAGCAACGCGAGAATCGAAACTTGCGCGCGGGTGCGCTACGGCTCAAGGGAGCCGCAGCGCACTGAGTCGATTAGTCAACTCGTCGTCCCGTACCTCCTGCTTATTCAGTGGGGCCGGTTGGACCGGTGGCACCCGTTTCGCCACTCGGACCGGTTGGCCCTGATTCGCCCGATATCGATTCGACTTCTTCGGTCTGAACGCCACCCACCGGTTGCGCCGTGCAGACCACGAATACCCGGAACTTCCCTCTCCCGTTGAAGCCAGCCGCGGACGTTTCGACCATTTCCACCTTCCATCCGGTGGGGCCCGATGCGGGAACACCGAAGGAGGCAGCGAGGGCAAGCCCCTTGGTGCTGAAGTTTTCGGCACCTCCGCTGATCGCAACGTCGCCTGTGCCGCAGGAGACTTGCGAGGACGTCCGGTCCTGGAAGGTTCCGTTCGTTTCCGCGGTGGTGCCGAACCGATAGTCGAGCGCCGAGAGCGACCCGGTAGGCCCGGTAGCTCCGGTTCCCCCGGTGGCCCCGGTGAGACCGGTGGCGCCAGTGACGCCGCTAGGTCCCGCGGCGCCTGTCGTTCCGGATGCCCCACTCGCGCCGGTTGGACCGGTTCCACCGGCTGCGCCGGTGACTCCAGCGGCCCCGGCCGCGCCCGTTGTGCCGGTCGCCCCGATCGACCCCGTTGCTCCGGTCGAGCCGGCTACGCCCGTGGGACCGGCGGCTCCCACTGCCCCAGAGGCTCCGGTGGACCCCGTCGCGCCTGTGCTGCCCGTCGCTCCCGACGACCCGGTTGCGCCGGTGGAACCGTGTTCGCCACTGGCTCCAGCTGAGCCCGTTGCACCTGCGGCACCAGTCGCACCGGCGGCGCCGTTTGCGCCGGTTGCACCAGCGGCGCCTGTCGAGCCGGTCGCACCCGCTTCACCGGTGGCGCCGGTGCCCCCGGTTTGACCGGTCGCGCCCGTTGCGCCGGCTTCACCCGTGGGACCCACTGCACCAGTTGCTCCCGTGCTGCCGGTTGCGCCAGAAGCTCCGGCTTCGCCGCTCGCGCCAACCGAGCCCGTGGCGCCAGTCGCCCCGGTGACACCCGTCGGGCCCGTCGCTCCGCTTCACCTGTGGCACCGGCTGTACCCGCTTCACCAGTGGCGCCGCTTTCGCCGGTAGCTCCCGTCAGCCCCGTTTGACCTGTCGCACCCGTTGCGCCCGCTTCACCCCTGGCACCCGTTGCCCCGGCTTCACCTGTGGCACCGACTTCACCAGTTGCCCCCGTGGTGCCGGTTACACCTGTTGCCGCACCTGTTGCACCGGCGGCTCCCGCTGCGCCCGCAGAGCCCGTCGCGCCGGTGACACCGGTCGCGCCCTGGGCGCCCGTCGTGCCCGCGGCGCCGGTGGCGCCGGTGAGCGCCCCCCGGCGGATCCAGTGGCGCCCGTGGGACCACTCGAACCTGTGGCCCCAGTCGCACCGGCAGTCCCGGTTGCGCCCCTTTCGCCGGTTGGCCCGGTAGCGCCGCTGATGCCGGTCGGGCCTGTGGGACCTGGCTGGCCGGGTATGACACTGGGATGCCCTTCGCCTGCCGGACCTGTTGGTCCGGTCGCTCCCGATACTCCCGGGACGCCGGCAAGTCCTTGAGTGCCGCCGAGCCCAGTGGCTCCTCGCGGGCCCGTCACGCTCCAGCTGAGGGTACTCTCAGTGGACGAGCATCGCTGACCGGGTCGGAGCACGCGAACATTGCCATGCGTGCGGTGTCCTTTGGTGCGGTTGTTGTAACAGGCGTGTATCACCGAACTGCCGGCGGCGTCTGCCGGCATCGCAAACACCCCTAGTACAAATACTGCGAGCAGCATTCCCTTGCGGAGCGTGTTGGACGCAACGGCCATGAGGTCCACCCTTTCGGTAGGAGGCCCAGTGCGCCCGGGGTGGACGCACGAAGGCCCGACTCTGCTCACTAACTGACGGCAGCGACTTGTACGCACTCTCTGGGTGCGTACGGACCGCCTGTGACAAGAGCGGTACCTCCAGATGCAGATCAATATCGGTATCGCGTGTGGCATTTGACCCGGCCGCCGAGGTGTGCCAAATAGCTACAGCGGGGCACCAGCGGGTATTAGCGCGCGCAAATGACATACGCCGTCCAGCGAACCGTATGCAGGGAGATGAATGGGTACACGATCACTTCCCACCCGGTGGCGCCAACGGGGTTGGACGCGTAGACGCCGGTTTCCTTTTCGCTTATGTGAAAACCGCCGCCGAGGACTGATGCGCCCGTCGTCACGCAGTTGACGGTTAGAGGATTACTGGCTGCGTTCAGTGCCAGGCTCGCTTGAGAAGTCGACGTCGAGACGGTTTCGTAGGTCACCGTCGGTCCCGTCGCACCTGTCGGGCCCGTGGACCCTGTTGCACCGGTTACTCCCGTGACTCCTGCCGCACCTGTTGCGCCAGTTGCACCGGCCCCCGTCGTGCCCTTCGCGCCTGTTGCGCCAGTCGAGCCCGTTGCGCCTGCGGCGCCTGTTGGGCCTGTGGAGCCAGCTGCACCCGTTGCTCCGACTCCCGTTGGCCCAGTGCCGCCCGCCGCGCCTGCGGTTCCCGTGGCTCCTGCGGTTCCCGTCGGACCCGTGCCGCCGGTTACACCTGTTGGACCTGTTGCACCGGCGGCTCCCGCTGCCCCCGTAGAGCCCGTCGCGCCGGTGACTCCGCTCGGCCCCGTGGTCCCGCTTGCCCCAGCGGCGCCTGTACTGCCCGTCGGCCCGCTTGCGCCCTTATCGCCTGTAGCTCCACCCGGCCCGGTCGCCCCGGCTGCTCCAGTTGTGCCCGCAACTCCCGTTGGCCCAGTGCCGCCGGTTGCCCCCGTTCCACCTGTGGCGCCGGTACCGCCTGTAGCTCCTGCGCTACCGCTTGCGCCCGTGACGCCGGCCGCGCCAGTCGGGCCTGTTGACCCGGCCGCGCCTGTTGCACCAGCTGAGCCCGTTGAGCCGGTCGCCCCCGTCGAGCCGGCTACGCCCGACGGACCGGTGGCTCCCACTACCCCCGCGGCCCCGGTGGAGCCCGTCGCGCCTGTGCTGCCCGTCGCTCCCGACGACCCCGTTGCGCCAGTCGAACCGTGTTCGCCACTGGCTCCGGCTACGCCTGTTACACCAATTGAGCCTGTCGACCCGGTCCCGCCTGTGTCGCCGGTCGCGCCGGTCGACCCCGTTGAGCCCTTTTCGCCTGCGGCCCCGGTTGCCCCGATGGCGCCGGCAAGGCCGGTCGCCCCCGGGACACCAGTGGCGCCGGTCTGACCCGTCGCGCCCGCGATCCCGATAGCGCCTGTGCCACCTGTTGCGCCCGTCGTGCCAGCGGCGCCGGTAGCGCCGGTAGCGCCCATGACTCCGATCGAGCCCGTTGCCCCGGTCGCTCCAGTCGCGCCATTTGCACCTATTTCGCCCGTTGCGCCGGTGGGACCCGTTTCGCCGTTTTCGCCAGCGGGTCCAGTCGCGCCAGTGGCTCCGGTCGCTCCCGTCACTCCAGGGGCTCCGGTTGCACCCGCTTCACCGGCAGCGCCGCCGGCCCCGGTTTGACCAGTCCCTCCGGTCGATCCCGTTGCACCAGTCGGGCCCTGTTTACCCGTAACTCCATTCGCGCCCGTGCTGCCCGTCGCCCCGGTGGCGCCATTCGAGCCCACTTCGCCCGTCGCGCCTGAGGGACCCGTTGCGCCGGTTGATCCAGCTGCGCCAATGGCGCCGGTGACTCCAGCCGCGCCAGTCCCGCCTGTTGCCCCCGTCAGTCCAGCGGCCCCGGTTGCACCCGTTGCACCAGTTGAGCCCTGTTCGCCTGTGACTCCCGTTGCGCCGGTAGCTCCCGCGAGACCCATCGCGCCCGTCTCACCAGTGGCGCCTGTTGCCCCGGTCGCTCCAGTCGCGCCATTTGCACCTATTTCGCCCGTTGCGCCGGTGGGACCCGCGGCGCCAGTCGCTCCAGCTACTCCGGTTGTTCCCGTCGCTCCAACGGCCCCAGTGGCCCCGATCGACCCCGTTGCCCCCGTCGAGCCGGCTACACCCGTCGGACCGGTCGCCCCCGCTGCCCCCGCGGCCCCGGTGGAGCCCGTCGCGCCTGTGCTGCCCGCCGCTCCCGACGACCCGGCTGCGCCGGTGGTGCCCGTCGCTCCCGCCGACCCCGTTGCGCCAGTGGCGCCGGTCACGCCAGTTGGGCCGGCTTGACCGGTGGCGCCAGCCTGGCCCGTCGCGCCTGCTTCACCGGTGGCGCCAGCCTGGCCCGTCGCGCCTGCTTCACCGGCGGCGCCGTTCGAGCCCGCTTCACCGGTCGGCCCGGCGAGGCCAGTGGCGCCCTGTGCACCCGTCGCACCGGTGGGACCCGTCGGGCCTGTTTCGCCGGTTACGTTTGAGGGGTCACTCGGACCCGTGGGACCTGTCGGGCCAGTGGCGCCTGTCGCGCCGGGCCGAACGTCGGGATGGGATTCGCCCGCTTCCCCCGCGGCGCCCGTGGCGCCGGTCACTCCCGCGACGCCCGCTGTGCCTTTCGCTCCATGCGCCCCAGTGGGACCCCGTTTGCCGTTCTGCCCGGTGACGTTCCATGTGAGCGCGAGTTCATTTGGCCCGCAGCCTCGACCCGGCCGTAGCGGCCGCAGACTGCCGTAGGTGCGGTAGCCCTTCGTGCGCCTGTTGTAACAAGCGCGTACTACGGAGCTGGACGTTGCGGAGCTGGATGCGTCAGTTGGTTCCGCCGATGCGGCGAGAACGAGCACCGCCAGCAGCGCACCATTGAGAAGCCTGCGGGTCGTGGCAGGGATGGGGTCCACCTCTTCGGTCGAAGGCCCAGCGCTCGATCGAGCGCGAGGGCCCGGCTCTGCTCACTCTGCAATGACGCGAAGCCCCGCGTTGCAATCGCAAAAGCATCGCTAGTGGCAAGAGCCGCCCCGGTTCGCATATCGGCGCGTGCGTGCGCACATGGCTAGGCAGCGGCCGTGACCTCCGCTGCGGCCCAACTCCAAGACGCCGGTTCCGATCCATCAGGCGTGCCTCTCAAGTCGAGGTTAACAGCCGCGAGACGCGCGACCGATGTGCACGCCGTATCGGAACGACTCCCGATTGTGGGACCGCCGCACGTCGCTATGTCTTGCCCCGAGCGCGATGCTCGCGCTCGACGGGGGCCGCGTGCTTCTCGTTGAAGATCCGACCGTCGCGGATGAAGCTAAGCGGCAACCCGAGCTGCTCGAGCGTATAGCGCTCGTAGAGGTGCTCGGAAAGCTCCGCACGCTCGCCGTAGAAGCGCTCCGCGTCCTTCCCCGCCTTTGCCGCGTACTCGACGAGCACCTGCCGGCGGTTGTCGGCGGTCTCCTGCTCCTGCTGCTCGTCGCCGTGCTCCTCGGCGCCGCGTTCGCGTCGCTCTCGAACGCGTCGGCATGCTTGCGCGCGACCGCGAGACCCTGATCGGCGCGGTGACGCTCGTGCAGCTCCCGCTGACGTTCGGCTCCGCGGCGCTCATGCAGCGCAACCTGCTGCCGGCGTGGATGCAAACAGTCGCGAAGTTCAACCCCGTCAACTGGGCCGTCGAAGCCGCCCGCAACGCGGCGATGCAGAAGATCGACTGGGGCCTCGTGGGCCCGCGAGTGGCGCTGCCGACGGGCCTCGTGCTGCTGTGCGCGGCGTTCGCGACCTGGGCGTTCACGCGCTATCAGCGCTCGCTATGATCCGTTGCGTGCCGACCACGAACCAACTCGTCAACACTGGCCGCGTAGCGCCCAAGAAGAAGCTCTCGACGCCTGGACTGAAGTCCGGGAAAGGCAACAAGCGCAAGGTCGCCGCGCCGCAACGGCGCGGGGTATGCACGCGCGTGTACACGACCACTCCCAAGAAGCCGAACTCGGCGCTGCGCAAGGTCGCACGCGTGCGCATCGCGGGATCCGCCGAGGTGACCGCGTACATACCGGGCGAGGGGCACAACCTCCAGGAGCACTCCGTCGTGCTCGTCCGCGGGGGTCGCGTCAAGGATCTCCCGGGAGTCCGCTACAAAGTCGTTCGCGGCACGCTCGACGCCGCGGGCGTCTCCGATCGCAAGAAGGCGCGCTCGCAATACGGCGCGAAGAAGCGCTAGTAGCTCGCGCCGAGCCTCATGCCCCGCCGCGCAGCCGCACAGATCCGTCCCATCGAGCCCGACCCCGTGCACCGCTCGAAAGCGGTCCAGCAGGTCATCAACAAGGTCATGCTCGACGGCAAGAAGTCGCTCGCAGAGCGCATCGTCTACGACTCGCTCGCGATCCTCGACGAGCGCACGAGTAAGCCTCCAGTCGAAGTGCTCGAAGATTCGCTGCGCGCGCTCACGCCGACGCTCGAGGTCCGCTCGCGGCGCGTCGGCGGCGCGACGTACCAGGTGCCGGTCGAGGTGCCGCCGCGGCGCGCACGCACGCTCGCCGTGCGCTGGCTCGTTCAGCATGCGCGCGCGAGGCGCGAGCGCACGGTCGCCCAACGGCTCGCGGGCGAGATGCTCGACGCGCTCTCCCAGCAGGGATCCGCGTACAAGCGCAAAGAGGACATCTACCGCATGGCGCAGGCGAACAAAGCCTTCGCGCACTATCGCTGGTAGCGTCGAAGTAGCGGCCTCGCAACCGCTGTGTGCGGTTGCTCACATTGGACGAATGACCCCTTAAAGGGAATTCGTTTGGTGCCTAATATTTAGGCACCTCATGTCCTCGCCCGCGTCCTCAACCGCCGCAGCGGAGCCCCAAGTGGGGGATCGCATCGAGCCCTGGGTCTGGCGCGTCACCGCCGTCGTGATCCTCGGGATGATGATGTCGATCCTCGATACGACGATCGTCAACGTCGCGCTGCACACACTCTCCGACGACCTCCACAGCCCGATCTCGCAGGTGCAGTGGGTGGTGACCGGCTACCTCATCGCGCTCGGCGCGGTGATTCCCGTCACCGGCTGGGCGGCGCGACGCTACGGCCCGAAGCGCGTCTACCTGGTCTCGCTCGTGCTCTTCACGCTCGGCTCCGCGGCGTGCGGGCTCTCGTCGACGCTCCCGGAGCTCATCCTCTTCCGCATCCTCCAGGGCGTCGGCGGCGGCATGCTCATGCCGGTCGTAATGATCATCATGGCCCAGATCGCGGGCCCGCAGCGAATGGGACGCGTGATGGCGGTCGTCTCGATGCCGATGATGCTCGCGCCGATCTTCGGCCCCGTGATCGGCGGCGTCATCCTGCAGAACCTCCACTGGTCGTGGATCTTCTTCGTCAACGTCCCGATCGGCGTGATCGCGTTCATCCTCGGTGCGCGGTTGGTGCCGCGCCTCGACGCCGGTGAGGCCGGGCCGCTCGACATTCTCGGCCTCGCGCTCTTCCCGACAGGCGTCGCCGCGTTCATCTTCGGTATCTCCGAACTCGGCTCGGGCGCCGCGCTCGGCTCGATGAAGGTGCTCCTTCCCGCAATCGCGGGGCTCGCGCTAATGATCGCCTTCTGCTTGCACGCGTTGCGCGTGGAGCGTCCGCTGCTGGACATCCGCCTCTATGCGAACCGCGTCTTCGCGGGCGCCTCGCTGACGACGTTCTTCGTCGCCTCCGCGCTGTTCGGCGCGATGATCCTCGATGCCCCTCTACTACCTGGAGGTCCGCGGCCAGAGCCTCATCGCGACCGGCCTCCTCACTGGGCCGCAAGGACTCGGCGCGATGGTTGCGATGCCGGTCGCGAACCGGCTCACCGAGCGCTTCGGCGGCGGCCGCGTCACGCTCGCGGGCGTATCCGTGCTGTGCCTGAGCACGATTCCGCTCGTATTCCTCAATGCGACGACGTCGATCGTCGGGATCTCGCTCGTTCTCGCCGTCCGCGGCGTCTCCATCGGGCTCTGCTTTATGCCCGCGATGACCGCCGCCTTCGGCGCGCTTCGCCCCGAGCAGATCTCCGACGCCACCCCGCAGCTCAACGTCCTGCAGCGCGTCGGAGGCGCCGTCGGCACCTCCGTGCTCGCGGTGGTGCTCGCCCGCGCGTCCGTCGGCGCCCATACGTCCGCGCAACTTGCGAGCGCATTCGGCCAGGCGTACTGGTGGGGCCTCGGGATCGCCGCGCTCGCGTTCATCCCCGCGATCATGCTCCTGCGCGCCGAGCGCCCGCGGGCCACCCAGGTGGGTGCCGCCGCGGAGCCCGCGACCACGGAGCCCGCGCCTGCGGAGCCCGCGGTCGCGAACCCATCCGCCGTGGAGCCGATAGGGGTCTAGGCGATGGCCTCAGCGACTGTCACGGCGCGCAAGGCCGAGCAGCGCGCCGCCGAGCTCGAGGAGCTCGGCAAAGCGCTCCGCGACCTCCTCGCGAGCCTTCGCACGCCTGCGGGGACGCCAGGCGCGCCTCGGCGGCGAGGAGATCAGCCACGCCCAATTCGAGCTCCTGATCGAGCTCCTCGAGCACGGTGAGCTCTCCGTGAGCGAGCTCGCGGAGGCCGCGCAGGTGACGCCCGCGACCGTCACCGGGATGCTCGACCATCTCGTTGCCTCCGGGAACGTCGAGCGCGAGCACTCCGAACGCGATCGCCGCATCGTCGTGTGCCGGCTCACGCCGCGCGGCAGGCGCGACGTGCGAGCGCTCAAAGCGGCGAAGAAGGCGCGCTGGGAGAGCGCCCTCGCGGACATCCCCGACGAGCAGCTTCGCGCCGCGACGCAAGGTCCTCGCGCGCCTTCGCTCGGTCTTCGAGGAGGCCTCGAGCCTCTGCTATATTCGGCGAGGTCGATCGTGGCTGTGCGTGCGGCAGCTCGGGTGGGTCCGTAGCCGTCCGGCGGCGGAAGGTCTCGCCGTTAGCTGCGCGAGACATTTGACTACATGGACAGCGCGGACACATAGCGACGTACCCGGTCCCAGCCGACCAATGCGTCCATGGGCCCGAGGGGCCCATTTTTTTGCCCATATCCCGACGACGCGCCGCAGCGCCCGGACCTCAAGGAAATAGCACCCGCTCCGATACCACAGACCATCATGGCTAGGAAATTCACACTCGAAAACACCCGCAACATCGGGATCATGGCGCACATCGACGCGGGCAAGACGACGACGACCGAGCGCATCCTCTACTACACCGGCCGCACGTACAAGCTCGGCGAGGTCCACGAGGGCGCGGCGACGATGGACTGGATGGAACAGGAGCAGGAGCGCGGGATCACGATCACATCCGCCGCGACGACCGCGGAGTGGAAGGACCACCGCATCAACATCATCGACACGCCTGGCCACGTCGACTTCACCGTCGAGGTCGAGCGCTCGCTGCGCGTCCTCGACGGCGCGATCGCGCTCTTTGACTCCGTCGCCGGCGTCGAGCCGCAGTCCGAGACCGTGTGGCGCCAGGCCGACAAGTACGGCGTGCCGCGGATCGCGTACATCAACAAGATGGACCGCGTCGGAGCGAACTTCGAGCAGGGCGTGCAGACGATGGTCGACCGCCTCGGTGCGCATCCCGTACCGATCCAGCTCCCGATCGGCGTCGAGGCCGACTTCGAAGGCGTCGTCGACCTCGTGACCATGAAGGCGATCGTCTACAAGGACGAGCTCGGCAAGGAACAGGAGGAAACGGAGATCCCCGAGGCGCTCGCCGAGGCCACCGCCACGGCGCGCGAGCATCTCCTCGAGGAAGCCTCCCACTACGACGACGAGCTCCTCGAGCTGATCCTCGAGGAGGCCGAGATCCCGACCGAGCGCCTCAAGCATGCGATCCGCACGGCGACGCTCTCGAACAAGCTCACGCCCGTTCTGTGTGGGTCGTCGTTCAAGAACAAGGGCGTGCAGCCGCTGCTCGACGCCGTCATCGACTACCTCCCCTCGCCGCTCGACGTGCCGCCCGTCACGGGCACCGAACTGATCAAGGGCGCCGAGGAGGCGCGTGAGGTGCAGCGCAACCCCGAGGACTCCGAGCCCTTCGCGGCGCTCGCGTTCAAGATCATGGCCGACCCTTACGTCGGCAAGCTCACCTACTTCCGCGTCTACTCCGGGCGCCTCGAGGCCGGTAGCCGCATCCTCAACGTCAACTCCGGCCGCACCGAGCGCGTCGGGCGCATCCTCATGATGCACGCGAACGACCGCGAGGAGGTGCCCGAGGTGTACGCCGGCGACATCGCCGCGGCCGTCGGCATCAAGCAGGTCATGACCGGCGACACGCTCGCCGCGCCGGACGCGCCGATCCAGCTCGAGAACATCATCTTCCCCGAGCCCGTCATCAAGGTCGCCGTCGAGCCGAAGACGAAGGCCGACCAGGAGAAGATGTCGATCGCGCTCGGGCGCCTCGCCGAAGAGGACCCCACCTTCCAGGTGCGCTCGAACGAAGAAACCGGCCAGACCGAGATCTCGGGCATGGGCGAGCTTCACCTCGAGGTCCTCGTCGACCGCATGAAGCGCGAGTTCAACGTCGAGGCGAACGTCGGGCGTCCGCAGGTCTCCTACCGCGAGACCGTGCGCGGCACCGCGCACAAGGTCGAGGGCCGCTTCGTTCGCCAGACCGGCGGCTCGGGCCAGTTCGGCGTCGTCTACATCGACCTCGAGCCCGCTCCCGGCGAAGGCTTCGACTTCGTCAACAAGATCAAGGGCGGCGCGATTCCGACGGAGTTCATCCCCGCCGTCGAGAAGGGCGTCGAGGAGGCGCTCGAGAACCGGCGTCAAGGCGGGCTACCCGACGGTCGACGTCCGCGTCACCCTCATCGACGGCAAGTACCACGACGTCGACTCCTCGGAGATCGCGTTCAAGGTCGCCGGCTCGCTCGCGCTCAAGGAGGCCGCGAGGCGTGCGAAGCCCGTCCTGCTGGAGCCGATCTTCTCCGTCGAGGTCGTCACCCCGGAGGAGTTCCTCGGCGATGTCATCGGCGACCTCTCGCGTCGCCGTGGGCGCGTCGAGGGCCAGGAGCGGCGCGGCAACGCGATCGCGGTGACCGCGAAGGCCCCGCTCAGCGAGATGTTCGGCTACGCGACCGACCTGCGCTCGAACACGCAGGGGCGCGCGACATACACGATGCAGTTCGAGGGCTACGAAGAGGTCCCGCCGAACATCGCGGAGACGATCGTCGAGCAGCGCACCGGCGAGCCGGTGCCCGCCTAGCTAGCGTGCACCGACGAGCACCCATCACGGCCCTCGTTTAGGTAGATTCTGCAGCGGTTTAGATTGATTCCTCGAGAGCGTTAGGAGCGACAAGAAAGTGGCAAAGGAGAAGTTCGAGCGCGACAAGCCGCACGTCAACGTCGGCACGATCGGTCACATCGACCACGGCAAGACGACGTTGACCGCTGCGATCACGCAGGTGCTTGCGAACAAGAGCGGTGGCGAGGCACGTACTTTCGAGGAAATCGACAACGCGCCCGAGGAGAAGGAACGCGGTATCACGATCGCTACCTCGCACGTCGAGTACCAGACCGACAAGCGCCACTACGCGCACGTCGATTGCCCGGGCCACGCCGACTACGTCAAGAACATGATCACGGGCGCCGCGCAGATGGACGGCGCGATCCTCGTCGTCTCGGCGGCCGACGGCCCGATGCCCCAGACCCGCGAGCACATCCTGCTCGCGCGCCAGGTCGGCGTCCCCTACATCGTCGTCTTCCTCAACAAGGCCGACATGGTCGACGACCCGGAGCTGCTCGAGCTCGTCGAGGTCGAGGTCCGCGAGCTGCTCTCCGAGTACGAGTTCCCCGGCGACGAGATCCCGTTCATCACCGGCTCAGCGCTGAAGGCGCTCGAAGGCGACGCCGAGAACGAGGCGAAGATCCTCGAGCTCGCCGAGGCGCTCGACACCTACATCCCCGAGCCCGTGCGCGAGCTCGATAAGCCCTTCCTGATGCCGGTCGAGGACGTCTTCTCGATCACCGGCCGCGGCACCGTTGCGACGGGCCGTGTCGAGCAGGGGATCGTCAAGACCGGCGAAGAGATCGAGATCGTCGGTGTCCACGACACGACAAAGACGGTCGTCACCGGTGTCGAGATGTTCCGCAAGATCCTCGACGAGGGTCGCGCGGGCGACAACGTCGGCTGCCTCCTGCGCGGCACCAAGCGCGAGGAGATCGAGCGCGGCCAGGTGCTGTGCAAGCCGGGCACGATCACGCCGCACACCAAGTTTTCCGCCGAGGTCTACGTGCTCAAGAAGGAGGAGGGTGGTCGCCACACTCCCTTCTTCACGGGCTACCGGCCTCAGTTTTACTTCCGGACCACCGACGTCACCGGAGTTGCGAAGCTCCCGGAGGGCGTCGAGATGGTCATGCCCGGAGACAACGTGCAAATGGAGATCGAGCTGATCCAGCCGATCGCCATGGACCAGGGCCTGCGCTTCGCGATCCGCGAGGGCGGCCGGACCGTCGGCTCCGGCGTAGTCACCAACATCGTCGAGTAGTACCCCGGGCGCCTGCCGCGCGATGCGGTCAAGGCGCCCATCCATTGGCAGTCCGATACGACTAGAAGCTCCACTGCGTGTGCGCCCACGGGTGCCGTCGCCGGAGAGGGCGGATTCGAATCCGGGTCCGCCCTTGTCGCTGCCAGTCCCCAAAGCGGCTCGACCGCGACCGAAAGCAAGACCCACCGAAGCAGAGAAGACACGACCATGGCACCAGCCGTACAAAACAAGATCCGCATCCGCCTGAAGGCCTACGACACCTCCGCGATCGAGTCGGCCGCGAAGGAAATCGTCGATACGGCGACCCGCACCGGCGCGAGCGTAGCGGGTCCCGTGCCGCTGCCTACGGAGAAGAACGTCTACTGCGTGATCCGCTCCCCCTTCAAGGACAAGGACTCGCGCGAGCACTTCGAGATCCGCACCCACAAGCGTCTCATCGACATCCATCAGCCGACGCCGAAGACCGTGGACTCGCTGCAGCGGCTCGACAACCTCCCCGCGGGGGTTGACATCGAGATCCGCCTGTCCTCCTGAGCCCCGCAAGCGATGCCCGCCATACTCGCGACAAAGCTCGGCATGACGCAGCAGTTCCTTGAAGATGGGAGCGTCGCGCGCGTGACCGTGCTGCAAGCGGGCCCTTGCCCGGTGACCGCGCTGCGCGAGCCCGAGCGCGACGGCTACGAAGCCGTCCAGCTCGCGTTCGGCGAGACCAAGGAGAAGCGGCTCTCGAAGCCCGAGCTCGGGCACCTGCGCAAGGCGGACGCGCCGCCGATGCGCCATCTCGTCGAGATTCGCGGCGAGGTCGGGGAGCTGAAGGTTGGCGACTCCGTCACCGTCGACGTCTTCGAGGTCGGCGAACGCGTGAAGGTCGCGGGCGTCGCGAAGGGCAAGGGCTTTCAGGGCACGATCGCGCGCCACAACTTCAAGCGCGGCCCGAAGACGCACGGCTCGCACAACATCCGTGGCCCCGGGTCGATCGGCGCCGCTGCGACGCCCTCGCGCGTTTTCAAGGGCGTGCGCATGGCCGGTCACGGCGGCGCGAAGCGCGCGACCCAGCGAGGCCTCAGCGTCGTCGCCGTCGATCCCACGCAGCACTTGCTGCTCGTTCGCGGCTCCGTGCCGGGGGCGCGCGGCGGGCTTGTCGAGGTGCGAAGCGATGGCTAACGCGCCCGTCATCGGCGGCGCGAGCAAAGCCTCGGTCGCGCTCGACGACGCCGTCTTCGCAGTTCGCTTCAACGAAGCGCTCGTGCACCAGAGCGTGCGCGCTGAGCAGGCCGCGCGCAGACGCGGCACGGCGGCCACGCGCACGCGCGGGATGGTCTCCGGCGGCGGGGCGAAGCCCTGGCGCCAGAAGGGGACCGGGCGCGCCCGTGCGGGCTCCAACCGCTCGCCGCTGTGGGCCGGCGGCGGCGTCGTATTCGGACCACGGCCGCGCTCCTACGCCTTCAAGGTCAACCGCAAGGAGCACCGTGCAGCGCTGCGCGCCGGGCTCTCGCTACATGCCGGGCGGGGCTCGCTCGCTGTGCTCGAGCCCGACGCCTTCTCCGAGCCGCAGACGCGCCACGCGCTCGAGCTGCTCAGCGGTTGGGGCGAGCAGCGCCCCACGCTCGTCGTGCTCTCACCGGATGAGTCCTCCGCGGGCCTCTCGTTTCGCAACCTCGCGGGCGTGAACGTGCGCTCGCACGAGGACTTCGGGGTGGCCGATCTGCTCGGCGCCGCTTCGCTCGTGATCTCGCGACCTGCGCTCGAGGCGCTCAGCGCGCGCGTCGCCGCGCCGCAGCGAAGGACCGCGGGGGAGGGCGACTGATGGATCCTTCGCAGGTCATCATCAGGCCCGTGATCTCGGAGAAGAGCTACGTGCTCTCGGCGGCGGGCAAGTACACGTTCCGCGTGCATCCCGACGCCCATCGCACGCAGATCCGCCAGGCGGCGGAAGCGCTCTTCGGCGTCCACGTGCTCGACGTGCACACCGTCAATGTCAAGGGAAAGCCAAAGCGTCGCGGCGTCACAAGCGGACGCACGCGCGCGTGGAAGAAGGCGGTCGTGCGCGTACGCGCCGGCGAGAGCATCCCCGTCTTCGAGGGCTTTGAGGGCCAGGAGGGCTGATGCCGATCCGCAAGCCAAAGCCGACGAGTCCCGCACGTCGCTTCGTCTCCTACTCGGATTTCGCGGAGATCACGAAGTCGGAGCCCGAGAAGACGCTCGTGGAAGGGCTCAAGAAGAGCGGCGGGCGCAACGCCCACGGGCGCAAGACCGCGCGCCACCGCGGCGGCGGCGCCAAGCGCGCCTACCGGCGCATCGACTTCAAGCGCCGCAAGGACGGCGTGCCCGCGAAGGTCGCGGCGATCGAGTACGACCCGAACCGCTCGGCGAACATCGCGCTCCTGCACTACCGCGACGGCGAGAAGCGCTACATGCTCGCGCCGAACGGGCTGCACGTGGGGATGACCGTGAGCTCCGGCGAGCAGGCCGAGATCGCAGTCGGCAACTGCCTCGCGCTCGCGCGCATGCCGGTCGGCACCGTGGTCCACAACGTCGAGCTAAAGCCGGGCCGCGGCGGGCAGCTCGCGCGCTCCGCAGGCGCGTCTGCCGCGCTCGTCGCGAAGGACGGCGACATGGCGACGCTGCGCTTGCCTTCGGGCGAGATGCGCATGGTGCGCACGGAGTGCCGTGCGACCGTCGGCGAGATCGGCAACGCCGACCACCAGAACGTGAAGATCGGCAAAGCAGGGCGAAAGCGCCACTCGGCGTGCGCCCGCAGACGCGCGGCACTGCGATGAACCCCGTCGACCACCCGCACGGGGGCGGCGAGGGCTCGACGACCCCCGGGCGCCATCCCGTCACGCCGTGGGGCGTGCCGACGCTCGGCTACCGCACGCGCAAGAAGCACAAGGATTCGAACAAGTACATCGTGCGCGGCCGGCGCCGCGGGAAGGGCAGGCAGCGATGAGCCGCTCGGCGAAGAAGGGGCCGTGGGTCGAAGAGCGCCTGATGGCGCGCATCGAAGAGATGAACTCCTCGGGCAACAAGAGCATCGTCAGCACGTGGTCGCGCGCGTCGACCGTGTTCCCGGAGATGGTGGGGCACACGATCGCCGTCCACGACGGACGCAAGCACGTGCCCGTTTACATCAGCGAGTCGATGGTCGGCCACCAGCTCGGCGAGTTCGCGCCGACGCGCGTCTTCCGCGGCCACGCGGGCGGGGGCAGGCAGCGATGAGCCCGCGGCTGCCCTCGACGGCGCTCGAAGGACAAGCAGCCCGAGCCCGCCGAGGAGACGACGGCGGCAGCCGCAGAGGCGGGGGAGCAGGCCGAAGCCACCGCGGAGCCCGCCGCCGAGGAGCCCAAGCGCCCCGCGCGCCCCCGGCGCCCGAAGGCGCCAAAGGATGCCGAGGAGCAGGCAACAGCGGCGGCCACCGCAGAGACGGGCGCGCGCGAAGGAGACTGCGCAGGAGAAGCCCGCTGCGAGCCCGCGCAAGCGGCGACCGGCGGCGCGCAAGGAGGCCGCGAGCGAGGAAGGCGAGCAGGAGCAGCCGCCCGGGGAGCCGCAGGCGAGCGCAGAGCCCGCGAAGGGCACGCGCCGGCGCTCGAAGCGCGCGCAGGAGGAGGCGGCGCCGGAGCCCGTCGAGAAGCCCCTAAGCCGCGCGCGCAAGGCGCCTGCAGGCGCCCCCCGCCGCGTGCTCGTCTCCGCGCGCGCGCGTTACGTTCGCACCTCGCCTCGCAAAGCGCGGATGGTGTGCGGGCACATCCGCGGACTGTCCGTGCATGAAGCTCGCGCGATCCTCGCGTTCACGCCCAGGGGCGTCACGCGGGAGTGGAGTAAACTGCTCGAGTCCGCGGTCGCGAACGCCGAGCACAACCACGAGCTGCTCGAGGACGACCTCGTCGTCCGCGAGGCCTATGCAGACGTGGGGCCGACGATCAAGCGCTACAGGCCGCGCGCGCTTGGGCGTGCGACGTCCATCCACAAGCGCACGAGCCACCTCACGATCACCCTTGCCGCGGACTCAGAGCGCAAGTAATCAAGCGAGCAGAGCAGACATGAGAGCAACAAGCGAAGAAGCGAGATAGATGGGTCAGAAAGTTCATCCCGAGGCAATGCGCGTGGGCTACATCCACGATTGGCGCTCGCATTGGTTCAGCGAGCGCAACTTCGCGGAGTACCTCGAGGAGGACATCCGCGTGCGCAAGTACATCGATGACAAGCTCTCGCACGCTGGGCTGTCGGACATCACGATCCGCAAGAACGCCGGCGAGCTCGAGGTCAACATCCATACCGCCCGCCCGGGGATCGTGATCGGGAAGTCAGGCGCGGAAGTCGATGCGCTGCGGCGCGAGTTGCATCGCATGACGAAGAAGCAGATCAAGGTCAACATCCTCGAGATCAAGCGGCCCGAGCTCGATGCGAAGCTCGTTGCGCAGTCGATCGCAGAACAGCTTCAGAACCGCGTCGCGTTTCGCCGCGCGATGAAGCGCGCGCTTACGAGCGCGATGCGCTCGGGAGCGAAGGGCGCGAAGGTGCAGGTCGCGGGCCGGCTTGGCGGCGCGGAGATGGCGCGGACCGAAAGCTACTCGGACGGCCGCGTGCCGCTGCACACGATGCGCGCGGACATCGACTACGGCTTCTACGAGGCCCGCACTACGTTCGGCCGCATCGGCGTCAAGTGCTGGATGAACAAGGGCGAAATCATGCCCGAGGGCTACACGGGCAGCGACCTGACCGACGCGAACGCCCCCGCTCCCCCGCGCGGGGAGCGCGACGGGCGCTCCGGCGGACGCGACGCACGCTCCGCCGGCGGACGCGACGCGCGCTCGTCCGGCGGACGCGGACGCCAGCGCGGCCGCGGTGGCCGGGGCAACGGCGGCGCCGAGGCTCCGCCCGCGGCGGAGGCGAATGCGGCCGCCAGAGGCCGCCGGCGGCGAGAGCGCGGCGCCGAGCAGCGAGAACGGCCAGCTCGCGCGAGGCCGAGTAATGCTGCAGCCGAAGCGCACAAAGCACCGCAAACAGCACCGCGGCCGGCGGGCAGGTGTTTCGCGCGCGCAGGTGAAGGTGCAGTTCGGCGACTACGGCTTGAAGTCGCTCGAGGCGGGATGGATCACGAACCGCCAGATCGAGGCCGCGCGGATCGCGATGACACGCAAGATCAAGCGCGGCGGCAAGGTGTGGATCAACATCTTCCCCGACAAGCCCGTGACGAAGAAGCCCGCGGAGACGCGCATGGGTTCCGGCAAGGGCTCGCCCGAGGGCTGGGTCGCGGTCGTGAAGCCAGGGCGCGTGATGTTCGAGCTCGCGGGTGTCCCGGAGCCGCTCGCGCGCGATGCGATCAGGCTCGCCGCACACAAGCTGCCGGTGAAGTGCAAGTTCGTGCTGCGTGAGGACTAGGGGCTGACGTGAACGCGAAGGAGATGCGCGACATGCCCGACCACGAGCTCGCCGAGCAGGTTGCGGACTTCCGCAAGGACCTGCTGACGCTGCGCCTTTCGAACGCGACGGGAGAGCTCGAGGACACGGCGAAGCTTCCGCGCACCAAGCGCGACCTCGCGCGCGCGCTGACGGTGGCACACGAGCGGAAGCTCGGAATCGAATCGACGGCGAGTGCGTGATCGCCGTCGAGCGAGAGATTGATGGCTGACACACCAGAGACACCTGAGAACGAGACTCCCGCCGACGAGCAGGCGCTTGCCGAGGAGACGCCCCGCCGCGGACGCCGCGGTCGAGGAGGCTCCGGCGGAGGAACCCGCGGCGGAGGACCCCGCGGCAGAGGAGCCGGCGGCAGAGGCCCCCGCGGAGGAGCCGGCGGCTAAGGCCCCTGCGGCTGAGGAGGCCGCGGCAGACGACGCTCAGCAGCTTTCGCCGAAGGAGCGCCGGCGCAGTGAGCGCGCTCGCCACGTTGGCAAACCGCGCGAGCCACGCTCGCCGGAGGAGCGCCACGCCGAGCGCGTTGCCACGCGACGCTCGAAGGCCGAGCAGCGGCGGGCGGTACGCGGGAAGTCGCGCGCGAAGGAGCGCGCGCAGGCTGCCAAGCGGCCGCGCCGTGAAGCGCCGGAGGACGTGCCCGCAGCACCAGAGTCGCGGGGCAGGCTCAAGACTCGCCAGGGCGTGGTCGTCTCGGACAAGCCGGACAAGACGATCACCGTGAGGATCTCGAGCTCGCGTCGTCACCGGCGCTACGAGAAGATCGTTCGCAGCTCGCGCACGCTTCACGCCCACGACGAGAACAACGAGGCGCACGAAGGCGACGTCGTGAGGCTCGTGGAGAGCCGGCCGCTCTCGCGCACGAAGCGCTGGCGGCTCGACGAGGTCCTGGAGCGCGCACGATGATCCAGAGCGAGACTCGCTTGCGCGTCGCCGACAACACCGGTGCGCGCGAAATCCTCTGCATCCGCGTGAAAGGCGGCTCGCGCCGGCGCTACGCGCACATCGGCGACATCATCACCGCAACGGTGAAGGTCGCAAGCCCGCAGGGCGGGGTGCGCAAGGGCGAGGTGGTGACCGCGGTCGTCGTGCGCACGCGCAAGTCTCTCGGGCGCGCCGACGGCACCTATATCGCGTTCGACGACAACGCCGCCGTGATCATCGACGACCAACAGAACCCGCGTGGGACGCGTGTCTTTGGCCCCGTCGCGCGCGAGCTGCGCGAGCGCAATTTCATGAAAATCGTCTCGCTCGCGCCCGAGGTCCTCTAATGGCACACGCGATGCGCATCCGCAAGGGTGACGAGGTGCGAGTTATCTCCGGCAAGGACCGCGGCAAGCGCGGACGTGTGCTGCGCGTGCAGCCGAGCCGCTCCCGTCTGTTCGTCGAGGGGCTCAACATGGTCAAGCGCCACACGCGCCCGCAGCAGGTGGCCGACACGCAGCGCGGCCAAACGGTGGGCGGCGTGATCGAGCGCGAGGGCCCGATTCACGTGTCGAACGTGATGCTCGTGGACCCGAAGGACGGCAAGTCGACGCGCCTTAGCATCGATCGCACGGGCGGCAAGCGCGTGCGCGTGGCCAAGCGCTCGGGGAGGCCGCTCGACTGACATGGCCACCGAGACCGCCACGACCAACGGCGACGCGCCGGCGGCGCGCTTGAAGGGCCGCTACCTCGAGGAGATCCGCCCTGCGCTCATCAGCCGTTTCGGCTACTCGTCCGCGATGCAGGCGCCGAAGCTCGAGAAGATCACGATCAACACGGGCACGGGCGATATCAAGCAGGACGCGAGCGCGATCCGCGGTGCGCAGAACCAACTCGCCGCGATCACGGGCCAGTTCCCGAGCGTCCGCCGCGCGCGCAAATCGATCGCGGCTTTCAAGGTGCGCGAGGGCATGCCCGTGGGCGTCGCGGTGACGCTGCGCGGCGAGCGCTGCTACGAGTTCCTCGATCGCCTGATGTCGATCGCGATCCCCCGGATCCGCGACTTTCGCGGCCTCAATCCCCGTTCGTTCGACGGCCGCGGCAACTACTCGTTGGGCGTGCGCGAGCAGACGATCTTCCCGGAGGTCGACTACGGCACCGGTGCCGGCGCGCGCGGCTTGGACATCACGATCACCACCACTGCGCAAACCGACCCCGAGGCATTCGCGCTGCTCGACGCGCTCGGCATGCCGTTTGCCACGCAGGGTCGCCCGCGCGAGCTACAGCCGCTCGGCGAGAAGGGCGGCACCGACGACGAAGCCGCGGGAGAGGAGGGGAGCTGATGGCAAAGACTTCCTTGCGCGTAAAGCAGCAGAGGCCACCGAAATTCAAGACGCGCGCGTATACTCGCTGCACCCGCTGCGGGCGTCCGCGCGCCGTGTATCGGAAGTTCGGGGTGTGCCGCATCTGCCTGCGCGAGCTGGCGCACGTGGGCCAGATACCGGGAATGACGAAGTCCTCCTGGTAGCTGCGATGAGTTACGAGTTTGCACGCCGTGCGTGCACGCCAACCAACGAGCGAGCGTTTAGACAATGACGATGACAGACCCCCTAGCCGACTTTCTGACGCAGATCCGCAACGGGATCCACGCGGCGCACGAGACCGTCGAGATTCCATCGTCGCGGCTGAAGGCTGAGCTCGCGCGCATCCTCACCGAGCAGGGCTACATCGAGTCGTGGTCCGTGAGCCCGCGGGTCGACGGCAAGATGGGCGAAGTGATCGTGGTGCACCTGAAGTACACACGCGAGCGCCACCCCGCGATCTCCGGCATGCAGCGGGTCTCGCGACCGGGCCGGCGCACATACGTCGACGCGGGGCACATCCCGAAGGTGCTCGGGGGGATGGGGACGGCGATCATCTCGACCTCGCGCGGCGTGATGACGGGTCACGAAGCGCGCCTCGCGGGCATCGGCGGCGAGGTTCTGGCGAGGGTGTGGTAGCGCTTGTCCCGGATTGGCAAGGCACCGATCCCCGTCCCATCAGGTGTGACGGTGGCGATCGACAGCGACGCGGTGAGCGTGAAAGGCCCGAAGGGCGAGCTCTCCGAGCGGATCCCGCACGACATCACCGTCAAGCAGGAGGACGACCGCTTGCTCGTGTCGCGCCCGACCGACCGCGACCAGCATCGTGCGCTACACGGGCTCACGCGCTCGCTGGTCGCGAACATGGTGCAAGGCGTGACAGAGGGCTTCCAGAAGCAGCTCGAAATCCAGGGTGTCGGCTATCGCGCGCAGCTCAAGGGCAAGGACCTCGAGCTCGCCGTTGGCTACTCGCATTCCGTGCCGGTGCCCGCGCCGGACGGGATCGAGTTCGAGGTCCCGACGCCGACGCGCGTCGTCGTGAAGGGGATCTCGAAGCAGCTCGTGGGCGAGACGGCGGCGTTCATCCGCAAGCAACGGCCGGCGGAGCCTTACAAGGGCAAAGGCATCCGCTACGAGGGCGAGTACGTCGCGCGGAAGGTCGGCAAGCGCGCATGACGGTGCTCACGAAGGAAGGCCGGAGGCTCAAGCGGCGCAGGCGCGTGCGCGCGAAGATCTCGGGCACCGCGGCACGGCCGCGCGTTTCGATCTTTCGCTCCAACCGCGGCATTTGCGCTCAATTCGTCGACGACGCCGCGGGCCACACGGTCGCGGCTGTCAACTGGTTCGAGCCAGAGCTGCGCGAGCTCGGAGCGCTCGAGCGCAGCAAGCGCGCGGGGGCGATGCTCGCGGAGCGCGGAAAGGCGAAGGGCGTTTCGACGGCGGTCTTCGACCGCGGCGGCTACCCCTACCACGGGCACGTGCGCGCGTTCGCCGAGGCGCTGCGCGAGGCCGGGATCACGATCTAGGACGCCCGCGCGGCTACCCTTCTTCAACTCATGCCAGAACGTTCCGTAAGCCCAGCCGGTCTCGACCTCTCAGAGCGCGTCGTCGAGATCAACCGCGTCGCGAAGGTCGTGAAGGGGGGCAGACGCTTCTCGTTCACCGCGCTTGTCGTCGTGGGCGACGAAAGAGAAGTTGTGGGGATCGGCTACGGCAAGGCGACTGAGGTGCCGCTCGCGATCCAGAAAGGCTCCGAACGCGCGAAGAAGGACCTTTTTCGCGTCCCTCGCCACGGCTCGACGATCACGCATCAGACGACCGGCATCTTCGGATCCGGCCGCGTCTTCCTGAAGCCGGCGGCTCCCGGCACCGGTGTGATCGCGGGCGGCGGGGTGCGCGCGGTGCTCGAGCTCGCGGGGATCCACGACATCCTCTCGAAGAGCCTTGGCACGCAGAACCCTGTGAACCTCGTGAAAGCGACAGTGGCGGGGCTGCGTGGCCTGCGGACGCCCAAGGAGGTCGCGGAGCTGCGCGGGCTCACGATCAGCCACGTACTCGGCCTGACCGAGGAACGCGGCGACGGAGCCCACACGATGGAGGCGCCGAACGGCGCCGACGGCGCACGCGCACCGGAGCCGGCCGGCGCGGTGAGCACGGCTGAGCCCGACGCGCCGGCCGCGGCGGAGCCCGTCGAGGAGCCATCCGCGAAGGCGGAGATCACCGAGAAGCCCACCGAGGAGCCGGCCGCCGAAGAGACGGAGACTGTGACCGAGGCGCCGCCAGAGCCCCAGGGCGCCGACGAGACCGAGAGCGCCGTCGAGACCGAGAGCGCCGTCGAGACCGAGGCGCCCGCGGAGCAGGTTGCCGCCGAGCCCGAGCCCGCGCCGGCTTCGGAGCAAGAGCCCGAGGCGGCTTCGGAACAGGAGCCAGAGGCAGCGGCCGAGCCAGAGGCGGCCGCGGACGTCCAGGAGCCCGCGGCCGAGCAGGAGCCGGTCGCGGAGCAAGAGCCCGAGGTCGAGGCCGCGGCGCAGCCGGAGGCGCCGGCAGCGGAGCCCGCGGAGGCGCCAGCGGACGACGAAGCGAAGTCTGAGGCCGAGGATGAGGATGAGGAAAAGGGCGAGGGGGAGCCCAAGCGTAAACGGCGCTTCCCGTCGATCCGCGGCGGCAGGCGCGGCGAGGAGAAGAAATGAGCGAGCGTGTCGGACTTCACTCGTTGAAGCCGCCCCGGGGCTCGCGACACGCGCGCAAGCGCGTCGGGCGCGGGGAAGGCTCGGGCACGGGCAAGACGGCAGGCCGCGGCCAGAAGGGCTACGGGGCGCGCTCGGGCGCGAAGAAGCGCGCGCGCTTCGAGGGCGGTCAGATGCCGATCCACATGCGTATGCGCAAACTGCGGGGCCCGCACATGAAGAAGTCGATGCCCTTCGAGCCCTTCCGCACCTACACGCAGGCGGTCAACCTCCGCGACCTCGACGCGCGCTTTGACGCCGGCGCCGACGTGACGCTCGAGCTCATGCGCTCGAAGGGCCTCGGCCGTCGCAAGGACGTGCCCGTGAAGGTGCTAGCGAAGGGCGAGATCACGAAGGCGATGACCGTCCATGCGCACGCCTTCAGCGCCGCCGCGCGTCAGCAGATCGAGGCTGCGGGCGGCACCTGCCAGCTGCTCGACGGCTAGAATCAGCCGTTCTGCTAGCGACGATCCTCAACGCATTCGCAGTGGCGGACATCCGCCGCAAGCTGCTCTTCACGGCGGCGATGCTGTTCATCTATCGCATCGGTTCGTGGATACCAGCGCCTGGCGTGAACGTCCACGCCGTCGACAACCTCCAGAAGGAGTTTGGCGGCGCGGGCATACTCAGCTTGTTGAACCTGCTCAACGGTGGTGGGCTCGCGCGGCTCGCGATTTTCGCGCTCGGCATCATGCCCTACATCACCTCCTCGATCATCCTGCAGCTCCTGCAGGTGGTCATCCCGTCGCTCGAAAAGCTCTCCAAGGAAGGCGAAGTGGGGCAGGCGCGGATCACGCAGTACACGCGCTACCTCACCGTCACGCTCGCGTTCTTCCAGTCGATCGTCGTCGTCTTCATCTTCCACCTCCAGCAGACGCACACGAACGAATCGGTGATCTCGCACTTCGACGTGCCGCATGTCTTCCTCGTCGTCGCGTCGCTCACCGCGGGCGCGGTGTTGCTGATGTGGATCGGCGAGAACATCACGCATCGCGGAATCGGCAACGGGATCTCGCTACTGATCTTCGCGTCGATCGTCTCGCGGCTGCCCTCGCTCGTGAGCACCTGGTGGAACAGCCAGGACCAAGCGTTCAAGGTGATGATGCCCTTCCTCGTGCTCGCGGTGCTCGCGGCGGTCGTCTTCGTGCTGGAAGGCCAGCGGCGAATACCCGTGCAGTACGCCAAGCGCGTGATCGGTCGCCGCATGTCCTCCGGCGGTCAGACCTACCTGCCCTTGCGCCTGAACATGGCTGGCGTCATCCCGATCATCTTCGCGGTCGCGATCTTGACCTTCCCCGCGACGCTTGGCCAGTTCATCCACACACACTGGGCGCGGAGCATCGGCGACTTCTTTACTCCCAACGGCTGGCACTACCTGATCGGGCAGTCGATCTTCATCATCATCTTCAGCTACTTCTACACCGCGGTCACGTTCAACCCGGTCGACCAAGCGGACAACCTCAAGAAGTACGGGGGCTTCATCCCCGGCGTCCGCCCCGGCCGCCCGACGGCGGAATTCCTTGATCGGATCCTCGCGCGGCTGACTTTTTGGGGGGCGCTGTTCCTCGCGGCCGTCGCGGCCTTACCGACGCTGCTGATCGACCAGACGCACCAGAACATCCCGCTCGGTGGGACGTCGATCCTGATCGTCATCGGGGTCGCGCTCGAAACGATGAAGCAACTCGAGGCGCAGCTCATGATGCGCTCCTACGAGGGCTTCCTGAAGTAGCGCCTGACGGGCGCGAGGGGCAGCCTGTGCGCTAGTCTCCGGCCGCGTGTCGGAGGAGCTCAACGTGATCCTGCTCGGCCCTCCGGGGGCGGGCAAGGGCACGCAGGCCGAGCGCCTGCGGACAGACTTCGGGCTCGCGCACATTTCCACGGGCGACATGCTCCGCGAGCAGGTTGCAGCAGGGTCGGACCTCGGCGTGCGCGCGAAGAGCTACATGGATCGCGGCGAGCTCGTGCCCGACCGCGTGATCGTCGACATGATCACCGAGCGCATCGCGCAGGACGACGCGCGCGGCGGCTTCATCCTCGACGGCTTCCCGCGGACCGTGCCGCAGGCCGACGCGCTCGCCGAGGCGCTCGCCGGCGAGGCTCGGGAGCTGACGGCTGCGGTACTGATCGACGTCCCCGACGACGAGGTCGTGCGGCGCCTCGCGGGCAGGCGCGTGTGCGTGAAGAACCCGGGCCACATCTACCACGTGGAGTTCGACCCGCCCAAGCACGACGGCGTGTGCGACCAGGACGGCGCGCGGCTGGTCCAACGTGACGATGATCGCGAGGACACTGTGCGCCGCCGACTCGAGGTCTACCACACCCAGACCGCTCCGCTGATCGACTACTACGAGCAACGCGGCCTCTTGCGGCGCTTCGACGGGCGGCCTCCCGTGGAGGAGGTCAGCGATCGCGTGCGCGCGACGCTTGCAGCGCTGCGGCTCGAGGAACGGCTGTGAGCGGGCATGGTTTCTCGGGTGGCGCCCTTCAGCGGGCGCTCGGATGAGAGCTAAGCTGACCAGATGATCATCAAGAAGAGCCCCGAGGAGATCGAGAAGATGGCCGCCGCAGGCGCCATTCTCGTCGCGACGCTCGACCTGCTCCAGAGCAAGATCCGGCCGGGCGTGCGAACCGAGGAGCTCGACCGCGCCGCCGAGCGCTTCATTCGCAGTCACGGGGCGACGCCGTCCTTCAAGGGCTACCGCGGATTTCCGGGCTCGATCTGCACCTCGCCGGGATCGCTTGTCGTGCACGGCATCCCCGGCAACTACCGGCTCTCGGCGGGCGAGATCGTCTCCGTCGACGTTGGCGTGACGCTCGACGGCTGGGTGGCCGATGCGGCGCGCACGTTCGCCGTCGGCGAGATCAGCTATTCCGCGGACAACCTCCTGCGCGCGACCGAGTCCGCGCTTCACGCGGGCATCGAGCGCGCACGCCCCGGCAACCGCGTGGGGGACGTCTCACACGCGATCCAGCGAGTCGCGGAGGGGGCCGGGCTCGCAGTGATCCGCTCGCTCGTGGGCCACGGCGTGGGGCGCGAGATGCACGAGGAACCGCAGGTGCCAAACTTCGGGCCGCCCGGGAAGGGGCCGCTGCTCGAAGAGGGGATGGTGCTCGCGATCGAGCCGATGACCTGCGCGGGGCGCCCGGACGTCCGCGTCGGCGCCGACGGCTGGGCTGTCTTCACGCAGGACGCCTCTCCCGCCGCGCACTTCGAGGCGACGGTCGCGGTGACCGAGGGCGAGCCGCTCGTGCTTACGCCATGGCACCTTGCGCCGGAGCTGCGAGCGCAGCCGCAGCGCCCCGTGCAATCCGAGCAGCGCGAGCTCAGCCCGAGCTAAGTGCGGCGTCCGGGCGCGACCCGCCACGCCACGCCCGAGTTGCTACTATGCGCCGTGGTGCTTGGGGCGCCGAGCTAGGCGTGCGCGCGTTTCCAGAGCCTCCACTAGGCGCGGTGGTGGCCGCATCGCCCAGCAGGGCGGCAGTCGGCGGACCGGCCGCAACGATCCGACCAACCTGAAGGTGTTCTATGAAGGTACGACCATCGGTCAAGCCGATGTGCGAGAAGTGCAAGATCATCCGCCGTCACGGGACGGTGCTCGTGATCTGCCAGAACAAGCGACATAAGCAGCGTCAGGGTTAGATGGCGAGAATCGCTGGAGTCAACCTGCCGTTGAACAAACGCTCCGAGGTCGGGCTGACGTACATCCACGGCATCGGGCGCTCGACCTCGAACAAGATCCTGAGCGAGGTCGGGATCAGCCCCGACACCTACGTCCGTGACCTCACCGACGACGAGGTCGTCCGGCTGCGCGATGTCATCGACCGGCTCTCGGTCGAGGGCGACGCACGCCGCGCGCGCGCCGACGACATCAAGCGCCTGCAGGAGATCGGCTCCTACCGCGGCCTTCGCCACCGCCGCGGGATGCCCGTGCGCGGGCAGAAGACGAAGACCAACGCGCGCACGCGCAAGGGCCCGAAGCGCATGCAGGTGGCCGGCAAGAAGAAGGCGGGCAAGAAGTAGATGGCACCGAAGCGCGCGCGCGGAAGGCGCAAGGTCAAGAAGAACATCCCCGTCGGCCAGGCCCACATCAAGACGTCGTTCAACAACACGATTGTTGCGCTCACCGATACGACCGGCAACGTGCTCGCGTGGGAGTCGGCCGGCGGAGCGGGCTTCAAGGGCTCGCGCAAGTCGACTCCATTCGCCGCGCAGGTCACCGCCGACGCCGCCGCGCGCAAGGGCATAGAGCATGGCCTCGAAAAGGTCGAGGTGTTCGTGAAGGGGTCGGGCTCGGGACGCGAGACGGCGATCCGCTCGCTGCAGGCCGCGGGGCTCGAAGTCACCGGCGTCAAGGACGTGACGCCGCAGGCACACAACGGCTGTCGCCCGCGCAAGCGGCGACGGGTCTAGCCGCTGCGGCGCTCCGAAAAGGCTCATTAGGGTTGATCCAGAAGGCCAGCGAATAAGACATGGCGAGAGATACCGGTCCACAGTGCAAGCAATGCCGCCGCGAGGGACAGAAGCTGTTCCTCAAGGGTGAGCGCTGCCTGACGGACAAGTGCGGTGTCGAGCGCCGCTCCTACCCGCCGGGCGAGCATGGACGCGGCCGCCAGAAGCAGAGCGAGTACCGCGTGCAGCTGCGCGAGAAGCAGAAGGCCCGCCGCTACTACGGCGTGCTCGAGCGGCAGTTCCGCGGCTACTACGACAAGGCCTCGCGCCAGCCGGGCATCACCGGCGAGAACCTCTTGCGGCTGCTCGAGTGCCGCCTCGACAACGTGCTCGTGCGGCTCGGCTTCGGAGCCTCACGCCGACAGGCGCGCCAGCTGATCCGCCACGGCCACTGGACGGTCAACGGCCGACGCGTGGACATCCCCTCCTACCAGGTGCGCACCGGCGACGTGATCGCGATCGCGTCGGGGAGCCCCGCGGCGCAGGTGGTGCGCAACGCGACCGAGCTGACAGGACAGATCCCCGCCTGGTTGCAAGCTGATCACGAGTCGCTCACCGCGAAGGTGCTGCGCACGCCCGAGCGGCGCGAGGTGGCGGCGCCCGTACAGGAGCAGCTCATCGTCGAGCTGTACTCGAAGTAAGACCTTGCCCGGGCCACAAGTCTTATCCATGGTGGAGCCGGAGGTCGACCTCGAACGGGGTCCGACCGGAGACCAAACCGACGTTAGGACCACGATGCTCGATTTCCAGATCCCCCGCATCACCAGCGAGTCCGTGGATCACAACCACGGCACCTTCACGATCGAACCGCTCGACCGCGGTTTTGGCTACACGTTTGGGAACTCGCTGCGCCGTGTCTTGCTCTCCTCGCTCGCCGGCGCCGCCGTCACGAGCGTCCGCATCGAGGGCGTCGCACACGAGTTCTCGACGATCAAGGGCCTCAAGGAGGACGTCACCGACATCGTGCTGAACCTCAAGGGCATCGTGTGCCGGATGCACTCGGACGCCACCGAGGTCGAGGCGGCGCTCGTCGCCTCGGGGCCAGGCGAGATCACGGCGAAGGACATCGACCTGCCCGCGGGCGTCGAGATGCTCAACCCCGACGCTCACATCGCGACGCTCGAGAAGGGCGCGAAGCTCGAGATGTACATCACGATCGGACGCGGCCGCGGATACCGGCCCGCGGAGGAGAACAAGTCGCCCGATCAGCCGATCGGCGTGATCCCGATCGATTCGATCTTCTCGCCCGTGCGGCGCGTCGCCTACGCGGTCGACCAGGCGCGCGTCGGCCAGAAGACAGATTTCGACAAGCTCACGCTCGACATCGAGACCGACGGCTCGATCGAGCCGCAGGCGGCCCTGCGCGAGGCCGCGGAGCTACTGATCTCGCAGCTCGCGATCTTCACCGATGCCGACCGCATCCAGGAGCTGCGCGCGTTGCCTCCGGGCGAGGTCGACGGCCAGCGGATCGGCGCCGGCGTGGGCACGCAGGCGGCGGGCGTGCACAACGAGGAGATGGGCATCCTCATCGAGGAGCTCGAGCTCGGCGTGCGCTCGTACAACTGCCTCAAGCGCGCGGGCATCCAGACCGTGGGCGATCTCGTCTCGAAGTCCGAGGGCGAGCTCAACGCGATCCCGAACTTCGGGCGCAAGTCGATCGACGAGGTCGTCGAGACGCTGCACGCGCGCGGGCTCTCGCTGCGACCGGAATAGGTTCCCGGCGGCGGGCGAGGAGCACGGGCGATGCGACACCAGAAGACGCGAAACAAGCTGAGCCGGGACTCGGCGCATCGCAAGGCGCTGCTCATGAACCTCGCGAAGGAGGTGCTCGAGCACGAGCGCATCCATACGACGCATGCGAAGGCGCGGGCGCTACGGCCCGAGCTCGAGAAGCTGATCACGCTGGGCAAGCGGGGCGACCTGAGCGCGCGCCGGCAAGCCCTCTCCGCGCTCGGCCAGGACAAGTTCGCGGTGCATCGCCTGTTCGTCGACGTCGCTCCGCGCTACGCGAGCCGCCAGGGTGGCTATACGCGCATCCTTAGGGTGACCTCGAACCGCGCCGACGCCGCCGACACGGTTCTGATCGAGCTCGTCTAGCGCCGCCCGCAGCCGGCGCCCAAGTGGATCGCGGCCGCCGCGTGGGATCCTTCGCCCGTGGTCACGAAGCTGACGCTCGAATACGACGGCGCGGCGTTTGCAGGGTGGGCGATTCAGCCGCAGGAGCGCACCGTGCAGGGGGTGCTCGAGCAGGCGCTGCGCACGCTGCTTGGCGATCGCGAGTCGCCGTCGCTGACGGTCGCGGGGCGCACCGATCGCGGCGTCCACGCTTGGAGCCAGGTTGCGAGCTACCGCGGGAGTGCGGTCGATCCCTTCGCGCTGAACTCGCTGCTGCCGGAGGACGTCGCGGTGATCGCATGCGAGCACGCGAGCGAGGAGTTCGACGCAAGACGCGACGCGGTCAGCAGGACCTACTGCTACCGCGTGCTAGCGCGCCGCGGGCGCAGCGCGTTCCTGTATCGGACGTCGCTGTGGTGGCCGCATGTGCTCGAGCGCGAGGCCTTGGAGGCGTGCGCGGGTCTGCTGCGAGGTAGCCACGACTTCACTGCGTTTACGCCCACTGAGACCGGTCACGTGCACTTCGAGCGCAACGTGCTGAGGGCCGAGTGGGTTTCTCGGAAGGCACTGATGAGAGCCCCCCGACGAACCCGCGGGCTTGCTTGCATTCTGGATCGAGGCCGACGCATTCATGCGCCACATGAACCGCGTCCTCGTGGGCACGATGCTCGAGGTCGCGGGCGGGCGGCGCACGATCGAGAGCTTCGCGCGCCTGCTCGAGGGACAACCGCGCGCGGAGGCCGGCGCGACGGCGCCCGCACATGGGCTCGCGCTTGCCGCCGTGTCCTATCCGCCCCGCTCGAGAGCAGCCGCGTCGCCGGCCGCAGGGCGCAGGGTATGATCGCGCCCGAGGGCCCGATGAGCGCGCGATTCGTGTCTTTTCTGCGGCGGTCCCGAGCAGGGTCGCCGCTGCTCGTGCTGGGCTGCGTGGGCGCCACGTGGCTGTGCGCGCCCACGCCCGCGCTGGGGGCGGCGCCTGAAGCGCTGACGCTCGGGGCCTTCGCCACCGGTCCCGAGACGGCCACTGTCGAAGGGCTCGTCATCCCCGGGGGCGAATCGACCGAATACGAGGTCGAATACCTCGACGCGAGCGAGGGCTCGACGGCCGCGAGGGAAGCCGCGAGCGAATGGTGCGACGGCAAGGACGTCGCGGTCACGCGCGAGAGGAGCGGCCCGCAATCGCTGCCGGCCGGCGCGCAGCCGTTCAGCCCGGTCACGGTGCTGCTGAGTAACCTGACGGCAGGCGATGAATACTGCGCCGAAGTCATCGCCCTCGGAGGCAGCTCCCCAGGACAGCGGGCACGCTTCATCGCGGGGGCGCCGACGGTGCTCGCGGAATCCGCCTCCGGGACCGGGACGACGACGGCTACGGTGGGCCTCTCGATCGACCCGGCGAGCCGGCCGACGAGCTACGAAGTGCAGTACGGCCTGGCCAGCTCGGCGTGGTGTCGAAGTGCGGGGATCAGCGGGACGCTCCCCGAACACGTGAGCACGAGGGAAACGCTCTCCTCCGAAGACGGCCTCTTTCACCAGGTCTCGGTCGCGCTCGCAGGGCTTGCGCCAGGCACTGAATACTGCGCGGTGGCCGTCGCGAGGCACTCGACCGCGCAGGACTCCGACGGGCCGGTGAGCTTCACGACGACCGGCGTGCGCAAGCTCGAAGTCTCGATCCAAAGCGAGCACGCCGGCGTCGGCATTGTGAGCGGAGCTGGTATCTCGTGTCCCGGGACCTGCTCGGCGCGCTACGTCGTGGGCACGAGCGTGACGCTGAGCGCGGCCCCCGCTCCAGGATCGACCTTCGTCGGCTGGGTCGGCGCCTGCGCAGGGACGTCAACCTGCACCGTCGCGATGGGCGCCGATCACTACGTCGACGCAGTGTTCAGCGCCGCGTCGATGCCGCCGTCGTCGAACCCGCCGCACGAGAAGCACAAGCCGGTGGTCGACGCGAGCACCGGCGAAGTCCAGCTCGAATTCGAATTCCCGGAGGCGGGAACGGTGGAAACGTACGGCGAAGTGCTCCACGGCGCGACGATCGCGCGCTTGCCCTCCTCGCTCACGCCCTCACCGACTCCGGTCGGCTCGAAGCGCTGCAAGAAGGGCTTTGTGAGGAAGGGCAAGCGCTGCGTCAGCAACGCGCCGGTGCGTTACGGCGCGCACACGAGCACCGTCTCCGCGGGTGTGCAAAAGCTCCGCGTCAAGCCCGCGGGCAAGGTGCTTGCCGCACTCGAGCGCGGGAAGACGCTTGAAGTACGCGTGGTGCTCGTTTTCAATCCCGCCGGCACGAAGGTTCACATCACTGCTACCGGCTCGGCGAAGGTGAGGCTCGAGCGCAAGCACCTCGCACGAGGCGGTAGCGCGCGCGGGCATTGACCGCGAGCACCCGGGCGATCCGCCCAACCGGCGCGAAATCCACGGAACCTCGCATAGGATGGGTGTGCGGGACTCATGTAATGGGGGGTGGCAGCCGATGAGGAGTCTGAGTATGACCGCGTGGTCATCAGTGGTCCGTGCCTGCGGCCCTCGGGGGCGCGTTTTCGTGTGCGCGGCAGCGCTGGTAAGCGCTCCGCTTGCGATCGCGATCCTCGCGCCCGCCGCCGCGCTCGCCACAAGTGTCGTCGGGGCGCGGCTGCCGCTGTCGGAATCGAACTACGTCGTCGAGCCGAACTGCGCGCTGCCCGTGCCCGGATACGCCAGTTGTTTCTCGCTGAAGGTCGTGCCGGTGACGGCCGCAGCACGCGCCCGCACACACCCAATGGGGCGCTCGACACGGCGCGCGGTCATCGCTGACTCTCCCGCCGAAGGCGACTTCGGCTTGCGCCCGAGCGATCTGCACACGGGCTACGCGCTCCCGAAGAGGGCCCCCGTCGCGCAGACGATCGCGCTCGTCGACGCCTACAACGACCCGGACGCGGAAGGCGACCTCAAGACCTACGACACGGAATTCGGCCTGCCCGAATGCACGAGGGCGAGCGGGTGCTTCAAGAAGGTCAACCAGGCGGGCAGCGAAAGCGACTATCCGGAAAACAACAGCGAATGGGACGGCGAGATCTCGCTCGACATCGAGATCGCCCACGCGATCTGTCAGGAAAACTGCCGCATCATGCTGGTCGAGGCCGAAAAGGCATCGTTCGAAGACCTCGAGACGGCCGAGGAAACCGCCGTGCGCCTCGGCGCAACGGAGGTATCGAACTCGTGGGGGATCCCGGAGATCTCGAGCGACGTCGCCGCCTTCAACCACCCCGGCGTCGTCGTCACGGCCTCGACGGGGGACTCCGGGTACCTGAACTGGCTCGGGGGCGCCGGGTTCGCGGGTCATCCGAACTATCCGGCCACGTCGCCGCACGTCGTCGCGGTCGGCGGCACGCGCCTGGACCTCAACGAAGAATCGGAATGGATCGGCGAGACCGTATGGAACGACGGCTCAACCTCGGGCGCGAGCAACGGCGCGGCGGGCGGCGGCTGCAGCGAACACTTCACCGCGCCCTCCTGGCAGCAGGCGGTCCCGGACTGGTCCGAGGTCGGCTGCGAAAGCGACGCTCGCGCCACCGCTGACGTGGCCGCCGATGGGGATCCCTTCACCGGCGTCGCGGTCTACGACTCCAACGGTGGCGAGGACTGGCAGCAGGTCGGCGGAACGAGCCTCGCATCGCCGATCATCGCCGGCACGTTCGCGCTCGCGGGGGGCTCGGGCGGCGTCAGTTACGCCGCGCAGACGCTCTACTCCCACCTCAGCTCCGGCGCGCTGCACGACGTGGTTTCGGGGTCCAACGGGAAGTGCACGAAGGCCTACCACCCCGAGACAGGAGTCTCGGGCTGCACGACACACGAAGAGTCACAGCAGTGCCACGAAGAGCTCATCTGCACGGCCGGAATCGGCTATGACGGCCCCTCGGGAGTCGGCACACCCGAGGGGATCGCCGCGTTCACCCCGCCCGCGCCGGCCATAACGAGCATCTCGCCGACCGAAGGCAGCACCGGGGGCGGGACGGTCGTGAAGGTCAAGGGGACCGACCTCCTCGGCGCGATCGCCGTCGAATTCGGCGGCTCGGCCGGCGAAATCCAGTCCGACACCGCGGGCGAAATCACGGTCAAGACGCCGCCTCACCCCGCCGAAGGAACTGTTGCCGTGACCGTGACCACCGCGGGCGGCACGAGCGCGCTCAGCCCCGCCGACGAATACGACTACGTCGTGCCGCCGCCGCCGACAGTCACCGGCGTCTCCCCGTCGTCGGGCAGCAGCGTGGGTGGCACCACTGTGAAGGTTACGGGTACGCATCTCGAAGGCGCCTCCGTGGTCGACTTCGACGGCTCCGCGGCGGCAATCAAATCCGACACCGCGGGCGAAATCACGGTCAAGACGCCGCCGCACGCCGTGGGCAAGGTCGGCGTGACGGTGACAACGACCGGCGGCACGAGCGCGCTCAGCGCCGCCGACGAATACGAATATGTCGTGCCGCCGGCGCCGACGGTGACGAAGGTTCAGCCGAGCGAAGGCTCGACCGAAGGCGGCACGACCGTGACGATCAAGGGAACGAGCCTCGAAGGCGCGAGCGCCGTCGACTTCGGCGAAGCCCCCGGCAGCTCGGTCACCGTCCTCTCGGCCACCGAACTCACCGTCACGAGCCCCGCGCACGCCGCGGAAACGGTGCACGTCACCGTGACGACCCCGGGCGGCACGAGCCTCACGTCGAGCGCCGACCAGTTCGCGTTCTCGCAGCCGGCGCCGAACCAGACGCCGAACAACGGCGGCCCAGGAACGAGCCTCACGAGCAGCCCGCTCACGAGCCCACCGTCGGTCCTCTCCGCCGAAAGCGGCCTGAATCCGCACGCGAACAGCAACTTCAACCTCCTCGGCCAGCAGGTCAACCGGAAGAAGGGCTCGATCGAGCTCACGATCGCCGTCTTCAGCGCCGGCACGCTGCATTGGGATCTGACGTTCGGCCTCGGTTGCGCCAAGCGCCACGGCGCTCACAAGGCTTCGTGCCGGTCGTCGAGCGGCCGCTTCGGCGAAGGCGCGAAGGCGATCTCGGGCGCGAAGATCGTGACGCTCTCGATCGCACCCGGCGGGCCGGCGACGAAGGCGCTGCAACAGGGGCGAAAGCGCGGCCTCGCGGTGCTCGTGGACGCCCACCTCAGCTACACCGCCGCCGGCGGTACGCCGATCGCCCATACCTCGTCGCTCAGCGTGCGCTTGCAGAAGGCCGCGCCACGGCGCGGGCGCAAGGGCTAGAGCCCGCCCAAGGGGACCGAGCGCAGCCAATATCCTGGCGGGCGTGCTCAACGTCCTGCTCACGAACGACGACGGCATCGAGGCCGAGGGGCTGCAGGCGATGCGCGCCGCGCTCGCGGCGCTCCCCGACGTGCGGCTGGTCGTCATCGCACCAGACGGCAATCGCTCGGCAATGGCGCGCTCGATCACGACGAACCGCCCACTGTGGGTCGAGGCGGTCACGTTCCCCGACGGCTCCACCGGCTACGCGACCGACGGCACGCCGGTTGACTGCGTGCGCCTCGCGAGCCTCAAGCTGATCGAGGACTTCGAGACGCACGTGGTGGTCTCGGGGATCAACCACGGCAACAACCTCGGCGACGACATCACGTACTCGGGCACCGTCGCCGCCGCACTCGAGGGGCTCGTGCTCGGCCTGCCCGCGATCGCGGTCTCCCAGCAGCTCCGCGGCCGCGAGCGCGACACCCGCGAGCAGGCGCTGCCGCCGTTCGGCCACGCGGCAGCGTTTGCCGCGCGACTCCTCGAGCGCCTCAGCGACGTGCCTATGCCTGCGGGCACGCTCCTGAACGTCAACGTCCCCGCGGGCACGCCGCAAGGCGTTGAGGTGGCGAGCATCGGCAAGCGCATCTACCGCGACGAGCTGAAGCTCGAGCGCGAGGAGCCGGGACCGCCGGAGCGCAAGCGCTACTGGATCTACGGCCACGACCCGGGGTTTCACGACGAGCCAGGCACCGACCTCGCCGCGGTCGCGGCGGGGCGGATCGCGGTGACGCCGCTTCATTTCGACCTCACCTACCGGCCGGGGGTCGAGTTGCTGCGCGGGTTCGACCTCGAGGCACTGCTCCGGCCAGTCGTGGCGGCGCCCCCCGAGCACGGATGACGGCGGCCAAGCAGCGCGTCTCGGCGCCAGCGCGCGCGCGCGAGCTGCGCGAGGCACTCGAACGCGCCAACTGGCGCTACTACGTGCTCGACGACCCCGAGATCCCCGACGACGCCTACGACGCGTTGCTCGACGAGCTGCGGCAGCTCGAGGATGCGCACCCGGAGCTACGCAGCCCCGACTCGCCCACCCAGCGCGTGGGCGCGGAGCCGGTCGGCCAGCTACGCAAGGTCAGGCATCTCGAGCCGATGCTCTCGCTCGGAAACGTGCGCTCGCCCGAGGAGCTTCGCGCGTGGGTCGCGAGGATGCGCACGCACCTCGCGCGCGAAGGGATCGAGGAGCCGGAGTTCGAGTACGTCGTGGAGCCGAAGGTCGACGGGCTCGCGATCAGCCTCATCTACCGCGACGGCGTCCTGGAGCGCGGCGCGACGCGCGGCAACGGCGAGATCGGGGAGGACGTCACGCACAACCTCCGCACGATCAAGGCGCTGCCGCTGCGCGTCGAGGGCGCGCCGCCGCTGCTGGAGGTGCGGGGCGAGATCTACATGTCGCTGCACGACTTCGCGGCGCTCAACGAGCGTCGGGCGGAAGCGGGCGAGTCGACGTTCATGAACCCGCGCAACTCCGCGGCCGGCACCGTACGCCAGCTCGATCCCGCGCTTACCGCCGCGAGGCCGCTCTCCTTCTGGTGCTACCAGGTAGGCGTCGCCGAGGGCCTCTCGCTACGCACGCACTGGGAAGCGCTCGAGTGGCTGCGCGCGCATCGCTTCCCGGTCAACCGCGACATCGTGCTGATGCGTAGCGAGGACGACGTGATCGAGCAGTGCCTGCAGTGGGAGCGGCGTCGCGGCGGCCTCGACTTCGAAATCGACGGTGTTGTCGTGAAGCTCTCAGACCTCGAGCTGCAGCGGCGGCTCGGCTCGGTCGGGAGAGATCCCCGCTGGGCGGTTGCGTGGAAGTTCGCGCCGACGACCGCGGTCACGAAACTGCGCTCGATCGGGTGGAACGTCGGACGCTCGGGCGATCTGCATCCGTTCGCGGTCCTCGAGCCCGTATCCGTCGGCGGCGTGACGATCAAGCTCGCGACGCTGCACAACGAGGAGGACCTCCTGCGCAAGGACATCCGCGAGGGCGAGGACGTGATCGTCCTGCGCGCGGGCGACGTCATACCTCAGGTGATCTCGCCCGCGCCGCACGTCGCGGAGCGTCGTTCGCGTCCGCCGCGACCGCATCCCCCCGCGCGCTGCCCGTTTTGCAACACGAAGACGGTGAAGCCCGAGGGCGCGGTCTTCACGCGCTGCCCAAACCGGCAATGCCCGGAGCGCCGCTGGCAGCTGCTCAAGCACTTCGTCTCGCGCGGCGGGATGGACATCGCCGGGCTCGGCGAGAAGCAGGTCGCGGTACTCCAAGAGCACGAGCTCGTGCGCACGCCGGCCGACTTCTATCGCCTCACCGAGGAGCAGCTGCTGCCGCTCGAGCGCTTCGCGGAGATCTCAGTGCGCAACCTGCTGCAGGCGATCGAGGCCTCCAAGGAGCGTCCGTTCGCGCGCGTGCTCTTCGCGCTCGGCATCGAGGAGGTGGGCGAGATAACCGCGCAGAACCTAGCTCAGCAGTTCGGCGACGTCGACGCGCTCCTCGCGGCCTCGGCGGAGGAGATCGCGAGCACGCCGGGGATCGGCGAGAAGACCGCGGCGTTGATTCGCGAGCAGCTCGACAATGAGCAGATGCGAGCGCTGATCGACGACCTGCGAAAGCTCGGACTGCGTTTCGCCGAAGCGGGCGGCGCGCCGTCGGGAGGACCGCTCGCGGGCAAGACGCTCGTGCTCACGGGGACGCTGCCGCAGCTCTCGCGCGAGCAGGCAAGCGAGCGCATCCGCGCGGCGGGCGGCCGTGTCACGAGCTCGGTCTCCCGCAAGACCGACTTCCTGCTCGCCGGCGCCTCGCCGGGCTCGAAGCTCGAGAAGGCGCAGCGGCTGGGCGTCGCGGTGATCGACGAAGCGCAGCTGCTGCGCCTGAGCGCTCAGTAGCGCGCGATCGTGATCGCCATGTTGTCCTGCAGCAGGCGCGCCGTTTCGACCGCGATCCCGTCGTTGAAGAAAGCGAACGCGACGAGGTGCCCGTTGTCCGCTTCGCAGTAGCCGGCGAGGTTCGACACGCCGGTCAGCGTGCCCGTCTTCGCGCGGCAGCGACCTGTTGCGGCGCTGTGCAGCATGCGATCGGAGAGCGTGCCGGTGTGGCCGGCGATCGCGAGCGCGTCGCGCACGATCGGGCCAAGCGGTGAGGAACTCAGGTAGCTGAGCAGCGCGACGACCTGTTCGGGCGCCGTGAGGTCTTCGCGCGAGAGCCCCGAGCCGTCGACGATGTGGGGATGGATGCCGAGCAGGCTCGCGATCGTGCCGCGCACCACCCCCGCGCCCGCCGCCGTGCTGCCCGCGCCGCCGAAGCGCGCGCCGAGGTCCTTCACCAGCATCTCCGCAAAGAAGTTGTCGGAGGGCGGCAGCATCAGTTCGAGCAGCTGGGCGATCGTGGGGGAGGAGACGGTCGCGAGCGTCTGGGCGCCTTGCGGCGTGCTCGCGGCAGCGGTGCCGCCGCCCACCGCGATGTGGTCGGCGCGCAGGGCGAGCGCGAGCTCGTGCGCCGCGTATTCCGCCGGCGCGTGGACGCCCCGGTAGCTGCCCGTTTCGCCGCGGTTGAACGCGAGCCCGGAGAGCACGCCTTCGAGGTAGGGGTCAAACGCGTATCCGCTCGAGGGCTCTCCGCGCAGCGAGTCGAAGTAGGACTCGTCGCCCTCGATCTTCCCGCTCACGCGGTGGATGCCGTCCCGCGCGAGCTCGCTTGCGAGCGACTGCACGCTCGCGCCGAGACCGCCGTAGTGCGAGTCGATGAACCCCTTCGAGCCGAACGTGGGATCGCCGCCTCCGCGCAGGTAGAGGTTGCCGACCCACACCCCTTCCGCTGACAGGTGGCCACTGCCGCGAACGACGGTCTGAAGCCTCGCCGTGGCGCCGAAGCGCACGAGTGCCGTCGTCGCCGTGTAGAGCTTCTCGACCGACGCCGGCGGGTGCAACACGTCGGCGCGGCCCGAGAAGAGGACATGCTTGCTCGTGAGGTCGTAGACGTAGCCACCGGAGGGATCGCCGGCAAGGCTCAGCTCGTGTGCGAGGTGGGCCTGCAGCGCCGGTGCGCCGATCGCGCCGATCTGCGCGTCGCCCGCCGGCGCCGCGGCGAGCGCGGCGATCGCGGCGCAGGCACAGACGCCCGCCAGGCGTGCTCGGGTGGCCCTAATCATCCGTGGCTTAGAGGATTTTTTTGAGTGCGTCGAGCAAGCGGTCGGTCGCCAGGGCGCGATGCACAGCGATGCGCACCCATCCCGGCTCGCCGAGCGCGGCTCCTGAGGCTACCAACACGCCGACCCTACCCAAACGCGCGGTCAGCTCGTCGCCGCCCACCTCGGGATGCCGCACCCACACGAAGTTCACTCGGCTCTCGGAGGCTTCGAAGCCCCGCGCGCGCAACGCGCCGAGCAGCCGCGAGCGCTCCTGCGCGAGCGACCGCGCACGGCTCGCGACGAGCTCCGAGCACGAGCGAAGTGCTTCGAGCGCGCCCGCTTGAGCGATGTCGCCGATGCCGAAGTCCGGCTCGATCTGCGCGAGCAGCTCCTCGGAGCCCGGGCCGCCGAGCGCATATCCGACGCGCAGGCCCGCGAGTCCCCACGCCTTCGAGAAGCTGCGGAAGACGAGCAATCGCGGGTGCTCGTCGAGGAGCGCGAGCGACCCGTCGGTGTCGCGGGAGTCCGCGAGCTCCACGAGCGCCTCGTCGAGGAACACGACGACGCTCTCGGGCAGCTCCGCGAGCAGCTGGCGGAGCTCGGCGAGCGCGAGGAGCTCGCCGGTGGGGTCGTTGGGGCTCGCGATCGCGACGACGCGCGTGCGCTCGGTGAGACCCGAGAGCAGCGCCTGCACCCAGCGCGCGACCGAGGGGGCGCGCGCTGGCACCGCGCTTGCGTGCGCGCGAGTTGCCATCACCGGGAAGAGCGGATACGAGGGCCATGGGGTGAGGAGCTCCTGCTCGGGGCGCAGCAGCGCGGCGGCGGCCGCGCTCAAGAGCTGGGCGGCGCCATTGCCGATTGCGATCCGCGCGGGCTCGATGCCGTGGCGGTGGGCGAGCTCGTTTCGCAGCTCCGGCGCGCGCAGACCGGGATAGCGCTGCAAGCCGCGGCGCGCGACGTACGTGATCGCGCTGACGACGTTTGGGTGCGGGAGCTCCGGCGAGACCGTTTGCGAGAGGTCGAGCGTCTCCACCCGCGCGAGTTCACGTTGCTTGCGCTCGTGGGCCTGCTCGCGAAGCTCGCTGTTGACCTCCTCCTCGGAGAGGCCCTCGAACTGGCGGTAGTAGTCGAGGAGGCCCAAACGCGCGGAATCTAGATCCCGGACTGGCCCGAGACGACCGTCGACCCGGGGCCGTGAATGACCAGGAACCAGACCGCGAAGATGGTCACGCCGAAGATCGCAGCGGTGCCGAAGACGCGCCCCAGCACTCCTCGGCGCTGGTCGTTGCCGGCGGCGCGGCGCACGAGCACCCACGTCGCGTCGACCCTCGTGAGCAGCGCGAGCGCGCCGAAGAGCGCGCCGACGAGCGCGAGGAAGGCGACGAGGATGCCGAAGCTGACGCTGCCCGTCAGGTAGTTGACCTGAGAGCCGATCCAGAGGCAGAGGATCGGGATCGGGCCCCAGAAGAGGAGGCTGATGACGATCATGCCGGCGAGCAGCGTGTGCGCGAACATCCCGTCCGCTCGCCGCCTGGACGCGGAGCCCCAGCGCGGCAGCGCGCGGAAGCGGACCGGCGCCGTACCGGGCCGGCGACCGACGAACAACCCTCCTGTCTCAGTTGGATCGGTGCGCATTTGGCTTCGCTCCGGCAGGAGCTTTTTCGCGGCCTTTGGCTCGCGACCCTCTACACGCTAGCGCGTGCGCAGGGCGACCGCCGCGGGCGAGATCGCCTACCCCAGCCTAGCCGTCGTAGAGTGAGTCAAAGACGTCCGCGTACTTCTCGGCCACGACCGTGCGCTTGACCTTCAGCGAGGGCGTCAGCTCGCCGCCCTCCTGCGTGAAGTCGTGGTCGAGGATCGCGAACCGTTTCGCCTGCTCGACCTGCGCGTAGTTGGCGTTGACCCTGTCGAGCTCGCCCTGGATGAGGTCGATCACCTTCTGCTCGCCCACGAGCGAAGGCATATCCGTGGGGAGGCCCTGCGAGGCGCCCCACGGGATGATCTCCTCCTCGTCGAGCGTCACGAGCATCACGGGATAGGGCCGCCGGTCGCCGTACATCACGGCTTGCGAGACCCAGCGTGACTGCTTGAGTTCGTTCTCGAGGTTCGCGGGCGTGATGTTCTTGCCGCCGGCGGTGATGATGATGTCCTTCTTGCGGCCGACGATGTAGACGTAGCCGTCCTCGTCGATGTGACCAAGGTCGCCCGTGTGAAGCCAACCGTCGACGACGGCGCCGAAGCTCGCATCGGCATTGTGGTAGTAGCCGGAGAAGATATTCGGACCCTTCACGAGCAGCTCGCCGTCGTCGGCGACTTTCACCTCGACACCGGGCAGCGGCTTGCCGATGCTGCCGAAGCGGTGGTCCTCGGGGGTCGAGAAGGTCGCTCCCGTAGAGGTCTCGGTCATCCCGTAGCCCTCCATCACGGGCGCTCCCGCGGCGAAAAAGAACTCGAGGATCTCCTTGCTGATCGGCGCGGCGCCGCTGAGCGCCTCGCGCAGGCGCCCGCCGAACACCGCGCGGACGTTGCGGAAGAGCTTTTCCTCGGCCTCTTCGAACGGCTCCTTGAGCTCCTCCGGGATCGGCTGCCCCGCGAGTTCGAGTTCGCGCACCTTCGTCCCGACGCGCGTCGCGTTCGCGAGGAACGCGGGATCGCTGTTGGTGGAGACGAGCGTGTAGATCTTTTCGAAGATCCGCGGCACCGACGGCAGGTACGTGGGCTTGACCTCGGCGAGCTCGGAGATGATCTGCTTGGTGTCGCCGCCGAAGTACGCGAGCGTGACGCCGAGATCGAAGACGAGCAGCTGGATCAGGAGCGCGAAGGAGTGCGCGAGCGGGAGGAAGAGGTAGACGACGTCTTCGTGGACCGCGAGCAGGATGCGGCGCTGCTCGACGCTTTGAAGGATCGCGCGGTAGTTGCTGTGCGTGAGCACGCACCCCTTCGGCGGCCCCGTCGTGCCCGAGGTGTAGATGATCGTGAACGTGTCCTCGGGCTGCACGGCTTCGCGCCGGCGCTCGAGCTCGAGCGGGTCCAGCGCGCGGCCACGCTCGCATACTTCCTCGAGCGTGATCGCTCCGAGCGCGCTCGCCGCCGAGTCGACGTCGTGAGGACTGTCGATCACGACGACGGTGCGCAGATCGGGGAGCCGGTCGCGCACCTCGAGGACCTTCGCGAGCTGTTCCTCGTTCTCGCACACGACCGCACACGCGCCGGAGTCCGAGAGCACCCAGTGGCACTCCTCGGGCGAGTTCGTCTGGTAGATGGGCACGACGACGATGCCCGCGGAGCTCGCGCCGAGGTCGGCGTAGGACCACTCGGGCCGCGTGCCGGCGAGGATGCAGAGGCGCTCACCTGGCGCGATCCCGAGGTCGATGAGGCCGAGCCCGACCTCCTGGACGATCTCGTTCAGCTCCGTATAGCTCACGTCGCGCCACGTGCCTTCGCGCTTGTAGCGAATCGCTGGGCGCTCGCCGTAGGTCGCGGCGGCGCGTGGAACTAGGTCGGCGAGTGTGTGGGTTCCCTGGGTTTCGGCGGTTGGTGGCGAGGTAGCAACCTCCATGACTCTTGACTCTCCTCTCACGCTAGCGGGCGCCGCGAGTAGCGGACCGGCTATGGGACTGCAGCCAGCTTTCCCTGCCCTCGTTACTGGGGGTGACTACCCCGTGGGCACGAAGAATACCCCTGCAACTGGGCAGGCGCGAGGAGGCTTGGCGCCGCCGTTGCAGCGCGCGCTGCCGGCGAGCGCTCGATGCTTAGGCGGCGTTCGCGGCGGTGATGCCCGAAGGCCCGCCGATGCTCGCTACGTGATCGCTCGGAGGCTCGGAGGGTCCGTCCAAACTGGCGAGGAAGAGGCTCTTGTCGATGCGGCCCTGGAAGATGGGGACACCGAGCTCGAGGCACTTCGAGAGCACCTGACGGCGCTCGAGGCCCGACTCGCGGGCAAGCTCGGTGGGTGTTAGATGATTGGCCATTGGTCATCTCCCTCCCGGGATGTACGACGCCCGCATGTGCTGCGCGTGGTGAGGAGAGTGAACGCGCGCAGGACGAGCGCATTGGACGGTTCGGCTGGTTCCACCACCGCCAATAGGTATACCCCTCCGAGCGGACGCCCGCAAGTCCTGTTTCCCGCTCAGACCGGATTCGGAACGTCGAGGAATACGTGGCGTAGCCCGAAGCGCTGGCCGAGATGCTCGCCGAGCGCTCGCACGCCGAACGTCTCCGTGGCGTAGTGGCCGGCAGCGATGAAGTGTATGCCCGCCTCGCGCGCCTGCGCCATCGCGCGCTCGACGGGTTCCCCCGTGAGGAAGGCGTCCGCTCCGATCGCAATCGCCTCGCCGAGGTAGTCGGCTCCGCCGCCGGAAACGATCCCGAGCCGTCGCACGCGCGGCGGCCCGGCGTCGAAGACGAGCGGCTCGCGGCCGATCAGCTCATGGATCCGCGAGAAGAGGTCGGGTGCGGGAACGCCTTCGCCGAGTAGGTGCGCAAGGAAGCCGATCGTGCGACCGCGGTGGTGCGCGAAGGGCTCGATGATCTCGGCGTCGAGCGCGCGTGCGAGCAGCGCGTTGTTGCCGAGCTCGGGATGGGCGTCGAGCGGGAGGTGATAGGCGACGAGGCTGATGTCGGCGTCGAAGAGGGTCCTCAAGCGGCGCTTGCGCGCAACGTCGAGCGCGCGTGGTTCGGCGTCCCAGAACGTGCCGTGGTGGACGAGCAACAGGTCGGCATGCTCACGCGCGGCGGCCTCGAAGAGCTCGAGTTGGGCACTGACGCCGGTCGCGATGGTCTCGACCTCCGCGCGGCCGGGCACTTGCAGGCCGTTCGGGCCGTAGTCCTCGAAGAGCTCGGGCTCGAGCATGCGATCGAGCTCGGCGAGGATGTCGGCGAGCGGTGCACCCATAGCTCGCGCGGACGATAGCGCGCGCGGCGAACCGCGCGCCCACGCGGAAGGCCGCCTCGCGTGTGTGATACTTGCGTTCGGCATCGGGGCGTGGCGCAGCTTGGTAGCGCGCACCGTTCGGGTCGGTGAGGTCCCCGGTTCAAATCCGGGCGCCCCGATTAGAAGCTCCGCATTTCTCCTCAAACCTACTCACAGCAGGCAGGGCATACCCTCCGACCTGCGGTTACAGGCTTGTGATCGGCGCGATCTGCGCCCAGCCCGTGAAGAAGTAGAAGAACACGATCGAGAGCGCGTACAGGGCGACGAGCAGTGCAGGTCCGCCCCAACGCACCGCGCTTCCGGCATCTGGGCGCGGGGACAGCCACCAGCGCATCGTCCTGATCGCGAGCGGCATCAGGGGCCAGCCGAGCACGCCGACGCTGATCGCGTTCCCGATGAACGTGGCGGGTGCGACGTCCATCCACTCAAGCATCGGATTGAGGAACGTGATCTCGAGCATCACGACCGGGAACAGCACGAGCAGAACGATGGCCGACTGCTTCCAACTCGGCGGCGGTCGGTGGTCGGCGCCGAACTTGAACCAGCCCTCAAACGACGTCCGCACCTGTCGCTCGCGCGAATGGTCGATGATCTCGTCGGCTTCCCGCAGGAGCTGGCGCCGCTCGTCGGATTCGAGCCAGTTGTCGAGGTGTTCCTTCGAGTCGAACCTCAGAAGCGTCACCCATTCGTCCTGGAACATCCCGATCGGCGGTTGCACCTCGCAGCCGAGGAAGCCGGGGTACGCGGACTGGCGCTCCTTCACGCGGGCGTGCCACCGTTCGAACTCCTTCTCGTGGCCCGGCGTCACGTTAGTCATGATCACATTGGTTACCGGCCCCTGCGGCCTGCCCGCCTCGGCTTCATGGCCGACGAAGACGTTGACCGCGTCCTCACCCTCGAGCGCCGGCCTGATTTTGGCGAGCATCTCGGCGCGCTGCGGCGACTCGAGCCACGCCTTGAGCTGCTCCGGGCGCTCGAAGCGTTGGATGATCACCCAGTCGAGCTGATCGGGCGGAGTGGGTGGGAGAACCTCCTTGGAGACAAACCCGTCGAAGCGGGAGACCACCTCGTTCATACGCGTCTGCCATGCCTGGAACTCCCCGTCGCGGCCGTTGCGGACGTGCGTGTGCGTGACGACTGTCGCCGTCTGCTGGTCGGTCGTTGTCGTGCTCATTGTGATCCCCCGCCAGCGAGCGCCCGGACGCCGGCGTGCTCGAGCGAGAAGCGGTTGTGGGCCTCGACGACGGGACCCATGTCGACGGTGGTGACCACCCCGTTCTCGACGACGACGCGGCCGTGTATGACCGTGTAATGCGTCTTCTGCGGAGCACAGAAGACGACCGCCGCCACCGGGTCACTGAGCCCGCCCGCGTAGTCGACGGAATGGAGGTCGAGACTAAAGAAGTCGGCGCACTTGCCGGGTGCCAGCTGCCCGATGTCGTCGCGGCCGAGTACGCTCGCCCCGCCTCTCGTCGCCAGCTCGAGCACTTGGCGTGCGGTCATCCACTCATCGGCGCGCAGCGGATCCGAGGTCGAAATCACCGTCTGCGGCCCCTCCGGTGGAAGCAGCCCGATCCGGAGCCGCGCGAGCAGCATGGCCTGGCGCACCTCGAGCAGCATGTTCGACGCGTCGTTTGACGCCGACCCGTCGACACCGATCCCGACCTTGACGCCCGCGTCCATGTACTTCTTCACGGGAGCGATCCCCGAGGCGAGGCGCATGTTCGAGCAAGGACAGTGCGCCGCGCCCGACCCCGTGTCGGCGAAGCGGCGGATCTCGCCGTCGTTGACGTGAATGGCGTGAGCGAACCAGACGTCGTCGCCAAGCCAGTCGAGCGTCTCCATCCACGCGACGGGGCGCAGGCGGTGCGTCTCCAGGGTGTAGCGCTCCTCGTCGAACGTCTCGCAAAGATGCGTGTGGAGCCGAACGCCGTGTTCGCGCGCGAGCTTGGCAGACTCGCGCATCAGGTCGGCGCTGACCGAGAACGGCGAGCACGGCGCGAGGACGAGCTGGGTCATCGACCCGATCGAGCCGTCGTGGTAGCGCTCGATCGCGCGCACGCAGTCCGCGAGGATCTCGTCCTCGTCCTCCACGCAGCTGTCCGGCGGCAGCCCGCCCTTGGACTCTCCGAGCGACATCGACCCGCGGGACACGTGGAAGCGGACCCCGATCTCCTTCGCCGCGGCGATCTGGTCGTCAACGCGGCAACCGTTCTGGAAGACGTATGCGTGATCGAACACGGTCGTGCATCCCGACGCGGCAAGCTCGGCGAGCCCGACGAGCGTGCTGAGCTCCGACGCCTCGGGCGTCCGTTGGGCCCAGATTTCGTAGTGCGCCTTGAGCCACGGGAACAGGTTGATGTTCTGCGCCTGTGGGAGGTTCCGCGTGAGCGTCTGGTCGAGGTGATGGTGCGTATTCACCATCCCCGGGAGGACGATCTGGCCGGAGACGTCGAGCACCTCATCGGCGTCATCTGGTAGCTCGTCCGTGGTGCCGACCTGCTCGATGAGACCGTCACGGGCGAAGAGGCCACCGCACGGGATCTCCCGTCGCTCGTCGTCCATCGTCACGAGCATCTCGGCGTTTCGCGCTAGGAGCGTGGACATGGTACCTCCTTCAGCGTGGGGGGCGTGTCATACGAACGGTCAGCACCGCATACAGCTGATCTCGACAGGCAGAATCCGGGTCTGAGCCCTGTTCGGCGTTTGCAGAACGTTTGCTGAGAGCCGCAATCCCGCATCCACGGGACACGTGAACGCTTACGGAGCGCTCCCGCGGCGCCGGGATGACTTGCTCACTCCGGACCCCGGCGACGGACGCTTGGGATGCGTGGCTGGAGATGGCGAACGCTGTTTCCGCACCGGACTGCGCGAGCATGATCGGCGCCCTGCGCGCTCTCAACAACGTCTCGCGGCGCCTGACCCTTGGCCGCCGACCCGAACCCGAGTCGGACCGGAAGGCTCGCACGGACGCCATCCCCGCGCCGGCGAGGTCGACGTGAGGCTGTTCAGAGCGCCGGACTCGCGTCTGGCCCGTGAGGCGAAGCAAGCGTGCGAAGAGGAGACGATCAACGCGCGCCATCGAGCGGCTACATCAACGCCTCGAACTCGGCCTCAGTGAGCGCGATCTCGAGCGCGCCCAGGTTCTCGCGTAGGTGCGCGAGCGAGAGGGTGCCCGGGATCGGCAGCATCGTCGGCGAGCGCCGCAGCAGCCACGCGAGCGCGATCTGGGTCGGAGTCGCCTCGTGCCGTGCCGCGATCTCGTCGAGCTCCGGTGGACCGCCGCCGCGCAGCGGGAAGTACGGCACGAACATGATCCCCGCTGCCGCGCAGTAATCGACGACTTCCTCGTGCTTTCGCTCGGTGAGGTTGTAGTGGTTCTGGACGGCCTCGATCGGCACCACGGCGCGTGCCCGCTCGACCTGCTCGACGCTCGCCTCAGAGACGCCGACATGCGCGATCGTGCCGGCGTCGCGATACTCGGCCAGCACCGCGAGACTCTGCTCGAGCGGCACCTCGGAGTGGATGCGGTGTAGGTAGTAGAGACCGATGCGCTCGCTGCGCAGGCGACGAAGACTCTCCGCGATCTGCGCTCGCAGCGCATCCGGGTTCGCCTCCGCGGCGCTGAAACCGCCTTTCGTCGCCACCACGCGGTCCGCGGGGGCTGTGGAAAGGGCCTCTCCGAGCGTCGCCTCGCTCTCGCCGCCCGTGTAGTTGTGCGCGGTGTCGATCATGTTCACGCCAGCGGCGACCGCCTCCCGCACGAACTCGACGTTCTGAGGCGTGTTGGTCAGGCGGTTGGTGCCCAGTCCGATCCGCGTCAGGGTGCTCTCGCCGATCGTCAGCCTCGTCGTGCTCGCCACGATCTCGAAGCCTACCTCCGAGCCTGGAGGCGCCACCCCTCCTGAATCGCCGCGATATCGCAGAGCCCCCTCACTAGCAGCTCGTTTCTGCGGCAGTCACTCGCTCGCCGGCGGCGCAGTCAGGAGTCCGAGCAGAGCGATAGCCAGTTTGGCCAATTGGCCGTAGTGCCCGACGGTGCGAGTCGCCAACCTATGTGCCCTCAGCACATGTACGCACGGCGCGGGCGACCCCGGCCCGAATTCGAGTTCCCACGCGACCCGACAGGGAGGCTCGAAGCCGGGCGCCTGCGCCGTGCGTGGGTGCCGCGAGCGGCAACGGGGCCGGGCGGCCCGGGAACCGCCGAGCGCTCGAGCGTCTACGCGGAGGCCTGCTGAGGTGTCGGTCGCCGTCGTCCTGCCGGGAGGAGGAGCTCGCGGGGCGTATGAGGTGGGGGCTCTGTCGGCTCTCCTGCCGGCGCACGAGGAGCGCGGCGAACGCGTGTCGATCTGGTCCGGCACAAGCGTCGGCGCGATCAACGCTGCGGTGCTCGCCTCGCTCGCGCATCTACCGGTGCAGGAGCAGGTCGAGGGGGGGCTGGCGATCTGGAAGGGACTGCGCAAGGAGGATGTGATCGCGAGGATGGTCGGTCCCGGTGGCGCGCGCATGGCGCTGCGCCTATTTGGGCACGCGCTTGGCGTTCCAGGCGTTGGGCTAGCGAGCGTGCTCGATCCCTCCCCATTGGCGGGAAATCTCGATCGTTGGGTTGATTGGCAGCGTCTCGCGCGCAACGTCCGGGCGAACGAGGTCGACGCGGTGTGCGTGGTCGCGACGCGTCTTGCCACGGGGACGCCGGTCGGCTTCGTGGCCTCCCGTAGCGCGATCCCGAACCGCTCGAGCAACGAGATCCGCTACGTGAAGACCCGCCTGCGTGGCGAGCACGTGCTCGCGTCCGCGGCGATCCCGGTCCTGTTCCCGACGGTCGAGGTGAAAGCTCCGCGCGCCGCCGCTGGCCACTACACGGACGGGGGGACGCGGCTCAACAGCCCACTAAAGCCCGCTGTCGACCTCGGCGCGGACAAGGTGATCGTAATCGGCTTCGAGCCGTTCAAGCCCGCCGCCGAGACGCCGGCGTCCGCGCGCCGCCAGCCGAGCATCGCCGACGTTGCCGTGAACGTGCTCGACGGCCTGCTCGTGGACCAAGTGGGAAACGACCTTCGTCGCGTCGCCGCGATCAACTCGTTCTTCGTCGAGGACCACACGCTCGGGCCGATCGGGTCGCCCAGGACTTATCGGATGGCGCGTGGGCTGGCGCCCTACCGGCGGATCTCCTACGCCCTCGTCGCCCCGACCCGACCGGGCGAGATCGGGCGGCTGGCCGAGCGGACGTTCAGCGAGCGCTACGGAGGGATTCGCGCCCTGCGCGATGTGGACTTCGCGGTCATGGCCCGCGTGCTCGGAGCGGGTAATCGCTCGCGCGGCGAGTTCCTCTCCTTCCTGCTCTTCGACCGGCAGTTCGTCACCGCCCTGATCGAGATGGGCAGAGCTGACGCGCTCCGCTGGTTGCGTCGGCACCCCAACTTCTGGTGTCGCGACGCCGAGCACGACTTGTGGAACGGGCAAGTCGATCGGGCGCGGATCGCCGAGGTGCACGCGATCGAGGAGTTCCGGGCGCAGCGGCGAATCGGCGTCTAGCCGTACCTCCCAAGCAGGTTCGTGCGCTTTGTCATCGGGTCTCCGTGGGGTTTGGCGCTACCTGGCGGGGATCTTCGTCAGGAACAGCCAGGTGCTGAGCACTCCACCCGCGAGGGTGACGAGCACCGGGGACACCAGCACGCAGAGACCAGCGTGCGCGCCCGCGGCCAGTAGCACGCCTGCGACGAGGAGCAGGATCACGGTGGCCGCGTTCGGTGCGACCGCCGCTCGCACGCTTCTACGGCTGTCTGGTGCCGTCCAGCGCTGCGGGTAGCGTGCGGCGACGACCTGGGAACTGCCACCGAGGGGAGCGCCGTGAGCAGAGAGATCGAAGTCGGCGCGGTGCTGAACCGCGTGTTCCGCGTCTACGGGGAGCAGTGGACCATGCTCATTCAGTGCGCCGTGATCGTCTTCGGCACGACGGGGATCATCAACGTGCTGCTCGCCGCGGCATCCCCGGCGCTCAGCGTGCTCGCGTCCCTGCTCACGCTCGTGGGGACGTTCATCTTCACGGGCGCGATCGTCGAGTTCGTCGCCGACATCCAGGACAACCGACGCGACGCAACCCTCGGCGAGCTGTTTGGCTCCGTCATGCCCGTGCTCGGTCAGCTGATCCTCGTCGGGATCGTCGCGGGGATCGGCGCAGCGATCGGGTTCGTGTTCTTCGTCATCCCGGGTCTGATCCTGCTCACGATCTGGGCGGTCGCCGCACCTGTGGTCGTGCTCGAGCAGCCGGGTGGTCTGCGGGCGCTCGGGCGCAGCCGCGAGCTGGTCCGCGGCAACGGCTGGCAAGTCTTCGGCGTGATCTTCGTCCTCTTCGTGCTCGTGGCAGTGATCTCGCTCCTGATCGCCGTGCTCTTTGCGTTCACGGGCCTCCTCTACGTCATCGTCGCCTCGGTCGTTGTGATCTTCACGGCGCCGATCCAGGCGCTTGGCGCAGCGATTCTGTACTTCGAACTGCGCGGCGTCCAGCCCGCGTCCGCGGCTGCGGACTACGGCAGCGATGCCCCGGCGCCGCCCCCGCCTGGGTCGCCGCCCCCTTCTGACCCACTCGCCCCGCCCGGTCTGCCGCCCCCGCCCGGCCCGGTCGCGGGCGCCTAGGCTTCCGCCTCGAGCTCGCCCTTCTTGTTCCTGCAGGTGATGCGAGCCTGGGGCGGTGCGCCGCCCGCGCAGGAGAAGCCCTCGATCTTCCGCACTCCGGCCTTTGCGCGCGTGGAATAGAACTTCTCGAAGACCGACTTCGCCGTCGCGCAGCTCGCGCTTCCCTTGAGCACCCTCACCTCGAGCGTGCGCGGGACGCCGTTGCCGGCCTTCGGAACCTGAACGCTGCCGCAGCTCTTGGTCGTCGCGGCGGCGGCGCTCGCGACGATGCCGCCGGCGAGGCACGCGCAGAGCAGCGCAATGACGGTGAGAGGACGACGCATACGAGACTCCTTCTCCCTGGCGCGCGGGCGCCGTTGCCTGCAGGTTGCACGGAGTCTACGCGCGCGCGTTGGCCCGTTGCGCCGGTGAGTGCGCTCGCGTCGGTGGGCAGGGGATCGCCTTGTTCGTTACGATCGGCTCACGATGCGAGCGTCAGGGGTCAGGTGGAGCGCTTCGATGTAGTCGTCGTAGGTGCGCGCTGCGCGGGCTCACCGCTCGCAGGTTTGCTCGCCCGGCGCGGAGTGCGTGTCGCGCTCGTCGAGCAGGCGACGTTTCCGCGCGACACGCTTTCGACGCACGTCTTTCAGGCAGGCGCGATCGGGTTCCTCGACCGCCTCGGCGTGGCCGAGCGCGTACGCGCCACCGGCGCGCCGTTCGTGAACTACGTCGACAGCCGTCAGGAGGACGTGTATTTCGTGCTCCCGATCCCACTGCGCGCCGGCGACCTCGGCGGCATCGCCTCGGTCCGCCGCACCGTGCTAGACCCGATCCTCGCCGACGCGGCCGCCGAAGCGGGCGCGGACATACGCATGGGGACGAAGGTGACGGGCCTCGTCGAGGAGAACGGTCGCGTCGCGGGCGTGCGAGTCGCACGCAACGGGTCCGAGGAAGTGCTGCACTCGCGGCTCGTCCTGGGTGCCGACGGGCGCAACTCGACGATCGCGAAGCTCGTCGGGGCGCGCAAGTACCACCTCACGCCGAACGAGCGGTTCGCGTACTGGTCGTTCTTCGAGGGCGCCGACCCGGGCGCGAATCCGCGCTTCGTCTTCCACCGCTGGTCGGATCGCCTCGTAATCGGGGTGCCGGCCGACAGCGGTCTCTATCAAGTTGTCCTCGTGCCCGACCTGCGCGACCTCCCGCGCTTCCGCGAGGACCTCGAGGGCAGCTTCATGGAGTACGCGCGAAGCTGCCCACCTGTCGCGCAGGCGATCACGAACGCGCAACGCGTCGGGAAGATCTTCGGAATGCTGCGCTGGGAGGGGTTCTTTCGCGAGAGCGCGGGGCGCGGTTGGGCGCTCGTGGGCGACGCGGGCCACTTCAAGGACCCGACGCCCGGCCAGGGGATCCAGGACGCCTTCCGCCAGGTGGATGCGCTCGCTCCGGCGGTGGCAGACGCACTCGGCGGCTCGGATCTGCGCGTCGACCTCGCGACGGCGGCGTGGACACGCTGGCGCGACGAGGACGCGACGGAGGCGTATTGGTTCGCCACCGACCTCGGCAAGGCCGGCACGGTTCCCATGGTGCTCCCCGAGGTCACCCAACGCCTACTCGACCAGGGCGAGGCCGATCTGTTCCTCGATCTCTTCACGCATCGCACGCGGCCGTCTCAGGTCTTCAGCCCTCCCCGTGTGCTGGCGGCCACCGGGCGGCTGCTCACGCGTCGCGGCTGCGACCGACGCGCCCTGCTCCAACAGGTCGGCTCGCTGATGTCCGAGGACTTCCGCCGCCGGCGACTCGGCCGGCAACCGGCCTATGTCGCGGCGAATCGGGTCGCCGACGCCGGGGCGACAGAGGTCGACGAGCCGGCGCCCGTCCCCGGCTAGACGCTCGCGCTGACGTGCGCCCTAGCGGCGCAGCAGGCGCGCCTGGAGACGCTGCAAGGCCACCATCACCTGCTCGCCGCGGCTGCCGGACGGCGGCATGATGCCGAGTTGGCGAGCGAGATCCATAACGTCGTAGTAGGCGTGGTAGCGCGAAATCTTGCCATCGTGCATCGTCCACAGGTCCACGCCGTCGACGCGCATCTTGCGGCCGGTTGCCGCAAATCCAGGTGGGTCGGCGGGGCCGGCCATCGTCCCTTCCATGCGCCAGGCCCACGAGACGAGGTCGCCGGAGGCGATGAAGCTCGGGGGATCGGGCTCGGTGAAGTAGAGGTCAGGGAACGTGCGGAAGCTCGCGCGCATGAACTCCTGGACCGCGGGGATGCCGAGCGCGGGCACCGGCAGCGCGGGGTCGACCCAGACGATGTCCTCGGCGAGCAGCTCTGGCAAGACGTCTACTTCGCGCGCGTTCCAGGCCGTCGTGTAGCGCTCCTTGAACACCTCCAGCTCCGGTGCCACCGCCGTCGTTGAGTTCGAGCTCGCGATGGTCCGATCTTACTCCCAATTGCAAACCCGCACCGGTTAGCGTAAGCGGCCGGACGAGCGCAGCGTCGGCGGCGCTATGAGTCGCGCGATTGGCCGAGCGGCGCGAGTCGATGCGCCGCGATCTGGAGCGGCTTGAGCCAAGGACCCGGCGTGACGGTGGGATCGACGCACGCGAGCAGCTCGGTGATCGCGTTGTCGATGTCGCGCGCGAGCACGCCCACGTCCGGAAGCGCCTGGCGGTCGGCGTAGATCCCGAAACACGCCTGGTCGCGCACCGTCGTCATCCCGATCGAGACCGCGTGGCGGTCCGCGAGGGGGATGACCGGGTAGATCGTCTGCAGCGGACAGCCGAGCATGAACAGCGGCGCTCTGGGCCCGGGGACGTTCGAGACCACGAGGTTGAACGTGCGGGAACTCGCGACGAGGCGCGAAACGGCTCGTTGCACGCCGATTGGCGTGCGTCCCGCCGCCTTGAACACGAGGTCTGCCCCCTCGGGTGCGCCGTCGCGCTTGCGCTGACTCATCGCTCCGCGCACTTGGTAGAGGCGGCCGATCGGCTGCGGCTCCTCGCACGGGAGGTCGACGAAGACGAACGAGATCTGGTTGCCGAGCGCGTGGTTCTCGCCCGCGTTGCGCACGTTCACCGGAACCATCGCCTTGAGGGTCATCGGTTCCTCGCGACGGCGGATCATGTATGTCCGCATGCCCCCCGCGACGGCCGCGAGCAGCACGTCGTTCACCGTCATCCCGTAGGCGCGCTTGACGAGCTGCAAATCCGCGAGTGGCCGCTCGGTCCATGCCAGGCAGCGCAACGGCGAGATCGGCCGGTTGAGCAGGCTCTCCGGAGCGGCGCGCAGGGAGTGGCCGACGGCGCGCGTCGCGCGCACGGCACCGGTCAGCGCATGCCGAGCGGTGCGCGCCGGCGAGGCAACTGCCCGCAGCGAGCCCTGCACGAGGTCGAGCTGCTCTCCGACGAGGTCGCGGACGCCCCTGACGAGCAGCTGCTCACCGCTCGGCGTCGGCGCGGCGCGCCACGTGTCCGGCTCGCATGCCGGCGGCTCGGGCGTCGGGTCGAGGAGCATCGACGTCAACTCGAGCGCGGCGGCGCCGTCGATCATGCAGTGATGGACCTTGCCGACGATCGCGAACGCATCACGCTCGTCGTCTTCGCATATCCACATCTCCCACAGCGGGCGGTCACGGCGCAGCGGTACAGACATGACCTCGTCGACGAGGTCACCGAGCGGACCACGCGCGCGATAGACATGACGCTCAACGGAGAACGCCTCGTCGTCGATCCACTCCGCGGCACGCAGGCCAAGCGGAACCGGCGCGAGCTTTTGGCGATAGCGCGGCGCGCGCATGAGCCTCGCGCCGATGTGGTCGCGAAGCTCCGCGAAGGTCGGCAGCGGGCAACCCTCCGGAGCCGTAAACGTCGCGACGAAGCCGACGTGCATGTGCGCGGTCGGGGTCTCGACGGCGAGGAACGAGGCGTCGAAGGCGGAGAGGCGCGTACGGGTCATCCTGCCGGCACCAAGCTCGCGTAGAGGTCGGCCGAAGCCGAGTGCCCGTTCGCGGTCGCGGCCGGACGCTCCGCGACGGCACGCCCGATCTGCCGGTGGCCCCAGTCGGCGGCGAGCGCGAAACGCATCAGGCGGTCGAAGTAGTCGCGCAGGGGGCTCAGCGTGACGCCTGTCCCGCGCAGTGCGACACGCGCGCGGCGATCGTCGAATGCGGTCCTCATAGAGAAGTATGGGAAGAACAGCTCACTGCGCCGCAACGCGCGCCGCGAGCGGTCGTCGTTCGCCGCGCGCACGAGGACCGGGTGGATCACGCGGCGGTAGAGCGAGGGATCGATCAGTCGGGGCGCCGATCGCGTGAAGAACGAGCCCGCGAGCGAGGCGAGCTCGCCGACGCTCGTCGCGTGCTCGCCCGCCGTCAGGTGGAAGGTCGCGTCCTCGGCGTCGGGCGCCTGGCTGAGCGCGTAAACCGCGTCCGCGACGTAGTCGACCGGAACGATGTCCACCGGCGCATCTGGACGGCCCGGAAGCGCCGTGTAAGCACCACGCGCGAACACGCGCAGCGGCCAATAGAGAACGTTGAACGACGCCGTCCATCCGCTGCCGCGTTCGCCAACGATGATCCCGGGCCGCAAGACCGTAATCGGCAGCCGCTCGCGCCAGCTCGCGACCAGCTGCTCGGCCTCGAACTTCGAGCGCTCGTAACCGTTGCGGAATGACTGCCCCACATCGAGGTCGTCCTCGCTGAAGCAGCCCGCGCGCTCGCCGGCGACATACGCCGTCGAGATGTGCGACAGGCGGCGCAGCCCGCCACGAGCCTGTGCAAGGGCAGCGAACTGCATGACCTGACGCGTGCCCTCGACGTTGATCGCGCGCGAGCTCTCGAGCCCGAGGCTGAACGAAACGGTCGCCGCCGCGTGCATGATCTCGTTCACTTGCTCGGCGATTTCGTAACGACGCTTGCCGATGCCTAGACCGGGGCGCGTCACGTCGCCGCGGACCGCGGTCACGCGCTGCGCATGACGATGGCCGCTGCCGAAGAGGAGCAGCAGCGTTCGCTGCAGCCTCGCAGCCGCCTGGCGGTCGTTGTCTGCGCGCACGAGCGCGAACACGCGGCGATCGGTCCGCTCGAGGTAGCGCGCGAGCACGACCATCCCGAGAAAGCCGGTCGCGCCTGTGATGAAGACAGCGTCCTCGCCGGCGCCGTTCTCCCGCCCGTTCACGCGGACGAAATCCTCAACGCCAACTGCCGCCTCGTCAGCGCCCCATTCCCCAATCGATTCGGATGTCATGCCACCGGTGATTGCCGGATCAATGGCGGCGTCCGTGACTGCCCCTCATGCGCGCAACGTATATAGCGCTGCGGACGCATCTTCCGCGCTCGCTCGCCAGAACGAACGCGCCTGGGCGCCGATCTCAGCCGCGAGGCTCAGCGTCAGGAACTCGGTGCCGTCGCTGCGCTCGGTCTCGAGCACGTTCGAGAGCACCTCGAGCGGCCGGATCGCGGCAACGCTCGTCGAGTCGATGAGCTGCGCGGCGCCGCCGTCGGCGAGCGGCCCGAGACGCAGCTTGAGCGCGCGCTCGTCGGCGTCGATCGCGAGCTTCAGATAGGGGCCGGGGATCGTCCCCCCGGCGTGCGCTGCGATCGTGTCGGTCACGAGCTGCGCGTCGGCGAGCCTGTCGAGCGGGAAGTCCGCGCGTGAGGCGAGCACGGCTACGACGGAGCCGAGCACGGGCGCGGCCAGCGAGCCGGGGCTCACGGCGACGGCCGTGCGGCCGGCGGGCATCGCGCGGCTGTTCGTCGAGCATCCCCTCGAGGGCCTCTGCCGAGGCCTGCGCACCCGCGCGCGGCTCGGCGTGAAAGTTCATGCGCACTTCCGTGCCCTCGCCCTGCGCGCCGCGGAACTCGACCCTGTCGGTGAGCGCCTGGATCAACGAAAGGCCCACGCCGAGCACGCCCTGCTCCGCGTCGACCCGGCGCGGCTGGATGCCGCTTCCGCGATCGCGCACGACAACGGTGAGCCCCGACGCGTGGACTGCCGATCGTCACGTCCAGCGGACCCGAGGCGCCCCGATAGGCGTGCAGTACAACGTTGCTGCAGGCCTCGCTCACGGCGGTCTTCGCGTCGGCGAGCAGGCCGTCCTCGAAGCCCATCGCGAGCGCCACGCCACCGAGCACATGCCGAACGAGCGCTGAGTTCTCGGCATCGTTGACGAGGCCGAGGTGCACTACGGAGGTCTCGGTCATCTGCGAAGTCCCTGTCAACTCGATCGGCGCCGCGGCGGCGTTGCCGCGACGTCGCGCCGCAAGCCTATCGCCAAGGTTCTCGGATTCGTTGCTCTCACCCGAGCACTAGCTCTGCTCCGTGTCCGGTGCGACGCTGCGGTTGAGCCGGTCGAGCGACCGGCGGATGATCCTCGAGAACCTGCATCTGCGAGACGTCGATTCGGTCGGCGATCTGCGACTGCGTGAGCTCATCGATGAAGCGCAGCTTGAGCACTTCCCGGTCCCGCCGCGAGAGCTCGTGGACGGCCTCCGCGACCGAAGTGCATCGTCGACGAGGTCGAGACGCTCGTCGATCGGCCCCGATCGTCTCGATCCGTGCTTCGCCGCCGAGCGCGCTGCCGCTGTCGTCTTCCGAGCGGCCGCGGGGAATCCAGCGAAACCGTTCCGCGCGCGCGAGCCCGCCTCCATCGCTGCAAGCACGTCCTCGGCGGTCAGCTCCGTGCGCTCGGCCGATCTCGGCAACGGTCGGCGATCGTCGCAGGCTCGCGCGCAGCTCTCGCTCGGCGCGTTCGACCGCGAGCCAGCGTTCGTTCAGCCCGCGTGGTAGATGGACCGCCCAGGCGGTGTCGCGGAGGTGGCGCTTGAGCTCGCCGATCATCGTCGGCACCGCGTAGGTCGAGAAGGCGACACCGCGCTCGGGGTCGAAGCGGTCGACTGCCTTGACGAGGCCGAGGCACGCCACCTGAACGAGGTCATCGAGCGACTCGTCGACGCGGTTGTAGCGGCGCGCGACCTCCCGCGCGAGCCCAAGGAAGCGATGCACCAGCGCGTCCCGCGCCGCCGGCTCCGCGTTGCGCCGGTAGCGCACGAAGAGCGAATACGTGTCGAGCCGCTCCGGGCGGCCTTGAATCCCCGACGTGGGTGTCTGTGCAGCCATCAAATTCACACGCGCGCTGAGCGGCGGCCTCGACCCCGAAGCGATCCGTTCACGCGAGAACCGGGTACGTCCAGGCTAGCTGTTGCCTACCCCACCGACGTCAGCGCTACACGGCGGTCCTGCTCGGCTGGCCGCGCGGACGCGTGTCTACAATCCGGGCCGAGCCAGCGCGCGGAGCGCTGAGCGGATCTGCGCACGACAACCCACCGACCACGACCATGACCCCATCAGCACCCGGCGAGCTGAACGTCGACATATCCCTTTCCGGCACGCTCGCGCGGGTCGCGCTTGACGGTGAGCTCGACATCGCAACGCGCGCCGATGCTCGAGGAGCGCCTCAAGGAGCTCTCCCGCGATGACGTCTCGCAGATCGTGCTCGACCTGCGCGAGCTCGCATTCATCGACTCGACGGGGCTGCGCGTCGTGCTCGGGCTCGCGAACGGCTTCGGAGACAGCAGCGCGCGGCTCGTGATCGTGAAGGGCCCGGAACAGGTGCAACGCGTCTTCGCGCTCACCGGCGCCGACCGCGAGCTCATGATGATCGACGACCCTCCGAGCTCGACGCGCCCGCCTGAGTAACGACGCCTCGGGACGACACGTCTCCGGGCGAGCTCCCGCCAACCCCGCCTATCGTGGTGCCGTCCCGATGACGGATAGCCGACCGGCGTGGCGCCCGAGGCGGGAAGGTGGGCGCCACGCCGGGAAGCGGGGGAGGCACATGCTGAGACGTGACCGAATCGGATGGGTCACGTTCACCCCCAGTCTCCCCGCTCGCGCCATTCCTAAACTCCCCCCACGCCGGCGAGCGCGAGTTCGCCCTGGGGCGGCGGGTAGACGAGGTCGTGTTTGCCCACCCGCACCGCGAAGCGCGTGAGCTCGTGGGAAGGCGGCGGCGTCCCGAGGCCGAGATGAAAGACGCTCCAGCCCCTCACGAGGAGGGCGTCGGCGATCAGTCGCCTGATGGCATCGCCACCACTGCGCCTCCGCGCACATCAGGCACGCGCGGCTCCCGCGCGCCGCGACCTCCACGCGCCCCACTCCCTCGCCGAACTCGCTCGTCGCCATGTGGTCCGCATAGCCGACGAACGCGGGGTGCGTCCAGCCGCGGTTCGGCGAGTTCTCGCGCGGCCGCCGGAAGCCGCCGAGCGCAGTCTCGTGCGAGTAGGAGATCCCCTGCGCCTCGAGCGCGCCCGCGAGCACGGGAGCGTTGAAGTGGGGGTGGCGCCGCGAGCGCGGGACGCTTCGCACGTCGAGCAAGGTTTGCACGCCGGCCTCCTCGAGCAGCCCCACCAGCTCCTCCAGTGATCGCGTCGAATGGCCAATCGTGAAGATCGCGGGGAGGTCCATCGCGCGTGCTCCTACCGGAGCTATCCTAGGCCGGTGCCCACTCTGCTTGATCGAGCCCTCAACATGGGCGAGGCGAAGAAGTTCAAGGCTTACGAGCAACGCGTAGAGTCTGATCGGCGCGTTCGAGGCCGAGCTCGAGCTCGACTCCGACGCGGAGCTGCGCGAGCGCATGGACACGCTACGAGAGCGCGCGCGGGAGGGCGATTCGCTCGAAGAGCTTCTCCCCGAGTGCTTTGCGCTCGTGCGCGAGGCGGGGCGGCGCACAATGGCGATGCGCCACTTCGATGTGCAGCTGGTCGGCGGAATGGCGCTGCACGACGGGTGCATCGCCGAGATGAAAACCGGTGAGGGCAAGACGCTCGCGGCCACGCTCGCGGTCGTCCTGAACTCGCTCGCGATGCGCGATGAGGGCCCGCCTCCAGGGCGGCTGGGCGCGCCGGGCGAGAACGGCGATGGCGCCGCCGGCGCCGAGGAAGCGCAGTGGAGTGAGCGTAAGAGCGTCCACGTCGTCACCGTCAACGACTACCTCGCGCGACGCGACGCGGAATGGATGAGCCCGATCTACGAGGCGCTGGGCCTCAGCGTCGGCGTGATCCAGAATATGCAGCCCTTCGAGGAGAAGCAGCGCGCGTACGCATGCGACGTCGTCTACGGCACGAACTCTGAGTTCGGCTTCGATTACCTGCGCGACAACATGGCCAAGGACCTGCGCGAAAAGGTCCAACGCGGCCATCATCTCGCGATCGTCGACGAGGTCGACAACATCCTCATCGACGAGGCGCGTACGCCGCTCATCATCTCCGGCGCCCCCGAACAGGCCGCCGACCTCTACGTCAAGTTCGCGCGCCTGGCGCCGCGGATGGAATCCGGCGAGACCCCCGAAGGGATGGACCCGCGCACGAAAAAGGAGTTCGTCGCCGACTTCGACTTCGAGATCGACGAGAAGCACAAGACGGTGTCGGTCACCGAGCAGGGCGTCGCGAAGGCGGAGCGCTTCCTCGGGATCGACCACCTCTACCGCGCCGAGAACGGGCACCTCGTCAATCACCTGATCCAGTCGCTGCGCGCGGAGTCGCTCTACAAGCGCGGCGTGGACTACGAAGTGATCGAGGACGAGGTGAAGATCATCGACGAGTTCACGGGTCGGATCCTCGAGGGGCGGCGCTGGTCGGAGGGGCTCCACCAGGCGGTCGAGGCGAAGGAGGGCGTCGCGATCCAGGAGGAGAACCAGACGCTCGCGACGATCACCTACCAGAACTACTTCCGTCTCTACGACAAGCTCGGCGGGATGACCGGCACCGCGCTCACCGAGGCGACCGAGTTCATGAAGACCTACAACCTCCCAGTCGTCCAAATCCCGACCAACAAGCCGATGGTCCGCGACGATCGCAACGACCAGGTCTACAAGACCAAGGATGGCAAGTGGCACGCCGTCGTGGAGGAAATCCAGGCGCGCAATGAGGCGCGCCAGCCCGTGCTCGTGGGGACGATCTCGGTCGAGGTCTCCGAGCTCATCTCCGAGCAGCTGAAAAAGCTCGGCATCAAGCACAGCGTGCTGAACGCGAAACCCGAGCACGCAGCGCACGAGGCGGAGACGATCGCCGAGGCAGGGCGCCCGGGCGCCGTGACGATCGCGACGAACATGGCCGGGCGCGGCGTCGACATCATGCTTGGTGGCAACGCCCAGCACCTCACGCGGCTGGAGCTCGCGAAGGAGGGCGTCACGCCCGAGGACGAGCGCTACGAGCAGCGCTCCAAAGAGATCCTCCCCCAGCTCGAGCAGCGCGTCGAGGCCGATCGCGAGCAGGTGATGGCCTCCGGCGGCCTCTTCATCTGCGGCACCGAGCGCCACGAGTCACGCCGGATCGACAACCAGCTTCGCGGGCGCGCGGGACGCCAGGGAGACCCCGGCGAAAGCCGCTTTTTCCTCTCCGCCGAAGACGACCTCGTACGGCTCTTCGCGGGCGAACGGATCTACAAGATCCTCGATCGCCTCGGCGGCACCGACGAGGAGGGCCACGAGGAACCGATCGAGGCCGGGATGCTCTCGAAGCAGATCGAGAAGGCGCAGAAGAAGGTGGAGGAACAGAACTTCCTCTTCCGCAAGCGCGTGCTCGAATACGACGACGTCATCAACGAGCAGCGCCGCATCATCTACTCCTATCGCGACGGGATCCTCGAAGGCAAGGACATGGGCGATGAGGCGCGGGAGCGGATCGCATCGGTGATTGAGCGCACCGTCGGCGAGTACCTCGCCGGCGATCGCGTCGAAGACTGGGACGTCGACGGGCTCGTGGGTACCCTCTCGCAGCTCTTCCCCGTCGATCTCCCGCCCGAGGAGCTCGACTCCGAGCACGTCGAGCCGAACGCGCTCACCGAGCAGCTCTCGGAAGTCGCGCTGCGTCGCTACGAAGCGCGCGAAGAGGAGCTCGGCGATGAGCTTATGCGCGCGCTCGAGCGCTTCCTATTGCTCGAGATCATCGACGAGCGCTGGCGCGAGCACCTCTACGACATGGACTACCTCCGCGAGGGGATCGGCCTGCGCGGCCATGCCCAGATCGACCCGCTCGTCGCGTACAAGAACGAGGGCTACACGCTCTTCGTCGATCTCATGAACAGCGTCTGGACGGACTTCGCGCGCATGATTTTCAATGTGCAGGTGACCGTTGACGGGCAGTCCCCGGCGGTCCCGGCGCCCGGTGCGGGAGCCCCCTTCGCCGCCGCGGGGAGCGCAACCAAGCCGGGTCGCGTCTCCTACTCGGGCGGCACGAGCGCGATGGGATCGGGCGCGATGGCCGCGGCCGCGGTGGCCGCGGGTGTCGCCGGCGAACCGGAGTTCGCCGCTGACGGTGAATTGCAGGAGGCGCCCGTCGTGGAGCAACGCGTCGTCGACTCCGAGCACCAGGTCGGGCGCAACGACCCGTGCTGGTGCGGCTCGGGGAAGAAGTTCAAGAAGTGTCACGGCGCCTAGTCGCGAGCGCGTAGCGATGGCCACCGGCGTCCAATCAGAGTCCTTTCCGCAACGCGTCGCGGCCGTCCGCGAGCAGCTCAAGCTGCTGGCGGACTATCTTTGACCCGGGCTCGCTCGCCGAGCGCGTGCAGGCGCTCGAGGCGGAGATGGGGGCGGCGGGCTTTTGGGATGACCCCGAGCGCGCGCCGAAGGTCTCGGCGGAGCACGCGCGCGCGTCGCGTCGTCTCCAGACCTTCCGCGAGCTGGAGGCGGACGTCGCGGACCTCGGCGCGCTCGTCGAGCTTGCGAGCGAGGACCCGAGCATGGAGGCGGAGCTGGAGGAGCACCTCGCCTCTGCGCAGGAGCGGCTCGCCGCACTCGAGGAGCAGCGACTGTTCTCGGGGCGCTACGACGCCGGCGACGCGCTCGTGACCGTCAACGCGGGAGCCGGCGGCACCGACGCGCAGGATTGGGCGGAGATGGTGCTGCGGATGGAGATGCGCTGGGCGCAGCGGCGGGGGTTCGAGGTCGGGCTGCTCGAGCTGAGCCCCGGTGAGGAAGCCGGCGTGAAGTCGGCGACCTTCCGCGCCTCGGGGGAGAACGCCTACGGCCTCTTCGCCGCGGAGCGCGGCGTGCACCGGCTCGTGCGGCTCTCGCCGTTTGACTCCGCACACCGGCGCCACACGAGCTTCGCGGGCGTCGAGGTTGCGCCGGTCGTCGAAGAGGCGGGCGAGATCGAGATCGACGACGACGAGCTCCAAGTCGACACCTACCGCGCCTCCGGCGCGGGCGGACAGCACGTGAACAAGACGGACTCGGCGGTGCGGATCACACACCGGCCGACGGGCATCGTCGTGCAGTGTCAGAACGAGCGCTCGCAGTCCTCCAACCGCGCGACGGCGTTGACGATGCTGCGCGCGAAGCTGCTCGAGCGCCGCGAGCGCGAACGCGAACAGGAGATCGCGCGCGAGAAGGGAGAGTCCCAGAACGTCGACTTCGGCTCGCAGATCCGCTCCTACGTGTTGCACCCCTACACACTTGTCAAGGATCACCGCACGGGGCGCGAGATGGGCGACGTTCAGCGCGTGCTCGACGGCGACCTCGATGGCTTCGTCCGCGCCTACCTGCTCCTGCGCGCGGCTAAAGCGAGCAACTTTGCCGCCGGCGACGGCGCCGCGAGCTAGCGAAGAGGCTGCGCAGGCGATGGCAAAGGCTCCGAGCACCAAGAACGACCCTGGCGCGGGGCCTTCGCCGCTCGCGGGCGTGGCGCCGGGCCCGGCGGCGATCGCTGACGGCCGTCCGGCGCCGGCTTCCGAGCAGTCCACCCGCATGCGGCGCTCGTCGTTGCCGTATCCGTCGCTCAGCTCGCCCTATCCGCCGATCGCCGACTACGGGTTCCTCTCTGACTGTCACACCGGCGCGCTCGTCGCCTCCGACGGCGCGATCGAGTGGATGTGCCTGCCGCACTTCGACTCGCCGAGCGTGTATGCGGCGATGCTCGATCGCTCCGCCGGAAGCTTTCGCGTCGGCCCCTACGGCATCTACGTCCCAGCAGGCCGTCGCTACGTCCCGGGCACGAACATCATCGAGACGACGTGGATGACTCCGCACGGGTGGCTCGTCGTGCGCGATGTGCTCGCGATCGGCGCCTGGGAGGACGACAAACACGGCACGAGCCACACCCGTCCGCCAACCGACTACGACGCCGACCACGTGCTCGTACGCGTGATCGAGTGCGTGCAGGGTGAAGTGCAGGTCGAGATGGTCTGCGAGCCGGCGTTCGACTACGGCGCCCGGGCTGCTCGCTGGACGACGCCGCAGCTCGAGGATGAGGAGGGCGGCGCGCTCGACGCCGGCCTCGAGGAGCCGGCGTTTCGCCTCTACTCGGACATGCGCATGGGCGTCGAGGGCAACCGCGTGCACGCGCGGCACACGATGAAAGAGGGCGAGCTGCGCTTTTGCGCGATGTCCTGGGCGCACGCGCTGGGCGGGCCGCGCACCGCCGAGGAGGCGCGGGGAATCGTCGAGCGCACGGGACGCTTCTGGCGCACGTGGCTGAGCGAAGGCGACTTCCCCGATCACGCGCTGCGCCCTCACTTGCAGCGCTCTGCGCTCGTGCTCAAGGGGCTCACCTTCATGCCCACCGGCGCGCTCCTCGCCGCGCTCACGACCTCGCTTCCGGAGACCCCCGGCGGAGCGCGCAACTGGGACTACCGCTACTGCTGGATGCGCGACGCGACGTTCGCGCTTTGGGGGCTGCATGCGCTTGGCCTCGACTGGGAGGCGGACGATTTCGTCGAGTACATCGCCGACCTCCGCCGCAACGAGGACGGCTCGCTCCAGATCATGTATGGGATCAAGGGCGACAAGGACCTCGAGGAGCGGACGCTCGAGCACCTCAAGGGCTACGAGAACGCGCGCCCCGTGCGGGTCGGCAACGCCGCATACAAGCAGCGCCAGAATGACGTCTACGGTGCCGTGCTGGACTCGGTCTACCTGCACTCGAAGGCGCGCGATCACATCCCGGAGCGCGTGTGGCCGGTGCTCGTCGATCAGGTCGAATGCGCCGCGCGGGTCTGGAAGGAGCCTGACCAGGGCATCTGGGAGGCGCGCGGAGAGCCTCGCCACTACGTCTCCTCGAAGCTGATGTGCTGGGTCGCGCTCGACCGTGGAGCGCGGCTCGCGGAACGCCGCGGCGAGCCGGAGCTGTGCGGACGCTGGCAGTCGATCGCCGACGAGGTGCGCGCGGACATCCTCGCGCGCGGCGTCGATCAGCGGGGTGTCTTCCGCCAGCACTACGAATCAGACGCGCTCGACGCGTCGAACCTGCTGGTGCCGCTCGTCCGCTTCCTGCCTGCCGACGACGAGCGCGTGCGTGCCACCGTGAGTGCGATTCGCAAGGAACTGACCGAGCACGGCCTCGTGCTGCGATATCGCCCGCAGGAAACCGACGACGGTCAGAGCGGGCGAGGAGGGGACCTTTCTCATCTGCTCGTTCTGGATGGTTTCGGCGCTGTCGGAAATCGGCGAGCGCGGGGAGGCGATGCAGCTGCTCGAGCGGGTGCTCGCGTACGCCTCGCCGCTGGGCCTCTTCGCGGAGGAGCTCGATGTGAGCTGCGGGCGCCACCTCGGCAACTACCCGCAGGCGTTCACCCACCTCGCGCTGCTGAACGCCGTCACGCACGTGATCGCCGCCCAAGAGGAAATGTGAGCCTCGCGGGCCGGCCGCTAATCTGTGCGCTCCATGACGACGAAGACGACGCAACGCTGGATCTGCGAGTCCTGCGGATTCATCTACGACCCCGAGGAAGGCGATCCGGACGGCGGGATCGCTCCGGGGACTGCAGTTCGAGGACATTCCCGACGACTGGTTCTGCCCGGTCTGCGGCGCGCGTAAGCGCGACTTCGTTCCCTACGACGAAGACTAAAGAAGAGCGCGGGCCAAGCGGAAGAGCGCGGGCGAAGCGCGCTAGGCGGCTTCGCGCAACCCGCCCTCGCGCTCGAGGTCGAACGGAGCGGCTGCTCGCTCCGCGTGCGGTGCCGCTTCAAGCACCGGCTCGAGCTCTGTGGTGTCCCACATCTCCTGCGCGTCCTCGACCGGCAGGCGCCGCTGGGCACTCCCGCCGTGTATCTGCAACGCGACGTCATCTTCGGAACCCACGTGGGTGAGCGTCGACGTCGATGTCCATTGGTGCGCCTGCGGCGAGCTCCGGTGAGCAGATGCTCGCGCGCTCGACGCCGAGCTGATCGGCGAGCTGGCCGAGCACACGCGCGGCGGAGCAAAGCTCTCGCGGCGTGTGGGAAGCCATCACCGTGATGCGTAACCGCGCGCTTCGCGCGAGCATCGCCGGCGGCAGGATCGCTTGCACAAAAACGCCCCGCTCGATGGCTCCCTCCGCGAGCTCGCTCGTTATGCGCTCGTCGCCCACCTCGAGCAACGAGACCATCGGCAGCTCGCTCTCGGCGACGGCGAAGCCCTCGTCGCCGAGAGCGCCGCGGAGCGTACGCGCCGCAAGGCCAAGGCGCTCGACGCGATGCGGTCGGCTCTCGATCAGCTCCAGCGCCGCGAGCGCTGCGGCGACCGCGGTCGGCGCGGGGGCGGTGGAGCAGGAAAGCGGGCGCGCGGTCGCGGTGATCCCGCGCACGATCTCCTCGCGCCCACAGGCGTATCCGCCGTAGGAGCCGAGTGCCTTGCCGAGCGTCCCGAGCACGACATCGACCGCGTCCTCGAGCCCTGCGGCGGCGAGTGCGCCGCGTCCACCGGGCCCGAGCGCGCCCATGGCGTGCGCCTCGTCCACGATCACGCGCGCGCCGAACGCACTCGCGAGCTCGACGAGATCGAGCAGCGGCGCGGTTGAAGCCTCGACCGGGAAGACCGAGTCGGTCACGACAAAGCTCTCGCGTTCGCCACGATGACGGCGCATGCACCACTCGAGGTGCGCGGTGTCGCGATGCCGGTAGGCGACGACCTGCGCTTCGCTCAGGCGGCAGGCATCGACGATCGCGTCGTTGTTGAGCTCATCGGAGAAGATCACGTCGCCGGGCCCCGCGAGCGCCGCGATCGCGCCCATGCTCGCAAGGTAGCCGGAGCCGAAGAGCACGCACGCCTCACTCCCGCTGAAGCTCGCGAGGCGCTCCTCGAGGCGGCGGTGGATCGTCATCGACCCCGAGACGAGACGCGGAGCGCCGGCGCCGGTGCCCCACCGCATCGCGGCATCCGCGGCCGCCTCGCGCACGCGCGGGTGATCGGCGAGCCCGAGGTAGTTGTCCGAGCAGAGCAGCAGCGCGGGCTTGCCGTCGAGCAGCACGCGCGGTCCCTGCGGCCCCGACACGAGGCGAAGGCGGCCGTTTGCCTCCAGCGCGAGCAGCTCGTCCATCGCGTCAGTCACCCCAACCCGCCGCGGCAGGAACACGCTTGGGCTTGGCGTGGTAGCGAAGCTGCGTCGAGGGATCCCACAGGCGCACGTCGAGTGCCTCGTGGGCGAGGTGCTCGCCCACGAGATCCGCGGTTTCGGCGCCCTGCTGGTCCGCCCCCGCGAGGAGGTCATCGCGCTGGGGCGTCTCCCCCTGCAGCCACCCCGAGCGGTTGTCCGGACGCGGGTTCGAGCCGTTGTCCGACTGACGTGCGACGTTCAACCCGAGCGCCTCGAACATCGCCCTGTCACGCTCCGGTGGGTCGCCGAGCGTGGTCAGGAAGTTCCCCATCATCACTCCGTTGAGCCCCGCCTTCACCGCAAGCGGCTGCAACTCCCCGAGGTTCTCGACGCGCCCGCCGCAGAGGCGAAAGAGCGCGTCCGGCAGGATCAGGCGGAAGATTGCGATCCACTTCACGGCGTCCCAGGGGTCCATCAGCTCGCGCTCGCCGAACCTCGTGCCGCGCCGGGGATTGAGCAGGTTGATGGGGACGCTCGTCGGATCGATCGAGGCGAGCTCGAACGCCATCTCGACCCGCTGCTCGGGCGACTCGCCGAGATTGAGGATCCCGCCGACGCACGTCTCGAGCCCCGCCTGGCGCACCGCGTCGATCGTTCGCAAGCGACCCTCGTAGCGGACCGTCGTGGAGACCTCGGGGTAGAAGCTGCGCGCGCTCTCGACGTTGTGATGGACGCGCTGGATGCCCGCCTCCTTGAGCGCTTGCGCGCGCTCGACGGACATGTGCCCGATCGACGCGCAGCGCTTGAGGTTGGTCTGCTCGGCCACGAGTCGCGCCCCTGCAAGCACCTTCTCGAAGTCGCGTGCCGAGAGGCCCTGACCCTGCGTGACCATGCAGAAGCGATGCGCACCCGCCGCTTCGGCGGCGAGGGCGTGCTCGAGCATCTGCTCGGGCTCCATCATCGGGTGTAACGGCGTCTCGGCCTCCGCAAAGCGCGACTGCGCGCAGAAGCCGCAGTCCTCCGCGCAGCCTCCTGATTTCGCGTTCACGAGCGAGCACATGTCTGTCGCGTCGGCGAAACGCTGCTTGCGGGCGAGCCAAGCGCGCTCGACCAGCGCTTCGATCCCGGCGTGATCGTCGATCGCGCCCAGCAGAAGAGCCTCTTCGCGAGTGATCAAAGGCGGCATTCCCTACAAGTCCTCTCCTCGGCTCCATGGCCTTTTGCGAACATTAGGTCCGCTCGCGGACGCCCAGTTGACGACCGGCGGGCGGAGCGCGCCGCTGGAGCGCGCGGTGGCGGCGAAGCCTATTCGCCGCTCCAGCGCGGCGCGCGCTTCTCGGCGAACGCGCGCATCCCCTCGCGCATATCCTTCGTCGCAAACGAGTCGCGGCGGAGCTCGATGAGCTCCTGCTCGACCTCCTCGGACATCGTCTCGCCGTGGCGCAAGACCGCGGCGATGACGCGCTTGTTGCCGAGCTGTGAGAGCGGCGCGTTGCCTGCGAGCTCGCCTGCGAGCTCGAGCGCGAGCGAGTCGAGCTGAGCCTCATCGGCGACCCGGTTGACGAGCCCCCAGCTCAGCGCTGTTGCGGCGTCGACGTTGCGGCCGAGAAGGAAGAGCTCCCGCGTACGCGCGGCGCCGACTGTCTCGATGAAGCGACGAATGCCGGTGTGCGAGTACACGAGCCCGAGCTTCGCCGGGGGCATCCCGAGCTTGATGGCGTCCTTGGCCACCCGCAGATCGCACGCGAGCGCGAGCTCGAGCCCTCCGCCGATCGTGTGCCCCGGGAGCACGGCGAGCGTGGGGTAGGGATAGGCCTCGAGCGCGTCGATCGCTTCTGTGAATGGATGCGCGACGAGGCTCTCGGCGCGCACCTCGAACTCCGCGTCCGGGATCTCGCCGATGTCGTAGCCGGCGGAGAACATTCCGTGGGCGCCGGTCACGATCACACAGCGGGTAGCCGAACGCGCGCCTTGCGCACCCAGCTCCGTAAGCGTCGCGGTGATCGCATCGAGGATCGGGTGGTCGAGCGCGTTTCGCTTCGCCGGGTTCGAGATCGTCAGTCGCACGACCGCGGGAGCCGGCTCGTCGAGCAGCAGCTTGCCGTCGGCGAGCTCACGCGCGTTCGCGACAGCGGGAGTGGTGTTCGGCTCTGTTGGCAACGGCTCGACAGGCTAGCCGAGCACGCGACCCTTGACAGCGCCGTACCCGCGTGGTACCCCTCGTTGGTACAGGGAGGACGCGAAGGCGCCAACCGCGGCGAGTGGAGGACAGGCCTGACGGCCACGTAGATGCCCTTTTCACCGGGGGACCGAGGGTCGGTTAGATGGCGCCGAGCGGCGCTGCTGTTCGGCGTCGGTGCCCTCGCCGTTCTGGCTGCACTCCTCATAAGCGTGGGCGTTTCGCCGTCGGGTAATCCCGGCGGCGCGAGTGCGCGGGTCCAACGACTCGCCGGTGTCTCCAGTCTCTCGACGCACCCCGCGCAAGTGGGCGAAGGCGGCGGGGGAGGCCTCGGTGGAGGCTCTGCAGGGCTCGCACGCGGGGGTGTGGAACCGCGGCCGGGGACAGGCGCCGGCGAAGGCGGGCGCAGCGCGCTTGCAGCTCCGATCTCCGCGCGAGCGCTCGGAGCGAGCCCGCTAGCCGAAGCGTTGCCAGGCGGTCCGAGGACCGCGATCGCGAGTGAACGCGCGCTTCAATCCGGCGTCTCGCTCGTGCCGTCGACGAGCGAGCCCCACTGGGCGTGTCCGCAGGGAGTCTGTGAAGCGATCGTCGACCCGCCGCCGCATTTCGTCGACGGCCATTGGACGCTTCCCGACAGCGCGCGTGCGCTCGAAGGCGGCGGCGAAAAGGGCGGCTTCGACCCGACCGACCTGCGATCCGCATACAGCGTCAGCATCACGGGCAGCGAAGCGCAGCAGCACTACGAAGAAAAGCAGACGATCGCGCTCGTCGACGCGGCCTACGTGCCCGAAGCCGAATCCGATCTCGCGGAATACCGCAAGCACTACGGGTTGCCGGAATGCAAGAAGGCGGGCGGCTGCTTTCACCAGGTCAACCAGGAGGGCGAAGAAGGCAACCCTCCCCCTACCGATCCAGAATGGGACCTCGAGACCGCGCTCGACCTAGACATGGCCTCGGCGATGTGTCCGCACTGCCACATCCTGCTCGTCGAGGCGACTGCCGAATCGCTCACGGACCTCGCAGAATCGGCGAACACGGCCGCGCGGCTGGGCGCCACCGAGATCTCGAACAGCTACGGCCTGCCCGAACAGGAATCGCATGAAGTGCTCGGGGGGTGCGGCGAAAGCGATTGCCAGGAGCTCGACAGCGACTACAACCATCCGGGGGTCGTCGTCACCGCGTCGGCCGGCGATGCCGGCTATGACAACTACCTGCGAGACGGCACTTCGCCGCTGTTCCCAGGTGTCTCCTCCACGGTCATCACGGTCGGCGGCACGGCGCTGCGCAAGACAAAGGAAGGGCGCAAGTGGTCAGAGAGCGTGTGGTGGGAACCCGAACGGAGCCTCGGCACGGGCAGCGGCTGCAGCAGCCTGAGGACGAAGCCTCCGTGGCAGACGGACGCGGGCTGCGCACACAGGACCGACAACGACGTCGCCGCCGTCGGTGCATGTGAAACACCGGTCTCCATCTACAGCACTGCCTACGGTGGCTGGGAAAACGTGTGCGGGACGAGCGTGGGCTCGCCGCTCGTCGCCGGCATCGAGGCGCACGCCAATGAAGCGGGCGGCGCGGTGCCGACCGCGGACGCCTTCTATCAGCGGCGAAGCTCGCTCTACGACGTCACGAAGGGCAAGAACGACACGACGTGCTCGCCGTCGTACCTCTGCGACGCCGAAACGCCGGAAGCCGGCTACGACGGGCCGGCGGGCAACGGCACGCCCGCGAGCGGTCCCGTCGTCGTCGCGAGCGAGCCGCCCACGGCTCGCACGCAGCCGGCGACCGAAGTCAAGAAGGGCGAAGTAAGGCTCAACGGCTTGGTAGACCCGAACGGCGCCGAAACGTCCTACCGCTTCGAATACGGGCCGACCACCTCCTACGGCAAGAGCGTCCCGGTGCCCGAAGGCTCCGTAGGCACGTCGTCGCTCAAGGAAGTGAGCCAGACCGTGACCGTCACCGAACCGGGGATCTACCACTATCGGGTGGCGGCCACCAACTCCGTCGGCACAGTCCACGGCGAAGACGCTACCTTCGCGTATGGCCCCGGGGTCACCGCGGTTCACCCGCCGACGGAGGGACGCACGGCGGCACACCGGTCACGATCACGGGTCTCGGCTTCACGGAAGTCTCCGCGGTCAAGTTCGGCTCCAAGAACGCCGCGAGCTTCACCGTCAACTCGGAAGACTCGATCACGGCCGTCTCGCCAGCCGGCACGGGGACGGTGGAAATCACCGTCACGAACCCGATCGGGACGAGCCAGGCGACTACCGCCGATCGCTTCTCCTACACCGTCGCCCAGCAGGTCGCGAAGCTGACCGGCACGGAAGTGATTCCGGAGAACGGTGTCGATGACTTCGCCCTGCGCGCGGCGCTGTCCAGCGAAGGCAACACCGCGCTGCTCTCCAGCTGGTCGGACAACGACGACAAGGGTGCGGCATGGTTCTTCGCCCGCTCCGGCTCGACGTGGGCGCAGCAGGGCTCGAAGGTGACCGGTAGCGAAGAGGTCGGCGCCGGCGAATTCGGCGAAACCGCGGCTCTCTCGGGCGAAGGCACCACGGCGGCGATCGGCGGGCCCGAGGACAACGGAGGAGTCGGAGCGCTTTGGATCTACGTACATTCCGGCTCGACGTGGGCGCAGCAGGGCAAGAAGCTCACGGTCAAGAGCGAAGCCTCGAAGCCCGGCTTCGGAAGGCGGGTTGCGCTCGCGGCGAACGGCAACACGGCGCTTGTCGGCGGCGCGATCAACAGCGACGCGAACGCATGGGTGTTCACTCGCTCGGGCTCGACTTGGACCCAGGCCACGGCGCTCACGAGCGGTGCCGCGAGCGGATCCGAGTACGGCGCCTCGGTCGCACTGTCCGCCGACGGCAACACCGCGCTCGTTGGGGCGCCCGCGGAAGACGCCGTGTGGGTCTTCACGCGCTCGGGCTCGACGTGGAGCGAGCAGGCGAAGCTCACGGGCGCGAGCGCCTTTGGCGGCAGCGTGGCGATCGCCTCCGAAGGCAACACGGCCTTGATCGGCGACGCCGGCGTCGGAGCCGCCGGGAAGGCATGGGTCTTCACGCGTTCGGGCTCGACGTGGACCGAACAGGCGACGCTGACCGGAGCGGGCGAGCAGGGCGCGGGTGAATTCGGTTGGGGCGTGGCGATCTCGCCTCAGGGCAACATCGCGCTCGTCGGCGCACCGGCCGACAACGAACTGCAAGGCGCAGCGTGGCTGTTCTCGCGCTCGGGGTCGACCTGGACCCAGTTGGGCCCGAAGTTGACGCCGAGCGGCGGCATCGGGGTACCCGTCTTCGGCTTGAGCCTCGGGATCTCCTCCGAAGGCAGCACGTTGCTGATCGGCGGCCCCAGGGACAACAACTTCATCGGCGCGGCGTGGGTGTTCGACAGCACGCTTCCGACCGTCTCGAAGCTCGAACCGAGCAACGGCTACACGACGGGAGGTCCGCCGATAACGATCACCGGCACGAACCTCACGGGCGCGACAGCGGTGAAGTTCGGCGCGGCCAGCGCGAAGAGCTTCACCGTCAACTCGGAAACCTCGATCACCGCCATCCCACCGCCCGGCAGTGGCACCGCAGAAGTGACCGTGACCACCCCGGAAGGCACGAGCCCGACGAGCGCGGCCGACGTCTTCACCTACGCCACCCCGCCGCCGCCCGCCGTCACGAAGCTCGAACCGCCGAGCGGTCCTGCGACGGGCGGGACAGCCGTCACGATCACAGGCGAACACATGAACGGAGCCACCGCGGTCAAGTTCGGCTCCAACCCCGCCACCCACTTCGAAGTCGAATCGGAATCGAGAATCAACGCCGTCTCGCCCGCCGGCACCGAAACCGTGGACGTCACGATCGAAACGCCCGGCGGTACGAGTACCAAGAGCCCAGCCGACCAATTCACCTATGCGACGGGGCTCGAAACCGGCGACCCGCAGCTCTACGACAACTTCCGCGAGCTCAAGACGCCGGTGGGCGCGCTCGGCTGGGGCCCAATAACGATGACCATACCCGCGCTCGAAACGGAAGTCGAATGCCTGAACCTCGGCTTCGGCTCCGCTTGGAATGAAGGCTCGCCCAGCCTCGGTCACGGCCAGGTCTTGGGATGGAGCGGAGCCGGAAATGCGAGCAAGACCGGCACGGAACTCAACCGCGAATGCAAGTTCAAAAAGGGGGGGTCGATCGAAGCCTGGATAAGCGACGAACCCGCGTTGACTCAGAGCGGCGGCGTCGGCGAGCACACGGGGCCGCTGAGCGTTCCCTGGAACGTGGAACTGCGCTGCGGCGAACGCGAAGAAACCCAGGTGACGATCGTGAAGATCGGCCAGCCCAACGGCGCCGCGCCCACCCCCGGGTGCGAGTCAGAAGCGACCGAAGTCGGGGAAATCAAGAAGGAAGAAGAAGAACGCCGCGGATGCTATGCGACGCCCGTTCCCGCCGGCTGCATCAAGGTCAACGTCGTCCAGCCGGCGCTGGGGCTCGAAACCGTCTTTGAAGGCTCAGTCCGGGCCCGCGTCCTCGACGGCTCCGGCAACGGGCTCAATGCGTCGCGCTTGCGGTTCGAAGAATACGTCCGCGAAAACCCCACCGAAAATGGCCAAAACGGTGGGTTCCTGCGACTTTCGACCCAATTCGCGGACAAGGGGCATCTCGTTGGCGAAGTCAAGGTCAGCGGCCTCGCGGGCGATGAACTTTTGCAGTCGAAATAGCCTGCGGGCACGCGGACTTACACTTGCGACTTGCCTCGCGGCATCGCTCGTGATGCTGCCCCCGGCGCTCGCCTCCGCACGGCAGATCGCGGGTGCGGCCGGCGCTGGCGACCCGTTCGACTTCGCACTGGCTTCCCCGCTTGCGGCCCCTGCCTCGAGCGCATCCGCCGTCGTCTCGTCGTGGGGCGAAAACGATTCGGGAGAGTTGGGAGACGGCGGCGAAGCCGAGAGTGATGTCCCACTCGAAACGGGGCTGAGCGGCGTCACGGCGCTCGCGAGCGGTGGGTACCACAGCCTGGCGCTGCTCGAAGGGGGTACGGTGATGGCCTGGGGCGACGACGGCGTCGGGCAACTCGGTGTTGGAACGACGACCGGCCCGGAAAAATGCTCAAACCAATATCCGTGCAGCAGGGTGCCGATAGAAGTGCCGGCTCTGAAGGGCGTGACGGCGATCGCCGGCGGCTCGCTGCACAGCCTCGCGCTGCTCAGCAATGGCACCGTGATGGCGTGGGGTGAGAACCGGGAAGGACAGCTAGGTGACGGCAGCACCGAAAATTCCGACGTGCCCGTGCTTGTCCCCGGGTTGAGCGGCGTGACGGCGATCGCAGCCGGCGGGGAACACAGCCTCGCACTGCTCAGCAACGGCACGGCCATGGAATGGGGTCTAAAGCAGTTCGGGCAGCACAGCGATGTGCCCGAGCCCGTCGGCGAACTGAGCGGGGTGGTTGCGATCGGTGCGGGATATCACCACAGCCTCGCCGTGCTCGGCAACGGCACCGTGAAGGCGTGGGGGGAGGACAGCGAAGGGCAGCTCGGCGGCGGATTCACGACCGAATACGACTCCTCCCCGGTGACGGTGTGCGCCGTAGGGGAAAGCTACCCGTGCAGCAACGACCTCACAGGCGCCGTCGCTGTTGCTGGGGGCGACGAGTACAGCATGGCGCTCCTTGGCAACGGAACGGTCGTGGCGTGGGGCTTCAACTCATGGGGTGAACTCGGCAACGGCAGCAATTCCGCAAGCGATGTGCCCGTGCCCGTGAGTGGGGCAAGTGAAGTCACGGCGATCGCGGGCGGTGATGACTACGCGCTCGATCTGTCGCGCAATGGCATCGTGCGCGGGTGGGGCGACGACCTCGAGGGCCAGCTCGGCGACGACGAAACGAACACGGTCAACACGCCGGTGCCGGTGAGCGGGCTGCGCGAAGCAGTTGCGATCTCAGCCGGTCAGAGCCACAGCGACGCGCTGGGCGGGCCGCTGGCCTTCCCGCAGGTTCTGAGCATCGCCCCGGACAGCGGCTCTCTTGACGGCGGAACGACGGTGACAGTCACAGGCAAGCGCTTCGCCGGGGCCACCGCGGTGAAGTTCGGCGGCACGAGCGCGGCGAGCTTCGAAGTCGTCTCCGAAACCGAGATCAAGGCGGTCTCGCCGGCGGGGACCAAAACGGTCGAAGTCATGGTCGAAACGCCTGGTGGCACGAGCCCGAAGAGTCCAGCCGACCAGTTCACCTACACGCCCGTCCTGGAAGGCGGCGAACTCCAGCTCTACGACAACTTCGTAAAGCTTGGCAAGGCGCCGGTGGGCGTGCTCGGGTGGGGGCCGATCAAACTGACGGCTCCAGCTTTGGAAACGGAAATCGAATGTGTCAATCTCGCCTTCGGCTCCGCTTGGAACGAAGGCTCGCCGAGCTTGGCGCGGGGGCAAGTACTGGGCTGGAGCGCAAGCGGAGATGCCAGCAAGACCGGGACGGAACTCAATCGGGAATGCAGGTTCAAGAAGGGGGGGTCCGTCGAAGCGTGGGTGAGCGATGAACCGGCGTTGACCCGGAGTGGCGGCGTTGGTGAGCACACGGCGCCGCTGAGCGTTCCCTGGAACGTCGAACTGCGCTGCGGCGAACGCGAAGAAACCGAGGTGACGATCGTCAAGATCGGCGTTCCCAACGGCGCCGCGCCGAGCACCGGGTGCGAGTCCGAACCGGCCGAACTCGAAGCGACCAAAAAGGAGGAAGAAGAACGGCGGGGGTGCTACGCCTCACCCGTGCCCGCTGGCTGCATCAAGGTCAACATCGTTCAGCCGGCGCTGGGGCTCGAAACCGTCTTCGAAGGCTCAGTCGGGGCCCGCGTCCTCGATGGCTCGGGCAATGGGCTCAACGCGTCGCGTTTGCGCGTTGAAGGCGCAAGCTCGGGCAGACTTCGACTCTCAACTGCCTTTGCGACCGAGGCGACCATGACTCGCGAAGTCTGGGTCAGCGGCCTCGGGGGTAATGAACTTTTGCAGGCCAAGTAGGCGCCGGGATCGCCAATCCCGCTCGCGCTTGCGCGCCCGCCCGCTAAGGAGTGGTTACTCCAACCTCACCAGCGCGTCGCCCTCGCTCACGGCCTGCCCCTCCTCGCACAGAATCTCGGCGACCGTGCCCGCCTCCTCGGCCTCGACGGGCATCTCCATCTTCATCGACTCGAGGATCGCGACCGTGTCTCCCTCGCCGATCGCGTCGCCGACGGCGCACTCGATTTTCCAGACCGTGCCCGTGATGTGTGCCTCGACGGCCGCCACGCGCACACCTTAGCCGCTGCCCGTGGACGCACGTCCGTAAGGCGCCCCGCGTAACCTCGGCGCGCTTGCGCGGTAGAGCCTTGCAGACACATGAACGAGCTGGCCAGCATGCGGGAGCAGATCTACACCGACCCGCGCCCCAAGGAGTACTTCGATCGCTTCCACGAGCGCGCGCGCACGCGCGAACCGGACTTCGCCTACGAGGTCACGCGAGTGCTCACGTCGCTCTACGCCTACACGCTCCTGCGAACGCGCGCGATCGCGCCCGGGAACGTCCCGAACACGGGACCCGTGATCCTCGCGCCCAACCACTTCTCGTTCATGGATCACTTCCTCGTCGGCTGCTACCTGCGGCGGAAGATCCGCTTCATGGCGAAGTCGCAGCTCTTCAAACGCCCGATGCAGTGGGTCTACACGCACGGTGGCGTCTTCCCCGTGCGGCGCGGCGCGCGCGACGAGGAAACCTTCATCACCGCCAAGATCTTGCTCGATCGGGGGGCCGCCATCCTGATGTACCCGGAGGGGGGACGCTCGCGCACCGGCCAGCTAGCCGCGCAAGCCAAGCGTGGCATCGGACGCCTCGCGCTCGAAACAGGAGTGCCCGTGGTGCCCGTCGCCGTGTTTGGCTCTGCGCGGGTGCGCAACTGGAAGCGCTTGCAGTTCCCGGAGGTGACCGTGCAATACCACGAGCCGATCTGCTGGGAGCGTGTCGTCGATCCGACGGCAGAGCAGCAACAGGCCGCCGCCGACGAGATCCTCGCGGGGACGCGGGAGCTGTACGCGGGCCTTCAGGAGAAGGGCCGCAAAGGCGTGCTGCGCGGAGTTCGCGAACAGCAGCGCTCGGCGCGCCGCGCGAGGCAGCGCGCCGGCACCGCGGCCGCGACCTAGGTTCGCGCTCGCGTCAGCTGCTCATCCCCCCGAACATCCCGCCGGTCACGTGGAGGACCTGTCCCTGCACGTAGTTCGACCACGGTGAGCAGAGCAGGAAGATGCCGTCGGCGGCCTCTTGGGGCGTGCCCGGACGCCCGATCGGGATCAGCATCGAGGCGACCTGGCGCATCTGCTCGGGGATCCCGAGCTGCACCTGCTCGCCGCCGATCTCCATCACGTTCTCGTCGCCCTTCGCCGCGGTGAGGCGCGTTTCGATGAAGCCGAACGCGACCGCGTTGACGTTCACCTTGAACTGGCCCCACTCCTTCGCGAGCGTCTTCGTAAGACCGATCACGCCGGCCTTCGCCGCCGAGTAGTTGGCCTGGCCGGCGTTCCCGAACGTGCCCGACGTCGAGGACACGTTGACGACCTTGCGGAAGACCTCCTTGCCTTCCTCGCGCTCCTTCTTCGCAGGATCGCGCAGGTAGGGAGCGGCGGCGCGCAGGACGCGGAACGGCACCACGAGGTGGATGTCGAGCATCGCTTGGAACTGCTCGTCGGTCATCTTGTGAATGACCTCATCGCGCGTGTAGCCCGCGTTGTTGACGACGATGTCGATCTTGCCGAACGCGTCGGCTGCGGTTTGCACGAGGCGATCGGGAGCGTCCCCCTTCGTGAGGTCGCCCGCGAAGACTGCGGTTTCGCCCGAGATCTCCTTCGCAGCTTCCTCCGCGAGGTCCTTGTCGAGGTCGTTGATCAGCACCTGCGCGCCCTCCGAGGCGAGCAGTTCGGCCGTCGCGCGGCCGATGCCACGCGCCGATCCGGTGACGATCGCTGACTTCGAATCCAGTACGCCCATACGCTCTCAGCTCCTTCTCGTGGTTGCGTTGGTCGGCGGGAGCTTATAGGCGCATACGCGTTTGCGGCTCGGTGCGCGGGTGAGCAGAGGCGCGCCGCGGGGGCTTACGAGTGCTGCTGGCGGCGGGGGCGGCGCGTGCGCTAGCCGGTCAGGATGACGCCGAAGTCCTGCGTGTACATCGCGCCCGGCTGGCCTTCGCCAAACGAGCTCGGGACCGCGGCGGTGACGCCGATACCGGTGTCGCGGAAGCTCGCGTCGAGGATGTTCGCGCGGTGTCCCGGCGAGGCCATCCACGCTTCGACGATCGCCTTCGGCGTCGCGAGGCTGAGCGTGCCCCACGCGATGTTCTCGCCGACGACGTAGCCGATGTTCGAGCTGTAGATGTAGCCGCTCGCGCGTAGGCGGTCGAGCAGCGTTTCGCCACCCGGCGCTTCGTGCTGGAAGTAGTCGCGCGCGAGCATGTCTTCGCTGTGGTGCTGTGCGGAGATGTGCAGCTGGCCGTCAGGGCGCAGGGGCTGCTCGCCATTGCGAGCGCGTTCGCGGTTGATCAGGCAGAAGATCGCCGCGCGCGCACGTTCGAGGCCGCTCGCGACCGGGATCTCAGTCGTTTCCGGGCATGTGCTGCTCGCGAGGTTCGCGAGGTTCGCCGCGCTGCTCACGCTGCTGTTGTGCGAGGCCGCGGGGTGAGCGCTGTGGCGGCGCAACGAGCGCACCGAGCATCTTCCACGGCGGGAGGACTTGTGACCGCGGCCGTGGTGCTTGTGCCCGTGGTGCTTGCGTGCCGATTTACCGTGATGGCGGGTGCCCGCGGTGATGGCCGCTGCAGAGGACCGACTTCTGCGCGCGTTCAGGCGCCGCGCTTGCGCTGCCGGCGAACGCGCGTAGCACGGCGGGGATCATGAGGGCGCAAAGCGAAGCCGTTCCCGCCCGCCCCAGCGGTAGTCGTCTGCGAGCAACCACGTAGTTTGGGTTCGGCTCATCCGTGACGTTCTTTCCCGCACGTTGCGCGGTTATGGACGTTTGTTCGAGTGTCGGCCGGCGTTTAGAGCCCGAACGAGCGCCCGATGACCTCGAGCATGATCTCGTCGGTGCCCGCGCCGATCCGGAAGAGGCGCATGTCGCGCCACGCGCGCTCGATCCCGTACTCGCTTCATGTAGCCCGCGCCGCCGTGGATCTGGATGCACTCGTCGGCGACCTCGACCGCGATCCGCGAGGCGTAGAGCTTCGCGATCGAGATCTCGCGCACGGGGTAGTCGCCGTTCTGCACCCGCCACGCGGTCGTGTAGACCATCTGCCGCGCGGTCTCGATCTTCGTCGCCATCTCCGCAAACTTGTGGCGGATCACCTGGAAGTGCCCGATCTCGCGGCCGAACGCCTTGCGCTCCTTCGCGTACTGCAGCGTGCGGTCGAAGCACCGCTGCGCCGCCGCAACGCAGCCGGCGGCGCTGATGAGGCGCTCGCCCTGGAGCTCCCACATGATGTGGTAGAAGCCCTTGCCTTCCTGGCCGAGCAGGTTCTCTGCCGGCACTCGCACGTCCTGGAAGGCGAGCAGCGCGGTGTCGGAAGCGTGCATCCCGAGCTTCTCGAGCTTCTTCTCGCGGATCACGCCCTCGCTGTCCATGGGCACGAGGAAGAGGCTGAAGCCGTCGTAGCCGGCATCGGGGTCGGTCTTCGTAACGAGCAGGATGAAATGCGCGCGATGGCCGTTCGTGATGTACGTCTTCGACCCGTTGATCACGTATTCGTCGCCGTCGCGCACGGCGCGCGTCTTGATGCCGCGGCACGTCCGAGCCGGCGTCGGGCTCGGTGATGCCGAGGCACGAGATCAGCTCGCCGCGGATCGCGGGAGCGAGGAAGCGCTGCTTCTGGTCCTCGGTGCCGAAGGCGAGCAGCGGCGGCATGACCATGTCGGTGTGCACCGCGACGCCCATGCCGAGGCCGCCGCGAGTTGCCCTTCCCGATCTCCTCCGCGAGGACGAGGTTGCGTAGTAGTCGCCGCCCTGGCCGCCGTAGCGCTCGGGCATCGAGAGCCCGAGGAAGCCGAGCTCGCCCATGCGCGTGAAGACCCAGTCATCGAAGGTCTCCTCCTCCCAGCGGTCGGCGTGCGGCGCGAGCTCCTTTTCGCGAAGCGGCTGATCGACTCGCGCAGCCGTTCGTGCTCGTCGGTGAAGATGAAGTGCTTGCTGGCCGGTGCGTAATCCGGCTTCAGAACGGCGTCCGCGGCCGTACGCGAAGCGTCCGCTGCGCTGCCGTTGCTATCGGGCTTGCCTTCCGGCGGCCGTTGCCATCGCGAGATCAGCGTAGCGCTCCCGGACGTTAGGATGGCCGCGTGCCGGCGGGGTCCCACCTCAACTACGAGGTCTCTGACAGCGGCGTCGCGACGCTTACGCTCGAATGACCCCGACACGCGCAACGCGCTCTCGGCGGAGATGCTCGAGCGCTTCTCGAGTGCTTCGAGCGCGCCCGCGACGAGGAGCGAGTGCGCTGCGTCGTGCTCGCCTCCTCCCATCCGACGGTCTTCTCCTCGGGCGCGAACCTCCAAGGCTTCGCGGCGGACGTGCCGCTCGTGCACAAGCACTTCGGGACCGAGTCGCTGCCGCGGCTCTTCGTGCTGATCGGCTCGCTCCGAAGCCCACGATCTGCGCGGCCGGCGGCCACGTGCTCGCGGGCGCGCTCGGGCTCGCGCTGGCGTGCGACCTCATCGTCGCCTCCGAGGAGGCGACGTTCGGGACGCCCGAGATCGGGATCGGCGCCTTCCCGTTCATGGTGATGGCGCTGCTCTACCGCAACGTCCCGCGCAAGAAGGCGAGCGAGATGCTGCTGCTGGGGGAACGTCTCGACGCGCGCGCGGCGCTAAGCCGCGGGGATCGTCAACAAGGTCGTTCCCGCGGCAGAGCTCGACGCGGCGGTGTGGGAGTGGGCGCGAAAGCTCGCAGGTCGCTCGGCGGTGATCATGCGGCTCGGCAAGGAAGCGATGCGCCGCCAGATGGACATGGGCTTCGAGGACGCGCTCGACTACCTCCGCTCGCAGCTCACCCTCACGCTCTCGACCGAGGACATCGTCGAGGGAGTGAGCGCGTTCTTCGAGCAGCGCGAGCCCGTCTGGAGGGGCCGGTGAGCGCGGCCGGCGAGCCGGGCCGACCGACGCGACAGGCTGCGCGAGCTCGTCGAGGACCTCGACGAGCGCAGCGGCGAAGGCGCGGCTGGGCGGCGGCGAGGAGAAGATCGAGCGACAGCACGCGGCCGGCAAGCTCACGGCGCGCGAGCGGATCGCGCTGCTCGTCGACGCGGGCAGCGTTCGTCGAGCTCGGCATCCAGGGTCGCCCGCATTTCTCGCAGCCCGCGATGCAGGGCGTGGACGCGCGCTGCCGACGGCGTCATCACGGGTTACGGCGAGATCGACGGCCGCCTCGCGTGCATCGCGGCGTACGACTTCACGGTGATGGCGGGCTCGATGGGCGCGACGGGCGAGCTGAAGGTCACGCGCCTGCGCGAGATCGCGCTCACGAAGCGCATCCCGTTCGTCTGGCTGCTCGACTCTGCGGGCGCGCGTATCCAGGAGGCTGCGGGCTCGCTCTTCGCGGGCACCGGCCAGCTCTTCCGCGAGGAGGTCGTGATGAGCGGGGTGATTCCCGCAGGTCGCCGCGCTGATGGGTCCGTGCGCCGCCGGGCACCGCTTACATCCCGGCGCTCGCGGACTTCGTGCCGATGGTCAAGGGCCGCGGCTCGATGGCGCTCGCGGGCCCGCACCTCGTGAAGGCGGTGACGGGCGAGGAGGTGACGCAGGAGGAGCTCGGCGGCTCGAAGGTCCATTGCCGCGTCTCCGGCGTCGGCGACATCGAGGTCGCATCGGACGAGGAGTGCATCGAGACGATCAAGCGCTACCTCTCGTTCTTCCCGCAGAACTGCGAGCGAGCGCCCGCCGCTGCGCGCGAGGCGCGCGACCCGATCGACCGCAGGGACGAGGAGCTGCTCGACATGCTCCCGGACTCCTCGCGCAAGCCCTACGACATGTACGAGATCGTCACGCGGCTCGTCGACGACGGCGAGTACCTCGATGTCAAGGGCGCCTTCGCGCGGTCGCATCATCACGTGCCTCGCGCGCATGGGCGGCGAGCCGGTGGGGATCGTCGCAAACCAGCCGAAGCACCTCGGCGGGATCCTCGAGAACGACTCCGCCGACAAGGCGGCGCGCTTCATCAACCTTTGCAACTCGTTCTCGATCCCGCTCGTCTTCCTGCAGGACGTCCCCGGCTTCATGGTGGGCACGAAGGTCGAGGCTGCGGGGATCATCCGCCACGGCGCGAAGATGCTCTACGCGGTCTCCAACGCGACGGTCCCGAAGATCACCGTCGTGATCCGCAAGGCCTACGGCGCCGGCTACTACGTCATGTGCGGGCGCGGATACGAGCCCGACCTGATCGTCGCTTGGCCGACGGCAGAGATCAGCGTGATGGGCCCCGAGGGCGCGGTCAACATCATCATGCGGCGCGCGATCGAGGAGGCGGACGATCCCGACGCAAAGCGCGCGGAGCTGATCGAGCAGGTGCGCTCGACGATCGACGTCTACGTGCCCGCGGGCAACGCGATGATCGACGACGTGATCGACCCGCGCGAGACGCGCCCGACGATCATCCACGCGCTGCGGCTCTCGCGGGGCAAGCGCGTGGAGCGCCCGCACAAGCGCGGCGGCGTGGTGCCGGTGTGATCCCGAACTCGAATCGCCTCGCCGCGGCGGCGTCCTCCCTGGCTCGTGTGCCGAGCACACAGCACTTGGTGCGTCCTTGCCCGGCTCGCTCTTCGCGCCCGGGTCGCGGCGATTGCCCACCTCGCGGCTACCGACCGTGAGCCTCGCCGACCCCGTCGTCATCACCTGCGCGATCTCCGGCGTGCTCGCCAACCGCGAGCAGTGCCCAGCGATCCCGTACACGCCGGAGGACTACGCCGCGGAGGCGCGGCGGATCGTGGACGAGGGGGGCGTGCACATCCACATCCACGCGCGCAAGCCCGACGGCAGCCCGAGCTACGAGGTCGAGGACTTCTGCGCGATCAAGCACGCGATCGAGGACGCCGTCGGCGAGGCGGCGATCATCAACTTCTCGACCGGCACCGTCGGCGTGCCCGTCGCCAAGCGCGTCGCCTACCTCGAGGCGTGCCGGCCGGCGGTCGCCGCGCTGAACATGGGCTCGATGAACTACGCGAAGTACTCGCGCTCGCGTAAGGACTTCGTCTTCAAGATGGTCTTCCCGAACCCCTTCGAGGAGATCATCGAGCTGCTCGAGGCGATGCGCCGCTTGGGCATCAAGCCCGAGCACGAGTGCTTCGACCTCGGCCACGTCGGCTCGCTCGAGCCGCTGATCGACATGGGCCTGCTCGAAGCGCCCCTGCACGCGGACTTCATGATGGGCGTGCTCGGCGGCGTCCCCGCGAGCGCGCGCAACCTCGCCGCGATGGCGGACAACATGCCCGCCGGCAGGCACCACTGGGGCGTGATCGGGATCGGTCGCGAGCAGTGGATGCTCGTCGCCGCGGCGCTCACGCTGGGCGGCTCGGTGCGCGTGGGGCTCGAGGACAACTTCTACCTCCCGGACGGCACGATGGCGCGCTCCAACGGCGAGCTGATCGCGAAGGCACGCGCGATGACCGAAGAGGTGGGGCGCAGGCCGGCGAGCGTCGAAGAGGCGCGGGCGCTGCTGGGCATCGGCGCGCCGCACGGCAGCGATGAGCCTCGCCGCTCGCGGGCGTCCGCGTGCTCGACCTCACGCGGCTGCTGCCGGGCGGCTTCTGCTCGTTGCTGCTCGCGGACCTTGGCGCGGAGGTGCTGAAGGTCGAGGACACCGGCGCGGGCGACTACGTGCGCTGGGCGCCGCCCTACTACGACGACCTCGAGATGAGCGCGCGCTCGTCGCTTTTCCTCGCGCTCAATCGCAACAAGCGCTCGATCCGGATCGACCTCAAGAACGAGCCGCGGCCGCGAGGTGCTCCTGCGCCTCGTGCGCGACTACGACGTTTTGCTCGAGTCGATGCGCCCCGGCGTGCTCGACCGGCTGGGCGTCGGCTACGAGCGCTTGCGCGAGGAGAACCGCGGCCTCGTCCACTGCGCGATCACCGGCTACGGCCAGGACGGCCCGAAGCGCGACAGCGCAGGCCACGACATGAACTACCTCGGCGCTCGTGGGGATGCTCGCGCTGACCGGCGAGCGCGAGGGGCCGCCGGTGCAGTCGGCGGGCCAGATCGCGGACATCGGCGGCGGCGCGACTGATGGCCGCATTCGGGATCCTCGCGGCGCTTGCGCGAGCGCGACGGCGGCGGCGGGGTGGAAGGCTCCGGCGAAGGCCAGTTCGTCGACGTCTCGATGAGCGACGGCGCGCTGTCGTGGCTCGCGCTGCGTCGCGGGACGCTACTTCGCCGACGGCGAGCCGCCGCGGCGCGGCGGGCTCGAGCTCGCCGGGGGGCTGATCTGCTACCGCCCCTACGAATGCGCCGACGGCTGGGTGACGCTCGGCGCGCTCGAGCCGAAGTTCTGGCGCGCGTGGTGCGAGGGGGTCGGAGCGCGAGCGACCTGATCGGCGCGCAGTTCGAGCCTCCGGGATCGCAGGCCCACGCGGAGCTCGAGCGGATCTTCCGCGAGCGCACGCGCGCGCAGTGGCAGCAGTTCGGCGCCGAGCACGACTGCTGCCTGGAGCCGGTCCTCGAGCTCGAGGAGGCGCTCGAGAGCGAGCTGGTGAACGCGCGCGGGATGGTCGTCGAGGTCGGCCAGCCACGCGCGCGCGGAGTCGCCTCCGAGCGAGCGCCAGATCGGCGCGTGCGGCAGCTCGGGATCCCGGTGAAGCTCTCGCGGACCCCGGGCGAGCACGATCGCCTGCCGGCGCCGGCGCTGGGCGCAGCACACGCGGGAGGTCCTCGGCGAGCTCGGCTACGCCGAGCCGCAGGTCGCGGAGCTGCTCGGGTGCGGCGCGGTGGCGGTCGCCGACGAGCAGGCCGACGGCGCGGCGTGAAGCGGGACTGCGCGCCGCGCGTATGCTGGCGTGCGATGCGCCACTTCGCGCTCTCAGTGATCGGTCGCGACAGGCCGGGGATCGTCGGCGTCGGTGACCGCCGACCTGCTCGCGTCACGCGCTCAACATCGAGGACTCGCAGATGTCGATCCTGCGCGGCCACTTCGCGCGTCGTGCTGATCCTCGCGGGCCCCGCGGAGCTCGACGCGCAGGCGCTGCGGGCGGACCTCGAGCGGACCGCAGTAGCAGCCTCGGGCTCGACGCGATCTCGCTGAATGAGATCGCGGAGGCGAAGGAGTCCGCGGCGCCGTCGTGCATCGCGACGGTCTACGGCGTCGATCACCCGGGGATCGTGCACGCCGTCGCCGAGCGCGCTCGCCGAGCGCGCGGTGAACATCACCGACCTGCAGACGCGCCTCGTGGCGGAGCCGGGCGCGGAGGAGCTCTATGCGATGACACTCGAGCTGTCGCCGCCGGAGGGTGTCTCGCAGCACGACGTCGAGGAGATCTTCGCGCGCGTGCGCGACGAGCAGGGCGTGCAGGTGTCGGTGCGCGAGCTCGAGCGGGACCTGCTCTAGGCACGCCGCCGCGGCGATCCGGGCATGGCCGTTCGCGACGTACTCGTCTTCCCGCACCCCGCGCTCAAGCGGGTGGCGCGCGAGCTCGAGGTGGGGACGGAGGGGCCCGCGGACGAGCGCGAGCTGGTCGAATCGGTCGCGACGGACCTGCTCGAGACGATGCGCTCGCACACGCGGCTGCGTCGGGCTCGCCGCGACGCAGCTCGGCGAGCTGGTGCGAATGATCGTCGTCGACGTCAGCGAGCACCGCAAGACGACCGCGTGCCACGGCTTGCTGCTGCTCGTGAACCCCGTCGTGCGGAGCTCCTCCGGGGCGGAGGTCGCGCGCGAGGGGTGCCTCTCGATCCCACAGCTGACCGCGAACGTGCGCCGCGCGACGAGCATCGTCCTGGAGGCGAGGACGCCCGCAGGGGAGCCGGTGCGGATCGAGACGGAGGGCTTCGAGGCCCGCTGTCTGCTCCACGAGATCGATCACCTCGACGGCATCCTTTTCCTCGATCGCGTGGACTCGCTCGCGAGCGACGTCTTCCGCCGCAAGTCCTACCGGTGAGTGTGCGCCGCTATGCTCCGGGCATCGACTGACTAGTCAGTCGGAGCCGGCGGACAGCGCACGCGACGATCGCGCCGGCGCCGAGCCACAAGGGGAGTCAAATTGAAGGTCGCGGCCGTGCAGCTCAACTCCAGCGCCGAGAAGGACGCGAACATCGCTGCGGCCGATCGCCTCGTGCGGGCGGCGGCGGGCGCTGGGGCGCGAGCTGGTCGTGCTGCCGGAGAAGTGGCTGGCGCTCGGCACCAACGAGCAGATGCGCGCGGCGGCGGAGCCGCTCGACGGCCCGGCGATCGCGTGGGCGAAGGCGCTTGCCGCGGAGCTCTCGCATCGAGCTCGTCGCGGGCTCGATCCTCGAGCTGCGTGGAGGGGGACGAGCGGCTCGCGAACACGTGCGTGCATGTCGATCGCGAGGGCGCGGTGCGCGCGAGCTATCGCAAGATCCACATGTTCGACGTCGAGGTCGCGGGCAAGAGCTACCGTGAGTCGGAGATCGAGCGGCCGGGGGCGGAGATCGTCGTTTCGGAGACCGCGGAAGGCGTGAGGCTGGGGCTGTCGATCTGTTACGACGTGCGCTTCCCGGAGCTCTACCGCATCATGGCGTTGCGCGGCGCGACGGTGATGCCACTGCCGGCGGCGTTCACGTGGCTGACGACGCGCGAGCACTGGGAGGTGCTGCTGCGCGCTCGCGCGATCGAGAACCAGGCGTTCGTGGTCGCGGCGAACCAGGTCGGCGAGCACCCCGGCGGGCACCGCTCGGGCGGGCGCTCGATGATCGTGGACGCATGGGGCGTCGTGCTGGCGCAGGCGCAGGACACGGAGGGCTACGCGCTCGCGGAGCTCGACTTCGAGCGCCAGCGGCAGATCCGCCGCGAGCTGCCGGCGCTGGCGAACCGCTGCCCCGGCGTATACGAGTGGCCTGCGGCGCCCGCGGACGTGCGTCCTGAGCAACCGTTGGAGGTGCTCTCGTGAGCGCCGTCGAGGCGAAGCCCGCGACACGCGACCGCCGCGAGGCGATCCTGCAGGCGGCCGTGCGCGTGTTCGCGCGGCGCGGCTTTCACGCTTGCCGCGTGTCGGACATCGCGGAGGAGGCGGGCGTTGGCTACGGACTCGTCTACCACTACTTCGCGTCCAAGGACGAGGTGCTCGACACGCTCTTCCTGGAGCGCTGGAACGTGATGCTCGAGGCGATCCGCGCGGCCGATGCGCAGGAGATCCCCGCGCGCGAGAAGCTGGCGGCGATCGCGTCGTTCATCATCGACAGCTACCGCCACGACCCAGAGCTGATGAAGGTGATCATCGTGGAGGTGACGCGCGCCGCGAACTCGTTCGGCGAGCGCCACTTGGGCCACATCCGCGAGGCGTACACGCTGATCGCGCAGATCGTGGAGCGCGCCCAGCGCGACGGGAGCTTCCGCAGCGGGATCGATGCGCAACTCGCGGCGATGGTCTTCTACGGCGTGATCGAGCAGGTGCTGACGAGCTGGATCTTCGGCCTGCTGCCGACGGAGGACGGTGATTTCGAGCGCACGAAGCGGCTTGTGCTGGACGCAGTGTGCGGAGGCCTCGAAGCAGCGCCGCCTTCGAGCTAGCGCCGGCGCGCGCCGTCCGACGCAGAGGCATAAAATCCACGATGCAGATGAATCAGGACTGGGTCAAGCGGCTCGTGTGGTCGGGATTGCTCGCGGCGTCGGGTGCGCTCGCGAGCATCTTTGCGCAGCGCCTCGCCGTGCTCGTGTGGCGGAGGCTGTTCGACGAGGAGCCGCCGGAATGACCTCATCGCAATGGGAGGATCCGCCGGAGGACGTCTCCGAGCCCGGCGAAGCGCAGGCCCCGCCGGAGCGCTCCGAGCCCGTCTTCGGCAGCGTTCCGGGCGAAGCCCCGACGGCCGACCTCGGGAGCCCGGCGGTACAGCCGGCGCCGACGCCCGAGGAGCCGCAGGCAACGAGCGAGGAGGGTGCCGCCGAGCGCGAGCAGGCACCGGCGCCAGCTGAGCCGCTCACGCCAGAGCCTCCGCTGGAGCCACCGATCGCGCAGGAGCCGCCGCCGCCGGTCGCCCCCGAGCCCCCGCCGCAGTTGGCGCCGGACGCCGATACGGTCGCGGGCGACGGCCACGGACCTGGGCCGAACGGGCTTCCGAGCGCGCCATATGCTTCGACGTCTTTGTGGGAACGCCCCGAGTTCATGCTCGGCGTGGCGTTCGCGGGCGGCTTGCTGCTCGCGGCGCTGATCAGGCGGCGCCGCTCGTGAGCGCGCCCGAGGCCCCCGAGACGCTGCGTCCCGCGGAGCCTTTCTCGGGCGTGACGGGCGAAAGCCAGCGGATCGCGGAGTCGATTACCGACATCTCCGAAAACGTGCTCACGCTCGTGCACGAAGAGATCGAGCTCGCGAAGGCGGAGGTCGAAGAAAAGGTCTCGCGCCTGATCAGGGGCCTCGTGGTGGGGTTCGCGGCGGGTCTGTTCGTGATCGGCGCGCTGTTCATCGCGCTCGATGGGTTCTCGTGGCTCGCGTGGTGGGGGCTGCCGGTGGGGACGACAGAATTCTTCTGGGGCTTCTTCCTCGTCGCCGGCGTGCTGATTCTGCTTGCGGCGCTCGCGGGAGGTCTTGCAGCGAGGGCGCTGCGCATGGGTTCGCCGCCGGTCCCGAGCATGGCGCTCGAGGAGGCGAAGAGGATCCGCGAGACGGTCGGCGCGGGCGCTCCGGGCGCAGACTCCTCGTCGGTCGGCGCTGGGCTGCCGGGATGGGACCCGGTTGCGAGCGCTCCCGCGGGGGCTGAGCTTGGCGCGGCGCGGCGCGGCGAGGGGCCGGAGGGGGCATGATGGGACGGCGTTCGCCGGCGGAGATCCGCACGTCGATGGAGGTCAACCGGGTGCAGCTCGAGCGCTCGGTGGTCCGGTTGCGAGGCGAGGTCGCGGAGCTCACCAACTGGCGCAGGCAGGTGGTGCGCCACCGCAGCAAGGCGCTCGTGGGCGCGGCGATCGCGGGCTTCCTCATCGGCGGGATCGTGATCCCGCGGCGCCGCGGCTGAGCGTCGCGGAAGCCTTCAGCTCGGCCTTAGCGCAGGAACTCGAGCGGGACGGCGCCGACGCCGATGAGGCCGGGGCCGGTGTAGGTCCCTATGACCGGGCCGACCTCGGACGCAAATAGCGGCTCGGAGCCGAAGATCTCCTGCCCGCGCTCGACGAGGCGTTGCATTTGCTCGGTCGCTTGGATGTGCTGCACCGCCCAGCCGCGGTTGTCGGCGTCGTAGAGTTCCTGCGCGAAGCGGACCATGCGCTCGAACGCGCGGGCGGCGGTGCGAACGCGCTCGACGGGCGTGATCTCGTAGCCGAGCGTGAGGATGGGCTTGATCTTCATCGTGCTCCCGACCCACGCTTGCGCGCGGCCGACGCGCCCGCCGCGGCGGAGGTACTCGAGCGTGTCGAGGCAGAACCAGATGTTGAGCCCGCGGCGCGCCTCGCGGACGCGCTCAGCGACCTCTTGCGCGCTCGCACCGGAGCGCGCTGCTGCAGCGGCGGCTAGGAGCACGAGCCCGAGCCCGCCACAGGCGGTTTCCGAGTCGATCACCTCGATATGCTCACCCGCGTCGCGCTCGGCGAGGAGAGCGCGCGCTTGGCGCGCGGTCTCGCAGGTGCCGGAGATGCCGCCGGCGAGGTGCACGGAGACGATCTCGTGGCCGGCATCGAGGAGCGGTTCCCAGACGGTGAGGAAGTCGCCGATCGAGGGCTGCGAAGTCGTGGGGAGGTCACGGTTGGTGCGCAGACGCTCGTAGAAGCCTCCGAACCCGTCCATGTCGAGCTCGCGCTGCGATTCCTCGCCCCACCCGACGTAGAGACTCACCTGATGGATGCCGCGCGCCTCGGCGAGCGCGCGCGGCAGGTAGTGGGTGCTGTCGCTGACGATCTGGGCGCTCGCCATGGCGGGGGCACCCTACAGCACGGCTGGGGCGCCTCAGCGGGGCGCGATCAGGAGAGGCGGTTCTCGACCGGGGTGAAGCCGGCCGCCGGCGCTTCGGGCGTCGCGAGGGGCTCGCTGGAGGGCTCGGCGTCGGAGTCGGCGCCGAGAAGCTCGGCGAGCTCGCCGGACTCGTACATCTCGGTGACGATGTCGCAGCCGCCTACGAGCTCGCCGCGCACGAAGAGCTGCGGCATCGTGGGCCAGTTCGAGAGCGCGGAGAGCTCCTGTCGGATGCGCGGGTCGGGAAGGATGTCGACGGCGGCGAACGGCGTGCCGACCGCTTGGAGCGCCGCGACGGTGCGCGCGGAGAAACCGCACGCGGGGGCCTCGGGCGTCCCTTTCATGAAGAGGATCACCTCATTGGCGTCGATCGCCTGTGCGATTTGTTCGCGAAGCGGGCTCATTTGGCCCTCGGAGTTTGAATTTGCGTCAGTCGCGCTCATGCGGGAGCTCCTCGTGTTCGTGGGCGTGCGCTCACGCTAGCCGCTTTGAGCGGGTCTTCAACCCCCGGCGCCGTCGCCGGCGGGCGCTTGCGTCTTCAGCGAGAGCGCGTGGATTGGGCCGCCGATCTCGCCGTCGAAGATCTCGTAGACGAGTCGATGCTGCTCGATCCGCGAGCGCCCCGAGAAGGCGGGGGCGATGACGGTCGCGCGAAAGTGGTCGCCGCCGCCGGTGAAATCCTCGACTTCGGCATGCGCGCCGGGGATCGCGGCCTCGATCCTGCGCTTGATGTCCTCCGGCGTGAGCACCGCCCAGAGCGTATCGCGGCCCCGCCTATACTGGGGGCCGTGATCTCGATCACCGACAAGGGCGCCGAGAAGGTGCACGCGTTTCTCGCAGGCCAGGAGGCCGATGTGCGCCTCGCGGGCTTGCGTGTGGGCGTGCGCGGCGGCGGCTGCTCGGGCTTCCAGTACCAGCTCGCGTTCGACGAGCAGCGCGAGCGCGACGTGGTGTTCGAGAGCCATGGCCTCAAGCTGCTCGTGGACGGCGAGAGTCTGGGTTACGTCGACGGCTCGGTGATCGACTACGAGGAGAGCCTCCAGGGTGCGGGGTTCAAGGTCAACAACCCCAACGTCGTCGCCGCTTGCGGCTGCGGCTCATCCTTCCGCGTAGCGGACGAGGAGCAGGTCTCGGCCGTCTAGGGCGGGGGCTCGCCTCCGCGCGCGCTTGCGCCCCCGGCGCGGGCTTTTTCGCAGCGGTGCCTCCGTGCACCGCAGTTGTTGGCGCTTTGCGCACTCGTTGAGGCGCTTTCGCACGCGCTCAGGGACGCGGCGGTATCTGCCGATCAGGGGGGTGGAGTTCTTGCCATGTGCCACACGTGGGTGATCGCTATCCCCGCGCGGTGCTTTGGTTGTAGCCCGCGCACAAGGACGGGCGCAGGGATGCGCCTTGCGATGCCGTGCGGCCGGAGTTCGTACTTGTGACCCTTTCCGAGAACAGCGCGACCGTCGAGCTCGCGATCGAGGCGTTGCTTCGCGAGCACCCGGACGCGCGCATGTGCGCGCTCTCGGACAACGGCTTGATCGTGGAGATGCCCGAGGAAGTCCTGCTTGAGGGCCGCGAGTTGATCGAGGGCCGCGCGCTCATCGACCTCGTGGTCGCTGAGGATCGCACGAAGGTGATCCATCTCTGGATCCGCGTGCGCGAGGGCGGGTCGGTGACGACAAAGGTCCACCTCCTCGACCGCCCGTCACAGCGCACGGTCCTTCACTTCCTCGACATGCGCGCGTGGAACGGCCTCTTCCTCGGCATCCTGTTCGATGACGAGGACTCCGAGGAGGACGAGCTCGAGGAGCACGAGGAGGCCGGGCCGGCGGCTCCGCGCTTGTGCATGCTCACGGAGGACGAACACGCGAACGTGCTCGACTGCGACGAGGCGTTCACGCAGATGTGCGGCTACACGCTCGAGGACGTGATCGGGCGCTCTGTGCTCGACCAGATCCACCCCGACGACCAGGCGCGCGCGGTGGAGAGCTGGCTGCAGATGCTCTCGACGAAGCGCGACCAGCACTACCGCGGGCGGCGCAAGAACAAGGACGGCCGCTGGCTGTGGGTCGACACGACGCTTCACCACCAGCTCGATCGGCCGGACTCTTCTCACGTGCTCGTCGAGCTGATCGACGTCTCCGCGGAGATGGCCGCGCAGGAGGCGCTCGAGGAGCGCGAGGAGCTACTGCGGAGGCTCACCGACGCGATGCCGGTGGGGCTCGTGCAGCTCGACGTCGCGGGCAACGTCGTCTACTACAACGCGCATTTGCGCGACATCTTCGACGGCGCGCAGGCGGAGGTCGTGTCGATGGCCGAGCACCGCGATGGGCGAGCAGGATGCCGTCGAGCGAGGAGGTGGCTCGCGCCGCCGTCCATCCGTCGCTCGACGAGTTGCTGGCGACGCTTACGCGAGCGCGGCAAGGCCGACTTCGGGCAGGCGCTCGCGGAGGTCCTGGATGAGGGACGCGATCGCGACCTCGAGGTCGACTTGGAGATCCCGCCGGGCGAATGGCGGCAGGGTGCTCCTGAACATCCGCGCGCTGCTGCGCGCGGGCGAGGTGAGCGGCGTGATCATGTGCGCGCTTGACATCACCGACAGCGCGCGCGCGCGACGCGAGCTCGAGCGGCGCGCGACATTCGACGCGCTCACGCACTTGCACAACCGCAGCTCGATCCTCTCGGCGCTCCGCCACGAGCTCGATAGGGGAACGTCCACGGGCGTCATCTACGTCGATCTCGATGGCTTCAAGCCGGTCAACGACGTGTGGGGCCACGCGTGCGGCGACGAACTTTTGTGCCTCGTCGCGGACCGCCTCACTGCGGCGAGCCGCCGCGGCGACGACGTGGGGCGTTTGGGCGGCGACGAGTTCCTCGTGCTGCTGCGCGACATCCCGCGATCGGAGACCGCGATGCACACTGCGCGCCGCATCTCGAGCTCGCTCGCGAGCTCGTTCGAGATCTCGGCGGGCGTCGTCGAGGTACGCGCGAGCCTCGGCGTCGCGTGCGCGAGCCCCGACGACCTCCTGCGGCAGAGCGTCACGGCGGAGGAGCTCGTGAGGCGCGCCGACGCGGCGATGTACAGCTCGAAGGCCGCCGCCCAGGGCGTGCCCGTACTGGCCGCCTAGCGAGGCGCTGGACGGCGGTACCGCCCGCGGCGCCAAACGGGTACCGTGAAAATGTGGACCTCACGTTCAACGAGCGCGAGAGCGCATTTCGCGACGAGCTGAGGACTTGGTTCGCGGCCAACGAGGCCCACTCGGAGAACGGCTCCGAGGAGGAGGAGGGCCGGTTCGCCCGTAGGCGCGACTTTCAGCGCCGGCTCGCGGCGGCGGGCCTCGCCGCGGTCCAGTGGCCGACCGAGTACGGCGGCCGCGGCGCGACGATGACCGAATCGGCGATCTTCTTCGAGGAGCTCGGCCGCGCTGCAGCGCCGTTGCCGGCGAACGTGCTCGGTCTGCTGCTCGCGGGGCCGACGATCATGAGCTGGGGCACCGATCAGCAGAAGGAGCGCTACCTCACTCCGATCCTCACTGCGGAGGAGATCTGGTGCCAGGGTTTCTCCGAGCCCGACGCGGGCTCGGACTTCGCGAGCCTGAAGACGCGCGCCGTCAAGGAGGGCGACGAGTGGGTGATCACGGGACAGAAGGTGTGGACGAGCGGCGCGCAGTACTCGAAGTGGTGCATGCTCGTCGCGCGCAGCGACCCCGCGGCTCCCAAGCACCAGGGGCTCACGTACTTCCTGATGGACATGGAGCAGGACGCGGTCCAGGTGCGCCCCTTGCGCCAGATCACGGGCACGCCGGAGTTCAACGAGCTGTTCATCGAGGGCGCGCGTGTGCCGGACGAGAACGTTCTCGGCGGCGTGGGCAACGGCTGGAAGGTTGCGATGACGACGCTCTCGAACGAGCGCGCAGGGCTCGCGTTCTTCTTTCAGGTGCGTATGCGCCAGCTGCTCGATCGGCTCGTCGAGGAGATCTCCGAGTCGCGCATCGCCGAGGACCCCGTGCTCGCCGATCGCCTCGGGGAGCTGCACATGCGCGCGGAGGTGCTCCAGCTGACGGCATACCGCGGCCTGACGACGGTCGAGAAGTACGGCCAGCCCGGCCCCGAGGGCTCGCTGACGAAGTGGATGTGGGCGGATGCGAACCAGCAGCTGACGCAGTTCGCCGTCGACGTGCTCGGCCCGCATGCGCTCGAGTCGGGCGATGGGTGGGCGTACGAGATGATGCGCTCGCGCGGGAACTCGATCGAGGGCGGCACGACGGAGGTGCTCAAGAACATCGTCGCCGAGCGGGTGCTCGGCTTGCCGCGCTTGCGACCCGCGACGAGCTAGCGGAGACGCCGTGGACTTCGACCTCACCGAAGACCAGAAGGAGATCAAGCGCGTCGCGCGCGAGCTGCTTGCAACGCGCTCGCCGTTCGCGAAGGTGCGGGAGGCCGCCGAGGCCGCGACCTACGACGACGCGTTGTGGGCGGAGCTCGTCGAGCTCGGCTGGCCGGGGATCGCGGTCGCCGAGGAGCACGGCGGGCAGGGACTGGGCGCCGTCGAGCTCGCGGTGCTTCTCGAGGAGCTCGGTTACGCATGCGCAGCGACGCCTTTCCTTTCCACCGCGACTGCGGCCGCGGTGATCCAGGCGGCGGGCAGCGCAGAGCAACAGGGCCGCTGGCTTCCGGGCCTCGTCGCGGGGGAGCTCAGAGCGGGGATCGGCACGTGGGAGCTCGCGGCGGACGCCGAGGGCGCGGCGCTCGCGCTGCTGATCGATCCCGAGAGCAGCGAGGTCCAGCTGGTCGAGTCGCCGGCGAGCGAGCAGCTCGTGTCAATCGATGCAACGCGCCGTTTTGCGCGCGTTAGCGGCGAGGGCCAGCCGCTGGGCGCAGGCTCCGCGGACAGGATCCGGTGTGCGATCGCGGCGGAGGTGGTGGGCGTTTGCCAGCGCGCGCTCGACATGACGCTCGGCTACGTCAAGGAGCGCGAACAGTTCGGCGTGCCGGTGGGCTCCTTCCAGGCCGTCTCTCACCGCTGTGCCGAGATGCTCTTCCAGACCGAGAGCGCGCGCTCGGCCGCCTACTACGCGGCGTGGGCGGCGGATGCCGATCCCGGCCGGCTCGCGGAGGCGGCGGCGCTCGCCGGCGCGAGCACCGCCGATGGCGGGCGCGAGGTGACCGCGAGCGCGATTCAGATGCACGGCGGCATTGGCTTCACGTGGGAGGCGGACGTGCACTGGCTGTTCAAGCGCGCGCAGCTCGACACCGCGCTCCTCGGCGGCGCCAAGCGCCACCGCGCTGCGCTCGCGCAGCACGCCGCCGCGCGGGTGCGCGAGCGCGTCACCGCGTGAGTCTCTAGAGCGGCTCGTTTCGAGCGCGGCTGGTCGCAAGAGCGGCTGGTTTCTAAAGCGGCTGGTTTCGCAGCGAGAGCCAGAGGTAGCGTGACGCGAGCGTGCGGTGCGGGCGCCAGGGCTCGGCGATCGCTTCGATCGTCGTCGCGTCGGGCAGCTCGTCGAGGTTGTACAGGCGTTCGACCGCGCGGCGGATGCCGAGATCGCCGACCGGTAGCACGTCGGGCCGCTCGAGCTGGAACATGAGGAACATGTCAGCGCTCCACGTGCCGATGCCGCGCACGGCGGTGAGCTCGGCGGTCACCTCCTCGTCGCTGAGCTGGCTCATGTGCTCGAGCTCGAGCTCGCCGTTCTCGACGTGTTCGGCGAGCGAGCGCAGGAATGAGACCTTCGCCCGCGAGAGGCCGGCCGCTGCGCGGAATTCTTCGGGGTCTGCTTCGAGGATCTGCCGCGGCGTCGGCGGATGGTCGTCGAAGTGCGCGAGCAGGCGGTTCCAGATCGCGCGCGCCGCGTGCGTGGAGAGCTGTTGGCCGACGATCGCGCGCACGAGCGCCGCGTAGTGCTCGCCGGGCGGCGGTCGGTCCGGCTGGTGCTCGAAGCGCTGCTCGCCGAGCTCGTCGATGAGCGCGCCGAGGACGCTGTCGGCTTGCCGCAGATGCTCCGTAGCGGCGGCGTCGGCGTAGCTGACCGCTTCCGGCATCGGGCCGCTAGAGCGCAGGCGCGGGCGTCGCGAGCGGGATCGGCTCGCCGTCGAGCGCGTTCAGGGCGCGCGGCAGCGAGGCCGCGATGCACGTGAAGGAGGGGGTGTCGCGCACGGTGTAGCGTGAGGCCTCGGTCGTGCGCAGCGTTTGCACGAGCTCGAGGAAGCTAGCGGGGTCGTCGGTGTCGAACGCGACGACGAACTCTTGGTCGTCGAGCCCGAAGCAGTAGATCGTGTGGTTGTCGACTTGCGGGTATTCGCGCCCGACGCTGATGTGCCCTTGCATGATCCGGTAGCGCTCCTCTGCGGGGAGCGCGTACCACTCGCGCGACTTCACGAACGGGTACACGAAGAGGTACTTGCCGCGAAAGCCGCGCGGCGCGAGTCGCACGTCTTCGGAGTATTCCGAGCCCTTGCGCAGGCCGAGGAACGAGTAGGGCATGCGCGCCCACTTCATGAGCCCGCTTTGCGCGAGCACGACGTGCAGCTCGTGAATCCGCTCGAGGTTTTCGGCCTCCGCGACGAGCAGGAGCTCTGCATCGGCGCGCATGCCGACGAGCGAGAACGACTGCAGGAGGTGGTCCTCGGCGAAGTCCTCGCACGCCGCGAGCAGCTCTTGCTTGTGCTCGGCGCGCTGCTCGGGGTCGAGCCTTCGCCACGCCGGCTCGACGGCGAGAAACGTGTATTTGACGAAGCGCGGCGCGGCGCGCGCGGGGAGCTCGTGAGGCTCGCTCATGCGCTTCACAGGCTACTGCGTGACGCCCGCACGAACGGGTAGAGTGCCGGCGTGCGGATCGCGCTCATCTCGCCGTATTCGTGGACCTATCCGGGCGGCGTGACGCGCCACATCGAGGCGCTCGCGGGGGAGCTGCGCGGCCTCGGGCACGACGCTCGCATCCTCGCGCCGTTCGACCCCGACGACGCGCGCACGCGCCGCATGCACAGGGGCGTCGCGCCGCAGCGGCGCGAGCCGCCGGAGGGCTTCGTCTCGCTGGGCCGCACGGTGGGGATCCCGGCCAACGGTGCGATTTCGAACCTCGCGGTGAGCATGCGCGCCGTCTTGACCTTGCGCGCGGAGCTGCGCGAGGGCGGCTACGACGTCGCGCACATCCACGAGCCCGTCGCGCCGCTCGTCGGGTGGGATGCGATGTGCTGCGCGGAGGGGGTACCGCTCGTGGGCACCTTCCACAGCTACTCCGAGAACGCGCTCACGAACGGCATCGCGTGCGCGCTCGGCGCGGCGCGGCGGATGAACCGTTTGCATGTGCGGATCGCGGTCTCTGAGGCCGCGGCGTGGACGGGGCGGCGCTTCTTCGGCGGGCGCTACCGCATCGTCCCCAACGGCGTGCACCTCGACCATCCGCTGCTCGCCCGCGAGGATCCCGCCCCGGACGACGACGGGCGCGAGCGCCCGCTTCGCATCCTCTTCATTGGCCAGGCCGTCGATCGCAAAGGGCTTCCGGTCCTGCTGAGCGCGTTCGAGGCGCTGCGCGAGCAGCTGCCAGCGACGCTGACGCTCGTGGGAGCGCAGGAGGCCGAGGTCTCGCCGCTGTTGCTCGAGGCCGACGGCGTGCGCGCGCTGGGAAGGGTCGGCGAGCACGAGAAGCTCGAGGAGCTCGCGCGGGCGGATGTCCTGTGTGCTCCCTCGCTGCGCGGCGAGAGCTTCGGCATGGTTCTCACCGAAGCGTTCGCAGCCGGCGTGCCCGTCGTGGCCTCCGACATCGCGGGCTACCGCGACGTCGTGCGCGACGGCCGCGACGGCATCCTCGTCCCGCCCGCGGACGCGGTCGCGCTAGGGCAGGCGCTGCGCACGATCCTGCTCGATCGCGGACGCCGCGCGCAGATGGCCATGCGCCGCGCGCGAGCGCGCGCGGCGCTTCGCGCTGGGCGCACGTCGCGCAGGAGGTGCTCGAGTGCTACGAGCAAGCGGCCGCGATCGGCCGTCGCACCGACGCGCGCTGGTCGGATCGCGGTCCGCTACGGCCTTGAATGCGCGCAGCCCGAGCCGCGAGCGCCCCGCGTGCGAGCGCCCGAGTTGCCCCACACGGACACTGCTCAACCGCGGGCGAGCGTCGAGCGCCCCGCCCCCGCGCGCCGGCGCTTGGTCCCTCTCCAAGGCTGCTCCGCCGGCTCGCGCTCGGCGTCGGATCGCTGGCCGTGCTCGGCCTCGTCGGAGCGGGCGTCGCGAACATCGGCGTAGGGCGCGTGGAGGCGAGCCTCGCCGCTTCGAGCCGTCCTTGCTGATGGCCGGCCTCGGGCTGATGTGCGTGGCGATGGTCGCGCGCGGGCTCGCATGGCACGCGATCCTGCGGGCAGCCCCGACGGCGTGCCGCGCGCGCGTCTCCGACGCGCTGCAGGGAACGTTCATCGGCGTGCTCATGTCGGCAACCCTGCCGGCGCGCCTCGGCGAGCCCTCGCGCGCGCTGATCGTTGCGCGGCGGCTGGGAACGCGCACGAGACACTGCCCATCGTGCTCGGGACGCTCGCCTCGCAGATGCTCCTGAACCTGCTCGCGGTCGTGGTGTCGGGAGCCGTGACGCTGACGAGCGTGACGCGGCTTGCAGGGCCACGGCATGCCGCTGTTCGTGTTCGCGATCATGCCGCTCGCGGCATTGCTCGACGGTGATGCTCTCGCCGCTCGTCGTGAGGCCCCGGACTGGCGCGCAGTCGCTCTCCCTCGCGGAGCTGTGGCGCCGCGGTGCGCGCCGCCGCGCAACGCATCCGGCACGGCTTGCACGTCTTCATGCAGCCGCGCGAGGCCTCGCTCGCAGTCGTCTCGCAGCTGTGCGCGTGGGGCCTTCAGCTGCTCTCCTGCTGGTTACTGCTCGCGGCGCTCGGCCTCGACGAACGGGTCGGCTTCGCGGGCGCTGCCGCCGTCCTCTTCGCGGTCAACCTGACCGCGATCTTGCCCGTGACGCCGGGCAACGTGGGCGTCTTCCAGGCGGCCGTCGTCGCAGTGCTCGTGGGCGCCTACGGCGTCTCTGCGCCCGACGCGCTCGCCTACGGGATCGTGCTCCAGGCGGTCGAGATCGCGACCGCGTTCATCATGGGCGCGCCGGCGCTCGCGAACGAGGGGCTCTCATGGCGGGAGCTGCGCGTGCGCACGACGCACGCAACGCCGGTGAAGCTCGACCCCCTGCCTACCCGCCTGCGCACGGGCGCCGCCGAGCAGGCGCTGCGCGGCTAGCGCTCCTAACCCGGGGCGACCGCGGGCTCGACGTCGCCGGCAGCCTCGGTTGCCGTCAGCGGGGTCTTCGTCGTCGAGCTGCACGGCGCGTCTCCCCGAACAGCGAGGGGTCGCGCGAGGAGCCCTTGATGACGTCGTCGGGGGCGCTCTCGCGCGGGTAGCCGCCCTTGGCGCGTGCCGAAGTAGATCGCCTGCGGGTGGTGCGCGACGAGCGCGAGCGTGGACTGCTCGGGGTCGGGCGCGTAGCCGCCGGTGAGGCGCATGCCGATGCGCGAGAGGTCGAGCAGCTCGTCGACCTTGACGTGCTCGCTCTGCTCGGGCACCGCGGGGTAGCCCCACGAGTAGCGACGGCCCTGGGTCGCGGGGATGCCGAGCATGCCCCGGACCTTCCAGTGCAGCCACTCCGCGAGCCCCTCCGCGGTCTGCACGCCGAGGCCGTGCACGAAGAGCTGCTCGGCGAACTCGCCTTCGCGCTCGAGGCGGCTCACGAGCTCGCTGACCTTCGGGCCCGCCGTGACGGTCTGCAGCGCGACGACGTCGAGCTCCTCCGGCGCCGTCTCGCTCGGCGCCGGGCGGAAGAAGTCCGCGAGGCACAGCCGCTCGCCGCGGGGCTGGCGCGGGCAGATGAAGCGCGTGAGCTCGCGCGCGCGGTCCTCGGGGTCGAGCACGACGATCGCGTTGCCCTCCGAGTAGCAGGGGAAGAAGCCGAGCAGCGCGCGCGGCTGCAGGTAGTCCTGCTCGCGCCACATGCGCTGCAGGCGCGGGATGAAGTCCTCTTGCAGGAGCTTGCGCCATGCCTCTCCCTTGACACCGCGCCCGCCCCAGTGGAGCTTGAAGAGGACGTGCGTGTCGAGGTGCGAGTAGACCTCGTCGAGGTCCACGTCGATCTCCTGCGCGCCCCAGAACGGCGGGCTCGGGATCGGCACGTCGGTGCGCGCCGCGGAGCGTACGGAGTCGTCGGTGAGGTCGAGCTCCTCGGGCTCCTCGCTTTTCGCGCGGAACTCGGCCGCGCCCTGCGCGCAGCTTCCCGACGAGCCCCGCGCGTGCATCGGCGTCGACCAGCTGGTCCATCACCGAGAGCCCCTCGAAGGCGTCCTTGCAGTAGAAGACGCCGGGCTCGTAGAGGTCCTCGGACTCCTTCCCGCCGGGGTAGAGCGCGCGGTAGCCGAACGCGCGGTTGATCGCGGCGCCGCCGATGAGGACCGGGAAGGAGAGCCCTTGCGCGTGCAGCTCCTGGATGCACGCGGGCATCTGCTTCGAGGTCGAGACGAGCAGCGCCGAGAGGCCGATCGCCGTCGCGTCGTGCTCCTGCGCGGCGTCGAGGATCGTCTGGATCGGCACTTGCTTGCCGAGGTCCACGACGGTGTAGCCGTTGTTCGTGAGGATCGTGCCGACGAGCGACTTGCCGATGTCGTGTACGTCGCCGAAGACGGTCGCGAGCACGACCGTGCCCTTCGTGTAGCCCTCGAGCTTCTCGAGGTAGTTCTCGAGCTGCGCGACGGCGCGCTTCATGACCTCCGCGGACTGCAGCACGAACGGCAGGATCAGTTCGCCCGCGCCGAACTTGTCGCCGACCTCCTTCATCGCGGGCAGCAGCACCTCGTTGAGCGTCGGCACTGCACCGATCTTCTCCACGCTGCGGTCGATCCACTCCTCGACGCCCTCCTTGCGCCGGCGCAGGATGTGGAAGTGAAGCGCCTCCTCGGGCTCCATCCCCTCGGTGGGGTCGGCGGCGCCCTGCGCGTCGTCCTGCTCGCCCTTGGACTCGAAGTGGCCGATGAAGCGCTCGAGCGCGTCCTCGCGGCGGTTGAAGACGAGGTCGTCGGCCAGCTCGCGCTCCTGCTCGGAGATCTCGCTGTACGGCGTGATGTGGTTCGGGTTGACCATCGCGAGGTCGAGGCCCGGCTTCCACGCAGTGATGCAGGAAGACCGAGTTGAGCACGGCGCGGGCGCCGGGGGAGACGCCGAATGAGACGTTCGAGACACCGAGCGAGGTCTTCACGGAAGGGATCTCGGCCTTGATCCGCCTGATGCCCTCGATCGTCTCGACCGCCGAGGGCCGCCACTCCTCGTCGCCGGTCGTGAGCGTGAAGGTGAGGCAGTCGAAGATCAGGAGCTCGGGATCGAGGCCGTGCTCCTCGCAGCAGAGCTCGTGCAGGCGCCTTGCGATCTCGACCTTGCGCTCGGCGGTCTTCGCCATCCCGACCTCGTCGATCGTGAGCGCGATCAGCGCCGCGCCGTGGGCGAGCGCGAGTGGCACGACACGGTCGAGCTTGTCCCGGCCGGCCTCGAGGTTGATGGAGTTGACGATCGGCCGCCCGGGGATCTGCTCGAGCGCCCTTTCGATCACCTCGGGCTCGGTGGAGTCGACCTGGATCGGCGCGGGCTGCGTGAGCGAGATCTTCTTCACGACGATCCGCATCTGCTCGTCCTCGTCCTGGCGCTCGGTCAGCGCGACGCAGACGTCGAGCACGTGCGCGCCGCCGGTCACCTGGTCCTCCGCGACCTGCACGAGCCCGTCGTAGTCGTCGGCGAGCAGCAGCTCCTTCGCGCGGCGCGAGCCTTGCGAGTTGACGCGCTCGCCGACCATCGTCGGGCGCGGCTCCTGCACGAGCGGCGTCGCCGCCATCATCGAGGAGAGATGCGCCGGGCGCGGCGCCGGTCGCGACGCCACGGCGCGCGGCCGCCGCCCACGAGCTCTACGATCGCGGCGATGTGCTCGGGCGTCGTCCCGCAGCAGCCACCGACGATGCCGACGCCGTAGCGCTCGACGAACTCGCCGAGCGCGCGCGCGAGCGGCTCGGGCTGCTCGGGGAAGATCGTCTCGCCGTCGGGTCCCTGCAGCGGCAGGCCCGCATTCGGGATGCACGCCACCGGCACTGGGCACCATTCGCCGAGGAAGCGGATCGCGTCGCGCATGTCCTCGGGCCCGGTCGAGCAGTTGAGCCCGATGACGTCGACCTTGAGCGCCTCGAGCGTGGCGAGCACGGCGGAGATGTCGGTCCCGAGCAGCATCTTCCCGCCCTGCGGCAGCAGCGAGACGGAGGCGTGGATCGGCAGCTGCTTGCCGGCGCTCTTGAACGCCTCGCGCGCGCCGAAGATCGCGGCCTTGACCTCGAGGATGTCCTGCGCGGTCTCGATGATGAGCAGGTCCGCGCCGCCCTCGATGAGGCCGCTCGCCTGCTCGGCGAAGACCGTCTACGAGCTCGCGCGAAGCGGATCTGGCCGAGCGTGGGGTCTTCGGAGGCCGGGCAGGAAGCCGGTGGGGCCGATCGAGCCCGCGACGAAGCGCGTCTCGCCGGCCGCGCGGCGCGCGATCTGCGCGGCCTTCACGTTGATCTCGTGCGTGTGCTCAGCGAGCCCCCACTCGCCGAGCTTCAGGCGCGAGGCCTGGAAGGTGTCGGTCTCGACCACCTCTGCGCCGGCGTCGAGCATCGAGGTGTGCACGCCCTCGATGACGTCGGGACGGTGCAGCACGAGCGCCTCGTGGCATTTGCCGGCGAGCCCCCCGTAGTCCTCGGCGGTGAGCTCGAACTGCTCGAGCGTCGCGCCCATCCCGCCGTCGTAGACGACCACGCGGCTTGCGATGGCCGTCTCTGTAGTCGCGCATCGACGGGACTCTAGCAGCGCGGAGGGCAAACCTTGACACAGCTGTGAGAAGGTTTGCCGCGCCTGCCTCGAGGCCCCGCAGACCCCCTGCTCACATCGCCCTAACCGAACATAAACCTCGGTCGCGGATATAAGAACGAGGCAGCGTGTTTACTAACAGCCGCCATGGCCGCCATCGACAGCACACGCCACCACGCTTCGCTGAGAGCCGACCGTCGCACGCGCGCTCGCGCCGCCCTCGAGGAGCTCGCTGCACGCGAGTCGCAGGGGACCTCCTTGCTGGAGATCTTCGACGCGACGGTCCGCGCCCACCCCTCCGCGATCGCGCTCGACGCCGACGATGGCGCGCTCACCTACGCCGCGCTCGCGAAGGCCGCCGAGCGCCTCGCGCGCAGGCTGCGCAAGCAGGGCGTGGGCCCGGGCGAGCGCGTCGGGCATCCACCTCGAAAGCGGCTCCTCGCCGTCTCTACATCGGAATCCTCGGCGTCCTGCGCGCGGGCGCCGCGTACGTGCCCGATCGACGCCGACGACCCACCCACCCGCGCCGCGGCGATCTGGTCGGAGGCCGACGTGTGCGGCGTGCTCGAGGAGGACCTGAGCCTGCGCGAGCTGCGCCGTCCTCGCGCGCCCAAGCGTCCGCCGTGCGCCGACGACGACGCGTGGATCATCTTCACCTCGGGCTCGACGGGCCGTCCGAAAGGCGTCGCCGTGAGCCACCGCTCGGCCGCTGCGTTTGTGGAGGCCGAGCGCCGCCTGTGGACCGTGCATGCCTACGATCGCGTGCTCGCGGGCCTCTCCGTGTCCTTCGACGCGAGCTGCGAGGAGATGTGGATGGCGTGGTCCAACGGCGCCGCGCTCGTGCCCGCGCCGCGCGCAATCGTGCGCTCGGGGGCCGACCTCGGGCCGTGGCTCGTGCGCCGCGGGATCACCGTCGTCTCGACGGTGCCGACGCTCGCGGCGATGTGGGACGAGCAGACGCTGGCGAACGTGCGCCTGCTGGTCCTCGGGGGCGAGGCCTGCCAGCCGGAGCTCGGCTGGCGGCTCGCGGAGGGTCGCGAGGTGTGGAACACCTATGGTCCGACGGAGGCGACGGTCGTGACGACCGCCACGCGCATCCGCCCCGCGGAGCCCGTGATGATCGGCTGGCCGCTCGCCGGCTGGGAGGTCGCGGTGCTCGACGACTGCGGCTGCCCCGTCCCGCTCGGCGAGCCGGGCGAGCTCGTGATCGCGGGCGTCGGGCTCGGCCGCTACCTCGACAGCAGCTCGACGCCGAGCGTTACGCGCGGACTGCCCGCACTCGGCTGGGAGCGCGCTTACCGCTCCGGCGACATCGTGCGCGAGACGATCGACGGCTTCGAGTTCCTCGGCCGCCGCGACGGCCAGGTCAAGATCGCGGGTCGTCGGCTCGAGCTGGGCGAGGTCGAGAGCAAGCTGAGCGCGGTCGCGGGCGTGCGCAGCGCCGCCGCGGTCGTGCAGAGCACCGCCGCCGGGCAACAAGGTGCTCGTCGGCTACGTGACCGGCGAGGTCTGCTCCGAGGACGTGCGCGCCGCCGTCGCCGAGCAGCTGCCCGACGGGCTTGCGCCGGTGGTCGTCGTGCTCGAGGAGATGCCGCTCGCGCCCTCCGGGAAGGTCGATCGCAAGGCGCTGCCGTGGCCGCCGCCGGAGGTCGCGGGCCGGCCGACGAGACGCTCACGGGCACCGCGGCGTGGCTCGCCGAGCGCTTCGCCGACCAGCTCGGACCGGTCGCGATATCGGCTGACACGGACTTCTTCGCCTCCGGCGGCAACTCGCTCGCGCCGCGAAGCTCGTCTCGCGCGCTGCGCGAGCGCTACCCATCGGTGGCCGTCGCGGACGTCTACGAGCACCGCCGCCTCGGCGACCTCGTGCAGCGCGTGGAGGAGCTCGCGCGCCCCGGCGAAGAGGCGCCCGAAGCGGAGTCCTCGGCGCCGTGGCGGTGGGGCGCTGCGCAGTTCGTCGGCATGCTCGTGCTGCTCGTCGTGCAGGCGAGCAGTGGCTTATCGCCGCATTCGCCTACGGCAACATCGTCGGCGCCGGGCTTCCGCACGTCGCATGGGGGTGGCTGATCACCGCTTGGCTTCTGCTCGCGACGCCGATGGGTCGCACAGGCCTCGTCTTGACCGCGAAGCGCGTTCTACTGCCGCATCTGCAGCCGGGGCGTTATCCGCGCTACTCGTGGCTCGCCTGCCGCGTATGGTTCCTCGACCGCCTCGCCGAGGTCTGCGGCCTGGGTCGCCTCGCCGGGACGCCCTGGGCCGCGCGCTACGCACGCATGATCGGCGCCGAGGTGGGCGCGGACGCTCGCCTCGCGACGGTCCCCGAGCCGACGGCGCTCGTGCACATCGGCGCCGGCGCAACGCTCGAGGCCGAAGTGGACATGCATGGCTGGTGGGTCGACGGCCCCGAGCTCGTGATCGGCGAGGTGCGGATCGGCGAGGGCGCGCGCGTCGGCACGCGCGCGATGCTGATGCCGGGCGCGGTCGTCGAGGCCGGTGCGGAGGTGGAACCGGGGAGCGTCGTCGCGGGCACCGTGACAGCGGGTAAGCGTTGGGCAGGTGCGGTCGCGCACGAGGTTGGGCGCGCGGGCGAGCATTGGCCGGACACGCCGGCGCCGCGCCCCGCGAGCTCACGCCGCCTGCGCGCGCTGTTCACCGCAGGCCTCGGCCTCCACGGCCTCGTGCCGCTGCTCGCGTTCGCTCCGGCGCTCGTGGCGCTCTACCTCTTCGGTGCGCCGGCGCCTACGCTCGGCAGCTCGTTCGGGGTGCTCGCGCTCGAGGCGTTGGTCGTCACGGCGCTCTTCCTGCTCTCCTACGCGCTCATCGTTGCGGGCACCGTGCGCCTGATCTGGCGCGCGATCCCGGCGGGCTGGCACTCCGAAAGCAGCTTCGTGGGCTGGGCGCTGTGGTTCAGCGAGGCGACGCTCTCGAGCGCGCGCGTGATCCTCTTCCCGATCTACAACTCCTCCTACACGCGCCCCTGGCTGCGGCTCATGGGTCTGCAAGTCGGGCGCCGCACGGAGATCTCGACGGCGCTCGGCCTCAACCGGCTCGTCTCCTTCGGCGAGCGGAGCTTCGTCGCCGACGACGTCGTGTTCGCTCCCGCGCGCGCACGCGGAGGCTGGCTTCACTTGCAGGAGATCACGGTCGGCAACGGCAGCTTCATCGGCAACGGCGCGATTCTCAGCGGCGGCACGCGCGTGGGCGACGACACCATCATCGGCCTGCTCACGGTTGCTCCGCGCGAGAGCGCCGACGGCACGTGCTGGCTCGGCTCGCCGGCGCTCGAGCTGCCGCACCTCGTACCCGACACCGTGCTCGCGCGCACGACCCACCCGCCGCGGCGGCTCGTCGCCGCGCGCGGCGCGATGGACATCGTGCGGATCCTGCTTCCGTCCACCACGTCGATGCTGATCGGCTGGATCGCGGTGCTCGCGCTCGACCGGGTGGGCGTCGGGCTCGGCGTCCCCGTGGAGATCCTCGCGGCGCCGCTCGTGCTCTTTGCCGCGGGCGTCTTCGCGGCCGCGCTCACAGTGCTCACGAAATGGACCGTGATCGGCCGCTACCGTCGCGGCGAGCATCCGCTGTGGTCGCTATTCGTGTGGCGCGACGAGCTCATCAACTCGATGCAGGAACAGGTCGCCGGCGTGTGGTTCCTCGGCATCGCGACCGCGACGCCGCTGATCTCGCTCTACCTACGCGCGATGGGTGCGCGGATCGGACGCCGCGCGTGGGTGGAAACCACCGCGATCACGGAGTTCGACCTCGTCGAGCTGGGTGAGGGGTGCGCGGTGAACCGCCACGCGGTGATCGAGACGCACCTCTTCCACGACCGCCTCATGCGCATCGGCCCCGCGGCGGCCGGCGCGGGCAGCACGATCGGCCCGAGCTCGGCGATCCTTCCCGACACGAAGCTCGGCGCGCGCACGTGCGTCGGCGCGCGCTCGGTCGTGATGCGCGGCGAGGAGCTCCCCGCGGGCACTCGCTGGCACGGCGCGCCGGTCGTGGCGATGTCATCGCCGCCCCCCCTCGCGGATTTGAGTGAGGATTCGAGTGAGGATTCGAGCGAGGGTTCGAGCGCGGAGCCGAGTGCGGCTCCGGCGCTCGCCGCATGAGCGACCGCCGCTCCGCGCTCGCCGACGTTTTTGCTCCAGTCGCGTCGTCCCACGGGCGCAACGTGCCCGCGCAACGGGAGCTGAGCGTGGCGGGAGCAGCGGGTGAGCCACTGCCGCGCGTGGTCCTGCTCGATGTGTCCGCGAGCGCCGGCGCCGCTTCATACGCGGCGCAGGAGGACGTCCTGCGCGCGCGGGCGCGCTCGCTGAGCGAGGGGGCGGGAGCGCTTCACTGCTCGCGCTCCTATCGTGCGCCGCTTGCGTTGCTCGCCTTTCACGACGCGCCCGTCGGCGTCGACGTCGAGCGCGTGGCGCGCTGCGAGGATGCGTTCGCGGACTCGATCCAGACTCCCGCCGAGCGCTCAGCACCGCCGTCGGAGCACGACCGCGACCGTTACTTCAGTTCGCTGTGGTCGAGCAAGGAGGCGCTCTCGAAGGCGCTCGGCGACCCGCTCGCGTACGACCCGCGGCGGCTCGAGGGCCTGCCCTCCTGGCCGCAGGGGCGCTCAGGCCCCTGGCGCGCGGCGCCACTGCAGCTCGGCGCCGCGCACGTCGCGTGGGTCTGCTGGCGCGTCTCCTAGCGAGTGCGCGCTCGCATCAGCCGTCGTAGTAGAGCGGGAACTCCCACGGGTGCGGTCGCAGGTTGACCTGCGCCTCCTCGTTGCGCTTGTAGCTCACCCACTCGTCGATCAGGTCCGACGTGAACACGTCGCCCGCGAGCAGGAACTCGTGGTCGGCCTCGAGCGCGTCCATCGAGGCGCCGAGCGAGGTCGGCACGTTCGTAATGTTCGCGAGCTGCTCCGGCGAGAGGTCGAAGAGGTCCGTGTCGACCGGCTCGCCCGGCTTCAGCGAGCGCGCGATACCGTCGAGGCCCGCGAGCATCAGCGCTGAGAAGGCGAGGTAGGGGTTCGACATCGGATCCGGTGGGCGGAACTCGACGCGCTTTGCCTTCGGCGAGGCGAGGTACATCGGGATCCGCACCGCCGCGGAGCGGTTGCGCTGCGAGTGGACGAGGCTCACAGGAGCCTCGAAGCCCGGGCACGAGCCGCCGGTAAGAGTTCGTCGTCGGCGCGCAGAAGGCCATCAGCGCGCGGCCGTGGGCGAGGATTCCGGCGACGTAGCTGAGCGCGAGCTCGGAGAGCAGCGCGTAGCCGTTCTCGTCGTACATCAGCGTCTCGCCGTCCTTCCAGAGCGACTGGTGCACGTGCATCCCCGAGCCGTTCTCCTCGAAGACCGGCTTCGGCATGAAGGTGGCGGTCTTGCCGACCGCGCGCGCGCAGTTCTTGACGACGTACTTGTGCGTCATCAGCGTGTCGGCCATCCGCAGCAGCGGTTCGAAGCGCAGGTCGATCTCGCCCTGCCCCGGCCCGCCGACCTCGTGGTGGTGGAACTCCGTCGAGATGCCGAGCGACTCGAGGACCATCACCATCATCGCGCGCAGGTCGCCGTGCGTGTCCGACGGCGGCACGGGGAAGTAGCCCTCCTGCGAGCGGATCTTGTGGCCGAGGTTGCCCGCCTCGCGGAAGGCCTCGCCCATGTTCCAGTAGCCCTCCTGCGAGTCGACCTCGTAGAAGCCGCAGTGGTTCTGCTGGTCGTAGGCGACGTGCTCGAAGACGTAGAACTCGGCCTCGGGGCCGAAGAAAGCGGTGTCCGCGATCCCCGTCTCGCGGAGGTGGCGCTCGGCCTTCTGCGCGACGTAGCGCGGGTCGCGCGAGTAGGCCTCGCGCGTGATCGGGTCGAGGATGTTGCAGATCAGCGAGAGCGTGCGCTCCTCGTAGAAGGGGTCGATCATCGCCGTGCTCGGGTCGGGCATCAGCAGCATGTCCGACTCCGCGATCTGCTGGAAGCCGCGGATCGAGGAGCCGTCGAAGCCGAGGCCGTCGCTGAACGCGTCCTCGTCGATGCTGCCGAGCGGCGAGCGTCATGTGCTGCCAGGTGCCGGGAACATCGGTGAACTTGAGATCGACCATTCGCACGCCGAGGCTCTCGGCCATCTTCAGGACGTCGGCGGCGCCGACCTCGTGCCCTCCCGCGAAGCCTTGGATCGTGAGTGGCTCATCGCCGGTCACCAGTTCGCGGATTGCGGTCTGCCGTGGTGTCTGCATGTTGTTCTTCGTCGTTCCTCCTGGGCGCCGGCGCCGCGCTTGGAACCGGTTCCCCTCGCTTGCTCACAGGTTGGGGGGCGACTCTATAGATCGCCGGGTGACCAGACACCTAACGGGTGTAGAGATCACGCCGCCGATATTTCGACGGGGGTCCAAAGCGCGCGAGCAGACGCGCGGGTGCGCTCAGGGTCCCGGCGCGACGGGGTAGCGGCCAGGTTCCACGAGCCCCGTTTCCGGGTTCACATGGTTCGCCGGGGGGGCGGTGGCGATTTCGACGTCGAAGCGGCCGACGACGGGCCGGCCGCTCGGGAGCTGTGCGTGCGCATTGCCGCCGAGCCCGCCGGCGACCGCGTAGACGACGCTGTGGTTGCCGGACTTGACGGGCGTGAGCTGCCACGTGAAGGTGCGCGCTTCGCCAGACGCGAGCGATCCCGCAGCCCACGTGCCGGCGGTGGCCGTGACGTAGCCGCCGGGACTGTCGAACGGGACACTTTCAACGGGCCGCTGCGGAATCGCGCCGGGGCCCTGGTTGACGATCCACACCGGACGCTGGCGCTGCGCGAGGTTCGGATATTCGCTGCGGTAGTAGAACGAATCGACCGTCACCGTGACGTTCGGCACCGTGCTCGCGCCCGCGTTGAGGACTTCGAGTTCGAGCGCCGAGGGCTTGGCTACCGCCTGCTTGGCGGGGAAGCTCGCGCGCAGCACGCGCAGCGTGTAGGTCGCGTGTGGTTCGTTCGCGTCCTGGGTGGCGCCGCCGCAAGCGCTCGCAAGCAGTCCGCCGGCGCCCACGACGACGACGAGCTTCACAGTGCGACGCAGAGCAGACGACCCGATCAACCTCATGGAACGCGGCCACGATACCAGCGCATCGGGCGCCCACCCGACCGCGCGCAGGACTCGTATGTGGCTTGCGCGCGCAGGAGTGTGGCCGGCGCGGGCGAAGGACTCGGGGTGTCGCGGAGCGCCTTAACATCCCGTAAAGTGCTCTGCAGGGAGGGTGTTTTTCGTCAGGAACCACCCGTGAACGAGGAGGGGTAGACAAGCAAGATGGTTCGCAGTGTCGCCGAGCGAGCTTTCGTGCCCTTCCGGGTCGTGCTCGAGGAAACCGGGGACATCATGATCCTCACGGGCAGGACCCTCGCCTCCGCGTTGCGCCCGCCCTACCCGTATGGGGAGGAGCTCGTTTCGCAGTTCCTGTTCGTGCTGCGGCTCGCGTGGCTGCCGCTCCTGATCACGACGATCTCGCTCAACTACGGCGCACCGGGGATCCAGGCCGCGAACATCCTCCAGCTGATCGGCGGCGTCGATCGGCTCGGCGGCTTCTTCGTGCTCGCCTCGATTCGCGAAATCGCGCCGCTCATCACGGGGACGGTGATCGCGGGCGTCGCCGGCACGGCGATCACCGCGGACCTCGGCGCCCGCAAGATCCGCGAGGAGCTGGACGCGCTGCAGGTGCTCGGCGTCGATCCGGTCAAGAACCTCGTCGTGCCGCGCTTCCTCTCGCTGATGCTCGTGACGGCGCTCTTCGACATGTTCGCGGCGCTCTTCGGCGTCTTCGGCGGACTGCTCGCCGGCCTCGTCTACGGCGTGCCGCTGGGGCAGTTCTGGGCGACCTTCTTCGCCAACGTAGACACCACCGATCTCTGGGGATCGGTGCTCAAGTGCGCGATCTTCGGCGCGATCATCGCGATCGTGGCGTGCTACAAGGGCATGACCGCCCGCGGCGGCGCCGAGGGGGTCGGGCGCGCCGTCAACGAGGCGGTCGTCACGACGCTGCTTCTCACGAGCGCCGTCAACTACGTGTTCACGCAGGTGCTGCTCGCCACGCACCCGAACATCCTCGTGATCAAGGGATGAGAGGGGGCAGTCGGTGAACGGCGGATGGACGGCGGTGGGGAGGCGAGTGGCTGGACTCGACCGGCGAAATCGGCGGCTTCGCGGCGCAATGTCTTCCGCGACGTGTGGGGCGGGCGCGTGCTGCGCTTCTTCGGCGAGGCGGTCCGCCAGGGAGGCATCCTGATCGTCGGCTCGGCACTCGTCATCTGGGGACTGATCTTCTTCACCGGCCTCGGCGTATGCGGGATCGAGGGCGCGTACTTCAGCCAGTCGATCGGCGCGCCTTCGAACGCCGGCATCTACGCCGCGCTGTGCAACCTCCGCGAGGCGATCCCGTATGCGTTCGGCTACATGCTCTCGGCGAAGGTGGGCACCGGCATCGTCGCCGAGCTCGGGGCGATGCGGATCTCGGACGAGATCGACGCGCTCGAGGTGATGGGCGTCGACTCGATGACCTTCCTGTGCGCGACGCGCCTGCTCGGTGCCTGGCTGGTGTTGCCGTTCATCTACATCGCGGGGGTCGGCATCGGCTTCTTCGCCTCCTACCTCGCGGTGGTCAAGCAGCTCGGCTTCGTGTCCTCGGGCGGATATCCTGAACACGTTCTGGGAGTTCCAGAATCCGGCCGACTACTTTTACAGCTTCTTGAAGGGCATGACGATGGCTACGACCGTCGTGCTCGTAGGCTGCTATTACGGATATACGGCAACCGGCGGCCCTGTCGGGGTCGGGACCGCCACCGCGAAATCGATGGTGCTCAACATCGTGTTGGTGACGCTCATAGGAGTGATGGGAAGCCAGATCTTCTGGGGCGGCCACGCGAACGTCCCGATCGGAGGCTGACGTTGGCGACCGAGGAGCCCTGGCGCGAGCACGAGCCCGAGGACGAGCAGTCGCGTTCCGCTCGCGAGTCGACAGCCAGGCCGTGGAGGGCGCGCCGGGCGAGTTCGAGCCGATGGTCGGCACGGCGGCGATCGAGGAGGCGCTTGCCGCCGGCGAACGCCTGCACGCCGCGGAGATCGAGCCCGGGACGCCGGACGCGATCGAGTTCATCGATGTGCACAAGTCGTTCGGGTCCAACCGCGTGCTGCGCGGCCTCAACATGGGTATCCCCGAAGGCCACATCTCGATGATTATCGGACCCTCGGGCACGGGCAAGTCGGTGTGCATCAAGCACATGGTTGGGCTGCTCTATCCCGACTCCGGGGACGTCGTGATCCAGGGGCAGTCGGTGCCGAGCCTTCCCGACGCCGAGCTCTTCGAGATGCGCCGCAAATTCGGCGTGCTGTTCCAGGACGGGGCGCTGTTCGGCTCGCTCACGCTGTATGACAACGTCGCCTTCCCGCTGCGCCAGCACACCGAGAAGGGCGAGGACGAGATCGAGGAGATCGTCCACCGTCGCTTGCAGGAGGTGGGGCTGGGCGGCGAGGGGCACAAGATGCCGAACGAGCTCTCGGGCGGGATGCGAAAGCGCGCGGGCTTCGCGCGCGCGCTCGTGCTCGAACCGAGCATCGTGCTCTTCGACGAGCCCGACTCGGGCATCGACCCTGTGCGCACGGCGCTCCTTTGCGAGCTGATCAAGGAAATCCACGAGGAGAACGGCGGCACGTACGTCGTGATCACGCACGACATCCTGAGCGCTCGCCGCATCGCGAGCTATCTCGTGATCCTCTGGCAGGGCCAGGTCGTCGAGCAGGGCCCCGCGCAGAAGCTCTTCGAATCCGAGCACCCGTTCACGAAGCAGTTCCTCTCCGGGAATCCGCAGGGCCCGCTGAGCATGGTCGAATAGGCTCCGCGCGCCGGAGCTCCGCGCCGCGAATGGCAAGCCGATTGCTCAGCGCACTGGCGGGCGGGGCTGCGGCAGGCCGCGGCTCGTGGTCGCGCTGGTCGCTGGTGCTCGCGCTCGCCGGCGCGGGCCTCGCGCTGACGCTCCAGCCGAGCGCCGCGACGAGCACCTTCGTCGGGCGCTCGAGCGGCGCCTACCGGGCGACGCAGAGCTTCTACTCGCCATTTCGGCGAAGAGCCGATCGAGGTGCTCGTGCAGGGCAATCTCGAGCGGGTCCTGCTGAGCTCCGACCTCGAGCGCCTGCTCGGGCTCGAGGGATGCCTCTCCGGCCGCGTGCCGCTGGCCGAGCTCGCGCAGGAGGGGGGAGCGAAGGGCCCTGCGGGCAGCTCGTCCGCTTGCACGCCGTGAAGGTCGTGCTCGGCCCGGGGACGTTCATCAACGAGGCGGCGCTCGAGATCGACGAACAGCTCACGAGCGGGCGCAGGCGAGCGAACGTCAGGCGGCCAGCGCCAAGCGAGCGGTGACGCGCGCGGCGCTCGCGCGCGGGTTCTCGGCAGGCGAAGCGAGCACCTGGGGGAAGAAGCGCGCGAGGCGACGCTCAGCGCCTACGCGGCGGAAGTCGCGACGCTCGCGGTCCAGTACGGGATCACCTCCGAACCGGCGCTCGAGAACGCCGAATTCGTCGACGCGCTCGTGTTCGACCGCGCCGCGCCCGCGGGTACGCCGAAGCGGCGCTTCGCATACCTCTTCCCGAGCCCCAACTCCGCGCTCGTCTCGGTGCGGCTGCGCGCGGGCTTGAGCCAGGCCCAGCGCACGCGCGCGATCGCGCTGATCCGCAGCGCCGTGAAGATGCCGCAGTGGCGACTCGAACACGGCGAGCGCTATCTGGTCACCGGCGAGCCGGTGATCGTCGCCGACCTCGACGAGCTCGCTCACGCGCCGATCGAGTGGCTGCTGCTCGCGGTCGTGATCGTGATGGCGTGCGCGCTCGAGCCTGATCTTCGCCACTCGCCCGCGTCTGCTGCCGCTCGCCGTTGCGCTCGTCGCGAGAGCGATCACGTTCGGCGTGCTTGCGCTCGCCGGCGGCTCGCTGACGATCGGCTCGCTCGCCGTCCTACCGGTGCTCGTGGGGCTCGCGGTGGACTACGCGATCCAGCTCCAGTCGCGCGCCGGTCGAGGCGCGCGCGGAAGCCGACGGCCCGCCGGACGCTCGTGCGGGCCGTGCGGCAGGCGTCGCACGCGGCGCGCCCCACGATCGCGCTCGCCGCGCTCGCGAGCGCGGGGGCGATGCTTGGGCTGCTGCTCTCGCCCGTGCCGCTCGTCCAGGGGTTCGGCGTGCTGCTCGTCGCGGGCGTCGCGATCGCGCTGCGTGTGTGCGCTGACGTTCGGCGCCGCGGCGGTCGTGCTCGCGGGCACCGAGGCCCCGGGTCACGCCCCGCCAGGGGCCGCGGGCGCCTGGATCGCGGCCTCCTGGCGCGGCGCGCGCGAGCTCGTGCGCGAGAGCGCGCTGCCGCGGCTGATCTCGCGGGCGGCGCTCGCGGGCGCGCTGCGCGGCGCGCTGGGCGGTCCTCGGCGTCGGCCTCGTGTTCGCGGCCGCGGGCTGGGGACTCGCCACGCAAACGCCCGTGCAGACGGACATCACGAAGCTCGTGCCGCAGAACCTGCCGTCGCTTCAGAGCCTGCGCGTGCTCGAGCGCGAAACGGGCGTCGGCGGACAGATCGACATCCTCCTGCACGGGCAGAACCTCACCGAGCCCGAGGTGGTGGAATGGATGAGCTCGTACGAGAGCGCGGTGCTCAAGCGCTTCGGCTATCACGAGAGCGAAACGGCAAGCGGTACTCCGGCCTGCGCGAGCGCCGCGATTTGCCCCGCGTTCTCGCTGCCCGACCTCTTCCAGAGCGCGGGCAACGGCCACGCGAAGCTCACGCAAGCCGAGATCAACGCGCTGCTCGGCCGCGATCCCGCCCTACTTCTCACAGAGCGTGATCACCGCGGACCGGCGCTTTGCGACGCTCGCCTTCGGGATCCGCCTGATGCCGCTCGACCGCCAGCAGCGCGTGATCGAAACGATGCGCTAGATGCTCCATCCGCCGCCCGGCGTGAGCGCGCAGCTCGTGGGCCTCGCCGTGCTCGCCGCGCAGGCCGACGCGAGCGTTGCCTCGCCGGCGTGCGCGGCGCTCGCGCTGCTTATAAGTCTCGCGATCGTCGCGGTCGTGCTGCTCGCGGTGTTCCGCGGCGACTGCGAGGACGCTCGCGGCCTATATCCCCGTGCTGCTCGCGAGCGGCTGGTCGGGGCTGCTGCTCTTCATCACGGGCGTCGCGCTGAACCCGATGTCGGTCACGCTTTCGATCCTCGTCGTCGCGATCGCGACCGAGGTCAGCGTGCTGCTCGCGGAGCGCTACCGCCAGGAGCGCACGCCGGCGCCGACCCGGTGGCGGCGCTGCGTCGTGCCTACGGGCGCACGGGCGCGGCACTCGCCGCGTCGATGGTCACCGCGATCGCCGGTTTCGGTGTGCTCGCGTTCTCGGAAGTGCGGATGCTGCGCGACTTCGGACTCGTGACGATCCTCGACCTCGGCGTCGCCCTGGTCGGGGTGCTGCTCGCGCTGCCCTCGGTGCTGCTCGTGTTGGCTCGCGAGCGCTCGCTCGAAGCCCCGGCGGCCGACGGCGAGAACGGCACGCTGCGGTGCGCCTCGCGCGCCTCGTGGGGCAGCGCGCGGAGCGCGGCAAGGCGCGGGCCGGCGCGTAGGAGGTTCGTGCAGGACGACGCGCAGGACCGCGGCGAGGCGTGGAGGCCCCGGCCAGCCATCTGGGGGCCGTGCAGCCCGCGTGCGCGGCGCTACATCGGAGCGCTCGCGGTGGCGTTGCTCGCGCTGGCGGTCGTGGGCTTCGCACTGCGAGGGGCCGGTGGGCTCAAAGGCCCCGCCCCCGGCACGAAGCTCCCGCCGTTCGCGGCGCCGCTCGCGCTCGGCGACCTCAGCGGTGACCCCAACGTCGCGACCGCGCCCGGCCAGGGCGTCGCGGGCGCGCGCCCCGCGTGCTCGGTGCGCGGACCCGGGATCCTCAACATCTGCGAGCTCTACGAACGCGGTCCGGTGGTGCTCGGGCTCTTCCTTCAGAGCGCCTCCTGCCCGCGCGTCGCGCAGGAGCTGCAGTCGCTCGCGCCTGCCTTCCCCGATGTGGGCTTTGCCGCGGTCGCGATCAAGGGCGAACGACCTGCGTTGCGCAGGCTGATCGGCGCCGACGGGCTCACGCTGCCGGTCGGGTTCGATCGCGACGGCGTCCTCGAGCCGCTCTACGAAGTCGTCACTTGCACCCAGATCGACTTCGCGTATCCCGGCGGCGTCGTTCAGAGCGACGCGCTCGTCACGCCTCCGCCGCTCGCCACTTTGCACGCCCGCGTGAGCGAGCTCGTGGCGGCGGCGGAGGCGCGTGGCTGGAGGAGACCATCTCGCCCGCCCGCGGCGAGCGCGGGCGGATAAAGCGCCAGCCGCGTTCGCTCAGGCCGTGACGAGCACGTGCCGGGATGAGGAAACGCTGTGCCTGCCGCCGGCATGCGCGGGCGCGAGCTCATGCTCCGGCACCGGCGGCGGCTGCGGGCTCAGCTTGGACTCCGCGCCCTCGTCGCGACGTACCCCCGCGGAAAGGAGCGCCGCGAGCTGGCGCCGCTGACGATCGGTCATCGAGCCGAGGGTCTTGCGCTCGCTCAGGGGAACCTGCGCTAGCAGCTTGCGACAGCGGGTATGTCCCCAGCGCCGCTGGCTCGTGAGTAGGTCCGAGACCGCCATGCTCTCTGCCTCCCACGGGCAGTCGAGAACGACGGCCGCCACGTCCACCGCGCCCGCGGCCACTTTCCGTTTCAGATCAGCGCGCGCAAGCCGCACCTCGTTGGCCCGTTCCAGCGCACGCATGTACTGACAGTCGCGTGCGATCGTCGCACCGCGCGCTTCTGCGCGTCGTTGCGCTGAGAGTCGGCAGGAACTGTCCTCGCTGTCGCGTACATGTATCTAGTCACTCCCCGTTGTGCAGCCGGGACTTTCCCGGCACACGACATCCATCGTGATTGACGAGATCTGCGCTCCGCCAAACCCGTTCGGTGTCAACCCCTGATCGCGACCGCCCGTGAAGTCACTGGTGCTTAACGCGATTCGGGAGTTGCGAGCGACACCGGATGAGTCATGCGGAACGCTCGCCCGGAACGTACGCAAGGCGCCCGCCGCGGTCAACGGTCGCGGCCTCCCGTTCGTGCGCTGTGAGCGCCTTTTTCGTAGTTGTGACCCGCTTGTGAAAAAACGGACAAGCTTTGGTGACCGCTCAGCCGTCCGCGGGCGCCGGCAGCGGTCCGTGCTCGGCCTCGAACTCGCGCTTCACGCGGGCGAACACCTCGAGCGCGCGATCGATCGTGGCGCTGCTCGTGCGTGGCCATCACGCTCGTGCGCAGGAGGGCGCCGCCCGGCGGCACCGCGGGGTGAAGCGCGGTGTTGACGAAGACCCCGGCGTCGTAGAGCGCGCGCCAGAGCAGCCCGGCCTTCCAGTCGTCGCCGACGAGCACCGGGATGATCGGGGTCACGATGCTCGCGGAGCCGGCTGCCGTCGGTGCGCACCCGGGCGCGTCGCTGGGGCAGCGGCTGCGGCGAGACGACCGCGAACCCCAGCTCGCGCAGGCCGTCGCGCAGCTGCCAGGCATTGCCGAGCAGCTGGTCGAAGCAGGTCGGGCCCTCGTCGGAGCGGATGATGCGCAGCGCGGCGAGCGCGGCGCCGAGTGCGGCGGGCACGCCGGAGGCGGTGAAGAGGAACGGCCGCGAGTACAGGCGCAGGTACTCGATCACCTCGCTCGAGCCCGCGATGAAGCCGCCGCAGGAGGCGAGCGACTTCGAGAAGGTGCCCATGCGCAGGTCCACGTGCTCCTCGACGCCGAGCAGCTCGGCGCAGCCGGCGCCGCGCGCGCCGAGCACCCCGACGCCGTGCGCCTCGTCGACCATCAGCCGCGCGCCGTAACGCTCGCAGAGCGCGCAGATCTCGCGCAGCGGCGCGATGTCGCCCTCCATCGAGAAGACGCCGTCGACGACGACGAGCACGCCGCCCGCCGTCCTCTGCGCGCGCGGCCGAGCATCTTCTCGAGCTTCTCGAGCCGGTTGTGGCGGAAGGGGCGTAGCTTCGCGCGCGAGAGCACGCAGCCGTCGAGGATCGAGGCGTGGTCGCCGGAGTCGACGATCACGGTGTCGCGAGGGCCGAGGATCGTGCCGAGCGTCCCGAGGTTCGTCTGGTGCCCGGTGGTGAAGACGAGCGCGTCCTCGGTGCCCATCCAATCCGCGAGCTCGCGCTCGAGCTCGAGATGAAGCGGGGTCGTGCCGTTCAGGCAGCCGCGAACCCGTGAGTCCGGTGCCGTAGTCGCGCGAGCGCGCGCTCGGCGCCCCGCGATCACGCGCGCGTCGTCGGTGAGTCCGAGGTAGTTGTTCGAGCCGAGCATGATCCGCTCGGCGCCCTCCATCTCGACGACCGCCCGCGCCGGTGAGGTGATGACGTGGAAGTAGGGCACACGCCCGCCTCGCGGGCGGCCGCGAGGACCTCTTCGCGATCGTGCCCGCGAACCTTCGCGAAGACATCCGGGGCGGTGGCGATGCTCTGCATGGCGGCGGGTTGGGCTAAGGCGCGAGCGGTGTCCGGTAAGGTGCCCGGCCTCGTGGGCGTTGAGGTAAGAGCGGTATCAGGCCGGGACGACCTGCGGTGCTTCATCGACCTGCCGTATCCGCCTGCATGCTAACCATCCCGCAGTGGGTGCCCCCGCTCAGGCTCGAGCGTCGGCTCTTCCTCAACCGCCGCATGAACGCGTTCTTCCGCCACGGCGAGGCGCAGTACTTCCTCGCCTGGCGCACCGGCTCGAACGGCTCCCGACCGGAGCCCGCGGGCCGCATAAGCGCGCATGTCGACCACGCCTACAACGACTTCCACAAGGCGAAGTGGGGCTGGTTCGGCTTCCTCGAGCTCGAGGACGACGCGGAGGCCGCGCATGCGCTGCTCGGCGCGGCCGAGCGATGGCTTCGCGCCCGGGGCTGCGAACGCATGGTCGGTCCCGGCCGACTTCACGATGAACGACGAGAGCGGGGTCCTCGTCGAGGGGTTCGACGAGCGCGCGCTGATCCGCGAACCGTGGCAGCCGCCCTACTACCAGCAGCTGCTCGAGGGCGATGGCATGCAGAAGGCGATGGACCTCCTCGTCTGGCGCGTGAGCGCCGCGGACCGCTACAACACGCTGCCCGTCATCTTCGAGCTGGCGGACAAGGTGCAGAGCGAGCACGGGATCCGCCTGCGGCGCATGAGCCGTCTGCACATGCGGCGCGAACTGGACCACTTCGCGGAGGTCTACAACGCGGCATGGGCCGAGAACTGGGGCTTCGTCCCGTACTCGAAGAAGGATCTCGACGCCTACGCGCAGGAGCTCCAGCTCGTGTTCGACAAGAACTGGTTCTTCGTCGCCGAGCGCGAAGACACGGGCGAGATCGTCGGGCTCGCGTTCACCTTCAGGGACATCAACCAGGTGCTGCGCAGGATGAACGGCCGCCTGCTGCCGTTCGGGTGGTGGCATTACCTCCGCAAGGGCAAGACCATGACGTGGATCCGCATCGGCTTCCTCGGCGTCAAGCCCGAGTACCAGCACACGGGCGTCGCCGCGAAGCTCTTCGTCGAGCACTTCGACACCGCCGACCGCCTCGGGGTTGCAGCCGGTCACTGCTCGTGGCTGCTCGAGAGCAACACGGCGATCAACGCTGGGATGGAAGCGATGGGGCTTCGCATGAACAAGCGCTACCGCGTGTACGAGCGTCCTCTCGCCGGTCTACACTCAGACGCCGTGAGTGAGCTTCCCGTTGCGCTCGCGGAGGTCGTGCCGGTCGGTGCGCGCTCCCATGAGCTCGTGCGCTCCGAGCGTTCGGTGCCCGCCGCGGTGCTCCCGGCTGTCGCCGCCGGCTCGTTTGCCGCCGGCGCCGCCGTCGTCGGCCTCGTGCGCCGCCGCCGCACGCGCGCGCTCAGCGCAGCGGGCTGGCGTCCGCGCCTGCGCCGGGGCGACGGACGCGGCGAACGCCTCCAGATCGTCGGCACCCGCTCGCTGCTGCTCGACGTCCACCTGCTCGGGCGCAGCGGCAAGTAGCCGCGGCCCCGGCGACGGCCGCGCTAGGGCCCCTGGCCCGGTAGGAACTCGTTCGTGAAGGGCGGCGCGAGCGTTGCGGGATCTCGGTGGAGCATCCCGTTCTTGAACATCCAGTGCGCGAACGCTTCCCACGACGCCGGTTCCTGGAAGCCGAAGGGCTCACTCGCGTTCGCGGGGTAGCTAACCGTGAGCGTGCGTTCGATCGATTCGCGCTGGAGCTTCGGCGGGAGGCCGGGTTTGGCCTTCACGAGCTGCGCGCTCGCCGCCGCGGGGCTCGCCTTGACCTCCTGCTGGCCGCGCGTGAGCGCGTGCAGGAACGCGCGGAGGTCTTCGCCGTCGCGCTCGGCCTCGCGCGTGCGCACGACGAGCAGGAGCTCGTCGTAGCTCGGGACCCCCGCTTGGCTGACGGGGACGACGAGCGGCTGGCGGTGGGCCGCGGCGAGCGCGAGCGCGTCGTAGCTCCAGAAGCCACCGAGCGTCGCGGGAACGCTCCCACCGAGCAGGGCCGGCACGTAGCCAAAGCCGATGTGCACTTCCTTCACCGACGTCGCCGGGACGCCGGCGTGCGCCAGCACGGCGCCCAGCTCGTCCGCCTGCGATTCGGTGCCCGCCGTGCCGACGTGCCTGCCCGCAAGCTCGGCGAGGCTTCCGACGCCTCGCGCCGGAAGCGCGATCACCGACGAGAGCGGCTGCTGGACGAGCGCGGCGATCGAGACGAGCGCCAACCCGTGGTCGCGCGCGATCAGCAGTTCGGGCTCGGAGGAGATCGCCATGTCCACCTTCCCCGCGGCCAGCAGCGCGAGCGGCGCGCTCGCGGTCGGGGGCGCATCCAGGCTCACGGCGAGCCCGCCGCGCCGAAGGCGCCGTTCGAGAGCGCCGCGTAGAGCGCCGCCTGCGTGCCGTTCGGCGGGCGGTCGAGCATCACCGCGAACGGCTGCGCCTGCGGATGCGCGACGACCGCCTCCTGCTTCACGCCGCACGCCGGTGAGCGCGAGGACCAGCCGCGAGCGCTGCCGCGCTCGCCGCGAGACGATGGTGTCCTCATCGCCGGCCGTCCTGGGGCGCCGCCGTCCACGGCGCGAGCCGCCGCTGCGCATAGCCGAAGCCGTAGAAGCAGGCGAGCGCGAAGCAGAACAGCACCGCCGTCGCGGCCCACGCGCGCGGCGTCGTCTGCGCGGTGACGTAGTTGAGGTCGAGCTGGATCTCGTGGCCGAGCCCTGCGGCCGTGCCTGCGGTCGAGATTTCGGCGATCACGGCGCCGATCACCGCGACCGCAACCGCGATCCGCGCGCCGCTGAGCGCAGCGGGGAGCGCAGCCGGCAACTCGGCAAAGCGAAACGCCTGCCAGCGCGAGGCGCCGAGCGTGCGCAACAGCTTGAGCTGGTCCGCATCGACCGCGGCGAGGCCGTCGACGGTGGTCACGACGATCGGGAAGAAGCAGATCAGGACGATCACGAAGAGCTTCGGCAGCATGCCGAATCCCCACCAGAAGACGAGCAGCGGCGCGAGCACTGCCACGGGGATCGCCTGCGAGCCGACCGCGAGCGGATAGACCGCCTGGCGCACGAGGCGCGAGAAGTGGATCGCGAGCGCGCACGTGAACCCGAGGACGAGCGCGAGCGCGAGCCCGAGGAGCACCTCCTTCGCCGTCGTCCCGAGGTTCGATGCGATGAGGCCCGCGTTCTCCCACAGCGATGTCGCCACCGCGTGCGGCGCCGGCAGAAAGAGCGAGTCGCCCGCGCGTGCGTCCGCGTAGAGCTCCCACGCGCCGAGGAGCGCCGCGATCAGCAGCAGCGACGGCAGCGCCCGTCTGAGCGCGCTCATCGGCTGCGAGCCCCCGCTCGCCCATCCCGCGCGCGAGCGCTTCGAGCGCCTGCTCGCGCAGCGCGACAAGGGCCGGCTCCGTGCGCGACCGGGGACGGGGAAGGCCGACGGCGAGCTCCGCGATCACGCGGCCGGGCCGCGAGCAGAGGACCGCGACGCGATCCGCGAGCAGGACCGCCTCCTCGACGTCGTGGGTCACGAGCAGGACTGTACGTGGCTCGCGTAGCGAGCGCATCGGCCAGCCAGCGCTGTGCCTCCGCGCGCGTGATCGCGTCCAGGGCGCCGAAGGGCTCGTCGAGGCAGAGCACGGGCTTGCCCGAGAGCAACGTGCGCACGAACGCGACGCGCTGGCGCATGCCGCCGGAGAGCTCGTATGGCATCGCGCGCTCGAACCC